>CAWIMQ010000001.1:0-939823 GCA_963837265.1 uncultured Actinomycetes bacterium
ATAGACGATGTTCTCGAAGTAGGCCGTTGTGTGTGCCGCCGGTGTTGCCGTTAGTCCGACTTTGACCGCGTCAAAGTGGTCGAGCGTGTTCCTCCAGACCGACAGCTCCTTGGAGGAGTAGCCACGGTGGCACTCGTCGGCAACGATCAAGTCAAAGGCGTGGATGGGGATGTCGAGCTTGTCGGCGTCTTCATCAATGGGCTCGTCGCCGAGTCCGAAGACAGCGTCCTTGCCGAACAGGTTGATCGTCATGCGCTGGATCGTGGAGACATAGACGAATGCTTGGCCAAGTTTCGGATCCGTCAGGTACTTGGTCGGGAGGACCTTCGGGTCGAAGTCCTTCTCGTCCTCGAAGTCTCCGCGCTGGAAGCGCTGACTGTAGACCTCGTAGAGCTTGTCGAACTTCAAGCCTGGCTCGGCCTCGAACGACGCGAATGCCCGCACCGTCTGTGCTGCGAGTGCGCGTCGGTCGACGAGGAAGAGGACGCGCCGCGCAACGCCGGACTTCATCAGCCGGTAGACCTCGTGCACTGTCATCATCGTCTTGCCTGTCCCAGTAGCCATGGCAACGAGCATCTTTCGCTTGCGGTCGCGGATCGCTTGCTCGATCGACTCGTTTGCCTCGCACTGATACGGGCGCATGCGCTCGTTCATTGGGATCTCGCCGAGCCGACTCTGCTCCGCGTCGAAGTCGCGAGTGAGCATCTCGTTTAGCGCGACAGGTGTATGAAAGCCCGAGACCTGGCGAGACCGGTTCAGCGTGTGGCGAACATCGTGGAACCACAGCACCTCGCCGTTGGTGGCATAGAGGAACGGCGCCCCAAACTCTCCCTGGTACTTCGGCGTCTGCTCGATCGCCTTCGAGTAACGCTCTGCTTGAACTAGGACGCCCTGGGGTCCGAGCGTGAGCTTCTTGGCTTCTGCGACACCGAGACAGCGGCCACCGTCAAACAGGGCGTAATCCGCCGGCCCGATGGAGGTCTCGAACTCTTCAACGGCCAGCCGATCGCCGGTCGTATCTGAATCCGTCGGCACGACTTTCCAACCAGCCGCAACCAGCTTGGGATCAATCCGCTTCCGTCGGGTGGCCCGCTCTGACTCGTAGCTCATCTTGTCACCATTGTAACACCGGGTGTTGTCTATGCAGGCTACGCATCAGAAGTACGTCGACTTCTCTTGCCCACCCGCTGGCCTGCCTTTGTTCTAGCTGCTCGGTGTACAGGTGCTCCGTTCTCAGGCCTTTCGTGATCTTCGCGTCGAGGTGGTACCAGTCGGCGACGCTTCGCCAATCTGCATCGACGAGCTCGCAGTACTCCCCGCACGCGGCGACCGCTCGGTGGACCTCGCATCTGGCGTCGATCCCCTTGTGCTTGGCCGAGGTCGGAAAGTGCTCGTCCGTGGTCGTTGTGATGTCCCAGTCGCAGTTGCAGGTCGCCACCCACTCTTGCCATTCCTGGTGGGTTGCCCGTCCGAGTTCAGTGGCCGCTAGTCGTTCGAGGAAGCCATGCAGCTCGTGGTTTGGGGTCTCGGCGATGATCGTGCGGAGGTAGGACTGGTCGCGTTCGTTCCATGGTGTGTGGAACGCGATGCGGTAGACGGCGTCTGAGAGTGCCTGCTCAGCGTCGGCGTCCGATAGCAGCCACAGCCCTCCGCTCCTGGCGACGAACTGGCGCAGCTCCCACTCGAAGCGCGCGTAGTGATAGAGCGCGTCTCGGGCATAGCCTTCCGCCTGCTCCTCTTGGCTGTAACCCTCGTCTTCGGATCCTTCGGTGCCGAAACGCCGGTCATAAGGCCTGCCGGACTCGATCAAGGTTGCTCGATAGGCCGTGAGATCGTTGCCGATCCCGGAAACGGGCGTCCAGATCCGGTAGTAATCCTCGAACCGCCGGAGCCATTCGACGGCCATCGCCGACTCGGCAGGCGCGCGACGTTCGCGCTGATCGCGGACGCGCTTCGAGTGCTGTTCAGTGCAGAGCGTCAGAATCTGAGTCGCGATCTCGGCGAGCATGGTCGGCTCATAGCGCTTACGGAACGTGTCGGCGCTGCGCTCAAGCTTTGCGGCGGCGAGTTCGCGGCGCGCCCGTGAGTTATGCGAACGGGTGCCCTGATCGAGTCCATACAAGATCGCCGCGCTCTCACCGTACGCACCCCCGCCGAAGCGCTCGACTGCTCGACGGAGCACCGACTCGATAACGACATTTTCCGGCGCCGTCTGATCTGCAGTGACGAGCCGGCCGGCTGCAAGAAGAGCCGGTAACGGAAGCTGATCCAGTCGGACGAGTCCCTTCTCGCGTAGCAGCTTGAGGTCTTCGGTGAGTGCGGCGTGGCCCGGGCGATCGTCGTCGTCGATAAGCATGACTCCCATCGTGCCCAGATTTCGTCCAGGGCGCGTGACAGATCGATTGCTGCACTCCTCTCCCACCGATCAGCACGAGGCTGGTTGGCAACCAAGGAGGGATGCACATGTCCGAGATGGTGCCCTTTGGAGGCGGGCTCGCGAGGCGCGAGTCCCGCCGGGTCGGCCGGGAGCTGGCCCGGATGGACGGCCAGGGTCAGCTGGAGCTGGCCCGGATCAACCAGCAGGCCGACCTGCAGGCCGAGCGCGTCTCGGCAGTCGGTTACGTCGGCAAGCGGGCGATGCACGAGGTGGCGATGGTCAGCCAGCTCGAGGTTCAGCTCTCGGCGCTCGTGCCGGCCGCGATCCCGCGGCTGCAGGGCATCGGCGACCTGACGGCGCTGGCGATGGCTGACGTCGTATCCGAGACAGTCCGGAAGGTGAAGTAGCCATGACCTGGTTCCTCATCACCGTCCTGGCCGTCGTCGTCTTCCTCGCTCTGCTGGCCGTCCTTGTCCTCGCTTCGTTCGTCGAGGACGACGAGGCGGCGAGCGGGCGCGGATCGAGATGGAGGTCCGCAAGGCCGAGCATCGCCTCCACGACATCGCCCGCAACTCGTTCCAGACGATGCTCGACGAGGCCCGCTCTCACGGCTCCGGGCGGGGGAAGTAGATGCACACGCTCGCGGCCAAGGCCGAGCAAGAGCGCCGCCAGGCGATCGCGTTCATCGCCCAGCTGATCCGTCTCCAGCGGCAGGTCAGTCAGATGAACCGCCAGCTCGACCGGGTCGAGTACGAGATGCGCACCTGCATCAACGAGCTCGGCCGGCAGCGGTTCGAGGAGTACCGCTGAACCTGGAGAGCAACCCGGTGATCCGGGTGCTCACGGTGATCGTCATGGTCGCCGTGGGCATCCGGATCATCTTCTGGTTGCTCACGCCGGTCGCGCCGTACTTGCTGGCGGCGCTGATCGTGTTCACGATCTTCCGGCTCGTCCGCTGGTATCGCGGTCGTTGGTAGTCGAATGGCGATCGACGCCATCCCCAGTTTCGAGTCGACTGGTCGGTGCACTTCAGCAGCGCGACTGACGACTGGGCGACTCCGCAGGACTTCTACGAAGAGCTGAACGGTGAGTTCGAGTTCACGCTCGATGTCTGCGCGTCACCGTCCAACGCGAAGTGCAACCGCTACTTCACGCCCGCCGACGACGGACTCCGGCGTTCGTGGCGTGGCGAGCGGTGCTGGATGAACCTGCCGTACGGCCGCGAGATCAAATCTTGGATGAAGAAGGCGTATGACGAGAAGCGTCGGCGGCGCCCTGGTCGTGTGCCTCGTTCCGGCCCGCACGGACACCGCCTGGTGGCATGACTACGCAGCGAGAGCGGATGAGATCCGGTTTGTGCGCGGGCGGCTCCGTTTTGGTGCAGCCAAATACACCGCGCCGTTTCCGAGTTCCGTCGTAGATCTTCCATCCCGCGTGAACGATGAAATGGCAGTTCCGGTCGCTGTTGTGAAATTAGGTCGAAGTTATTGACCGCCTGCATTTATGCAGGGTTTACTGGAATCAGCCTATGACCTGCACAAATGCAGGACGCACACGAGGCTAGAAAGGAGGGAAACTGTGCGCAATCAAACACAAAATTCAAGTGATGGAATTCGCGCTCGCGCTGTACCGCGCAAGCAGGTGATCTCAAGAAGCTCAGCCGCGCCCTGATCGCGCTGGCCATGGCGGAAGCACAGGCCGAAGCCGATGCCGAAGCTGAGCACAAGAAGGACGAGGAGGACAAGCCTCGTGCGGCTCAGCCTCCCACAATTTTTCGGCCCCATGGCTGCTGGTCTGGAGGACATCCACTGGCCGGCCGCGCTCGACCCCGAGCGCGCCGTCGCCGCCCTTCGTCAGATCGGCACAGACCACTACGTGCCACTGATCGCCTTCGAGGGCGAAGCATCCGCGGGCTCAGTGAGTCACCGTCTCGGCGTTCCACCCGCGGCGCAGACCGTGTCGAGCAGCTTTTCGGAGCGCTCATCTCAGACTCGGCGATGACACGACAGCCACCGCTCGCCCATCGCCGCCTCGTGGAAGATCGTCCTCAGTACACGACACCGGCCTCTTCACGCTGCCGATCCCGAGCGTGTGACGCGCGCCTTGCTGGCCGCGCTCACCTCGACCAAGAAGAACGAGCTGGTCACCCTCCAGTGGGTTCTCGGCCCCTCACGCGCTCCGCGAGTCGTCCCAACGTCGGAGCCATCGACTGCCGTTGAGCCCTGGTGGCGACCGCTCCTTTCCGGCGAGACCGAACTCGACCCAGAACGTCGACGGGCACTCGAAGCGAAGCGCGGGGAACACGCCTTCGCCTGCGTCGGCCGCGTGGGAATCAGGGCAGCCACACCGGCGCGAACCCGCGCGCTCGCTGTAGCGGTGCTCGCCGCCCTCCGGACATCTGAGGCCCCCGGCATCGGCGTCAAGCTAGTGAAGGAGCCGATCCACCGGTTCAACGAGGTCACACGCCGTGGTCGTGGCCGTACTCGCTGAACATCCTCGAGCTGGTCGGCCTCCTCGGCTGGCCGCTTGGCGAAAGTCGCTTCCCGGTTTCTCCCGGGACCTCAGCCGCTGGTTCCGCCCGGACCCGCGCATCCGCCGCACGGCCGCGTCCTCGGCGTCTCGACCGCGCCCGGGGAGCGGCGCGAGCTTGGTCTGTCGATCGAGGACGCAGACAGCACCTTCACGTAATCAGACCCACAGGTACCGGCAAATCAACGCTTCTTGCAAACCTTGCACTTGCCGACATCGCGGCTGGTCGCTCGGTCGTCTTCATTGATCCAAAGGGCGACATCGTCACATGACATCCTCGGCCGCCTCCCAGCCGAGCGGGTCGATGACGCTGTCGTCGTCGATCCCTCCGAGCCTCACCTGCCGATCGGGCTGAACCCATTAGCGGCCCACGGCCGCAGCGCCGAGTTGGTCGCAGACCAGGTGCTCGCCGTTTTCCGCGGCGTGTCACGAGAGCTGGGGCCCACGGCTGGAGGTCGTCATGCATGCCGCACTGCTGACGCTTGCACGGCGAGGCGACGCCAGCCTCTGCGCTCTCCCTGCGTTGCTCACCAACCCCTGCCGTCCGCGCTCCCCTACGCGAGTCGCTGAGGAATTTTGCAAACTTGCCGGGGCCGCTGTAGAACTCGGCGATCGAACCCATGATCCCGTGCATCAGGAGGCCGGAGGGCGTCTCGTCGATGTTCTCGGTGCACGGAGACGAGCGGGGCGCCGGCTGGCTTGACGTCAACAGCGATCGCGACATCGTCGGCCCGGTTGCGGGCGAGCCGGTCGACCTTGTGGACGATGACGTAGTCGACGTCCTTGCTGGTCGCGAGTACGCTGAGCATCCCCTGGAGCCGGGCCGGTCGGCGGTCTTGGCGCTCTCGCCGCGGTCGATGAACTCCTCGACCACTTCCGCGCCGAGTCGTCGGCCTTGCGCGGCAGGCCTCGCGCTGGGCGGGGATCGAGTAGCCCTCGGGGTCGCGGTCGGTCTGCGCCTGCTGCTTCGTTGAGACGCGCAGGTAGATGACGGCGCGGGGGAGTCTCGCTTGTCTCGGGCGTAAATAGGCTCCTTCCTACCAGTGCGGGGGTCGGTGGCCCGGCGGTGGACTGTTGGTCGATCGCAGCGTCGTGATCCTGGTCAGTGAGGCCGAGTTGATCCAGTCGGTACCGGAGCGCAGCCGGGCTGACTTGGAGCCTCGCGGCCAGTTCGATGATGTTCTGGTGGCCTTGGCACCAAAGGCGCACGACGACCTTCTTAGGCATCAGCAGGCAGGCGGCGAAGTAGTCAGCGACCCGCTCGGCTTGCTCGGCGGCAGTCTGAAGGGGTCGATCTCGGTAGAGGTATTGCTTCGTTGTGTGGTCGAGGACGTGCTTGAACTCGTGGAACGAGGCTGAAGCGTTGGCGGGAGGTGGGCTCGTCGGCGCTGACGGCGATAATCCAGTAGCGGCCGTTCCAGTGGGCCGCACCGGAGACCGGTAGGCCGCGCTCGCGGATGACACGGACGCGCGCCAGCTGGCTGACGATCTCCTCGGGTACCGAGGCGGTCTCGATCTTGAAGTGTCGGAGGAGGTGGTTAGCCTGGAGTTCAGCGATCCGTAGTGCCTCCCAGTGCTGTAGCGGCCGCTGCGGGACGAGGGCGCGTAGCGAGGCGAGCACGCTCCGTTGGTTCGTGTTGCTGTTGTGGTTTGTGCATGTCGCCTCCTTTCGTTGTGGTTAGTTGTCGGGGGACCCTGGCCTCGCCATTTCGCGGGCCGCCGGGCTCGTAGCCGTGCTCCTTGATGATCCGCTCGAAGGCCCGTTCGAGGTCTCCGAGCTGCAACCTCGCCAACGAAGTCATCAAAGGCTCCGTCCAGAAGGCAAAGAGCGGCTGTTCGAACGGGTACGGGCCGCTCGGCTACATCAACGTCGGCCTGATCGAGAATGGGACACGAAGTGCGCACAGTCGACATCGACCCAGCACGCGGCTCACTAATGAAATGGGCCTTGGAGACCTATGCAACCGGCGCGTGGAGCGTCACGCAAGCTCTGTCACGAACTCAACAAACGCGGGCTCACCACCGTCCCATACCGGTTCGACCCTCGAAGCCGATCTATCAGTCGCTGCTCCACATGCGCCTACGCGATCCGTATTACAAGGGCACCGTCCGCTACCGCGGCGTTGAGTACCCAGGCTCGCACGAGCCTCTCGTTACACCCGAGGTCTGGCAACGAATCGAGGACGTACTGAGCGCCCAGAACCACGCTGGCACGAGGCAACGCGAGCACAACCACTACCTCAAGGGGTCGATCTTCTGCGCGCCTTTGGCAGCCGCCTCATCATCACAAACTCCCGCAGCCGCTCCGGGAAGATCTACCCCTACTTCGTCTGCTCGGGACGGCACAACAAGAACACCGACTGCACCTTCAAGGCCGTCCTAATAGAGGTTGTCGAAAGGTCGAAGGCCTCTATGGCGACTACCGGCTCCTACCTGAGCTGCGGTCTAGAATCGAGCGCGCGCTCATGGTCGAATTCGAGGCGGTACGAAGAGGCCGCAGAAGAGCTCGGCTCCTCAAACGCCAGCAACGATTGATGGACGAGCGCGACAAACTCCTTCAACTGCACTACGCCGAAGCCATCCGATCGACCTCCTCAAGACCGAACAAGATCGCATCCGCGGAGCGCTGAGCCAGATCAACGACCGCCTTACCGCGACCGAGACCTCGTACAACATCATCAAGACGAACCTGATCGGTTCACTCGGCTTCCTCGAAAATGCGCATCCACCTATCGCAGCGCCGGCCCGCAACTCCGACGCCAGCTCAATCAAGCCCTCTACAAGAGGATCCGCGTCGAACGGATGGCGACATCCACGCCGACCTCACCGAACCCTTCGACACCCTCCTCGGACCGACCGTACGCGACCTCGTCGCCACCAAGGTCGCAAGCGACCAGGTCCTCGACTGGAGCCTGGAAGAGTCCTTCAACGACAACACCCACGAGGAAGACCTCGTGGGTGTCATTCGTAACCCTGGTTTGACTTACGAGACTTTGGTGGGCGGTACTGGGCTCGAACCAGTGACCCCCAGCTTGTCGAGCTGGTGCTCTCCCAACTGAGCTAACCGCCCTAAAGTGGCCGATTTGCAGGCCTTTATGTTCCAAAAGTCGGGCAAGATGCTCTCCCAACTTTTTCGCGAAGAGCCATCATACCCGTGCATTTGGACGTCTGTGTTTGGGGCTGTTCGGGCAGCGCACTGACTCGGAACTAACGATCCTCCAATAGCGACTACGAGGGGGTAGGCGACGGCGTGACTCTCTGCCCCAGTGCGCCGAGCGCGAGTTCGGAGTCGGCTAGAACTTCACCCGTGCAACAACCTCATGGCACCGTCACCCTCGTGTTCACGGACATCGAGGGTTCGACGCAGCTGTTGCACGAGCTTGGCCAGGACGGTTACCGCGATGCGCTGGCTGATCACAGGCGGGTGGTGCGGGAGGCGTTCGACCGTCATGAAGGGTACGAGGTTGACTACGAGGGGGATGCGTTCTTCTACGCGTTCAGCTCGGCGGAGGCGGCGGTCGGCGCCGTGTCCGAGGCGATGCGAGGGCTCGAGGCGGGCAAGATCAGGATCCGGGTCGGGATCCACACCGGCGAGCCTGGACTGGATCCGCCGAAGTACGTGGGGCTGGACGTGCACTTCGCTGCGCGGGTGATGAGCGCCGGCCACGGCGGGCAGGTGCTGCTCTCGCGGGCGACGCGGGAGCTGGTCGAGGTCGACGCGATCGATCTGGGCGAATACCGACTGAAGGACATCGACGGCGCTGTGTCGCTGTTCCAGCTGGGGGGCGAATCGTTCCCGCCGCTGAAGACGATCTCGAACACGAACCTGCCGCGACCGGCGTCGAGCTTCGTCGGCCGGGAGCGCGAGGTCGAAGAGCTGGTCGCGCTCGTTCGCGGTGGCGCTCGGCTGGTCACTCTGACCGGTCCGGGCGGGTCGGGGAAGACCCGGTTGGGGATCGAGGCGGCGGCCGAGCTGGTGGCGGAGTTCAAGGCCGGTGTGTTCTGGGTCGGACTGGCCACGCTGCGCGATCCGGCGCTCGTGCTGGAGACGATCGCCCAGACGCTTGGCGCCAAACAGACCTTGCTCGACTACATCGGCGAGCGCGGGCTGCTCCTGCTCTTGGACAACCTGGAGCAGGTGATCGAGTCGGCTCCGGACCTAGCCGTCCTGGTCGAGGCCTGTCCGAACCTAGTGCTCCTGGTGACCTCAAGGGAGCTGCTGCGGCTGCGCGGCGAGGTCGACTATCAGGTCCTGCCGCTGGCCGATCAGGACGCCGTCGAGCTCTTCTGCGCGCGAGCAGGTATCGCGCCGAGCCCAGCGGTCGGGGAGCTGTGCCGGCGCCTCGACAACATGCCGCTCGCGCTTGAGCTCGCGTCGGCTCGGGCGGGAGTCCTAAGGGTCGAGCAGATCCTCGATCGCCTTGGCCAGCAGCTCGACCTGTTCAAGGGCGGGCGTGACGCCGACCCGCGCCAGCGGACTTTGCGTGCGACGATCGAGTGGTCGTACGACCTGCTGGCACGCGACGAGCAGGAGCTTTTCGCGGGTCTGTCGGTCTTCGCCGGCGGCTGCACGCTCGAGGCGGCGCTGGCCATCGCAGATGCCGACCTGGATGCGCTCCAGTCGCTCGTCGAGAAGAGCCTCGTACGACGCACCGCAGACCGCTTCTGGATGCTGGAGACGATCCGCGAGTTCGCGTTGGAGCGCCTGCAGGCATCCGGCGAGGCGGAAACGCTTCAGCACAGGCACGCAACGCACTTTCTTGGTGTCGCGGAGACGATGGGCGTAAAGGGTGCATTTGAACTCCATGCACAAGAGCTGGAACCCGAGCACGACAACTTTCGCAGCGCGCTCGTCACCCTGCGCCAAGCAGACGATTCAGCCGGTGAGCTTCGCCTGTGCGCCGCGCTTGGCCGGTTTTGGTACCGGGGGAGACATCTGCGAGAAGGCCTGAGCAACCTCGACGAAGCACTCGGACGCACGGATGCTCTCCCGCCCTCTGTCACATGCGAGGCACACAGCTTCGCTTCGGCCATTGCCGGAGATCTCGGTGATCTCGAGGGCGCGGAGCGACATGCCCTGGCCCAGCTCGAACTCGCGCAGCGTTGTAGCGGAGCCGAAGAGCTGGCAGATGCGCTGATTACGGCCGGGAACGTGGCGCTCCGGCGTGGCAATCTCGCAGCGGCCAAAGAGCGATTTCAGGCATCGCTTGACGCCGCCCAATCCGACAACTATGCGGGCGGGGCCGCCGGGGCGATCCTCAACCTTACCGAGCTCGCCTTGATCGAAGGCGACTTCACGCGCGCAGCCCAGCTGGCCAAGGAAGGCATCCGCCGGAGTCGATCGGCCGGATGGACGAGCGGCGTGATCACCGGCTTGATCACCCTCGCGCAGGCATGGATCCCACAGCTGAAGGTTCAGGACGCCTGCGCAGCGCTCCGCGAAGCCGCAGAGGTCATGAGAGGAGGTGCCGTCTCTCAGTTGACGGAGGGGTGGCTCCAGGTGGCCGGAGAGACGCTTGCCACCGCGGGGAAGAAACACATGGCCGCGAAGGTGCTGGGCTCGGCAGCAGCGGCTCGTGAGAACACGGCCTATCGGTTCGATCAGTACGAGGCGCGACGCCAGGACCGGGTCGTCCAAGGATTGCGCGAAGCACTCGCTGAAGACTTCGACGCTGCCTGGTCGGAAGGGGCGTGCATGACGATTGCCGAGTCGATGGAGCTGGTTCTCGGATCCCTAGACTGAGGGCCACGCCGCCGCCCGCCGACCTCGGCACAAGCACAAGGTTCTTGCGCCTCGGAGGTCGGTTCTGGGAACCCCGATAGCCGCCCTGGCCGGTGGACGGTACCGGCCGCGATGCGGAGGACGAGGTGTGCCCCAGGTGGCTTGCGGGTACCAGTCGTCCCGATGCGCCTCCGTCGGGGCCCCGGGCCGCCTCTTCTGGCTGTCGCCGCCCTCGCGGCGGTGTTGCCGGTTGCGCTCGTGGTGCACGGTCGCTCGCACGGGGTGCCCCGGTCGGCGGCCGCCTCCGCGCCGGCAGAGCCGACCTGCGCGTCCCGGCTCCTGCGCGACTGGGCGGACGGGCGGATCGACGCCTCGTACCCGATCCGCTGCTACCGCGAGGCGCGGAAGACGATTCCGACCGACCTCCGCGTCTACTCGAGCGCGCCGGACGACATCGCCCAGGCGCTCTCGAGGCGGATCGCCGAGCGCGGCCGCACGCGCACGACCGCACGCGTCCGGATACCCTGAGCGTAGGCTGGCGGGATGGCGAGAATCGAGGGCTACGCGTTCGGGCGCGTCCTCGTCGACGGCGAAGAGCACCGGCGAGACGTGATCGTCCTGCCCGGCCGGGTCGTGCGCGGGTGGTGGCGCCGGGACGGCCACGCGCTCGTGCTCGCCGACCTCGACGGCGTGCTCGACGAGCTTCCCGGACACCTCGTCATCGGCACCGGTGCCGACGGCCGACTGAAGCCGGAACCGGAGGCGCTCGAAGCGCTGCGAAGGCGCGGCATCGAGGTCGATGCGATGCCGACCGGCGAGGCGGTCCGCCTCTTCGCCCGGCTCGACCCGAGCCGGACTGCAGCCGCACTCCACCTGACCTGTTGACGGCGCGGCCGACCTCCCCAGAGGCGCTCGTCACGAAGCAGGTGCGCCTCGGGCCGCGACGCGGGCGGGGCCGGAGCTAGAAGATCTCCGGGCACCACGGGGCGACGTCCGTCCGGAAGATCGCGTCCGCCCGGCCGATCGCGCCGTCCTCGAGCTCCTCGACCCGGCCGGCCCGCCCGAGCTCACGGAACGTGAAGCCGCCGAGGTACGCCGAGCCGAGGTCTGCGACGTCCAGCGCGAGGTCTGCGTCGTCGTCGGTCCTGGCCGCGGCGCCGTCCTCGAGGCGCCAGCGTCCCTCGTTCCACGGGCAGAACCCGTCACGCACGTCGAGCACGACCGTCCCGCTCCCCGCGTAGCGCCGGCCCGAGAGCGCCTCGCCGACGTCCACGAGCCTGACCCACAGGCCGTCCGAGATCGTCGGGCGGGAGAGATTGGGCCGTGCGAGCAGCAGGAGCAGCGGGTGGTCCACCGGCAGGAGGCGCGCGGCAACCGTGCGCGTCCAGTCGACGTCGAGGAGGTAGCGCCAGACCGAGGCGGTCGCCTCCGGAGTCGCGCCGATCACCTCGCCTGCGCGCAGCGTGGTCTCCGGCCCGAGGCTTCCGAACGAGACGTGGAGCCGGTAGATCGCGTAGGCCTGCGCCTCGCCGTCGACCTCGAGGACGGCCAGGTGCTTCGGGCCTCCGCCCAAGCGGAACTCGGGCGGATCGGCGAGCAGCCGGTTCTCCCACCAGGAACGCGACCGCTCGTACATCCCCGGCGTGGCGCGCTGCACGGCGTCGTAGACCGGCGCCATCAGGTCGGCCGCCGCGGCCGCGTCGACGAGACGAACCCTCCCCACCGGCTCGAAGCCGGGCCGGAACTCGCCGTTCGCCCTGGGGATCGCGTACTCCGCCGCCAGCGAGGCGAGGCCGTACCCGTACCGTCCGTAGATCGTCTCCTCGGACGCCCACAGCGCCGCGAGCGGCTCGCCGCGCTCATGCACGTCGTCGAGCTGTAAGCGCATCATCGCCCGCAGGGCCCCGCGGCGGCGGTGGGTGGGCAGGACGCCGACGATCGTCACGCCGGCCGTGGGCAGCGCCACTCCGCCCGGCACCGTCATCCGGAAGCCGAACGCGCCCGCGCCGCCGACGACCGCGTCACCGTCGAAGGCCGCGTGCATCCGCTCGAGCTCGAAGTCCTTCAGCCAGCGATCCGCCCATTCCTCGTCGGGCCGCTCGCGTCCGAAGTAATGGACGATCGCGCCCGCAGCGTCGCGCAGCTCGTCGACCGTGCGGCAGCTGCGGATCTCCATCAGGCGATCTTTTCCAGAGGCGCGTACTCGAGCATCAGCCGCCGCTCGGCGCCGTCGTCGGCGAAGCGGACGGTGACGACTCCGCCCGGCTCGACACGCACCACCACGCCCTCTCCGAGCGTTCCGTGCCGCACCGAGTCGCCGGTCGCGAGGTCGGGGACGTCGTCGCGCGGCTGGACCGGGCGTGCGCCGTAGCCGCTCCACGACGCCGGCCGGAGGCGCTCGCGGACGACCCCCTCCTCGGGCAGCTCCTCGAGGAACCGCGAGGCCAGGTTGAAGGCGCGGCTTCCCCAGAGGTTGCGCGACGTCGCGTGGGTGAGGACGAGCCGCTCCTGCGCCCGGGTCATCCCGACATAGGCCAGGCGCCGCTCCTCCTCCACCCCCTGCTCCTCGATCGAGCGGACGTGCGGGAAGATCCCCTCCTCCATCCCGATCATGAAAACGGCCTTGAACTCGAGCCCCTTGGCGTTGTGCAGGGTCATCAGCGTGACGAGGCTCTGCTCGCCCCGCATCGCATCCTGGTCGGCGTAGAGCGAGATCTCCTGGAGGAAGCCGGACAGGCTCGACTCGACGCTGGCCTGCTGGAGGTACTCGCGGCCGACGCCGACCAGCTCCTGGAGGTTCTCCTGCCGGCCCTGCGCCTCGATCGTCCGCTCGGCCTCGAGCGCCTGGAGGTAGCCCGAGCGCTCGAGCACCGCCTCGATCAGCTCGGAGACGGTCAGCTCCCTGGCGGCGGACTGGAGCGAGATGAACAGCGTACGAAGGGCGTGCACGTTCTTCAGCGGGGCCGCGCCGATACCGGCCTCCTCCGGGTAGGCGAGCGCCTCGAACAGCGACATCCCGCGGCCGTCCGCGTAGGCCTGGAGCCGGGCGAGCGTGGCGTCGCCGATCCCGCGCCGAGGTCGGTTCGCGATCCTGAGCAGCGAGACGGCGTCGAACGGGTTGTCGAGCACCTGCAGGTAGGCGACGGCGTCCTTGATCTCGGCTCGCTCGTAGAAGCGCGGGCCGCCGATCACCTGGTAGGCGATTCCCTGCCGGACGAGCACGTCCTCGAGCACGCGCGACTGCGCGTTCGTCCGGTAGAAGACGGCGATCTCGTCGGCCGAGTAGCCCTCCTCGACGAGCGCGGCGATCTCGGCGGCGACGAACCTGGCCTCGGCGTGCTCGTCCTCGACCTCGAGCGCGTGCACCGGAAGACCCTCGCCGAGCTCCGACCAGAGGCTCTTCTCCTTGCGCTCCCGGTTGTTGGCGATCACCGCGTTCGCGCCGCGGAGGATCGTGTTCGTCGATCGGTAGTTCTGCTCGAGGGGGATCACGCGGGTATCGGGGAAGTCCTGCTCGAAGTCGAGGATGTTGCGGATGTCGGCGCCGCGGAACGCGTAGATCGACTGGTCGGGGTCGCCCACGGCCATCAGGTTCCGGTGCTCGCCCGCCAGGAGCTGGAGCAGCCGGTACTGCGCGTGGTTCGTGTCCTGATACTCGTCGACGAGCACGTACCGGAACGCCTTCTGCCAGCGCTCGAGCGCCTCCGGGAAGCGCTCGAGGACGGAGACGGTGAGCATCAGCAGGTCGTCGAAATCGACCGCGTTGGAGGCGAACAGGCGCCGCTGGTAGAGCTCGTATGCCTCGGCGACCGTCTGGTCGTAGAACGACTCGACGCGGCTCGAGTAGTCGGCGGGGCCGATCAGCTGGTTCTTCGCGTTCGAGATCTGCGCGTGGATGCCGCGCGGGACGAAGCGCTTCGGGTCGCGCTCGAGATCCTCCAGGCACTGCTTCGTCAGGCGCACCTGGTCGGCCTGGTCGTAGATCGTGAAGTTCGACTTGTAGCCGAGGCGCGGCGCCTCGCGGCGAAGGATACGGCCGCAGGCGGCGTGGAAGGTGAGGATCCAGATCGCGCGGGCGACGCCGCCGAGCAGGTCTTCGAGACGGGTGCGCATCTCGCCGGCGGCCTTGTTGGTGAACGTGATCGCGAGGATCTCGTTCGGCTGCACCCCGCAGGCGGCGATCAGGTGCGCGACCCGGTGCGTGAGCACGCGGGTCTTGCCCGAGCCGGCGCCCGCGATCACGAGCAGCGGTCCGTCGGTGTTGAGGACGGCCTCCTGCTGGGCCGGATTCAGCCCTTCGAGGTAGCGGTCGGGCGCGACGGTCGGCACCCGGCCGATGCTACCCGGGCGGCCCGGCGCTCATCCGGCCGTGTCCGGAGCGGCCGCGCGACGGCGGAGCACTGCCTCGACGGCGCGGGCGAACGTCTTCCACTCATCCAGAGCGGTCATGCCGGGGGTCTGACCCCTCTTGGCGGCGAACGGACACGGCGGCTGCGACGCGTTTCCGCGGAACCATGTGCCGCGTCGTCTATTCCGGCCATGGCAGGGGTCTGACCCCTGCCATGGCCGGGACGGGCCTGTTCGAGTCGGACGGACCGAGATGCGCTCGGCACATGAGGCTGCTCGACCGGCTGCGCGCGCGCAGGGCGAAGCGCCGGGCGCCCCCGGGCCGACGAGGCCGCCGGGCAGGCGAAGCTGCGGCGTGAGCTGGAAGCGGAGGACCGGAGCATGGTCGAGGCGGCGCATCCGCCGGTTCCACCCGGCTTCCCCGTGGGCGGCTCGCCTTATCGGCGGGCGAGGACCGCGCGGGGCAACTCGGCGAACCGACGGCCGTAGAGGGCGATCCCGACGAGAGCCGTGGCGCCGGCCACAGTGCTCGCCATCACGGGCATCACCAGGCTCGCCGCGACCGCGGCTGCGCCCGCGTGGCCGACCATCGCGAGCGCACCGATGGCAGCGCCCTGGTAGAGGCCGGCGTTGCCCGGAAGGATCGGAGCCGTGTTCGCGAGGCCGGTCACGGTCAGGTAGACGAGCGCGGCACCCACGCTGACGTGAACGCCGACCGCGTTCAGGGTCAGCGTCACGGCGATCCAGCGCACGGCCCACGCGGAGAGGAGGACGGCGAGCGTCCGGAGCAGCACGGGTCGCGGCACGGCGGCCGCGGCGAGGAATCCGTCCGCCCACCCAGGCAGGCGCCGGCCGATCCGGTGATGGAGGGCCGAGATGACGAGGATGGCGCCCGCGGCGAGCCCGACGGCGCCGGCGAGCGCTCCACGCGCCCAGCCCGGGACGGGCAGAAAGACACCGGCGATCGCACCCACCATGCAGAAGGCGACGGCCTCGGCGAGATGGGCGGCGAGCAGGCTGCCGCCCGCCCGGGGCAGACCGGGCCAGCGCGTGCGGGCCGCCGCCCGGAGGATCGCGACCTTCGCCGCCTCTCCGAGCCTGCCCGGCAGCACCGTGTCGAGGAACGAGCCGACGGCGCTGGCCGCGTAGATCGCCCGGAACTCGACCCCCGCGCCGAGCGTCTGGCGCCAAGCGAGCGCCCGCAACGGCTGGACGACGGCGCCGACTCCGAACGCCGCCGCGATCAGCAGCCAGTTCGGACTGGTCGCAGCGCTGAGGACATCCGGTCCTGCGGCCCGCCGGGCGACCACGGCGAACCCGGCGATCGTGGCGCCGGCGATCGCCAGCGGAAGGACATACCTGCGCGCACGCAAGCCGAGTGCCATTCCAAGCCCATCGGCGCAGGAGGGCCGGATCGTCTCCCCAAATAGGGTGGACTAGCCCGTGACCCGGTCCAGCTCGGCCTCGAGCCACGCCGCGGCCGCGGCCAGCGCGGCCGCGTCACCGGACTTGACCACGACCTCGACCTCGGGCACGCCACCCTCGAAGCTCGGATAGGAGCCGACGAGCACCCCCGGGTGGTGCACGCCGATCGCCTCGAGGACGGCGACGATCCTGCTCTCGGTGGTCCGGTACGTGCGCCGCCAGCTGCCGATCGGCGCCCCGGCGCGCAGCTCCTCCGCGACCGTCTCGAACATCGCCTTCATCTCCGCGGGCAGGCCGGGCAGGACGTACACGTTCTCGAGCGCGAAGCCGGGAGCGCCGCCGAGCGGGTTCTCGAGCTGGCGGCTGCCCTCGGGGAGCCGCGCCCAGCGGGCCGCGTAATCGGGATCTCGCACGAAGCGGGCCCGCAACGCGGCCGCCACCTCGGGCTGCTCCGCCTGCAGGACGCCGAACGCGGCTGCGATCGCCTCCCGGGTGACGTCGTCCGGTGTACCGCCGAGGCCGCCCGTGACGACCATCGCGTCGAAGAGACCCGCCTGCTCGCGGACGAACGCGGCGACGCGGTCGATCTCGTCGGGAAGGGACGCGACCAGGCCGACGTCCACGCCCAGCTCGGCGAGCCGGCGCGCGACCCAGCTGCCGTTGGTGTTCTCGACGTCGCCCGAGACGAGCTCGTTTCCGATCGTGACGATCGCCGCCCGAGGCATCTCGGCGAGTATACGAGCGTGCCGACGACCTCCCGGAGCGCCGGGACCGCGAGTGCGGCTCGCCGGTCGCGATGGGAGCGCAGCCCGGTCGACCGCCTCGCCGGAGAGGGCACCCCCTGCGCGCCCGGAAGCCGGCCGGCGCCCGGCTCGACGGTGCCCGGCACCGTTTACGACGCGCGCACCGGGATGACGGCCCCGTCGTGGACGCGGACGCGGGCGCCGTAGTGCTCCGCGATCAGCGGCTCCGTGAGCACTTCCGCCGCTCCGCCCTCCGCGACGACCCGCCCTCCCGAGAGGAGGATCAGGCGCGAGGCGTACTGGCCGGCGAGCGTCAGGTCGTGCATGGCCGCGACGACGGTGAGGCCGGCATCCAGCCGGAGGACGTCGATCAGCTCGAGCGCCTCCTGCTGGCGGCCCGCGTCGAGGGCGCTCGTCGGCTCGTCGAGAAGGAGCAGCGGCGCCTCCTGCGCGAGCGCGCGTGCGAGCACCGCCCGCTGCCGCTCGCCCCCCGAGAGCGTGCCCAGGTGGCGGCCGGCGAGCTCGCCGAGGTCGAGCCGGGCGATCGCCGTCTCGGTGGCGGCATGGTCGCGCCGGCCCTCGCGACCCGCGTACGACACGTACGGCGTGCGGCCGAGCATGACGTACTCGCGCACGGTCATCCCCGCCGGCATCGCCGGCACCTGCGGGACGACCGCGACCCGCCGCGCGACCTCCCGCCGCCCGAGCCGCGGAAGCTCGGCGCCGTCGAGCCGGATCAGGCCCCTGTGCCGGACGAGGCCGGCAACGGCACGCAGCAGGGTGGTCTTCCCGGCACCGTTCGGGCCGATCAGCGTCAGCCACTCCCCGCGTCCGACGGTCAACGAGACGCCGTCCACCACCGGCCGCCCGCCGAGCTCGACCGCGACCCGTTCCAGCGCCAGGGCGGTGACGCCCTCGGCGTCACGACCTCGCCTCGCACCGACGGTGGCGGTGCCGCCGTCGTCCTTGCGCCCGGCTTCGTCTCTCACGTCGAGGCCATCCGGCGCGAGGTCCTGAGCACGACCGCGAAGAACGGCGCGCCGAAGAAGGCGGTGACGACGCCGATCGGCAGCTCGGCGGGCGACAGGGCGGTGCGGGCGATCACGTCGGCGAGGACGAGGAACCCCGCTCCGACGAGGACCGAGAGCGGCAGCAGGAGCCTGTAGCTCGGCCCGGCGACGAGCCGGATCGCGTGCGGGACGATGATCCCGACGAACCCGATCAGGCCGCTCACCGCGACCGCGGCCGCCGTCCCCACGGTCGCGCAGGCGACGACCGCGAGGCGCACCCGGCCGACGTGGACGCCGAGGCTCGCCGCCTCCTCGTCGCCGACGCTGAGCACGTCGAGAAGCCGCCGGTGGAGCAGGATCCCGGCGGTTGCGACCGCCACATACGGGAGCAGCATGACCACGTCGTGCCAGCCCGAGCTCGGCAGCCGGCCGAGGATCCACGAGTAGACCTCCTGCAGCGTGTCGGAGTGCTGCTGCTGGACGAACGTCTGGACGGAGGTGAAGAACGCGGCGACGGTGACGCCGGCGAGGATCAGCGTGGCGCCGCCGCTCCCCCGCCCCGCCGATCGGCCGATCGCGTACGCGATCACGACCGCCGCCGACCCGCCGACGAAGGCGGCGGGCGGCAGGAGGTCGAAACCGTGCCCGAGGTAGACGACCGCGATCGTCGCGCCGAGGCCGGCTCCGGCGGCGACGCCGAGCAGGTACGGGTCGGCGAGCGGGTTCCGGAAGACGCCCTGATACGACGCGCCGGCGAGCGCGAGCATCGCCCCGACGAGCGCGCCGAGCACCACCCTGGGCAGCCGGATGTCCCACAGGATCGCCTGGTCGGACGGAGAGAGCGGCGAGCGGAGGCGCACGAACGGCAGCTTTCCGAGCGCCGACTGGAGCGCCGGCCACAACCCGATATGCACCGGCCCGACCAGCGCTCCCGTGGCCAGCGCGGCGACGAGGAAGAGAGCCGCGCCCGCGATCCAGAGCCGGCCGGTCACGCGTGGAGGCGTGCGAGCGCGGCGGCGATCGCGCGGACGAAGTCGACGACCCGCGGCCCCCAGCGAGACGCGATCGAGTCGTCGATTCGGACGATCGTCCCCGTGCGGACCGCCGCGACGTGGCTCCAGCCCGGCCGGGCCGCCACCGTCCGCGGCGACTGCCCGCAGCAGCGGATGTCGGCGAGAACGACGACGTCCGGGCTCTGCGAGACGACGTACTCGGCGGAGAGCTGCGGGTAGCCGGTGCCGCCGGTGTCGGCGGCGTCGGCGATGTTCTTCAGCCCGAAGAGCGAGTAGATCCGGCCGGCGAAGGTCTTCGAGGTGACCGAGTAGAGGTCGGGCTCGAGCTCGTGGTAGACGGTCAGGCCGCGGCCGCGCCTGGCGCCGGCGGCGACGAGGGCGTCGATGCGCTTCTTCATCCGGGCGGCGAGGGCGCGCGCCTCGCGGGCGTGCCCCGTGATCCGGCCGAGCTGCCGGATCTCCGCATAGGTGCCGTCCAGCGCCGCGGGCGCGTCCTGGACGAGCACGCGGATGCCGAGGCCGCGCAGCGTGGCGGCGAGACCGTTCGGGTCGTAGGTGACGACCACGAGGTCGGGCCTGTAGCCGGCGATCGCCTCCACGTTCGGGGTGAAGCCGGACAGGCTCGTGCGCGGAGCCTCCGGCGGGTAGTCGGACTGGTTGTCGACGGCGACGACCTGCCGGCCGGCGCCGATCGCGAACAGCGTCTCGGTCGCCGTCGGCGACAGCGAGACGATCCGGTTCGGCACGGCGGCGGCCCGCGCGCCCGCGCCGGCACCGCCGCCCGTGGAGAGCACCACGGCGAGCGCAACGAGAGGTGCGAGGAGAAGCCTGGACACGAATCCTCCCTTCCGCGAGGGGTTCGACGGTCTACGCGGCGGGCGGCAGGTCTTCTGACTCGGGGCTCCCCCTCTCGCCGCCTTCCCGGCGTCACGTCCTTTCGGAGACGGAGCGCCAGTGGCACATCGGCGGAGGGCATCTCCCCTCACAGCGGCGGGACCGTCCCGGCTTCGCACCGGGTTCCCTTTCCGCTCGCCTGTTCGGGCGGGAGCCTATCAACCGCAGGCGGCGCCGAGGGTACGATCGTGGGATGGAGCGAAAGGAAGTCGGAGACCGGCAGCTCGACGCGCTGCTCGAGCGGCTCGACCGCCTCGTGGCCGAGCTGAACGGATTGAACCGGCGGCTCGACGCCGGCGAGAACCTCGGCCCGCTCGTCCACGAGCTGCGAGTGCTCAACGAGTCGCTGAGCGCGCTCGCCTACGCCGCGCTCGGCAGCCAGGGCCCGCAGGTTCGCCGGCGGCGAGCCTCCTAGCGCGACGCGGCGCCGCTAGTAGCCGCCGGCGATCCTGTAGAGCGTCCCGCCCAGCGAGACCGCGTAGAGGCCGCCCCGCGAATCCTCGCCGAACGAGGAGAGCCCCGGGATCGAGAACCGCTCCTTCCGCAACCCGGTCGCGCGCCCCTTCGCCACCTTCAGGCTCCAGACCGTGCCCGAGCAGTAGTCCCCGTAGACGTAGCGTCCGACGAGACCGCGGACCGCCCTGCCCCGGTAGACGACACCGCCCGTGACGGAGCATCCGAGCGAGTGGGAGTAGACCTCGATCGGCCAGACGAGCCGGCCGCGCGGGTCGAGCGTCCGGCTCCGGTCGTAGCGCACCCTCCCCTCGTAGACGGCCCAGCCGAAGTTCATCAGCCCGCCGAGCCGGGCCCGGGGAACGTAGTCGACCTCCTCCCATTCGTTCTGCCCGACGTCCCCGATGTAGAGATCGCCCGTCGCGCGGTCGAACGAGAAGCGCCACGGGTTGCGGAGCCCGTACGCGACCAGCACCGGCCGGGCACGGGGGTCGTCGACGTCGATCCTCCAGATCTTCGCCAGCTTCGTGGTCATGGTCTGGCCGTTGTTGTTCGGGTCGCCCCCCGAGCCGCCGTCCCCGAGACCGATGTAGAGCCGACCGTCCGGCCCGAACGCGAGCTGGCCGCCGTTGTGGTTCGAGAACGGCTGGTGCTCGAACAGGAGCTGCCGCGCCGTGGACGGGATCGCCCGGACGCCGTCCGAGCGGTACTCGACGACGCGCGTGTCCCCGCTCTTGTCGGTGTAGTCGACGTAGAAGCGACGGTTCTGCGCGTACCGTGGGTGAAACGCGACCGAGAGGAGGCCCTGCTCGCCCCCGGAGGCGACGAGGTCGCGGATGTCGAGGAAAGGCTCCGCCCGCAGACGCCCGTTCTGGACGACCCTGATCGTCCCGCGCTGCTCGACGACGTACAGGCGGCCGGGCTGGCCCGCCGGAGCGGTCACGTCGGTGGGCGAGGCGAGACCCCGGAGAACGACCGGCGGGCTTGCGCTCGGCGCTCCGGCGGCGCCGGCGGGCGCTGCGGCCGCCACCGCAAGGGCGAGGAGGGCGAGGCGGCTAGCTCGCGAGGAGAACACGGCGCAGCTCGTCCTCCTTCCCCGGCTGCAGGATCGCAAGCACCTGGTCTCCGGGGCGGAGCCTCGCCGAGCCCTCGGCGATCTCGAACTGGCCGTCTCGCTTGATCGAGATCAGCCGCGCGCCCTCGGGCAGCTGGAGGCGCTCGATCGGCGTGCCGGCGCAGTCGGCGTCGGGCGGGATCTGCACCTCGACGATCTCGACGTTCTCCTTCGGCAGCTCGAGCAGGTGGACCAGGCCGTGCTCCGGGACCTCGTGCTCGATCAGCGCCATGATCGAGGAGGTCGCGCACACGGTCGGCGAGACGCCGAGCAGGTCGAAATGCACCTGGTTGCGCGGGTCGTTGACGCGGGCGATCACCTTGTCGACGCCGTACTTCTCGCGTGCGAGCTGGCAGATGACGATGTTGTCCTCGTCGTCTCCCGTGGCGGCGACGACGATGCTCGGCGGCCGCTGGATCCCGGCGCGCTCGAGCACGAAGATCTCGGTCGCGTCGCCGTGGATGACGACGTGCTCGAACTCGTCCTCGAGCCGCTCGAACCGGTCACGCCGCTGCTCGACGAGCGTCACCTCGTGCCCGATCCGGAGCAGGCTCCGGGTCAGGTTCGCGCCGATCTTGCCGCCGCCCGCGATCAGGACGTACATCAGGCCGTCCTGGCCGGGCGGGGGACGATGCAGGAGCGCACCTCCTCGCCCAGGCCTTCGATCGCGGTCGAGGTCGGGCAGACGATCCGCATCCCCTGGGACGCGTAGAAGGCGGCACGGGCCGGATCGAGCAGCCGCACGACGACGCACTCGATCCCGAACAGCTTCTGCACCACCTGGCCGACGACCAGGTTCGTGTTGTCGCCGTCCGTGGAGACGACGACCGCGTCCGCCTCGTCGACGCCCGCCCGGCGCAGCACCGACGTGTCCATCCCGTGGCCGACGACGAAACCGCCGTCCCAGGTGTCGCCGAGACGGCCGAGGGCCTCCTCCTTCTCGTCCACCGCGATCACGTCCCAGCCCTCGCTGCGCAGCTGGTGCGCGATGGACGAGCCCACGCGGCCGCACCCGATCACGATCGCCTTCACGAGATCAATCTAGCCTAGGAGCTCCTCCTCGAGGACGCCCTGCGGGTAGGCCAGCACCATCACCTCGCAGGGCGCGTGGCGCAGCACGTGGTCGACCGTCGGGCTGAAGAACCGCGACTGCCGGCGCCACCGCGCCGACGAGCCGAGCACGATCAGGTCGGCACCGACCTTCTTCGCCTCTTCGACGATCGCCTCGCCGATCGCACGAGACCGGACGGTGGCGAGCTCGATCGCCACCCCGTGCTCGGCGGCGAGCAGCTTCGCGTCGATCAGCGCCGCGCTCGCGCGCTCCTCGTCCTCGAGCAGCTCGGCGTCGAGCGGCAGGTCGAGAGGGACGCGGATCACGTGCAGGGCGTGGATCCTCCCGCCGCGCTCCTCGGCGAGCCTGATCGCGGTGGCGAGCATCTCCTCCCCGATCGGCCCGAGCTTGACCGGGACCAGGATGCGCTCGTACTGACCCTCCACCGCCGGCACCAGGTCGGGCACGGGCGCCTCGACTCGCTCGAGCAGGCCGGCTCCGCGGCGGAGCCTGGCGGAGACGTATAGGACGGCGCCGAGCAGAAGCCAGGCGGGGCCGCCGATGCGCGCCGCCTGGTGGGTGGTCAGCGACACGACCCAGAGCGCGGCCACGAGCGGGATGCCGACGAGAGCCGCGACCGGGACCCGCCCTCGTCCGAGCCGCACGTTGAGCGGTGCGAGGAACGGACGGGGCAGGTCCGGCTCGGTGTAGCGCAGCCGGACGACCGACGCCTGGGCGATCGCGAACGTGATCAGGACGCCGAAGCTGTACAGGCTGCCGAGAAACCGGATCTCGTGCCCGACCGAGGCGGCGAGGATGACGAGCGTGCTGGAGACGGCGGCCGCGCCGAGGATCGCCGCGGGCGGCAGCGTGCTCCGGCGGCCGAACGTCCCGAACGCGTGCGGGAGCATCTGGTGGCGTCCGAGCGAGTAGACGACCCGGCCGATGCCCGAGATCGACGTCGTCGCCGCCGCGACCAGGATGCCGGCGCCGGTGAGGCCGATGACGACACGCAGGACGTCGACCACGAGCGCCGGGCTGTGGCCGCCGAAGGCCGAGACGATCCCGACCAGCGGCGCCTGGATCCAGTCGCTGCCGAGCCGGGTCGAGACCCGCTCGGGCCCGGGCAGGGCGGGAAAGGCGGCGACGCCGACGACGCCGATCGCCGCGGAGACGAGCACCGCGGCGCCCAGCCCCACGAAGAGGCTGCGGGGCATCGTCTTTCCCGGCTCCCGGGCCTCCTGCGCGAGGTTGGCGAGCGTCTCGAGGCCGGTGTACGCGAGCATCGCGACGGGCAGCGCGAACGCGAGCGAGTGCCAGGTCGGCGCGATGCCCGGGTGAACGCCCTCGGTCAGGTCGGTGCGCTCGAGGAGAAACGCGAAGCCGAGACCGATCAGGAGCAGGTGCGAGAGGAAGGCGACGACGGCGACCACGATCGCGAGCCGGTACAGGCCGGGGCGGCGGATCAGGCGCAGCAGCGTGATCCCGAGCACGACGAAGACGGCGGCGACCACGTCCCACGGGTGGCGGGTGAGCCGCAGCCAGCCGATCGCGTGCCCGAAGTAGTGCGGGACGAAGAGCGACGCGAGGGCGATGACGATCGCGTAGTCGAGGAGCAGGACCCATCCGGTCAGAAACCCGACCGGGTCGTTGAACGCGCGGCGGGCGAGCATCGCAGCCCCGCCCGTCTCCGGGATGGCGGCCGTCCCTTCGGCGTACGAGGCCGCGACGAGCATGAACAGCAGGCCGACCGCGAGCAGCACCCACGGGGTCAGGCCCAGCGCGAAAAGGGCGACGATGCCGAGCGCGAAGTAGATCGAGGACGCGACCTCGCCGTACGCGACCGAGGCCAGCGACTGGCCCGTCAGGCCCCGCACGAGTCCTGGGATCCGGCGCGGCATCAGCGTGTGGAGAGGTAGAGACGCAGGGCGCCCCCGGCGACCAGCAGCCCGCCGAGGACGAGCCCGAGCCCCCCGCCGACGCCCGCCTGCACGGTGCGGACGATCACGGCGAGGCCGACGGCGACGAGCAGGGCGGAAAGCGCGGCGGTGCTGCGGCGCCTGCTCATGCAGCCAGCTCCGTCCCTTCGGGCCGGAGCTGGTTAGGAAGCCGCCCTAACCATTTCGCGCCCGCGAAATGGCCGCTCATGCCGCCTGCCGGCCCGCGGCGACGAGGATGCGGCACGGCGACTCGCGCAGGACGTAGTCGACCGTGCCTCCGAAGATGCGGCGTCGGCCGGCGATCGCGTGCCGCGGCGCGCCGAGCACCACCAGCTCGGCATGGCGCCGCCGTGCCTCCTCGACGATCGCCGGCCCGGCCGCCCGCGCGCGCAGGAGCCGTGTGACCGTGCGAACGCCGTAGCTCTCGACGAATGCCTGGGCGTCGTCGAGCAGTGCGGCCGCCACCTCCTCCTCCTTCGGCAGCCTCGCGTCGGGCGGCAGCGAGAGCGGTACCTCGATCACGTGCACGACCGCCACGGTCGCCCCCCGCTCCGCGGCCAGACGGGCGGCCGTGACGAGCGCCTCCTCGCTCTCCCCGGTGCGCTTGACCGGGACGACGATCGTCCGGTACTCGACCGTCAGCGAGGGGCCGACCACGAGCACCGCCGCCCGCACCGTCTGCCGGAGCGGGCGCTTCACGACGCGCGTACGGTAGATCCAGTAGACGGCGAAGCCGAGGCCGAGCCAGCCGAGGCCGGCCCAGCGGGTGGTCGGCTGCTGGACGACGACGACAAACCAGGCGGCGAGCGTCGCCGTGCCGCCGAAGATCGCGAACAGCGGCCAGTCGATCCCGCGCAGACGGAGGTTCGGCCGGGCCTTGAACTCGAGCACTTCGTCGTGCTTCCGCGCCCGGAGGGCGATCACGGACGCGTGCGCGACCGTGAACGAGAGCATCGCGCCGAACGAGTACATCGTCCCGAGGAAGTCGACCTTCCCGGGCAGGGTGAGGAGGATCGAGAAGAAGCCGGCGAACACGATCAGCGAGAGCCAGGGCGTCTTGAACCGCGGGTGCAAACGCCGGAAGACCTCGGGGAGCTGCCGGTAGCTCGCCATCGAGTACGTGATCCGCGACGCCCCGATCACCCCTGCGTTCGTGGCGATGAAGAGGATCGTGGCGGCGAGGACGCCGACGTACACCTTCAGCACGGAGAGGAGCATCCCGTGGATCCCCATGTGCTCGACGAGACCGAGGACCGGGTCGTTCTGGAAGCCGCCCTGGTCCGGCGGCAGCGCAAGCAGGGTCTTGTAGTCGCCGCCCGAGTGGTGCACCGGCAGGGCGGAGAGCGCGATCATCGGCATCGTGAAGTAGATGGCGAAGACCGCGACCGCGACCCACTTGATCGACGCGGGGATGCTGCGGACGGGGTCCCGCGCCTCCTCGGCCAGGTTCGAGACCGTCTCGATCCCGGTGTAGGCGATCATCCCGACCGGGATCGCGAGCAGCAGGTTGCCCCATGTCGGGGCCGTCCCGAAGTGGACGTTGTGGACCAGCGTGTGCGGGCTGAAGATCAGGACGAAGCCGAGCAGCACGAGGAGGATCTGCGTGCTGAAGTCGACGAGCGCGAGGACGACGTTCAGCCTCGCCGACTCCTGGATCCCGACGATGTTGAGCGCGACCAGGACGAGGATCACGACCGCGCCGCCGATCACGTCCCACGGGTTCGCCCTCAGCGGGCTCCAGAAGATCGACAGGTAGTGCGGGACGAAGAACGCCGAGATGGCGATCGTGACGACGTAGTTCAGCATCTGTGCCCAGGCCGCGCCGAAGGAGACCAGCTCGTTGAAGGCGTGGCGCGCGAAGCTCGAGGAGCCTCCCGCCTCCGGGTAGCGGACCGTCCCCTCGGCATAGGTGGCGGCGGTCGCCGCGAAGAAGATTCCGGCGATCACGAAGACGAGCGGCGTCAGCCCGAGGGCGAAGACGGCGGTGACGCCGAGCGCGTAGTAGATCGACGATCCGACGTTGCCGTAGGCCGTGGAGAAGAGCGCCGGCGTTCCGAGAACGCGCTCGAGGCCCTGCTGCCGGCGGCGCCTGTGAGGCACCGGCGAACTCTAGTCCTGCGCCCAGCCGTCGGAACCGGCCACGTCAGGGGTCTGACCCCAACGGCAACAGAACCGTGCCGATCCCGAACAAAAAGGCGGACGCGCAGCCGCGGAACCAGTCGACGTCGTCGCCGCGCCCGACCTGCGCGGGCGCGGCCAGAATCCGCCGGCCGCCAGCAGGCGACGCGAGCGAAGCGAGCGAGCGAAGGAGGGGGCTCGTGGGGGAACCATGCGGTTCCCCCACGTCCTCAGCCGTGGATCGAGACGATCAGCGGGATGATCAGGATCGCCACGATGTTGGCGATCTTGATCATCGGATTGATCGCGGGCCCGGCCGTGTCCTTGTAGGGATCTCCGACCGTGTCGCCGGTGACCGCGGCGGCGTGCGCCTCCGAGCCCTTCCCGCCGTACAGGCCGTCCTCGATCAACTTCTTCGCGTTGTCCCACGCCCCCCCGCCGGAGGTCATCGCGATCGCGAGGAAGAGGCCGGTGACGATCGTCCCGATCAGCAGGCCGCCGAGCATCCGGGCGTTGATCACCCCGACCACGATCGGGAAGCCGATCGGGATCAGCGCCGGGAGCATCATGCTCTTGATCGCCGAGCCGGTGACGATGTCGATCGCACGGCCGTACTCCGGCCGCGCGGTCCCCTCCATGATCCCCGGGATCTCCCGGAACTGGCGCCGGACCTCCTGCACGATCTGCCCTCCGACCCGGCCGACCGCCTGCATCGCCAGGGAGGCGAAGAGGAACGGCATCAGCCCGCCGACGAACAGGCCGGCGATCACCCAGGCGTCGTCGAGACGGAAGATCGTCGGGAGGCCCTCGTCCGAGAGCCCGGTCGTGTAGCTGTCGAAGAGGACGAGCGCGGCCAGCGCCGCGGAGCCGATCGCGTAGCCCTTCGTCACCGCCTTGGTCGTGTTCCCGACCGCGTCGAGCGGGTCGGTGATCGCCCGCACCGACTCGTCCAGGTCGGCCATCTCGGCGTTGCCGCCCGCGTTGTCGGTCACGGGGCCGTAGGCGTCGAGGGCGACGATGAGGCCCGTCATCGAGAGCTGGGCCATAACGGCGACGCCGATCCCGAACAGGCCGGCGAAATGGTGCGCGATCAGGATCCCGCCGGCGATCACGACCACGGGCAGCGCAGTGGCCTGCATGCCGACCGCGAGGCCCTCGATGATGTTCGTCGCGTGACCGGTCTGCGACGCGCGGGAGATCGACTTGACCGGGTGCCAGCGCGTGCCGGTGTAGTACTCGGTGATCGTCACCAGCAGGGCGGTGACGACCAGCCCGATGATCGCGGAGATGTACAGGTCGGAGAAGCTGTACTTCCCCCCGTCGTAGGCCATCGTCACCGGGATGAAGCCGGCTGCCGAGAGCAGCGTCGCGACGAGGACCGCCTTGTAGAGGGCGTTCATGATCGAGCCGCTTCGTCCGATCCGTGCGAAGAAGACGCCGATCACCGAGGTCAGCGCCGAGATTCCGCCGATCGCCAGCGGGAAGAGCCAGAGGCGGCTCGACGGGAACGACTGCGCCGCGATCAGCATCACGGCGACCGCGGTGACCGCATAGGTCTCGAACAGGTCGGCCGCCATGCCGGCGCAGTCGCCGACGTTGTCGCCGACGTTGTCGGCGATCACGGCCGGGTTCCGGGGGTCGTCCTCGGGGATCCCGGCCTCGATCTTGCCGACCAGGTCGGCGCCCACGTCGGCCGCCTTCGTGTAGATCCCGCCGCCCAGCCGGGCGAACACGGAGATGAGGGAGCCGCCGAAGGCGAGCCCGACGAGGTCGTGGATCGCCGAGTTGTGCGAGTGGCCGAGCCAGTCGGTCAGCGCCCAGTAGTAGCCGGCGACGCCGAGCAGCCCCAGGCCGACCACGAGCAGGCCGGTGACGGACCCGGCACGGAACGCGACGTCGAGGGCCGGCTTCAGGCCGCGCTTCGCCGCCTCGGCGGTGCGGACGTTCGCCCGAACCGCGACGTTCATCCCGATGAAGCCGGCCGAGGCCGAGAGCAGGGCGCCGATCAGGAAGCCGACGGCGGTGCCCCAGCCCAGCTTGTGGTAGAAGCCGAGGAGGAGGAAGGGGACGATCGCGACCAGCCCGATCGTCGTGTACTGGCGCCGCAGATACGCCTCCGCGCCCTCCTGCACGGCGTGGGCGATCTCGCGCATCCGCTCGGTGCCGGAGGGCTGCCGGAGCACCCAGGCAGTCAGCGCGATCCCGCTGGCGATGCTCACGCCCGCGCAGATGAGCGCGAACAGCACCGCATGGTCGACGAAGAAGTTCAATTCGGTCCTTTCGTGTCACAAGGTCGGGCGCCGTGCGCTCCGCAGGCCGAAGCCCGTCTCACAAGCGGGAGAGCCTATCCGATCAGAAGGACGCCCGGCGCAGGGCCGCGGCGCACATCTCCAGGGACCGACGATCCGGCGCACGCCGAGCTCGCGCATCGCCCAGAGGTTCGCCCGGTACGGGATCCTACGCCGCGGCCGCCTTCGCGTACGCGAGCTGCATGTTCGCCACCATCTGCTCGAAGTCGCGCACGAGCTGCTCCTCGACGGTGTCCCTCAGCACCGGCACGAGCACGCGCAGCGCCTCGATCGCGAGCCGGGCCTGGTCGAGGTCGCGGTCCTCATCCCCCAGCCGCCGGTAGCCGAGCGACGACACCGTGAAGATGGTCTGGACGAGGACGTCCGAGACCTTCAGCTTGCGTAGCTCGCCCTCGAGCTGCTCGAGCAGCTCCTCCTGCGACGGCTGTTGCTCCTCCTCAGCCACGGACCACGTCCCCCGCTCCGACCTGCTCCGCGTAGATGTCCGCCGGCGACCAGCCCTCCTCCGCCCGCGCGATCTGGCGCTCGGCCGCGTTCGCGGCGGGCACGGACAGCTGCACGCCGAGCTCCTCGGCGACCGGGCCGACCCACCCGGCGACGCGCTCGAGCTCGGCCCGCGCGCTTCGCACCGCGTAGGTGCCGGGATCGAGCAGCGCTCCGGAGAGGCCGTAGCGAATGGCGCGCCAGAGATTCTCCTCGATCATCCGGGGCGGCGGCTGCGGAAGCGGCTCGCCCTCGTCGACGGCCCTCGCGATCCGCGCCGCGAGCGCATACGCGAAGCCGGCGAGCGCCCGGGCCTCGCCGAGGTCGGGCTGGGCGTCGCAGATGCGGATCTCGACGGTCGGGTACGCGAGGTGCGGGCGGACGCTCCACCAGAGCTGTGTGTGCTCGTCGATCGACCCGGTCTGGTACAGGAGCCGGACGTACGCCTCGAGCTCCGCCCACGTCCGGTACGGGTCCGGCACGCCGCAGCGCGGGAACATTCGCGTGAAGATCTCGGTACGGGCCGAGTGCAGCCCGCTGTTCACCCCCTCGACGAACGGCGAGCTCGCCGACAGGGCGAGGAGATGCGGGAGGAACGGGCGCAGCCCGTCATGCACGGCGACGGCACGGTCGGCGCCGCGGACGCCGACGTGGACGTGCAGGCCGAAGGTGTTGTTGCGCCAGACGACGTAGCGCAGGAGCTCGTCGTTCCGCCGGTAGTGGGGCGTGTCGATGATCCGCTGGTCCTGCCAGCGGCTCCACGGATGGGTACCGACCCCGCCGAGCGCGATCCCGAGGTCGCCGGCGAGCGCCGAGAGCTGTGCCCGCCGCTCCCCCATCCGCTCGGCCGCCTCGGCGAAGGTTCCGCACCGGCCGGTCCGGACCTCCACCTCGCTCGCGATCAGCTCGCCGACCAGGTGCTCGTCCACCGCCGATCCGGCTGCGGCGGCCTTGACCTCTTCGAACCGGTTGACGAGCGCGAGAGTCTCCGGGTCGAGCAGCGCGAACTCCTCCTCGACCGCGACCGTGAAGTCGGTGCCGCCGTCGTAGGCCTCGCGCGAGCTCCGGATGAGCTCCTCGTAGGGCAACGTCTGCGCTTCACCCATCGGAGGAACAGCGTACGCGACCCGGCCAGGGTGCAAGTAACACAGTGTCACTAGCCCATGGAACCGCATGACCAGGCGCTTCGGCGAGCAAGTGACATTGTGTTACAAGGGCTGGAACGGCTCGAGGAGCCGCGCGGCCACGCCGGCCCACGACCATCTCTCGATCGCGACCGCCCGGGCGGCGTCGCCCAGCTCGGCCCGGCGCCCGGGCGTGAGCGCGAGCAGCCCGTGCAGCTTGTCGGCGAGGTCGAGGGAGTCGCCGGTCGCGAAGCTCGCCAGGTGGCGGAGGGCCGGCGGGTATGCCTCCTCCAGCCCGCGCGCGACGTCCTCGAGGCCCGAGTGGCGGGCGACGAGCGGGGGGCAACCTGCGGCGGCCGCCTCGGCGGCGACCATCCCGAAAGCCTCGGGGAAGATCGACGGCACCACCGTGACGTCCGCGAGCGGGATGAGATGACGCAGGTGCCGGTGCTCGAGCGGGCCGGTGAAGAGCGTCCGCGGAGGCGCGATCCGCTCCAGCTCGCGGCGGTAGTCGCCGAACCCGACGACGACCGAGCGCGCGTCGACCCCGTGCAGCGCCTCCAGCAGGACGTGGATTCCCTTGTTGTAGAGGAGCTTCCCGAAGTAGAGAACGGTGGGCGCCTCGCCGTGGAGGAACTCAGCGAGCCGCCGGGCGTTGCCCTCGTCCGGCAGCCGCTCGTGCCGGCTGCCCGGGTTCGGTGGGTCGGCCCGGCACTCCTCGAGCAGGAGGGGAAGCGCCTCCGGGCGCGGCTCCCGCACGAACTCGTCCACGTCGACGCCGGGCGGCACCTCGTGGACGCGCTCCACGTGCCCGACTACCTCCTCGAGCACGTCGCGGACGTGACCCGAGCCGACGAAGACCGCGTCCGCGCCGCGCAGCGCCCACGCACCCCACGCCTCGAGCTCGGCATTCCCGCGCAGGGAGTACTCCAGCTCCGATCCGTGCACCTTGACCGCGAACCTCGCTCCCGTCGCCGCCGCCACCGGCGCTCCGAGCAGCACGTGGTTCGCGAACACGAGGTCGGCGGGCAGGTGCGCCCGGAGCGAGGCCGCGTTCAGGGCGACGTAGCGGTCGCGCTCCACCCGCGACATGTCCTGGAGCAGGATCGCCTCCACCCCTTCGTAGCGATCGAGGACGAACACCGGGAGCAAGGGGCCGATCCGGGGCCGAACCACGCGGGCGCCGGCAAGGTCGAACCGGTCCGGCTCCGGGTCCTGACAGAAGACGACGACCTCGTGCCCCGCGCGGCTCCACTCACGCGCGATCGCGCGGGTGTAGATGTTGGAACCGGTGCCTTCGAGCAGGTACCCGTGCCACAGGAGGATCCTCATACGCGGGAGAACCCAGGGTTCTCCCGCGGGCCCTCTCCTTCGCTCGCTCGCTTCGCTCGCATCGCCTGCTGCCGGCGAACCACCCTCGGCCGCGCCCGCCATGTCGGTCGCGGCCCCGACTGCCGGCAGGACGGCTCCGTCAGCACCGTGACCTCGGCCTAAGCCAAATGAAAGTACAGAGCGTGCAGGAGCTCGACGGCGGGGTTCGACGTGTGCACCTGGACGTCGCCCGGCACGTCGAGAAGCCCCTCGCTGTAGTTGAAGATGATCCTGACGCCGGCGTCGACCAGGTCGTCGGCGACCCCCTGCGCGCTCGACGCCGGCACCGCGAGGACACCGACGATGATGTTCTTGTCGCGAACGGCTGCTTTCAGGTCCGCGTAGGGCTGCACCTCCACGCCGCCGGCCCGAGCGCCGACGAGCTCGGGGTCCCGGTCGAACACCGCGGCGATGTTGATTCCGTGCTCGGCGAAGATCGAGGAGCTCGCGATCGCCTGGCCGAGGCGGCCCGCTCCGATCAGCGCGATGTTGTGCTGGCCCTGCGTCCGCAGGATCTTGCGGATCTCGCCCAGCAGGCCGTCGGTGTTGTAGCCGACGCCGCGCTTGCCGAACTTCCCGAACGCCGAGAGGTCGCGCCTGATCTGCGTCGCGTTGATGTTGGTGTAGTCCGACATCTCCTGGGACGAGATGCGCTCCTTGCCCATCTTCTTGGCCTGGGTGAGCACCTGGAGATACCGGCTCAGTCGCGCGGCGACCCCCACCGTCAGCCGTTCCCCCACGGCGCCGGCGGCGCCCTGCGTCGTCGTCTGCAGCACGAGAGCCATTCTGCCAGCGCACCCAAACGGCTGCGTCAGACCCCGGTCGCTCCGATCCGGCGCCGGAACGCGGCGGCGTCGAGGAAGTAGACGAAGGCTCGCTCGCCGTCGATCTCGACGACGGGAAGCCACTCGCGGTAGCGCGACTCGAGCTCCGGATCGCCGCCGATGTCCACCTCCTCGTAGTCGAACTCGAGCTCGCCGCGAAGGTCTGCGAGCGTGCTCCTCGCACGCTCGCAGAGGCTGCAATTCTCAGCCTGGTAGAGGACCACCGTGGGGGAACCCAGGGTTCCCCCACGAGCCCCCTCCTTCTTCGCACTCACATCCGCAGGGACCTTGGCCTCCCGCCGGGCAAAGCCCGGCTCCGGCCACAGATGCCGGCGCTGACGCCGGCGCGCCCGAACGTCACGGGTAGAGCCCCCGCGTGGTGGTCGCCTCGGCGACGCGCTGGACGGCGAGGCCGTACGCGGCCAACCGCAGGCTCACGTCGCGGGAGGTGTGGACGTGCCACGTCTCCTCGAACGCCTTGTCGACGATCTCCTTGAGCTTGGCGTTGACCTCGTCCTCCTTCCAGAAGTACTCCTGGAGGCCTTGCACCCACTCGAAGTAGGAGACGACGACGCCGCCCGCGTTCGCGAGCACGTCGGGAAGGACGAGGATGCCCTTCTCCTCGAGGATCTCGTCCGCGGGAGGCGTGGTCGGACCGTTCGCGCCCTCGCAGACGATCTTCGCCTTGACCTTGTCGGCGTTCTCCTCGGTGATCACCTGCTCCAGCCCGCACGGGGCGAGGATGTCGCAGTCGAGGAGCAGCAGGTCCTCGTTCGAGATCGGCTCCACTCCGCCGAGCCCGCTCAGGGTTCCACGCTCCTGCTTGTGCGCGATCGCCGACGGGATGTCGATCCCGTCCGGGTTGTACACGCCGCCGCCGGAGTCGGAGACGGCGATCACCTTGGCGCCCTCCTGTTGCATGAACAGGGCGTAGTAGCTGCCGACGTTGCCGAAGCCCTGGACGACCACCTTCATCTCCCCGGCCTTCAGCCCGAGCTTCTCGATCGCGTCGAGCGTGCAGAAGAGCGCGCCGCGGGCGGTCGCCTCGATTCGCCCGAGCGACCCGCCGACGGTCAGCGGCTTCCCGGTGACGACGCCGAGCACGGAGTGGCCCTTGTTCATCGAGTACGTGTCGAAGATCCACGCCATCTCGCGCGGGCTCGTGCCGACGTCCGGCGCCGGAATGTCCTTCTCCGGGCCGATGTCGTTGACGATCTCGCTCGTGTAGCGGCGCGTCAACCCTTCGAGCTCCCTGACGGAGAGCTTCTTCGGGTCGCACTGGATGCCGCCCTTGGCACCGCCGAACGGGATCCCCATCAGCGCGCACTTCCAGGTCATCCACATCGCGAGCGCGCGCACCTCGTCGAGGACGACGTCGGGGTGGTACCGGATGCCGCCCTTCGAGGGGCCGCGGGCGATGTTGTGGGTGACGCGATAGCCCTCGAAGACCCGGATCGTGCCGTCGTCCATCGTCACGGGAATGGAGACGACCAGGGCCTTCTTGCATTTCGAGAGCACGCTGACGAGGTTCTCGTCGATCGAGAACGCCCGCGCGACCTTGCGGAGCTGCGCCTGGGCGATCTCGTATGGATTCTCGCGAAGATGCGAGACTGATTCCTGAACTGCGGTCACTGTCACACTCCTTGGTGGAAGTCCCGCCGCATACGGCGGGAGTGTACGACCGTTGCGATCCTCGCCGGGCGGACTTACGTGCGCGTCGGGGAGTTACCGGATCGCGAAGCGGACAGACCGCGAGGACGGAGGCCCTCCGCCGGTCGGCCACGCAAATACGCGCAGGCGGTAGGCGCCCCGTGCGAGGACGTTCCCGTCGGAGCCGCGTCCGGTGAGCCCGAGCGCGTACCGCCCCGGCAGGAGGTCGCGCAGCCGGGTCAGCAGGCCGAGGCGTCTGCCCGCCGCAGTCCAGAGCTCGACGTCGAGACGGAGCACCGGGACGACCGTGTTGCCGGTCGCCGAGCGCAGCACGCGGCCCGCCCGGACGACGACGACCGCCGGCTTCGCCTCGGACGGCGTGAAGGTCTTCTCCGAGAGCGACAGCGGCCCGAGCAGCGCGGCGGGCCGGCTGAGGACGACCGCCCAGGGGACGTGGAGCGCGGTGCCCGCCACCGGGGTGGCCGTCAGCTCGCCGGCGGCGGCGGTCCCGTGCGCGACCGTGATCGGCGGCGTCCGCACCGAGATCCGTGCGATCCCTCCGGGCTCGATCTCGACCCGGCGCCGGCCGACGGTCAGCGGCAACGCCGGATGACGTCCCTGCCCGGTCGCGACGAACACGGTCAGCCGCCGGGAAGACAGGTTCCGGAGCCGGAGCACGGCGTCCCCGTGCCAGCCCTCGCGGGTTCCGCGTCCGAAAACGAGCGCAGGCGGGTCGGCGACGAGCTCCGTGGACGCCGACCGGCCGAGATCGAGCACGCCGCCGCCCTGGGCCGACAGCGGCAGCCCGTGCAGCGGCCGCCCACCGCCGATCAGAAGCGCGCGGAGGGTCTCCGCGGTCGCGTCGGGCCTCGCCTCGGCGAGCAGCGCCGCGGCCCCGGCAGCGACGGCCGCGGCGGCGCTCGACCCGCTCACCGTCCCGAAGAGGGACGTCCCGCCCCCGGCGGTGCCGGGCTCCGAGGTGACGAGCCCCACTCCCGGCGCGAGCAGGTCCGGCTTGATCCCGCCGTCGAACGCGAAGCCCCAGGAGGAGAACGGGGCGACCCCGCCCGCGGCGGTGCCGCCGGGGCGGGGAGCGGCGAGCGCGACCACCGCGGTCGGATCCGAGAGCAGCGCGCGGGCAGTCGCCTGCGGCACCGACACGACCGGCACGCCGATTCGCCAGTCCAGCCCGATTCCCCCCGGAGCGACGTCCCGGCCGTGCAGGATCACGGCGGCCGCGCCGGCGTCGGCGGCGAAGCGGGCCGCCGCCGTGGGGTCCGCGCCGGCGGGCACGACCGCCGCCCGGGCGGCCACGAGCGACAGGCCGTTCGCGAAGAAGTCCCTGCTCGAGCTGCCCGCTCCCCTCGGGGCCGCCGGAGACAGAACCAGCGTTCGCGACGGCGCCGCCGCGCCGGCCAGAGGGACGAGGCGGTCGAGGAGGACACGCAGGCCGGCCCGGACGACCACGCGGACCTGCGTCGCGGAAGGGCGCGTGTCCACCGCGCCGACGGCGACGGCGGCGCGCGCCCCGGCGGGACCGCCGATGCTGCCGAACGCCGGCCCGGCGGGGCCGTCGTTGCCTGCGGCGGCGACGACCAGGGTGTCGAGGCGGAGCGCACCCTGGCTCGCCCGGGCGAGCGGCCCGTCGCCGAACGCGGCGAAGGGCTCGACGAGCGGCACGAGCGCGACCCGGGCGGCGTCGTGGGCGTCGCCGTCTCCGTTCGGGTCGACCGCACGCTCCAGCCCGGCGAGCAACTGGTCGGTTCGCGAGTAGATCGTGTAGCCGCCGCGCGCATCGGTCTGCCAGCCGGCGACGCGAACCGGCAGGATGGTCGCCGCCGGCGCCACTCCGCTCACCCCGCCCGGCCCGCCCGTGCCGACGATCAGCCCGGCCAGCTCGGTGCCGTGACGCTCGAGCTCCGACGGGGCGGTCGGCTTCGCGTGCGGCCGGGCGTCGACGGTGCCGCCGACGACGTCGAAGCCGTCGAGCACGTGGCCGTGCAGGTACGGACGGTGCAGGTCGACCCCGGTGTCGAGGAGCGCGATCATCACCCCGCGGCCGCCGATCCCGGCGAGGTGGACATCCGGCCGTGGCGCCCGCGCGGCGGCCGAGCGCAGGCCGGAGGCGCCGATCGAGGCCGGAAACGCCACCCGCACCGGGTAGACGCCTTTCACGCCCGCCGTCCGTTCGAGCACGGCGATCGCGCGCGGGTCGAGCACTGCCGAGAACCCGTTGAACGTCCGCGTGTAGCGGAACTCCGGCCTGACCGTCACGCCTCGGCGGGCGAGGTCGGAGATGAACAGCTGCTGCGCTGCGAGCGCGGTCGAGGTCCAGCTGCGCTCCTCGGTGTCGCTCGCGAGGCCGCCGGCGCGCTGGACGTGGTCGGCGAGCGAGAAGGCGCTGAGCACGACGAGGACGCGCTGCCCGGTCCCGACCGCCGCCCGCGGCCCGCCGACGAGGCCGCGCCACGCTGCCGCCGCCTGGAGCCGGGAGGGAACGACCGGGGCCGCACCGCCTCCGCCTGCGGGAACGACGAGCACCGCGGCCGCGGCCACGCCCGCGAGCGCCGCCGGCCCGGCGGCACTACGCCACCGCATAGGCGTCCAGGCGCAGCGGGTCGGCGGCCGGCGCCACGTACCGGGCGGCGGAGGCGATCATCGCCGCATTGTCGGTACACAGCTCCAGGGGGGCGGCGGTTGCGCCCGGAAGCGAGGCGCGGAGCTCCGAGTTCGCCGCCACGCCGCCGACGATCGCGATCCGCGCGGCACCGAGCGACTCGGCCGCCTCCAGCGTCCGCCCCGCGAGCGCCCGGACGATTGCGCGCTGGTACGAGGCGGCGAGATCGGCACGGCGAGCTTCGAGCTCGTGTGCCTCCAGGTCCCGGACGGCATAGAGGAGCGCGGTCTTGACGCCGGAGAACGAGAAGTCGAAGCCGGATACGCGCGCGACCGGGAACGCGTACGCATCCGGGTCGCCGTCGGCGGCGAGCCGGTCGACCGCCCCGCCGCCCGGGTAGCCGAGCCCCAGAAGGCGCGCACCCTTGTCGAACGCCTCGCCGGCGGCGTCGTCGAGGGTCGTCCCGATCACCCGGAAGCCGGCACGGTCCCTGACGTCGAGCAGGAGCGTGTGCCCTCCGCTCGCCAGCAGGCACAGGAAGGGCGGCTCGAGGTCGGTCGGCTGCAGGTAGAGCGAGGCGACGTGGCCGTGCAGGTGGTCGACCGGCACGAGCGGCAGCCCTCGGCCCCAGGCGATGCCTTTCGCCGCGGCGAGCCCGACGAGGAGCGCCCCGATCAGGCCGGGGCCCTGGGTGACGGCGACCCGCTCGACGTCCCCGAGCGTGGCGCCGGAGCGGCCGAGTGCCTCGCGGACGACGGGCGAGACGAGCTCGAGGTGTCGCCGGGAGGCCACCTCGGGCACGACGCCGCCGTAGCGTGCGTGCAGCTCCGACTGGGTGGCGACGACGCTCGCCAGGATCTCACCCCCGGCCGAGACGAGTGCGGCGGCCGTCTCGTCACAGGAGGTCTCCAGCCCCAGAATCAGGCCATTTCCCTGCGGGAAATGGTTAGCGGCCGACCTTGCCACTGTCTTTCCGACCAGCTCCGGTCGCGAAGTCGCCGGAAGCGGCCGGCTCCCGCCACATGATCAGAGCGTCCTCGCGATTGTCCGTGTAGTACGCGCGGCGGACGCCTCTGGGCTCGAAGCCGAGGCGCTCGTACAGCGCGATCGCCCCGGCGTTCGAGACCCGCACCTCGAGCGTGTACCCTCGCCGTTCGTCACCGGTCGTGAGCTCGAACAGGCGGCCGAGCAGTGCCGACGCGATTCCCTGCCGCTGGCGCTCGGGCGCGACGGCGAGGTTCATCACGTGCCACGCGTCCACGTACCGGGACGTGATCAGGTACCCGAGCAGGATCGCGTCCTCGAACCCGCCGAGGCAGACCGAGGACGGCTTCGCCAGCTCGCCCGCGAACATCGAGCGGGACCAGGGGGTCGGGTAGGCACTGCGTTCGATCCTCTCGATCGCACCAAGGTCGCGGAGCTGGAGCGGGCGGATGTCGATCACGTGGCCGCCTTCTCCGCGTCCGGCAGTCGCAGGTACAGGGGCACGACGAGCTCGGCCGGGCCTGCGTCACGGGCGAGCTGGGCGTGGAAGCGCGCCCTCGGCAGGTGCAACTCGCTGTCGTCCGGGGGCACGAGCCCGCCTGCCGCCTCGATCGTTCGCCGGTACCGCACCGCGCCGGAACCGACGTACGTCCGGCCCACGTCCACCTCGAGCGCTTCCGGTGCCAGGCACCGGACGTGGCCGGAAAGGAGAGCGAAGACCTCGCGGCGGCGGGCGTCGACGACCGGGACGGCACCCGGCGCGCCGGCGGCGATCGCCTCCAGCGTCGGCACGCCGGCCACGGGCAGGTCGAGTGCGAGCGCGAGCCCGCGGGCGGCGGCGAGGCCGATCCGGACGCCCGTGAAGCTGCCGGGGCCGACGCCGACCGCCAACCGGTCCAGGCGGGCGGGTGTGAGGCCCGCACCGCGCAGGAGCTCGTCGGCGTCGGCGAGGACGCCGGCCGCGCGACCGGTTCGCTCGCCGAGCACCTCCCCGTCCCGGACCAGCGCCGAGGTGGCGACGTCGGTCGCCGTGTCAAACGCCAGGGTCAGCATCGCCCTCGAGCACGATCAGGCGCCGCCTCTCGTCCACGTGGCGTAACCGTACCCGGAGCCGGGGCGGGGGCAACTGGTCGGCGGCAGCCTCCGGCCACTCGACGAAGCACACCGCGTCGTCGAAGTAGGGCTCGAGCGCTCCCCAGTCTGCCTCCGAGAACCCACCGAAGCGGTACAGGTCGAGGTGCGACACGGGAACCCGGCCGTCGTAGCGGTGACCGATCGTAAAGGTCGGGCTCGTCACCGGCCCGGCGACGCCGAGGGCGCGGCAGGCCCCGCGGACGAACGTCGTCTTGCCCGAGCCGAGCTCGCCGGAGACCGTGACGACGTCGCCGGGCTCGAGCCCGGCGGCGAGGCGCGCGCCGAGCGCCTCGGTCTCCTCGGGGCAGGCTGTCTCGACCTCGCGGGTCAGAACAACCCGAGCTGGACCGCGGCCGGCTCCGGCTCGGGCGCCGGGGCGGCGGCCGCGAGCAGCGGGACGGGCGGCCCGGCCTCGCGCTCGAGCAGCGTCGGGATACGGGCGAAGTCCTCCTCGAGCACCTTCAGCATCGCCGGGGTGTACAGAGCGGCAGCCGGGTGGTACAGCGGGTAGAGGAGGACATGCGAGCCGCCCAGGGTCACCTCCTGCTCGGCGCCGTGCACCCGCGTGATCCCGGTCGGCTTGCCCGAGAGGAGCTTGGTGGCGAAGTTCCCGAGCGTGGCGACCACCTTCGGCCGGATCAGCTCGATCTGGCGAAAGAGGTACGGCTCGCACTGCTCGATCTCGTCCGGCATCGGGTCGCGGTTGCCGGACGGGCGGCACTTGAGCACGTTCGCGACGTACACGTCGCCTCGCGCGAGCCCGATCCCGCCGAGCAGTCGGTCGAGCAGCTTCCCCGCCTGGCCGACGAACGGGAGGCCCTGCTGGTCCTCGTGGAAGCCAGGGGCCTCGCCGACGAACATCAGGTCCGCCTCCGGATCGCCGTTCCCGAAGACGACCTGCGTCCGCCCCTGGTGGAGGCGGCAGCGGGTACAGGCCGAAGCGTCGGCGCGGAGATCCCCCAGCCCGCTCCGCATCGGCTCCGGCACAGCCTGCAGCACGGCGGAGAGTCTAGGCGAGGTGCCGGACGGTCGTTTCCCTAGTCGTTCGCCGCAGGCGAATGACTAGTGGCCGCAGCCGCAGGAGCCGCCGCAGCAGCCTCCGCCGGCCGCCGTCTGGCCGAAGCTGGGCATCGACTCGGCTCCGTGCGTGGCGAACACGGAGAGCTGCTTCTGCACCTTCGCGCCGCCACAGTCCGGGCACGGCGGCGCCTCGCCGTTCCGGACGAGCTCCTCGAAGTGCGACTCGCACTGCATGCAGACGTACTCGTAGATGGGCATCGCAGACACAGTCTAGCGACTGCGTCTGCGATAGACTGTTCTTCGCCCGGTATCCCGTGCGGAACCGGAGCAAGAGATGGTGGACAGCGTGAACGTGATCGGTCGCGGCCGGGTCGGATCGGCCGTCGCCGCCCGCCTCGGCGAGCGGGGCGTCGACGTGCGCGAGGACGACGCGGAGCTCGTCCTCCTCTGCGTGCCGGACCGCGCGATCGCCGAGGTCGCGGCCGCGGTCGAGCCCGGCCCGTGGGTCGCGCACATGAGCGGCGCGACCCCGCTCGCCGCTCTCGACCCGCACGTGCGCCGCTTCTCGCTCCACCCGCTGCAGACGTTCACCCTCGACCGCGGGCCGGAGCAGCTGGACGGCGCCTGGGCGGCGCTCACCGCCGAGAACGAGGAGGCGCGGGCGCTCGCGCGGGAGCTGGCCGGGACGCTCGGCCTTCGCCCGTTCGACCTGGACGACGGCGCGCGCGCGCTCTACCACGCCGGCGCCGCGATCGCCTCGAACTATCTGGTCACGCTGTACCGGGCAGCCTCACGCCTCCTCGAGGAGGCGGGCGCGCCGCCGGAGGCGCTCGTCCCCCTGATGACGCGCACGATCGAGAACGGCTTCCAGCTCACCGGCCCGATCGCGCGCGGCGACTGGCACGTCGTCGACGACCACATCGACGCGATCGGCGCCCACCAGCCTCGGCTGCAGCAGCTCTACGACGTCCTCGCCCGGGCGACCCGCGAGCTCGTCGCATGAAGATCCTGCGCACGATCGCCGAGATGCGCGCGGCGCTCGGCGGCGCGGGCGAGGTGGGCCTCGTTCCGACGATGGGCGCCTACCACGAGGGTCACCTGTCGCTCTTCGGTGCGGCCCGGGCGGAGAACGACCTCGTCGTCGCCAGCCTGTTCGTGAACCCGACCCAGTTCGGCGACTCCGCCGATCTGGCCCGCTACCCGCGTGACGCGGAGCGGGACGCCGCGCTGGCCGAGAGGGCCGGCGTGGACGTGCTCTTCACCCCCGCCACGGAGGAGCTGTACCGCCCGGGCTACGAGACGTGGGTCGACGTCGAGGACGCCTCGCGCGGGCTGGAGGGCGACGCGCGGCCTGGCCACTTCCGAGGCGTCGCGACGATCTGCCTGAAGCTGTTCAACATCGTCCGGCCGCGGCGCGCGTATTTCGGCCAGAAGGACGCGCAGCAGGTCGAGGTCGTCCGCCGGCTGATCCGCGACCTCGACCTGGAGATCGAGCTTCGAGCGCTGCCGACCGTCCGAGACCGGGACGGCCTCGCCCTCTCCTCGCGCAACTCCCTGCTCTCACCGGAGGGGCGCGACCGCGCGCTCGCGCTTCCCCGCGCGCTCGCGACCGGAGACGCGGCCCGGGCGCGCGCGCTGCTCGACGGCCTCGACGTCGACTACGTCGAGGTTGCCCCGTTCGACCCGCCGGTCCTGGCCGCCGCCGTCCGGATCGGCTCCGTCCGCCTGATCGACAACGTCCCGCTCGACCAAGGAGGCAGAAGATGAGCACCCCGCCCGCCGGCAAGCTGCCGCTGCCCGAGCTCGGCGCGATGAAGCGGCGCGGCGACCGGATCGTGATGGTCACCGCCTACGACGCGCCGGGCGCCAGGTTCGCCGAGGACGCGGGCATCGACGTCGTCCTCGTCGGAGACACGGCCGCGATGGTCGTCCTCGGCCACGAGGGCACGACCGTTCCGGTGACCGTGGACGAGATGATCTTCCTCACCCGGACCGTGTCCCGGAACTCGCGCCGGCCGCTCGTGGTCGGCGACATGCCGTTCGGCTCGTACCAGGTGTCCGACGAGGACGCGGTGCGGAACGCGATCCGCTTCGTCAAGGAGGGCGGCGCCGACATCGTCAAGCTCGAGGGCGCCGGACCGATGGTCTCGCGGTCGCGCCGGATCGTCGAGGCGGGAATTCCCGTGATGGGGCACATCGGGCTGACGCCGCAGTCGGCGACGATGCTCGGCGGCTTCAAGACGCAGGGGAGGACGGCCGAGACCGCGCGGCGGCTCGTCGCCGACGCGCATGCGCTCGAGGACGCCGGCTGCTGCTCGATGGTGCTCGAGGCGATCCCCGCGCCGGTGGCGGCGCAGATCACGGCCGAGCTGGCGATCCCGACGATCGGGATCGGCGCCGGGCCGGACTGCGACGGCCAGGTGCTCGTCTACCACGACCTGCTCGGGCTGACCGAGGGGCACCTGCCGCGCTTCGTGAAGCGGTACGCAAACCTCTCGCGGGAGATCCGCGACGCGCTCGAGGCCTACGCCGCCGAGGTGCGCGCCGGAACGTTCCCCGGCGAGGAGCACACCTACTCGATGCCGGAGGAGGAGCGGGAGTCGTTCTCCCGCAGGACGTAGGTCCAGCCCTCCCGCCAGTCGAACGGGACATCGACGAGCTCGTCCAGCGGCGTGCCGTGGACGAGGTGGTCGAGCGCCCACCGGTTCGCCGAGTGCGCGATCACGAGGATGCGCTCGCCGTCGTGCCCAGCGACGAGGTCGCGGAGGAAGGCCTGCGTGCGCACGACCACCTGGCGGTAGCTCTCGCCGCCGGGAAACGGCTCGTCGACGTGGCGCAGGCGCACGGCCGCGACCTGCGCGACCGGCGCCCCGTTCAGCTCGCCGTAGTCGCACTCGCGCAGGCGCGGGTCGCGGTGGACCGGGATCTCGGCGCCCGCGAACGCGATCTCGGCGGTCTCGACCGCGCGGCCGAGGTCGGAGGCGTAGACCGCGGCGATCCCGTCGTCACGGCGCCGGTCGCCGAGCCGGCGGGCCTGGTCGCGTCCGGCCTCGGAGAGCGACCCGTCGAGCCAGCCGGTCGCGATTCCGCGCTCGTTGTCGACGCTGGTCGAGTGCGTCTCGTACACGAGCTCGACCGCCACGGTCAGATCAGCCCGTACGCACGGGCGAACGCGAGCAGCGGCACCGCAGCGGGCGCGAGCCAGGCGGCGAGCGAACGGCGCCACGTCCAGCCGTTCGCGGTGCGAATGCCGACGATCAGGAGCGCGAACGACCAGGCGACGAAACCGGCCTCGATCGCCTGGAAGACGCCACCTGCGTGGGCGTCGCTACCGCCGGAGCGGAAGTTGTCGCTGCCGTAGAGCGCCAGCCTCAGCGGCCAGATCACCACGACCGAGAGCGCGAAGGGGACGCTGGCGTAGGCGAGCAGGTGGCGCGACCGCCTGTAGCTCCCGAGCGACCCGGCGAGCTGCTCGCCGAGGTGGACGAACGCGCCGACGGCGAAGTAGCCGACCACCGCGTACAGGAGCGAGGCGATGAAGACGACGACGGCGAGATCGACTCCGTCGCGCTGGACGCCCAGGGTGGTGTCGAGGTCGAGCCCGTGCTGGACGAGGCTGGTCGAGAGGACCCCGGCGAGCCCCGAGAGCACGCCGACGAGGAGGATCGGTTCCTGCCGCCCTTCGGCCGCCTCGTCGGAATCGTCCCTGAGCCAGGCGAACACGAGTGCCGGCGCCTGGAGCACGAGTGCCAGCCGCACCCACCAGTCCCGCTCGAGGAGCCCTGTCTCGACGCCCGCGGTCATCGGCCAAGGGTATCGCCCGGCCGCCGAGCCTCGTGCCCCGGGGCGACCGAAATGCGAGATGATTCACCGATGGAAGGCGGGATCGTCTGCCCCGCGTGCGAGACGGTCAACGCGCCGGGAGGAAAGTTCTGCAGCGAGTGCGGCAGCCCGCTCGCCCGCGCCTGCCCGGCCTGCGGAGCGGCCGCCGGGCCGACGGCGAACTTCTGCGCCGAGTGCGGCACGCCGCTCGGGGACACGCCGGCGCCGGCCGCGGCCGTCCAGCCGAGCGCGCCCGCCGCCGAACGCAGGCTCGTCACCGTCCTCTTCGCCGACCTGGTCGGCTTCACCCCGATCTCGGAGAGCCGTGACCCCGAGGAGGTCCGCGAGCTTCTCTCCCGCTACTTCGAGACCGCGCGGAGCGTGATCGAGCGCTACGGCGGCACGGTCGAGAAGTTCATCGGCGACGCCGTGATGGCGCTCTGGGGCGCACCGGTCGCCCAGGAGGACGACGCCGAGCGCGGCGTCCGGGCCGCGCTCGAGCTGATCTCGAGCGTCGAGTCGCTCGCGGCCGAGGCGGCCGCCCCGGAGCTGCGCCTGCGCGCCGGGGTGCTGACCGGCGAGGCGGCCGTCACGCTCGGCGCCGAGGGCCAGGGCATGGTCGCCGGCGACCTCGTCAACACCGCCTCGCGCATCCAGTCGGCCGCGGAGCCTGGGACGGTGCTCGTCGGCGACTCCACCCGCCGCGCGAGCGACGCCGCGATCGCCTACGAAGACGCCGGGCTGCACGAGCTGAAGGGAAAGAGCGAGCCGCTGCAGGCCTGGCGCGCGCTACGCGTGATCGCGAACCGCGGCGGGGAGGGCCGGGCCGCCGGGCTCGAGCCGCCGTTCGTCGGCCGCGACCGGGAGCTCCGCCTGGTCAAGGAGCTCTTCCACACCACCACCGAGGAAGGAAAGGCGCAGCTCCTGTCCGTCGTCGGGGTCGCCGGGATCGGCAAGTCGCGGCTCGCCTGGGAGTTCGAGAAGTACCTCGACGGGCTCGTCGCGAACGTCTGGTGGCACAAGGGCCGCTGCCTCGCCTACGGCGACGCGATCGCCTACTGGGCGCTCGCCGAGATGGTTCGCATGCGCGCCCGGATCGGCGAAGACGAGACCGCCGGCGAAGCCCGGACGAAGCTCCGGGGCGTCGTCGCGGAGATGGTTGCCGATTCCGAGGAGCGCTCGTTCGTCGAGCCTCGGCTGCAACAGCTGCTCGGCCTGGCCGACCGCGCCGCCCCCGATCGTGAGGACCTCTTCTCGGGCTGGCGGATGTTCTTCGAGCGCATGGCCGAGCGCGGCCCGGTCGTGCTCCTCTTCGAGGACATCCAATGGGCGGACGCGGCGCTCGTCGAGTTCGTCGAGTACCTGCTCGAGTGGTCGCGGAACCTCCCGATCTTCGTGATCGCACTCGCGCGGCCGGAGCTGTCCGACCGCCACCCGGGCTGGGGCTCGAGCACGCGTCGGTTCACGTCGCTGTTCCTCGAGCCGCTCACGGGCGAGGCGATCGACGCCCTCCTGCAGGGTCTCGTGCCCGGCCTGTCCGAGCATGTGCGCCTGCAGATCAGAGAGCGTGCGGACGGCATCCCGCTCTACGCGGTCGAGACGGTCCGGATGCTGCTCGACCGCGGCCTCCTGGAGCGGCACGGGGACGAGTACCGGCCGGTCGGGACGATCGAGACGCTGGACGTTCCGGAGACGCTCCAGGCCCTGATCGCGGCCCGGCTCGACGGCCTCGACCCCAAGGAACGGCGCCTGCTCGGCGATGCCTCCGTCCTCGGCAAGACCTTCACCGTCCGCGGCCTCGCCGCCCTGTCGGGGGCGACCGAGGAGACGGTCCGGCCGCTGCTCGCAGGGCTCGTGCGCAAGGAGGTGCTCGCGCTGGAGTCCGATCCCCGCTCGCCGGAGCGCGGGCAGTACGGGTTCCTGCAGGCGCTCGTCCAGCGGGTCGCCTACGAGACGCTCTCACGTCACGATCGGAAGGCCAAGCATCTCCGGGCAGCCGAGTACCTCGCAGCCGACTCGGGGATCGAGCCGGACGAGATCGCCGAGGTGATCGCCGCCCACTACCTCGACGCGGTCCGGGCGGACGAGCACGCGGCCGACGCGGAGGGGCTCGAGCAGCGTGCCCGCGAGTGGCTGATCCGTGCCGGCGAGCGGGCGGCGGGGCTCGCGGCGATGCAGGATGCCCGGCGGGCCTTCGACCAGGCCGCGGAGCTCGCCCGGGAGCAGCTCGCGCGGGCGGCTCTCGTGGAGCGCGCCGGCACGCTGGCGAGCGACGGCGACGAGCGCGACGTCGCCGTCGAGCGATTCGACGAGGCCCGGCGCCTCTACGAGGCCGAAGGGCGCGCCCACGACGCCGCGCGGGCAGCTGCCGGGATGAGCCGCGCCCTCTGGACGCTCGGCCGCATCGACGAGGCCGTCGCCCTGCTCGAGCCCGCCTTCGAGGTGCTCGCCGCCGATGAGCCCGACGCCGACGTGGCGATGCTCGCCGCCGAGTCCGCGCGCATCCACCACTTCCTCGGTGACGACGAGACCGCCCGGGCACGCGTCGAGTTCGCGCTCGAGATCGCAGAGGCACAGGTGCTGCCCGAGGTGCTCTCGCACGCGTTGAACACGAAGGCGCTCCTCTCCTCCGGGCGGCTACGCGAGGCGCGGGCGCTCGTCCGCGAGGCGCTCGACGTCGCCCTCGAGCACGACCTCGTCGACGCCGCGCTGCGCGCCTACAACAACCTGGCCGTCTTCCTGCACGTGATGGACCGCCGCGAGGAGCTCCGGCGGGTCCAGGTCGAGGCGCTCGACCTCGCCCGGCGGCGCGGCAACCGCTCCTTCCTGATCGCGTTCGCCGGGGCACGCTCGATCACCCTGCTGGAGGAGGGCGACTGGGACGGCGCGTTCCAGCTTGCCGACGAGTGGCTGCCCACGCAGCCGACCGCGCAGTCCGGCCACGGGCTGCACACGGCCTGGCTCGCGTGGGGCGCACTGGAGCGGGACGATCCCGACGAGGCACGGCGTCTCCTCGACCTCGTCGCCCCGGGCGTGGACGAGACCCCGGACCTGCAGCTCCGCAACATCGTCCTCTTCAAGCGCATGCTCGTCTCGATCGCCGAGAACCGGGTCGGCGATCTCGCCGCGTCCACCGTCGAGGTGGCACGGCTGCTGAGCGAGCAGGGCTATCCGACCAACACCGCCCTGGTGGCCGGATTCGCGCTCGACGCGCTGCAGGAAACAGGCGACGTGTCCGCTCTGCTCCCGCTCTTCGACCTCGCCGACGAGGCGCCGGCCGGAACTCGGTCCCGGCTGCTCGAGGCCGAGGTCGGCCGCGGTCGCGGGGTCGCTGCCTCGCTCGCCGGCGAGCACGACGAAGCGGCCGACTGGTTCGTACGAGCGCTCGCAGCAGCCCGGAACCTCGGCGAGTCGCTCGAGGTCGCGCGGGTGCTGGCCGACTACGCTCGGGCCCTCGTCCGCGCAGGACGGATAGACGAGGCGGAACCCCTGGCGGAGGAGGCACGCAGCCTCTTCGAGCAGATGGGCGCGACCCGGGCCCTGGCCCGGCTCGACGCCGCGATGCCCGCCTGCGCTACTGCCTGAGCTCGACCTCGACGAGCGGGCTGCGCTCGATCCAGCGCTCGAGGTCGTACCGGATGCCGTCGAGGAGGCAAGTGAGGACCTCTCGCCGTTCAGCCGGATCCTCGATCAGGCGCGCCCGCGCGGGGAGGTCGGCGCGCGCCCCGCGCTTCAGGTGCAGCGCGAAGTCCGGGTTCGCCTTCAGGTTCGCGTACCAGTCCCGCCGTCCGGGCGAGCCCGTCAGGTAGAGCGCGTCGCCGAGCGGCCACGCCCAGATCTCGATCCGCCGCCGCCGTCCGCTGCGCGCGCCGGTCGAGGTGATGTCGATCGTCCGGTCGCGGGCAAGCGACTCGAGAACGTCGTCCCTATCCACAGCTTGTGCCTGGCACTCGAGGTGTGACGATCCGGAAACGCTTCTTCCACCGGTGGTGCCTGGCACTCCAGGTGTGACGATCCGGGAACGCTTCTTCCACAGCTAGTGCCTGGCACCGGAGGTGGAACGGAAGCGTGACGATCTGCCCACGGAGGCTCGCGCCGCGGGCACTCAGGCGGCCGCCGCGGCGGCGGCCGCGGGCAGCAGCGCCCGGAGGAACTGCCCCGTGTACGACCCGGGAGTCTCGGCCACCTGCTCCGGGGTCCCGGTCGCGATCACCTCGCCGCCTGCCTCGCCGCCCTCGGGGCCGAGGTCGACGATCCAGTCCGCCTGCTTGATCACGTCGAGGTTGTGCTCGATCACGAGCACCGTGTTGCCGGAGTCGGCGAGCCGCTGCAGGACCTCGAGCAGCTTCTCGATGTCGGCGAAGTGGAGGCCCGTCGTCGGCTCGTCGAGGATGTACAACGTCCGCCCGGTGGCGATCTTCGAAAGCTCCTTGGCGAGCTTCACCCGCTGGGCCTCGCCGCCCGAGAGCGTCGTCGCCGGCTGGCCGAGCTTGATGTAGTCGAGCCCGACGTCGTGGAGCGTCTGGAGCTTTCGACGGATCTTCGGGATCTTCGCGAAGAACTGGAGTGCCTCCTCGACCGACATGTCCAGCACCTCGGAGATGTTCCGGCCCTTGAAGCGCACCTCCAGGGTCTCGCGGTTGTAGCGCGCCCCCTTGCAGGTCTCGCACGGGACGTAGACGTCCGGGAGGAAGTGCATCTCGATCTTGATCTGGCCGTCGCCCTTGCAGGTCTCGCAGCGGCCGCCGCGGACGTTGAACGAGAACCGGCCGGGCCTGTACCCGCGAACCTTTGCCTCGGGGGTGAGCGAGTACAGCTCGCGGATCGGCGTGAAGAGGTCGGTGTACGTCGCCGGGTTCGACCGCGGCGTACGCCCGATCGGCGACTGGTCGATGTCGATCACCTTGTCGAAGGCCTCGATCCCCTCCACGGCCTCGTGCTCGCCCGGCTTGACCCGGAGCCGGTTCAGGCGGTTGGCGAGCGCCTTGTGGACGATCTCGTTCACGAGCGTCGACTTCCCCGACCCGGAGACGCCGGTGACGCAGACGAGCTTCCCGAGGGGGAACTCGACGTCGATGCCCTTCAGGTTGTGCTGCGCCGCGCCGCGGACCTGGAAGGAGCCGAGGTCGCCCGTGCGGCGCTCCGGCACCGGGATCGTTCGGGCCCCGGAGAGAAACCGGCCGGTGACGGACTCACGGTTTCGCGCAACCTTCGCCGCCGGGCCCTCGGCGACGACGTGGCCGCCGTGCTCCCCCGCGCCCGGCCCCATGTCCACGAGCCAGTCGGCCGAGCGCATCATCTGCTCGTCGTGCTCGACCACGACCACGGTGTTGCCGAGATCGCGCAGCCGCTCCAGCGTCCCGATCAGCCGGCCGTTGTCGCGCTGGTGCAGCCCGATCGACGGCTCGTCGAGGATGTAGAGCACGCCGACGAGCTGGGACCCGATCTGGGTAGCGAGGCGAAGCCGCTGCGCCTCGCCGCCGGAGAGCGTCGCCGACGCCCGGTCGAGGTTGAGGTAGCCGACCCCGACGTCGTCGAGGAAGGTCAGCCGCTCCCGGATCTCCTTCACGATCCGGGAGCCGATCAGCTGCTCGACCTCGGTCAGCTCGAGCTCGTCGAGGAATGCGAGCGACCGGGTGACCGACATCTTCGTGAACTCGTGGATGTTGAGGCCGCCGACCGTGACCGCCAGCACCTCCGGCTTCAGCCGCGCACCGCCGCAGGCGGGGCACGGCCGGAAGCTCATGTATTCCTCGATCCGCTCGCGCTGCTGCGCCGAGTCGGTCTCGCGGTACCGGCGCTGGAGGCTGGAGACGATCCCCTCGAAGGCGAGCATGTACGAGCGCCGCCGTCCCATCCGGTTGCGGTACTGGACGTAGAGCCTCTCCCCGCTCGTGCCGTACAGGAAGAGGTCCTGCCGGTCGGGCGCCAGGTCCTGCCACGGCAGGTCGAGATCGATCTCCCACCGGTCGGCGATCGCCTGGATCACCGACTCGTAGAACCCCGAGTTGCCGACCGACCACGGGACGAGCGCGCCCTCGGCAATCGACAGCGACGGATCCGGGACGAGCAGATCGGGATCGATCTCCTGCTGCGCACCGAGGCCGGTACAGCGCGGGCAGGCGCCGTGGGGCGAGTTGAAGGAGAAGATCCGCGGCTGGAGCTCCGGCAGCGAGACGCCGTGCTCGGGGCACGCGAAGCGCTCCGAGAAGGTCAGGCCTTCGCCGTCTACGACGTCGATGGTCACCAGGCCCTCGGCGAGAGCCAGGGCGGTCTCGACGGACTGGAAGAGCCGCGTGCGCAGGTCCTCCTTCATCACCAGCCGGTCGACGACGACCTCGATCGTGTGCTTGAACTTCTTGTCGAGCTGGATCTCCTCCTCGAGCAGCCGCTGCTCGCCGTCCACCTTCACGCGCGTGAAGCCCTCGGCACGCAGGTGGTCGAGCAAATCCCTGTACTCGCCCTTCCGGTCGCGGACGACCGGCGCGTTGACGGTGAATCTCGTCCCCTCCTCGAGGCGCAGGACCTGGTCGACGATCGCATCGATCGACTGACCGGCGATGGGCCGGTTGCAGACCGGGCAGTGCGGCCGGCCGACCCGCGCGTAGAGCAGGCGAAGGTAGTCGTAGATCTCGGTGACGGTGCCGACGGTCGAGCGCGGGTTGCGCGAGGTCGTCTTCTGGTCGATCGAGATCGCGGGCGAGAGGCCGTCGATCGAGTCCACGTCGGGCTTCTCCATCATCTGAAGGAACTGCCTGGCGTACGCGGAGAGCGACTCGACGTACCGGCGCTGGCCCTCCGCGTAGATCGTGTCGAAGGCCAGGCTCGACTTGCCGGAGCCCGACAGGCCGGTGATGCAGATCAGCTTGTTCCGGGGCAGCCGGACGGTGATGTCCTTGAGGTTGTGCTCCCGGGCACCGTGTACGACGAGCTCGTCAGCCGTCATTCGGCGCACAGTCTACCCTCCGAACAGACGTTCGCGCAGAGGCCCGGCAGGCGCCTCGGCGGCCGGCACCGGGCAGGGGCCGGCCGTTTGCGCGGCCCCGCGCGAGGCGACAACCGGGAGGTGGGCGAGACCGCGCGCAAGTCGTTCGTGGCGACGACCGTCGCGGTCACGGTGGTCGTGTCCGCGCTGGCCCTCTGGCATCTGCGGGTGATCGTCGCGCTCCTCCTGCTCGCCCTGATCATCGCCGCCGCGATGCGGCCCGGCATCGAATGGCTCCACCGCCGCCGGGTCCCGCGCGGAGTCGGCGTCGCCGTGCACTACGTCGGCCTGGTCGCCGCGATCGGCCTCATGCTCTGGCTGATCGTGCCGCGCGCGCTCGACCAGATCGAGCAGGCGCTGGGGACGCTCCCCACCTCGGCGTCGGACGTGGCGAGAGCGGCACGGGGAACGCACGGGATCAAGCACGAGATCCTCGTCGCGATCCAGCACCGCCTCGAGCGGCTGCCGCGCGGGGCCGGCCTGATCCATCCGGCCGTCCAGTACGGCCGCACGGCGCTCGAGGTCGTGGTCGGCATCTTCTTCACGTTCGCGGTCGCCGCGTACTGGGTGTTCGAGAAGGAGCGGGCGCAGCGCATCGTGCTGCGACTCGTGAAGGGTGACAACCGGCGTCGCGTGCGCGACACGTGGGACCTGATCGACGCCAAGCTCGGAGCATTCGTCCGCGGACAGCTCGTGATGATCACGTTCGTCAGCGCCGTCCTCTCGTTCGCGTTCTGGCTGGACGGAGTGCCGTACTGGCTCCTGCTCGGCGTCTTCGCCGGGGTGGTCGAGATCGTCCCGGTGATCGGCCCGCTCGCCGCCGGCGTGTTCGCGATCGGCGCCGCTCTGACGGTCTCGTGGCACACCGCGCTCGGAGCCGGGATCGCGGTCTTCGGCCTGCGGATGATCACGGACTACGCGGTCGGCCCGCGCGTGCTCGGGCACGCGGTCGGCGTCTCCCCGCTCGTCGTGCTGGTCACGGTGACGAGCGTCGGCCTCCTCTTCGGCGGTTTCTACGTCCTGCTCGCGACGCCGCTGGCCGCGGTGCTCGTCACGCTGGCAGAGGTCGTCCTCCTCGACAAGGACCCCGGGAGAGAGGGGGTCCCGCCGCTGATCTTCCCCGCGAAGGACGCGGAGGGCGGCTAGGCCTTGCGCCAGCGCCCGAAGACCAGCCCGCCGAGCGTGAAGCCGAGCCCGAAGGTTCCCAGCGAGAAGGCGCCGATCGCGATCGCCTTCCGCCAGGTGGACATCTGCTGCCAGCGACCGAGCGCCTCCTCCTCCTCGGCGGTGAGGGGCTCGCCGCGGCGCTGCTTGCGGAGCGCGCCTCCCGCCCGTAAGCCCAGGTACAGGTCCTCGACGATCTCGACGGGCTCGTCCGTCACGGGACCGAGTTTATAGGGTGGGTCGGCCGTGCCCGCCACGATTCTCCACGTCTCGGACCTGCACGTCGGAACGCGCGAGGACCCGGACGTCCGGCGGGCGCTGGAGGCGCTCGCCGGACGCCTGCAGCCCGATCTGATCGTCGCCAGCGGAGATCTCACCCATCGCGGACGGCGCGGCCAGCACGAGCGCGCGGCCGGCCTGCTTCGCAGTCTGGCCCATACGGTCGTCGCCGTCCCGGGAAATCACGACATCCCCCACTCGCTCCCGTCGCGGTTCGGCCGGCCGTGGGCGGAGTTCGAGCGGCTCTGGGGGACGACGGAGCCGGTGCACGTCTCGGATGACGTCTGCCTGGTCGGGCTGAACTCGGTTCGGCCGTGGCGCCACCAGTCCGGCGGGGTTCGCTCCGGACAGCTCACGTGGGCGGCCGAGCGGCTGGCGTCGGCACCCGCCGGAGCGCTCAGGGTGGTGGCGATGCACCACCAGATGATCGGCGCCCCGTGGCGCACGCGGAAACGCCCGGTCGCGCGCCGCAACCGGGTGCTCGGCGCGCTGGTGGACGCGGGCGCCGAGCTGATCCTGTCCGGCCACACGCACCAGGGCGCGGTCGCGGAGCGGCACGAGTTCGAGGTGTGGACGAGCGGCCGGCCGGGCGTGACGGTGGCCACCGCGCCCGGGCTCGGTCAGCCACGGCCCCGGCGGCGCGGCGAGGCCCGAGGCCTGCTCGTCTACGACGCCGACGCGGCCGAGCTGCTCGTGCGCACCTACGTCTGGCGGGCCGGGGAGTGGGGGCTGACGGCGGCCCGGCGCTTCCCGCGCGGGGAGAGGCCCCTGGTCGAGCTTCGCGACTAGGACGGCGCGAAGGGCTCGAACCGTGGCTCGAGCCCGGAAGGCGCCGCCCGTCCGCAGCCGCAGACCGCCAGCGCCCCCTCGGCGAACGCCGGCAGCCCGAGCCGGTCGTCGATCGCGGCGTCGTTGACGGCGCCGGCCAGGAACGCTCCCAGCCCGAGCGCCGCGCAGACGAGGTAGAGCGTCTGGCTCAGGTGCCCTGCGTCCAGCAGGATCGCCGAGTACGCCTTGTCGTGGTCGCGGTACTTCCAGAAGCTGCGGTCGAAGCGGGCGGCCATCACGAACGTGACCTGTGCCGAGCTGAAGTACCACTGGCCGCCCAGGAACGAGCGCGCCAGCTCCTCGACCCCGGCCGCGTCGAGGAGCTCGACCGGCTCGAGCCCGTGCTGCTCGACGCTGTAGTGGTAGACGCCCGGTGCGACTCCCTCGACCGCCCGGACGAGCGGGTAGACCTCGACCGGGTGGAGCGAGCCGCCGGACGCGCTCGTCTTCTTGAGGAGAACGACGTCCTCGCCGAGCCGGGCGGTGCCGTGACAGCCCCAGACGTACCGGAGCACGGTCGAGAGCTCGCCCGCCGACAGCCGCGCGTCCCGCTCGAAACCACGAACCGTCCGCCGGGCGCGCAGCGCGTCGAACAACCCGCCCTTCCGGTCGACCGGGGGGAGCGGCAGCGCACCCTCTATCCGCTTGAACTGCGGGGGCGGCGGGCCGTATCGCTCGACGAACCTCGGGGAGCCGCGGGCGAGCTCCTCGGACAGCTCGGCCGCGGAGCTTCCGGCGTCCGACACCCTGACGTCGACCTCGCGCCACGCGGTCATCGCCCTGTGCGCCGCCGCCCAGAGGTTCCAGGGAGGCGAGGACAGCCGCTCGTCCCGCAGACGGAGCTCGTCGAGAAGCTCGTCGGGCTCGTCGCAGAGGAGCAGGCCGCGGCGGGCGAGGCCGCGCCCGACGCCGGCCGGGTCCTCGGGCACCCACCGGTCGGCCGGGGTCGACAGGAGCAGGTCGAGCTCCTCCGCCGACAGCGCGACCTCCTCGCCGGTCAGGATCGAGACCGCGGCCGAGGGGCGCGCCGGGAGGAGCTCCACGCGTCCGCGCAGGAGCCCGGCGACGTCGATCTCTGGCTCTTCCTCGCAGCGGAGAAGGAGGAAGCGCGTGCGCCGGACGGATGCCAGCTCAGTCCGGGTCGAAGAGCTGCGCGTTGATCGGCTGGTGCGGCCCCGGCGGCCTCGGGGGCCTGGGCGGCTCGGGCTCGGGGGGCTCGGGCCCCGGAGGCTCGGGCGGCTCGGGGGGCTCGGGCGGCTCGGGGGGCGTCGGGCCTTCGGGCCCGAGCGCCGCGAGCTCGGCCCGGGCCGGCAGCACGACGACGTCCGGGATCAGGCCGGGCTCGTCGCGGAGGCCGTACTCGGCGAGCGCCGCTCTCGGATGCGCCCGGACGAGCCTGCGGAAGTCGTCGTCGTGCGCCAGCCTGGCCGCGAACGCGCGGGTCGAGCTCATGGCCACCTCCTTCGGGAGCCCACGAACCTATAGCGCCCCGGGCGGGCGGTCAAGCCGGGCGGACCCGCTCGGCGAGAACGGAGCAGCCCTTCCGCTCGAAGAGGGCGAGCGCCCGGCCCGCCGCCTCGGCCGCCTCACCGGCCCGCCCCGTGGCCGAGAGCAGCTCGGCGAGGTCGCGCAGGCACTCGCCGTGCAGGTGGAGGAAGTCCGTCGTGGCGGCGAGCCCCACCGCCTCGCGCGCCAGCGCCTCCGCCTCCTCGACCGCGCCGCGCGCGAGCAGCACGCGCGCACCGGTGCCCCGCCAGACGACCTGGGAGCAGAGGTCGTCCCGGACGGCGGTGCGCCGGCTAGCCTCGGCGAGCTCCCAGGCGTCGTCGTAGCGCCCCTGCAGGACGATTGCCCGCGAGAGGTACGCCGCGGTCGTCGAGAGCACGCCCGTCTCGCCGAGGGACTCGAGCCGCTCGTACCCCTCCCGCAGCGCGCGCTCGGCCGCCGCCAGGTCCCCCGCGAGCAGCTCGATCGGGCCGATGTAGTTCCCGAGCGCGCCGAGCCACTGCGTGAGACCGAGCTCCTCGGCGATCCGGCGGCTGCGGCCGGACAGCTCGCGCGCGACCGCGAAGTTCCCGCGCATCGCCTCGAGCATTGCGATCGCCGCGGAAGCCGACGCTTCCAGGCTCGGCACCTGCTCGCCGAGCACGAGCACGTCGCGGCAGCGCCGGATCGCGGCCTCGACCGGTCTCGGCCCGAACACGGCGCCGTCGAGCAGCTTGGTGAGGACCCACCAGCGCTCGCGCAGGTCCCCGGCACGCTCCATGTGCGCGAGCGCCCGCTCGGAGGCCTCCTCCATCGCCCCGCCCCGGCAGAGGTGCCAGTTGGCGAAGCCGACGAGGTTCCAGGACTTCGCCAGGCCGAGCTCGTCCTCGAGCGCCGCGAAGACCGCGGCCGCGCGCTCTGCGACGCGTATCGCCCCGGCCGCGTCTGCCTCGGCGTCGGTGTACAGGCCGAGGAAGGCCGACTCGACCGCGACTCTCGCCTCGAGCCGGGCATCGCCGACGGCGGCGGAGTCGCGGACGGCCTCCCGCAGGACGGCTTCCGCGCCCGGGAGGTCGCCCGAGTAGCGGAGCGCCCGCGCCAGCTCCGGCAGCAGCTCCAGTCGCGCGGCGACGTCGGCCTCGACCAGCTCGGCCGAGCGGCGGAGAAGGCTCGCGGCCGCGCCCATGTCGCCGCGGACGAACGCGCGGCTGCCGGCAGACGAGAGCCACGTGGACGCCTCGGCGCCCAGCGCCCTCGCCTCCTCGTCGACAGGGCCGAGCTCGGCCAGGTAGCGGTAGCTCTGCTCGAGGTGGTAGCCGAACAGCTCGGCGTACTCGGCCGCGCGGGAACCTGCGGCGCGCTCCAGCCAGCGGGCGTACCGGCGATGGAGCGTGGCCCGCAGACGCTTGGGGATGCCCCGGTACGCGGCATCCCGGATCAGCAGGTGCCGGAACCGGTAGGCGGCGTCGCCGACATGCGAATCGGTCTGATGGACGAGATCCCTCGTCTCGAGCGCCGAGAGCGCGGCGGGGACGGAGGCGGGTACGTCCGAGAGCTCCTGCACGGCGTCACGGTGGAACACCTGGCCCTCGACCGCCCCGCGCTCGGCCGCGGCGCGCTCCTCCTCCGGGAGCCGGTCGAGGCGGGCGCCCAGGAGCGCGTCGAGAGAGGGCGGCGCCTCCAGGTCGGGCTCGTCGAGCAGCATCGAGACGATCTCCTCGACGAAGAGGGGATTCCCCTCGGAGGACTCGATCGCGCGCCGGCGGGCCTCGCCGGGCAGCGTCGCGCGGCCGACCAGCCGCTCGACCAGCTCGACCGACTCGTCCGGGCCGAGCGGCCCGACCCGCAGAGCCTCCCAGCCGGGCCGCTCGTCGAGCAGCTCGGGGCGGGCGACGCAGAGCACGAGGATCGGCACGCCGCTCGACAGGGCGGCCGCGCGCTCGACGAGGTCGAGGAAGACCGGCTCACCCCAGTGCACATCGTCGAGGTGGACGACGAGCGGCCGGCGCAGCGCGAGCGCGGCGAAGAGCTCGCGGGCGGCCCACGCGATGTCGTCGGCGGAAGCGGAGCCCTCGGCCAGGCCGAGCGCCTGGGCGAGCGCAACGGCAGCCTGCTCGCCGCGCCCGTCCTGCCCGACGAGTGCGGCGAGCCGGTCGAGGGCCTCCTCCGCCGAGCGGGCGTCCTGGATCCCGGCGGCGTCCTCGAGCAGCTCCCGCAGCGGCCAGTACGTGATGCCGTCGCCGTAGGACAGGCAGCGGCCGTGGAGGACGGTCGCCTCGCCCGCGATCCCGTCCAGGAGCTCCTGGACGAGCCGCGACTTCCCGACGCCGGGCTCGCCCGCGACGACGAGGAGCCGTGCGCGACGCTCGGCCGCGACCCCGTCGAAGGCGGCCCGCAACGCGGCGAGCTCGTGCCTGCGGCCGACGATCTCGACCACCCGGCCGCGCCTCGCCGCCGGCCCCGCGTGGACGGCGACGAGCCGGTGCGCCGGCACCGGCTCGGACTTCCCCTTCGCCGCGACCGGCTCGACCTGCTCCGTCTCGACCGCCCCGTCGACGAGGCGGCGGGTCGTCTCTCCCAGGAGCGTCTCCCCGGGGCCGGCATGCTGCTCGAGACGTGCGGCGACGTTGACCGCGTCGCCGGTGACGATCATCTGCCTGGCGTTCTCGCCGCCGGCGACGACCTCGCCGGTGTTCACGCCGATGCGCACGGAGAGCCTGTGGCCGAAGCGCGCCTCGAGCTCCGCGTTGAGCCCGCCCACGCCTGCCTGGATGCCGGCGGCGGCCCGGACGGCCCGGAGCGCGTCGTCCTCGTGGGCGACCGGCACGCCGAAGACGGCGACGACGGCGTCGCCGATGAACTTCTCGACCGTCCCGCCGTGCCGCTCGATCGTCCGGCGCGCCTCGTCGAAGTAGCGGGCCATGATCTCCCGGACCGCCTCGGCATCGGCACGCTCGCCCAGCGAGGTCGAGCCGGCGACGTCGCAAAAGAGGAGCGTCGCGAGCTTGCGCCGTTCCGGGCCCGGCGCCGCGAGCGACACGCCGCAGCCGGAGCAGAAGCGGGCGTCGTCCGGGCTCTGCATTCCGCACTCCGGGCACGTGGGCATCGTGCAAAGGTACGCCCGAACGGGGCCGTGTCAAAGCGGGACGAGACGGGGCGCGCTCCCCACTCGGCCGTTTGACCCCGTCCGGTCCATGCGATTGGATTCCCGGGTGCTCCGGACGGGCCCGGTGCTGGGCGGAATCGAGGGCGGCGGCACGAAGTGGGAGCTCGCCGTCGGCACCGGCCCGGACGACCTCCGCGCGGTCGAGACGATTCCGACGACGACGCCGGCCGAGACGATCGGCCGCGCGGTCGCCTTCTTCGAGCGGGAGGGCCCGGTCGGCGCGATCGGGATCGGCTCCTTCGGCCCGGTCGACCTCCGTCGCTCGTCGCCGACGTGGGGCCGAGTCACGACCACGCCGAAGCCCGGCTGGGCGAACACCGATGTCGCCGGAGAGGTCCGCCGCCGTCTCGCGGTGCCGGTCGCATTCGACACGGACGTCAATGCCGCGGCGCTCGGGGAGGGTCGCTGGGGCGCGGCGCAGGGGCTCGACACCTTCTGCTACGTCACGGTCGGCACCGGCATCGGCGGCGGCGGCATGGCCGGCGGGAATCTCCTCCACGGCCTCCTCCACCCCGAGCTCGGCCACATCCGGATCCCCCACGACGTCGGCGCCGACCCGTTCCCCGGTGTCTGTCCCTACCACGGCGATTGCTGGGAGGGCCTCGCGTGCGGCCCCGCGATCGAGGCGCGCTGGGGACGGCCGCCCGAGGAGCTCGCCGGCCGCGACGACGTGTGGGCGCTCGAGGCCCGCTACCTCGCGCTCGGTCTCGTCTCCCTGATCTGCGCCCTCTCGCCGCAGCGGATCGTCGTCGGCGGCGGCATCGGAACTGCACCGGGGCTGCTCCCACTCGTGCGGCGCGACGTCGTCCGGTTGCTGAACGGCTACGTGGACGCGCCCGCCGTCACCGAGGAGATCGAGAGCTACATCGTCCCGCCGACGCTCGGCGGCCGCTCGGGCGTACTCGGCGCAATCGCCCTCGCGGAAGCGCTCTAGATTCGTAATCGTCACGGTCTCGGCACAGACTCGGCGCCGCCGTTGCCTACCGTGGTCTCAGGTCGGAGGGTAGACGCTCCAGGGTGGAACACACGGTTGAGACCTGTGTGTCCGGCCACTCCGGATCGGGTTCGAGTCCCGCGCCCTCCGACCCACCAGCGCTATCATCGAGGCTGGTCTCAGCCGTGTGCGGGCGTGGCCCGCGTCAACCTCGGCGGCCCGCCTCGGCGGGCCGCCGGTTTGTACCCTCGAACCTGGCACCGCTCGCGCGCGTCGCTTCGACCGCCGCCTCCGACTGATCGACACAGACGACCTCCGGAGCCGTGAGAAGCGCGGCAATGCCGCCGTCGCCACACCCAGCGTCGAGGACACGATGAGGTCTCGCCTCGGCGATCGCCGCCAGTAGGACTTCGAGCTCGCCCACGTCCCGGAGCCGGCCGGTTCGGTCGAGGCGCCTTCGTTCCAGGCGGTCGAGCGACGCGTACTCGCGCGAGACGAGGCTCGGATCGCTGGGCCGTAGGACACGCTCAGGCCGTCACGGCCAGCAGCTCCCGGCGCAGCTCCTTGATCTCGTCGCGCAGCTTCGCCGCGTACTCGAAGCGGAGCTCCTCGGCGGCGGCGAACATCTCCTCCTCGAGCTCGACGATCAGGCGCTCGATCTCGTCGGTCTGCATTCCCTCCACCTCGCGCTTGCCCCGGCGGCGGCGCGACGGGACGGTCGGCGACTCGAGCATCAGGAACTCGGCGATGTCGGAGACGCCCTTGTGGATCGACTCGGGCGTGATCCCGTTCTCCTCGTTGTAGGCGAGCTGCTTCTCGCGCCGGCGGTTCGTCTCCTCGAGCGCGCCCTGGATCGCCTCGGTCTGCTTGTCCGCGTACAGGAGCACCTTCCCGTTCACGTTGCGGGCGGCGCGGCCGATCGTCTGGACGAGCGCCGTCTTGCCGCGCAGGAAGCCCTCCTTGTCGGCGTCGAGGATCGCGACCAGCGACACCTCCGGCAGGTCGAGCCCCTCGCGCAGGAGGTTGACGCCGACGAGGACGTCGTACTCGCCGAGCCGGAGCTCGCGGATGATCTGGATCCGCTCGAGCGTGTCGATCTCGGAGTGCAGGTAGCGGGCCTTCACGCCGGCCTCGAGCAGGTAGTCGGTCAGGTCCTCGGCCATCTTCTTCGTCAGCGTGGTGACGAGGACGCGCTCGCCGGCCTCCTCGCGCCGGCGGATCTCGTTCAGCAGGTCGTCGATCTGGTTCTTCGTCGCCCGCAGCTCGACCTCCGGGTCGACGATGTAGGTCGGCCGGATCAGCTGCTCGGCGATCACCTTCGAGTGGCGCAGCTCGAAGGGCCCCGGCGTCGCGGAGATGAACACGAGTTGCGGCACGCGGGCGACGAACTCGTCGAAGCGGAGCGGCCGGTTGTCGAGCGCCGACGGCAGCCGGAACCCGAAGTCGACGAGCGTCTGCTTGCGCGAGCGGTCGCCCTCGTACATCCCGCCGAGCTGCGGGACGGTCTGGTGCGACTCGTCGACGAAGACGACGAGGTCGTCCGGGAAGTAGTCGAGCAGCGTGAAGGGATGCGAGCCGGGCGGCCGCCCCTCCAGGTGGCGCGAGTAGTTCTCGATCCCGGAGCAGAACCCGAGCTCCTGCATCATCTCCAGGTCGTACTCGGTGCGCTGGCGCAGCCGGTGCGCCTCGAGCAGCTTGCCCTGCTCCTCGAAGCCTCTCACCTGCTCCTCCAGCTCGTGCCGGATGTCCTCGACCGCCCGCTGGACCGTCGGGGTCGAGGTCACGTACTCGGTCGCGGGCCAGACCACGAGGTTGTCGAGCCGCGCGTAGATCTCGCCGGTGAGCGGGTCGAAGTGCGAGATCGACTCGACCTCGTCGCCGAAGAACGAGACCCGGTAGGCGGTCTCCGCGTTCGCCGGTTGCACCTCGACGACGTCTCCCTTGACCCGGAAGCGTCCGCGTGCGAGCACGGCGTCGTTGCGCGCGTACTGGCTCTCGATCAGCATCCGCAGCACCTCGTCGCGGTCGATCGTCTCGCCGACCGCGAGGATCAGCACCCGGCCGCGCCACTCCTCCGGCGAGCCGAGGCCGTAGATGCACGAGACCGAGGCGACGACGACGACGTCGCGGCGGGTGAAGAGCGCGGAGGTCGCCGCCAGCCGGAGCCTCGAGATGTCGTCGTTCCGGGAGGAGTCCTTCTCGATGTACAGGTCGGCCTGCGGGACGTACGCCTCCGGCTGGTAGTAGTCGTAGTACGAGACGAAGTACTCGACCGCGTTGTCCGGGAAGAACTCGCGGAACTCGTTGCAGAGCTGCGCCGCCAGCGTCTTGTTGTGCGCGATCACGAGCGCCGGCCGGCCGACCTCCTCGATGATCCAGGCCATCGTCGCCGTCTTGCCCGTGCCGGTCGCGCCGAGCAGGGTCTGGTAGCGCTCCCCGCCCCGGATCGAGGCGGCGAGCTCGGCGATCGCCTGCGGCTGGTCGCCCGTCGGCCTGTACCCGTCTGAGGTCTTGAACGCCGGCACCGCGACACAAGGTACCGGGACGGCAACCTCCGCCCGCACGCCGGCTAGCCGGATGCGGCGACGTCGCGGAGCGCCGCCTGCAGCGCCGCCGCCGCCGGCCCGCGCTCGAACCGCGCCTCGTCCAGCGCCGCGACCGGCATCACCTCCCGTACCGAGGACGAGGTGAAGACCTCGTCCGCCGCGAGCACGTCCGCGAGCGGGTACTCGCCCTCCTCGACCCCGTAGCCGGCGGCCGGCGCCGCCTCGATCAGCACCCCGCGCGTCACTCCGGCGAGGACGCCGAGGTCGAGCGCAGGCGTGTGAAGCGTCGAGCCGCGGCGCCACCACAGGTTCGTGACCGGGCCCTCGAGCACGACGCCGTCGTCCGTGACGAAGACCGCGTCGTCCGCGCCGCGGGCGCGCGCCTCCGCCCCCGCCGCCATGTTGACCGCGTAGCTCGTCGACTTGACGCCGCCGAGGAGCCACGGCGCCTCTGCGCGAACGCCGAGCAGGGAGATCAGCGTGATCCCCCGGGCCCGCCGCTCCTCGAGGTCGGGCGGCAGCGTGCTGACGAGCGCGAGGGCGAGCGGCTGCCCGGCTCCCTCGCGGCCGGGCGTCAGGTAGAGCCGGAGGACGGTGTCGGTCTCGCCGGCGCCCGCGAGCGCCCCGGCGGCGAGCTCCTCGAGCCCGCCGGGCCAGGGAATCGCCAGGCGCTCGGCGGAGGCGCGCATGCGGTCCAGGTGCTCGGCGAGCCGGAACGGCCGCCCGCCGTAGACGCGGAGCGTCTCGAACGCCGCCCGCCCGCGGAGGAGCGCCTCGTCGTCGGCGGGCAGGACCGGCTCGCCGGGGGGGACGAGCCCGCGCCCGGCGACCGCCACCGCGAGCAGGCTCATGGATGAGCCTCGACGGTCTTCGAGTGGTTTCCGTCGCCGCGACCGACATGGCGATCCGTAGGCCGTGAGAACGCCGGTGTCGGGGAAGGGCGCTCACGGGGGAAACCGGCTGTCTCCCCCGTGCGAGCGAGCTCGCGCGAAGCGCGGCGAGCGACGAGCGGGGCGCCGATGGCCGCGAGGAGCGGGCGCGCCTTGACGAGGGATTCCTCGATCTCCTCCTCCGGATCGGAGTCCCAGACGATGCCGCCCCCCACCCAGAGATGGATGCGTCCCCCGGCGACCGCGAAGGTGCGGATCGTCAGGGCGAGGTCGAGATCGCCGTTCGGCCAGATGCGGCCGACCGCGCCCATCGACGCGCCGCGGCCGACCGGCTCGAGGGCGGCGATGTGGTCGATCGCCGCGATCTTCGGCGCGCCGGTCACGGAGCCGCCCGGAAACACCGCCGCCAGCAGCTCGGCCAGGCCGACGTCCTCGCGCAGGCGCCCCTCGACGGTCGAGACCATGTGGGCGACCCCGGCCAGCTCGTGCTCGGCCATCAGCACGGGCCAGCGCACGCTGCCCGGCTCGCAGACACGCGAGAGGTCGTTCCGCTCGAGGTCGACGATCATGACGTGCTCGGCCGCGTCCTTGGCCGACGAGACGAGATCGGCTGAGGAGCCGAGCGGCCGCGTCCCCTTGATCGGCTTCGTCCAGACCCGCCGTCCACGCCGGGACAGAAAGAGCTCCGGAGAGGCGGAGACGACCGTCCAGCCCTCGCCGACGAGCGGGGCAGGCTCGAGCGGACGGAGGGGCGCGAGCGCGGAGGCGAGCCCGCCCGGATCGCCCCGGAACGGCGCGGAAAGGTGCTGGACGAGGTTCACCTGGTAGACGTCGCCGCGCGCGATCGCCTCCCGGACGGCCTCGACCGCGGCCGCGTAGCCCTCGTCGCGCCAGGTCCGCTCCCACTCGCCGACCACGAAGGCGCCGGGTGACGGCCGCGGCTCCCGGGCGGGCCTGATCCGGACCGCGGCCGGCGGGAGCGGGCAGGGCTCGGCAGGCCCCGGGCCCGCCGTCCGCCGGAGCGACCGGGAAAGGCCGTACCCGAGGTAGACGTCGGCGACGAGCCCTGCGCCTCCGCCCTCGAGGAACCCGGCCGCGCGCAGCTCCCGCTCGACCTCCGCCAGGGAGCCAAGCGCCCTCATGGGCCTACGCTAACGTCTGGCCCGTGAGGGCGGTCGTCCTCCTGCTCGGCGCGCTCGCGCTGGCACCGCTCGCGCGCGGCGGCGACGTCTCGATCGAGATCTCCGCGACGACGTTCTCCCCGGGCACGGGCCCGTTGACGATCACGGCGCAGGTCGGCCACGCGGCGCTCGTCGGCGTACGGCTCGCGGGCCTCGGCGGACGGCCGCTCGGCTGGCTCGACCCGCCGGCGAGACGCACGCAGGTCTTGGTGGACTGGGACGGAACGCTCGGCGGTCGCCGCGTGCACGACGGCTACTACCGGGTGGAGCTCGTCTCCGCCGGCCGCGTGATCGCCGACGCCCGCTTTCGGCTCGACGCCACGCCCGCGCGGCTCGACCGCCTGCGGATCTCGAACGGCTCGTCGCCGTTCGCCGGCGACGGCCCGCTGCTCACCACCGTCAGCCCGAACGGCGACCACTTCCGCGACTACGCCCGGATCCGGTTCGACCTGAGCGAGCCGGCCGCGGTCACGCTCGACGTCGAGACGACGGTAGCGGCGACGAGGAGGATCTACACGCGGACGTGGCACTTCCGCACGGGCCCGCACTCGATCGGGTGGCAGCCCGCTGCCAACGTCGCCGCCCGCACCTATCAGCTCGCCCTGACGGCCGAGGACGACGCCGGCAACGTGCTCGCCTACGGCTCGCCGGACGCGCACGTCGGGCGCCACCCGCGCGCCCCCGTCGTCCGCGTCCAGGGCGTCGACGCGGCGTTCGCACGGCAGAGCTACGAGCCCGGCAAGCTGGGCGCGCTGCGAATCGCCACCGACGCCCCCACCTTGACCCTGCAGGCGTTCCGCACCGGCCCGGAGCGGATCGTCACCTACGCCGACTACCTCCTCGAAGGCCAGCCGGTGACGGATCCGTTGACGGTGAGCTGGCAGAGGGGCCGCGACGCGCCCCGCACGATCGCCTACCGGATCGGGGACTGGCCCTCCGGGCTGTACTTCGTCAAGCTGACCGCCCCCGACCACCGGGTCGGGTACGCCCCGTTCGTCGTCCGGCCGGCGGCGCTCGGCGCCGCCTCCCGGGTCGCGGTCGTCCTGCCCACGAACAGCTGGCAGGCGTACAACTTCTACGACGCCGACGGGGACGGCTGGGGCGACACCTGGTACGCGGGCCCGCCGCACCAGCGCGTCGCGCTCGACCGGCCGTACCTGCACCGGGGCGTCCCGCCGTTCTTCTACCGCTACGACCAGGGCTTCCTGCACTGGCTGTACTGGAGCGGGAAGACGGTGGACTTCCTCGCCGAGCCCGACCTCGAGAGCCTGACCGGCGAGCAGCTCGCGGCCGCCTACGACCTGGTCGTGTACCCGGGCCACACCGAGTACGTGACCGCGCACGAGTACGACGCGATCGAGCGCTACCGCGACCTCGGCGGAAACCTGATGTTCCTGTCCGCGAACGACTTCTTCCGCCGGGTCGACCCGGAGGGCTCGGTGCTGCAGCGGATCGACCAGTGGCGAAGCCTCGGGCGGCCGGAGGCACGTCTGATCGGCGTCCAGTACCTGGCGAACGACGAGGGCCAGCAGCAGGGCCTCTACACGGTCGAGAGCACGGCCGGCGCGCCGTGGCTCTGGGAGGGAACCGGCCTCGCGGACGGCTCCACGTTCGGCCAGGCCGTCGGCGGCTACGGGATCGAGATCGACCACACGACCCGCGACTCGCCGCCGGGGACGCTGGTGCTCGCCGAGGTCCCCGACCTGTTCGGGCCGGGGCTGACCGCGCAGATGACCTACTACGAGACGCCGACGGGCGCGAAGGTGTTCGCGGCGGGCACGCTCGACTTCGGCGGCTCCGCGCTCACGCCGCCGGTCTCGCAGATGCTCGAGAACCTGTGGGCGCGGCTCACGCGGCCGTAGACGGGTCGATCAGGGCGCCTGCCCGCGCAGCCAGGCGAGCACGTCGGCGAACGCCACGTACGGGGCATAGTGGCCGCCGTCGAGCTCGTACAGTTCCGCGTGCGGGATCCGGCGGGCCAGCCAGCGGGCATGACCGATCGGCGAGGCCGTGTCCTCGCGCCCTTGCCAGATCCCGACCGGAGCCGGGATCGAGCCGATCTCGAAGCCCCACGGCCTGGCGAACGCGACCGAGTCGTCGAGCCAGCCTTCGGCCGACTCGCGAACACACTCCGCCATTCCCGCCGCGATCGCGTCGAGGATGTCGGTGGCCGACGCCAGGACGTCCCGGTCCGCCTCCGGGAACTCCCGGGCGAACTCCAGCAGCACGGCCCGAGGATCGGCGAGGATCGCCCGGCGGATGGGCTCCATCTCGGCGAGCGTCTCGGCACGGTCTCGCTCCTCCTGGTCGTCCGCGGCCCGCACGTTCGTCTCGGTCATCCCGTCGCGGAAGTCCAACCCGTCGGCGTCGATCGGCGCCGCCCCCGAGAGCACCGCCGCCGCGAACACGCGATCCGGCAAGAGCGCGGCGGTCCCGAGCGCGAAGGCTCCGCCGCCGGAGATGCCCATCGTTCCGAAGCGGCCGAGCCGAAACGCATCGGCGATCGGCTCGAGGTCGTCCTTCAGGTCGGCGACACGGCGGCCGGGACGGGGGGTCGACCCGCCTCCCCCCGGCCGGTCGTAGGCGATCAGGCGAATCCCCGCGGCGTCGAGGACCGCCTCGGCGACGGGGCAGACGCGGCTCCCCGGGTTGCCGTGGTGCCAGACCACCGGCACGCCGTCTCGGGGGCCGAACGACGCCGCCCGGACGACGCGGCCGCCGGCGACGGCGACGTCGACGTCGATCTCTCCGTCCGGAACGGGCCGCCCCGTCACGCGCGCACGATCCGGATGTCGCCGCTCATCGTCGCGGCCTTGACCTCGACGAGCGGCCCGGAGGTCTCGGTCTCGACCCCGTCCAGCTCGACCTCGGAGCTCGTGTCGCCGCTCAGCGAGCGCACGTCCACGTGGAGCCGCGAGCCCTGCCTGATCCCGACGTGGAGGTCGCCGGACGCGGACTTCAGGTCGAGCGAGCCCTCGGCGACGGACTCGACGAGGAGGTCGCCGGAGGCGGTCTGGACGACGACCCGCTTCGCGGCCGAGCCGATGTGGACGTCGCCCGACGCGGAGCGAACCGTGGCGCCCGCTCCCGCCGAGGCGACGTCGACGTCGCCGGAGGCGGTGTTCACGTCCAGGCGCCCCCCGACCGTGCCGAGCCGGACGTCGCCGCTCGCCGAGCGGATCTTCGCGTCGTGCTCGACGTCGCCGGCGAGCACGTCGCCGGAGGCGGTGTTGGCCTGGAAGCCGCCGAAGCGGCCCTCGGCCCGGATGTCGGCAGAGGCGACGTTGAGGTCCGCCTCCGTGCCGTGTGGCGCCCGGATCCGGATCCGGTACTCGTCGCCGCGGCCGAGCGAGCGCTTCCTGCGGTGCTCGATGACGATGTCCCGGCCGTGCTGCTCCACCTTGAGGTTCTCGAGGTCGCCGCGGATCGCCTCGGCCTCGACCACGGTCTCGGGCGTGTCGGCGGTCTCGATCTCGATCGTGCCGCCGGCGATCCCGCCGCGGAGCCTCGGCGGCTCCTGGGTCTCGAAGTCGTACCTCATCTCGACCCCCTCCTCCTCCGGCGCTGCACGCTCGCGGCGAACCGCGGCGGGCGCGGGTCGCGCCGGTCGACTCTCCACTCCTCGGCGTCCGGGAAGTGTCCGAACGGTGCGGGCATGAACTTCATCGATCCTCCTTTCAGCTCCGGCCGTAGCCGGTGAGTCGGCTGCCGATCCGCGACGTGGCGGCACTCGACAGCCCCCGGGCGAGCGCCTTGACGATCCAGGCGTTGACGGAGACGCCCTCCCTCGTCGCGGCCCCCTCGATCGAGGCTTTGAGCGAGTCGGGCAGGCGGAGCGTGATGCGGGCGGTGAGGCCGTCCTCCGGCTGGGGGGCCGGCGCGGCCTGCTCGTCCTCGACGTAGACGAGCGACGGCTCCCGGCCGGCGAGGCGGACCTCGACGTGGCCGGCAGGAAGCTGCGAGGTGACCTCGAGCGCGGCCTCGGACAGGATCTCGAGCAGGCGCAGGCCGAGCGTGGAGGCGAGCGCCTCGCTCAGCCGCTCCGCCGCAGCCGCGACCTGCTCGTCCCCGATCGCCGCCAGGGAGGCCAGCTCCGCGCGCAACGCCTGGACGTGTGGCTCCAGCTCCATCGTGATGTCATTATGACATCATCTAAGTGTCTGTCAAGTGTCTCCCTGGCGCCGGAGCGACGGATAACCGTCACGGTAGGCCTGCTTCAGGCTCTCCACCCGGTCGACGAACGCACGGGTCTCCTCGAACTGGATCGGGAGATGCCGGGCGCGCCAGCGGTCGACGTTCGCCTGGCCCGCGTTGTAGGCCGCGAGCGCCAGCCGCTCGGAGCCGTACTTGTCGAGCAGGTGGCGCAGGTACCAGGCTCCGTAGCGCACGTTGAGCTCGGGGTCGTACAGGTCGCCGACACGGAAGCTCGACCCGCCGGTGCGCTCGGCGATCCCCATCGCAGTCTCCGGGAGCAGCTGCATCAGCCCGATCGCCCCGCGGTCCGAGCGCGCGCCGGCGTCGAACTTGCTCTCCTGGTAGATCACCGCGGCGAGCAGCGCCGGGTCGAGCCGGTAGTTGCGGGCGTGGCCGACGACGATCTCCTCGTAGCGCAGCGGATGCCAGAGACGGTCGTACCAGGCGGGCCGGGTGAAGTGGACGACCGCGAAGACGACGAGCAGCGCCGCGACCAGCGTGACGCCGGCGGCGAGCCGTCCGCTCAGCCGCATCGCCCGTGGAGCGCCGCGAGCACCTCCTCGACGAAGGCGTCGAGCTCGCCGAGGGTGCCGTCGTTCACGTACGCGAAGTCGGCGCGGGCGACCTTCTCGGCGTCGGGGACGAGGCGTGCCTCGCGGGCGTCGCCCGCATGGCCGGTGCGGGCGGCGCGAACGGCCTCGGGGGCGGTGATCACGACCACGGCGTCGAACCGCGCCTCGCCACCTGTCTCGAAGAGAAGTGGGATCTCGGTGACCGCGATCTTCGCGTCCAGCCCGGCGAGCCACTCCTCCTCGAGCCTGGCTACACGCGGGTGGAGGAGCCCCTCGAGCCAGGCGAGCTCGGCCGGGTCGGCGAAGACGACCTCGGCGATGCGCGGACGGTCGGTGGTCCCGAATCGCCGCTCCAGGGCCGAGCGCACCTCGGCATCCTCCGCGATCAGGCGGTGGACGACCTCGTCGGCCGAGAGCGCGGGCACTCCACGGCGGACGAATGCTCGCAGCGCCTCGCTCTTCCCCGCCCCGATGCCGCCGGTGACGGCGACAGTGAGCGGCGCCATGGGAAGCTATGCAGCCGGGCCGTCGCCGGGCTCGGTCTCGGCCTCCGGCGCTGCAGCCGCCTCCTCTGCCCGATCCGCCGTGCCGGACGCCTCTGCCGCGGGCGCCTCCGGCTCCTCGGCCGCCTCCGCCGTGCCGGACGCCTCTGCCGCGGGCGCCTCCGGCTCCTCGACCGCCTCCGCCGTGCCGGACGCCTCTGCCGCGGGAGCCTCCGGCTCCTCGGCCGCCTCCGCCGTGCCGGACGCCTCTGCCGCGGGCGCCTCCGGCTCCTCGGCCGCCTCCGCCGTGCCGGACGCCTCTGCCGCGGGCGCCTCCGGCTCCTCGACGGCCTCGGCCGCCTCGGCGGCGGGCTCCTCGGCGAAGACCTCCTCGGAGAGGTCGATCTGGGGGCGGAGCGGCTCGGCGCCCTCGGGCAGCGGCTGGACCTGGTCGCTGTCCTCGATCCGCTTCAGCGAGAGCGACAGGCGGCGGCGCTCGGCGTCCACCTCGATGATCTTCACGTTGACGAGGTCACCCTGCGACACGACCTCGCGCGGGTTCTCGACGTGGTGCTGGGCGAGCTCGGAGATGTGCACGAGGCCCTCGACGCCCGGCAGGATCTCGACGAACGCCCCGAACGTGACCACCTTCGTCACACGGCCCTGGACGACGTCGCCCTCGCCGTAGCTGTCCAGCACCTGCTGCCAGGGGTCGGTCTGCGTCTGCTTGAGGCCGAGCGAGATCCGCTGGCGCTCGCGGTCGATGTCGAGCACCTTCACCTGCACGGTCTGGCCGATCTCGAGCACCTCGGACGGATGGTTGACGTGGCTCCACGAGAGCTCCGAGATGTGGATCAGCCCGTCCATCCCGTCCAGGTCGACGAACGCGCCGAAGTCGACGATGTTCGAGATCTGGCCCTCGATCACGTCCCCCGGGTTGAGCCGGTCGAGGATCGCCTGCCGCATCTCCTTGCGCTCGTCCTCGAGGACGGCGCGGCGCGAGAGGACGACGTTGTTCCTCGAGCGATTCAGCTCGATCACCTTGCAGTGCAGCTCCTTGCCGAGGAACTCGTCCAGATCCTGGACCCGGCGGATGTCGACGAGGGACGCGGGCAGGAAGCCGCGGACGCCGAGGTCGAGGATCAGGCCGCCCTTCACCACCTCGATCACCCTCCCGGCGACCGGCTGGCCGGTCTCGGCCGCCTGCTCGATCGCCTTCCAGGCCAGCTCGAAGCGGGCCCGCTTCTTGGAGAGGATCAGCCGGCCTTCGGCGTCCTCCTTCGTCAGGACGAGCGCGTCGACCTCGTCGCCGAGCGAGACCTCGTCGGCCGGGTTGATCGAGCGCCGGATCGAGAGCTCTGCGACGGGGATGACGCCCTCGGACTTGTAGCCGATGTCGATGAGCACCTCGTCCTTGTCCACGCGCACGACCTTGCCGTGCACGACCTCGCCCTCGTTGATCGTCGGGAAGGTCGAGTCGTAGTCGGGGATCAGCTCGCCGTCCGGGCCCGTGATCCAGACCCCGGCCTCGGGCTCGCTCGTGTCGATTGTCTCGTTTGCCATCGGAAGCGGGTCAGTATACCCGGCCATTTCCGCAGCCTCCGGCTGCGCAAATGGTTAAGACCCCGGCCGACCGGCTTTGTTAGCCGTTCGCGAAGCGAACGGCTACGACTTGGCCTCGTTCCAGTCCGCCCCGGTCCCGACGTCCACCGCCAGCGGGGGGTCGAGCTCGTACGCGCCGCACATCTCCTCGCGGACCAGCTCCTTGATCGCGCCAACCTCCGCGCCGGGCGCCTCGAGCAGCAGCTCGTCGTGGACCTGGAGCACGAGCCTGGCGGCGCGGCCCTCCTCCCTGAGCCGGGAATGAATCCTGATCATCGCCACCTTGATGATGTCGGCGTTCGATCCCTGCATGACGAAGTTGACCGCGAGCCGCTCGCCGAGCGACCGGGTCTGCCGGCTCGAGGCGCGGATCTCGGGAACGGGCCGGCGTCTCCCGAGCAGCGAGGTGACGTAGCCGTCGCGGGCAGCCTCCTCGATCGTGCGAGCGATGAAGTCCTGGACGTGCGGGAAGCGGGCGAGGTAGGCGTCGATGTACTCCTGCGCCTGCTCGCGGGGTATCTCGAGGTTCTCCGAGAGGCCGAAGGCGGAGATCCCGTAGATGATCCCGAAGTTGATCATCTTGGCCACGTTGCGCTCGTCCCTCGTCAGCGTCGCCGGTTCCTTGCCGAGGACCTCCGCCGCCGTCGCCGTGTGGATGTCCTCCCCACGCTCGAACGCCTCACGCAGCTTCGGCTCGCCGGAGACGTGGGCCAGGATCCGCAGCTCGATCTGCGAGTAGTCGGCGGAGACGAGCCGCGAGCCCGGCTCGGCGACGAAGGCGGAGCGGATCTCTCGCCCGAGCCCGGTGCGAACCGGGATCGCCTGCAGGTTCGGGCTCGACGTCGAGAGACGGCCCGTGGCGGCAACCGCCTGGTTGAACGTCGTGTGCAGGCGGCCGTCGGCGCCGATCAGCCCGGGAAGCGGGCCGAGGTACGTGTTGACCAGCTTCGTCAGCTCGCGCCACTCCTCGAGCACCCCGACGATCTCGTGCTCGCCACGGATCGCGCGCAGCACCCGCGTATCGGTCGAGTAACCGGTCTTCCCCTTGCGGCCTCGCGTCAGCGCCAGCTTCTCGAACAGGATGCGGGCGACCTGCTGCGTCGATCCGAGCATGAACTCCTCGCCCGCGGCCTCGTGGGCCTTCGCCTCCAGCTCCTCGACCCGGTCGGCGAGCCGCGCGGTGATCTCGCCCATCCGGTAGGTGTCGATGCGGACGCCCGCGTCCTCCATCGCCGCGAGCACCCCGGTCAGCGGCAGCTCGATCGTCTCGTACAGCTCGAGGTTGCCGCGCTCGAGCAGGCGGGCGCGCATCTGGGCGGCGATTCGCGGCGGGATCGCGGCGCGCCGGATCAGCGCAGCCGTCTCCTCGTCCGCCTCGGGGGACGGGCGCACCCCGACGCCGTACTCCATCGCCAGGTCGTCGAGCTCGTAGGACGCCCGCCCCGGCTCGATCAGGTACGCCGCGAGCAGCGTGTCGTCCACCGCCGACACACGAAGAGACTTCGCGTCGTGGACAGTCAACTGCGCTTCGCGCAGTTGACCAGCAGGGCGTGGCCCGAGGACTGCTTCCGTCTTCGTCACGACAGCGCAGCGATCGCTATCGACCGCAAACCCCACCACCCCGTCGACCATCGCGACGTCGCCCTCACGCCACGGCAACTCCTCGACGGGCCCCTCTAGACGCCGGTCTGCCGCAGGCAGAGCGGCGTCTAGCTGGTCGATCCGCTGGAGCAGCGCCCGGAACTCGAAGCGGCGGAACATCTCCGTGAGCTGAGACCGATCGGGCGGGTCGAGGACGAGCTCCGCCGGGTCGCAGTCGATGTCGAGGTCGCGGCGCATGGTCGCCAGCTCCTTCGAGCGCAGCGCCTGCTCGCCGTGCTCGCGGATCGCCTTCGCCCGCGCGGGCGTCAGCTCGTCCACGTGCTCGAGCACCGCCTCGACGGATCCGTACGCGGCGATCAGCTGCGAGGCGGTCTTGTCGCCGATCCCGGGGATGCCGGCGATGTTGTCGGAGGGGTCTCCCTTCAGCCCGATGAAGTCCGGCACCCGGTCGGCGGTGATCCCGAGGCGCTCCTCCACCCGCTCGGGCGTGTAGACGTTCACGTCGGCGACGCCGCGGGGGGTCATCATCAGGCAGACGTTCGCGGTGACGAGCTGAAAGGCGTCGCGGTCGGTGGAGACGACGCAGGTGCGGATGCCGGCGGCGTCGGCGCGCGTGGCCAGGGTGGCGATCACGTCGTCCGCCTCCCAGCCCTCGAACTCGAGGTTCCGGTAGCCGAACGCCTCGACGATCGGCCGGAAGTGGGGGAACTGCTCCCTGAGCAGGTCCGGCATCGGCCGGCGCCCCTCCTTGTACTCGGCGGAGAGCTCGGCGCGGTGCACGGGCCGCGTGTCCCAGGCGACCGCGACCCCTCTCGGCCGGTAGTCGGAGAGCAGCTTGAAGAGCATGTTCGTGAAGCCGAGGAGAGCGCCGGTGGCGAAGCCGTCGCTCGTCGCCAGCTCTTCCGGCAGGGCGAAGAAGGCACGGTAGGCGAGGTTGTTGCCGTCGACCAGGAAGAGCTCGGACTCGCGGGCGGGCGCGTCGTCGAGCTCGAGGTCGGCCCCGGTCACCGTCTTCGGCGACATCTCTGCGAGTCTACGTCGAGTGGCCCGCCTCGAGATCATCGCCTTCGCCGACGAGCACCTCGAGAAGGCCGCCGAACTGCTCGCCGGGCGGCACGCCCGCCACCGCGCGGCCGCGCCGCTTCTCTCCCCGCGGTTCGAGAGCCCGCCGGAGGCGCTCGAGGAGCTCGAGCAGGCGTGGCGGGCCGGGGGCGCCTCGGGAGCGGCGGCCCTGCGCGACGGGCGACTCGTCGGCTAGTGCCGCGCGTCCCGCTCCTCTACGGCTCGCGGCTGCTCGTCGCCGACGCCGGCGACGACGCGGTGCTGATCGCGCCCCCGCCCCCGCCCGCCGAGCCGATCGCGGACGTCGGCGCCGCCGTGCGCGACGCCCTCCGCTTCCCCCTCGCCGGCGAGCCCCTCGAGACGCTCGTGCCGAGGGGCGGGCGGGTGACCATCCTCGTCGAGCCGCCGGCGCTGCCGATCCCGGGCGCCGCGCGGGATCCGCGGCAGGCGGCGATCGCCGCCGCCTCCGGCGAGCTCGAACGGGTCGGCGTGCCGACCGAGCGCCAGACCCTGCTCGTCGCCGCCGGCCTCGCCCGCCGTCCGGGGAGACGGGTGGTCGAGAGCCTCGCCTCCCCCGACTTCGCCCTGCGGTTCCGCGGCGACGTTGCCGTGCACGACGCGGAGGACCCTGCGCTCGTCCTGATCGGCGAGCACGGCGGTGTCCCGCTCCGCGTCAACCGCGCGCTCGCGGAGACGGAGGCGATCGTCGCGGTCGGCGCCGCCGAGACCGTCCTCCACGGGGGTCCCGCGTCACTCCTCGCCGCCGCCGCCGCGGAGACGAGCCGGGCGGCCACGGCGGACTCGCTGCTCGAGACCCACGCAGCCCCCGGCTGGGACCTGGCGGTCGCGCTGGAGCGGGCGATCGGACGGCGCGTTCCGCTGATCGGCGTGTCCCTCACGCTCGACCTGCCTCGCCTGTCCGGCCTGCTGCGGGGATACCCGCACGAGCCGGAGGCGGTCGAGCGCGTCGTCGGCTCACGGCTCGCCCGCCTGTTCGGCCTGCTGCCGGGGCCGATCCGCACGCGGATGCTGACCGCGCTCCCGCTCGAGCTCACCGCCTCGGCGGTGTTCGCCGGGCCGCCCTCGGTCGCCCACGCCGAAGCCCTCGTCCGCAGCGTCGACACCGAGTCGGCGGCGCTGGACGAGCCGCTCGACGCGATCTGCATCGGCATCCCCCGGGCGACACCCTTCCTCCCGCGCGAGCGGCCGAACGCGCTCGTGGGCGCCGCCCTCGGGCTCGGGTACGCGCTCCGTCTCTGGCGGGACGCCTTCCCCGTGCGGCCGGGCGGGACCGCGATCCTCGTCACCTCGCTCCGCCGGCGCTTCGCCCATCCGACCCAGCAGCCCTACCGCGCCTTCTTCCACGCCCTCCGCGCGGGGCGCGAGACGGCCGTTCTCGCCGAGGCCGAGCGGGCCGCGGCGGGGGACGCGCGTGCGATCGACGCGTACCGGGCGGGCCGCACCTGCCACCCGCGCCTGCCGTTCGCCGACTGGGACGGGTGCCGGCCGGCGATCGACCGGCTCGGCGCGGTGCTCGTCGCCGGCTGCCGCGACGCCGCCGCCGCCCGCCAGCTCGGCTTCGTCCCCACGCACGGCGTGGCCGCGGCGCTCGAGATGGCGCAGGGGCTGGCCGGCGGCGGCCGACGCGTCGGCATCCTGCTCTCCCCGCCGTACTTCCCGGTCCGGGTCGGGTAGCGCGGGCGCCCGCCGGGCCGGCCACCAGGGACAGTCACTCGTGACTGTCCCTGACTCGGACGGCCGGGTCAGAGCCTCGTCGGACAGGCTCGCGTGGCGAGCCAGGGTCTCATTCTTCCCCGAGGTAGGTCTTGCGGACCTGCTCGTTCTCGCGGAGCCCCTTCGCGTCGTCGGCGAGCGCGATCGCCCCGGTCTCGAGCACGTAGCCACGGTCGGCGACGTCGAGCGCCATCAGGGCGTTCTGCTCGACGAGCAGGATCGGGGTCCCCTGCTTGTTGATCTCGACGATGATCTCGAAGATCTTCTCGACGAAGATCGGCGCGAGCCCCATCGACGGCTCGTCGAGGAGGAGCAGGTTCGGGTGCGCCATCAGGGCGCGCCCGATCGCGCACATCTGCTGCTCGCCGCCGGACATCGTCCCGGCCTTCTGCGTCCTGCGCTCGGCGAGCCGGGGGAAGAGATGGAAGACGCGGTCGAGATCCTCCTTCAGGCCGCTGCGATCCTTGCGCTGGAACGCGCCCATCTCCAGGTTCTCGAGCACGGTCATCCGCGGGAAGAGCTTGCGGCCCTCCGGCGACTGCGCGACGCCCCGGGCGACGATGTCGTGAGGGGCGGCGTACGTGATGTCGGTGCCGCGGAACCGGATCCGGCCGCGCCGGGGATGGTTGAGCCCGTTGATCGACCGGAGGGTGGTCGACTTGCCGGCCCCGTTCGCTCCCAGGAGCGTGACGATCTCGCCCTCGCGCACCTCCAGCGTGACGCCCTTCAGCGCGTGGATCGCGCCGTAGTAGGTGTGGATGCCCTCGAGCGCGAGGACGACTCCGCCGCCGTTGCCGGTCTCGCTCACGAGGCGACCGCGGCCTTCCCGAGGTAGGCCTCGATCACCCGCGGGTCACGCTGCACGTCGTGCGGCGTTCCCTCGGCGATCTTCTCGCCGTAGTCGAGCACGGTGACCCGGTCGGAGACGCCCATCACGACGCGCATGTCGTGCTCGATCATCAGCACGGTCAGCCCGCGCTCGGTCCGGAGCTCCTGCACGAACGCGGTGAAGTCCGCGGTCTCCTGCGGGTTCATCCCGGCCGTCGGCTCGTCGAGCAGGAGGAGCTTCGGCTCGGTCGCGAGCGCCCGTGCGACCTCGAGCCGGCGCTGGTCGCCGTACGGGAGGTTGCGGGCGTAGTCGTCCTCGCGCCCGGCCAGCGAGCAGTACGCGAGCAGCTCGAGCGAGTGCTGGTGGGCCTCCGCCTCCTCGTGCCTGACGCGCCGCGTGCCGAGGATGCTGCCGACGATGCCGCCGCGCAGGCGGGAGTGCATCCCGACGAGCACGTTCTCCAGCGACGTCATGTCCTGGAACAGCCGGATGTTCTGGAAGGTTCGGCCGATCCCGCGCTCGGTGACCACGTGCGGCGGCTTCCCCGTGATGTCGTGTCCGTCGAAGACGACCCGGCCGAGGGTCGGCTTGTAGACGCCGGTGATCATGTTGAAGAACGTCGTCTTGCCGGCGCCGTTCGGGCCGATCAGGCTGACGATCGCCCCCTCGGGGATGACGAAGTCGACATCCGAGACGGCGACGAGGCCGCCGAACTCCTTCCGCATCCGGGCCGCTTCGAGCAGGTTCGCCATCAGTGCGCCACGTCGTAGGCGGGCTCGTCGTGCGTGCCGAGCTCGAGCTCACGCTTCCGGCGCGCGCTCGGGATCAGGCCCTGGGGTCGGAGAAGCATGACGATCACGATGATCACACCGTAGATCCCGCCGGAATACTCCGGCACGTCGATGTTCGTGCCGAAGTGGAGGTTCAGCCAGGCGCCGGTGTTCGCCAGGCCCTCCTGGTTCAGGTACGCGAGGAAAGCGGCGCCGAGGATGACGCCCCAGATGTTCCCCATCCCGCCGAGGATGACCATGCAGAGGATGAAGACCGAGATGTTGAAGTAGAAGTCCTGCGGGAACGTCGAGCTCTTGTAGGCGGCGAAGTACGCGCCCGCGATCCCGCCGAAGAAGGCGCCGCAGGCGTACGCCCACGTCTTCGTCCGCATCAGCGGGACGCCCATCGCCGAGGCAGCGACCTCGTCCTCGCGGATCGCCACCCACGCACGGCCGAGTCGGGAGTCGCGCAGGCGCAGGCAGCAGAAGACCGTGAACAGGAGCAGCAGCAGGGCGGTCCAGTAGAACGCGTCGGCCGAGCCGGTGGTCAGGTAGTTCGACGGCAGGAAGCCGTGCGTCCAGCTGGAGAGGTGGCCGCCGAAGCCCGGCGCGTCGATCGGGGTGATCCCCTGGGGACCGCCGGTGAAGTTGAAGCCGCCGAGGTCGTTCCCGTTGCGGGCGATCTGCGGCATGATCTCGCCGAAGCCGAGGGTGACGATCGCCAGGTAGTCGCCACGCAGGCGGAGCGTGGGCAGGCCGATGATCACGCCGATGATCGCCGTCAGGACCCCGGCGAGCCCGAAGAGGAGCCAGGGGGTGATGTGGATGCCCTCCAGGTGCGGGTCGATCCCGATCGCCCCGAAGTGGATCGTCGTCTGCGGGAACTGGAGCGACGCGAACCACGCGGCGGTGTACGCGCCGACCGCGTAGAAGGCGACGTAGCCGAGGTCGAGCAGCCCGGCATAGCCGACGACCACGTTCAGGCCGACGGCCATCATGATGAAGACGAGCATGTAGACCGCGGTCTCGACCGAGGGAAAGGCGCCGAAGACCGGGATCGTGAACATGTGCCCGTAGTAGAAGGGGAAGGTGACCGCCAGGGCCAGGGCCGCGATCGGGACCACCTTCCGCCCGACCGGCATCCGCCGCTCGAGCAGCGGCCGGGCCTGGCCCGGCCCGCCGCCCGACCGCCAGGGCGGTGCTCCGAGGACGACGAGGAGGCCGACCGAGGTGACGATCCCGTTCCGGACGCTGCCGGTCCAGACCGAGGCGGTGACGCCCCCGGCGGCGGCGGCCAGGGCCGCGCCGGGAAGCGCGACCCGGAGCGGGAGCTCGGGCAGTGCCTGCCACTCCGGCACGAGCACGAGCGCGACCAGCGCGAACGTGATGTAGGCGGCGGAGTCGAAGGTGACGATCGATCCCGAGGCGCCCTGCCCGAAGCCGCGCTCGAGGGCGTTGACCACCACCGAGACCAGGAACACGACCACCCCGCCCAGGGCGACCTTCCACGCGCGCTGCTGCCACCGCGGGAGCGCGTGGAAGCGCTCACGGGACAGGCCGAGCCGGCCGAGCCCGCGCCACCAGAGCCCGCCGACATCGCGGCGGCGCCCCCAGAGCTCGATCAGGAACCGCAGCACCTATCCGCCTTCCGGCGTCCGCTCGCCGAGCAGGCCCTCGGGGCGGAAGACGAGGATCAGGATCAGGAGGGCGAAGATGATCGTGTTCGTCCAGTCGGTGCCGGGCGTGTGCCAGGTCAGGCCGTTGTTGAACTGCTCGATCATCCCGATGCAGAGGGCGCCGAGAACCGCGCCGGGAAGGTTGCCGATCCCGCCGAGCACCGCTGCGGTGAAGGCGAAGAGGCCGAGGCGGAAGCCGGTGTCGAACTGGACGTTCGTCACGAAGAGCCCGTAGAGGACGCCCGCGAAGCCGGCGAGCAGGCCGGCGATCAGGAACGTGAACGAGATCGTCCGGTTGACGTCGATGCCCATCATCGCCGCCGCGTCCTTGTCCTGGGCGACCGCGCGCATCGCCTTGCCCTGCTTCGTCTTCTGGACGAGCCAGACGAGCCCGATCAGCGTCGGGATCGTGACGATGAAGACGATGAGCTGGTTCCAGCTGAAGTTCGCCTCGCCGACGACGAAGATGTCGCCGCGCGGGAGGATGTCGTCGCGGATCGAGACCGGCGCCGGGCCCTTCCAGACGAGCCCAGCGGTCTGGAGGATGAAGGAGACGCCGATCGCGGTGATGAGCGGGGCGAGCCGGGGCGCGCCCCGGAGCGGCCGGTACGCGAGGAACTCGATCACCGTGTTCATCACGCCGGTGAAGGCCGACGTGATCACGAGCATCGGGAGGATCCAGACGAGGACGCTGCCCTTCACGCCGAGCCCGAAGGCTCCGACGAGCGTCGTCGTCATCATCGCGCCGAGCATGAAGACGTCGCCGTGCGCGAAGTTGATCAGCTCCAGGATCCCGTAGACGAGCGAGTAGCCCAGCGCGATCAGCGCATAGACCATGCCGATCGTCAGCCCGACCAGGAAGAGATCGAACCAGTGGGTCGGGTTCCTGGCCAGGTTGACGAAGAGCCACACGCCGAGAAGCACGACGAACACGAGCGCCAGCACCTGGACCGGCGCCACCCGGAAGGCTCGGCGCGGTAGGGGCAGGGCGTGGTCGGACGTCTGGGTCGCCACGAGGATTGGCTAGCTTAAACGCCTCGCGTGCGATTTACGAATGAGGTGCGCCCGGCCGGGCCGGCACGGGGCGCATCTACAATGCGCGGCGCGCGGCGGTGTCGGAACTGGTAGACGATGCGGTCTCAAAAGCCGCTGCCCTTCGGGGCGTGTGGGTTCGAGTCCCACCCGCCGCACCTCCGCTCGCGGCGGCTGCGCCGCCCGGCTCGCTCTCACGGGGGAAACGGCCGGTTTCCCCCGTGGGCCCCCTTCCCCGCCGTGCTCGCGGCGGGCGGTGGCGTGCCGCGCCCGCGCAGGTCGGTCGCGGCGTACGCTCGCGGCGGCTGCGCCGCCCGGCTCGCTCTCACGGGGGAAACGGCCGGTTTCCCCCGTGGGCCCCCTTCCCCGCCGTGCTCGCGGCGGGCGGTGGCGTGCCGCGCCCGCGCAGGTCGGTCGCGGCCACCAACCAGGTCACCCCGCTCGACGTTGTGTCTGCAAGACTCGGGGACGTGAAGCGCGTCGCGATCCTCACCGGCGGAGGCGACTGTCCCGGGCTGAACGCCGTGATCCGCGCGGTCGCACGGCGGTCGTTCGACCGGGGCCACGAGGTGATCGGGGTCGCGGACGGCTGGCGCGGCCTCGTCGAGGGGGACATGACCGCGCTCACCGGCCGCGAGATCTCCGGCCTGCTCCCTCGCGGGGGGACGATCCTGGGCACGTCCCGGACGAACCCGTACAAGATCGACGACGGGGTCCCGCGGGTGCTGCGCAACTTCGCCGAGGCCGGCCTCGACGCACTGGTCGCGATCGGCGGCGAGGACACCCTCGGCGTCGCGGCGCGGCTCTTCGAGGAGGAGCAGTTCCCGGTGGTCGGAGTGCCGAAGACGATCGACAACGACCTCTCCGGGACCGACTACACCTTCGGTTTCGATACGGCGGTCTCGATCTGCACGGAGGCGATCGACCGCCTGCACACCACCGCGGAGTCGCACAACCGGGTGATGGTCGTCGAGGTGATGGGCCGGCACACCGGCTGGATCGCCGTGATGAGCGGGATCGCCGGCGGCGCCGACGTGATCCTCATCCCCGAGCATCCGATCTCCGTCGAGGACGCCTGCGCCGAGTTGCAGAAGCGGCACGCCCGCGGCAAGAACTTCTCGATCGTCGTCGTCAGCGAGGGCTACAGGCTCACCTACGCGTCGGGCGAGCAGCACGAGGTGACGCAGGAGGCGGCGCTCGACGCCTTCGGGCATGTCCGCCTGGGCGGCGTCGGCGAGCAGATCGCGCACGAGATCGAGGAGCGCACCGGGTTCGAGACGCGCGTCACCGTCCTCGGTCACGTTCAGCGCGGCGGGTCGCCGACGGCGCGCGACCGGATCCTCGCCACACGCTACGGGCTGAAGGCGGCCGACCTCGTCCACGAGGGCAGCTTCGGCCGGATGGCCGCCCTGCAGGGCGATGCGATCGTCGACGTCGCCCTCTCGGAGGCGACCGCCGAGCTGAAGTTCGTGCCGCCGGACCGGTACGAGGTCGCCCGCGCGTTCTTTGGGTAGCTCGACCGGGGGGATCCGGCGGGTCCTCCTCCGGCAGCCGCCCGCCGACTGCTCCGCCTGGCGGGCGCTCGGCTGGCGCTCCGAGCCGGATCCGGCCCGGCTCGCCGCCGAGCACGAGGCTCTGTGCCTGCTCCTGGAGGACGCAGGCGCGGAGGTGGTCGTCGCGCCGCCCGCGGGCCTGGACGCGATCTACGTCTACGATCCGGCCGTGGTCTCGGGCACGGCCGCGGTGCTGCTCCGGCCCGGGAAGGAGGCTCGTCGCGACGAGCCGGAGGCGCTCGCCGCCGAGCTCGAGCGTGCCGGGCTGACCGTCGCCGGGCAGATCGGGCGGGCGGCGACGGCCGAGGGCGGGGACATGTTCTGGCTCGACGAGCACACGCTCTGCGCCGGGCGCGGCTACCGGACGGACTCGGCCGGGATCGACGGAGTCGCCAGGCTGCTCGGCGTGGAGGTCGTCGCCTTCGACCTTCCCCACCTCCGCGGCCCGGCCGAGTGCCTGCACCTGCTCTCCCTTCTCAGCCCGCTCGCCGGGGACCTGGTCGTCGGCTATCCGCCGCTCATGCCCGTGCGGCTCGTCCAGCTCCTCGCCGAACGCGGGCTCGGCGTCGTCGTCGTCCCGGACGCCGAGCTCGAGACCCTCGGCCCGAACGCGCTCGCGCTCGCGCCCCGGGTCGCGCTCCTGCCGGCGCAGAACGTGGAGACGCGTCGCCGGCTCGAAGCGGCCGGCGTCGAGGTGCTGGTCTACCGCGCAGACGAGCTGTCGAAGGGCGACGGCGGCCCGACGTGCCTCACGCTGCCGCTCCGCCGCGAGTAGGCCCCCACTCGTAGAGCACGTCCGGCATCCCCTCCTCGTTGTCGCCGTCGGTCGCGTCGATCACGCGGCAGGCACGAGCGTCGTAGAAGCGCCGCGCCGCCGCGTTGTCGCGGAACGCCCACAGGCGAAACCCGCCCGGCCTGAGCTCCTGGACACGCGCGAACAGCGCCGAGCCGACCCCACGGCCCTGCGCGCCCGGCTCGACGTAGAGGTCGTGCAGCTCGTCCCCGCGGAGGGCGGCGTAGCCGACGACGGCACCGTGCTCCTCGAAGACGTACGCCTCGTCCGCGAGCAGGTCACGGAACCAGCACACGTCCTGCTCGGCCGTGTGCAACACGGGCAGCCACGGCATCGCCTCCGCCCGCGAATCGCGGAAGATGCGCGCGACCGTCTCGGCGTCCTCGGGCCCGGCCCGGCGAATCACGCCGTGTCCATCCTCGTGACGTTTGCCACCCAGCGTCTGACACCGGCAGTGGAACAAGAGTGCGTCTTCTTGTCCACAGGGTGCTAGGTCAGGAGCTCGACGAGCGGGAACGAGCGGTGGCGGCGCGGAGGCACGAGGAAGTTCTGCCGGTGGGTGGTCCGCAGGATCGAGTTCACGCCCTGGCCGCGGTCGCGCGGCGCGAAGGGCAGCGTCGTCCCGTCGGGGAGAACCCCGTCCATCGCGAGCCGGCCGCGGTTGAAGTCGTCGCTCGACGGGTTGAAGACGACGAAGTGGAGGCCCGCTGCGGGCGTGTCGATCATCCCGTCGCGTCGGGGATGCGCGCTCCACGCGAACGGGTTGTCGAGCGTATTGAAGTCGGCGCGGTGCGGGATCGCCGTGCCCGGCCCGTAGATCGCGCCGCTCTTGCCCACCGCCGTCGTCTCCAGCCTGGACACCGTCTGGAGCGCTGCGGAGTGTCCGATCTGCTTCGTCCGGCCGTAGTCGCGGCTGACCCGCTGCGCGTCGACGACGTCGTTCGCGTCCTGGGAGACGGTCAGGACGCTCTCCCCCACCTGCAGCCCCGGCCGGAACATCGTCGCGACGCGCTCCGAGTGCGGGAAGTTCACGTACCACGCCTCGAGATCCTCGGTGATATGCGACACCGCGAGGTGCGTCCCGTTCGTGAAGTAGCCGCCGGGGCTGTAGCCGAGCTCCTCGACGTTCGCGATCTTCGGCGGGCCGAGCCCGGCCTTCTGCGTCGAGGTGAACCCGAGGAAGAGCTCCGCGTGGTCGGGGATCAGGTACGACCCGGGCACCTGAGCCGCCACCGCCATGCGCTTCGGCAGGCTCCGGCCGCCGTCGAAGCCGCCGCCAGCGAACCCCTTGCGGATGCTCGTCACCGTGAAGAGGTCGAGATCCTGGAAGATCGCCCGCGCGCCGGCGGCGATGTTGGCGAGGCTGTCGCTCCGCAACAGCACGGCGACGTCGTTTTCCTCCAGGATCGTCTCCGCAGGGTCGCTGGGGAAACGCCGCGCGTCGAGGAGGACCTTCACCGGCCGGCTCGCCGACGTGGTCGCGCGCAGGTCGACCGGAATGTGGACGTCCGCGAGCTTGGGGACATGAGCCCGGAAGTAGGGCAGTCCCCAGGCGACGGTGACGCCGAGGCCGGCCGGGGTCGGCGGGAACCGCCCGTCGAGGCGCCGCAGCGCCTCGTCGAGCGCGGCCCGGGCCTCTCGCAGGTCCGCGCGGCCCGGCTCCACGTTCAGGGTTGCGGTGACCAGCTGGTGGTGGAGTGGCGGGACGACGACGTCGATGCCGTTGTCCTCGACGACGCGGACGCCCTGGAGCAGGTGCTGCTCCGGCGGCAGGCCCGCCGCAGCCGGCCGCGCGGGCGGGCCGGTCAGCCGGTCGACGAGCTCGTAGAGGCCTCCCGCCGTCAATGCAGCGCCGGCGCCGCCTGCCAGCAGCTTCCGCCTCGTGAGCCCCATGTCAGGCGGCGGGACGGACGAGCACGAGCGAGGCCAGCTCGCGGCTGAGGTCGCGTACCACCTGGGGGAAGGTCAGCGGAGGCGCGACGTGCTGGCTGAGCGTGTACAGCGAGCCGCCGTGCCTCCAGGCGTACAGGACGTGCCACTTGTCGGCGTCCTGGTTCACGGTGTACTCGGTGACCCGGAAGCCGCCGATCGTCTTCTCGCCGCGCGAGTCGGCGAAGCACGGGACGGACGTGACGTTCCTCTTTCCTTTGACGAGCTCGACCGAGGTGCAGGTCGGTACCTTCGTCACGCCCGGATAGCCGCGGAGGTTGATGTGGATCTCCTGGCCGAGCTCCTGCCAGACGAACCCGATCAGGTAGCTGCGGTCCTTCGAGACCGAGTCGATGTTGTTCCAGCGGCCGCCGATCCGGGGAGTGAGCGGGTCGGGCAGCCAGCTCGGGCAGTAGACGTCGGCCCTGATCCGGTTCGCGAGCGCCTGCCAGGTCGCCTGCGCCGCCTTCGGGCAGGAGCGGACCCCGACCTCGGCCGATCTCTCCAGCCTGGCCGACCCGCCGCAGCCGGCCAGCGCCAGCGCGGCGAGCGGGATGAGGAGAAGCGCGCGTCTCATAGCCGGTACACGGAGACCCAGGGCCCGGCGAGCCCATGCCCTGGCCAGACATGGTAGACCCGCCTCGCCTGCGCCTGCAGGGCGTCGTAGAAGCGGGCCTCGCGCGGGTAGCGGTCGCGGGCGGCCAGCACCCGGTCGGCGACCGCCCCGGTGACGAGCACGTAGGCGACCCCCTCGGCACGAAGCCGGGCCACGTTGCGGTCGGGGTCGAACGGCCGGCCGGGGCCCGGCAGCGCCAGGCCGACCACCGGGTGGCCGGCGAGCGGCGGCGTCGAGGACTCCGCGGCGATCGGCGCACCAGGCGCCACGTGCGCGACGATCCAGGCGTGCGCGACCGCGCGCGTGTCGGTGCGGGTCAGTCTCACGTCGTCGCCCACTGCCCAGACGAGCGGAACGACCAGCAGGCCCAGCGTGAGCGGAGCGAGGATCCGCTGGCGTCCCGCGAGGACGGCGAGCGGCGGCACGAGCGGCAGCACGTAGCGGTCGAAGTGGGCCCGGAGGGTGAGCAGGTCGGCAAGGTAGACGAGGACGAACGCGGCGAGCACGAGGTCGGCCCGCGTCCGGCGGCGGAGCGCGAGGACGAGGCCGAGGACGGACACGGCGAGCGCCGGCCCGAGCCCGTCCCAGAGCTTGCCCGTGAACGAGAACAGCGCGAACGAGTCGTGCTCGAAGCCGAGCCAGCCCTCGCGCGCGAGCCGCTGGACGCGGGTCGCGTCCGACCACGCCTGGCCCGGGTGGACGAGGACGAACGGGCTGGTTGCGAGGAAGGCGACGGCGGCGAGGCCGACGGCGACCGCGAGGCGCCGCCACCTGCCCCACCCGGCGACGACGAGCGGCGCGAGCAGGAAGACGGCCGGGTACTTGGCACTCGCCGCGAGCCCGGCCGCGACGCCGGCCCACTCGAGCCGCCCGGCGACGGCGAGCGCGAGCGAGACGGTGAGGAGCGCGGTCATCGGCACGTCGGTGACCGCGCGGTGCGAGTACGCGACGCCGACGGTCTCCACCGCGACCGCCGAGGCGGCGACGAGCCCGGCCGTCCGGCCGTAGGCAGCGCGGCCGAGCCACCAGGCCGCGGCGACGGCCCCGACCCCGAACGCGGCGACCACGAGCCGGGCGGCGAGGTACGAGGGGCTGCCCTGCCAGACCTGGAGCGGGGCGAGCACGTAGAGAACGAGGCTCGGGTAGTCGAACCAGTGGGGGTCGAGGCCGGCTCCGTGGGTCATCCGCCAGGCGCGCGGGACGATGCTCTGCTCGTCGGGATCGAGGAGCGCCCCGAAGGGCAGGCCGTACTCGATCCCGACGAGCCGAAGCGCCGCCGCGAGCGCGAGGACCGCGGCGGTGGCGCTGCCGGTTCGGCTGCACAGCAGTCGGCCGATCCGCCTCTTTCTGCGCCACCCTCTCGCGCGCGGAGGCGAGACCGCGCTCTCGCCGGAGCGCACGGCCGACCTGGCTCGAGCAGCCCCGAAGGAGGGGGTCCGTGGGGGAACCATGGGTTCCCCCACGCTAAACCATGGGTTCCCCCACGCTAGACCATGGGTTTCCGCGCGCTAGACGGACGGCGGCGCGCCGCCGACGAGGTGGGCGACCCTGGCGTTGCCGACGAGCACGGCGTCGACGCCGGCCCGTTCGAGCGAGACGACGTCGTCGCGGGTCGCAGCCTGGAGGTCGGCGATCGCGAGCTTCCCCGCCGGGATGTCGGGAAGCAGGTCGAGGATTCGCTCGATCTCGTCCTCGTCGTCCTCGGCGTCACGTGGGGAGAGCAGGAAGATCTCCGGGTCGATCCGCTCGAGCGAGGTGGACAGCGACTCCTCGTCGTGCACGTCGGCGACGATCTCGAGCCCGAGGCCGGCGGCACGTGCGTGGAGCTCCTCGAGGTGCTCCTCCTCGTCGTGCTCCTCGATCACGATCAGGCAGGCGTCGGCGCCGGCGTGCTGAGCAGCCTCGGGCGAGGCATCGACGCGGAAGAAGATCGGCAGCGCGGTCGCGTCCCTGAGGCCGTCGACCGGCGACGTCAGCGCGATGCCCTCGGCGCCTTCGTCCTCCGCGGCGCGCGCGGCGTCCGCGTCGCGCACGACGGCGATGATCGAGATCCCGTCTCCCTCGGAGATCGCCTGGCTGAGGCGCCGCCGCCCGGTCACTGGCCGGATCGTACTACGCGCAGATCTCGAGGCCGTGGCCGCACGGCAGCCGGCGGACTTGACTCGCGGCGGTGATCGTCCGATAATAGATCCGTATGTACGGTCGTCCGGATAATCGGATTACCGGATCGGCGGCGAGAGCGGTGTCGCTGGACCGGGAGGCGCCCCTGCCCCTCTATGCCCAGCTCAGGGAGGCGCTCCTCCGCGAGGTTCGCGACGGCGGGCTCGAGCCGGGCGACCGCCTGCCGACCGAGGCCGCGATCCGGGCCCGCTACCGGGTGTCGCGCGCAACCGTCCGCCAGGCCCTCGCCGACCTCGAGTCGAGCGGGGTGATCCGCAGGGTCCAGGGACTGGGCACGTTCGTCGCCTCGCCGAAGATCCGCCACGTCCCGCTCCTGACCTCGTTCGCCGAGCTGGCATCCAGCCAGGGATTCGCACCCTCGCACCGGGTGCTCTCGTCCTCCCTCGAGGAAGCGCCGGCCGAGATCGCAAGCGAGCTCGACCTCGAGGAGGGTGCCCGCTGCCGCTTCCTCCGGCGGCTCTTCCTGGCCGACGGCAACGCGGTGGGGCTGGCCGAGACGTGGCTGCCCGTCGATGCGCTCCGCGGCCGTGACGAGCTGTTCGACCAGAGCCGGCTGGACGAGGGATCCATGTACGAGGTGCTGCAGAGCGAGGCGGTCGGCCTCGTCCTCGATCACGCCGTGGAGACGATCTCGCCCGGCGTCGCAGATGCCCCGAGCGCGAAGGCGCTGGGCTGCAAGCGGGGAACCCCCGTCCTCCGGATCCGGCGCGTCACGTTCACGCCCGACGGCCGTGCGGTCGAGTCCACGCGCCTCGTGTTCGTCGGCGACCGGTACGAGTACCGGGTCGAGCTGCACCGGCCGGCACCGGGTGGACTGCCGTGAGCGCGCGCCCCGCTCCGCAGGGCAGGGCCCCCTCCGAGGAGGAGGTCCGGGCGCTCGTGGCCGCAATCGTGGCCGAGGTCACCTCCGCCGCCGCCGAGCGGCACGATCCGGGACGCCGCCGCTGGGGCTCGCCGCCGGCGGACGCCGGCGGTGGCCCGCCGGTCCGCCCCGGCGAGCGGGCCGAGATCGCCGTCGGCGCCGACCACGGGGGCTACGCGCTGAAGGAGCGCATCGCCGCAGAGCTGCGCGAGCGCGGGCTCGACGTCCACGACTGCGGAACGGACGGCACCGAGGCGGTCGACTATCCCGACTTCGCCCACGCCGTCGCGCGCCGGGTGGCCGGCGGCGACCGGCGCTCGGGGATCGTCGTCGACGGCGCCGGGATCGGTTCGTGCATCGTCGCGAACAAGGTGCCCGGCATCCGCGCCGCCACCTGCTGGGACATCTCCTCGGCGAGGAACAGCCGCGAGCACAACCACGCGAACGTCCTCGTCCTCGGGGCCGGGCTGATCGGGGAACGGCTCGCGCTCGAGATCGTGCAGGCATGGCTGGCGACCCCGTGGGGCGGCGACCGCCACGCGCGCCGCGTGGAGAAGATCACCGAGATCGAGCGGCGCTACCAGCCATTTCGCTCCGCGAAATGGCTAGAGAGCACTGCTAACCAATTCCCGACCGGAGGGAGGGAATTGGCTGTATGAGCGCGACGACGGATGCCCTGATCGACGCGGTCACGCGCGAGGTCGTCGCGGCCCTGGCTGCCCGCGGGGCCGCCGACTGCTCCGACCCGTCGTGCCGGGGGGCGTGCGCCGCGCACTGCTCGGACACGGTCCGCGGCGTGGTCTCCACAGGGGCGGAGCGGATCAGCTACTCGGGCGACGGGGCCGACGTGCCCCGCGACCTGGCCAGGTTCATCGACCACACGCTCCTGCGGCCCGATGCGACTGCAGAGGACGTCGACAGGCTGTGCGAGGAGGCCCGCCGGTTCGGGTTCGCCGCCGTGTGCGTGAACCCGACCTGGGTCCGGCGCTGCGCCCGGAGCCTCCGCGGCTCCGGCGTCAGGGTGGCGTCGGTGGTCGGGTTTCCGTTCGGAGCCGGCACCACGGAGGTGAAGGCGATGGAGGCCCGCCGGGCGATCCGCGACGGAGCGCGGGAGATCGACATGGTGATCAACGTCGGCGCGCTCCGGAGCGGCGACCACGACCTCGTCCGGCGCGACATCGAGAAGGTCATGGACGCGTGCCACGAGGCCGGCGCGCTCGGCAAGGTGATCATCGAGGCGGCGCTCCTCACCGACGAGGAGAAGGTCGTCGTCTCGCATCTCGCGAGCCTGGCCAGGGCCGACTACGTCAAGACGTCCACCGGGTACGGCCCTGGCGGGGCCACGGTTCACGACGTCCTGCTGATGCGGGAGACCGTCGGCCCGAAGCTCGGCGTCAAGGCGGCGGGAGGTATCCGGAGCGCCGAGGACGTCCGCGAGATGATCGCGGCCGGCGCCACTCGAATCGGGGCCTCGGCGAGCGTGCAGATCGTGACCGGCAAGTCAGGCGACGCGCGGTACTGAGATGGGAGGCGGATTCCAATGGCCGACGGCATAGAGCTCAGGGCGTACTGCTTCCTGGACAGCCTGCAACCGCAGTACGCGGCGTTTCTCGGGACGGTCGCCCAGGGGTTCCTGCCCCTGCCCGGCGACGCCTCGCTGTTCGTGGAGATCTCGCCCGGGATCGAGATCAACCGGCTCACCGACGTCGCGATGAAGTCGACGAAGGTCAGGCCGGGGATGCAGATCATCGAGCGGTACTTCGGCCTGCTCGAGGTCCACTCGCCGGAGCAGGCCGAGACCCGGGCGGCCGGCGGCGCGATCCTGGACTCGATCGAGCTCGTCGAGTCGGACCGGATCAAGCCGCGGATTCTCTCCAGCCAGATCGTCCGGCGGATCGACGACCACCATGCCCAGCTCATCAACCGCACCCGGCACGGCCAGATGATCATGGGCGGCCAGACGCTCTACGTGCTCGAGTGCGAGCCGGCCGCCTACGCCGCGCTCGCGGCGAACGAGGCGGAGAAGGCCGCCGAGATCAACGTTCTCGAGGTGCGCGCGTTCGGCTCGATGGGGCGGGTCTATCTCGGCGGCGAGGAGCGCGACATCGACGTCGGCTGGCAGGCCGCGGTTGCGGCGATCGAGGGGCTGGAGGGCCGGGAGGCCGGGACGTAGACAGTCGGAGCAGTCGGGACGAAAGGAGACGGACACAGACATGGCTGATGCCCTGGGAATGATCGAGGCGAGAAGCTTCCCCGCGATGGTCGAGGCCGCCGACGCGATGGTGAAGGCGGCGAAGGTCGAGCTGGTGAGCTTCGAGGAGACGGGAGGCGGCTACGTGACCGCCGTCGTCCGCGGAGACGTGGCCGCGGTGAAGGCAGCCGTGCAGGCGGGAATCCAGAACGCCGAGAAGGTCGGTGAGCTGATCGCCAGCCACGTGATCGCCCGGCCGCACGTGAACATCGACCTCGTGCTGCCGCTGGGACGGCGGGAGGAGGCCGAGAGCGAGACCGGCCAGGCGGTCGCCTCGTAGGCAGACATGCAGGGACATCCGGCTCAACGGGCGCGCCGGGAGAGCACCAGGCTCCCCCGGCGCCCCGGCCGGGACGAGAGAACCGCGAAAGGAGAACCGACGTGCTCCTCGGACGCGTAGCCGGGACGATGGTGGCCAGTCGCAAGGAGCCCACGATGGAGGGGCTGAAGTTCCTCGTCGTCCGCCATCTGGACGTCGAGAACAACGACCTGTCGTCGTTCGTGGTCGCCGCGGACGCCGTCGGCGCCGGCGTCGGCGAGGTGGTTCTCGTGGCCACGGGAAGCTCCGCCCGGCAGACCGAGGCGACGAGGGACCGCCCGTGCGACGCGGTGATCATGGCGATCGTCGACACGTGGGAAGTGGGCGGCCAGGAGAAGTTCCGCAAATGAGAGACGAAGCCGAGTACAGACGCGACAGCAAGGCTGTCGCCCTTGGTGCGAGGCGATCTCGTGACGCCGAAGGCGTCGGCGCGCTGTCGCAGGAAGCCATCCAGGACATCATCGAGCGCGTCCGGCGCCGGCTGGGCGACGCGGCGGAGCGCCCGGGCGCCGAGCTCAGGGCCCAGGCGGCGCTGTCGGCCGCCGGCGAGGCCGAGCTGGGCGACGGCATCTTCCCGTCCATCGGCGATGCCGTCCACGCCGCCGTGAGCGCGTACGCCGCCTACCAGCGCGTCGGGCTCCAGGGCCGCAAGGCGATCGTCGCGTCCATTCGCGCCTCCATGCTCGAGCAGGCGGAAAGGCTGGCCGAGATGGCGGTGGCGGAGACCGGCCTCGGGCGGGTGACCGACAAGATCGTGAAGAACCGGCTCGTCACCGCGAGGACACCGGGCCCGGAGGACCTCGAGCTGGAGGCGGTCACCGGGGACGAGGGGATGATGGCGACCGAGTTCGCCCCGTTCGGCGTCGTCGCGGCGATCACCCCGACCACCAACCCGACCTCGACCGTGATCAACAACACGATCTCGATCGTCTCCGCGGGCAACGCGGTGGTGTTCAACGTGCATCCGAACGCGAGGCGGGTGTCGGCGGAGAACATCCGGTTGATCAACCGGGCGATCGTCGCTTCGGGCGGGCCGGAGAACCTGGTCACGGCCACGCCGGAGCCGACCATCGAGAGCGCCAAGGAGCTGATGCGCCATCCCGACGTCCGGCTGCTGCTCGTCACCGGGGGGCCGGCGGTCGTGCGGGAGGCGCTCAAGACCGACAAGCGCGCCGTCACCGCCGGGCCCGGCAACCCGCCGGCGGTCGTCGACCAGACCGCCGACGTGGACAAGGCCGGCCGGGACATCGTCGCCGGCGCCTCGTTCGACAACAACGTCATCTGCACCGACGAGAAGACGACGATCGTCGTCGACACCGTGGCCGACAGGCTCGTACGGGCGATGGGCGCTCAGGGCGGGTACGTGCTGAAGGAGCACGAGCTGAAGCGGCTGGAACGCGTGATCTTCACGGAGCCGGGGCAGCCGGGCCGGCCCGGCCACGTCGACCCGGCCTGGATCGGCAAGGACGCCGGAGTGATCCTGCGCGAGATCGGCCTCCGCGTGGACGGCGACGTCCGGCTGGCCGTGGCCGAGGTCTCGCGCGATCACCCGCTCGTCTGGACCGAGCAGATGATGCCGGTGATGCCCGTCGTACGCGTGCCGGGCGTGGAGCAGGCGATCGACCTCGCGGTCCGCTCCGAGCACGGCTTCCGCCACACCGCATCCATCCACTCGACCAACGTGGAGACGATCACACGGATGGCCAGGGCGATGAACTGCAGCATCTTCGTCGCGAACGGGCCGAACTTCGCCGGGCTCGGCCAGGGCGGAGAGGGCTTCTCGTCGTTCTCGATCGCGAGCCCCACCGGCGACGGGCTGACCAGGCCGCGCACGTTCTCGCGCGAGCGGCGGATCACCGTGGTCGGCGCGCTGCGGATCGTCTGATGGAGCCGGCCGTCGGGCTCCTGGAGTTCTCCTCGATCGCCAGGGGCATCGAGGCCGGCGACGCGATGATCAAGCGGGCTCCCCTCCAGGTGATCCGGGCAGGGACCGTGCACCCGGGCAAGTACCTGGTGCTCGTGGGCGGCCTGACCGCCGACGTCGAGGAGGCGATCCAGGCCGGACGCGAGGCCGCCGGCTCCGCGCTGGCGGATGTGGTCTACCTGCCCGACGTGCACCCGGACGTGGTCGCCTCGATCGGCGGCACGAGGCGGGACGACCCCGGCGAGGCGCTCGGCGTGATCGAGACGCCGACCGTGGCCGCGACGATCGACGCCGCCGACGCCGGCGTCAAGGGCGCCCGGGTGACCATCCGCGACCTGCGCCTGGCGGACGACCTGGGGGGCAAGGGGTACGTGCTGTTCGGCGGCGAGGTGGCCGAGGTCGAGGCCGCGGTCGGCTACGGCGTGGCCCGCGCCTCCGGCTCCGGGCAGGAGATCGCCCACGTGGTGATCTCGCAGCTGCACGAGGGCATGCGCGAGAACCTGGTCGCCGATCCGCGCTTCGGCGAGCAGACGAGGGGCGTGGACAAGCAGTCCGCGAACGGACACGGCGTGCCGAAGCCGGGCGTGCGATCCGGCGGGCGCCCGTTGCCCGGGTCGGGCGGGGCGAGCGGGAGCAGGAAGGAGTAGCGTGCAGCTCGCGCGGGTCACGGGCACGGTGGTCGCGTCGGTGAAGGCCGACGGGCTCGAAGGGGTGAAGTTCCTGGTCGTCCAGCCGCTCGACCGCGGCCGAGAGCCGCAGGGCAGCCCGGTCGTCGCCGCAGACGGCGTCCACATGGCCGGCCCGGGCGAGCTGGTGTACATCGTGGGCGCGCGGGAGGCCGCCCAGGCGATGCCGAACACGTTCGTTCCCGTGGACCACGCCGTCGTCGGCATCGTCGATGCCGTCGAGGAGCTCTATCGCATCGCGGACGGGCAGCCCGCCACAACGCCACGAGTCTCCGCCTCCAAGCAGGGCCGGGGACGCCGACGATGAAGATCGGCCGCGTGGTCGGGACGGTGGTCTCGACGATCAACGCGCCCGTGTTCGACGGCCGCCGCCTGCTCCTGTGCGACCTGCTGGACGCCGCGGGCGAGCCGGACGGCAGCTACCTGATCTGCGTGGACACCGTGGGGTCGGGGGCCGGCGAGGCCGTGCTGATCGTCGACGAGGGGAACTCCGCCAGGCAGGTGCTCGGGATGTCCACGGCGCCGGTCCGGGCCGTCGTGGTGGGCATCGTCGACCAGCTCGTGGTCGACGGCGAGCTCGTCCTTCGGGAGGGCTGAGCCTCCCCCGTCCCGGCCGAGGGCCGCCCTCGCGGACGGCCCTCGAGTGGCCACGGCAGGCTACTCGTACTGGAGCGACTCCAGGACCTTCAGCCGTGAGGCCCGCCGCGCCGGGGCGATCGCTGCCAGCATGCCCGCCGAGACGGCGACCCAGACGAAGTACAGGAGCAACCGCCCGGGGATCGCGTAGCCGACGCCCTGGTCGGACAGCGCCCGGGTGATCAGGCCGGCCAGACCGAGCCCGAGCGGCAGGCCGAGCGCCGCGCCGATCAGAGCGGTGGCGACGCTTTCGTGGCGGATCATCCGCCTGACCTGCCGGCGGGTCATCCCGACCGCCCGCAGCATCCCGACCTCGCGGGTTCGCTCGAACACCGAGAGAACCAGCGTGTTCACCATCCCGAACAGGCTGACCACCACCGAGAGGGCGAGCAGGACGTAGAGCAGGTTGAGCAGCTGGTTCACGCCCGCCGCCCTGCCCTCGACCCAGTCGTGCCGGGTCGCGACCCTGGCGTCGGGGTACGCCGACAGCGCTCGCTCGAGCGCCTCCGTCTCGGCGGCGCTTTCCCCGCCTCGCACGTTCAGGAACGTGAACGCGTTCTGGGGCCGCTCGAACGCCGAGTCGAACGCCTGCCGCGAGATCGCGATCGAGCCCAGCACCGGGTCGATCCGGCCGAACTTCGGCTGCGTGTAGATCCCGCGGACGACGTAGCTCGAGGTCTCGCCGGCGGGGTTGAGGACGCTGATGCGGTCGCCGGGGACGACCTGGTGCTCGCTCGCCCACCTCTCGCGGATGACGGCTCCGTCGCGACCGAGCGCTGCCAGCGTCGCGTTCGAGCCCTCGACCCAGTCGTAGTGGTAGACCGAGGCGAGCGACGGGTCGATCCCGTCCACGCGCGACCTCGTCGCCGAGCACCTTCGCCTGCTCGTTCCGCACGCTGGAGGCGACGGTCACGCCCGGGGCGGCCGCGGCAGCGTCACCCGCCGCGCGGGAGAGCGGATCCCAGCCGTTCTTCGAGGTGACGACGTAGTCGGCCCGTACCTGGTGGCGGAGAGCTGCCCGGTCGGAGCTGACGCAGCCCCTTGCCGAGCGTCGCCACCATCGTGACCAGCGCCAGGCCGATCATCAGGGCGGCCGCGGTCGACGCCGTCCGCGCCGGGTTCCGCATCGCGTTCTCGCGGGCAAGCGACCCGGAGACGCCGCCGAATCGACGCGAACGGGCGGCCGAGCGACGCGACGCCAGCGGCCGCGCCGAGCTTCGACGCGGTCAGCGCCACGCCGACGAACAGCCCGAGCACGCCGAGGGCGAGCGACGACGAGCCGGGGGCCGGCGGCGACGCCGTGGACGAACAGCCCGTAGCCGAGCAGCGCGACGGCCAGCCGCGACGATCGCGAGCGCGACCGCCGTGCGGTACCGGGCGAAGCGGCCCGCAGGGCAGCGGCGGCGCCCTCGCGGACGGCCGCGATCGGCGGCACCCTCGTCGCCTTGCACCGCCGGGGCGATGCTGGCGATCACGCGTGACGACCGTGCCGAGCACGCATCGAGACGATCGCGCGTCCGTGGCCTCGAACACCGTGCCGGCCTTGGGCAGGTCGAGGCTCGATCGCCGCCATCAGCGCCCGAGGCCCTTGCGCGAGTGCGACGCCGAGCGCGAGCCCGAGCGCGGAGGCGACGATGCCCGAGCACGAGCCCCTCGGCCAGCACCGAGCGGAGCACCTGGCGGCGGGAGGCCCCCAGCGTCCGCAGGGTCGCCAGCTCCCGGGCCCGCTGGGCGACCGTGATCGAGAGCGTGTTGAAGATGACGAACGCGCCGACGAAGAGCGCGACCGCCCCGAATGCGAGCAGGAAGTACTGGATGAACTTCGTGAACTCCGCGACGTCCTTCGCGCTCGCCTTTGCCTGCTCGGCCCCGGTCCGCACCTGGGCTGAGGCAGGCAGGAGCGGCTCGATCTCGCGGACGAGCGACCGGGGCGAGACGCCCGGCTTCGCCGACGACCGCGATCAGGTCGTAGCCGTCCTTGCCCAGGAGCTTCTGGGCCGTTCGGCGTGTCGAAGATCGCGATCGTCGCGCCGCCGAGCGAGTCGACGGAGCCGAACTTCGCGATCCCGGTGACGCGGTACCGCCGGATCGGGCCCTGGACCGCGGCGCCGATCGTGTCCCCGACCGCGAAGCTCCCGCTCTTCGCGCTCGACGAGTCGATCACGATCTCGCCCGGCCCGGCCGCCCAGCGGCCCGTTCGTGAGCGTGAGCGGGTTGAGCTTGCCGAGCGTCGGGGTCGAGCCCGAACGCGAAGGTCGGGTTGCCGCTCGAGCCGAGCGGCTTGCCGTCGCGTCCGATCAGCTTCCCGAGGTCGGAGCTGTCGTTCAGGTTGAAGATCTGACCCGCCGCCGTCTCGACGTCCGGCAGGCTCCTGCACCTTTGCGAGCACCGACTCGGACACCGTCGGCGAGCCGCTCTGCGCGAACGTCGACGGCGGAGCTTGCCGGTGATCACCGCGGCGGTGTTCCGGTACGAGCCGGCGAAGATCTGGTCGAAGGCGGCCCTGGATCGTGTCCGTGAGGACATAGGTGCCGCTGACCATCGCGACGCCGAGCACGATGGCGACGCGCGGTGAGAAGGGCGCGGAGCTTGCGCCCCGCAAGGCCCTTGAGCGCGACCGACGGTCATGGCCGGCTCACCTCCTCGACGGCCGCGATGCACCTCGGCGGCGGTGGAAGGCGCCGACGTCCTTGACGATCCGGCCGTCGGCGAGGTACAGGATCCGGTCGGCGATGGTCGCCGCCCGGACGTCGTGCGTGACCATGACGAGGGTCTGGCCGAAGTCCTCGACGGCCTCGCGGAGGAGATCGAGGATCTCCGCGCCGGTGCGCGAGTCGAGGTTGCCGGTCGGCTCGTCGGCGAAGACGACCGCCGGACGCGAGACGAGCGCGCGGGCGACGGCGACCCGCTGCTGCTGCCCGCCGGAGAGCTCCGAGGGGCGGTGGCCTCCGCCGCTCGGCGAGGCCGACGCGGCGAAGCAGCTCCTCGGTCCACTCCCTGTCGCGGCTTCTGCCCCGCGATCGACAGCGGCAGGAGGACGTTCTCCTCCGCGGTCAGCATCGGGAGCAGGTTGAAGAACTGGAAGACGAAGCCGACATGGCTGCGGCGCAGCCTGCGTCAGCTCGGCGTCGTTCAGCTCCGGTGATGTCGGCGCCGTCGATCGTGACCGTGCCGGCGGTCGGCCGGTCGAGCCCTGCGAGGATGTGCATCAGGGTCGACTTGCCGGAGCCGGACGGCCCCATGACGGCGGTGAGCTCGCCCCGGGCGATCTCGAGGTCGACGCCGTTGAGCGCGTCGACGGCGGTGTCGCCCTCGCCGTAGCGGCGACGGAGCTCGGTCGCGGTGACCACGGCCGGCGCGGCCGGGACGGCCACGAAGCGCGGCTCTGCAAGACGCGACTGCAGCACTCATTTCCACTCCTTCGGTTGAGCGTGCCGTGACATGCAGCGAGTCTGGGGCCCGGACGGGCTCCGGCCGCCCATGGAGGCAGCAGGCGTCTCGACGTGTGGCTGGCCACACCACGCCGGACCGGACGGCGGCCGGGGAGCAGGAATCGGCACCAAATCGGCACGAATCCGGCGCACCTCGGAACCCGCCGAACGGGTAGCCTCGCCGGCAGGGGAAAGGGGTTCACCCCCACCCCGGGGTGGGGGTGTGGCCTCGAACGAGGCAGAAACGCGGGCGCGGCCTCGAGCGTCGCGGAGCGCGGGGCGATGCCTCAGGCGCGCAGGAACGCGAGCACCGCGAGCACGCGGCGATGCGTCTCGGAATCGGCCGCGAGGCGGAGCTTCCCGAAGATCGACGTGACGTGCTTCTCGACCGCGCGCTCGGTGACGACGAGCCGCTCCGCGATCGCGATGTTCGACAGCCCCTCGGCCATCAGCCCGAGCACCTCGCGCTCCCGCGGGGTCAGCTGGTCGATCGGGTCGTCCCGCCGGCTGCCGGCCGACGAGCTGCGAGACGACGGTCGGGTCGAGGGCCGAGCCGCCCTCGCCGACGCGCTTGACGGCGGCGACGAAATCGGGGATGTCGGCAACGCGGTCCTTGAGCAGGTAGCCGACGCCCTCCGCGCTCTCCGAGAGCAGCTCGAGGGCGTAGGCGGGCTCGAGGTACTGGGAGAGGACGAGCGACCGACGTCCCGGGATGCTGCTCGCGGATCTCCTTCGCCGCCCGCAGCCCCTCGTCGGTCTGGGTGGGCGGCATCCGGATGTCGACGATCGCGACGTCGGGCTTGTACGAGCGCACCTTCAGCATCAGCTCCTCGGCCGTGCCGGCCTGCCCGACGACCTCGAGGCCGGCGTCCTCGAGCAGTCGCGCGATGCCCTTCGCGCAGGAGCACCGAGTCCTCGGCGACGACGACCCGCATTCGGCCTCGGGTCGACTGCCGGCGGCGCTCGTCTCCGCGGCATGCCGGACGCGTCGGCCGCAGCGGGGGGAAGTCGTCGTCGCAGCCCGTCGGCGAGCACCTGGTGGATGCGTTCCGGCTCCGGCAGCCCCTTGAACCGATGCTCGCCGAGGTCGCGAACGTCCACTCCGGCAGCGCGCGCGTGCGGCTCGGAGACGAGCACCTGGCCGCCGTGCCCGGCATCGGTGATCCGCGCGACACGGTGGACGTCGAGGCCGACGTAGCTCGAGCCCTCGAGCGCGGGCTCGCCCGTGTGCAGCCCCATCCGCGACGCGAACCTCGGACGTCCGCCGGGCCATTCGTGCGCGGCCAGGGCGCGCTGCGCAGCGACCGCGGCACCTCGACGGCTCGACGCGGCGTCCGCGAAGGCGAACGAGAACTCGTCGCCGCGGCAGTCGATCTCCACGCCGCCGGCGGCCTGCGACCGCCTCCCGCAGGAGCCGGCGGTGTCCGTCGAGCAGCCTCGGCGTAGCGGCCGCCCGAGACGGCCGACGAGCTCGGTCGAGCCCTCGATGTCGGTGAAGAGGAGCGTGACGGTGCCGGTCGGGAGCTTCGCCATCGCCCTACCCTACGAGCGGGATCACGGCGGTGATGCGGGTGCCGCCCCTGCCCGCGCTCTCGATCTCGAGCCGGCCGTCGAGCGACTCGACGCGGTCGGCCAGGCCCCGCAGCCCGGAGCCCGCGTGACGGGTCGGCCCCGCCGACGCCGTCGTCGGCGACCTCGACGAGCACTCGACCGTTCTGGCGCTCGGCACGGACGTGGACGGCGGAGCGCCTCGGCGTACTTGGCCACGTTCGTCGAGCGCCTCGGAGACGACGTAGTACGCGGCCGCCTCGACCGGCCCGGGCAGCCGCTCGTCGAGCTGCGTCGACAGCTCGACCGGAACGGCGAGCCCGGCGGCGAGCGCCTCGAGCGCGGCGGGGAGCCCGCGGTCGGTGAGGACGGCCGGATGGATGCCCCGGGCAAGCTCGCGCAGCTCGTCGATCGCTTGCGTCAGCTCGTCCGCCGCCCCGGTGAGCAGCTCCTCGGCCGCGTCGCGGGTCGTCGGCGAGCTTCGCCAGGGCAAGCCGCAGCGCGAGCGAGAGCGAGACGAGCCGCTGCTGGGCGCCGTCGTGGAGGTTCCGCTCCAGGCGACGCCGCTCGGCGTCGCCTGCCGCGACGATGCGGGCGCGGGAGGCGCGCAGCTCGTCCTCCTGGCGCTTGCGCTCGGTGATCTCGACGCCGGAGATCAGGTGCTTGCCGAGCTGCGGCAGCGGCCTGCACGACCACTCGACGAGCCGCCATTCGCCGTTTCGGCCGATCCAGGCGGATTCGTGGTCGGCCGGCGTGCCGGTGGCGACGGCAGCGTCGAAGTCGGACCTGAACTCGGGAACGAGCTGCGGCGGGACGACCAGGTCCCAGAAGCGTCGGCCGACGGCAGAATCGTCGTCGTACCCCGTTGCCCGCGCGAACGCGCGGTTGACGCCTTCCGGCGCGATCGTCCCGTCGGCCTCGACCACCGCGAGCAGGCTCGGCGTCGCAGCCCCGACGACGCGGAGAAAGTCACGCTGCGCGCGCAGCTCCTCACGTTGCCGGACGAGATCGGTGATGTCGAGCCCGGCGACGATGCGGCGGTGGAGGCCCTGCCCGTCGATGATGTGCGCGATGGAGGCGTCGATCACCCGAATGTCGCCGCCCTTCGTGAGCCAGCGGGCCTCGACCTGGACGGGCCGCACCGGGTGGACGCGGGCGAACGTCGAGCGCGACGGTGTCCCGGTCCTCGTCGGCGACGAAAGCGTCCCAGAGCTTGCGTCCCCGGATCCGCTCGTCCTCCACGTAGCCGAAGATTCGCTCGGTGGTGTCGTTGAAGCGGACGACGCCGCCCCTGGTCGTCGCAGAGCATGAGGACGATCGGCGCGGTGTTGACCACCGTGCGAGTGAACTCCTGCTCGTGCTGCACCTCTTTGAGCCGACGCGCGAGCTCGCTGCTCGAGGCGCGTTCGCTCGGTGAAGTCGCGCACGATCACGGCAACCTCGTTGCTCGCCGCTCGGCACCATCCGCGCCTCGAAGTCGCGCTCGACGCCGCCGATCACGAGCCGATACTCGGTGGTCTGGACGCCCCGTGACGCCGGCGCCGCGAGCGCCTCCAGGAACGGCTCGGCCACGTCCTCGGGCAGCACGTCCTTGCGGACGTTGGCGCCGATCAGCTGCTCGCGCGGCAGGACGAGCGCCGAGGGATCGCCCCTTCACGTCGAGGTACGTGCCGTCGCGGGCGACGCGGAAGATCACGTCGGGGATCGCGTCGAGCAGGGCCCGGTTGCGCTGCTCGCTGCGACGGAGAGCCTGGATACCCCGGTCCTTCTCCATCGCGAGCCGCGCCGCGCGACAGCACCTCGTCGAGGAGCGCGCGCTGATGGAGCAGCGCCGCGTCGTGGACGATCGCGGCCGAGCGGGCGGTCCTCGTACTCGATCCGGGTCGTCACGCGGCCCGACACGTCCGGAGGAAGCTGCGCCGGCCGTCCACCGGTGTCGACGTAGCTGCCGACCTCGTCGTGCCAGGTCAGGAGCTCGAGCGTCGGATCGCCGAGCACGCTCCGGAAGCCGGCCCGGATCTCATCGGGCGTCGGATCGTCGGGCACCTCCCGCAGCAGGCGGGCGGCCGCCCGGTAGAGCCGCGTGCGCAGCAGGCCGGCGAGGAAGAGCAGCGGCACGGTGCCGACGGTCGTGAACGCCGCCACCGCGATCACGTCCTGGATGGTGCTCGAGAGCGAAGCCGACCGCGAAGAGCAGCCCGACGAGCCGAGCCGCGACTCCACCCGAGAGATAGATCGGCCAGAGAACGCGGCGCTGAGCCTCGGTCGCCCGCCGCCAGCGCCGGATGAGAAGGGCGACCACCCCGACGAAGATCACCAGGCCGATCGCCGAGAACACCGCCTCCAGCGCCCTCCCGAAACCTGGGTGGTCGGCGATCACGATGCGGGCTGTCGGGGCACCCCTTGCAGTCGTTCAAGCGACGCTCGAAGAGCGCCGGAAGCAGCGTTGGCGAGGAGCGCCGTCGCCCACAACCCCGCGATCAGCCGTAGCTCGAAGCGACTCGCCAGCAGCCCTTCGGGGAACGCGAGCATCAACTGGACGAATGCGGCGAGAAAGAGGCTGCCGAAGATCGGTCGCGAGCGCGAAGACGATGCCGTTGTCGCTCTCCCAGAAGGCGTTGACCAGCCAGAGGGAGCCGACGAGGACGAGCAGGCGACCGGTTCCGTTCTCGGGTCTGATCGTCCAGGCGACCAGGCCGCTGATCACGAACGAGAGGGCGATCACCGGGTAGAGCGATCGGCGTTCGCGACCGGATGCGGCTCGTGGCTCGATGCCGGTCGTGATCACCCAGGTCGCCAGGGCCGCGAGCCCGAGCAGGGCCGGGAAGAGCCCGAACCAGAGCCTGGCGACGCGGCTCATCTGAGTCAGCGCAGAGATCGCCGCCCCCGAGAGCTCGTTCTTGGGGACGAATCCGCACGCGCCGCTCGACGCGACGAGCGGCCCGAAGTCGCAGGCCTCGCGGCTGGAGACGAGCACGACGCGGGGGCCGCTCCCGTTCGACATCAGCCGGCGCGCAACCTCGAAGCCGTCGATGTCCGGAAGCTGCACGTCGAGGAGGACGACGTCCGGCCGCAGCCGGCGCACCGCCTCGAGCGCGGATTCTCCGTCCTCCGCCTCGCCGACCACCTCGTACCCGTCCGCCTCGAGAATCGCCTGGGCGCTCGCGCGGAAGCTCGGGTGATCGTCGACGATGAGGACGGTCGGCACGTGGACATCGTGGCACAGCGCATGTGCCGGTGGCCATACGGCTAGCCACACCATCTCCGCCAGTTTCAGACGACGGATTCCCCACTAGGGTGGGTGCGGAGCGGCCAGACGCCTGCGGCTCACAGCCCGAGCCGTTCCAGAATCCTCTCGTCGCGGCGCCACCGCGGGCGGACGCGGACGTGCAGCTCGAGGAAGATGGTGCGGCCGAGCAGGTGCTCGATCTCCGGCCGCGCCTGGCTGCCGATCCGGCGCACCATCGACCCTCCCTTGCCGACGAGGATCTGCTTCTGCGACTCCGTCTCGACGAGGATCGAGGCTCGCACCACCTTTTCCTCGATCTCCTCGACCTCGACCGAGACGGCATGCGGCACCTCCTCGCGGGTAAGTGCCAGCGCCTGCTCGCGGACGAGCTCGGCGACCTGCATCTCGGGCGGCAGGTCCGTGCGCTGATCGCTCGGGAAGTAGAGCGGCCCCTCGGGCAGGAGCGCAGCCAGCTCTTCCCGAAGCCCGGCGATCCCGTCCCCCGTCTTCGCGCTCACCGGGTGGAGCGCGTGGAACTCGCCGAGCGCGGCAGCGGTCTGCATCTGGGAGGCGACATGGCCGGGCTTCAGGCGGTCGATCTTGTTCACGGCGATCACCACCGGCACACCGAGGCCGAACACGCGCCCGGCGATGAAGCGGTCGCCGGCGCCGATTCGTTCTCGCGCGTCGACGACGAAGAGGACTCCGTCGACGTCCTCGAACGACGAGTCCACCGTCCGCTGCATGCGCTCGGTGAGGGGGTCACGCGGCCGCTGGAACCCGGGAAGGTCGGCGAGCACCAGCTGGTGGCCGTCCCCGTTCACGATCCCGAAGATCCGCCGTCGCGTCGTCTGCGGCTTGTCGGAGACGATCGCCACCTTCCCGCCGCAGAGCGCGTTCACGAGCGTGGACTTGCCGACGTTCGGCCTGCCGGCGACGGCGACGAAACCCGATCTCACGAGCTCACGAACTCACAGGAGGAACGAGTCCGGCAGCAGCTCCGCTGGCGTGCGCTCGACGAGCTCGCCCTCGCTGTTCGCGTACACGATACGGTCGACCCGGAACTCGACGTGCCACTGGCGGCAGCCGCCGCACGGCGAGGCGTTGATCACGAGCAGGTCGAAGTCGCCCGGCCGGTAGCCGGCCGTGACCGCGGCGACGTACGCGCTCTTCTCGCCGCACACGCCGAGCGGGTAGGCGGCGTTCTCCACGTTCACACCGTCGAACAGCGTCCCGTCCCGGGCGCGCAGCACGGCGCCGACGTGGAAATGGGAGTACGGCGCATACGCCCGCTTCGCCAGCTCGAGCGTCCGCTCGTACAGCTTCCTGTCGGTGTCGTCGATCAAAAGAAGAGCTGGAAGACGGCAAGGGTGATGCTCGCGCCCAGCAAGCCTCCATAGACGACCTCGAGGGCGGAGTGGATCCCGGTCTCGATCCGGCTGTGCGCGACGAGGAGCGCCACGCCGAACATGATCGACGAAACGAGAAAGCGGTGCTCCGACGGGCCGAGCACCTCGGTGACCGTCATCCAGGCGGCGAACGCGACGGCGGCGTGGCCGGAGGGAAGCCCGCCCCGGAGCGGCGTGCCGCGCCCGGTCAGCGCCTTGGTCAGGATGACCAGGAAGACGACCAGGATCAGCGCGATGATGGTCAGCTTCGCGGGCGCGTCGCGCAGGCGGTCGAGAAGGTCCGTGGTCGAGTTGCTGACGTGCCCGGAGAAGACGAGGTACCCGACGGCGACCGCGTTCACCGAGGCGATGAGGACGGCGCCGGCGGCGATGTCCTTGGCCAGCTTCGCCAGCGGGTCGAACGAGCTCGTGGCGACGTCGATCGCCGCCTCGATCGCCGAGTTGATCATCTCTGTGACGAGGACGAACGCGATCGACAGCAGGAGCGCGACCAGCTCGAGGCGGTCGACGCCGATCCAGAGCGCCGCGACCAGGACGGCGATCGCGGCGACGAAGTGGATTCGCAGGTTCCGGTGGGTGCGCAGGACGTGGACGATCCCCTCGACCGCGTAGTTGAAGCTCTCGACGATCGAGATCCGCCGGCGCCCGTGTCCCGTGCCGGGAAGGCCACGGCCATTTCCAATCCTGACGGGCCGGAAATGGTTAGGAAGCCCGCGCATCCCTCTGAGCTTCATGCTCCTCCTAGCCATCTTGCGCAGCAAGATGGCTGGCTTCCCGGGCCTCCATCTCGGCCCCGTGCTCGTACCCGAGCAGGTGGAGCAAGCCGTGGGCGAGCGGGCGACGCCACGCGGCGCCGACCACCTGCGGGCAGAGAACGACGTCGCCGAGCTGGCGCGGCGGCCCGACCGGAACTTCGTCGCGGCCGTCGATCGGGAACGAGAGCACGTCCGTCGCCTCGTCGATCCCGAGGTGCTCACGTTTCAGCGCCCTGCTCTCCTCCGCGCCGACGAACGCGATCCCGAGCTCGCCGTCGTCGATCCCCTCGGCGGAGAGCAGGTCGCGCGCGAGCCGCACGGCCGCCCGGTCCTCGACCGCGACGCCGCTCCGGTTGGAGACCTCGACCTCGATCACTACCGCGTCCGCTGGGTGCCGGTGGCCTCGGCGTGAGTCCGGTACGCCTCGACGATCCGCTGCACGAGCTTGTGACGGACGACGTCCGCGTTCGAGAACTCGATGAAGGCGATGCCGTCGATCGACCCGAGCACCTCCCTGACGGAGATGAGCCCCGACGCCTGCTGCGGCGGCAGGTCGATCTGGGTGATGTCGCCGGTGACCACCACCTTCGAGCCGAAGCCGAGCCGGGTGAGGAACATCTGCATCTGCTCGGGGCTCGTGTTCTGCGCCTCGTCGAGGATGATGAAGCTGTCGTTCAGGGTGTTGTGCGTGACGAGGAAGTCATCGGTGACGTAGAGCGAGTCGGCAGCCGCGACCTGGATGCAGACGGTCTCGGCCTCACCTGCCGCCTCGATCGAGTCGATGAATCTCATCGGGCGACCTCCGGCGTGACGAAGGTACGCGTCGAGCTTGCGCGGAAGGCGAAAGGGCCCGATCCCGGTCGGCAGCCGTAGGTCCATTACGAATGTGTCGCGGCGGTGCTCCACCGGCCGGTTGCGGGCTCGGCCCGGAGGACGCCCGTTCGCTCGGAGGCGTCGCCAGTAGGCGACCCCGCCGAGCGAGCGAACGAGATATGCAACGTCGCCGCGCAGCATCTCGGAGCACGTCGAGTACTGGATCCGGCAGGTCCGGCCCCGCCGGAGGACGGTCCCGCCGCCGCTGTCCAGGAGCCCTTGGAGCAACGCGATCCGAACTCGAGCGGAGTTGTGCAGATAGGCCTCGGGAATGAACTTCGAGTGCGAGTACGTGCCCGCCAGTCCGAGCTCACGCAGCGCAGCCGTCACAGGATTCGCGACGATCACGCCGCCACGGTGACCATGCGTGTGGCGGAGCACGTAGTCGTATGCGCCCTTGGGCTGAAGCTCGATGCCGTCGAGCGAGCTCTCGAGCGCGGCTGCCAACTCCGGATCGGAGGTCGTGAAGGTCGGCGTGGTCTTCGTTGTGAGGCAACCGTCTCCCAGCAGGAGCCCCAGGGCGTAAGGGTCGATCGAGACGTCGCGCGGCTCGAACTCGGCCGGTGCAGATAGCAGCGGCAACTCGTAGCGGTGCTGGTGAGCTCTCCGGAGGCGGCCGACCATGTCCCGCGTCTGCAGCACGCGTCCCGGCTTGCCTCGGCTGCGGTCTTCGGGCGTCACCACGTGCCAGAGGTGCTCGCCGCAACAAAGCGTCGAGGCGCCGTCCTGCGTGCGGACCCGGAAGACCTGCTTCCGCCCCTGCGGATAGACGCCGAGGACGGGCGTGGGGCACCCGTCGGTGCCGGTCACGAGGTCGCCGACGCGCAGGCTCCCGATCGGCCGGAAGCCGTCCGGGGTCAACACGCCGCTCGACAGCGGCTGGGCTCGGCCGCGCATGAACGCGAGCGGGGCGACCTCGATCGCGCCTCTCTCCATGTAGGTCGTCAGCCGGTCGGCGTCTAGCATGTCGTAGAGGGCGTCGTACAGCGGGCGCAGGTACGGGTCGACCTTCGCGAGCAGGTCGCCTGGAAGGAAGCCGAGTCGCTCCCCGGCCTCGACGGCGGGACGCGTGAGGATGATCCGCCCCACTTCGCGCTCGGTCAGCGCTGCGACCGCGAGAGCCATCGCGAGGTACGTCTTGCCGGTGCCCGCAGGACCGATCGCGAACGCGATCGTGTGGTTACGGATCGCGTCCACGTAGCGCTTCTGGTTCACCGTCTTCGGCGCGATCTTCTTGCCGCGGTGCCGCCAGACGACGTCCTCGAAGACGTCGCGGATGTCCTCGGCCTGGTCGAGCGCGCCGAGAACGGCGTCGACCGTGCTCGGGCCGATCTCGTGGCCGCCCTCGACCAGCTCGACGAGCTCGTCGACGACCGCGCGGGCCTCGGCGACGCGGGTATTCTCGCCCTCGAGCGTGAGCTGGTTCCCGCGCAGGCGGATCGTGCAGTGCAGCCGCTCGCGAAGCGCGCCGAGCACGCCGTCGCCGACGCCCGCCAGCTCGGCGGCGACGTCGTTCGAGATCGAGAGAACTTCCTGCAACGCGCACAGTGTAGAAACAGGGCGGAACGACGTTCTCCCGGTTCGGCCCGGAGCGCTCCGGCGATGAGATTCCGCCCCACGCGCAGTCGTAGCTCGCGACCCGACGAACAGGAGGAGGCACACATGCACCAGACCACCCGCATCACCCAGGTCGGACGCGTGCTGGTCCCGGTCTCGGACCAGGACCGGGCGCTCGACTTCTACACGGGCACGCTCGGCTTCGAGAAGCGAGCGGACATCCCGTACGGCCGCGGCGACCGCTGGCTCGAGGTCGCGCCGCCCGGGGGCGAGACCGCGATCGCGCTCGTCCTGCCGCGGACGGGCGACTCCGCCGGCGTCGAGACCCGCATCGCCCTGACCACCCACGACGCCGACACGGCCCACGCCGAGCTGCAAGCTGCGGGCGTGGACGTCGACCCCGAGGTCATGCGCATGGGCGACCCCGTGCCGCCGATGTTCTGGTTCCGCGACCCGGACGGCAACACGCTGATGATCGTCGAGACCGACTGACGGCCGGGCCTGCCACTGCCGCGATCGTCGATCGTTCGCGGCAGGGCCTGCCCGACCCCTCCCGGCTGCGATCTCGACCGTCCCGCGGGGGAAGGGGCGCTTGCCGCATCCGGCATGCCTTCGGCACGAAGGCGTGACCCGCGCGTCACGCCTTCGTGGGTACGATCGCCGGGGACGCCTGAAGCGGGGCCCGATCGGACGCGGCCGGAAACGTCCCGGAGGCGGCACCCGGGACGTCAGATCGGGCGCGGCTCGGTGGTCAGCTCGCCGGCCGGTGCGTCGCCCGTGTTCACGGTGCCGACCGGCTCGACCAGCAGCAGGTGCGCCTCTTCCCGCGCGCGCGGGCAGTGCTCCGCCCCGGCCGGGACGACGAACAGCTCGCCCGGCCCGAGCACGACCGTCCGGTCGCGCAGCTGGATCTCGAGCTCACCTTCGAGCACGAGGAAGAAGTCGTCTGTCTCGGGATGGCTGTGCCAGACGAACTCGCCCTTCACCTTGACGAGCAGCACCTTGTAGTCGTTCAGGGTGGCGACCTGCCGCGGCGCCCAGTGATCGGCGACGAGCGCCAGCTTCTCGGCGAGGTTCACCTTCTCGTTCACAAGAGGATTCTTGCTCAGCCCGTCCGCTGCCGCGCCCGACCCGTGCGGGTGCGGACGGTAGCCGCCCGCCGCCGGCAGGCGGCGCGAGCAAAGCGAGCGAGCAGAAGGAGGGGCCCGCGGGGGACCCTCGGTTCCCCCACGTTGTCAGGCGAGCTTCTCGCGGACGAGCTGGCTGACCGCCGAGCCGTCGGCGCGGCCGGCGATCTGGGGCATCACGTCGGCCATCACCCGGCCGAGCTCACGCATGCTCGTCGCCCCGACCTCGGCGATCGCGTCGTCGACGATCCGCTCCAGCTCCTCCTCGGAGAGTGGCTCCGGCAGGAACTCCTCGAGCACGGCGAGCTCCGTCTCTTCCGCCGCCGCCCGCTCCTCGCGGCCTCCGGCGCGAAACGCCTCGACCGACTCCAGGCGCCGCTTGCGCTCGCGCTGGAGCACCTGCAGCTCCTCGTCCTCGTGCAGCGGCCGCTGCAGCTCCTTCTCCGCGGAGCGCAGGCTGGCCAGGATGAGACGCAGGGCGTCACGCCGCGCCGTGTCTCGGCCCTTCATCGCGGCGGTCAGGTCGGCCTCGAGCCGCTCGATCAGGCTCATGCCGTTTCCGTCCCGTCGGGCCGGAAGTGATTCGACTCGTCCGCGCGGCAAGATCGCGTCATCGAGGCATCCCTTGCATGGCCCCGCCGAGGATGTGGAGGTGCAGGTGGAAGACCGTCTGACCCGCCCCGGCGCCGCAGAAGTTCATCAGGCGATACTCGTCCAGCCCGGCGACCTGCGCCGTCTCGGCGGCGAAGTCGAGGAGCCGTTTGGCCTCCGGCTCGGACAGGTCGCCGATGTCGCGGAAGGTCTCGACGTGCCGCTCGGGGATGACGAGCAGGTGAACCTGGGCCTTCGGGTCGATGTCCTCGATCGCGAGCAGGCCGTCGGCGCGGTTGACGACCTTCGCCGGCAACTCGCCGCGGTGGATCTTGCAGAAGATGCAGTCCGGTTCGCTCATGACATTTCCGTTCCAGAGAGCCTTGCTAACCATTTTGCGCAGCAAAATGGCCTCACGCGGCGCGGATCCCCTCCCCGGTGACTGCCCCGCCGCGGGCGCGGACGAGCGCTCCGACCGGCGCGTCGACGAACCAGGGCGAGTAGTCGTCGCCGTAGCCCCGGCCCGGCCGGTCGACGAGGACGACGTCCTCGGCCCCGATCTTCCCGCGCCAGCGTCGCAGGCAGGCTTCGTGCGAGACGGCCCGTAGCCGTGCGCTGCGCTCACGCTTCGCCCGCTTCGGCACCGGGTCCGTGCCGGCGGTCGCCGTGCCCGGCCGCGGCGAGTACGGGAAGACGTGAACCTTCGTCGCACCCGACTGCTCGACCACCCGGAGCGTCTGCTCGAATGCGCGCTCGTCCTCGCCCGGAAAGCCGACGATCGCGTCGGTGGTCAGGTTGAAGTCGGCGACGGGCGCGAGGCGGCGCAGGTAGGTGGCGGCGTCGTAGCGGCGGGCCATCGCCCGAAGGATGCCGTCGTCGCCGGACTGGAGCGGGACGTGCAGGTGGCGGCAGACGGTCGGCGTCTCGCGAAGGGCGGCGACGAGCGGCTCGGACAGGTGGTTGACCTCGATCGACGAGAGCCTCAGCCGGGCGAGGCCGGGGGTCGCCCCCGCCTCGCGGATCAGCCGCGGCAGGTCGTAACCGGCCTCCCGGTCGCGGTAGCAGCCGAGGTTGATCCCCGTGAGGACGACCTCGCGGTGCCCCTGCTCCACGCGGCGCCGAACCTCGGCCAGGACGCCGGCGGCCCGGCGGCTTCGCGACCCTCCGCGGACCAGGGGGACGACACAGAAGGTACAGGAGAAGCTGCAGCCGTCCTGCACCCTGACGAAGGCGCGGACGCGATCCAGGCGCGCGTCCGCCTGCACGCAGCCGATCGCGCCGAGGTCGTCGGCGACCAGCCGGGGAGTGTCCTCGCTTCGCCGGCCCACCACGACCACGTTCTCGGGCAGCCCGGCGAAGGCGTCCGCCGAGAGGTTGGCGCCGCACCCTGTCACGTACACGCGGCGATGGGTACGAGCGGCGCGTGAGGCAGCGTGCCGCGACTTCCGCAGCGCCTCGTGCGTGACGCAGCAGGTGTTCAGCACGGCGACGTCGCCGCCTCGACGCTCCTCGTGCCCGTCCGCGAGCAGCTGCTCACGGATCGCCTGCCCGTCGGCGTGCGACACCTTGCAGCCCAGGAACTCGACCGAGAAGGTGGCCATGGCGCGGGACCTTACTGCGTCCGCAGGTACAGGTCGGCAGCCCAGCCGTCGGCTTCACGCCGCGCGGCCCGCCGATAGTGCGGGAGCTCCGGAGCCTCGGCGGCGAGGTACCCGGACGTGATCAGGCACGGTGACGAGACCCGGCCGGCGACCGGCCGGTCGACCTCGAGCGCGACGTTGACGACCGCCGTGTCGGTCGGGGGCAGCCGATCGGTGAGCGCGTCGGCGACGCGGGCGTCCAGCGTGACGCCGTTCGTCTCCGCGTTCCGCCGGGTCGCCTCGATCGCCTGGGGATCGACGTCGACCGCGTGCACGGGAGCGAAGCCGAGCCTCGCCGCCGCGATCGCGAGCACGCCGGACCCGCAGCCGACGTCCAGCAGGCTGCCCGCCGGACGGTCCACGAGCAGCTCAAGGCAGAGCCGGGTGGTCGGGTGCGCACCGGTGCCGAACGCGCGGCCGGGGTCGATCACGACGGGGATCGCTCCCGGCTCGGGCTCCTCCCACGGTGGACCGATCCACAGCGGTCCGACACGAACCGGGCGGTGGAACGCTCGCCACCGTTCCTCCCATCCCTCCTCGACGTCGGCGGAGCGGGCACCGCCGAAGGCGGACCAGAGCCGCTCCTCGCCGCGGGCGTCCGTGTAGGCCGCGAGCTCGACTCCGTCGGCGCCGTCGCGCTCCTCGAAGCCCTCGGGAAAGAGCTCGAGCATGATCGCCCGTGCCCGCTCCGCCTCGGCGGGCGGCACGGTCACCGAGACGCGCATGAGACTCACCGGTTGGCCGACCAGGAGCCGACCGGCGCACGCCGGGAGGCCGGCGCGGCAAGCAAGGGGGCGTCACGCCGACGGGCATGGCCAGGCGGCCCGTGGCGCCTGACGTCGGGGTCTCGGGGCCCGGGCGTCAGCGGAAGGCGCTCTTCAGCTTGTCGAAGAACCCCTCGTCGTCGGGGCGGTACGTCTCCTCGTCCGTCTCGCGCTCGAACTGCTCGAGCAGGCCGCGCTGCTCGTCGGTCAGCCGGCGCGGGACGATGACGTTGACGATCAGACGGTGGTCGCCCCGGCCGCGCCCCTGGAGCACGGGCATCCCCGCCCCGCGCAGGACGCGCACCTCTCCGGGCTGGGTGCCGGCCTCGAACTCGAGCTCGGTCTCTCCGTCGATCGTCGGCACGGAGAGTCTCGCGCCGAGGGCGGCCTGGGTGACCGTCAGGTCGACCTGCGAGATCAGGTCGTGACCCTCGCGGGCGAAGCGCGGATCGGGACGGACGCGCACGAGCACGTACACGTCGCCGGCCCGGCCGCCGAGCTCGCCCGCGTGGCCCTCGCCGCCCAGCCGGATCCGCTGCCCGTCGTGGATGCCCGGCGGGACCTCGACGGTCAGGGTTCGCTCCTCGAGCACGCGGCCCACGCCGTCGCACGTCTCGCACGGATGCTCGATCACCCGGCCGGCGCCGCCGCAGCGGCCGCAGGCCTGCGTCCGGACGAACTGGCCGAAGACGGTGTTCGAGACCTCCTGGACCCTGCCCGCGCCGCCGCACGCCGGGCAGGCGACGGGAGCGGTGCCGGGCTCGGAGCCGCTCCCGTCGCACCGCGCGCAGGGAACGGCGACGTGGAGCGGGACCTCGCGCTGCACGCCGCGCGCGGACTCGACGAGCTCGATCTCGACCTCGGCGGCAACGTCCGCCCCGCGAGCCGCGCCACGCGTGCGCGCCCCGGCGCCGAACAGGTCGTCGCCGAAGAACGCCGAGAAGAGATCGCCGAGCGTCCCGAAGTCGAAGCTCGACGGCGTGAATCCGCGGCTGCGCAGCCCAGCATGGCCGAAACGGTCGTACAGCTGGCGGCGCTCGGAGCTGGAGAGAACCTCGTAGGCCTCGACCACCTCCTTGAACCGCTCCTCCGCGTCCGGGTCCTCCGACACGTCCGGGTGCAGCTCGCGGGCCCGGGCCCGGAACGCCTTCTTGATCTCGGCCTCCGTCGCCGTGCGCTCGACGCCGAGCAGGTCGTAGTAGTCGCGTTGCGTGCTCACCGGAATCAGTCGCCGTAGATGACTTCGGCGAAGCGGGACAGCTCGGAGGCGGCCGAGCGGACGGTGCGGATCGCCTTGTCGTAGTCCATGCGGGTCGGGCCGATCAGGCTCACCGCCCCCAGCGTACGGTTCGCGATCCCGTAGGCCGCGCCGACGAGCGCGAGGTCGTGAAGAGCCGGATCGTGCAGCTCGTCGCCGACCCGGACGAACGGGCGCCGCGGGTCGAGCGCGTCCGCGAGGAGGTCGAGCACGGCGCGGCGGCGTTCGAGCAGGTCGATCAGCGAGCGGTACGAGCCGAGCTCGTCGTCGCGCACCTCGTCGAGCAGGCCGGCGGCCCCGCCGACGTACACGCGCTGCTCGTCGCCCTCCGCCTCGGTGAACGCGGGCGCGATCACCTCCAGGAACGCGCGCTCGGCCGCGGGAAGGCCGGGATCGGTGAGCCGCCCGCGCAGCCGGCCGCTGCCGAGCGTCAGGCCGACGACCTGGTCCTTCAGGTACTGACCCGCCCAGTGGACGAGCCCCGGGTCGATCGGCCTGTCGAAGGCGTGGACGCGTTTCGTCACGCCGCCGCTCGAGGTGATCACGACCACCATCACGATCTGGGGCTGGAGCATCAGCACCTCGACGTGCCGGACGGTCGCGGTCTCGAGCGGCGGCGCGGACACGAGCGCGATCAGGCGCGTCACCTGCGAGAGCATCTCGGTCGTCGCCTGCAGTGCCGACTCGACCTCGCTGCGGGCCTCGCGCAGGTCGAGCGGGAACGACTGCGGCCGCGGCTGCCGCCGCTCGAGCAGGCGGTCGACGTAGTAGCGGTAGCCGCGGTCGGTGGGGACCCGTCCGGCGGAGGTGTGCGGGTGGGTGAGCAGGCCGCAGCGCTCGAGCTCGGCGAGCTCGTTCCGTACCGTCGCGGACGAGACCCGCATCCCGGCACGCGCGACGAGGTTCTTCGACCCGACCGGTTGCCCGGTGGCGACGTACTCCTCGACGACGCGGACGAGGATCTGCCGCTGGCGGTCGGTGAGATCTGGGCCCGGCGTGATCATGTTTCCGCTGAAAATGCTACGCGAGCAGGTCCGCGGTCACCCCTCCGCCGAGAAAGCGGCCCCGCTCGGTGAGGACGAGCGTCTCCTCGCCGGTCTCGCGGTCCCGGGCGGCCAGGCCCAGCCGCTCGAGCCGTGCGAGCGCGTCCCGGTCCAACGCCTCGCCGACACCCGCCAGCGGGAGCGGCTCGTCCAGGCGCAGCCCCAGCATCAGGCGCTCGCGCGAGCGGACGCGGTCGTCGAGCGCCTCGAGCTCTCGCGGTGGCCTCCGGCCGCTCGCGAGCGCGGCGAGGTACCCGGTGAGGCGCGGCGTGTTCCGCCGCCGCACCCCCTCGATTGTCGAGACCGCGCCGATACCGAGCCCGAGGTAGTCCCGCCCGAGCCAGTAGCCGAGGTTGTGCCGCGCCCGCAGGTCCCGCCCGCCGGCGAGACGGGACTCCCGGCAGAAGTTCGCCGTCTCGTACCAGCGGTAGCCCGCCGAGGTCAGCGTCTCGACGACCCGCTCGAAGTAGGACTCCATCGCCTCGGCCTGACGCCCGAGCTCGGTTCCGTGCGCGTGCGTGAAACGCGTGCCCGGCTTCGCCTCCAGTTCGTAGCAGGACACGTGCTCGGGCTCGAGCGCGAGCGCCCCGGCGAGGTCGGCGGCGAGGTCGGCGGCGCTCTGGCCGGGGATCCCGTAGACGAGATCGAGGGAGATGTTGTCGAATCCGGCATCACGCAGAACGTACACGGCGCGGCGGACGTGCGAGGGCTGCGCACCCCGCTCCAGCACGGCCAAGAGCCGCGGCTGGAAGGACTGCGCGCCGATCGACACACGATCGACATGGTTTCGTGACAGGAGCCGGGCGAGGGCGGGCGTGACCGTCTCCGGGTTCGCCTCGACGGTGACCTCGTCGGCGCCGGGCAGCGCAGCCAGCAGGCGTTCGAGCGCGGCCGGCTCGGTGAAGGTGGGCGTCCCGCCGCCGAGGAAGACCGTCTCGACCCGCCGGGCGAGCGCGCTCCGCTCCAGCTCCAGCTCGGCGAGTAGAGCGTCCACGTACGCCTCGTGCCGGTCGCGGCGGCCGACCACGGTGACGAAGTCGCAGTAGCCGCAGCGGTGCGCGCAGAACGGCAGGTGCACGTACAGGTGCCTCGTCCCGCTCATGGACGAATCTCCGACCCGTGAGCCGGGAGGGATCCCGGGGGAACCCGCGTGGGGGAACCCACCTTTCTCTCGTGCGGCGGCGCCGCACATGCGAGGGCACCGGTCGCAGGGTGATGGGCCGCAGACGGCTTTCCCCGCCAGGCCTCCTTCTTCCGGACGCCGATTCCGCCGGGGAGCCTCGCGGGAGCGAGCCGAAGGCTGGCGACGCTCACGGCGCCCTCCGCGGCCGCGGCAGGAGCTCGCCGCCGCAGTTCGGGCACACGCCCTCCATCGCCTCCGCGCAGTCTGCGCAGAACGTGCACTCGAAGGAGCAGATCGTGGCCGGGCCGGAGGGCGCCAGCGAGGCCCCACACCGCTCGCACGCTGATCGCATCTCCAGCGCCATGCCTCTATCTCTTCTCCTGGTCGAGGTTGAGCACGGCGAGGAACGCCTCCTGCGGGACCTCGACCGACCCGACCTGCTTCATCCGCTTCTTCCCCTTCTTCTGCTGCTCGAGCAGCTTGCGCTTGCGCGTGATGTCGCCGCCGTAGCACTTGGCGAGCACGTCCTTGCGCTTGGCCTTGATCGTCTCGCGGGCGATCACCCTGGAGCCGATGGCGGCCTGCACGGGCACGTCGAAGAATTGCCGCGGGATCTCCTTGCGCAGCCGCTCGACCAGTGCCCGGCCCCGCGCGTAGGCGCCGTCGCGGTGGATGATCAGCGAGAGCGCGTCGACCGGCTCCCCGGCGATCAGGATGTCCACCCGGGTCAGGTCGCCGCGGCGGAAGCCGGCGAAGTCGTAGTCGAAGCTCGCGTAGCCGCGCGTCCGCGACTTCAGCTGGTCGTAGTAGTCGAGGACGATCTCGCCGAGCGGCAGGTCGTAGGAGAGCAGCACCCGTTCCTCGGACAGGTACTCCATGTGGTCGAAGCGCCCGCGCCGCTCGCCCGCCAGCTCCATCACCGCTCCGACGTATTCCTTCGGGACGATGATCGACGCCTTCACGTACGGCTCGTCGACCTCCTCGACCTCCCGCGGCATCTCGGCCGGGTTGTGCACCTCGACCTCCCCTCCGGCCTTCGTGGTCACCCGGTAGGCGACGTTCGGCGCCGTGACGAGCAGGTCGAGATCGAACTCGCGCTCGAGCCGCTCGCGGACGATCTCCATGTGCAGGAGGCCGAGGAAGCCGCAGCGGAAGCCGAAGCCGAGCGCCTGCGAGGTCTCCGGCTCGTAGAAGAGGGCGGCGTCGTTCAGCTTCAGCTTCTCGAGCGCATCGCGAAGCTCCGGGTACTGGTCGGAGTCGGTCGGGAAGAGGCCCGCGAACACCATCGGCTTCACGTCCTTGTAGCCGGGCAGAGGCTCGGCCGCCGGGCGCGCACGGGAGGTGAGCGTGTCGCCGACACGCAGGCGCGAGACGTCCTTCAGGCCGGTGATCACGTAGCCGACCTCGCCCGCGGTCAGCTCGGCCACCGGCCGCATCGTCGGCGACATGAAGCCGAGCTCCTCGGCGTCGAACTGGGTCCTCTGCGCCATCGCCCGGAGCGGCTCGCCGGAGCGGAACGTCCCGTCGACGACGCGGACGAATGCGACGACGCCGCGGTACTGGTCGTACGACGAGTCGAAGATCAGCGCGCGCGGCGGCGCTGCCGGGTCGCCGGCAGGCGCGGGGATCCGCTCGACGATCGAGTCGAGCACGCCGGCGACACCCTCGCCGGTCTTCGCGGAGATGCTCAACACGTCGTCCGCGGAGCCGCCGATCAGCTGCGCGATCTCGCGGGCGGCACTGTCGGGATCGGCCTGCGGCAAATCGATCTTGTTCACCACCGCGACGATCTCCAGGTCGTTCTCGATCGCGAGGTAGGCGTTCGCGACGGTCTGGGCCTCGACCCCCTGCGCGGCGTCGACCACGAGCACCGCGCCCTCGCACGCCTGCAGCGACCGGGACACCTCGTAGGTGAAGTCGACGTGGCCGGGCGTGTCGATCAGGTTGAGCTCGTGGCTCTTCCACATCACGCGGACGGCCTGCGCCTTGATCGTGATCCCGCGCTCGCGCTCGAGCTCCATCGAGTCGAGCACCTGCTCGCGCATGTCGCGGCCGGTGATCGTCTCGGTGAGCTCGAGGATGCGGTCGGCGAGCGTCGACTTGCCGTGGTCGATGTGCGCGATGATCGAGAAGTTGCGGATCCTGCCCTGGTCCATGGGGTCTCCGCGGGATGGTAGCTGTGAAGCGGAAACCGCTGAACTAAGCCATTTTCCGCATCGAGCGGTAACTGCCGTTGTTGCGGTAGAAGCCGCTGCTTTTCGTTCTGGTGAGGTCTCGGTGAGGTCGCGCTGGGACGGTCGAAACGTTGCCCGGATAGCCGACGACCCGCGTTTGCGGCGCGGGCCGTGGATCGAAGCTGACGGGCTCGGGCCTGGGGTGACAGGCGATGAGCCGTCCGGCTGAGCTTAGCGCGACAGCCGTGCTCGGACCGGCCAGGCGAGCAGCGCTCGCGGCGCGCGGGATGCGGCTGTGCGAGCACTGCAACAGGCCGCTGCCGGTGACGGTGTCGCGTTGCCGGCGGCGTGACTGCCCGGGTTACTCGGAGACCTGGGCGCGGGACACAATGCGGAAGTCGTGGACGAATCTCGACGTGTACGGCGGCCTGGCGGCGATGCTGACGCTGACCGCGCCGGGTGAGGCTGCCGGGCTTGTCTTTGATCGGACGCTGTGCACGCATCCCCCGGGCGAGAAGTGCGACGGCAAGAAGAAGGGCTGCAAGGTCGTCGCGTCAGTGGCGGAGCAGTGGAACAATCTATCGCGCGGCTGGTGGCGGGATCTGAACCGTGTCTGCAAGCAGCGGGCGGATCGCGCGATGGAACGGAACGGCGCGGATTACAGGGGCGGGCTGCTGCTCTACCAGTGGGAACTGCAGGGACGCGGTGTCTGGCATCTCCACTTCGTGGTCGGGCTGGAAACCGCGATCGAGTGCGCCTGGGCGAGCGAGTACGTGAAGGCGATGCGCAAGCTCGGCCACCGCTACGGGTTCGGCTACGTGGATGCGAAGCCGATGCGGTCACCCCGGCCGGCTTCCGAGTGCGCCGGGTACATCTCGAAGTACCTCGTCAAGCGCGGGGACGACGGGTCCTTCGAAGTCAGTGAGACGGTCAAGGCGGCAGGTCGAACGCTCCTGAACTACGTCAGCCGCCGGCTGACGGCGCGAAGCATGTGCACGATGCGGATGCTCCGGCTGATCCGGATCGCGTGGGCATGGCGCAACGGGCTGATTCCAGCTCCTCCCGGCAATCCGTTTGAGTTCCTCGTCGCGCTCTGCCTGCTCGAGCAGCGGCCGGCTGCCACTCGGGCTCCGTGACGGCGCGGCCGGCGGGCGGCGCGGGCCCGTGAGGGCCGGCGGCCGCCGGCCCCCGTGCGGGCGGTCGGGTGAACCCTGCACTGCATCGCCCAGTCCAAGAAGGTGACTCGTTTGACCAAGCCTGACGATCGAAGTAATGGTGAGGGGTTGGTAGGTCGCACACGGGTCTCGGGTTTGTATGTCTCCTGCGTTTTCATCGCGCTGGTAGCGGCGTCCTGCGCGTCCCAGGCATCGACCTACTTCGACGCGTCTGCGACCCTCAGGTGCCTCGAACATCGACCCGAGTACGCCCGGAACGTGTCTGACAGAAGGCCACTGCCCTTCGTGTTCGGGCTGGAGGGGCCAGAGACACAGTTCGCGGTCGCCGAGGACGCCAAGTACGAGACGTACTTTCGAGTGCGGCTTCCAGACGGAGTGAACATCCGCGATTGGATACCGGCGGGCACGCGTGGGTTCAGCGTGACCTTCATCCCTAAGAACTACTTCGATGATTTCGCGGAGCTCGTGTTCTTCTCGGATGACGCGGGTGCTCGTCGTTACCACGACCTCTGGACGGCGTTCTATGCCGCGCACCCGGGCATGACGCCTGTTCCGCGAGGGGCAATGAGTCTGGACACAGACAACGAGGGGTTGACCCTGCAAGGTCCCGATCGGAACGGCCTCCTGGTCCTCCGTAACGTCGTAATCGAGCATCGCCCGATTCCGGGCTTGACCCGACTCGGGCTGCCGTCCTTCGACCTGACGCACGGCATCCTGCTCGGCTGTCTCAGGAGCCGGACCTGATCATCATGTAGACAACTTGGAGCGCAGCTCGCGTGGCCACCACATACGGAGGCGAGAGATGACCGGAAGGAGCTACGACACGGCGCGGATCGCCGACCTAGAGCTCGGGAGCGGCTGGTCGCCGATCCGGCGGCACTTCGATATCCGCTCGTTCGGGATCAACGCCTGGACGGGGCACGAGGCGGGCGCGGCCGTGATCCCCGCACACGACGAGAAGCCGTCCGGGCACGAGGAGCTCTACCTCGTCACGGCCGGGCGGGCGAAGTTCACCGTCGAGGGCGAGGAGGTGGACGCGCCGGCCGGGACGATCGTCTTCGTCCGCAACCCGGACGCGAACCGGGGCGCGGTCGCGGCCGAGGCGGAGACGACCGTGCTTACCGTCGGCGCGAAGCCTGGCGAGACGTACACGCCCCGCTCGTGGGAGACGAACGCCGAGGTCCTGCCACTGTTCGAGCAGGGCCGCTTCCAGGAGGCCAAGGAGCTGCTCGCCGCCGCGCTCGACCGGCACGAGGACCGCGGCACGCTCCTCTTCAACCTCGCCTGCGCCGAGGCGCAGCTCGGCGAGACCGACGCCGCGCTCGAGCACCTCTCGGCGGCGATCGTGGAGCGGCCCGACCTGGCCGAGACCGCTCGCGGTGACTCCGACCTCGACCCGATCCGCGGCGATCCGCGATTCGCAACACTGTTCCCGTAAGTGCGACCGGCAGGTCGAGGCACATCGCGCCGCGCCCGATACTGGCTAGACGGACCCGGCTCGGTCGAGGCGCATGAGCCGGTGCGGCAGGCCGTCCTCGTCGACGTCGCGCACGTGCCGGAAGCCGGCCTTCTCGAACGCGCGCCAGGAGCGGCGGTTCGGCTCCTCGACCGTTGCGACGGCGGCGGTCACAGCCGGATCGGCGAAGACGACCTCGCGCGCAAAGGCCGTGAGCACCTGGGGACCGAGACCGCGGCCGACCAGATCGGGCTCCCCGATCAACAGGTCGACGCCCGCGGCACCGTCTTCGGCGCCGATCAGCATCTGCCACTCGGGATCGACCGAGACCCCGTAGGTCTGGATCATCCCGGCCGGCCGGCCGTCGAGCAGGATCACATAGTGGTCGACGTCCCGGCTCCCTCCGATCGCAGCGCGGCGCTTCTCGACCGCGACCTCGAGCGGGTCGCGCCACCAGCGCGCCACGTGCCGGCGGCTGAGCCACCCCTCGACGAGCGGGAGATCCGCCTCGGCGAGCGGCCGGAAGCCGATCCCGGGGGGGCTAGCGATGCTCCTCGTTGTGGATCGGGTAGAACCGCGGCTCCAGCGGCGGCGCCTGGCCGCCGGTCGCCTCGGCGATCGCGGGGCCGAGCGACTCATCGGCGAAGCGACGCCAGTCGTCGGCCTGCTCCCAGACGTCGAAGACGAACAGGCCCTCGGGCGTCTCGCACGCGTAGTGGGAGACGAATCCCTCGGGCAGGCTGCCCGAGCCCCAGTTCACGTTCGACATCACGCGGTCGTAGATGTCGGTGGTCATTCCGGGGATCTCGGCGACGAAAGCGACGGCCATCGTTCCTCCTTGTCGGGTTCACGCGGAGGATCTCAGACCGAGCGCCCCCGGCGCAGGGACAGGAGCGTCTCGAGCTCGCGGACGCCGAGCGCGCGGCACGACACGCCGTACGCGGCGATCCCGCCGGCGAGGGCGACGAGGAGGGCGCCGAGCGCGGCGCCGAACGAGTGGCCGAGCGCGTGGTGGAGCCCGTACCAGAGGCCGTAGCCGGCGCCCGCGAGCACGGCGCTCGCGGCGGTGACACGGGTGACGGTGCGTACCGTCTCCCCCAGCTCGAGCCGCCCGAGCCGGCGGTGGAGCAGCCAGAGCAGCGCCGCGGAGCCGGCGATGTTGACGACCGAGGTCGAGAGCGGGAGCCCCCAGATCCCGAGGGTGTAGAAGGCGCCGTCGAGCGCCGCGTTCAGGCCGAGGTTGCCGAGCGCGACCCAGGTCGGGATCCACGGCGACTGCAGGGAGAAGAAGGCGCGGTTCAGCATCAGCATGAAGCCGTTGAAGGCGAGGCCGAGCGAGAACGCGGCGAGCGCGTCGGCGGTCGCAGGCGTCTGGCTCGAGGTGAAGTCGCCGCGCTGGAAGACGACCCGGACGATCGGGTCGGCGAGGACGGCGCAGATCACGCTCGCGGGCACGAGGAGGAACGCGATCTGGCGGATCCCGGTCGCCACCGTCGTACGGAACCCCTCCAGGTCGGCCCGCGAGGCGAGCCGCGCGAGCGAGGGGAACAGCACCGTCGCGACCGCGACCGAGAACATGCCCTGCGGGAGCATGTACAGGCGAAAGGCGGCGTTGATCGCGCTGGGCGCGTGGTTGCGGTCGATCAAGCGGGCGGCGAAGAAGGTGTCGACGACCGCGTTGAAGTTGATCAGCCCGAGACCGATGGTGATCGGGACCATCAGCACGAGCGTCCGGCGGACGGCCGGGTCGCGCCAGTCGATCACCACGTGCAGACGGCCGTCTCGCCCGCGCAGCCAGGGGATCGGAAGCAGGAACTGCAACAGCGTCGCCGCAAGGATCGAGAACGCGTAGACGTACAACTCGTGGTCGCGCCCGCTCACGTGCGGGATCCCGAGCAAGAGGCCGGCGATGATCGCGACGTTCCAGAAGACCGGCGTCAGCGCGGGGACGGTGAAGTGCTCGTAGGTGTTCAGGATGCCGACCACGATCCCGGAGAGCCCGAGCAGGACGACGATGGGAAAGAGGACGCGCGAGAGGCCGACGGCGAGATCGCCGTAGCCGAAGGCGCGCATGATCCACGGTGCGAGCAGGATGAAGAGGGCCGTGACGCCGCCGAGGCCGAGCAGGACGAGCCAGAACAGGCTGGAGGCGACGCGCCAGGCACGCCTGCGCTCTCCCTTGACGAGCAGGTCGCTGAAGACCGGCACGAACGCGGACGACAGGGCGGCGTCGGCGACGAGGGAGCGCACCGTGTTCGGGATCAGAAAGGCGACCTCGAAGGCGTTGATCGCGCCGACGGTCCCGAAGTAGTAGCGAGCGACGATCTCGCGGACGAGACCGAGCACCCGCGAGAGGCCGGTCGCGAGCGAGAAGATCGCGGTCGACCGGGCGAGGCGGTGGCTGTGGCCGGCGCCGGCCGGCGCGGGAACGACCTCCTCGGACGAGGTGCTCACGCGCTGCCCCACGACGCCGTCCGTAACGGTGTCCGGCACTGCCCGCGCGCACGCGTGGTCCCTCCTGGAAGTGCCCGGCACCGTGTGCTCACGGCGTGAGCATAGGGAGAGCGCCTGTTGCTACCATCGTGGCGCCGGCGGTCGCCGGCGCTTTCACGCTATGCCGAACATCAAGCAGCAGGAGAAGCGCGTCCGGATCACGGAGCGGCAGCGGGCCGAGAACCTCCGGTACCGCTCGACCGTGAAGACCCTGACGAAGCGGCTGGAGGCAGCGGTCGAGACTGGGAACGCCGAGGAGATCGCAGCCGAGCATCGCCTGCTCGTCCGGTGGGTCGACCGCGCCGCCTCGAAGGGCGCCCTGCACGCGAACACCGCCGCCCGGAAGAAGGCGCAGGCGGCGCGTCTCGTCGCCGGCTCGACGAGCGCCTCCTAGCCTCGATTCCGCACGTCTGGCGTTGGTGGCGGGCAAGGAAACGTCCTCCTGTGCAGGGAGGATGTGGGTTGTCTCGACCTACATCCCGCACGAGGAGGACGCACCTTGAGAGTGAAGTCTGGCAGCCGGCTCGGATCGCTTCAAATCGCTGCTGATCAGGAGGGCCTCGTGTCGCGTTCTGGCTTGGCGCTGGTGGTCGAGCTGGCGGCCCGGCTGGGGGTCGAGCGGGAGCTCTCGTCCGGGCTCGGGGGCGTGTTCAAGCGGCGCCCGCTGCACGACCCGGGGCGGGTGGTGGTTGATCTGGCGACGATGCTGATCGACGGCGGCGACTGCGTCTCGGATCTCGGCGCGCTTGCCGAGCAGCCAGACTTGTTCGGCGGTGTCGCGTCGCACTCGACCGCGACGCGGCTGTTGTACGCGCTCGGCGAGGACGAGCTGGCGTCGATCCGGGTCGCACGCCGCAGTGCCCGCGAGCGGGCCTGGTCGCTGGGGGCGCGCCCGGAGACGGTCACGCTCGATTTCGACGCGCAGCTGTTGGAGTGCCGCACCGAGAAGGAGGGTGGGGCGCCGCACCGCAAGGGCGGCTTCGGCTTCCACCCGCTGCACTGCTTCCTCGACGAGACGGGTGAGCACCTGGCGGGCCTGCTGCGTCCTGGCAATGCCGGCTCGAACACCGCCGCGGACCACATCACGGTGCTCGAGCAGGCGCTGGCGCAGCTGCCGGCCGAGGTCGCCGATCGCGAAGACGACGAACCGGTGCCACTGCTCGCACGCGCTGACGCGGCCGGCGCCACACACGCCTTCGCGCAGGCGCTGCGGGAGCGCCGGATCCGCTTCTCGCTCGGCTACTACGTCGATGAGCGCGTCGGGCAGGCCGCGTTGGCGGTGTCGAAGAAGCGCTGGCTGCCGGCGCTCGACGGCGGCGAGGAGGCACGCGAGGGAGCCTGGGTCGCCGAGCTGACGGCGCAGGTCGATCTGAGCGCCTGGCCGGAAGGAACGCGGCTGATCGTGCGCAAGGAACGGCCGCACCCGGGCGCGCAGCTGCGCTTCACCGACGCCGGCGGACACCGCTACCAGTGCTTCCTCACCGACCAGACCGGTGAGGACATCGCCGAGCTCGAGCGCCGCCACCGCCTGCACGCGCGCGTCGAGGACCGGATCCAGGAATCCCAAGAGCTCGGCCTCGGCCGCCTGCCCTTCCAGGCGCTCGAGCCCAACCGGGCCTGGTTCGAGCTCGCGCTGCTCGCCCAGGACCTGCTCGCCTGGCTGCGCCTGCTCGTGCTCGCCGGCGAGCTCGCGCTCGCGAAACCCAAACGGCTCCGCCACCGCCTCCTCCACGTCGCCGGCCGCCTCACCCGCTCCGGCCGCCGCCGAGCGCTGCACCTGCCGGCCGCATGGCCGTGGCGCGACGACCTCACTGCCGCCTTCGCACGCGTCACCGCGCTCGCACCCGGCTGACCGCCCGAGCACGCTCCCCAGAAACCGAGCCACCCCGCCACACCGGCCGCGGCATGCGCACCAGCGCCCGAACCACCGGCCCCCGCCGACGCGATGCCCTCGCCTCGGTGGCCACGAACACCGAAACGGAAACGCGAACTCCTTTCCAGAACAGACAACAGCTACAAGCCAACCCTCCCGCGAGCTTCGTGCGGAATCGAGGCTAGAGCCCGCCGTCGAGCCAGACCGCCCAGGCGGGCATCGAGTGGGGCCGGCCGTTCGGACTGGTGGTGCTGAACCAGTAGTTGAGCGCGCGCTCGAGTCGCTCGACCGCCCAGCTCCACGGCAGGAGACCCTCTGTGGTGTCAGGGACCCCGTACCCGGCCGGCATCACCGGGCGGTCGGCATCGGGCTCGCTGCGGGCCGTCATTCGCGCCCGTTGCCCGCGCGCGCCGGTGCCGGCTCGTCGGGCCGCGTGATCGCGACCAGGGCGCGCTGGAGCTCGAGCTCCGCCGGCAGGCGGCTCCCTCCCTTCAACGCGAGGTCGAGGCCGGCCAGGCGGACGATCGCCTCCCGCAGCTCGTCCTCGGAGAAGTTCCGCGACTGGGCGAAGGCCTTCTCGGCCGCGAACGGGTGCATCTTCAGCTCGGCGGCGGCATCCCGCGCACGGATGCCCTGCGCGTCGAGCCGCCGGCACGCCTGGACGCGCCGGACGTGTGCGGCGATCCGGCCGACCAGCATGAGGATCTCGCCCGATCGCGACGAGCGCTCGAGGATCGACTCGCAGGCGGCGAGGACGCCGCCGACATCGCGCTTCCCCCACCCGTCGGTGAGGACGAACGGCGGCACCTCCGCGCGCGCGGCGACGAGGAGCTCGACGTCGCCCTCGCCGACCTCGTCCCTGCCGGCCCAGGCGGCCAGCTTGTCCACCTCGCCGGCGAGTTCGTGCGGACTCTCCCCGACCAGCTCGACGAGCGCCCGGCAGGCGCCGGCGCTCGCGCGAACGCCGTGCCGGCCGAACTGGTCCGCCACCCACTTCGGAAGCTCGCGCTTGGAGACGTCGTAGACGAGCACCTGTCCCGCCTTCGCGCACGCCTTCGCGAGCGGCGAGTCCCTGCGGATCGCCTCGCCGACGAGCGCGAGCACCGTTCCCGGCGCGGGCGCCGCGAGGTAGTGACCGACCGCCTTTGCGTCGCCCGCCTTCCAGCGCTCGGCCTCGGTCACGAGCACGAGGCGGCCCTCGCTGGCGAACAACCCGAGCGCGTTGCACGCTGCGACCGCGTCCTCGCCGCTGGCTTCCCGGGCGGACAGGCGCTCGACCGAGTCCTCGCCGAAACGCTCGCGCAGGCGGCGGATCGCACGCTCGATCTTCGGGAGGTCGCCGCCCGTGAGCAGGTAGGCCGACTTCAGCTCGTCCGCCACGCACCGCCAAGGATAGTCAGCGTCCCCACGTGCGCCGGACTGCGGCGCCGTGGACCAGCACCGCCGACGAGGCCAGCAGCAACAGCCCGCCGAGGCCGGCCGTCGTCGAGACGACAGCGCCCGGCAGACCGCCGACGAGCCGCGCGCAGCCGGCGAGGTACGCCGCCAGCCAGCCGTTGACGGTCGCGATCGGGCCTGCCGCCGCCGGCGAGATCGTGTCGGCCAGTGCGGACGCGAACGACAGGCCGAGGAGCGGCCCGACGACGGGAGCCGCGAGGGCGTTCGCCGGCACGGAGTACAGCGGAATCCGTCCGAACTGGAGCCAGAGGACCGGCGCGGTGGCGAGGCCGCACGCAAGCGAGACGGCGACCGCCTCCGCCAAGGGCTTCGGCACCGGGTAGCCGGCGAGAAGCCGCTGGGCCCGCGGCACGGCGACGAAGATCGCGACGACGGCGACGAACGACAGCTGGAAGCCGGCATCGAGCAGGTTGTAGGGGCTCCAGGCGAGCAGGATCAGGGCGCCGACCAGCAGGAAGTGCCAGCGATCGCGCTGCCGTGCCGTCAGCCAGGCGAGCGAGCCGAGCGCACCGGCGATGCCCGCGCGGATCACCGACGGCTGCGCCCCGACGGCGAGCACGTAGGAGGCCATCCCCGCCAGCGCTCCGAGCTCGCCCAGCCAGCGCGGCAGGCCAACCAGCCACGCTAGCCCGAGCACGCCGACCGCGACGAAGACGACGTTCTGGCCGCTGACTGCGAGCAGGTGGTAGAGACCGGACGCCCGGAAGGCGTCCTGGAGGCCGGGTGAGAGGCCCTGATCCTCGCCGAGGACGATCCCCTCGAGGACCGCTCGGCGCTCTGCCCCGAGGCCGGGTGCCAGCGAGCGCGCGAGCCAGGCACGAACCCGATCCGCGTAGCCGCCGACGCCGCCTCGCCGTCCGACGACCCGCCATTCCTTCGCGGCGACCACGACATGGACGCCGTGCCGGCGGAGCCAGGTACGCTCGTCGAAGCCGTTCGAAGCCGGCCGCGGCAGCTTCAGTCGCGCGTCGAGCTCGACGATCGCACCCTGGGGAGGCGCGCGACCGAGCGGGAGCTCGAGGAGCACGGCCTCGTCGGGCGCGAGCGAGCCGAAGCGGACGACCCGGGCCGGAACGCGCAGCTGGAAGGCGCCGGAACGAGACGGGGCAGTCACGACCAGCCTCGCGCTCGCCGTCTCGCCGACCCGTGGCAGCAGGATGCTCGAGTCGAGCGCGTCGAGGCGCACGCTCCCCCACCACCAGCCCGCGAGCAGCAGACCGGCCGCGACGAGCGCCACCCGGGCACGAGGGTCGTCGACGAAGGCGGCGCTGAAGGCTGCCCCCGCCGCGAGCAGCGCGACCGTGGGCCCCGTCCCGCGGGCGACATTCGCCGCGGCGAGCCCCAGGCATGCCGAGGCGGCCAGCAGGTACGGGTAGAGCAGGAGCAGCCGCGTCCCGGGCGCGGCCCGGAGCTTTGCGGCAACGAGGGCGCGCAGCCCGCGGGTCACGGCACCACCAGCCCGCGCAGCTGGTCGACCCGGGACGGGCCGATCCCGGGGACGTCGTCGAGCTGGTCGACCGAGCGGAACGCTCCGTGCGAGCTGCGGTAATCGAGGATCTTCTGCGCAGTGACGGGGCCGATCCCGGGCAGCGCGTCGAGCTGCTCCGCCGTCGCGGTGCTGAGCTGGATCGGGCCGGCCGGCGCCCCCGGCGCCGGGGCGCCCTGGGCCACGGCCACCGCCGGCGGCAGCCTCGCCGGCACCAGCACCTGCTCGCCGTCGGCGACCGGCGCCGCGAGGTTGAGCGCGGCCGGGTCGGCCTTCCGCGTCGTACCGCCCGCGCGGGAGACCGCGTCGGCGATGCGCGACCCCGCCGGCAGCTTGTACAGCCCCGGACGCCGGACGGCACCGACCACGTAGACGACGAGCCGCGTGCTGTGCGGGCCGCTCACGTCGGGCCCGCTCGCGGCCGACCCGACGATCGGCGGCGCGGCTGCCCCGGCGGGAGCTCCCGCCCGGAGCAGGAACCGGGCGCCGACGAGGAGCACGACGACCAGCAGGAGCCCGCCGAGGAGCACCCGGCGCCGTGAGAGCACGAGCGGTTGCATGTCGCCTATCCTGGCGACGGACCCCTCACGCGTGGCTCACGGAATCGTCACGAAACCGGAACATCCTGCCCTCAGGCACGGCCCGCCACGGTCGGCCGCCGGGCCGCCCCCGACCAGATCGATCAGTCGGGCGTGCGTGCCGGAGACGCCGCCCGCCGAGCGGCCGGGATCGCAGGCACAGGGGTTGGAAAGGCGCCTGCCCGGGAACCACGAGAGGCGATGCTCGTGTTCCTGGCCATCTTCGCGACGGCGGCGAGCGGGCTCCAAGGCGTCGTCCACAGAGGGCCGACGCGGCCGGTCTGCCGCCCCGGCGAGCCGTGCACGCAGCCCGCGCAGGTGACGCTCCTCTTCCGGCGCGGCGTATTCCGGCACGGAACCCTCGTCAGCGCGACCGGCGCCCCTGCCGTTCGAGCCCGTTCCGGCACGAAGGGGCACTACCGCATCCTCCTGGCCCCGGGCTACTACACGGTGACGACCGCGGAGCGGGTCGGGATCGCGCGCAACGTCAAGCCGGGTGCGGTGCACGTTCGCCTCGGCCACGTCGACAACCTCGACTTCTCGATCGACACCGGCATTCGCTAGGGCGGCCTCGATCCGGTCTGGAGCCGGTCGTCTAGCCTCGATTCCGCACGTCTGGCGTTGGTGGCGGGCAAGGAAACGTCCTCCTGTGCAGGGAGGATGTGGGTTGTCTCGACCTACATCCCGCACGAGGAGGACGCACCTTGAGAGTGAAGTCTGGCAGCCGGCTCGGATCGCTTCAAATCGCTGCTGATCAGGAGGGCCTCGTGTCGCGTTCTGGCTTGGCGCTGGTGGTCGAGCTGGCGGCCCGGCTGGGGGTCGAGCGGGAGCTCTCGTCCGGGCTCGGGGGCGTGTTCAAGCGGCGCCCGCTGCACGACCCGGGGCGGGTGGTGGTTGATCTGGCGACGATGCTGATCGACGGCGGCGACTGCGTCTCGGATCTCGGCGCGCTTGCCGAGCAGCCAGACTTGTTCGGCGGTGTCGCGTCGCACTCGACCGCGACGCGGCTGTTGTACGCGCTCGGCGAGGACGAGCTGGCGTCGATCCGGGTCGCACGCCGCAGTGCCCGCGAGCGGGCCTGGTCGCTGGGGGCGCGCCCGGAGACGGTCACGCTCGATTTCGACGCGCAGCTGTTGGAGTGCCGCACCGAGAAGGAGGGTGGGGCGCCGCACCGCAAGGGCGGCTTCGGCTTCCACCCGCTGCACTGCTTCCTCGACGAGACGGGTGAGCACCTGGCGGGCCTGCTGCGTCCTGGCAATGCCGGCTCGAACACCGCCGCGGACCACATCACGGTGCTCGAGCAGGCGCTGGCGCAGCTGCCGGCCGAGGTCGCCGATCGCGAAGACGACGAACCGGTGCCACTGCTCGCACGCGCTGACGCGGCCGGCGCCACACACGCCTTCGCGCAGGCGCTGCGGGAGCGCCGGATCCGCTTCTCGCTCGGCTACTACGTCGATGAGCGCGTCGGGCAGGCCGCGTTGGCGGTGTCGAAGAAGCGCTGGCTGCCGGCGCTCGACGGCGGCGAGGAGGCACGCGAGGGAGCCTGGGTCGCCGAGCTGACGGCGCAGGTCGATCTGAGCGCCTGGCCGGAAGGAACGCGGCTGATCGTGCGCAAGGAACGGCCGCACCCGGGCGCGCAGCTGCGCTTCACCGACGCCGGCGGACACCGCTACCAGTGCTTCCTCACCGACCAGACCGGTGAGGACATCGCCGAGCTCGAGCGCCGCCACCGCCTGCACGCGCGCGTCGAGGACCGGATCCAGGAATCCCAAGAGCTCGGCCTCGGCCGCCTGCCCTTCCAGGCGCTCGAGCCCAACCGGGCCTGGTTCGAGCTCGCGCTGCTCGCCCAGGACCTGCTCGCCTGGCTGCGCCTGCTCGTGCTCGCCGGCGAGCTCGCGCTCGCGAAACCCAAACGGCTCCGCCACCGCCTCCTCCACGTCGCCGGCCGCCTCACCCGCTCCGGCCGCCGCCGAGCGCTGCACCTGCCGGCCGCATGGCCGTGGCGCGACGACCTCACTGCCGCCTTCGCACGCGTCACCGCGCTCGCACCCGGCTGACCGCCCGAGCACGCTCCCCAGAAACCGAGCCACCCCGCCACACCGGCCGCGGCATGCGCACCAGCGCCCGAACCACCGGCCCCCGCCGACGCGATGCCCTCGCCTCGGTGGCCACGAACACCGAAACGGAAACGCGAACTCCTTTCCAGAACAGACAACAGCTACAAGCCAACCCTCCCGCGAGCTTCGTGCGGAATCGAGGCTAGGCTGACGCTGTGCCCTCGGCGCACGCCCTTGCGGTCTTCGTGCCGGCCTCGCTGCTCTTGCTCGCGATCCCCGGCCCGGCCGTCCTCTACATCGTCGCGACCAGCGTCGACGGCGGGCGGCGGCGCGGCCTGGTCTCCGTGGCCGGGATCCACCTCGGCTCGCTCGTCCACGTCACCGCCGCCTGCGCCGGCCTCTCTGCGCTGATCGTCTCGTCGGCGATCGCGTTCTCGACCGTCAAGTACGTGGGCGCCGGGTACCTGGTGCTCGTCGGGGTGCGGAAGTGGCTCGAGCGTGACGGCGAGGAAACGCCGCCGGCCCGCCCGCCGCGCAGCACCCGCCGCGTCTTCACCCAGGGCGTCGTCGTCAACGTCCTGAACCCGAAGACCGCACTCTTCTTCCTCGCGTTCCTGCCCCAGTTCGTCGACCGTGACCGGACGGTGTGGACGCAGGTCGCGATGCTCGGTCTCTGCTGGGTCGTGCTCGGCCTGGCAAGCGACGGCGCCTGGGCGCTCGCCGGCGGGACGGTCGGCCGTTTCCTCCGTCGCCGCCGGCGAGCGGTGCGCGCCGCCTCGGGCGGGATCTTCGTCGGCCTGGGTGCGGTCGCCGCAACGAGCTAGGCCGGCGCCACCTCGGCGGTGCAGAACGCGCAGCGCCGCGCCCCGCGCGGGATCTCGCTCAGGCACTCCGGACACGGCCGCACGGTCTCGTCCACGGGCGGCTCCGTCTTGCGCCGCGCCATCAGGACGTTGTACGGCTTGACGACGAAGAAGAACACGGCTGCCGCGATCGAGACGAACGTGAGCACGGCGTTGATGAAGTCGCCGTAGAGGAACCGGCTCTTGTGGATCGTGAACGCGAGCGTGGAGAAGTCGTGCTTGCCGAAGATCGCGGCGATGATCGGCGTGATCAGGTCGGCGACGAGCGCGTTGACCAGCGCGCCGAAGGCGACGCCGATCACGAACGCGACCGCCAGGTCGACGAGGTTGCCGCGGACGAGGAACGTACGGAACTCCTTGAGCAGTGTCTGCATCTCTCCTCCAGGTCGTCGATGTGCGAAACGAGATCCTCCCACGCCGGCGTCGCCCGTCAAACGGGCCAGGCGCACGGTCAGAGCGCGACGAGCAGGCGGGCGGCCAGCAGGAGCAGCGCCAGGGCGAGGAGCTGCTGGATGAGCGCGCTGCGCAGCCTGAGCGAAAGGCGCGCGCCGAGCTGGGCGCCGGCGAAGACGCCGGCCGACGGCGCGACCGCCCGCCGGAGGCCGTGCCCGTGCGCGAAGCTTCCCCGGACGAGGTGGGTCACCGTCCCCGTATCGGCCATGACCGCGAGGATGAAGTGCGAGGTCGCCGTCGCGACGTGCGTGGGGAAGCCGAGGGCGCAGACGAGCAACGGCACGTGGATGACGCCGCCGCCGATCCCGAGGAAGCTCGAGACGAAGCCGACGCCGAGGCTGTAGACCACGCCGCGACCCACCGGCACCGCGTAGGTGTACGCCCGGCCGGCGCGGTCGACGACCGTCCGCCGCTCGACGTAGCGTCGCGGGGCGACACAAGCGGCCGGCGCTCGCCCAGGAGCAGCCAGGCCGCGAGCACGGCGAGGACCGAAGCCATGATCGCGTCGAAGACGCGGCGCGAGACCGATCCGACCGCCAGGGCGCCGACCACGGCGCCCGGCAGGGTTGCGAGCGCGAAGACACCGCCGCGGCGGAAATCGATCCGCCGCCGGCGCGCGTAGGCGGCCGAGCCGCCGGCGGCGTTGAAGAAGACGGGCGCGAGGCTGATCGCCGTCAGCGTCCGCGCCGAGTCGTGTGGGTAGCCTCGGATCGTGCGGCGCCTGCTCCCCTTCGTCTGTGTCGTAGTCGTGGTCGACACGGTTCTCTTCGCCGCGCTGACGCCGCTGCTGCCGCACTTCGAGCACGCCTACCACCTCTCGAAGAGCGCGGTCGGCACGCTCGCCGCCGCCTACGGCATCGGCGTCCTCTGCGCGGCGGTTCCCGCCGGAGTGGTCGCGGCGCGGCTCGGCGCACGGATCGCCGTCCTCGCCGGGCTGGCGCTCGTCACCGTCGCGAGCGTCGGCGTCGCGCTCGCCGACAGCTTCGAGCTGCTCTTCGCGGCGCGCCTCGCCCAGGGGCTCGGCTCGTCCCTCACCTGGGCCGGCGGGCTCGCCTGGCTCGCGCTCGCGACGCCGGCCGACCGGCGCGGCCGGGCGATGGGCACCGCGATGGGCGCGGCCGTCTTCGGGGCGGTGCTCGGGCCGGTGCTCGGCGCAGCCGCCAGCGTGGTCGGAGTCCGGGCCGCGTTCGCGGCGGTCGCCGGGCTGGAGGCCGTCCTCGTCGTCGTCGCGCTCAGGTTCGAGCCGCCGCGGCGCGAGGCGCAGCCGCTCGGAGCCGTGTTCGTGGCGCTTCGTGACGGCGTGTTCCTGCGCGGGCTCTGGCTGATGAACATTCCCGCGCTCCTCTTCGGGACGCTCAACGTCCTCGCCCCCCTGGCGCTCGGCGACCGTGGCTTCGACGGGGTCGCGATCGGCGGGCTCTGGGTCGGCGCGGCGGCGGTCGAGAGCGGGATCAATCCCTGGCTCGGCCGGGTCGCCGACCGCCTCGGCCCCGCCCTTCCCTCCCGGCTCGCGCTCGCCGGCTCGATCCTCGTCTGCCTCGGCCTCGCCGCCACGGAGTGGCCGTGGCTCCTGGTGCCGCTCGTCGTCGCCGCCGCGATCGCGTTCGGCGCCTTCTACGCGCCGGCGCTCACGATGCTCTCGCACTCGGCCGAGCACGTCGGGCTCGCCCAGGGGGTCGGCTTCGGCGTGATGAACGCAGCGTGGGCGATGGGCAACGCGGTCGGCCCGGCGGCAGGCGGGGGGCTCGCGGAGCTGACGAGCGACGCGGTTCCCTACCTCGCCGGCGCCGCGATCTGCACGCTGAGCCTGGCCACGTTCCGTCAGCCACGCATCCGGCGATCGGCCTCGGCGATCCCGCGATGACGCCTGCGATCGAGACGAGCGGCCTCGCGAAGACCTACGGCCCGACGCGGGCGGTGGTCGATCTCCACCTGCGGGTCGAGGCGGCCCAGGTGTTCGGCTTTCTCGGCCCCAACGGAGCCGGGAAGACGACGACGATCCGGATGCTCCTCGCCCTCCAGCACCCCACCGCGGGGGAGGCGAGGGTGCTCGGCCTCGACGCCCGGCGGCAGAGCGTCGAGGTCCACCGGCGCATCGGCTACCTGCCGGGCGAGCTCGAGCTCTACCCGCGCATGACCGGGCAGCAGCACATCGACTGGTTCGCCCGGGCAAGGAGCGGTCGCGATCCCTCGCTCGTCCGGGCGCTGGTCGAACGCTTCGGCGTCGTCCTCGACCGTCCGGCCAGGGAGCTGTCGAAGGGGAACCGGCAGAAGGTGGGGCTCGTCCTGGCGTTCATGCACCGGCCCGAGCTGCTCGTTCTCGACGAGCCGACGACGGGCCTCGACCCCCTGATGCACGAGGAGTTCGAGCGGCTGGTCCGCGAGACCGTCGCCGAGGGGCGAACCGTGTTCCTGTCGTCGCACGAGCTGGACGAGGTGCAGCGACTCGCCGACCGAGTCGGGATCATCAGGTCCGGCGAGCTCGTCGCCACCGACACTGTCGAGCATCTCCGCGAGAGCGCGCCCAGGAAGGTGGAGGCCCGGTTTCCCCGGCCCGTCGACGGCGCGCTCTTCGCGGGCATCGACGGAGTGGTCGTCACCGATGCCGACGGGCCGCGGATCGCGTTTCAGGTCTCCGGGCCGATCGGACCGCTCCTGAAGGCGATCGCCGAGCACGACCCGGTCGACCTCGTCTCCCGGCCGGCCGACCTCGACGAGCTCTTCCTCGGCTTCTACCGCGACCCTCCCGAGGCGCCCCGTGCGCGCTGACATCGCCCGGCTCGACGTCTGGGGCCGCCGGCGCAGCCTCCTCGGCTACTCGGCCGGGATGGCCGTCTACACGCTCGTCGTGGTCGCGCTCTACCCCGCCTTCAAGGACTCGACCTCGCTCGACGACTTCGTCAAGAGCGATTCGACCGCAGCCGCCCTGTTCGGCGTGAGCGGTCCGCTGTCGTCACCCGACGGTTGGCTCAACGGCAACATCTACGCGAACTTCCTCCCCTTGCTGATGCTGCTCCTGACGATCGGGTACGGGGCCGCGTCGCTCGCGGGGCAGGACGAGGACGGCACGTTGTGCCTCGTCGCGTCGCTGCCCGTGCGCCGGGCCGTCATCGTCCTCGAGAAGGCCGGGGCGATGGCGTGGCAGGCGGCGGTGCTCGCGGCGGCGGTCGGCGCGTGCGTCGTCGTCGGGCGCTCGTTCGACCTGACCATCTCGCTCGGCAACGTCGCATCCGTCTCCGCGGCGGTCTGGCTGCTGGGGCTCGATCTCGGCCTTCTCGCCATGGCGGTCGGCGCCTTCACCGGGCGGAGGGGCACCGCGCTCGGCGCCGGAACCGCGATCGCAGCCGCCTCGTACCTGATCAGCTCGCTCGCGCCGGTCGTCTCCTGGATCCGGCCCGCGCGGTATGCGTCGCTCTTCTACTGGTCGGTCGGACACGACCAGATCGGGAAGGGTGTCGGTGCCGCGGACTACGGCGTGCTGGCCGCCGCCGGGCTCTGCGCCCTCTACGCCGTGGTGATCGCGTTCCGGCGGCTCGACCTCCACTAGACGCGCTAGACCACGAGGTTCACGAGCCTGCCCGGGACGACGATCGTCTGGCGGATCTCCTTGCCGTCGAGGTGTGCCCGGACGCGCTCGGAGCCCTTCGCGCGCTCGACCAGCTCGTCGTCCGCGAGACCGGTGGGCACCCGCATCCGGTCGCGCACCCGGCCGTTCACCTGGACGACGAGCTCGAAGGACTCGTGCTCGAGCAGGGCCGGATCGGCGAGCGGCCAGGGCTGCTCCCAGAGCCGCTCGTGGCCGAGCACGCCCCACAGCTCCTCCGTCACGTGCGGCGCCCACGGCTGGAGGAGCGAGACCGCCGTCCCGGCGGCGAAGCATGCGCCGGGCGCGCCCGGGTCGTCCGCCAGGGCGTTCACCAGCTCCATCACCGCCGCGATCGGCGTGTGGAACTGCAGCCGCCGGTCGAGGTCGTCGGTGACCCGCCGGATCGTCTCGTGCGCCTTGCGCACCAGCGGCCCGTCGCCGACCTCGTCCGGAGCATGCGCGGCCACCTCGTGCACCAGCCGCCACAGCCGGCGGACGAACCGCACGATCCCCTCGATCCCGGCGTCCGTCCACTCCATGTCCTGGTCGGCCGGCCCCATGAAGAGCATGTAGAGCCGGACCGCGTCGGCGCCGTACTCCTCGACAACCGCGTCGGGCCCGGCGACGTTGCCCTTCGTCTTCGACATCTTCGTCCCGCCCATCGTCACCCAGCCCTGGTGGAAGACGCGCGCGAACGGCTCGCGAAAGCCGACGAGGCCCATCTCGTTCATCACCTTCACGAAGAACCGCGAGTAGAGGAGGTGGCCCGTCGCGTGATCGATGCCGCCGATGTAGTGGTCGATCGGGCACCAGTAGTCGACGACCCGGCGGTCGAACGGCGCCTCCGCGTCGTGAGGGTCGACGTAGCGGAGGAAGTACCAGGACGAGTCGACGAAGGTGTCCATCGTGTCCGCCTCGCGGGCCCCGGGCCCGCCGCAGCGCGGGCACGGCACGTACATCCACTCCTCGTTGCTGGCGAGCGGCGGCACGCCCTTCGGCCGGTAGTCGTCGACTTCGGGAAGGAGCACGGGCAGCTCGTCGTCGGGCACGGGCACGAGACCGCACTGCTCGCAGTGGACGATCGGGATCGGGCAGCCCCAGTAGCGCTGCCGGGAGAAGCTCCAGTCCCGGAGGCGGTACGAAACCGCGGGAGCGCCCCGCCCCTCCGCCCGCAGCCTCTCGACGATCGCGCGCTTCGCCTCCTCGAACGGCAGCCCGTCGAACCCGTCCGAGTTGATCAGCACGCCGTCCTCGTCGACCACCTCGACGATCGGGATGCCGAACGTCTCCGCGAACTCCCGGTCGCGCTCGTCGTGGGCGGGGACGGCCATGATCGCGCCGGTGCCGTAGTCCATCAGCACGTAGTCGGCGATCCAGAGCGGCAGCCGCTCGCCGTTCACCGGGTTCGTCGCGTGGTGACCGGTGAAGACGCCGGTCTTCTCGGTCTCGGCGGAGCGCTCCTCGGTCGTCTTCTGTCCCGTCCGGCGTACGTACTCGAGGACCTCGTCGTTCGCGACCCGCTCGACCAGCGGGTGCTCGGGGGCGAGCACGAAGAACGTCGCTCCGTACAGCGTGTCGGGCCGGGTCGTGAAGACCGGGACGTCCGTGTCGAGCTCCTCGACCCGGAAGAGGATCTCGGCACCCTCGCTGCGCCCGATCCAGTTGCGCTGGATCGTCTTCGTCCGCTCCGGCCACGAGCCGCCGGGCGGCAGGTCGTAGCGGAGCAGCTCGTCCGCGTAGGCGGTGATCTTGAAGAACCACTGCTCGAGGTTGCGCAGCTCGACGGGCGTCCCGCACCGCTCGCAGCGGCCGTCGATCACGTACTCGTTCGCGACCACGGTCTGGTCGTGCGGGCACCAGTTCACGGGCGCCGCTCTCCTGTAGGCGAGCCCGCGCTCGAAGAAGCGGAGGAAGAGCCACTGCGTCCAGCGGTAGAAGCCGGGCTGGTGCGCGCCGACCTCGCGGTCCCAGTCGATCGCCCAGCCGAGCCGCTTCATCTGCCCGCGGATCTCGACGATGTTGCGCTCGACGATCTCGCGCGGGTGGCCGCCCTCGCGGATCGCCGCGTTCTCGGCCGGCAGGCCGAACGAGTCCCAGCCCATCGGGCGCAGCACCGACCAGCCGTTGCGCCGGCGGAAGTGCGTGAGGACGTCGCCCATCGTGTAGTTGAGGACGTGGCCCATGTGCAGCGTCCCGGACGGGTACGGCAGCATCTCGAGCTGGTACCAGTGGTTGGCCGGCTCCTCGCCGGGCGGCGGATTCGAGGTGTGGAAAGCCTGCTCGGCCTCCCAGACGCGCTGCCACCTGGCCTCGATTGCTTGGGGTTCGTATCGGTCCACGGCTCTTGAAACGAAACGACCTCTCGATCGAGAGGTCGTGGGAAGCTGGCGCGGCTGCGGCCGCGTTCGCCTCCTGCCCTATGCGAGCAGCTGCTTCATCGCCCAAGATGGTACTGCATGGGCGTTCTGGACAACGACGAGAGAGCGTGGCGGGCGTGACGGGCGAGTCGCGCCTCGTCGCGACCGAGTCCGGGCTGGTGCCGCAGGGCGACGGCTGGTTCGTCGTCTCGGTCCGCGACGCGGCGTGGATGGTCAACGACGCCTTCGGCGCCCGCTGCGCCTTCGAGGCCGCGGTCCCGCTGGTTCGCGACCGGCCCGACCTCGAGCCCCGGCAGTTCCCCGAGCTCGGCTTCAAGCTGGCCGTGCTCGAGCCGGGAAAGCCCAGCACCCTCTACCACGCCGAGTCGCAGCAGGAGGACTTCCTCGTCCTCGCCGGCGAGTGTCTCGCGATCGTCGAGGGCGAGGAGCGTGCGCTCCGCGCCTGGGACTTCGTCCATTGCCCCGCCGGAACGGCCCACACCTTCGTCGGCGCGGGCGACGGGCCGTGCGTGCTGGTGATGACGGGCGCGCGTCGCGACGAAGGGACCATCCTCTACCGTGAGTCCGGGGTCGCGCTGCGCTACAGGGCGGGCGTCGAGACCGAGACGGACTCGCCGCGCGAGGCGTACGACCCGTATCCGCACTGGCGTCCCGGCCGGCCCGAGGGGTGGGCCGCGCTGCCGTGGGGTGTAAGCGCCGCCGGCAAAGCGTGATGCTCGAGCTCTTCCCGCATACCGCGAGAGTCGACGGCGGCGCGCTCGAGATCGGGGGCGTGCGCGCAGCCGCGCTGGCCGAGGAGCACGGCACGCCGCTCGTCGTCTACTGCGCCGAGACGGTGCGGGAGGCGGCGCGGTCGTGGCGCCGCGGCGCGCCGGAGGCGACGATCGTCTACGGGACGAAGGCGTTCCCCAACGTCGCCCTGATGCGGCTGCTGACGGAGGAGGGGATCGGCGCCGACGTCTCCACCCTGGGCGAGCTCCGCTTCGCCCAGGCGGCGGGGGTGCCGGCGGGAACGCTCGTCGTCCACGGGAACAACAAGTCGGACGAGGAGCTTCGCGCCGCGGCCGACGCCGACGCGTGGCTGGTGGTGATGGACGAGCCTGGAGAGGTCGAGCGGTGCGTCGCCGCCGGGGTGCGGCGCGTGCTGGTGCGGGTCACGCCCGGGATCGAGGCCGAGACCCACGCCGCGATCCGGACGGGCCACGCCGGCTCGAAGTTCGGCGTGCCGCCTGAGGACGCGCTCGGCGTGATCTCCGCCGCGCGCGAGGCCGGCCTCGACATCCTCGGACTGCACGTCCACCTGGGCTCCCAGCTCGTGGACGACGCGCCGGCCAGAACGGCGGTGGCGTGGCTGGCCGAGTTCTGCGCCGAGGCGCGGGCGTCGCTCGGCTGGACGCCCGAGGTCGTCAACCTGGGCGGCGGCCTCGGGATCCGGCACGCCCCGGACGATCCCGGCGCGCCCGCCCCGGACGCGTACGCGAGCGGGCTGGTCGCCCGGCTCGTTGACGCCTGGTCGGTGCAGCGCCTGCCCCGGCCCCACGTGGTCTTCGAGCCGGGCCGGTCGCTGGTCGGGCGGGCCGGCGTCACGCTGTACCGGGTCGGCGTCGTGAAACGGTCGGGCGGCACGACGTGGGTGGCGGTCGACGGCGGCATGAGCGACAACCCGCGTCCGGCGCTGTACGGCGCGCGCTACTCGGCCCTGCTGGCGAACCGGGCCGACGAGCCCGCGGCCGGCACCTTCGCCGTGTGTGGCAAGCACTGCGAGTCGGGCGACGTTCTGATCGAGCGGGCAGCGCTTCCCGAGCCGCGCCCGGGCGACCTGCTGGCGGTGCCGGCGACGGGGGCGTACACGCTCGCGATGGCGTCCAACTACAACGTGCTCCCGAGACCCGCCGCGGTCCTCGCCGCGTCGGGGAGCGCGCACCTGATCCGCCGCGCCGAGACCACGGGCTCGCTCCTCTCGGGCGAGGCTTGACTCCGGCCGGTCCGCGCGGCCGTCCGGCGCGTGCTCCGGGCTCGCGGGCTCGAGCTCACCGCCGCAGCGGCGGGACGTACAGTGTCCGCATGGAGCGTCTGGCGCTGGTCGCCCGGCTGAAGCCGGGAACGCAGCCTCGAGCGGAAGAGCTGATCGCGAAGGGCCCGCCGTTCGACCTGCGGCAGAGCCGGTTCGTCCGGCACAGCGTCTTCCTGTCGGCGACCGAGGTCGTGTTCGTGTTCGAGGCACCCCAGGTCGAATGGCTCGTCACCGCCCTCGTCGACGACCCGTTCCAGTGGATGGTCGTCGATGCGCTCGCCGCCTGGCGCCCGCTCGTCGACGGCCGACCGCGGATCGCGCGCGAACGGTTCTCCTGGGAGTCCGACCGCCCCGTGGTGGACGATTCGTGACGAGGCGGCTCCGCGCGGGCTCGTGAAGCACCGCGGGTGTGGCCTCGTATCCTGCGTCAACCTGAGTCATAATCCGCACAAAGGTTTGACTTTTCTGCACAAAAAGCCGATGACAAGAGTGAGATCATGAACACGCCGCTCTCCGGTCCGATGGGCGACGACTCCGAGTTCGTCGCCGAGATCTCCAGAGTCGAGGCGGAGGCCGGTCCCCTTTCCGCCGCGGTGATCGAGACGCGTTGGCAGCTCCGTCTCCAGGCCCGCCGATGCGTTGCCGGGGAGCACACCTACACCTGGTCCGGGCAGATCGTCGACCTGCCCGGCGGCTCTCCCCATCAGGTCATGGTCTGCGCCTGCGCGGCGCTGCACGACGACTCGACGTTCTCCCCGAGGATCGTCGGCCCGCTCCACACCCCGCAGAACGCGGCCAAGCGCCTGTGGAGCGAGCTCGAGCTGAAGGAGAGCGCACCGCCGGCCTGACCGGCCGGGCCGGCGGCGCGGCCGGCCGGCTACGGGGCGGCCCAGCGCTCGCGGCGGCGCTCGAAGCGGATCCCGGACGTCGTGGCCAGCGTCGGGCCAGCGGTCCCGGCCACGTGTACGGCCGCCGGGGGATCGGCGGCGACGGCAAGGCCGCCACGCTCGACGCGGACGCGGACGCGACTGCCGCGGAAGCGGACACTGAACCCTAGGGCGGTCCAGTCCGCGGGCAGCCTGGGGTCGATCCGAAGCGCGTCTTGGGCCGGTCGCAGCCCGGCGAACCCGAACGCGAGCGCCTGCCAGACGCTTCCCATGGTCGCGAGATGCAGCCCCTCGGCGGTGTTGCCGGTGAGATCGTCGAGGTCCAACCGGCCCGCGGTACGAAGGCTGCCGACCGCCTCCTCCAGCAGCCCGGCGCGCGCGAGCAGCCCGGCGTGGATGCCGGCCGAGAGCGAGCTGCCGTGTGTCGTCCGCGGCTCGTAGAAGAGCAGGTTCGGCAGCAGCGAGCCCGGCACGGTCTCCTCGGCGACGAGGTGATGGAGCATCAGGACGTCCGTCTGCTTGACGATCTGCGCCTGCCGCAGCCGCCCGCGCTCGATCAGGGACTCCGCCGCCAGCGGGCGCCGCGACAGGACGCTCTCGGCCACGAGCGGCTCGAGCTTGAAGAACCCGGCGAACTGCTCGTACAGGCCGGTCTCGGGGTCGTGGCCGTCGACGAGCGAGCCGGCCGCACGCAGCCAGCTCTCACGCTCCTCGCCCGTGACCCCACCCGACCCCTCGGGAACGAGCGTGGCCGCCCGCCGGAGATTCCAGCGGGCCATCACGTTCGTGTAAGCGTTGTCGTCCACCGGCTCGTGGTACTCGTCCGGCCCGATCACACCGTAGATGTGCCCCCGCCCGTCGCCGTCGAGCCTGATCCGCGACGCCCAGTAGCGGGCGGTCTCGACGAGCAGCTCCCGGCCCGGCCCGGCGGCGAACTCCTCGTCGCCGGTCCAGTCCTCGTAGCAGGCCGACGCCCACGCGACGTCCGCGGTCACGTGCTCCTCGAAGAGACCGGTCCTGATCGGGATCACCCGCCCGCTGCGATCGTGGACGAGCGGAGGGGTGACGTCCTCTCCCACGGCCGCCGACTCCCACGGGAACCGCGCTCCCGCCCGACCGCTCCTCCTCGCCGCTGCCTGCGCGACCGGCAGGCGGCGAATCCGGTACTCGAGCATCGCCCTCGCCGCCGGCGGGTGCGTCGCGGCGAGGAACGGAAGCACGAAGACGTCGCTGTCCCAGAACACATGCCCCCGGTATGCGGGCCCGCTCAGGCCGCGGGCGCCCACCGCGGCCTCGCCCGAGTCGGCGACCGAGGCGATCAGGTGGAAGAGCGCGAAGCGGACGGCGAGCTGGAGCTCGGGGTCTCCCTCGACGACCACGTCCGCGTTCTCCCACCGGCGCGCCCAGGCACGCCGATGCTCGGCCAGGAGCCGGTCGAAGCCCGCCTCCCGGGCGCCGGCCAGGTCGGCGCGGGCGCCATCCACCGGGGCCGCCTCGCCGTCGCCGGCCCGATAGACGGCGACGCGGTCCAGCCGGCCGAGCGGGCCGAACTCGAGGTGCTCCTCGGCGGCCGCCACGCCGACCCGGCCTGCGCCCGTGCCCATCCGCGCGAGCGCGACCCCGTCCTCCCGGCTCACCTCCGCCTGCGCCTGGGCGGTCGCCGCCAGGGGCGTGCTCTCCGCCAGGAGCGACACGGGCGCCTCGGCGCGGAGCACCGCGCACCCGGGCCGCGCGAGCGACGAGAAGAGCACCGCCGAAACGCCGCTCCCGTCCGCGAGGCCGAGGTCCTGGCGGACCAGCCCGGCACGGAGGTCGAGGACACGCCGGATCGCCCCCTGGCCGAGCTCGCCCGGAAGGAGGTTCCAGGCCACGCATTCGAGGAGCGCGGTCCGGGCACCCTCTCCTTCGTACACGGCTGCGAGAACGCGCGGCGCCGCGGCCGGATGGGCGAGGACGGGACAGCCCGGTGTCCCGACGAGCCCGTCGGCGAGCGTCAGCAGGGTTGCGCACGCGGGCTCGCGCTCCGGGTCGAGGCCGTCCAGCTCGAGCGTCCAGCCGGGCTCCGCCGCGACCCGGGGCAGCTCGAGCTGCTCCCGCCGGGCGAGCTGATCCTCGAGCAGCTCCAGCGGCCCGGGCTCCCCCTCGGCGAGGAGGAGGGCTCCGCGCGGGTCGATGCCCCGGCCCCGGAGCTCGGCGAGCAGCCGGGGCCCGGAGCCGAAATCGCCCCCGACGCCGATCCGGACCGGGCCCCCGGGACCGACGACGAAGATCTCCGCGCCCCCGTCCGGGCAGAGGTAGAGGCATCCCGGCCCCGCGGGGCGCGCGGCGAGCCGGCCGTCGACCTCGTCGAGCTTCCTCGTGCTGACGAAGCCGATGTCGAACCCGCGCCCGCAGAGCTGCTCGACGACCTGCCGGAGGCGCTCCACGGGCGTCCTGCGGGCCAGAGCCGCGTCCCAGTCGAGAATGGCCGCCTCGAAGCGCCCCACGGGCCCGGCGTCGGTCGACGCGCGCATGCGATCCGCCCACCTTACTACCCGGACCGAAGCCGGCTCAGCCGTCGAGGAGACGCCCTCGGCCGCCTGCCTTCTGGACGATCGTGACTTGCCGGGGCATGATCGGTCGATGAGCACGCCGCAGCCGGGGATCTTCGCGCTCGGCACCGCCTCGCACGCCTACCTCGAGCTCGATGCCCGCCCGCCGGGGGCGGCGCGCGACCTGGTCGGCGCCGTCGCGTCGCTCCGGGAGCCGCGCACAACCATGGGCGGCGTCAACCTGGTCGCGGGGTTCCGGCCCGAGCTCTGGCGCGCGGTCGCTCCCGGAGACGCTCCCGCCCAGGTCGTCGGCTTCGATCGGGACCTCGTCGGGCCGGACGGGTATCGCATGCCCGCGACGCAGCACGACGCCCTGCTCTGGCTCTCCGGGATCGCCTACGACGTCGTCTTCGACACGGCCCGCGAGGCGCTCGCGGCGCTGTCCGAGGTGGCGACCGTCGCCGAGGAGACCTCGAGCTGGCCCTACCGCCACGACCGCGACCTCACGGGCTTCATCGACGGGACCGAGAACCCGACCCTGATCGAGGCGCCCGAGGTCGCCACGATCCCGGCGGGGAGGCCGGGGGCGGGCGGCACCATCGTCCTCCTGCAGAAGTGGAGCCACGACGCGGCGGTCTGGGAGTCGCTGCCGGTCGCCCGGCAGGAGCAGGTGATCGGCCGGACGAAGGACGAGAGCGCCGAGCTCGACGACCCGGCGCCCGACTCGCATGTCGCCCGCACTGACCAGGAGCGATTCGGGAAGATCTTCCGCCGGAACATGCCGTACGGGACGGTCACCGACCACGGCACGATGTTCGTCGGGTTCAGCGCCGAGCAGCGACGGCTGGCCGCGATGCTGGAGAGCATGCTCGGGTCCGGCGACGGCGGCCGGGACGCGCTGACCGGGTACACGGAGCCGCTGACGGGCGCCTACTACTTCGTCCCGTCGACAGAGGCCGTGGGGGCCCTCGCGCGGCGGCCGTAGACCGAGCCGGCCAGCGGACGGCCTCGCGGGGCGTCGGGGCCCCGACGCCCCGGAAGGACGGTGGGGCCAGGCCTCGAAGCAGCCGGGGGCGATGGCACAATCCTGCGGTCTGACCGTTCCGCCGACAGCCGGGCCCAGGCGTCTCGCGCGGGTCGTGACCCTGGCCGTAATCGCCGCGGTCGCCCTGACGGCACCGTCGGCGCTCTCCGCGCGGGTGGCGGCACCGGCCGGCCCCGCGGCCTGCAAGCCGGCGACGTACCGCGTGAAGCTCGGGGACACGCTCTACTCGATCGCGCGTCGCTTCGACACGACGGTGGCGGCGCTCGCCAAGGCGAACTCGCTCGACCCCAACGGCGTTCTGGTCGCCGGAACCGTGCTCAAGCTCCCGAGCGGGGCGTGCAAGGCGAGCACGGCCCGGGCCGCCGCCGGCGAGGAGACGAGCCGCCTCGTCTCCTCGCTCGACCGGGCGCTCGCCACCCCCGGGGTCTCGCGCCCGCGAACCGGCGTCGTCGTCGTCGACCTCGACGCGGGCGACGTCGTCTACGCCGTCAACCCGGAGCTCGCCCTGGAACCCGCCTCGACCGAGAAGCTCGGCGTGGCGATCACCGCGCTCCAGCGGCTCGGCCCCGGCTTCCGGACGCACACCGACGTGTTCGGCCGGGGGTCGCTGTCGGCCGGAGTCTGGCACGGCGACCTCGTGCTCAAGGGCTTCGGCGACCCGGCTCTGTCGAGCGCCGGGCTCGACGGGCTCGCCCGTGCCGTCCGCCGGCACGGCATCCAGACGGTCACCGGTCGCGTGGTCGGCGACGAGTCCTACTTCGACGCCGTCCGCACCTGCCCCGGCTGGAAGCCCGAGTTCGCGAAGAACGAGTCGCCGCTGCTCTCCGCGCTCGTCGTCAACCGCGGGGTGATCGACGGGCACGCCACCGACTTCCCCGCCCTCGCCGCCGCGATCCTCTTCACCCGCGCCCTGCACAAGGCGGGCGTGTCGGTTGCCGGCGAGCCGACCGCCGGCACCGCCGGCGCCCGCGCAACGCGGCTCGCCCGCCGCGCATCGCCGCCGCTGACGAAACTGCTCGCTCGGATGGACACCTGGAGCGACAACTTCATCGCCGAGATGCTGCTCAAGGGGCTCGGCGCCCGGCTCGGCGGCGGGCCCGGGAGCACGGCGTCCGGGGCGGCCGTGGTCGGCGCGACCCTGGCCGCGGACGGCGTGCCGCTCGCCGGCGTCGTGTTCGCCGACGCCTCCGGCCTCTCCCGGCTCGACCGGCAGACGGCCCGCTCGCTGGCGGCGATGCTCGAGACGGTCTGGCACGAGCCGAAGCTGCGCACGCTGGCGAGCACGTTCGCGGTCGCGGGGTCGACCGGGACGCTCCGCCACCGGCTGCTCGACGTCCCCGGGCACACGCTCGTCCGCGGCAAGACCGGCACGACCGACGACTCGTCCGCCCTCGTCGGCCTCGTCGGCACCCGGTTCGCCTTCGCGGTCCTGAACAACGGCTCTCCGGTCGACTTCTGGGCGGCGCACCTGATGCAGGACCGCGTTGCCGAGGCGCTGCTCGCCGTCGCCTGAGCCGCGGAAGAACTCGCGTCCCGGCCTCGTTTCGTACATATCTCGCGCTGTTCGACGGCGCGTCCTGGGGGCTCCACCGGTACGACCCCGTGCTGGGGCTCGCCGTGCTGCCGGGAGCGACCCTCGCCCTCGGCCTCGCGGCGAGGCGGTGGGCGTCGGGGCCGGTCCGGTTGACCGGCCGGGTCGCCACGGCGCTCAACTGCGGCGTGATCCTCGCCCTGGCCGTGAACCCGTACACGGCCGGCGGCGCCGAGCTCTTCTACTGCGTGACGCTCGTCGTCGCCGCCTGGCGGGCTCAGCCGGGCTGTGAGGCGACCGTGCTCTCGAACTGGGCGCTCCGCCGGGACGATCAGGTCGGCTGCCCGGCGTTCACTCCGATCGACGAGGCGGAGAAAGGGCTCGCCGCACGGGCGACGGCACGTCCGCTCCGCGAGGGCGCCGGCCGGTAGCGGCCGGTCGCGAGCGCGGCGAGGCCCGCGGAAGGCGGGCCTCGCCGCTTCACGTCAGCCCGACGCCGCCGGCCGGATCAGGGCGAGGCCGGTCTCCTCGTCGATCGTCTTGCGCAGCTCGGCGGGCGTCTCGGTCAGGACCAGCTCGAGCGTCGGCCGGACGTGCCCCTCGAGGAGGTGGCCGGCGCGGGCCCGGCCCTGCGAGTCGCCGACCACGAGGTGCGCGTGCACCTGGGGCTCGCCGTCCCTGGTGGCGATGTCGCCCGAGAGTGCGGCGACCTCGACCTGCTCGTCGACCGGAATCCGCCGGTACTCCTTCTCCACCCAGTCGAAGTAGCCGAGCGTGACGTCGCTGAACGCGCCGATCCCGCTGAAGTGGGCCGCGGTCAGGTTCTGCTGCCGTGCGAAGTCCTCGATCCCGGCCCTGGCCTCGTCTCCCTGCTCGAACACGAGCGCGTAGGTCGTCTGGCCGTCGACCGAGCTGAGGCGCTGGAACTTCATGGGTGTCCCTTTCGTCTCGTGGCACCGGGGCTTCCCGGCTCTACCGGCGGTGTATCCGCCCGGGCGGCGCCCGACACCCCCGGCCGGGCCCGTAGCGTCCTCGTCCGGCGAGCCCCGGCCGCCGCTATCGTCTCGCCCGTGCAGGCCACCGGGATCCCCGCGGCCGAGCTCGCCGAGCGGCGCGAGCGGGTGCTCGCGCACGCCCGCGCGCACGGGCTCGCCGGGGTCGTGATCTTCGGCCAGGCCTACATCCAGTACTACACGGCGTTCAACTTCCTCTCCACCGAGCGGCCGGTGGTGGTCGCGCTCGGCGGCGACGGCGAGACGATGGTCTTCGTGCCGGAATTCGAGGTCGAGCGAGCCCGGGCCGAGGGGAGCTTCGGCCGGGTCGAGTCCTATCCCGAGTACCCGGGCATCGAGCACCCGATGTCGATCCTCGCCCGCGTGCTCGACGACATGGGGATTCGCGCCAGGATCGGAGCCGACCAGGACGGCTACCCGGGCGTCCTCGGCTACCAGGGCCCCCCGCTCTCCGAGGTCACCGGTGCGGCGGTCGTCTCGCTCGCAGCCCAGATCGAGCACGCGCTGGCGCGCAAGAGCCCGGCCGAGATCGAGCTCATCCGCCGGAGTGCCCGCTGGTGCGAGCACGCGCACCGGCTCCTGCAGGAGTACTCGCAGCCGGGCGCGACCGAGGCGGAGGCGGCGCTACGCGCGAGCCGGGAGGCGACGCTCGCGATGCTCGAGGCGCTCGGCCCCGACTACGCCGGCCAGCTCTCCTCCTCCGACGGGGCCACCGCCGGCTACCGCGGCCAGGTGGGCCGCCGCAGCGCCTGGGCCCATGCGGTCGCGCACAACATCCGCTTCGAGCCGGGCGACGTCCTCGTCACCGAGACCGCAGCACCGGTCTGGGGCTACAACGCCGAGCTGGAGCGCGCGCTCGTGGTCGGTCCGCCGACCGGCGAGATGCGCCGCCTGTTCGAGCACATGCTCGCCGCGCAGCAGGTCGCGTTCGCCGCGTTCCGCCCCGGCGCGACCTGCGCCGACGTCGACCGAGCCGTCCTGCGCTACTTCGAGGACAACGACCTCCTCGGCCACTGGCGGCAGCACGTCGGCCACGCGATCGGCCTGCGCGACCACGAGGCGCCGTTCCTCGACGTCGGCGACCACACCCCGCTCGAGCCGGGGATGGTGTTCACGATCGAGCCCGGCGTCTACGCCGAGGGGCTCGGCGGGTTCCGCCACTCCGACACGGTGGTCGTCACCGAGGACGGGATCGAGATCCTCACCGACTACCCTCGCGACCTCGACCAGCTGACGATCGCGGCCTGACCGCCCGGCGCACGGATCGGGGGCCGCACAGGCTCCCGCCGGCCAGGCATGATGCGACCGTGCGAGCCCGGCCGCCCCACGAGCCGGTGCCGCATCGACCCAGAGGAGGCACGATGAGCACCGCCCCGGCCGCGAGCGGGCCGGTCGCCGACACGGCGCTCGCCTTGGTGCGGCGGTTCGTCTGAGCGATGGCGAGAGTGCCCTGCACCCATCTCGACCGGATCCTGGTCGACGAGCTCCCCGATCCGATCGCGGGCTGCGAGGAGTGCCTGAAGACCGGTAGCCGCTGGCTCCACCTGCGGATGTGCGAGACCTGCGGACGGATCCTCTGCTGCGACTCGTCGCCGAACCGGCATGCGTCGGGGCACGCGCGCGAGGCCGGGCACCCGATCGTCCGTTCCGCGGAGCCGGGCGAGGAGTGGAGCTGGTGCTACGTGGACGAGGTCGCGTTCGTGGTCGGCGGATGACGCAGCCGCTCCCGCCGCTTCCGTACCCGGACTGGGAGGCGACGAAGAAGACCCTCCACCTCTGGGCGCAGATCGTCGGCAAGGTGAGGATGGCCTCCTCTCCGCCGCGGAACCACTGGTGGCACGTGCCGCTCTATCTGGGTGTACGAGGGCTGACCACGCGGCTCCTGCACGCGCCGGCCGGCACGCGGTTCGAGATCCGCTTCGACTTCGTCGACCACCGGCTCGTGGTCGAGACGAGCGACGCCGCGGAGTGGTTCGAGCTCGGGGACGGCCTCAGCGTGGCCGGCTTCGACGCGCAGCTGCACGAGACGCTCGGCCGGCTCGGCCTCGACGTCACGATCCTGGAGACGCCGTTCGGCGTCCCGACGACCACGCCGTTTCCCGACGATGCCGAGCACGCGACGTACGACCGAGACGCGGTCGAGCGATTCTGGCGGGTGCTGGACTGGACCGCAGGCGTCTTCGAGGAGTTCAGCGGCTGGTACTGCGGCAAGACGAGCCCGGTCCACCTCTTCTGGCACTCGTTCGACCTGGCGGTGACGCGGTTCGGCGGCCGCCGGGCCCCGCCGCTCCCCGGCGCCGACCCGGTCACCCGGGAGGCTTACTCGCACGAGGTCGTCTCCTTCGGCTTCTGGGCCGGAGACGACACCGTGCGCGAGCCGAGCTACTACTCGTACACCGCGCCGGAGCCCCTGGGCCTGCGCGAACGGCCGCTCGCGCCCGCGGGAGCCTTCTGGACCGAGCAGGGCGCCGGCTCGCTCGCGATCCTGCGCTACGACGACCTGCGCGCGGCCGCCGACCCGCGGTCGGCGCTGCTCGCCTTCCTGGAGAGCGCCTACCGCGCGGGCGCCGAGGCGGCCGGCTGGGACGTGGCCGACCTGGCGTCGTCCTGGTGCCCGAGCCCGGGGCGGCTCGCCGAGCTCGTCTCGGGATGACCGCCGCCCCTCCCCGACCAGCTCCCCCGCCCACCGCCCCCTCCACGCCCGGGGGCCGACGCCCGTCCCGTGAGCCGGCGCCAGCGGCTGACCCTGGTCGCCGCGATTCTCGGCTCGGGGGTGGCGACGATCGACGGGACGATCGTGAACGTCGCCCTGCCCGCGATCGAGCGCGACCTCGGGGGCGGCCTGTCCGCCCAGCAGTGGATCTCGAATGCGTATCTGCTCGTGCTCGGCTCGCTGATCCTGATCGGAGGCTCGCTCGGCGACATCTACGGCGAGCGGCGCGTGTTCGCGGTCGGGGTCGGCGCGTTCGGCGTGCTCTCGCTCGCGTGCGCGCTTGCGCCGACGACCGGCGTGCTGATCGCCGCACGGGCGCTGCAGGGCGCGGCCGGGGCGCTCCTGACGCCGAGCTCGCTGGCAGTCATCGTCGGCGCGTTCCCCCGGCACCAGCGCGCGGCGGCGATCGGGGCCTGGACCGCCTGGGGCGGGATCGCCTCGGTGGTCGGGCCGCTCGTCGGCGGCGAGATCGTCGACCAGGTCTCGTGGCGCTGGATCTTCGTGCTCAACGCGCCGCTGGTGCTGGCGACGCTCGGCCTCGTGCTCGTGGCTGTGCTTCCGTCCACGCGTGCGGCCGTGCGCCGCGTCGACCTCCCCGGCGCGCTCCTCTGCGTGCTCGGTCTCGGCGCCTTCGTCTTCGGGCTGATCGAGCAGCCCCGGTTCGGCTGGACGAGCCCGGCGATCGTCCTCCCACTCGCGGGCGGGGTCGTCCTGTTCGCCGCCTTCCTCCTCTATGCCCGCGACCTGCTGCCGCCGCTTCTGCTCTTCTCGCTCGGGCTCTCGCTGACCGTCGCTCCGCTGACGGCGGCGGTGCTCGCCGACGCCGACGAGTCCGACGCCGGTATCGCCTCGGCGGTGAACAACGCGGTCGCGCGGGTCGCCGGGCTGGTCGGCGTCTCGGTGATCGGCGTGGTGGTCGCGAGCCGCCTCGCCGGCGACACGTTCGCGGCCAACCGCGAGTCGGTCCGCGCGTTCCACGAGGCGATGGCGATCTGCGCGGCGCTCGTCGCGGCGGGAGGCGTCGCCGGCCTCGCCGGGATCGTCAACCCGAGGCGGGCGCTCCGCGCCGAGACCTGCGCGGGAGGCCAGCTCGCCGGCGTGCCCGGCCCCGCAGCCGACGCGGGCCGGCCTCCGGCAAGCACAATCGAGCCACCACTACCCCAGGAGGCCTGATGGACGACAACCCGATCCACGAGCGGATCGAGCAGCTCGTCGCCGAGGAGCACGATCTGTGGCAGCGCGAGTCGGCAGGCGACGCCGGCGCCGACGAGAAGCGGCGCCTCGAGCAGGTCGGCGTCTCGCTCGACCGGTGCTGGGACCTGCTCCGCCAGAGGCGGGCGCTCCGTGCGGCCGGGCGCGACCCGGACGCCGCCGGGGCGAGGCCCGCCGACGTGGTCGAACGCTACCGGCAGTGACGCGCCCGGGCCGGTGACGGCCGACGCACCCGCCGCTGGCCCGCTCTCCGGGCGGACCGCGTGGGCGCGCAGCCTGGAGACGCCGCTGCGCGCCTTCCTGCGCACGGAGACGGGCGGCGCCGCCGTCCTGCTCGGAGCCACGGTGGCGGCGCTCGCCTGGGCGAACGTGGACGCGTCCTCGTACCACCGGGCCTGGGAGGCGACGCTGTCCGTCCGCATCGGCGGCCGCGGGATCTCGGAGGCGCTCCGGTACTGGGTGAACAGCGGGCTGATGACGCTCTTCTTCTTCGTCGTCGGCCTCGAGGTCCGCCGCGAGTTCGACCTCGGCGAGCTCCGAGAGCGGCGCCGGTTCGCCCTGCCCCTGCTCGCCGCGCTCGGCGGGATGGCGGTGCCGGTCGCGATCTACCTGGCCGCGAACGCCGGCCGTGCCTCGGCGCACGGCTGGGGAGCGGTGATGTCCACCGACACGGCGTTCGCGCTCGGCGTGCTCGCGCTGGTCGGGCCCGCGCTTCCCGACCGGCTGCGGGCCTTCATGCTCACGCTCGTCGTGGTCGACGACGTCGTCGCGCTGATCGTGATCGCGACCGTGTACACGGACGCCGTCCACACGGCCGGGCTCGTCGCCGCCCTCGGGCTCTTCGCGGCGATCGTCGTCCTGCGGCGGGCGCGCCTGCGGCGGGGGCTGCCTTACGCGATCCTCGGCGCGGCGGGCTGGGTCGCCCTTCAGAAGTCGGGCGTCGACCCGATCGTGATCGGCCTGGCGATGGGGATGCTCGCGTATGCCGGGCCCGCCCCCCGCAGCGAGCTGGAACGCGCGACCGAGCGGTTCCGCCTCTTCCGCGAGCAGCCGACGCCGGAGCTCGCGCGCGAGGCTCGACTCGGCCTGAACCTGGCGCTGTCCCGGAACGAGCGACTCCAGGACCTGTACCACCCCTGGACGAGCTATCTGATCGTCCCGCTCTTCGCCCTGGCCAACGCCGGCATCTCGATCGACGCCGGGTTCCTCGCGCGGGCCTACTCCTCCCCGGTCACGCTCGGGATCCTCTTCGGGTACATCGCCGGGAAGCCGATCGGCGTCTTCTCGGCCGCGTGGCTCGTGACCAGGCTGAGCCGCGGCCGGCTCCGGCCGCCGGTGAGCTGGGCCGCCGTCGCGGGCGGCGGCTCCGTCGCCGGCGTCGGCTTCACCGTCTCGCTCCTGGTCGCGAGCCTCGCCTTCCGGGGCGCGCAGCTCGAGCAGGCGAAGCTCGGCGTCCTCAGCGCGGCCTTCTGCGCCGCCGCCGTGAGCTGGCTCGTCTTCCGCGCGACCGCCCTGCTGCCGAAGCCGCTGCGGATCCGCGCGCTCATGGGCGCAGCCCAGCCGCTCGTCGACCTGGCCGCTCCCGTCGACGTGGACCGGGACCACCTCCGCGGGCCGGAGGACGCGGCGGTCACGCTCGTCGAGTACGGCGATTTCGAGTGTCCCTACTGCGGACGGGCGGAACCCGCGATCCGCGAGCTCCTCGCCGACGCCGGCGACGTTCGCTATGTCTGGCGCCACCTGCCGCTCAGCGACGTCCACCCGTCCGCCGAGCCGGCCGCGCAGGCGGCCGAGGCGGCAGCAGCGCAGGGCGCCTTCTGGGAGATGTACGACCTTCTGCTCACCCACCAGGACGCGCTCGACCCGCGCGACCTGGTCGGATACGCGTCCGGGCTCGGGCTCGACGTCGACCGCTTCACGGACGACCTCGGGGCGCGGGTCGGCGCAGGGAAGATCGCCGAGGACGTGGACAGCGCCGACCTCAGCGGCGTCACCGGGACGCCGACGTTCTTCGTCAACGGCCGGCGGCACTACGGCGCGTACGACCTCGCCTCGCTCGAGGCCGCGGTCCGCGCCGCCCGCGCCCACGAGGCGATCGCCGCGGCCCCGGCGGGCAGCGCCGACGTCAGCTCTTGACCGTCAGCGGCCCCGTGAAGATGTTCCAGTGGCCGCCCGACCAGCGCTCCAGCGCGACCTGCTGCATCGGGAAGCCGTCCGCCGGGCCGGTCCTGACCGCGATCCCCGGGAGCACGAACGGGTTGACCGCCTCCTTCAGGCTCCGGGCCGCGGCCATGACCGCCGCCCGCGTCGGGCTCTTGCCGGCCCGCCGCAGCACGTCGACGAGGCTGTAGGCGGAGGCCATGCCGGCCACGTAGTAGCCGTTCTTCAGGTCGCTCGCCCCCGCGTAGCGCTTGACGATCGACTGCATGAGCCTGATCCCGGGATCCTTCGCCCAGCGCGGGTCGCTCGGATCCTTGAAGAAGACGATCGAGACCGCGTTGCGCGTGACCGACTTCGCCCCCGTCAGGTCGGCGATCTGCATCAGGCTCGTCGAGCTCGCGACCGCGTTCACGTACACCTGCGGGCGCCAGCCGAGCTTGGCCGCCTCGATCATCGCCTGGATCGCGAACTTGCCGAACGCGAACACCATGAACGTGTCCGCCCTGGTCGAGCGCAGCTGCGCCACCTGCGAGCTGACGTCGGCGCCGGTCGGGTCGTAGCCGACGGCCTTCGCGATCTGCCCCTGCTTCGCCCCGAGGCCGCGCCGGAGGCCCGCGAGGAGGTCCCTGCCGTAGTCGTCGTCCTGGTAGAGCACCGCGATCCTCGACCTCGGCCTGCTCTTCAACGCCTGTCGCCCGAGGACGATCCCCTCGGTCTGGTAGCTCGGGATGTAGCCGATCGTCCACGGGTGGCGTTTCGCGTCCCGCCCCCAGGTCGTCGCGCCGCTCGCGACGAAGAGCTGCGGGACGCCCGACTGGTTGAGGAAGTCGCGGATCGCGAGGTTGGTGCTCGTCCCGAGGGTGTTGAACACGGCGAAGACGCCGTCCTGCTGGACGAGCTGGCGCACGTCCTGGATCGTCCGGGCCGGGTCGTAGCCGTCGTCGAGCACCTTGTAGTCGATCTTCCGGCCGTTCACGCCGCCGCGGGCGTTGACGTACGCGAAGTACGCCGCCGCGCCCTTCGACACCGCGGCGGCCGAGGAGGCCTCGCCGGAGAGCGGCGCCGTCCCGCCGATCAGGATCGAGGTGTCCGAGACGCCGGGATCGGCGGCGGAGCCGGCGAGGGCGGCGGGAACGAGGACGAGGGCGAGCAGGCAGAGCGCACGCGTCATCGGCCCGGCAAGCCTACCGTCGCTCGCAAGGCTCAGCGGGGCGGGCGCTTCTTCGCGAACGACTCGCCGAGCACGCGCCCGTCGGCGTCCAGCGCGCGAACCGCCACGTAGTGCCCGGTCGTGTAGGCGAGGTCGATCGCGGTCTCGAAGCCGCTCCGCGGCACCGTCGCGACGGGGCCGAGGTGCTGGAGGTCGGGCCCCACGAGGGCCTGCCAGCCCGCCACCTCGGTCGCCCCGTTCCAGCTCGCGTACGCGGTCACGCGGCCCTTGCGGTCGGTCTCGACGGCGAGCGCGGGCCGGTCCGTCGGGTGCCCGATCCAGCGGAACCGGAAGGCGCGGTAGGTGTCGGCGCCTGCCATGAAGTGCGCGTCGAAGATCACGTAGCCGTCCGCGTCGTACTCGGTGAAGTACGGGTTCGCTCCCCAGCCGAGAAACACGTGGCCGGCGGGCAGGTACTGCACGTCGCCCTGGCTCCCCGAGAGGAGGCCGCCCGGGCTTGCGTAGCCGCGGACGAAGATGGCCGTGCTTCCCCTCCAGGTCGAGCCGGACGACGAGGCCACGGGACCGCTTCGCGTACGGCGGTGCGGCCTCGTTGTCGAAGATCGAGAGCGTTCCGTCCGGGCGCGGCCGGGCATCGTGCTGCCAGGCGAAGTGCACGCCGGGCCCGAGCGTGAAGTCGCTCTTCTTGCCGCCCAGCCGCCAGAGAACCCGGCCGGTCTGCTTGTCGATCTTGTAGATCGCGTGCGTGTTCCGGCCCGACACGATCAGGTTCCCGTCGGCGTCCTCGGCAACCGAGTTGATGTGGAAGTAGTCGTACGGCTCGGCGGCGGCGCCCTGCTTCGCGGGGGGCGCGGGGTAGTAGGACTCGTCGAGGCCCACGTGGGCGAGGCTGTGCCACTCGAACAGCACCTTCCCGGTGGCGATGTCGAGCTCCTGGACGATGCCGTCCAGGACCTCCCCCTGCGCGGGCCCGCCCACCGCCGAGAGATCCGTGTGCACGCGGTGGTAGACGGTGATCAGCGCGGTGTTGCGCGGCGTGATCAGGAACTCGTGGATGTCGGCGACCAGCCCGTTCCCCGCGCGGACGCGCGCGATCTCGTGGTACGAGGTGTCGGCGATCACGTCGTAGCCGTCGCCGACGCCGCCGGTCGCGCGACCCCGCCACCACGTCAGGACGGGCTCGCCCAGGTAGCGCTGGAGGCGAAAATCGGAGACGGCGCGGGTGTCGAGCCGGTGGAACCAGACGACCTGGCCGCCGTTGTCGAGGATCATCGGGCCGGCCTGAGGGACGCCGTGCTTCGGGGCGATGAAGACGTAGCCCGGAGCGGTCGCGCGTGCGCGGGATGGTCACGTGGATCACCGGCGGCGTCAGGTCGGGCCGCGACCGGAAGTGCTGGACGTCCGGGGCGCCGTTGCCACAACCTGCAGCCGCCAGCACGGCCGCGAGGCCGGGCAGCACGGCCGCCCGGCGCACTAGAGGAGCCCTCCGGAGTAGCGCCACGGCCCGGGCTCGAGCCTGATCCCGCGCTTGCGGCAGAACTCGCGCACCGCGTCGAGCACGGGGCCGCCCCCGGAGCCGTGAACCTGCCGGCCGAGAAGGTCGAGAACGGTGCTGCCTTCCGGTATCCCTGCCGCCTCGAGCGTCAGCACGATCGTCTCGTCCGCCTCGGCGGGCGGCCGCCAGCCCGCGTCCACGCGCTCTGCGGCCACGACCAGCGACGTCCTCCCGTCGTGCCGGACGACGAAGCCGTCGCCCGCGGGCGCCAGCTCGACTCCGCGCAGCTCGAGCAGCTCCCGGAGGTCGTCGACCATCCCGTGCAGCAGGCGGGCCTGCCGGTCGCGGGAGAGCGGGTGGAAGGACGAGCCGGTCACCCTCGCCGGCACGCCGGCCGCCAGCTTCCCGGGCGGGACGTCGGCGACGACGTAGGAGCCCGAGGCGACGATCGCCTCGCGGCCGATCCGGCACCCGGCGTACAGGACCGCACCGAGCCCGACCTGGGCGCGGTCCTCGAGCACGACGGGCGCGAAGCGGTTCTCGAAGCCCTCGAGCACCGAGTGGCCCACGTTGTGCGTGACGATGATCGAGCGCATGGTCAGGAAGACCTCGCGCCCGATCAGCACCGGCCGGCACGGGTTGACGAACGCCTCGTCGCCGACGAAGAGGAGATCGCCGGCGACGAACGTCGCCCACGGATCACGCGCCCCGCCGCCGCCGATGCGCACCCCACGCCCGACGTGCCCGTTGGCGCCGATGTAGGCGCGCCGGCAGGTGACCTCCAGGCCGGTCCCGAAATGCGTCAGCGGGCCCACCGCGAACGCCTCCTCGCAGCGAACCAGCCCGTCGTCGCCGATCACGACGTTGTCCTCGATCACGACCTGCGGGGCGACGACGAGCGTCCGCTCGCCCAGCTGCACTCCCTCCCCGATGCGGGCACCGTGCCGCCGGTACACGGCGAGGCGCTCGCCCGGAGGAAGCGCGCGCACGCTCTCGGGATCGGCGCGCAGCGACGCGAGGAACGCCTCGTCGAGGCGGCCCTCGTCCGGGCCGAGGCCGAACGTCGCCGGCAGGCTGACGTTCTCCGTGGAGACGCCGGCGAGCCGCGGGTCGGCGTCCGGCGCGGAGGCGCCGCCGTCCGCCCGGGCGATGAGGGCCTCCACGTGGCCGGCGGTGATGAAGCCCCGGCTCTCGATCGCGCTCAGGTCGATCCCGTGCGCCTCGGCCAGCTCGATCGCCTTCCGGGTCGCGTTCGCCGGGCCCGAGCGCTCCGTCTCCTGCTTCCGCGCCCGGCCGTCGCGGATCGCGGCCAGCTCCTCCGCGCTCTCGGCGACGAGCGCGATCGTGGTCACGAACGCGACCTCCTGGCCGGCCCGGTACAGGTGGCAGATCGTCCCTTCGCCGGGCGCCTCGATCTCGATCGAGGCCTTCGCGGTCTCGACGACGCACACGGGCTGGCCCTTGTGGACCGGCTCGAGGTCGCCCGCGAGCCACTCGACGAGGACGGCCGACTCGGAGTTCGTGTCCTCCTGGTTGAGGACGACCTCGAGCACGTCGCTCAGCCCCCCTCTCGCGCAGGCGAGCCGGCGGGGTCGAACGACCCCCGCGCCCGCGCTCTATTTCCTGCCCTCGCGCACACCAGGCTCTGGCCGGACGCGTCGCCGCGACGTCCGTGAGCAGGAGCCTATAGGTAGCCGAGGTCGGCCAGCCGCTTCTCGACGAGCGCCTCCTCCTCGGCGCCGAGGCTCTCCCGCGGCACGCTCGCGAGCTCGTCGTGGAGGCGGCGCCGGAGGCCTGCGGGCGGGTCTGCACGCGGCTCGCGCTCGCGCGGGTCGAGGTCGAGGCGGTACGCCTCCTCCTCCCCCGTACCGGTGTGGGCGACCAGCTTCCAGGGCGGCATCCGCACCGCGAGCTGGGAGATCACGCCCTTGTCCGTGCCGGCGATCAGCGCGAGCCGGTCGTCGCGCTCCTCGCCGGCCACGACCGGAAGCAGCGACCTGCCGTCGAGGCCCTCGAGCGGCGCGCCCGCCAGCTCGAGCAGCGTCGGCATCACGTCCACGAGGCTGACCTGGGAACGGATCTCGGCCGGCTCCAGGCCCGGGGCGGCGAGGATCAGCGGCACCTGGACGATCTCGTCGTACAGCGCGGCGCCGTGCATGTGGTACGTGCCCTTGACGGCGTGCTTGTCGACCAGCCGCTCCCCCCACGACTCGCCGTGGTCGGCGAGGAAGACGAGAGCCGTGCGCTCGCGAAGGCCGAGATCGTCGAGCGCCTGGAGGAACGAGGCGAACAGCGTCTCGGACTCGCGCTCGACGGCCTGCCTGTAGCTCTCCCGGAGCGCCTCGAGCGCCGAGGCGCTGTCGGACTGGATCCCGGCGATGATCTCCTCCTTCGCAGCGAGCCACACCTTCCGCTCGGAGTGGAGGATGTCGTACGGCATGTGGGTCGCCCAGCTGTGGAACCAGAGGCAGAACGGCCGCTCCCGGTTCGCCCGCAGCCACTCGACGGCCCCGTCCAGGCGCTCCGAGGTGCCGGCGACGTTCGCGTCGGCGAAGTCCCTGAACAGGTAGTTCCGGTCGAAGACGAAGCTGCCGGTCTCGTAGCCGAACGCGGCCGCGACCGTGAACAGCGTCGGCAGCGCCGGGTCGAGTCGCGCGTCCCAGTGCAGGTAGCCGTGGTGATGCGGGTAGAGGCCGGTGACGAGCGAGGCGGTCGAGGGCGCCGTCCAGGGGGCGGCGCTGATCGCCTGGTCGAAGCGGACCGCGCCCGCGGCGAGCTCGTCGATCGTCGGGGTCGCCACGTAGCGGGCGCCGTAGCAGCCGAGGTGGTCGGTCCGGAGCGCGTCCGCGAGGTAGACGACCAGGTTCACGCGCCGCAGCTCCCCCGCCAGGGAGTGCCCGCGCATCCCGCCGGGCGCCTCGATCCCGAGCAGGTCGAGGACGGTGGGTGCGACGTCGAGCAGGCTCGCGTCGAGCCGCCCGCGGGCGCTCACGCCCGCGCCCGCGGCGATCAGGATCCCGTCCTGGGCGTGGTTGGCGTCGTCCGGCCCGGTGTCGTTCTCGAGCGTGTGCACGCCCTCGCCGCCGCCGATGGTCGCCACCGACCGCCAGAGCAGGTCGCCGAAGATCGTGATCAGGTCGGGCGGTACGCCGTTCACCTCGTCGTACAGCTGCTCCGGCTTGTAGACGCGGGTGGCGAGCGGGCGGCCGGCGTCGTCCGGGATCGCCGCCAGCCGCGCGGCGAGGTCGTCGCGGACGGCCTCGTAGTCCTCCGGCTCCACCGTCCCCTCCGGCTCGCGGCCCTTGACGTTGAGGAAGACCCGCGCGTAGTAGCCGCCGTCGCCCCAGGCGGTCGTCTTCGCCCAGTCGATTCCGACCTCCCGGGGCAGGCAGACACCGTCCGGCTCGCGCAGGGTGGCGAGCAGCCCCTCGCGGCGGAGCCACTCGTTGACACGGATCCCGCCGTCGAGCCGCTTCGCGCCGTGGTCGGAGACGACGAGAACGAGCGTGTCGTCGCCGGCGTGGCGCAGGAGGCCGCCGATCAGCCCGTCGACGTGGCGGTAGTAGTCGAGGATCGCGTGCTCGTACCGGCTCCCGCGGCGGGTGCTTGCGGTGCTCCGGGTCCATGTGCTTCCAGAAGCCGTGGTGCATCCGGTCGTGGCCCATCTCGACCATCGCGAAGAGCTGCCAGGGCTTCGACTCGAGCAGGTGGCCGGCCAGGCGGAAGCGGCGGTCGGTCATCTCGTACACCTGGCGGAGCAGGTCGTCCTTCTCCTCGGTGCGGAAGTTCGTGCAGTCGAACAGATACTCGCCGACGGTGGCCTCGACCTCGTCGCGGAGCGCCGGCGGAAACGTGTACCGGCTCTCGATCGACGGGGTCAGGAAGCAGCTGACCATCACGCCGCGGAGCGGAGCGGGCGGGTAGGTGCCGGGCACCCCGAGCACGATCGACGAGCCGCCGGCACGGCCGACGACGTCCCACAGCCTGGGGGCGCGGATCGCGGTCGAGTCGGCGATGAAGGCGCCGTCGTAGCTGTGGTCCGAGCGGTTGCGGAAGCCGTACACGCCGAGGTCGCCGGGCGTGCGGCTCGCCATCATGCACGACCACGCGGGGACGGTGATCGGGGGCACGACCGAGGTCAGCCGCCCGTGGACTCCACGGTCGATCAGGCCCGCGAGGACCGGCAGCTCGCCCCTCCAGGCCTCGACGAGCGAGGGCTCGGCGCAGTCGAGCCCGATGATCATCGCCCTCCGTGCAGCCGTGTCCGCCATTCCGCGCTAATCGTACGGGCGCCCCTGCCGCCGCCGCCGGGCGGCGGGCGCTTCGGTCAAGATTGAGCCGATGACCGCCGCCGCCGCCCGCCGATCGCGCTTCCGTGAGCTCCACGCGGCGGAAGGGCTCTTCGTGATGCCGAACCCGTGGGATGCCGGGTCGGCCCGGCTGCTCGAGTCGCTGGGCTTCCAGGCACTGGCGACGACGAGCGCCGGCTTCGCCTGGTCGCTGGGGAGGCTCGACGGGCAGGTGAGGCGGGACGAGCTCGTGCGGCACGTCGCAGCGGTCGCGGAGGCGGTGTCGGTGCCGCTCAACGTCGACGGCGAGCGCTGCTTCCCGGACGATCCCGGGGGCGTCGCCGAGACGGTTCGCCTGCTCTCGGAGGCAGGGGCGGCCGGCTGCTCGATCGAGGACTACGACCCGGCAGCAGGCGCCGTCGACGAGGTGTCGCACGCTGCCGCCGCAGTGGCCGAGGCGGCGGAGGCCGCGCACGCGGCGGGAATGGTGCTCACCGGCCGCTGCGAGAACCACCTGCACGGCGTGGACGACCTGGACGACACGATCGCCCGCCTCGTCGCGTATCGCGAGGCGGGCGCCGACTGCGTGTACGCGCCGGGGCTGGCGCGGCTCGACGACATCCGGCAGGTGGTCGAGGCGGTCGCGGCGCCGGTGAACGTCCTCGGGCTGCGGGCGGCGCCGTCGATCCCCGAGCTGGAGGCCGCCGGCGTCCGCCGCGTCTCGACCGGGAGTCTCCTTGCCGGAGCCGCCTACGGCGCGCTCGTCGAGGCCGCGCGGGAGCTCCTGGAGGCGGGAACGTCGAGGTACGCCGCCCGCAACGTGCCCCGCGACCTGCTCACGGACGCGCTCGGCTGACCCTGCGCAGCAGCCCGGCCACTCCGGAGGGGAGCAGGATCATCACCCCGATCAGGACGGCACCGAAGATCACGTCCGGCGCGGTTCTCGACACGTCCTGGGCGTGCACCGGCAGGAACTCGATCAGCGCCGCTCCGAAGGCGAGGCCCCACAGCGAGCCGAGCCCGGCGGCGACCGCGCCGACGACGAGGAAGATCGAGAGCCGGACCGGGTACGTGTCCGGGCTGACGAAGGCGACGGTGATCGCGAGCAGCGAGCCGGCGACCCCGGCGTAGAAGGCCGAGATCCCGAAGGCGAGCGACTTGGCCAGCACCGGGTTGATCCCGGACGAAGCGGCGGCCACCTCGGAGTCGCGCACCGCCCGGAACGCCCGGCCGAGCCGGCCGCGCAGCAAGAGCCAGGCGGCCGCGAGCAGGACGAGCGCCACCGTCCAGTCCGTGTAGTAGAGGCGGTCGTTGCCGTGCAGCGGCAGCGTCTTACCGGCGACGCCGCCGGTGAAGCCGGAGTACCTCGTCAACACGGCCGGCATCGCGACCGCGACGCCGAAGGTCGCGAGCGCGAGGTAGAGGCCGGAGAGGCGGGTCGCCGGCAGTCCGAAGGCGAGGCCGGCCATCCCCGCCACGACGCCGGCGAGCGGCACCGTCCAGAGCTCGCCGACGCCGTGATCGGCGGTCAGGATCGCGGTCGTGTAGCCGCCGATCGCCATGAAGGCCCCGTGGCCGAGGGAGATCTGCCCCGTGTAGCCGGTGAGCACGTTCAGGCCGGCGATGGCGACGAAGTAGATCGCGACGTAGGCGAACTGGAACGCCTGGAAGGAGTCGAGGGCGAGCGGGACGAGGCCGACGGCGGCGACGAAGACGGCGACCGCGCCGAGCTCGAGCGGACGGCCGCGGCTCATACGCGCCTCGCCGCAGGGCGGCCGAACAGGCCCTGCGGCCGGACGAGCAGGACGACGAGGATGATCGCCAGCCCGGCGACGAGGCGCATCTGGCCGCCGAGGTCGACGTGGATCCACCGGTCGGAGTACGTGCCGATCACGTTCAGGGCGACGCCGAGGCCGAGCCCGCCCACGACCGCCCCGAAGGGGCTCTCCAGCCCGCCGAGCACCGCCGCCGCGAGCGCGTACAGGAGGATCCCCTGCATCATGTTCGGATCCAGGAACGCGGTGGGCGCGGTCATCATCCCGGAGAGCGCCCCGAGCATCGCCGCGAGCCCCCAGCCGAGCGCCAGCATCCAGCCCACCCGCACGCCGAGCAGGCGGCTCGCCTCCGGGGCGAACGCCGCCGAGCGAAGCCCGAGGCCGACCTTCGTGAACCGGAACAGCAGGCCGAGCAACGCGACCGCGACGAGGGTGACGCCGACGAAGCCGAAGTCCTGGATCGAGAAGGCGACGCCGCCGATCGAGATCGGCCGGGTCGAGAACGCGCTCGGGAACGTCCGCGTCTCGCTCCCCCAGATCCAGCCGGTCGCCCCGTTCAGGAGGATCAGGCCGCCGAGCGTGACCAGCACGATCGTCAGCACCGGCGCCCGCTCGACCGGGCGGATGAGCGTCCGCTCGACGAGCACACCGCCCGCGAACGAGAGCGCGAGCGTCAGGAAGAACGCGCCCCAGAACGGCACCCCCCACTCGATCAGCTGCCAGGCGACGAAGGTGGAGAAGGTCGCCATCTCCCCCTGCGCGAAGTTGACGACCCGGGTGGAGCGGTAGATCAGGACGATCGCGAGCGCCAGGCTCGCGTAGATGCCGCCGGTCGCAAGGCCGCTCACGACCTGCTGCCAGAACTCAGCCATGGGGTTGCCTCAAGCTACGTCGCCGCGCCCGACATGTCCGCGCGCGGCACCCTCGTGGGGAAACCATGGGCTTCCCCACGTCAATAGCCGAGGTAGCTGCGCCGGATCGACTCGTGCGCGCGCAGGGCCTCGCTCTCGCCGGAGACGACGACGCGGCCGACCTCGAGCACGCACGCGCGCCCGCAGGTGCCGAGCGCGAGCGCGGCATTCTGCTCGACGACGAGCACCGTCAGGCCCTCGAGCTCGTTGAGGCGGGCGAGGATCTCGAAGATCTCCCGCACGAGGGTCGGCGCGAGCCCGAGCGAGGGCTCGTCGAGCATCAGCAGCCGCGGCCTGGAGACGAGCGCCCGCGCGAGCGCGAGCATCTGCTGCTCGCCGCCCGAGAGCGTCCCGGCGGTCTGGCGCCCGCGCTCGGCGAGACGCGGGAAGTGCTCGAGCACGCGACCCCGGTCGGCCTCGATCCCGCGGTCGCGGCGCACGTACGCCCCGAGCCGCAGGTTGTCGCGCACGCTGAGCTCGCCGACGATCCCGCGGCCCTCCGGGACGTGGGCGATCCCGAGCCGCGCGATCGCCTCCGGGGCGCGCCGGCCGATCCGGCGCCCGTCGAAGACGATCTCGCCCGTCTTGTGGACGGTGTTCGAGACCGCCCGCAGCGTCGTCGTCTTGCCGGCGCCGTTCGCCCCGAGCACGGCGACCATCTCCCCTTCCGGGACCTCGAGGGAGACGCCGTGCAGCGCGCGAACCTGGCCGTAGCGGGCCTCGACGTTCTCGAGCTGGAGCAGCGTCAAGGCTCGTCCGGCTCGTCCGTGCCGAGGTAGGCCTCGATCACCGCCGGATCCTGCTGCACCTCCCGCGGCGTGCCGGCCGCGATCTTCCGGCCGAAGTCGAGCACGTGGACGCGGTCGGAGACGCCCATGACGAGATTCATGTGGTGCTCGACGAGCAGGACGGTGAGGTCGAAGTCGGCCCGCATCTGCCTGACGAAGACCCCGAGCTCGACCACCTCCTCGTGCGAGAGCCCGCCGGCCGGCTCGTCGAGGAGCAGCAGCTTCGGCGACGACGCGAGCGCCCGGGCGGTCTCGACCCGCTTCAGCGTCCCGTACGGGAGCGAGCCTGCGACCCGATCGGCGACGTCGCCGATCCCGACGTACTCGATCACCTCGTCCACGCTGCGCCGGCCGGCGCGGGCGTGCGCCCCGACCAGGACGTTCTCGCGCACGGTCATCGTCCTGAAGAGCTCGAGGTTCTGGAACGTGCGCGCGATCCCCCGCCGGATCACGCCGTGGGGCGGCGTCGAGAGCAGCGTCTCGCCCTCGAAGTCCAGCTCGCCCGAGTCCGGCCGGTAGAGCCGGGTGATCACGTTGAACGCGGTCGTCTTGCCGGCGCCGTTCGGCCCGATCAGCCCGACGATCTCGCCCTCGCCGACGTCGAAGGAGACGTCGTCGAGCGCGACGATGCCGCCGAAGCGGCGCGTGACGTTCCTCACCTCGAGCAGAGGCACCGGAGTACCTTAAGCTCGGCCGGGAGAGGATGGAAACGCATGAGGTCGTGGTCGTCGGCGGCGGCGCGATGGGCGCGAGCGTCGCGTGGCATCTGCGCGAGCTCGGCGTGGCCGACGTCGTCCTGCTCGAGCGGGACTCGCTCGCCGCCGGGTCGACCGGCCGGTCGGCAGGCGGGATCCGGACGCAGTTCTCGGACGAGCTCAACGTGCGGATCGCCCTGCGCTCGCTCGACGAGCTCGGCCGGATGGACGGCATCGACTTCCGCCGGCACGGCTACCTCTTCCTGCTCGACCGCGAGGAGGACGCTGCGTCGTTCCGCGAGGCGCTCGCCCTGCAGCACCGTCTCGGAGTGCCGTCTTCCGAGCTGACGGTCGGAGAGGCGCTCGCGATCGTCCCGCAGCTGTCGGCGGACGGGCTGGTCGCCGCGACCTTCTGCGAGCTCGACGGCTATGCCTCGCCGGAGTCGGTCGTCCAGTGGTATGCACGCGGCCTCGACGTCCGCCAGGGCTGCGAAGTGACGGCGATCCGGTCGGAGGGCGGGCGCGTGCAGGGCGTCGGGACCACGAGCGGGCCGATCGCGTGCGACGCTGTCGTCTGCTGCGCGGGCGCCTGGTCGCGCGAGGTCGCGGCGCTGGCGGGAGTCGAGCTAGCGGTGGAGGGCGAGAGGCGGTGGATCTGGTTCTCGCCCGAGGACGGCGGCCTTCCCGAGCGGCTGCCGTTGACGATCGACTTCTCGAGCTCCTTCTACTTCCACAGGGAGGGGCCGGGGATCGTCTTCGGGGGCAGGGAGCAGACGCTCGAGGAGGTGGCCGGCCACGGCGTGCGGCGGCTGCCCCTGCTGGCGGACCTGCCCGTGCAAGCCTCGTGGTGGGGCTACTACGAGGTCAGCCCGGACTGGAACGCGCTCGTCGGCGAGGCGCCGGAGCCGCGCGGGCTCTTCTACGCGACCGGCTTCTCGGGGCACGGATTCCAGCAGGCGCCGGCGGTCGGCGAGCATGTCGCCGAGCTCGTCGCCGGCCGCGAGCCGACACTCGACCTCGCCGCGTTCGACGCCGGGCGCTTCGCCCGGGGCCTGGCCAGGCCGGAGGCCTTCGTCATCTGATCACGCGGGCCGGAGTGCCGCCGGGTCCGTCACCGGTGCCCGGCAGGCGAAGCGCTCGCAGACGTAGACCGTGGGCCTGCCGTCGACCCTCGTCTTGCCCGCCAGGAGCGGGACGTCGTCGCCCGGACCGAACGCGACGACGGCATTCGGGTCGAACGGGGCGAGCGCGGCCCGGGCAACCTCGTCCGCGGGCGAGCCGATGATCGCCACCTCGCGCGGCGGGGACAGGTAGAGGTCGAGCGCGCACAGGGCCCAGCCGAACGCCGACGGTGCACGTGTGAGACCGGCCCGCGACAGCCGGAGGACGCCCGCTGCCCTGCGCTCGAGCTCGTCGTCGCCGTAGATCCGTGCGAGCCGCAGCAGGACGAAGGCGAGCATCGAGCTTCCCGAGGGCAACGGGTTGTCGTCCAGGTCCTTCTTGCGGGCGACGAGCCGCTCGGCGTCGTGGGCGGTCATGAAGAACCCGCCGTGCGCGTCGTCGGCGAACAGCTCGACCGCGAGCCGCGCAAGCCGGTTCGCCTCTGCGAGCCAGCGCGGCTCGCCCGTCGCTACGTGCAGCTCGTAGAGGCCGTTCGCGACGTCGGCGTAGTCCTCGACGTAGCCGGCGACTCGCGCGCGGCCGTCGCGCGCGCTGCGGTAGAGCCGCCCGTCGGGCGTCGAGAGCGGGCCGAGCAGGACCTCCGCGCAGCCGCGCGCGGCGTCGAGGAGGTCGCGACGGTCGAGCCGCCGCCCGGCCTCCGCCAGGGCGGCGAGCGCCAGGCCGTTCCACGCCGCGATCACCTTCTCGTCGCGGCCGGGCTGCGGCCGGCGTGACCGCACCTCGAGCAGGCGGGCGCGCAGCTCCGGGTCGAGCTCGCCGCGGACGATCGAGCGCCCGTGCTCGAACGGGCGCAGCAGGTCGGCGGGAAGGCCGTCGCCTTCCGTCCAGGTGTAGGTGAGCCCCTCGACGCCCTCGGTGTCGGCGTCCTGGGAGGAGGCGAAGCCGCCGCCCGGGAGCGCGAGGTCGCGGAGCAGGTAGTCGCAGGTCTCCTCGACGACGCGGCGGTATCGCCCCCTGCCCGTCACGACCCACGCGTGCAGGTACGCCGGGACGAGCAGGGCGTTGTCGTACAGCATCTTCTCGAAGTGCGGAACGAGCCACTGCCCGTCCACCGAGTAGCGGTGGAAGCCGCCGCCGACGAGGTCGTACATCCCCCCCGCCGCCATCGCGTCGAGCGTCCTCTCGGCCATCTCGAGCTCCCCCCGCCGGAGCAGGAGCTCGAGCGTGGAGGCGGGCGGGAACTTCGGCGCTCCGCCGAACCCACCCCACTCGGGATCGAAGGCTTGCCGCAGGCCGCGCACCGCATCCGAGAGCAGAGAGCCCGTGAGCGGTTCGGCCGAGGGCGTGAGCTCGCTCGACGCCCGCAGCGCCTCGACGAGCTGGGCCGCAGAGCGGCGAACGTCCTCCCGCCGCTCGCGGTATGCCGACGCGACCGCCTGCAGCACCTGCCGGAAGCTCGGCAACCCGTGACGCGGCGCAGGGGGGAAGTACGTGCCGCCGAAGAAGGGCTCGCCCGCCGGCGTGAGGAAGACCGTCATCGGCCACCCGCCGTGGCCCGTCAGGGCGACGACGGCGTCCATGTAGACGGCGTCGAGGTCGGGACGCTCCTCTCGGTCGACCTTCACGTTGACGAAGTGCTCGTTCATCTCCGCCGCCGTCTCCGGGTCCTCGAACGACTCGTGCGCCATCACGTGGCACCAGTGGCAGGCGGCGTAGCCGATCGAGAGCAGCACCGGCCGGTCCTCGTCCCGCGCCCGGGCGAGGGCTTCCTCCGTCCAGGGATACCAGTCGACCGGGTTGCCGGCGTGCTGGAGGAGGTAGGGGCTCGTCTCGCCGGCGAGGCGGTTCATCCCGCCACGATAATCACCGGGGGTGCCGCCGCCGATCTTCCGCTGCACGGACGTCGAGGGATCGACGGGGGTGCTCGGGGAGCCCGGAGACGGCTTCGCCGGCGCGGGCAGCCCTCCGGGCCCGACCGCGGTCGGGGGCAGGGCGCCCCGACACGCGCTCGTCGCCTTCGTCGCCGGCATCGTCTTCCTCGTGCAGCCGGCGTTCTTCTGAAGGCTCGTCCCGATGAGCACACCCGTGCCCTTCGCGCCTCTCGGCGGCGTGCGAGTCGTGGACGTGACGACCTCGCTGGCCGGCCCCTACTGCACCGAGCTCCTGGGCGCGCTCGGCGCAGAGGTGATCAAGGTCGAGCCCCCGGCAGGCGACGAGTCGCGCACCTGGGGCCCTCCCTTCTGGCAGGGGCAGTCGCCGATGTTCATGGCCATGAACGCGGGCAAGCGCTCGCTCGCGCTCGACCTGAGGCGCGGCGTGGACGTGCTTGCCCGGCTCGCCGAGGGCGCCGACGTCTTCGTCCAGAGCCTCAGGCCGGGCCTGGCGGAGGAGCGCGGAATCGGGCCGGACGAGCTCCGCCCGCGCAATCCGCGGCTCGTCTACTGCTCGATCTGGGCGTTCGGCCCCGCGGGCCCGTGGCGCTCGTACCCGGGCTACGACCCCCTTGCCCAGGCGGCGAGCGGGATCCTGAGCGTGACGGGCGAGCCGGACCGGCCCGCGGTTCGGGTGGGCGTGTCGCTCGTCGACCAGGGCACCGGCCTGTGGGCGGCGTTCGCCGTCCTGGGCGCGCTGCACGAGCGCGCGCGAACCGGCGCAGGCCGCACGATCGACGTCTCGCTGTACGAGACCGCGCTCGGCCTGGTCTCCTACCAGATCGGCGGCTACCTGGCGACCGGAGACGTACCGGGCCGGCACGGCTCGTCGTTCGCTTCGATCGCTCCCTACCGCGTGTACCAGACGCGCGACGGCGAGCTGATGATCGCGGCCGGAAACGACCGGCTCTTCGCCGCGCTGGTGACGGAGCTCGGGCTGCCCGAGCTCGCGCTCGACCCGAGGTACGCGACCAACCCGGAGCGCGTCTCGCGGCGGGAGGAGCTGGACGAGCTCCTCGCCGTCCGCCTCCGCGGCGAGGACACCGCCACCTGGCTCGAGCGGCTCCGGCGGGCCGGCGTGCCCCACGCTCCCGTCCACTCGGTCGGCGAGGCGGCCGACCACGAGCAGACGCTCGCGCTCGGGATCCTCCAGCCGCTCGACGGCTACACCGCCGTCGGCCCGTCCTTCAGCGCGGACGGCGAGCGGCCGCGCTTCGGCTCGCCGCCGCCGGCCCTCGGAGCGCACACGGCGGAGATCCTGGCCGAGGCCGGCTACTCGGCGGACGAGATCGCCGCCCTCGCGGCCGACGGCATCGTCCGCCTCGGCTAGCGCTCGGTTCTCCACAGCCGGTGCCTGGCACTCGATGTGTGCTGGTTCCGAACCACTTCGTCCACCGCCAGTGCCTGGCACCAGGGTGTGAAGACTCGGGAACGAGTCTTCCACAGGCGGTGCCTGGCACTCGAGGTGTGACGATTGCGGAACAAGTAGGGGTGGCACGAAGCGTGAGCGTCCTCGTCCTGGTCGGCACCCGCAAGGGCTCTTCTTCCTCCGGAACGACGACCGGCGCCGCGACTGGACGCTGGGAGGGCCGGTGTCACCGGGTGGGAGGTGATGCACGCGACCCTCGCGCCGGGCAGCGGGACGATGTACGCGGCGACGAACACCTTCGTGTACGGCGCGACCGTGCACCGCTCCGGCGACGGCGGCACCACCTGGGAGCGAGCCGAGGAGAGGAGATCGGCCTCCCGGAGGACTCGGGGCTCGAGCTCGCCCGCTCCTGGCACGTCGAGCCGGGGCACGACGAAGGAACGCCCTGGCTCGCCGGCGACCCGGGGCGCTTCTGCGCTCGACCGACGGCGGCCGCTCGTTCACGATGGCCGGGGGCCTGACCCTCCACCCACGCGCGACCGGTGGAACCCGGGCGCCGGCGGCCTCTGCTGCCGCTCGATCTCGCTCGACCGCCGGAGCCCGATCGGATCTAGCCGGGGACCACGCGCGGCGGGACGATCGTGCCCGCGACGATCTGCGCCCTGATCCGGTCGACCGCCGCCGCCTCCCGGTGCGGAATCTTCGGGCTGATCTTGCCGAGGCCGACGCCGCCCTGGTCCAGGCCGTAGACCGCGTCGCCGCCGTGGAACGTGCCCCGCGCGACCGATTGGATCGCGAGGAACACGGCGCGGTCGACGCGCTTCGTGGCGCTGGTCAGCACGTACGGCCCGAGAAACGACTGGTCCGCGTCGACGCCGATCCCCCACACCCCCTGTTCCTTCGCGGCGTCGAGCGCGCCGAGGCCGCACCCGCCCGCGACCTGGAAGACGGCGACGGATCCCGCCGCGATCTGGTTCAGCGCGATCGCCTTGCACTTGGCCTGGTCCGAGAAGTCCTGCGAGTACGAGTTCAGCACCTTGATCCCAGGATCGGCCTTCTTCGCGCCGGCCCGGTAGCCGGCGATGAACCGGTCGACCGGCGGCTGCTTCTCGCCCCCGACCGAGCTGACCACGTCGGTGCCGGGGAGCCGCTTGGCCTCGAGGGCGGCGAGGTAGCCGGCCAGGTACCCGACCTGCTCCTCGCGGAAGAGGAGGCCGAGGACGTTCGGCGGCGCTCCCGCGAGATCCTGGTCGGAGACGTCCACGATCGCGAAGTGGGTCTGCGGGAAGCGCTTTGCGGCTGCGCCCATCGCCGCGATCTCCGTGTACCCCACGCCGACGACGAGGTCGTACCCCTGGCGGGCGAAGGAGGCGAGGTTCGGGATGTAGTCTGCGGACGACTTGGACTCGGCGACCTGGATCTGGGCGCCGAGCTTGCGCTTTGCCTCCTGGAGGCCGAGATACGCGAGATGGTTGAAGCCGCGGTCGTTGAGGCCGCCGACGTCGGTGACCATGCCGATCCGGAGCGGGCCCGCACCGGTCGTGGTGGCGGCGGTGCTCGCCTGCCCGCCGCTCTTGCCGCCTCCGCCGCAGCCGGCCGCAGCGACCGCGGCTGCCGCCACGAGCATCGTTGCCGTTGTCCGCCTCAGCCTCATCGCCGACCTTTCGCTAGTTTACGACTGTGGAGCGAAAACCTGGCCGGAACCTTACCACTCATGCCCACGAGACGGTCGCGGTAGTCCTCCAGGTGCGCGACGACCGCCTCCAGGTGCTGCTCTGGCGGAGGGCGCTGGCTCCCTTCTCGGGGCGCTGGGCGCTCCCGGGGGGACGGCTCGAGGAGGAGACGCTCGAGGGCTCGATCCGGCGGCACCTGGCCGCGAAGGTCGACGTCCGCGAGCTCTCCCACCTCGAGCAGCTCGAGACGCGGGCCGATCGGAGGACGGGGCGGGTGACGACCGCCTACCTGGGACTGGTCAGGAGCGGCCTCGACCCGGCCGTCCCCGACGACACGGGCTGGCATCCGGTCGACCGGCTCCCCTCGACCGCTTTCGACCACGGATCGTTCTCGCTCGCCGGCCGTGAGCGGCTGCGGGCGAAGCTGTCGTACACGAATGTCGCCTTCGCGCTCGCCCCGGAGACGTTCACGATCTCGGAGCTTCGGAACCTCTACGCGGCCGCGCTCGGCTACGAGGTCTCGGCGACGAACCTGCAGCGCGTGCTCCTGCGCCGCGGCGTGCTCGCCGCGACCGAGGAGCGCCGCGCCCCGGGCAGCGCCGGCGGCCGCCCCGCCGCCGTCTACCGGTTCCGCTCGGAGCGCCTCGAGGTCACCGATCCTTTCGCGGTGCTCAGGCCTCCGCCGCGGTAGGATCGGCCCCGGTGCGGGCGTTCGGGATTCTCGCGTTCGTGACGGGCAGCATCGCGCTCGTGCTCGGGCTGCTCGCGGCCACCGTCCTGATCGGGCCGTTCGTCTTCTGGATCGCGTGGAACGTGCTCGACTTCGCCCACGGAGTCGGCCTCCCTGAGCTCGGCTTCTGGGGGATCGTCCTCGCGACGCTCTTCCTGGCGCTCGGCTGGCTCGGGAAGATGGTGATCGTCGCGATCGTGTTCCTCGTCGACCCCTCCTGGTTCCAGGGCATGGCCCAGCTCTCCTGGCCCGAGCCGACGTTCAAGAACTTCGTCGCGATCGCGCTGCTGCTCGCGATCGCCACGCGTCCCCGGGCCTCCCGGGGCTGGGAGCGGCGCGGCCGCAGGCGGGTCCGGTCAGGCTAGGGCCGGCGCCGACAGCAGCCGATCGGCAAGGTCGATCGCCCACGAGCGGATCTCGTCCCAGTCGCGGACGTCTGCCGCAGGCATGTGGTTGAAGGGGAAGTGCAGCTTCCTGGGGTCGATCGCCCCTCCGAACACGGCCGTCGACACGGGCTCGAACGGCAGCTTCTCGACCGCCGCCGCAAACTGCTTCTCGGACCCCGCGCGGTGGTCCGGGTCGTCGTCCACCGGCCCGAGCGCGAAGACCGCCACCGGCAGGGCGGCCAGGTCCTGCTCGAAGTGCTTGACGAACCCGCGCGCATCGCGGTGCCAGCGTCCCATGTAGATGCCGCCGCCCAGCACGACGCCTGCGTATTCGTCCAACTGCTCAACCTCGCCAGCCTCTCGCACCTCGACGCGGAGCAGTCGCTCGCGCAGCGTGGCCGCGACGGACTCGGCCACCTCGCGGGTGGAGCCGTACTTCGACGCGTGGGCCACCAGGATCGTTCCGGTCATCGCGATTCCTCCTCGCGGTGTCGGGTTCATCGGCCGGAACGATCGCAGCGCCGGGGCCCCGCGCCATCCGGGCCGGCGCGGTTCGTCGCTACGGGGAACCGCGGAGCAGCAGGAGCGAGCGCGGCTCCACCTCGAGCTCGGCGCGTGCCGGCCATGCGCCCCCGCCGTCCGGGACGGCGGTCGAGAGCTCGAGCGCCCACTGGTGACCGAATCGCCGCGGGGGGAGCAGGAAGGTCACCGGCTCGTGGTTCGCGTTGAAGAGGAGGACGAACGAGTCGTCGCGCACCCGGTCGCCCTCCGGGGTCCGGGCGGGGATCTCGTCGCCGTTCAGGAAGAGGCCGACGGTCCGGAGGTCGGCGTTCGCCCAGTCTCGCCGCGTCATCTTGCGACCGTCCGGCCGGAACCACCAGCTGTCGGGCAGGCCCGAGCCGAGCGGCGACTGGCCGGTCAGGAACTGCGTCCGCCGGAAGACCGGATGGGCGAGTCGCAACGCGATCAGGCGGCGGGTGAGCTCGAGCAGCCGCCGGCGCCGCTCGTCGACGTCCCAGTCGAACCAGCTGATCTCGTTGTCCTGGCAGTACGCGTTGTTGTTGCCACGCTGTGTGCGGGCGATCTCGTCGCCGCCGAGCAGCATCGGCACGCCCTGGGAGAGGAGGAGCGTGGCGAGGAAGTTCCGCGTCTGCCGGTCACGGAGGGCGTTCACGGCCGGATCCCTCGTCGGCCCCTCGGCGCCGCAGTTCCAGCTGCGGTTGTCGTCCGAGCCGTCGCGGTCCTGCTCGAGGTTGGCCTCGTTGTGCTTCGTGTTGTACGAGACGAGGTCGGCGAGGGTGAACCCGTCGTGGGCGGTGACGAAGTTGATCGACGCGAACGGCCGGCGGCCGTCGGGCTGGTAGAGGTCGCTCGAGCCCGTGAAGCGCTGCGCGAACTCGGCGACCGTGCTCTGCCCGCGCCAGAAGTCGCGGACGCAGTCCCGGTAGAGGCCGTTCCACTCCGTCCAGAGGATCGGGAAGTTGCCGACCTGGTAGCCGCCGGGCCCGACGTCCCACGGCTCGGCGATCAGCTTCACCTGCGACAGGTCCGGGTCCTGGTGGATCGTGTCGAAGAACGCAGACAGGCGGTCGACGTCGTAGAACTCGCGCGCAAGCGCCGACGCGAGGTCGAAGCGGAAGCCGTCGACGTGGCAGTCGACCGCCCAGTAGCGGAGCGAGTCCATGATCAGCCGGAGGACGCTCGGGTGGACGGGGTTGAGGCTGTTCCCCGTGCCGGTGAAGTCCATGTAGTAGCGCCGGTTGTCGGGCATCAGCCGGTAGTAGGAGGCGTTGTCGACGCCCTTGAAGCCGAGCATCGGGCCGAGGTGGTTTCCCTCGGCCGTGTGGTTGTAGACGACGTCGAGGATCACCTCGATCCCGGCGCGGTGGAGCGCCTTCACCATGCCCTTGAACTCGCGCACCTGCTCGCCGCGCGTGCCGGTTGCGGCGTAGAGCGCGTGCGGTGCCAGGAAGCCGATGGAGCTGTAGCCCCAATAGTTCGTCAGGCCCCGCGCGACCAGGTGGTGCTCGTCGGCGATGTGGTGGATCGGCAGGAGCTCGACCGCGGTCACGCCGAGCGAGCGCAGGTGGCCGATCGCGGCCTCCGATGCGAGGCCTGCGTACGTGCCCCGCAGGTCGTCGCGCACGTCGGGGTGACGCCGGGTGAACCCCTTCGTGTGCACCTCGTAGATCACCGTCTCGTGCCAGGGGGTGCGGAGGTGCGTGTCGCCCTCCCACTCGAAGGTCGGATCGACGACGACGCACTTCGGGATCGCGGCGGCGTCGTCCTCGTCGTCCGCCTCGAGGTCTGCATCCTCGCCGCCCGGCACGTACGGAAGGGTGCTCGCCGCGCGGAAGTCGATCGGCCCCTCGATCGCCTTCGCGTAAGGGTCGATGAGCAGCTTGTGCGAGTTGAAACGATGACCGTCGCCGGGCGCCCACCGGCCGTGGACCCGGTAGGCGTAGCGTTGCCCGGGCCCGATGTCCGGAAGGTACGCGTGCCAGTTGAACGCGGTGCGCTCGGCGAGGGAGACGCTCGTCTCGTGGTCGTGCTCGTCGAAGAGGCAGAGCTCGACGTGCTCGGCGTTCTCCGAGAAGAGCGAGAAGTACGTTCCGTCGCCGTCCCACGTCGCGCCGAGCGGGAAGGGCCGGCCCGGCCAGACCCTCATCGGCTCCCCACTGGGTCAGGCCCCGATACGGAACCGCAACGTTCTGTTCCCAGGACTCGGAGCCGGCACGCCGCGTCGCTGTGGAGGACGCGGCACAACTGCGTAACGGGGTCAGACCCCGATACGAGAGCGTGCCGGATCAGCGCCGGAGCTCCGCGGTCTGCGCCTCGAAGTCGGCGACGAGGGTCGCCTCGCCGCGGCGCATCGTCAGCACCGGTCCCCTGGCCGTCACTCGCACTTCGCGCGGGAGACTACGTCTCATCGCCAGGAGCCTGCGGTAGTGATCGCGCACGCCCGGCAGCTCCCGCCGCGAGAGCTTCGATTTCCGGAAGGTCTCGGGGTCCTGCGGGTCGGGCACGTCGTCGCACGCGAAGGCGGAGTACGCGGCGAACTCGCGCCTGCGCCCAGCCCGGGTCGCGTCCGCGACCGCCGGGTCGAGGTGGTCGCAGAAGAACAGGAACGGGCTCCGCTCGCCGTACTCCTCCCCCATCAGGAGAAGCGGCGTCTGCGCCGAGAAGAGGACGACCGAGGACGCCACGCGCAGAAGCTCCGGGGCGAGCCGGTCGCCGAACGCACGGTTTCCGACCTGGTCGTGATCCTGGGCGTAGACGACGTGGCGCTCGGCCGGCTCGCGGGCGAGCTCGCGGACGACGTCCTCGACCGACCCGAACGGAGCGTAGTACCCCTCGCGCTCGCCGGTGAGGAGCGCGTGCAGCGCATGGTGGACCCCGTCCGACCAGCGGGCGTCGTGGCCCCAGCGCTCGATCGGCCGGTCGTCGTCCGGCGACGTCTCCGAGACGACCAGGGCCCGGGGCGCGTCCGCGTGCACCCGGTCGGCAAGCTCGGCGAGGACGTGATGCCGCGAGTCGTCCCGGATCGCGTGGATCGCGTCCAGCCGCAGGCCGTCGATCCCGTACTCTGCGACCCACATCAGCGCGTTCTGGATCGCCCACTCCCGCGTGCCGGCCTGCTCGAAGTCGATGCCGTCCCCCCAGAACGTCCGGTGCCGCCGCGTCAGGTAGGGGCCGAACGCCGTCACGGCCTCGGCCCCGGGCCCGATGTGGTTGTAGACGACGTCCAGGATCACGCCCAGGCCGTCCCGGTGCGCGGCCTCGACGAGCCGCGCGAGCCCGGCCGGCCCACCGTAGGCCGGGTGGGGCGCGAACGCGTAGACGCCGTCGTAGCCCCAGCCGCGATCCCCTCCGAAGGTGGCGACGGGCATCAGCTCGATCGCGGTCACGCCGAGCTCGCGCAGCTCTCCCAGCCGGGGAACGACGCCGTCGAACGTCCCCTCCTCGGAGAAGGTGCCGACGTGGAGCTCGTAGATCACGAGCTCGTCGAGCGAGAGGCCCCGGCGTGCGGCCGGCGGAAGGTCGACCACGCGCGAGGGCCCGCGCGCCCCGCCGGGCTGGAAACGCGAGCACGGGTCGGGGAGGGCGCGCTCGTCTTCGAGGACGTAGACGTAGTCCTCGCCCGGCGCCGCCCGCAGCGTGGCCGCGAAGACGCCTTCGCCCTCGGACGCGAGCGCATGCGTCTCGCCGCCGATGCGGAGCGCGACCCTGTCGTGGCGGGGCGCCCAGACGCGGAACTCGACCGTCCCGTCCGGCCGCGGGATCGCTCCGAGCCTGTTCACGCGCCGATCGACGGCAGAGGCTCCGGCCGCCTGCGGACGGCGCCTCGCACGGCTACGGCTCCGGTCGCCGCAGCCGCGACCGAGACGGCCGCGAAGAAGTACCACGCCGCATTGTCTCCGTAGGCACCGCGCAGCTGAAGCGCCGTGAACGGCCCGAGCGCGAACCCGAGCGCAGAGGTGCTTCCGAACGCGCCCATGTAGGCGCCGCGAACGTCCTCCGGGGCGAGCCTGGCGACGATCGCCTGCGAGGTCGGCACCCAGAGCATCTCGCCGGCGACGAACACGATCATCACCCAGACGAACGTCGCCACCGTGCCGCTCCAGATCAGGAACAGGAACGAGCCGCCCATCAGCAGCATCGCGGTGACGAGCTTCGGGCCGGCAGGGACGCCCGACGACCACGCGGTGACGCGCAGCTGGAGCAGGGTGACGAGCACCGGGTTGATGATCACGATGAAGCCCCAGGTCGAGGGCGCCATCCCGTGCGTGTTCACGGCCGAGATCGGGAGCACTGTCTCGTATGCGACGTAGACGAGGTACGCGAGGCCGCCCGAGAGGAGAAAGAGGAGGAAGGCGTGGTCGCGGCGGATCAGGTCGAACGAGCCGCGGGTCGGCGGCTCGGCCGGCGAGTAGGCGCCTCGCCGCGGCAGGTAGCGGTACGCGATCGCGATCGCGACCGCGCACATCGCGGTCACGCCGGCCCAGAGCAGCGAGTACTGGCGGCCGATCAGGAGCAGCCCTCCGATCGGCGGTCCGAACGCCACCCCCAGGTTCGACGCGACGCGCACCGACGCGTAGCCGGCCTCGTGCCGCTCCGGCGGGACGAGGTCGGCGACCATCGCCTGGTCGGCGCCGCCGCCGATCGAGCCGCCGATCCCGGCCAGCGTCATCAGCCCGAGCCCGAGAACGACATGGTCGCCGACGAAGGCGTACGAGCAGAAGACGGCGGCGAGGAAGCCCCACCCGAGCAGGATCACGGGCCGACGACCGACGTGGTCGGACGCGTGCCCGCCGAGGTAGCCGGCAAGCATTCCGGCGACGGCGGCGACCAGGTACGCCACGCCGAGCTCGCCCGAGCTCGCGCCCAGCTCCTGGATCGCCCAGATGCCGACGAACACCCAGCCGGCCGAGAACGACATCGTGCCGACGAACGACACGGCGAGCACCGGCCGGAGGGCGCGGTCGACCTCGGCGCCCCAGACGAGGCGGAAGAGACGGGCGAAGCGGCGCACCCGCGCGAGGCTACCCGCCGCCGGCGTTGCGGCGGAGAAAGGCCAGCAGGGCGGCCTGAGCCTGCCTCCGGTGCGGCGACGCGTAGAGAATGTCCCACCCGTGGTAGCGGCCGGGGTAGATTCTCAGCGTCTTCCGCGTGCTGCGCGCCGCCGCGAACAGCCTGCGGGCGTCGGCGGCGTCGAGGTAGCGGTCGTCGGTGGACGTGATCACGAGCAGCGGGGGGCTCGAGCGGCGCACGGCGGCGAGCGCGTCCAGGTTTCGCCCGTACGAGGAGAGGTCGAGCTCGCCCGAGAGGCTGGCCACGCCGGCGATCCGCCGCCCGAGCCGCGGCGCTGCGACGAGGACCGCGTTCCCGCCGAGCGACGCGCCGACGAGCTGGACGCTCTTCGCCCCGAGCCTCGTGAGCTCGGAGACCGCGCCGGCGACGTCGGCCACGTAGTCCCCGACACGCGTGCCGTGCGGGACCGGCGAGAGCCCCAGGCCGTGGAAGTCGAACAGGAACACCCTGAAGCCCGCCCGCGCGAGGACGATCGCCTCGTCGAGCCAGCCGCAGAGGTCGCCCGGGTACTCGGTGGCGAGGACGACTCCCCTCGCCCCGCCGCCGAGCACGGCACCGTCGAGGCGCGCGCCGTCGGCGGCTCGGAACCAGACGGTGCGTGCGTGGAGATTCGCGTAGGCGCTGCCGCACCGCTTGCCCAGCCCCGGCGGCGCGGCCGCCTCCGCCGACGGCGCCGACAGCGCGGCGGTGGCGAGCAGGAGCGCTACTGCGGCACGAGCCACACGACCCCAAGCGGCGGCAGAGTCAGCTCGGCCGAGAACGGCTGGTCGTTCCACGGCCGGGCCTCTGCGAGGACCCCGCCGAGGTTGCCGACCCCCGAGCCGCCGTACAGCTCGGAATCGGTGTTGACCAGCTCCTTCCAGAGCCCGCCCCGAGGCAGCCCGACCCGGTATCGGTAGCGGGGGACCGGAGAGAAATTGCACGCGCACACCACGGCCCGGGTGCCCCCGGCTGCGAGGCGGGCGAAGGCGACGACGTTCGCGTCGGCGTCGTTGGGTTCGAGCCAGCGGAATCCCGCCGGCTCGAAGTCGACCTCCCAGAGCGCGGGCTCGGCGCGGTAGTGCCGGTTCAGGTCGCGGACGAGCGCCTGCACGCCCGAGTGCTCGCGCCGCTCCAGCAGGTGCCAGTCGAGCGACGCGTCCGAGCGCCACTCGTCCTCCTGCGCGAGCTCGCCGCCCATGAACAGCAGCTTCTTCCCCGGGTGCGCCCACATGTAGGCGTAGAGGGCACGCAGGTTGGCGAGCTTCTGCCACGGGTCGCCCGGCATCTTCGCGAGCAGCGAGCCCTTCCCGTGGACGACCTCGTCGTGGGAGAGCGGGAGGACGAAGTTCTCCGTCCAGGCGTAGACGAGGCTGAAGGTCAGCTCGTGGTGGTGGAAACGGCGATGAATCGGCTCGTGCTGGAAGTAGGCGAGGGTGTCGTGCATCCAGCCCATGTTCCACTTCAGCCCGAAGCCGAGGCCGCCGAGGTAGGTGGGCCGGGAGACGCCCGGGAAGGCCGTCGACTCCTCGGCCGCCATCAACACGCCGGGCACGTGGCCGTGGACGACCGTGTTCAGCTCCCGGAGGAAGTCGATCGCCTCCAGGTCCTCGTTTCCGCCATACTGGTTCGGCACCCACTCGCCCGGGCTCCGCGAGTAGTCGAGGTAGAGCATCGACGCGACCGCGTCGACGCGCAGCCCGTCGGCGTGGTGCTCGCGCAGCCAGTACAGCGCGCTCGCGAGGAGGAAGTTGCGCACCTCGTTGCGGCCGAAGTTGAAGACCAGCGTGCCCCAGTCGGGGTGGGCGCCCCGGCGCGGATCCTCGTGCTCGTAGAGCGCGGTGCCGTCGAAACGGGCGAGCGCCCAGTCGTCGCGCGGGAAGTGTGCGGGCACCCAGTCGAGGATCACGCCGATCCCGGCCGCGTGCAGCCGGTCGACGAAGGCCCGGAAGTCGTCCGGAGTGCCGAAGCGGGCGGTCGGGGCGAAGTGGCCGGTGACCTGGTAGCCCCACGACGGCGCGTACGGGTGCTCCATCACGGGGAGCAGCTCGACATGGGTGAAGCCCATGTCGGTCACGTACTCCGCGAGCTCGTCCGCGAGCTCGAGGTAGGTGAGCGGGCGATTGCCCTGGAGCGGGTTCAGCCGCCAGGAGCCGAGGTGCACCTCGTAGGTGGACAGTGGACGCGCGAGCGCGTTCCCCGAGGAGCGCGCCTCGAGCCAGGCATCGTCGCGCCATTCGTGCCCGGACTCGAAGACCACGGACGCGTTCTTCGGCGGCACCTCGGTACGGAACGCGAACGGATCGGCCTTCAGCCTGAGCCTTCCGTCTCGGGTGCGGATCTCGAACTTGTACCGGGCATCCGGGAGGACGCCCGGCAGAAAGAGCTCCCAGATCCCTGCGGAGCCGAGCGAGCGCATCGGGTGCAGGCGCCCGTCCCAGCCGTTGAAGTCGCCGACCACGCTGACCGAGCGTGCGTTCGGGGCCCAGACGGCGAAGGCGACTCCCTCGACACCGCCGATCTCGCGTGGATGGGCGCCGAGCCTGGCGTAGAGCTCCTCGTGCCTGCCCTCGGCGACGAGATGGAGGTCGAGGTCGCCGACGGTGGGCAGGAAGGCGTACGGATCTCTGAGCACGTACGTGTCCCCGGCCGGGTAGCTCACCTCGAGCCGGTAGTCGATCGGCAGCGAGGCGCCGCGGATCACGCCCTCGAACAGCCCGTCCCCCTGCCTGCGCTCCAGGTCGACGCCCATCGGCAGGACGCGCACGGCCTCGGCGTCGGGGCGGTAGACCCGGACGAGCACCCCGTCCTTCGCCGTGTGCGCGCCGAGGAAGGCGTGGGGATCGGCCAGCTCGTAGACCTCGGTCACACCACCTCCCGTGCTCCGGCCGGACCACGGCCGGCCGACTCGCGGAGCATCCTGGCCGTCACACCGTCACCGGCTCTTCCTCCTCGAGCATGCGCAGGATGCCCGCGACCGGGATCGGCAGCCAGTCGGGTCGCGCGTTCAGCTCGTAGCGAAGCTCGTAGACGGCCTTCTCGAGCTCGAACACGGACAGGAGACGGTCGCATGCCTCCGGGCCGGAGGGGACGAGGGTCTGGTCGACGGCGCCGAGATAGCCGCCGAGGAACTCGGCGCGCGCCAGCTCCTCCCAGCCGGGTGGGGCGGCGGCGCCGTCTCGGAGCCATCCGACCGCCGAGGCGGCGTACGCGAAGGAGCGAAGCATGCCGGCGACGTCGCGGAGCGGAGAGCGCTTCCGGCGCCTCTCGGCCAGCGATCGGGCCGGCTCGCCCTCGAAGTCGAGGAGCACCCAGTCGTCCGAGGCCCAGAGCGTCTGGCCGAGGTGGAAGTCGCCGTGGTGCCGGATCACGCGGCCGGCCGCGCCTGCGTGCGTGCGCTGGCGGAGCCGCTCCCGGACCTCCTCGCCGCGGCCCCGGATGGGCTCCAGCGCGTCGATGTCCTCGGGGAGCTCGAGGAACACGCGCTCGATGTCCTCGTCGATCATCGCGGTGAGGAGCCCAAGGGACTCCGGGCTGGGATCCTCGACCGCGAAGTTGGGATCCGACTGGTCGGACGCCAGCACCGTGTGCATCCGGCCGGTCACCTCGCCGAGCCGGCGAAGCCGGCCGAGAAACCGCTCCGGCGAGGCCACGAGCTCGTCGAGGGCGAGCTCCCAGCCGTCCAGGCCGTTCGGGACGAACTCCTGGAGGATCCCCAGCGTCGCCTCGAACGGCCGCCCGAGGTACGCGTACCAGCCGCCGAGCGGCGCGACGTTCGGGAAGTCGTGCTCGGTCAGGAAGCGAAGCATCTCCAGCTCCGGGTTGATCCCGGCCTCGAGCCGCCGGTACACCTTCAGGATTGCCTCGTCGTCGAAGACGACCGAGCTGTTCGACTGCTCGCTGCCGATCACCTGCGACGAGCCGAGCTCCGCGCCCAGGCCGGCGAAGCCTTCGACCGCGTGGAACTCGATCGTCCCCTCGCCGCTCGTCGGCTGCGACCTGCCCGCGCGCAGGAGATGGACGAGCTCGCGTGCGACGCTGGGGTCGGCCAGCCCGTCGAGCTCCTCGCCGGCCACGAGCTGGTACGTCTCATGCGTCCCCTCGGGGAAGCGCACCTCGACGAGCGCGACCAGCAGCCCGGCGAGCTCGGCCCAGTCGACCAGCTCCGCGTGCGCGATCTCCCGCCCCTTCGAGCCGAACCACCGCTGGGCGGCGACGTACTCGATCAGCTCGCGCTCGCCGATCGCGGCAGGCGACATCATTCCTCCCTCCTCAGCCGGAACCAGAACCAACCCCGCGGCGCGAGCGTGAGCAGGTAGGGCAGCGCGCCGATCGGCGGGAAGAGCGAGCGGCCCAGCATCTCCTCCGGGACGTGTCCCTCGAACTCGGCCAGGTCGAGCTCGACCGCCTGCGCCGACCGGGCGAGGTTGTGGACGCACAGCAGCACGTCGTCCGCGTAGCGGCGGACGTGCGCGAAGATCCGCGGATTCTCCGGACGAAGCGGCTCGTAGGTCCCCAACCCGAAGACTGGATGCTCCTTTCTGAGCGCGATGAAACGGTGTAGCCAGCGGAGCAGAGAGGTCGAAATGCGCAGCTGGGCCTCCACGTTCACCGCCTGGAAGCCGTACACGGGGTCCATCAGCGGCGGCAGGTAGAGGCGCGCGAAGTCGGCACGCGAGAACCCGCCGTTCCGGTCGCCCGTCCACTGCATCGGCGTCCGCACACCGTCCCGGTCGCCGAGGTAGACGTTGTCGCCCATCCCGACCTCGTCGCCGTAGTAGAGGACCGGCGCGCCCGGAAGCGAGAAGAGGATCGCGTGCATCAGCTCGATCTCGTCGCGCCCGTTGTCGAGGAGCGGCGCAAGCCTGCGCCGGATCCCGAGGTTGAGCTTCATCCGCGGATCCTTGGCGTATTCCTCGTACATGTAGTCCCGCTCCTCGTCGGTGACCATCTCCAGGGTCAGCTCGTCGTGGTTGCGGAGGAAGAGCCCCCACTGGGCATTGTCGGGTATTGCCGGAGTGCGGTCGAGGATCTCCAGGATCGGCTTGGCCTCCTCGCGCCGGACGGACATGAACATGCGCGGCATCACCGGGAAGTGGAACGCCATGTGGCACTCGTCGCCGTCGCCGAAGTAGTGGACGACGTCCTCCGGCCACTGGTTCGCCTCGGCGAGCAGGACGCGGTCCGGGTAGCGCGCGTCGATCTCGGCGCGGACCCGCTTCAGATAGGCGTGTGTCTCGGGGAGGTTCTCGCAGATCGTGCCCTCGCGCTCGTACAGGTAGGGAACGGCGTCGAGCCGGAAGCCGTCGATACCGAGGTCGAGCCAGAAGCGCAGGACGTTCAGCATCGCCTCCTGCACCTCGGGGTTGTCGTAGTTCAGGTCGGGCTGGTGCGAGAAGAAGCGATGCCAGTAGTAGGCGCCGGCGACCGGGTCCCACGTCCAGTTCGAGGGTTCCGTGTCGACGAAGATGATCCGCGCCTCCGGGTAGCCGTCGTCGGAGTCCGACCACACGTACCAGTCGCGCTTCGGCGAGTCCTTTCCCGCTCTCGACTCCTGGAACCACGGGTGGTCGCTGGACGTGTGGTTCATCACCAGGTCGGCGATCACGCGAATCCCGCGCTGGTGGGCGGCCTCGACGAGCGCCTTGAAGTCGTCCACCGTTCCGTAGTCGGGGTGGATGGTGAAGAAGTCGGCGATGTCGTAGCCGCCGTCCTTGAGCGGCGAGGGGTACATCGGCAGCAGCCAGATGCAGTCGATCCCGAGCCACTGGAGGTAGTCGAGCTTGTCGATGAGGCCGCGAAAGTCGCCCGAGCCGTCGTCGTTTCCGTCGAAGAAGCCGCGGATGTGGATCTCGTAGAACACGGCCCGCTTGAACCACAGCGGGTCGGATTCGAACCAGCTGCCGGGCTCACTCATCCTGGGATCTCCGGCGCTGCGCGCCGGAGATCTCTCGGGATCCATCCGGTGCGAAGCGGCTCGCGGGAGCGGTACGAAGGTAAGCGGCGCCGGGCGAGGCCCGGCGCCGCCGGGCGCTCTTCCACAGGCGGTACCTGGCACTCGAGGTGTGACAAGAGTGGGACTCTTCTTCCACCTCGAGTGCCTGGCACCGGGGGTGTGACAAGAGGGAGCCTCTTCGTCCACCGCAAGTGCCTGGCACCGGGGGTGTGACGATTTGCGGCACGGATCGTTCCCGGAATCACGGCGTCTCCACCCGCAGGATGTGCGCCTGGCCCGGATCGAGCCGGACGAAGTTCCTCCCGATCCTCCAGTGGAACTCCTCGTCGGCGAGCAGCTCCGCCGCCCGGTAGGCGGGTGGGAGCCCGAGCCAGACCGGGACGACGACCACACCCTCGTGCGGGGCGCGCGGGTCGAGGTTCACGCATACGATCACGGTACTGCCCTCCGCGCGCCTGACGTAGGCGAGGAGCTGGTCGTTCTCGGTCTCGAGGAAGTCGATCCCCTCGAGCCGCTGCAGCGCGAGGTTCCCACGCCTGATCCGGTTCAGCCGCCGGACGAGCGGGAGCAGGGGCCCGTCGAGCGCGCGCTCCTTCACCTCGTACTTCTCCGAGTTCAGGTACTCCTCGCTGCCCTCGCGCGCCGGCACGTTCTCGAAGTGCTCGTAGCCCGAGTAGATCCCGTAGCTCGGCGACAGGGTCGCCGCTAGGACGAGGCGCGCCTCGAACGCCGGCCGGCCGCCGCGCTGGAGGTATTCGTGGAGGATGTCCGGCGTGTTCACGAAGAAGTTCGGCCGGAAGAACTGCGGCAGCCTCGAACGGGTCAGCTGCGTCATGTACTCGATCAGCTCGGCCTTCGTGTTCTTCCAGGTGAAGTACGTGTAGGACTGGCTGAAGCCTGCCTTCGCGAGCGCCGCCATCGTCGCCGGCCGGGTGAACGCCTCGGCCAGGAACACGACGTCCGGATCGACCGCGCGCACCTCCGCGACCAGCCACTCCCAGAACCCCAACGGCTTCGTGTGCGGGTTGTCCACCCGGAACACCTGCACGCCGTGCCCGACCCAGTGCAGGACGACGTCCCGGAGCGCCGCCCACAGCCCCTGCCAGTCCGGGCTGTCGAAGTTGACGTTGTAGATGTCCTGGTAGCGCTTGGGCGGGTTCTCGGCGTACTTGAGCGTCCCGTCAGGGCGGCGGTGGAACCACTCCGGGTGCTCCTTCAGCCACGGATGGTCGGGCGAACACTGGATCGCGAAGTCGAGCGCGACCTCGACGCCGAGCCGCCGCCCGGCGGCCACCAGGCGGTCGAAGTCCTCGATCGTGCCGAGCTCGGGATCGACCGCGGTGTGCCCGCCCTCCTCGCTTCCGATCGCCCACGGGCTGCCCGGATCGCCGGCCCCCGCGGAGAGCGCGTTGTTCTTGCCCTTCCGGTTCGTCCGCCCGATCGGATGGATCGGCGGCAGGTACACGACGTCGAAGCCGAGCTCGGCCAGCTCCGGCAGCACGGCGGCGACGCCAGGGAAGCCGCCCCACGAGCGCGGGAAGAGCTCGTACCAGGCGCCGAAGCGCGCACGCTCGCGGTCGACGTCGACCCCGAGCGGAAGCGCCGACTGTGTCGGCTCCGAGCGATCGCTCTCCGTCGACGTGAGCGCGGTGGTCACGTCGAGCCGCGGCACGCCGAGCAGCGCCGCTCCCTCCTCGAGCTCGCTGTCGAGGTCGGTCTGTCCCGCCTCGACCTTCCGGCGCAGCTCGTCGCGGAACGACTCGAAGCGGTCGACCCACGCGAGGATCGTGAACTGCCAGCGTCCACAGGTGTCGACGACGAACGAGCCCGTCCACCGGTCGCCTTCGGCGTTGGAGAGGAGCGCCTCCTGCCACGAGGTGGCCCCCGGTGCGCGGTAGAGGACGGCGGCGCCGAGCGCCTCGTGACCGTCGCGGAGGATCGTCGCCCACACCTCGACCTCGTCGCCCACCGAGCGCTTGACCGGATAACGCCCGCAGTCGATCTGCGGCCAGACGTCCTCGATCCGGATCCGTGGGGGCCTGGTCTGTGGCAAAGGCATCGCGTACGGTGCGTCTTTCGAGGGCGGGCCAGCCTCAAACCGTATGCAGATCCGGCGATCCAGCGGCGTGCTTCTGCACGTTTCCTCGCTTCCGGGCGGAAGGCTCGGGCGCGAGGCGTACCGCTTCGTCGACTGGCTGGCCGCCGCCGGACAGTCGTGGTGGGCGCTCCTCCCTCTCGGCCCGCCCGACTCGACCGGCTCGCCGTATGCGTCGTCCTCCGCGTTCGCGGCGCACTCGGGCTACCTGGGGCGACCCGGCGCGCGGGTGACGGCAGGCCAGCTCGAGCACTTCGTCGCCCGGCAACGCTACTGGATCGCCGACTGGGCGGCCTTCACGGGACCGGGCTCGATCGCCGACCAGGTCCGCTTCGACCGCGAGTGGGGGGCGCTCCGCCGCCATGCCGCGGAGCGTGGCGTCAGGCTGCTCGGAGACGTCCCGATCTACGTCGCCGAGGGCGGCGCCGACGTCGCCGCACGCCCCGAGCTCTTCCAGCGCGGAGTGGTCGCGGGCGCGCCGCCGGACCCGCTCAGCGCCGTCGGCCAGCTCTGGGGCAACCCGCTCTACGACTGGAGCGCGATGCGCGGCGAGGGCTACCGGTGGTGGGTCGAGCGCCTGCGCCGTACCTTCGAGCTGCTCGACGTCGCCCGGATCGACCACTTCCGCGGTTTCGTCTCCTACTGGGCCGTCCCCGAGGGCCACAGGACCGCGAAGCACGGCGGCTGGCGGCGGGGGCCGGGCGCGCACCTCTTTCGCGCGGCCGAGCACGAGCTCGGGACGCTCCCGCTCGTCGCGGAGGACCTCGGCGTGATCACCCCGCCGGTCGAGGAGCTCCGTGACGAGCTCGGGATCCCGGGAATGGTGGTGATGCAGTTCGCATACGACGGGCCGCCCTCGAACCCGCACCGGCTGGAGAACCACCGCCGCAACCGCGTGGTGTACGTCGGCACGCACGACTGCGACACGGCCGTCGGCTGGTGGCGCACGCTGCCGGGACGCGTGCGCCGGGCGACCGGGCTGCCGGGGGTGGAGCCGGGCTGGGAGCTGATCGAGGCGGCGCTCTCCTCTCGCGCCGAGCTGGCGCTGATGCAGGCGCAGGACGTGCTCGGCCTCGGCTCCGAGGCGCGGATGAACATGCCGGGGACGATCGGCGGGAACTGGCGCTGGCGGCTCCGGCCCGGCGAGCTGACGGCCCGGCACGCCGCCCGGCTGCATTCGCTCACCGAGGCTGCCGGCCGCCTCCCCTAGCAGCCGTTTTGCATCCGGACAACGGGGAACGGTCGTGCCCGTGGGGTTCCGTCACTACCGCGGGAAGGCGCCGCCCCGGTTCGCGCACCCCTCCGAGCGGGAGCTCGCGGAGTTGCTCGACGAGAACGGAATCGCCTGGGAGTACGAGCCGCGGACGTTCACGCTCGAGCAGAGCGCCGACGGAACCGTGCACCAGGCGATCACCCCAGACTTCTACCTCCCCGACGCGGACACCTACATCGAGTGCACCGTGATGAAGCAGTCGAACGTGAACCGCAAGAACCAGAAGGTGCGCAAGCTGCGTGAGCGATACGGCGAGGTGGTGACGATCTTCTACCGCCGCGACTTCCGCCGGCTGCGCAGGCTGTACGGCCCGGGCAGCTAGCGCGCTTCGCCGGAGGCCGCCTGGAGCAGGAACCAGCCGATGAAGGCGAGCCAGGCGCCGCTGAACGAGCTCTGGAACACGAACAGGAAGAGGCCCGCGCCGATCAGCAGGAAGGCGATCGCGCGGGCGACCGCGACCGCGATCCGGGTCGCCGAGCGGAAGTCGCCCTTCACGTGCCAGAGGGCCGACCGGAGGATGCGACCGCCGTCGAGCGGCAGGGCCGGCACGAGATTGAAGACGAGCAAGGTCAGGTTGATGTAGCCGAGCCAGGCGACGACCCCGTCCACCCCCTCGGGGAGGCTCGCGCCCCAGGCGACGAGCACGCACGCGCCGCCGACCGCGAGCGAGACGGCCGGCCCGGCGATCGCGATCCGGAACTCCGCTCCCGCGCTCGGGAACATCCCTCGGAACCTGGCGACTCCGCCGAAGAGCCACAGCGTGATCCCCTCGATCCGCATCCCGTCGCGCCTGGCCCGCAGGGCGTGGCCGAGCTCGTGTGCCAGGAGCGACGCGAAGAAGAGGGTCGCGGCGACCAGTGCCATGGCGATGTGCGCCCCCTTCGAGAGGTTCGGGTTGGTGCTCGGGAAGACCGCGGACGCAAGCGTCCACGAGATCAGCGCGAAGACGACCAGCCAGCTCCAGTTGACGCCGATCTCGATCCCGGCGATCCGCCCCAGCCGCAGGCTGCTGCGCACACGGCCACTGTAGAGGCGTCTACTTCGCCTGCGCCTCGAACTTGTAGCCCACCCCGTAGCGCGTCTGGATGAACGTGTGCCTCGCGCCCGCCTGGTCGAGCTTCTCGCGGAGCTTCTTCACGAACACGTCCACGGTCCGGTCGCGGTGCGTCTCGCGCCGTCCCCAGAGGCGCTGGAGCAGCTCGTCGCGCGTGACGACGCGCCCGCCCTCGAGGGCGAGCGCGTAGAGGAGCCGGAACTCGGTCGGGGTGAGGCCGACGCTCCTGCCGGCGACGTACGCCTGCACGTCGCGGGGATCGATGCGCAGCTCCTCGACCTCGACCGCCTCGCCGCGGGGCGCCTCCTGCGGGCGGACTCCCCTCCTGGCCGCGGCGCGCACGCGGGCGACGAGCTCCTTCATCGAGAACGGCTTGACCAGGTAGTCGTCGGCGCCGATCTCGAGCGCGTGCACCCGGTCGTGCTCGGTGCCGCGGGCACTGACGACGACGATCGGCGTGCCGATTCCCTCGGAGCGCGCGGTCTCGATCACGCTCCAGCCGTCGCGCTCGGGAAGCATCAGGTCGAGGACGCAGACGTCGGGGTTCTCGTATCGCAGGCGCGCGAGCCCCTGGTCGCCCTTCGTGACGACGAGCGGCTCGAACCCTTCGGAGGCGAGGTGCGCCGCCATGCCCTGCGCGATCACCTCGTCGTCCTCGACGATCAGCACCTTGCTCACCGGCCGAGCTTAGCTCCGGAGCCGGAGACCGACGGCGGCCGGCCCGGGCTACGATCAACCGGTGAGAAGGACGCTCGAACGCGAGCTGAAGCTCGACGCCGACGCGGGTTTCGCACTCCCCGACCTCGGCGGGCGACAGCTTCCGGCGCGCACGTTCACCTCCACGTACGTCGACACGCCGACGCGGCGGCTGCTGCGGTCGGGCGCGACGCTCCGCCGCCGCGTCGAGAACCGGGTCGGCGCCTGGCAGCTGAAGCTCCCGTCGGAGGAGGGCCGGTACGAGCTCGAGGAGCGGGGCGGCCCGAGCCGCCCGCCGCAGGCGTTCCTCGCCCTGCTGGCCGCGCTGCTGCGGGGCGGCGCGACGCTCGAGCCGGTCGCAAAGCTGCGGACGAGGAGAGCCGGGGTCTCGGTCGGCGACCGGGCCGGCAGGATCGAAGTGGTCGTGGACACGGTCGCGGTCCTGGAGGGAGCGAGGGTCGCCTCGACGTTCGTCGAGGTCGAGGCGGAGGCGGTCGGCGGGGACGCTAGCGCGCTGCCCGCGATCGCCAAGGAGCTCAGGGCGGCGGGCGCACGACGAGGCGACGGAGCCCCGAAGCTGCGCCGCGTGCTCGGGGCGGAGACCCCTCGGGCCGCGGCCGGGCGAGACGAGCCGCTGGCCCGCCTGCGGGAGCTGCTCGTCGACCAGTACGAGGCCGCGCTCGCCAACGACCCCGGCGTCAGGCTCGGCGAGGACGCGGAGGCCCTGCACCAGCTCCGGGTCGCCACGCGGCGCTCGCGGGCCCTGCTCCGGGCCGCACGCGGGCTCGTCGCACCCGACTGGGCCGAGCCGCTCCGCGCGGAGCTCGCCTGGCTCGGAGGCCTGCTCGGACCGGTTCGCGACCTGGACGTCCTGCTCGAGCATCTCGACGCCGAGGCGGCCAGCCTGGGCGGCGACGACGCCCGGGCCTTCCGGCGCCTGCGGAAGCGACTCGCCCTCGAGCGCGCCGAGGTTCGGGCGGCGCTCCTCGAGGCGATGGACGCCGAGCGCTACTTCAGGCTCCTCGACAGCCTCGAGCAGGCCGGCGAGGCTCCCGGCACCGGCGAGACGGTGTCGCTCCCGGAGATCGCCGCGCAGGCATTCGCCCGGCTGCGCAAGGCGGCACGGTCGCTGCCGAAGCGCCCGTCGGACGCCGAGCTGCACCGCGTCCGGATCGAGACCAAGCGCGCCCGGTACACGGCCGAGCTCGCCGAGCCCGCCCTGAAGAAGGCGGGCGCACGCCTCGTCGCCCGCGCGAAGACCGTGCAGGACGTGATCGGCGAGCACCAGGACGCCTGCGTCGCGGAGGCGCGCATCCGCGCCCTGGCCGCCCGCGGCGGCGGCGCCACCGGGCTCGCCGCCGGCCGCCTCGTGGAGCGCCAGCGGCTGCGGAAGCGCGCCGCCCGCCGCGCCTACCCGGACGCCTGGCGGCGGCTCGACCAGGCCGGGCGCAAGGCGTTTTGACGGCCGAGCCCATCGTGCGGGCGGCGGGCGGCGTCGTCCTCCGCGACGGCGAGGGCCCGGCCGAGGTCGTCGTCGTCCACCGCCCGAAGTACGACGACTGGACGCTGCCGAAGGGCAAGGCCCTGCCCGGCGAGAGCGACGAGGAGTGCGCAGTGCGCGAGGTCGAGGAGGAGACGGGCCTGGTCTGCCTGCCGGAGGGGGACCCGGTCAGCACGTCGTACCGCGACGCGTCCGGGCGGCCGAAGGTCGCGCGGTACTGGCTGATGCGACCCGTCGACGGCGCGCTCCGACCCGCGAACGAGGTGGACGCCGCCCGCTGGCTTCCACTCGCCGAGGCGCAGCTCCTCCTGACCTACGAGCGCGACCGTGACGTCCTGGGCTCGCTCGCGGGCTGCTGATGCGCGCCCTGCTCGTCCGCCACGCCCGGGCCGGCAAGCGCGACGAGTGGGCCGGCGACGACCGCCTTCGCCCGCTCGACGGCAAGGGCAAGCGCCAGGCCGAGGCGCTCGCCGGCACCCTCGCGGACCTGGCCGCCGACCGGCTCGTCTCGAGCCCATACGTGCGCTGCGTGCAGACGCTCGAGCCGGCGGCGGCCATGCTCGGCCTCGAGATCGAGGAGCGAGACGAGCTGGCGGAGGGCGCGGCCGCAGGCGGGGTGCTGGCGTTCCTCGCCGGGCTCGCCGGGTCGCTGCCCGCGCTCTCGACGCACGGCGACGTGCTGGACGCGCTGCTCGGCCCGCGGCCGTCGAAGAAGGGAAGCGTCTGGGTCGTCGAAGCCGGCCCCGCGGACGTCCGGCCGGAGCGTTACCTGCCGCCGGCCTGAGCCGCGGGGAGCGCGGCGAGCGAGCTCGAGCGCCGCCCCCTCTCGCAGCCCGCCGCGCCCGACCTCGAGCGGCACGGCGAGGAGCGCCTGCAGCTCGACGAGGACCGCCGTCCCGGCGGGCAGCGCCCGCGCTCGCCACGGGTCGATCCGGTAGCGCGTCGCCACCGTCTTCGCGGGCTCCTTGCGCAGCACGCGCAGGGCTTCCTTCAGCTCGCCCTCGCCGAGGGCCCGGCCGACCACCTTCCGCAGCGCCCGCGCGGTCCCGCCGACCGCGACCGCCGCGCTCGGCAGGGGCGGGGTCAGGTGCTCGAGCGCCGAGCGCGCCTCGGCGCGCAGGGCGGCGATGTCCCCCTTCGCCGGCGGGTCGCCCACGGGGATCCGGGAGCTCAGGCGCAGCGACCCCAGGTCGACCGAGCGCAGCCACGCCGGCCCCCCGGAGGCGGTGCCGACGGCGACCTGCGTCGACCCGCCGCCGACGTCGCAGACGGCGACGGCGCCCGAATAGTCCGCCGCGGCCAGCGCCCCGTCGAAGGCGAGGGCCGCCTCCTCGTCGCGCGTGAGCACCCGGGCCTGGACACCGGCCGCCCGCGAGAGCCCGGCGACGAGCTGCGCGGCGTTCTCGGCCTGGCGGCCGGGCGAGGCGACGACGACGTCGAGGAACACCGCGCCGGCCGCCCGTGCCTCCGCCGCGAACGCGGCGACGCACTCCGAGGCCTCCGTCAGCTTGGCGGCCGAGATCGTCCCGCGGCGCTCGACGTCGGCGCCGAGCCCGACCATCCGCTTGCCCCGCGCGACGCACTCGACCCCGTCCCGCCCCCGGGCGGCGACGAGCAGGCGGATCGTGTTCGAGCCCACGTCGACGACGGCGACGTTCATGTCGGCGACCATTGTCCTAGACGGCCCGGCGGTCAGGTGGGGAGCGTCTGGTAACGGGGTGGTGAACGTCGCGCGGGCTACGCGCGGCGCACCGCCCGCCGTCGGCGGCGGGCCGCCCGCATGAGCACAGACTGGGCGGACCGGGGCTGCTCGCCCTTCTTGACCGCCGCCCGCTTCCAGCTCCCGTCCGGCTGCAGCTCCCAGGCCGTTCCGTCGTCGAGGAGCGCGTCCAGCGTCGCGCCGAGGCGCTGCTGGAGCCGGGCGTCCTCGACCGGGACGACCGCTTCGAGCCGGTGGTCGAGGTTGCGCGGCAGCAGGTCGGCGCTGCCGATGTAGTACGACCTGGCGCTCCGCGCCTCGAAGTGGAAGACCCGGCTGTGCTCGAGGAAGCGGCCGAGCACGCTGCGCACCCGGATGTTCTCGCTCAGCCCCTTCACCCCCGGCCGGACCGCGCAGATGCTGCGCGCGATCAGCTCGATCCGGGCGCCGGCCTGCGACGCCGCGTAGAGCGCGTCGATGATCGCGCGGTCGGACAGGTTGTTCACCTTGATCCGGATCAGCGCGTGCTTCCTGGCGGCGGCGGCGTCGCCGACCTTGCGGATCTCCTCGATCAGCCGCTCCCGGAGGTCGAACGGCGCGACGAGCAGCTTGCGGAACTTCTCGGGGCGGCTGAAGCCGGTGACGTAGTTGAACAGGTTGGCGACGTCCTCGGCGATGTCCGAATCGGCGGTGAAGAGCCCGAAGTCCTCGTACAGCCGCGCCGTCGCCGAATGGTAGTTGCCGGTCCCGATGTGGACGTAGCGGCGCAGCCCGCCGGGCTCGCGCCGGACGACCAGCGTCGCCTTGGCGTGGATCTTCAGGTTCGGGAAGCCGTAGACGACGTGCACGCCCGCGCGCTCGAGCGCCTGCGACCACTCGATGTTGCGGCGCTCGTCGAAGCGGGCCTTCAGCTCGACCAGGCAGACGCTCTGCTTTCCGTTCTCGGCGGCCTCGACGAGGGCCGGCACGAGCGGCGTCTCGTCGCTCGTCCGGTACACGGTCGCCTTCAGCCCGATCACATCGGGATCGCTCCCGGCGGCACGGACGAACGCCTCGAAGCTGGTCGCGAACGAGTCGTACGGATGGTGGACGAGCAGGTCGGCCTTCGCGATCTCGGAGAACATGGCGCTCGGGCCGCCGGCGAACCTCGGCTGGGTGATCGGCACCCACGGGTCGTCCCTCAGCTCCGGCCGGTCGAGATCGGCGAGCTGCATCGTGTCGGCGAGGTCGAGCAGTCCGGGGACGAGGTAGACCTGGTCGTCGCCGACGGCGAGCCCGCGCGTCAGCCGCGCGAGCATCTCGGGCGAGACCGAGGCGGCGACCTCGACACGGACGATGTCGCCGAAACGGCGCCGGCGCAGCTCGAGCTGGACGGCCTCGAGGAGGTCGTCGGCCTCGTCCGAGAGCTCGAAGTCGGCGTCGCGCGTGACCCGGAAGACGGTCGACTCGGTGATCTCCATCTGCGGGAAGAGCGCCCGCAGGTTGTGCGCGATCACCTCCTCGAGCGGGACGGCGAGGCCGCGGCCGCCGAGCCCGAGGAAGCGCGGCAGGCCCTCGGGCACCTTCACGCGGGCCAGCCGCTCCTCGCCCGACTCGGGGTCCTGGACGAAGACGGCGAGGCTGAGCGAGAGCGCCGAGATGTACGGGAACGGCTGGCCGGGGCCGACCGCGAGCGGCGTCAGCACCGGGTAGACGTCCTGCTCGAAGCGCGTCGCCAGCTCGGCCAGCTCCTCCTCGGTGCAGTCCTCGACCGACCCGATCACGATCCCCTCCTCGGCGAGGGCCGGGCGGAGGTCGTGCCGCCACAGGCGCTCCTGGCGCTGGACGAGCTCCTCGACCCGCCTGCGGACCTCGGCGAGCGTCTGCCTCGGCGTGCGGCCGTCGTCGGAGCGGACGTTCAGGCCGGACGCCGCCTGGTCGAGGAGGCCGGCGACGCGAACGGCGAAGAACTCGTCCAGGTGCGCCGAGAAGAAGGCGAGGTGCTTGACCCGCTCCAGGAGCGGCAGGCCCGGGTCGTACGCGCGCTCGAGGACCCGGATGCTCCAGTCGATCCGCGAGAGCTCGCGGTTGAGGAATCGGTCCGCCGCCTTCGGCTTGCGCCGCGCCCGAGCAGCCGCCTTCGGGCGCCGCTCCGTCGACGCCATCTACTTCGCCTGCGCTTCGAGCTTGTAGCCGACCCCGTGGCGTGTATGGATGAAGACGTGCCTGGACGCGGAGCGGTCGATCTTGGTGCGGAGCTTGCGAACGAACACGTCCACGGTCCTATCACGGTAGCGCTGCCGTCTACCCCAGATGCGTTGCATCAGCTCCTCGCGCGTCACCACCCGCCCGCGCTCGAGCGCCAGCGCGTGCAGAAGCCGGAACTCGGTCGGGGTCAGGTCGGCGCTGACACCGTCCACGTACGCCTGGACGTTGCCCGGATCGATCACGAGCTCCTCGATCTCGATGCGCTCGCCGCGGTCGGGCTCCTGCGCGCGAACCCCCCGGCGGACGGCCGCCCTCACGCGGGCGACCAGCTCGCCCATCGCGAACGGCTTGACGAGGTAGTCGTCCGCGCCGATCTCGAGCGCCCTGATCCGGTCGCCCTCGGTGCCGCGTGCGCTGACGACGACGATCGGGGTTCCGATCCCCTCGCTGCGGACGGTCTCGATCAGCTGCCAGCCATCCAGGCCGGGCAGCATCAGGTCGAGGATGCACGCGTCGGGCCGCTCGTACCGTAACCGGGCGAGCCCGGTCTCGCCGCGCTCGACGAGCAGCGGGTCGAAGCCGGCGAGCGCCAGGTGGCTCGCCATGCCCCGGCCGATGACGTCGTCGTCCTCCACGATGAGAACCTTGGCCATCTCAGCGCGGAAGAATCCGGGGTTGACGCCGCTCGGGGCGGCGTCTCTTCTTCGCCTCGGGCCAAGGCCGGCAGCTTCGCTGCCACCTTTGCCCTCGGCTTCGAAGTTCCCCCGCGACCCCCCTCTCTTTCCGCATCTGCCCCAGGGCCTCTGGGGGCCTCCGCTCGGGCAGAGCCCGGCTCCGGCGGCTAACGTCACCGGCGTGACGACCGAGAAGACGTGTCACTTCGTCAATGGGTTCGCGAGACCAGGAAGAGCTGGCGCCATCATCGTCGCGCGCGCGTGCGCGGCGGGTGCAACGGCAGTGAAGATTCGGTGAACAGGTGGTGATCCGGCGCCTGCTGGGCGGGAGCCCCGCGGCTGACGGCGAACTGCACGACCTGGCCGTCGAGGCCGCCCGCGGCCGCTTCCTCGTCGAGGAGAGCCCGGAGATCGTCCTGGTCCTCGACGAGGCCGACATGGTGATTGCCGCCAGCCGGCGCGCGCGCGAGCTGCTCGGAGAGGTCCGGGAGGGCGAGCCCGTGCCGCCCGAGCTCCTCGGCGAGGATGCCGAGCGCGTTCCCGTCGTCGTTTCCTACGAGGTGGACGGCCGGCACGAGCGCCTCGTCTACCTGAGCAGCCGCTCGGGCGAGCTCGCGGCGTACGAGGAGCTCAGGGCCGGCTTCACCGCCGCGGTCTCGCACGAGCTGCGAACGCCCCTCGCCCGGCTGCTCGTCCTGCTCGAGACGGCGGAGCTTCCGGGCGCGGACGCCGCGGAGGTGATCGCGCAGGCCCGGGCCGAGGTCGGCCAGATCGGCGAGCTGATCGACGACGTGCTCTTCCTGAGCGAGCTCGAGACCGGCCGCGAGGTGGTCGCCCTGGGAACGACGCCGGCCTGCCCGGTCCTGCGCGAGGTCGCCGCCGAGGTCGCCGAGCGCGCAGCCCGCGTCGGCGTGAGCGTGGTGGTCGAGTGCGAGCGGGGGGTGGAGGTGCCCATGAGGCCGCGCATGCTGCGTGTCGTGGCCGCGAACCTGGTCGAGAACGCGCTCCGCTACGCGGGCGAGGGGACGACCTTCGCGCTCCGTGCCCGCCGCTGGCGGAACGACCAGGTCCTGCTCGTCGGCGCCGACAACGGGGTCGGCGTCCCCGACGAGGATCTGCCCCGGCTGTTCGAGCGCTTCTACCGCACGGATCGTGCCCGCTCGTCGCGGGGGACAGGCCTGGGCCTCGCGATCGTCAAGCACATCGTCGCCTCCGCGGGCGGAACGGTGGAGGCGACCCGATCGCCCGGCGGCGGCCTGACGGTCACCTGCCGCTTCCCGGCCCTGGTCTGATATAGGCCCCGTGTGCGGGTCCGGCTGGTTCCCGAGCGGCGCGAGTTCTTCGAGCTCTTCGGCCGCGCGTCGTCGAACGCGGTCGACATGGCCCGCCTCCTGGTCGAGCTGTTCGGCAGCTTCCCCGAGAACGGAAGCGAGCTCGTCGATCGGATCAAGGACCACGAGCATCGAGGCGACGAGCTGACGCACGACGTCGTCACCCTCCTCAACCGGACGTTCGTCACCCCGTTCGACCGCGACGACATCTACCGCCTCGCCACCGCCGTCGACGACATCTGCGACTTCGTCCACGAGAGCGCCGGCAACCTCTACTCCTACGGCGTCACGGAGATCGCAGGGCGCGCCCGCGAGCAGGCGGACGTGATCCTGAGGGCGACGATCATGCTCGACGAGGCGATGCAGCGCCTGGAGGGCTTCAGGGACTCGAGCCGCCAGCTGATCGAGCTCCGCTCACTCGAGGACGAGGGCGACCGCCTCCTGCACGAGTCGATCGCCGAGCTCTTCCGGGCCGCGACCGACCCCCTGACGGTGCTCCGCTGGAAGGACATCCACGAAGGGCTCGAGGAGGCGGTGGACGCCTGCGAGAACGCGGCCGACGTGCTCGAGGCGATCCTGGTCAAGAACCGCTAGAGCGGCGTGGAAGGCGACGTCCTCCTCGTCGTCGTCGTCGCCGTCGCGCTCGGCTTCGACTTCACGAACGGCTTCCACGACACGGCGAACGCGGTCGCGACCTCGATCTCGACCCGGGCGCTCTCGCCGCGCGCGGCGGTGGCGGTCGCCTCGGCCGCCAACCTCGTCGGCGCCTTCGTCACCACCGCGGTGGCGAAGACGGTCGGGAAGGGGATCGTCGACACGGGGCTCGCGAGCACGAAGACGGTGCTCGCCGCACTCCTCGGCGCGACCGCCTGGAACCTCCTCACCTGGTGGCTCGGGCTCCCGTCGAGCTCCTCGCACGCGTTGATCGGCGGCCTGGTCGGGGCGGCGATGGCGCAGTCGTGGACGAAGGGCGTGCAGTGGCACGGCCTCGCGCACAAGGTCGTGATCCCGGCGCTCGTCGCCCCGACCCTCGCCTTCGGCGTCGCCTTCGTGCTGCTGATCGCGATCTACTGGCTCTTCCAGCGGCTCTCGTCGGGGATCGCCAACCGAACCTTTCGCCTCGGACAGCTCGCCTCCGGGACGTTCATGGCCTACACGCACGGAGCGAACGACGCACAGAAGACGATGGGCGTGGTCGCGCTCGCCCTCTTCGCCAACGGCTCGATCAGTCACTTCTACATTCCCTGGTGGGTGAAGCTCGGCGCAGGCCTGGCGATCGCCGCCGGCACGTACGTCGGCGGCTGGCGGATCATGCGAACGCTCGGCCAGCGCCTCTACAAGATGGAGCCCGCGGCCGGCTTCGCCGCCCAGGTCTCGGCCGGGGCGGTGATCGACCTCGCGACGCGGCTCGGCTACCCGCTCTCGACCACGCACGTGATCTCCGGCGCCGTGCTCGGCGCGGGCTCGACGAGACGGCTCTCGGCCGTGCGCTGGGGGATCGCGGGCAACATCGTCGTCGCCTGGTTCCTGACGATCCCGGCCGCGGCCCTCGTCGCGGCCGCCTTCTACTGGCCGGTCCAGGGGATCTTCTAAGAGAGACCATTCCGTGGTTCGCCGCATTCGGCTTGCGGCCGAACGCGGATTCCCGGCGGGCGCCTGCGGCCTATCGTCGATTGGCGATGAACGATCAGCGCCGGTCGCGCCGGCGCGGAAGGAGATCCCGATGAGCTGCTACGAGTGCGCGCTCGAAGGCAGGGAGGCCGCGTCGGTCGCGACCTGCCGGCACTGCGGTGTCGCCCTCTGTCTCGAGCACCTTCGGTCCACCCGGGAGCATCGGGTCGGCGGCACGCTGTACGGCTGCCCGCACGACCTCTCGGCGAGGGCCCGGCCGGCGACACGGCCGTCGGCGAGCGGTCGCGAGCGTGTCCCGGCGGGGGTAGCCGGGTGACCGTGACCGTGGAGCCGGCGGTGACGTCGGAGCACGCCGCCGGCGAGCTGGCAGTGCTCGCAAAGGCGGTCGGGCACCCCACCCGCGTACGCATCCTCCGCCTCCTGCTCGCCCGCGAGGCCTGCTTCTGCGGTGAGATCGTCGATCAGCTGCCGCTCGCGCAGGCGACCGTCTCACAGCACCTGAAGGTGCTGAAGGAGGCGGGGCTGATCCAGGGCGAGATCGACGGCCCGCGCACCTGCTACTGCGCCGCGCGCGATCGGCTCGCGGAGCTGCACGCGCTCGTCGGAGGGTTGCTCGACGGGGCGGTCGGGCTCGCGGAGGACCGGCACCGTGGCTGCGGCTGAGTCGCCCGCCGGGGCGTCCGGCGCGACCATGGTCGCCGCCCGCGTGCGTCTGGCCGAGGAGCGGCATCCACTCTGGCTGCTCGGCGTCGCCGCCGCTGCGTGGGTCGCCCTCTACGCAGCGCTGTCGCCGTTCTGGGACCATCTTCTCTACCGTGCGTTCTCGATGCCGCGCGGGCCCCGCTGGGCGGACGCGCTGCACTTCTTCCTCTACGACACGACAAAGATCTTGCTGCTCCTCGTGGGGATCATCTTCGCGGTCCGCATCCTCAGGAGCTTCCTCTCGATCGAGCGCACGCGCAGGATGCTCGGCGGCAGGCGCGAGGGAGCCGGCAACGTGGCCGCGGCAGGGCTCGGGGTCGCCACCCCGTTCTGCTCCTGCAGCGCAGTGCCCGCATTCATCGGCTTCGTCGCCGCCGGCGTCCCGCTGGGAGTCACGCTGTCGTTCCTGATCGCGAGCCCGCTCGTGAACGAGGTCGCCGTCGTGCTGCTGTACGGGATGTTCGGCTTCACGATCGCCGCCCTCTACATCGGCGCCGGGCTCACGCTCGCGATCGCCGCCGGCTTCGTGCTCGGACGGATGCGGCTCGAGCGGTTCGTGGAGCCGTTCGTGCTCGAAGCGGCGGCCGGCGCTCCCTCCGGCTCGGCCGACGCGGAGGCGCAACCGGCATGGACGGAGCGGATCGAGCTCGGGATCGACGAGGTGAAGGCGATCGTCGGCCGTATCTGGCCGTATCTGCTCGGCGGCATCGCGGTCGGCGCGGCCATCCACGGCTGGGTGCCGTCCGACTTCTTCGCCCGCGTCGCCGGATCCGGCAACCCGCTCGCCGTGCCCGTCTCGGTCGTGCTCGGAGTGCCACTCTACTCGAACGCCGCCGGGGTGCTGCCGCTCGTCGAGGCGCTGCACGCGAAGGGGATGGCGATGGGAACGCTGCTCGCGTTCATGATGAGCGTGGTCGCGCTCTCCTTCCCGGAGATGATCCTGCTCCGGCGCGTGCTGCGCCCGCAGCTCCTCGGGATCTACGTCGCCGTCGTCGCGAGCGGGATCGTCGCTGTCGGCCTCCTCTTCAATGCCGTCCTCTGATGGAAGGAGCAACCAGCATGTCCACGATCAAGGTGCTCGGAAGCGGCTGTGCGAACTGCCGGCGGCTCACCCGGCTGACCGAGCAGGCGCTCGCCGAGCTCGGCCGCGCCGAGCACGTCGAGAAGGTCACCGATTACGCTCAGATCGCCGCCTACGGCGTGCTGGCGACACCTGCGCTCGTCGTCGACGGCCGGATCCTGCTTGCCGGCCGGATCCCGGCGCTCAGCTCGTTGAAGGAGGCGCTCGCAGAGCGGTCGTGATGGAGAGCGCCCGGCACCATCCGCCCGCTGGCGACCAGGTCGTCCTGGGGAAGCTGCCGACGCTCGACCGTTTCCTGCCGTTGTGGATCGGTCTGGCGATGGCGGCCGGGCTGGGGCTCGGCTCGCTGGTCCCGAGCCTGAACGACGGTCTCGACAGGCTGCAGATCGGCACCGTCTCGCTGCCGATCGCGCTCGGCCTGCTGCTGATGATGTACCCGGTGCTGGCGAAGGTGCGGTACGAGGAGCTCGGCCGCAAGCAGGCAGACGGCGTCTCGAACAGGCTCTTCTTCGGCGTCTCGCTCTTCCTCTCCTGGCTCGTCGGGCCGCTGTTCATGTTCGCGCTCGCCTGGCTGCTGCTCCCCCACCAGCCCGCCTACCGCACCGGCGTGATCGTCGTCGGCCTCGCCCGCTGCATCGCGATGGTGCTGATCTGGAACGACATCGCGCACGGCGACCGCGACCGCGCCGCCGTCCTCGTCGTCTTCAACGCGCTCTTCCAGGTCGCCGCCTACTCGCTCCTCGGCTACTTCTACCTCACCGTCCTGCCGGGCTGGCTCGGCCTCGACACGCAGGGCTTCGAGGTCGGGATCTGGGAGGTCGCCCGCACCGTCCTGATCTTCCTCGGCATCCCGCTCACCGCCGGGTACCTCACGCGCCGGGTCGGGCTCCAGCGCAGGGGCCGCGACTGGTACGAGCAGCGGTTCCTCCCCAAGATCGGCCCGATCACCCTCTACGGGCTCCTGTTCACGATCGTGCTCCTGTTTGCGATCCAGGGCGACACGATCACCTCCCGGCCTCTCGACGTCGTCCGGATCGCCCTGCCCCTGCTCGCCTACTTCGGCGGCATGTGGAGCGCCGGCTTCCTGATCGGCAAGCTCACCGGCCTGCCCTACGCGCAAACTGCCAGCCTCGCCTTCACCGTCGCCTCGAACGACTTCGAGCTCGCGATCGCGGTCGCCGTCGGGGTCTTCGGGGCCGCCTCCGGCCAGGCGCTCGCCGGAGTCGTCGGCCCCCTGATCGAGGTGCCGGTGCTGGTCTCCCTCGTCTACGTCGCTCTCTGGGCGCGCCGGTTCTTCCCGCGGGCTCCGACTCCCGCGGCGGTCCCGGCTCGGGTTGCGAGCGCGAGCCCGAGTTAGGCAAGTTAGGCAAACCTTCTCCGCTCGTTCACCGCCCGGCCGCCCACGCGGGCGTGGCTCCGGCGCACACTTGCCGCGTGGAGTCCCAGCGCATGGAAGCCGCGTTCGTCCTCCTCCTGACCGGTGAGGAGCGGGCGGCGCTCGTGCGGCTCCTCCGGGTCGTCGAGGACGAATGGTGGCTGGACGACGTCGAGCGCTCCCTCCTCGAGCGCCTCGACGCCTCTGACGCAGCGTTCCGCCCGGCGGCCTGACGCGGAGACAGCGCGCGGGCCTGACGCCGCGTGGAGGCGCGTCCGCGCGCAACCGAGCAGCAGCCCGGTCGGCGCGCTCAGGAGGTCTCGGCAGCCCGCCGAAGAAGAGGAAGAGGTCTCATGCGCCGGCGCGCCCGCTTTCTCGCCGCCTACCACGTCTTCGCCGCCGAGCCGGCGGTGGACGGCTACGACGTGCCGGCGACCCTGAACGGAGAGCCGGCGATGTTCGCGATCTCCCTGCAGCGCGGCCGGTACCGAATCGAGGACGTCGTCGCCGCCCCGGCCGCGTTCGACGCGGCACAGATCGCCCGGGCGATCGCGCAGTGAGACGCGGCGCGGGCGCCCCGAGGGGCGCCCGCGACACCGGCACCGGAGCGGGAGGTGCTAGCTCTGGACCTTCTTCAGTGTCTTCTCCGCCGCGACCAGCACGACCTTCGGAATCGGGACGAAGAGGAGCTTCGGCCCGAACGTCTGGCCCTGCGTGAGCGCGTAGAACACGAACTTGCGCAGCTCGGCCGCCTTGTCGGTCTTGGTGGGCAGGATCACGTACGTGTACGTGCAGATCGGGTACGCGAGCGGGTTGCCCTTCGGCGGGTTGACGATGTGGGTCTCGTTGTTCGCCGGGACCGTCTTGACGAGTGACGCCGCCGCCGAGATCGCGCGCAGTCCGGGGGTGACGAACTTGCCGTCCCGGTTCTGGACGCGGGCGAACGAGAGATGATTGGTCAGCGCATACGCGATGTCGGCGTAGCCGATCGCGCCAGGCGTGTTCTTGACCACGCCCGCGACGCCTGAGCTACCGCGGCCGCCGATCCCTACGGGGAAGTTGACCTGCGTCGACCGACCGACCTTCGTCTTGAACGCGGGGCTGACCGAGATCAAGTAGTCGGTGAAGTTGTACGTCGTCCCGGAACCGTCGGAGCGCCACACGACGGTGATCTTCGTGTGCGGCAGGTTGACGCCCGGGTTGATCTTGGCGAGCGCCGAGGCGTCCCAGTACTCGATCGTGCCGAGGTAGATGTTCGCGATGATCGTTCCGGTCATCTTGAGGTTGTTCGGGACGCCCGGCACGTTGTAGAGGATCGCCGTCGAGGACAGCGCCCACGGGATCTGGACGCAACCGTGGCACCCGGTGAGCTGGTCCGGCGTGAGCGGAGCGTCGCTTGCGCCGAAGTCGACCGTCCGCGCCTGGATCGAGGCGATACCGCCGCCCGAGCCGATCGGGTTGTAGTTGATCGTCACACCCGTCTTCGACGAATAGTCCTTCTGCCACTGCGACACGAGCGGGGCGACGAACGTGCTGCCGGCGCCAGAGAGGGTGGTCGCCCCCGTCTTGGAGCTGCCGGCCGGAGCGCCCGTGGTCACGACGAGCGCGGCGGCCGCGAGCGCAACGATGGACAAGATCTTGGTCTTCATTCCTCCCCTTCTCCTCGTGAGAGCCAACACCGCAAGTGTCGCGGCGCCCCTGACGCACGTGGGCGGCGGGCGGGTGAAGCAGTGGTGAAAAGGGTGTGAACGTCGCCGGAAGTCCGGCAGGACTTCCGCGATCGTCTAGCCGCGCTCGAGCTTGCGACGGCTGCGGGAGAGCAGCGCACGCGAGGCGAGGCTCGAGACCAGCACGAACGCGATCAGGACGAACGCGGCCGCCCAGGCCTGGTCGTTCAGGTGCGGGTCGGGCGCCTCCGAGTACTCGAAGATGATCACGGGAATGGACGCAAGCGCATGGCCGGGGTCGGTCGACACCAGGTTTCCGAAGAGCGACGACGTGAAGAGGAGCGGCGCCGTCTCGCCGGCCGCCCGCGCAACCGCGAGCGTGGCCCCGGTCAGGATCCCGCTGAGGGTGGTCGGAAGGATCACGCCGACGATCGTCCGCCACTTGCTCACGCCGAGGGCGAGGCTTCCTTCGCGCAGATCGTTCGGTACGAGTGCGAGGACCTCCTGGGTCGCGCGGGAGATCAGCGGCAGCATGATTATGGCCAGGGCGAGCGAGCCGATGAAGCCGTTCTGCCCACGCCCGACGACGAGCAGCGCGAAGAGGAAGACCCCGATCACGATCGAGGGGAGGCCGTTCAGAACGTCGAGGGTCAGCTTGATCCCCTGCGAGATCCGATGGTCCGCGAACTCGCTGACGTAGATCGCGACGAGCACGCCGACGGGCAGCGCGATCGCAGCTCCAATCCCGACCAGGATCAGGCTCCCGACGAAGGCGTGGGCGATTCCACCACCCGTCTCCCCGAACGTCGCCGGCGTCTTCGTGAAGAGGTTGCCGTCGAGTGCGGGCAGCCCCTTGATGAACACCGAGATCGTGACCAGCGCGAGCACCGCGACGGCGATCGCGGACGCGAGCAGCCAGCCGGCCTCGACGGCACGATTCACGAACTTGCGCCGGCGCACGCGTCCGCTCGCGGCAAGGCTGAGGGGCTGCGCCGGCATCAGCGAGCACCCGTCCGCTGGAGCTCGAAGCGGTTGACGATCACCTGAGCGCCGACGTTCGTCAGCAGGGCGAAGACGAGCAGGATCACCGCGAGATAGACGATCGAGGCAATGTGGATATTCGAGACGGCACCCTGATACTGAGCGGCGATGCGACTGGCGAGAGTGTCTCCGGGCTGGAAGAGCGAGGTCGGAATCCCGGCGAAGCCGCCGATCACCTGAGTTACGGCGATTGCCTCGCCGACGGCGCGCCCCATCCCCAACAACACCGCAGCCACGACACCTCCCCGCGTGTACGGGAAGACGACGCCGCGGACCATCTCCCAGCGGGTCAGCCCGAGTCCGTACGCTCCCTCCTTCAGCTCTGCCGGCACGCCCTTGAAGAGCTCGCGGGTGACGCTCGCGGTGATCGGGACGATCATGATCGTGAGGATCAGGATCGCCGGCAACATTCCAGCCTGCTGAGGCGTCCCCTGGAAGAGCGGGATCCAGCCGAACCACGAATGGAGCCAGGGATCCAGGTGATTGCGCACGAACGGGCCGAGCACGAAGATCCCCCAGAGGCCGAGAACCACGCTCGGCACCGCCGCCAGCATCTCGACGAGCGAGCCGACGACCCCCCGGACTGCGGGCGGCGCGAGCTCGGTCAGGAACAGCGCGACCGCGATCGCGAGCGGCCCCGCGATCAGCACCGCGCCGAACGAGGTGACCGCCGTCCCGTAGAGGAAGTCCAACGCGCCGAATTGACTGGTGACCGGGTCCCAGGTCTGATGCCAGACGAAGGCGATCCCGAACTTGGAGATGGCCGGCCAGGCCCCGTAGACGACACGGTAGACGATCAGCCCGAAGACGACGACCGAGCCGAAGGCCGCAGCACCGGTCACGACATGCAGCCCGGTGTCCCCGATGCGATCGCTCAGTCGCCGCCTCGAGGCGAGCGCACGCGAAAGCACCTCCGAGCCGGGCGCAACCATCGGCGCGGAGCTTTACAGTCCGAGGCGGGCCCCGTAAGGACATTTACCACCTCGACACCACACGTTCACATCGCCTAGACCCGGAGCCGAACGAGCATGAGCGAGACTCCCCACGTGCCCGCCGAAGTGGCAGCGATCGACGTCGGGGCGAGCCTGAAGCGCGACGAGGCGCCGGTCGAGAAGCGCGACGTCGTCTTCGGGATCGACGACCTCAGCGTTGCCTACGGGGAAAACGTCGCCGTGAAGAGCGTGTCGCTCGACGTGTACCGAAACCTGACCACGGCGGTTATCGGCCCGTCCGGCTGCGGGAAGAGCACCTTCATCCGCTGCCTGAACCGGATGAACGACCTGGTGCCGAGCGTCAGGGTCGGGGGCCAGATCCTGTATCACGGAGAGGACCTGTACGGAGCGGATGCCGACCCGGTCGAGGTACGCCGCCGGATCGGGATGGTCTTCCAGAAGCCGAACCCGTTCCCGAAGTCGGTCCACGACAACGTCGCCTTCGCGCCGAGGGTACTCGGCATGAAGGGCGACATGGACGAGCGAGTCGAGCGTGCCCTCCGCGGCGCGGCGCTGTGGGACGAGGTCAAGGACCGGCTGAACCGCAGCGCGCTCGCACTCTCGGGCGGGCAGCAGCAGCGGCTCTGCATCGCCCGGGCGCTCGCGGTCGAGCCCGAGGTGATCCTGCTCGACGAGCCCGCCTCCGCGCTCGACCCGATCTCGACCGCGGCGATCGAGGATTTGATGCACGAGCTCAAGAAGGACTACACGCTCGTGATCGTCACCCACAACATGCAGCAGGCGGCCCGCGTCGCCGACATGACCGCCTTCTTCAGCCTCGAGGTCGCCGAGACCGACCGCTACGGGGTGCTGGTCGAGTACGACGAGACCGCGAAGATCTTCACCCACCCGGCCGACAAGCGCACCGAGGACTACGTCACCGGCCGGTTCGGCTGATGCGCATCCTCACGTCACTCGGGCGTCGGTGGCAAAGGAGGCAAGCGCGCGGCGCGCAGGACAGTACGCCCTGGTACGGCCAAGCGCCGCGCGCGCAGCATCCTGCAGCCATCGGCGTCAGCCTTCGGCGGAGCGCGGCTCCGCCGCGCGGGAGCCGAAGGCGGCGAGTGACGTGAGGACGAGCTTCCACGAGGAGCTCGACAAGCTGGAGGCGCAGCTCCAGACCGAGAGCGATCTCGTGCTCCGCTCCCTGCGCGCTGCGCTCACCGCGCTCGAGCGGCAGGACGTCGAGCTCGCCGACGAGGTGATCGGCTTCGACGACGACATCGACTCCTCCTACCTCGCGATCGAGGAGGGAATCCAGAACCTGCTCGCCCGGCAGACCCCCGTCGCGGTCGACCTCAGGCGCGTGCTGGCGATCCTGCACGACAACCTGCACCTCGAGCGGATGGGCGACCACTGCGTGACGATCGCGAAGCTCGTCAACCTCACCGCCGACTACCCGGCCGAGCCGCAACTGATCGAGGCCTTCGAGGAGATGGGCTCCCGGGCGGATGAGATGATCCGCGTGGCCGTCGACTCGTTCGGCGAGCGCGACGTCGGCCGCGCCGAGAGCCTGGTCGAGCTCGACGAGCTGATCGACCGCGCGAACCGGAAGGCGGTCGAGCAGGTGTTCGCGATCAGGCATGACGACGATGCCCGGCGCTGGGGCCTGCGGATGCTGATCGTCTCGCGCTGCCTGGAGCGGATCGGCGACCACGCCGTGGACATCGGAGAGCAGACGGTCTACCTCGTCACCGGCGAGTTCCGCGAATACACGGACGCCTCCAGGCCGAGCCTGACCGGGGCGTAGCCCGCCCGCCGCGGGCGAGCTAGCATCGAGGCATGGAGGGCCCGACGCGGGGATTGCGAGTGAGCTTCCACGAGGAGCTGGCCGAGCTCGAGGACTCGCTCCAGGGCGTGGGCAAGCTGGTCGTCCGCTCCGTCCAGGCCGCGACCCGCGCGCTCGTCGAGCGCGACCTCGAGCTCGCCGACGAGGTGATCGCCTTCGACGACGACGTGGACGTCCGCTACTTCGCATTCCAGGAGGCGATCGAGTCGCTGCTCGCGCGCCAGACCCCTGTCGCTACCGACCTCCGCCTCGTGCTCGCCATGCTGCACATCAACCTTCACCTGGAGCGGATGGCCGACCTGTGCACCACGGTCGCGAAGCTGACGAAGCTCGCCGCCGGCGCCCCGCCCGACGCGCGGATCGTCGCCAGCCTCGCCGAGATGGGCGTGCGCGGGGAGGAGATGACCCGGGTGGCGATGCGGTCGTTCCAGCACCGCGACCTCGGCCGCGCCGAGGCGCTCGTCGATCTCGACGAGCTGATCGACCGGGCGAACCGCCGGCTGGTCGAGCACATCCTCGACCTCGACGCAGAGCAACGCGAGTGGGGCCTGCGCATGCTGGTCGCCTCGCGCTGCCTGGAGCGCATCGGGGACCATGCGGTGGACATCGGCGAGCAGACCGCCTACCTGATCACGGGCGAGTTCCGCGAGTTCACCGACGCCTCGCATCCCGAGGGCGATTAGCCGCAGGCGGCGCCGGCGTTCACCGTCTCGAACGCCTGCTCTCGCCGAGCAGACGCGGGCCGCTCACCAAGCCGCGCACGGTTTCTCGCCCCGGCCTAACCCACGGGCCGCCCGGCCGAGCCCGGCGTCGCCGACGACCGCGCCGGGCAGGCAGGCGCGCCACCGTGGCCCCGCCGCGTGCGGGCCACGGCACCCGCTCGCCGGCGACGGTACCCTGGCCCGCTGTGCCGAGCTGGATCGCGCCGACCCTGGCGGCCGTCGTCACGGCCGTCGTCCTGCCGGGAGCCGCTCCTGCGGAGAAGGCGCCCGCTCCGGTCGTCCGGTTCGCCTTCGCCGGCGACGTCGCGATGGTCGCCGGGCCGGCCGACTCGTACTTCGGCGCGATCGGCTCCGCGCTGGCCGGGGACGTCGTCGTCGGGAACCTCGAGGGGACCCTGACCGACCGCGGATCGTCGAAGTGCGGCCCCTCGAGCACCGACTGCTTCTCGTTCCACGCACCGCCGTCGTACGCGCCGCTCTTGCGGCGGGCCGGGTTCACCGTGATGAACCTCGCGAACAACCACGCCCTCGACTACGGGGCGGTCGGGCAGGCGGACACGGTCGCGGCGGTCCGGAGGGCGGGGATGCTGACGACCGGCCGTCCGGGTGAGACCGCACGGGTGGAGGTGCGCGGGACGCGGATCGCCGTGCTCGGATTCGCGCCCTACCCGTGGGCGCAGAGCCTCCTGGACATTCCGGCGGCGCAGGCGCTCGTCCGGAGGGCCGACCGGTGGGCCGACCTGGTCGTCGTCACCATGCACGCCGGTGCGGAGGGAGCCGACCATCAGCACGTCGGGCACGGGACGGAGTGGTTCCTGGGCGAGAACCGCGGCGACGCGCTGGCGTTCGCCCACGCGGTCGTGCGCGCCGGAGCGGATCTCGTCGTCGGCAGTGGCCCGCACGTCCTCAGGGGCATGGAGTGGTATCGCGGACGGCTGATCGCCTACTCGATGGGCAACCTCGTCGGCTACCACACGCTCGCGACGTCGGGGGTGACGGGCGTGACGGGGATCCTCCAGGTCGTGCTGGCGCGAAGCGGGGCCTGGGTCTCCGGCGAGCTCGTCCCCCTGACCATCGCCGGCGACGGAATTCCGCGCCCCGACCCGGCCGAGGCGGCACACGGGATCGTCCGCACGCTCTCCAGAGCGGACTTCGGCAAGCGCGCGATCCAGGTGTCGCGGACTGGCGGCCTCCGCCCGCCGGGGATCCGCTAGCCGCCGGGACGCGGCCCGAACGGCCACGGATCGGCCCGGCCAGGCCCGCCGGCGGCCGGTCCCGGCGAACCGGACGAGTGCCGGCGCGCGGACCCGGCACGGACGGCTTTCGGGCTTGACATACATTGACAAACGTCTATATTGAAGCTTGTCGATGTCTACTTTGCCCGTGATCGCCTGCTGCCGGCCGCTCGCCACCCCGGCGCTGTCCGACGACGAGGCCGGAGCGGCGGCACAGCTCTTCAAGGCGCTCGCCGACCCGGCGCGCGTCAAGATCGTCAACCTGCTCGCGACCAGCGACGGTCCGGTCTGTGTCTGCGAGCTCGTCGGCCCGCTCGGGCTCAGCCAGCCGACGGTCAGCCATCACCTGAGAAAGCTGACCGATGCCGGGCTCCTCGCCCGGGAGCAGCGCGGGGTCTGGGCCTATTTCTCGCTCGATCCCGAGGCGGCCGGACGGCTGCAGGCGCTCGTCCGGCTCGGAAACGGAGGACACCGTGAACGACCAGCTGCGTGAACAGGTCCGCGAGCACTACGCGGCGGCTGCCCGAGGCGGCGGCTGCGGGTGCGCACCACAGCTCTACGGCGAGGACGCGCCGGAGGGGGTGCTCAGCCTCGGCTGCGGAAACCCGACCGCGGTCGCCGATCTGCACGAGGGCGAGACCGTGCTCGACCTGGGCTCGGGCGGCGGTCTCGACGTCATCCTCTCCGCGAAACGCGTCGGCCCGACCGGCATCGCCTGGGGCCTGGACATGACCGAGGAGATGCTCGCCCTCGCCCGCGCGAACGCCGCCGCCGCGGGGGTCTCGAATGCGCACTTTCTCCGTGGCCAGATCGAGGACGTCCCGCTCCCGGCAGAGAGCGTCGACGTCGTGATCTCGAACTGCGTGATCAACCTCTCCACCGACAAGCCCGCCGTCTTCCGCGAGCTCGCCCGGGTGCTGAAGCCAGGCGGCCGGCTGGGGATCAGCGACATCGTCGCCGATGACGGGCTCAGCGCGTCCGAGCGGGCCGAGCGCGGCAGCTACGTCGGCTGCATCGCCGGCGCGCTGGCGAAGACCGAGTACGAGGAGGGCCTGGCCGCGGCCGGCTTCGAGGACATCTCGGTCGAGCTCACGTACGAGGCCGCCGACGGCATGCACGGGGCGACCGTGAAGGCGGCGAAGCCGGCGGGGGCAGTACGTGCGATGCCGAAGCCGCTGCCGGTCGTCGGGTCCCGCAGCGGCTGCTGCTAGCGAGGTTCCCGCGACCTCCGGCTAGGCGCTCTCGCCGCGAACGAGCTGGTAGGCGAGCGCGCCCAGCGAGGCGCCGAGCGGCGGCGCCAGGACGTAGACCCAGAGTGCATGGAGGTCGCCCGAGACCAGCGCCGGGCCGGCGGAGCGCATCGGGTTCATCGAGGCGCCCGAGACCGGGCCGCCGAACATCGCGTCGAGCGCGATCGTCCCCCCGATCGCGATCGCCGCCGCCTCGCCGACCGCGCGCGTGTCGGTGGCGACGGCCATGATCACGAACATCAGGAACGCGCTCATCACCGCCTCCCAGAGGAACGCCTGGCCGGCCGATCCCGAGGGGAGGGTGGCGCCGACGTGGGCCACGTTTCCGAGCGACCCCCGGAGCAGCGCCGCCGCCAGGAGCGCGCCCGCGAGCTGAGCCGCCCAGTAGGCAACTGCCCGGGTCCACGGGAAATGGCGCGTGAGCGCGAACGCGAAGGTGACCGCCCCGTTGAAGTGCGCGCCGGAGACATGACCGACGGCGTAGATCATCGCCATGATCACGAGCCCGAAGGCGATCGCGACCCCGACGTGCCCGAGCTGGCCCGTCTTCACGTCCACCATCACCGCCCCCGCACCCGCGAAGACGAGCGCGAACGTGCCGATCGCCTCGGCGGCGAGGCGGCGGGCCAGCGGCAGCACTACGAGAGCAGCTCGCCGACGAGCGCCTGCACCCGCTCGTCGATCTCGTCACGGATCCGGCGCACCGTCTCGAGATCCTGGCCGGCCGGATCGTCGAGCTCCCAGTCCTCGTATCGCTTCCCCGGGTAGATCGGGCAGGCGTCGCCGCAGCCCATCGTGATCACGACGTCGGCGGCGCGGACGACCTCGTCCGTGAGCGGCTTCGGGAACTCCTCGCTCAGGTCCACGCCGAGCTCGTCCATCGCCTCGACGACGGCGGTGTTGATCTCCTCGCCGGGTGCGCTCCCGGCCGAGCGGACGTGCACGCGCCCTTCCGAGCGCAGCTTGACGAGGCCGGCCGCCATCTGCGACCGGCCCGCGTTGTGGACGCACACGAACAAGACCTCCGGCTGCTCCTTCACCATCGCTCCCTCCACCTGGGCGAGCGCCCGCAGGCGCTCACGGGTAAACCGGTGTGCGAGCACGGGCACGTAGATGTTGATTCGCGAGCCGCCGAGCAGGTCGAGCGACTCGCCGATGTAGCGGGCGATCGTCTCCTCCGAGAAGACGCCTCTGAACTCGGCGGCGAGCGCCCCCGCCGCCTGGTCGACGTGGTGGCGGGTGACCGGGTCGAGGATCTCGGACACGTAGGCGCTCCTCTCGTATCGACGGCGATCGATGAGCCGGCAGCATGCCAAGGCCATCGATCTCTGTCAATATGACCGCGTGCAGCCGATCGCGACCATCGCCGCCTCGTGCCCGCCGCTCCTGCAGGGTCCGCTCGCCGAGGGAGATGCCGAGCGCCTGTCGCGGGCGCTGAAGGCGATCGCCGACTCGGCCCGCCTCCGGCTGATCAGCCTGATCCAGGCGCAGCCCGGCGGCGAGGCGTGCGTGTGCCACCTGACCGAGCCGCTCGGGCTCAGCCAGCCGACCGTCAGCCACCACCTCAAGGTCCTACTCCAGGCCGGGCTCGTCGAGCGAGAGCAACGCGGAAGCTGGGCCTACTACCGAGTGACGCCCGAGCCGCTCGCCGCCCTCCGCGAGGTGCTCTCCTAGCGCCGAGCCCCGCCGACCAGCTCGTCCGCAGAGACGCCGCGGACCGATGCGTCCAGCAGTTCGACCGGATGGAGCGCGGGCAGCGCGGCCCCCGACCGGCGCAGGTGCGTCGAGACCTGGACGAGACAACCGGGGTTCGCGCTCGCATAGACGTCCGCGCCGGTGGCGGCGACGTGGGCGGCCTTGCGCCCGCCCAGCTCGGCGGCCGCGGCCGGCTGGACGAGGTTGTAGATCCCGGCGCTCCCGCAGCAGATCGGCTGCTCGGCCGGCTCGGCGACCTCGAGCCCGGGGATCGAGCCGAGCAGCGAGCGGGGGGCTTCCCGGATGCCCTGCGCGTGGCTGAGGTGGCAGGCATCCTGGTAGGCGACGCGAAGCCGAAGCTCCTGCCGCTCCGCCCGGGGCTCGAGCTCGGCCAGCAGCTCGTTCACGTCGGCGACCCGGACGCCCATCTCCGCCTCCTTCAGGTGCGACCCGCACCCGGCGGCGTTGGTGACGACGGCGTCCACGTCGCCGAAGAGCTCCTCGATCCGGGACGCTCGGCGCCGTCCCTCCTCGGTGCGCCCGCGGTGCGAGTGCAGCGCCCCGCAGCACGACTGCCCGCGGGGGGCGACGACCTCGCAGCCCTCGGCGGAGAGCACCCGGGCGGTCGCAGCGTTCACGTCGGCGAAGAGGACGCGCTGGACACAGCCGAGGAGCAGGCCGACGCGCATCCGCGTCTCGCCCACCGCCGGCGTCACCTCCGGCGGCCCCTCCGCCGGGCGCCACGGCGGCTTCATGGCCGCGAACGGGGCGAGCCGGCCCGGCAGCCGGGCCGGCATCAGCGCGAGCCCGAGTCGCAGGCGCCGCGGGTACGGCACCGTCGCGAAGACGAGCGCCTCCACGAGGCGATCGCCGCGAGGCCTCTCGTAGTGCTCCTCGACGTGCGCCCGGGCCTGCTCGATCAGCCGGTCGTACCGGACACCGGACGGGCATGCGGTCACGCAGGCCATGCAGCCGAGGCAGCGGTCGAAGTGCCGCACCGTCGTCGCCGAGAGCGGCACCGTGCCGTCGAGCAGCGAGCTCATCAGGTGGATGCGCCCACGCGGCGAGTCCGTCTCCTCTTGCCAGAGCGGCCCGTAGGTGGGGCAGGTCGGCAGGCAGAAGCCGCAGTGGACGCAGTCCGAGAGGAGATCGCGGTCGATCAGGCCAGCACCCCGCGAGGGTCGAACCGGGCCCGGACCCGCTCGGCGAGGGCGACCTCCGCCGGGTCGCGCTGGTCGTCCACCGACCCGGGGACGTAGGCGACCCCGGCCGACACGCGGACGACCGCCTCCTCGAGCCCGGCAAGCGTCTCCGCCAGCCCGGCCGGCGAGAAGAGCAAGCGGCCCTGCGCCCGCGACTGGCGCGCCGCCGCTTCCTGCCACAGCGAGCCGGAGTCCTCGACGCCGCCGACGAGCTCCCGCGCGAGGAGGAACTGCTCGTCCACCCCGCGCCGGCCGCCCTCGAAGAGCACGGCCAGGCATTCCGGCCAGAGGACGTCGACGGCCGACGGCACGAGCGGCGCGCGCAGGATCGTCCGCGCCTTCGCGGCCGCGTCGGCCGCCGACTCGACCGCCACCGTCAGCGTCCGCACCGCCTCCGGTCGTGGGTGCAGCCGGAGCGCGACCCGCGCAACCAGGCCGAGCCGCCCCTCCGAGCCGCAGAAGAGCTTGCCGAGGTCGTAGCCGGCGACGTTCTTGACCACCTTCCCGCCCGAGCTCGCGATCGTCCCGTCGGCGAGCACGACGGTGACGCCGAGGACGAGGTCGCGGGCGGTGCCGTAGCGGTGACGGCGGGGGCCGGACAGGTTGGCCGCCAGGCACGCGCCCACCGACGGATTCCCCGGCGGATCGAGCGCGAGCATCTGTCCGTGCCCGGCGAGCCGCTCGTTCAGGTCGCGCACCCGGATGCCCGCCTCGACGATCGCGGTCAGGTCTCCGGCCTCGTGCTCGAGCACCTGGTCGAGCCGGCGCGTGGAGATGACGACGTCGCCCCCGTCCCGCCCGATCGAGACCCGTGCTCCGCGGCCGGCGGCCTCGACGAACGCCTCGGCCCCTTCGTGCACGCTCCGGATCTCAGAGACGGTCGGCAAGGCCCGCCTTCTCCAGGGGATGCGCGCGGTACGGCCCGGGCACCTCGCCGCACAGGCGGGGCGTCGGGAAGAGCTTCCCCGGGTTGCAGAGCCCGGCCGGGTCGAACGCGCGCCGGAGCCGCTGCATCGCCTCCAGGTCGTCCGCATCGAAGAGCAGCGGCATCGAGCACGCCTTGTCCACGCCGATGCCGTGCTCGCCCGTCAGCGAGCCGCCGGCGTCGATGCAGGCTTCGAGGATCTTCTCGGCGAGCAGTCGCGCGCGCTCCGGCTCGCCCTGCACCCGGGCGTCGTAGAGGACGAGCGGGTGGAGGTTGCCGTCGCCGGCGTGGAAGACGTTGCCGACGCGCAGGCCGTATTCGCCCGACAGCGCCTCGATCCGGCGCAGCACCTCGGGGAGCTTCGTCCGTGGGACGACCCCGTCCTGGACGTAGTAGTCGCTCGCCACGCGCCCCATCGCGGCGAACGCCGACTTGCGCCCCTTCCAGAGCAGAGCCCGCTCGTCGTCGTCCGCCGCCGTGCGGATCTCCCAGGAGCGGCACTCGCGGCAGATCGCCTCGACGGCGCCGAGGTCCTCCTCGACCTGCGGCAGGCACCCGTCGAGCTCGACCAGGAGCAGCGCGCCGGCGTCCGGGTATCCCGGGTGCACGGCCGCCTCGGCCGCCTCGATCGTCAGCCGGTCCATCAGCTCGAGCGCCGAGGGGAGGATCCCGGCGGCGACGATTCCGGAGACGGCCGACCCGGCGGCGTCGGTCGAGTCGAACGCCGCGAGCACCGTCCGCACCGCCTCGGGCCGGCGGAGCAGACGAAGCGTGATCTCGGTCGCGATCCCGAGCGTGCCTTCCGAGCCGACGAAGGCACCGAGCAGGTCGGGGCCCGGCGACTCGAGCGGCCGGCCGCCGAGCCGCACCGTCTCGCCGTCCGGCAGCACCACCAGCAGCCCCGTGACGTGGTTGGCCGTGAAGCCGTACTTGACGCAGTGCGCGCCGCCGGAGTTCTCGGCGACGTTTCCGCCGATCGTGCACACCTGCTGGCTGGACGGGTCCGGCGCGTAGTACCAGCCCTCCCCGATCACCGCCTCGGTCACCTGCAGGTTCGTCACCCCCGGCTGCACGACGATGCGTGCGCCCTCCAGGTCCACCTCGAGGACCCGGTTCATCCGCGCGAGCGAGATCACGACGCCCTCGGCCACCGGCAGCGCGCCGCCCGAGAGCCCCGTCCCGGCGCCGCGGGCGACGAAGGGGGCGCCGGCGGCGGCGCACGCCCGCACGACCGCCTGCACCTGCGCGGTGGTCTCGGGGAGCGCGACGAGCGCCGGCACGACGCGGTGGCCGGTGAGCCCATCGCACTCGTAGGTCTTCAGCTCCTCCGGCTCCTCGATCAGGCCTTCCGGAGGCAGCACGCCCCTCAACTCGCCCGCGAGCGTCATCCCTGTCAATCTACCGCGGTGCAGGCCGCCCTCCCAGCAGGCGTCGACGTCGTCGCCGCCCGTGACGAGGAGATCCTCTCCGCCGAGGCGCTCGACTTCGTCGCCGACCTCCAGCGCACGTTCGGGCCCCGCCGGGAGGAGCTGCTCCGGGCAAGGGCCTCCAGGCAGGAGCGGCTGCTCGCCGGCGAGCTGCCCGACTTCCTCGAGGAATCGCGCGGCATCCGTGAAGACCCGGCCTGGCGGGTCGCCGAGGCACCGCCGGACCTCCAGGACCGGCGAGTCGAGATCACGGGGCCGACCGACCGCAAGATGGTGATCAACGCGCTCAACTCTGGCGCGCGGGTCTTCATGGCGGACTTCGAGGATGCCGAACTCGCCCACCTGGGAGAACATGGTCGCCGGCCAGCGCAACCTGATCGAGGCGATCGAGCGCACGATCGCGCTGGACACGCCCGAGAAGAGCTACCGGCTGGGCGACGAGACCGCGACGCTGCTCGTCCGGCCGCGCGGCTGGCACCTGCCCGAGCGGCACCTGCTCGTCGACGGGGAGCCCGTCTCGGGCAGCCTCTTCGACTTCGGCCTCTACATGTTCCACTCCGCGCGGCGCGCGCTCGACCGCGGCAGCGGGCCGTACTTCTACCTCGCCAAGCTGGAGAGCCACCTCGAGGCCCGGCTCTGGAACGACGTCTTCCTCCACGCCCAGGGGGCGCTGGGGATCCCGCCGGGCACGATCCGCGCGACCGTCCTGATCGAGACGATCCTCGCCGCGTTCGAGATGGAGGAGATCCTCTACGAGCTGCGCGACCACTCGGCCGGGCTGAACGCGGGCCGGTGGGACTACATCTTCAGCACGATCAAGAAGTTCCGGCACCGCGGCGACTTCGTGCTCCCCGACCGCTCGGCGGTGACGATGACCGTGCCGTTCATGCGAGCCTACACGGAGCTCCTCGTCAAGACGTGCCACGCACGGGGCGCGTTCGCGATCGGGGGGATGGCGGCGTTCATCCCGTCGCGCCGAGACCCGGAGGTGAACGAGATTGCGCTCACGAAGGTCCGCGAGGACAAGGACCGGGAGGCCGGCGACGGCTTCGACGGCACCTGGGTCGCGCACCCCGACCTCGTCCCGACTGCGACCGAGGAGTTCGACCGCGTCCTCGGCGAGCGTCCCAACCAGCTCGACCGGCAGCGACCCGAGGTCTTCGTCCGCGCCGCCGAGCTCTTGTCCGTCCCGGATACGCCGGGCGAGGTGACCGAGGCGGGCGTCCGTCAGAACGTCTCGGTCGGGATCCAGTACCTCGCCTCCTGGCTCCGCGGCACGGGCGCGGCGGCGATCCTCAACCTCATGGAGGACGTCGCCACCGCGGAGATCTCCCGCTCGCAGCTCTGGCAGTGGGCCAACCACGGTCGCGTCGACCCGGAGCGCGTGCGGGCGATCGCCGACGAGGAGGTCGAGTCGCTGCCGCCGCAGGAGCGGCTCGCCGAGGCGCGCGACGTCTTCGAGCAGGTCGCGCTCTCCGACGACTTCGTCGAGTTCCTGACGCTGCCCGCGTACGAGCTCCTCGCCTGATCGGGCCGCATCCGGCGGCCGGACACTCCCTGTGGAAGAACCGACCCCGAATCGTCACACCTCGAGTGCCAGGCTCCCCGTGGAAGAACCGACCCCAAAACGTCACACCTCGAGTGCCAGGCACCCCCCGTGGAAGAACCGGTTCCGAATCGTCACACCTCGAGTGCCAGGCACCCCCTGTGGAAGAACCGGTTCCGAATCGTCACACCCGGGGTGCGGGGTACGGACCGGGCCGGTCGAGTCAGGGCAGGGCCCGGGCGCACGTCGGCGCGCCGAGCTTCGTCCCGAGCGCGCCCAGGGTATTGCCCTGCGACTGCGCCTTCAGGCCGAGCTGGACCACCTTCGTGAGGTCGTTCTTCCTGGCGGAGTCGATCAGCTGCGAGACCACGCCCCGGAGCTGCTTCGCCTCGGCGACCATCTGCTCGCTCTCCGACTTGATCTCGTCTGGGGCCTCGAGCTTCTCGACGTTCGAGATCAGACCGTCGAAGGCGGTGAGCAGCTTCGGGCCCTTGCTCGCCAGGTCGGCTGGGCTGCTCAGGCTACCCGCCTTCTGGAGATCTGCTTTCGCCTCCACGCAGGCCTGGTTCAGCTGCTTTCCGTACTCCTCCTTGCTCAGCGTCTTGCTCCCGCCGCCTCCGCAACCCGCGGCCGCAAGCCCCAGAGCCAGCACGACACCCGCGCCGATCCTCGTCATCCCTGCCCCTTTCACCCGTCGGTGAGCTCAGGCTCGACCCTACACCGGGTGACGCATCCAGACGTTGGGCTCGACGTACACGCCGTGGCCGTCCCGGCAGCGGATCGGGACCAGAGCGCCCGGGACCACGTACTCGCCCTCTCCCGGGAACGCGAGGCCGGTCCACTCCTCCCACTCCGCCACCGTGCCGCTGACCCGCATCGAGTGCGGGCAGACGTCGAGCAGCTCTGCGCCGAGGCGAGCATGGAGGCGGATCCACGGATCCCACGGAAGGCCGTCCTCCCGCTGCCACTTCGCGTACCGCTCCAGCGGGATCAGCGGGAAGCGTTCCTTCAGCGTCGGCCGCACCGGCGCGATCAGCGCCCCGAACCCGTGCTCGGCGGCGACCCGGCGCATGCCCTCGATCACGAGCGCGCTCAGCCCTTCGCCCTGACGGCGGCGATCGACGATCGCGACGAGCGCAGAGAGCACGTCGGGCTCCTCGCGCGTGCCGCCGCCGAACCGCCGCTCGAGCAGATCGTCGACACCGCCGGGCAGGCCGTCCCGGGCCTCCGCCGGGATCGTCTGGCCGCGACCGACGACGACGTCGCGCTCGTCGTCGTAGAGGACGAGCTGGAGCTCCGGGAGCTGCTCGCGCAGCTTCGACCAGTGCAGGGAGGTGACGTCGCCGTGATGGACGAACTCCACGAACGAGTCCTCCGCTTCGGCGGTGCGCGCAGCCAGGTCGGGGCGCTCGGCATAGGTGAACACCTGCACAGCGACGAGTCTACGATTCGCCGATGGACGCCTGGCTCGTGATCGCCAGCAGGCGCGAGGTCCGCGCCTACGCGGACCGCCCCGTCCCGGACGCGACCGCGAGGAGGATCCTCGACGCCGGCCGCCTGGCCGGCAGCGCCAAGAACCGGCAGCCGTGGCGCTTCCTCCTGGTCGAGAGCGACGCCGCCCGCGATCGGCTGGCCCGGGCGGTCTACGAGCCGGATAACGTGCGGGGCGCAAGTCTCGTCGTCGCAGTCGCCGCGCGGAGCGGCTTCGACACCGGCCGCTGCGCGCAGAACATGATGCTCGCGGCCTGGAACGAGGGAGTCGGCTCGTGCCCGAACGGGTTGCGGGAGCCCGCCGAGGGGCGGCGAGCGCTCGGCCTCGGCGGCGAGGACGAGATCGCGATCGTGCTCACCTTCGGCTACCCCGCGCGGGCGGCCGACCCGCTGCGACGGACGCCGGAGGAGTGGAGCGCCCGCGCGAACCGCAGGCCCCTCGACGACCTCGTCGAGCGCGTCTGAGCACCTCGCACGGGTCCCTTACGAAAGGTTTACGACGAAAAGGGCATAGAAACCTGCGGTCTCGGGTAGCCGAGTCGCGGGAGGTTGTCGACGAAAAATCGAAGGAGGACTGATGGCTCATAGAAGCCGAAACCGTGGACTGTGGCTCGCGCTGGCAGCCGCCGCGGCCGTCACCCTGCTCGCCTTCGCCGGCAGCGGCTCCGCCGCGCCGCAGGCCGTGCCGAGCAACACCTCGCCGCCCACGATCTCGGGCACCGAGCAGGAAGGGAACAAGCTGACCGCCGACCACGGCAGCTGGACGAACAGCCCGACCGCCTACGACTACCAGTGGCAGCGCTGCAACTCCAACGGAGGCGGATGCTCGAACCTCTCCGGAGCGACGTCCACCACGTACACGCTCGGCTCGGCCGACGTCGGCAACCGGATGCGCGTCGGGGTCCGCGCGACGAACGGCAGTGGCACCTCCGACTGGACCTATTCCGGCACGACCGGCGTGATCGACGCGGCGGCCACGAAGCCCGGCAACACCGCGCTGCCCACGATCTCGGGGACTCCGCAGGACAACCAGACGCTGACCGCGAGCAGCGGAAGCTGGTCGGGCACCACCCCGATGACCTTCACCTTCACCTGGCAGCGGTGCGACTCGAACGGCAACAGCTGCTCCGACATCGGCCACACGAACCAGCAGACGTACAAGGTCACCTCGCGCGACGTCGGGCACCGCCTGCGCGTCGCAGTCAAGGCGTCGAACAGCGCGGGCTCCGACACCGCCGTGTCGGACGCGACCGCCATCGTCCTCCCCGCCGGCAGCGGGCCGCAGAACACGGCCGTCCCGGTGATCGCCGGGAACGCCAAGGAGGGCCAGACCCTGACCGTCAGCGTGGGGAAGTGGAGCGGGACCTCGCCGATCACGTTCACGTACCAGTGGCTGCGCTGCGACGCAAACGGCAACAACTGCGGGAACATCGGCGGAGCCACCGGTGCGAGCTACAAGGCCGGCAGCGCGGACGTCGGGCATCGCCTCCGGGCCACCGTGTCCGCCCACAACAGCCTCGGGACCAGCACGGCGACCTCGGGCCCGACAGGAGTGATCGCCTCCTCCGGCGGCACCACCGGCGCGATCTCGATCGCGAACGTGTCGCTCCCCAACCGGCTGGTGATCGACAAGGTGTCGTTCAACCCGCCCAGGATCGGGTCACGCAACCAGCCGGTGATCGCCCGCTTCCGCGTCGTGGACTCGAACGGCCGTCCGGTGCAGGGCGCTCTCGTCTATGCGATCGGCGTGCCCGCAAACCGGGTGACAGTGCCTCAGGAGACGCAGACCGACGCGACCGGCTACGCAACGCTCGTCTACCAGCCGCTGCGCGGCCTGCCCCTGAAGAACGGCGCCATGCTGACGATCTTCGTGCGCGCCCGGAAGCCCGGCGAGAACGTCCTCGGCGGGGTGTCGACGCGACGGCTGGTCTCGATCCGGGTCCACCCGATCTAGGACGAAAGCGGGGGCGGTGGGCACGGCTCGCCGCCCCCCGCCGTCTCCAGCCACCCGCGTCAGCGGACGGACAGGACGAGCTTGCCGAAATGCTCGCCGGCCTGCATCCGCCGATGCGCAGCCTCCGCCTCGGCGAGCGGCCGGACGCTGTCGATCACCGGTCGCCACGATCCAGTGTCGACCATCCGCAGGAGCGCCGCGAAGTCGCGGCCCGAGCCCATCGTCGTCCCGCGGATCGACTCCCAGTTCAGGTAGACGGCGCGAACGTCCAGGGTGACCTCCGGCCCGCCCGTCGCACCGAAGACGACGAGGCGACCGCCCCTGCGCAGCGCGCGGAGGGAGTCGCGCCAGGTCGTCCCGACCGAGTCGAGGACGACGTCCACCGGCCCGGCCGACTCCGGCCAGCCTTCCTCCGTGTAGAGCACGCCGCCGTCGGCGCCGAGCGCCCGCGCGCGCTCGATCTTCTCCGGGCTCGACGAGGTGACGAGCACGCGTGCCCCCGCCTGCACGGCGAGCGAGACCGCGAACGTCGACACGCCGCTGCCTGCGCCGAGAACGAGGACGCTCTCCCCGCCGACCAGGCGGCCGACCTCGAACAGGGCGCGGTACGCGGTCAGCGCCGCAAGCGGGAACGCGGCCGCCTCCTCCCAGGAGAACCGGGCAGGCTTGGGGAACACGTTCTCGGCCGGCACCTTGACCAGCTCCGCGTACGTCCCGTCGTCGGGGCCGCCGAGGATCCGCCAGTCGGGCCCGGCCGCATCCTCCCGAGGGCCCCAGCCGAGACCCGGGTAGACGACGACCTCCTCGCCGGTGTCGCGCCGGACGCCGGCCCCGTCGGAGCCGGGGATCACGGGCAGCGGGAACCGGTACGCGGGCCCGGGCGGGTTGCGGACGAGCAGGTCGCGGCGGTTGACCGCGGCGGCCCTCAGCTCGACGAGCACCTCGCCGGGACCTGGAACCGGGTCCTCGACGTCCTCGTGGGAGAGGACGCCGTCCTCGCGAACGAGCACGGCCTTCATCGCGGCATCGGCACGGATCCTACCGGCCCGCAGCCGCGTATAGGGTTCGGCCATGGGCGAGGACCGGTACGCGGAGCTCCGCGCGAGGCTGTGCGAGCTGTGGGACCTGGTGAAGCTGTCGGGCCTCGCCGCCTGGGACCAGCAGACGATGATGCCGCCCCGGGGCGGCGGCGTCCGGGCTCATCAGCTCGCGACCGTCTCGAAGCTCGTGCACGACCGGCTCGTCTCCGACGAGATCGGCGCGCTGCTCGAGGAGCTCCGGCCGTACGAGGAGTCGCTCGGCTACGACTCGGACGCGGCCAGCCTGATCCGGGTCGCCCGCCGCGACCGGGACAAGGAGCTGCGGGTGCCCGGCGAGCTGCGCGAGGCCCAGACCCGGGCCGCCGTCGAGGCGTTCCCGGTGTGGGTCGAGGCCCGCCGCACGTCCGACTTCGAGCTCTTCAGGCCCTACCTCGAGCGAAACGTCGCGCTGCGCCGCGAGTACGCCGGCTGCTTCGAGGTCGACGAGCCCTACGACGCGCTGCTCGACGACTTCGAGCCGGACATGAAGACCGTCGAGGTCCGCGGGGTGTTCGCGCGCCTGAGAGACGGGCTCGTCCCTCTGATCGCCGAGGCGTCGAGCCAGGAGGTCGGCGACTCGTTCCTCCGCGGGCACTTCCCGGTCGCGGCGCAGAAGGAGCTGGAGCAGCTCGTGCTCGGGAGGTTCGGCTTCCGAGAGGGAACCTGGCGGATCGATCCGGTCGAGCACCCGTTCGCGTCCTCGCTCGGCACCTCGGACATCCGGATGACGACCTACTACCCCGAGGGCGAGCTGCGCGGGATCTTCGCGGCGATGCACGAGGGCGGGCACGGGCTCTACGAGCACAACGTCGACCCGGCGCTCGAGCGCACGCCGCTCTGCCGCGGCACCTCGCTCGCCCTGCACGAGTCCCAGAGCCGGATGTTCGAGAACCTCGTCGGCCGGGGCCTCGCCTTCTGGCGCTGGGGCTACCCGCACGTCCAGCGCATCTTTCCGGAGCTCGGGGAGGTGGAGCTCGACGACTTCCACCGCGCGATCAACAAGGTGCAGCCGTCGCTGATCCGGATCGAGGCCGACGAGGCGACCTACAGCCTGCACATCATCCTCCGCTTCGAGCTCGAGCAGGAGCTGGTCGCCGGCACGATCCCCGTCGGCGACCTGCCCGCGGCGTGGAACGACCGCATGGCCGAGTACCTCGGCGTCGAGGTGCCCGACGACGCGCACGGGGTGCTCCAGGACGTGCACTGGTCGCGGGGGACGATCGGCTACTTCCCCACGTATGCGCTCGGGAACGTGATCTCGGTGCAGATCTGGGAGCGGGTGCTCGAGGACGTGCCCGACCTCGACGAGCACCTCGAGCGGGGCGAGCTCGGGCCGCTCACCGACTGGCTGCGCGACCGGCTCTGGCGGCACGGCCGCAAGTTCACGCCGCACGAGACGCTGGAGCGAGTCGTCGGCGGTGGGCTCGACCCGGAGCCGTACCTGCGCTACCTGAACGCGAAGCTGGGCGTGATCGCGGCCTGAGCCACGGCCCGGGCACCGCCCGGACCTACCACTTTTAACGAAATCTTTGCGGTCTCCCCCCTACGCAGCCTGTGTCCATTGTGGCACTGTGGGGGTATGGAGACGCTGGAGAGGGAGATGCGCGAGCTCGCCCACCGGGTGGGCGACGGCTTCGAGGTGACCCTGTTCTGGTCCGAGGACGACGACGAGCTGAAGGTCATCGTCAACGACTGGCGGACCGACGAGTGCTTCGAGATCGCCGCGCGCGCGGACAACGCGATGGAGGTCTTCACCCACCCGTTCGCCTACCGCCCCGCGTAACCTCGCCCCCTCATCGGTCGCTGCGGAGGAGAGCCGGGCCCGCCGCGATCGCGACGGGCCCGAGGGCCTCACGGTCAGGCGCCGAGCGCCGCGCGCAGGGCGTCGGCAAGCGGCTCCGGCCGGCCCTCCCCGTCGACGTGCACGACCGTGTGCCGGCCCTTGACGTGCGGTTCTCCGTCCTTAGCGACCGTCCACGCGTAGGTGACCGACGTGCGGCCGACATTCTCGACCCGCAGCCGGATCTCGATCTCGTCGTCGAAGCGGAGCACGCCGAGGTACTCGGCCTCGACTCTCCGTCGAGGAAAGTCTCCCCACTCGTCGCCCAGGACGCCGAGCCGGCGCATCAGCTCCGTCTCGGCCGCCTCCGCCCAGCGGAAGACGGCGGTGAAGTGGATGCGCCCGCCTGCGTCCGTGTCCACCCAGCCGACCCGGGCCCGCTCCACCTGCTCGACCATGTCTGCGCAGCCTAGGGGATGACGAGGACCCGGCCGGCCGACCCGGCGAGGGAGGCGTCGAACGCGTCGTTCACCCGCTCGAGCGGAAAGGCCGGCCCCAGCAGCTCGGCCAGCTTCAGGCGTCCCGCCCGGACGTGGTCGAGCAGCACCGGAAGCGCCGCTGCGGGGTCCTCGGAGCCGTACATCGTTCCGGTCAGGAGCTTCTCGCGCCGGTTGAACTCGGCGGGATCGAGATCGAGCCGCGCGCCCGTCGCCGGCAGGCCGACGATCACGCACGTTCCGCCGCTCCGGGTGAAGCGGAGCGCCACCGCCGCGGTCTCCGGGTTCCCGACCGCGTCGAAAGCGTGGTCGGCGCCGTCCGGGGCGACGTCCCTCATCAGCGTCCTGAGCTCGTCCGGAGCCGCCGTGTGAGTCGCGCCGAGGTCGCGGACGAGCTCCAGCCTGGCCTCGAGAGGGTCGACGCAGACGATCGCCTCCGCGCCCGCGATCCGGGCACCCTGAACGCAGAACTGGCCCACGCCGCCGGCGCCCACGACGAGCGCGACGCCGCCGGGCTCCGCCCGCGCGGCGAAGAGCACCGCGCCCACGCCGGTCAGAGCCGCGCAGCCGAGAAGCGCCGCCTGCTCGAGGGCGATCCCGCCCTGTGTCGGCAACGCCGCCCGCTCGGTGACGACGAGTCGCTCGGTCAACGCCCCGGTGGCGGTTCCGCGGTAGAGCGTATCGCCGTCCAGCGACATCCCGGTTCGCCCGCCGACGAGCGTGCCCGCGCCGATCGCCCGGTGCAGCTCGATGCACGCGGCGGGACGGCCCCGCCGGCAGTCGGCGCACGAACCGCAGGCGGGCGCCCACGAGAGCACGACCTCGTCGCCCGGGCCCACGGACGTCACCTCGTCGCCCACAGCCTCGACGACGCCGGCGCCCTCGTGCCCGAGCACCATCGGCGTCGGCCGGCTCCACTCGCCCCGGATGGAGTGCAGGTCGGTCCCGCAGATGCCGACCGCGGCCATCCGGACGACCACGTCACGCGGGCCGGGCTCGTCGAGGTCGATCTCCCTGACTTCGAGCGGCCTCCCGGCCCCGTGGAAGACGGCGGCGCGGGACTTCACCCGCGCGAACCTAGCACGGCGCGGCCGTCAGCTCTCGGCGTCGGCCGGCTCGAAAGCCGGCCGCGGCGGTCTTGCCTCTTGCACGGCCGGTGCCTTGCGATCCGCGGCTTCGCCGCGTGGGCAGAAGTCGAGCGCGAGCGAGTTGATGCAGTAGCGGTCTCCGGTCGGGCGAGGACCGTCGGGGAACACGTGCCCGAGGTGCGAGTCGCACGCCGCGCAGCGAACCTCGACCCGGCGCATGCCGTGGCTCGTGTCGAGCTCGGTCTCGACCGCGTCGTCGTCGGTCGGCCGGAAGAAGCTCGGCCAACCGGAGCCCGACTCGAACTTCGCCTCCGAGCGGAACAGCTCCGCTCCGCACGCTCCGCAGCGGAAGACTCCGTCCTCCTTCACGTGGTTCAGCTCGCCCGACCACGGCGGCTCGGTCGCCGCGCAGCGGAGAACCGCATAGCGATCGGGGTCGAGCTCATGCCGCCACTCCCGGTCTGTCTTGCGGACCTTCTCCATGGTGATCAGTCCACCGAGGCGTGGATTCGTTTCCCAGCCGCCTTCAGAGGCCCGCCCTCGCGGCCCGCGCGGACCGCGACGATCTCGGCGAGGATCGAGAGCGCCGTCTCGGGCTGGGATCCGGCGCCGAGGTCGAGGCCGCACGGGCCGGCGATCCGGTCGAGCACCTCCTCTGGCACGCCCGCGCCGAGCAGCCGCTCACGACGGCGCTCCTGGTTCCTGCGGGAGCCGAGCGCGCCGACGTAGAACGCCTCGGTGCCGAGCGCGGCCTCGAGCGCGGGCACGTCGAACTTGTCGTCGTGGGTGAGGACGACGACGGCGGTGGCGTGGTCGGGCGCGACCCGGGCAATCGCGTCCTCGGGCCAGGCGACGAGCAGCTCCGTCGCGCTCGGGATGCGCTCGCGCGTGGCGAACTTCGCGCGTGCGTCGGCGACGATCGTCGTCCAGCCGAGCAGGCCGGCCGCCTTGCACAGCGCCTCCGCCGTGTCGACCGCGCCGTAGACCAGGAGTCGCGGCGGCGGCCCGTAGATCTCCGCGAAGACGCGCCGGTCGCCGACCTCGAGAATGCGGTTCACGTGTCCCCGGATCAACGTCTCGGCCTGCGCCACGATCTCGTCGGGAAGGCCGTCGCCGATCCGCTCGCCGTTCTCGAAGACCAGCATCCTCGCGCCCCTGCCCTCGCCTTCGATCACGGTGAGCTCGACGGCCCGTTCCCGCTCGAGCCGTTCCGACGGAAGGCGGGGAGCGCTCTCGGTCGTCAGGAAGACGTCGATCTCACCCCCGCACGGGAGGCCGACCGCCCAGGCCTGCTCGTCCTCGATCCCGTACGAGAGCAGCTGGGGCGTCCCGGTCTCGAGCACCTCGCAGGCATGCTCGTACACGTCCGACTCGACGCAGCCGCCCGAGACGGAGCCCGCCAGCTCGCCGCTCTCGGAGACCGCGAACTTCGCGCCGACGGGGCGGGGCGCCGACCGGCGCGTCGCGACGACCGTGGCGATCGCGATCTTCTCGCCGCGTGCCCGCCAGCGCTCGATGTCACCGAGGATGTCCTTCATGCCGATCTCCGGTGCCGACTCTAGCGCGAGCGCAGCGGCTCAGGACGATTGGTGACGCAGCGGCCCGGGAACACGAGGGATGCAACCTCCGTTGTCCAAGCGTGACCCCGACGACTCGAAGGAGCATCGATGGCGCAGTTGACCGAGACCGCCCGGCGGGCGCTCGAAGGAAAGAGCTTCTGGGCACTCGCCACCGTCAACCCTCGCGGAACGGCGCAGAACACCGTCGTCTGGGCGGACCTACGGGACGACCTGATCCTGGTCAACACGGCGCTCGGGCGGAAGAAGGCCCGCAACCTGGGACGAAATCCGAGCATCGCGCTCACCTGGTTCGACCCGGAGAGCCCGTACGACGGGATCTCGATCCAGGGGCGAGTCGTCGAGAGCTACACCGGGGACGCGGCCGAGGCCGACATCGACTCGCTTGCCGGGAAGTACCTCGACCGGGACGTATACCCCTACCGGGCCGACGGCGAGCGCCGGATCTCGTACCTCATCCGGCCGACGCACGTCTCGTCGTGAGCGCCGCGGCCAGGGTCTTCCTGATCACCGGCGCCTCGAGCGGCATCGGCGCCGCGACAGCCCGGGCGGCGGCCGCGGCCGGCTACCGGGTCGTGCTCGCCGCCCGCTCGACCGGGAAGCTGGAGGCGCTGGCCTCCGAGCTCGGCGGCATGGCCGTGACCTGCGACGTGACCGAGTGGGCCGACCAACAGGCGATGGTCGAGCGCGCGCTCGCCGAGTACGGGCGGCTCGACGTCGCCTTCGCGAACGCCGGCTTCGGCGCGCCACGCGGCTTCAAGGGATCGACGCCCGAGCACTGGCGGGCAATGGTGCTGACGAACGTCTACGGCGCCGCGCTGACGATTCGCGCGTGTTTCGACGCGCTGGTCGATTCGCAGGGCCATCTGCTGCTCACCGGGTCGCTGGCCGGCCGTCGTGCGCTGCCCGGCTCGCTGTACTCGTGCACGAAGTTCGCGGTGAGCGCGATGGGCGAGGCGGCGCGGCTCGATCTGAACGGAACCGGCGTCCGGGTCACCCTGATCGAGCCCGGCATGACCGACACGCCGTTCTTCGACGAGCGTCCGGTCGGGATGCTCGAGGCGGACGACATCGCGCGCGCGGTCCTGTACGCGGTCTCGCAGCCGCCGCACGTGGACGTGAACGAGATCCTCGTCCGCCCGACCGAGCAGGACGTCTGAGCCTTCGCGTGTCGCGTCGGAGACCAGGCCTCCGAACGCTCGTCGCGCCACCGCCGCCGCGCCGGGAGGGTGTTGCGCCCGGGGACCGCGGCGCTCAGGCGGTGACCGGGTTGGTGAGCGAGCCGAGGCCTTCGATCTCGATCGTGATCTCGTCGCCGGGCTTCATGAACACAGGCGGCTTGCGAAAGGCACCGACGCCGGCGGGCGTGCCCGTGGCGATCACGTCGCCCGGCTCGAGCGTCACCGTCTGCGTGATGTAGGCGATCAGCTCGGCGACGCCGAAGACCATGTTCGCGGTGGAGGACTCCTGCATCACCTCGCCGTTCAGGATCGCGCGGACGGCAAGATCCTGCGGATCGTGGATCTCGTCGCGCGGGACGAGACGCGGCCCCACCGGGCAGAACGTGTCCGGCGACTTTCCCCGGGTCCACTGGCCGTCGGCGTACTGGAGATCGCGGGCCGACACGTCGTTCAGGCAGAGATAGCCGGCCACGGCCTCGAGCGCGTGCCGGGCCGAGACGTTGCGGACGGCTGTGCCGATGACGACGCCCAGCTCGGCCTCGTAGTCGCACTTCGTCACGATCGGTGGGATCACGATCGGCTCCCCGGGCCCTACCAGCGCGTTCGGCCACTTCGCGAACAGGAGCGGTGCCTCCGGGAGTGGAGCGCTCTGCTCCGCGGCGTGGTCGCGGTAGTTGAGCCCGACGCACACGATCTTGCCGGGCCGGTCGATCGGGAGCATCCTCCGAGCCTACCGCCGTACCTTCGAGCCGTGCCCCAGGGACAGTCCCTGCAACGAAGGTGTAACACTCGCGGCGACGCGCCCCTCGGGCCGCTACGGTCGGAACGAGATGCCGCGACGACCACGCAGACACCTTCCCGACGGCGTCTTCCATATCGCCTCGCGGGGTGTCGCCGGGTCGTTGATCTTCACCGACGACGACGACCGGCACCGATTCAGCCTGCTCCTGGACCAGGTTTCCGAGCTCTGGGCCTGGCGTCCGATCGCTTGGTGCCTGATGGGAACGCACTACCACCTCGTCGTCCAGTCCAGGCGCGAACAGATGTCGCACGCCGTCCACCGCCTCAACTGCCTCTACGCCATGTACTTCAACCGCCGGCACGATCGGCGCGGCCATCTCTTCGAGAATCGATTCTCCTCGTGGGTGATCGGCGACGAGGAGCATCTCCGCAACACGATCGAGTACGTCCTGGAGAACCCGGTCGCTGCCGGGCTTTGCGTCGATGCGCGCGACTGGCCGTGGAGCTGGCCCCACCGCACGGCTGCCGGCGCTGCGGTCGTTTCGGCCGTGGTCGGTTGAGCCTTCCGGAGGGACTGTCCCTGGGACACGGCAGGAAGGGGCTAGGGGGATGGGGCCAACAGGACGACGTGAACCTCGCCGGGGCCGTGGACGCCGACGGCGAGCTTCTGCTCGATGTCCGCGCTACGGCTCGGCCCGGTGACGATCGCGAGCGCGCTCGGCAGGTCGTCGCCGAGGCGGGCGAACAGCTCGTCCAGCCCCGGGAGGATCCGGGACTCGTCCAGCAACGTCACGTGCACCTCCGGCAGGAGCGACCGTGCCCGAGGCTCCCCGGGCGACGCTGCGAGCACCACCGAGCCCGTGTCGGCGAGCCCGTGGAGGGCCTCCGAGACACCGGCGCCGGCGATCGACGGCGCCTCGCCGTGATGGACGTGAAAGCCGACCGCGGCCGCGTTCGCGGCGAACTCCTCGGCGAGGCTCATGGCCGCGCCTCGTGCACGTGAGCGTGAAGGGGCCGCAGGCGGAACCGGGCGGTTCCGGGGGCCGATTCCCCTCCGAAGGAGGCACGCACGGGTGGCAAGGGCATCCGCCGCCGCACCGCCGGGAACCAGCCGAAAGCGGGTCGACCTCATCCGCGCCGGTCCCGAAAGCGCCTGCCCAGGCGAGGCAGGGCGCGCCCGGCCGCCCACGCACGCCCCGGCCCCGCCGCGCCTGCGAGCGGAAGGAGAAGCCGTGCCAGGCGCGTCGTCAGCCGGTACCCCGCGACCGACGACCACGCGAACGACCACAGCCGGAACCCGAGCCGCTCGAGCCGCGATGCGACGCCCTCTCCGACGAGGTCTCGCCGCAGGTCGAGCAGCAGCTCGTGCAGCGGGATCTTCACGGGGCAGGCGTCCGTGCACGCCCCGCACAGCGACGAGGCATGCGGAAGAGACGGCGCCTCGCGCAGGCCGACGAGCAGCGGCACCAGGACCGCCCCCATCGGCCCCGAGTAGGCCGGCCCGTACGCCGCGCCGCCCGCCTTGCGGTAGACCGGGCAGACGTTCAGACACGCCCCGCAGCGGATGCAGGCGAGCATCTCGCGATAGCGGCCGCGCAGGAGGCCCGACCGGCCGTTGTCCAGGATGACCACGTGCAGCTCCTCGGGGCCGTCCTCCTCGCCGGGCCGCCGCGGCCCGGTGAGCAGCGTCGTGTAGACGGTCAGCTTCTGTCCGGTGCTGCTCCGCGCCAGCAGCCGGAGGAGCACCGCCAGCTCGGCCGTCGTCGGGACCAGGCGCTCCATCCCCATCACCGCGACGTGGACGCGCGGAAGCGAGCTGACCAGCCGCCCGTTTCCCTCGTTCGTGACGAGGCAGATCGACCCGGTGGCCGACACGCCGAAGTTCGCGCCGGTGATCCCGACGTCGGCACTGAGAAACACCTCGCGGAGCTGCCGCCGTGCGGCGGCAGTGAGAGCCTCCAGCTGGGCAGGAACGGGCTCGCCTCCGGCCGCGCTCAGAAGCTCGGCGACCTCCTCGGCGGTCTTCTCGATCGCCGGCGCGACGATGTGCACCGGGTGCTCGCCGGCGAGCTGGAGGATGTACTCGCCGAGATCGGTCTCGACCACGCGCACGCCCGTTGCCGCCAGCGCCTCGTTGAGCCCGATCTCCTCGGTCGCCATCGACTTCGACTTGGCGGCGAGCCCGGCGCCGTGCCGGCGGCAGACCTCGGCCACGTAGGCGCTCGCCTCCGCGCCGGTGTGCGCGAAGTACGCGTGGCCGCCTCTCGCCTCCAGTGCCGCGGTGAACCGCGCGACGTGCCCGTCGAGGTCGTCGACCACCTCCATCCGGATCGCATGCGCCCGCTCGCGCAGCGCCTCGAGGTCCGGAAGCTCCGACCATGCCCGGGCCCTGCCCTCGCGCAGGCGGTTCGTCGCGAGGTCCAGCGCGCCCTGGACCCGCGCGTCGGCGAGCTTTCCGCGCGCGATCTCGCGGAAGCTCGAGGGCGGCTGGGCGAGCTCAGCCGTCGAGCCCCCTCGCCAGGGCGCTCGCCAGATGGACGACCCGAACCGGCGAGCCCGCGCGCCCGGCGCGGCCGTTCAGGTGCACGAGGCAGCCCGGATCCGCGCTGACCAGCACGCCGGCGGGCTCCGCGCCCGCGAGCTTCTCGTCGGCCATCGCCAGCGACACATCGGGCTGCCGGACCGAGAACGTCCCGCCGAACCCGCAGCAGAGATCGGGCCGGGCGAGCGGCGCCAGCTCCGCCCCCGACGCCTCGAGGAGGCGCCGGGGCGGCTCGGAGATGCGCAGCTCCCGGAGCATGTGGCAGGAGTCGTGGTAGACGGCTTGCCGACCTTCGTTCACCCGCTCGGGCCGGTAGCCGACCGAGGCGAGGAACGCGGACAGCTCCCAGACCTCGTAGCGCTCGACGCCCAGCAGCTCGGGCAGGTGCCCGGCCACCATCGCCGCACAGGACCCGGAAGGGACGACCACCGGGGCCTGCCGTGAGAACGCGCGTGCGAACGTCCGCGCCACCCGCCGGGCGGCCGCCCGGTGACCCGCGTTGTACGCCGGCTGCCCGCAACAGACCTGCGACCGCGGGAACTCGACCTCGAACCCCGCGGCGCCGAGCAGCGCCTCGGCGTCCGCGACCGCCTCCGGAAAGACGAGATCTCCCAGGCAGGTCGCGAACAGTTGCACCGCGGGCACGAGGAGACTCTAGAGGGTGACCCGCTCACCGCCGGACACGGTCGCCACCGCGCTCGAGGCTCGCCGGGCGCGCGCACGTGCGGGCGGTCATACTTTGTGCGTGGATGCAGGGCAAATCGCCGAGCTCAGGCGCTGGGCGCAACACCTCTCCGAAGACGAGTCGCATGCCGAGCTGCGCCCGGCCGGACGCGCGATCCTTCTCCTGATCGAGGAGGTCGAGCGGCTCCACGCCGAACGCCCCACCGACGGGCCCGGGCCGGGCGAGCCGCCGGACGCCGATTCCGGCGAGCCCGACCCCCCACCCGACGGCGAGGACCGTTCACGGCCCTGGAAGAGGAGCAGGCGGCGACTCCTGGGGCTCCGCCGGCTGGCGGTCGTCGCCGCCGTCCTCGGCGCGCTCCTCTTTGCCACCTTCGCGCTCGGCGCGAAGCTCGCCGCGCCCGGCCTCGATCCCGAAGGCCCCGCGATGGGCGCCGCGGTCGGCCCGGCCCTGCTGCCGGCGCTCAAGTTCTCGGTCGGCGCCGACCCGAGCGTCCTCGACCATGTCCACTGGAAGCTGGACGACGTCGACGTCACCGCCCGGGCGTACTTCGCCCGGGGCCGCTTCTTCCTCGACGGCAACCGGCTCGCGGACGGCGCCCACCGGGTGCAGGCGACCGCGGCCGGCGGCTTTCCGGGCTCGCGGACGACCAAGACCTGGACGCTCACGGTCGACACGACCGGCCCGGCGATCCGCTTCGATCCGCCCGGCACCGTGATCCCGTCCGGGCAGCCGATCCGGATCGCCGGCAAGCTCGAGCCGGGCGCGACGCTGACGGCCGGCGGCCGCCCCGTGCTGGTGAAGCACGGCCGTTTCCGGCTCACCTGGTCCGCCCGACCGAAGAAGCCGGTCACGCTCGTCGCCACCGACCCGCTCCGGAACGCGACCACCCGCCGCATCTGGATCTCGATGAAGCCGCGCACGCCCGCCCACCCGGTGCGCGCGGTCCACGTCACCTTCGACGCCTGGGCCACCCCGTCGCTCCGGCAGGGCGTCCTCGCCCTGATCGACCAGGGGCGGATCAACGCGGTGGAGCTCGACCTCAAGGACGAGGCCGGCACCGTGGGCTGGGCCGCGCCGGTCCCGCTCGCCCGCGAGGTCGGCGCGCTGAAGCCGATCGTCTCCATGTCCGCCGCGGTCCGGCTCCTGCACGACAAGGGGATCCGCGTAATCGGACGGCTCGTCTGCTTCCGTGACCCGACGTTCGCCTCCGCCGCCTGGAAGGCGGGGAAGCACGACGAGGTGATCCAGACGCCCGACGGAAGCGAGTACGGCGGCTACGGCGGCTTCACGAACTTCGCCGACCCGGTCGTGCGCCGGTACCAGATCGACATCGCCGTCGCCGCGGCGAAGGTCGGCGTCGACGAGGTCCTCTACGACTACGTCCGCCGGCCCGACGGTCCGATCTCGACGATGGTCTTCCCGGGGCTGAAGGGCACGCCCGAGCACTCGATCGTCTCGTTCCTGGCCGAGACGCGCTCGGCGCTGAAGCCGTACGGGACCTTCCTCGGCGCGTCGGTCTTCGGCGTCGCCGCCACGCGCCCGACCGAGGTCGCCCAGGACGTGCCCGCGATGGCGGCCCACGTCGACTACATCTCGGCGATGGTCTACCCCTCGCACTGGAACCAGGGCGAGTACGGCGTCGCCGACCCCAACGCCGAGCCGTACGAGATCGTGCGGCGCTCGCTGGAAGACTTCCAGAAGGATGTCCGGGGCACCGGCGCCCGCGTCGTTCCATGGCTCCAGGACTTCTCGCTGGGGGTGGACTACGGCCCCGCCCAGGTGGAGGCCGAGATCAGGGGCGCCCGCGACGCCGGCATCGACGAGTACCTGCTCTGGGACCCGGCGGTCACGTACACCGCGGCCGCGCTGCCGGCCGACGCGCTGACCGCGGTCTTCCCCGCGCGGCGGCCGCCTCCCCGGGCACCGGAGGCGCCGCGGCCGAACGAGCTCGGCCTCGTGCCGGTGCTGATGCACCATCAGATCCGGGCCCGCGGCAGCGAGTACGACCTGACCGCCGCGCAGCTGCGGGCCGAGCTGGCCCGCCTCTGGAGCGACGGCTACTACCCGGTGCGCGCCGAGGACCTCGTCTCCGGGAACCTCGACGTCCCGAAGGGCCGCTCGCCCGTCGTGCTCACGTTCGACGACGCCACCAACAACCAGGTCGCCTTCCTGCCGGACGGACGGCTCGATCCCAGGTCGGGCATCGGCATCCTCGAAGCCTTTGCCGCCGCGCACCGCGACTTCCCGGCGGCGGCGACGTTCTACGTCCCCCGCAACGCCTTCGACGGCGACGGCCGGACGCCCCAGGCGACGCTGCGCTGGCTCGACGAGCACGGATTCGAGCTCGGCAACCACACCAAGGACCACATCCCGCTGAACACCCTCGACGCGACCGCGGTCCAGCGGCAGCTCGTCCTCGGCGACAGGGTGCTCACCGACCGCCTGCCGGGCTACCGGCCGCAGACGATGGCGCTTCCGCTCGGCATGCTTCCACGCCCGAGCTCGCTCGCCGTCGGCGGCGCATGGCACGGAAGCTCGTATCACTTCGCCGGCGTCTTCCTCTCGGGCGCGGAGCCCGCCCCGTCGCCCTTCTCGACGAAGTGGGACCCGACCCGGATCCCGCGCATCCGGACGAACCCGACCTGGAACGGAAGCCGCGACTTCACCTGGGGCATGTGGCAGGACCTGCTCGAGCAGAGCCCGGGCCTGCGCTACGTGTCGGACGGCAACCCGAAGACGATCAGCTTCCCGCGCGCCGAGCAGAGCCGGCTCGCGCCGCAGTACCGCGCTCTCGCGAGCCCCTACTAGCCGTTCGCTGCCGCGAACGGCTACAGGCGAACGTACCCGAGGATGCGCGCGGCCAGCTCCGGCGGCTGCTCCTCCTCGACGACCGCGTCGACGCCCTCGCGCCCGGTCGCGTGCAGGATCCTCCCGTCGCCGAGCCAGAAGGCGACGTGGTCGCCGTAGCACACCAGGTCGCCGCGGCGCACGCCGGCTGGCTCGACCGGCGTGCCGGCCGCCTCCTGCCCGTCGGCGTCGCGCGGCACGAGCCTGCCGAGGCGGCGGTAGGCCATGTGGACGAGCCCGGAGCAGTCGATCCCACGCTCGGTCAGCCCGCCCCACTCGTACGGCGCGCCGAGGTAGGCGCGCGCCTCCGCGACCGGGTCGCCGGCGCGGGCGACGAGCCAGTCGTCGCGGGGCTCGCCGCCGAGCGCTCCCGAGCGCACCCAGCCCGGGTAGTCGTACGCCGTCCGCACGCGCGCCCAGCCCCGGCGCTCCTCCTCCACCGTCAGCGGCTCGCCGGACAGCGCCTGGGTGACCTGCTCGGCGCCGTCCCGCGGCTCCGCCCGGATCGCCGCGAGGGTGGCGGTGGCGCGGACGGTCACCTCAGCCGTACAGGTGGCACTCGACCTCGACGCGGCCGGACGGCAAGAGCCGCGGGTCGCGGGGCTCGTTCCACTCGATCTCGACCGCGCCGCCCGTCGCGTGCATCGTCTTCACACCCGTCCAGAACGGCTCTTCCGGGTCGTCGGTACGCGCACGCTCGAGAATGGCGAGGAGGTCGTCGCCGCTCGCGCCGCCGTGCGCCGGCAGCCGCGCGCTCGTCGCCGACTCCGCCAGCGTCTCCAGGTCGCCGAACAGCGGCCGCTCGGCCTCGTACTCGGCGGGCCCCATCCGCGCCCAGCGCGACTCGAGCAGGTCGCGGAGGTCGCGCGTCTCCCAGCCGCAGATCTCGAAGGCACGCGGGCACCTGGGATGGAACGAGCAGCCGAGCGGCGGCCTGGCGGCGTCCGGGACCTCTCCCCGGGGCAGGTCCCGCGGGACGCTGCGGCGCGGGTCGGGCTCGGGAATCGCCCGCAGGAGGGCCTGAGTGTAGGGGTGCCTGGGATCCTCGTAGATCGCCTCGGACGGGCCGATCTCGACGATGCGGCCGAGGTACATGATCGCGATCCGGTCGCAGAAGAACTTCGCCGTCGCCAGGTCGTGGGTGATGTAGAGGTAGGTGAGGTCGAACTCGTGCTTCAGCTCGAGCATCAGCTCGAGGATCTTCGCGCGCACGCTCATGTCGAGCATCGAGACGGGCTCGTCGGCGACGAGCAGGACCGGGTTGAGGATGATCGCCCGGGCGATCACCGCCCGCTGCTTCTGCCCGCCGGAGAGATCGGACGGGTACTTGTCCATGAACTGCTCCGCCGGGGCGAGCCCGACGATCTCCAGCACCTCGGCGACCCGCGCGCGGAGGCGCTCGCGCTCGGTCGCGATCCCGTGGATCTGGAGCGGATGGCCGACGGCCTGGCCGATCGTCATCGCGGGGTTCAGCGAGGCGTGAGGGTCCTGGAACACGAGTTGCATCCGCCGGCGGTGCTCGCGCAGCTCCCGCTCGTGCAGCCTGGTGATGTCGCGGCCCTCGAACAGCACGCTTCCCTCCGTTGCGCGCACGAGCCCGAGCAACGTGCGGCCGAGCGTGGTCTTCCCGCTTCCCGACTCCCCGACGAGGCCGAGCACCTCACCCTTGCGCAGGTCGAACGAGACGTCGTCCACCGCCCTCACCGAGCCTGCCTCCCGGCCGATCAAGCGGTCGAGGAAGCTGCCGCGGATCGAGTAGTACGTCTTCAGCCCGCTGACCGAGACCAGCGTCCGGTCGTCAGGCTTCGTCTGCAACGCGAATCTCCTCGCGCTCGAGCCCGGCGCTCTCGCCGGAGGGGATCTCGTCCTCCGGCCCGTGCAGCCAGCACTGGACGCGCCGGGCGTCGTCGGTCCGCACCTCGCTCGGCTGCTTCCAGGCGCACACCCGCATCGCCTCCGGGCAGCGCGGGTGGAAGCGGCAGCCGGGCGGCGGGTCGATCAGGTTCGGCGGCGCGCCGGGGATCGAGTGCAGCTCGGTCGTCTCCAGCGAGATCGTGGAGCGGAGCAGCTCGCGGGTGTACGGGTGCGCCGGCTCGGCGAACACGTCGCGCGCGGCTCCTTCCTCGACGATCTTCCCCGCGTACATGACCGCGACCCGGTCGCAGGCCTCGGCGATGATCCCGAGGTTGTGCGTGATCAGCAGGAGGGCCGTCCCGAAGCTGCGCTTCAGGTCGGCGAGGATGCCGAGGATCTGCGCCTCAACGATCACGTCCAGCGAGGTCGTCGGCTCGTCGGCGACGAGGAGCTTCGGCCGGAGCACGAGCGCCAGCGCGATCATGATCCGCTGGCGCATCCCGCCGGAGAACTCGTGTGGATACTGGCGAAAGCGGGTCGGCGGGATCCCCATCTTCCCGAGCGTCTCCAGCGAGCGCTTCCGGATCTCGCGGTCGCCGAGCCCCGGCTCGTGCTGCTTCAGGGTCTCGTGGAAGTGGTCCTCGATCCGCAGCAGGGGGTTCAGCCGTGTCATCGGCTCCTGGAAGATCAGCCCCAGGTCGGGGCCTCGCAGCCTGCTCAGCTCCTTGCGCGACATGCCGACCAGGTTCCGCCCGCCGTACAGCACCTGCCCGTCGGCCACCGCCCCCTCCGGGAGCAGGCCGAGGATGCCGCGGCCGAGCGTCGACTTGCCGCAGCCCGACTCGCCGACGAGCCCGAGGACCTCGCCGGCTCCGATGTCGAGCGAGACGCGGTCGACCGCACGGACCGCCCCTCGGATCGTGCCGTAGTAGACGCGCAGGTCGTGGACGGACAGGACGGTCGAGTCGGTCACGAGTCTCCGATCTCCGCCTCGACGAGCGTCGGCTCCTGGTCGAAGGACACCTTCTCGACGTGCCGCTTGCGCAGCACCGGGTTGATCGTCTCGTTCAGGCCTTCGCCGAGTAGGGTGAGCCCGGTGACGAGCAGGACGATCGCCAGCCCCGGGAAGAGCCCCGTCCACCAGATCCCGGACGTCGCATCCGAGACCGCGCGCGAGATGTCGTAACCCCACTCGGCCGCCTCGGTCGGCTGGACCCCGTAGCCGAGGAAGCCGAGCCCGGTCAGCGTCAGGATCGCATCGGCGGCGTTGAGGGTGGCGATCACCGGCACGCTCTGGACCACGTTGAAGAACACGTAGCGACGCAGGATCGTCAGCGGCCTCGCGCCGATCGCGCGCGCAGCCTCGACGTAGGGCTCTTCCCTGACGCTCATCACCTGGTTCCGGACGACCCGGAAGTACTGCGGGATGTAGACGATCGTGATCGCGATCGCCGCCGTGAGGACGCCCGAGGCGACGCTGCCCGAGAGGAGGAACGCGATCACGATCGCGAGCAGGAGCGGGGGAAACGCGAACATCGCGTCCATCACCAGCACGAGCGTGCGGTCGGCGACGCCGCCGAAGTACCCGGAGACGAGGCCGAGCGGCACGCCGACCGTGAGCGAGAAGACGAGCGCGAGGGCGACGACCTCCAGCTCGGTCTGCGAGCCCCAGACGATGCGCGAGAGCACGTCGGTGGACTGAACGGTCGTCCCGAACAGGTGGTGGTGCGACGGCGCGGCGAGCTGCGCGAACCGGTGACCGTTCGAGGAGTACTGGTCGAAGGCGTACGGGGAGATCAGCGGCGCGAAGATCGCGAGGACGACGAAGAAGAGCGTCAGGGCGGCGCCGGCCCAGAGCATCCCACGGGCGAAGCCGCGCGCCTCCGCGATCGGCCCCAGTGCCCGCCGGACGCCGGGGCCGATCCGGAACCTGCCTCGCTCCCGAGCCTGGGCAGCCGCCATCAGTACCGCACCCGCGGGTCGACGAACGCGTTGACGAAGTCGATCACGACGCTGACGACCACGACGACGAGCCCGAAGACGACCACGATCCCCTGCACGGCGGCGTAGTCGCGATTCTCGAGGTAGACGAGCAACGTGTGGCCGAGCCCCGGCCAGTTGAAGGTCGTCTCGGTGAGCACCGCGCCGCCCAGGAGGAGGGCGAGTTGGAGGCCGATGACGGTGACGACGGGCACGAGCGCGTTCCGGAAGGCGTGCCGGTAGACGACGGAGCGCTCGCGGATCCCGCGGGCCCGGGCCGCCTCGATGTAGTCCTCCTTCAGAGTCCGGATCACGTTGACGCGGACGAGGCGGATGAACACGCCGGAGAAGACGAGGCCGAGCGTCATGGCGGGCAGGATGAGGTGCTTGAAGGTGTCCCAGATGGCTCCGCCGTCGCCGGCGATGATCGCGTCCACCACGAGCATGTGCGTGTGCACGGGGAGCGTCGCCTGGGTGATGGGGCTCGCCTGGTCGGAGGTCGGCAGCCAGTTGAGGACGGAGCCGAACAGGAGCTGGCCGAGCAGACCGAGGAAGAACACCGGCGCCGCGTAGACGACGATCCCGAACAGCCGGCCGGCCGCGTCGATCGGCGAGTCGCGGAACCGACCCGAGAGCAGGCCGACGAGCACGCCGAGGGAGATCGCCACGAACATCGCGGCGATGGTGAGCTCGAGGGTGGCGGCACCGTTCTCGACGATGATGTCCCGCACGTGGCGACGGTCGGAGATCGTCGTCCCGAAGTCGCCGCGCAGGATGTCCCAGAGGTAGTTGCCGTACTGGGTGTAGAGGGGCTTGTCGAAGCCGAGCTGGTGCGTGATCTGGTTGATCACCGCCGGCGGGACGTGGCCGCCCAGCGAGGCCGATACCGGGTTTCCGGGCGCCACCCGCATCAGCAGGAAGACGAGCGTGAGCAGGATCAGCACCATCGGCACGATCAGCGCGAGCCGCGTGAGCAGGTAGCGCTTGAGTGATGTTCCCGATCCGTTCACAAGCGGTGGAGGGGCGCCGCGGACGACGCCCCTCCGGTCGACTCGGTGCTACGAGGACAGGTTACGACTTCGTGATCTGCCAGAAGCGCATGGTGTAGGTCGGGTCCAGGGTTCCGGGGATCCCCTGGACGTTGGTGTGCGCCACGGCCAGCATCGCCTGCTGCCAGTACGGGATGATCGGGACGTCCTTCGCCGCGATCGTCTGCGCCTGGGCGATCTGCGCCAGGCGGGCAGCCGTGGTCCGGGAGGCTCGCTCCCTGGTCAGCACCTTGTCCATCGCCCTGTTCGAGTACCCGTTCGAGGTGAAGTTGCTCTTCGTCCCGTAGAACGGAGCCAGGTAGTCCTCGGCGTCCGGGTAGTCCGGGAACCAGCCGAGCTGGAACGTGCCGTACTGCGTGCCGAGCGTCTTCGAGTACGTCGCCCACTCGGCCGACTTCAGCGTCACCTTGAACGCGCCCGAGGCGTTGAGCGCGCGCTGGATCTCTGCGTACTCGTCCGCCGATGCGTCGCCGTAGTGCGTCGGCGTCCACCAGATCGTGATCGGCACGGGCATCTTCACGCCCGCCCTCTGGAGCACGGCCTTCGCCTTCGCCGGGCTCGGCGACGCCCCGTAAACGGCCTTGAACGCGTCGACGTGTCCGGGCAGGCCCTTCGGCACCATCGAGTACAGCGGCTGCACGAGCCCGTGGTAGACACGCGTGGCGATCGTCTGCCGCGGCATCAGGTAGGCGAGCGCCTTGCGCACCGCGAGGTTGTTCGTCGGCGCCCGTTTGACGTTGAGCACGAGGTAGCGGATGACCACGCCGTTGCCCTTGAAGACCTTGAGCCCCGAGGCCTCGCCCAGCGAGCTGTACTCGGTCGGCGTGAAGTCGCGGAACGACATATCGAGGTCGCCGCGCTGGAGCGCGAGCTTCATCGTCGACGACTTCGAGTAGTAGTTGATGATCAGGTTCGGGGTCTTCGCCTTGTAGACGGGCGACCCGGTGTAGGCCTTGAAGACCGCCTGCTGCCCGGGCGTGTACTTGACGAGCTGGTACGGCCCGGTGCCGACCTGCGCCTCCGTGTTCGCGAGCACCTTGTCCGCGGGGTAGACGTTGTGGTCGACGATGAAGCCGGCGCCCGTGGTCAGGATCAGCGGCCACGTCGACTGCGGCGAGGCGAGGTGGAACACGACCGTGAAGTCGCCCGACGTGGTCGTCGACTTCAGGTTCGAGAGCAGGGTGTAGATACCCGACGGATCCTTGATCTTCTGCACCCGGTCGAACGAGAACTTGACGTCCTCGGAGGTGAAGTCGTCGCCGTTCTGGAACTTGACCCCGTGCTTGAGGGCGCACGTCCACACGGTCAGGTTCGCGTTCGACTTGCAGCCCGTCGCCAGCCCCGGCACGATCGCGCCGCCCGCCTTGAGCTCGAGCAGGTGGTTGAAGACCAGGATGTCGACGGTGAACGTCCCGAAGTCGTAGTTTCCGGCCGGGTCGATGTTCGTGACCGTGTCGGTCGTGCCGTCGACCAGCGTCGAGCTCGCCCCGGAGTGGCTGCTCCGGGCCCATGCCGACGCGGCCACGACGGCGGCGGCGAGCAGGCCCACGGCTGCGAGAGCCACCGCCCCCCGCCAGCTCAGTCTCTTCCGATGCATGTGCTCCCCTCCATCTGTGACAGGTTCGAGGCTTCGCCCCACGTGCGCGCACGCGCCCGCGGGAAGAGCAAGAGCCGAGTATGACACTTCCTATACAGACGAAGACTCGTGGTGGCTCGGTCGGTTAGTCGGGAACCGTCGCCAGGCGCGCCCGACCGGCCCGTTGGTGGTCCTGGACCTGTCAGGGGTCAGACCCCTGACAGGTCCAGAAACGACGATGAGCGGCCGCGGGGCCGCCCACCGGGTAGCGGGTCTGTGCGCCCCTCGGGGCTAGGCCGCAACCGACTGGAGATCCCGCAGCGCCGCCAGCCGCGCCAGCGCCTGGCCCTCGAGCTGCCTGACGCGCTCGCGCGTCAGGTCGAGCTCGTGGCCGATCGCCTCGAGCGTCCAGGGCTCGCCCTCGAACCCGAACCGGAGCTCGAGGATCCGCCGCTCCCGCTCGGGAAGCGCGTCCAGCGCCTTGCGCACGCCCTGCCGCCGCAGCGACTCCTCGGCCTCGTCGAACGGGTCCGCGGCCTCGCGGTCGGCGAAGAGGTCGCCGAGCTCGCCCTCGTCGTCGGCTCCGACCGTCTGGTTGAGGGAGACGGACGCGTGCGCGGCGGAGAGGGCCTCGTCGACGTGCTGGATGGGAAGGCCGGTCGCCTCGGCGAGCTCCGCCTTCGTCGCCTCGCGCCCGAGCTCGACCTCGAGCCGGCGCGCCGCCCGGCCGAGCTTCTGCTGGCGCTCGACCACGTGGACGGGCACGCGGATCGTGCGCGCGTGGTTGGCGACGGCGCGCTGGACCGACTGCCGGATCCACCAGGTCGCGTAGGTGGAGAACTTGTAGCCGCGGCGCCAGTCGAACTTCTCGACCGCGCGGTTCAGGCCGAGCGTCCCCTCCTGGATCAGGTCGAGGAACGGCACGCCCAGCCCGCGGTAGCCCTTGGCGATCGACACGACGAGGCGCAGGTTCGACTCGATCATCCGCCGCTTCGCGGTCGGATCGCCGCGCTCGATCGCCTTCGCGAGGTACACCTCCTCCGCTGCAGTCAGCAGCTTGTGGCGGCCGACGTCGGCCAGGAACAGCTGCAGGCTGTCCGCGGCCCCGCTGACCGGGCCGGCATCGTACGTCGCCGCGGCCGCGACAGGCTCGACCTCCCCGACCGGCTTGCCGACCTCGAGCCCGATCGTCTCGAGCTCGCGCGACAGCTGCTCGATTTCCTCTTCGCCGAGGTCGTGCTCCAGCGCAAAGGCCTCCAGCTCCGCCGGCTCGACGAAGCCACGCTCCTCGGCGCCCTCGATCAGCAGGCGCGCCCCGTCACTCTCGAGCAACTCGTTCAGCTGGTTCTGCGTCAACTGAGTTCCGTCGTCCTTTCGCGTCGTCGCCGTGTTCGGTTCCCGATTTTTTCGCACCCTAACGGGCTTTTCCTCGGCTTTCCACCTGCAGCCTACGAGGTTCCCGTTAGGGCGGTGTGAAGAAGGAAACGCGGACGTGTGAACACGTATTCCAGGCTCCCGGGTGCCGTGGACATCAAGACGTGCTTTCGCAGACAAAGGTTTGCAGGTTCGGTAACGGGCATGGGTGACTACTTCCGCCGCCGAGGTCGCTGTTTCGCCGCCGCGCGCCGCTTCGGCGAGCCCTTCGCGCGACGCTCGGCCAGGAGCTCGACGGCCCGCTCGAGCGTCAGCGAGTCGACCGCGTCGCCGGCGCGCACGCTCGCATTCGTCTCTCCGTCGGTCACGTATGGACCAAATCGGCCTTCCTTGACCACGACTGGACGCCCGGACGAGGGGTCGGCGCCGAGCTCGCGCAGCGGCGGGCGGGGCGCGCCCCGCCCGGGGCGGGCCTTCGGCGCAGCGAGAAGCGCGAGCGCCTGCTCCAGGTCGATCGAGAAAATCTGCTCCTCGCTCTCCAGCGAGCGTGTCTCCTTGCCGCGCCTGATGAACGGGCCGTACCGGCCGTTCATCGCCAGGACCTCCTCGCCGTCGGCGGCGCCGACGACCCGAGGCAGCGAGAGGAGCCGCACGGCGTCCTCCAGCGTCAACGTCTCCGGGGTCATCGTCGACAGGAGGGACGCCGTCCTGGGCTTCTCGTCGACGCCCTCCGGCGGCTCCTCCGTCACGTAGGGGCCGTACCGGCCGGACCGCAACGTCACGGACCGTCCCGTCTCAGGGTGGGTCCCGAGCTCTCGGGAGTCGCTCGGCGCGGAGAGCAGCTCCGCGGCGCGCGCCGCGGTCAGCTCGTCGGGAACGACGTCGTCCGGGAGCGAAGCACGCTCCTCACCGCGCTCCAGGTACGGCCCGTAGCGGCCGACGCGGACGACGATGTCGCTCCCCGGGATCTCGATCGAGTTCACGGCCCGCGCGTCGATCTCGTCGAGGCGCTCGGTGACGAGCGCGTGCAGGCCCGGCCAGCTGTTCTCGCCCTTGTAGAAGCGCGTCAGCCAGTCGACGCGCGCCTCCTCGCCCGCGGCGATGCGGTCGAGATCGTCCTCCATTCCGGCGGTGAAGCCGTAGTCGACGAGACGCTCGTAGTGCTGCTCGAGGAGCTTCGTGACCGCGAACGCGAGGAAGGTCGGGACCAGGGCCGTCCCCTTCTTGATCACGTAGCCGCGGTCGAGGATCGTGGAGATGATCGAGGCGTAGGTCGAAGGGCGGCCGATGCCGCGATCCTCGAGCGCCTTGACCAGCGTCGCCTCCGTGTAGCGCGCGGGCGGCGTCGTCTCGTGTCCGTGCGGCTCCAGCGAACGCGCCTCGACCGCGTCGCCGGGCTCGAGCGGCGGGAGCCGTCGCTCGGCGCCGTCCTGCGGCTCCTCGTCGAGACTCTCCACGTAGGCGGCGAGAAAGCCCCGGAACGTGATCACCGTCCCGCTGACGCCGAACTCCGCGTCTTCGCCGTCGCTGGAGGTCGCCCCGAGCCGCAGCGACACCGTCCGGCCGCGCGCGTCCGCCATCTGGGAGGCGACCGTGCGCATCCAGACCAGCTCGTAGAGCGCGAGCTCGTCGCGGTCGAGCTCGCCGCCGACGTCGTCGGGGATCCGGAAGCGGTCGCCGGCGGGCCGGATCGCCTCGTGCGCCTCCTGCGCGTTCTTCACCTTGCGGTCGTAGCGGCGCGGCGCGTCGGGCACGTACTCGGCGCCGTACAGCTCCCGGGCCTGCGCGCGGGCGGCCGACAGCGCGGTCTCGGAGAGCGTCGTCGAGTCGGTGCGCATGTAGGTGATGTAGCCGCGCTCGTACAGGCGCTGGGCGACCCGCATCGTCGTCTGCGCGGTGAACCGGAGCTTGCGGCTCGCCTCCTGTTGCAGGGTCGAGGTCATGAAGGGCGGCGCGGGCCGGCGCGTGTACGGCTTCTCGTCCACCGAGCGGACCGCGAAGGCGGCGCCCTCGAGGCGCTCGGCGAGCCCCCGGGCCTCGTCTGAGCCGAGCTGCCTGGCATCCCGCGTCTTCAGCCGTCCGTCCGGCCCGAAGTCGCGCCCCTGCGCGACCCGGGCGCCGTCGAGCGCGACCAGGCGCGCGGCGAAGCGGCCCCCCGGGGGACCGGAGGCGCCCCGGTCTTCCGGCCGGGCGCCGGCGGCTCGGCCGGCGACGCTTCCAGCCGTGTCGAAGACGCCCTCGAGGTCCCAGTACGCGGCCGGGGTGAACGCCATCCGCTCGCGCTCGCGCTCGACGACGAGCCGGGTGGCGACCGACTGCACGCGGCCGGCCGAGAGCCGCGGCATCACCTTCTTCCAGAGCACGGGCGAGACCTCGTACCCGTACAGGCGGTCGAGGATCCTCCGGGTCTCCTGCGAGTCCACGAGCCGCTCGTCCACCGGCCGCGGGTTGGCGAGGGCCTCCTCGATCGCCTGTTTCGTGATCTCGTGGAAGACCATCCGCCGCACGGGCACCTTCGGCTTCAGCTCCTGCAGCAGGTGCCAGGCGATCGCCTCGCCCTCGCGATCCTCGTCGGTCGCGAGCAGGAGCTCGTCGGCACGCTCGAGCTTGCGCTTCAGCTGGGTGACGACGCGCTTCTTGTCCGGGTCGACCACGTAGTACGGCTCGAAACCCTCGTCGATCGCGACGCCGAGGGCGCCGTAGCGCCCACGCTCCTCCTTCGGGATCTCGGACGCCCGCTCCGGGAGGTCGCGGATGTGGCCGATGCTCGACTCGACCTCGTAGCCGGGGCCGAGGTAGCCGGCGATCGTCTTCGCCTTGGCGGGCGACTCCACGATGACGAGCTTGGGCATCGCGCGGACACGTTAGCGCCGCGGCCCAACGGCACCGCGCTCCGCGATGCTCTTGTTTCATAGCCGATACTGCGGCGAGCGATGCCGACACCCGTGTACAACCTCGTCGCCGTCGTCTCCTGGCCCGTGCTGCGCGGGCTCTACCGGCTGGAGGCGCACGGCCTCGAGAGCCTGCCGTCCGAGGGCGGGTTCGTCCTCGCCGCGAACCACACCTCGAGCTTCGACCCCTGGCCGCTCGGCCTGCCGCTCTGGCCGGGACGGCAGCTCTTCTTCATGGGCAAGGTGGAGCTCTTCAACCCCGTCCTCGGGCCGCTGCTCCGCGCCGGCGGCGCCTTTCCGGTGCGCCGCGGCGAGCGCGACCTGGCCGCGATCGAGACGGCGGTGCGGATCTGCCGGGAGGGCGGCATCGTCGCCATGTTCCCCGAGGGAACGCGGCGCACGAAGGGCCTGCGGAAGAAGTTCGAGCACCGGCCCCGGACGGGCTCGGCCAGGATCGCACTGGGGGCCGGGGTGCCGCTCGTCCCGGCCGCGGTGGCCGGGAGCGACCGGCTGTCACGGCTCGGGAAGCTGCGGGTCGCATACGGATCGCCGGTCCCGCTCGACGACGTCGCCGGCCTCCCCCCGCTCCAGGCGCAGCAGGAGGCTACCGACTGCCTGATGGAGCGCATCCACGCGTTGCGCGCGACGCTGTGACCCGCCCGGCCGACGAGCGGCCGGGACGGCCCCTGCTGGCGGTCGACGGAGACTCGCTCGCGCACCGCGCCTACCACGCGCTGCCGAAGTCGATGACGAGCTCGACGGGCCGGCCCTCCGGCGCGCTCGTCGGCTTCGCGAACTTCCTGATCCGCCTCTGGCAGGCGGAGGCGCCGCGCGCGGTGCTGGTCGGCTGGGACACGCTCGACGTGCCCACCTACCGCAACCGGGCGTTTCCCGACTACCAGAGCGGGCGCCAGTTCGACGACGCGCTCGTCGAGCAGCTCGGCCTGCTCCCGCGGCTCGTCGAGGCGCTCGGCTTCGCGGCGGCGAAGGCGGCCGGGTACGAAGCGGACGACTTTCTCGCCGCGGCGGTCGCCGCCGAGGAGGCCCGCGGCGGCCACACGCTCGTCGCCACCTCCGACCGGGACGCCTTCCAGCTCGTCAGCGACCGGACGACCGTCCTCCAGCCGGTGAAGGGCGTATCCGAGCTCGCCCGGATCGGGCCGGCCGAGGTCCGGGAGCGATACGGGGTCGAGCCGCAACAGGTGCCGGACTTCATCGCCCTCCGCGGCGACCCGTCGGACCGGCTCCCGGGCGCGCGCGGCGTCGGCCCGAAGACGGCGGCGTCGATCCTCGCCGAGCACGGGTCGCTCGCGGCCGCGCTCGACGCCGGCAGGTTCTCGGGACAGCGGGAGGACTTGCTCCTCTACCGGCGAATAGCGACGATGGACGCCTCTGCCCCTCTCCCCTCCCTAGCCGGCCAAGCGCCCAAGTGGGCGGAGGCGTCCGCCCTCTGTGCGGCCTGGGGCCTCGGCAACCTCGCCGGCCGGCTCGAGGCGCTGGCGGACGCCTGATGGACGTCGTCAGCCACCAGGCGCTGGCGACGCTCCACCCGACGGGGCACCACCCCGAGTCTCCGCGCCGCCTCGCCTGCCTGCTGGAAGCAGTCGGCTCGTGGACCGAGGCCACGCCTGCGACGCTCGAGCAGGTCGAGCGCTGCCATGCGGCGGAATACGTCGCCGGGATCCGCGACCTGACCGGCCCGGCATGGCTGGACGGCGACACGCCGGCGTCCGAGACCAGCTTCGAGGCGGCGCTGCTCGCCGCCGGCGGCGCGATCGAGGCGGCCCGTACCGGCGGCTTCGCGCTCGTGCGCCCGCCCGGCCACCATGCCCTCCCCGATCGCGCCATGGGCTTCTGCCTGTTCAACAACGCCGCGATCGCGGCCCGAGCGGCTCAGGCCGAGCTCGGCCTCGAGCGGGTCGCGATCGTCGACTGGGACGTCCACCACGGCAACGGAACGCAGGACATCTTCTGGGACGACCCGAGCGTGCTCTACGTCTCGCTGCACGAGTGGCCGTTCTACCCCGGGACCGGGCGTCCCGGCGAGGGGAATGAGACGACCGTGAACGTGCCGCTCAAGGCAGGCTCGGGGAACGAGGAGTACCTCCGCGCCTTCGAGGAGATCGTCGAGCCTGCGCTCGCCGGCTTCGAGCCCGACCTGCTGCTCGTGTCGGCCGGGTTCGACGCCCACGCCGACGACCCGCTCGCGATGATGGAGGTCACCGGACACGGCTTCCGTGAGCTCGCCCGGCGCTGCCGGGGCCTCGCGCCGAGGCTGGCGGCCGTGCTCGAGGGCGGCTACAACCTGGAGACGCTCCCGGGCCTGGTGCACGCGGCCCTGGACGGGTTCTCCTAGTGTCCTGAGTCGTTAATCCGTTGGCAGTAGGCGGCGAGGCTGTCGAGGATCTCGTCCGCGCTCTTGTGCCAGACGAACGGTTTCGGGTTGTCGTTCCAGTTCGTGATCCAGGTGCGGATCGAGGCGACGAGGTCGCGGACGGAGCGGTGGCTGCCGCGCTTGATCCATTTCGTCGTCAGCTCGGCGAACCAGCGCTCGACGAGGTTGAGCCAGGAGCTGTAGGTCGGGGTGAAGTGGAACGTGAACCGCGGGTGGCGGACGAGCCAGCGCTGGATCGACGGCGTCTTGTGCGTCGAGGAGTTGTCGAGCACCACGTGCACATCCAGGTCGGCCGGCACCGCGGCGTCGACCTGGTTGAGGAAGCGCTTGAACTCCTCGGCGCGGTGCCGCGGCCTCATCTCGCTGATCACCTGACCGGAGGCCACGTCCAAGGCGGCGTACAGGTTGGTTGTCCCGTAGCGGACGTAGTCGTGGCTGCGCCGCTCGGGCACTCCGGGCATCAGCGGCAGCACCGGCGCCGTCCGGTCGAGCGCCTGGATCTGCGACTTCTCGTCCACGCACAACACGACCGCCGCCTCGGGCGGGTTCAGGTACAGCCCGACGATGTCGCGCACCTTGTCGATGAACTGCGGATCCGGCGAGAGCTTGAACGTCTCCGTCTGGTGCGGCTTCAGCCCGAACGCACGCCAGATCCGGCTGACCGCGCTCTGACTCATCCCGGTCGCCGCCGCCATCGACCGCGTCGACCAATGCGTCGCCCCTTTCGGCTGCTCCTCCAATGTCTTCACGATCAGCCGCTCGACATCCTCGTCGCTGATCGAGCGCGGCTTGCCCGGCCGCGGCTCGTCATGAAGCCCATCAAGCCCACGCCGAGCGAACCGACCACGCCACCTCCCGACCGTCTGGCGACTGCACCCCAACTCGTCCGCGATCTCGGTGCTCGACTTCCCCTCCGCCGCAGCCAGCACAACCCGGCACCGGAACGCGAGCGCCTGCGCGCTCGACCGCCGCCGAGCCCACCGCTCGAGCACCTCCCGCTCCTCCGCACTGACCACAACCTCGGCACGCTCCCCCATGACCTCTCCCATCGTCGCCGTTGACGACGACGGCATTCGCCACAAAACCCCAGGTCCCTCCAACCCGTCCGCGAACTAACGACTCAGGTCACTAGCTCCTGCGGCCGAAAGCCGCAAGGCTGCCGGCGGACGCAAAACCGGCCCCCGTGGGGGCCGGTTCACGCGCCTGAGTCGAGCCACCGCCTCATCCGCAGGAATCTCTGCCCTGATCATCGGCACCGCGCGGCCCTCTCGCATCACCCACGGCATCCCCCACGCTGGGTGATCTTGATTCGTGACGCTCAGCGGCGGGCGGCGGCGAGAGCCTCGAGCGCCTCGCGGCGGGACGAGACGTTCAGCTTGCGCAGCAGGCTCTTGACGTGCGATCGGACGGTGTGCTCGGAGATGAAGAGCCGCCTGGCGATCTCGTCCGTTCCCAGGCGCTCGTCGAGCAGGATGAGCACCTCGACCTCGCGCGCGCTCAGCTCCCCGGCGATCGAGTCCGGGATGCCCGAGTCGAGGCGGCCGCCTTCGCGGACCCGGTCGAGCAGCCGGCGGGCGACCTCGCCCGAGAGCGCAGACTCGCCCCGGGTGACCCCGTCGAGGAACTCCGCGATCCGCCCCGGCGGCTCGGTCTTCAGGAGGTAGCCTGCCGCCCCGGCCCGGATGGCCGCGAGCAGGTTCTCCTCTGCGCCCGAGGCGGTGAGGACGACGACCTCGCAGGCCGGCGCCGCGGCGCGGACTCGCGGCAGCGCGTCGAGCCCGCCCACTCCCGGCATCGCGAGGTCGAGGAGGACGAGATCGGGCTGGAGCTCGCGCGCCCGCTCGATCGCCTCGGTGCCGTCGGCAGCCTCGCCGACGACGGCGAACTCGTGCTGCTCGAGCAGGGCGACCAGCGCCGCGCGCGTGAGCGGGTGGTCGTCGACGACGAGCGTGCGGCGGCCCATGCGAGCCTTATCGGCAACCGCGCGCCTGCCGACAAGAGGTCTATGCGCTCCGCGCGTGCGAGGTACCTCGCCTGGGTGCGCGACGAGCTCCTGCTCGTCGCGCTGCTCGCGGCCGTCCTCGCGCTCTTCCTCGCCCGGCCGGGACTTCGCCACTCGTACGCGCTGCCGAGCCTCCGGCTCGTCCTCGACACGTCGGTGCTGCTCGTCGCGATGGTCGTCGCCGTGCTCGCATACGTGCGGTTCACCGTCGACGGGCGCCGGTTCGACCTGTTCCTCCTCTCGGGCTTCTTCGTCCAGGCGGCGACCACCCTGGCGTTCGCGGTCGCGCCGGCCCTCGACGGCGGGCCGGTCGGCCGCGCCGAGACCTGGGCGGGAATCGCAGGACGTCTCGTCGCCGCCGTCCTGATCGCCGCTGCGCCGTTCACGGGTGGGCGGATCGCGAGACGGCGGCAGGCGATCGGAGTGCTCGTCGCCCCCGCCCTGCTCCTGTACGCGCTCTGGGCCGTGTGCCGCGGCCTGGGAACGACGCTTCCCCTGCTCGACCCGGCCCACCCTCAGCCGGCGCTGCTCACGGCCGCGCTCGGCCTCGAGGCGCTACTCGCGCTCGCGGCGCTCGTCGGCTTCGGGCTCCGTTACCGCGCGCACGCCGAGGACCTCGACCGCTGGCTCGCCTTCGGCGCGACGATCCTCGTCTTCGCCGAGCTGCATGCCGAGCTGACGCCGACCGTCTCCAGCGACTACGTCTCCCAGGGCGACTTCCTGCGCCTGCTCTCGTACGGCGTGCTCCTCGCGGGAGTCTGGAACGCGATCCGGGCGGCCGAGTTCGGGCGGGCGGTCGCCGAGGAGCGGGCCCGGGTCGCGCGCGAGATCCACGACGGGCTCGCGCAGTACCTGTTCGCGGTCTCGACGGAGACCAGCCTGCTCGCCGGAGGGGCGGACCCCGAGACGGTCGTGCCGCGGCTCCAGCAGGCTGCCGCCGCCGCCCAGCAGGAGGCGCGGTTCGCGGTGCTGGCGCTCTCGTCCGCCAGCGGCTCGGCGCCGTTCGACTCGGCGCTGAACCGCTACGTCGAGTTTCTGACCGCGGACGGGGAGCTCGACGTCGACCTGGAGATCGAAAACGGGGTGGAGCTCGGCCCCGACGAGCAGATCGAGATCTTCCGGATCGTCCAGGAGGGCCTGGCCAACGTCCGGCGCCACGCCGGGGCCCGCCGCGCGACGGTCCTGATCGGCCTGCGCGAAGGCCAGCGGGTCGTCCGGATCGTCGACGACGGCCGGGGCTTCGACGAGGAGGCGGCGACGCGCGGGCAGGGGCTGCGGAACATCCGGGCCCGGGCGGCGGCGATGGGCGGCGCCTTCCGCCTGCGGACGAGGCCCGGCGGAGGCACGTCGCTCGAGGTCGTTCTCAGGACCTAGCGAGGGCCCGGCGCGTCAGCCTTCGAGACGCAGGTCGGCGACGTCCGCCTTCGTCAGTGCGATCAGGTGGGCGGCTCTGAGCCTGAGCGACTGCTCGTGCGTGCCCGCCTCGACGGTCACGTGCTCGAGGTCGGCGATCCGCCGGTCGACGACGACGCGGTCGCCGCCCGGCCCCCCCAGCGGCGGCACGGCGCCGAGCTCGAACTCCGCATAGGCGTCCGCGAGCTCGCGCTCGGTCGCAAGTCGGAGGCTGCGGTCGCCGAGGAGCTCGCGCAGCTTGCGCAGATCGAGACGCTCCGAGGCGGGCAGGAGGACACGAACGTAGCCCTCCGCGCCCTTCACGATCAGTGTCTTCCCGACCTCCTGCGGGGGCACCCCGAGGGCGACTGCCTCGTCCCTCGCGTGCTCGGTTCTCCGGTGCGAGACGAGCTCGCAGTCGACGTGCTCGGCAGCGAGCTCGTCGGCCAGTACCTCGGCGATCATGATCTCTCCTCGCCGATCGGCTCGACGCCGCGGAGCACGATCCGCTCCGCGTCGAGCGCGACCTCGTCGATCTCGTCGACCGAGACGGCGAGGATCGAGCCGTCCGGTCCCGGCCGCCGTACGAGCAGCGAGACGGGTACCCGGCTCTCGGGCAGGGACAGGACCGCGTCCACGAAGCCGACGTGGCCTCCGGGATCGTCCACCCGGAACCCCTCGCAGTGTCCGAGCCAGTACTCGACGGCGTACGGCGACATCCACGCCCCTTTTCGGCACAGACAGCGTGCCGCGCTCGCCCCGGCACGGCATCGGGGACGACGCGGATTCAGGAATCGGCCGGGCCGGCGACATCCGCTAGCGTGCACGCTCTGGTGATCGAGGCCGTCGTATTCGACCTGGACGGCGTGCTGCTCGACTCGGAAGAGCTGTGGGACGACGTTCGGGGGACGTACATCCGCGAGCACGGCGGCCGCTACGACGCCGACGCCCAGCGGGCGATGATGGGGATGAGCTCGCTCGAGTGGTCCCGCTTCATCCACGATGAGCTCGGCGTGCCCCACCCTGCGGCGAGGGTGAACGCGGACGTCGTCGCCCTGATGGCGGCACGCTATCGCCGGCACCTGCCGCTGATCGACGGCGCCGTCGAGGCGGTCGAGCGGATCGCTGCTCGCTGGCCGCTGGCGATCGCGTCGTCGGCGAACCGGGAGCTGATCGACACCGCGCTCTCGCTCTCCGGGCTCGAGCGCCTGTTCCGGGCCGCCGTCTCCTCGGAGGAGGTGCCGCGCGGCAAGCCGTCGCCGGACGTCTACCTGGAGGCCTGCAGGCGGCTCGGAGCGGAGCCGCGGCGGGCGGCGGCGGTGGAGGACTCGCACTCGGGGATCCGGTCGGCGAAGTCGGCGGGGATGCGCGTGATCGCCGTCCCGAACCCGTCCTTCCCCCCGGGCGAGCAGGCGCTCGCGGAGGCGGACGTCGTGCTCGCCGGCCTCGCCGACCTGACGCCGGCCGCGGTCGACGGCGAGGCCGCCGGTTGAGCACTCCCGGCGGCGGAGCGTGAGCGACCGCCGCGCACGGGTCCCCGCGGCTCTGCCTACCGGTCAGCCGATCACGTACTGCAGGCCGACCTGGGTCTCGAGGGTGGCGCTCGCCGCGTGGAGCGAGACCGACCAGGTCTGATCGCCGACGACCGCGTCGGCCGCGACGGCGCCCCAGGCCTGGAACGCCTCCACGGAGGCGCGGGTGTGCGGCCCGAAGACGCCGTCGACGCCTTGCGGCGTGGTGTTCCACTGCCCGGGAGCCCCGTTGGTCAGCACCGTCTGGAGGCCGCTGACGACATCGCCCGTCGAGCCCTCCTTCAGGAGCGGCATCGGCCCGCCATCGGGAAGCGCTGTCCACGTCAGCGGCCCGACGATGCCGTCGACCGTCAGGCCGGCGCCCTGCTGGAACTCCTCGACCGCCGCCTTCGTCAAGGTGCCGAACGCGCCGTCGACGACGAGGCCGAGGTTGGGCGTGCGCCGGAGCGCGCGCTGCAGCCGCCGCACCACGTCACCCGTGGCACCGACGCTGATCGTGGGCTGGCCTGGATTCGGCACCTGCTGCCTCCTTTTGCGGTCGTCTGACGAGGAGAACGCTCGACCCCGAAGAATGCCAAACGCGCGCGAACGACAGCCGGCGGCCGGATGCCGAGCGCCGGAGCTGCCGCGACCGGAGAGATGAGAACCCCCGCGGTCTGCGGGGCTTCCGGTAAGAACCGGCACCGAAATGAAGGGACCCGCTCTCTGACGACGAACGCCGTCGGCATCTGTCGTCAAGATCGAGGGGGTGCCGATGGCTGCTGCGCCGTGGATCGTGTCGGACGCGTTGTGGGAGCGGATCGAGCCGTTGCTGCCGAAGGTCGAGCGGCGCTTCCGCTATCCGGGCCGCAAGCGACTGCCTGACCGGCAGGCGCTGCAGGGGATCCTGTTTGTGCTCTACACCGGGATCGCGTGGCGTCATCTGCCGGCCGAGTTCGGCTTCGGCGGCGGCTCGACCTGTCACCGTCGGATGGATGAGTGGCAGCGAGCCGGCGTCTGGGAGCGGCTGCATCAGGTCCTGCTTGCAGAGCTGCACGCGGCTGGGGAGATCGAATGGTCGCGGGCGGTCGCGGACTCCAGTCACGTGCAGGCGAAAAAGGGGGCTCCGCGACGGGCCCGAGCCCGGTTGATAGAGCCAGAAACGGCTCCAAGCACCACCTGCTCGTAGACGCAACTGGGATCCCGCTCGCCTGGACGGTCACCGGCGGCAACCGCAACGACGTCACCCAATTGGTCCCGCTGGTCGAGCGCGTCCCGCCCGTACGCGGCAAGGTTGGTCGGCCGCGCCGGCGTCCCGAGCGGGTCACCGCCGACCGCGGCTACGACCACGACAAGTACCGCCGCGAGCTCCGAGCCCGCCGGATCAAACCGGAGATCGCTCGCCGCCAGACCGAACACGGCTCCGGCCTCGGCAAAGTGCGCTGGGTCGTCGAGCGCACCTTCGCCTGGCTCCACCACTACAAGCGACTGCTCGTCCGCTACGACCGCCGCCACGACATCCACGAGGCGTTCCTCGCCCTCGCCTGCTGCCTCGTCTGCTTCAGGAGGCTGCAGCCTTCATTCTGAGACGAGTTCTAAGCCGGATTCTACGCCCCGGCGCGCCGGGACTGCTGGTTTTGGCTTAACCACGCGGTTTCGTCCCTGGATGGCGTTGGTGCCAAACACCGCGAAATGCCGTGGCGGTGATGCACAGGTGATAACGGCCCGGGGAGCGTGAAGCAGGTTTGCGCGGCCTACGCGGCGAGCTGGGAGCGGAGGCCGAGCTCGTCCCACAACCAGCCAACGTCGGGCCAGGAGGCGCCGGCGCGGCGGGCGTGCTCAGCGCGGTTCTCGATCGCCCGGAGGAGGAACTCGAGCTCGCCGCGCAACTTCGGAACGGCGGCGGCTGTACGCGGCGTCAGCCCTTCGAGGCGCTCGAGCGGCTCGTCGAGCCAGCGTCGCAGGTATTCCTCGAGGTAGCCGCTGGCGAGTACGTCCTCGTCGTCGGGGTGAAGTGTTTGTCGTCGCTCGGCCCGGTCGAGGTCGAGCGGCGCGACCTCGCGTTCGAGCAGCTCGGCGTTGCCCGCGAGGCGGCTGGCGACGAGGCCGAGCGCGTGTTCGAGCCGCTGCTCGGAGATCGCGTCGAAGCGGAGCTCGCTTTCGGCGAGGACGAAGGTGCCGAGCCCGATCCGGTCCGGGAAGCCGGCGTAGGAACTCTCGAAGAAGAGCGCGTTCGGCGGCAGCGGCGGCCGACGGGCGAGGAGATCCGCCCGGTCGCCGGTGAGCTGGAAGCATTCGCCGGCGCGGTCCTCGCTCTCGCCGACCCAGAGCAGCTCGGGCGGCGCGTCCAGAGCCGCGAAGGCGTCGTCGGGATCGATCAGCGACCACACGGCCCGCGCAGCTACAACCGGGTTGCCCTCCGCCGTGAAGTAGCTCGGTTCGGAGAGCCTGCTCGGCGGGACGAAGCGGAGCAGCTGCCTACTCGCGGTGCGGAAGAGTTCGAAGAGCTCGGGCGGGTCATGCGGCAGGCTGTGCACGTCGGCGAGCCGCTCCAGTTCGGCGCGCAACTCGGGCTCCTCGTCGGCGGCGTAGACAAGCACCGGCCCCCACAACGTCGCAACAGGCTCGCCCGGCATCACGCGACACAGCACGACGTCCCACGGCACGACCTCGCGCGAGACGGTCTGGCTCGCGACCGAGGTCGAGACGCCAGTGAGCACGCACTCGAGCTCGAGCGAGCGGCAGGGAACGACGGCGCGCACGCGGTGGAAACCAAGCCGGGCGGCAGCGATCCGTGCGGCGACCTGGCGCTCGTCTGGGTCGAGATCGGTCCGGGCGAGGTAGCGCTCGATGGGCGTGCCGCCGCCGGGAAGCTCGCGATCGCAGTTGAACCACGTGAGCAGAAGCGCGAAGTCGCGCTCTTCGATGCGGCGGCTTTCCGGATGGAACTCGTCGAAGGCTCCCGCAAGCTCGTCACCGAACCGCTCGACGGACCAGTCCGAGATCGAGCGGCCGACCCGGTCGTCGTCCCGCGCCTGCCGAACCAGCCGCTCCTCCGCGAGAAGGCAGCAGTGCTTGTACTTGCGGCCGCTACCGCACGGGCACGGCGCGTTTCGGGCCGTCTTCGACACCCCCGGAACGCTACGAGCGGGAGCGGACGATCCCGCGCTCGGGTGCCCGCAGGTGCGCTCGTTACAGTCCTCAGCCGGGGCAGCCGTGTCCGGAAGCGACCTTCACCACCGCCTTGACGGAACCCTGCGCGAGATCGAGCAGCTTCGCGCCGAGAACGAGCGGCTACGTACGCTCCTCTCGCTCGCCCAGCGGACGCAGACGATTCTCGATGCGCGCAAGCCGGAGCGGCCACCCGCAGACGCGAGCTCTCCCTCTTCGGCAGACGAGAAGGTCGCACTCGTGCGCCGCCTGTTCCGCGGCCGCGACGACGTCTACGCGGTTCGCTGGGAGAACGCGTCCAGCGGCAAGAGCGGCTACGCGCCGGCAATCGCCGGCGGCTGGAGCCGTCAGGGGCCGAAGAGCTATCTGCCCTTGAGCAACGAGGCGATCGAGCAGCACCTGCGCGGCCGGCAGTCGATCGGCGTGTACCCGCTACACACAGACGACGCCTGCTGGTTCCTCGTCTGCGACCTCGACGGCAAGACGTGGCAGCTCGACGCGCTCGCGTTGCTCGGGGCATGCCAGGAGCTCGGCGTGCCAGCAGGGCTGGAGCGAAGCCGCTCCGGATCGGGCGGCCACGTCTGGGTCTTCTTCAGCGCACCCCTCGCCGCCTCGGCCGCGCGCCGACTTGGCGCGATCCTGCTCCGCACGGCGATGACGCGGCGCGGGGAGCTCGACCTCGCAAGCTACGACCGGCTCTTTCCCAACCAGGACTTCCTGCCTGCGAAGGGGTTCGGCAACCTGATCGCGCTGCCGCTGCAAGGTCGCTGCCGCGCTGCCGGAACGAGCGTCTTCCTCGATCCGGCGACGCTCGAGCCGCGGCGGATCAATGGGCGTTTCTGAGCTCACTCGAGCGACTCGCACCGGAGCGACTCGATCGCGTGCTCAGCGAGCACGACGACGTCGCCGTCGGCGCCGCGGCACTCTCGCGGCAGCGGACGCTGCCACACGAAGAGCGGCTGCCGGCGAAGATCACGTGCACGATCGGCGCCGACCTGGCGATCGCCAGAGCTGACCTGCCGCCCTCGCTACTGGCCGAGCTCAAGCATCTGGCCTCGCTGCACAACCCGCTCTTCTACGAGCGCCAGCGGCTGCGACTCTCTACCCATCAGACGCCGCGGCTGATCCGCTGCTACGAGGAGGACCTGACTCACCTCCATCTCCCACGCGGGCTCCTGGCTCAAGTCCAGGACACGGTCGCCGAGGCGGGAAGCAGGCTCGCTCTCGACGATCGAAGACCAGGCGCGACGCAACTGCCGCTCGTGTTCCGCGGCGAGCTGACGCCGCTACAGACGGATGCGGTCGCCGCGCTGACGGCACACGACGATGGCGTCCTTGTCGCACCGCCCGGAACCGGCAAGACGGTGATCGCGTGCGCACTCATCGCGGAGCGCAAGCTGCCGACGCTCGTCCTCGCTCACAGCAAGCCGCTGCTCGAGCAGTGGCGCTCCCAGCTCACGACCCTCCTCGGCCTCCCGTCCAAGCAGATCGGTCAGCGCGGCGGCGGCAGGCGAAGGCTGACCGGCGTCATCGACCTGGCGATGATCCAAAGCCTCAAGGCGATCGACGATCTCGAAGCGTTCTTCACCGACTACGGCCTGATCGTGATCGACGAGTGCCACCACCTGCCCGCGTTCTCGTTCGAGGCCGCCGTCCGGCGCGCCCCCACACGTCACTTCCTCGGCCTCACCGCTACGCCCTACCGGCGCGACGGCCTGCAGGAGATCGTCACGATGCAATGCGGCCCGATCCGCCACCGGATCGAAAGGAACGCGAGCCGCCCCGGCAACGTCGAGCTCAAGCTCACCGTCCGCGAGACGCAGCTCGCATTCGCCGACGCGGGCGGGAAGCCGATCCACGAAGTCTTCCGGCTGCTCGTCGAAGACGAGCAGCGTCTCGAACTTGTGTGCAACGACGTGCTCGCCGCGCTCGCCGAGGGCAGGCGCTGCCTCGTGCTCAGCCAGTGGAAAAAGCACTGCCACGCGCTCGCGGCGCGGCTGCAGAGCAAGGGAGTTCCGCCGCTCCTGCTCGAAGGCGGGATTGGAAAGCGCGCACGTGCTGCCCTGCTCGCTCAGATCGAGAACACGTCACGCAGCGACGCGCTCGTCGTTGTCGCCACCGGGCAATACCTCGGCGAGGGCTTCGACTGCCCCCAGCTCGACACGCTCTTCCCCCGAGTTCCGCACGACGTAGGCGGGTTCGGGCGTTTGGGCGGCCGGTTTTGGCTTGGTTGAGCGGTTTCGGCTTCGTCGCGCCTCGGATCCTGTAGGCACACCATTTTGGGGTCTTACCGCGCCTTTGTCCGGTGGGACTGTCATCGTGTAGGCATCATGTATCTGCGCGCGACGGTGAAGCGGACGAAGCGGGGCGAGTCGGTGCGCTACCTGCAGCTGGCGCACAACGAGCGCAACGAGCGCGGCGTGCCGGTGGCGCGGGTGATCCACAACTTCGGCCGCGAGGACCGGCTCGACCGGGAGGCGCTGCAGCGGTTGGTGGGCTCGATCCAGCGCTTCCTCGGCAGCGAGGAGACGCTGCGCGCCCAGGCGCCGGACGGCTTCCGGTTCCTGGGCGCGCCGGAGGCGGGCGGGCCGCACGTGCTCGACGAGCTGTGGTCGCAGCTGGGGATCGGCAAGGCGATCAGTCGGGTCGTCGGCGCAGGCCGCGGCCGCTCGGGGGTGGAGCGGGCGATCTTCACCATGGTCTGCCAGCGTTGCCTGGAGCCGGCCTCGAAGCTGGAGGCGACCCGCTGGCTGGGTCGCGACGTCGTCCTCGACGGGATCGCGGCCGTCTCCGACGACGAGCTGTATCGGGCGATGGACTTCCTGCTCGCCTGCTCGGAGCGGGTGCAGGAGTCGGTCTTCTTCTCGCTCGCCAACCTGCTCAACCTCGAGGTCGACGTGATCTTCTTCGACACCACGAGCACGTACTTCGAGGTCGACGTCGACGACGAAAGCAACGAGGAGGACGAGCCGTCCGAGGAGTCCGCTGAGCAGGGGTCGCTGCGGCGTCAGGGGCACTCGAAGGATCACCGCCCCGACCTGCCGCAGGTGGTGATCGGGCTGGCCGTCACGCGAGAGGGGATCCCGGTCAGGGTGTGGGTGTGGCCGGGCAACGCCTCAGACCAGACGCTGGTCGAGCAGGTGAAACAGGATCTGGCCGGCTGGCGGCTGGGGCGGGCGATCTACGTACTCGACTCCGGCTTCTCCGGCCGCGACAACCTGCGCCGGCTGCGCGCGGGCGGCGGCCACTACATCGCCGGCGTCAAGCTCCGCTCCGGCATGCCCGAGACCGAACAGGCGCTCTCCCGTCAGGGCCGCTACCGGCAGGTCAAGGACAACCTGCGCGTCAAGGAGGTCCGCGTCGGCGAGGGCGAGGCCGCCGTCCGCTACGTCGTCTGCCACAACCCGGCCGAGGCCGAGCGCGACCGCGCCCTGCGCGAGCGGCGGCTCGCCCGGATCGAGGTCGAGCTCGCCCGGCTCGAGACGCAGCGCCAGCGCGCCAGGACGAAGGCCGAGCGGGAGCAGCACCTGCGCGGCGAGTGCGCGCTCCGCGACCATCCCACCCTGTCGCGCTACCTGCGCCAGAGCAAGGGCGGCCGGCTCCTGCTCGACCGCAACAAGATCGCGGCCGAGCAACGGCTCGACGGCAAGTACCTGCTCACCACGTCCGATCCCGCGCTCTCGGCCGAGGACGTCGCGCTCGGCTACAAGCAGCTCCAAGAGGCCGAGCGCTCCTTCCGCGACCTGAAAGGGACGCTTCTGCTCCGGCCCGTCTTCCACCGCAAAGACGACCGCATCCGCGCGCACGTGCTGATCTGCTTCCTCGCGCTCGTGCTCGTGCGCCTCGCCGAGACGCGCACCGGCGAGACCTGGCGCACGATCCGCGCCGAGCTCGGCCAGATCCGGCAAGGCCACTTCCAATCGGCAGACGGCGACTTCACCCAGACCAGCGAGCTCACCCGCCGCCAGCACGGCCTCCACGCCGCGCTCGCCGTCCCCGAGCCGCCACCCTTCGGCCGCATCACCCCCGCCGCCACGCCCCAGCCGGCGTAGGCACACGCCCTCAACGGCTCAGAACGCCCTCAATCCCGCTGCTCATGCGGGATCGCGCGCCTCAAGCGTGCCTACCTCGTGCGGAACTCGGGCTTCCTCGCCTTCCCGGTCTCCTTCAAGGGCCGCCTCGTCCAGTACACCGGCCGCCTCATGCGTGCCGACGACGGCAAGACAAGCGTCCGCGTCTACGACTACGCCGACCTCGGAGTTCCAGTGCTCCGCGCGATGCACGCGCGACGCCTGAAGACGTACAAGACGCTCGGTTTCACGCAGAGCCAGCAGACGCTCACGACCCTCGCCGCCTGAGCTTCAGGCACCGGCTCGGGCGTCTACAACAGATCGCGCAGCTGGTCGCGATCCAGATCCGCGTCCTTGAGGATCCCGTTCAGGGTTCCCTTCTTCAGCTCGCGGTGAAGAGGCACGACGAGGAACACTGACCGATCGGAATGCCGCAAGCGCACGTGACTGCCGCGCTGCCGTAGGACCTGCCAGCCGAGCCTTTCGAGTACCGCGACGAGTTGTGCGCCAGAGGACAGGCAGCCGCCCGCTCACGCAGGCACGCGAAGCTTCTGGCGGATCACGCCCGACAGGAGCGGCCGACCGTCCTCCTGCAAACCCTCCACGTACAGCGTCAACGCCTCCTCGGCGTTCGCCCTCGCCTCCTCGAGCGTGTCTCCCTGAGTGTGCAAACCCGGCAGGTCAGGGGCGTACACGTAGTAGCCCCCCTCGTCTTGGGGCTCGAAGATGAACTCGATTTCAGAACCGTCGGCCACGACACAAGTGTACGCGGGCACCTTCCAGTGCACGACCGCTTGCAGGCGAACCTCGATGCCACGGTGGTTGTAGACAGGGTTCGACCACCGTCGCTGCCGCTACCAGGCAAGTCGCCCCGCTCGGGAAACTATCCGCGTAAGCAAACGCCTTTCTGAGCTTGCGACGCCGGCCGCTGCGGCCCGGAGTCTTGGCTCAACGACGCGGTTCCACCCCGCAATTCGGGCGAATTTCGCGGCCAGCGCGGGCCCGCTTGCCATCGGCGTGATGCACCGATGATGCCCGGCGCCCAGGCGCCTTCGAGACGCTGCTCCGAAATGGGAAAAGCCCTGCAAAAGAGGCTGTCGCACAAACCCGGTCTTGACCGGGGTTTGTCGTCCGAAGGGGTCGAGACGATGGCACCGTCTTCGATTACGGGAGGTCGACGGTGCCCCAGAACTTCCTTCCCTGTGACCGCGAGCAAGAGCTGCTTCTGCCGCCGAGCTTGCGCGAGTGGCTGCCCCAGGATCACCTCGCCTGGTTCGTGCTGGACGCGGTCGAGGAAATCGATCTGAGCGCCTTCTACGGCGCCTACCGGAAGGATGGCTGGGGTCGGGCGGCGTTCGAGCCGGCGATGATGGTTGCGCTGCTGCTCTACGCCTACGCCGTCGGGGAGCGCTCCTCGCGGCGGATCGAGCGGCGCTGCCGCGAGGACGTCGCGTTTCGCGTGCTCGCCGCGAACCGACTCCCGGATCATGCGACGATCGCGCGCTTCCGCGCTCGCCATGAGCAGGCGCTGGCGGCGACTTTCACGCAGGTGTTGGCGCTGTGCGCGCGGGCGGGGTTGGTGTCGGTCGGTCTGGTCGCCCTGGACGGGAGCCTGCTCTCGGGGAGCGCGTCGCCTGCTGCGACGCGGACGTATGCGTCGATTCGGGAGGAGGTCGACGCGATGCTCGAGCAGGCCGCCCAGGCGGACGCTGCCGAGGAGGAGCTGTTCGGGGAGGCGCGTGGCGATGAGTTGCCTGCGGCGCTTGCTGATCGCGGCTCGCGTCGTGAACGGCTTCGCCGCTGCCGCGAGGAACTCGAGCGGGAGGAGGCCGGCGCTCAGGCGAGCTACCAGGCAAACCTTGCCTGGCGGGCCGAGTGGGAGGCCGAGCATGGCCGCAAGCTCACCGGGCGCAAACCGACCCCGCCCGATCCCGAGTCGCTGGCCAAGCGACGGATGAACACGACCGACCCCGACACACGCATGATGAAGCGCATCGGCGGGAGATCGGTGCAGGGCTACAACGTCCAGGTTGTCGCGAGCCCGAAGCAGATCATCCTCGCCGCGCAGGTCGCTCAGTCGGTCAACGACAGCAACCAACTCGCACCGATGGTCACCCGCGCCGCCGGCGAGCTCGTCCGCGCGGGCATCGAGGAGCCCATTGGCACCGTCCTCGCAGACGGCGGCTACTGGAACAGGTCGCAGATACGCGAAGTCCGAGCGCGACAGATCGAGGTGCTGATCCCGGCCAAGAACCGCAAACGCAGCAAGCCACGCACTCTCGGCCCTCGCCAGGGCGACGAAGCCGATCGGATCGAAGCGATCCTCGACACTCCCGAGGGGCAAGCGCTCTACCGACGTCGGCAACAGATCGTCGAGCCGGTCTTCGCCAACACCAAGTACCTCCGCCGGATCGACCGCTTCCAACGCCGAGGCTTACGCGCCTGCCAAGCCGAATGGAAGCTGATCGCCGCCACCCACAACCTGCTCAAGCTGTGGCGTGCCGGCCTCGCCGAGACGCAGGCGGCGCGCCCGAAGCCGCTGGCACTGATCAGCTGACCCGCTCGCCAGGCCACGCCGCCCCACCTTTCGACTGACCGCCGCGGGAAGGTGCGGCCCCAGCAATAGAAGAGCCCCGCTCCGAGACTTTGTGCAACAGCCTCAAAAGCGAGGGGTTTTTCCTTTAGCAGGCCTGTAAGCCGGATAGTCCTCAGGGTCGCCCCAGCGGGGGCCGGAAGGCTGCCCAAAGGAGGAGCGATGAAGGAAGGCACGAGGGAGGAACTAGCCGATTTCCTGCGCTGTTGCGCATCGGAGCGGCGGCTTGCCCCGATGACCTGCTCGGCTTACGAGCGTGACGTTTCGGCGTGTCTGGATTACCTGCAGGGTCAGGGCATCAAGGATCTGGGCGAGGTGAAGGTGACGCACCTGCGTGCCTTCCTCGCGGAGGAGCAGAGGCGGCGGCCGGCGGTCTCGAGCCAGGCGCGGACGACGGCCGCGCTGAAGTGCTTCTTCCGCTTCCTCGTCGAGGAGGAGCGGATCGCGCGCGATCCGGCGTTGCCGCTGCGCACGCCGAAGAAGCGCGAGTCGTTGCCGGACAGGCTGACGATGGGCGAGCTCGAGCGGCTGCTCGCCCAGCCCGCGCTCCGCGACGTCTGGGAGCGGCACTTCCCTGGCAAGCCGGAGCGCGACGTCTTGCTGCTCGCACTGATGGCCTACGCGGGACTGCGTCGAAGCGAGCTGCTCGGGCTCGACTGGGACGACGTCGACCTCTCCCGGCGGCTGCTACGGGTGCGGAAAGCCAAGGGCGGCCGACAGCGGACGATCCCGATCCATCCTGCGCTCGCGCCGCTCTTCGCAGCGTACTGCGCGACGCGGGTGCCGCTGACCGAGCAAGCGGTCTTCGTCGGCGTTCAGGGCAACCGGCTCCACTACACCCAGCTTGGCCAGGTTTTCTGGCACTACGTCGATGCGGCCGGCGTCAACGAGCGCAAGCGCGTCACCCCGCACACGCTCCGACACGTCTTCGCCTCCGAGCTCCTGCACGCCGGCGCGAACCTGCGCCAGATTCAAGAGCTCCTCGGCCACAAGCACCTCGACTCGACCCAGCGCTACACGCGCGTGAACGCGCACGAGCTCCGCGGCGCGATCAAGCGGCTGCGCTGGGTCGGTTGACGCGTTCGCGAGATATGCCCTTCTTCTGACTCCGGGCCGGCCGGCGCATGGAGGGGCATCACGCGTCGAGAGCGTTGTCGAGCGCTTGCCGAAAGCCGCTGATGAAGGCGGCGCGCCAGTTCCCGAGCGGGAAGGGCAGCGGCTCGTCGAAGGACGACCACGCCTGCTTCGCGTAGCGGCTGCGCGCCTGCGGCGTAGACCTTGCCGTGGCGAATGATCACGCCGAGCTCAGGGGCGAGCTCGACGCAACGTTTGGCCAGGGGCGGAACGCCCGCAGCGATTGCTCGCGCTCGAGCCGCCGAGCCGAGCTTGTTGATGGGCTCGTTGACTGCGTCGATGAGCCAAAAGCCGTCAGCCCTGATCCGATCGAGCACCGCTGGCTTGTCGAGAATGTCGATCTCGTCGTGCTTGCCGTAGAGCGCCTGCGCCACGCCGCGGTAGAGGTTGTCGGCTCGGAGCTCCGGCGAGTAGAAGAAGCGTCGTTCGCCGTCACCCGGATCGGGAGGCGACTCCGCGACGAGAAGCACGCGGAGGCGTTCGGGCCGGTACCGCTCGCGGAGCTCCTCGTACCAGGCCGCAGCGTCCGATGCGCTCGGCGCCGCCTCCGTGACAGTACTTCGCGCCTTCGCGGCTGCGGCCGGGGCTTTCTGGCGGCGCCGCGCGTCAGACGGACCGCGCGCTTCAGTCGAAGCCGAAGCCGGTACTCGATCGCAGTCGGATGCGCGTGCGGGCGGTGTCGCTGCACTCGAACAGGTGGTGGTACTCGGGCTTCCGAGCGCGGAGGCGAAGCTGGTCGCTCGGGGGCGGTTGCCCGTCGCTCGGCCGCCGGAAGAGGTCGCGGCGGGCGATCTCGCGGGCAATCTCGTCGCGCGCCATCCAGCCACCGCCGTGAGAGCGGAGCACCTCGACCATCGCCTCATGCAGGATCACGCGAGCAACGCTACTGCGGAATCCGGCTCTGGGGATCCCTTCTCCGAAGACTACGGCTTGCTCTCCCGCGCACCCGGTTCCGTCCGGACACCCGATTAGACCGAGGAGGTCGCGATGTCGGGAGTTCAGGAGGTTGGGATGGAGGCAGTGGAGGAGTCGCGCTCCGGCGTGCCGAGCGGCGAGCCGGAGGCGAGCCGGGAGGTGCGCTGGAGCGCGCGCCGCAAGGAGCAGGTGGTGCTGCGTCTCTTGTGTGGGGAGTCGTTGGATCTGTTGGCGCGGGAGACGGGGCAGCCGGCGGGCCGGATCGCCGGCTGGCGGGAGGAGTTCCTCGTGGCGGGCCGTGAGGGTCTGAAGTCGCGGCCGGCGCTGGAGGGCGATCGGCGTTCTGCTCGACGCGCAGCGCAAGGTCGGCGAGCTGCAGTTGGAGGTCGACATCCTGCGGGCGCTGTTGGAGAAGAAGGGGCACCCTCAGTCGCCGAGGCGCTCGAGGTGAGCGCGGAGCTGCCGGCGCCGTTGCAGACGGTCTGTCGGGTGGCGGGCGTGTCCCGGTCGGCGGCGCAGGAGCAACGCCGCCGCTGGAGCGCCTCGGCCGTGGAGATGCCTGCTCGCCGCCGCCCCGGACCGGTCGGGGCGCTGCCCGACACGGCGCTGCTGACCGAGATCCGCCACGACCTGGAGGCCTCGCCGTTTGTCGGCGAGGGCCACCGGAAGGTGTGGGCGCGGCTGCGCCGCCAGCGCGGGATCCGCACCAGCCGCAAGCGCGTGCTCAGGCTGACCCGCGAGGCCGGGCTGCTCGCGCCGACGCCGCAGGTGCGCAAGCGGGCCGCACGCCTGCACGAGGGCACGATCACCGTCTCGGTGCCGGACACGCTCTGGGCAACCGACGCGACCGAGGCCTGGACGCGAGAAGAGGGTCGCTGCGCGGTGTTCGTGATCGTCGACCACGGCTCGAACGAGGTCTGGTACGACGCCGCCCGACGGATGGACCGCTTCGCTGCCGCCGACCTTTTGCGCGAGGTCTGCACCGAGCGCTTCGGCTCGGTCGAACAGGCCGTCGCCTCCGGTCTGGCGCTCCGCTACGACGGCGGCTCCTGCTTCCGCAGCGACCACTACCAGGCCGAGATCACTCATCTCGGCATCGCCCGCTCGCCCGCCTTCCACTACGAGCCCGAGACGAACGGCGTCGCCGAGAAAGCGATCCAGACACTCAAAGAGCAGCTGCTCTGGATCGAGCGCTTCGACACCCTCGACGAGCTCCGCACCGCCGTCCGCGCCTTCGGCCGCACCTACAACCAGCACTGGCTGATCGAACGCCACGACTACCGGACGCCGACCGAGGCACGCGACCACCTGCGCGCTCAGGCGGCCGCCGCGGCATGATCAGCCTGTCCACCACAGTGTCCGGTGAACCGGGGCCGGCGGAGCTCGAGCGTCCGTGCGCACGACCCGCGCAGGGCGATCAAGCAGCTCCGCTGGATGAGCCGTCGGCTGCGATCTGGTCTGGGTCTCGACGGCAAGCGATAAGATTTCGCCTCATATGAAAGATTTACTTATCAAATGAGTGCTATGCTTATCGACCTCATGGACCTCTCCCGCCCCTGGGCACCGATCCGCTCGCCCCTCGACATGGAGGTCGTGCTCGTCCTGCGTGGCACGACGCGACCGTTGACGGGTAGGGAGGTAGCGCGGCTCGCTCGAGCCGGCTCGCAGCCCGCGGTGAACGCCGCCCTGCGACGACTGGCCGAAGAAGGCGTGGTGCGGGCCGAAGAAGCCGGGAACGCATACCTCTACACGCTCAACCGCGAGCACCTCGCGGCGCCCGCGCTCGATCTACTCGCCGACGTGCGCGCCGAACTCGAACGCCGCATGCGCGCCGAGATCGGCGAATGGCCAATCGCCGCGACGCACGTCTCGATGTTCGGCTCGGCGGCTCGCGGAGACGGCGACACGAGCAGCGACATCGACATCTTCGTGGTGCGCCCCGCCGACGTTCCCGAGGACGACCCTGGCTGGCGCGAGCAGCTGGACCGACTCTCGGACCGTATCCATGTCTGGACTGGTAACCACGCTGCGCTCTCCGAGGTCTCGACCGCAGACGTGCGTCGACTCCGTCGCGAGCGCCCGCCCGTCGTCGAAGAGCTGCGCCGAGACGCCATCACTCTCGCCGGCCCGACGCCTGCCGACCTTCTCGGGACGACGAAGTGACGAAGCGGACCGGCCGCACTCAGCCCTGCGATCGCGCGCAGGCTCGCACCCGCCTCGAGAACGCGCAGAAGTCGTTGGAGGTCGCCGAGCTCGCGGCTGTCGAGCAGGAGATCCCCGCTTCCCGCAGCGTCGCGGCCGCTCTCGCCGTCCTAGCAGGAGTCGCGTCGGCCGACGCCGCGTGTTGCGCTGCACTGGGCCGCCGCTCACGCGGTGAGGATCATCGCGAAGCAGCGGCGTTGCTCCGCCAGATCGTTCCGGGTGGCGACCGAGCTGCCACCGCCCTCATCGAGCTCCTCAACCTGAAGGACACGGCGCAGTACGGGCTGATCCCGATCACGGGACGCGAGCTGACCGTTGCACGTCGCCGCGCGAAGGCCCTGCTCGAGTTCGCAGGAGACGTTCTGCGCCGATAGGGAGTGCCCGGATCGCGCGCCCTTGGGTCGTCGCCGCCCGACGGCTTATCCTCCTTTCGTGGCGATCGACGTATCGAAGCTGCGCCCCGGTCGGGTCCGCGGGCGCTACTTCCGCGAGAACTTCGCCCAGGCCGGGATCGATCTCTCCCAGATCATCCCCGAGCTGGTGACGAACGCGGACGCGGCGATCGCCGCCGCCGGACGCGAGCGAGGCCGGATCCACCTCCGGATCGGTCACGCCGATCCTGAGTTCCTGCGCGCGTGGAAGACCGCGCTTCGCACGCTCAAACTTCCGGCTCTGCACGGCTGGCGCTACGAGCTCGTCTGCTCGGACGACGGCGAAGGAGTCGACGCCGACGTCGTCGATCGGCGCCTCGGCGCGCTCGGCCTCGTCCCCGAGAGCACGGGGCAACGCGGTCTCTTCGGACGCGGCCTGCGCGACGTATGGCTCGCCCAGGGCGGCGGACGGATCCAGGGCGTGCGGGGCGAGCGCGCCGTCGAGTCATGGTTCTTCCCCGGAGCCGGCGACGACCCGTACGTGTACACCCACATACTCGATGCGCGAGCGACGCGGGCGAGCCGCCGCGACCTCGGGATCGCGCACGAGGGGACGCGGGTCACTGTGCCGCTCGCAGACGGCCGGCTGCCGCCGAACGCGCGCCTGCGCAGGCTCATCGCCGACCTCGTGCAGCTGCGGCCGATTCTCGAGGACGAAAGCCGGGAGGTGCTGCTCGAGCTACCGGGAGAGCCGCTCCAGCTCGTCCGCTACACGCCTCCCGAACCGGATCCGGAGCGGCCGGTGCTGTTCGATGACGAGGTGGAGCTCCAGCGCGGCATCACGGCGCGTGTCGTCGTCCGCCGCGCCGCCCAGCCGATCCCGCTCAGCCCCGCCCGCGCCGCCCGCCGCGGCGGGCTCGTAGTCATGTCCGGGCGGGCCGCACACGAGACGACGCTCGCCGGACTTGAGGCTCGACCCGGAGCCCGGCACCTGTACGGCCAGGTCCGCTGCGAGGCGATCGAGCAGCTCCAGCGCGAGGCGCATGTCCTCCGGAGTCGTCTCCGCTAAGGCGGCGCGTACAAGTCCGTCGAACGCGAGCTTGGTCAGCCCACGATGCTGATCTGCATCGTGGAGCTGGAGTTCGAGGTACAGCAGACCCGCACGCAGTTCGGCATCGCCCAGCTGTTCGTTTCTAACGAGTGTTTTCGCCGGAAGCAACGGGTCGACGATGCGCGCGGCAAGGTCCCCGGCCGCACCGCGCGTCGCATCCGACCTGTTCACGCGATCGACGAAGTAGGCTCGGTCGCGAACGTCGAGGGACACGCCGCGCTTCCGAAGTTCCACCTTTAAAGTCGTCCGCGCGGGTGCCGATCTCGCGGTTGGTCGCGTAGATCAGGACCGTGCAGGTGACGCCTGCTTCCGTCAGACGCTCGAGGGTCTGGAGGACTTTGCCTCGCCAGTCCTCGACGATCGAGTACTGCAGGATGACGCCGGAGTCCTCCGGCTCCTGGAGAACCGCGTCTCGTCCCTTGTCCCCAACGCCCCCGACCGCCCGGAGATTCGGGAATTCGTCCGTAAGGAAGGTGCCCGCGAACCGCTCGAACGCCTCCCAGTCAGCGGCGCGAATGCTCCGGAGGGCGAACTCAAGGCGAGAGCTCTCGGCCATGTGCCACGATGGTAGACCGCGCTCGTCTCCACAGCTCGCGGGACGGGGCCGCCGACTTGCGCGCAGGTGGAAGACTCCACGCTGGCACCGGCCGGCCGCGTCCCCGGTCCGACGCGACGGCGCCTCGTGTTAGCTTTCAGCCCGCGGAATGGATCGCTGCCAGCAGCGCTGGGCGACTGTTCCGGGCGGTTCCACGGAGACCGCAGTCAGCCCCGCCGCGGGGCGAGCCTGACGAGTCGCCGGCGAATCGGGTCCATAGAAAAAGCCCCGTTTCCAGGGCTTTTTCCGTAGCAGGCCTGTAAGCCGGAGTATCGCCATGAGTTTCGGAGCAGCGTCCTTCGGCCTGCCGAAAGGACGAACATGCACCAAGAACTCGCCGACTTCCTCGACTACTGCCGCATCGAGCGGCGGCTCGCGCCGCTGACCTGCTCGGCCTACGAGCGCGACGTCGGCACCTGCGTCGCGTTCCTCGAGCGCGAGGGACTCGTCACGGTAAAGGAGGTGCGCCCGCTGCACCTGCGCCGCTTCCTCGCGGAGGAGTCGATTCGGCGGCCGGCGCCGTCGAGCCAGGCGCGGACGGTCGCCGCGCTCAAGTGCTTCTTCCGCTTCCTCGAGGAGAACGAGCAGATCGAGCGCGACCCGGCGCGCGTGCTGCGAACGCCGAAGAAGCGCGAGGCGCTCCCGGACGTGCTCGACCGGCGCGAGCTCGCGCGCCTGCTCGACGCGGCGAGCCGCGCCGACGTCTGGAAGCGGATGCATGACGGTAAGCGCGAGCGCGACCGGCTCCTGCTCGCGCTCTTCGCCTATGCCGGGCTACGCCGCAGCGAGCTGCTCGGACTCGACTGGCAGGACGTCGACCTGGAGCGCCGCCTGCTGAAGATCCGACGCGCGAAGGGCGGCCGGCAGCGCAACGTACCGATCCACCCCGCGCTCGAGCCGCTCTTCGTCGACTACCTCCGCGTCCGGGCCGGCGATGCCGAGCCGGCGCTCTTCGTCGGCGTGCAGGGCAAGCGGCTCTCGCAGACGATCCTGACCCAGACATTCCTCCGCTACGCGCGTGCTGCCGGGGTGACCGAGCGGAAACGCGTGACGCCGCATACGCTCCGGCACGTCTTCGCCTCCGAACTCTTGCGCGCCGGCGCGAACCTGCGCCAGATCCAGGAGCTGCTCGGCCACAAGCACCTCGACTCGACGCAGCGATACACACGGGTCACAGCGCACGAGCTGCGCGGTGCGGTGAAGCGGCTTCAGTTCGGCGACGCGAGCAGTCGAACGCGCTATGTAGTCGCGAACTCGTAGAACGCGGCTTTCGCGACGTCCCGCAAATCAAGGCCTGTCGAGCCAGCGGCGCGCACAGAGACGGCTGGGTGGACTTCATCCGGAGGCGGGCGTATGCTCTGCGGCACCGCCGAGGATGGCGCGGGAGGACAACGGTGTCGGCATGGGGTCGGCACTCCCCCGTTCCACAGAAGAAGCGGACGAGGTGACATATGGGCCTCAACGGTCCGTCAGGGTTTTGGCCGGGAGTAATCCGGCCGCAGGCCGACCCAGGTCTTTCGACGTGCCTGGAGGAACGGCAGCTTTGTAAGGACGGCGTCCCGATCCCGGTTTCGCGGTTGGAGATCGAGGCCGTCTGTCTGGCGGAATGGGCCGACGCAGGCCGCCGGCTCCTTGTTCTCTGCCCGCCCGACCCACTCGCGCCGCTGGCCGAGCTGATCGCCGCCGCGGTGCACGTGGCGGACATGGTGAAGCAGTTCCGTCTCAGCGGGCGGATGCTCGGTAGCGCCCGCAGGGTCGCCGTCGTCACGTCCGACTACCGCGCCCGGGGCCTGTATCGCGGCCTCGGCGTCCGCAACCCGCAGGGTGGAATCGCGACGCTCCGTGAGGTTGTGCCTGCGGCGACCCTCGGTCGCGACGGCGTCGTCCGCGTGCTCGGCGGCGACGTAGGGCGGGGTTGGTCGACGGTGTTCGTCACGTCGGTCGCAGAGGTGACGACTATCGCAGGGATCGACCTCGTCGTCGTCGACCTCGCGACGTCGAGTATCGACGCCGCTCTCGAGCTCGGCGTACCGGTCGTCTGCATCGCCCGCGATCCCGCCGACGCGAAACTGCTGCGACTGCCCGAGGACGCGCTGGTCTTTGGCTGGAACCGGTTCGATCTCGAGACGGTGCGGGACGACGGCGCGTTGCCCCCGCGGCTCGCGTGCAGGGCTCGCGGCGGAGCATGCGAGATCGTCGCGATACCTGCGCACGCCGTCTGCGAGAACGCCGCGCTCTTCTGGCAGGACGTGGGCCCGCTGGTCCGCTCCGGCGGTCGATCAGGTGTCGCGCGTGAGCTCGCACGCGAGGCGTTCTCGCTCTTCCACGACCTCCTCGGCCTAGCGCTGCCACTCGACGTCTACGAACGGTTGACGACGCCCGTGCGGGTGCGGTTGGACGCGATCGCGTCGGCGATCAGGCTGACGCGCGGTGAGACTCGTGAGCTTTACCTGCCGATGGTCGAGGCGGAGCTCCGCGACCTCGCGAAGGCATTGGGGACGTCGCCGCCGAAGCACGACGCGCTCATCCGCACGCTCGGCTCGCTGCTGGACGAGCACGACGACGTGATGCTCGTGGCCCGGACTGCGGAGCTCGCGCGACTGCACGCCGTCGACCTGGAGGACCGCGGCGCTCTCGCGCGTGTGCGCGTGACCTCGCTCGGCGCGCTGTCGGACACCTCGCCGGCGGACGTCGCCGTGCTGACCGGGATGGCGCCGACCTGGGCGCGATGGGTGTATCGCGCCGGCATCGCGGAGTCGCTGCGGGTGCTCGCCTACGCGCCGGAGGGCGCTATCGACTCGGTGGCAAAGGGCTTCGACGAGGTCGAACTTGTCCGCCGAGTGATCGCCGACCAGGAGGCCCGCGAATCCTGGTTCGGGCGCGCCGCCGCCAAGGACCGCGTCTGGTCAATGTTGAGCGGCGACGGCCGCCTGATCGCGGACGGCGAGAAGGTCATCCCGCCGAGCGGTGACGTCTCCGGCGTCGGCGTCGTCCTAGCAAGCCCTGCCGAGGTGCCGCCCGGACTCTGGGACGGCGCCGGGATGGCTTGGCTGGCCCCGCTCGAGCCCACCGCGTCGGCGATGTCCGATGCTGACGGCGCTGTCGCGCGCTCGGTCGCCGCCGTGGTCTCGGCGGTGAGGGTGGTCTTCGAGGACGGGCGGTGGGCGCTGATGGACGTCGACGGCACCGTCACGCGGTTCCGTCCGGGCAGCGGCACGGCGATTCCCGCCTATTCGGTCGCGAGCCTCGAGCCCGGCGACCAGGTGCTGTTCCTCGACGGCGACAGTCGGAAGGACCTGCTCGCGAAGGTGTTGGAGGTCGCCGAGGAGGTGCCGGCGCTCGCGGTGGCGGCGGGCTGGGTTGCCCACTGGCGCCGGGTGCTCGCCGATGCGTATCGGGCGTTCGGGAGCTACGAGCGCTTCGCATCGGCCTTGCGGAGCGATGGGTGCGCGGTCCAAACGCAGACGGTGCGGCTGTGGGTGGTCGGGGTGACGATCGGTCCCGAGGACGCGGAGGACGTGCACCGCGTCGGCCTGGTAACGAGGGATCCGGTCCTGCTCGAACAGGACGCCGAGGTTCATCGAGCGATGCGTTCGCTGCGAGGCGCGCATCAGAGCCTCGGCAGACGGCTGTCCGGGGTCGCGTTGCAGGTCGGTTCGGCGGCCGCGGCGGGACAGCTCGCCGCGGACGAGGTGGTCGACGAGCGAAGTGGCTTGACGGCGGCGGACTTCCAGGAGTCCGTCGACATCTTGACGGTGAAGACGATCGAGCCGGTCGGCGAGGTTCCCCATCTCGTCGTTGGCCGGCTCAGCGACTCCGAGGAGGACGTCGATGACTAGGCAGACAGAACCGACCGTTGTGGAACAGCTCGCGCTGGCCGACCATCTGGCGGCCGCGGTTGTGGACGACGGAACCGGTGCGGCCGACGGTGACCGATGCGTCGGCGAGCCGCCGTCGGCGCGGTACTACCTGGCGACGCTCGCGCCCGGCGATCTCGACCTGGCGGCCGGCAGGGAGCGCAAGGGACGACAGACGCCCAGCTCGCTCGGCTTCGAGTTCGAGGTCGTCGATGGTCGCGCCTCGCTTGAAGTCCGTGCGAGGCTCAGCTGCTACTACCGCGTGCTGCCGACGTTCGAGGAGCAACTCGCCTTCGCGGGTGGGGACGACGCGCCGCCGGACCGGTCAGGGCGCGAATACCGCCTCGCGCCGGTGTTCCGGCGCGTCGAGGTCGACACCGGCGCTGTCACCGTCCGCCTGGACTCCGAGCATCATCTGCAACACGCCTGCGAGCAGGAGTTCGCTCTCGCCTTGCAGGCGGCACGCGACGCGGCGGCCGCCGACCCGAGGGTCGAGCGCCGTGAGGGGGACGACCGCAAGGAGCGTTCGTGCCCGGCGACGCCCTCGCGTCCGAGGGCGCGTTCCTGACCTGGCTGGCGGCGCTTCCGGGCGCACCGGTCGTTCCCGACTGGGCGGCGCGCGTGACGACCCTCACTCGTCCGGTCGGCGACGGCCGCTTCCGCGTCGCCGTGAGCGTCGAGAACCTCTCGGACGACCCGCTCGTCACGCGGCGCGTGCGCGGCGAGCCCGTACAGCGCACGACGACGCCCGCGACCACTTCCTCTTCCGCGTCCGTCTGGAGGTGGCGGCGCCGGCGGGCGTGATCGTCCCGATCGAGATGTACCTCGGCCCGGACGCCTACCGCTATGACCCGAACCTGCCCGCGTACGCGAACAACTGCGGCGTCGAGGCGGTCTACGACGCGGACGGCTCCATCGGCCGGCTGCGGTCGGTCGCCGCGCCCGGCCACGAGACGCGTCGAATGGTCTCGAAGGAGCACCCCGCGACCGCGTTCGCGGCGCTCGCCGACGATCCGATCCTGCTGCTCGACGCGGTCGCCGCGGACATGAGGGCGTGGATGGCCTCCGACGCCTGGTCGACGACCGGCCTGCGGACCGAGCTGGCCGCGCGCAAGGAGGCAGACCGGCAGGCGTTCGCGGACGAGATCGCGCGCTTCGAGGACGGGATCCGCTGGCTGAGAAGGGACGAACGGCTCCTGCTGGCCTTCAGCCTCGCCAACCGGACGATGATCAAGCTCGGCGAGATGAGCGGAAGGCAGCACGCCGGCTGGCGCCTCTTCCAGCTCGTCTTCATCGTCAGCCAGCTGCCGGCGCTCGCCTGGCGCGAACACGCCCCCGCGGAGTTCACGCCAGGGCTGTGGGCAGGACCCGACGAAGGCGACCCGACCGCCGCCGCCACGGTCCTGTGCTACCCGACGGCGGGCGGGAAGACCGAGGCCTACCTCGGTCTCATCGCATGCGCCATGTTCTACGACCGCGCCCGCGGCAAGGGCGCGGCGTCACCGCGTGGTGTCGCTTCCCGCTCCGCCTGCTGACCCTCCAGCAGACCCAACGGCAGCTCGACTTCGTCGTGGCCGCCGACGAGATCCGCGTCTCGTCGGTGCAGTTGCGCGAGGCCGTCGGCGGCGGCGGCGGCGACCGCTTCGCGCTCGGCTTCTTCGCCGGCGAGGGCAACACGCCGAACTCCCTCAGCCGGGACCCGGACGTGCTCGACCGCTGATCGCCGATGCCGCGCGGCGCCGCGAGGTGCGCCTGGTCGACGAGTGCCCGTACTGCCGGGAGCGGTCCGTCGAGGTGGAGCCGCCCGATCCAGCGGAGCTCCGGCTCGTGCACGCGTGCCGCGCGTGCGGCCGCGAGCTGCCGGTCCACATCGTCGACACCGAGATCTACCGCTACCTGCCGGCGGTCATCGTCGGAACGCTCGACAAGCTCGCCAACATCGGGCTCTCCGACCGGTTCGGGGCGCTCCTCGGCGACGTCGACTGCGAGTGCTCGCTGCACGGCCTCGGCCGCGGCGGCAAGTGCCACGAGCGCCGGGCGAAGGGCCACCCGAAGGCCGACCTGACGATCCGCCCTGCCGAACCGCTCTACGACGCGTGCCCTCCCTGGAGATCGTCGACGAGCTGCACATGGTGCGACGAGGAGCTCGGCGCGTTCAGCGGCCACTACGAGGGGCTCCTCGCCGCTCGTCCAGCGGCGCCTGAGCCCGCGGACCCGCCCCGACGGGCGCGGTGTGCGGATGAAGGTCATCGCGACGACGGCGACGATCCGTGGTGAGGACCGTCAGTGCGACCACCTCTTCGGTCTCCGGTCGGTGGTCGTGCCCCTGCCCGGTCCGTCGCTCGAGGAGTCGTTCTACTGGAGACTCGACCCGACCGGCCGCTGCGACGGTTCGTCGGCATCATGCCGAACCGGTCCACGGCCGAACAGGCCCTGGTCCGCATCCTGCAGGCTTTCCACCACGCGATCCGGCGGCTCGAGGCGGACGGTCCGCGAGCGTGTGCCCGGGCTCCGGATCATCGAGCCGCGACGACTTCGACGCGCTCCTCGACCTCTACCGGGTGTCGCTCACGTACGTGACGAGCCTGGTCGACTTCGGGAAGCTCCGCCGGTCGATGGACACCCAGGTCAACGAGTACCTGCGGCGCGTTCGTCTGCAGAGCTCGCGGTGAAGGAGCTGAGCGGCGACACCGACTTCGACGACGTCCGCATCACCCTCGATCACCTCACAGACTCGGGCCCGACCGAGGGCGTCGTCGCCACGAGCATGGTTTCGCACGGCGTCGACGTCGAGCGTCTCAACGTCATGGTGTTCAACGGGATGCCGAAGTCGATGGCCGAGTACATCCAGGCCTCGTCCCGGGTCGGTCGGCGGTACCTCGGCGTCGTCTTCATGATCTTCAACCCGGTGCGCGAGCGCGACCGCTCGCACTTCCGATACCACGGCAAGTTCCACGAGTACCTCGACCGGATGGTGGAACCGGTCGCCATCAACCGCTGGAGCCGCTACGCCGCCCGGAAGACCCTGCCCGGCATCTTCATGGGGGACATCCTGCAGACTGGGAACCGGCACTACTGGGACGCTGGCCGGGCGCCCGGCGCACCTCCACGACCTCGACCCGCATGCAGGACGCCCTGCGTCCGCTCGACGCGGGCGGGGTGGCGGCCGTGCGGACCGAGGAGCTGCTGGCTGCACGCGGCGAGGCCTACCTCATCGACCGGACGAGGCGGCGGAACTGCGCGCCGAGATCGCCGAGCGCGTGCCGGCGGCCGTGTCGAGCATCCGGGCCGCCGGCGCCGCGGCGGGCGCCGCGCTCGGCGGCCGGCCCCGGTACCGGGGCACGGGGGACTACCTCGGCCTCGAGTACGCCCCGATGACCTCACTCCGCGACGTCGCCGAGGGCATCCCGTTCTACATACTCCAGGAGAGGAGGCGGCCATGACGACCTTCAACCCGCGCGACATGGCTCGCAAGCGGGGCCAGGTGCTCTACCGGTATCGCCCAGGCCAGACGTTCGATCATCCGGGCGGATACGTCGCCCAGGTCCGTCAGTACGGCCGCGACGACGCCTACCAGGGCCCGGCACTCGACCCGGCTACCTGGTCGAGGAGGCGATGCGCTTCGTCCGCCGATGGCGCGCCGAAGGTCGTCAGGCGGCCGGCGCGGCGCCCGGGTCCGACCGCGCGCCGGAGTTCCCGGAGGAATCCGATGGCGCATCAGCACTACGAGGTGGTCATCCCGGGCAAGGTCTTCTGCCGGGTCTGGCCGCTCGGGTTCAGGTGCGCGGGCGCTCGATGCGGCCTGGTGTGGGAGGCGGCCGACCCCCGGCCCGGCGTCGACACGTGGCCGCCCGCGTGTCCGCGTTGCCGAAACGAGCGCGGCAACCGGCAGCTGCAGTACGTCTTCGTCCACCCCTGCGGCGAGGTACTGCCGATGACGCCGCCGCGGAAATGCCCGCGACATCACACGGCCGGGTTCAGGCTCAACGACCAGGTCTCGCGTTTCCAGGACTTCCGCTGGGAGTGCCTGCGATGCGGGACCCCCGAGCCCGTTCGCGCCTTCTGCCCGAACACGTCCGGCTGCCGCTGGACGGACAAGATGATGTCGCCGCAGGTGCATACCGCCTCGTCGGCGTACTCCGGTCACGGCCGTACGCTCGTCAACGTTCCACGCGAGGACTTCGCGCGCGTCGCCCAGACCCCCGGGTTCGTCGTGGGGACCTTCGGGCGCTGGCTGGACGAGTGCTCGGAGGACGAGGCACACGCTCTTGTGGCGGGCGCCGCTGGCGATGACATCCCCCAGGCGGTACTGGACTCGATCCGGGCGATGGAGGGAACCGGTCAGCCGGCGCTCGTCGAGCAGGCAAGTGTCCTGCGGCGTCAATTCGTGCCTGTCGATCTCGAGGATCTCCGGGCACGCGTCGAAGCCGGACTTGGCTTCGACCCGCTCGACGACGACGGGCGGGGGCGGCTGCTGGCCGAACAGGTGGGCGTCTACGAGCGCGTGCTGGCGCTACCGAAGTTGACGCTCGCGCGACTGCGGCAGAGCGCCGACGGCGCCGGTCGGGCGAGCAGGTACGAGACCTATCCGGCGTCCCTGACGCGCCGCGGCTTCGACCCGGATCGGTGCATGTTGGTCAACGAGTTCCCGGTCACCTACCTGTCGATCGGCTACGCGCGCGGCGGCTTCGGCGCTCGCGAGGCCGACCTGGTTGCGTACAAGGGGCGTGCCGGACGCGGGCGCGCCGTCACCAACCTCCTCTACGCCAGCCCGACTGAGACCGAGGCGCTCGTGTTCGCGCTCGACCGGGCGCGCGTCGCGCGCTGGCTCGTCGCGAACAACGCGGCGACGGAGTCGGAACTGCGCGACGCGGGGGGCGCGCACCGGTGGTTCGCGGGGCAGCTGGATCCCGAGGACGGTCAGCTTCCGCGCTGGGATCCCGACGAGGAGGTCGCACCCGGCGACCCGGACTTCGGCGCACGTTCGCTCTTCCAGCTGCTGCACTCGACCGCGCATCAACTCCTGCGTGCGCTCGCCGTCGATAGCGGCTACTCGGAGACCGGCCTCTCGGAGTATCTGTTCCCGTACGAGCTGAGCTTCGCGATCCACCCGAACGGCGGCAGCGAGTTCACGATCGGCGGGCTGCGAACGGTGCTCGAGCAGAACCTCGACGAGGTCGTCGACCGCGCCGTCGAGAACGCGTCCTGCATTTACGACCCAAACTGCATGGTCGCGAACCGGGGGGCGGATCACGGCTGCCTGCAACTGCCCGAGACAGCGTGCCAGTCGTGGAACCGGTTCATGAGCCGGTGGGAGCTGTTCGGCTCACCCGACGGAACGGTAATCGGCTATTGGTCACCTGAACTGGACATGACATGAACGTCGCGCTTCGCGCAGTCCACGACGCACTGACAACGAAGCACGACGCGTCGGCCGCGTGGCTGTTGCTGATCGGCGCGCTGTCGGACCGGATCGGCGCGGAAGGGATGGTTGAGACCGCGGAGTTGCGGTCCGTGCTGCGGTCGGTCGATTGCGGCGGCACCGCCGGGGAATGGATGGCGAACCTCCGGCTGCTCGGAGTCCTCGGTACGGACGGGAGACTCGACGCCTACCGCGCCGATTCCGTAGCCACGGCGCTCGAGCTTGCAGGGGACTCTTTCTCCTCTCTGGGAACAACAACCTTCTGGGCTCCGGTTGCGACGCTGCCGAACGATCTGCAGCCGCTGCTGCGTCCTCCCCCACTGCGGCACACAGCCGGCGTCCTCCTCGACCTCGTTGACCGGGCGACACTGGAGATCCGGCTGGCAGCGCCTTTCGTCGACCGGGACGCGGTCGACTTCCTGACGGACTCCATGATCGGCGCCGGGCGCAGATCGGTGACCGTTTCCGTGATCACAAGCGCCGGACAGGGCGTCCACTTCGCCGAATTAGCCAGGCAGTGGAATTCCGACCCCGGCGTACGCAGTCGATTTCGCGTCTTGGAGGTCCAGACACACTTGTCGTCGCTCGGATCGCACGCCAAGGTGATCGTCGTCGACTCCCTGCGCGGCTACGTCGGGTCCGCGAATCTGACCGCGGCCGGACTCGGCCGACACGTCGAGATCGGCGTGGAGCTGGCAGGTCCTCAGGTTGCCGAGCTGACGAGGGTCCTCGCAGCACTCGAGCGCGCCGGCTCCACGACGCTAACCGCTGGCCGCTGAGGCACACTCGTCGCCGACGCCTCCATCGCAAAGATCGCCCGAGCGATCCGCTCGGCGAAAAGCGACGGGATTGCGTTTCCGACCTGGAGCGCCATCTCGTCCAACGAACCGCGAAGCTCCGCGGCGCGAGGAAATGTCTGCAGAAGCATCGCCTCTCGAAGGGTGATCGCCCGATCCTGATCCGGATGGGCGAACCGGCCGCGGGTGACGTTGGTGCAGCCGGAGGTCAGCGTCGGCGCAGGTCGGTCCCACCACATGCGGCCGTAGATGTCGTAGTGACCCGAGTGGTTCTTGTGGCACTCCAACTGCAAATCCTCGGGAAGATCGCTGCGAGCTCCCCCGGGCGGGATCGCTCGCAGACGTCGTAACGCCAATGGCGAGTGCCGTCGCGCCCGATGGTAGGTGTCGCTGGCGTCGACCTCACCGCTCGCCAGCGGCGCCAGCGAGCCTACGGCCTCCCGCACCGTGAGCCACGCCCTTCGACCGGACAGGGCCGGATCAGCATGCGTCGCCGCCGGGAGCACCGGCTTCGACACCCTGCTAGCCACCACGAGCAATCGCCGGCGGCGCTGCGGTACGCCGAAGTCGGCCGCGTCGAGAACGTCCCAGACGTGTTCGTACCCAAGCTCGGCCAAGCCTTCGAGGAGCGCGTCGAGCCGCGGACGCCACCGCGGGCTCAACATCCCCGGCACGTTCTCGAACGCGATGTGCCGCGGCCGGACGTCGCCCGCCAGTCGCAGGTAGTCCAGGTAGAACGAGTTCCGAAGGCGGTCGCGATGGGTCGACCGGGAACCCCGCCGAAGGTCGGTGAAGCTCTGGCATGGCGGGCACCCGGACAGCAGCGTGCACTCCCCTGCATTCAGACCCGAGGCGCGCAACAGGTCCTCACCGGTGACCCTGCGAATGTCCATGACGAGTGGACGCACTCCGACATTCGCCTCGTAGGCGTCGGCGGCGTCCCCGTCAAGCTCGACCGCGGCGACCGCGCGTAGCCCGGCTTTGCTGAAGCCGAGCGCGCCTCCACCGCACCCTGAAAAGAGGTCAATGAGCGTGCCGGACTCGGCCGCGGTCAGGAACGTGGTCACCTGCTCCTCATCTTGCCGGCGCTCTGCCTCAGGGCGATCCACTGGTCCACCTCCGCGCGAGACCACAGGCGACACCGTCCCCCACCTGTCTCCACCAGCGGGCGCGGAAAGTCCTGGTATCGCTGCATGTACGTGGCCACGCTGTTGCGATGGGCGAGACCGACCGCGGACGCGACGTCCGTGGCATCAACGAGATCGTCGACCGGAATGAGTCGCGTCATCGTTCATAGTCTACGTACGTAGACTAGCGAGCCGCCCGGACGTGCCCGAGCGCCCGATACGATCGGGTGGCGATGTCGACCCTGGCCGGCCGTTCGTGGGCATCGTCTCCGGGGGTGCGGCGAAGCATGCAGTCCAATCGCTCCCGCGACACGACGCCCGAAATGGCGCTCCGCTCTGCCTTGCATCGCCGAGGCTTGCGCTTCCGAAAGCACGTTCGGCCCATCCCCGGGCTTGCCTGCACGGTCGACGTTCTCTTCCCCACGGAGAGATTGGCGGTCTTCATCGACGGCTGCTACTGGCACTCCTGTCCGGAACATGCAAGCTTCCCGATCACCAACGGCGCCTGGTGGCGCGCGAAGCTGGCCGCGACGCGCGAGCGAGACCAACGCAACACGCAGACTCTCAAGAACGCCGGATGGACCGTCCTGCGCATCTGGGAGCACGAGGATGTCGAGGTCGCCGCAGTCCATGTAACCGAAGTGCTCCAACGGATCCGCAAGGCTCCTGAGCCTCGACCCTGAGTTTCTGCCGAATTGCTGCACGGCCGCGTTGTGCGGCGGGGTCGCGCACCGAGGCAGCCCTCCGTTCGCCCGTAGACTCTCCGGCCACATGAGCAGCGGGGAGGAACAGTTGGGCGTGGAGGTAGCCGCAGAGGGCTCGATCCTCACGGTCAGCGGGGATCCACCGACGCTCGAGGACTTCGCGTCGGCCGAATCCGAGGCCGATGTCACCTCACCGCTGACTGCAACCAGGGCAAGCGTCTCCGCAGCGGACTGGACAATCGAGACGATCGTGCAGCAGATGCGCAAGGGCCGCATCGACCTCGATCCCAAGTTTCAGCGTCGGTCGGCGTGGACCGATCAGACCAAGAGCCGCTTCGTCGAGTCGGCGATCCTGAACTATCCAATCCCGCAGGTCGTGCTGGCAGAGCGGCTCGACCGTCCTGGGCAATTCCTCGTCATCGACGGTAAGCAACGCCTGCTTGCACTGCGGCAGTTCTACGCCGGCCTGGCGGAGGACACCGATGAAGGCTTCGAGCCGCTCCGCCTGACGGGCCTCACGATTCTTGAGGAACTCAAAGGATTCGACATCCGCGATCTCCAGAACAAGCGCGCGGACCTCTTCGACGCATTCGAGAATCACACGATCCGCACCGTCGTGATCCGGAACTGGGAAGTCGAGGACTTCCTGTACATGCTGTTTCTCCGACTCAACACCGGCTCCGTGCCATTGTCGCCCCAGGAGCTTCGGCAAGCGCTTGTCCCCGGACCCTTCGTCGACTTCGTGGATGCCGCCTCGGGCGAGAGCCCCGGCCTTCGATTTCTGCTGGGAAACCACGGGCCCGACCGGCGCATGATCGATGCCGAAATCCTCGTCCGCTTCTTGGGTTTCCACCTTGGCGTCGTGACCTACCGCGGGAACCTGAAGGTGTTCCTCGACGACACCTGCAAGGCGCTCAATGACCGCTGGGAGATTACGGCTGAAGCAGTGCGAGGGGCTGTACAACAGATGGAGGAAGCGATCGGGACGGCACGCCAGATCTTTGGCGACGACGGTGCATGCCACAAATGGTCGGGAACGCGCTGGGAACGCTCGTTCAACCGCGCGATTTTTGACGTTCAGATCAATTCGCTTGCTGATCCGGCCGCACGAGCCGCAGCGCTCACCGCAGGAGCCGCTGTGCGGGAGCAGTTCATGTCGCTGTGTGTCGACGACGCCGCCTTCTCTCGGTCCATCAGCACAACAACAAAGAGTCTGGATGCAACCCGCGAGCGGTTCTCGAAGTGGTACGAGGCAATGGCTACGAGTGCAGGCGTCGAACTCGAGCTGCCATCGTGCCTGACACCTGCCGAGGGGTGAGCCAATGCCGGACCTCGCTCGCCTACGCGAGAACGAGGACGCGCTTGCGGCTGCTTTGCTTCCGGAGGATGCTGACGTAACGGAACCGCTCGAACCACGGACGCAGTTCCTAACCCATGCGTACTTGGTGCTTGCGTGCGCCGTGATCGAAGAATTTGTCGAGGAATGCTTTGACACATACGTTGACCTCGCGCTCGCGGCCAGCGAGGCGTCCGTATCGCCCTGCTTCGTACCGCTCGCGACACGGTTCGCAGACGACCTGAAGGGTCAAACGAGCACAATTCCCTCGTCGACAAAAGCTTGCCCGATGCTCCGCGGGCTTTACACATCAAAGATCGTCCGGCCGAACAACGGCATCAAGCGTAAGAACCTCTCAGCCCTGGCGAAGCCTCTTGGTCTGCTCGACGACTTGGAGGCGAGCTGCGAGGATCTACTCGTTCCAGCGGACACATTGGGGTCCCGACGCGGGGCCGTTGCTCACCTGGGTGCGGTGGCGACGGAGCTTCGGCCCAGCGATGCGCGGAAGCTGGTGGCTGATGTACTCGACAAGCTTCCCCTCTTGACCGCGTTGCTGGAGTAGGGGTGGCCGCGAGGCGATCTGACCGCCGGCGCTAGACACCTGACGTCGGAGCGGTGCGGAGCGACGCCGGGCGGGTGAGAACGGCCCGCACCGTCGACGGCCACCAACGTCGCCCACCCTGGCCGGTCGGGATCTCGTCACGGTTGAGCCGGCGCGCGATCCCGGCGAGGCTCACGCCGTGTGCGTGCTCGTGGCGGATCCGTTCGACGATGTCGGGCGGGAGTGTGGACTTTCGGCCAGATGGCGTTGCGCGTCGACGCGGAGCCCGCGGCTCCTCCGTGCGTTCAGCGAGGTAGCGCTCGAGTTCGGCGGACGGGATCAGCCTCGCGCCCCACTCGGTCTTCACGGTCGCGATCGCCGGGACGACGCGCCGGTCGAAGGTGGCGAGGCTCACGCCGAGCGCCCGCGCGGCCTGCTCGCGCGAGTAGACAAGGGACTCGACAGGCTCGGCGGGCTCGCCGCCGAGGAGCTTCGGGACGTGCCGCCGGCCCTTTTCGGCCTTGCGTTGCTGCCGGCGACTCGCTATGGCTCACCGCCTCGTCGTACAGCCGTACAGCAATGCTGAGGCGTCTGCACTGGAAAGTGCATCTGTGTCTCGCTGGCTATCGCTCCCAATAGGGGCGCGAATCGAGGGAGTCGGCGGCGCCTCAGCGCTCGAGCTCAAGGCGGCGGCTCGGAGCGAGCTGCCGCTCGAGCTCCATCATGCGGCGGAGCCGAAGGAGGCGATCATCGTCGGCGTCACGGCCGCTCGCATCGAGCATGCGCACGCAATCGACGACGGAAGCGACGGCAGGGCGAAGCCCGCGTCCGAGGTTCTCGCGGCCGGCGCGGATCCGGAGGTCGTCGTAGCCGCGCGTGCCCCACGGCTCGGGCACGATTCGGAGCTCGCCGGCGCGCGTCTCCGCCATCACGGGCTCGCCTGACGAAAGCTGCTCCGCGAGAGCTGAGTCGTTGGCGCCGAGCTGGTCGAGGGCGCGGTCGATGCGCCGGAGATTCTCGTCACGCAACGACGGCGCGATGTCGAGCCCGTCGGTGACCTCGCCGCTTCCGTGGACGACGCGGGCGAAGCCGCCGACGATCACGTAGCTGACACGCTCGCGGTCGAGCGCCGCGATCAGCTCGTACGGGTCGAACGGGGTCCGGCTGCTCATCGAATGCGCTCGAGCTTTTCGAGGAGCGCCTGGACGCGCTGCTGCGGCGCCTGCTGCACGCTCGTCTCGAGCTCGGCGTCGAGCTCAGGCGTGGGCGCAGGCTCGACGATGGCGACGTCGAGCGCGTAACCGCAGGCCTCGACGGCGGTGGCGAGGTTGGCGAAGCTCGGCTCCTGGCCGCCGGTCTCCCAGCGGGCGACCTGAGCTCGCTCGCGTCCGAGGCGTGACGCGAGTTCCGTCTGCGTCAGACCTGCCTTCAAGCGCGCCTCTCGGATGATCTCCGCGGCCCTCATCGTGCCGCTGAATTCTAGCCTCCGTGTTGACTCCATATCCCGTGCTTGATAAGTTACCCACCCTCGATGCAAACCTCGCCTCGGCAGCTCACGCTCTTCGAGCTCGATGCCGGCAATTCGCCCGGCCTGGCGGGCGAGGACCCCGGGCCTCCGCTGCCGGCGCCGACGCAGCGGATAGCGGCGGCCACTGCCACCAGCGACGCGGTGGCCCTCCTCGCCGGCCTGCTCGGCGAGCTGAGGCAAGCGCCGCCGAGCGCGCACGCGCAGCCCGACCTGCGGCGCGCCCGAGACGACTGGCTGCGCCGGCTCCAAGCGGGCAGGCGGAGTGAGAGCACGATCACCGCATACCGGATTGCGATCGACGACCTGCTCGCGTGGTGTGGCGATCACGACCGCAGCATCTTCGACGAGGCGACGATCGTCGACCATCTGGCGGACTACCAGCGGCGGGCCGATCCGGCGCCGGCGACCTACTACCGACGCTTCGGCCTCCTGCGTCGGTTCGTGCGCTGGCTCAGCCGGCGAAGCGGAACGCCCGACCCATTCCTCGAGCTCGAGGCGCCGCCGAAGCCACAGCGGGAGGCGGACTGGTTGTCCGAGCAGGAGTTCGCACGACTCCTCGCCGCTGCGGAGCACCCGCCGCGGAGACGCGCAGGCCTCGCCGAGCGTGACCGGATCGTCCTGCTCACGCTCGTCCAGACCGGTCTGCGCCGAGCGGAGCTGATCGCGCTCGACTGGGCTGACCTCGAGCTAGAGGGACCGCGGCCGTCGCTGCTCGTCCGCTGTGGCAAGGGCGGCAAGGCGCGCCGTCAGCCGCTCGCGACGCCGCTCGCCCGCGAGCTCGCTCTCCTTCGGGCCGAACGCGCTGCGGCCGCGGATGCCCCGGTCTTCTGCGGCCTCGAGGGCAAGCGCCTGCAGCCGACCATCCTCGCCGGAATCATCAGCCGCGCTGCCGAGCGAGCCGCGATCGAGAAGCGCGTCACCGCGCACACGCTCCGGCACACCGCCGCCACCTGGCTGCGCCAGGAGACCGGCGATGCTCGCCTCGTTGCCGCCTACTTGGGCCACGCAGACCTCTCGACGGTCAGTCGGTACGCGCACGTCGCCGAGGACGAACTGCACCACGCCGCTGCCGCGATCGCCGCTAGCGCGGGCATCGCGTCGGCGCCGAACCCCCACGGCACGCGCGAACTCCTAGGCACGCAGCGTGCCGTTCGCTCAAAACTCGACGAGGAAACGGGGTTGGAAGGTCTCGTCGGTCGGCCGAACCCCGGCGATGCGGTCGGCCCGGTAGCCGCGTAGCTGGCCGCGATCGTTGACGACGAAAAGGATGAGGTTGCCGTCCCGCGTACGGCGCAGCGAATAGGGCTCGACGCGTCGCGGACCCTGTCGGCCGTCCTCGGCTCTGTAATCGATGTCAACCTTGAGTCGGTTCGCGCCTGCGTAGCGGATGAGTTCGAACGGGAAGCCGCGTCGCCAGGAGCTGATCGCTCGCGGTGGTACCCAGGCCGGATCGAGATTGGCCTGTTCGGCTCGCGGCGGAACTACGACCGAGACTTCGCCCTCCAGCCAGGCGAAGACCTCGTCGAGCGTCGCCCAGAACTCGGCGAAGGGCGGCAGCGGCCGCGGCAGCTGGTGGCCGAGCATGTTCGGCCACTCGCGCTCGATCTCTTCGCGGTACGGCGAGTCGCGAATGCTCTCTGCCGTGGGAATCTCGATCTCGGCGTGCGCGCACTTCCGGGCGAGCACTGCGGCGACCGCCGGCGCCTGCCCGACGAGGTCGGGGTGTCGGTGCATGTGCACGACGTCGTAGAGGTCGCGCGGACGGCACCGCTCGCTGAGCGCACGCAGCTTCTCACCGAACAGCTCGACGAGCGCGTAGCAGGCGACCCCCTCGCCCGGAAGCGAGTCGCTGTACTGGTGGCCGATCGCCCGCTGCACAACCTGCTCGACCAAAACCTCGTCGGCCGTAAGGTCGAGCTTCACCTTGGGGAGCTGGGGCGGCGGGTTCGGGCCGCGATAGGCGATTCGCCCTTCCGTCGTCGGGTTGCCGCGGCGGTTACGGCGGCGCCGAAATGACCCCTCCTCGACGACGAGCTCGATGCCAGACTCCTCACGCATCCATTCGGCGATCGCCACGAAGATCGGCTGCAAGGCCTCGGGCGTCTCCGGTCCGCCGTCAACCACGGTGAAGTCGAGGTCCTCGGAGAAGCGATACGTCTCGTAGAAGCACTTTCGAAGACAGGTACCGCCCTTGAACACCCAGGTGCGGGCGAGATCAGGTTGGTTAGCTATGCCGGCGAGAAGCCAGCCGAGCACGTAGTCCTTCTCGATCACGCCGACATCGAGCGACCACTCAGCCCGCAGGTCGAAGAGCTCGCGAGCTGGGATCACGACGGCTCCGCCGGCTCAACCCGGACGTTGACGCGCAATCCCCAGCGGCTCACACGCCGACCGTCCTTTGGTCCGTCGGGATCGAGCAGGGAGACGCCGGCCGACACGCGTTCCCGACAGGCTGCGATCAATTCCGGGCGATCGAATTCGAGTGTCTCGACGAGGTAGCCAAGTCGCTTGAACACCGTCCGGTTCCCCAGACGATCGCCGTACTCGACGAGGGTGGCGGCATCGTGGTCGTCGAGGTATGCCGCCAGGATCTCAGCAGAGTGGCGAATGCCGCCGCCGAGCCGCGGCGTGTCGAGGATGTCGACGACGGTGCGCGCGGCGTCGGCGAGGCTCAAGCGTACGTCGCCCTGCCATTCCATCTTCATGCCCCACTCCAGGGCTTCCGCTGAAATGTGGCTGAGGAGGTAGTCGTGGTCGAGCAGCCGGACGGAGGATGCTCGCACTCGCTCGGTCGTCTTGAGGACGGTTGTACGAAAGACCTGCTCGGTGAGTCCCCAGTGATTGGCGGCGGTCCAGCCAGTGAAGTAGCAGGGAGACCAAACTGCCGCTGCAACGATCAGTGCGTCCTCGGACCAGGAGGCCGGACTGCTTGCATCGAGTGGGACAGGGATGTAGAGGCCACGCCGGGCCCGGCGAAGCCAGCCGTCGGCCGCCCAGCGCGACAGCTTTTTCGCGGCCGTGTCGGCGTCGACGCCAAGTGCCTCAACCACATCGGTTGGTGTCACGAACCGGCGACCTGCGCCGAGCACCGCCGTCAACTCGGCGCGCCCCTTGACGCCAATCCCCGCCGGTATCGGAATCGACATGCCAACAACTCCTCTCAGACGTGAGTTACTGGATCTACGATATCAGTAACTACAGGCCAATACATCATGTGCGGTGCGAGGTGTTGGCTCGCTCTTGCCGTGTCGATCTTGAGACAGGCCGGACCGGCTGATACCGTCCTCGTCGCGGGACGGGACGAAGCCGGTGTGAACCCGGGCGCCCGCGCCGAGCGGTTCCGAAGAGACCGCCGAAGGCTGCCTGACCGAAACCACGACGAGTTCCGAGCGACACGACCTAATAGAAAAAGCCCCGTTTCCAGGGCTTTTTCCGTAGCAGGCCTGTAAGCCGGATTCTGTCGAGGGTGACCATCTTTCTAGGCCGCCGGTTGCCCGGCGGCTCGAGCGGTGTACCCGGTTCCTCGGCGGGCCGCGTCGTCGGAACCTGCTTCACCTTGCACCGGACGGGGTTTGGCGAGCCGCCGTGTCACCACGACGCTGGTGGGCTCTTACCCCACCCTTTCACCCTTACCGCCGGCGTCTCCGGAGAGGCGTTCGCCGGAGGCGGTCTCCTTTCTGTGCCACTTTCCGTCGGCTTTCGCCGCCTGGGGTTTCCCCAGCGTCCTGCCCTGCGGTGTCCGGACTTTCCTCGGAGCGTGCGCCCCGCGGTCACCCGGCCTGCACCGTGAATGGTAGCGGCTACGAGTTCTGGGCCGCCCTCAGCCAGGCGGCCCGAAGCTCCCGCGCGCGCTGCTCGAGCCGCGCGAGCAGGCCGCGCGCCTCCACGAGCCGAGGCCGGAGCAGCTCGACCCGGCGGAGCTCGGCGGCGATCTCGACCATCGAGCTCTCCGGGTCGGCGGTCAGCGCGGCCAGCCGCCGCTCGCGCGCGCCGACGCGCTTCTCGATCGCCTCCGCCCACCGGGCGGCGTCGCGGCTGAGCTCGCGCAGCTCGCTCTCGGTCACGCTGCCGCTCGCGAGCACCTCGCGGAGACGGGCGACGAGTGCGGAATCGAGCGACTTGGCCAAGGCTGGGCGGTGCCGTGGACGGGAGGAGCTTGCCAGACCTGGCTGCCGCGCGCCACAGCCGCGTGCCAGAAGGTGCGGGGCGCTAGAGAGACGGAGCGCCGGCCAGCGTCTCTGCGTCGACGGTCGACGCACCGAGCGCAGGCCCGCCGGGCAGCTCCAACCCACACAGCGCACAGCCGATCCCGTCGGCGCGGTGGAGCAGGAACTCGCCGCAGACCGGGCACTCCAGGCTCGCCCCACGGAAGATCGCGATCAGCTCCTGGTCGAGGGTGCGGTGGAAGGAGGCGACGTTCACAGCGTGCGGAACACTCCGATCACCTTGCCGAGGACCGAGACGTGGCTCGCGTAGATCGGCTCGTACGCGCTGTTCTCGGGCTGGAGCCGGATTCGTCCGCGCTCGCGGTAGAACCGCTTGACGGTCGCCTCGTCGGCCGCCTCGTCGTCGCCGGCGAGCGCGACGACGATGTCGCCGTCGCGGGCGTCCTGCTGCCGGCGGACGACGACGTAGTCGCCGTCGAGGATGCCGGCGTCCTGCATCGAGTCGCCACGGACCCGGAGCAGGAACTCCTCGCCCCCGTGCGAGAGCGGCTCGGGGACGGAGATGTACGCGTCGACGTTCTGCTCGGCGAGCAGCGGGCCGCCGGCGGCGATCTGACCGACGAGCGGCAGCGAGTGCATGGCGCCGCCCTCGCGCGCCCCGGGCCGGGCCCGTCCGGTGAGCTCGAGCGCACGCGGCTTCGTCGGATCGCGCTTGATCGCGCCGGCCCGCTCCAGGTTCGCGAGGTGCGCGTGGACAGTGGACGGCGAGGCGAGCCCGACCTTCTCGCCGATCTCGCGAACGGTCGGCGGGTAGCCGTGCGCGTCGACGTACTCGACGAGGAACTCCCAGATCTCCTGCTGGCGCTTGGTCAGCAACGTGGCACCTCCGGAAGCGAACATGCGTTCGAGAGTAGCGGCAGGATCGGACGACGTCAAGCTGCGAGACGCCCACCACCCAGGGAAGTGACCTGGCGTCGAAGGGCTGGCCAGATGGTTCGCGTCCCCGCGTGGTCGCGGGCACTATCGGGAACACTTCCGGCATGACGATTGTCCTCGGCGTCGTGCTCTGCCTGATCGCGGTGGTCAGCGTCGTCGTCCTGTTCTGGGTCACTATCTGGGCGGCGAAGAAAGACGGCGAGGAGGATCGCGCGGTCCAGGAACGGACCGGCGTCCGCCGGAAGACGCGGATCGGCCTCTAGGCGTTAGGGATCAGTCGTCTCTCTCGCACGCACTCGCTCGAGCGACATTCCTGCGCTGGCCCAGACGAATGCCTGCGACCTGGAACGCTGTGACTGAGCAGTCCTGTCCGCGTTTTCTCACTCGCTGAGTCACCGCGCATCCGGTCAGGCTGCGCTTCTGAGCAAGTGCGGCGGCCCTTTAGGACAGGTCGAGTGACTGGTACGCCGGTGTCAGCTCCGTCCAGCGCACCTTCCAGTTCGATCCGTCTCCATCGAGGTAGCGACCAAGATCCTCGATGTGGGCCTGCCAGCCGGCACCGTGCTTGTATCGAACGCCGAGCGGCAAGCCGCGCTCCTCGACGACGAGCCGCGTCCGCCCGGCCTCAGCGCTGGCACAGCCTCGATCACAGCCTCGTCGTCGGTTTCCGGCTCCATCGTGATCACAAGGCGGTGTGGAGGGTCGCAGACGTCGATGCGTCCAGGCCCTTCCCAGGTGCTGGTGAAACGCGCCTGCACGATGCCGCCAACTCTCAGGTCGCCCTCGACCGTGGCGATCCAGCGGGCGAGGCGTCCGGCTCCGTGATTGCCGACCAGAGATCGGCGATGTTCGTGTCATACACATCCTCCACGCGCACGGCCCCACGGCGCTCGTCGATCCGGCGCATGCTGCCCAGGATTTGATTCATGCGGTTCTCCTCCTCGCCCGCTTGCCGCGGGCGATCTCTGTGTGCAGGGCGTCGAGACGCTGCTCCCACATGACCCGATAGTGCTCGAGCCAGCCGTCGAGCTCGGCGAGCGGCTCCGGTCGCAGCCGATAGACCCGCCACTGCGCCCGCTGCTCGACCTCGACCAGCCCCGCCTCTCGCAGCACCCGCAAGTGCCGCGAGACACCCGGTCGCGCGATCGGCAGCGCTTCGGCGAGTTCGCCGACCGTCGCTGGGCGGCCGCGCAGGATCTCGAGCATCGTGCGCCGACTCTCATCCGCCAGGGCATGCAGCACCTCATCCATCGCTCGGAGTGTAACCGGGTAGTTATGTAACCGTAAAGGTACATACGCGGCCGCGGATCGAGCCGTCGGGACGCCGTGCCCCCAACGTTCGCGTCCGACCTGAGACGACACGGGGCGCGATGGAAGACACCCGTTCGGCCGGAACGGGCTCTGGCGTCATTCCGGAACTCACTGCGCACCTGGGCGTTCACCCCCGGGGGCCGTCGCCGCGACCGACACGGCGGGCGCGGCCCAGCGGCGCGCGCCGTCGGCAGGCGACGCGGGTGCAGCGAGCGAGCCGAGTAGAGGGCTCGCGGGGGAACGAGGGGTTCCCCCGCGACGGCTACAATTGCCGCCGCGCGCTGGTGGCGGAATTGGTAGACGCGCAAGGTTGAGGGCCTTGTGGCCCGTTGGGCCGTGGAGGTTCAAGTCCTCTCCAGCGCATGCGCTCCTCGCTCCCGGCGCTCGCGCAGCTGCGCGGGCGCTAGGGTGCGCAGTCGATGAAGGACGCCTGCGCAGCGGCGGTCGACGCCGCGCTCGGATCGGGGGCCGCGTACGCGGACGCGCGCGCGGTCGTGCGGCGCTCGCAGGCGGTCGAGACGCGCGACCGGCGCGTCGTCACCCTCGCGGATGCGGAATCGGCCGGGATCGGCGTCCGGGTGCTGGTCCGTGGCGCCTGGGGGTTCGCCTGCGACCGGCGCCTGAGCCCCGAGGGCGGGCGTGAGGCGGCACTCCGGGCCGCTGCCTTCGCCGCGGCGGCCGGGGGCAACGGGACGAGGGCGCTGGCCGCGGTCGAGCCCCGTTCCGGCAGCTTCCGACCGGACGTCCGGCAAGATCCGTTCGCCGTCTCGCTCGAGGACAAGGTCGCGCTCTGCCTGCGCGCCGAGGAGGCTGCGCGGCACCCGGACGTCAAGGTGACGCAGGCTCAGGTCCGCGCCCGGTCCGAGCGGAAGCTGCTCCTCTCGTCGGAGGGCTCGGAGATCGACCAGGAGCTCGTCGAGTGCGGCGGCGGGCTCGACGTGACCGCGATCGGTGCCGACGGGACCGTCCAGGTGCGGAGCCATCCGAGCGCGCATGTCGGCTCGAGCGCGCAGGCCGGCTGGGAGCACGTCGAGAGCCTCGGCCTCGAGCAGGAGGCGCCGCGGGTGGCCGAGCAGGCGGCGGCGCTGCTGCGCGCCGACGTGTGCCCGGCGAAGGTGACGACGGTGGTGATCGACGCCGAGCAGATGCAGCTCCAGGTGCACGAGTCCGTCGGCCATCCGACCGAGCTCGACCGCATCTACGGTACGGAGGCGGCGTACGCAGGAACGAGCTTCCTCTCCCCGGGCGACCTCGGCACGCTCCGGTACGGCTCCGAGCACATGAGCATCACCGCCGACCCGACCACGCCGCTCGGCCTCGGCACCTTCGCCTTCGACGACGAGGGCGTTCCTGCGGAGCGGGTCCCGATCGTGGCCGAGGGCGTCCTGCGCGGCTTCCTGACCTCGCGTGAGACCGCCGCGCGCATCGGCCACGGGGCCGGCGGCTCGATGCGGGCGGACGGCTGGGCCCGGATGCCGCTCGTCCGGATGACGAACCTGCACCTGGAGCCGGGGAGCGGCACGCTCGAAGAGCTGATCTCGGAGGTGGACGACGGCGTCTACCTGGAGACCAACCGCAGCTGGTCGATCGACGACAAGCGGCTCAACTTCCAGTTCGGGACGCAGATCGCGTGGGAGATCAAATCCGGGAAGCTGGGCCGGATGCTGCGCGACGCGACCTACACGGGCGTCACGCCGGTCTTCTGGGCGTCTCTCGACCGGGTCGCCGGGCCGGAAGCCTGGGTGATGCACGGGCTGACGAACTGCGGCAAGGGGCAGCCCGGCCAGCACGCCCACGTCTCGCACGGTGCCTCGCCCGCCCGCTTCCGGAACGTTCAGATCGGCGTCACGTCGTGAGCGGCCATTTCGCTCGCGCGAAATGGTTAGGGAGGCTCGCCGGCCATTTCCCGACCGAAGGGAGGGGAATGGCATGAGCGAGGCGCTGGCGCTCGCCGAGCGGGCGCTCGCGCTCGCCGACGGCGACGGGGCCGAGGCGGTCGCCACCACCGAGCGCTCCGGCTTCGCGCGGTACGCGGGCGACGAGGTCCACCAGCCGACGCTGGTCGACAACGTCGCGGTCCAGCTCCGCGTGATCCGTGACGGCCGCGCCGGCGTCGCCGCCACGAACCACACCGACGACGAGGGGCTTGCCCGGCTCGCCCGCCGGGCCGGCGACCTGGCCGCGAGCGCGAGCCCGGATCCGGACCTCGTCCCGCCCGCGCCGCCCGCCGAGGTCCCGCCGATCGGCGGCTACGACGAGGAGACGGCCGCGCTGGGGGCGGACGACCAGGCGCGCCTCGCGACGACGGCGATCGGGGCCGCCGGCGACTTCGGCCTGTACGGCTACTTCACGAGCGGGGTGTGCGAGCTCGCGGTCGCCTCGAGCGCGGGCTTGCGCGCCTCGCAGCGGACGACCGATGCGACCTGCCTGGCGCTCGCCGCGGGCGACGGCGCCTCTGGATACGCACTGCGCACCGCCTGGCGCGCAGGCGAGATCGACCCGGCCGCGGTCGCCGAGGAGGCGGCGCGGAAAGCGGCGCGCACGCACCATGCCTCGGCGGCCGAGCCCGCGCGCTACCGGGCCGTGCTCGAGCCGTACGCGGTCGCGGAGCTCCTCTACTACGCCGCGATCGACATGTTCAACGGGCTCGCGCTGCTCGAGGAACGGAGCTTCTTCTCGGGCCGGATCGGCTTGCGTGTCTTCGATCCGCGGGTGACGCTCGCCGACGACGCGCTCGACCCGCGCGGCCTGCCGGCGGCGGTCGACTACGAAGGGACGCCGAAGCAGCGAGTCGTCCTCGTCGACGAGGGGGTGATCCGCGACGCGGTCTGGGACCGAGCGACGGCAGCGCGTGCGGGCAGAGACTCCACGGGGCACGGGTTGCCCGCCGAGATGCGCTCCTACGGGGCGATCCCGACCGCGGTGACGATGTCGACCGGAGACGCCGAGTCCGTCGACGAGCTGGCCGACCTCGTCGGCGACGGGCTGTACGTCACGCGTCTTCACTATCTCGGCATCGTCGACCCGCGTGAGGGGGTGATCACCGGCATGACCCGGGACGGCACGTTTCGCGTCCGCGACGGGAAGGTCGCCGAGCCCCTCGTCAACCTGCGCTTCACGGTGGCGGTGCCCGAGCTGCTCGCGGACGTCCCCGCCCTGACCCGGGACTCGCTGCTCGTCAACGTGAGCGACTTCTACGACGAGCGCTGGGCGTTCGGCTACCGCGTTCCCGCGCTCGCGACCGGCTGCTTCAACGTCACGGGCGCCGGCTCGGCACCGGGTCTCTAGTGACCTGAGTCGTTAGTTCGCGGACGGGTTGGAGGGACCTGGGGTTTTGTGGCGAATGCCGTCGTCGTCAACGGCGACGATGGGAGAGGTCATGGGGGAGCGTGCCGAGGTTGTGGTCAGTGCGGAGGAGCGGGAGGTGCTCGAGCGGTGGGCTCGGCGGCGGTCGAGCGCGCAGGCGCTCGCGTTCCGGTGCCGGGTTGTGCTGGCTGCGGCGGAGGGGAAGTCGAGCACCGAGATCGCGGACGAGTTGGGGTGCAGTCGCCAGACGGTCGGGAGGTGGCGTGGTCGGTTCGCTCGGCGTGGGCTTGATGGGCTTCATGACGAGCCGCGGCCGGGCAAGCCGCGCTCGATCAGCGACGAGGATGTCGAGCGGCTGATCGTGAAGACATTGGAGGAGCAGCCGAAAGGGGCGACGCATTGGTCGACGCGGTCGATGGCGGCGGCGACCGGGATGAGTCAGAGCGCGGTCAGCCGGATCTGGCGTGCGTTCGGGCTGAAGCCGCACCAGACGGAGACGTTCAAGCTCTCGCCGGATCCGCAGTTCATCGACAAGGTGCGCGACATCGTCGGGCTGTACCTGAACCCGCCCGAGGCGGCGGTCGTGTTGTGCGTGGACGAGAAGTCGCAGATCCAGGCGCTCGACCGGACGGCGCCGGTGCTGCCGCTGATGCCCGGAGTGCCCGAGCGGCGCAGCCACGACTACGTCCGCTACGGGACAACCAACCTGTACGCCGCCTTGGACGTGGCCTCCGGTCAGGTGATCAGCGAGATGAGGCCGCGGCACCGCGCCGAGGAGTTCAAGCGCTTCCTCAACCAGGTCGACGCCGCGGTGCCGGCCGACCTGGATGTGCACGTGGTGCTCGACAACTCCTCGACGCACAAGACGCCGTCGATCCAGCGCTGGCTCGTCCGCCACCCGCGGTTCACGTTCCACTTCACCCCGACCTACAGCTCCTGGCTCAACCTCGTCGAGCGCTGGTTCGCCGAGCTGACGACGAAATGGATCAAGCGCGGCAGCCACCGCTCCGTCCGCGACCTCGTCGCCTCGATCCGCACCTGGATCACGAACTGGAACGACAACCCGAAACCGTTCGTCTGGCACAAGAGCGCGGACGAGATCCTCGACAGCCTCGCCGCCTACTGCCAACGGATTAACGACTCAGGACACTAGCCCGCGCTAGCCGAGCAGGTGGAACAGCGCGACCGTCGTGCCCGTGAACGCGAGCGCGACCAGCACGGTCAACCGGGTCAGGTTCCGCTCGACGATGTGGGTGCCCCCCTGCGAGGCGGGCGTGAAGCCCATGCCGCCGAAGCCGGAGTCGCGGCCGGAGTGCATCAGGATCAGGCCGATCAGCGAGATCGTGAGGAGGACGTGAACGACGGCGACGACCTGGAGCATCGAGCTAGGGTAGCTGAGGAGGATCCGGCGCGAGGTCGATGATCGCGGCGATCATCTCGGCCGCGATCTGGTCCTTCGTCACGTACCCGGCCGCCCCGGCCGAGCGTGCCGCGTCCACGTCCTGGCGCGCGTCCGACCCGGTGACGACGAGAACGCGTGTCCTGGGCCGCGCAGCCGAGATGCGCCTCGTCGCCTCGAGGCCGTCCACCCCCGGCATGCTGATGTCCATCAGCACGACGTCCGGATCGAGCCTCTCCACCTCGCACACCGCGTCCTCGCCGGAGAACGCCAGGCCGACGACCTCGATCCGCTCGTCTGTCGAGAGAATCGCCTGGAGCGCCTCGGAGAAGAGGCGATGATCGTCCGCGATCAGCACCTTGACCGGCACGGCATCGTGATTCGAGCAGAAGGCCCCCGAAAAGGCAATCCCTCAGTACGGTATTCACGTCTTGGCCGGCGTCCGCGACCGAATCCAGAAGCTGCTCGTCACCGGTGACAACCGGCTGAAGCAGGGGGTCGCCCCCGAGAAGGTGCGCGAGACCTACGATGAGGCGCTCGCGCTGGCGCGGGAGGCCGGGCTGGAGGAACGGATCCGCCCGCTCGTCGAGGTCAGGCTCGCCGACCTCGAGCGGCTCGCCGGAGGATCGCCTCCACCCGTTCCGCCTGACGCCTGACGTCGTGCTCGGCCGCGGCGGCTCGGGCCGCCTCGTTGGGGCAGGGGAGCGCCGCGGCCCGGCCCAGCCCCTCGAGGATGCCGTCCTCGCTGAGGGGATCGACGAGGACGCCCGACCCGGGAGAGACGAACTCCGGCGGCCCGCCGACGCGCGTCGCCACCACCGGCCGGCCGGCGGCCATCGCCTCGAGCAGCGCCTGCCCGAACGGCTCCACGAGGCTCGGGCCGCAGACGACCCGCGCGGCGGCGATACGGCCGGGGATCTCGTCGTGCGGGACCGTCCCCGTGACGACGATTCCCGGACGGCCCTCGAGCCGCGGGCGAAGCGGCCCGTCCCCGACGAACGTGAGCGTTCCCTCGCCGAGTCGCTCGAAGGCGGCCGCGAGGCGAAGCACGTTCTTGCGCTCGGTCAGCGATCCCAAGCAGACGAAGGCCGCCGGCCCCTCGGGGGCGGGCGACGGCGCGAACCGCTCGAGGTCGACGCCGCAGTCCACGACCTCGACCTTTCCCCGCGCCGCGGGCACCTTCGCCTCCAGCTCGCGGCGCAGCCAGTCCGAGACCGCGATGACACCCGCGGCGCGGCGGACGACGTAGCCGGTCGCCGCAGCCACGCCGGGGATCCGGCCGATGTTGGCGACGTCCTGGCCGTGCGCGGTGACGACCAGCGGCCGGCGCGACGCGAGCGCAGCGGCAAGGCCCGCCGGGACGAGGAAGTGGGCGTAGACGACGTCCGGGCGGACCCGCCGCCCGGCGGCTCGGACCTCGCGCCAGAGCCGAAGATGGCGGCGCGGGCCTCCCTCGCGCCGGTCGACGACGGCGCGCTCGAGCTCGTGGCCGCGGTCGCGCAGCGCCGCCTCGAGCTGCGCCACGAAGACGCCGAGGTCGGGGTCGTCCACCCCTGGGTACATCTGCGAGACGAGCAGGATCCGCACGGAAGCGGAGCTTAGGCCGCCGTCGCCCCCAGCGTCTTGCGCCCCTTCCGGGCGATCGTCGGGTCGATCGCATAGAGCGCCAGGTCGACGAGCAGGTTGAGCCCGATGATCGCGACGGCCGTGACGAGCACGACGGCGACGATCACCGGCAGGTCGAAGCCCGAGAACCCCCGCAGGGCGACGATCGTGGTCCGGCCGAGGCCGGGCAGCCCGAACACCGTCTCGACGTAGAGCGCGATGCCGATCGCGGTGCCGGCGTCCATCCCGACCATGGTCACGACCGGGGAGATCGCGTTCCGCAGGGCGTGCCTCCGCAGCACGCGCAGCTCCGAAGCGCCCTTGGCCCGAGCCGTCCGCACGTACGGCTCGCCCAGCACCTCCATCATCCGCGTCCGCATCATCCGGAGGTAGAGGGCGACGAAGAAGAGCGCGAAGGTGATCCAGGGCAGCACGAGATGCGACGCCCACGACGCCGGACCGCCGCAGATCGGGACGTTCGCCTGCGCGGCGGCGGCGCGGGCGCCTGCCGAGGGGGGCCAGAAGGAGCAGTAGCCGAACGCCGGGGCGACCTGCCAGCGGTAGCCGACGAAGAGCTGGAGCAGGAGACCGACGACGAGCGGATGCGTCGAGATCGCGGCGAGCGAGAACCCGAGCGAGAGGCGGTCGACGAGCCCGCGCGGACGCGTCGCCGCGACCGCCCCGAGGGGCAGGGCGATCGCGAGCAGGAGGACGAAGCCGCCGGCGACGAGCGACGCGGTCACCCTCGTGGCATTCCAGACGAGCCTGCCGACGTGGACGCCGCTCGCCTGCCCCGCCGGCGAGAAGCGGATCGTGTTCCACGAGTATCCGAAATCGCCCCGGACGGCTCGCTCGACGAACTTCGCGTACTGAACCGGCAGCGGCCTGTCGACGCCGAGCCGGTGGTCCGCCTCTCTGATCTGCTCCGGCGTCGCGTGCTGGAGGTCGACCACGAACCCGGCCGGGTTCGACGGGATCTGCGAGTACATCAGGAAGGTGACGATCGACAGCACGAAGAGCAGGCCGACCGCGACCGCCGCCCGGTGGAGGATGTAGCCGATCACCGGCTCCCCTTGGGGTCGAGCGCCTCGCCTAGGCCCTCGCCGAGCTGGTTCAGGCAGAAGACGGTCAGGAAGATCGCCACGCTCGGAAGGACGGTCAGCCAGGGCTGGGTCGTGGCGGGGTTGTACGGGTTCGGAGCTAGCAGCGTCCCCCACGTCTGCGCGAGCAGGCTGCCCCAGCTCGAGGTCGGAAGGTGAACGCCGGCGCCGAGGAAGGTGACGCCGACCTCGACCATCACGTTCGTCGCGACCGCGAGGGTCCCGTAGACGACGAGCGGGGGGACGACGTAGGGCAGGAGATGGGTCCGGACGATCCTCGTGTCGCGCGCGCCCGTCATCGCGGCCGCCTCGACGAACTCGGCGTGGCGCAGCGACTGCACGTGGGTGCGCACGATCCGGGCGGGGTAGAACCACGTGAACGCTCCGATCAGCAGGACGAGCTGGAGGACGCCGCGGTTCAGCGCGCCCCCGAGCGTCACGTCCTCGAGGCCGCCGCTGACGGTGCTTCCGATCATCACGAGGAAGAGCAGGTACGGGAACGCCATCACCAGGTCGGTGAAGCGGGAGATCACCGCGTCGACGAGGCCGCCCGCCCAACCGGCGAGCGCGCCGAGCGTGGTTCCGATCAGGACGGCGAGCAGCGTGGCTCCGAGTGCGACGGCCAGGGAGACGCGGCCGCCGTAGAGGAGGCGCAGGAGCTCGTCGCGGCCGAGAGGGCCGTCGGCACCGAGGATGAACAGGGTCTTGCCGGTGCCCTTCGGCGGGGGCGGCAGGCCGACCTCGTCGCCGGTGTTCGTGCCCGCTCCGATCTGGAGCGTGTCGGGGATCCTCGACCACGGCCCGACGGGACGCAGAGCCGTGCTCACGGCGTACGGGAAGGGGTCGTTCGGGCCGTGGCCGAGCAGCGCCGAGGCGATCGGCGCTCCGGCGGAGACGGCGAACAGGATCGCGACGACGGCCACTCCGCAGGCGAGTGCGACCCGGTCGCGGCGAAGCCGTCTCCAGGCGATCCTCCAGGGGCCGGCAGGCCGCGCGGTGAACGCGACCTCCGCAGGCGCCGGTGCGACGGCCTCGCTCATCCGCCTCTCTCTTCGACTACGACCCCGACGATGTGGTTAGCCTCGCACAGGGCCGCCCCGGCCCGCCCGGGGGACGAGAACCTCCCGACTCGTCACAGTTCGAGTGCCAGGCACCACCGGTCGACGAACCGACCCTGAATCGTCACACCCCCAGTGCCAGGCACTACCGGTGGACGAAGAGGTTCGGAATCGTCACAGCTCGAGTGCCAGGCACCACCGGTGCACAAACCGGCCCCGAAACGGCACACCTCGACTGAACCCCAACTCGTTTTACCGCTTCGATTGCCTGCCAATAGAGGAACACAGACACAAAGACACCGGCGACGATCAGCAACAGCCACCACTCGCCTCCTCTGTCAACCGCTACCGTGATAGAAATTCCGATCGCGCTCAGAGCGCTGATAAGAAGTGCGGCGGCGTCTGTCTCCGCATCGTCAAGATATGACTGCTCTCGGCTGTCCGTTAGCGATCGAATCAGTGGCCAAAGTTCGTCATAGGTGTAGACCCAGACCTCCTCGATCTCGTCGCGCCACGTCTTGATGGCCCGCCCATAGGGAAACAACGTCCACCGCATCCCGCCTGCAGCAAGCTTGAACAGCGAGTGCCGCAGCGGGGCGGCTGAGACTCCAAGAATCGCAGCAATCGGGATCAGCGCCACAAACTCGACCACTCCGAGCGCGTCGAAGTAATGCGGCTTCCACGCTTCGGTAAGGGCCATGTCCGCTACCGCCAAGGCTCCGTAGATCGGAACGACAAAACCGATCAGGGTCTCGCGGTTCATGAGTCCCGAGAGAGTCGCGATGGCTGGTTCCATGTGCAGGGATCATCGCCGTGATCCCCCGTTTCGCCAAACTCTCCGAGTGCCAGGCACTACCGGTGGACAAACTGGCCCTGAATCGTCACACCCCAGTGCCAGGCACTACCGGTGGACGAAGAGGTTCGGAATCGTCACAGCTCGAGTGCCAGGCACTATCCGTGGGGGAAGGGCGTCTCGAAAGATCAGGCGGGCCCGGCGCGCGAGGGCCGTCTCGACGGTCAGGCTCGACGGGCGTCGTGGGTGCCCCACTCGTCGCGAAGCATGCTGCAGATCTCGCCGACCGTACAGCGGGCGCGGAGGGCCTCTCGCATCGGCGGCAGGAGGTTCGCCTCCGTCGAGGCGACCCGGCGGACCTCGGCGAGCGCCGCGGCGGCGGCCTCGGCGCTCCGCTCCGATCGCACGCGTGCGGTCCGCTCGAGCTGGCGGCGCTCGACCTCCGGGTCGAGGCGGTGAAGCTCGATCTCCTCGCCGTGACGATCGGCCTCGGCGAAGCGGTTCACGCCCACGACGACGCGCTCGCCGCGCTCGACCTCGGCCGTGTACCGGTAGGCCGCCTCGTCGATCTCACCCTGGACGAAGCCCTGCTCGACCGCCTCGACGGCGCCGCCCAGCTCCTCGACCCGATCGACGAGCTCCAGCGCCCGCGCCTCCAACTCGTCCGTGAGCGCCTCGAGGAAGTACGCGCCGCCCAGCGGATCGGCGGTCTCCGTCCCGCCGGCCTCGTGCAGGAGGATCTGCTGCGTCCTGAGCGCGATTCGCGCCGCGCGCTCGGTCGGCAGTCCGAGCGCCTCGTCGAACCCGTTCGTGTGGATCGACTGCGCCCCACCGCACACGGCGGAAAGCGCCTGCACCGCCACCCGGACGATGTTGTTCTCGGGCTGCTGCGCGGTCAGGGTCGAGCCGCCGGTCTGCGCGTGGAACCGCAGCGCGAGCGCCCGCTCGTTCGTCACTCCGAGCCGCTCGCGCAGCAGCCTGGCCCATAGCCGCCGGGCCGCCCGGAACTTCGCCACCTCCTGGAAGAAGTGGTTGTGGGCGTTGAAGAAGAACGAGAGCCGCTCCCCGAAGTCGTCCGGCGAAAGGCCAGCTTCGACGGCAGCACGGCAGTACGCGAGCCCGTTCGCGAGCGTGAAGGCGATCTCCTGGACGGCGGTCGAGCCGGCCTCGCGGATGTGGTAGCCGGAGATCGAGATCACGTTCCAGCTCGGCACGCGCTCCGCGCAGTAGGCGAAGAGGTCGGTGGTCAGCCGCATCGAGGGCCGCGGCGGGAAGATGTAGTTCCCGCGGGCGACGTACTCCTTGAGAATGTCGTTCTGGACGGTGCCGCGCAGCTTCTCGCCGGCCACCCCCTGCCTCTCGGCGACCAGCTCGTAGAGGAGCAGGAGCAGCGACGCGGGCGCGTTGATCGTCATCGACGTCGAGACCTCTCCGAGCGGGATCCCGTCGAAGAGGATCTCCATGTCGGCGAGCGAGTCGATCGCAACTCCCGTCCGCCCCACCTCCCCGGCGGCGCGCGGGTCGTCGGAGTCGTACCCGAGCTGGGTCGGGAGGTCGAATGCGGTCGAGAGCCCGGTCTGACCGCGCTCGAGCAGGTAGCGGAACCGCGCGTTCGTCTCCTCCGCGGATCCGAACCCGGCGTACTGGCGGATCGTCCACGGGCGGCCGCGGTACATCGTCTCGTACGGGCCGCGCGTGAACGGGAACTCGCCCGGCGGTTCCAGCTCGAGCCCGGCGACGTCGTCCGCCGTGTAGACCGGCTTCACCTCGATCCCGGAGTCGGTCTCACGCCGGTCGGCTGTCACGCGGGTCAGCCTAACGCCGCGTCGACGACCGCGGACGCAAGCTCCGCCGCCGCCGCGTCGTCGAGACCTTCGCGGACCGCGAACGACTCCCAGGTCTCGTAGGAGAGGACGTGCCCGACCGCCGCGCGCACCAGAGCGGACCTCCGCCCGCCAGCCCCGAAGCCGCGGGCGAGGACGTCCGCGAGCCCGGCGAGCCGCTCGTCGAAAGCGGCGACCAGGCGCCCGTGGACGGGATGGAGATCTGCGTCGCGCCGCAGTACCCCCAGTCCTGGAAACGCCTTGCGATACCAGGAATACAGATCGGAGATCGCCGCGCGCAGACGCCGGCGTGGCTCGGCGACCGCCTGCCACGCAGCGTCGTCCGGGAACGGATGCGCAGCCGCCCAGTGGGCGGAGCAGCCGGCGAACAACGTCTCCTCGTCCGGGAAGTGCGCGTACACGGTGTGCCGCTGCACGCCCGCCTGCTCTGCGATCGCGCTCACGGTCGTGCGCGCCGGGCCGAGGGACGTATGCATGGCGACCGCCGCGTCGAGGATGCGACGCCGTGTCTCGGCCTCTCGCTCGGCACGCTTCTTCTTCTGGTACGTCCGGCTCATTGCACACAAGTGTACTCCGAATTTGACAGGAGCGCCACGGTCTGACATGATCCGATGCACAGCCATGTGCAACGAAAGGAGGAGAGAGATGTTCAGCGTCGACCTCAACACCATCGAAGTCCCCGAGCTCGGGGGCGGGTTCTCCGTCACCTTCCCGTTCTCCAGTGCGACCGGCGCGGCTGCGACCGCCGCCGTCTACCTCCTCTTCGAGCCCGGCGCCGTCCTCGCCGAGCACACCGACAGCGCCGAGGAGGTGCTCCTCGTCCTCGAGGGCGCGGTCGAGGCGACCGTCGGCGGCGAGACGGCGATGCTCGGGCAAGGGCAGCTGGCGATCGTCCCGGCACTGGCGCTGCACGGGATGCGCAACGTCGGCGACACGCCCGCACGGGTGATCGGGTTCTTCGCGTCGTCGACGAACGTGGCCGTCTTCCCGGAGCCGCCGGCTCCCGGCATGCCGCGCCTCCTCGTCGTCGGCGCAGAGCCCGGACAGGCCGTGCCGGTGGCGCAGATGGAGGCAGCGACGGCGTAGCACGCCTCCGCCGGGGCGCTACGCGAGCGCCGGCGAGACCTGCTCGGCGTCGCGGCTGACGAGCGCGAAGTAGCGGCCGCCGCGGGCGAGCAGCTCCTCGTGGCGACCGATCTCGACGACCCGGCCTCGGTCGAGGACGACGATCTGCTCGGCGTCGCGCACGGTCGAGAGGCGATGCGCGATCGCGATCGTCGTCCTCCCCTCGGAGAGGCGGTCGAGCGCCTCCTGTACGAGCCGTTCGGTGCCGGTGTCGAGCGAGGAGGTCGCCTCGTCGAGGACGAGGATCGGCGGGTTGCGGAGGATCGTCCGCGCGATCGCGATCCGCTGCTTCTCCCCGCCCGAGAACCGGTAGCCTCGCTCGCCGACGACCGTGTCGTAGCCCTCGGGCAGGACGGCGATCACGTGGTGGATCCGCGCCGCCTCGGCCGCCGCCTCGATCTCGTCCTCGGTCGCGTCGGGCTTCGCGTAGCGCAGGTTCTCGAGCACCGAGGCGTGGAAGAGATAGGTCTCCTGCGACACCACCCCGACGAGGTCGGACAGCGCCGTGAAGGACAGGTCGCGCACGTCGACCCCGCCGATCGTGACCGACCCCCGCTCGACGTCGTACAGGCGCGCGGCGAGATAGGCGAGGGTCGTCTTCCCGGACCCGGTCTCGCCGACGAGCGCGGTCGTCGTCCCGGCCGGGACGGCGAAGCTGACCTCCTCCAGCGTCCACTCCTGCGGCCCGTACCGGAACCAGACCCGGTCGAAGACGACGTCGCCGGGCCGGGCGCGCCGGAGGGCGCCGGGCTTCTCGAAGATGTCGACCGGCTGGTCGAGGTACTCGAAGATCCGGTCGAAGAGGGCCAGGGAGGTCTGCACGTCCAGCCCGACCCCGAGCAGGGACCCGACCGGGAAGAAGAGCCGGGTCTGCAGGGTGGTGAACGAGACCAGCATCGGCACGGAGACGGCGTGCGAGCCGTGGGCGAGCGCGAGGCCCCCGAACCAGTAGACGGCGGCGGGCATGACCGCGAAGCTCGTCTGGATCGAGGCCATGACCCAGCGCCCGGCCATCCGCTGGCGGACCTCGAGATCGGCGAGCCGGAGCGAGTCGGTCTCGAACCGGTCGGCGAGCTCGTCTCCCCGCCCCATCGTCTTGCCGAGCAGGATCCCCGAGACCGACAGCGACTCCTGCACCTGGCTGGAGATGTCGGCGAGGGTCTCCTGCGTCGTCTTCGCGATGCGCCGCCGCTCGTTGCCGACGCGCCGGGTGAGGAGCGCGAACAGAGGGATCAGCGCGAGCGCGAACAGGGCGAGCTGCCAGTTCAGGACGAGCATGCCGACCACGGTCGCTGCGACGGTGGTCACGTTCGAGGCGATCGAGGTGGCCGTGTTCGTGACCACGTTCTGGACGCCCCCGATGTCGTTCGAGATCCGCGACTGCACCTCCCCCGTGCGCGTGCGGGTGAAGAAGGCGAGCGAGAGCCGCTGCAGGTGCCGGAAGACCGCGGCGCGCAGGTCGTGCATGACCCGCTGGCCGACCTGGTTGGAGAGCAGCGTCTGGACGACGCCGAGGACGCCGGTGACGACCGCGATCGCGATCATCCCGCCGGCGTTGACGGAGAGCGCGGACGTGTCGTGCCTGCCGATCGCCTCGAGCACGTGCTTGAGCAGGAAGGCGGGGATCACGCCGAGCCCGGCGGAGACGACGATCAGGCCCAGCAGGCCGGAGAGCCGCAGGCGGTAGGGCCAGAAGAGGCTCCCGACGCGGCGCAGGTTCGCCCGCCGGAGGGCGGGGTCGGCCGGACGCTCGGGCGCCTCGTCGGCCGAGTGGAAGAACATGCCCATCGCACCTCAGCGTACTGTTCGAGCATGCGCGTCACGGTCAGGCTGTTCGCCGGGCTGCGCGAGCGGGCCGGCTTCGCCGAGCGCGAGCTGGAGGCGGCCACGGTCGCCGACGTCTGGCCTGCGCTCGGGCTCGGCGACGAGCCGGAGGGGCTGCTCTACGCGGTGAACCAGCGCTACGCGGCACGCGAGGCGGCGCTCGAGGAGGGCGACGAGGTGGCGCTGATCCCTCCGGTCTCCGGCGGCTCCGGCTCGTTCAGGCTGACGGACGAGCCCATCGACCCGGCGGCCGTGATCGACGAGGTCGCCGACCCGGGCGCGGGCGCCGTCGTCACGTTCGTCGGCACCACCCGGGCGGGCTCGCGCGGACGCAGCGTCCGCTTCCTCGAGTACGAGGCCTACGGCGGGATGGCCGAGCAGGTGATGGCCGAGCTCGCCGACGACCTGAAGACGAGGCACGGCCTCTGCGAGATCGCGATCACCCATCGGATCGGCCGCGTCGACATCGGCGGGCTCTCGGTCGTGATCGCCGTCTCCGCTCCGCACCGTGCCGCCGCGCTGGCGGCCTGCAAGGAGGCGATCGACACGCTCAAGGAGACGGTGCCGCTCTGGAAGAAGGAGGTCTACGAAGACGGCGAGGAGTGGATCGGGCGAGGCTCGTGAGCGTACACGGGAGGGGGCCACGCGGCGGAACCACGGGCGCCCGCGCGCGGGCCGGAGCCCCAGCCGTCGCCGATACCATCATCCTGATGGAGCGCCTCGCCCACCCCGGCTGGTGCGAGAACCTGATCGGCGCCGCCGGCCTCAGGCCCGGCGAGCGTGTGCTGGTCGTCGTCGACGAGCCCCTGACCGCCGAGGGGTCCGAGCTCGCGGCGGCCGTGAAGGACGCGCAGGGCGAGCCGAGGCTCGAGCTCTGGGCGGGCGAGCGGCCGCTGTCAGACGCGCCTGCCGCCGTGCTCGAGGGCGCGCGGGAGGCCGACGTCTCGCTCTTCCTGTCCGAGCAGCCGCGCGGCGACGAGGCGAACGCGCGCTTTCAGCTGATGGAGGCCGTGATCGGGCACGGCGGCAGGCAGATCTTCATGGGCTTCGTGGACGGCGACCTGCTCCGGAACGAGCTGTCGGAGCGCCCGCCCGACCTCGCCGGCGCGGCGCGCGGCCTGATCGCGCAGGTGGACGGCTGCGACACGGTCCGGATTCGCGGGCAGGCGGGAACCGACCTGACGTTGCGCGTCGGCGGCCGCCCGTGGAAGACCGACGCCGCCGGCCTCGGGCCCGGCGAGACCGCGAACTACCCGGGCGGCGAGATCTACGTCGCCCCGCACGCGGACGGCGCCGACGGCGTGCTCGTCGCCGACCTGACCGTCCCGTACACGGTCGACGGGCTCGTCGACGAGCCGGTCACGCTCAGGTTCCGGCACGGACGCGTGACCTCGATCGAGGGTGGCCGCGCGGCGGACATGCTCCGCGACCTGGTCGCGGGCGCGGGAGCGGGTGCCGACGTGATCGCCGAGCTCGGCATCGGGCTCAATCACGCCGTGCGGCCGCGGGGCCACGTGATGCTGGACGAGAAGGCCGGCGGAACGGCGCACGTCGCGATCGGCCGCAACACGGGCTCGTACGGCGGCGATAACCACGCGGCGATCCACGTCGACTGCGTCTTCTCGGCGCCCTCGGTCGAGGCCGACGGCCGCAGCGTGGCGATTCCGTGACCGACTTCCAGCCGGAGGTCCCGGAGCGCGAGTACCGACCGATCCAGCCCGAGCCGATGTGGCGCGAGGTCGTCCGGCGGATCTGGGGGCCGGTCGCCGTCGTGGTCGGGCTGATCGCCAAGTTCGGCGTCGCCGCCGCGAAGTTCTGGACGATCTTCGCGGCCGTCGGCGGCTACGCGCTGATCTGGGGCTGGAAGTTCGGCCTCGGGGCGGTCCTGCTCATCCTCGTCCACGAGCTGGGCCACTTCGTCGAGGCGAAGCGGAGAGGCCTCGACCCCGACCTGCCGGTCTTCCATCTCTTCGGCGCCTACGTCAAGCTCCGCAACCCGCGGATGAGCCCCTGGCAGAGCTTCTGGGTCTCGATCTCGGGCCCGTTCTGGGGAAGCGTGGCGGCCGCGGGAGTCTGGCTCCTCGGCGAGCAGCAGCACTCGCGCGTCCTCCAGGCTCTCGGCTACATCGGGTTCCTGCTCAACCTCTTCAACCTCCTTCCGATCGGCATGCTCGACGGCGGCTCGATCTCGCGGGCGATCAGGACGATGCAGCTCGGAGGCACCCCGCGCAAGGCCCTGATCGGCGGGAGCCTCTACCTCGGCCTGGCGGGGCTGCTCGTGGTGGGGATGATCGCGGCCTACGTCCCCCAGCACCGCCTGTGAGCGAAGACAGATCGATCCTCGAGCACCGGCGAGGCGACCTCGCCGCGCACATCGAGCTGATCGCCGCCGAGTTCCGAAAGGGCTTCGAGGCCGTGGACGAGATCGGGGGGCCGGCCGTCACCGTCTTCGGCTCCGCCCGCATCCAGCCGGGTCACCCGGACTACGAGCGGGCACGGGAATGCGGGCGGCTGCTCGCGGAGGGGGGGTTCGCCGTCGTCACCGGCGGCGGCCCGGGGGTGATGGAGGCGGCGAACCGCGGTGCCAGGGAGGGCGGCGGCTTCTCGGTCGGCTTCAACATCGAGCTTCCGCACGAGCAGGAGCCGAACGGCTACCTCGATCTCGCCGTCACCTTCCGGCACTTCTACGCGCGCAAGGTCATGCTGGTGAAGGCGGCGGAGGGCTTCGTCCTCTTCCCGGGCGGGTTCGGCACGCTCGACGAGCTGTTCGAGTCGCTGACGCTGATCCAGACGGACAAGGTGCACGAGTTCCCCGTCAGCCTGATCGATACCGACTACTGGCGCGGCCTGCTCGACTGGGTCGCCGCCCGGCCGCTCGCGACCGGGAAGATCTCGCCCGAGGACGTCGGCCTGCTTCGCGTCACCGACGACGTCGCCGAGGCGGTCGACGGCGTCCGGGAGCGCTGGAGACGCTCCCGCGCCGAGCCGGCGGTGCACGAGCCGGAGAAGGCGGACGCCGAGTAGCGGTTCCGCGGCTCCGTCACGCGAGGAGCGCGGAGCCGAAGCCGGGCCGCTCGTCACGCGCAACCCGCCGCGGCCGAAGCCGGGCTCTGCCCGGCGAGAGGCCACCTGCCGCCGGACGATCGCATCCGCGAAGGAGGGGGCCCATGGGGGAACCACGAGGTTCCCCCATGCCGCTCGTCACGCGCGACCCGCCGCGGCCGAAGCCGGGCTCTGCCCGGCGAGAGGCCACCCACCACCGGACGATCGCATCCGCAAAGGAGGGGGCCCATGGGGGAACCACGGGTTCCCCCATGCCGCTCGTCACGCGCGACCCGCCGCGGCCGAAGCCGGGCTCTGCCCGGCGAGAGGCCACCCACCACCGGACGATCGCATCCGCGAAGGAGGGGGCCCATTGGGGGAACCACGGGTTCCCCCATGCCGCTCGTCACGCGCGACCCGCCGCGGCCGAAGCCGGGCTCTGCCCGGCGAGAGGCCACCTGCCGCCGGACGATCGCATCCGCAAAGGAGGGGGCCCATGGGGGAACCACGGGTTCCCCCATGCCTTCTTAGCCGCGGCTTGCGAAGCCCCAGTCGAGGAGCTTCCTGACGTCGCCGTACGCGTCGTCCGCGCCGAGGGCGACCGCGATCAGGTGGATGCCGTGGCGTCGCGCCGAGGCGACCAGGCAATGCTTGGCGAGCGTCGTCCAGCCCGTCTTGACCCCGTCCGCGCCCGGATACGTGCCGATCAGGTGGTTCTTGTTGACGTACACCTTCTCGCCGACCGGCAGCGACCACGGCACGTGCTTGACGCGCGTGCGGACGACCGCGCGGAAGCGTGGGTTCCAGAGGGCATAGCGGGCCAGCGCCGCCAGGTCCCAGGCGCTCGAGTAGCTGTCCTCGTCGATCAGGCCGCTCGGGCTGCGGAAGTGGGACTCGCGGAGGCCGAGCGCCTCCGCCTTCCTGTTCATCAGGGCGACGAAGCGCGACCGGGTCCCTCCGGCTCCGATCGCGAGCGCGAGCGCGCTGTCGTTCCCCGAGAAGAGGAGCGTGCCGTAGAAGAGCTTCCACGCCTCGACCTTCTCCCCGGCGCGAAGGCCCTCCTTGATCGGGGCGACGCGCGGCACCGAGCGGTCGACGGTCACGATCGAGTGCGGGCCGAGCCGCTCCAGCGCGACGATCGCGGTCATGATCTTCGTCGTCGAGGCGATCGGCAGGCGTCGGTGCATCCACCTGCCCCACAGCACCTTGCCGGTGTCGGCGTCGACGAGGATCGCCGCCGTGGCCGTCACCCTGATCCCGTGGGCGGGCAGAGGGCCCGACCGCTGGATCAGCGGCTTCCGGTCTGCGGCACCGGCGGGCATGGCCGCCGAGGCGACCAGCGCCAGCAGCAGGACGAGACCCCGCGCCCGGGACACAGCGGCCCCAGGGTACCTCCCTAGACTTACGGACATGGAGCTCCGGGACCTTCCGTCCGTCGACGAGCTGGCCCGCAGGGTCGGTGATCCGCTCGGGGTCGACGCGGCCCGCCGCGTCCTCGATCTCGCCCGCGAGGAGATCAGGGCGGGCGCGGAGCCCGGCGACCTCGAAGAGCGCCTGCGGGCGGAGCTCCACGACGCGCGCAGGCCCCGGCTCCGCCGCGTGCTGAACGCGACCGGCGTGATCGTCCACACGAACCTCGGCCGCGCGCCCCTTCCCGAGGCGGCAATCGAGCGCGTGCGCGCGGTCGGGGGCGGCTACTCGAACCTCGAGTACGACCTCGAGTCGGGCGTGCGCGGCTCACGCCAGGACCACGTCGCCTCGATCCTCCGGCGGCTGACCGGCGCGGAGGCGGCGCTCGTCGTGAACAACAACGCCGCCGCGCTGCTGCTCGCTCTCGCCGCGCTCGCCGAGCGACGCGAGGTGATCGTCTCGCGCGGCGAGCTGCTCGAGATCGGCGACGGGTTCCGGATCCCGGAGGTGCTGGCCCGCTCCGGCGCCCGGCTCGTCGAGGTGGGGACGACGAACCGCACGCGCGCCGCCGACTACGAGCGGGCGATCGGCCCCGACACGGCGCTGCTCCTGCGGGTGCACCAGTCGAACTTTCGCGTGGTCGGGTTCACGGAGCAGGCGTCCGTGGCCGAGCTGGCGGAGGTCGCGAAGCGAGCAGCGCTGCCGCTCGTGGACGATCTCGGCTCCGGGGCACTCGTGCCGCTCGCGGACGAGCCGCGCGTCCGCGACGCCCTGGCCGCCGGCGCCGGGCTCGTGTGCTTCTCCGGAGACAAGCTGCTCGGCGGGCCACAGGCCGGTATCGTCGTCGGCCGGGCCGACCTGGTCGGGCGGCTGCGCCGGCACCCCCTCCAGCGCGCCCTGCGCGCCGACAAGCTCGGCCTCGCCGCCCTCGAGGGCACGCTTGCGCTCTACCTCGACCCGGAACGAGCTTTGCGCGAGGTGCCGGTGCTGCGCATGCTGGCCGAGCCCGTCGAGCAGGTGCGGGCCCGCGCGGAGCGGCTCGCCGAGCTCGCGGGCGGCACCCTCGAGGAGACCGTTGCCCGCGTCGGCGGCGGCGCGCTCCCGCTCGCGGAGCTCCCCAGCTTCGCCTGCGCGGTCGAGGAGGCACTCGCCGCGCCGCTGCGCGAGGGCGAGCCGCCGGTCGTCGGCGTCGTGCGCGACGGACGCACCTTGCTGGACTGCCGCACGCTCGCCGGCGCCGACGTGGACGACGTCGCTGCCGCCGTCGCCCGCGCGAGGGAATGAGAGACGAAGCCGAGCACAGAGGCGACGGCGAAGGTGTCGGCCTTGGTGCGAGGCGACGTCGTGACTCCGAAAGCGTCGGCGCCGTCACGCCGGAGGCCAGGCTCTGGGATCTCCTGCGCGGAGCGATCACAGCGCGTGCGCTCGCGGTCGTCTCCGACCTCCGGGTCGCCGAGGCGCTCGCGGCCGGGGCCCGGCCGCTGGGCGAGCTCGCGCGCGAGACGGGTGCCGACGCCGACACGCTGCACCGGTTGCTGCGCGCGCTCGCGAGCGAGGGCGTCTTCTTCGAGGATGAGCCCGGCGTCTTCCGGAACACGCCCGCGTCCGAGCTCCTGCGAGCCGGGTGGGGCGCTTTCGCGCACCTCTTCGGGGGCGTGTTCCACCAGACCATGGCAGGGCTCGAGGCGGACGGCGACGCGGCGTTCCCGCGAACGTTCGGAACCGACTTCTGGACGTGGCTCGCAGAGCACCCGGCCGAGCGTGCCTCGTTCGACAGAGCGATGGAACAGGGAAAGGAGCGGCGAGCCGGCCGCCTCACCGGCCTGGACTGGCGTGGGAACGAGACGGTCGTGGACGTGGGAGGCGGCAACGGCTCGTTTCTCGTCGAGCTCCTCCGCGTTCACCCGGGCGTCCGGGGGGTCGTCTTCGACCTGCCGGAGACGGTACGCGACGAGCAGGCGCTCGCGGCCCGAGGCGTCGAGTTCGTGGCCGGGAGCTTCTTCGAGCGGGTCCCGGCCGGCGACGTGTACATCCTCGGCACGATCCTCCACGACTGGGACGACGAGCACGCCGCCGCGATCCTGCGAACGATCCGGGCAGATGCCCCGGCCGGCGCACGTGTCCTGATCGTCGACGCGGTGGTCGCCACCGGCAACGAGCCGCAGGGCGCCAAGTGGCTCGACCTCCTGATGCTCGCGTTCGCAGGGGGACGGGAGCGGACGGAGCGCGAGTGGCGGCAGCTCCTCGACGGCGTGGGCCTGAGGCTCGACGCGATCCAGGACGGCCTGATCGAGGCCCGGTGCCCCTGACCGTCGGCACCGCCGGCCATGTCGACCACGGCAAGACGTGGCTCGTCCGTGCCCTGACCGGAAAGGACACCGACCGCCTGCCCCAGGAGCAGCAGCGCGGGATCTCGATCGACCTCGGCTATGCACCGCTCGAGCTCCCGGACGGCCGGAGGCTCTCGCTCGTCGACGTCCCCGGCCACGAGCGCTTCGTCCGCAACATGGTCGCGGGCGCAACCGGGATCGACCTCTTCCTGCTCGTCATCGACGCGGCGGAGGGCGCCCGCCCGCAGACGCACGAGCACCTCGCGATCCTGCGGCTGCTCGGGATCGAGCGCGGCGTGGTCGCGGTGACGAAGGCGGACGCCGTGGACGGGGAGACGCTCGAGCTGGCGCTCGCCGAGGCGCGGGAGCTCGTGCCCGGAGCAGAGGCGGTCGCGGTCAGCGCGAAGACGGGCGCCGGCCTGGACGAGCTTCGCGCCGCGCTGGCGGCCGCCGCCGACACCGCAGAGCGCCCGCGCCCGGACGCCTCCACGCGGCTGTACGTCGACCGCGCCTTCACCCTGCGCGGCATCGGCACGGTCGTCACCGGCACGCTCTGGTCGGGGCAGATCGGCGAGGGCGACGAGCTTCGCGTCGAGCCGGCCGGACTCGACGCGCGCGTGCGGAGCGTCCAGGTGCACGACCGCGCGGTCGAGCGCGCCGAGCCGGGACAGCGCGTCGCAGTCGCCCTCCCGGGAATCGAGCGCGACCGGATCGCCCGCGGCGACGCCCTCGTCGAACGGGACGCCTACCCCGTCACCTACCGATTGGACGTCGCGCTCGAGGAGCTGGGCGAGGTGCCGGCGGCGCTGACCGTCCACCTCGGGACGGCGGACGTCCCGGCCCGCGTCGTCCGGCGCGGCCGCTACGCGCAGCTGAGGCTCGCGCGGCCCGTGGTCGCCGCGCGCGGCGACCGCGTCGTCCTGCGCACCGCCTCGACGGTGGGCGGCGGAGCCGTTCTCGACCCGCTGCCGCCGCGCCGCCTCGACCCGGACCGTCTGGAGCGCATCGAGCGGGGCGAGCTGGGCGCGACCGTGTACGAGCCGGTCCGGGCCGAGGCGCTCCGTCATCTCGGCGAGGCGGCCGGCACCGCGCGCGCGGGGGGCTGGGTGTTCGCCCGCGAGTGGCTCGAGGCGCTCCGGGCGGACCTCCGCACCAGGCTCGAGAGCGCCGACCCGCGCGACCCGGGGATCGACCCGCCGGCCGCGCCCTGGGCCGCTGCGATCGTCCCCCTGCTCGGCCTCGAGCGCCGGGGCTCCCGCCTCTACCTGCCCGGAGCCGCCGCTCGGACGGAGGGCGGCGGCGCGCTCCTCGCCGAGCTCGAGCAGGCCGGACTGGCACCGGTGAAGGCTCCCGACGCCGCCCTGGCCCGGGCGCTCGAGCGCGAGGGGAAGCTCGTGCGGCTCGGCGACGGCACGGCGGTGAGCACGACCGCGTACGAGCGCGCGCGGGCGACGCTGGTCGAGGAGTGCGGCTCGGCGGGGAAGATCACCCTGGCCCGGTTCCGCGACCTGCTCGGGATCGGCCGGCGGGCGGCTCAGCTCCTGCTCGAGCGCTTCGACGCCGACGGCGTCACCCGCCGCGTCGGCGACGAGCGCGTCCTGCGGCGGGCGGCGACGCGGCGGTGACGTTCTGGATCGCGCTGGCGCTCGTCCTCTTCCACGTGGTCAAGGGAGGCTGGGCGATCGCGCTCCTCGCCGGCACCGGCGTCTTCGAGATCTCGACGCCCGTCTTCTGGCTGTGGCTGTCGCAGCGGCGCGCCGTCCAGGTCGGCGCCGAGACGCTGATCGGCCGGGTGGTCGAGGTCGCGCAGGAGTGCCGGCCCTACGGACTGGTGCGCGTGCAGGGCGAGCTCTGGCGCGCGCGCTGCGAGGAGGGAGCGGGCGCGGGCGACCGCGTCCGGATCGCCGGCCGCGACGGGCTGACGCTGGAGGTGACACGTGACGCTTGAAGACGCGCTCGAACGGGCGTCCGCGCTCGCGGCCGGGATCGGCCCCCGCGGCGGCGACCTCCCGCACGTCACCGGCGAGGACGGACGCTGGGAGCTGCTCTCGCCGCTCGACGCCGAGAACGCGGCCCTGACCGGGTTGCCGTGGACCGGCGGCTTCGTCGCCGGGCAGCTCTGGCTCGTCGGCGAGAACGAGCGGGCGGCCGCGGTCACCGACCTGCTCCGGCCGCGGGCCGCCCAGCCGACCACCCACGACCTCGGCTTCCTGTTCTGGCCGAGCGCGGTGCTCGGGCTCCTCGCCACGGGCGAGCCCTGCCACCGGGTGCTCGCCCTGCGGGCCGCCGCCTCGCTCGTCCGGCGCGCGCTTTCCTCCGGCGTGATCCAGGTGATCGGCGCGCTCGACGATCCGGCGTGGCAGGGCCGCTCGATCGTGGACACGTGGCCGAACCTGCTCCTCCTCTGGTGGGCGGAGCGCGAGGGAATGAGCGACGCGGGCGAAGCCGCCAGGGCTCATCTCGACGCAACGCTCGACGCCTTCCTGCGGCCGGACGGCTCCACCTTTCACGCCGCCCGCTTCTCCGACGACGGGTCCGTGCTCGAGCGGGGGACGATCAACGGCCACGCGGCCGGCTCGACCTGGGCGCGGGGCCAGGCGTGGGCGCTCCACGGCCTGGTCTCCGCCGCGCGCGCGACCGGCGAGCCGCGATACCGCGAGGCGGCCGAGCGGGCCGCCGGCTGGTTCCTCGCTCACCTGCCTCCCTCCCACCTCCCGCCGTGGGACTTCGACGCGCCGCCGGGCGGGCCGCTCGACGCCTCCGCCGGCGCGATCGCCGCCTCGGCGCTCCTCGACCTCGGCCGGGACGAGGACGCGCGCCGCCTGCTGCAGGCCCTCGTCGACAACTGCCTGGGCCGGGAGGAGGGTGACGGCGTCCTCGAGCACTGCTGCTACCGGCAGCCGCTCGGCCGCGGGCTCGACTGCGCGACCGTCTGGGGCGACTTCTTCCTGCTCGACGCCCTGACTCACGCGGCCGCCCCGGGACGGCGGCTCGACCCGCTCGGATAGCACGAGGGGGCCCCCGGGGCCCCCTCGGCAAGAGTCGTGCGCTACGCCGCCGGGGGCGGCGAGGGCGTCCGGGCCATCGTCATCTCCTTCGGCGCGTCGCCCGACCAGCGCAGCCAGCCGCCGCCTGCGATCACGATCGAGAGGATCAGCCCGACCCAGGCCGGCCAGTGTCGAGCCTCGTTGTCGACCAGGAACTTGATCACGGTGAAGAGCAGGATGCCCGCGGCGAGCCCGGCGGAGATCATCGCCGCCTTCACGGGCAACTCGGGGAGCTTCACGCCCAGGATCTGCACGGCCTCCCAGGCGATCAGCACGATCGCGAGGATGCCGACGAGGGTGCCCCAGCCGTGCCAGCCCGAGCGGCCGCCGCAGATCGACGCGAAGCAGACCTGCTGCCAGTCGAAGAAGAGGAAGATGAAGAGCAGGAGCCCCGCCCCGAGCAGCAACTGGGACGAGCGGCTCATCGCTTTCAGCTGATCCATGCACGGCCTCCGATCACGTGGGACGGGTGTCTAGCTGGCAGAGACGATGACACAGGCTCAGGACGGCGGCAAGATGCGGATCCGCCCCACGGCGACCGGCCTCGTCCGCTCCACGCGCGTCCTGCCCGTTCTCTACTGGGGCGGGCCGGCCACCGGTCGGATGGTCTCGGTATGCGAGGCCCCGAGCCGATCGGACCAGCGAATGCGGAGGGTGTCGCCGGGGGAGGTGCGAAGGAGAGCGTTGACGAGCGACCTGGGCGAGGTCACCGACCGCCCGGCGAGAGCCGTGATCAGGTCGCCGGCGGCGAGGCCGGCCCTGTCGGCCGGCGAGCCGGAGAGGACGCCGGAGACGAGCGCGCCGTTCGTGGCCGCGCCTCCCGCACGCGTGGAGGAGCTCACCGAGATGCCCAGGAACGACGTCGGGCCGACGTGGACGGTCGCGGTCGAGCGGGCGCCCTGGATCAGCTTGACGATCGCCTTCGCACGGTTGATCGGGACGGCGAACCCGCCGCCGCCGCCTCCCCGGAAGGCATAGCGCGAGCTGGCGGCGGTGTCGATCCCGATCACACGCCCCGAGCCGTCGAGGAGAGGCCCGCCGGAGTCGCCCGGCTCGAGCGATGCGTCCGTCCTGATCAGGTCGGTCAGCCTGGCCGACCCGCCCTGGTCGTCGCCGACCGTGATCGAGTGGTGCAGCCCGGTGACGACGCCCGAGGTGACGGTCGGGGCGCCGCCTGTTCCGCCGGCGTTGCCGACCGCGGTCACCTGGTCGCCCAGCCGGACGCCGGCCGAGTTTCCGAGCGTCGCGGTCTCGAGGCCCGAGGCGCTCTTGAGCTGGAGCACCGCGACGTCGGCCGAGAGGTTGTAGCCGGTGACGGTCGCGGTGTAGGTGCGCCCGGTCGCCGGAACGACGACGCGTATCCGGGTCGCACCCCTGATCACGTGGTTGTTCGTCAGCACCTCGCCCGTGGCCGTGAGCACGATCCCGGTTCCGGCCGCGGCGCTCTGCTGGTAGCCGAGGTAGGTGTTCACGTCGACGACGCCCGCCGTCGGGTCGTTCGGGACGGAGGCGGCCCGCGCGCCGGCCCCCCGGCCGACGGCCAGCGCCCCGAAGAGCAGGAACGCCGCCGCGATCGCCGCGAACGCGACGAGAACGGCCTGCGTGCGGAGAACGGTGCGGTCTCCCCGAGACACGCAGACAGTATTCCTGCCGGTGCTGAGAAAACGCTTAACGGCGTGTGAAGGCTCGATGAGCGGCCGGGACCGGCTAGCCCGACGCCGCCTGCGAGACCAGCTCGGCGGCCCTGTCCACCGCCAGGACGTCGGTGTTGACGACGAGGTCGTAGTGCGTCGGCAGCTCGTCCTCCACGTCGTAGAAGCGCCTGAGGTAGTCGCGCCGATCCGCGTCGGCGTCCTTCACGGCGCGCGCGGCGCGCGCCTCGTCGAGCCCGTCCGACTGCGCGATCCGTCGCGCCCTGGTCCCGGGTGACGCGGTGGCGAGGACCCGGAGCGTCTCGGGCCCGCGCGGCAGGGCATGCGACGCGGCGTGCGCGACGATCACCACGTTCCCCTGCGCGGCCGTCTGCTCGATCGCCTCGCGAATGAAGAGGCGAATGTCCTCCCCGCTCAAGTCGTCGCCGGCAAGAAGCGGGGCTGCGCCCCCCAGCGCCCACGCCCCGCTGCCGGCCTCGGCCAACCCCTGGAGGACGCGACCGGCCAGGGACCGGCGCCGTTCCTCGTCCGACACCGTTCCGGCGTCGATCCCCGCCTTCACCGCCGCCCTGGAGATGATCTCCTCGTCGACGTAGAGGAAGCCGAGACGCTCGGCGACGAGCCGGCCGAGCTCTTCCCCTCCCGCGCCCCTGGCACGCGAGATGCACACGACTCTGCACGGCATCGCGCCGACGCTAGAACCCGGCGGCGCCCGAGTCAAGAGCGCAACCGGAACCCGGGCACGATCGGCGCGAGAGACCCGAACGGTAAAGGTTCGTCAAAGGTCGAGCGGAGACCGCAAGGATCGGAGCCGGTTCGCACTCTCCCCGGTCAGACCCTGTCGAGAGTTCGAACGATCGACGGCGGCGCCCAGTGCCGTCGCGACGCGGAAGGAGGCTCTCATGAAGCGTAGACACGCCCTCGTCGTCTCTCTGGCGGTGGCCGCCGCGGCAGTCGCCGGCCTGGTCGCCGCTTCCAGGACCGCCGCCCTGGGGGCGAAGTCGGCGACCACGAACCGTGTCCCGAACTCGGTGATCGTGAAGCACCGGCGGGCCCTCGACCGCTGGGAAGCGTCGCTTCGCAAGGCCCGGGCGGCCAAGCCGCCGAAGCTGCCCAGAGTTCCGCATTTCCCGAAGGTCCAGATCCCGACGGTGCCCACCTTCGCCGTCCCCGTGGTCGCCCAGCCGGTCGTCGCGGTGAGGCCCGTCGCGCAGCCGAGCGCCGCGCGGCGGCCCGCCGCGGCCGAGAAGCCGAGCCGCCCGGTGGAGCGGCCGAAGCCGAAGCCGGAGTCGAAGCCGGCCGTGATCGCGCTGCCTGTTGCCAGGCACGCTCCCGCGCCGACCCTGCAGTCCCCCGAGCCCCCTCAGCCCCCGGAGGCGGCGCCGCCCCCCGAGACGACGTCGGCCCCGCCCGCTCCGACTCCCGAGCAGTCGGCCGATACCGGTGACGGCACCGGCCAGCAGCCGCCTCACGAGGAGGAGGACGACGACGGCGGCCACCACAACGGCGGCGGCGGAGGCGGCTACGGCGGTGGAGGCGGCGGAGATGACTAGGCCCGCACCGTCCGTGGGGGACGAGCCGAGATGAAGAGCCATGTCGCCCGCCTGTACAGCCTCGCCGTCGCGCTCCTGATCTTCTTCGTGATCTGGGCGGTGGTCGCCGCCCATCCCTGGATCGCGAAGGCGAAGCAGAACCCCGACCCGCGGCTCGCCGGGCTGACCGCACGTGAGCATCGCCTCAAGCACGAGGCAATCGTCGTCCGGCACGTCGTGAAACGCCGCTGGCAGCGCTACGAGGCGCAGTACCAGAAGCGGCAGACCCAGATCAGGGCAGCCCGAGCCCACTACCGGGCGCAGCTCGCCAAGGCGCGCCAGGCGCAGGCTCGTGTCGAGGCGGCCCGCGCCGCGGCGGCCCGGCGGCAGCCGCGGCGGCGCAGCCGCAGCGGCAGCGACGAGGCTGCCCGGCAGCTCGCGTCGCAGACCGCTCCCCAGCAGAGCACCGCGCGGCAACCGTCGGCGGCTCCGACGCCGACGCCGACGACGACGACCACGAGGAGCACGCCGGCCGCCGCCACGCCTGCGGCGGCGGCGCCGGCGGCACCGGTACGGGCCGCGCCCCGGCCTGCGGCTACGCCGGCTCCCGTTCCGGCACCGGCTCCCGCCCCCGAGGCGGCCCCGCCTTCACCCCCACCGCCTCCGCCTCCGCCTCCTCCTCCACCTCCGCCGCCGCCCCCGCCCCCTCCGCCCCCTCCCCCGGTGAGCCACGGGTCGGGTGGCGGCGGCGGCAAGTCCAAGAGCTCGTGATCGAGCACAGCTTCGAGTCGATGGGAACGACGGTCGAGTGCTTCCTCGAAGCCGAGCCGTCTCCCGAAGCGTGGGCCGCGATCTGGGCGGTGGAAGCGGAGTTCCACCGCCTGGACGGGCTGCTCTCCCGCTTCCGGCCCGACTCGGAGCTCTCGGAGCTGAACGCGCGCGGCGCTCTCGTCGTCGGCCCGGACCTCCTCCGCGTGACGGAGGCCGCGCTCGTCGCCCGCGAGCGGACGGGGGGCAGGTTCGATCCGACCGTGCTCGACGCCGTGGTCGCGGCCGGGTACGACCGGACGTTCAGCGAAGTCCCTTCCGACGGGGCCGGCCCGGGCGGGGCCGGCCCCGTCCAGACGCTCGTGCGCTGCGGCGGCCGGGTGAGCGTCGACCGGCGCCTCAGCCTGGTCGAGCTCGAGCCCGGCGTCCACCTCGACTTCGGCGGGATCGCCAAGGGGGACGCGGTCGACCGCGCATGCTCGATCCTCGGCACTGCCGGCCCGTGTCTCGTCAGCTCGGGCGGGGACCTCGCGATTCGCGGGGTGCCGCACGCGGGGACCTGGCCGGTCGACGTCGACACCGCCGACGAGACGGTCAACTTCGCCCTGACGACCGGAGCGGTCGCGACCTCGGGCCGCGACCGCAGGCGCTGGCGGCGCTCCGGTCGAGAGCTGCACCATCTGATCGACCCCTCCACGGGCCGGCCTGCGGAGACGGGCCTCCTCCGGGTCACGGTCGTGACCGCGACCGCGGTCGAGGGGGAGATCATGGCGAAGACCCTCTTCCTGGCGGGCGAGGACCACGCCGTTCGCGAGGCGAACGAGCTCGGCGTCCCCGCGCTCCTCGTCACGCAGGACGGGCGCACGCTCTGGGCCGGAGGGCTCGAGCTCCGATGAAGAACGACCCGACCTTCTGGATCCTGGCCCGCGCGAGCGGCCTGACCGCCTACGCGCTCCTGAGCGGCTCGGTGCTCGCGGGCCTCACGGTCAAGTCGAGGCCGCTCGGGCCGCGCGTCCGGGCTGCGGCGGTTACCGACCTGCACCGGTTCGTGTCGATGCTGTCGCTGGGGGCGGTCGCGGTTCACGGGCTGACGCTGACGCTCGACAAGACCGTTCCGTTGCCGCTCGCCGGGCTGTTCGTGCCCGGCCTGAGCTCGTACCGCCCGCTCGCCACGGGCGTCGGCGTGATCGCGGCCGAGCTGATGCTCGTGATCTACGTCTCGTTCTCGCTCCGTCGGCGAATCGGCGTGCGGAACTGGCGGAGGCTTCACTACGTGACCTTCGCGGTGTTCGGCGGGGCGACCGTCCACGGGCTCGCCGCCGGCTCGGATCAGTGGACGTTCGGGCTCTACGCGGGCTCTCTCGCGACCGTCGCCTCGCTGACGACGTGGAGGGTGATCACGAAGGGGGGAAGCACCAATGCCCGGCTACCGCATCGAGATCGACCGGTCACTCTGTAGCGGCTTCGGCTCCTGCGTGGAGACGGCACCCGGGACGTTCGTGCTCGCCGGTGACGGAATCGCGGCCGTCCGCGACGGGGCCGCCGACGAGCTCGCCCTCGAAGCCGCTCGGGGCTGCCCGATGGGGGCGATCGCCGCATTCGATTCCGAGACCGGAGAGCAGGTTGCATGAGAGTCGTGATCGTCGGCGCCGGGCTCGCGGGCGCCCGTTGCGCGGAGAGGCTTCGCGCCGAGGGATTCGACGGCAGGATCACGCTCGTCGGGGAGGAGCCGTTCGCGCCGTACGAGCGGCCGGCCCTGTCGAAGGAGCTCCTGGACGGCCCCGGCAGGGCAGGGAGCGGTCGTCGCTCGGGCCGTGCTCGGCGTGGAGCGCCCCCACGAGGACGTCCCGTACTTCTGGGTCCGACCAGCTCGGGCTCCGGCTCCAGCACGTCGGCGACGCACGAAGGGCCATGTCCGTCGAACTGGAGGGACATTTCGAGTCGCTCCGGGCCAGCTACCTCGACCGGGGCGGCCGGCTGGTCGCGGCGCTGCTCGTCAACCGGCGCCAGGAGATCGCCGGGCTCCGCCGAGAGCTGGCCTCGTCGGCGTCTCGGCGCGCCGCCGCCTGAGCGTCAGTCCCCGCCCTCGGAGCTCGACCAGTCGCCGTGGTGTCCGGTGTGACCGTCGCCGCCGCTGTCCCCACTGCCGGTGCCGTCCGAGCTCGTCGAATCGTCTGACTGGGAGGCGGTGTCTTCGGAGGACGCCGTGTCTCCCGAGGACTCGCCGTCTCCGGAGGACTCCGAGCAGGAGCCCCACCCCGTGTCGGAGCTCGCGCCCTCGTCGCCGGAGCCGTCGGAGGACGAATCGCCGTGCCCCGTCTCGGAGCCGGACTCCCGGGCCCGAGTGTGCTGGAGGTCGCGGTAGACCGCGTCACGGCTGTCGCCGGCAGAGGCGTCGCGACCGGTGTGCTCGCCATCGTCGGCCGGAGCGCTGCCGGGCGCCGAGGTGCCGGCGCTCGTCGGGGGGGCCGGGTCGACCGGCTCCGGCTGCGCGACGGGCGCGCCCGACGGGGCAGCTTCGGCGGGCTCGCCTCGGCTCGAGCCGCCGAGAGAGACCGGGGCAGGCGCCGCCCTCGGGAGCCTGCGCGCGACCGGCTGCCCGGAGGCGAGCACCCGGACTGTCCGGCCGGAGGCCGCGCCACGCGTCGGCACGGTCTCGACGGTCGCGGTTTCGACGGTCGCGGTTTCGACGCTCGCGGTCTTGACGGCCACGGCCTTGACGCCCGCGGCCTTCGGATGCTTCGGCCGCGCCGGCGCTCGTAGCTCCACGGCAGCGACGTCGAGCCGGCCCGGTTGGGCGAGGATCGCCGCCGCCGGCGCGGGCCCCGGATGTCGACGGGCGGGGTAGTCCTGCTCCACGACGGCGACCGCTCCCCCCGCGGCGACGATCGCCGCAGCGCCCGCGGCGACCTTGGCGACGGCCGGTGCGGCGGCGATCCTGCCGATACCGCCGGCCCCGGACAGGTCGGGCGCATTGCTGACCGCCCGCCTGAGCGCCAGGCGGATCGCGGCCAGAGGGGCGAAGCTGGCCACGAGCCCGTAGGCGGGCTGGAGCCTGACCCGCAGCGCCTGACGGGCGCGGAAGAGCAGCGACTCGACCGCGGGCTCCGAGACCGCCAGCGCCGTGGCGAGCTCCGAGTACGAGAGCCCGGAGAACTCGCGCAGGAGCAGGGCCTCCTTCTGCTTGTCGGGCAGCTCGCCGATCGCCCGCCACAGCTCCCCGAGGTCGGCACGCGAGGCCGCGGCCACGACCGGATCCGGCACGTCACCGTCGGCCTCGATCGAGGGAAGCGGCTCGCGCATGCGGCGCTGGATCCGGCCCCAGCACTCGTTGCGCGCGATCGTCGCCAACCAGGCGGCCGGATGCCGGGGCTCCGTCCCGCCGAGCAGGCTGCGATAGGCGGAGAGGAAGGTCTGCTGCGCCGCGTCCTCGGCCTCCTGGCGATCGCGCAGGAGGACCCGGCAGAGCCCGAGGACGGTCGCACGGTGGCGCGCGAAGAGCTCGGCCAGGCACGCGCCGGCAGCCGCGCGGTCGAGAGAGTTGGCGGCGCGGGCAGGCGCGCCCGAGCTCTTCACGACCACCTCGCCGGAGGTTGCCCCGGCGTCGGTCGATACCGGACCACGACCGTAGGCGGGGGAGCCACGAAACGCATCACAACCTCCTTCTGCTGTCACGACAAGGGACGGTTGCTATAAGGAGAGTCCTCCTGGGCGAAAAACTTGCGGGGACCGGGCGGAAGTCTGACAGGTGCCGCGGCGAGACGATCCCGGGGCGCGCAGGGCGGCGCTACGCGGCCTCGACAGGCACCAGCAAGCCGCGTCCCGCGAAGCCGACCACGCGGTCGAGCGTGTTCAGGAAGCGCCGCTCGAGCGCCGGCAGGGCGCGGAGCGCCCACAGCGTCTGCGCCTGCACCCAGGCCGCGTCGCGCGCGCGGGCGACGTCCCACATCGCGATCCGGTCGTCGACGTTCCCGAGCGCGACGTCGACGATCCCGGCGAAACCGGTCGCAAACCACGCCTTCACCTCGTGCTCCGTCGCCTGGAGCAGGGTGTTGACGCGCCGGTAGTCGGCGTGCTCCGGCGCCGCCTCGAGCAGGTCGAGGTGAACCTGCTCGGCCGTCGATACCAGCGCCTGCGGCAGGTCACGGTTGATGTGCGCGTTCATGCCGGCCAGCGCGAACTGGATCGGCGCGATGCGGCCGTCCGCGCGCGCCTCGAAGAGCGGCGCCCACGCCTTCGGCGCCGCTCGCGGATCCCGCGACTCCTGGAGCACGGCGTCGAAGTAGTAGCCGGCGAAGACCACGTCGAGGCGGGTGAGAAAGGCAGGATCCGCGAAGGCGCCCGCCTCGGCGACGCGGGCCTGGACGGCCTCCGTGACCCGGAGGTAGAGCTTGGTGAACCAGGCGACGCCGTCGGCCGCCGGCAGCGAGGCGTCGATCGCCTTCAGGCGGTCGATCACGTCGGGGATCGTCTCCGCCCGGCTCTTCGAGAGGATGTCGGCGAGGGTCGGCGGGGTGCTCACGTTCCCGCGAGGCTATCGGCGGCCGCGGCTGCCCGCGTAGAAGCACCGTTTGACTCGTCGGAGGCAGGGTGCTTGAATCGCTGCCCGGGGTCGCTGCGTCGTCGTCGCGCGCCGGCCGAAGGGGGGTTCGAGAGGAGCGCGCGTGGCTCGGTGGCCGTTTTCGCTGTTCAACACCGCGGCGGAGGCGCTCGACCGGCGCTACGGGTGGGACCGGCTGCCCCGGCCTGCCGGGCTGCTCGTTCTCATCGGCCTGCGGAACATCCTGCGGGCGAAGAACCTCTACGACACCGGTCGGGGCCCGCTCGACGAGCCGGATGTATCGGAGCACCCGCGCCACCTGACCGCGCGAACCCTCGACGGCACCTTCAACAACCTCGACGACCCGCTGATGGGCAGCCTGGGCAGCCGCTTCGGCCGCAACGTGCCGCTCGAGCACACCGCGCGCGAGCAGGCCCCGCTGGAGCCGAATCCACGCCGGGTCAGCCTCGAGTTGCTGACGCGCAGGGAGTTCATCCCGGCGACGACCCTCAACCTGCTCGCCGGCGCCTGGATCCAGTTCGAGGTGCACGACTGGTTCAGCCACGGAAAGAACGAGACCGAGAATCCCTGGCGCGTGCCGCTCGAGGAAGACGACCCGTGGCCGGAGCATCCGATGCAGATCGCCCGCACACGGCCCGACCCGAGCGCCGACCCGGACGGGCCGCCGACGTTCGTCACCGACGACACGCACTGGTGGGACGCCTCCCAGGTCTACGGCCGCGATCCGGCGTTCGCGCGGGCGATCCGGAGCGGCGAGCACGGCAAGCTGCGTCTCGACGATCGCGGGCTGATCCCGAAGGACATCGAGTCGCACGTCGACCTGACGGGCGTCGCCGGGAACTTCTGGGTGGGCCTCGCGCTCCTGCACTCGCTCTTCATGCGCGAGCACAACGCCGTCTGCGACCACCTGCACGCGACGCATCCGGAGCTGTCGGACGACGAGCTCTTCGACAAGGGGCGGCTCGTCGTCGCGGCGCTGATGGCGAAGATCCACACGATCGACTGGACGCCGGCGATCATCGCCCACCCGACGACGGTGAAGGGGATGCACGCGAACTGGTGGGGCCTCGAGGGCGAGCGGCTCGACAAGCTGCTCGGCCGGCGCACGTCGAACGAGGTGATCCGCGGCATCCCCGGCTCGCCGACCGCCCTGCACGGCGTGCCCTACCAGCTCACCGAGGAGTTCGTCGCGGTCTACCGCATGCACCCGCTGATCCCGGACGAGTACAGCTTCCGCTCGCTGGCCGACGACCGGACGCTGCAGGAGCGCACCTTCCCGGAGATCGGCGTCCTCCAGGTCCGCGACCGGCTGACCGAGATGTCGATGGCCGACGTCCTCTACTCGTTCGGGACGATGAACCCCGGCGCGATCACGCTGCACAACTACCCGCGCTACCTCCAGCACTTCGACCGGGCCGACGGCTCGCTCGTCGACCTCGCCTCGATCGACGTCCTCCGGGTGCGGGAGCGTGGCGTGCCCCGGTACAACGAGTTCCGCCGCCTGCTGCACCTGAAGGCCCACGACACGTTCGAGGAGATGGCCGAGACCCCGGAGCACGCCGAGGACCTCCGGCGGGTGTACGGCGACCCCGAGCAGGTGGACACGATGATCGGCATGTACGCCGAGCGGAAGCCCCGGGGATTCGGCTTCAGCGACACGGCGTTCCGGATCTTCATCCTGATGGCGTCACGGCGGCTCGAAGCCGACCGCTTCTTCACGCGCGACTACCGGCCGGAGGTCTACACCAGGGAGGGCCTCGACTGGGTCGAGCACAACACGATGCGGACCGTGCTGCTCCGCCACTTCCCCGAGCTCGAGGCGGCGCTCCAGGGCGTCGCGAATCCCTTCGCCCCCTGGCGGCGCGCCGCGGCCGCCCCGCCGTCTTGACCGAGCTCGCGCCGGGAATCCACAGCCTCGGCCACGGCAAGGGCGGGCACGTACATGCCTTCCTCGTCGACGACGGCGGCGAGCTGTCGCTGGTCGACACCCTCTTCGAGAGCGACGCCAGGCTCGTGCTCGAGGCGATCCACCGCCTCGGGCGGAAGCCGGCCGACCTGAAGCGGATCGCGATCACGCACGGCCATCGCTCGCACCTGGGAGGCCTCGCGGCGCTGAAGCGCGCGAGCGGCGCCGTCGTGTGCGCCCACGAGTGGGAAGCGGACATCGTCTCCGGCGACCGGCCGGCGCAGCCGGTGAGCATCCTGCCGAGGCAGTCGCTCAGGCTGATCCCCTACCAGCTCGGCCTCTGGCTCGGCATCCCGAAGCACGTTCCCTGCCCCGTGGACGAGCTCCTCGACGAGGGCGAGGCCTTCGGGCCGCTGCAGGTCATCCACGCCGCGGGGCACTCGCCCGGCCACCTCGCGTTCTCCTGGCCGGAACGGGGGTTCCTGATCGCCGGAGACGCGGTCGCCACGTGGCCCGAGCTCTGCCCCGGCTGGCACGCGTTCAACCTGAACAAGCGCCGGCACCACGAGACGCTCCAGCGTCTCGCCGCCCTGGAGGCGAGCATCGTCGGCGTCGGCCACGGCGAGCCGATCACCGCGGGAGCGCCCGACAAGATCCACGGGCTCGCGAGCCGTCCCGTTCCCTGAGCCTCGCGCCGGAGCCGGCAACGCGATCCGGCCGAGCCGGTGTGGCACGGTGCGGTCACCCGATCCGGCTCACGGAGCCACGCGGCGCCGCCGATAGAGAGAGCCATGAGCCGTGTGCTCGGGCTTTCTCTTCTCCTCGTCGCAGCCGCGGTCGGTGCGTACCTGTACGCGGCGCAGTCGCAACGGGTCGGACCGACCGCGAACTCGGCCACCCGGGCGGAGGCGCAGGCGGAGTCGGTCGTCGCCGGCACGAACTTCCGGGGCGCAGACGAGTCGCTCCAGGCCTGGTATGCCGAGACCGGAACCTACGCCGGCGCCGTCCTCCCGCCCGGCTCGGGCGTCGTCCTCGTCCGGGCCGACGCACGCTCCTACTGTCTCCAGACGGCGACGGGAGCGACGGTCGAGCACGAGCTCGGCCCGGGCGGCCCGCCGCAGCCCGGATCCTGCTGAGCGGATTGCGGAGACGCGCCGCCGGGCACGCCGAATGCCCGGGGACGGAACGGCGCAGGAGGCGACCCGACCCGGCGTGGGTGGCGTCCCTCGAGTTGCCGCTGCACCTGCGCAAGCGGTTGCGTCCCACACCTTGTTGGATCGCTCGCCGGAAGGGTGCACAGACGAGCGAAGGTCGTCGAAGGCTTCCCCCTGGTGAATCATGGTTGAATTGTTTGACATGGCCAATAGCAAGACGAATGCGTCCAGACTGATAGACGAGAGGATCAGGGAGCTGGGCGATTGGCGCGGCGAGACACTCAGCAAGGTGCGAGGAATCATCAAGGAAGCGGACCCCGATATCGTCGAGGAGTGGAAGTGGGTGAAACCCACGAACCCCGGAACACCGGTCTGGTCCCACAACGGGGGCATCTGTACTGGTGAGACCTACAAGAACGCCGTCAAGCTGACCTTCTTCAAGGGTGCCGCCTTGAGCGATCCTTCGGGCCTGTTCAACTCCAGCCTCGAGGGGAAGGTCAGGCGTGCCGTCGACATCAAAGAGAGTGACGAGATTGACGAGGGTGCGCTGAAGAACCTCATTCGTGAAGCTGTGGCGCTGAATCTGGAGAGCAAGAAACGTTCCGCTTGAAAGTGCTCGCCAGGCGTGCGAAGCCCTGACGTGCTTTCCGGCATCCAAGCCGCCCGGAGAATCTCAGGGAGTCACGCACCGCGGTACAAGCGCGTCACAATCCGCGCAGGGTTGTGGCTCCGACTCCGCTGATCGGTCGTGACAATGAGCTTGGTTCGATCCGAGCGTTCATGTCCGGCACGGCCCGAGCGCTCCGGTGCTCTCCGGCGAGCCCGGGATCGGCAAGACGATCCTCTGGGAGTTGGGAGTCCAAGAGGCGAAGCGGGACCTCGCCGGTGTCCTCACCTGCCGGGGTACCAGAGCAGAGGCTTCGATGGCCTTCACTGGCCTTTCTGATCTTCTCGGCGAGAAGCTTCATGAAGGAATGTCCTTGCTCGACTCCGCCCCGCCGGCGGGCGCTGGGGTTAGCTTTGCTTCTGGCCGAGCCGGGCGACCACCCCCGGATGCACACGCGATCGGCCTGGCCGTCCTCGATTCTCTTGCGCCTGTCCGCCGAGCGAGGGCCCGTGCTCGTTGCGCTCGATGATGGGCAGTGGCTCGACCCGTCTTCGGCGAGTGTTCTGCAGATCGCGTTCCGCCGGCTGCGCGACGAACCCGTCGGGCTGCTCACGACGCTGCGTGCCTGCCGGTGCCGGAGAGTCTGCACGAGCCGCTCGGCGGCCGACTCGCTCGTCTTCCTGGCGAGACACTCGACGTGCTGCTGCTGGCCGAGCAGGCCGCCCCCACCGGTAGCGCGTGGACTGCCAGTCCCAGTCGGTCGCCAGGCAGTTCGGCTGAAGGGCTCAGCTTCCGCTCCCGCATCATCCGCGGAAGTCGGAGCCTGGCCGATGAAGCACAACAACAGGGGCGCTGAGCCGCATGAGCAAGCCGTTCGTGGTGGAACGGAGCGGCGCAGGAGTCGAACCTACCCAGCGTGGGGCTGCCACGCCTGACCGGTTTTGAAGACCGGCTGCGGCACCGGCCGCCGCCGCTCCGGGGTCAGCGTATCCGCCGGCCCCGGGCGGGCCACGCCTGCGGGCGCCGCTACGCGAGAGCCGGCTCACGGCCCGGGGTCTCTCGCGCCGGCCGGGACGCCGGTCTAGCTCTCGGCAGGAGGGGCCGGCTCGTCGGCGGGAGCAGCCGGCTCGTCGGTGGCCGGGGCCGCCTCGAGCTGGGCCTTCAGCTCGCGGATCTTGTCCACGAGCGGCGTCAGCTCGCCGTTCGAGATCGTGCCGGCTTCGACGAGGTCGGCCGCCTTGCGACCCAGGTCCCCGTACGCCTGCGAGAGCTCGTGCTTGGTCTGGAGCTCCTCGACGCCCTCCTTGGCCTTCGAGGCGACCGTGCTGGTCGCCTCCTTCAGCCGGCCGAGGAACTTCGACGACTTGCTTTCTTCGGTCATGGCGCGATCTTAGCCTTGGTCGCCCGGCGGGGCCTGGGCACCACCGTGCATCTCGTCGATGGCGGCACGCGCGCGGTCGTGGACGGTCCGCCGGCGCTCGTCGAGCGACGCTTCCGGCTCGGGGCCGGCATCGGTGCCGGGCGCGATGTCCGCCGTCCGCGAGTCGGCCAGCTTCTGCCGCAGCTCCTCGGCGGGGTCGGCCGGCGCTTTCGGCTCCGCCACGGGACGGCTGAAGCGGCGAAAGAGCCAGGCGAGCCCCATGGCAAGACCTACCCCGGCGGTGAAACGGCGCATCTGGCGGCGATGCTACCCTTCGGCGAACTTCTCGCCTCGCACCGCGCTCCCGTGTTCCCCGGAGCGCTTGCACGCGAGGCCGACCTAGACCGTGGGAAGGAGCGACGAGGGAACATGAACGACTACGAGATCCTGCTCATGCTCGACCCCGAGCTCGCGGAGGAGCGCCAGACCGAGATCGTCACGCGCGCCCGCGAGCTGATCGAGAAGAACGGCGGCACCTGGCTCTCGCACGACCTGTGGGGGCGCAGGCGCCTCGCCTACGAGATCGACCACAAGCCGGACGGCACCTACCACCTGTTCCAGTTCGACGCGCAGCCGGCGACGCTGGACGAGGTCACGCGCGTGCTGAAGATCACCGACGGCGTGATGCGCCACCTGGCGACGCGTCGCGTGAAGGGCGGTACGCGAACGGCCCCGCCGCCGCTGCCCACCGGCGAGACGCCTCAGCGCCACGAGCGCGAGGACCGCCGGGCGCCGCAGCCTCCGCGGGCGCCCGCGCCCGCCGCGGACGAGGCCGCGCCGGCCGCGCCCCGAGCAGCCGAAGCGGAATCGCAGGACGAGGGGTACGCTCCGGCGACCGAGCCAGCGTCGGAGGGAGGAGCCTAATCATGGCAGCCAACATCAACCGCGTCGTCCTCGTCGGGAACCTGACCAAGGACCCTGAGCTGCGACACACGCCGAGCGGGACGCCGGTCTGCAGCCTGCGGATCGCGGTCAACTCACGGCGCCGCGACGAGTCGGGGCAATGGATCGACAAGCCGAACTACTTCAGCATCTCGGTGTTCGGAAACCAGGCGGAGAGCTGCTCCCAGTACCTGTCGAAGGGCCGGCCGGTCGCGGTCGACGGCCGCCTCGACTGGCGCGAGTGGCAGGCGCAGGACGGCTCCAAGCGCGAGTCGGTGGAGATCGTCGCCGAGAGCGTCCAGTTCCTCGGCAGCCGGGGCGACTCGGGCGGCGGGGAGCCGCAGTTCGTGCCCGCAGGCGCGGCGGGCGAGGGCGCAGACTTCCCGGCCTCGGCGGCCGACGACGACATCCCCTTCTAGGAGAGGCAAGGAGAGCAATGGCATCGGGAAAGCAGCGAGGCAGCGAGCAGGCGCCGCGGCGGCGACCGCCGGCGGGCGCGCTGCCGCGGCGGCGCAACTGCCGCTTCTGCCGTGACAAGGTCGAGGAGGTCGACTACAAGAACATCGCCTCCCTCCGACCGTTCATCTCGGAGAGGGGCAAGATCCGCTCGCGCCGGATCACCGGCGCCTGCCGCCGGCACCAGGTGCAGGTCGCCGCGGCGGTGAAGCGCGCGCGAGAGATGGCGCTCCTCCCCTACGTCTCCGGGAACTGATGGAGGTCATCCTCCTGAAGGACGTCGACAAGGTCGGCCTCCGCGGCGAGGTCGTCGACGTCGCGCGCGGGTTCGCCCGCAACTTCCTGCTGCCCAGGAAGCTGGCCGAGCCGGCGACCGCGGTCCGCGTGGCGGAGCTGCGGAAGCGCTCGGCGGCGCGCGCGCGCCAGGAGGCCTCCACGATCGAGCAGGCGCGCGAGCTCGCCGGTCGGCTCGAGAGCACCGAGCTTCGCTTCGAGGTGAAGGCCGGGCCGACCGGGTCGCTGTTCGGCTCGGTGACGCCGACCGACCTCGCCGACGAGATCTGGCGCATCGCGAAGATCCGCGTCGACCGGCGCAGGATCGCTCTCGGCGAGCCGATCAAGAAGGTCGGGCGCTACGACGTCCCGATCGAGCTCTTCACCGACGTCACCGTCGACGTGCGAACGCTCGTCGTCCCCGAGGGCGGCGAGCTGCCCCCGGACGACGACGCTCCGGAGGCCTCGGAGCCGGAGGCGCCGGCTGCGGAGGCGGCGGAGGCCGTGCCAGAGCCGGTGCCGCAGCCGGAGTCCGAGCAGGAGCAGGACCCAGCAGCGGACGAGAACGCGCCGAGGTAGGGACAGCTTCTCAACAGCCCCTGTGGAGGGGCTGGGGAAATCCGCACGAAAAGGCCGCTACGAGCGGCCTTTTCGTCCACCGGCTCTGTCCGGCCGGCATGGGAACATGCGTTCCGTTCTGCCCGCAAAGTCGCGCGGACGCCCGTGTGGAGAGCCGCGTTGTCCAAGCCCTGTTCGGCCGCGTCCGAAGGTGGTTGATTTGATCCGCATGTACCAACTTGCCGAGGCTTCGCCGACCGCCCCGGTCCCGCCGCAGAATCTCGATGCCGAGGAGTCGGTCCTCGGCGCGATGATGCTCTCCCCCGGCGCGATCGGGGCGGTCAGCGAAGCCCTGTCGGCGAGCGACTTCTACCGGGCGAGCCACGGCTCGATCTACCGGGCCGCGCTCGATCTCTACGCGAAGGGCGAGCCGGTCGACGCGATCACGCTCGTGGACGAGCTCGAGCGGCGCGGCCAGCTCGACGACGTCGGCGGCCGCGCGCGAATCAACGAGCTCGCCGCCCTCGTCCCGGCGAGCTCGAACGCCGGCCACTACGCCCGCATCGTCCGGGAGATGGCCACGCTCCGCGGCCTGGTCCGGGCCGGGCAGGAGATCGCCAGGCTCGGGCTGGAGCGCGAGGGCCTGGCCGCAGCGGAGCTCGTCGACCGGGCGGAGCAGGTCGTCTTCGACCTCTCGCAGGAGCGGGCGGTGGGCGAGTTCACCCACATCGAGGACCTGCTCAAGGACTCGTTCGAGCGCATCACGGCGCTGTACGAGGCGGGGGCGGAGGTGACCGGCGTCGCCAGCGGGTACCGCGAGCTCGACCGGCTCACTTCCGGCTTCCAGCCCGGGAACCTGATCGTGGTCGCCGCCCGGCCGAGCATGGGCAAGTCGGCGTTCGGGCTGTGCGTCGCCGCGAACCTGGGCGTCCGCCAGGAGGTGCCGGTCGCGCTCTTCACGCTGGAGATGTCGAAGATGGAGGTGACGCAGCGGCTGATGTGCTCGGAGGCGAAGGTCGAGTCGCAGCGGCTGCGCAGCGGGAAGCTCGCCCAGGAGGACTGGCCGCGGCTGACCGCCGCCTGCGACAAGCTCGCGAAGGCGCCGATCTACGTCGACGACACCGGCTCGATCACGCTGATGGAGATCCGGTCGAAGGCCCGCAGGCTGAAGATGCGCGAGCCGAACCTGGGGCTGATCGTCGTCGACTACCTCCAGCTGATGACCTCCGGCACGTCGGTCGAGAACCGGGTCCAGGAGGTCTCCCAGATCTCCCGGTCGCTGAAGGTGCTCGCCCGCGACCTCGACGTTCCGATCGTCGCGATCTCGCAGCTCTCGCGCGCCGTCGAGCAGCGGCACGACAAGCGGCCGATCCTCTCGGACCTGAGGGAGAGCGGCAGCATCGAGCAGGACGCCGACCTCGTGCTCTTCATCTACCGCGACGAGTACTACAACGGCGAGGAGTCCGACCAGCAGGGACTGGCGGAGCTCCATCTCGCGAAGCACCGGAACGGGCCGACGGACATGCTCAAGCTCTCGTTCCTGCGCCGCTTCGCGAAGTTCGCCGACCTGGCCCAAGCATGAGCAGACCTCCGGGGTAGAGGAAGGGAGGGCGGACGGAAGCACATCAGGTGATCTGGCTCGGCGCCGAGGCGACGGACTACGCCGTCCCGTGCGAAGCGTGCCACGACGAGCGCGGCTGGCCGCGGCTCGGCGGGCAGACCGTCGTCCAGGGCACGCTCCGGCGCGACGCGGACGTCGGCTTCACCACGTGCCGCCGCGGGCACCGGATCCGCGTCCGGCGGATCGCACGTCTCAGAGTCGCCGTCGCCGCCCGCTGAGACAAGCGGCGTCGCCGCCCGCTGCCGCGGGCCGAAACGCAAGGTCGCCACGCGCGAAGCGGGACGGCGCTGGCCGCATTCATACTCCGGATCGTGCCTGCAACCGTCATCGTCGGCGCCCAGTGGGGCGACGAGGGGAAGGGCAAGATCGTCGACCTGCTCGCCCGCGACGCGGATCTGGTCTGCCGCTATAACGGGGGGCCGAACGCCGGCCACACGATCGTCGCCGGCGGGGAGACGTACAAGCTCCGGCACATGCCCTCGGGGATCCTGTGGGGCAAGGAGTGCGTGATCGGCGCCGGCTGCGTCGTCGACCCGGGCGTGTTCGTCGAGGAGCTGGACGACTTCGAGCGCCGCGGGATCTCCACCGGCCTCGTCCGGTTGTCCGGCAACGCCCACGTGATCATGCCGTGGCACCTGGCGATCGACCAGGCCGGGGAGCGGCGGCTCGGCAAGCTGCAGATCGGCACGACGCGGCGCGGGATCGGCCCCGCGTACGCCGACAAGGCGTACCGGCTCGGGATCCGGCTCCAGGATCTCTTCGACCCGAAGATCCTGCGCCAGAAGATCGAAGTGGCGCTCACCGAGAAGAACGTGTGGCTCGAGCGGGTGTACGGCGTGGAGCCGGTCGAGCTCGAGGAGCTGGCCGCCCGCCACGAGGCCCACGCGCGGAGGCTCCGCCCCCACCTCGCGGACACATCGCTGCTGGTCGACCGCGCCCTCCGTGCGGGGAGGCGCGTCCTGCTCGAGGGCGCGCACGGGACGCTCCTCGACCTCGACCACGGCACCTACCCGTTCGTGACCTCGTCGCCGACCCTGGCCGGCGGCGCGTGCACCGGGATCGGGATGGGTCCGACCCGGATCGAATCGGTGATCGGGGTCGCCAAGGCGTACGTGACCCGCGTCGGCGCAGGGCCGTTCCCGACCGAGATCGAAGGCCCCGACCAGGAGCGCATTCGCGCCCTCGGCGGCGAGCTCGGCACGGTCACGGGCCGGGAGCGCCGCTGCGGCTGGCTCGACCTCGTCGCGCTCCGTTATGCCGTGCGGCTGAACGGGATCACGTCCCTGGCCCTGACGAAGCTGGACGTGCTCTCGTCGTTCGGGCAGGTTCCCGTGTGCACGAGGTACGAGCTGCGCGACGGCACGAGGACGGGTGAGTTCCCCGAGCACCAGAGCGACTTCCACGCCGCCCGACCGGTGTACGAGACGCTCCCGGGGTGGGGCGAGCCCCTCGACGGCGCCGAGCTGCCGGACGCCGCCCGCCGGTACGTCGAGCTCGTCGAGCGCGAGCTCGACGTCGAGGTCTCGTGGGTGGGGACCGGCGCCGAGCGGGAGCGGGTCCTGGCGCGCGGCCCGCAGCCGGAGGCTAGAGGCTGACCGAGCCGTCCTCCGCGAGCGTCCAGTGCGGGTTGTGGGCGACCTCCCAGGGATGGCCGTCGGGGTCGACGAACACGCCCGAGTAGCCGCCCCAGAACGTCTCCGCGCCCGGGCGCCCGACGGTCGCGCCTGCAGCCTCGGCCTCGGCGAGCACGGCGTCGACCTCGGACGGCGAGCGGGTGTTGTACGCGAGCGTGACCCCGCCCCAGCCGCCGCCGTCCTCGACACCCGAGTCCTGGGCGAGCTGCCCGCGGCCCCAGAGCGCGACGATCATGCAGCCGGCCTGGAAGAAGACCACGTCGTCGTCCGGCGCCGCGTTCGTCTTCCACCCGAGCGCCTCGTAGAAGGCGCGGGCCCGGGCGAGGTCGCGGACGCCGAGCGTGATCAGGCTGAGACGCTGCTCCACGGCGGAAAGGCTAGACCATGCCGAGCGTGTACCAGGCGTGGGCGGTCAGGCTGAACGAGCCGACGGGGGAGCCCACCCGGCGGTGGAAGGCGTCGCGCACGGCATTGCGCGTCGTCTCGTCCAGGGAGGCGAGGTGCGAGCCGGACGGGCCGACGCCCCCGAGAAAGGATTGCCAGAGCTCGTCGAAGTCCGAGTACCTCGACGAGACGACGAGCGATCCGTCCACGACCTGCTCGAGCCCGGTCTCGCTCCACAGCGCCGCGAGCTCGCCGGCCCGCCCGCCGAAGCGATCGACCTCGTCCGGGGCGGCGGGATCGACCTCGCGGACTGCGTCCCAGAACGACCGGAGCATGGTCATCCCGCCGGTGAAGTCCCACACGCAGGCGGCCACGCGCCCTCCTGGGCGTGTGACCCTGGCCATCTCGGCGGCGGCGGCCGCCTGGTCCCCCACGAAGTGGAACACGAGCTGGGCGAGCGAGCAGTCGAACGTGCCGTCCGCGAACGGAAGCCTCTCGGCCGAGGCGACCTGGACGTCCGCTCCCGGTACCTCCCCGCGGCACGCCCCGACGAACGGCGGAGAGGGGTCGGTGGCCGCGACGCGCTCCGGCCCGACGATCTCCGCGAGCCGGCAGGTGAGCGCGCCCGGGCCGCAGCCGACGTCGAGCACCGCCTCACCGGCCGCGACTCCGGCGGCGCGAGCGAACTCGTGCGCGAGCGGCCGGCTGTAGCGGCCCATGAACCGCTCATACGCTTCGGCGTCGTGGAAGAACGGCCGGTCAGGATCGGACGAGGTCATCGGGCGTGTTCACGTTGGCGAGCAGAGCGGGCTGGATTCTTACAACACGGGCGTCGAGCTCGTCGACCGCGGCGCGAAGGGCGAGCTCGCCGGCCGCGAGGCGGCGCTCGAGCACGGGCAGCGCCGAGCGGCGGTAGGCGCCGGGCAGCGGGCCCGTCTGCGGAACGGCCGCGTCCGCGCAGGCGCCGGCCAGGGCGGCGAGGTCCTCCGGCCGCACTCGCGGAGTGTCCACCGGCAGCATCAGGCAGACGTCGTTCGCGGCGGCGCGGAGCCCGGCGACGACGCCGGCGATCGGTGCGCGGACACCGGTCCCGTCGTCGAGGAGCGGAAAGGGAAGGTCGAGCCCGTCTGCCGTCTTGCCGACCGCCATCCGCTCGTCGCAGAAGGCGAGCGCCTCCCACCCGATCTCGGCGAGCGTGCGTCCGTCGAGACGGGCGAGCGCCTTGGGGGAGCCGAACCGCGTGCTCCCGCCGCCGACGAGCAGGATGCCGGTCAGGCCTCGACTCGCCACGGTTCCGTGTAGACGTTCACGCGGCCGCCGCGGACGAACCCGCAGAGCGTGACGCCGCGGTCGGCCGCGAGCTCGACCGCGAGGCTGGACGGCGCGCCGACCGCGACCAGCAGCGGACAGCCGGCGACCGCCGCCTTCTGGACGAGCTCGAACGACACGCGGCCGCTGACACACAGGATCGCGTCCACGAGCGGCAGCCGGGCCCGGGCGAACGCCCAGCCGACCACCTTGTCCAGCGCGTTGTGACGGCCGACGTCCTCGCGCAGGCAGAGCAGGCCGCCGCGTGAGTCGAACAGCCCGGTCGCGTGCAGGCCCCCGGTGGCGGCGAACGTGGGCTGGGCCTCCCGGAGGCGCTCGGGGAGGCCCTGCACCAGGGCAGCCGGGACCCTGAGGAGGCTCTCGACGCGAGGGGCGTCGACGGCGACCGCCTCGAGGGCGCCCTTCCCGCAGACCCCGCATGAGGACGAGGTGTAGAAGCTGCGTCGGAGCCGTTCCGGATCGACGCCCGGCGCGTCGACCTCCACCGTGTTCGCAGCGAGGTCGTCGGGGAGCCGCGCGGCGGCCGGACGGAGCCCCTCCGAGAGGCAGAAGCCGAGCGCGAGCTCCTCGTCGTGCCCCGGCGTTCGCATCGTCACCGCCACCGGCCGGCCCTCGATCCTGATCTCGAGCGGCTCCTCGACCGCGACCAGGTCGGACTGTGCCCCACCGGACGGGAGCCGGCGCACCTCCACCTCGGCCGCTGCGTAGGGCGGGACGTCGCTCGCCGACGGCTTCGCGGCCACCGAGCAAGCCTAGCCCCCGGCCGCCGCCCCGCGCCGCTCGCGGGCGTGCTCAGACCGCGCGCCGGGTCTCGCACACCGTCCGTCACCGCTCCCCCACCGCCGGCCGGAGCCGCCCCGCGCCGCAGGACGGTCTTCCGGGGGCTCCGGGTCCGCGGGGCCCCCGGGGGGAGCGAGCTCCCCCGAACGAACGCTAGCGAGGATCCAGATACGGGTCCGTGCCGGATCCGGGCCGGAAGCGTGCCGAAGAACAACGGCCGCCGGGCGACACTAGACTCGCGCCGTGCGGGTGCTGATCGTCGGCTCGGGGGGGCGAGAGCACGCGCTTGCGTGGACGCTCTCCCGGAGCGACGACTCGGCGGAGCTTCACGCCGCGCCGGGGAACCCCGGCATCGCCGCGCTGGGCGAGTGCCACCCGGTTCGGGCCGAGGACGGGGACGGATTGCTCGCGCTCGCCCAGGCGCTGGAGATCGACCTCGCCGTGATCGGGCCGGAGGCGCCGCTCGTCGCCGGTGTAGCCGACCAGCTCCGCCACGGGGGCATCTCGGTCCTCGGGCCGAGCGCGGCGGCCGCGCGCATCGAAGGGTCGAAGAGCTTCGCCAAGGAGGTGCTGCAGGCGGCCGGGGTGCCCGCGGCCGCGGCGCTGGCCGTCGCGCGGCCGCCGTGCGTCGTCAAGGCGGACGGGCTCGCCGCGGGCAAGGGCGTCTTCGTGTGCCACACCCAGGAGGAGCTCGACGCCGGGCTCGCCGCGGTCGCGCTGCACGGCGGACCGACCGTGGTCGAGGAGCTGCTCGAGGGAGAGGAGCTGTCCGTCTTCGCGCTCACCGACGGCAGCAGGACCATTCCTCTCGGCGCCGCCCGTGACTACAAGCGCGCCGGCGACGGCGACACGGGCCCGAACACCGGCGGCATGGGCTCGTTCTCGCCGGCGACGGACTTCGGGCCCGGAGCGGTCGCGAGCCTGGTCGACCGGATCCACGGACCGGTGATCGAGCACCTTGGCCGCTGCGGAGCGCCGTTCACCGGCGTGCTCTTCGCCGGGCTGATGCTGACCGCCGACGGTCCCCGCGTGCTCGAGTTCAATTGCCGTCTCGGCGACCCGGAGGCCCAGTCGATCCTTCCCTGTCTCGACGGCGACCTGCTCGGCGCTCTCGGCGCTGCCGCTGCCGGCGACCTGCGCGGGGTCGCGATCGAGACGAGCAGCCGAGCCGCCGTCACCGTCGTCGTCGCCGCCGGGTCCTACCCCGAGGGGGGCGACAGCGGCTCGCCGATCGCGGGAATCGAGGCGGCGGAGCAGACGGGAGCGCTCGTCTTCCACGCCGGCACCGCCCGCCGCGGCGACCGGCTGGTCACGAACGGCGGCAGAATCCTCGGCGTGACCGGCACGGCGAACGAGCTCGAGCAGGCGCGCACGCTCGCATACGCGGGCGCCGAGCGGATCTCGTTCGCCGGCGCCCGCTTCCGGGTCGACATCGCCCAACCGGAGCCGAGCCGTGCTCGGTAGGGGCTGCACCCGAGCCGGCGAGGCGGGGCGGCCTGCGGTGCCGCGGTGAGCTCCTCCGGGCCGCTGGTCGGAATCCTGGTCGGATCCGAGTCGGATCGCGAGCGAATGCAGGACGCGGTCGAGGAGCTCGATGCCCGCGGGATCGTCCACGAGTTCGAAGTCCGCTCGGCGCACCGCGACCCGCAGGCCGTGGCCGAGTACGCGTCCGGCGCACGCGAGCGAGGGCTGCGCGTGCTGATCTGCGGCGCCGGCCTGGCCGCCGCCCTTCCCGGCGTCGTCGCAGCCCACACCGACCTGCCCGTGATCGGAGTCCCCCTGCGCTCGTCGAAGAGCGTCCTCGACGGGCTCGACGCGCTCCTCTCGATCGTCCAGATGCCGCCCGGGGTGCCGGTCGCCTGCGTGGGGGTGGACAACGCGCGCAACGCAGCCGTCCTCGCCGCGCGGATCCTCGGCGCGTCGTAGCGGCTCGCTATTGTCAGCCGAGTGATTGCGCGCTACTCCCGCCCGGCCATGGCCGAGGTCTGGTCGGACGAGAGCAGGCTCGCCGCGTGGCTCCAGGTCGAGCTGGCCGCGCTCGACGCCTGGGCCGAGCTGGGGGTCGTTCCGCGCGAGGCGGCCGCCTCGGTTCGCGCCCGGGCGCGACCGCCGGCGGTGGCGCTCGTCGCCGAGCTCGAGCGCACGACCGGGCACGACGTCGCCGCCTTTGTAGACGCGGTGCAGGGGGAGCTGGGCGAGGAGGGTCGCTGGCTCCACTACGGGCTGACCTCCTCCGACATCGTCGACACGGGGCTTGCGCTCCAGGTGCGCGAAGCCGGAGCGCTGCTGCTCGATGGGCTCGACCAGGCATTCGCGGCGGTCGCCGCGCGCGCCGAGGAGCACCGCCAGACGCTCTGCATCGGACGCACCCACGGCGTTCACGCGGAGCCGACGACGTTCGGCTTCAAGCTCGCCGGCTGGGCATTCGAGCTCGAGCGCGACCGCGAACGGCTTCGCCGGGCGCTCGGCCGGATGCGCGTCGGCAAGCTCTCCGGCGCGGTCGGCACGTACTCGGCCACCGACCCCGAGCTGGAGCGGATCGCCTGCGAGCGCCTCGGCCTCGAGCCCGAGCCGGTGTCGACCCAGGTCGTCGCCCGCGACCGGCACGCCGAGCTGCTCTCGGCGCTCGCGGTCGTCGCCTCGTCGCTCGAGCGCTTCGCGGTCGAGATCCGCCACCTCGCCCGCACGGAGGTGCGCGAGGTGCAGGAGCCGTTTGCGAGCGGGCAGAAGGGCTCGTCGGCGATGCCGCACAAGCGGAACCCGGTCGTGGCGGAGCGGATCTGCGGGCTCGCGCGCGTCGTGCGCGCCGGCGCGCAGGTGGGGCTCGAGAACGTCGCCCTCTGGCACGAGCGCGACATCTCCCACTCGTCCGCCGAGCGCGTGGTCGTGCCCGACGCGTTCCTCGCCCTCGACTACATGCTCGACCGGTTCACGTGGCTCGTCGAGGGGCTGATCGTCCTGCCCGAGCGGATGCGCGCGAACCTGACGGCAGGCCACGGGCTCTTCTTCAGCCAGCGTGTGCTGCTGGCGCTCGTCGAGTCGGGACTGGCGCGCGACGAGGCGTACCGGCTCGTGCAGGAGCATGCGCTCAAGGCATGGGACGAGGGCCTCGACTTCCGCGCGCTGGTCGAGACCGACACCCGGATCGCGGGCCGCGTCGACCTCGCCGGCGTCTTCCATCTGGGCGCCTTCACCCGGCATACGGAGGTCGCCTTCGAGCGACTCCTCGCACTGTCCCGCGACCAGGAGGCCGCGCATGTCTGAGTCTCTCGTCCACGTCGCGAGCGGCAAGGTGCGCGAGCTGTTCAGGCTCGACTCCGATCGCCTGCTGCTCGTCGCCAGCGATCGCATCTCGACCTTCGACGTCGTCCTGCCGACGGAGATTCCGGACAAGGGACGCGTCCTGACCGGGCTGTCCGCGTTCTGGTTCACGCGCACCCGGGAGCTCTGCCCGAACCATCTGCTCGGGCTGCGGGCGGACGGCCGGTCGACCGAGTGCCGGCGCCTGGAGATGCTGCCGCTCGAGTGCGTCGTGCGCGGCTACCTCGCCGGCTCGGGCTGGAAGGACTACCAGCGCGGCGGCTCGACGTCCGGGCACGCGCTCCCCTCCGGGCTGCGCGAGTCGGACCGGCTGCCCCAGCCACTCTTCACCCCCTCCACGAAGGCGACCTCCGGGCACGACGAGAACATCGACGCCGAGCGGGCCGCCGCGCTCGTCGGCCAGGACCGGTTCATGGAGGTCGAGCGCGTTACGATCGCGCTGTACCGGTGCGCGGCGGAGCACGCGGCGACGCGCGGCATTCTGATCGCCGACACGAAGTTCGAGTTCGGGCTCGACCCGGACGGCCGCCTCGTCCTCGCCGACGAGGCGTTCACGCCCGACTCGTCGCGCTTCTGGCCCGCCGACGAGTACGCGCCCGGCGGCCCACAGCCGTCGTTCGACAAGCAGTTCGTCCGCGACTACTGCGAGTCGCTCGGCTGGGACAAGACCTCGCCGGGCCCGGAGGTCCCCGCGGCGGTCGTGGCCGGCACAAGGGCAAGGTACGTCGAGGCGTTCGAGCGCCTGACCGGCATCGCGTTCGACGACTACCTCGGCGATCCGGAGCTGGTCCTGCGATGAGAGCGACCGTGTTCGTCCGGCCGAAGGAGGGCATCCTCGATCCGCAGGGCGACGCCGTCACGAACTCGCTGCGGCATCTCGGATTCGCCGTCCACGGCGCGCGGATCGGCCGTGTAGTCGATCTCGACGTCGCCGCAGCGGACGCGGCCGCAGCCCGGTCCGAGGTGGAGCGGATGTGCGAGCAGCTCCTCGCCAATCCTCTGATCGAGAGCTATCGCATTCTCCTCGAGGGAGAATGCGGCACCGAGCCCTCGCCGTGAGGGACCGCCCCACCGTCTCGGTGGTCACCTTCCCGGGATCGAACGACGACCGGGACGCTCTCTGGGCACTCGGCGCGATCGGCGCCGAGCCCGTGCCCGTCTGGCACGGCAGCGAGCGGCTGCCCGACGAGACCGGTGCCGTCATCCTTCCGGGCGGGTTCTCGTACGGCGACTACCTCCGCTGCGGTGCGATCGCCCGGTTCTCGCCGGTGATGTCCGCCGTCGCCGACTTCGCCGCGAAGGGAGGCCCGGTGCTCGGGATCTGCAACGGATTCCAGATCCTCTGCGAGGCGGGGCTCCTGCCGGGCGCGCTGCGCCCGAACGAGTCGCTCTCTTTCATCTGTCGTGACGTTGCGCTGCGCGTCGAGCTGGCCGGGCCCCCGTTCACGTCCAGGTGCGTCGAGGGACAGCGGCTCGTCATCCCGATCAAGCACGGCGAGGGCTGCTGGTCGTATCCGCTCGAGCTTCTGCCGGAGCTGGAGCGGAACGGTCAGGTGATCCTCCGCTACGCCGACGAGAACCCGAACGGGAGCGTCGGCAACGTCGCCGGGGTGTGCAACCGCGACGGCAACGTGATGGGCCTGATGCCTCACCCCGAGCACGCCGTCGACCCGCTGCTCGGCCCGGGCGACGGAGCGCTGATCCTCGCCTCTCTGGTGGACGCGGCGCGCGATCGGATCGCCGCAACCGTCTAGGCGGCACCTCCCTCCGACCGGCTCGGGCCGCACGCGCGTCCGAGCGCGTCGGCGAGCTCCGGATGCCGGGCGAGCCCCGCGCGCAGACGCTCCAGGTCGCGGGCGCGGAAGGTGACCGGGCCGCGCCGCGCCGTGCCGCCCGTGGCGTAGGCGAAGCGGACGAGCCGCTCTCCACCGGCCTCGAGGAGCTGCACGACCGATGCGAACCGCTTGTCGCCCGCGCGCTGGGAAATGGTGAGCTCGTCGACGACGGCTGCGGCTCCCCAGGGCGTGGTGCTCGTCTTTGCCATGGAAGCCAACGTAGCGGGCAACCCGTGACGTGTCTGTGACGTAGGCGGAACGATCCCGTGCCGCCGGACGGCCCGGAACGCCGCCGCCGTCTACGCTCGCCTGATGCCCGATGCTCCCGACCCGCGCCTCCCCTGGACACAGGCGGCCTGGCTCGCGCGTGCCCACGCCTGGATCCGGGCCCGCCTCGGCGAGCTCGGTCTCGCGCAGGCCGGCGAGATCGAGCAGCCGCACGTCCGCTGGTGGTCGACGGTCCTGCGCGTCCCGACGAGCGACGGCGACCTCTGGTTCAAGGCGAACGCGCCTCCGCACGCGTTCGAGGCACGGCTGCTCGCGATCCTCGAGCGCGTGCGGCCCGGACACGTCCCCGAGCTCGTCGCACACGACCCGGTGCTCGGCTGGCTGCTGATGCGCGACGGTGGCGAGCGCCTCCGCGAGCTCATCCGCTCGCCTGCCGACCTCCACCACTGGGAGACACTGCTCCCGGAGTACGCGGAGCTCCAGCTCGCCCTGGCGCGACACGCGGAGGACCTCCTCGCCGCAGGCGTGCCCGACGAGCGGCTCGCCGTGCTGCCCGCGCACGTCGAGGGCCTGCTCCAGGATCGTGAGGCGTGCATGGTCGGGAGGCAGGACGGCATCACCCCGGAGGAGCACGACCGGCTCCGGGCTCTCGTGCCCGAGTTCGCCTCGCGCTGCGACCGGCTTGCCGCCGGCGGGATTCCGGAGACGATCCAGCACGACGACCTGCACGACGGGAACGTGTTCGTACGCGACGGGCGCCACCTCTTCTTCGACTGGGGCGACAGCTGCATCTCGCACCCGTTTCACACCCTCGTCGTGACCATGCGCGCGCTCGTGCGCCGGCTCGGGCTCACGCCGGGAGGCGACGAGGTGCTCCGGCTGCGCGACGCCTACCTGGAGCCCTTCGCGTCCCACGGCTCGCGCGAGGAGCTGCTCGAGGCAGTCGGCCTGGCCCACTTCACCGGCACCGCCGCCCGCTCGCTGAACTGGCACCGGTTCGTCTCCGTACGCGAGCCCGAGTTCCGGCTCGACGACGAGGACGCCGTCCCCTACGGGCTCAAGCGCCTGCTCGACCTCGGCCCGCTCGGCAGCTGGGACTAGACCGCACGAGCGCCCGCGGCGGCCGCGTCGCCAGCGCGACGCCCCGGCGACCGCTCCGTGGACGAGGAACGTCCGACCGGCTGCGGGCTCCTGGTCGAGAAGATCCGAGACCGATACCGCTCGGGGAGGATCCCGGCACGTCGTGCGCGGACGAGGAGGACGGCGCCGACGACAGGAAGCGGAGGGGCGCCGGCGCCTCCGGAGGCGAGCAGATCACAGCTCCGTAGCGACCTGGCACCGTGCATATCTGAGCCGCGCGGCTTGTTCGATAGGGTGCTCCTCCCCAAGTCGCGTCTCAAGGAGGCAGTGATGTACGCAGTCGTTCGCAGCTACTCCGGGCAAGGTGCTTCGGAGCTCTTCGATCAGCTCGAGCAGAGGAACGAAGAGGTCAAGGACCTCATCGGAGGGGTGGCCGGCTTCGTCAGCTACACAGCTTTTCGGAGCGGCGAGGGTGGCCTCACTGTCACTGTCTGCCAGGACAAGACCGGCACAGACGAGTCCTCTCGGCGTGCCGCCGAATGGGTCAAGGAGAACATCGGCGCGACGGCCGACCCGCCCGTGACCACCGAGGGCAGCACGGTCGTCCACTTCAACTCCTAGCCCACGCGCCCGCCGCCCGTCAGGTGCTCGAGGACGAGCCAGTCGAGCTCCTCGTAGTCGCGGGCCGCGACGAGGTCGGCGACCGCGCCGCGGTCGAGCGACCTGCTCAGCTCCACGAGGCGGAGGAACAGGTTCCTGCTGTTCCGCAGGTGCTTGGTCGCGAGCGCGGCGGGCTGCGTACGCAGCGCCTTCACGTCCAGGCCGACGACCCCCTTCTCCCAGTAGCGGTTCTCGTCCAGGACGCGAGCCTGGTTGAACGCCGAGCGGAGGTCGACCGAGCCGAACGAGCGGTCCTGGTCGTACTTGAGGCCGTTCTGGTCGTTGAGATGCACGCTCCAGAGCTTGTCGAACGCGAGCGCGAACGCGAGCTCGTCGGCCGGGTCCAGCCCGGCGAGCCTGGCATGGGCGCTCTCCATCAGCGCACCGACTCGCTCGGGCTCGCTGGCGCGGGCGGCGAGCGCGAGCGCATGACCCATGGTCGGCACGTAGGCGACGTCCATCGGCTCGTTCGGCTTGGGCTCCACGGCGAGCCTGATCCCGTGATCGAGCGAGAGGACGGCGTCGATCGCCTCCAGGAGCCGCTGCGTGGCCCGCGCCGCGTCCTTGGCCTCGCGGAGATACGTGCCCTCGCGCGCCAGCCAGAGGACGACGAGGTCGGCCCCGAGCTCGCCGGCGATCGCAACTGCCTTCTTCGACCGCTCGAGGGCGTAGTCGCGCGCCGCCGGGTCGTTCGAGGTGAAGGCCCCGTCCACGGTCAGCGGGTGCTCCCACAGGCGTGGGGCGACGAACTCGGCGGCCAGGCCGTTGTCCGCCAGCGTCTGCCGCAGCGACGTCGCCGCGCGCGAGATCTCCGCGGCCGACAGGCCGTCCAGCCCGGGCACGGCGTCGTCGTCGTGAAGCTGGACGAAGTCGAAGCCCAGCTCCTTGTAGACGGCGAGCTTGTCGTCGAGCGCGCGCGCCGGCCGCACCGCCGGGCCGAACGGGTCGGCCCCCTCGTGGATGTTCCACGGGCCGAACGAGAACCGGTAGCCGAACGTGTCCATCTCACCCCTCGCTTGCGTCGAGCGTGGTCAGCTGCACCCGGAACCTAGCCCGCCTCGACACGCCCGGCATCGGCAAGCGTGGCCCGGGCCGAGCCCGCGTCGGTGATCAGGACGTCGACCAGGCCCGAGCGGAGCGCCGCGCCGATCGCCCTGTGCTTCTCCTTGCCGCCGGCGACCGCGACGAGCCTGGGCACCGCCCGCAGCTGGCCGGGGAGAATGCCGATGCGCCTCGATTCCATGTGCCGGTCGGTGACGAGCCGGCCGTCGGCCGCGAACATGATCCCGCACACGTCGGCGCAGACTCCGAGCTCGCGGAACGACCGGGCCTCGCCCCGGTCGAACGACTCGATCAGCCGTGAGGACGGGGGATCCCACGAGCCGATCCCGGCGATCGCGATCGTGACCTCCTCGATCAGGCCCAGGGTCCTGGCGATGATCGGCTCCTTGCGCAGCGAGTCGCCGGCCGCCGGCGTCCGGACGATCAGCGGGGCGACGAGCGCGAACCCGTCGGCGTGGGCGCGGAGCGCGAAGCGGCGGACGAGGTCGACGCCGCCGGTCGCCGACTCGAGCGTGGCCATCCCGCCGACGAGCTGGACGACCCGCGCGGCACGCAGGTCGGGCAGCCGGTCGACGACGGCGTCGAGCGTGCTCCCCCAGGAGACGCCGACCGTGTCGCGGGGGCGGACGAGCTCGGCGATCCCGACCGCCGCGACCTCGGCGAGCGTGTCGCGGACGGCCCCGACGGGCCCGTCGAGCCCGGCGACCACGAGCGCGCGCTCGATCCCGAAGGCCCGCTCGAGCTCCGCGCTGAGCGCGACGTCGGTGTTGGCGTTGCTCGAGATCTCGATCTGCACCAGGCCCGAGGCCCGCGCCCAGTCGACCAGCCGTGACGCCTTGAAGCGCGACGTCCCCAGCTCGGCGGCGACGTCCTTGATCGTCGCGCCGTCGACGAGGTAGCGCCGGGCCGCGAACGCTGCCTGGGTCGCCCTGAACGGATCGTTCCTCACGGCCACGGCGTGTTTGACACAGTGATCATTTGTGCGAGACTCCTGCTCGAACGAGCATAATCGACTTCAAGGACGCGCGAATGACGCAATCGCTGGTGATCGATCCGAAGAAGGTGCGGAAGAAGAGCGTGGTACGGCTCGCGCCGATCCAGGTGAACCGCTACGCGGGAACCCTCGCCGAGGAGCGGGCGCGGTACGGCGACGCCCGGCTCGTGACCGTGCTCGAGAGCATGACCCTGATCCGCGAGGTCGAGTCGATGCTCTACTCGATCAAGCGCGGCGACGACTACCGCGGGATCACCTATCACTACGGTGGCCCGGCCCACCTCTCGATCGGGCAGGAAGCAGCCGCCGCGGGCCAGGCGCTCGCGCTGACGCGCGACGACCACACCTTCGGAAGCCACCGCAGCCACGGCGAGATTGTCGCGCGGGGCATCGAGGGGATCGAGCAGGCGACGGAGGCCGAGCTCGAGGAGCTGATCGCCTCGTACCTCGGCGGCCGGATCGGCGCGGTCGTCGGCGCGCACTTCACCGGTCTCGAGGTGCGCAGCCGGGCGCGCGCGTTCTTCCTCTACGGGCTCGTCGCGGAGATCTTCGGCCGCTCGACCGGCTTCAACCAGGGGGTCGGCGGCAGCATGCACGCGTTCTTCACGCCGCTCGGCATCTACCCGAACAACGCGATCGTCGGCGGCGCCGCCGCAATCACCGCCGGCTCCGGCCTGTACAAGCGGGCCCGGCGGCGGCCGGGGATGAGCATCGCGAACGTCGGCGACGGTGCGACCGGGTGCGGCGTCGTCTGGGAGGCGATGAACTTCGCCGCCCAGGAGCAGTTCCGGACGCTGTGGGACGAGTCCCACCGCGGCGGCCTGCCGGTGGTCTTCTTCTTCGTGAACAACTTCTACGCGATGGGCGGGCAGACGATCGGCGAGACGATGGGCTACGAGCGCCTCGCTCGGATCGGCGCCGCGGTCGGCCCGGCCAACATGCACGCGGAGACGATCGACGGGACGAACCCGCTGGCGGTCGCGGACGCGATCCGGCGCGCGAGGGAGCTGATCGAGGCCGGCGACGGGCCGGTGCTGATCGACTGCCAGTGCTACCGCTACAGCGGCCACTCGCCGAGCGACGCCTCCTCGTACCGGACGCGGCAGGAGATCGAGGCCTGGCGCGCGTTCGATCCGATCTCGCGGTTCCGGGCGGCGCTCGTCGAGGAGGGCGTCCTCGACGAGCAGGCGGCGGCGGACATCGACGACCGGTCCGGCCGGCTCGTCGAGGAGGTCGTCCGGCTGGCGATCGACGCCGAGATCTCCCCGCGGCTGACCGTGCCCGAGATCGAGGCGCTGACCTTCTCGAACCGGGAGGACGACGCCTCCGAGGCACCACCCGGCGAGACCCTCGTTCCCCTCGAGCAGTCCCCACGGTACGAGCAGCTGGCCGCCCGCGCCCGCGGAGCAGACGGCCCGAAGGCAGGCGGCGCGATCCAGCTGCGTGACGCGCTCTGGGAGGCGATCGCCGAGCGTGCGGTCGCCGATGACCGCCTGGTCATCTACGGCGAGGAGAACCGCGACTGGGGCGGCGCATTCGGGGTCTACCGCGGCCTGACCGAGCTCCTGCCCTACCACCGCCTGTTCAACGCGCCGCTCTCCGAGGCAGCGATCGTCGCCACGGCGGTCGGGTACGCGATGGAGGGCGGCCGGGCGCTCGTCGAGCTGATGTACGCCGACTTCATGGGGCGCGCCGGCGACGAGATCTTCAACCAGCTCGCGAAGTGGACGGCGATGTCCGGAGGGACGCTGCAGCTGCCGGTCGTTCTCCGCGTCTCGGTCGGGAGCTCCTACGGCGCCCAGCACTCGCAGGACTGGACCGGGCTCGTCTGCCACATCCCCGGCCTCAAGGTCGTCTACCCGGCGACCCCCCACGACGCGAAAGGGCTGATGACTGCCGCGCTCGCCCAGAACGACCCGGTCGTCTTCTTCGAGAGCCAGAAGCTCTACTCCGTCACCGAGTACCTCCGGCCGGAGGGAGTCCCCACGGGCCACTACACGACGCCGATCGGCGAGCCGCGCGTCGTCCGGGAAGGCGCCGACCTGACCATCCTCACCGTCGGCCCCACCCTCTACCCCGTGCTCGACGCCGCGACGGAGCTGGCAGAGCGCTACGGGCGAGAAGCCGAGGTGATCGACGCCCGCAGCCTCGTCCCGCTCGAGCTCGACCTGATTGCCGCCTCGATCCGGAAGACGGGCCGGATCCTGCTCGCGTCCGACGCCGTCCGGCAGGGCAGCTACCTGCACACGCTCGCCTCCGAGATCCAGGTTGCGTGCTTCGACGACCTCGACGCACCGGTCGTCGTCGTCGGCAGCTCCGACTGCATCACCCCGCCCGCCGAGCTCGAGGGAGAGTACTTCCCGAGCGCCGGGCGCATCATCGACACGCTCCACCGCTTCGTGATGCCGCTCGCGGGCCACGTCCCCGTGCCCTCCACCGGCCGGGACGACGGTTGAGCGGACGCCGGACCGCATTTCGATCCCGAGGAAGGACGGCGTGGCGACCCCGGTGACGCTGCCGCGGCTCGGTCAGGGGATGGAGTCGGGGACGATCGTTCGCTGGCTGGGCTCGGAGGGAGACACGGTGAAACCGGGCGACCCGTTGTACGAGCTCGACACCGAGAAGGTGACGCAGGAGGTGGAGGCGGAGACGGAGGGCGTGCTGCTGAAGATCCTCGTGCGGAAGGGAGAGGTGCCGGTGGGGACCGCGGTGGCGTTCATCGGCGAGGCGGGAGAGGCGATTCCGGCCGTTTCGGAGGCCGGCGCGTCCGATCCGGTCGGCGAGGAGGCTCAGCCCGCTCCGGAGCCCGAGCGCGCCGCCGAGCGAACCGCTCCAGCCCAGGCGCGGCCGCCGCGCCCGGGCGGCGGCCGCGTCAAGGCCTCTCCTCTCGCCCGGCGGATCGCGCGAGAGCGGGGGGTCGACCTGGCGGCACTGGTGGGAACCGGGCCGGAGGGACGGATCGTCGCGGAGGATGTCGAGCGGGCCGGCGCGGTTGCCCGGCCGGCGGCGGCGCCCCCGCCCGCGGCGCTCCCGCCGGCGGCCGGGGTGGAGCGGGTCGAGTTGAGCTCGCTGCGGAGGACGGTCGCCCGGCGGATGAGCGAGGCGTGGACGGCGCCTGCGTTTCAGGTTTCGATGTCGGCGGACCTGACCCGGGCGGAGGAGCTGCGCGCCCTGCTCGTCGAGCGGCATCCGGAGGAGCGGCCGACGATCACCGACGTCCTGGTCAAGGTGTGCGCGCTCGCGCTGATGCGCCACCGCGGCGTGAACGCGCTCCACGCCGGCGACGCCGTCGACCTCTACCCGACCGCGAACGTGGGGATCGCGGTTGCGACCGACCGAGGCCTGCTCGTTCCGGTGATCGCCGGGTGCGAGCGCCGCTTCGTGGCGGAGATCGCCGCGGCCCGCGCCGACCTCGTCTCCCGCGCCCGCGAGGGGAAGCTCCAGGCCGCGGACCTGGAGGGCGGCACCTTCACGATCTCCAACCTCGGCATGTACGGGGTCGACCAGTTCATCGCCGTCCTCAACCCGCCCCAGGCGGCGACCCTCGCCGTCGGAGCGATCACCGACCGCGTCGTCGCCGTCGACGGCCGGCCGGCCGTCCGGCCGCTGATGACGATGACGCTCTCCTGCGACCACCGCACCATCGACGGCGCCGCCGCAGCCGGCTTCCTCCAGACGGTCAAGGAGTACCTGGAGGAGCCCGCCCTCACCCTCTAGGGGCACGGATACCGGGGACACGGCCCGCCGCGGTGGTGTCAGTTCATCTCCTGGCCGCCGCTGACGCTCAGGGCGATCCCCGTGATGTAGGCGGACTGGTCGGAGCTGAGGAAGACGACCGCGTTGCAGACGTCGTCGTAGGTGCAGCCGCGCTTCATCGGCACCTGGTCGGCATAGAACCTCAGCACGTCGTCCGGGCCGGTTGCGCCCGGCACCTTCCCGGCCCGGAAGTACTGAAGCGCGAGGCCGTGCTCGGGATCGATCCACAGCGGGGACTCGAGCAGGTTGCCCGGGCAGACGGCGTTGCAGCGGACGTTGAAGGGTGCCATCTCCAGCGCGACGCTCTGCGTGTGGCCGACGCCGCCGAACTTGCTCGCCGCGTAGGCGGAGTTCGCAGCGCTCCCTCTCTTCCCCGACTTGGAGCTGATGTTGACGATTGCGCCGCCCCCCTGCTTCTTCATCACCCGGCAGGCGTGCTTCGTCGTCAGGAAGTACCCGAACAGGTTCACGTTCATCACCGCGCGCCAGCTCTCCGCGTCCGCGCTGTCGATCGGCTCGGCGATGAGGATGCCGGCGTTGGCCACGACGACGTCGACCCGGTCGAGCTCTTCCAGCGCCCGGTCGAAGAGGCGCTCCACGTCGGCTTCCTCGGTCACGTCGACCGTGACGGGAATGACCCGGCGGCCCGTCTGCTCGGCGATCGCCGGCCGCGGTCTCGCCGGCACGCGCCTCGTTGACGTCGGCGACGATCACGTCGCAGCCTTCCTGCGCCAGCCGGAGCGCGATCGCCTCGCCGAGCCCCTGGGCGGCGCCGGTGACGATCGCGGACTTGCCCGCCAGCGAGCTCACGACGCTCCGAACCGGCGCAGCAGGGCATCCTCTGCGTCCTTGGTCCAGTGACCGTTCTCGAGCGGAAGCTCCCGGTCGAGCTCTGCGATCGGCGTGAGCTCGAGACCGCGGCACGACGGGTAGACGACCACCTTGCCCGTCAGCGCTCCGTGCTCGACCGCACGAATGCCGTCGACCGCCCCGTCGAGCCCGCAGACGGCCGCCACCGACAGATTGGTGTCGAGCCGGCGACCGGCGACCTTGGCGAGAACCGCCTCCATGTCTTCCAGCACCGAGCCGCTCGTCCCGACGAAGTAGCAGCCACGGGCGATGTACGTGTCGAGGTCGAGCGCGCCCGTCGTGTCGGCGCCGACCCCGGCGAAGATGTTGATGATCGCGTGCGGGGCCGCCTGCCCGATCGCCGCCGCGATGAGCGCAGGCGACGGCACGAGGACGACGATGTAGTCGAACTCGTCCTCGCCGGCGGCCGCGGCGGTCGGATCGTAGACATGGAGCTCGACCTCGTTCTCGCGCGCGAGCGGCTCGGCCACGACTCGGAGGGCCGCGAGCCGTTCCCTGTTGCGGTCGCCCGCGTGCACGGTCACGCCGGGGATGCCCTGGCAGAGCGCGCGGATGACGTGCATCGTCCCCATCGGGCCGGCCGCCCCGATCACGTTGACCCGGTCGTCCGCACGGATCTCGGGCATGCTCGGGATCGCGGCCAGCGCCCCGGCGGGATCGTGACCCGTCGTTCCGGCGATCCGGATCCCCCCGTAGTGGATGCGGCCGATCTGGGAGACGACGTCGCGGCCGAAGGTCTCCCCGCACTGCACGAGCAGAAGCAGGCCGTGGTTCGCGACCCTCGGGAACAGCTTCTCGACGGTCTCCGGGTCGGCGCCGAAGTAGACGACGTCGTCGAAGGTCGCGTCCGGAAGCTCGGCGACGCCGCCGGCGGCGACGACGGCGAGGTGCTCCGGCCGCCCGGGCAGCCGCGAGACGTCCGGGGTCGTTCCGGCCTCGTGGACGACGAGTGCCCGGCCGCCGTCCTCGAGGGTCCGGCGCTGCTTCTCGGCGTAGGCGTCCTCCACGCATGCCCACGGCTCGCAGAGGGCGATCGCCGAGGCGGAGAGCTCCTCCGGCGCGGGAATCAGCATCGACCGTCCGTCCGGCGCCGTGATCACCCGCTCGTCCAGCAGGACGTACTCCTGCAGCGCGCCTTCGAAGTTGTAGCCGAACGCCGCGTTCGAGCCGGCGGTCGCAAGCCACCGGTAGTCGGTCTGCACCAGGAAGCGGTCGCCGACGCGGTGCGCCTCGACCTCCGGGCCGACGCGGACGACGCGCACCACCGTCTCGTGCCCGGGAACCGTGGGCTTCGACCCGGGGACGTAGTGCGGCATCGTCCGGAGCTCGGCAGGGGCGATGCCGCCGATCACCTCCGACTTCCGCGCGTGACCGTCGAACTGGCGCAGGAGCTTGACGTCGGAGAGGCACAGGCCGACGGCCTCGACACGGGCGAGGATCTGGTGCTCGCCGGGAGCGAACACGTCCTTGTCTTCGTTCAGCCGGAGCTCTTCGGGGCCGACCAGCTGGACCGCCCGCTGCCTGTCTGGGATCGAGGTGCTCACGATCACCCCCTCGTGACGAGGTCGAGGACCGTCTCGGGGTCCGGATTGCCGGGTAGGCCGCGCACGCGCCCGGAAGCGGAGGGATCGCTGTCGCGGCCCACCCGCTCGAAGAAGGCGTTCTTCTCCCCGGTCGAGGCGAAGGCGCTCGCGGCCCAGTCGCCGAGGTACCCGAGGCCGTGCCTCTGGAGCAGGGAGTGCCCGTACACGATGTGCGCCCCGCGAAGGAAGACGGGCACGAGCGGCGCGAGCTCGGGTGCGTCGAAGTCGTCGACGAACCGGTTTCCGGGAGCGTTCATCTCGGTGCCGGCGACGATCGGCAGATCGCGGTCGGCCGCAGCCGCGACGAACCGGCGAAGGTTCCGCAGCTTCTCGTCCACGACGCCGGGCGTGAAGTTGCGGTCGGGGATGATGTTGACGGCCGCCACACCGGTCGACGCCTCGACATCGAGAAGCCGGTCCGGGTCCTGTTCGCCTTCCGCGGTCCCGTCGAGCCACGCCAGGGTCGGGATCGCGCCGGCCTCGAGCACGAACCGGTTCATGTCGGCCATCGTCGGGAACGCGCCCTGATCGGGCGGAACGTATCCGACGCCGCCGCTCTTCAACAAGGCGGCACGGATCAGGCTCTGGAGCTCGACGCCCTCGGGAGGACAAGCTCCCAGCTTCTCGAGCCAGAACGCGGCTCGGCGTGGGTCATCCGGGAAGACGGCCCGGGCCTTGCGCTCGAAGGCGACGCAGAGGTGGCGCTCGGTGGCGTTGCCGCCCGGCGTGAGCGGGACGACGTCCTGCTCGTAGTCGAGCGTGACCGGCTCCGTGTAGGAGTTGACGCTGGCGAGCATGTCGCGGATCCGACGCTGCGCAACCGCCCGCATCCCGGCCAGGAAGGGGTGCTGGTCGGCTCGGATGAAGCCGACGCCCATGTGGTAGGCGATGCCGGGCTCGCCCGGCGAGTTGATCACGCGGTCGGCGAGCCCGGGCACGAACACGCGGGACTCCAGGCTGACGACGGCCTTCAGGCCGAGCAGCCGCGAGGCTTCGAGGAACTCGCCCAGCCCGTCGAGGACGTCGAAGTCGACGATGCCGGCGACGGCCAGCCCGGCGCGGCGGGCGCGCACGGCGAAGTGCGTCGGCGAGTAGCCGTACGCGTTGTACGAGTAGAAGGTGTGGCAGTGCAGGTTGACCGCGGTGCCCGGCGCCGGCCAGCCGCCTTCGGTGACGGCCTGCTCCAGGGCCCGCCGGCGGACCGCCGGCTCGAAGTCGTCGAGGTCGGCCGGATCGGCTTCGCGCGCGGAGGCCGCGATGGTGGTCGCGTTGGTCACGACTCTTCGCCGGCGAGCAGCGCCCGGCGATAGTGCTCGTCGGGCCGTGTCTCGATGCGCGTGGCGTGGTGCTCGTCGAGGTAGGTGACACCACCGGCCGCGAGCGCCCCCGAGACGATGCGCGCCGTCTTCGTCGCCATCGCGGTGACCTGGAGCACTTCCTTCGCCGAGCGGCCGAGGGCGATCAGACCGTGGTTTCCGAGGTAGATCGTCTTCGGCGGCTCGCCGTGCACGTCGAGGTGGGCCCGAAGGCGCTCTCGAAGCTCGAGCGCCAGGGGAACACCGGGATCGACGTAGGGGACGAACAGCGGGTGGCGCCCGCAGACGACGATCTGGTCCGGGAACAGCGCACCGTCGCTGAGGGCGGTCGCGTTCCTCGAGCAGAGGACCGCGTTGACCGCCGTGGGGTGCGTGTGGCCGACGAAGGCGGCGCCGCAGAGCGTCAGGGCCAGCGCGTGCAGCGGCGCCTCGGTCGACGGGCGCGGGCCGTCGCCGACGCGGCACGTCGAAAGCGCGTCCGCCAGCGCCCCGTCGGTGAGCGAGGGCGTGTCGAGAACCTCGACGATCGCGGCCGTCCGCATCTCGACGAACGAGCCGGCGTCGGCCGAGGCGAGCGAGAACCCGCTCGCTTTCAGCAGGAAGGTGTCCTCGCCGAGCTTCGCCGACGTGTTCCCCTCGGCGAGGATCGCGTAGTCGTTCTCCGGGGCGCCGAGCTCTCGCGAGAGCTCGACGAGGGCGCTCCGGACCTTCTCGGTGTCGGTTGCGGCGATCATGTCAGGAGCGTCCCGCTTCGCTCATCGCCATCGTGCCGCCGCGCTCGCGCGCCATCCGCTCGGCGTAGCCGGAGGCGCGCACCTCGGCGATCGGATCCTCGGCGGCCCCGAGCCCGGCGCGCACCTTCGCGCACAGCGGGCGGACGTCCGCCCGGTAGGCATCGAGGAGGACCTCGTGGCCGCCGAGCACGTCGCCGTCCTGCTGGGCGGACGCCAGCGCGTCGCGGTCGATCAGCAGCGCCTTCGCGTACGCCTCCTGCAGGTTGACGACGCTGAGCACCATCGCCTCGACCTTGGCCTCGACGTTGTGGGACTGGTCGATCGTCAGGCGCGGGAGGGGCCGCGACCCGCCCGTCAGCTCGGCGAAGATCAGGAACAGCTCGAACGGGTTGACGGATCCGACGATCAGGTCGTCGTCCGCGTACTTGCGGTTGTTGAAGTGGAAGCCGCCGAGACGATCCTCGTCGCCGAGCAACGCGACGATCTGCTCGACGTTCACGCCCTGGGCATGGTGACCGAGGTCGACGAGGACGCGGGCCTGCTCCCCGAGCTTCTGGCAGACGAGCAGAGCGGAGCCCCAGTCGGCGAGGTCGGTGGCGTAGAACGCCGGCTCGAACAGCTTGTACTCGATCAGCAGCTCCTGCTCGGCCGGCAGCGCTGCGTACAGCTCCTGCAGCGACTCGAGGAGCCGCCGCCGGCGGGCGACGAAGTCGTCCTGGCCCGCGTAGTTGACGCCGTCCGCGAGCCACAGCGACTGCGCCGTCGAGCCGAGCGCGCCCGCGATCTCCACGCACTCGAGGAGGTGGTCGATCGCCTTCCGCCGCACGCGCTCGTCCGGATGGGCGACCGATCCGAGCCTGTAGTCGCGGTCCTGGAACAGGTTCGGGTTGACCGCGCCGATGCGCAGGCCGAGGGCCTCGGCGTGGGCGCGGAGCGCCTCGAGGTCGTCGACCCGGTCCCACGGGAAGTGGAGCGCGACCGCGCCGGCCGCTCCGGTCAGGCGGTGCACCTCCGCCGCGTCGTTCAGGCGCTCGAAGACGTCGCGCGGCCTGCCGGGCTGGGCGAAGGTCGCGAAGCGGGTGCCGGAGTCTCCGTACCCCCACGAGGGCGTCTCGACGACGAGCGCCGCGAGCGCACGCTCGGCCGGCTCGGGATCGCGCCCCGGCTCCGCGGGGCTCTGGTTGTCACGCGTCGGATCAATCACGCCGTCTCCCTCTCTCGAATGACGCGCCCGCCGGCTCGACCCGAGGCCGGCCCGGGCGCCGCGGCGGTCGCTCTCGACGTCGTCGTCACTCTACGACCGCCAGCTCGAGCCCGAGCAGGTCGGCCGCCTTGCGGACGCGACCGATCTGGTGGCCGACGCCGAGGGCGACGTGGTGCGTCGGCCCCTCGGCACACCAGGCGTCCAGGAACGGCGCCGGGCGGGCGGCGAAGCGGATGCGGGAGTTCGTGTTCCCGATCCGGAAGGTGGGCCCGGGAATCGACTCGCCCTCGGCGGCGATCAGCTTCAGCCGGCCGTCCGCGGTCTGGGAGAGCCCGAGGATCGTGACCGGGCCGAGACGCACCTTGAACTCGACCGAGAGACCCGCTCCGGCCTTGCCGTGGTAGAGCTTCAGCGCCCGTAGCACCGGCCGCTCGTCGGAGATCGCGACGTGCCCGGGGCCGTCGTGACCCATCAGGACGAAGTCGTCGTCGAAGTCGAGAGCGTAGAACTCGGTGTACGACCCGCCCGCCCCGAGGCGGTCGAGCAGCAGCATCGCCACGTCGGTCTTCAGATCCCCCTCGCCCGCCGCCGGGACGCCGCGGGCGGTCAGGAGCGAGTTGCCGACGATCAGGCCGGCGCCGACCCGCTCGCTGAGGCTGCCGTCCGCACCGCGGTAGTAGTAGGCCAGCCCGTCCAGCGCGAAGTCCTCGACCAGCCGGTCGAGCCCGACCGCGACCCGCGCGCTCCACTCGAAGCGGGCGGGGGTGATCTCGTCGGCGATCGGATCGACGCCGGGATCGGCGAGCGCGAACATGGCCCGGATCTCGTCGGCCTTCCGCGCGATCGCCTCGCCGTCCGCGGCCTCCACCCGCTTGACGAGGTCGTCGATCTCGAGCACCTCGACGTGGGCGCCGATCTGCGCGTGCACCTGCGTGAAGTCCGAGTACATGTCGAGCATCCCCGGATACGTGTGTCCGAGGAAGCCGAGCCGCGCGAGACGAAGGCTCCGGACGGCCCGGGCGGCGTCGATCCACTCCCGGATCGCGTTCCACGCAGGGTCACCGTCCAGGAGCGTCCCGGTCACCGTCCGGTAGGGGAGCGACGCGCGCGTGAAGGCCCCGGCCAGCTCGGGAACGCAGCACGCGGAGCAGTTGGCGAGCCACTCGCCCGTGGTCATTCGCTCGTAATCGACCGACCGGGTCGGCTGGAGGTTCAGGATCACGACCGGGGCCTTCGCGGCCTGGACGGCGGGCAGGACCTGCGACGACGTCGCGTACGTCGCCGGGTACAGCATCATCAGGTCGACCTGCTCCGTCGCGAGGAGGGCCCCCGCCTCGCGGGCGCGCTCGGGGGTGTCGACGAGGCCGGCCGAGACGACCTCGGCGCCGAGGCCGGCCAGGTTCCGCTCGAGCCCCGTCTGGTATCCCTCGAGCCGCTCGCGGAGGCCTTCGAACTGCGGCCAGTAGGCGGCGAGGCCGATGCCGAAGACCCCGACGCGCGGGGCCGTGGCCCGGCTCATCGTCCCTCCGCGTGGATCGCCGCGGCATGCCGTCGAGCCGCCGCGCTTCGCAGTCTCGCGCGTGCACGCCGGTAGAGCTCGCCGCCGTTCGGAACGATGACGCTCGCCACGAGCAACGTGCCGACCACGATGTTCTGATCCTGCGCCGGGATGAGATCCGCGGTCAGAGCGGTCTGCAGGCAACCGAGCACCGCGACCGCGACGATCACGCCCGCGATCGTGCCGCGACCGCCGAAGATCGAGACGCCGCCGAGGAGCACGATCGTGACCACGAAGAGCTCCGTCCCGATCCCGGAGTCGTAGCGCGCCGAGGCGAACCGGAGCGTCCAGAGCACGCCGGCGAAGCCGCTCAGCAGGCCCGAGAGCACGAAGAGCCAGAACTTGATCCGCTTGACGCGGATTCCCGCGAAGAAGGCAGCCTCCTGGCCGGCGCCGATCGCGAAGATCGCCCGGCCGAGGGGCGTCGCGTGGAGCACGACGGCGAAGACGACGGCGAAAGCGGCGAAGAACACGATCGAGTACGGGATGTGAGTGCCCGGAATCGGGACGACGCCGATGCTCGCCAGGTTCGCCGGGAACCCGCCGATCGTGTCCGTGGGCAGGATGCCCTGCGCGATCCCGCGATAGAGCGTCAGCGTGCCGATCGTGACCGCGAGCGACGGCAGTCCGAGCCTCGTGACGAGGAAGCCGTTGAACGCGCCGAGAACGGCGCCGAGCAGGACGGCCATGATCATCGCGGGCCAGATCGGCCAGCCGTGCTTGAAGAGCTCGGCCATCAGCACGCCGCTCAGGCCGAGCATCGACGCGACCGAAAGGTCGATCTCGCCGGTGACGACGATCAGGGTGAGCGGAAGCGCCATGATCGCGACCTCGCCCACGTTCAGGCAGATGTAGAAGAGGTTCGTCGACTGCAAGAAGTAGGGGGAGGCGTCGGCCCCGTAGGCGATCGTGCCGCCGAGCAGGGCGAGGAGCAGGACCTCCCAGCGCACGACGACGCCGAGAGCGGTGCGGGCACGCCCCTCCGACGCCGGCCCTTCCTCGTGCGGCTGGAAGCCGAGGTCAGCCACGGGAGCTCCGTCGCGTTCGCAGCGCCGGCGCGACCCGCACCGCGATCAGCCGGTCGAAGGCGATCGCGCTGACGAGCAGCCCGCCGGCAAGAGCGGTGCTCCAGAACGACGACACGTTGACGACGACGAGCGCGCTGTTGATCGCCTGGAGGAGGATCGTTCCGAGCGCCGCCCCGAGGACGGTTCCGCTGCCGCCGAAGATCGCCACGCCGCCGACGACGACCGCCGTGATCACCTGGAACTCGTAACCGACGCCGGCGATCGCGTCGACCGAGGCGTAGTACGAGAGCCAGACCGCGCCGGCGAAGCCGGCGATCGCCCCGCTGAGGACGAAGGCGAGGAAGACACGCTTCCCGACCGGGATGCCCGCGAGGCGTGCGGCGTCGGGGTCGGAGCCGATCGCGTAGAAGTCGCGCGCCGTCCGGAACGTGCGCATGGCATAGGCCGCGATCGCGACCCCGACGATCGCGATGATGCCCAGGTACGGGATCCCGGCGATCGTGCCGTAGCCGATCTTGTTGAAGCTCTCCGGCAGCATCGAGGCGTTCACCTGGTTGCCCCCCGCCCAGGCGCCGTCGATCCCGCGGATGATGTAGAGCGTGCCGAGCGTCACCACCAGGCTGGGCACGCGGGCGACGGTCACGACGGCGCCGTTGATCACCCCGCAGCCGGCGCCGATGCCGACGGCGAGCAGGAAGACGAGCACCAGCGGCGTCTGCGGGTGATCCCGGTAGAGCACGCCGACCGCGTATGCGGAGATGCCGAGCACGGACCCGATCGAGAGGTCGACGTTCCGCGTGATGATCACGATCGTCTCGCCGATCGCGAGCAGCGCGATGATCGACGCGCCCGAGAGGATCTGCTGGACGTTCGTGGAGCTGAGAAACCGGTGGTTGTCGATCGTCGTCGGGACGACGACGAGGGCGAGGGCGAGCACGATGCCGAGCTCGCGGAAGCGGAAGAGGAGCTCTGCGACCGCGCGCGAGCCCGTCCGCGGCTGGAAGATCTTCTGCTCTTCCGCGACGACGGTCATGCGGCCTCGACCAGTCCGGTCGCCGCGTGCATGATCGCGTCCTCCGTCGCCTCCGCCCGCGCGAACTCGCGCGTGACCTGACCCTCGAAGAGCACGACGATCCGGTCGGCCATGCCGAGCACCTCGGGCAGCTCGGACGAGATCATCAGCACGGCCACGCCTTGCGCGGCGAGCTCGGACAGCAGCCGGTGCACCTCGGCCTTGGTCGCGACGTCGATCCCGCGCGTCGGCTCGTCGACGATCAGGAGCGTCGGCTTGCGCGCGAGCCACTTGGCCAGCACGGCCTTCTGCTGATTGCCGCCCGAGAGCGTCCAGGCCGGGTTCGTCAGCCTGCCGTACCTCAACTGGAGCCGGATCGCCCAGTCCCGGGCGAAGCTCCGTTCGGCGCCGCGCAGGATCACGCCTCCCCGGCGAACGGTGTCGAGAGAGGTGAGCGCGATGTTGCGCTCGATCGAGAAGTCCATCACGAGCCCCTGCTGGCGGCGGTCCTCGGGCACCAGCCCGACCCCGGCCGCCATCGCCGCCGTCGGCGATCCGGGCGGGAGCCTCCTCCCGTCGATCTCGACCGACCCGGCGTCCCAGCGGTCGATCCCGAAGACCGCGCGGGCGACCTCCGTGCGGCCCGCCCCGACGAGGCCCGCGAGGGCGACGATCTCGCCGCTCCGCACCTCGAACGAGACGCCGGTGAAGACGCCCTCGCGCGTGAGCCGGTCGACCTTCAGGACGACCCGGCCCGGCTCGGCGACCGCCTTCGGGAAGAGCGCGTCCATCTCGCGGCCGACCATCGCCCGGATCACGGACTGGAGCGTCAGCTCCTCGATCGGTCTGGTGAGCACGTGGCGGCCGTCGCGCATCACGGTCACGCGCTGGCAGACCGCGAAGATCTCGTCGAGGCGGTGCGAGACGAACAGGATCGCGTTGCCGCGTGCTCGCAGCGTCTCGACGATGCCGAACAGGCGCTCGACCTCCGTGCTGGCCAGCGCGGCGGTGGGCTCGTCCATCACGATCACGCGCGCGTTCGTGGTCAGCGCCTTCACGATCTCCACGAGCTGCTGGTCGGCGATCGAGAGGCCCCGGGCCGGGCGGTCCGGGTCGAGCCGGACACCGAGCTGGTCGAAGACGTCGGCCGCCTCGCGCCGCATTCTCCTGCCGTCGATGCGGCGGAACCGCTTGAGCGGCTGCATGCCGACGAAGATGTTCTCGGCGACGCTCAGGTCCGGGAAGAGCGTCGGCTCCTGGAAGATGATCGCGATGCCGGCCGCCTGCGACTGCTTCGCGTTGTCGAAGATCGCCTCCTCGCCGTCGACGACGAGCCGGCCGGCGTCCGGACGGTGAACGCCGGCGAGGACCTTGACGAGCGTCGACTTGCCTGCGCCGTTCTCGCCGACGAGGCCGTGCACCTCGCCGGCGAAGAGCGCGATGTCCCCGTCCGTCAGCGCGTGAACGGCGCCGAAGCTCTTCTCGGCGTGCTCGAGGACGAGCAGTGGGTCCGGTTGCGCTGTTGTCGCCAAGGCGGTGCTCGTACAGGGGGCGCCGCGCGACGCGACGCCCCCTTGCTCCTGTCTTCCTAGAACTTGAACTTGTCGACGTTCTTGACCGTGAAGGTGTACGGGGGCCCCAGGATCACCTGCGGCCGGCCGTCCGGTCCCTTGACGATCTTGTACATGCCGAGCTTGCCGGCTGCGAACTTCTCTCCGACCTTGCCCTTGATCTTGCCGTCGGCGAGCGCCGAGACGGCGTAGCCCGCGAGGTACCCGAGATCCTCCGGGTTCCAGAGCGCGAACGCCGTCACCGTGCCGTCGTGGACGTACTTCTTCATCTGGCTGGGCAGGCCGAGCCCCGTGAGCACGACCTTCTTCTTGTACTTCGAGGTGGAGAGGTACTGCGCGGCCGACGAGATCCCGACCGTGGTCGGCGACTCGATCCCCTTCAGGTTCGGGTAGGCCTGGAGCATGCTCACCGTCGCCTGGCGGGACTGGGCCGGGTTGTCGTTTCCGTAGTAGGTCTTGACGAGCTTCATGTTCTTGTAGACGGGCTTCTTCAGCTCGAGCTTCATGTACTTGATCCAGGCGTTCTGGTTCGTCGCCGTCGAGGCAGCCGACAGGATCGCGAACTCGCCCCTGTAGTGCATGAGCCTGGCGAGCAGCTGGATCTGGCTACGCCCGATCGTCTCCGTGTCGGCCTGGTTGATGAACAGCTGGCGGCAGTTCACGTCCGAGTCGAAGGCGACGATCTTCGTCCCCTGCGCCTGGGCCTGCTTGAGCGCCGGGCACACGGCCTCGGGATCGTTGCCGGCGATGACGATGCCGGCCGCGTGGGCCTGGATCGCGGCCTGGATCGCCGGTTGCTGCGCGGCAGCCGTGTCCTCGGTGCCCGAGGAGACGACCTGCTTGTTGCCGAGCGCCGTCAGGGACAGCTTCCCGCCGCGGTCGGCGATCACCTCGTAGGGGTTGAGCGTGTCCTTCGGGATGAAGTAGAACGTCTTGCCTTTCGTCGCGCTGCCCCCGGCAGCGAAAGCCGCAGCTGTCGCCACGGCGGCCACGAGCAGCCCGAGGGCGACGGCCGTCGCCCGGCGAGTGCGTGACCTCCCTGTCGTAGTCATGCCTCGGTTTCTCCTTTCCTCTCGTTGCGGGCAATCCCCTTCGACGGAACCTGGCGGCGTCCGCCGTCCGACCTCGTTCAGTGCGAACCTCCTTTCGTCGGGCGCACCTGGGATGGGCGGCGGCGACGCCCTCGGCGCCGACCGAGCGGCCCGGCCGCGTCGATCACGACCCCACCTCCAGTGCGGCTCGGGTTTCCGTGAGCCGGGCGAACCGGTCCCGCGCCTCGGCCCATTCCGCGGACGCGTCCGGCTCGTATACCACCGGCGCGAAGGATTCTCGAACGACGGCGCGCGCCTCTGCGAGCGAGGAGATCTCCCCGAGCGCCATCGCCTGGACGAGGAGGTTCCCGACGAGCGTAGCCTCGGCGGGGCCGGCGAGCACCGGCAGGCGCGCAGCCTGCGCCGTCCAGCGGCAGAGGAGCTCGTTCCGCGCACCTCCGCCGACGACGTGGAGCTCCGCCGGGCTCTGCCCGGTCACGCCGGCGAGCAGCGCCACGACCTGGGCGTGCCTGAGCGCGACGCTCTCGAGGACGCACCGGACGAGCGCACCCGTGCCGGCCGGCTGCGGCTGGCCGGTGCGGGAGCAGAAGTCGACGATCCGCTGCGGCATGTCTCCGGGCGAGGCGAACAGCGGGTCGTCCGGATCGATGAAGGAGCGGAGCGGGGCGGCGCTCTCGGCCAGCCGGACGAGCTCCTCGGGGGACGAGGAACGTCCTGCCCGGGACCAGGTCCGGCGGCACTCTTCCAGCAGCCAGAGGCCGGTGACGTTCCGGAGCAGGCGGAACGTTCCGGCGACCCCTCCCTCGTTGGTCAGGTTGGAGTCGAAGGTCTCGTCGTCGATGTGAGGACGGTCGACCTCGAGCCCGACCAGCGACCAGGTGCCGACGCTCAGGAAGGCGGAGCCCGTGCGGCGGAACGGGACCGCGGCGACGGCCGAGCCCGTGTCGTGCGTCGCGACCGCGATCACGCTCGCGTCGCGCAGGCCGGTCTCCTCGACCACGTCGGGAGAGACCGGGCCGAGCCGCGTGCCCGGCCGGACGACCTCCGGAAACGGCTCCGCGGGAATCCCGAGGCGGTCGAGCAGGTCTCGCGCCCAGCGGCCGGCGCCCGGATCGAAGCATTGCGTCGTCGTGGCGTTCGTGAACTCGGTCGTGGCGCTGCCGCACAGCCAGTAGTGGAAGAGGTCCGGCACGAGCAGGAGCGTGCGAGCGGCCTCGAGCGCCGGGTCGTCCTCGTCGGCCATCGCGGCGAGCTCGAACACCGTGTTGATCGGCATGTGCTGGATGCCGGTGCGCTGGTAGAGCTCGCGCCGCGGGACGCGGGCGAACACCCCCTCGACGGCGTCTGCACGCCGCGCGTCGCGGTAGTGCACGGGATTCCGGACCAGGCGTCCGCTCCGATCGAGCAGGCCGAAGTCGACGCCCCAGGAGTCGACCGCAACCGAGTCGATCCGCGTGTCGCGGGCCGCTGCCCGCAGACCGTCGAGGACGTCGCCGTAGAGGCGCAGGACGTCCCAGTGCAGCGTCTCGCGGACGCGGACCGGCTCGTTGGCGAACCGGTGCGCCTCGGAGATCGTCAGCCGGCCCCCGTCGAGCCGTCCGACCCCGACCCGGCCGCTGTGCGCCCCCAGGTCGACGGCCGCCATGACCGCCATCAGGCGGTCGCCTCCTCGGCGTGCACCGCGCGCCGGAGAGTGCGCGGCCGGAGCGGCGGCGGCTCCTGCGGCCCGGGAGGCGCCGTGATCACGTCCACTCCGGCGGCGCGCCAGGCGGCGACCTCTTCGGCCGGCGCGTCCGAGTCGGTGACGATCCCGGTCAGGTTCTCGACGCCGAGGAAGGGCAGCAGCGCGGTTCGATGCCACTTGGTCGCGTCGACGATCCCGTACACGTGCTCGCAGGCGTCCGCGATCTCCTGCTTGATCCGGACCTCGCCGGGGTTCAGATCCATCAGGCCACGCTCCAGGCTCAGGCCGCGGGCGCCGAGGAAACCGTGGTTGATCCGGGTCGTGCGCAGGACGTCCGTGCCGAGGTCGCCGACGAGCGACATCGCCGAGAGTCGCAGCATCCCGCCGGTGACGAGGACGGAGATTCCCGGCGCGTCGGCGAGGGCGGTCGCCACCAGCAGGCCGTTCGTGACCACGACGAGCTCGCGCTTCGTGCGCAGCTCGAGCGCCAGGTAGTACGCGGTCGTGCTGGCGTCGAGGGCGATCGCCTCGCCCTCCCCCACGAGCTCGGCCGCCGCCCGCGCGATCGCCCGCTTCGGCTCGACCTCCAGGCGCAGACGCAGGTCGAAGCCGATCTCCGACTGGCCGTGCTGAAGCGCTCGGACGCCGCCTCGGATTCGCGCCACCAGCCCCTCCCGTGCGAGGGTGGACAGGTCGCTGCGCACCGTCACGGCCGAAACCGAAAACGCTTCCGCAAGTTCCGCAACGTGAACGGAATCACGCGTCTCCAGCATCTCGAGCACCTGCTGCATCCGCTCTTGCTGGCTCAGAATGGGAAAATCCTCCTGACCCTCGATTCGCCCGACCCTAAACCGGCGACCATGGTCGCGTCAATGGGTAGTTGCGTTTTCTTTCGCTACAACAGCAAACGAAAGATGAGGTCGCGCGGGCCTAGCCCGGCCCCCGCGTCCGTTCATGATCAACATCGACGGGGCTGCGAGCGCACGCCGGCCGAACCCGGAGTGGAGCCGGATCGACAACAGCTGCTCGTCCTCGTCCAGCTGAAGCAGCTCGGGCTCGCCGACGAACGAGAATGGGCCAGGATCCTCCGAGACGACCACCACGTCCGGAACGGCAAGCCTGCACCCCAGAAGGTCGCAGACGATCCCCTGCTGCGCCCGACGCGCAAAGCGAAGCGCGCAGTCACGCCACGTCCCGATCCCTCGCTGCCGTTCTGAACCGTTTCATTGCGCGTGGGCGCAGGCGGCGCTTGTCGCCTCGCCTACGCTGAGTGGGAGGATGCGCCTAGCCGCAGGATCGGTCCTGTTGCTTGCCGCTCTCGCGGTTGCGGCCGCCGCCTGGGGAGGCTCGGCCGGTCAGGGAAGCCGCAGGGCAGGGCCGAAGGAGTCTCTGCTCGCGTTCATCGACGCGGCTGGCCCAGAACCTGGCCTCTCGGTCATAGCTGCAAATGGCGGGCCCGTGCGGCAACTCGCCCGGAACATCGACATCTCCGCCCTGGCCTGGTCACCTGACGGAACCGCGCTTGCCTTCACGAAGCCGCACGGCGACTTCCCAGACCTGTACGTTGTCCGACTCGACAGCGGGCGTCTGACGCGCCTGACCTACGACGGCGCGAGGAGCGGGAGCCCGATCGGAGAACCAGCGTGGGCGCCGGACGGACAGCTCATCGCTTTCCAGCGAACAGAAGACGTCGTCGATGGGCCAACCTCGATCTACGTCATGCGGGCGAATGGGAGCGACCGTCGGCGGATAACGCCTCGCCAGCTGAACGTGAGCAGCAGCGCGCCAGCCTGGTCTCCTGACGGCGAACGCATCGCCTTCTCCGTCTGGGCTGAAGGCGCGAATCCATACAAAGGACGTGGCCTGTACGTCATCGACCGGGACGGTCAGCACCTTCGCCGGCTGATGGAGTACGAGGCCAACGACGTCAAGTGGTCGCCCGACGGGAGGTGGATCGTTTTTTCGCGGTGGGTGCTCCTTGGCCATCGCCAGGGCCGCTCCGACACCTACATCGCCTCGCCGGACGGAACGACGGTGCGTCGCCTGACACACGACCGCTGGCAGAACTACGGCCCGGCCTGGTCACCCGACGGGGGGCAGATCGCCTTCGTCGGACAGGGTGATCGCAAGACGGAGTACGGCTCGATGACCGCGATCTACCTCGTCACGCCCGCAGGCGCTGAACGCCGGCTGACGCCCCGACGTGACGACTACTACGGAGAGCCGACCTGGGCAAACGATGGAACTCGCCTCGCGTTCGTCGGCGACGGAACCATCGACATCGAGACGCTCAAGAGCCGGATCATCCGACCGTTGCCGACGAGCGCCAAGTACGTTGGCTTTGATGCCTCGTTCTCACTCGCTTGGCAGCCATTCCCCAAGCACGCTTGACGGCGCGTCTTGATGCGCTTCTGATTTCGTGACAACTGAACTACACGCCCCCCTCGCAAGGGAGATCGCCATGGCCCAGCGCTCCGCATTCACCCTCCGGGTGCGCCCCGACAGGATCGACGAGTACCTGGAGGCGCACCGCAACGTCTGGCCCGAGATGCTGGATGCGCTTCGCGCCGCCGGGGTCCGCAACTACACGATCTTCAGGTCCGGCAACCAGATGTTCGGCTACTTCGAGTCGGACGACCTCGAGCGCGCGGGGTCGTACCTGGCCGTGCAGGAGGTGAACAGGCGGTGGCAGGACGCCATGGCCGAGCTGCTCGAGTCGCGCGTGCCCGACGAGGGGCCTCCCCCGCTTCAGGAGATCTTCCGGCTCGACTGAGCCGCCGCAGGCGCCGCGCGGCGCGCGCGACCTCGCCGGCTCCGGCCTCCGTCGACGATGCTCCCGCGGATGATGCGATCAGAACCCATCAGGCTCTTGCTGAGGAGCAGGCCCGGCGGCGGGTCCGGGGCGCATTCCGGCAGCCGAGCCGCGTGCTGAGAGATCTTGACAGATGCTGGAAGATGCTCCTGTTACCCTGCGACTCCACGCCCGAGCGGACTGTGCGGATCGCCAGGTAGGCCCCGCGTCACGGTCGACAGCGCACTCCGCAGAGCCGTGGTGGTGCCGGCCGCGGTCAGTTTTTTCAGAAGCTTTCATCGTCATCACCCCCCGGAGTCGCGTACGCGACCACTCTGAATACACCACCAGGCAACTCTGAACACACCACGAAGGAGAGGGAACGCACATGTCGGCGCGCTTCGTTCAGGACCTCGCAACCAGGAGCAGCGTACGCGAGAGCGCCGAGGCGGCTCTCGAGGCGGAAGGCGGTCTCCTGAGGCTGGCCCCCTGCTGGGTGCCGCGGTCCTTTCTCCAACCCGGCAAGCGCCTCAAGCTCCACCCGGACGATCTGTATGCCTACGGGCTCGACCGAGGCGGAATCGACGAGCGCTGGTTCGCGTCCACCACGCCGGCCGCGAACGAGAACCGGACGCCCGACGAGGGCCTGAGCTACGTGGTGCACGACTCCGGGCGCTTCACCCTGAAGGATGCGGTCGACGAGCTCGGCAGCGAGATCATCGGCGAGGCGTTGTGGGCCGAGTACGGCCGGTGGCCGGTCTACTCCAAGTTCTTCGACAACATGGGGCCGATCCCGCACCACCTGCACCAGTCCGCAGAGCAGGCGGCGCTCGTCGGGCAGGAGGGCAAGCCCGAGTCCTATTACTTCCCGCCGCAGCACAACGCGACCGGCAACAACTTCCCCTACACGTTCTTCGGTCTGAGCCCCGGCACGACCAGGGCCCAGGTTCGCGCCTGCCTCGAGGACTGGAACACGGGCGACAACGGAATCCTGGATCTGTCGGCCGCCTACAGGCTCAAGCCGGGCACCGGCTGGCTGGTCGGGCCGGGCATCCTCCACGCTCCCGGGTCCTTCTGCACCTACGAGCCGCAGTGGGGATCCGACGTGTTTGCGATGTACCAGTCGCTGGTCGAGGGCCGTGAGGTGCCGTGGTCGCTCCTGGTCAAGGACATGCCGCCGGATCGGCATCACGATCTCGACTTCATCGTCGACCAGATCGACTGGGAGGCGAACGTCGATCCGAGCTTCAAGGAGAACCACTACCTCGAGCCCATCCCGGCGGCCGACACCGCGCAGGACGGCTACGTCGATCGGTGGATCGTGTACGGAGCAATCCACGGACGGCAGTACTTCAGCGCGAAGGAGCTCAGGGTCGACCCGGGAGCGAAGTGCACGGTCCGGGACAACGGCGCCTACGGGCTGATCGTGGTGCAGGGCCGGGGGCGGATGAACAACCTGCAACTCGACTGCCCCAAGCTGATCCGCTTCGGCGAGCTCACCGAGGACGAGGTGTTCTGCACGGAGGGGGCGGCCAGGGCAGGCGTGGTGTACGAGAACTCGTCCGCGACCGAGCCGCTCGTGACTCTCAGGTATTTCGGGCCGGACGTGAATCCCGACGCGCCGGCAGTGGGCGACGACCGCGGGCATACACGGAACAGGGGACCGCAATGAGCGACAGCCAGCCACGCAACAATCTGCCCAGGCTTCACAACGCTGCCTGGCCGGGTCTCGTCGGCAAGGGACCTGATTCCGAGCCTCCGATCGACCTCGACACGATGCTGGACCTGACCGAAGCAGCCGAGGTCGACGGTCAGCAGTTCGAGGGGATCGACCTCTTCCTCTCCGATCCGCACGTCAGCATCGACTCCACTCCTGACGACGTGAAGCGGCTGGCGGACAAGGTTCAGGCCAGGAACCTCGTCGTCGGATCGGTGGTCGCGCCGGTCTGGCCGCCGACCGGAGGCGGCTCGGCGATGGGCGGCCCCGACGAGCGCAAGCAGTTCGTCACCCAGGTTCGCAAGGCGTGCGACATCGCCCGGCAGCTGCGGGAGCTCGGAATCCGCACGTACGGGGTCGTCCGGGTGGACTCGGCGGCGAGCCCGGCCGAGTGGGCCACGGATCCCGAAGGCAACACCCGAACGATCGCCGAGACGTTCCGCGAGGCGTGCGACGTCGCCGACGGGTTCGGCGAGCGCCTGGCGGCCGAGGGAGAGATCTGCTGGGGCGGCATGCACTCCTGGCGGGAGATGGTCAAGCTGCTGGAGCTCGTCGACCGGCGGGAGACGCTCGGCTTCCAGGCGGACATGGCGCACACGCTGCTCTACACGCTCGGCTACAACGCGCCCGAGGACGCTCTCCTGCCTGCCGGCTACGACTGGAGCGACGCGTCTCAGCTGGACGCGGCGTTGAAGAGGATGACGGCGGCGCTGCGGCCCTGGACGATCGACTTCCACGTGGCGCAGAACGACGCGACCGTCAAGGGCTCGGGCTCCCACGACAAGACCGGCCGGCACTGCCTGCCGACCGACCCGAACGGCAAGCTCGACGTGCCGCGGCACGCCGGCCTCTGGCTGAGGAACGACGACGGAACCCTCACCAAGGCGTTCAGGCACGTCTGCTGGGACGGCTGCATGTTCCCGAACGAGGTGATGCTGAAGCCCCAGACTTGGAACGACATCCTCGCGCTGATGATCGGGGTGCGAGCTGCCCACGGCTGGTACGAGGATTAAGGGGGGTACCGATGAAGACGCTGAACATGGGTCTGGTCGGCTACGGCTTCATGGGCCGCGCCCACTCCAACGCCTACCGGAAGGTGAACGACTTCTTCCAGCTCGAGCACCGTCCCGTGCTGAAGGCGGTCTGCGCGCGCAAGGAAGACAAGGCCCGGGCGTTTGCCGACAACTGGGGCTACGAGTCGGTCGAGACCGACTGGCGAAAGCTGGTCGACCGGCCGGATATCGACCTGATCGACATCGGCGCGCCCAACAACACGCACCACGACATCGCCCTCGCCGCGGCCGAGGCCGGCAAGATGGTCCTCTGCGAAAAGCCGCTGGCGATGAACGCCGACGAGGGCGAGGAGATGGTCGAGGCGGTCGAGAAGGCCGGCGTGCCGAACATGGTCTGGTTCAACTACCGCCGCGTGCCGGCGATCTCGCTGGCCAAGCAGATCGTCGACGAAGGCCGCATCGGCCGGCCGTTCCACTACCGGGCCACCTATCTGCAGGACTGGACGATCGCCGAGGACGTTCCGCAGGGAGGCGCGGCGCTCTGGCGGCTGGATGTCGACGTGGCAGGCTCCGGCGTGACCGGCGACCTGCTGGCCCATTCGATCGACACGGCGATGTGGCTCAACGGCCCGATCGCCGCGCGTCTCGGCCGCAACCGAGACCTTCGTCAAGGAGCGCGTCCACGCCGAGACGGGCAAGATGCAGCCGGTGGGCATCGACGACGCGTGCATGTTCCTGGCCGAGATTCGCCAACGGCTCGATGGGCACGTTCGAATCCACGCGCTATGCCCGCGGCCGCAAGAACTACAACACCTTCGAGCTGAACGGCGCCGACGGCAGCGTCTTCTTCGACCTCGAGGAGCCCGACTACCTGCAGTATTTCGAGTACCGCAAAGCCCAGTCAGCGGCAAGAAGGTGCGAAAGCCACCTGACCGGCTGGCGCAAGATCCACGTCACCAACTCCGAGCACCCCTACATGGATAAGTAGTGGGTGCCCGGCATGCACGATCGGCTACGAGCACACGTTCATCAACGCGCTGGCCGATTTCCTCGAGGGATCGAGACGGGCAAGCCGACGCAGCCGGACTTCCGCAGACGCACTGCAGACGCAGAAGGTCTGCGACGCCGTTCTCCGGTCGGCGAAGAGCGGACGCTGGGAACAGGTGTAGCCGGGACGGATCGGCTCCGCCGGCCCCGGTTCACCGGACACTGTGGTGGACAGGCTGATCATGCCGCGGCGGCCGCCTGAGCGCGCAGGTGGTCGCGTGCCTCGGTCGGCGTCCGGTAGTCGTGGCGTTCGATCAGCCAGTGCTGGTTGTAGGTGCGGCCGAAGGCGCGGACGGCGGTGCGGAGCTCGTCGAGGGTGTCGAAGCGCTCGATCCAGAGCAGCTGCTCTTTGAGTGTCTGGATCGCTTTCTCGGCGACGCCGTTCGTCTCGGGCTCGTAGTGGAAGGCGGGCGAGCGGGCGATGCCGAGATGAGTGATCTCGGCCTGGTAGTGGTCGCTGCGGAAGCAGGAGCCGCCGTCGTAGCGGAGCGCCAGACCGGAGGCGACGGCCTGTTCGACCGAGCCGAAGCGCTCGGTGCAGACCTCGCGCAAAAGGTCGGCGGCAGCGAAGCGGTCCATCCGTCGGGCGGCGTCGTACCAGACCTCGTTCGAGCCGTGGTCGACGATCACGAACACCGCGCAGCGACCCTCTTCTCGCGTCCAGGCCTCGGTCGCGTCGGTTGCCCAGAGCGTGTCCGGCACCGAGACGGTGATCGTGCCCTCGTGCAGGCGTGCGGCCCGCTTGCGCACCTGCGGCGTCGGCGCGAGCAGCCCGGCCTCGCGGGTCAGCCTGAGCACGCGCTTGCGGCTGGTGCGGATCCCGCGCTGGCGGCGCAGCCGCGCCCACACCTTCCGGTGGCCCTCGCCGACAAACGGCGAGGCCTCCAGGTCGTGGCGGATCTCGGTCAGCAGCGCCGTGTCGGGCAGCGCCCCGACCGGTCCGGGGCGGCGGCGAGCAGGCATCTCCACGGCCGAGGCGCTCCAGCGGCGGCGTTGCTCCTGCGCCGCCGACCGGGACACGCCCGCCACCCGACAGACCGTCTGCAACGGCGCCGGCAGCTCCGCGCTCACCTCGAGCGCCTCGGCGACTGAGGGTGCCCCTTCTTCTCCAACAGCGCCCGCAGGATGTCGACCTCCAACTGCAGCTCGCCGACCTTGCGCTGCGCGTCGAGCAGACGCCGATCGCCCTCCAGCGCCGGCCGCGACTTCAGACCCTCACGGCCCGCCACGAGGAACTCCTCCCGCCAGCCGGCGATCCGGCCCGCCGGCTGCCCCGTCTCCCGCGCCAACAGATCCAACGACTCCCCACACAAGAGACGCAGCACCACCTGCTCCTTGCGGCGCGCGCTCCAGCGCACCTCCCGGCTCGCCTCCGGCTCGCCGCTCGGCACGCCGGAGCGCGACTCCTCCACTGCCTCCATCCCAACCTCCTGAACTCCCGACATCGCGACCTCCTCGGTCTAATCGGGTGTCCGGACGGAACCGGGTGCGCGGGACGGCGAGGCCCTCCACGGTGCGCTCGAGCCGCTGCCCCGACTACCCCTGACCGGGGTCGCGCTCTACGATCCGGGACCTGGGCATGCCGAGCATTCGGGCCGAGACCGCCGACCTCGCGATCCCGCGCGAGATGCGGGCGCTCGTGCTCTCCGGAACGGGCTTCGATCACCTGCGGGTCGAGAGAGTCCCCACCCCACGCCCCGGCCCGCGCCAGCTGCTCGCCCGCGTGGACTGCGCCGGGATCTGCACCTCGCTGATCAAGCTCGTCGAGCAGGGGCCGGCGACCGAGCTCCTGTACGGCTGGGACCCGGCCCGCTGGCCGGTGATCCTCGGCGACGAGGGCTCCGTCACCCTGGTCGAGATCGGCAGCGACCTGCGGGACGCGTACTCGCCCGGCGAGCGCTTCGTCATCCAGCCGGCCGTCGACCGGGCGCCGGTCAACAACCGGGACCGCTACCTGAAGGGCGCGGAGACGGTCCGGAAGGTGGCGGTCGGCTACACGCTCGCCGGCCACCTGGCCGAGTACGTCCTCGTCCCCGAGGAGGTGCTCGAGGGCGGCTGCCTGCTCCCGGTGCCCGGCCCGGGGCTCCCCCACGCGCATGCGGCGATGGCCGAGCCGATCTCGTGCGTGATCTCCGCCCAGGACCACCACCTCCACCTGGCGCAGGAGACCGGCCTCTCCCCTCGGTCGGCCCTGAAGGGCCTCAGGCCCGGAGGCGTCACGGTCGTCCTGGGCGCGGGCGCGATGGGCCGGCTGCACGTGGACCTCGCGTTCGGGTACCACCCCCGGGCGATCGTCGTCGCCGACCCGAACGCCGGGCGGATCGAGAGGGTGCGGACGCTCTTCGCCGAGCGGGCGGCAGGCGTGGGGGTCGCGCTGGCGACGGTCGACGTCTCCGCGACCGAGGAGGCAACCCGATCGCTGAGCGACGGCCGGGGCGCGGACGACGTGATCGTCGCGGTCGCCTCCCGGGCGGCGGTCGAGAGCGCCCAGCGGCTCGTCGCCCGCGGCGGCGTGGTCAACCTGTTCGGAGGCCTCAAGCGGGACGAGGCGCTCGTCCCGCTCGACACCTCCGCCGTCCACTACCGCGAGATCAACGTCACCGGCTCGAGCGGCGGATCGCCGTGGGACGTCGCCCGCGCGCTGGAGCTCATGGCCGCCGGAGCGATCGACCCGAGCCTGCACATCACCCGCGTCGGCGATCTCGGCCACGCGGCCGGGCTCCTCGAGCTCGTCAGGTCACGGGAGATCGACGGCAAGGCGGTCGTCTATCCCCACCGCCCGGCGGAAGAGATCCTCTCCGCCGGCAGCTGGACGGCCGGGAACGAGCGCGACTACCTGCGGGCCGCGCCGGCGCGGTCGACGTGACGCCCGGCGGCCTGCACACGTTCGTCGGCTTCGGCTTCGGGCCGATCCAGACGGGCCTCTTCCTCTCCGAGGCGTTCCGCTCGGGAGCGTTCGGCCGCCTGGTCGCCGCCGAGGTGGTCCCCGAGCTCGTCGAGGCGGTGGCCGCGGCCGGCGGCCGGTTCTCGGTCAACATCGCGCACCACGACCGCGCCGAGCGCACCGAGATCGGGCCGGTCGAGATCGCCGACCCTGCCGTGGTCTCCGGCCGGCGGCTGCTCGTCGAGGCGGTCGCGCAGGCGCAGGAGCTCGCGACGGCGCTCCCGAGCGTCGAGCACTACGTCTCGGACTCGCCCGGGAGCGTGCACCGCCTGCTCGCCGCCGGCCTCCGGGAGAAGGCGTCGCGAGACGGCCCACCCGCGGTGATCTACGCCGCCGAGAACCACAACCACGCCGCCGAGATCCTCGAGGAGGAGGTGCTGGCAGAGGTTCCCGCCGGCGAGCGCACGGCCGTCGCCGCCCGTGTGCGCTTTCTGAACACGGTGATCGGCAAGATGAGCCAGCTCGTGTCCGACCCGGCCGAGGTGCGCGAGTACGCCCTGGCGCCGCTCACCCCGCGACTCCGGCGCGCCGTCCTCGTCGAGTCCTTCAACCGGATCCTCGTCTCCAGGATCACGTTCGCCGGCGGCTTCGCGCGCGGGATCACCGCCTTCGAGGAGAAGGACGACCTGCTTCCCTTCGAGGAGGCGAAGCTCTACGGCCACAACGCGACACACGCGCTCGGCGGCTACCTCGGCGCGCTCGCGGGAGCGGGACGGATGGCCGATCTCGCCACCGCCGCCGGCCTCCTGCCGTTCGTCCGAGCGGCGTTCGTCGACGAGTCGGGCGAGGCCCTGATCCGGAGGCATCGCGGCGTCGACTCCCTGTTCACCCACGAGGGCTACGCCGCGTACGCAGACGACCTCCTCGAGCGGATGACGAATCCGTTCCTGCGCGACACGATCGAGCGGGTGACGCGTGACCCCGAGCGCAAGCTGGGCTGGGCGGACCGGCTGGTCGGCACCATGCGCGTCGCGCTCGGCCAGGGGGTCGAGCCGCGCCGCTACTCCCTCGGCACCGCGGCCGCGCTCGCCGCTCTGCACCCGGAAGCGATCGAGCGGGAGGTCTCCCTGGAGCCGCTGCTCGATCCGCTCTGGGCCGGCTCCGCTCCCGCGGGCGCGGAGAGGGCGGACGTGCTCGACCGGATCACGGCCGCGCTCGCCCGGCTCCGGGCCTGGCGCCGGGCCGGGTTCCCGCCGCTCGAGTAGCCCCTCGGCAGACAGCGGGCGGCGCCCGGCGCTCCCGCAGGGTCGGACCCGAGGTCCGACCCCGGCCGGCCGAGGGCTGACCCCGGCCGGGCGCAGGGCCCGACCCCGGCGGGCGGTGTCGCCTCGCGGCCTCGTCTGGTCTCGTCTTGACGGCTCGGAAAAACCGGTTAGGTTGCAGAGGCTCCTTCACTTTCACCGGACGCGGGAGAGCTCGTGCTCCTCGAGACAGTTCACGTGCCGACGTCGGTCGGCGACGCCCTGACGGCGCTTGGCGGCGGCGGGCGCGTCGTCGCCGGCGGGACGACCGTGATGCAGGCCGTGAACACGCTGCCGCTCGACTTCAGCGAGCTGGTCAGCCTGCGGCACGCCGGTCTCTCCGGCATCGAGGTCGACGGCGGCACGGCCACGGTCGGCGCCACGACCACGGTTGCCGAGCTCGGCGAGGACGAGCGCCTCGCGTTCCTGCGGCCGGTGGTCGAGGCGTTCGGCTCGCCTTCTCTGCGCAACCTCGCGACCGTCGGCGGCAACCTGTTCGTGCCGCAGCCGGGCGGTGACCTCGGCGTCTGCCTCCTCGCCCTCGACGCGACGGTCGAGGTCGCAGGCCCGCAGGGCGCGCGCGAGGCCGGGGTGGCGGAGGTGCTCGAGGCCGGCGTCCGGAAGGACGAGATCGCGACCGCGGTGCGCTTCGCGATTCCCGAGAGCGGCACCTGGTTCTGCACGAAGGCGATGCGGCGCCGGCTCAACTCGGCGACCGTCGTCTCCGTCGCGGCGGTCGTCCACACCGGGGACGGCGTCGTGCGCTCGGCGCGGATCGCGCTCGGGGGCGCCGGGGCCCGGCCCGTACGGGCGACCGGCGCCGAGCAGGCGCTGGTCGGCAAGCCTCTCGACCGTGAGACGGTCGAGGCGGCGTCTGCCGCCGCAGCCGCCGAGGCCTCGACCTTCGACGACGCGTACGCGAGCGCCTGGTACCGCGCACGCGTCCTTCCCGTCCACTTCCGCCGGGCGCTCCTCGGAGACTGAGCATGCCGCGACGCGTCGTCGAGCTGGTCGTCAACGGGAGGCAGAGGGAGTTCCTCGTGCAGCCGGGGACGTCCCTCCTGATCGCGCTCCGCGAGGCGCTCGGGCTGACGGCGGCGAAACGCGGCTGCGCGAACGGCAGCTGCGGCGCCTGCACGACGCTGCTCGACGGCAAGCCGGTGCTGTCGTGCCTCGTCCCGGTCGAGACGGTTGCCGGCTCGGCGGTGCGCACGCTCGAGGGCCTGACCCCCGACGACGGCTCGCTCACCGAGGTGCAGGAGGCGTTCGTCGACGGGTTCGCGACGCAGTGCGGTTTCTGCACGCCGGGGATGATCGTGGCCGCCGAGGCGCTGCTCGCCGACAACCCGGGCCCGACGCGAGCCGAGGTCGTCCGCGCGATCTCCGGCAACGTCTGCCGCTGCACGGGCTACGGCGCGATCGTCGACGCGGTGCTCGACGCCGCGGCCCGGCGGCGCGAGGCCGCACTGGAGAAGGTGAGCCGGTGAGAGACGAAGCCGAGGGCGTCACGGATCTGATCGACGCCGGCTACTTCGCCGACGAGCGCGCCGCCGACCTCCACGTGGTCGGCACGCCCGTCAAGCGGGTCGACGCGCTCGGGCACGTCACCGGCCGGACGCAGTTCATGGAGGACCTGGCCGTGCCCGAGCTCCTCCACCTGAAGATGCACCGCTCGGAGCGCGACCATGCGCTGCTGAAGGCGGTCGACGTCTCGGGCGCGCTCGCGACGCCGGGCGTCGTGCGCGTCCTCGGCCACGAGGACGTCCCCGCGAACTGGTACACGATCCTGCGGCTGATCGGCGTCGAGCCGAACGACCAGCCGGTGCTCCCCGAGGACCGCGTCCTCTGGCGGGGCGAGCCGATCGTCGCCGTGGTCGCGGAGACCGAGGCGGCCGCGATCGAGGGAGCGTCGCGCGTGCGCGTCGAGTACGAGGACCTGCCCGCCGTCCTCGACGTCGAGGAGGCGCTCGCAGCCGAGACGCCGTTCAAGCCGCACGGACAGAACTACTTCGTCTACGAGGGACATCACTGCCGGCGGATCCGCTTCGGCGACGTCGAGGCCGGCTTCGCCGCCGCCGACCACGTCTTCGAGTGGACGTACCAGTCGTCGCCGATCGAGCATGCGCCGGTCGAGACCACGGGCTGCATCGTCGTCCCCCAGCCGAACGGCCGCCTCAAGATCCACTCGAACACGCAGGCGTGCTTCTTCACGCTCGACAACACGGCGCTGATCCTCGACGTGCCGTTCAACCGGCTCCAGCTCGTCGGAGGCACGGTCGGCGGCGGGTTCGGCGGCAAGGTCGACGTCATCGTCGAGCCGATCGCGTGCATCGCCGCGATGGCGACCAACCGGCCGGTCAAGTACGTCTACAGCCGCCGCGACGAGATGCAGGTGTCGTCGCCGCGGGCGGCCGAGCGCTTCCGGATCAAGGACGGGGTGATGGACGACGGCCGCATCGTCGCGCGCAAGGTCACGTGCTTCATGGAGGCCGGCGCCTACTCCGGGCACAGCCCCTACGGCGTGACCAAGTGCGCCGCGCACATGCCGGGCCCGTACACGATCCCCAACGTCTGGGTCGACGCCCACTGCGTCTACACCAACCGCACGCCGACGGGGCCGATGCGCGGCTTCGGGGTCACCATCGCCGACTTCGCGGTCGAGACGCAGATGGACCGCATCGCCCGCGAGCTGGGGATGGACCCGCTCGAGCTCCGGCTCCGGAACGCCTACCGCGACGGCGACCTGAAGGCCCACCGCAAGGTCGCCGAGGGCACGGCACTCGTCGAGGTGATCCAGCGCGCGGCCGATCTCGTCGGCCACGAGCTGCCGGAAGGCTGTCGAGCGATGTCGTCGCTCACGCACGAGGGGGTGCCCGCCTGATGGCCAGGCTCCGCGGCCGCGGCTACGCCTCGGTCAACTACCCGACCGGCATGAACCTGGGCGGGGACCCCTCGCAGGCGCTGGTCCACGCGACCACCACGGGCACGTTCGTGGTCACCCTGTCGTCGGCCGACCTCGGCGAAGGCCTGAAGACGGTGATCGGGCAGATCGCGGCCGAGACGCTCGGCCTGCCGGTCGACTACGTCCTCGTCGACACCGCCGACACCGACACCGGCCCCCACGACATGGGCACCTTCGCCAGCCGCGCCACCCACCGCGTCGGCAACGCGGTGATGATGGCCGCCCGCGAGGCGCGCGAGGCGATGCTCGAGGTCGCGGCCGAGGAGCTCGAGGCGGACGCCCAGGATCTCGAGACCGACGGCTCCGGCTTCGTCAAGGTGCGGGGAGCCGAGGAGCGGAAGATCCACATCGTCGACCTCGCGCTCGCGGCCCACTTCAAGCACGGCCGCACCCTCTCCGGGCGGGGCATCTTCCTGAAGCAGAAGAACGACCCGGTCCCCGAGACCGGCGAGATGGACCCCGACTCGTGCCAGGCGCACGCGTGCACGGTCGCGGACGTGGAGGTGGACGACGAGACCGGGGTCGTTGAGGTGCTCAGGCTCTTCAACGTCTACGAGGTGGGCCGGGCGGTCAACCCGGCGCTCGTCAAGCAGCAGATCGAGGGAGGCGCGTGGATGGGCATGTCGCACGCGCTGTTCGAGACGGCCGAGCCCTACTACCCCGCACGCGACCACCTGCCGGTGAACTTCGGCGAGTACCTGACGCCCGGCCCGGCCGACATCTGCGAGCTGGAGAGCGTCGTCATCGAGCGCCCCTCGTCGACCGGCCCGTACGGGGTCAAGGGGATCGGCGAGATGACGGCCAACTCGCCGATCGCCGCGATCGGCAACGCGATCTTCGATGCGTGCGGCGTCCGGCTCGACACGATGCCGTTCACCCCGGAGCGTGTCCTGCGCGGGCTCGACGCGCTGGGCGACACCCGGGAATAGCGCGAGCCCCAGGAAAGGAGGACGAGAGGCGATGCTCAAGCTGATCTCGCTGCTGCGCCGGGCGGAGGGGATGTCGAAGGAGGAGTTCCGCTCGTGGGTGCTCGACGAGCACGCCGCCATGGCGCGCGACCTGGAGGGGCTGCGTGGCTACACCGTGAGCCTCGCCGAGGCCGACGACAGCGCTTACGACTGCGTCAACGAGCTCTGGTTCGACGACGAGGCCGCTCGCGCGGCGGCGTTCGGGTCGGAGCACGGCCAGGCGGTCGCGGCCGACGCGGCGGCGCACGCCTCCGAGCGCGTCCACCTGGTCACCACCGAGTACCGCCAGCTCTGACGTGAGCCCGGACGACGCGCGCGGCCCGGGCTCCCCGGCCGAGCTCGAGCGCCGGCTCGCCGACGAGCGCTACTTCGCCGACGCCGGTCTCCTCACGGCCATCCAGCTTGCGCTCGCCCTCGGCCGCCCGCTGCTCCTCGAAGGCGAGCCGGGAGTCGGCAAGACCGAGGTCGGCAACGTGCTCGCCCGCGTGCTGGGCAGAGAGCTGGTCCGCCTGCAGTGCTACGAGGGCCTCGACGCGGCCCAGGCCCTCTACGAGTGGAACTATCCGAAGCAGCTCCTCTCCCTGCGCGCCGCCGAGGCGCAGGGCGCCGAGATCGGAGACGTCTACGACGAGCGATTCCTGCTCGAGCGGCCGCTGCTGCGCACGGTGCGCGCGCCCGCCGGCGTCGTGCTCCTCGTCGACGAGATCGACCGGTCCGACAACGAGTTCGAGGCGTTCCTGCTCGAGTTCCTCGGCGACTTCCAGATCACGATCCCCGAGCTCGGGACGCTGCGCGCGGCCGTGCCTCCCGTCGTCGTCGTCACCTCGAACCGCACGCGCGAGCTCCACGACGCGCTCAAGCGCCGCTGCCTCTACCACTGGATCCCGATGCCCGAGCCCGACCGCGAGCAGGCGATCGTCCGCGCCCGCGCGCCGGGCGTCCAGGAAGAGGCGGCGGCCACGCTCGTCCGGGCCGTGAACGCCGTCCGCGCCCTGCCCCTCCTGAAGCGGCCCGGGATCGCCGAGTCGATCGACTGGGCCCAGGGGGCGGCCGTGCTCGCCGCCGGTGGCGACCCGTGGCCGGTGGCGCTGCGCCGCTCGCTCGGACTGCTGGTGAAGGACGAAGAGGACCTGGCACTCGTCGAGAGCAACTCGAAGCGGGTGTTCGGTGGCGGCGACTGACGCCGCGCCCGCGGCCCGCGCCGCCGCTCACCTGGACGGCTTCGTCCGTGCCCTCGGCGAGGCCGGTGTCCGCGCTGCGATGCCGAAGCGGGTCGACTTCCTCAGAGCGCTGAGCCTGCTTCCCCCGGCGAGCGTCGACGGCCTCTACTGGATCGCGCGCGTGACCCTGGTCACGCGGCTCGATGACCTCGGGCCGTTCGACCAGGTCTTCGACGCCTGGTTCCGGATCGAGCCGCGCCCGCGCCCGGAGGCGAGGCAGTCCCCGTCGGCCGACCGGCGCGAGGGCCGCTCGCAGAGGCCGACGGGCGAGGGCGAGGGCGAGGCGGGCGAGCCCGGCGGGCGGGCGGGCCTGGAGGCGAGCGGCGTCGAGGTCGTCTCGCCGAAGACGTTTCCGCCGACCGGCGTGCAGGCGCGCGCCGTGCTCGGCGAGATCCGGCGGGCGCTGCCGGACTCGCTGCCCGCAGCCGAGTCCCGGCGCCTGCGGCGCGCCCGGACGGGAGGGCGGCTCGACCTCGCGCGCGTCTGCCGCGAGGCGAACCGGACCGCGGGAGAGGTCGTCCGCCTCCACTGGCGCGGGCGACCGAGGCGCACGCGGCCGGTGCTCCTCCTGGTCGACGTCTCCGGGTCGATGAAGCAGCACAGCGCCGACCTCCTCCGGTTCGCCCACGCGGCGGTGGCGAGCGCGGCCCGGGTCGAGGTCTTCACCTTCGGGACGCGGCTCACCCGGGTCACGGAGCGGCTGCGCGCACCGGACGTCGACCGCGCGCTCGCCTCGCTCGGCAGGGCCGTGCTCGACGCCGACGCCGGGACGCGCATCGGCACCGCCCTCGACGAGCTGCTCGGCAACGCCCGGCACCGGTCTCGCGCGCGCGGAGCCCTCGTCGCCGTCCTCTCGGACGGCCTCGAGCGCGGCGACTGCGCGGCGATGGTCCGCTGCGTGCGCCGCCTCGAGCTGCTCTCGCACCGCCTCGTCTGGTGGTCGCCGCTCGCGTGCAGCCCCGGCTACCGGCCGGTCACGCGCGGCATGCGCGAGGTGCTCGCGAGCCTGGACGAGCTCGAGGGCGTGCGCGACCTCGACTCGGCGCTCGCCGCCGTCCGCCGCCTGCCGCTCACCGCCGCCGGCCCGCGGGGTGGAGCCGCGCGCGCGTGGGCGGCCACTCTCGAGACGGGAGGAGCACGATGAGCCAGAACCACGTCGTCGACGCCCACCACCACGTGTGGCGGCAGGCCGACCTGCCGTGGTTGAGCGGCCCGATGGTGCCGAGGATCTTCGGCCCGTACGAGCCGCTGCGGCGCGACTACCCGATCGAGGAGTACCTCGCCGACATCTCCGAGTCGGGCGTCGCCGCCTCCGTCTACGTGCAGACGAACTGGCCGCTCGAGCGCTCGCTGGACGAGGTGCGGTGGGTGCAGGCGGTGCACGAGCAGACCGGCTGGCCGAGCGCGATCGTCGCCTCCGCCGACCTGTTCGACCCGGAGGCGGCCGCGGTCTTCGCCGCCGAACGGGCGGCCTCGCCGCTCGTGCGCGGCGTCCGCCTGCAACTGCACTGGCACGAGGACGAGCGCTACCGCTTCGCCGCCGCGCCCGACCGGATGAACGATCCCGTCCTGCGGGGCAACGTCGCCCGGCTCGCCGATCTCGGCTGGGTCTTCGAGCTTCAGGTCTTCCCCGGGCAGATGGCCGACGCCGCGCGCTTCGCCGCCGCGTTGCCGGAGGTCGGGTTCGTCCTGGTCCACGCGGGGATGCTCGAGAGCAGCGCCGACGAGCACGTGACCCCGTGGCTGGCCGGGCTCGACCTGCTCGCAGAGCAGCCCAACGTCTCGGTCAAGCTGAGCGGCCAGGGGACGTTCGTCCACCACGTCGACGAGGAGCTGATCGGCCTCGTCGCCGGCGCGTGCCTGGAGCGCTTCTGCTCGGAGCGGTGCATGTTCGGCAGCAACTTCCCGATCGAGAAGCTGTGGACGGACTACTCGACGCTGCTCGGCGCGTGGTCGGGCGCGCTCGGGCCCCAGCCCGATGCCGTGCGCCGAGACGTCTTCGGCGCCACCGCCCGGCGCGTGTACAGGCTCTGAGCCCCCACGCGCGGGCTAATCCGGCCGGCCGGGTCAGCGCCGGCTCGGCACGAACACCGCCGCCGGCGGGAGCACCGCCAGCGCGGAGGCCCAGAGGCAGGCGACGACGATCAGTCCGACGCGGCCGTGACCGGGCAGGGAGAAGGTGAGGCCGACGAGCGGCACGCCGGCGACCGCGAACGCGTTGGCGAGGAAGTTGACGAACCCGATCGCCGCGGCCGGGCGATCGGCCCGCAGGCGCTGCGCACCGCTGAAGACAGGGCCGAACGGCAGCCCTGCGCCGATGCCGACGGCGGCAGCCGCGACCACGCCGGCCGCGAACGGGGGCTCGAGCGTCAGCGCCACGGTCCCGGCCGCGCCCGTGAGCACCCCGATCCGGATCACACGCAGGGTCAGGTCGGGGCGTCGATCGCCGAGCCAGCCGCCGAGCGGCCGCGAGGCGATCCCGGCGAAGAGCGTCAGCGCCCCTGCCGCGCCGGCCTCGGCGGCCGAGTAGCGGGGCCCGCGCTCGAGCAGGGTGACGACCCAGGTCCCGACGAGGAGGCTCGACCCGTACGAGGCCGTGTAGAGCGCACCGAGGCGGTACAGGCGCCGGTCGCGAAGGACGGAGGCGAGGCCGGTCGCGGCGGCGGCGGGCCGCGGAGACGGCACGGGACGGTCTCCGCGCAGCGGAAGCAGGGAGACGGCGAGCGCACAGCCGGCGAGGGCCGCCGCGCTCAGCCAGCTCACGCGCCAGGCCGCGTCGTGCCCGACCTGGGGCAGCAGCGCCAGCGCCAGGCCCGCACCCGACATCGCCGTGCCCCCGTACAGCCCCTGCGCGAAGGCGGACGCCTGCCGCGCGCGAAGAAGGTCGCTGCCCGCCACGAAGCACAGCGCAGTTCCGATCCCGAGGACGAGGCGCATGAGGAGGCCGAGCACCGGGTCGGGCGTGATCGCGCCCACCCCGTCTGCTGCGGCGAGTATCGACAGGCCGGCGATCGCGGACGCGCGGGCTCCGTACCGGTCGACGAGCCTGCCGCTCGGCAGCTGCATGAGCGCGTGGGTGGCGACCGCGGCGGCGGCAAGCACGCCGACGAACGCGAGGGAGACGCCGTACGAGTCGGCCATCGGGCCGGCCACGGCGCCGACGTTGCCGACCAGCCACCCGGCGACGAGCGCGAGCAGGAAGGGAGGAAGGGCCGCGCGGCTCACGGGCGAGCCCTCCTCGACGAGATGCCATCAGGATCTATCAACTAGCTTCTCGAATCTAGCTCGCGAGAGCCCTCGGGAGGCCCAACCGGAGGATGAAAGATACGCGCACATGATGAGAGAACTTGACAGACGATGGAGTATGTTCCTGTTAGTCTGCCGAGGAGTGAACGAGCAGACATGCTAATTCTTGACTCGAGGCGGAAGAGCGCGGTGAGGAGCCGGCGCCGCCTCCACTCGGCCGGGCGGGCCTGACCGATGCCCGCCGACCTCCGCAGGGCGCAAATCCTCGATCTGATCCGCCGCTCGGGCGGCGCCTCGGTCCAGGACCTGGCGGACAGCTGCAACGTCGCTCCGATCACGATCCATCGCGACCTCGACCGCCTCGCCCGCGAGGGCCTGATCAAGCGGGTCCGCGGCGGCGCGCAGGCGATCGACTCGATCGACCGCCGCGACGGGACGGACTGGCACCGCCGGCTCGCCCAGGCCGAGAGCGAGAAGGAGGGGATCGCAGCGGCGGCGAGGAAGCTCGTCCGCGAGGGGTCGACCATCTTCCTGGACGCCTCGACGACCTCGTTCGCGCTTGCCCGCCAGCTCGAGCGGCGTCCCCCCTCGCGGCTGACGGTCGTGACCAACTCGCCGGCGGTCGCCCACGAGCTCACCAGCCCCTCGATCCACCTGATCATCGCGCCGGGAGAGGTCGACCAGAACCTCCGCATCATCGCCGGGCCGTGGACGGTCGAGTTCCTGAGCCACCTGAACTTCGAGGCCGCGTTCGTCTCCGGCGTCGGGCTGACGGTCGAGCTCGGGCTGACCACGGGGCAGTGGGGCATCGCCGACTCGCTGAGAGCCGCGATCGCGGTCTCCGAGCGGACGTATGCGCTCGTCGACTCGACGAAGCTGGGGCGCAGCTCCCTGCTGCCGGTCGCACGGCTCGAGGAGCTCGAGGCGATCGTCGTCGACCGTGGCATCCCCACGGAGCTGCTGGCCGAGTTCGAGCAGGCCGGGGCGCGGATGATCGTGGCCGGCAGGCGCGGGTCGTAAGCGAGGCGTCGGCCGTATCCTGGGGCAGATGAGAGGCATCGCCGCGCTCTCGGCCGCGTCCGCGGCCGTCCTGCTCGCCGGGTGCGGCGGCGGCAGCACCTCGCCGAAGACCGGGACCTTCACGAGCCCGGAGGCGCCCGCCTACGTCGCGCCGGCCGGCCGGCAGTTCCAGGGGCGCGACTCGAAGACGATCGGCACGATCGTCGTCAGCCGGCGATCGACGCTCCGGTGGGCATCCGACGGCCCCCTGTTCCAGCTCTGGGACACCGCCCAGCGCATCCGGGTGCGGACGCAGGAGCATGCGGGCACCGTCGCGGTCGCGCCGGGGACGTACAGGGAGGTTTCCGTGATCGCCTTCGGGCGCTGGCTGATCACGATCAGCCCCGGCTAAGTGACGGGGGAACCCATGGTTCTCCGGTCGGGGAGAACCCATGGTTCTCCCCGACGCCCCTCTCCTTCGCTTCCGGCGAGCCGGTGGGTGCGGCGCCCGCGCAGGTCGGGCGCCGCGACGAGCCGCTGCCGGAGAGCCCGGGATGACGACGGGGGAACGACTCGTTCCCCCGTGCCCCTCTCCTTCGCTTGCCTGCTGACGGCGGGCCGGTGGGTGCCGCGCCCGCGCTGGTCGGGCGCGGCGAGGGAACCGCGCGAGACCTTCCGGCCGGCGGGCTCAGCCCTTCAGGAGCGCGTCGAGCGCGGGCTCGACGCCGAGGGCGTCGAGCGAGGTGACCTCGAGCGGCCGGAGCGAGCCGTTCGTGGGCCCGACGGCGAACGAGGGCGTCTTCGAGACGCGCGCCGCCGAGGCGAAGCTCGAGGCGGCCGCGACCTGCCGAGCGACGGCCGCCGAGCCGCGGTCGGCGAGCATGCTGCGGACGTTCAACCCGCTCACCATCCGGCCGATCGAGCGCAGCAGCGCGTCGCTGACCCAGTTCGAGTTCTCGTGCCCCTGGTTCAGGTAGAGGAGCTCGACGACGTTCCAGAGATGGTTCTGACGCCCCGCCGCGAGGGCCGCGCGGAACGCCTTCGCCGAATCCGGGCCGATGAAGGTCATGCCGACGAAGACGAGTCGGACCTTGCCCGGGCGCACGTACTTCCGGACGATCGTCGGCAGCGCGTTTCGCTCCCACGACGCGCATGCGGGGCACTGGAGGTCGCCGAACTCGACGAGCGTGACCGGCGCTTTGGGGGAGCCGAGGTCGACCCCGTGCTGGGGGATGCCGCGGAGGAGCGCCGCGACCTGCGTCTTGCCGACCGGGTTCGGCGCCGGCGCCGCGTGCCCGCCGGCGACTCCGGCCGCGAGCGCGACGGCAAGGGCGGCGCCGAGCGCGAGGCTACGACCCGGGCGCATCGGCCAGGGTCGCGATCCCGAGGTACCGGCGCTGGAGGTCGCGGTCGCGGTCGAGCTCGGCCGCCGTCGTCTCGAGCACGATCTGCCCGCCGACCATGATCAGCTGCCGCTCGGCGAGCGTCGTCGCGACGTTCAGCTTCTGCTCGATGAGCAGGATGTGCAGCCCCTGCTCGGCAAGGTGCCGGAAGACCTCGACGAGCTGGTCGACGATCGTCGGCGCGAGCCCCTCCGAGGGCTCGTCCATGACCAGCAGCTTCGGGTTCGTCATCAGGGCACGGCCGATGGCGAGCATCTGCTGCTCCCCCCCGGAGAGCTGCGCGCCGCTGTTGCGACGCCGCTCGGCGAGCTGCGGGAAGAGCTCGTAGATGCGGTTCTTCGTCCACTCCGAGCTGTGGCGGCCGTTGACCATGTGCAGGTGCTCGTCGACCGAGAGCGACGGGAACAGCCGGCGCCCCTGGGGCACGTAGCCGACGCCGAGACGGGCGATCGTCTCCGGCGACCGGCCGACGAGCTCGCGGCCCTGGAACCGGATCGAGCCTCGCACCGACCCGCCGACGCTCGGCATCAGGCCGACGATGGAGACGCACAGCGTCGTCTTCCCCATGCCGTTCCGGCCGACCACGGCGATCGGCTCGTCGCCCATCTCGAACCCGACGCTCTGGAGGATGTGCGCCGACTCGTAGTAGGCGTCGAGGCCCTCCACGGCGAGGATCGGCTCGCTCATACGGCCGTTTCCCTCTCTTCGGTCGGGAAACGGTCAGCGAGCCTTTCTAACCATTTCGCGCAGCGAAATGGCCTCACGACTCGCCCTCTCCGCCGTGGGCCCCGAGGTAGATCTGGCGAACGAGCTCGTTCCTCCGGATCTCCTCGGTCGTGCCCTGGACGACGACACGGCCGTCGTGGAGGACGGTCACGGTGTCGGCCACGCGCAGCGCCACGTCCATGTCGTGCTCGATCACGAGCAGCGTGATCGAGCGGTCGAGGTCGAGCAGGAGCCCGGAGAGGAGCTGCCGCTCCCCGCGGGAAAGCCCCGACGCCGGCTCGTCGAGCATGAGAACCCTCGGCGTGACCGCGAGCGCCATTCCGAGCGCCACCTGCCGGTGCTCGCCGTGCGAGAGCGAGGAGACGAGGTCGGAGAGCTTGTGCTCGAGTGCGACCCGGCGGGCGGCTTCCCGGGCACGCTCCCGCATCGCCCCGTCCCGCCGGGGGAGGCCGACCGGCCGGTGGTGGCCGCCCTCGATGCCCAGGATGGCCAGGTAGATGTTGTCCTCCACCGTCAGGCCGCGGAAGAGCCGCGACTGCTGGTAGGTGCGGGCCAGGCCGAGCCCGGCGCGGCGGCGGGCGGGCAGGAGGGTGATGTCGGAGCCGAACAGCTCGACCTTGCCCCGGCTCGCCGGCAGGTCGCCGGCGATCACGTTGAAGAGGGTCGTCTTGCCCGCCCCGTTCGGGCCGAGGATCGCGCGGCGCTCGCCCGGTGCGACGTCGAGGTCGACGTTCCGCACCGCCTCCAGGCCCCCGAAACGCCGGCCGACCCCCCGCAAGCGGAGGGCCGGCGCGACATTCTCGGCAGGCGTCACGTTCTCCGTGGCCGCTGCCGTCATCGATTGCCTACTTCTTCGGCAGGCCGTTGACGATCGGGATCTCCTTGCCCGTCCACGGGAGCTTCTTGTGGACGCACTTCGGGAACGTCCGGCCCGGGGCCGGCGTCGAGTGGCTGAACACCCCGCCGAAGGCCTGGCTCACCTGCGGGACCATCGCCACGGTCTTGAGGGAGAGCTGGCCCTTGCTGTTCTTGTACAGCTGGCCGATGTACACGTCCTCGACAGCATGCCGGTTCGCGTCCAGGTGCATCCGGCTGTACCCGGTGACCAGCGTGACCTTCGCCAGAGCCTTCTTCAGCGCGGCCTGGTTGCTGGACAGGTCGCCCTTGACGGCCTGGAGGCCCTTGATCAGGCCCCACGTGTTCACGAAGTAGTCGTACACGAAGATGCTCGCCTCCTGGCCCTTGCTGTCGCCGAAGGGCGGGATCTTCTTGAACCACTTCTGGATGACCTTCGCGTACTTGATCGCGTTCGGCGTGCGGAGGTCGGGGGACTGCTCGCCGAGGCCGACGTAGGTGCCGGCGACGTCGTTCGACAGCGCCTCGAACTCGCCGGGCGTGCCCCAGAAGAGGTTGCCGACGGTCCGCTTGGAGTCGATCGGGCCCTTGGCCGACTCGTACGCCTTCAGCGCCGAGATCAGGCCGGATCCGCCGACCCCCCAGAACACGCCGTTCGTCTTGCCCGTACCGCTGCCCAGGTCGGGCAGCTGCTGGACGTAAGACGAGTAGTCGGTCGTGTTCAGCGGCGGGAAGACGCGGGTCGTGATGTTCCCGCCCGCCGCGCAGAAGTCGGCGATGAAGCCCGCCGTCGACGTCCACGCGAAGCTGTAGTCGTCGGCGATCGTCGCCGCGTTCCTCCACCCGAGCTTCTTGTACGCGTAGTCGCCGAGGCCGGCGTTCCACATCGCCCCGTCGCCGTTGAAGCGGAAGAAGTTCGGCGCCTGCACCTTGAGCGTCGTGTCCTGCGCGCCTGCGGCGCCGTCCACGAACGTCCACTGCTGGTGCGACTTCGCGTACTGCGCGATCGCGATCGACTCGTCACCGGAGAGCGGCCCGATCAGGATGTCGGCGTGCTTCTGCTCCATCAGGCGGCGGGTCTGCGTGATGATCACGTCCGCCCGGTCGTTCCCGCAGCCGAAGCCGACGATCTGGATCGGGTGTCCGGCGATGGAGCCGCCCACCATCCCCTTCGACGGGTTGTTCGGATCCTTGGGCTTCGCGCCCGTGTACTCGGAGAAGGCGGCGATCGCCCCTGCGAGGTCCTGGTTGTAGAACGCCCCGAACGCGCCCTGGCAGTCGGAGACGATGCCGATCCTGATCGGCGTGGCAGCGGTCGGCTTCGCGGTCGAAGCCACTGCCGCGGACACCGCGGCGACGGCGGCGATCGCTACGACCACCACCGCGGCCAGAAGGCGTCTCTCCCGCACGGGTCGAGCGCTGAGAAAGCGGCGCATGCTGTTCCTCCCTTCCTTCCTCATGATGCTGTCTTGGACAGAGCTCTCCGCGGTTGGGAGAGCGACCGAAAGACGTCCGCCGCACACGACCCGGGCGCGCACCGTTCGCAGAACGTCAGCACGCGCGCAGTCCGGACGATCGAGCCGTACATGGTATGAAAGAAACTGATGGTTCTGGGTAAGGGGTATGTGTACTTGCCGGTCAAAACGTGTTAGTGTCGGCGATTATCGTACTGGGTCGGTCAACGGTCAAGCTTTTTCAGAAACTTTCATTGATCGAGCGTTTCCCGAGACGTTCCCTCCCGCCGGCCGGCCGGCCGGCGAGGCCGAGTCGCCGGGCGCGGCTCCGGCGGCGCCCCTGGGAGGCCGGCTGATGCTCGACGGCGTGGCGGCCGCCGAGATCACCCCGGGGTTCGGCGGACGCGTGCGCGCGCTCGTGCTGGGCGGCGGCTCGCGGCGCTCCACCGCGGGTCGGCTGACGCTCCTGGGCGTGCTCCTGTTCGTCCTGGTCTGGATCCTCTTCCTCGCCGAGGCACCGCCCGAGTCGGGCCTGAACAGCTGGCGGACGACGACGTTCGGCTCGGCCGTCCACGATCCGACCGACTTCGTCCGCACCCTGCTGGACTCGCTGACCTACGCCGGCCTGCTCTTCGTCGTCGCGAGCGGCTTCACCCTCATCTTCGGGCTGATGCGGATCGTGAACATGGCGCACGGCTCGTTCTTCCTCCTCGCCGGCTACATCGCGGTGCGCCTGCAGAAGGACTACACGCACGCCGGGGTGTTCGGCCTGTCCAGCTCCCAGGTCACGTTCCTGAAGGACTGGCTGCTCCCGCTCGTGATCGCGACGGCGATCGTCGCCGGGCTCGGACTGATCCTCCAGCAGGTCTTCCTGCGCTGGAATCAGGGTCAGGAGCTGCGGCAGGCGCTGATCACGATCGCGATCTCGGTAATCGTGGCCGACCAGATCCTCGCGCACTTCGTGCGCGGCGGCGCCGAGGGGATCACCTGGCCCGACCAGCTCGGCCCCGACAAGCAGATCCATCTCGGGTCGATCGACTATCCGTGGAGCCGGACCTTCATGCTCCTGCTCGCGCTGGGAATCGGGCTCGGGCTCTACCTCTGGCTGCACAAGACGCGCACCGGCATGGTGATCCGGGCCGGCGTCGACGACCGCCACATGGTGCGGGCGCTCGGGATCCGGATCGAGTTCGTGTTCGCGATCGCCTTCGTCGTGGGCACCGCGCTCGCCGCCCTCGGCGGCGTGATCGGCGGCTCGTTCGCCTCCGTCGATCCGGGCCTCGACGGCCAGTGGCTGCTCAACTCGCTCGTCGTCGTGATCATCGGCGGCATGGGCTCCCTGGGCGGCGCGGCCGTCGGCGCGCTCGCCTACGGGGCGCTCAGCAACTTCGGCGGCGTCTACCTGCCGACGACGAGCGCGAACTGCTGCACCGAGTACTCCGTGATCCTCACCTTCGCCCTCCTCACCGTCGTGCTCGCGATCCGCCCGTACGGCCTCTTCGGGAGGCCCGCGTGAGCCGGCTGCGCACGGCCGCGTCGGTCGAGCGCGCGATCGGGGGCGCCGCGCTCGTCGTCGCCGCGCTCGGGCCGCTCGTCTTCTCGACGCTGTGGATCAGCTTCATCCTCACGCAGGTCTTCTGGTACGCGATCGCGGCCGCAACGCTCATCTTCCTCAGCGCCTACGGCGGCCTGACGTCGCTCGCCCAGGTCTCGATCTACGGCATCGCCGGCTTCGTGCTCGGGAACTGCGTCACCACCGGCGAGACCAAGGGGCTCAACCTCGGCCTCAACCCCTGGGTCGGCGTCGTGCTGGCGGTCGCGGCCGCGACCGCCGTCGCCTTCGTCCTCGGCGCGGTCGCGAGCCGGTCGACCGGCATCTACTTCCTGATGCTGACCCTGAGCTTCGCGGTCATGGTCAACTACTTCTTCGGCCAGGTCACGGTCGTCTCCGGCTTCGGCGGGATCGGGAACATCTCGAGCCACCTGCCGCACGTGCTCGGGCGGCCCGACACGAATCCGAACCGCCTCTACTACGCCGCACTGATCGTGGCCGTGCTCGGGTACGGGCTGCTCCGCTACCTGCTGCGCACGCCGTTCGGGCTCGTGCTCCAGGGGATCCGGGACGACCCGATCCGCATGGCGTCGCTCGGCTACAACGTCACCCTCCACCGGATGCTCGCGTTCGGCGTCGCCGGGTTCATCGCCTCGTTCGCCGGGGTGATCTTCGTCTGGTGGAACAACCAGATCTCGCCGGGGTCGATCGACATCACGGCCGTCCTCAACCTGCTCGTGATCGCCGTGATCGGCGGCCTGCGCCGCCTGGAAGGTGCCTGGATCGGCGCCTTCGTCTTCGTGATCGTCAGCACCTACGCGCAGGACATCGGCTTCCTGCACGGGCTCGGCCTGACCCAGGAGCGCTTCGAGACCCTGATCGGACTCGTCTTCCTCGCGATCGTGCTGCTCTCCCCCGACGGGCTGCTCGGCATCTGGGAGTGGATCAGGCGAGCCGCGGCCAGCGCGGCCCGGCAGCTGCGGGGACCGAAGGAGGAGCCACCGGAAGCTTCGCCGGCATAGCGGCCGGCGCGGAAAGGAGTTGCGATGAACCCGATCGGCATTTGCACGTGGATCTGGGTGTCGCCGTACACCGATGCGGACGCCCACCTGGCCGGCCACGCGAAGGAGCTCGGCGCGGAGGTGCTCGAGCTCTGCATCGAGAACACGAGCGCCGTCACCGCGGAGCCCCTCCTCGCCGCGGCCGAGGGAGCCGGCCTCGGCTTCTCGGTCTGCGGCGCCTTCGGGCCGCAGCGCGACGTCTCGCACGAGGACCCCGCCGTCCGGCGCGAGGGGCTCGACTACCTCCGGTTCCTGATCGACCTCGCGGCCGCGGTCGGCGCGCCGAACGTGGTCGGCCCGATGTACTCGGCCGTCGGCAAGGCGCGGATGCTCACCCCGGACGAGCGGGAGGAGCAGCGTGCCTGGGCGGTGGAGAGCCTGCGCGAGGCCGCCGACTACGCGGGCGAGCGAGGCGTCCGACTGGCGGTGGAACCGCTCAACCGCTTCGAGACGGACCTCGTCAACACCGCCGAGCAGGCGCTCGAGCTCTGCGACCGGATCGGCCGGGAGAACGTCGGGCTGCTGCTCGACACCTTCCACATGAACATCGAGGAGAAGTCGGTCCCGGCTGCGATCCGGCTCGCCGGGGACCGGCTCTTCCACGTCCACACCTGCGAGAACGACCGCGGCACGCCGGGCACCGGCCACGTGCCGTGGGTCGAGGTCTTCACGGCCCTGCACGAGATCGGCTACGAGGGGCAGCTCGTGATCGAGTCGTTCACCCCCGCCGTCCAGGAGATCGCCAAGGCGGTCTCGATGTGGCGGCCGCTCGACTCGATCGGCGACGACCTCGCGAAGGCGGGCCTCGCCTTCATCCAGTCCGGGCTGGGCGCGGTCGCCCTGGAGCCGGTCTCCTGACGAGAGAAAGGGAGTAGCGAGATGGGACGACCCGTAACACTGTTCACCGGTCAGTGGGCCGACCTGCCCCTGGACGAGCTCGCCGGAAAGACGGCGGGCTGGGGCTTCGACGGGCTGGAGCTCGCGTGCTGGGGCGACCACTTCGAGGTCGACCGGGCGCTGGCGGAGCCCGGCTACTGCGCGGAGAAGCGGTCGCTCCTGGAGCGGCACGGCCTGCAGTGCTGGGCGCTCGGCGCCCACCTGGTCGGGCAGGCCGTGTGCGACCGCATCGACGACAGGCATCGCGGGGTGCTTCCTCCCGAGGTCTGGGGGGACGGCGACCCGGAGGGCGTTCGCCGGCGTGCGGCCGAGCGCCTCGCGGACACCGCCCGGGCGGCGGCCGCGTTCGGAGTGACGCAGGTGACCGGCTTCACCGGCTCGCCGGTCTGGCACCTGCTGTACTCCTTCCCTCCGAACGACTTCGAGGAGATCGAGCGCGGCTACGAGGAGGTGGCCGAGCGCTTCGGCCCGATCCTGGACGTGTTCGAGAGCGAAGGAGTGCGCTTCGGGCTGGAGGTGCATCCGACCGAGATCGCCTACGACTTCGTCACCACCGGGAAGCTGCTCGACGCGCTCGACCGGCGCGAGTCGTTCGGGATCAACCTCGACCCGAGCCACTTCGCCCACCAGTTCCTCGACGCAGCCGAGTTCGCGGTCGAGTTCGCCGACCGGATCTACCACGTCCACGTCAAGGACTCGAAGAGGACGCTGGACGGCCGCAGGAGCATCCTCGGCGGGCACCTGAACTTCGGGCAGCGGGACCGCGGCTGGGACTTCGTCTCGCCGGGGCACGGGGACGTCGACTTCGAGGCGTTCTTCCGAGCGCTGAACACGATCGGCTACACGGGGCCGCTCTCGATCGAGTGGGAGGACTCCGGCATGGACCGCGAGTGGGGCGCCCGTGACGCGATCGCGTTCGTGCGCCGCACGGACTTCGCGCCCTCGGCGGTCGTGTTCGACAAGGCGATGCAGAGGGGGTAGACGATGGGAATCGGCGAAACAGTCAGGGATCGCGCCGCCGGCGAGATCCCGGAGATCGGCGTGGGCATGCTCGGGTACGCCTTCATGGGCAAGGCGCACTCGAACGCGTTCAGGAAGCTCCCCTACATGGCCTGGCCGCCGCCGCTCGTCCCCAGGCTGGTCTCGATCTCGGGCAGGAACGCCGAGGCGGTCGAGGCGGCGGCGCAGCGGTACGGCTACGAGAGCTGGACGACGGACTGGCGCGAGCAGGTCGCCGACCCGCGCATCGGCCTGTTCGACAACGGCGGCCCGAACAACCTGCACGCGGAGCCGACGATCGCGGCCGCCAGGGCCGGCAAGCACGTGCTCTGCGAGAAGCCGCTCGGCCGGACGGCGGACGAGAGCTTCGAGATCTGGCAGGAGGTGGCGAAGACCGGCGTGAAGCACCTGTGCGCCTTCAACTACCGGTTCGTGCCGGCGATCCGGCTGGCCCGGGAGCTGATCGAGGGCGGCGAGATCGGCGAGATCCGGCACTTCCGCGGGCGCTACCTGCAGGACTGGGGGGACGACGCGTCGCTCGACACCTGGCGCTTCCACTCCGACGAGGCGGGCTCCGGCGCGCTCGGCGACCTCGCCGCGCACGTGATCGACCTCGCCCGCTTCCTCGTCGGCGAGATCACCTCGGTCTCGGCGCTCGCCCGGACGTTCGTCGCCGGGCGCCAGGTCGACGACGCGGTCGAGGCGGCGGCGGAGTTCGGGAACGGCGCGGTCGGCACGATCGAGGCGACGAGGCTCGCGCTCGGCCATCGCAACGCCCTCCAGTGGGAGATCAACGGCTCGAAGGCGTCGCTCATGTTCGACATGGAGCGCCTGAACGAGCTCCAGCTCTACCGGGCCGACGGCGACCGGGCACGCGGCTTCAAGAACGTGCTCGTCACCGACCCGGACGCGCCGTTCTGGTCCTGGTGGTGGCCGCCCGGCCACATCATCGGCTGGGAGCACACCTTCGTCCACGAGATCCACCACCTCCTGGCCGCGGTCGCGGCCGACGGGGACGTCGCGCCCTACGGGGCGACGTTCGAGGACGGCTACCACGCCGCCGAGGTCTGCGACGCGATCCTCCGGTCGTCCGAGTCGGGACGGCGGGAGGCGATCTCGTACCGGGCGGGCGAGTGAGATGGCCGCTCGACGGATCCGGGTGGCGATCGTCGGGCTCGGCTTCGGGGCCGAGTTCATCCCCATCTACCAGCGGCATCCGGGCGCCGAGCTCGTCGCGATCTGCCGCCGCAACCGGAAGGGCCTCGACGCCGTCGGCGACGCCTTCGGCGTCGAGCGCCGTTACAGGGACTACGAGCAGCTCCTCGCCGACCCGGAGGTCGACGCGGTCCACATCAACTCGCCGATCCCCGACCACGCGTGGATGACGCTCGCCGCGCTGAAGGCCGGCAAGCACGTCGCGTGCACGGTGCCGATGGCGACGAGCATCGCCGACGCGAGGAAGATCGTCGACGCCGTTCGCAGGACCGGGCTCCGCTACATGATGATGGAGACCGTCGTCTACGGCCGCGAGTTCCTCTGGATCAAGCAGCTCTACGACGACGGCGAGCTGGGCAAGCTCCAGTTCCTCCAGGCGAGCCATCAGCAGGACATGGACGGCTGGCCCGGCTACTGGCCCGGCCTGCCGCCGATGTGGTACGCGACGCACTGCGTCGGGCCGATGCTCGCCCTCACCGACGCGACCGCGGAGTACGTCTCCTGCTTCGGCTCGGGAACGATCCGCAAGAGGCTGATCGGCAAGTACGGGTCGCCGTTCGCGGTCGAGAGCGCACACGTGAAGCTGAAGGGCTCCGACCTCGCGGTGCGGATCTACCGCTCGCTGTTCGACACGGCGCGCCAGTACCGCGAGTCGATCGACGTGTACGGCTCGAAGCGCGCGTTCGAGTGGACGCTCGTCGAGGGCGAGAAGCACGTCCTGCACACCGCGAAGCGGCCAGAGCCCGAGATCCCGGAGCGGGTGAAGGCGCCCGACTTCGCCTCCAGGCTGCCGGCGCCGATCCGCCGGTTCACGACGAAAGGGGTCTACGACCTCGCCGGGCAGACGCACCTGAGCTTCACGCAGGGCGCGGGCCACGGCGGGTCGCACCCCCACCTCGTGCACGAGTTCGTCTCCGCCCTGCTCGAGGACCGGCCGCCGTTTCCCGACGCCCGCCGCTCCGCGAACTGGACGTGCGTCGGCCTCTGCGCGCACGAATCGGCCCTCGGGGGTGGGCGGATCGTCAAGCTGCCGTCGTTCACGGTGTCGTGAGCGACCCGGCCGGGCCGGTCGAGGTCGTCTGCCTCGGGATCCTCGTGGCCGACGTCCTCGCCCGGCCGGTCGACGCCGTGCCGTGGGGCTCGCTCGCTCTCGTCGACGAGATCGCGCTCCGCGGCGGGGGTTGCGCGCTGAACACCTCGAGCGCGCTCGTGAAGCTCGGCGTGCCGGCGGCCGCGGTCGGCAAGCTCGGGGCCGACCCGTTCGGCGACTTCGTGCTCGGACTGCTCGACGAGCGAGGCGTCGAGCGGAGCGGCGTCCTCCGCGACCCGGCCGTGCCGACCTCGGCATCGGTCGCGCTCGTCTCCGGCGGCGGCGAGCGGACGTTCCTGCACCTGCCGGGCGCGAACGGCCGCCTGGAGAGCTCCGAGCTCGACCCCGGCCTTCTCTACCGCGGCAGCCGGCTGCACGTCGCGGGCGCGCTCGTGCTCGAGGCGCTCGACGGGGAGCCGCTCGCCGCGATCCTCGCGGAGGCGCACCGGCGGGGCCTCGCCACGAGCCTCGACACCGTCTTCGACGCCGGCGGCCGCTGGTCGCGCGTCGTCCCCCTGCTCCCCCACGTCGATCTCGCGGTGCCGAGCCTCGACGAGGCGCGTGCGATCTCCGGCGAGGAGGAGCCCGCGCGCACCGCGGCCTGGTTCCGGGAGCGCGGGGTGGGCGCGGTCGCGCTGACGATGGGCCCGGCGGGCTGCTACGTCTCGGCCGACGGCGTCGAGGGAGTCGTCGCCGCGCCGCGCGTGCAGGCCGTGGACGGAACCGGGGCGGGCGACGCGTTCGCCGCCGGGATGATCTGCGGCCTCCTCGCGGGCTGGGAGCTCGCGCGCGCGGCGCGCTTCGCCTGTGCCGCGGGCGCCCTGGCCACGACCGCGGTCGGCGCATTCGAAGGGGTCGCGGGCTTCGAGGCCACGCTCGAGCTCGCCGAGCCCGATCTCGCAGTCACCCCGAAGAGAGGAAAGCCATGAAGACGAGTCTCGGCATCTGGGCGATGGGGCCGATGATCACCCGCTTCGTCCCGGGCGGCTACCAGCCGCAGCACGCCTCCGAGCCGACCGCCGAGAAGGTCCGCCGCGCGGTCGAGGGGCTCGGCGACCTGATCGACGACTACGAGTTCCACTACCCGCAGGAGCTCTCGGCCGACAACCTCGACGAGGTCCGCGCCGCCCTCGACGGTCACGGGATCTACTGCATCGCGACCGGCCTCCACCTCGACCCCATCTTCGGGCGGGGCGGCCTCTCGGCGCCCGACGACGCGGTACGCGCGGAGGCGCTCCGGCGGACGCTCGACGCGGTCGACTTCGCCGGCGAGCTCGGGGCCCACTTCATCATCTGGCCGGGGATCGAGGGCTACAACTACCCGTTCCAGACCGCCTACGCGGAGAGCTGGGCCCGGTTCGTCGACGGGGTCGGCCAGGCGGCGGAGCGCTGCGCGGAGCGCGGGATCAAGCTCTTCCTCGAGCACAAGAACTCGGAGCCGGCGATGAAGATCTTCATGCGCAACATCGGCATGACCCTGCACGTGATCCACAAGCTCCGCGCCCAGGGGATCGACAACGTCCAGGTGAACATGGACTGGCAGCACCTGATCATGAACGGGGAGAACCTGGCCGAATACGCCGCCCTCCTCGCCGCCGAAGGGCTGCTCGGACACCAGCACGCCAACTCCGGCTGGGGCACCTTCGACGACGACAACATCGTCGGCGCGACCGCCTTCATGGAGACGCTCGAGCTCGCGGTCGAGCTCCGCCGCGCCCGCTACGGCGACAACGGCGAACGGCTCGGCTTCGACCTCTACCCCTACACCGAAGACGCCGTCGAGGCCGTACGCCGCTCGGTGCTCGCCTGGCGGTTCATCGAGGAGGTGGCCCGGAAGCTGGACGGCGACGACCTGCGCCGGGCCCAGCAGGCGAAGGACGCCCTGCGCGCGCACGAGCTCGTGTTCACGGCGCTCGGCGGGAGCTAGTCGAGTTCGATGCGAGGGCGAGTGCCGCCCATGCACTGGGAAGTCCTGGACGGACACATGTCTGTGCTACGTTTGGACATATGTTCGAACTCGAGGTGTTGGCCCGAGAGGTAGGGGTCAGCGAGCGGACGCTGCGACGGGCAGTGGGACGCGAGCTGCTCCGCGCAGCCCGTCTCGACCAGCGTCGGCTGGTTCTTGCTCCGGACGAGCGCGCGTATGTCCGCGCTCACTGGGATCTCGTCAGCCGGCTTCTCGAAGCATTGCGCAAGCAGCCGAATGTCCGGCTCGCAGTTCTCTACGGGAGTGTCGCTTGTGGCGAGGAAGGAGTAGACAGCGACGTTGACGTGCTCGTCCGTTTGCGGCGCGACGACTACCGTGTCCGCGCCGACCTGATCGACGCCTTGAGCGAAGCGGCAGACCGGCCGGTCCACATCGTCTCCCTCGAGCAGGCGGAGGATGCCCCACTGCTCCTTGCCGACGTGCTGCGCGATGGTCGCGTCCTCGTCGACCGCGAGGGGGATTGGCCTCGGCTGAGGCGGCGGGCGCCTGGGATCAACCGCAAGGCACGCGAGCAGGACGCTCTGTTCGAGCGACTGGCGTGGGAGCTGCTCGAGCAGCCGGAGAGCGTGATTGGCGAAGGGCCGGACGATAGGACGCGGTAGGAGGGAGCCCGGTCGGCAGCTCCGCGTGCCCTCCCAGGCGCCGCCGACACCCACATCTGCTGCGAAGCGGCTCCCGCGAGCGATCCAGACGCGATTGGCCGTACTCCCTCCGCTCGCCGACGCCCTGAAGCTCGCGCTCGCGGAGACCACCGAGGGCGAGTGTGTCGACGCCGCGCGTGCTCGCACTCCGCACCTCCTGAATCGGCACGTGGCGCCGATCGAGAGCGGCTTCACCAACCTGAGCAATCTCGTCGCCGACCTCAACGAAGCGGGATTGAGGGCCGCCGGAGAGAAGCCTGTCGACCGACCGCGGAACCTCAAGGTGATGGAACGGTCAGGGGCGATCGACCCCGCGCGTGCGGATCGCTGGCGCAGGCTGTTCTCACATCGCAACCAGCTACAGCACGAGTACCCGGACGTCGTCGCCCGCGCCACGTATCAGGCAGCGAGCGATCTGATCGCCGACCTTCCCGGCTATCTCCGAGCGTACGGCGCCTGGATGGTCAAGCTCGGCTTCGCCGGCACCGGTCAGGCATCGCGGCAGCCGAAGAGCCGGCCCGAACGCTGACGTTGTCCCGCCCCGGCCGAGAGGAAGGCGAGACCGCGCTCGCGCCGGAGCGCAAGCGCGGCCGGCCACGCCCCGCGAAGAAGAAGGGGGTCCGTGGGGGAAACATGGTTTCCCCCACGCTCGCTCAGGCGGCGGTGTCGCGCTGGATGATCGGGTTGAGGAACTCGGCGGTCTCGCGCACGAGCTTCGTGTAGAAGGCCTCGCTCAGCGCGCCGCTTCCGTGGTCGCGGATGAACTGGTCCATCCCCACGGTCATCTCGGCCTCCTCCTCGACGTCCAGGTGGGCCGCCAACGGAGAGCGGTCGATCGGCTGCACGAACTCCGCCGTGAGGGCTCCGTCGTAGCCGATCTCCTCGAGGGTGCCGATCAGGGCCTCCCAGTCCCAGTTGCCCTGTCCGGGCGGATAGCGGTTGTTGTCGGCGACGTGGAAGTCGACGAGGTGGTCGGCCGTCTCGCGAATCGCCTGGAGCGGGTCGGCCTCCTCGATGTTGAGGTGGAAGGCGTCGAGAACGACGCCGCAGCCTCCGCCCACGTCCTGGGCGAGCCGGATCGCCTGGTCGTGCCGGTTGAGGAAGTACGTCTCGAACCGATTCAGCGGCTCGACGCCGACGCGCACGCCGAGCGGCTCGGCAGTCGCGACGACCTCCTCGAGCCCCTCGACCGCCCATTGCCACTCCTCCTCGGGGGACGCCATCGGCGAGACCTTGCCGACGGTCGAGGGGACGACGCAGAAGATCTCGCCGCCGAGCTCGTGGGTCATCGTCACGCAGTCCTTCAGGTACTGCACCGACCCGAGACGAACGTACGGGTCCTCGTGGACGAGGTCGCGCCCCGCGGTCATCAGCGTCACCGACCCCCAGCAGCGGAGGCCGAGACGGTCCAGGTGCCCCCGGACCTCGTTCGTGTCGTACCTCCCCGGCTCGCCGCCGATCTCGATGCTCTGGTAGCCGCAGCTCGCGAGCCGCTCGAGGGTGACCTCGATCGGCTCCTGTCGCATCCAGTTGTGCATTGACAGGTGCATCACATCCCCCTCGTTCGCGGTGCCCTCTCCGGAGATCGTCGATGAAAGACCATGGTGAATGTACGCGATGCTAACACCCCTAAACCTCGGCAGAGTGTAGGATCATTCCGTCTAGATTCATCACAATCTTTCACGAGTCCGAGAACGGGGAAGGCGATGGCGACGATCGAACGGGAGGCGGCCGCGGCGCGGGAGCGGCGGCTCGCGGAGCTCGAGGCACGGCTGGGCGGGCTCGAGCTGGAACGAGACGCGGACCTCCTGGAGAAGCTCTCGCTCGACCGGTACTGGAAGGCCCACGTGCTGCACGCCGCGGGCCGGACGCTGCTCGCGGACGCGGCGGTGCGCCCGCGCACGCCCGCGGAGGTCGCGCGCGTGCTCGCGGCCGCGTCCGCGGCCGGGGTGCCGGTGATCCCGCGCGGCGGCGGCTCGGGGAGCCAGGGCGGGGCGATCCCCGACCGGGGCGGGCTCGTCGTCGACCTGACGCTGATGGACGAGATCCTCGGCTTCGACGAGCGCTCCGGCCTGGTGCGCGTCCAGCCGGGCGTGGGCGGCCTCGAGCTCGAGGAGTGGCTGAACGAGCGCGGGTTCATGTTCCCGCACTACCCGGCCAGCGTCCACCTCGCCTGCGCCGGGGGGTATCTGGCGGCCAAGGGATCGGGCGTCATGTCGACGAAGTACGGCAAGATCGAGGACCTCGTCGCCGAGATCGAGGTCGCGCTTCCGACCGGCGAGCTCGTCCGCACGGTCGGGCTTCCTCGCCACGCGGTCGGCCCCGACCTCGTCGGCCTCTTCATCGGCAGCGAGGGAACGCTCGGGGTGATCACCGAGACGACGCTCCTCGCCCGGCGGCTGCCCGAGCGGAGGGCCTTCCGGACGCTCTCGTTCCCGGACGTCACCACCGGCGTCGAGGCGGTACGGGGCGTCCTGCAGGCGGGCTGGCGGCCGGCGGTCGCGCGGCTGAACGACGCCGAGGCGACCGAGCGAAACCTCGTCGACGTGTTCGGCGTCGACCTCTCGGGCGTCGTGCTGCTGCTGGTCTTCGACGGCCCGGACGCGCTCGTCACGGTCGAGGCACAGGAGACGGTCGCGGCGCTCCTCGCCGCCGGGGGCAGCGAGGAGGACCCGCAGGTCACGGAGACGTGGTGGGACAACCGGTACAAGATCTACGACCTCTCCTCCTACCCGTCGGTCTTCGAGCGGGGGGCGCCGAAGATCTGGGGGACCGCCGACATCGTCGCCTCGTACGACCGCATCCTCCCGGCCTACGAGGCGATGCGCGCGCTGATGCAGGACGAGTACAGCCGGTACGACCTGCGCTTCAGCGGCCACTTCTCGCACTGGTATCCCTGGGGCGTGATGGTCTACGGGCGCTTCATGATTGAGCGGCCGCCCGCCGACGTCGACGAGGCGATCGCACTCTACGACGAGCTCTGGCGGCGCTCCTCGGAGACCGTCATGCGGGAGGGAGCCCTGATCAACGACCACCACGGGATCGGGCTGAAGCTCGGGCCGGACGTCGCCGCCCAGTGGGGAAGCTCCTGGCAGGTGCTGGAGACGATCAAGCACGCCCTCGACCCGAAGCGAATCGCGAATCCCGGCAAGCTCGGACTCTGAAAGGAAATGCCAAGAGAATGGAACTCCCCTCGTACAACATCGCCGACCTCGCTCCACCCGACATCAGGGAGTATCTGGCGGAGAAGAGCATCATCATGATCCCGATTGCCGCCGTCGAGCAGCACGGGCCGCATCTCCCTCTCGTCACGGACACGCTCCAGGCGGAAGAGATCACGAGGCGCGCGGCCACCCTCGCCAGGGTCCTCTACACCCCCTGCGTCTGGATGGGCTACTCGCCGCAGCACATGTACGGGCCCGGCGAGGGCACGGGCACGATCACGATCCGCTCGCAGATCCTCCTCGAGCTCTACCACGACGTCGCGCGCTCGCTGATCCACCACGGGTTCGACAGGCTCGTGTTCGTGAACAACCAGGGGAGCACGGTCAAGATCATCGACCCCCTCCTGCGCCGGCTGCGGTACGAGACCGGCGCCTTCGTCGTCATGTCGAAGCTCTACGGCGAGCGGTACACGGGCCTGCTCGAGGGGATCATGGAGAACCCGCCCGAGGAGACGCCGGGCTGGCACTCGAGCGAGCTCGAGACGTCGCAGGTGCTCGCCCACGACCCGGCGCTCGTCCGCATGGACCGGGCGGTCGACCAGCGGGCGAAGAAGCCGGACTGGTTCCCCGAGGGATTCGTCAAGAAGGACGGTGCCCCCGACGTCGAGTTTCGGGGCTACCAGTACTTCCTGTTCGCGACCGACCACGAGGACTTCACGCCGACCGGCGTGATCGGCAACCCGTTCCGCGCGACCGCCGAGAAGGGCGAGGAGACCTACACGCGCTTCGCCGAGCACCTCGCCGCCGCGCTCGCCGAGTTCGAGCGGGTCGACGTGCACGTCCACACGCGCGAGTGGCTGGACCGCGCCTGAGCGTCGCGGGATGAGCACGCCGGGCATCGTCCTCGTCGGGACGCTCGACACGAAGGGCAACGAGATCGAGTACACGCGCCGCTTCCTCGAGCGGCTCGGGGCGCGCGTCACCGTCGTCGACTCGGGGATCCTCGGCGAGCCCGACGGCTGCGTGCCGGACGTGACGCGCGCGGAGGTCGCCGCCGCCGCCGGCCACGATCTCGAGGACCTCCGCAACGCGGGATCGCGCGGGGCGGCGGTGGAGCGGATGCTGGAGGGCGTGCGGGCGACCTGCCTGCGCCTCGCCGCGGACGGCAGGCTCGACGGCGTCCTCTGCCTCGGCGGCGCCGAGGGCGCGATCCTCGGCGCGGCGGCGATGAGCGCGCTGCCCGTAGGGGTGCCGAAGGTGCTGGTGTCGCCGAGCGCGTCCGGCCGGCGGCCGTTCTCCGACTTCATCGGCCTGAACGACATGGTCGTCATGCACTCCGTCGTCGACATCCTCGGCCTGAACCCGATCGCCCGCTCGGTGTTCGAGAACGCCGCCGCCGCCGTCGTCGGGATGGCACGCGACGGCGGCGGCGCCCTCGGCGAGCTCGGTGCCCGCACCGTCGCGCTGACGATGCTGGGGCACACGACGCCGGCCGTGATGCGGATCCGGCAGCGGCTCGAGGACGCGGGCCACGAGCCGGTGGTCTTCCATGCGAACGGCGTCGGCGGCCCGGCGATGGAGAGCCTCGCGAAGGCGGGCTCGATCGCGGCCGTCGTCGACTACACGCTCTCCGAGCTGGCGAACACGGTCATGGACGGCATCCACGCGACGGGGCCCGAGCGGCTCACCGTCGCCGGCTCGCTCGGGCTGCCGCAGGTCGTCGTCCCGGGCTGCGCCGACTTCTTCAACCAGGGGGCGCCGGCCACCCTGCCCGAGCGCTTCCGGGCCCGGAAGGCCTACTACCACAATCCTCTCGCGACGCTCGTGCGCCTCGCCCCGGACGAGATGGTCGAGCTCGGCCGGATGATCGCCGCCCGCCTGAACCCGGCGACCGGGCCGGTCGCCGTCGTCGTCCCGACCGGCGGCTTCTCGCTCGCCGACGTCCCGGGCGGCGACCTCTGGGACCCCGAGGCCGATGCGGCGCTCGTCGAGACGCTCGCGCGGGAGCTCCGGCCGGACATCCCGTTCGAGCGGGTGGACACGCACGTGAACGATCCGGCGCTCGCCGACCTCGTCGCCGACCGGTTTCTCGCCCTCGTCGGCAGCCCGGCGGAGCCCTCGGGAGGCTGAGGGGCCGGTCAGCTCGATCCGGTCTGATCCGGCTTTCGAGAGCCGAGTCGAGGTCACCGGGGCACGATCGTCGCGATCCTCGCGGCTCTTGCGCCGTCGAGGAGCCGCGCGTCGTATGCCACTACGGCTCCGAGCCCAGCACCCAGCGCCTGCGCGGAAGCCAGGTGGATCGCGTCGAGCGTCCGGAGCTCCAGCGGCTTCAGCCGGGCCGCTGCGTCGAGGATCGCCTCGTCGACCGCCAGCAGGTCGAGGCTCGCGACGACCCGCTCGGCCACGCGCCGCGCGGCCGAGCTCACCTGGGCGCACGCCCGCACCACCTCGGCGCGCACGAGCGCGCTCGAGACGTGGCGCTCCCAGCGCCCGAGCTCCGCTCGCAGCGCCCCCGTCTCCGGCTCGGGGACGACGAGCTTCACGAGCGCCGACGAGTCGAGATAGAGAAGCGCCGGCTGCGCGCTCACGCCTCGTCCTGGCGCTCGACCGCCAGGGCCTCCGTCCCGGCATGCGAGACGGGCCGCGAGACCGGCGCGATCTGGAGGAGCCGACCGTCTCCACGGCGCGCCTGCCCGGCTGCGACCAGACGATCGAGAACGTCTGTCTCGTCCGCCCACGGTGAGAGAACGGCAAGCGGGCGGCCGTGCTCCGTCACCACCAGGCGCTCGCCCGACCGGACCCGGCGCAGGTAGCGGCTCAGATCCTGACGGAGCTCGCGAACTCCGACGCGATCGTTCACGCCCGAAAATGTAGCACTTTTGTAGCTACATTCGAGTCTGAACTCCACTCGATAGTCGTCCGGGTACCTCGAACGTCGAGCTACGCCGACGGAGTGAGCACACGCAGGCCCGGCACGCGTTCGCAACCGTCCCGGTCACGGGTCGCGACGCTGAAGCCGTGGGCGAGGGCGGTTGCGGCGATCCAGAGGTCGTGCTGCCCGATCAGCGCCCCGCGCTGACGAGCGGCGCCCACACCTCGGCATGGACCCGTGCGACCGGCGTGGTGACCGGGACGGCCTCGGTGCCTGCGAGCAGCTCTTCCACGAACGCCATTCGTCTCGCTGCAATATCGCCGCCGGCGCGAAGGACGCCGTGCAGCAGCTCGCTGACCGTGATCACGCTGATCGCCAATCCTCCTCGCCGACCAGCTCCTCGAGCGTGCGGCCCTGCCGTTCCTGCTCCAGGAAGAGGCTGGTATCGATCAGGACCGCCAGGGGTCCTCCTGTGGCCCGACTTCTCCACCGATCCGGCGCAGGTCGTCTGCGAATTCGGGGTCGACCGGCGGGAGCGACGCGAGCAGCGAGCGAAGACGGCTGGCCGGCATCAGCCGGACGCGCGGCGGGGTCAGAAGCGCAACAGGGGCACCGTTGCGGACGAAATCTGATTTGTGCGGCCTGTCAGCCGGTCTCGATGATCTCGACCCGGTACTGGTCCGGGTCGCGGACGAAGCAGAGGCGCGGGCCGCCGTCGCGGACCCGGTAGGGCGCGCGCTCGGGCTCGATCTCCTGCTCCTTCAGCCGCGCCAGCGTCGCGTCGAGGTCGTCGACGCCGATCGCGACGTGCCCGTAGCCGGTGCCGAGCTCGTACGTGCGCCCGTCGTGGTTGAAGGTCAGCTCGAGCACGTCCCCCTGCTCCCCGATCGAGAAGAAGTAGTTCGTCGCCTCCACCTCGTCGTTTCGGACGATGTCCATCTCTCGGGAGAAGCGGAACCCGAGCGCCTCGTAGAACGCCCGGCTCCGCTGCGGGTCGGTGATCCGCAGCATCGTGTGCAGGAACCTCGCCATGGCTCCAGGATCCTAGTCACGGAGCCCACTCGCCCGCGCCACGCTCGTGGAGCGTCGCCCCCGACGTTCACCGGGTCTACTTCCCTTTGGCCGCGTTCAGCTTGACGAAGACGGCGATTGGCGCGAGGTTGGCGTCGACCTTCAACGCGCAGAGACGTATCCCCGCGCAGCCGCTCGTCCAGCCCTTGAAACGCCACCCGTGAGGCGCTACGGGCCGCAGGGTGACAATGGTTCCGAACCTGAAGCTCGCGGAGCACTTCTTCGGGCAGGTGATCCCACCCGGCCGGCTTGTCACTCGCCCGGTCCCGACGAGCTTCACCCGAAGCACGAAACCGGGCACGATCCGGCTGAACACGTCGACGGAGTCGTAGACGGCGGCCTGGCCGGTGGTGACGTACAGGCTGTTGCCTTCCGGGCTGATCGCAAGTGACTGCGGAGCGATCAGGGAGACGCCGCTCGTGCACGCGCCGCCGCCGCCGCCGTCGCTGATACAGCCCGCCGCGGCCGGCAACTGCCTGAGCACTCCGTTCTCGTCTCGAGCGAAGACCAGGACGGCATTGGCCAGGGCCGCCGTGACGTAGACGCTCTTTCCATCCGGGCTCACCGTCAGAGCCGAGGGGCCGTCCAGCGCTCGCGCCTGCGCGCACTGCCCTCCTGAGCCCGTCGGGCTCAGGCAGCCGGCCGGCCCGGGCCGCGGTGTCAGTGCCCCCGTTCCACCACGGACGAGCACGAGGATCTCGTCGCCGAAGAAGTCGGCGACATACAGGTCCTTGCCGTCGGGGCTGACCGCCCCACCGAGCAGGTCGGCGACCGAGGCGAGCGTCGTGCAAGCCCCGTTCGAGCCGTCGTTGCTGACGCAGCCCTGCGTCCCGGGCAGCTGGGCGAGTGCTCCTGCTGCGCCGCGCGAGAACGCGGCGATCGAACTGCCGCCCAGGACATAGACGTTCTTTCCGTCCGGGCTGACCAGGACGCGGCTCGGGCTGTCGAACCCGGCCCCGGCCGTGCAGTTGTCGGGAGACGGCCCCTCTTCATCGGTCTCCTGCGGCGCGGCGGCCACGCAGCCGGCCGTCCCCGGAAGCTGGGTCAGCGCACCGTCTGCCGCCCGTTGAAAGATCGCCACCCCGAAGTCGCCGGCCACGTAGACGCTCTTGCCGTCGGTGCTGACGGCGACCGAAGTTGCGCCACCCAGGCCGATGGCCTGTCCGCACGCACCATCGGAGCCGTCTTCGCTCAGGCACGCGAGCGGGGTCAGCGTTCCCGAGGCGTCGCGTGAGAACGAGACGACCGAGCTGTCGAGAGCTGCGGCTACGTACACCGACCTGCCGTCGGGACTGACGGCGACAGACGACGCGCCGCTGAGTGCCGCCGCGAACGAGCAGTCGACGTACGCGCTGCTCGAGCAGCCTTGCTGGACAAGGGCCCCGCCGGCCGCCCTCGTCAGAACCGACACCGCCATGCTCGCGTACCCGGCCGTATAGACATTCCTGCCGTCGGCACTGACCGCCACAGCCGAAAGGCCCGCAAGCGCGGTCGCGTCGGTGCAACCGGCTCCGTTGTCACCCTCGGCCAGGCAGGCCTGCGCCCCGGACAACTGCGCCAGCTGCCCGGGCAGGCCCGACGACCTGCTCGCCGACGCCACCCCTACCAGGAGGAAACAAGAGATCAGAACGGCTGACCCCCGCCGGGCAACTCTGAACATCGCGACCCTCAGTCTCTTCGCCGGCAGGGATGATTCTTCTGACTCGACCATCTTGACAGTCCCGGCGCAAGATGCCAAAAGAGCCAGAGGATGAATGGATGTTCGACCAGGTCGCCCCATCCATGAGAGGGCACTCGCGCGTGACTTGAGCCCTGCTCTGGCGGATGATTGCGTCGTGCGAGGCGATCTCCCCTCCGGAACCGTCACTTTCCTTTTCACCGACGTGGAGGGTTCGACGAAGCTCTTGCAGGAGTTGGGCGTCGACGAGTTTTCCGAGGCGCTCGACGAGCATCGCCGCCTCCTACGCGACGCGCTCGACGCCAGGGGCGGCGTCGAGGTGGACACCGAGGGGGACGCCTTCTTCGCCGTCTTCCCGACGGCACCAGGAGCGCTCGAGGCGGCTGCCGAGGCACAAGAGACGCTCGCCGGGGGTCGCCTCCGTGTGCGCATGGGGATCCATACCGGCACACCGCACCTGGCGAAGGACGGCTATGTCGGGATCGACGTGCACCGGGCGGCCCGCATCGCTGCCTGCGGCCACGGTGGACAAGTGCTGGTCTCTGCCGCGACGGCTTCCCTGACGGGCACGGGCGGGCTCCGCGACCTCGGCGAGCACCGGCTGAAGGACCTCGCTGCGCCCGAGCGCATCTACCAGCTCGGAGACGACGACTTCCCGCCGCTCCGCAGCTTGCACCAGACCAATCTGCCGGTCCCGGCGACACCCTTCATGGGACGTGCGCAGGAGCTGCGCGAAGTGCTCGGGCTGCTTTCACGCGAGGACGTCCGCCTGCTCACCCTGACCGGGCCCGGCGGGACGGGCAAGACGCGCCTCGCCGCGCAGGCAGCCGCCGAACTCGCCTCGCACTACCCGGACGGCGTCTGGTGGGTACCGCTTACGCCGCTGCGCGACCCGGAGCTCGTTCTGGCGACGGCCGGGCAGGCGCTCGGCGCCAAGAACGGTCTGGCCGAGAGCATCGCCGACCGGTCGCTGCTCCTTCTGATGGACAACTTCGAGCACGTCGTCGAGGCGGCCACCGAGGTCGCCGATCTGCTCACCACCTGCCCAGGGCTCGACCTACTCGTGACGAGCCGGGAGCCGCTCCACGTCGGGGGCGAGCAGGAGTATGCGGTGCCCCCGCTCGTCCACGAGGAAGGGATCGGCTTCTTCCTGGCAAGAGCACGGGCGGTCAAGCCCGACTTCGGCGCCGAGGACGCCGTGTCCGAGATCTGCCGCCGCCTCGACGACCTTCCCCTCGCGCTCGAGCTGGCCGCAGCCCGCGTGAAGGCACTCTCCGCAAAGCAGATCCTCGAGCGGCTCGATCAGCGCCTGCCTCTCCTCACCGGAGGTGCACGTGACGCACCCGACCGCCAACGCACGCTGAGAGCCACGATCGAGTGGTCACACGACCTCCTCTCCGCCGAGGAGCGGGGCCTGTTCGCCCGTCTCGCAGTGTTCTCGGGAGGCTGCACGCTCGCGGCCGCGGAAGAGGTCGCGGAGGCAGATGTCGACGGCCTGCAGTCGCTCGTCGACAAGAGCCTGCTGCGCCACTCCGATGAGCGCTACTGGATGCTAGAGACGGTCCGCGAATTCGCCGCCGAGCGGCTCGACGACTCGGGTGAGAGCGACGAGCTCGAACGGCGACATGCCGAGCACTTCCTGGCACTCGCCGAGGAGGCGGAGCCGAACCTGCGCTGGAGCGGGAGTCCTGGGGAGTGGCTCGAGCGCCTCGAGGAAGAACACGACAACCTCCGAGCCGCTCTCGACCGGCTCGAGGCTGGAGCCGAGAGCGAGCGCGTCCTGCGCCTGGCCGGAGCGCTGTCGCGGTTCTGGTACATCCGAGGGCACGTGGCGGAAGGGCAGCGGCGTCTCGAAAGTGCCCTCCACGCAAACGACGCCCCGACGGCGACCCGCGCCAAAGCTCTCGACGGCGCAGCCATCATGGCGATCGAGGGTGGAGATGCCGAGACGGGGAGGCTTCGGGCCGAGGAGGGGTTGGCACTCCATCGCACACTGGGGGATGTGTGGGGCGCCGCCCATTCCGGATTCCTGCTCAGCCACGCCGTCGCCGACGCAGGCGACCCTGCAGCGGCGCAGCAACTCTTCACGGAGAGCCTACGACGATTCCGTGAGCTCGGCGACGACCACTACGCTCTGCTGGCGGCTTTCAACCTTGCCGTAATCATCGAGGAACTCGGCGACCACGAACCCGCCCAGGCACTACACGAGGAGAACCTCCGCCGCGCACGGACGCAGTCCGACCAGCGCATGGTGGCCTTCTCGCTCGATCGACTGGCGTCGTTTGCCCTTGGCGAAGGCCGAGTCGCGGACGCCCTCTCGATGCTCAAGGAGTCTCTCTGCATCCGCCGCGACCTCGGCAATCGTGTTGGGATCGCGGAAAATCTCAGCCGCTTCGCCGCCACGCTCAACATGATGGGACAAACGACAACGGCCACCCGGCTCGTTTCCAGCTCGAAGGCTCTGCGCGAGCAGATCGGTAGCCCCGGCGTGCCCTGGCTCGCGAAAATCACCGAAGAGACGCTCACCTCGATCCGGATGCAGCTCGACGACGCTGTCTTTGCCGAGGCATGGGACCAAGGCCAGGCGCTGACGCTCGAGGAGGCCATCGCGCTCGCGCTCGACTCCTGACACGGCGAGCAGCGCGATACCTTCTGGATCCCAGCAGGACTGCTCGTCACAGCGCCGGGGCCGCTCACGCTCACCGAGACGGAATACGACGACACCAGGTGAGCACTGTCCGACAGATCCGGACGCCCCGGGATGTGGGCGCCGAAGTAGTCGTGGCGACCCACATCGAGGGCGAAGGGGCCCAGGTGCGTCGCCGGCGTACCTGAGGTCGGCGGGGAGTCGGACACGTGTCCTCTGCGCGTGTGGTGTGGCGCACACGTCGGCACGAAGCCGAGGGCGTGCATAACCTCGTGAACGACCCAGCGCCACCGGCGCCTTCCCAGCGGCGGCCCGGGTGGGCGAAGCGCCGGCTGGGACGGTTTCTCCACAGCGGGCTGGGGCCGCGAGTCCGCCGGCTCGAAAGGCGCGCCGCATCTCCCACAGAACCGCGAACCTTCGGGCTCTTCCTTGCCGCAACTCGCGCAGATCCGCATCCTTGCGCCCCCCGTACCGGGGCTCCGACACACCGCGTCCCAGCCCGGCTCGCAAGCCCCGACGCCAAGGTCACTTGGGACATCGCGTCGCGGCCGCCGGCCTGCCAGTGCGCGAGCCCGTACAAGACCGGCGTCAACTCTAGGAAGATCGAGTCGCCGTCCAGGATTGGTCGTTTGACGTGCACTTCCTGGCGGGCGTGTCGGTGAACACGATGTCTTCCCGGTATACCCCGGCTGCAGTCACCGCCCCGGCCGCGTCGACACCCTGGAAGTACCCGGTGACGGAGTAAGAGAGCTTCGCGTTGGCCCCGTTGACCACACCGTTCTCAGAGGTCGCTGCGGTGAACGACCGGTCCCGCTTGATCGTCGCCTTCAGGATCTTGAAGGGAGTACCAGCCCCACCGCCGCCAGCACAGGCGATGTTGACGCCCGGGATCGAGAAGTTCAAAACGCTCCCGGCCCCAGCCGGAACGACGAACGTGACGGCGTTGCCGGATTGCGATTGCTGGCCCGAGTAGTTGCCTGGCACTACGGAGTTCCTCGGAGACAGCTGCGTTGACCGAGTCACGTTCCAGGATTGGTTGTTTGAGGTGCACTTCCGGGAGGGCGTGTCGGTGAACACGATGTCCTCGCGGTACACCCCGGCTGCAGTCTCGGCTCCGGTCGCAGATTTCCCCTGGAAGCGCCCGGTGACGAAGTAGGTGAGCTTCGCGTTGGCCCCGTTGACCACGCCGTTCTCAGAGGTCGTTGCGGTGAACGACCGGTCCCGCTTGATCGTCGCCTTCAGGATCTTGAAGGGAGTACCGGCCCCACCGCCGCCTGCACAGGCGATGTTGACGCCCGGGATCGAGAAGTTCAAAACGCTCCCGGCCCCAGCCGGAACGAAGAACGTGACGGCGTTGCCGGATTGCGACTGCTGGCCCGAGTAGCCGCCCGGCTCGACAACTGACGTACGGGGCGGCACCGGCTGTGTCTTCGGACCGACGAACTGTGCCGCGACCACCGCCAAGGCTGTGACTCTCACCCTGCATGCGCCCGCACCGGTGCAGCCGCCGCCCCAACGGAGGAACCGAGACCCCTTCTTCGCCTTTGCGGCGAGAAGCACGCTCGTGCCTCCCGCGAATGTCGCTGCGCACTTCCCGGGACAGGAGATTCCCGCAGGCTTGCTCGTAACGCTGCCGCTTCCGACAATGACCACGGCCAACGTCGGCTGCGCGGCGACCGCGCGGTGCATCGCCGCGCCGGTCGTGATCGAACCTGCACTCGATCCGCCGAACGCGCCGATGGCGGCGACGGAAGCTGCCGCCCCCACGCCGACACCGAGCCAACGCCTCGTCCGCTTCTCCATGGGTCCTCCCTCAGCTTTGTCTGCCCCGCCGACCAGGACTTAGCGTCGGTTGAAAACCGCTCCGCCCAGATGTTTGAGGGAGGATCATCGCGGCGGCGATCGCCTCAGCCACCGCTGTCGTCTGCGGGCCGGCTGTTACGGCCCGCACGAGCGAGCCTACTCCGCAACGAGCAAGAAAGTCAACGATCGGCGAGACGTCCTCACGCACCTGGTGGGGCATTCGTTCAGCCGGGATTCCCCGGGGTCACGAGCGGAGCTAGTCGGCGCCCGGTACCGCGTCGATCAGCTCGTCCAGGCTGGGGAGCCTGACCTCGATCGTGACGTCCTGGCCGCCGCCGCTCAGGTATGTCCCGGTCATCGACGCCGGGCCGGCGCCGACGACCGTGATCGTCAGCCGGTCCGGAAACCACGTGATCTCGACCGGGCCGTACGCGGATGCGTCCTCGTCGCCCGGCACCTGGTCGACCGCTCCCGCCGGGGTCGATCTCACCCTCGCGACGGGGGTCGTGCGCGACCGCTCCCGCTGCAGCTCGCTCGTCGTCATCTCGGTGCTCCTCTCTTGTCCGTCTCGAGCCCGTCGCCGGTTTCCAGCCCGGCCAGCAGCTCCCACCGCTCGTCCACGTGCGACTGGACGGCTGCGATCTCCTCGGGCGTCAGGTGGGCGAACCGTCCCTGCGTCTCCAGGAACTCGCCCACCGGCGCGACGTGCTTCGGCCGGAGCGTGACCTTCCACTGCCCGTGGTCGCAGGCGAAGAGCGGGAAGTACCGCGACTCGACCGCGAGACGCGCGAGATCGGTCGACCGGTCCGTCGGGTATCTCCAGCCCGGCGGGCACGCGCCCAGGATGTGGAGGAAGCGGAAGCCCTGTACCTCGGCCGCCCGCGCCACCTTGGCCCGGAAGTCTCGGAGCATCGGCACCGACCCGAGGGCGAGCGTGGCGACGTACGGAACCCCGTGGGCGGCCATGATCCGGGCGATGTCCTTCTTCCGCCCCGCGCGCGGCGAGCCGGCCGGCGTCGTCGTCGTCCAGGCGCCCTCGGGAGTGGCGCCGGACTTCTGCACGCCGGTGTTCATGTACGCCTCGTTGTCGTTGAGGACGTAGATGACGTCCTCGTTTCGCTCCGCCGCGGCCGACACGCCGGAGAACCCGATGTCGGACGTCGCGCCGTCTCCGCCCCAGACGACCACGTTCGTCTCTCCGAGCCCGCGCAGCCGGAGCGCCGCCTTGATCCCCGACGCCTCTGCCGCCGAGGAGGCGAACGGGGTCAGGTACACGGGGACCTTGAACGCGTTGACCGGGTAGATGCCGGCGATGATCGTCCAGCACGAGGCGGGAATCACCAGGATCGTCCTGCGCTCCGGCGCGGCCGCGGCCAGGCCGCCGAGCACGTGGCGGATGTTGATCGCGGGGCCGCAGCCGGCACAGGCGCTGTGCCCGGGAAGGAGAAGCCGGTCCTCTGAGACGATCTCGTCGAGCCAGGCGGCCATCGTCACGCTCCCTCCGGGACGTAGACAGCCTCGAGCCCGGCTCTCTCCCCGCCTCTCGATCGTGTCTCGGCGAGCGCCCAGCGCAAGGTCGCCGGCGTCACCTCGGTGCCGCCGATCCCGCAGACGAAGTTCGTCACCGCCTCGGCCTGCCCCAGGCCCAGCGACCGGACGTCGGCTCCCAGCGGGCCGAGCGAGCCGAACGCGGACGCGCGGTCGATCACGGAGACGTGGGACACGCCGGACAGGACGGAGACGAGCTCGGCGGAGGGGAACGGCCTGAACGCGTGGAGGCGCACGATGAGGAGGTCGTCGTCGTCCTCGAGCAGCTCCCGGGCCGAGTCGCCGATCGTCCCGATCGCGACCAGCGCCGTGTCCGCGGCCGGGTTGCCGGTCACCTCCAGCGCGCCGATCTTCGTGCGCCCGAAACGCGGCGTGAACTCCGCCGCGACCGTCTCGATCGCGCTCCGCGGCCTCGCCCATCGCGTCGACGACGCGGTGCTGGAACGCCGCGTAGTCCGCCGGCTCGGGAAGCGACGAGAATGCGGTCGCGACATCGGGGTCGAGGCCCCAGCGCTCCGGGGGAGAGAACCCGGGGATGAACGCGTCAACCGCCTCCTGGTCCGGGACCTCGACGACCTCGGACGTGTGCGAGAGCAGGAAGCCCTCGGCGCACACCATCACCGGCAGCATCACGCTCTCGGCGATCCGGTAGGCGCAGAGAACGCTGTCCAGGACCTCCTGGGCGGAGGAGCAATAGAGCTGCACCCAGCCCGTGTCCCTCTGGCTCATGCTGTCCGTCAGGTCGGTCTCGATGCTCCACGGAGCGAACACGGACCGGTTGACGTTGACGATCACCAGCGGAACCCGCTCGCGCGAGGCCCGGTGAAGCTGCTCGTGGGCGTACAGCAGGCCCTGCGAGGACGTCGCCGTGAAGGTGCGGACGCCCGCCCGGGACGCCGCGATCGCGTAGCCGAACATCGAGTGCTCGCTCTCGACGTTCGCGTACTCGACGTCGTCCAGTCCGGCGGTGAGCTCCGCGAGCCGCTCGACGATCACCGTCTGCGGCGTGATCGGGTAGGCGGGAATCGCCTGGACGCGGGCGAGCATCACGGCGTACGCGGCCGCCTCGTTGGCGGTCATCACCGTCCTGCCGCGCGGAAGCCTCTGGCTCATGCGGGGATATCCTCCATCGCGATCGCGTTGCGGACGGGGCAGACGACCGTGCAGATGCCGCAGCCCTTGCAGTAGAGGTAGTCGACGGCCATCGAGCCGTCCGTCCTCGTGATCACCCCTTCCGGGCAGAACGGCACGCACACGCCGCAGCCGGTGCAGGCGTCCCCCAGCACAGGCCGCTCCTCCGACCACGAGCCCGTGTGGATGAGCAGCGAGTCCGTGTTGCTGACGGCGAAGACGGCTCCGGCAGACGCGTGCCCGGACGTCGGCGCACGGCCGGGCCCGGGCTCGATCGGCACGTCGCCCGCGATCGTGTGCTGCTTCGTGCACCGCGCGTAGCCCGCCCTGGCGGCGGCGACGTTGAGGTCGGCAAGGGCGCCCATGCGGGCCCTCACCGCCTCCTCGAGGAAGCGGAGCCCGTCCGGGAGGAGGAGCCTGACGCAGGCGCCGAGCACGGCCACGTTCCCCATCGGCCGCCCCTCGGACGAGAGGATGCCGTTGTCCCGCGCGATGCGCGAGGCGGGCACCCGCGCGATGCCGTACGGGCCGGCGTGACGAAAGCGGGAATCGCGGTTGAGGACGACGAGGCCGCCGGGCCGTACGGACTGCAGGGCAGGCGGCGACGGGGGCGAGGCGGAGATGACGACGAGAACGTCGCACTCCCGCACTCGATAGCGGCGGTGGATGGGCGCGGCCTCGTCCCAGCGCAGGAACGCCGAGATCGGCGCCCCGCGTCTCTCGGCCTTGAACTCGGGAAAGCTCTGCACCCAGTAGCCCGCTCGGGCGAAGGTGTCGGCCAGGACCTGGGAGGCGAGCACCACCCCCTGACCGCCTCTGCCCACGAACACCAGCTCTTTCACGCGGCTGCTCCTCCGTCGGACGCCGGGGACCGATCGAGCGATCGAATCGTCCCCAACGCCTGCCTCCCCGGCATCCGTGGCGGCGCTGATCGGGTGTTCGGGACATTCCGCGGAGCGCTCGTGCGAGCGGGCGCCGGGAGAGGCGAGGCGGGGCGGCCCCCGGCGCCGGCGCGACCGGTCGGTGGACGGCGCTCAGCCCTCGGCCGCTCCACCCGTCACGGGGCTTTCGACGCGATCCGCACGACGCGGGCGGCCGCCCCCCTTCTCGACGGAACCCTACGGACGGCCCCGGACGCTCCGGCCGTTCACTCGACGCTGATCGCCAGGCGGACGACGAGGCCGTCCGCGAGGCCCAGCCGGAGCCTCCCCGCCTCCGCCTCGGGCGCGAGCGACCAGGCGTAGGCCGCGACCGCGCCGCCCGTCTCCTCCTCGACTGCGAGGACCCGGACCTCGTCGTCGGGCGGGCGCTCGCGGTACGCGGCCACGATCGCCTCCCGGCCGGCGTACGGACCGGCCGGCACGCCCTCGAACGCGAGCGTCGCATCCTCGGCGAGACACTCGCCGAGCGCGTCCCAGTCGCCGCTCCGCACCCCTTCGTTGTGGCGCGCGACATACTCGTAGAGGAGGTCGACCGCCGGCGGCAGCCCCAGGTCCTCCCTGACCAGGCCGAACGTGACGCCGTCGACCCACTGTCCGTGCCGGCGGTACGCCTTCCGCTTCACTCCTTCTCGCACGAAGCCCGCCCGCTCGGCGTGGCGGATCGCACGCTCGTTGAAGCCGTAGACCTCGAGCTGCAGGCGGTGGTAGCCGAGCTCGAGGAGCAGGTGGCGCTGGAAGGCCCGGGCTGCCTCGTCGGCGAGCCGGCGGCCACGGAAATCGGGGTGGACGGCGAGCCCCCCGAGGCGCGCGATCCGGCTCCGCCTGTTCGCCTGCTCGAACTCCAGCACGCCCGCTCGGCGGCCTGCGTCCTCGATCACGAACACGCCGAAGGCGGCCGGCTCGCGCTGCGAGCGCTCGATCTCGGCGAGCACCCCCTCCCGGTCCCTCGGCCTCACGGCGGCGAGGAACGGCGCCACGTCCTCGTGCGTGAAGAGCGCGGCGACGAAGTCCGCGTCCGGCGGCTCGGCGCGGCGGATGTTGACGCCTTCGGTGTCACGACATCGCCTCGCACCAAGACCGACAGCTTCGCCGTCGTCTTTGTGCTCGGCTTCGTCTCGGACGCCTTCGGTGTCACGACATCGCCTCGCACCAAGACCGACAGCTTCGCCGTCGTCTTTGTGCTCGGCTTCGTCTCGGACGCCTTCGGTGTCACGACATCGCCTCGCACCAAGACCGACAGCTTCGCTGTCGTCTTTGTGCTCGGCTTCGTCTCTCACGGTGCCGGCTCGGCGACCGGCCGCCGCAGCGGCCACCACGCGCCGGAGCCGAGCGCGACGCCGCCGAGGATCAGGCCCAGCCCGCCGAGAGAGGACGCTCTGAGGGGCTCGTCGAGGATCAGCGCGCCGTAGACGAGCGCGAAGCCCGGCATCAGGTACGTGACGAGCGAGAGCCGCGCCGCACCGAACAGGCGCAGCATCCGGAAGAGGATGAGCTGCGCGACCGCGGTCCCGCCGACGGCGAGGCCGGCGAGCGACGCGACCGGCTTCCAGCCGGGGGCGTGGTCGGGAAGCTGGAAGAGCGCGAAGGGCAGGAGCACGAGGCCGCCGTAGACCATCGAGGCCGCGGCGAGCACGGGGCCCGACGCCCGTCCGACGACGTGCTGGCCGTAGAGACCCCCCGACGCGTACGAGACCGAGGCGAGCACGACCGCCAGCGTCCCGAGCACCGCCCAGCCGCCTCCCTCCGGATGGACGCCGGCGAGCACGCCGACCCCGGCGAGGCCGAGCAGGATCCCGACGAGCTTCAGCCCGCTCGAGCGCTCGCTCGGCTTGAACCGGATCGCCAGGATGGTGACGAAGATCGGCACCGAGGCGTTCGCGATCGCAGCCACGCCCGAGTCGATGTGCGTCTCCCCCAGGCGATCAGGGTGAACGGGAACGCCCCGTTGATCGTGCCGAAGACGAGCCCCTCGCGCCAGGCACCGCGAACCTGCGCCAGTGCCGTTCGGGCACCGTCGCGTGCGGCGAGGAAGCAGATCAGCAGGGCCGCCGCGACGAGCAGGCGCAACGTCATCAGGACCGTGGGCTCGAAGTCCCGGACGCCGACCTTGATGAACAGGTAGGACGCGCCCCAGATCGCGGCGAGCGCGAACAGGAGCGGACCGTACGAGCGGGTCACGGGCCCAGCCTAGCCGCACCGCGGCGGTCTGCCCGGGTCGCGGCGAGAGGGTGACGGCGCGATTCCGTAGGGTTTCTCCCACTTTCGCCCCGGGCGCGCCGGCCCTAGATTCGGGCGGTGGCGGACGCCCCGACGAGCGAGTACGTCGCCGAGTGCTTCTGGCCCGGCGTGGACGAGGCGGCGGTACGCGCCCTCGACGCACGGGCGGGCGGTTGCGCCGCCGAGCTCGCCGCGGCCGGCGCGCCGGTGCGCTATCTCGGCTCGATCCTGATGCGCCAGGACGAGGTCGTCCTCTGCCTGTTCGACGGCACCGAGGAGGCCGTCCGCCGGGCGGCGGAGCTGGCCGGGGTCCCGTTCGAGCGGATCCTCGAGGCCGCCGGCTCGCCCTGGATCCCGAACTCCACCTGAGAACGAAAAGGGAGGCTCAATGCGCTCACCGCACCGAACCTGCATCGCCCTCGCCGTCACCGCCGTCGCCCTCGCGGCCGGCGCCGGCCGGGCCACGCCGGCCGGGTCTCCGTGGCTGCGGATCACCGGCCCGAACAACTCCGGCGACCAGCTCGGGCTCGCCCGCACCTCCGACGGCACCCTGCACGTGATCTGGAACCGGGGCGGCCAGCCGCCCAGCTCGGTCTTCGACACCCGCTTCTCGCCGAGCGGCGCGAAGGGCGGGACGACGACGGTCGCGAGCGGCTGGAACGGCGCCAAGAACGGGCTCGCCCTGCTCGTGATGCCCGACAAGTCGCTTCGCCTGTTCACGAGCGGCGGTCATTCGTCGGCCGGCTCGAGCGGTGGGATCAGCACGTTCACGGCACCGCCGAGCGGAGCGAGCTGGACGCTCGGGCCGGAGGTCTGGGGCGGTCCGCTCGCCGCGTCGACCGGGATCATCGGCGCGACGCTGACGAAGGACGGCCAGGTGGTCACCGGCTGGCGCGGCACCGCCGCGGAGGGTCTCCCCCCGAGCTCGATCCCGGATGCCTACGCGCCGTTCCAGCTCGCCACGCACCTCGCCACCGACGCGGGGAGCGGCGCCGTCGTTCTCGCCGGCGTCTACGGCGGCGGCAAGGGCGGCGTCTACGTCCGGCAGGTCCTGCCGGGCGCGGGGAAGGCCGTCGTCCTCTCGGACGGCGGCAACAACAACGACTACGTCGAGGGCCTGAGCGGGCGGATCGGCGCGCCCGGCGTGTACGTCGCGTACGCCGACACGAAGGCCGTCCATCTCTACCGCTACGGGGGCGCCGCGAAGACCCTCGCCAGGGGCCCGTACACGAGCGCGACCGTCTGCACCGGCCCCGAGGGGCGCCTGTGGGTCGCCTGGGGCGACCCACACGACGGGCTCTTCGTCACCCGCTCGAACCGCGCTGCCGGCGCGTTCGAGCCGGTGCAGAAGCTGACGCTCCCGCAGCAAACGACGAACGGGCTCACGTACCTGCAGTGCGAGGGCTCCGGCGGCCCGGTCGACCTCTTCGCCGAGGTCGCCGACAAGGCGAACGGGCTCGGCTTCTGGCACACGCACGTCCTCGCCCAGGCCACGCTGCAGGCCAAGGTCACCGCCCGCGGCAGGAGCGCGTCAGTGGCCAAGGTCAGCCTCTTCCTGCGCGACGCGGGCGACCCCGTCGGCGGGGCGTCGGTCTCGGTCGGCGGCAAGCACGTGAAGACGGATGCGAAGGGCGGCGCAGTGCTGACGCTGAAGCCGGGCACCTACCCGGCGACGGCCTCGGCGCCCGGTTACCTGCCCGCGTCCACCAGGTTCACGGTGCGCTGAGCGCGGGAGCGGCTCGGGCGGGGGGAGGCGAGAACGCCACCGCCTCCCCCCGTCGGCCGCGCTCAGGAGCGAAGCCGATCCTCACGCGCGTCGAGCGCGCGACCGAGCTGCGCGCGCGAGCGGATCCCGAGCTTGCGGTAGGCGCGGGCGAGGTTTGCCTCCACGGCCTTCCGCGTGAGGAAGACCTCGGCGGCGATCGCCTGATTCGTGATTCCGGTCGCGGCGAGACGCGCGATCCGCAGCTCGGTCGCGCTCAGGTCGTCGGGCGCCCGCCGCACGGCGACGCGCTGAAGCTCGGCCTCGGCCCGGTCCGCCCACGGCGCCGCGCCAAGCCGGCGGAAGATCGCGAGCGCCTCCTCGAGCGCCGTCCGGGCCTCTCGTTTTCGCTTCAGGCGCCGGGCGACCTGGCCGCGGACGAGCAGGGTCCGGGCGCGGCCGAACGGCGCGGGGCAGCGATCGTGTGCGGCGAGCGCACGGTCGAGCGCCTCGGCGGCTTCCTCGACCTGCCCGCGCGCGGCGAGCAGGAGCCCACGGGAGCGGGCGGACACGGCCAGGCTCCAGGGGATGCGCGAGCGCGCGGCCCGCTGCTCGAAGCGGGTGACCAACTCCTCTGCCCTGGCGAGGTCTCCGACCGCGATCGCCGCCTCGATCGCATCCCCGTCGACACGCCAGACGGCAGGCTCGCGGAAGTCCACTCGATCGAGCTCGGCCAGTACGTCCGAGAGGTGCCTGTCGGCCGCCTCGGTCTCGCCGACGGCCAGCTCGGCCAGGCCGAGGCAGCGATTCCAGATCATCTCGTGGATCGGGTCGCGCGGCCGAGCCTGCGCGGCAGCCGCCCGCACCGCCTCGAGCCGCCCGGCGTGCGCATCGACGTACGCCCTCCACGGACCGGCACCCTCCGACTCCACTCCCCGCTGGTCGAATGCGTCACCCATGCGCTCGGCGAACTCAGCCGCCGTCTCCCACTCACCGGCCCAGCACTCGACGACCACCCGGTTGAGAAAGATGTTGGCGAGCGAGGACTCGTCGCCTTCTTCGCGCGCCGCCCGCTCGGCCTGCGCGAGCCTCGCCCGTGCTCCGTCGAAGTCGTCGACGTACCGGAGCCACTGGCCGAGCTTGAAGACGACACGAGTGTCGACGACGGTCGGTGGCGACGCGTCCTCGAGGGCCAGCGCCAGCTCGGCGGCATCGGCGTCGAAGCCCTCCCCGAGGAAGAGATCCGCCCGCACGCGGGCGCTCAGCGCCATGGCGACGAGGCCGGAGTCGGCGTCGGGCATGGGCTCGAGCAGGGCGAGCGCGGCGCGCGCGGCGGCGGCGGCCTTCGGCAGGTCGACGGTGCCGCCGTACAGCGCGATCGACGCGTGGCAGCGCGCCCGCACGACCGGATCGCGCGCGGCGCGCAGCGCCTCCTCGCCGAGGACGACCGCAACGGATTCCCCCTTCCGCCAGAAGTCGATCTCGGCGAGGGCGAGCAGAGCACGCGCCCGGAGATCGCCCGGTTCGAGCACCTGCCGGAGCTCCTCGAGCAGCTGTGCGGCACGCGGGAAGTCCCCGGCCAGCTCGAGATGCTCGGCGAGGTCGAGCCGCCGCTCGTCGGCCTCGGCGCTGCCCTCGGGAGTGAGCCGGAGCGCGAGCTCCGTCAGCTCGGCGGCCGTGTCGGGCGCTCCTCGCATACGGGCCTGGTGCGCCGCGGCCTCGACCGCCTCCGCCGCCTGCTCGTCCGGGCGATCGGAGGCCAGGGCGAGGTGGCGGGCTCTCTCCTCCAGGTCGATCACCGCGCCCGCGAGCGCGCGATGCGTCTGGCGCCGGCGGCTGAGCGACGCGGACGAGTAGACCGCAGAGGCGTAGAGCGGATGGGTGAACTCGATCCGCCCGTCGACGCCGATCCGCACGAGCCCCGCTTCTTCGGCGGGGGCCAGCGCCCGTGCGTCGACCAGGCTCAAGTCCGGTCGCGCCAGCGCAGCCGCCCGCAACAGCGCCGCTCGCGTCCCGGCGGGCAGCGCTCCGACCCGTTCTGCGACGAGTGTCCTCAGGTCCTCGGGAACCGGCAGCGTCTCGGACGCCCGCCGGCCCTCGTCCTGAGCGAGCAGCCGCGCGATCTCGAGCGCGTACAGTGGATTCCCCGCCGAGGCCTGGGCGATGCGGACGAGCGTCGGCCGGGGGAAGCTCCGTCCCAGCCCGTCGGCGAGGATGCGATGCAGGGATGCGAGGGACAGGGGGCCGAGCTCGAGCCGCTCCGGGCTCCGCCCGCCGACGTCGGCGAGCCGGGCCCGATCGGCCTCCGACCGCACCGAGACGATCACCCGGACCGGCTCGTCGGCCAGTCGCCGGATCGCGAACTCGAGCGCCGAGGCCGACGGAGGGTCGAGCCAGTGGACGTCGTCGACTGCCACCACCACCTCGCGGTCGGCCGCCAGCACGCGCAGGACCGAGAGCAGCGCGGTCCCGAGCAGCCTCCGGTCCGGCGGGCGGGCCGCCTCGGCACGCAGCAACGCGACGTCGAGCGCCTCACGCTGCGGAGGCGGAAGGGCCGTGAACAGGTCGGCGGCGACCGGGGACAGGAGATCGGTGAGGCCGGCGAACGACAGCCTCGCCTCCGACTCGGCCGGCCTGGACACGAGCACGACGGCGCCGGTTTTCCGCGCTTGCCGGACAGCCTCCTCCCACACGGTCGTCTTGCCGATGCCGGGCTCGCCCACGACGGCGAGCAGGCGGGCGCCGCGGCCGCCGGCGAGGAAGGCCTCGACGGCCGCGATCTCGGACTCGCGCCCGACGATCGGCGACACACCGGGAGGGTATTCCGCGGCGCGGGACCGGCGCCCGGCGCCGTCAATCGGCCCGGCTAGACTCGATTCCCTGAGGCGGGTCGCGGAACAGCCGCTCCACCGCTCACTCGGTCTCACCGACGGAGAGCTCGACCGCATCTGCGAGCTGCTCGGGCGCGACCCGAACGACTTCGAGCTCGCCGTCTTCTCGCTCCTCTGGTCGGAGCACTGCGGCTACAAGCACTCGGCGCTCCTCCTCGGACGGCTGCCGGGCGCGGGCGAGCGCGTGCTCCAGGGGCCGGGCGAGAACGCCGGCGTGCTCGACCTCGGCAACGGAGAGGCGGTCGCGTTCAAGGTCGAGAGCCACAACCATCCCTCCGCGGTCGAGCCCTTCCAGGGCGCGGCGACGGGCGTCGGCGGGATCCTCCGCGACATCGTCGCGATGGGCGCGCGGCCGATCGCGCTGCTCGACGGGCTCCGCTTCGCCGAGCCGGGGTTCGCCTTCGAGCGCGCGGTGAGCGGCATCGCCGCGTACGGAAACTCGGTGGGCGTGCCGACGGTCGGCGGGGAGGCGTTCTTCGACCGGAGCTACGCCGACAACTGCCTGGTGAACGCGATGTGCGTCGGCCTGCTCCCGGCCGACCGGCTGACGCGCTCATCGGCGCGGACGCCAGGTCACCTGCTCGTCCTGTACGGCGCCACCACCGGCCGGGACGGAATCGGCGGCGCGAGCGTGCTCGCGAGCCAGGAGCTCGGCGAGAGCTCCGCGGAGAAGCGGCCGTCGGTGCAGATCGGCGACCCGTTCACGGGCAACAAGCTGATCGAGGTCTCGGTCGAGCTGGTCGAGCGGGGCCTCGTCGAGTCGCTCCAGGACTGCGGCGCAGCCGGCCTCGCGTCGGCCCTCGCGGAGATGGCGCGTGACGGAGCCGGCGTCGACGTGCACCTGGACCGGGTTCCCCTGCGAGAGGCGCTGGAGCCCTGGGAGATCATGATCTCGGAGTCCCAGGAGCGGATGGTCGCCGTCCTACGGGAAGGCTTCCTCGGCGTCGCCGAGGAGGTCTTCACCCGCTGGGAGATTCCCCACGCCGTGATCGGCACGGTCACGGACACGGGGCTCCTCCGCTCGTTCCACGACGGCGAGGAGGTCGGGGCCGTACCCGCGCGACTCCTGACCGAAGAATGCCCTCGGTACCGCGTCGAGCCGAGGCCGCGCGCCCCGGCGCCGGACCCGCCGGCGCCGGCCGGCCCGCCGGCGAGGCGGGCGCTGGTCGAGCTGCTCGCGTCGCCGAACATCCGCTCGCGGGCCTGGATCTACGAGCGCTACGACCACCTCGTCGGCTCGCAGACGGTCCGCCGCCCGGGCCTGGACGCAGCCGTGCTCCGCCTGCGCCCAACGCTACGCGGGCTGGCCGTGTCGCTCGACGGGCCCGGCCGGATCGCCCAGCTCGCGCCGCGGACCGGCGGCGCGCTCGCCGTTTTCGAGGCGGCGCGCAACGTCGCCTGCGCGGGCGGCGAGCCGCTCGGACTGACGGACTGCCTCAACTTCGGCAACCCCGAGAAGCCCGAGATCGCGTGGGAGCTGACCGAGGCGATCGAGGGGATGGCGCTCGCCGCGGAGGCGCTGCGGGCTCCAGTCGTCTCCGGGAACGTCTCGCTCTACAACGAGACCGGCGGGCTGGCGATCGCGCCCGCTCCGGTGGTCGGCTGCGTCGGGCTCGTACGGGACGTGCGCTTCGTGCCGGGCCGGTGGCGCGAGGGCGACGTCGTGCTGGTCGCGTCGGCGCCGGCGATCTCGCTCACGCTCGCAGGGTCGGAGTACCAGGCGCTCTACGGCGAGCTCGGCGGCCTCCCGGCGAACCTCGACCCCGTGGCCGAGAGCCGCCTGGTCGCTTTTCTCTGGCGGGCCGCGCCCCGGCTCTCGCTCGCGCACGACGTCTCGGCGGGCGGGCTCGCGGTCGCGCTCGCCGAGGCGGCGCTGTGGAGCGGGGTCGGCGCGGAGCTCTCCCTGCCGGAGGACCCGCTCGCGTGGTTCGGCGAGGGTGGCGGCCAGGCGGTGATCGCCTGCCCGGCCGAGGACGTGCCGCGGCTCGGAGGCGTGCCCCTCCGCGAGCTCGGCGTGGCCGGCGGCGACCGGATCCTCGGCGTCCGGCTCCGGGAGCTGGAGGCGGCCTGGCATGATGGGAGAGCGTCTCTGTGACAGGGTCGATCCTGGCGCCGGGACGGGCTCCCTGATGTGCGGCGTGCTCGGCATCTGCGCAGCGGACCGCGACGTCGCCAGGCTCGCGCACTTCGGCCTGCACGCGCTCCAGCATCGCGGCCAGGAGTCGGCGGGGATCGCGGTCTCGGACCGCGGCCACCTGACCGTGCTGCGCGAGCTGGGCCTGGTCACACAGGTCTTCACCGAGCAGAAGGTGCGCGGCCTCCGCGGGCAGCTCGCGATCGGGCACACCCGCTACTCGACGACCGGCTCGGGGCAGTGGTCGAACGCGCAGCCGATCGTCCAGCACGGCCGTGCCCGAACGGTCGCCCTCGGACACAACGGCAACCTCGTCAACGCCGGCGAGCTGCGCGAGGAGCTCTCGGCCGACGGGATCAGGCTCGAGTCGAGCTCCGACACCGAGCTGATCGCGGCGCTGGTCGCGAACGACCCGGCTCCGCTCGAGGAGGCGGTCGCGAACGCGATGGGCCGGCTGGAGGGCGCCTACTCGGTCACCGCGCTCGCCGAGGGGCAGCTCGTCGCCTTCCGAGATCCGCACGGGTTCCGGCCGCTCGTCCTCGGCAGGCTCTCCCCGGCTGGAAGCGCCGGCGTCGAAGCCCCAGGCGCCCGGCCGGAGGACCGGGCCGGCGTCGACGGCCCGGGGGGCTGGGTGGTCGCCTCCGAGACGTGCGCCCTCGATCTCGTCGGCGCCGTCCCCGAGCGGGAGATCGAGCGCGGCGAGCTCGTGCTCATCGACGCTACGGGCGTGCGGGCGCGGCAGGCGGTGCCGCCTGCCCAGGGCGCGCTGTGCATCTTCGAGTTCTTCTACCTGGCCCGGCCGGACACGCACCTCGAAGGGGTCGAGGTGCACGCGGCGCGCCTGCGGATGGGCGAGCGGCTCGCCGCGGAGGCGCCGGCCGAGGCCGACCTCGTCCTGCCGATCCCCGACTCGGGCACCCCGGCGGCGATCGGCTTCTCGCGCGCGAGCGGGATCCCCTTCAGCGAGGGGCTGATCAAGAACCGCTACATCGGGCGCACGTTCATCCAGCCCGACCAGGAACTGCGTCAGCAGGGGATCCGCCTCAAGTTCAACCCGCTCGCAGAGGTGGCCGGTAAGCGCGTCGTGGTCGTGGACGACTCGATCGTCCGCGGGAACACGACCCGGCAGATCGTCGCGATGCTGTTCGACGCGGGCGCGGCGGAGGTGCACGTGCGCGTCTCCTCTCCGCCCGTGATCGGCCCGTGCTTCTACGGGATCGACCTCGCAGACGAAGAGGAGCTGATCGCCTCCTCGAGGCCGGTCGAGGACGTGCGCGGATCGATCGGCGCGACCTCGCTCGCCTACCTCTCGCTCGAGGGCCTAGAGGCGGCCACGAGCCGTCCTCGCTCGAGCCTGTGCCGTGCGTGCCTGACCGGCGAGTACCCGACGCGGGTGCCGGAAGGCCGGCGCCTGGCGAAGCTCAGGTTCGAGCCGGCACGCGCGTAGCGCGAGCCCACCCGGGCGCCGCCGCCGGGCTCGCGCCCGGCGGCGGCACGCTTTCGTCACGGCCCCGTCCGACACGCGTCACGGTCCTCGCGCTAGGCTCGATCCAGGGGAGGCGGGTCGTAGCTCCACCACCACCGAGGAGCGCCGCGCCGCGCCGGGCGGAGCCGCTCCGAAGGGATCGACGATCCCGGGGCGGCGCCTCAGGCGGCGTGCCCGGGCACGTGGACGATCTCGAGCTTGATCCCGTCGGGGTCGTAGAAGAACACGGCGTAGTAGCCGGGATGGTACGAGTACTCCTCGGGACCGGTCTCGATCGACCCGCCGCGGGCGCGCAGCCACTCCGCCCGCTCGTCGACGTCGTAGCGGGTCGGGGCCTCGAACGCGACGTGGTGAACGCCGATCCGGTAGCGGTCGAACGGCTCCTCGGAGCGGGTCTGGGCCTCGCGCAGGCCGAGCGAGCTTCCGGGGCCGGAGATGTACCAGATCGTCTCGCCTCGCTCGCCTTCGACCTCGCCGACGCGATGCCACCCGAGTGGCCGGAGCAGCTCACGGTAGAAGGGCAGGCTGCGGAGAATCGAGCTGACGACGAGATCTACGTGATGGAAGCCGGTGGAGCGCACAGCCCTGCCGGCTCGAATGATCTAGGTCGAGCCGGATGGCTCGCCGTCACGCGGCAGGGCGGCGCCCGGCGAGGAGGCGGCCGGCTCCCCAACGGCGAGCCCTCCGCCGCGGCCGTAGCGCACGGCGCGGGTCGCGACCCGCGCATCCACGCCCTGCTCGAGCAGCCGCTGGCGCTGCTCGCTCTCGCGCGCCAGCCGCAGAAAGAGCCACGCGAGCGCGGCGAGCGTGACGAGCGAGCCCTCCAGCATCATCACGCCGCCGCCGATCCCCTGGTCGGCGCGCGCCGAGATCCCCCAGCGCTCGACCGGGTGCTCGTAGCTGCCGTAGAAGACGCCGTTCGACCAGATGAAGACATTGCCGAGCACGGTCTCGACCAGCCTGACCGCGACGATGTAGCCGACCTTGGCGCCGGTCCCGAACCACTGGGGCGCGGGCAGCACCTCGAGCACCGTCGCCCACATCAGCGCGCCGCAGGCGAAGAACAGCGCGTGCTGGAGCGCGTGCACCGCCCAGTGGTGGAGCGCGCCCTGGTAGGCGACGGGCAGGTGCCAGGCGAGCAGGTTGACCGCCCAGAGCGGGAACGAGACCAGCGGGTGGGTAAGGAGGCGAAGCCGGGCCACGGCCGGGATCGCCAGCACCGGGCGGAGCAGCGGGCCGGTGAGCCCCGCGACCATGCACAGCGGCGCGAGGTCTCCGAGCAGGATGTGCTGGATCATGTGCACGAAGAAGAACTGCCGCTCGCCGAGCGCATGGATCGGGGAGGCGACGGCGAGGAACGCGAGGCCCAGGCCGAGCGCGAAGATCCGGCGCCTCCAGGCGGGCACCGGCGTCCCGCGCGCCGCCAGGGTGGCGGCGCGCCGGTAGTAGAGGAAGGCGGCGACGGCGATCAGGAGGAGCTGCGCCGGATCCCACGTCCAGCTCGTCAGCGGGGACGGGCCCATCTCGGCAGTGTAGGTCGGGCCCGGCGCCTAGACTCGTCCTCGTGGCCCGGGAGCCCAGCTACGAGTCCGCCGGCGTCTCGCTGGCGGCCGCCGGCGCCGTCGTCGAGCGGCTGCGCGCCGCCGTCGAGTCCACGGGGGCGGAGGGCTTCGGTGCCTTCGCGGGCCTCTATCCCCTCGACGATCGCCGCCTGCTCGCCGCCTCGATGGACTCGATCGGAACGAAGCCGATCGTCGCCCGGCGGCTCGGCCTGCTGCGCAACTGCGGCGCCGACATGGCGGCCCACTGCGTCAACGACGTGGCCACGACCGGAGCCGAGCCGCTCTTCCTGCTCGACTACGTCGCCGCCGCCCGGCTCGACCTCGAGCAGGTGGCCGACCTCGTCGAGGGCGCGGCCACGGTCTGCCGCGAGGCCGGCTGCGCGCTGCTCGGCGGCGAGACCGCGGAGATGCCGGGCGTCTACCGGGCAGGCGAGCTCGACTTCGCCGCGGCCTGCGTCGGGATCGTCGAGCGTGCCGACCTGATCGACGGCTCACGTGTGGAGGCGGGCGACGCGATCGTCGGCTTCGCCTCCGCCGGTCTGCACGCGAACGGCTTCTCGCTCGCCCGCCGCGTCCTCGAGATCGAGGACTACGACGGCAGCGACCTGCTCGCGCCGACGAGGCTCTACCTCGACGAGATCCGGGCGCTCCGCCGCGACACCGACGTCCACGCCTTCGCCCACGTGACCGGGGGCGGCATCGAGGGGAACGTGTCGCGAGTCCTGCCGGAAGGGCGGCGCGCGGAGATCGACTGGGACACGTGGGAGCGGCCGCCAGTGTTCAGGTGGCTCGCCGGACACGTCGGCGAGGACGAGCTCCGCCGCGTCTTCAACCTCGGAATCGGCTACTGCGCCGTCGTTCCCGACCCGGCGGGCCGTCAGGTGATCGGCCGGATCGCGTGATCGGCGTGCTGGTCTCCGGCGAGGGCACGAACCTCCAGGCGCTGATCGACTGCGGGCTCGAGATCGTCGCCGTCGCGTCCAGCAAGCCCGGCGTGCGCGCGCTCGAGCGGGCCCGGGCAGCGTCGATCCCCACGGCCGTCTTCGAGCTGCGGCCCGAGCCGCGAGGCACGCGACCTGGCGATGGCGGACTGGCTCGCAGATCGGGGCGTCCGGCTGGTCGTGCTCGCCGGCTACCTCCAGCTGCTCACGCCGGCGTTCCTGGAGCGGTTCCCCGCACGGATCGTCAACGTTCACCCGTCGCTCCTGCCCTCGTTCCCCGGGCTCGACGCGATCGAGCAGGCGATCGAGGCCGGCGTCGAGGAGACCGGCGTGACCGTGCACCTCGTCGACGAGGGAATCGACAGCGGGCCGGTCCTGCGCCAGGAGTCGGTCCCAGTGGAGCCGGCGGAGACGCTCGGCGAGCGGATCCACGCGGTCGAGCACCGCCTCCTCCCCCAGGTGGTGAGAGAGTTGGCGTGGGGGAACCCAGGATTCCCCCACGGACTCCCTCCTTCCTCGCTCTCTCCGACCGACCGTCCTCGGCCTCCCGCCGGGCAGAGCCCGGCTCCGGCCGCGACGGGCGCCGATCGTCTGATGCACCCGAGCCAGGCGACGAGGCGCGCGCTGATCTCCGTGCACGACAAGACCCGCCTGGACGAGCTCGCCCGCGGTCTGCACGAGCTCGGCTGGGAGCTGGTCGCGAGCGGGGGCACGGCCGCGTTCATCGAGGAGCTCGGGCTGCCCGTCACGCGCGTCGAGACCGTGACGGGATTCCCGGAGATGCTCGGACACCGCGTGGTCACGCTCCACCCGGCCGTACACGCCGGCATCCTCGCCAGGCGCGACATCCCGGAGGACGTCGCCGACCTGGCCGACCACGGGATCGAGCCGTTCGACCTCGTCGTCGTGAATCTCTACCCCTTCACCGAGACGGCCGGGCGACGGGGCGTGACCGAGGAGGAGGCGGTCGAGATGATCGACATCGGCGGGCCCGCCCTCCTGCGTGGGGCGGCGAAGAACTTCGCGCACGTCGGCGCGGTCGCACGCCCCGAGCGCTACGCCGACCTCCTCGCCGAGCTGCGCGCCCATGGCGGGCTCTCGCGCGAGACGCGGCGGTCGCTCGCCGGCGAGGCGTTCGTCGTCACCGCGGCGTACGAGTCGTCGATCTCGGCGTGGTTCGGCGACCGGGAGACGTTCCCGGAAGGGCTGATCCCGACGTTCTGGCGCGAGCGGAGCCTCGCCTACGGCGAGAACCCGCACCAGCGGGCCGCGTACTACACGGAGGCGGGCGCCCGCCGCCACCTCCTCTCACGGGTCGAGCAGCTGGGGGGACGCGAGTTGTCCTACAACAACCTCAACGACCTCTCGGCGGCCCGCTCGCTCGCGGAGGAGTTCACGCTGCCGGCCTGCGTGATCGTCAAGCACGCGAACCCGTGCGGAGCGGCGGTCGCGGGCGCGGTCGAGGATGCCTACGTGCGGGCGCTCGGGTCGGATCCTGTCTCGGCCTACGGGGGCGTGGTCGTGCTGACGAGGCCCGTGTCGGTCGCCCTCGCCGAGCAGCTCGCCGAGCAGTTCGTCGAGGTGCTGTTCGCACCCGGCTACGAGGACCGGGCGATCGAAGTGCTTCGGAGGAAGCAGGCACTGCGAATCCTCGTCTCCGCCGAGCGCCGGAATGCGCCGACGGGCGAGCGCGACTACCGGCGAGTGCTGGGAGGACTGCTCGCCCAGGACCGCGACGCGGATGTCGAGGGCCGCGACGGGATGATCGTCGTCTGCGGCGAGCCGGGCGAGGCCGACTGGGGCGACCTGCTCTTCGCATGGCGGGTCTGCAAGCACGTCACCTCGAACGCGATCGTGGTCGCGAAGGACCTGCGGACGATCGGGATCGGAGCCGGGCAGATGAGCCGGCTCGACGCGGTCCGGCTCGCGGTCGAGAAGGCACACGAGCTCGGCCACGCGCTCGAGGGAGCGGCCCTCGCCTCCGACGCGTTCTTCCCGTTCCCGGACGGCCCCCGGATCGCGCTGGACGCCGGAGTGCGGGCGATCATCCAGCCGGGGGGCTCGAAGCGCGACTCGGACGTGGTCGCCGCCGTCGAGCGTGTCGGCGCGACGATGGTCTTCACCGGCCGCCGCCACTTCAGACACTGACACCGTGTCCGTTCGAGTCATGGCAAGGGTCAGACCCCCGCCATGGCGAACGCAGTCGTGGCCGGAAGAGACGGGCGAATCGCCGGTTCCAGCACAAACGCTGGAACCCCTGGCCGAAGCGGCCATGGCAGGGGTCTGACCCCTCTGGCGGTTTCGGCCGCGTCCCGACTGCAACGAAAGCGCAACACCGTTGCGCGCGCGGACGTGGCAGGGGTCAGACCCCTGCCATGTCCAGTAGCGTCACGCCGTGACAATCGAGCCACCCGTCTTCGACGACGTTCTCGCCGCCCGGGAGCGGATCACCCCCCACCTGCTCCCGACCGCGCTCACCCACCACCCGGCCCTCGACGAGCTGACCGGCACCGAGACGTGGGTGAAGCACGAGAACCACCAGCCGGTCGGAGCCTTCAAGGTGCGCGGCGGGATCAACCTCCTCGCGCAGCTGTCGGCGGACGAGCGGGCCCGAGGCCTCCTCACCGCCTCGACCGGCAACCACGGCCAGTCGATCGCCTACGCCTCGCGGTTGTTCGGCGCCCGTGCAGTCGTGTGCGTGCCCGAGGGTGCGAACCCCGCGAAGGTCGCGTCGATCCGGGCGCTCGGGGCAGAGGTCGTCTTCCACGGCCGCGATTTCGACGATGCCCGCGCGCACTGCGAGGAGCTCGCCTCCGAGCACGGCTACCGCTACCTCCACTCCGGGAACGAGCCGCACCTGATCGCCGGGGTCGCCACCGCCACCCTGGAGGCGCTCGAGCACGAGCCCGACCTCGCCGTCCTCGTCGTTCCGATCGGCGGCGGGAGCGGCGCGGCCGGCGCGTGCATCGTCGCCGCCGCGCTGCGACCGGAGCTGGAGGTGATCGGCGTCCAGTCGGAGGCAGCGCCCGCGGCCTACCGGTCGTGGCGGGAAGGCTGCCTCGTCGAGGACGAGATGGCGACGGCGGCGGAAGGCCTCGCCACCCGCGTCGGGTTCGAGCTGCCCCAGCGCATCCTTCGCGAGCACCTGACCGACTTCGTGCTCGTCTCGGAGGCCGAGATCCGCGCGGCGACGCTGCACATGATCGAGCGCACGCGCAACCTGGTCGAAGCCGCCGGCGCCGCTCCCCTCGCGGCCGCGCTGAAGCTCCGCGACCGCCTGGCCGGCAGGCGGCTCGGTCTCGTCGCGAGCGGCGGGAACATCACCCTCGACCAGCTCCGCGACCTCCTTCTAGACTCGCCCGGATGAACGAAGGCCGCATTCCGTACGCAGGCGGCGAGACCGCCTACTGGATCGTCGGCGACTCCGACGAGGCCCGGAAGCTGCCGCTCCTCTGCCTGCACGGCGGCCCGGGCGCGCTCCACGACTACCTCGAGCCGCTCGGAGCTCTGGCAGAGACGGGCCGCCGTGTCATCTTCTACGACCAGACCGGCTGCGGCCGCTCGTGGGTGCAACGGGATCCCGCCGAGTGGACGGTCGAGCTCTTCGTCGCCGAGGTGGGGGCCGTGCGCGAGGCGCTCGGGCTCGACCGAGTCCACCTCTTCGGCTCGTCGTGGGGCGGCATGCTCGCGATGGAGTACGCGCTCACCCGCCCGGCCGGGCTCGCCGGCCTGGTCCTCTCCTCGTCGCCGGCGAGCATCCCGCTCTGGGCGGAGGAGACGAGCCGGCTCCGCTCGCAGCTCCCGCCGGACACCCGGGCGACCCTGGACGAGCACGAGGCCGCCGGCACGCTCGACTCGCCCGAGTACCAGGCGGCGACGATGGAGTTCTACGAGCGCCACGTCTGCCGGCTCGACCCGTGGCCCGACTACGTCAACCGCAGCTTCGCCGGCATGGAGGAGCATCCCGAGGTCTACGTGACGATGCAGGGCCCGAACGAGTTCGTGATCACGGGGACGCTGAAGCGGTGGGACGTCACCGGGCGGCTCGGCGAGATCCACCTCCCCACCCTGATCACCCACGGCCGCCACGACGAGTTCACCCCGCGCCAGGCGCGGGCGCTCCACGAGGGCATCGCAGGCTCGGAGCTCGCCACCTTCGAGGACAGCTCGCACATGCAGTTCGCCGAGGAGCCGGAGCGCTACCGCGACGTCGTCTCCGCGTTTCTCGAGCGGGTCGAGCGCGGATAGGCTTCCCCGCGGCATGGCCGGCGACCACCCGAGCCTGCTCGACCTGATCGGGAACACTCCGGTCGTCCGTCTCCAGAACGTCGGGCGCGACCTCGAGCCGACGCTGCTCGCGAAGCTCGAGTACCTCAATCCGGGCGGGTCGAACAAGGACCGGATCGCCCTGAGCATGATCGAGCGCGCGGAGCGGGACGGAAGGCTCAGGCAGGGCGGGACGATCGTCGAGCCGACCTCCGGCAACACCGGCGTCGGCCTCGCCCTGGCGGCGGCGGCCAAGGGCTACAGGATGATCTTCGTCGTCCCCGACAAGGTCGCGCCGGAGAAGATCGCGCTCCTGCGTGCGTTCGGCGCGGACGTCGTCATCTGCCCGACCGCGGTCGAGCCGGACTCGCCCGAGAGCTACTACCTCGTCTCCGACCGGCTCGCCGAGGAGATCCCGGGCGCCTACAAGCCCGACCAGTACTCGAACCAGGGCAACCCCGACGCGCACTACCGGACGACCGGCCCCGAGATCTGGGAGCAGACGGGCGGCAGGCTCGACGCGGTCGTGATCTCGGTCGGCACCGGCGGCTCGATCACGGGGATCGGCCGCTACCTCAAGGAGCGCAAGGCCGACCTGCTCGTCGTCGGAGCCGACCCGGAGGGCTCCGTCTACTCGGGCGGGCCGGTGCACCCGTACCTGGTCGAGGGCATCGGCAAGGACGACTTCCCGGACAGCTTCGATCCGTCGGTTGTGGACGAGTACGTGCGCGTCTCGGACCGCGACTCGTTCCTGGTCGCACGACGGCTCGCGCGCGAGGAGGGGATCCTCGCGGGCGGGTCCGGCGGCACCTCCGTGCACGCGATGCTCGAGGTCGCGAAGCGCTTCGGGCCGGAGGCGACGATCCTGACCACGATCCCGGACGGGGGCCGCGGTTACCTCTCGAAGCTGTTCGACGACAACTGGATGCTCGAGCACGGCTTTCTCGAGCGGCACGGCCCCCCCGACACCGTCGAGCACGTGCTCGCGTTCAAGCACGTGGACACCGGCGTCCCCGCACTGATCGTCTGCGAGGCTCACGAACGGCTCGGCGCCGCGATCGAGCTGATGCAGCGCTACGGGATCTCCCAGCTCCCGGTCGTGCGCGCGGACCCGGCCGAGACGCTGACCGACGTGATCGGCTCGCTGAACGATCGGGTGCTGCTCGACCGCATCTTTCGCAACCCTGACGCACTCGGCGAGGAACTGGCCGCGGCGATGCAGCCGCCGCTCGCCGCCGTCGACCTGCACGACCCCGTCGAGGAGGTCTTCTCCGACCTGCGCGGTCAGAACCAGGCGGTCCTGGTCGCCGACGACGGCAGGCCCCAGGCGGTGCTGACCCGCTCCGACCTGCTCGAGTACCTGGCCCACCGCCGGTCGTGAGGCTCTACAACTCGCAGCTCTCCGGCAACTGCTGGAAGGCCCGCCAGCTCCTCGCCCACCTCGACGTCCCCTACGAGCGGATCGAGGTGGACGTGATCGACCGCTCGAACCGTCGCGAGCTCCTCGGCGGCAAGAATCCGGCGTTGCGTGTGCCGACCCTCGAGCTCGACGACGGGGAGCATCTCGCCGAGTCGAACGCGATCCTCTGGTATCTCGCGGACGGCACGCCGTATCTCCCGACCGACCCGCTCGAGCGCGCCCGCGTCCTCCAGTGGATGTTCTTCGAGCAGTACGAGGTCGAGCCGGCGCTCGCCGTCGCCCGGTTCTGGATCTCGATCCTCGGCGAGCGAGACCGGTACGCGGCCGAGCTGGAGCCGAAGTGGCGGGCCGGCGGCCGGGCGCTCGCCGCGATCGATGCGCACCTGGACGGCCGCGACTGGCTCGTCGGCGACGCCTACTCGATCGCCGACATCTCGCTCTACGCGTACACGCACCTGGCAGGCGAGGGCGACTTCGACCTCGAGCCGTACCCGGTGCTTCGCGCCTGGCTCGACCGCGTCGCCGCCGTGCCGGGGCATGTGGCGCTCGAGGCATAGCGGCCCTGCCGGCCTCGTTTCACCACCCATGGAGAGGATCTCGCTCGCGCAGCTTCGCCGGTACGTCGTCTCGCACCAGGGCTACGCGACCCGGTTCCGCCGCGCAGGCGCCGCCGACGTCGCCGCCGCGATCCGCCGCCTCGGCTGCGTCCAGCTCGACTCGATCTCGACCGTCGCCCGCGCACACCGGCTCACCCTCTCCGCGCGGATCGGCGCCTATCCCGAGGAGGCCGTCTCGCGCCTCCTCGCGGCCGGGCGGATCTTCGAGTACTGGGCGCACGAGGCCTGCCTCGTCCCGATCGAGGACTACGCCCTGTTCAAGCGGCGAATGGAGGACCTGCGCGACCGTCACTGGTGGGGGCGCAAGCACGACCACGACCCCGAGGTGAAGGAGCGGGTGATCGCCGCCCTGCGCGAGCACGGCGCGCTCCCGACCCGCTTCTTCGAGGGCGGTGGTGGCGGCGGCATGTGGAACTGGAAGCCCGAGAAGCGGATCCTCGAGGACCTCTTCGCGGCCGGCGAGGTGGTCGTGGCGGGGCGAGACGGTTTCCAGCGGCTGTACGCGCTGCCCGAGCAGGTGATCCCGCGCGAGCACCTGGACGCGCCGACGCCGCCGGAGGACGAGTTCCGCCGCGGCTACGCGCTCCGGGCGGTGCAAGGGCGCGGAGCGCTGACCGAGTCGGGGATCGCCGAGCACTGCCGCTTCGCAGGCGGCGCGAAGGCGATGCGACCGGTGGTGGACGAGCTCGAGGCCGGTGGGCTCGTCCGTCGCGTCGCGGTCGAGGACGGCGGCGCTCCGGTCGTCGTTCCGGCCGGGGCCCGGCTCGACGGCGCGCCCTCCGGCGGCGTCCTCGTCTGCCCGTTCGACAACCTGGTCTGGGACCGCGCGTTCCTCGAGCGGGTGTTCGGCTTCCGGCACGTGATCGAGGTCTACAAGCGCGGCCACGAGCGCGAGTACGGCTACTACGTGCTGCCGTTCATGTACCGCGATCGGCTCGTCGGCCGGGTCGACCTGAAGTCGGACCGCGCCGAGGGCGTCCTCCGCGTGCGCGCCGTGCACCTCGAGCCGCGGGCCCGGCCCTCGCGCGCGCTGGAGGACGCGCTGGAGAGGGCCCTGCTGCGGCTCGCCCGCGTCGTCGGGCTGGAGCGGGTGCAGCGCTAGTCGCTCCTTCGGGCGCGCCTAGGATGTCCGCCGTGATCGAGGTCACGCCCGAGCAGGCGCGCCGGATCGCCGTCCGGGCCCAGCTCCTCGACGGCTCGGCGGCGGGCGTCCTCGACACGGTCCGGCGGCTGGGCTTTCTCCAGATCGATCCGATCTCGGTCGTCGCCCCGCCGCAGCATCTCGTCCTCTGGAGCCGCCTGGGGCCGTTCGACCGCGCGGAGCTCGACCGCCTGCTCTGGGAGGAGCGCACGCTCGTCGAGTGGGACGCATTTCTCTGGCCGATCGAAGACCTCCCACTCCTGAGGGCGAGAATGCGGCGCCGCGACCGCCCGCTCGACCTGCGGCTGATCGCGTGGCTGAAGGAGAACGCGTCGTACCGCCGCTACGTGCTGCGCGAGCTGGAGCGGCGCGGGCCGCTCCTCTCCCGCGAGATCGCGGACCACAAGCCGACGACGCGCGAGGCGCACCGCTGGTGGGGCGAGCGAAAGATGGGGCTGATGCTCGGCGTGCTGAACGCGCGCGGCGAGGTCGCGGTCGTCGGCCGGCGCGGGAAGCAGCGCGTCTGGGATCTGGCCGAACGCTGGTACCCGGAGACCGAGAGGGTGCCCTGGCCCGAAGCGAGGCGCGTCTTCGAGGAGAAGCGCTTCCGCGCGCTCGGCGTCGGGCTCGAGCGAGGACGGCTGGTCGTGCACCCCGAGGCCGAGGACGGGCCGGTGCCTGACCGCATCACGTTCCTCTCGCCCTTCGACCGGCTCGTGCACGATCGAGACCGGGCGGAGGCGCTCTGGGGCTTCCGCTACCGGCTGGAGATGTACGTGCCGGCCGCGAAGCGCGAGTACGGCTATTACGTCCTGCCGGTCCTCCGCGGCGACCGGCTCGTCGGCCGGATCGAGCCCGTCCACGACCGGGCGGCCGGGGTGCTGCGCGTGAACGCCGTGTGGTGGGAGGACGGCGCCCGGCCGGTCTCGCTGACGGCGCCGCTGCGCAGTCTCGCGCGCTTTCTTGGCGTCCGTCTAGCATCTGAGTGATGGACTTCGAGACACGCGCGATCCACGAGGGGCAGCAGCCCGACCCGGCGACCGGCGCGGTCACGGTGCCGATCTACCAGACGTCGACTTTCGCGCAGGAGGCGGCCGGCGAGCACAAGGGGTACGACTACTCGCGAACCGCCAACCCGACGCGGCGCGCGCTCGAGCTCTGTCTCGCGTCGCTCGAGGGCGCCGAGTTCGGGTTCGGCTTCTCGTCCGGCATGGGCGCGGTGACCACGATCATGCACCTCGTCTCGCCCGGCGACCGCATCGTCGCCGTGAACGACGTCTACGGCGGCACCTACCGGCTGTTCTCGAAGGTCTACGCCCCCAAGGGTTACGAGTTCGCGTTCGCCCCGGCCGAGACGCTCGCCGACGCCGTCGACGGGCGAACGCGGCTCGTCTGGGTGGAGACGCCGACGAACCCGCTGCTCAACCTGGTCGACATCCGGGCGGTCGCTGACGCGGCGCACGCGACCGGGTCGGTCGTGGTCGTCGACAACACGTTTGCGACGCCGTACCTCCAGCGTCCGCTCGAGCTCGGCGCCGACATCGTCGTCCACTCGACGACGAAGTACCTCGGCGGCCACTCCGACCTCGTCGGCGGCTTCGCATGCACCAACGACCCGACCGCGGCCGAGCGACTCGCCTTCCTCCAGAACTCGCTCGGCGCGGTACCCGGTCCGTTCGACGCGTGGCTCGTCCTGCGCGGCCTGAAGACGCTCGCGGTGAGGATGCGGCAGCACTGCGAGAACGCTCGCGCGATCGCCGAGTTCCTCTCCGGACACCCGAAGGTCGATCGGGTCCTCTACCCCGGGCTGCCCGGCCACCCCGGCCACGAGCTCGCCACCCGCCAGATGGCCGACTTCGGCGGGATGGTCTCCTTTCTCGCCCCGAGCCCGGAGGAGGCGGCGGCGCTCGTCGCGAGGACGCGGCTCTGGACGCTCGCGGAGAGCCTCGGCGGGGTCGAGAGCCTGATCGAGGTGCCGGCGGCGATGACGCACGCCTCGACCGCGGACGCGCCCTTCGCGTGCCCGCCGAGCCTCGTCCGCCTCTCGGTCGGTCTCGAGTCCGCCGACGACCTCGTCGCCGACCTCGAGGCGGCGCTCGTCCGCTCCACCGCTCGCGCCTAGCGAGACCCGGCCGGGCCGCCGCCGGCCGCCGAGTCTTCCACAACCAGTGCCTGGCACTCGAGGTGTGACGATTCCGTGACTCTTTGCCCACAACCAGTGCCTGGCACTCGAGGTGTGACGGTTCCGTGACTCTTTGCCCACAACCAGTACCTGGCACTCGGGGTGTAACGGTTGGGTGACGATGCGTCCACCAGCGGCCGGGGGCCGCGATTCGCGAGAATCGGCCGATGGCTGCGCCCGATCTGATCGACCTCCACCACCAGGGCGAGCGGGCCGTCGGGTGCTACCTGCTCGAGACCGTGGACGGGCCGGCCCTCCAGGATTGCGGGCCGTCGACCTGCATCGCGACGCTGAGGGGCGCGCTCGCCGGCCGGGGCCTGGCGCTCACCGACGTGCGCCACCTGCTGCTCTCGCACATCCACCTCGACCACGCGGGCGCGACGGGGACCCTCGTGCGGGAGCATCCCGGCCTGCGGGTCCACGTCTCCGCGATCGGCGCGCCGCACCTCGTCGACCCGGGCCGGCTCGAGGCGAGCGCCCGCCGCCTGTACGGAGACGCGTTCGACGCGCTCTGGGGCGAGCTCGCACCCGTGCCGAGCGAGAACGTCGAGGTGGCCGGCGAGCGCGTCCTCGGGCTGGAATGCTTCCCGTCACCCGGCCACGCCTGGCACCACGTGTGCTACCTCGACGGAGACGGGACGCTGTACACGGGCGACGCGGCAGGCGTGCGGATCCAGCCGAGCCGGTACGTCCTTCCCGTCTGCCCTCCCCCCGAGCTGGACATCGAGGCGTGGTTCCGGACCTTCGAGGAGATCGAGCGGCGGCAGCCGGAGCGGCTGGCGCTGATCCACTTCGGTGTCGCCGAGTCGCCGTCGGACCACCTCGCGCTCGTCCGGGAGCAGCTGACCGTCTGGGCCAAGCACGGCGAGTTGCTCGACCAGGACGACTGGATAGCGGGCGCGCGTCGCGGCCTCGAAGCCGCGGTCGGCGACGAGGCCGATCTCTGGGAACGCGCGGCCCCGCTCTGGCAGTCCTATCTGGGGATGCGACGGTACTGGGACAAGCGCCACAGGCGCCACCCACCCGCCTGACCCGCGAACCTCGGGACGCCGGCGGGCCTCAGGACGCTGCGAGGGAGATCACGCTCACCGTCCGCTCCTCACGCCCGTCCCGGTAGCCCGGGCCGAGCCGGTCCGCGAGCGTCCGTTCGAGCTCTCCCGAGGCTTCCAGCTCCTCGACGATGTCGGCGCCGCCGATCAGCTCGCCGCGGACGAACACCTGCGGGATCGTCGGCCAGCCGGACTGTGCGGAGAGCTCCTGGCGGATCGCCGGGTCGGGGAGGATGTCCACCGCCGTCACCGGCGCGCCCGCCCGCCGCAGGGCCTCGAGCGCACGGTGGGAGTTGCCGCACATCACGAGCTGCGGCGTCCCCTTCATGAACAGCGCGACGTCCTCGCCCTCGATCACCTGCCGGATATTCACGCTCAACTCGGCCATTTCCCTCCCTTCGGGCGGGACCCGGTTCGGGAACCGCTCCCCGCCGTCGTGTCCATGTGCTTCCTAACCATCCTGCGCAGCAGGATGGCTCGTCCGGATCCTGAGCTCGTGGATGGTGCCGTCGCCGAGCGGGGCGGCCAGCGCATCGTAGACGAGCCGGTGCTGCTCGACGAGCGAGAGTCCGGCAAAGCGCGGGCTCGCGACCGTGACCTGGAAGTGGTCGCCCGTGCCGGTGCGATCCTCGACGTCCAGCTCGGATGCATCGGGGAACGCATCGGAGAGCAGTGCCCGCAACGGCTCGGCCGCCATCGCCCCAGGTTAGCGGTCGAGCGCCGCCCTGAACGCGCGCACGTAGTCGGCCACCATCCGCTCCGGCGAGAAGTGCGCCTGCGCGTAGCGGACAAGCTCGAGCGGATCGAGCCGGTCGGCCTCCTCGATCGCGGCGCCCATGATCCGGTAGTCGTCGACGATGATCCCGCTCCGGCCGTGCTCGATCACCTCCGGCACGGCGCCCCAGCGGGTCGCGATCACCGGCGTCCCGCAGGCCATCGACTCGACCATGACGAGGCCGAAGGGCTCCTCCCACTCGATCGGGAACAGGGTGGCCCGCGCGTTCTGGAGCAGCTCGACCTTCTCGCCGTGGGTGACCTCGCCGAGATACTCGATCTGGTCGGAGAGGTGCGGTGCGACGAACTCGTCGAAGTACTGCTGCTCGAGCGGCTCGCGCTTCTTGCCCGCGATCTTCAGCGGGAGGCCGGCCGTGACCGCGACGTCGATCGCCCGGTGGCACCCCTTGTCCGGGCTCATCCGGCCGAGGAAGAGCAGGTAGTCGCCGCGGTGCGGCTTGACCGGGTAGAGCGAGAAGTCGAGGGCGTTCGGGCAGTTCGCCACCCAGGGGAAGCCGGGCTTCGGCGCCCGCTGGTTCATCGAGATCGAGATGAACCCGATGCCGGGGGCGACCTCCGCGATCTGCTCGTAGATCACGCCGCCCTCGCCGTCGAGCGGCCCGTGGATGGTGTGCAGGACCGGCGCGTCGATCAAGCCGCCGATCACGGCCGCCGGCAGCCCCGAGTGGTCGTTGATCACGTCGAACTCGCCCGCCCGCGCGTACGCGGCGAGGCAGTGCTGGAGCTCGGGCAGCGTCTGGCCGATCCGCTCGCTCGGCGCGGTGGGGAACACCGCGGAGAGCGTCGCCTTCGTGTGCGAGTCCCCGGACGCGAACAGGGTGACGTCGTGGCCGGCCTCGACGAGCCCGTCCGCGAGCAGCCACACGATCCACTCGATCCCGCCGTAGCCGGTCGGCGGCACCGGAAACCAGACCGGGCTGATCACGGCGATCCGCAGCGTGTCCGTCACGACCGTCCCTTCACAAGTAACACGGTGTTACTTGGTCGCCCGAGCCGTTGCGCGGCATGCTTCCGAACTAGTAACACAGTGTTACAAGGCTACGCGGGCTCGACGCTGACCGCGCCGTCGTCGAGGCGGACGTCCCAGGAGCGCCCGAAGGCCCGGACGCCGGCGAGGCGGAGCGTTTGCGCCCAGGACGGAAGCTCGACGGTCGCGACCGTCTCCAGCGTCTGACGGCGCCGGTCGGGCTGAAGACCGAGCAGGACCTGGAGGAGAAGCACGGGCGTCCCGGCTGCCCAGGCCTGCGGCCGCGCCGCGGTCGGATACGAGATCGGGAACGGGGTCTGCGTTCGAGGCAGTCCGGCGAAGACCTCCGGGAGCTCGTGGCCGAAGAAGGAGGACGCCTCCAGCATGCGCTGGACGATCCGATGCGCCTCGGGCCACCGGGCGTACCGGGCGAGCCCCGCGGCGATCAGCGAGTTGTCGTGCGGCCAGATCGTTCCGTTGTGGTACGAGAGCGGGCTGTACGCGCGGTCGTCGGTCGACATCGTGCGAACGCCCCAGCCCGACCAGAGGGCGTCGCCCATCAGCGCGTCGACGATCTGGTCGACCCGCTCGGGCGGAACGATCCCGCTCCAGAGCAGATGCCCGATGTTCGAGCACATCGAGTCGACCCGATCCTTCGCGGCGTCGAGCGCGAGCGCGTAGTAGCCGCCGCGCTCCTCGACCCAGAACGCCTCGTCGAAGCGGGTGCGGAGCCGGTCGGCGTCCGCGTCGAGCCGATCGGCTAGCGGCCGGTCGCGCCAGGCGTCCCGCGCGAGCTCGGCCATGCGCCGCTTCGCGTCGTAGACGTAGCCCTGCACCTCGCAGGGTGCGATCGGGGTCGCCGCGAGGCGCCCGTCCGCGAAGCGCTGCGAGTCGCCGGAGTCCTTCCAGGACTGGTTGTCGAGACCGCGCGGCGTGCGCTTCTCGTACTCGACGAAGCCGTCGCCGTCCCGGTCGCCGTAGTCGTCGATCCAAGCGAGCGCCCGCAGCGCGGGCTCGCGCATCTCCTTGGCGAGCATCATGTCGTCGGTCCAGCGCCAGACCTCGGAAAGCAGGATCAGGTAGAGCGGAGTCGCGTCCAGCGTCCCGTAGTAGCGGGCGAACCAGACCTTCGCCGCCTTGCCCTGCCTGACCTCGTGGACGATCTTGCCCGGCTCGGCGTCGATCGAAGGGTCGTCCTCGGTCGCCTGCAGCTCGGCGAGCACCTCCAGCGCGCCGCGGGCGAGCTCTGGCCCGAAGAGCAGCGTCTGATACGAGGTGATCAGCGTGTCCCGGCCGAACACGGTCATGAACCAGGGCATGCCGGCGGCCGGCAGGCGCGCGAACCCCCCGTTCGAGCCGCTCCGCATGCGCAGCGCGGCGAGGTCGGAGACCGAGTGCGCGAAGGCGTGGTCGAGCGTGTCCCAGGTCGCCCGGAGCTGCGGTACGCGCAGCTGCCAGGCGGTCAGCGAGTCCTGGACGCGGACGAGCTCCTCGCCGAAGCGCAGCCCGCCCGCCGGCCGGGCGGCCGCGTGCCGCTCGTTCGGGTTCGGGACGACGTCCACGGTCAGCTCCCAGCGCCCCCGCGGCTCCAGGTCGACCCGGTAGCGGAGCGCCCGGCCGCTCACCTCGCCCGGGAGCGAGAACGCCACCTGCGTGCGGGCGTCCCCGCCGTCGGGGTCGTCGAAGACGAACTGCACGTGCTCCTCGTCGAAGGCCGGCGGCGCAGGCGGCGGCAGCGGCTTCGCCCGCCTCGGGTCGCCGAGCGCGAAATCGTGCTCCTTGACCGCGAAGATGTCCGCGAAGTCGCTCTCCACCTCGAGTGCGAGCTCGAAGGAGACCGGCTCGGCGCCGACGTTCTCGACGGCGATCCGGTCCTGCATCGTGTCGGAGACGAAGCGCTCCCGCACGATCGCCAGCGAGTCCTGGGCGAGGCCGTTCGTGAGCGGGTTGCGCAGGAAGAACGCCGCCGAGAAGTACTCGACCTTCCCGGAGGAGAGCAGGAGCGGCGCCTCGCCGTCGATCGTCAGCAGGAGCAGCGAGACGAAGCGGGTGTCGTCGGCGAAGAAGCCGCCTGCCTCTGCGGTGATGTCGCCTCGCTCGTCGCAGATGCAGAACGTCGAGCCCTCGAGGATCGTCAACGCCACGCCATTTCTCCCGGGGAGAAATGGTTAGGGGCCACCCGCACCCCTAGCCAGGATTCGCCGCCGCAGGCGGTGACGCCTGGCTCCGTAGAATTCGGCCTCCGCTCGTCTGTGCGAGCGCCTTCACGACGATCTCGTCCACGTTCACGCGCAGCGGCCGGGTCACCGCGAACAGGATGCAGTCGGCGACGTCCTCGGCCGTCAGCGGCTCGACTCCGGTGTAGACCGCCTTCGCCTTGTCCTCGTCGCCCTTGAACCGCACGAGCGAGAAATTCGTCTCGGTCAGGCCGGGGGCGAGCGCGGTCACCCGGATCGGGCGGCCGAGCAGGTCCTCGCGGAGCGCCTGGCTGAACATCGCCGCCGCCGCCTTCACCGCGCAGTAGACGGCAGCGTTCTCGTACGCCTGGCGGCCGGCGATCGAGTCGATGTTCACGATGTGGCCGCCGTCCCGGATGTGCGGCAGGCAGAGCCGGGTCATCCGCATCAATCCGTGCACGTTCGCCTCCAGCATCCACTCCTCGTCCTCCTCGGAGGACTCCCCGAACGGGTACCGGCCGAGCGCGCCGCCCGCGTTGTTGACCAGGATGTCGAGGCCGCCGAGGGCGTCGAGCGCGGCGGCGACGAAAGCCTCGCAGCTCGCCGGGTCGGTGACGTCCAGCTCGTGGACGAAGTCGCCCTGAAGCAGGTCCACCCGCCGTGCGCCGACCGCGACCCTGGCACCGGCTTCGCGCAACGCAGCCGCGGTCGCTGCTCCGATCCCGCTGGAGGCGCCGGTGACGATCGCGGTCTTGCCCTCGAGTGATGTCCCGCCCACCGCGGAGGACCCTATCGCTGCAGAGGCGTCCGTCGCCGGAAGGAGGGGCCCAGCTGGACCGTTCCCGGCACGTGCTCGACCTGGAAGGTGGAGTGCTGGAGATCGAAGCGCCCGGCGACCATCGCCTCGAGCGTCCGCCTCAGCCCGTGGCAGTCGGCGCCGGGGGCGACGAGGACGTGCGCGGAGAGCAGCGGGAAGCCGCTGGTCAGCGTCCAGACGTGCAGGTCGTGCACCTCCTCGACCTCGGGCACCGCGACGATCGCCCGGCCGACCTCGTCGGGGTCGATATCCCCCGGCGAGACCTCCAGGAAGATCCTGGTCGAATCTCTGAGCAGGCCGAAGGCGGCCCAGAACATGAGCGCCGCGACGACGAGCCCGGCGACCGGGTCGAAGCGGTCCCACCCGGTGGCGAGCACGAGCGCGCCCGCGGCGGCCGTGCCGGCGAAGGCGACCAGGTCGGTGGCGACGTGCACGAACGCGCCCCGGACGTTCAGGCTCTCGCGGCTCGCCCTGGAGAGGAGGGCGGTGGCGGCCAGGTTGACGGCGATCCCGGCGCCCGCGACCGCGAGGACGACGCCGCCGTGGACGTCGGCCGGCGAAACCAGCCGGCGGATCGCTCCGTACACGATCCAGATGCCCACGATCGCGAGCGCGAGCCCGTTCAGCTGCGCGGAGAGGATCTCGAGACGGCGGAAGCCGTACGTCCAGCGCCCCTGTGCCGGCCGGCGCGCCATCGTCGCCGCGACGAGCGCGAAGCCGAGGGCGGCGGCGTCCGACGTCAGGTGCCCCGCGTCGGCGAGCAGGGCCAGCGACCCGGCGAGGACCCCGGCGACGAGCTCCCCCGCCATCAGGGCCACGATCAGGACGAGCGCCGCCCCGAGCAGGCGGCGTTCGCCTGCGGTGCGGGCCCCGAGGCCGTGCGCGTGCATCCCGGCAGGCTAACCCGACCGGCAAAGCACCCGTCTACACTGATCAAATGAGCGCAGCCGACGACGCGGTCAAGCCGCCGGTGCAGCCTGTGCTGTCGGCGCGCGAGGAGAGCCGGGTGCTCAGCGAGCAGTGGCGCTCCCTCCGCCGGTCGGCGACTTTCGTCGCGATCATCTCGGCGCCGGCCGCGTTCCTCTGGCTCTGGCAGAGGACGAGCCTCAGCCTCGGCTGGGCGATCGTCGCCACCGCCGCGGCCGCCTTCGCCTTCCGCGGTGCGCTCGACCTGGTCTTCCGGCGGTTCATCCCCTGGCCGAGCCTGTTCGCGACCGACGACGAGCGCCTCCGTGAGGAGGACGTCCTCAACCGCCGCCGCGCCTGGTACTGGGCGACGCGCTTCCGCTGGGCGTTCCTGATCGTCCTCGCGATCACCCTCGTCTTCCTGCTCCAGCTCCTCTTCGGCGGCGACGTCACGTGGCAGGGGACGGCGAAGTCGCTCGTGGTCGGCTTCGGTCATGCGGTCCGCAGCCGGACCTGGTGGACCCAGGCGATCCTCGTCCTCTTCCTCTTCCTCGCCAACTTCCTGATCTTCATGGGCCCGCTGATGCTGATGGGGATCTCGCAGATCCGGGGCTTCGAGCCCGGCGACGCGAACTGGGGCGTCAAGCTCGAGGACGTCCGCGGCCAGGCGGAGGCGAAGGAGGAGGTGCGCCGTGTCGTCAACCTCTGGCAGTCCGGCGAGGCCTTCGAGAAGGCGGGCGGCCGCCGCGAGCGAGGCATCCTCTTCCACGGCGCTCCCGGAACCGGCAAGACGATGCTCGCGAAGGCGATCGCCACCGGCTTCAACTCGCCCTTCGTCTCGATCCCCGGCTCCGGGTTTGCCCAGACATTCATTGGGATCGATGCGTTGATCGTCCGCTTCCTCGCCCGCAAGGCGAAGAGGCTGGCCTCGAAGTGGGGCGGCCAGTGCATCGTCTTCATCGACGAGATCGACGCGGTCGGCATGCGGCGCGCCTCGCTCGGAGGCGCCGCGCCGACTATGAGCGGGTCGACCTCGGGCCGGTACGAGGACCACTGCTTCTATGGGCCGTACGGGGCGCTGAACCCGAGCGGCGACCTGATCCTCGAGACGAGGGGTTGGCGCGACCGGCTGTTCGCGGAGCGGGAGCCGCCCCGGCCGTCGCCGTACCCGGCCTGGGCGCACCGGCTCGGCGGGATCGTCAACCAGGGCGTGTTCCCGGGCATGTTCGGCGGCGGGATGGGCGGCCAGCTCGCCCTCAACCAGCTGCTCGTGACCATGGACGGCATCGACAACCCGCCGTTCTGGCGGCGCTTCTGGACGAATCGGATCAACACCTGGCTCGATGCCTCGTACGTCGTCCCACGGCGGATCGGGAAGGTCTCGCTGCGGATGCCGCCCCCGCGGCCGACCGGGAACCAGATCTACTTCATCGGCGCGACCAACGTGCCGCTCGAGCGGCTCGACCCTGCGCTCCGGCGCCCGGGCCGGATGGGCCGCCACGTCTGGTTCCGGACCCCGACGAAGAAGGACCGCGAGGACATCTTCCACCTCTACCTGGGCAAGGTCGCGCACGATCCGGAGCTCGACACCCCGCACGCCCGCGACGAGCTGGCGCGGATCACGTCGGGCTACTCGCCGGCGATGGTCGAGCAGGTCTGCTCGATGGCCCTGACGCACGCGCACCACGACGGGCGCGAGCAGTTCACCCGGGAGGACATCGTCGAGGCGATGACCACGGTCGAGTCGGGCACGGCGATCGGGGTCGAATACATTCCGGAGGAGACCCGGGCGGTCGCGGTCCACGAGGCCGGTCACGCGGCGGTCGCGCACGTGGTGATGAAAGGATCGGAGTCGACCCGGATCTCGATCCGGATGCGCGCCGGCTCGCTCGGCCACCACCAGGCGCTCGAGAAGGAGGAACGGTTCAGCTCCTGGAAGCACGAGGAGATGGCGAAGCTCGCCTGGACCCTCGGTGCGATGGCCGCGGAGCAGGTGTTCTACGGCGAGAACGCGACCGGGGTCGGCGGCGACCTGCAGAGCGCGACCGGGCGGGCGGCCTGGATGGTCGGCGTCTCGGGCATGGGCCCCGACACGATCACGCTGAACGGGCGACCCCGGTCGGCGGAGAAACGCGAGGAGGAGCGGCTCCGGCTTGCGAAGCGGTTCGAGTCGATCGGCCTCCAGCTGATGAACCGCGCGAGCGGCGACTTCCAGCACGACTCGATCGCCGCCGTGCTCCGCGACCCGACCAAGCGGACCCTCGCCGCGCAGATCATCGGCCAGGCCTACGTGCACGCCTACAACCTCGTCGCTCAGAACCAGGCGGCGGTCGAGGCGATCGCCGACCAGCTGGTCGCCCGCCGCGAGCTGTACGGCGACGAGCTGGTCGACCTGCTCAACTCCGTCGGGCTGAAGGAGCCGACGATCGACCTCGCCGAGGAGGAGACGTGGCCGACGTTGTGAGCGAAGAGAAACCCGCGCCACTCGCCCGGCCGAAGCCCGAGCCCGTCGTCTCGCAGCGCAGGTTCGGGGCCGCATACCTCGCGCTGGCGGCGATCATCGGCGCGGCGGTCGGCCTGATCGTCGTCTTCTCGACGAGGAGCAGCAGCCACCCGGCGGCGGTGAAGTGGTCCGCCTGGCAGCCGGGGTCGACCGGCACGCGCGGGGTGCGCGAGATCGCCCGCTACGTCTCGGCGCGCTACCACCTCGACGACGGCACGCAACTCGCGGCCACGGTCGGCGGGCCGATGCAGATCCCGTCCATCCAGGGGCCGATCCCGGTGTCGGCGCTCCTGGTCGAGTCCGGAGCCGCCGGCGTCACCCAGCAGAAGATCGACGTCGCCTTCCCGCAGGCCGGGATCTTCTACCAGCTCTGCGGCACCGGCGGGAGCTGCGCGATCCCGAAGGGGACCGACCCCAAGCGCGAGCGGCTCGTCCGGCGAGAGGCGGTCGAGCTCAGCCTGTACGCGTTCCACTACCTTCCGCAGGCGGACTACCTGGTCGCCTTCCTGCCGCCCCAGCCCGGAGTCCAGCAGACCGACCCGCGGTTCCACCGCGCCCTCTTCTTCCAGCGCAGCGCGCTGGCGACGGAGCTGTCCGCACCGCTCCACGTCTCGCTCCCCGAGGGCTCGGTGCGGATGACGCCCACGCGGCTGACCTCCGCCGAGGCGGCGACCACGGACGGGATCGTCGCCGGGCGCCTCTACCACTACGATTTCCAGCTCTCCGCGACGCAGAGCGCTCTCGTTTCCCTGGCTCCGATCGAGCCCTGAGAGACGAAGCCGAGCACAAAGGCGACAGCGGAGCTGTCGGTCTTGGTGCGAGGCGATGTCGTGACGCCGAAGGGGTCAGCCGGCGCCCCCGCGACCGCGCGGCCCTCGAGCGCGCGAAGGCGCGCCTCGACCGGCTCGACCTCTACCCCAGACCGGTGCGCATCGACTCGGTGCGCGTCCTCGTCTGGCCGTGGTTCTTCCGCCTGCCGTACTTCGACCGCTTCGACGGGCATGCGGCGTGGAACACGATCATCCTCCGCGAGCCGGTCGAGCGGGCCGGCGACGACCTCGTCACCCACGAGCTCTGCCACGTCTGGCAGATGCAGCACAAGCCGATCCGGATGCCGCTCTCGTACCTGCGCGGCTACGCGGCCAACCCGCACGAGCTCGAGGCGCGGCAGGCGGTCGCCCGCACTGGTCAATTCTGATCATCCGCCCGCCGCCGGCGGCGCAACAGTGCCCGTATGCGCAAGAAGCGTCTCGATCCCGGCCTGTGGAAGTGGTCCGGGCCGCGGGTCCTGATCGAGGATGCCGATCTCGAGTCGGGCCTCGCGACCGCCTGGGCCCTGCGTGACGCGGGCTACGCCGTCGCGATCTGCCGCGGCCCGGAGCCCGACGAGTTCTGCCCGTTGGTCGGGCCACACGACTGCGCGCTCGTCGTCGGCGCCGACGTGGTCGTCTCCGGGCTCGGCCCGGAGATCGACGGCGCCGTCCGCCGGCGCCATCCCGGGAAGCTGGTCGTGGCGCCCGGGACGCCGGCCGGGGTCGTCGCCGCGGTCGGCGAAGCGTTGTCGCCCGCAAGGGCCGGCTCGGCCTAGAGCTGGCCCCGCACGTGATCGACGACCGGGCGCACGTGCGTGAGCGCCTGCTCGTCCTCGACGAGGATCGCGGCGAACGCCTTCTTGCACCACGCTTCGGCCGCCTCGTCCCCGTCCGGGCCCAGCAGCGTCCGGATGAGCTGCTCGGCCGTGTCAAGCCTGCCCCAGAGGTAGTCGTTCTCGCGGTCGGCCCGGTGGAAGAAGGCGCCGAAGTGGTAGAGGGCGGTGCCCCGAACCTTGTGCCCGGCCTCGGGCGGGCGCAGTAGCCGCGCGTCCTGCGGGCTCAGCCGGGTCACCTCGATCCGGTCCCGCTCGCCCACCTCGCTCAGGGCCTGGATCGGGTAGAGGAGGACGTCCCAGAACGAGAAGCCGAAGTAGCGGACGAGCAGGTCGCGTCGCCGTTCCGTGTCCCAGCCCTGCGACAGCGCGTAGAGGTCGCGGTACAGCGCCGGCGTGAAGCCGGAGAGCTTGGGCTCGAGCGAGTCGCGGAGCATGGTCGCGAGCCGGTCGAGAGCGGCCCTGTTCTCCGCGGTGAAGCGGGCTCCGTCGAGCCCGTGCCGGGCCAGGAAGGCGGCGAGCCGGTCGGCCTCGAAGCAGGTCCTGATCGCATCGGCGAGCTCCTGGTCGAACTCGTTCCCCGACATCGCCCTGCCCAGCGTCTCGATCGCCTGGTAGAGCCGGGCCTTGCCGGCGTCGAGGTCGGCGCGACCCGGGTAGCCGGGCTGCCCGGCGAGCCGGTACCAGCCGCTCATCCCCGCGATCACGAACCGGAGCCGGCGCTCTCCGTAGCCGAGGTCGAAGCTCCGCAGGAACTCGATCTGCTGCTTCGACGGCTCGGCGAGGCGCTCGAAGAGCCCGACCTCCTCCGCCCAGCAGCGGATGACCGTGCGGACGAGCATCGCGTGGTTCGAGTCGGCCGGGAAGTCGCAGACGTTGCAGGCCGCCTCGGCGTAGCGGTCGACGACTCCGCTGATCTTCAGCCTGATGTACGTCGCGTAGCTGAAGCCGGCGTTCTTCACCGCGGCGTCGTGGAGCTTCTTCCCCCACTCGTCGAGCAGCGGGCTCTCGGGGTCAGGCGGCGTCGCGAGCTCCTGCCCGATCGCCTCCTCGACCAGCGAGCCGATCCGGTCGAAGCTCGTCTCGACGATGTCGCGGACCCGCTGGACGCGCTCGTTGAGGAACTCCACTCCGAGCAGGTCGTCGAGGATGGGCTCTCCCCGGGGAATGCCGCTGACCGCGCCGAGCAGGGCGGCGACGGTGTTGGGCGCCGGGTGCGCGGCCGCCGGCTTCGCCCCGCCGGGGGCCGGCTCCAGGTAGAGCAGGCGCCGGTCGACCTCGAGGTCGGCGGGGCGCTGCCGGATCGCGTCGATCGCGTAGCCGAACGGCTTGTTGTCGAGCACTCCCCCGTCCACGAACCAGGTGTCGCGGGGGCGGGCGCCGGCGAGCTGGTAGATGCGGAAGAGCCGTCCTTCCAGGCGCGACAGGTCGGCGTCCCGGTCCTTCAGGTACGCCGCGAAGCCCGCGAAGCTGACGGGCGGGAAGACACCGGGGAAGCAGGAGGTGGTCCGGGCGGCGAAGGCGAGCTCGCCGTTCGCCTCCCGGGACAGGTCGTCGCGCGCCCGGCCGCCTCCGCTCGCGTAGCGGAACGTCAGCACGTGCCGGTGCCTGGTGTCGTGCACGAGCGCGGGCCGGTAGATCGGGATCTGACGGTCGTAGCCGTAGAAGTCGGTGACGGTGACGAAGAGCTCGAGGAGGTGGTCGCCGGGCATCAGCGTCGTCAGGGCGGGTGGGGTCGAGCCGCTCTCGTCCATCCCCGCCAGCGCGTCGTACAGCCATTGCGACATGCCGTCGCCGCGCAGAGGCGACTGGCGCAGCACGCGCGACGCCACCCAGGCGACCCGGAGCGGCTTCGGCAGCCGCCGGGGCGCGTTCAGCAGCTGGTCGATGTCGCCACGCTCGAACCAGAGGTCGCGGAGCGAGTCGAGGGACCGGTTGTGCGCGAGCGCCTTCGCCAGGTAGACGCCGTTGATGCCGCCGGCGGACGTCCCCGCGATCACGTCGACGACCACCCGCGTCCTCACCTTCTCCGGGTGGCGATCGGCGAGGTCGCGCAGGAGATCACGGTAGACCTCCTCGCTCGCCGAGCCCTGCCCGCCCGGATGCGAGGGCTCGAGCATGGTCGAGCCCTTCACGAGGCGGTGGATCTCCTTCGTGATCCCGTGCATGTAGATCGCCAGCGACGAGCCCCCGTAGCAGACGAGCGCGAGCCGGAGCTCCTTCACGTCACCGGGCATCCGCTAGCCCCCCGCGATCGTCGACCACACCGCCGCGTCCTGCTTCTGGCTCCGCCGGTCGTACGGCGCGGGCGCGTCGCCGACCGCGACGACGTCGCTGCCGGCCGAGGCGACGGACTGCATCGAGTAGTTCCCGCTGCCGCCGAACGAGGGGCCGCTGACCGGGGTCCAGACCTCGCCGTCGAGCGACGTCCAGACGGCGGCGGTCGACGGCCCCGCCGGCCCGCTCGGATGGTCTCCGCCGACGGCGACGAACCCGAAGGGCACGGTGGCCACGCTCCTCATCTGCTGCCCCCTCCCTCCACTCGCGCCTCCGCTCCGCTGCTCGAAGACTGGGCTCTTCACCCGCCGCCAGCTGCCACCCTCGTCCGTCGAGAGCCACACGGCCGCCTCGTTCAGGTTGCCCTTCGGATTGCCGCGCCGCCCGACCGCAACCAGGACCGAGCCCGACGAGACGACATCGTACAACTCGAGCGTTGCGCCCGCCTGCACCAGGGCCGCGCTCCTGATCCGCCTCCAGCGCGAGCCGTCGGCCGAGGTCCAGACGGCGCCGGCGGCTCGATCGCGGCCGACGGCGACGAGCAGGCCGGAAGGGGTCTCGGTGACGGCGTTCATGACCTGGTCGAGGTCCTGGCCGTTGCCGAGCGTGCCCCTGCCGTTCGCGACGCGGGACCAGCGAATGCCGTCGCGAGAGGTCCAGACGGCGGCGTCGAGGTGAGCCTCGGCATCGCTCCGGTCGTAGCCGACCCCCACGAACCCGCCTCCGCTGCGCGCGACGACGCCCCTCATCGTCTGGCCGTGATGCCCGCCCCCGCGCACGCCGTCGCCGCACTCGGCCGTACAGGTGCGCACCCAGCGCCGCCCGACGAGGGTCCAGACCGCCGCGTCCTGCGACGAGCTGCCGGGCCTGACCGCCGGGCCCGCGGTGCCGACCGCGACGACCGTCTTCCCGTCGGACGCGGCGGCGTTGAGCACGCCCGGCCGGTCGGCCGGGCCGGCCCGCGTCCAGCGTCCGCCGCGGAGCTCCCAGATCGCCTCGCGCGCCAGGCCGCCCTTGCGGTCGAAGCCGACGCCGACCGCCCGGTCGTTCCCTCCGAGCCACGTGACGCCGTGCATCGCCTGGTCGGCCTGTCCCCCAAGGGCACCGCCCGGCTGGGTGCGGTATCGCTGCAGATTCTGGACGAGAGCCAGCTGGTCCTGTAGCGCCTTCGTCGCCGAGCTGGAGCCGCGCGTCGCCCAGAGGAGGCTCACGACCGCCGCCGCGATCAGCGGCAGGGAAAGGGCGGCCGCGCCGAGGCGGCGCCGCCTCCGAGCCGCGGCCGCGGCGAAGTAGCGCGCGTTCGAGACCTGGATCGGGTCGATCAGGCGGTCGTGCGTCAGCTCGTACCAGCGCGCGCCCGCCCGCCACTCGGCGCGGACCAGGCGGCAGCGCTCGAGGGCGTCGACGGCGTCGTTCGGTAGTTCGCCGGTCGAGTCGGCCGCCCGGTAGACGGTCCCCCGCGTCCCACCGGCGGTGATCAGCATCTCCGCGATCCACCGCCTGACGGTCGACTCGCGGACGCCCGACGAGGAGACGGCGCTGCGCACGGCGTCGTCGTAGAGCTGCGCCAGAACGTCGTCGACGTCGCCGAATGCGCGCAGGTGCTGCTGCGTGATCTCGGTCACGTCCGGCGGGAGCCCTTCCCACAGGCGCTGGCACACCACCTGCAGGTGAACCGGCTCGACGAACTCGCCCGGCACCTTCACGCTCGTGCGGTCGCCGCGGTCGACCCGGAAGGTGAGCAGGTCGTCGACGAGCTTCTCGGCCACGCCCGGGGCGAAGGAGCGCGCGGTCGGCTCGAGCGGCTCCGTGATCGCCCCGAGCGCGGCGGCGCGGCCGAGCCGGTCGAGCCGGTAGCGGTACCTGAACCCCTCCGGAAGCACGCCGGCGTATGCCTCGAGCTGGGCGAGGTAGTCCTCTCTGATCGCGAGCACGATGCGCAGCAGCGGGTCGTCGTCGAGCGCCTTCACGAGCTGGCGGAGGAACGGCTCCCGCTCCGGCCAGCGTTCCGGATGCGCCGTGAACAGCTCCTCGAACTGGTCGATGACGACCGCGCGCGGATCGGGGAAGCCGTCGGCGTCGAGCCTGTGCTCCTGCCCGGCGAGGTGGTCCCCGACGGTCAGCTCGGGCGTGACCTTCACCCAGCTCGAGAGCACGCCGAAGGCGTAGACGTTGCCGGCCTCTGGAACGGGTGCCTGGTCGACCACGAGCGGACGGATCCGGGCGACGGGCAGGACGTCGAAGCCCTCCTGCTCGAGGGCGGGGATGAGCCCGGCGTTCAGGAGCGAGGTCTTGCCCGCTCCCGAGGGCGCGTAGAGGACGACGAGCCGGGAAGAGACGACCAGCGAGACGAGCTCGCCCGTCTCGCGGTCGCGTCCCTTGAACGACGGCGTCTCCTCGCGCTCGAAGGGCCGCGGCCCGACATAGGGGCTCGTCACCGGGCCGGGCGCCCCGGCCGTGCTAGCCGCGACGGCCGTACGTCTCCCAGCGCTCGTGCAGCTCGGCCATGAACTCCTGCGCCGTCCCCCAGTACACCCTGAGGCTCATCGCGCTGAAGTACTTGTCGAGGTAGTCCTGCGCCTGCTCGCTCGGCTTCAGCTGGACGGTGATGCTCAGCCTGCGCAGGCTCTGCTCGGCCGCCATCACCAGCCCCCGGTGGATCACCCGGAAGTCCCAGTCCGCGAGCGCGTAGCCGACGAACAGGAGCGACGTGCCCGCCAGCGCGCGCTTGATCTGGTGCGGCAGGAGCCCGTCGTCGCGGGAGACGCTGACCAGGAAGTCGAGGTAGTCGTCCTCGCTGAGGACGAGCGACTCGGGCAGGTCGAGACACCCGTGCAGGTGGAAGACGACCGGGTTGTCCGGCGTCGGCTCGGTCAGCGGATCGAGGACGGTGGGCTCGGCGGCGAGCGCAGGGCTCCGGTTCCACCGGCAGATCTCCCGCTTCGGCTCCCTGTTCCGCGCCCGCAGCGCCTGGGACATGAAGTCGTCGTAGTTCGTGGTCAGGTAGAGCGACAGGGGCAGGTCGGCGAGGACGGCGTGCGGCTCGCCCGCGGCGGCGAAGTCGGGCGGGCCGAGCCACTGGAAGTCGGACGCGATCCGCTCCTTCGCGAACATCGCGTCGTCCTGACGCACCGCCATGAACTGCGCGACGCGGGGCAGGTCGTGCGCGTCCTCCAGCGGAAAGCCGAACTCCTGGGCCCATCCTTCCGCAACCGTCCTTCCGGTCGGCAACGTGCCCGCGCACGCTCCCGCGCCGAGAAAGGGGGTGCACTTCCCCTTCTCCACCCGGCCGAGCAGCAGGTCCCAGTCCTCGTCCCTCAGACCCACGTCAGTGACCTTCCGGTTTCTCTCCCTCGTGCCCGGATTCGACGTGGTCGGCGCCTTTCGGGCTCTCGGCGAAGAGGTTCGCCGCGACCTGGCGCAGCTTCTCCAGCGCCTGCTCGGAGAAGAGGCCGACGAGCACGGACACGGCGGCGAAGCCGAACGGGCTCGTGCTGTCGGTGGAGGTCGACGGGGAGAAGAGCCCGGCGCGGAGGATGAGGTAGAAGGTCGTCCCGGCGAGCGCCCCGACCACGGGGAGCATCAGGTTGAACGGGATCCAGCTCCAGTAGAGACGGCGGTTGCCGACGTACCAGGTGAACGACCTGATCGTGTGCACGAGGCCGCCGAGAGCGCCGGCGAGGGCGACGACGCCGAAGAACAGCTGGTCGCGCGTGAACGCGTGCCGCCAGCCGAAATAGCTGACCGGCTGCGGGGCGGAGGCGGTGGGCTCCCCCGAGCCGTTCGGCCAGAAGGCCCAGAGCGTGTAGAGGACGACGGCGGCGGCCAGGACGGCGAAGACCGCCAGGAGCGCGACCCACTGGCGGGCGACGAGGCCCTGGTCCCCGCCGCTCGGCCCGCCGTCCCGGACCTGGGGAGTCACGACCGGCCTCCCCGGTCCGAGAGGGCGCGCGCCGACGCGCCGCGCGCTGCGCCGCGCCGGCACGGGGCCCCACCGCGGCTGTAGCCCCGCCGGATCATGCGACCGTCGCGAACGCGTGGACGTTCCGCAGGAGCTCGGCCATCTGGTCGGACGGCTCGAGGCCGAGCTGCTCGTGGAGGAGCCGTCGACAGAGGCGGTACTGGCGGACCGCCTCGGCCACGTTCCCGTCCGCGAGGTGGACGCGGACGACGGCGCGGTGGCTGCTCTCGCGAAGCGGCTCGCCTGCGACGGCGGCGAGGCCCAGCTCGAGGGCGGCGTCCAGGCGGCCGGCCTGGATGAGTCGCTCGCACAGGGTGTCGAGAGCCCGCAGGCGCAGCTGCCGGAAGCGCTCGCGCTCGAGGACGATCCAGTCGTCGTACCAGTCGGGCAGCAGGTCGCCTCTCAACGGGGACAGCTCGAGCTCGAGGACGCCGTCGCTCGACCGGTCGAACGCGCGGTGCGCGAGAGCCTCGGCCTCGCGCAGGTCGACGACGACGTGCGGGTCGAGCGCGAGTCGCGGGCCGACGGACTGGACGAGACCGTGGCCCGAGCGGTGGAGCCGCCACAGCGCAGAGCGCAGGCTGGCGTAGGCGCGCTCCTGGGAGGAGTCGAGCCAGAGCGAGCCGGCCACGTACGGCCGCAGGAGGGGGCGATCGTGCAGCGCGACGAAGGCGAGCACGCGCTGGGCGCTCAGGGGCAGGGGAGTGAACCTGCCGGCGCAGACGAGGTCGAACCCGTCGAGCAGCTTCAGGGTAGGCCGATTCGCTGCAATCCCCCCCACGCAGCTGTCCCCCTGCTAGTTGGCTTGCTACCGAGCCCCGATAGTACGGGAAGGGGCGGCCGCCGCCAAATCCCCGTTCGAGTGATCCGGCGAGGCGTTCACGGTCCGGGCGGTGACGGCGTGGTGACGCCCGCGTGACAGCCGGCGCCTATCGTGGCCGTTCACTTCGTGCCGCACACGAGCGTCGGCGCCTCCCGAGGCCGCCCGCTCGGAAAGGAGGATCGATGACCGTCCCCGTCTGCGTCGGCGTGGAATGGATCAACACGTTCCATCCGGGCGCCTGCAACCAGAACAACCTCAGCTACCGCGATGACCATGCCGAGGGCTTCTACGACCACATGGGCAGCCACGGGCATTTCAAGATCTTCCACTGGGGGAACGACAACGCCTGGGAGACCGATATTCGCGATCCGGCTTTCGGCGGCGATTCGGTCCACTGGAGCGAGGACGTCGACTTCTTCTACTACTCGGATCACGGCGGTAACTGGTCGAACACCATGCACATCGCATTTGCGGTGGCACATACGAACTGCCTTGCGTCTTCGAACACCTGGAAGCTCGGCTCGCGGATGATGAAATGGCTCGTGCTGGACTGCTGCCAGGCGGTCCTGAACACGAGCGCGAGCCATATCTGCGCCGTGTGGTTCCCGCCGATGCGCGGCGTGCACATGATCTTCGGGTTCATCATGGACGGCCACGACAGCTGGTGGAACGCCGGTCTCGGCCGCGACTTCGGCGACGACGCGGGCACCGGCCATGCGCTGTCCAACGCCTGGCTCGACCGGGCCTATTCGTGGTGGCTCGACGACAACCCGATCGCGATCGCCGCCGGGGCGACGCAGAGCGAGGCGATCGCCCGCCGCGAGTCGGAGTCGGTCAACTGGCTCGGCTGGCCCGTCTCGGCCACCAACTGGCTGGCCTGGAAGTACAGGACCTGAGGAGGTGTGAGATGGCAGACGTGAGGTTCCTCCAGCGGCTCGACGCCGCACCGAAGGTGAAGACGCAGATTCACGCCCTCGCCGCCCCCGGAGCGAGCGCGAAGGCGCTGCGCGACTTCGCGGAGCGCTTCGGAGTCGGCTCGAAGGAGGCGACCCAGGCACAGGACCCGGCCAAGTTCACCTACACCGCCGGCCAGCATCTGGTCACGCTGTACAGGGCCTCGGGAGCGATCCGCTACCAGGATCAGACGCGCTGGCAGATCGACGACGGCAAGTCGAGCCTGAGGATGAGCGACGCCACCGCCGCGAAGCACGCGCTCGAGGTGATCACGAAGCACCGGCTCGCCCCGCCGAGCGAGTGCAAGCTGCTGAAGGTGAGCCGGCTCACCGTCGGCGAGGCGAACACCAAGACGAAGCGGGGCGGCGAGCGGGTGATCGACGTCGGCGTCTGCTTCCAGCGGACCGTCGGCGGCGTTCCGGTCGACGGGCCCGGCGGCAAGCTGATCGTCTACCTCGACCGCAGGGGCGAGCTGACCGGCTTCGACCGGATCTGGCGGCCGATCAGCGCCGTCCGCGCCCAGGTGAAGGACCTCCGCGACCCGCAGGTCGCCGAGGAGGACCTGCTCACCTACTGGAAGGCGCACGACGGCCGGATCGACGTGCGGGAGGTGCGCTTCGGCTACTTCGAGCTCGGCTTCCAGGACTCCCAGCGCGTCCTCCAGCCCGCGTACATCATGCGGATCACGCTCGTCTCCCCGGACGAGCGGATCAGGATGAACTCGGCCCACGTCGTCCCCGCGGCGGCGAACGCGGTCGGGACGTTCATGCCTCCTCCGAAGAAGGTGATCCGGCAGCGGCCGCGCCGAGGCTAGCGAGCCGTCGTTGTCGATCGAGGAGCTGGAGCGCCGGATGCGGCCGGGCGCGTTCTCGCAGCGCGGCTTCCTGGGGGAGGACGAGCGGCTCGAGGCCGTGCTCGAGGCCGACGCGCGGACGCTGACGGAGCTCGGCCTGTCGGCCGGCGAGCTCGCGGCTCCCCTCGACCGGCTCATCGACGCCGCCGAGGCCGGCCGCCGCCGCTCTGCGCGGGTGGACGGCCGCTTCGACGTCCGGATCGAGCTCTTCACCGGCTTCCAGATCTGCCCCTGGGCGCCGAGCCCGGACACCGGCCAGTGCACCGCGGGAGGCGGCGTCCGGCACGCCTCGGTCGAGTGGCACCTGCGCAACCGGCGGACGCGGGAGCGGCTGAGCGGGCCGGGGCTGATCGTCCACCTGATCGGCGCGCACGGCTTCTTCGAGGGCTTCCACTCGCCGAGCCGGGTCGACCCGCGGGCGCTCGCGAGGATCCTGGAGCTGGTCCCCGGGTAAGGAACGTCACGTCCGTGGTCGAGCCTGCGCTCTCCCCCTTCCGTGGCACGGTCGTGGTATAAGAGTGGCATGGCACGGGTACGGGTGAGCACCACGGTCGATCACGAGCTGCTCGCGCGCGCGAGACAGGCCCGGTCGGAACTGGCGGACTCGGCGCTCATCGACGAGGCGCTCGCGGCCCTCCTGGCCCGGCATCGCGCGGTCGAGATCGACGCCGCGTACGCGGCGTACGAGACGGCCCCGCTCGACGCGGCAGACGAGTGGGGGGACCTCGCCTCGTTCAGGGCGGCCGCCGGCGCATCGTGACCGCGCGCCCGGCCCGCGGAGAGGTCTGGTGGTGCGAGCTCCCCGGGATCGGCCGCCGGCCGGTCGTCGTGCTGTCCCGGGACGCGGCGATCCCGCGGCTCGGGCGCACGCTGATCGGGCCGTGCACGACCACGATCCGCGGCATCCCGAGCGAGGTGCTGCTCGAGCCGGAGGACGATCCGGTCCCGCGGACATCGGTCGTCAACCTCGATTCGGTGGAGAGCGTCTCGCTCGGAACGCTCGTCGAGCGTCTCGGCCGGCTGAGCGACGACCGGATGCGTCAGATCTGCACGGCGCTGGAGGTCGCGGTCGCCTGCGAGGGCCTCGGCACGTGACAGCGCCTCTGCGACCGCCCGGCCGCCGCGCCCCGCGTTCCGGACGCGGCCGGCGACCCGGGAGCTACGCCGGCCGGACGAGGCGCCGCTGCACCTCCGGCTCGGCGAACTCGACCGTCTTCGAGCGCCTGAGCAGCCGCAACGCCCTCCGGACGTCGCGCTCGCCGACGAGGGCGCTGTAGAGCGCCGCCAGCTCGTCGTCGGGGGCGCCGGGGAAGAGGGGCTCGACCTTCTCGGCGCCGCTTTCCTGCAGCGTCGCGATCAGCCGCTCGCGGTCGTCGTCGCCCGCGTCCTTGCGGAACTTGAACTGGACCTTGGCTGCCACCGGTGGGGTCATGCTAGCGCCGCCTCGAGGTCGAGCAGCCCGTTTCCGTAGGCCTCGGTCCAGTCCTTGCCCTTCATGTCGGGCAGCTTGCGGGCGCTCCCGGTCAGCCGCCCCTTGATCGTGTCGGGATCCCAGTCGGGGTGCTTGGCAGCCAGCAGCGCCACGGCGGCGGCGGCGTGGGGCGTGGCCATCGAGGTGCCGCTCCAGGCCGCGTAGCGGCTCTCGTCCCGGTAGGAGGAGCGGCTCGTCGGCAGCGTCGAGAGGACGTTCGACCCCGGCGCGGCGATCTGGATGTGACGGCCGGTGCTGGAGTAAGAGGCCCGAAGATCGGTCTCGGCGGTCGCGCCGACGGCGAAGACGTTCTGGTAGGCGGCCGGATACTCGGTCGGGTTGCCCTGCTCGAACTCGTTCCCCATCGCCGCGACGACGGTCACGCCGAAGCTCTCGAGCCGGTTGAAGAGCAGCTGCTCGGCCTGCGACTGCATCGTGCCTCCCAGGGAGAGGTTCAGCACCTTCGCCTTTGCGTCGATCACGGCGTTCAGGGCGCGCAGGTAGCGATCGCCGTCGACGTAGAACTGGCCGTCGGGGGCGGGCTGATCTCCGAACACCTTGAACATCGCGAGCCGGCAGTGCGCGACGCCGCTGATGCCGACCGGGTTGTTCGTCGTCGCCGAGATGATCCCCGAGACGTGGGTGCCGTGCCCGATCAGGTCCCGGCTCGAGAGGCCCTCGTGCTCGTAGTCGATCGTCAGCGAGTGCAGATCCGGATGGTTGGCGTCGATCCCCGTGTCGAGGACTGCGACGACGACGTCGCCGGCGTCGGGCGGATGGGCCTCGTACCAGTTGATCGCCCGCAGGCCCCACTGCCGGTTCTGCGCCGGGTCGCTCGGTTCCGCAGCGGTCAGCCAGCGAGCCGGCATCGCCTCGGCAAAGGCCACGCCCGGCGAGCTCGACAGGGCCCGCAGCAGCTGCGCCGAGACCGCCCGCTTCGGCACGTCGACGATGGTCAGCCCCGCGAGCTCCTCGCTCGGGGACTCCATGACGCTGGCCATCACGGCGAGCCGGTTGCGATCGAGCAGCGGCGCCGGGCGAGCACGGCCGGCCGTCGCGGCCCTGGCCGCACGGTTGCGCACGCTCGTGGAAACGAACAGGGGTCGCACCGCCCGGGCGCCCGCCTCGCGCTGGAGGAAGGCGAGGGGCCCGGTGACGCTGTCGGGCAGCCGCCGCGCGGACTCGATGCTCAGCGGCGTGTCGCCGGCAATGTTCTGCCTGACCGCTCCCTCGTGGACGCGCAGGACGATCTGGCCCGGCGCGTAGTCGAGGTGCCGCCCCCCGCCGAATGTCGGCTGGTCGCTCATGGCTCAACCTCCTGGCTGCTCGTGGCCCGCGCTCGCGCCGAACCGGAATCGGGGAGCCCGCATGGTCGGCGCGGACGGCATGCATCGATCCTACGGGCCCGCGCCCGACTGTCGCGACAGGCCGAGCAAACCATCCGCTTCCGGAGACGGAGCCGTTGGGGGTCGGCTGGAGGCCCGCTCAGGACGGCTCGACGCGCCGAATCGTGGTGACTCGGTCGATCGTGCGGTCGAACGATGCGATCGTTTCGACGCCGCTGGCTTCTGCACTCGCGACGAGGTAGGCCTCGGCGAAGTCAATCCGTTCGACCTCGTAGACCTCGAGTGCGCGCAGGAGCAGCGGCTCGTCGGCGACGATGATGGCGGGGAAGGCGATGATCGCGCGAACGAGCTCTGCGACACGTTGGCGCCCGAGCTCGTAGAAGGACTCGAGGACGTAGACGACCTCGGCGAGGATCAGGTCGGGCACGAGCAGCTCATCCGCTCGCTCGAGAAGAGCGGTGGCCCGACGCGCCTGGGCCGGCGGGTCTCCGGTCAGGTGCCGGATCAGGACGTTCGTGTCGAGAAATGCGCTCAAGCGCGCGTCTTTGCCCGTTCCTCCCGCGTGCGGCGCCTGACCTCCGGCCAAGGCCTGCCGCGCTTCTGCGCGGGGACGGGCACGGATCCGGCGAGATCGAGCAGGCCGGCCGTGCGAGCCATGAGCGCCCGCTTGCCCTCGACGCGGAAGACGACCTGATCGCCCTCGGCGAGGCCGAGGGCGTCGCGAACCGCCTTCGGCACCGTCAACTGTCCCTTCGACGAGAGCTGTGCGCTCACGTCCATCCCAGCCTCCTTACATTGCGATGAAGGTAAGGATAGCGGATATCGCGGACCACGGCTCGTCTTGATCCAAGTTGAGTGGGCGGAACTTGTCGGTGAGCAAACCGCACAGTCGAAGCCGAGCGGCTTGATCTGACGTAGCTTGACGACTGGCCGCCCGAAAGGGCGCACATCTAGCTGCCCCGAGCCCCCTCGGCTTGGACGGCCGCGGTTAGCCGAGCATGCGTGATACGACCGGTGGATTCTGTGATACATTGTGGACATGAGAAGTCTCCGTCTCGATCCCGAGCTCGATCGGCAGGTGCGTCAGGCAGCCGCAATGAAGGGCGAATCCGTTTCCGAGTTCATCCGCCATGCCGCCGCGAAGCGAGCCGAAGAGACGCTCGCGGGACAAGGCCGCGAGCGCTTTGCCGACGTTGCGGGCTCGATACGTGGCGGCGGGGGGCGGGCGCGGCGATCGGGCGAGGCATTTGCCGAAGTCCTGGCCGGCCCTCATCGCCGGCGGTGACGCTCACCGACGCCGGACCGCTGATCGCGATCATCGACGCCGACGAACCGGATCATGCGGCATGCCTCGAAGCGCTTGATCAAATTGAGCTTCCGCTCGTGACCACGTGGCCGGCGTTCACAGAGGCGATGTACTTGCTCGCCCGCGCCGGGGGCATCGACGCGCAGCGCGCCCTCTGGCGTCTGGTGCAGACGGACCGGCTCGTCGTCGCCGACCTGTCTCAGTCGACAATCGACCGTGGTGCTCGATTGATGGATCAATACGCGGATCGCCCCATGGATCTTGCCGACGCGACCCTCGTCGCCTACGCCGAGGAGCGGGGGCACCGGGCGATTTTCACCCTCGACTCCGACTTTCACGAGTATCGGCTTCGTGGCCGCCAGCGGTTCGAGACGATCCCGACACGCTGAGCCGGCAGGCCTGACGAGCCAGGCGCAGCTCGGCCCTGTTGTTTGCGCAACGTCAGTTGTTGATGGTCCTAACTGGGTACTTCTCAAACCCTCCGGAGCCCCTGAGGGATCTCCTGGCCCGGCCTTAGAACCTTCTTCAGCGTCTCACGGCGTTTCGATTCGCGCAAGCGGACGCGGGCCAGCACGTCGGCGTCGAGGACGCGGAGACGGGCGCCGGGCTCCGCCTGCCTCTCGCCGAGCTCGAGGAGCACGCCCGGCGCGGGCGATACTGGCCTCATGACCGACGCGTACCCGCGCACGCTCGTCCAAGCAACCGACATCGACGTCCTCCCGCCGGACCGGATCGTCGAGCGCCGCGGCGACCACCTCGTCGTCCGCACACCGAGCAACCCGGCGTTCTACTGGGGCAACTTCCTCGTGTTCGACGGGCCGCCCGTGGCCGGCGACGCGGAGCGCTGGGAGGCGTCGTTCGCCGAGGCGTTCGCCGTCGACCCGCGCGTCCGCCACCGCGCGTTCACGTGGGACACGGGCGACGGCGACCCAGGCGCCGTCCGCGAGGAGTTCGAGCCTCGTGGGCACGCGGTCGAGGAGGTCGTCGGGCTCGTGGCGGAGGAGCTGCGCCCGCACGAGCGCGAGAACCGCGAGATCGAGATCGCAGCGCTTGACCCGTTCGCCGACGACGACCTGTGGGCGGGTGTTCTCGAGCTGCAGATCGGAAACCGGGACGAGATCTACGGGGATGAGGCGTCATACCGCGACTTCAGCCGCAGCCGCCAGGCGGGATGGCGAACGCTCTTCCGGCGTGGGCGAGGGACATGGTACGCGGCTCTCGACGCGGGCGAGGTCGTCGCGAGCTGCGGGATCGTGGTCACCGGCGGCCGCGGGCGCTACCAGGCGGTCGACACCGCAGCCTCGCACCGCCGGCGCGGGATCTGCTCGCGGCTCGTGGTCGAGGCGTCGCGCCATTCGGCCGAGACCTTCGGGGCGGAGCGGTTCGTGATCGTCGCCGAGGCCAGCTACCACGCACTTGGGCTGTACGAGTCGCTCGGCTTCGAGCGGCGCGAGCGCTGCTGGCAGACCACGCTGCGGCCGCCCCCGGCCTAGCCTTCGCGGCCGGCGCGCTCGAGCGCGCCGCGGGAGACACGCCGACCTTGGCGGCCCGCATGCAGGGCCTCTGTTGCGGTTCTTACAGCGAATGGGCGGTACCGGGATCGAACCAGTGACCTCCTGCTTGTAAGGCAGGCGCTCTCCCAGCTGAGCTAACCGCCCGGCCCGCGTAGCCTAGCCGCCGCCGTGACCGACACGGCGGGCGCGGCGCGGCGCTGCCGCGAGCACGCCGGAGAAGGGGGTCGCGGGGGAAACCCGGTTTCCCCCGCGGTATGGCCGTGTGCAATCGTGGAGGGGTGCTGCCGCGGATTGCCCTCGCCGGAATGGTCGTGCTCCTGGCGGCGTCCTCCGCCGCCACGGCGGCCCGGCCCGCCCCGGCGCGCTACCTGAGCTGGAACGCGAAGACCAGAACCGCCCGCCTCACGCTCCTCGCCGGCCTCGGCTCCGAGAACAACGGCTTCAACTTCGACGGCTACGGGCGCGGCGAGCTGCTCGTCCGGATCCCGCTCGGCTGGCGCGTCGTGGTCGACTGCGAGAACCGGGGCCACATGCGGCACTCGTGCGCGATCGTAAAGGGCTCGCTCGCGACGCGGCCGGCGTTCGCGGGCGCGGCGACGGCGAATCCGGTCGCCGGGCTCGCGCCGGGCGCGAAGCAGACGTTCTCGTTCCGTGCCTCCCGCCTCGGCACATACCGGATCGCCTGCCTCGTGGCGGGGCACGAGCAGGCGCGGCAGTGGGACGTGCTCGACGTCGTCCGGGGCGGGCGCCCGTCGATCTCGGCGCGGGCCGGCCCCTAGCCTCGATTCCGCACGTCTGGCGTTGGTGGCGGGCAAGGAAACGTCCTCCTGTGCAGGGAGGATGTGGGTTGTCTCGACCTACATCCCGCACGAGGAGGACGCACCTTGAGAGTGAAGTCTGGCAGCCGGCTCGGATCGCTTCAAATCGCTGCTGATCAGGAGGGCCTCGTGTCGCGTTCTGGCTTGGCGCTGGTGGTCGAGCTGGCGGCCCGGCTGGGGGTCGAGCGGGAGCTCTCGTCCGGGCTCGGGGGCGTGTTCAAGCGGCGCCCGCTGCACGACCCGGGGCGGGTGGTGGTTGATCTGGCGACGATGCTGATCGACGGCGGCGACTGCGTCTCGGATCTCGGCGCGCTTGCCGAGCAGCCAGACTTGTTCGGCGGTGTCGCGTCGCACTCGACCGCGACGCGGCTGTTGTACGCGCTCGGCGAGGACGAGCTGGCGTCGATCCGGGTCGCACGCCGCAGTGCCCGCGAGCGGGCCTGGTCGCTGGGGGCGCGCCCGGAGACGGTCACGCTCGATTTCGACGCGCAGCTGTTGGAGTGCCACACCGAGAAGGAGGGTGGGGCGCCGCACCGCAAGGGCGGCTTCGGCTTCCACCCGCTGCACTGCTTCCTCGACGAGACGGGTGAGCACCTGGCGGGCCTGCTGCGTCCTGGCAATGCCGGCTCGAACACCGCCGCGGACCACATCACGGTGCTCGAGCAGGCGCTGGCGCAGCTGCCGGCCGAGGTCGCCGATCGCGAAGACGACGAACCGGTGCCACTGCTCGCACGCGCTGACGCGGCCGGCGCCACACACGCCTTCGCGCAGGCGCTGCGGGAGCGCCGGATCCGCTTCTCGCTCGGCTACTACGTCGATGAGCGCGTCGGGCAGGCCGCGTTGGCGGTGTCGAAGAAGCGCTGGCTGCCGGCGCTCGACGGCGGCGAGGAGGCACGCGAGGGAGCCTGGGTCGCCGAGCTGACGGCGCAGGTCGATCTGAGCGCCTGGCCGGAAGGAACGCGGCTGATCGTGCGCAAGGAACGGCCGCACCCGGGCGCGCAGCTGCGCTTCACCGACGCCGGCGGACACCGCTACCAGTGCTTCCTCACCGACCAGACCGGTGAGGACATCGCCGAGCTCGAGCGCCGCCACCGCCTGCACGCGCGCGTCGAGGACCGGATCCAGGAATCCCAAGAGCTCGGCCTCGGCCGCCTGCCCTTCCAGGCGCTCGAGCCCAACCGGGCCTGGTTCGAGCTCGCGCTGCTCGCCCAGGACCTGCTCGCCTGGCTGCGCCTGCTCGTGCTCGCCGGCGAGCTCGCGCTCGCGAAACCCAAACGGCTCCGCCACCGCCTCCTCCACGTCGCCGGCCGCCTCACCCGCTCCGGCCGCCGCCGAGCGCTGCACCTGCCGGCCGCATGGCCGTGGCGCGACGACCTCACTGCCGCCTTCGCACGCGTCACCGCGCTCGCACCCGGCTGACCGCCCGAGCACGCTCCCCAGAAACCGAGCCACCCCGCCACACCGGCCGCGGCATGCGCACCAGCGCCCGAACCACCGGCCCCCGCCGACGCGATGCCCTCGCCTCGGTGGCCACGAACACCGAAACGGAAACGCGAACTCCTTTCCAGAACAGACAACAGCTACAAGCCAACCCTCCCGCGAGCTTCGTGCGGAATCGAGGCTAGAGCGCCGCGTCGAGCCCGGCGAACACGAAGACGAGCGCCAGGTACAGGAGCGACGTGTGGAAGACGAGCGCGGCGCGGCGGCGGTCGGCCGCGCGGCACAGCCACAGGGTCAGTGCGAGGAAGCCGCCGCCGAGCCCGAGCGCACCGCCGAGGTAGACGGCGCCGAACGACCCGGCCGCGAACGGCACGGCGGTGAAGGCGACGAGCACGACCGTGTACCCGACGATCCGCCTCAGCGTCGCCCGGTCGCCCCGCACGACGGGGAGCATCGGCACGCGCGCGGCGGCGTAGTGGTCGCGCAGGAGCAGCGCCAGCGACCAGAAGTGCGGCGGCGTCCACAGGAACACGATCAGGAACAGCCAGACCGCCGGCAGCGCCAGGTCGCCGGTCGCCGCGGCGTAGCCGACGAGCGCCGGCACCGCCCCGGCCGCACCGCCGAGGACGATGTTGCTCGGCCCGCGGCGCTTCAGGTAGCCGGTGTAGACGACGACGTAGAAGAGGTTGCCCGCCAGCGCCAGGGCCGCGGTGAGGACGTTCACGGTCGAGCCGAGCACGACGAACGAGCCGGCGGAGAGCGCGAGCCCGAACTCGAGCGCCCGCGGCGCGCCCAGGCGGCCCGAGGCGACCGGGCGGCCGGCGGTGCGCGGGCCCATCAGCCGGTCGATGTCGCGGTCGAGGACGTGGTTCAGCGCGCTCGCACCGCCGCACGCGAGCGCGAGACCGAGCAGCATCAAGCCGAACTGCCCCGGCGGGGGCAACCCGCGCACGCCGACGACCATCCCGCACGCGCCGGTGAGCAGCAACAGGGTCATGATCCGCGGCTTCGTCAGCGTGACGTAGTCGCGCAGGCTGCCGCGGGCGACCTCGCCGCCCCGCCAGGTCGCGGCCGCGAGCACCGAGGTCGCGGCGAGCGCCAGCGCGGCGAGCGCCACGTGCAAAGGGCGGACCGTGACGATCGCGGCGGCGCCGAGCACCACGATCGAGACGAGAGCGGGCGCGAGCAGCCGTCGATGCGAGGCGAAGGCGGCGACGCCGAGCGCCAGGAGCGGCGGCAGCGCGAGCGCGGCGAGGACGCGGTGCGGGGCTCCCGCGCCGGCCGCCCCGCTGACGACCGCGAGGAGCGTCGCCGCCGCCGCCGAGACGGCGGTGAGCCGGAGAGCCAGGCCGGGGGCGGCTTCGGTCCTCACGTACGGCGTCCCAGCTTGGCCAGGTCGCCTTGCACGAAGGCGGGCAGGAACGGATAGAGGTAGGCGGTCCGCTCGAACCCCTCACGGTCGATCAGGTAGAGGACGAGGCTGTGCACGATGTCGCCGGAGCTCGGGTCGACCGTGATCCCGTACTCGTGCCAGATTGCGTGGAGCTGCGTCGCGCGCCCGTTCAGCCAGTGCCAGCGCCACGGGCCGGCGAGGCCCCACTTCCTGGTCGCGCTGCGGATGCTCGCCGGCGTGTCGCCCGAGGGGTCGACGCTGACCACGACGAGCGTCGGCCGCTCCGCGGCCGGCAGCCGCCGCAGGATCGAGGCCACCTGGCGACCCTGGATCGGGCACTGCAGCGTGCAGAGCGAGTCGGCGAAGGTGAGGAGCACGGGGCGGCCACGCAGCCCGGCCAGCGACACCGGCACGCCGTCCTGATCCTGCAGCGTGAAACCCGGCGCCGCGCGCGCGCCCGCGTCCCAGGCGGCCTGGCCGTGGAAGTCGGGAAGCGGGCCGGCAGCCGCCGGCGACGATGCCCGCGAGCCGAGCTCGTGCACGGCCACGCCGGCACCGCCGCCGAGCGCCGTCGCGAGCAGGACGACGACCGCGGCCCGCCGATACGGGACGCGGCCTTCGGTCATTTCGTCTCTCCCGTCCCCACCCCGGCCGAACGCCGCCGAAGCAGGTAGGCCCAGTAGAGGCCGACGAGAACGAGCAGGCCGACCGGCATCAGCAGGGTCAGGAGCGAGCCGGCGAAGAAGTGCGCGGCGATCGTCGAGAGCATGGCTACTCCTCGTTGGTCACGGTTCGGGGGTGCCCGCGACGCCGAGGCGTGCAGGCTGGGAAGGCATTCGGCGCGCCGGCTCGGGCTCGAGCCAGCGGTAGAGGAAGACGATGAAGGCGATCACCAGGGCGATCGAGCCCGGCACCCACATCACGCCGGCGGCGATCTGCTGGTCGCCCAGGGCGGAGAGCCCGCCCGGCCGGCGCGGCAGCGAGGCGTAGGCCGCGTAGAGCGGCGAAGGGGCGAGCGCCAGCACGATCGCGAGCACCCAGCCGACCGCGATCGCGCCGGTCGCGCAGGCGACTCGCCCGAGCCAGCCGAGCCCGGAGCGGAACGGGGCCGAGTCGACGATCCGCGTCCAGAAGAGAAGGCCGGTGAAGAGGAAGAGCCCGTGCTCCAGATCGTGCACCGCCGGGCTCCGCAGCGTCGCGTCGTAGAGCACGGGCACGTGCCAGAGGACCAGGTTGGCGTTGAAGGCGAGCCACGCCGGCACGGGCCGCCCGAGCGCCCGCGCGACCGCGCGCACCCATCCCCACGACGGGTCGAGCGCGACCGCCCGGGCGGCTGCCCGCCGGAAGCCAAGCGGGAGCGGCTGCCAGAGGCGGCTCCACGGCGCGGCGAGCGCGATCAGCGGCGGCGCCACGCTGAGCAGGAGGACGTGCTGCGCCATGTGGGCGGCGAAGAGCCGGCCGGAGAGCGAGTCGAGCGGCGAGTCGAGCGCGACCACCATGGCCGCCAACCCCGAATAGAAGAGCCAGGCGCGGCCGCGCCGCTCCAGCCCGCTCCGCCGGGCGGACGCCTGCCGGCGTCCGCCGCGCCAGTACAGGGCCGCGCAGGCCAGCGCGAGGAAGAGCGGCGGCTCGACGTTCCACGAGGCGAAGGTGGTCATGATCGGCAGGGATCGCACCCGTCCCCGTCCCGGCTAGATGAGGTAGAGGACGATCCAGGTGAGGACTGCGATCCCCGCCAGGAAGCTCCAGTAGAAGCTGAGCGCTGTGAGCTCGGCGCGCACGAGCGAGAGTGGGTTGTCGACGTCGTGCGCCGTGCGGTGGGGGTCGCCGGAAGCCTCGCCGGGAGCGGGACTGCCGGGGAACGGCACCCGTGCATAGCGGAGCGAGGTCGCCAGGGTCGTCTCGAGCCAGACGAGCGTGCAGACGACGAACAGGAACATGAACGCCGTCCAGCCGAAGTAGACGCTGGCGAAGCCGCCGTCAGCCGGGCCGAAGCCCTGGTGCGTCCAGGCGACGACCTGGAGGACGAGCGCAACGGCACCGAGCACGAGCGCCGAGACGCCCTTGATCCGCCACGCGCTGCGGCGGACGGCACGGTGGTCGGCAAGGCCCCACCGGACGAGCACCGCGCTCGCGACGATGCAGGCCGTCACCGCTGTTCCCCAGCCGATCGAGCCGTCGACCCCTTTGGGCTTCCACAGGCCGGCGTTGTCCAGCGAGCGGAGGTAGAAGTAGGCGAAGACGAAGGCGAGGAAGAAGAACGCCGTCGCACTGGCGAGCAGATGGCCGGCGGAGGCGAGGTTGCGCTCGAGCTGCTCGGGCGGCTCGCCCTCGACGACCTCGTACTCGGTGGCATGGGCGACGAGCTCGGTCACGTCTACGCTCCTCCCGCGGGGGCGGGCGCGGGCGCCGCGACCGGGGCGCCGGCGCCGCCGTAGTCGTAGGGATCGCCGGTGATCACCGGGATGCGGTCGAAGTCGTGGACCGGCACCGGCGAGGGCAGCTGCCACTCGAGCGACCGCGAGGCCCACGGATTGTCGCCGGCGGGCACCCGCGCAAAGAGCTGCGAGTACACGAGGTTGAAGAGGAAGACGAGCATCGACAGGCCGAGCACGAACGCCGAGGCCGAGACCCAGTCGTTCAGCCACTGCAGATGCGCCGGATACGTGACGACGCGGCGCGGCTGGCCCAGGAACCCGACCGCGAACAGCGGCGCGAAGGTGAAGTTGAAGGCGAGGAACATCGACCAGAAGTGGATCTTCCCCAGCCGCTCGTTCAGCTGGAAGCCGGTCATCTTCGGCACCCAGTAGTAGATGGCGGCGAAGAACGTGAAGATCAGCCCGCCCATGATCGTGTAGTGGAAGTGGGCCATCGAGAAGAAGCTCCCGTGCGTGGTCACGTCGCTCGGCACGTCGGAGAGGAAGACGCCCGACAGGCCGCCGATCAGGAAGTTGAAGAACCAGGCGAGGCAGAACAGCATCGGCACCGTGAGCCGGATCCGCCCCCGCCAAAGGGTCATCAGCCCGCAGAGGAAGGTGAAGCCGGTCGGGATCGAGATCAGCTCGGTGGAGAGCATGTAGAACGGCCGCAGGTCGCTGTTGATCCCGCTGACGAAGAGGTGGTGCTGCCAGACGAGGAAGCTCAAGAGCGTCACGCCGAGCAGGCCGACGACGGCGAGCCGGTACCCCCAGAGCGGCTTGCGCGAGAAGACCGGCAGGAGCTCGAGCACGATCGCGAACCCTGGCAGGGCAAGGATGTACACCTCCGGGTGGCCGAACACCCAGAACAGGTTCTCGTACAGGTACTGGCTGCCCCCGGCGCTCGGGATGAAGAAGGTGGTCTGAGCGGTGCGGTCGAGCATCGCCATCGAGAGCACCGCGATCAGCACAGGTGCGGCGAGCAGCATCAGGATCGCGGTCGAGAGCACGCCCCAGCAGAAGATCGGCAGGCGCGACCAGGTCAGGCCCGGAGCGCGCATGGTCACGATCGTCGCGATCATGTTCAGGCCGAGCAGCGTCATCGAGAGGCCGACCAGGGCGAAGAACACGATGTACGAGTCCATCCCGGTGTTAGCCTGGTCGTTCAGCGGCTCGTATCCCGTCCAGCCGGTCGGGAAGCCGCCGAAGAAGATCGTCGTCGTCAGGATCGCGCCGGCCGCCATCAGCAGCCAGAAGGTGAGCGCCTCGATCCGGGGGAAGGCCATCCGCCGGGCGCCGATCATCAGCGGCACGAAGTAGTTCGCGAACGGGCCGAGGATCCCGCTCGACATCATCCCCATCATCATCGTCCCGTGCATCCCGACCAGGGTCAGGTACTGGCCGGCGGGGAACACCTGCGCGTCCGGCCGCAGCAACTCGACGCGGATCAGCATCGCGTTCAGGCCGCCGATGAAGAAGAAGAGGCCGATCCCGACCAGGTACTGGATCCCGACCACCTTGTGGTCGGTGCAGAGGCCGAAGTAGCGGCCGACGCCCTCCGTCTCCTTCTCGCGCAGTGACGGCGGGTAGCCGCGCATCCGCGCCAACGGGTAGTTGAGGAAGCCGAGGCCGATCAGGAAGCCGGCGACGCCGAGGAAGTAGCCCAGGAAGACCGAGACGTCGTTCTGGTCCGTGTCGGCGAAGTAGCCGAGGCTGACCGCGCCGGTGTGGTGGCCGATGAACCAGCCGAGGTAGTACCCGCCGATCCCCAGCAGGCAGGCGGTGAGCGCGTTGAAGCCGGCCAGGCGCCGCCACGCGGGTGGGCGGGCGGCGATCGCGTCTGCGCTCACAGCACTCCTTCCTTTCGGGCGCGGCTCATCCGGCTCGCAGCTGTGGGTCGGGGAGGTACTTCGTCGAGTAGGGCGGCACGTACTTCATCACCGGCGCGAAGTAGGCCTGCTGCTGCTTGATCCAGGTTGCGAACTGGTCGGACGGGACGACCTCGCCGGTGTCGAACATGTAGCCGTGCCAGAGGCCGCACAGCTCGGCGCAGTGAATCTCGAACGACCGGGGCCCCTTGGTCTCGAGGTAGACGACGTTGTCCTCCCCCGGGTTCGCGTCGGCCTTCACCCCGAGCTTGTAGGCCCAGAACGAGTGCACGACGTCGAGCGAGGTCACGTGGAGGCGGATCAGCGTGTTCGCCGGGAGCTTCAGTTTGGGCGTCTCCACTCCCCCGTAGGTCGGGTAGCGGAAGGTCCACTCCCACTGCTGCCCGATCACCTGGACGTCCATCGCCTTCGAGTGGCCGGAGGGCAGGAACGCGGCCGTCGGCCCCTGGCCTCCCCCGGAGCCGCTGACGAGCAGCTCGTAGGTGCCGAAGGCGGCGAGCGCGAGCACGGTCACGCTGGTGGCGATCACCCACGCGATCTGAATGCCCGAGTCGCCGCGGATCGGCGGGCCGTCGACGATCTCGGCGCCGCGTTGCCGGAACACGACCAGCGCGTAGACGAGGAAGAGGGCGACCAGGACGCACACCGGCGTCACCACCGAGACCATCACCTGGTTGTCGAACACCTGCTCTGTCGCCTGCGTCGAGCCGTTCCCGGGCGGGATCGCCGGCCCGAGGAAGATCGCGACCAGCGGGGTCGCGATCGCGCTCAGGACCAGCCACAGGACGAGGAAGCGCCGGCCGTGGGGAACGCCCGCCCGGTCCGCGCCGGCGTGGGGAACCGTGGACATCTAGGCGACGTCCAGGAAGCCGTCCATGTACCCGATCGTCTGCATCGGGCCGCCGAAGCCGAACATGAACCCCGCGGCGCAGGGCACGAAGCACTGCCAGCGGTAGTGGCCGGGCTTGCCGGTCCGGAAGGTGAACTCCGTCACGTGGTGCGCCATAGACATCGCGCACGGCGCGTAGCCGCACTGGTTCGGCTCGTCGTCGCCGACCGGCGCGACCGGGACGAGGACGCCGAGCGCGGGGACGGCGAACGTGTGCGACGGCTGGTCGGGCGGCATGACGACGAGCGGCTTCCCGTCCACGAGCTCGGGGCCGACGAGGCCCTCCGGCCGTCCCAGGAAGGGGTTGCGGAGCCCGCTCGCGCCGTCGAAGTTGTAGATCTTCACGTGGATGAGCGCGTTCGCCGGCAGGTGCCAGATCGTGCTCCGCTTCCACACCCCGTTCTCGCGGACGAGGTAGGAGACCCAGTCGGGATGCGGAGCGAGGGACGGGCCGACCGCGGCGACCGTCTGGAGCTCCAGGTTCACCGCCCGCGTCGCCCCGGCCTGCACCGGCGGGCGGTAGGGCGTCGTGTTGCCGACGAGGTAGCCCTCGATGTAGAAGCCGATCAGCACGCCGGCGAGCGCGACCCCGAACGCGACGCCGGCGGCGACCTTCGTCTTCGCCCCCACGGCGTGGCGGTATACCGCACCGCCTGGGCAATTTCGACCAAGATGACGAAACTGTCATTCGCCGGTCATCTACAGGTCATTCGCCGCTGCGGTAGGGTCCTCGCCCGAGGGACTGATGCGGATCCTGGTGATCGAGGACGAGACACGCATCCGTGCGTTTCTCGCCCGCGGGCTGGAGGCCGAGGGGTACGCCGTCGAGTGCGCGGCGGACGGAAACGAGGGCCTCGAGCAGGCCCTCGGCCGTCAGTGGGATCTCGTCGTCCTCGACCTCCTCCTCCCCGGGCTGCACGGCCTCGGCGTCCTCCGCGCGCTGCGTGCCGCCCGGCCCGACCTGCCGGTGCTCGTCCTCTCGGCACGCTCCGACCTCCCGACGAAGCTGAAGGGCTTCGAGCTGGGCGCGTCCGACTACGTCGCCAAGCCCTTCTCCCTCGACGAGCTGATTGCCCGCGTGCGCGTCCAGTTGCGGAGGATGCACCAGCCGGACGACGACGGGACCGTGCGGTGCGGCTCCCTCGTCCTCGACCTCGCCCGCCGGCAGGCCCACTACGGCGAAACGGTCTGCGACCTGCCCGACCGCGAGTTCCGGCTGCTCCACCATCTTCTTCGCCACGAGGGCGAGGTGATCAGCCGCGAGCGGCTGCTCGCCGACGTGTGGGGATACAGCTTCCAGCCCGGCTCGAACGTCGTCGACGTCTGCGTGCGCCGGCTGCGGAAGAAGCTCGGCCCCGATGCTCCGATCGAGACGGTGCGGAATGCGGGTTACCGCCTGGTGGCATAGATACTCGATCGAGGCCCTCTGGGCCTCGTTCGCCGTCGCGAACGTCGCCGCGATGATCGCCTGGCCGAGCTGGGAGACGATCCCCTTCCACTTCGTGTGGATCAGCCTGACGATCGTCTACGGCTTCTGCGTCTGGGGCAGGCGCGGGACGGGCCTGGTGCTCGGCGCCGTGATCATCACCACCGGCGGCTCGATCCTCGCGGACGCCTTCGCGGGGACCCAGCTCTGGGGCGAGCTCTTCGAGGTGCCGCTCATGTCGACCATGTTCCTGGCCATGGTCTGGCACGCGCAGCGGCGAATCGCGGCGATCCGGCAGGCCGAGGCGCTGGCGGAGAGCCGGGCGACGCTGCTCGCCCGTCAGGAGCGCTTCCTCCACGACGTCTCGCACGAGCTGCGGACGCCCGTGACGATCGCGACCGGCCACCTCGAGCTCCTCCGTCGCCAGGCCGGCGAGTCCGCCGAGCTCTCGGTCGCGTTCGACGAGCTCGGACGGATCGAGCGGATCATCGACCGGCTGCTGCTGCTCGCGAAGGCCGACCGGCCGGACTTCCTGGTCACGAGCGAGCTCGACGTCGAGAGCTTCCTCGAGGACGTCCTCGTGCGCTGGTCGGGAGTGGCGCCGCGGGGCTGGCGGCTCGGTACGACTCCGCCCGCCACCCTGCGGGCGGACGAGGAGGGGCTCCGCGAGGCGCTGGACGCGCTGCTCGAGAACGCGGTCGAGTACACCGAGCCGGGCGGGACGATCGAGCTCCGGGCGAGGCGGGCCGGCGACGAGATCGTCGTCGAGGTCGCCGACGACGGCTCCGGCGTGCCCGAAGCGGCGCTGGAGCACATCTTCGACCGCTTCGCCCGTGCCGACGATGCCCGCTCGCGAACGACCGGCGGAGCGGGGCTCGGCCTCTCGATCGTCGCCGCGATCGCAAAGGCGCACGGCGGCGCGTGCTCGGTCGAGTCGCGGCCGGGACGGACCGTCTTCGCGCTCAGGCTGCCCGGCCTGCTGCCCTCCGCCGGGACGGCGCCTGCACCCGTGGGGCTCGAGGTCTCGGAGCTCCCGGCCGTCACCTAGGCCCGCGCGCGCCGCTCCCCGGCCTGGCACGATCCGGCGATGACCGGGTCGAGGGACGAGCGGCTCGCGCAGGCAGTCGCCCTCCGCGAGGAGGGGCGGCTCGAGGAGGCGCGGCGGCTCCTGCTCGAGCTGCGCGCCGAGCTTCCTGGCGACGCCCAGGTGGCCGTGCAGACGGCCTGGGTCCACGACAGCCTCGGCCTGGAGGAAGAGGCGGCCGGGCACTACGAGGCGGCGATCGCCGGGGACCTCGACGACGACGAGCTGCGCGGGCTCTACCTCGGCCTCGGCAGCACCTACCGCACGCTCGGCCGGGACGCCGACGCCGAGCGCGTCTTCAGCGAGGGTCTCGAGCGGTTCCCCGACTTCAGGCCGCTGCGGGTCTTCCAGGCGATGCTGCTGTACAACCGGGGCCGGCCCCGCGACGCGGTCGAGTCGCTGATCCAGGTCCTGCTCGAGTCGACCACGGACCCGGCGATCCTGCGCTACCGGCGGTCGCTCTCGGCCTACGCCGAGGACCTCGACCGCAGCTGGCTCGCGGAGACGTGACGGCGCGCGGGCGCCCCTTCCGGGCGGGCCTAGAATCGTCAGAGTGGAGGTTCTGCTCCGGGCTCGCGGCCTGACCAAGCGCTACGGCAAGGTCGTCGCGCTGGACCGGGCCGACTTCGAGATCCAGGAGGCGGTCACGGGGCTCCTCGGCCCCAACGGCGCGGGCAAGAGCACGGCGATCAGGCTCTTCCTGGGCCTGATCGAGCCGACCGAGGGGACCGCCGAGGTGCTCGGCGAGACGGCGGCGAGGAACGTCCAGGTGCGGGCCCGGCTCGGCTACATGCCCGAGCACGACTGCCTGCCCCAGAACGTCTCGGCCGCCGAGTTCCTCAGCCACATGGCCGAGGTGAGCGGCCTCCCGCGCGGCCACGCCCGCTCCCGCGCGGCGGACACGTTGCGACACGTCGGGCTGTTCGAGGAGCGCTACCGTCCGATCGGCGGCTACTCGACCGGCATGCGACAGCGCGTGAAGCTGGCGCAGGCGCTCGTCCACGACCCGGTGCTCGTCTTCCTCGACGAGCCCGTCTCGGGGCTCGACCCGGCCGGGCGCGACGAGATGCTCGACCTGGTCCGCAAGACCAACCGGGAGTTCGGGATCAGCCTGCTGCTCTCGTCGCACATCATGGGCGACGTCGAGCGCACGTGCGACCGCATCCTCGTGCTCGAGCAGGGACAGGTCGTCCACCAGGGAGAGGTCTCGGCGTTCACGCAGGAGACGGAGACGCTCTACGTCGAGGTGACCGGCCGGCAGGACGAGTTCCTGGCGGCCCTGAGCGCCCGCCGGGTCGAGTCGCGGCTCGAGGGCACGACGGTCGTCGTCCCGGACGTCGTCGACGAGCGCTACGACGTGATCCGCGACGCCCTCGTCGCCTCGGGGGCGCCGCTGCGGCGGATGGCCCCCCACCGCAGGACGCTCGTCGAGCTGTTCAGGGCGAACGGAACGGAGCCCGGGCGGTGAGCGGGGCAGACGCCGCCGGCCGCGTCTTCGACCTCGGCTTCAGGCGCTACGAGGGCCCGAGAGAGGGCCGGTCGCGGGCGATGCTCGCCGTCTACCGGGACGGGCTGAGGGCGGCGATGGGCCTCGGCCGCGGCGGCCGCGCCAAGATCGTCCCGTGGCTCTTCATCGGCGCCTCGCTGATCCCGGCGATCGTGCTGGCGCTCGTCGCCGGGGCCGTCGACCGGCTGGCCTTCGACTTCGACGCCGCCGCCGACCTGCCCTCGTACGGGGACTACTACGCGATCGCGTCGATCGTCCTGCTGGTGTTCGCAGCGGCCGTCGGCCCGGAGCTCTTCTGCCCCGACCGGCGGAACGGGACGATCAGCCTCTACCTCGTGCGCCCCCTTCGGGCGACCGACTACGCCGTCTCGCGCTGGGCGGCGCTCGTCACCGTGATGACGGCGGTCGCGTGGCTACCGCAGGTGATCCTGATGACGGGGCTCGTCCTCGGCGCGAACGACCCGGCCGGGTACCTCGGCGACAACTGGCTCGACGCCCCGCGCTTCCTCCTCGCCGGAGCGGCGCTCGCGGTCTACGTCGCGACGCTGGCGACCCTCGTCGCCTCCTTCACGACCAGGCGCGCCTACGCGGCCGCCTTTCTCGTCGGGCTGTTCGTCGTCTCCACGGCGGTGATCGGGAGCGTGACCGACGTGCTCGACCTGCGCACGGCCCGCTGGCTCGCGCTGCTCAGCATGCGCGACATCCCGCTGTTCCTGAACGACCTGATCTTCGGCGGCTCGCCGTCGGCCGGCGCGGACGCCGCCGAGCACCTGCCGGCGGCGGTCCAGGTCGGCTGGTACCTGCTCGTCGTCTGCCTCGCCGGGCTCGTCACCCGGAGGCGCTACCGGCGGCTCGCCGCATGACCACGCAGCTCGAGGGCACCGTGCGCGACCCCGCGGAGGAGCCGGTGCCGGCCGCCTCGCCGGACGGCGCCGGCCCGCCCGTGATCGTGGTCGACTCGGTCTCCAAGTGGTTCGGGAGCGTCGTCGCGGTCAACGACGTCTCCTTCGAGATCCACCCCGGCATCACCGGCCTGCTCGGCCCGAACGGCGCCGGGAAGACGACGCTGCTGCGGCTCATCAGCGGGCTCGCCAAGCCGTCGCAGGGTCGCGTGCGCGTGTTCGGGGAGGACCCGCGGCTGAATCTGGAGCTCTACCGCCGGATCGGCGTGATGTCGGAGCACGAGTCGACCTACGAGATGCTCGCGGGGCGGCAGCTCGTCGCGCTCGCAGCGCGGTTGAGAGGTGTCGCGGGCGTCGCCGAGGCGACGCGCAGGGCGGTCGCGCTGGTCGACCTCGCCGATGCCGCCGACCGGCCGATCCGCACCTACTCGCGCGGGATGAAGCAGCGGATCAAGCTCGCGGCCACGCTCGTCCACGACCCCGAGCTGCTGATCCTCGACGAGCCGCTGAGCGGCGCCGACCCGCGCCAGCGGGTCGAGTTCCAGGAGCTCCTCCGCCGGCTCGCCCGGGAGGGGCGGACGATCCTCATCTCCTCGCACATCCTGGAGGAGGTGGAGGCGCTCGGCGGCACCGTCCTGCTCGTGGTGAACGGCAAGCTCGCCGCGGAAGGCGACTACCACGCGATTCGAGCGGCCCTCGACGAGCGTCCCTACCACGTCCGGGTCGCCTGCAGCGCGCCGAGAGAGCTGGCCGCCGCCCTCGTCCGGCTCGACGCGGTCGACTCGGTCGAGATCGGGCCCGACGGCGAGGTCGTGCTGCTCAGCCGCAACGTCGGCGCGGTCCAGCGGTCGCTGCCGCTGCTCGCCGCCGACCTCTCGATCAGGCTCCTCCGGGTGGAGCCGCTCGACGACTCGCTGGAGAGCGTCTTCGAGTACGTGGTGGAGCGGTGACGCAGATCTACCTCCTCTCGCTGCGCCAGCTCACCGGCAGGTGGCGGCTACTGATCCTGCTCGTGCTCTGCGCCGTGCCGCTCGTGCTCGCCGCTGTCGCGGGCACGTCCGCCGACCGGCCCTCGCCCGACGAGCTGGACGACACCCTGCTGAACGGGCTGCTCGCGTCCGCGATCCTCCCGATCGTCGTCCTGGCCGTCGCGCCCGGTGCGCTCGGGAACGAGCTCGGCGACAAGACGCTCGCCAACCTGACGCTGACGCCGGTCGCGCGCTGGCGGATCGTCGTCTCGAAGCTCGCGGCGACGGTGACGGTCTGCGTGCCCCTGCTCGCCGCCGGCACCGTGGGCGGGGTGCTGCTCGGCTTCGGGCTCCTCGGGTTCGACGGCGCGGGCAGGGCGGCGGCGGCGGCGGCGATCTCGATGACCGTCGGGATCGCGCTCTACTCCGCCGTCTTCCTGTGGGCGGGGCTCGTCATCCCGCATCCCCTCGCGCTGGGGCTCATGTACGTCTTCGTCTGGGAGGGGCTGTTCGCCACGTTCGTGAACGGGATCAAGTACCTGAGCATCCGGCAGTACACGCTCGGCGTGCTCAAGGTGCTCGACCACTCTCGCTTCGCGGGGCCCGGCCACCATCTCGTCGGCGGCCCGGCGGCGATCGTCGGATCGGCCGTCGTCTTCGTCGGCTTCGTGCTCCTCGTCGTCCGCCGCCTGCAGCGCATGGACGTTCCCTGACGCGGCAAGCAAGGAAGTACGTCGCCCTCGCAGATCTGCTCGGCTGCAGGCTCGTCACGCTCGATGCGCGCCCGCAACGATCGACCGCCCGCCTCGGCTTCGTCGTCTCTCCCCTCGAGATCTAGCGCGGGGCAGTCTCTTTCGTGCGGGTCGGCGGCGCAGGGGTTTGCCGCGCCCGCTCCCACGCGGCTTCCGATCGGCCTGCCACCCTCCCCGCGTGACGGGCGACACGTCGCTACTGATCAAGCTGCTCGACCGTCAGGCACGGTTCCTTCTCGCCCTCGTCAACCGAGCTAACGGCGGGCGCACGAACCTGTGGGCTGCTCAGGCGAGAGGACGCTCGGATATGCGAGTTGAGACGCTGCGTAAGGTCTCCAGGGTGCCAAAGATCGCCAACGTCGCCGGATTGGTCGTGATGGTCTACTTCAACGATCATCCGCCGCCCCACATCCACGTTCGCGCTGGCCGCCCAGGCGATCCCGGCCTCGAGGAAGCGCGCTTCTCGATCGAGAGCGGTGAGCTGATCGACGGGAGGGTGCCGGCAGGGAAGGTGCGACACGTGGCGGATTGGTGCCGGCGCAACCGGCAGGCGCTCCGCTCCGATTGGGAGCGCGCTCAGGCTGGCGAGCATCCGGTCGAACGCTACGATTGAGGGTAATGGAGCCTGCTGTCGCCCCGAAGATGATCGCCGCGACTGCGCGGCCCGACCACGTGGTCCGTGTCATGTTCGCCGACGGCGAGGTCCGTGACGTCGACATCACACCGCTGCTCGCGACGCCCGTGTTCGCACCGCTGCGCGACCCGGCCAAGTTCGAGCTGGTGCACGTGGACGAGGAACTCGGAACGGTTGCTTGGCCCGACGGCGCCGATCTCGACCCGGACGTGATCTACGCGGCGCTCGACCTTGGGCCCGATAAGGCGAAGGTCAAGGTGCTCACCCCGAGCATCGCTTAACGTTCCGGCTCGCCTGGCAATGGCGCGGGTTACGAATCAACCGCGCAGGCGCACGACGTTCGACTTGAGCGCGAACGTGCCGTAGTTCGACTGGGCGACGCAGGTCGGCGCTGCCGCGCGGTCACACGGTAAGCCGGTCGCAGGCGGCACAGCTTCCACCGTCGCCCACACGCGAAGACGGCCCTTCGGGGCACTTATGCGCACGGTGAAGCTGCCTTTTGCGTTCGTATGGGCGAGGGCGAAGCCCTGCTGGCCGGAATTACGCTTGGACCAAACGGCTACGCGGACTCCCTGACGTCCATGTCCACCGCTTCTCACCACTCCGGTCACAATCGCCTTACCACGATCGACGCGACGTACCCGCGATACTCGAAGCGTTGTCGGAAGCGTTGCGATGGACCGATAGTCGCCATCGTCGATCTGAGCCCGCCACACATAGGCTCCCGCGCGGCGCGGATTCACAAAGATCTTCGTTGCGAGGTCGAATCCCGTCAATCTCATACCGCCGCCCGCATCGCCGCAGACGGTAAGCCTGAATGCGTAACCGGCGTCATCGCCGCCGTCGTCGACATAGACGGGTATCTGGACGTCGCGGCCATCGAGCGGGGCGTTCATCGTCCAGACCGCCTCGTGCCGTCCGGGCGAACAGGTGTCCGCGAGATGTGACGCTGGGTCGGCGACCAGAACGCTTCCGATTCCCGGCCCGCCGCCCTCGACGGCCTCTCCCGAGGCGAGCGCCGCCCGCAGGCTTACGTGGCTCATCGCGATTCCGGGTGTCTGACGCCCCATGTCCGGTGCCGTGTAGCCGAGAGGCACAGAGAATGTCGCCCGATTCCACGGGCTATCACTCGTCAGATGAAGAACCAGCGTCGTCGCTGTGCCTAGCGTCGCCGCGCTGCTGATCGCGAAAGCGCGCGTACCACCGACGCTTCGAGCTGATGGAGCGGCTATCAGTGCGGCGATTGCGGCCACTGCGGCTACTCCGCGCATAATCCAGAGTATGGCAGCGGCGTGACTAGCGTGAACAGTAGGAGGAAAGTGGTATCTCGCTCGCTCAAGAAGCCGTGGAGAAAGGGCAGATGCTTCGCAGACCGCAGGCGGTGGCGTCCGCGATGTCTGCCGTTGCGCTGTCGTCGATGAAACCCCAGGCCTGCCAGCTTTGCGCGCGTGCGCTCAGGGTGCACTCGTGAACGCTCGAGCAGGCGATGGTGGGCGAACGGCGAAACGCGAAACGTCTTCCGCCGCCTCTCGCGGACGGCCATGATCAGGGCGTAGAGCCGGGCACGAACTCGCGAACCTCCTGCGCACAGCGGCAGGCGACGGCGATCCTGCCAGCCCACTCCAGCGCCTCCTCGCGTGAGGGAACGTCGACAACCGAGAATCCGCCGATGTACGCCTTGCTCTCAGGGTATGGGCCGTCGGTGACCGTCCCGTCGGTGGCCACCACGCTCACCTCTTCGTGGGAATGCAGCCCGCCGCCGAACACCCAAACGCCGGCGTCCTTTGCCTCTTGCACCACCGCGTGCGCTGCCTCGGCCACGTCGGGGAGATCCTCCTCGGGAAACGTCATTGCCCGTCATCGAACGAGATCAGATACCGCGTCATCTCATGACTCCTTTATCGGCCGCCTGCTCCGGCCGCATCTCACCCTGCTACGGACTCACGCGCAATGGAGACCGACAAACCACCGAGAACTCATCGGTCGCGCCAGATCCAGCCTCACTTCTTCGGGCGTCATCGCGGCACACTGGCGCAGCCGAGACCTACAGGCGCTCAGCCTCGCCCAGATGCCTCGTTGGGAAGGCTTTTCCGATGTTCCGAGCGCCCAGAACTGCGATCCCGTTTGAGCTTTCCTTCCGCATCAAGGTCGAGAACGATCTTGCCCGCCGTTCCTCCGCCTTGACGAGACGCTCGATTCTAGGCGTCGACCGCTAGGAACCAGCGCTCCGGCGAGTCCACGATCGGCGCTTTCCACGACCGCCACGCCGTCGGCGTCAGCCTGAGCGTGACGTCGTCCGACGCGCGGAGCGCGGCGTCGATCGGGCCGTCGAGCGCTTGTGGCGCGAGGTACCGGCGCCTGATGCGGGCGTTGATCGACTGCGCCTCGCCGTCGCGCAGGATCTCAACTGGGCCCGACGCCGAGACCCAGCGCTCCCGCCCCGGCTCGCGTGCGTCGACCACGACCGAGGCCGAGGGGCTCCGCTCGACGCTCTTCACCTTCCGGCTTCCGGACGACGACGCGAAGTAGAAGCGGTCGTCCTCGAACAGGAACCAGATCGGCGTAAGGTGGATGCCGCCGTCCGGATCGTGGGTCGCGAGCACTGCGTAACGCCGCCCGCCGAGGAAGGACCGCAACTGATCCGTCAGCTCGCCCACTGCCCGAAGCCTCCCTCCAAGGCATAAGTCACACGCATTGCACGGATCTTGCCGAAGTTACGGATCGCAGGCGCGCTCGGGGGACTGCCGAACACTCGCCCACGCGAGCCGCTGCTGCCCCGAATGTCAACACGCGGACGGTGCCCGGCTCCGCGCATCGCCGCTGTTGCGTGACGCTAGCATCGTCGCATGAGCGCCTGGCGTGAGCCGGTGCCGTTCGAGGTGTACGAGGCGGGCGTGTACCTGCACGGTACGAAGGCAGACCTCGCGGTCGGCGATCTGCTGGTCCCGGGGCGCGAATCGAACTTCGAGGCCGGCCGGGTGATGAACTACCTCTACTTCAGCGCAACTCTCGACGCCGCGGTCTGGGGCGCCGAACTCGCCAGCGGTGAGGGCCGCGGGCGCATCTACATCGTCGAGCCAACCGGGGAGTTCGAGGACGACCCGAACTTGACCGACAAGAAGTTCCCAGGGAATCCAACGCAGTCCTTCCGTAGCCGCGAGCCGTTGCGTGTTGTCGGCGAGCTTGTCGACTGGGTCGGCCATTCGCCCGAGAAGTTCGAGGCCATGCGAGCCGCACTCGATGCGTTGCAGCGGAATGAAACGGCGCAGATCGAGGACTAATTAGAGGAATGGCCCGTCGGCGTTCGCCTTGTCCGCCGACTTGGTTTCTTCGGTCTCGTAGTCTGCGTGCACGATCGGGAGCGGCCTCGTCGGAACCCGGCGGGGCCTCTCTGCTTGTCGGGCTGCCCGTGGTTCGTTTCGAACTCCCTGCAAGTAGCCCCGTTCTTCTGTGCCGCAGAGTTGGAGAGGAGCGGGCACTGGCGCGAAACGTGCCACGCGACTTCGACGTTTCCCTCGACGGCTCGAGACCCCGCAGTTCGTCCTCGAGCCGCTCGGGCCCGAGCACAACGACCAGGACTACGGCGCGTGGACGTCGTCGCTGGACCACGTCCACGCGACACCCGGCTGGGAGGACAGCACGTGGCCGCGAGAGATGACGCCGGACGAGAACCGGGCAGACCTGCGGCGCCGTGCCGACGACTTCCGCAACCGCACGAACTCGGGCAGGCGAGCGGTCTGGATCTCGACAAGTTAGCCTGCGTCTCGATGGGGTCGGGCTACACGATCAAGGCTCTCGATGAATGGACCTGGCAAACGTTTGCCAGCCTGGTCGAGCGCAACAACGGCATCTTCGGCGGCTGCTGGTGCATGGGCTTCCACGCTGATGACAGTCGTGAGCCGAACCTGAACCGACAGCGGAAACTGGCTCGTGTGAAGGCAGGCGCGGCACATGCGGCACTGGTGCTCGAGGGGGATGACTGCGTGGGCTGGTGTCAGTTCGGCGTGCCCGACGAGGTACCCAAGATCAAGAACCGGGCGCAGTACGAGAAAGACCTGACCGGATTGCCCGACTGGCGAATCGCGTGTTGCTTCGTTGGTAAGGGGCATCGCCGGCAGGGCGTGGCCACCGCTGCACTCGCCGGGGCGCTCGACCTGATCGCGGGCCTTGGCGGCGGAACCGTCGAGGGCTACCCGGAAGACGCGAGCTCGGTGCCCGCCGGTTTCCTCTTCAACGGCGCCTTGTCGACCTACGAGAAGCTCGGGTTCAGCCGCGACCGGAAGATCGGCAAACACCGCTGGGTCGTGAAGAAAGTCCTCGAAGTCCAGCCGTAAGAGCCACGCGCGGATCCGGTCTTCGCCGATCGCGTCGGCGACGGGCTGCCGAAGATCGTGCCGGGCTGGAGGGAGCCGAGGTCCGCCAGTCAGGTGGACGCGGCGCTGCGGCGATTCCACGGCTTCGAGCGCAGCGCGGAGGCGAGCTTCGCGCGTCCGTCGCCGAGCACGGGGGCACCGTGCGTGACGAGCACCCGCTCTGGGTGGAGGTCGAGCAGCGGCTTCAGCGTCGGTATGAAGCGCTCGCGGTACCAGCGCGAGCGCTGCTCGCTGTCGAGGTCTTCCTCCCAGACCCGCAGCCGATCGCCGGTCTCGATCACCGCGTCGCCGAAGGCGAGCGCCTTGTGCGAGGGGATCCAGAGCGGCTGCTCCTGCCGACGCGGGCTGCCGATCGCGTGGGCGCGGACGCCGGCGGGAAGCTCGGTCTCGGGCGTGATCGGGTGGAAGCCGGCGCGCTTGTTGAGGCGGCTCGCACAGGCCTCGTGTCCCCAGATCGTGCAGCGCTTGCCGTGAATTCTGCGCAGACGCTCCGCGTCGCGCACGTGATACGGGATCGTGATCAGCACCGCGATCCCGCCCTCACCCCCCTGGGCATCCACCAACTCGTGGACCGGCGCCGGGTCGGCCGGCAGCAACGGGTCGATCAGCAGCAGCTCGGCGTCAGTCTTCACGGCAAAACAGGCGACCTCGTCTCCGAACCCGGACGGGTGCCACTCGGGGTGACGCGCCGTCCAGCGCCAGATGCCCTCGCCGATTGGATCGAGAGACTCAGCCATGCCGGCATGGGTATCCCGGCTCCGGGCCGAGGCTTTCACGGGACGGACGCTGGCCCAAACGAGGGCCGGCGCGAGCCACCTGAGTCGCTCGCGCCACCTTTGTCCCGGACCGATAGCGCTGAGCAACGTCGGGGACATCGCGCATCTGGTCGTGCTCATCGGGTGTGATCCCCGTCTTGACGAACCTTGCTGACGCCACACCAACCTCCTCGCTGGCCGCATCGACTTTACTCCGATGCGGTGCGCCTCGAAGCTCGCGGCGACGGTGACGGTCTGCGCGCCCCTGCTCGCCGCCGGCACCGTGGGCGGGGTGCTGCTCGGCTTCGGGCTCCTCGGGTTCGACGGCGCGGGCAAGGCGGCGGCGGCGGCGGCGATCTCGATGACCGTCGGGATCGCGCTCTACTCCGCCGTCTTCCTGTGGGCGGGGCTCGTCATCCCGCATCCCCTCGCGCTGGGGCTCATGTACGTCTTCGTCCGGGAGGGGCTGTTCGCCACGTTCGTGAACGGGATCAAGTAGTAGCGTTCTCGACCGTGTCGCCGAGCACAGACGGTCACCAGTGGCCCGTGAGGCCGTTCCACCGGCAGCACCCGGTTCGCGGGCTCTTCGGCGACCCGCGGATCGGCGGCAAGGGCGGAAGCTCGTTCCACTTCGGGGTCGACGTGTCGGCGCTCGACGGGACCGCGGTGTACGCGGTGGACGGCGGGCGGATCTCGGTCCGAGGCCACAACGTCACGGTGGTGGAGGTGGAGGGCGAGCGGGAGCACTCGTACTGGCACGTGGTGCCGGCGGTGCGGACCGGCACACGGGTCGGGCGCGGCGCCCTCCTCGGCCACATCGGGAAGGGCTGGGGGCACGTCCACCTCGCCGAGCGGCGCGGCAAGGCGTACTGGAACCCGCTGCGGCCCGGCGCGATGACGCCGTACGAGGACTTCGGCGCCCCGGTCGTCTCCCGGATCGTCACCTCCCGCCCGCACGACGGGCTCTACGGGCTGGTCGGGCTGATCGCCGAGGCCTTCGATCACCCGCCGCTCTGGCCGCCGCAGCCGGCGTGGCGGGGGATGCCGGTGTCGCCGACGCTCGTTCGTTGGCGTCTCGTCCACGGCGGCCACGCGGTGGTGCCCTGGCGCGTCGCCCTCGACTTCCGCACGTCGTTCGTGGCGAAGATCGCGGGCACGCCGCCCTCCGACATGAACTTCCGCCGGGTCTACGCGCCGGGCACGCGCCAGAACCACCCGAACGAGCCGGGGCTCTTCCGGATCCAGCTCGCGCGGCGGTTCGACACGCGACCGTTTCCCGACGGGCGCTACCGGCTGGACGTCGAAGCGGCCGACATCCGCGGCAACGCCTCGCGGCGCCACCTCGTCGTCCGGCTCGTCAACCAGGCGCGCGAGCTCTGACCCCGCCCGGCCGACCGCCTGCGCAAGACGGGTCCCGCGGCCGGGCCCGAGGGCAGGCCGGTTGGAGCGCGGCTATCCGCCGGCCTCGAGGTGTTCCCTCAGCCGCCGCTGGTCCTCGGGTACCTGCCTGCGGGCGTCGCGGCGGGCGAGCGGGCCGAGGAGTTTCCCGACCAGGCCGTGACCGACCAGGTCGAGCTCGAGCGTCACCCGGGAGCGCGAGCCACCCTCGAGCGGCTCGACCGTCACCGTCCCGGCCGGGCGGATCGGGCCGTTCACCCCCCGAAACGACGCCTTCTGCGGCGGGTCGAACTCGGTGATCTCATAGCTCACTCGCTGCTTGCCACCCGGCACCTTGCGCAGATCGGTGGCCCGGCTGCCGACCCGGGTCGGGCCCTCCGTCTCGACGGTCACCTCGATGATCTGCTCTTGCCACTCGCCGTGGCGGTCGAGCTGACTCAGGTACGCGAACACCTCATCGGGTGAGCGGCTGATCTCCACCGTCTCACGAATCGCTGCCATCCTCCATCCCTCCTCTCGCGAACACCGCGATCCTCGCATACCCGCGGACAGACCGCACCCGACCCGCCCGCCGCCGCTCTCCGCAGACAGAAGCGCCGGCCCACTCCCGAGGGCGACAATCACGGCGAGGCCAACGCTGTCCTCGGCAGAGCAGGTCGGCCCTGGTGAGGCGAGCCCTCGGCCTTGGATCTCGACGGTCAGGCCGCCTTCAGTATCACGCCGGGCAGATCCTCGAACCCCGCCGCGTCGGAAGTGACGACTGTTCGCCCCCGAGCCAGCGCAGTCGCCGCGAGGATCAAGTCATGGGCTCCTGTGGGCCGACCGGATCTGCGCGTGTGCGCAAGCAGCCGCGCGTGAGCTCGGGCCACCTCTGAGTCGTACGGCTCGCTCGGGATCGTTTCCAGAATCCGGGCGACGTACCGTTCACGCGTCTTCCGGCGCCGCCGATCTCCGAACTCGATACCGACAAGCAACTCCGCCACGGTGACCGCCGCCATCGCCACGTCGTCCTCGTCGCCGACGACGTCGTCGAGGGCACCGCCGTGCCGCTCGGCGTCGATCAGGATCGTGGTGTCGAGGATCAGTCGTTCCAGCGCCGGTCCTCGACCGGGAGGGCAGCCCGAATCCGCTTGATCTCATCGACCCAGGCCGCATCATCGGGAGCCGCTCGCAGAAGCTCCTTCACTGTTGCCCCTCGCCCCGCGCCGGCCGGCCCGATCCGGGCCACTGCACGGCCACGGCGCACGACGACAAACGTCTCGCCGCGCGACTCGACTGCGTCGAGAACGTCGGCGAACTTTCGCGCAGCCTCGGTTGCGGTCACGCTCCTGATGAGATCAGATTATCAGATTCAGAGGATCCCGCCCGCGCGGCTGAGTGCCCGAGCCCGAAGACCGCGTGGAGCCGACGGCCCCGCCGCGAGCCCGGGACGCGCCGCCTGGCGAGCAGCAGCGGGAGGGGTGACCTCAGTGCGGGCCGGGTCGCGCCACAGCGCCCGGGAGCACGAGCCGGAAGAGCGCTCCGTGCGGCGAGACCGGCTCGTACATGAGCGCGCCGCCGTGGGCGCGCGTGTAGGTCTGCGCGATCGCCAGGCCGAGCCCCACACCTGCGCCCGGGTGCGTCGCCCCCCGCGTGAACCGCTCGAACAGGTGGCCGACGAACTCGTCGGCGACACCCGGCCCGCCGTCCCGGACCGTCACCCGCAGCTCGCCGTTCGAGCTCTCGGCCGAGACCGCGACCGGCGGCCCACCGTGGCGGAGCGCGTTCGCGAGCAGGTTCGAGACGATGCGGTCGAACGCCTGCGGGTCGACGACCGCCTCGAGGCCGGCCGGGACGTCGAACGTCACGTCCGAGCCGCTCCCGAAGACGGCGTCCACGAGCTCGAGCAGCCGCTCCGCGACGACGATCGGCGCCGGCTCGATGCGGATGGCGTCGGCCTCGAGGCGCGAGAGGTCGAGCAGGCTCTCGACCAGCTCGAACAGACGCTTCGACTGCTCCGAGAGCATCAGGCGCAACTCGCGGCGGTGCTCGGGCGTCAGCTGCTCCTCCCGCTCGTCCAGAGTGCGCACCGCACCGTAGATCGCAGCCGCGGGCGTGCGAAGCTCGTGCGAGGCGAGCGCCGCGAACTGGCTCTTCAGCTCGTTCAGGCGCCGCAGCTCGCCGTGCTCGATCGCCCGTTCGAGAAACGTCGCGATCAAGGTGCCGAACGTCGTCAGCAGGTCGACCTCCGAAGCGTCGAGCGAGAAGTGTTCCCCACGCCGGTCGCAGGTCATGAAGCCGAGGCAGCTCCCCTCGCTCGCCAGCGGCACGATCGCGAACGACCCGATACCGAAGTCCTGGACGATCTCGCCCGGGATCGCCTCCTCGCCCGCCGGATCCTCGACGAAGATCGTCTGCAACGCGCCGAGCGCACGGCGGAATGCGCCGAAGCGGGCGACCGGGAGCGCCGGCGGCAGAGCCTCGATCTCCGACGGCGTCAACCCGTGCGCGGCGAATCGCACCAGCGTGGACGTCTCGGGGAAGTAGCGGACGATCCCGACGCGCTCGAACGAGAAGGCCTCGGCAACGGCGGCGCACGCACGCTCGAGCACCGCCCGCGCCCGGAACTCGCCGCCGGCCAGAGCGCGCGCCAGGACGTGCAGCGCCTCGAGCTGGACGTGAGGCCTGTGGACTACCACGTGGTGGGCGTCATTGCAGGCAAGCGCAAAGCCGACCAGAGTGTACGCCCCGCCTCGCCGACCGGACGACGGCGGGTGCTACTCGACGGTGCCGGCCCGATCGCGGGTACGGACGGTGCATCGGCCGGCGCGGACACGGGTATGGCCCACGCCGTGCCACGTCTCCGCCGCGTCGACTGGACCGGGCCCGGCCTCTCGCGCCGGCGGCGCGGACGCGGCTTCGAGATCGTCGACCGCAGGGGCCGGCGCGTGTCGGACCCGGCCGTGTTGCGGCGCGTTCGCGAGCTCACCATTCCCCCCGCCTGGATCGACGTCTGGATCTGCCCGTACGAGAACGGCCACCTGCAGGCGGTCGGGACGGACGCGGCCGGCCGCCGGCAGTACCTCTACCACCCGGCATGGCGGCAGCGGCGCGACCAGCAGAAGTTCGACCGCATGCTCCGCTTCGCGCGTCTGCTTCCGGAGCTGCGAGCGGCGGCGGCGCGCGACCTGCAGCGGCCGGAGCTCGACCGGACGCGGGTGCTGGCCTGCGCCGTCCGGCTGCTCGACGTCGGCTTCTTCCGCGTCGGCGGCGAGGAGTATGCGGCGCAGAACGGCAGCTTCGGGCTCGCGACGCTCGAGCGGCGCCACGTGAGGCTCGCCCGCGAAGGACGGATCGTCTTCGACTATCCCGCGAAGAGCGGTAAGCGTCGAGTCCAGTCCGTCGTCGACGACGATGTCTTCGACGTGATTCGCACGCTCAAGCGGCGCCGCGCGGGCGGCCCGGCGCTGCTCGCCTGCAGGAGCGACCGGAACGGGACGTGGACCGACGTCCGCTCGGGCGACATCAACGCGTACGTCAAGGAGCTCGCCGGTGCGGAGTTCTCGGCCAAGGACTTCAGGACGTGGCATGCGAACCTGCTCGCGGCGACCGCGCTCGCGGTCGCGAGCTGGCAGGAGACGCGAGCTGGACGCGAGCAGGCGATCAGGTACGCGGTGCAGGAGGCGGCGCACTACCTCGGCAACACGCCGACCGTCTGCCGCGCCTCCTACGTCGACCCGCGCCTGTTCGACCACTACCGCTCCGGGAACACCGTCGCCGCGGCGCTGCAGCAGGCGGCCCTCGAGGAGTCGGCGCTCCCGGGCGAGGCCGTCGAGCGGGCCGTCATCGAGGTCCTCGAGGATCCGATCACGCCCCGCTGAACGATCCGGGCGACCGTCCGCAGGGGCTCCCGCCGGGCGGTCCGCCACGCCTTCGCGGCTGTGTGCAGCTCGACCTCGGCCGGATCGTCCCGACGGAGCCCGCTGCTCGGCGGTGGTCGCCGGGATTCAGCCGTCGACGAACAGGCTGTTGACCGGGCCGCGGAGCGCGTTGGCGCGGCGGGAGACGTGTGGCAGGAGGAGCAGTCTGTGGGTGAGCGTCCGGCCGCGCCGGAGGTGTTCGAGCTGCTCGCTCGCGAGCGGTCGCCAGAGGTGGTCGACGATCGTGGCCGGGTCGCGGTCGAGCTCGGCCGCCGGGCGCTCCAGATGTTCGCTCCAGAGCCGCAGCCGTGTCGTCTTGGCCAGCGCCTGGTCGTGGGTGACGATGTTCATCTCGGTGTCGTTGAAGAGTGAGTGCTCGTTCAGGTTGGCGGAGCCGACCGTCAACCAGCGATCGTCGACGATCCCGATCTTGGCGTGGACGTAGACCGGTCGGCCGTCTCGGCCGGGCTGGTGGAGGGTGGAGGCGAGGAAGCGGCCGCCGCCGTTGTCGGCGGCGGCGAGGACACCGAGTTGGCCGCGGGTGTCGTCGTTCCCGTTGTTCGCCTTTGCCGGCAGTAGCATGAGCAGCCGGAACCGCTCGTCTGGCGGGTTGCGCAGTTTGTCGGCGAGCACGGCGACGATCTCCGGTGACCAGAGGAACTGGTTCTCGAGGTAGATCAGCTTCCCTGCGGCGCGGAGGGCGCGCAGGTAGGACTCGAGGATCGTGAACTCGCCTTTGCGGAGCCGCCGGTAGATCTTCTCGGGCACGGTGCGCACGACTTGCAGTTCGACCTCGCCGGCGGGCGCGGGTAGTGGTACGGGTGGCAGCTCCTCGCCGGTCACCTGCTGCCAGCGGAAGCTGAAGTGGTCGGCCACATCGGCGACGGACGGTCCGGCGATCCGGGTAGTCGCGTCGTGCCAGCCGAGCGCGCCGCGGGCCGGGTGGTCGTTCGTGTCGAGGCGGTCGCCCGCGTAGGAGGTGAGGTCCATGCCGCCGACGAAAGCCTGCTCGCCGTCGATGATCACGAGCTTCTCGTGGTGGCAGTGCAGCGGCCGCTCGCGCGCGTCGAGCGCGACGCGCACCCGAGTCCCCGCGGTCAGCGCATCCCGGACGGCGCGAACCTTCCGCCGGTCGGGGTGGAAGAGCGGCAACGGCGCGCCCGCCCAGGCGAGCAGCCGCACCTCGACTCGCTCTGCCGTCTTCGCGAGGAGCTGTCGCAGCGTCTCTGTCTGCTCGGCTCGGAGGCGGAAGCCGGGCGAGAAGAACCAGCCGGCAAGCCAGACCGAGGAGCGTGCCGCCTCGATCGCGGCGGCGATCTCGGCGAGCGCCTCGGCGCCGTCGACGAGGACCGCGACCCGGTTGCCTTGCCGTGGCGGCGGCCCCGTCGTCGCCCAGCCGCCCGCGGGAGCGGCCAGCGCCCGCTCGTGCCCCAGGCGACGGAGGCGTCGGTCGTGGTGCGCAATCAGCTGCCGCTCGAGCTGCTGTCCGACGACCGCATCCGCCCGGGCAACCAGGGCGGGCAAGCGTGCCCGGAGGTTCAGGGAAGCGATAGCCACCGCGCTGGCCCTAGATACGGCGGTAGCGGGCCTCGCCGAGCGAGTGGGCACCGAAGGCGATCAGCCCGGCGGCGACGATTCCGAGCAGAAACGGGCCATACGAGGCGTTGGCGAGCTTCGCGAGCGCACCGTCAAGCCCGACGGCCTTGTTCGGGTTGAACTCGATCGCCGCCCTGATCAGGAAGACACCGACGAGGCCGAAGACGACCATCCGCGCGAGGTACCCGAAGCTGCCGATCCACTCGATCCACTCCCGCGCCCGCGGGCTCATCTGTTCCGTCTTCAAGTCCTTCAGAAAGTCCTTGCTCACCCCGCGGTAGCCCTGGTAGAGGCCGACCCCAACCGACAACGCGCCGGCGATCCCGACCAGCAAGGTGCCGCCCGGCCAGCCGAAGACGCCCGCGGCCGTCTTCTGCGCGCTGCCGGAGCTGCCGCTGGAGCCCGAGCCGAGCAGGATCTCGACCGCGATTGCACAGAGGCCTGCATAGGCGAGCCCGCTCCCGAATGCGGCAATCCGATCGAAGCCGCTATCGGAGCCCTCCGGCCCATGCCCGAGCAAAGCGTGCACGAGCCGCCAGAGCGCATAGCCGCCCAGGCCGATTGCGACCACGATCAGCAGCACCTTGCCGAACGGCTGCCTGGCGATCGTCCTGAGCGCCCCCTGCTGATCGGCGGTCTTGCCGCCGGAACCGACGGCGAGCTTGATCGCGAGGATGCCGATGATTCCGTAGATCAGGCCGCGCGCCACGAACCCCGCGCGCGCCAGCCACTCGAAGCCGTGGCTGCGAGCGGCCTTCTCCCCGCTCGTTTGGACACCCCGGACCGACCGGGGCTCGGGTGGCGCCTGAGCGCTCACGGCTTCTCCTCTCGTCTGCGAAGGCTCTGAGGAAGAACGCGCCGTCGCCGCTCCCGGGTACGCACAGTGACCGCGCATGCGCACCCCGCGCCGTGTGCCCTCGACACGTATCCCTCACCGTCGCATCGGCCGCGGTTCGACATGGTCGTCGCGGGGCCCGAGATCGCCAGGGTCCTCGCACCCGGCGGCATCCTTACCGGCCTGTGGAACGTCGTGGACGACCGGGTCGAGTGGGTTGCCGAGCTCGTTCGGGTCAGCGGGAGCGCCGCCATCGGCCCGCGTGACCTGACTGATCGTGTGGGCCGACGACCTCGCCCGCGAGTTGGCGCAAACTCTGAGCGCGTAGTGGAGCTCGAGAGCGAGTCCGTCGCGGCGACCGACCTGGCGGTCGCCGCACGCAAACGCTTGCCGCAAAGCATCCCATGCCGTCGAAGATCGTCGTGCGAGCCGAAGGCGAGCGGATCTTCGACGGCGTGGGCCCGGCGGGATTCGAACCCGCCTGCAAAACAGCACTTTTCTAGCCTCCGTGCACGCACCGGTGCACGCACGCGACGGACGCGGACGGGCACGAACGAGCAGGAAACGCCGAGGATCGTGCGACGATAGAGGCGAGATGAGCACGACCGCGAACCGCCGGCCGCCCACGCTCGACGAACTGCGCGCGCGCCGCGAGGAGATTCTCGCCCTGGCTCGCCGCTACGGCGCCTCGAATCTGCGCGTGTTCGGGTCCGTGGCGCGCGCCGAGCCTGACGCGCGCGACGTCGACATCCTGATCGACCTCGAAGACGGGCGCAGCCTGCTCGACCTCGCGGGCCTGCACGTGGAGCTCGAGGATCTGCTCGGCTGCGACGTCGACGTGGCCGAGCGCGTGAAGCCGCGCCTCCGCGAGCAGGTCGAGGCGGAGGCGGTCCTGCTCTGAGCCGCGTCGAGAATTCGCGTCGCCTCCGCCTGCGCGCCGGTTGAGGCCCGCCGGCCCAGTTACCCTTCCTCCATGACCGAGTTGCGCGTCACCATCCCCGACGACGTCGCCGAGCGGCTAGCCTCCGAGGCCGCCGAGCGCGGCACCTCGGCTGAGGATCTGGCCGCCGACCTGCTCCGCCAGCACGTCCCGGCAGCTCGCCGGCGCTCGCTGTCGTTCATCGGCATCGCCGACGGCCTCCCGGGTGCGCCGAGCGCGGCTGAGCTGGAGCGGCAGCTCGAAGACGGCGAAGACCCCGGGTTCCCGCCGTAGTCGTCGTCGATTCCGGTCTGCTCGTTGCTGCCGCGATCCGCACCGATCCGGATCACGACCGCCGCGTCGCCTTGTTCGAGTCGATGAGCGAGCCGCTGGTCGTTCCGCAGCTTGTCGTCGGCGAGGCCGCGTACATGGTCGGCAGGATCGGCGGCACAGCCGCTGAGGTGCGCCTGCTCCACGAGTTGGAAGCAAGCTCGCCTGCCTTCGAGCCCTTCGAGCCAGCCGACCTCGGCCGAATCGCAGAGCTGATCGAGACCTATGCCGACCTCCGCCTCGGAACTGTCGACGCCAGTGTGATCGCCACGGCCGAACGGCTCGACGCGACGACGATCGCAACCCTCGACCGGCGGCACTTCACCGTCGTCCGGCCGAGGCACGTCGACGCATTCGACCTCGTCCCGTAGCGTCGAGCATCAGCGCGGCGCGAGCAACGCGGCATAGTCGAGCTCGCGGCCGTCGACGAGTACGTGCGTGTAGGTGTCGCTCGTCACCTTTAGCGAGCGTTGCCCGACGAGCGCGCCGATCTCTGCCCAGGTGCGGCCCTGCCGGTGGAGGAGGCTGATCCGTCGATGGCGGAGGTCGTGCGGCGACCACAGCGGTATCCCGACCGCGCGACAGGCCTTCGCGATGCTGGTCCGGATCGCGTCGGCGCTGCTCGAGGCGAACAGCCTAGCCTCTGGGTCGCGGTCCTCGCGGGGCGGTAGCGTCCGCTCGATCGCCTCGGCGAACACGTCCGGGAGATCAACCCAGAGCGCGCGCCCGGTCTTGGAGGTGGCGGCGCGGAGACGGACCCGACGGCGCGGCTCGTCGTAGTCGCCGATCGTGACCGTGTCGATGCTCGACACACGCGCGCCCGACCAGTCGAGCCAGAGCAGGGCGAGCCGGTGCTTCCGCGGCAGCAGCCGGTACACGGCCTCGACCTGCTCCGCGGTCGGCGGCTCGGGCTCGCGAACCTCGCCGCGAGGGAGGCGTACGCGCAGCCTGTCGCGGACCGGATTCGGCTCAACCTCGGCGTAGTCGAAGACGCAGGCGAGGTGCGTGATTGCCTTCCGGATCGTCTCGCGCTTGTAGCCAGCGCCGTGCAGATGCACGACGGCATCGGCGATCTCCTGCGGCGAGAAGGTGTCTACTTGCCGCGCAGGGTCGCGCGCGCCGGTGATCAGGTTGAGGGACGTGCCGATGTTGACCAGGGTTGCCTCGGAGACGTCGATCCTTGAGGCTCTGTAGGCCGCGACGGCCTCCGCGAGTGAAGGGTGAGCGGGAGCGCGCTCAGGTATGGAGAAGTCGGGAACACGCATTGCGGCGAGCTCGGCGGCGATCCAGCGCCGACGCTCGAGCGCCTCCGCGCGTGTCCGAAGGCTGCCGCCATAGCGTTGTGCGCTTTCGCGGCCGCCGAGGCGGTAGCGGACGAGGTAACGCTTCCCGCCGTCCTTCGCCGTTCGGGTGACGATCCAGCTACTCGGCACGCCCTATCTCCCCTTGCGCACTACGTCGGACGGACCCGGTCGTCATGGAACGTGTTCTGCTCGATGAGGTCAATGTAGTCGACCGCCCGGATCAGCGGCCGAGAGTAGCCGGGGATCGCGACGACGGGGAGGGCTCGGAAGACGGCGTCGATCGCGCGCCGCTCGAGCCCGAGCTCGCGGAGGTGGGTGCGCGTCAGCAGCGCGTCCGGCCGACCCAGCAGGTCGGCCGCTGCTGATTTTAGGACCGCGGCGTGCGTCGGTGCACGTGCGGGCCTAACAGCGCCGTCAGGGGGCTCTGCGGGCAGCCCTAACGCTGACGGGTCGGCTCTCGTGCCTGCGGGCTCGGGCACGCTGGCCGTGGCGCGATCGGCGTTCAGGTTCTCCACCCAGTCGTCGAGGGTGAGCTGATCAGCCACCGACGAGGAACCGTCGGCGACCGACTCGAGGCGGCGAGGCCCGCGGCCAGCGGCCGTTCCCTTCGTCGCGCGGGCGGCCATGCTCGAAGGGTGCCGGACCGAGGTTCGCATCGTCGAGGCCAAGCGGCTGCTCGCCGACCGAACGGAGTTCGTCCTTGACGCCGAGCGGTGGGAGCGGTTCGTGGAGTTGCTCGATCGCTCGCCGCAGGACAACCCGGGTCTGGCGAAGCTGTTCGCGAAGCCGAGCGTCTTCGGCGGCGCGTAGGCGGTGGTCTACCGGCGCCCCGAGCCGCTCGGGAAGCGCCATCGGCTCGACGAGTTCGACTGCGGCGAGCCGGCGCTGGACGAGTGGCTGAAGCGGCACGCTCACGACGCGCACGCCTCCGGCTCGGCCCGGGTGTTCGTGACCACGCTCGAAGATAGCGAGACGGTCGTCGGCTACTACGCGCTCGCGGCGGCCCAGGTCGCACCCGAGGAGGCGACCGCGCGTGCGCTCAAGGGCCAGCCGAAGGCGCGTCCGGTGCCGGCGATCCTGCTCGCCCGGCTTGCCCTCGACAGGGCACACCAGCGCGCCGGCCTCGGCCGCTCGCTCCTCCAGGACGTCCTGCTCCGCTGCCTGGAAGCGGCGGAGGCCATCGGCGCCCGCGTCCGACTCGTCCACGCCAAACACGACGCGGCGAGAGCCTGGTACCTCCAGTTCGGCTTCGAGGAGCCGCCGACCGACCCGCTCCACCTGACGATGCTCCTCAAGGACGTACGCGCATTCATCGAACGGCACAGGCCCGGTAGCACGCCCACGAGCGACCTGTCGCGACAGCCGATGACTCCTCACGACGGGCCGGTGAGGGCCGGAACCGGCTGTGATCCTCCACGGTGATTCAGCGTCGAGCACGATCTCGTCGACAGGGCGGCCGCCGACCCTGCTCGCTCGGATGCCCGACGTCTGTCGTGTCGCAAGGCCGTCACGGTCTGGCTGTGCCGCCGTGAGATGTCACCCTCGGGTCGCCGGCTCTTAACCAGACGGGTTGAACGCGGTGGAGCAAGCCTTCGATCCGACGGCCAGCGCAAGGCTGCTTGCAACGAAGTTGGCACCCGCGTTCGCCTTCAGCCAGCGCCTGAAGGGATGCGAGATCCCATTTCCGTTCGAATCCTTGCTCGGCTCGCTCGTCCACCGCGGTCGCGCTCCGGACCGCGCCCAGGAACCGGGCGATGCCGTCGGCGTCCTGACGCGGTCGAGGGAGGCTCGTCAGTTGATCGGTGAGACGTCTTTCGAGTGGGAGTGCCTTCACAAGGAGATAGCGAACGTCATTGGGTGTCTGGAGGGGACACAGGCTCTCCACCCCTTCCATGCCTTCACCCTGATAGGCGGGGCTCGGCACCTCCTCTTCCCCGCCGAAGCGGGCACACTCACGACGCGGCAGGCTTCGCTTCACGCTACGGACCGGCAAGTCGCTTCCCCCGAAGGGGCACTCGACGCTGGGCTTCGACCCGGCCAGTTTCCAGACCAAGCCGCCAGCCTGCTACCGGGCCTCCTGGCAGCTACCCGGACGGGACTCACACCCGCTGGCGACGACGAGCTTATGTCGGATCAGGTCACCTCAAACGACCACCTCCAACTCTGGGCGCTCCCCATCAACTGCGGAACTCGGGCATGACACCCGCGCCACAGACGCGAGGGCGCCCCACGCTCCGCCACAAGACCTTAAAGTCGCGCTAGGGCTTCTACCTATAGTTGCGGGCCCCGGAGGCAGTCCTTCGATGCTTCCACCAGAGACGGATCAGATTCGTCAGCGCTCGATCCGATCCGACTATTCCAGCCGCGTCCTGAAGATTCATCACGGAGGGCGGCGCAAAAGAAAGCACTGTAGCCTGGAATTCACGGCGATCGGTTTGCCGTAGCGGTGTGGCCTGTGCAAAAACGGGCGGCGCGGCCTTCCGACGAAAGGCGAGAGCCGGTCCAGGGAGCATTCCCGCCAACGCAATTCCTACGCCGTCGACCTCGGCCCAGGAAAACCTGTACGTCCTCCAGTAGTTGTCGATGGTTACGTCCTCCTCAGTGACCCGTAGGCTAATGCGAAAGGCTCGGTACGCGAGGGCGAGAGCCGGAATCGCGGTGATCCCAGTAATCACGAACGCCCACGGTGATCCGAGTACGAGAGCAAAGAAGATCGCAGCACCTAACCAGGGCACGAGTCCGTATGAGGCGCTGTTTATGCGGACGCGTAGAGGTTCGTACGTGAGTGACCTACCTTCTGTCTTAAGGTCACTTAGCACTTTGTCCCAGCTCGCCACGGAGCCCCTGTTCGCCAACGCCAGTGAGGAAGAGCTCGGTCGCCGCAAGACGGATCAACACCGCTCTATCGCCTGCGTCAACGACGTAGAACCCCCTTCGGACGACATTGCCGACAACTGAGCCAGCTCCGAACGCCGCTAGATTGAGACTGAGGTCTGCGGCGAACCGGCCGTAGTTTGGGTCTTTCCGGAAGATCCGATTCTTCCAGGCCGACGTGCCTGTGTTCGCCGTAACGGCAGCGACGGCGAACGGCGTACAATCGCCGAGGGTCGCCAACACACACGTCACCGCGCCGGCATCAATCACTATGTCGGGGTGACGCGCGGCCCACGTCCCAATTGCCGCTCCGGTCGATGCGAGTGCCTGAGCACCGTGTTTGGCCCAGCAGGTTCCAGGCAGGCACATCCCGCTCGGATCGGTCAACCTGGTCGGGATGTTGTTGACGTACACGTAGGAGCCGACGTAGGGGCGAGCCGCTGGGCTCGCCATAGGATCGGTGTCTGCTGGAAGCGCCCGCTTGCGGGGTCGTATTGGCGGGCGCGGAGGTGGTAGAGGCTGGTGGTGGGGTCGAGGTATTGGCCGGTGAACTTGATCGGGTTGGCCGGGGCGGTGGGGTCGTTCTGTGTCTCGGTGAGGACGGCACCGAACGGTTCGTAGCTGTCCGTCCACTCGGTCGCGCCGGTGGAGGAGGTGATGTTGGTGACTGAGCCGAGGGCGTCGTGGTGGTCGCAGTAGGTGTCATTCGGGGTGGTCATGGAGATCAGATCGGCGCCGTAGAGGTAGCGCCTGAGTAGCCCGCCCGAGGCATTCTGCTCGAGCGCGAGTTGGGGCAGGTCCGCGTTCGGGTCCCAGAGTTCGGTCGTCGTCTCGCCGGCACTGGTGACGCTGAGCCGTGTGCCGTCGCCGTCGTAGCTGTAGGTCGTCGTGGTCGTTCCGTCGGAGCTGGAGACGAGCCTGTTTGCGAGGTCGTAGGTGAACGTTTGCGAGCCGGCGGCTGTTTGGTTGCCGTTGCCGTCGTAGCTGTAGCTGGTCGTGCCGGCTTGGGTGAGCTGGTCGGCGGCGTTGTAGCTGTAGTTGGTGGTGCCGGCCGGGCGGGTCTCGGTGAGCCGGTTGCCGACCGGGTCGTAGGTCCAGCGGATGAAGGGGTCGCTTCCGCCCGGGCAGCTGGTCTGGAAGCAGAGGCCGGTCAGCCGGTCGAGCGAGTCGTAGCTGTAGGTGGTCGTACTCGGCGTTGCGCCGGTCTGGACGACGGCGGTGGGGTTTCCGACCGGGTCGAGGGTGTAGGCGAAGTCGCTGAGCACCGAGCCGTCGGCGGCGTTCTCGACCTCGATCAGCCGGCCGGCAGTGTCGTAGCTGCGCGTCTCGGCGTAGCCGTTTGCGGAGGGGAGCGTCGTCGTCAGCAGGTTGCCGGCCGGGTCGTAGGTGTAGGTGGTCGTCTGGCCGTCGCTGGTGACGTCAGCCAAGCGCTCGTCGTCGTCGTAGCTGTCGGTGGTGGTGGTGCCGTCAGGGTAGGTGCGCTGGCTGATGTTTCCGGCCGCGTCGTATGCGTAGGAGAAGACGTTTGTTCCGCGGGTGACGCTGGTCAGTTCGTCGCGGGCGTCGTAGGTGTAGGTCTCCGTTCCGGCGCCGTCGCTGATCGAGGTGCGGTTGCCGTTTGCGTCGTAGGCGAAGGCGACGTCGGGCGTCGTGTTCCCATAATCGATCGAGGTGAGCCGGTTGAGGACGTCGTAGCCGTAGGCTCGTCGTCCCATTCGGGGCCGCGACCGACGTCGGGTTGCCGTTCGCGTCGTATGCGTACGACCACTGCTGCGTCGTCGGCGAGGTCACTCGCGTGAGCCGGTTGGCTGCGTCGAACGTGTAGGTGGTCGTGTGGTTGTCGGCGTCGGTGCGGCCGGTCAGGTTGCCGACGGCGTCGTAGGCGTAGCTCGTTATGGTCTGGTCGGGTGCCGTGACCGAGGCGAGCTCGTTGTCAGCATCGTAGGAGTAGCCGGTGGTGTGGCTGTTCGCATCGGTGATCGAATGGTTGTTCTGGTCGGTGATCTTGCTCAAACGGCCGCCGCTGTCGTAGGTGTAGCTGGTGGTTCCGCCGCGAGCGTCGGTGACCGAGCTCAGCCGTCCGCTCGTGTACCCGTAGTTGACGTGTCGGCCGTCCGGCAGCGTCACGCTCGTCAGCAGAGCCGAGGCGTTGTAGGCGAAGCTGACCGCTCGATTCGCGCTGTCGGTGACGGTTGCGAGCTTCCCGTTTGCTCCGTAGGCGAGCGCAAGGCCCCTTTCCGTTTCGATCCCGCTCGGAGGTCAGCCGTCCCTGACTGTCGAAGCGCAGGTGCATCTGGTCGGCGGTGACCAGCTCGTAGCCGCCGCTGATCGTGGAGAGGGTGGCGCGCCCGCCGCGGGCGGCGCGGAGGCTGCCGTCTGCGCGCTTCGTGAAGGCGAGCTGCTGTCCGTCCGGGCCACGGCCGACGACGTCCCCGCTGGCCAGGATCTTGAGCGACGCATTGAGGCTGTGTGTCCACCCGGGCCCGAGCACGCCGGTGCTGGTATCGGCCGAGTTGTACGTCCGCACGAGCGTGAACGGCACGCCAATCCCGGGCAGCGCAAGATCGGTGACCTCAGTCCGATAGCTTCCCGTTGCCGTGTTGACCGGCTCGGCCTGCGTTCCGGATGGATTGCACGCGAAGGTGCCGCAAGCCGCCGACGCTCCAGGCATCCCATACGTCTCCGTCAGCGGCAGATCGACCACCGGCATCGCGTCGTAATGAGCCTGGATCTGAGCGTCGGACAGGGCCGTGGCGTAGAACGCTCCCTGCGCGATGCGGCCCTTGAAGTTGAAGCCGCCCCCGCCCCAGGCGTCCGCTCCGAAGAACACGTCCGGGCCGCCTGCGTTCGGCTGCACGGCGCTCGAGCCGAAAGCCAAACCATCCGCGAAGATCGTCCACGCGCCCGCCGAGCGGCGAACCGCCACGTACGTCCACGCATTGGGCGGAATCGACGGGCCCAGTATCGGCGCCGATGCATTCACTACCAGGTAGAGCCGGTCCGACCCGCTCGACCCGTTCATCATCAGCCCCCAGCCATACGGCCCCGCGCGAAGCGGGTTACCCTTGCCAATCAGGAACTGGGCACTGCCATCCGCAAGCGGATAAATCCATAGCTCCGCGGTGAAGTTGTCGCTGAAGTCCGAGGGAGAGATACTCCGGGCGACCCGATCGCCGGGCGTGTAGCCGTTCGGATCCCGCGCAGCTGCAACGCCGCATCGCCGATGGTCACACCCGGCATCCCCCACACCGGCGGGGCGGGATACCAGCCACGGACATCCACCGTCATCGGCCGGTTGTTCCCGGACGAGTCGGCCGCGGCTGCTCCCGAGCTCTCCGTCAGCGCCCAGTAGCCCCAAGGGCTATCCGCCAGAATCGCAGCCGAGTAGCCTGAAGAGTCCGCCGTCCGCGCCGCCCCACCGGCTGCACCAGGCGCAGTCGACGGCAACAACAGAACCGCCACTGCGAGAACAGCTGCCGCGAAGAACATCAGCACCGACGGCAAGCTGCGCCCTCCGCGCACGCCCGAGACGTACGTCGAGATCATCGCCCTCACTTCCCCTCACTCATGGACCAACGGCGAAAGCGATCCTCACCCAAGTCAGCGCCCCGTCCATGCTCCACATTGATCACCGCGCCCCCGAGGCACGGTCGAGCCCGCCCCGGGTCTACGCCGGGTCTACGTCCCTGCCGCTTCGGGTCTCCGGCCGCCAGCGCCACCGGGCAGAATCCGCCGAACCACGCGACTTCCCGCGACCAGAGGTGACCGGAGACGACGGCCGATCAGTCCTCGTAATGATGGCCCTTCGGAACCGCACGGTCTGTTGCCTGAAATGGCACGACTCCTATGCACGCACCGGTGCACGCACGCGACGAGGATTTCCGGCATCGCTGACTCGCATGACCCGCATGGTTGAGCCGAATCTGTTAAGCCACGTGGGCCTCTATGCCCCCGGCGGGATTCGAACCCGCGCTACGGCCTTGAAAGGGCCGTGACCTGGGCCGCTAGTCGACGGGGGCGGGCGGAAGGCAGGATAGCGGCGGAGGACCGGTGATCCGGGACGGATCGACGACGATCGAGCGTCTCGACGAAGTCCGCGGCGTGCGCATCACCGTGAGCCGGCGCTCGCGCCGAGAGCGGCCGCGCCGGTCGCCTGCGGCGAGTGCAGCTGCCCGTCGGCGGCGAGCCGCTGAACGAGCTGGACGGCTATCGAGCCCTCGCCCACGGCGGCGGCGACACGCTTGACCGACGCGTGCCGGACGTCGCCGGCCGCGAAGACGCCCGGCACGCTGGTCTCGAGCGAGAGCGGGCGGCGCTCGAGCGGCCACCTGCCGGCTCTGACGTCGTCGCCCGTGAGCAGGAAGCCGTACTCGTCTCGGGCGATCTCCGCCGGCAGCCATTCGGTCTGGGGGTCGGCTCCGATCAGGACGAACAGGGCGTCCGCTGCGACCGTGGCCTGATCGCCGGTGGCGTTCTCGCGCAGCACGAGCTCTTGCAGGTGACCCTCGCCTCCCCCGCCGACAACCTCGGTGCCGGTGCGCACCTCGACGTTCGGCGCGGCCTCGACCGCACGGACGAGATAGTGGGACATTCCGGCCCCGAGCGAGTGCGCGCGCACCACGAGAGTCACGGATCGGGCGTATCGCGCGAGGTGCAGTGCCGCCTGGCCGGCGGAGTTTCCGCCGCCGACGACGTACACGTCCTTCCCGGTCAGTCCGGGAGCCTCCGACGTCGGCCCCCCGTAGAAGACGCCTGCACCGTTGAGCCTCTCCAGGGAGGGGATGCCGAGGAGACGGTAGCTCGCTCCGGTGGCGAGGATCACGGCGCCCGCCTCGACGCACCGCCCGTCCGCGAGGGACACCTTGAAGGAGTCGCCGGAGCGACCCAGTGCGGTCACCCGGTGCATGAACAGGAACCTCGCTCCGAACGACGACGCCTGCTGGTGTGCCTCGTCGGCGAGACGGCTTCCGCTGACGCCTCGGCCGAACCCGAGATAGTTGCGGATGAGCGAGCTGGACCTGGCCTGGCCGCCGATCCCGCCCTCGTCCACCACGAGGACGCGCAGGCCCTCCGAGGCGCCGTACACGGCCGCGGACAGGCCGGCCGGTCCTGCGCCCACGATCACGAGGTCGAACGTCTGCTCCTCGAGGCTCGCCGGCGCGCCGACGGCTTCCGCGATCTCGACGTTCGAGGGATCGCTCAGAACGCGGCCGTCCGGGAAGACCATCAGCGGCAGCTTCGCGTCGGGCCCGGCCCGCGCGAGCAGCTCGCGTCCGGTGTCCGAATCGGCGAGACAGAACGCGTGCGGAGCCGCGCAACGCGCGAAGACGTCCCTGAGCTCGAAGGCCCTTCCCGACCATGCCTCGCCGACGATGTGGACGGTCTGCGGAACCAGGAGCCGCTCGCGCGCCCACTCGAGCAGGAAATCCGACACGGCCTCGTGGAACACCTCGTCCTGGGAGGCCGCCGGTCTCGGCACGTAGTAGTCGATGCGCCCGAGAGCCATCGACGCGCGGATCGCGCTTGCAGTTGGCGCGTCCGCCCAGGCATTCGCCGCAACGAGCAACACGCGCTTCGCGTGCGGGTGCAGCTGACGTACGTGGTCGAGCAGCTCGTCGCCGGCCGTGCCCGGCAAGGACTGCCCGGCGAGCACGAGCGCCACGTCCACGGCGGCGTCCCTCAACTCCGTCAGCCTCCGCAACCCCTCGTCCGGATCGCCCAAGCACTCGACCTGGTAGTCACTGCCGTACCGCCGGACGAGCTGAGCCTCGACGTCTTCGAGGACGTCCGGGTCCGCGTCCACGGCGACCAGGGCAGGGAGGCCCATCGCGCCTCAACCTACCTCATGGCCGGGCTTTCGCCCGCACGAGGCTCACAGGACAGGGGGAACGGCTAGTGCGTCCGGACGCCGAAGTCGGCGGTGACGATCGACGCGGGCAGGCCCTGGTAGACCCCGGGAGCCGGCCGCGCGTACACGCCGCCCACTCCGATGTCGCGCCAGCTCGGGTCGAGCATGATCGCCCGATGCGGCGGGCTCTCCAGCCAGAGCTCGATCGCCTTGCCAGCGCTGAGCCCGGGAGTCGCCCAGACGAGGTTCTCGCCCACCCTCCAGCGGCGCTCGCCGCCCGCCTGGTACCGCGCCTTCACCCGGTACCAGAACGGCGTGCCGGTCACGGACAGATGGCTGAAATACCCGCGCTTAGCCATCGACAGCGAGTGCCCCTGCGCGGCGACGGCGAGCTCCGGGTTGAACCGGAGCGGGAGGAGCCCGCGGGCCCGGCGGAGCCGGTTGACCTCGGCGATCACCCGCCACTCGAGCGTGGGCAGCCGCTTGACGACAGCCGCCGCGGACACGCTCCGAAAGAGCGGCGCTGCGGCGGACGCCGTTGCGCGGACGCCTGCGACGACGAAAGCGACCGTTATCGCCAGGATCGATGCGGCTCGACCCATGGGCCGAGAATACAACGGACTCCGGATGACCTGACCTGCCACATCTGACCATCCGCGGACACCGCGACGCCCGCCCCCGCCCGCTCGGAGCTTCGGGAGGAGGCGATCGAGGGCACCGACCAAGCCCGTCGGAAGCGCGTGGGCGGCGCGCATCGGCGGCAAGCATAGTCAAGCTCGGCCTCCGGGGCGCCACCCACGCGGCCGGCGGGTGGTAGGTTGCCGCGACAGCCAGGAAGGAGGCAGCGATGTCGGGCTCCGACGAGTCGGTCGTGCGGCGCTTCTACGAGGAGATGTGCAACGGGCGGCAGAACGGGATCGCGGCCGAGCTCTTCACCGACGACCACGCGTTCCACGATCCTCAGCTTCCGGCCGCAGAGGGGCCGCAGGGCGTCGCCGACACGGTCGCCACCTACCAGGAGGGGGTCGACGGGCACTGGCAGATCGAGGAGCTCTTCTCGGCGGGAGACCGCGTGGTCGTCCGCTGGACCGGCTCCGGGACGCATATCGGCGAGGTGAACGGCATCCCGCCCACGAACCGGAAGGTGAAGGTCGACGCGATCTCGATCCACCGGATGCAGGACGGCAAGATCGCCGAGACCTGGGAGGTCTGGGACACCCTCGGCTTCCTCCAGCAGCTCGGGGTCGTGCCCACCGGGTAGCGGGGCGCCCAGGATGCCGCGCGGGTACATGGAAGGCCCGGCCAGCGAGGAGCGCGAGGCCGAGCTCGAGCGCCTCGGGCGCCCGGCGCCGCCGCGACCTCGGGAGCGGCCGGCGGTCTAGCGTCCGGCCGACTCGCGCTCCCAGGCGTCGAGCACGCTGTCGACGTACCGGCGCTGCGCCTTCGAGAACGGGGCGCCGGCGAGCAGCCGCCTCGCCTCGGCCGGGTCGTCGTTGGCGACCGCGGCCTCCAGGCGCTCACGGCCGGGCAGGGGCTGCCTCAGCTGGCGGCGCAGCCAGCGGAGCAGGCTCACGCGCGCGGGATCCACGGGCCGTCTCTCCACGCTGCCGCGCGAGCGCCCCCGGATCAAGAGGACAGGGAGATCTCGCCGGCCACGGACGCCGCGTAGGTGACGCAGCGGCCGAGGATCGACCTGCGGTAGTGCGTGAGCGTCGCGGCGAAGGTTCCCGTCCCCGTCCGGTTCCACCAGGGGCCGACCTGGCCGAGCGTGCCGTCGACGTCGAACGTCTGGTTCGTGCAGCCGGCGCCGGCGTCCGTGACCTGGACCGTGCCGCCCGTGAACGCACCGAGGAGGAGCCGGTAGCCGGTCACGAGCTGGACGCTGCCGCCGGTAATCGTCGCCGACGGCGTGGCCGAGAGCGAGAGCGGCGCGTGGACGACGTGCGTGTTCCAGGAGCCGGGCAGGTCGCCGGTCGCCTTGCCGGCGAAGTAGCCGTCGGTCGAGGTCGCGTAGTACTCGTAGCCGGAGATCGCGTCGGTGGAGGTCACCGCCACGACGGCGCCGGCAGGCGCGGCGAGCGCGGCCGGCACGAGGACGAGCACGAGCATCGCCCACGTCGCCGTCCGCCGTACTGCACGCCTCATCTCAGCCGGAAAGCCTACGCCTGCTTCCTCCCCGGCGCCAGCCCCGCCTCGATCCGCGCACGGGGCCGCCTGGATCCTTCGGACCGCGACTTGCAACCGGTCGGCGCAGACATAACGATTGCGTCCGTGGAGAGAGACGAACCGGGCGCCCCCGGGGTGTTGATCTGCGCCGAGTGCGGGACCGAGAGCTCGCCCGACGCGGCCGGCTGGCGCGCCTACCTCGACATCGACGACGACGTTGTGACGTTCTGCCCGGAGTGTGCGGAGCGCGAGTTCGGCGGCGACTAGCGGCCGAGAGGAACGATCAGCTGCCGGTAGGCGGCGCGGCTGCGCGGCTGGCGGGCGATGTCCCAGGGCGAGCCGGGCCGGCCGTTGTAGTAGGCGAGCAGCTCGACGCGCCGATGCGTCCGGACGAAGTCGGCCATCCTGGTGACGAAGGCGGGGTCGTCGAAGCCCCAGTTCGCCCACTCGGCGATCGCGTACGGCTTGTTCGGGTGGGCCGCGTAGAGCTTCTCGTCCGCGTCCCAGGCGGCGCTGCCGCGGATGTTGTAGAGGTCGTTGGCGACGACGTCGACGTACGCGTCGCCGGGGTAGTAGGCGGCCGCGGTGTTTCCGCTCACGTCCGGGCTGCCGTAGCCCTGGGGGTTCCAGACCACTCGCACGCGGGAGGCCGGGTTGGAGGCGAGCTCGCCGGCGCGGGCGGGCGGCAGGCCGAGGCGGCGGAGCTTCGCGTTCAGCGCCCCGAGCGGGCCGCCGTGGACGATCAGGTAGATGCGCGCGAACGCCTTCCTGAACGCGGCGGTCGAGTACGCCGGCCCGCGTGGGGAGCCGTTCTGGTTGAAGGCGCAGTAGTCGTTCCAGTGCCCGTTCATCTCCGGCAGTGGGCGGACGTAGACGCGCCCGCCGTGCGCCGCCGCCGCCTCGTTGACCTGCGCGAGGAACTCGTCGCCCCGGCCCAGGGAGATGTCGCGGGGAGTGATCGAGCCGCCGGTGTTGATGCCGAGCATCGGCACCTCGCCGAGCGAGGCGAGGATGTTCGAGACGGGCCCCTGGCCCCAGCCGGCGATCACGTGGCCGACGCGCGTGTGCTGGCCGGTGAGCTGGTCGAAGCGCACACGGCCTCCGAGCAGGCCGAGGAGCACGGGGCGGGCGATGGTCCGGCCGCCCCCGGTCGCCGTACGCCCGCCGCCGAGCGCCGGCGCCGCCACGAGCGCCGAGGCCGTCGCGGCCACGAGGACGATCCCGATCCGCGAGCGCGGGCGTCCAGGTCGTCGCCGGCCGACCGACGGGTCGCCCCCCGCTGCTCGAGCGGATGCTCGCTTCACGCGCCGCAGCCTCTCACGCGGGCGGTGCGCGATCAAGGAGGCGGGCGGCCGCTGCGACCGGCCGCGGGGCGATCTCCGTCCGTGCGGTGTCCGGTTCCACCCACCCTGTGGTCTTGGTGCGTGAGCTCGGGCTGTGAGGGTCGCTCTGGCCCGTCGGGCAGTGACGCAGGGGGCGGTCGAGTCCGTGTGCTAGCCGCGTTGTTTACGTGCGGCGAGCCGCTCCAGGAGGTCGCGCGCCTTGCGCTCGATCAGCAGCTGGAGATCGAGGTCGAGGTGTTCGGCGAGTCGCTCGCCGACGACGCGAAGTTCGTTCGCGTCGAGCCGGCCGATCGGCGTGCCGGCGATCGCCGACTCGTGGATACGGATCAGGGCGTTCAGGTCGATCGCTCCCTCCTTCGTCATCCCGTACCTGGCCTGCTGCACCCGCAGGTAGAAGAGGGAGGGCTCGCGTTGTTCCCTGATCGCCTGCTGCCGCTGTGGCTCGAGCTCCTCGAGGCGGATGATGCGGAGGGCAACGAGCTCGGGCAGGGCGTGACGCGGGCGTTCCTGCAAGACGACGACCGGTCGCAGCTTTCCGGGGGCAAGGAAGGTCTGCTCGGCGTCGAGGCCGCGCCGGGCGACGAGTCGTGCGAACTCGGTTGCGTCCTCGAGCGTGGCGATCGGTTGGTGCTCGCCGCCCCAGAGGTGGAACGGCGCCTGCGGCGCGTAGGGCGCGATCGCCCAGACGATCGCGCCGCGAAGCGTGGTCTGCGCCAAGCTACTCGCCGAGCGCGCGCGCGAGCGACTCGTAGTCGAGCTCGCGTTCGTCCGCGCCGCGCTCGCCGAGCTCGTGAGCGATCAAGGCGGTGTCCGTGAGCCGGAGCTCGTACGGTGTCTCGTCGACGACCTCGAGCAGGCGCACGAAGCGGTCGAAGTCATCCGGATGGAGAATCACGGCCTTGCGTTCCTTGCCGCCGTACTTCTCGACGCGGATCGCTTCACCGGGGACAGGCTCGGGAACACGGACATCATTGGCGGGGAGAGAACGTGTTCGCATCGGCAACGCTCCTTTCGTACGCCTCTCGATCTTTCCGTACGGAAAGGTAGCATTTCGCACGGACACTCACACATGTCACGGCGTCCGCCTCGGCGCCTGGTCTCGATACCCCGCGCGGCCGGCGAAAGTGCCGATCAGATCAGGCTGGGCGGAGCCCACGTTCCGTATATCCCCGCAGCGGTTCGTGCGTCTTCGCGGATGCAAATCCGACTACGCGGCTCACAATGGCCCGATGGCGATCGTGGTCGCATCCGAGACGTTCGGCAGAGGCCGGCGGGGCCGAGCCGGCGAGCCGAGCAGGCCGCAGGGGGGCTCCCGCCGCTCGAAGCAGCTCGCCCTCCGCTGCCCGTCGTGCGGATACGATGCGGTGGTCAGCACCGTGCCCGACAGCTGCCCGACGTGCCGGAGCCGAGTCTGGGAGCTCGGCGCATCCGCTCGACCCGTCTGACCATGGGCCACACGATTCGCGCCGACTGGTTTCCGAGCTACGGGACGGAGGAGCCGGTGTCCGTGTCGCTCGCGTGGCGCCGCTACCTGGCCAGCGTCCGGGAGGCGACCGCCGAGGACTACGACGAGGCCGAGGCGAGCGCCTGGAGCCGGCTGAGCGCCGAGCTCGAGCGGATCGGCCAACCCCTGCGCGGCTGAACGCGCGCGGGGCGCCTCGGCCCCGTTGCCGCTCCGGGCCGGCCCGCGACGCCCTGCGGGTATCGACGCCGCCGGCGTTCCGGACACTCCCGACGCCCGGCAAGGGGGCCGGCACACGCCCCGGCCCGGGACGGATCCCCGAGCGAGATGTCGGCCAGGGCGCCCATGATCGCGTGGACCTCGCCCCGCCGTCGGACACGCTTGCGGCTGCGCCGGGTCAGGTCCCGCCCGCTCGCTCCTCGCCCCGGCCCGCTCCGGCGCGCCGTGCAGCTTTAAGGATTTGTTCATTGGCGGGCCGGGAGCACGTCGGCAGGGTGGCGGTGCCGGGGAATCCGCCTCGGCCTGTCGAGAAGGGGGTTTCGCAGATGAAGCGATTTCGGTTCGTGCTGTTGCTCGTGTCGGTGGTCGCGGGCTCGGCGGCGGGCACCGCATCGGCCCGTCCGGCGGCCGGGCACGTGTACGTGAACGACAACACCGCCGGGGAGAACACGATCTCCGCGTTCGAGCGCCATGCAGACGGGACGCTGACCCCGGTGCCCGGCTCTCCGTTTGCGACCGGCGGGGCGGGGACCGGGCAGGGGATAGGCTCGCAGGGCGCCCTGCAGCTGTCGGGCGACGGGCGGTACCTGCTCGCCGTCGACGCCGGGAGCAACCAGATCTCGGTGCTGCGGATCAAGCCGCACGGCGGGCTGCAGCGGGTCGGCGACCCGGTCGGATCGGGAGGCGTCGAGCCGGTCAGCATCGCCGTCCACGGCGAGCTCGTCTACGTCGCCAACGCCGGCGACGGCGGCAGCAACTACACCGGGTTCAGGCTCAACGCGGGCGGCCACCTGCGGCCGATCCGCGACTCGACGGTCCCGCTCCCCGACGGCTCGCAGCCCGGCGACGTGCTGTTCAGCGGCGACGGGAGGCATCTCGTCGGCGCCCGGGTCGGGACGTCGCTGATCGACAGCTTCACGGTCGGCCGCGACGGCCGGCTGACGGCCGCCGCCGGCTCGCCGTTCGCGGCCGAGGGGGCCGGCCCGTTCGGGAGCGAGTTCCGCCCCACCGACCCGACCGAGCTGTACGTCTCGAACGCGCACGGAGGCCCCGGCAACGGATCCGTCTCGGCGTTCAGCGTCGCCGGCGACGGCGCGCTCTCGCCGATCGGCGCCTCGCCGTATCCCGACTTCCAGACTGCCGCCTGCTGGGTCGAGATCAGCCACGACGGCCGCTACCTGTTCACCGTCAACACGGCCAGCAACAGCATCTCGAGCTACACGATCGAGGCGGACGGATCGCTCACCCTGATCGGCAGCACCCCGTTCAAGACCGCCGGCATCGGGGCCTTCGACGCACGGCTCAGCCCCGACGGCGCGACGCTCTGGGTGGTCGGCAACGCCGGCGACTCGATCAGCGCCTTCGCGGTGACCGGAGGCACGCTCACCGAGCTCTCCTCGTCGCCCACCGCGCTCCCCGCGGGCGCAGCACCGTTCGGAATCGTCGTCACCTGAGCGGAAGGCAGCTCGTCTCGAGCAGCGAGCGGGCCGGGAGCGAGAGCGCTCCCGGCCCGCCTCCTTCCTGGAAGGAGAGGTTCTTCGCGTGCGCGTCGGCGTTTCCGACCGCGACGGTGAAGGCGACGGCCGGGACGAGCCGGGCGAGCTCTGCGACCGCGTCCTCGGCGTAGGCGTCGAGCCGGTCGCCGGGGCCTCCACCAGCCCGGCGCTGGTACTTGGCACGGCCGCGGTTCGCGGCGCCGTCGACGCCGACCGCCTGGCAGAGATCTCCTCCTGGTGGATGCGGGTGACAGCGACCTCCGCCTGCGCCGCTTCGCGCTCGAGCCGTACGACGATCAGAGTCTCGGCGAGGAGGTCGGCGTCCTCGACGAGAACCCGCTCGGCATCCACGACGACAGCGAGCTGTCCCTGGCCGGGCTGCAGCACAAGCTGCTGCTCGTCAAGACGCAGAACGGGTGGGCGCGGAGCGGACCGAGCGCGGGCCGTTGCGTGGTGATCTCCTCGAGACCGGCCACGGACTCACGGCACGTTGCTGTACGACACACCAAGAAGTCGTACAACATGTACCTCAGAAGCTAGCTCGCGTACAGGTACAGCGGAACGGCCAGGTTCTGGCAGTTGTCCTGGTTTCCGCCGCTGTCGATCATCCGGATCTGGAACGAATGTGCCACGCCCTGACCGGGAGCGATGTTTCCGCCGCTCGTGTCGTCGACGCCGACATCCCCGGCGTGCCAGGTCGTCCCGCCGTCGACCGTGAGCTCGAAATCCGCCCCCGTGCAGGCCGGCTTCCCCGCGTCGGTCTGCGACGACCACACACTGCCGTCGGAGCTCGCGACCTCGATGTTGAGCTTCGCCAGGTACTGGTAACCGGAGCCGTTGTTCCTGACGTGCCAGCCGATCTGCTCGTGCGTCGAGTTCTTGCCGCCGGGCACCATCGGCCCGCCGAAGGCAGCGTCCGTCCAGACCTCCCACGGCGTGGACGTGCCGACCGCCGCCGAGCCCGTGCCCTTCGAGGTGAAGTACGCAAACGCGGCCGTGCCGATGCCGATCGCGAGCGCGACCAGCCCGACCAGGATCACCCGCTTCTTGCCGAAGTGCCTTCTCATCTCCTCGCACCCCTACCGTCGTTGACCTCGTGTCCTCGCTCCGTCCGGCCGGGTCGGACCAAGGGAAGGAGGAACCCGGCGGCGGTCGGCCGCGACCCCGCCGGCAGGTCCCCCGTTCGGGGGCGCCCGCTCGGGGCGCGATCCCCCCCGATCCCCAACCACGCCGAGGATCGGGCGCACTGCTCTCCCTCTCCCTCTCTCTCCCCCAGCCGACCGGCGCCCGAGGCGACGGTCACCCACAACAAATACACCCCGCTCCCGGGGGCATCAATAGCCAATTTTCCCGCGAATCGCGGGCGCCGAATTACCGGTCGATTTGCGCCGCCGCTTCCCAGGCGAGGCGCCGCGGTTTTCCCCACCGCGGGCGCACTCTCGGCCGGCCTTCTTCGACCAATCCCGCAGGCGCCTCGCCGCCGGCAGCCGTCTCTGTCCGCCTTCGCGGTGCTCTAGTCGGTGAGGCGCACCAGCCTCGAGGTGGCCGGCGAGGGCCGGCCGAGGCCGTCGAACGCCCACAGCTGGAGGCAGCTGATCCCGAGCCTGTCGTAGTGCACGTTGCCCGACTGCACCGCGCCGGCCGCTGCCCGCCAGCGGTAGTGCGGCTGCCGGGCCGGATCGGCTGTACAGGCCCGGCCGGGGGTGAAGGCGGTGGCGTAGCTCTCGGGGCCGCGCTGGTCGAGGAGGAAGGCGGGAAGGGCGGCGGTTGCGGCCGGGCGGCGGAAGCTGACCTCCAGGGAGCCGCGGGCGGCGTAGGCGATCAGCGTCAGTCTCGGAGCGGCGGGCTGCGGATACAGGTCGCAGCCGGCGGCGGGGAGCGGCCTGGGCGCGCCGCCGTAGAGGGCGACCGCGCCGGCGACGTCGTCTGCCTCCAGCAGCCGGCAGTGCCACTGCCAGAACGGCACCCGGCACAGCTGCGGGCCGCGCCAGCCGCCGACCGGGTTCATCGTCGTGCAGACGCGCGTCTCGTGGTCGAGGCCGAGCACGTGGCCGAGCTCGTGCGCGACCGTGTTCGCGGTCGTGTACGGGTTGCAGAGCTGGGACGAGCCGTCGCTCCGGTAGATGTGCACGTGGGCGGCAGGTCCGTAGCCGATCGTCGCCTCGCCGAGCCGGGTCACCCCGCCGCCGGTCGCCGGCGGGCAGGCCTCGCTGTCGCTGATCACCAGCTCCGCCTGTGCGGCGGGGACGGCGACGAAGCGCACCTTCGCGCCACTCGCGTTCCAGGCGGCGACCGCACGCACGACCGCCCAGGCCTGGTCGGGGGCGGCGTTGTAGTAGCGAATCAGCCCTCCGGCCAGGGCTTGCCGTCGACCGTGTAGGCGTCGCCGACGGAGCAGGTGGCGAGCAGGAGTACCGCCGCGAGCAGGCTGCCGGGCAGGAGTCGGGGCACCGTCTTCTCCTCGGGCGGAAGCAGAGAGAAGTTGATCGCTCGCATCGGGGATCACCGCCCGGACGTGCGGTGGGGCCCCGCGAGGATCGGCGCGCGAGGGGAGAGGCGGGGGTCGCCGTGAGACTCTGCGACTCGTGCTGGCGCAGGAAGCAGGAAGACGGCGTTAGTGACGCCTGGTCGACCGTCCGGCCACGCCCCTGAGCGTCGACAGCGCTTCCGCGTGGCCGCGTCCGCCCAGCGCCGCGAGCGCGGACGCTGCCAGCGCCGCCTCCTCGAGCGACAGGCTGGGATCCTCGTCGAGCAGTCGGCGCAGCGTCCGCGCCGCATAACGAGCGTGGCTCTCGGGGGCCTGCACGGCGACCTTGGCGGTGAGAGCAAGCTCCTCTTCGAGTGTGACCTTCAGCTCGTTGGCTCTCTCCTTCATCACTGTGGCCGCCGCGTCCTGCTGGTCGATCGCGCCCCAGAGGATCGCTCCAGCGCGAGCTCGCACCCCGGTCTCGACTGCATCCGCGGAGGGCACACCGTCCGCAGCCGCTCGAGGCGGCTCGGCTTCAACCCTGGGGCAGAACTCGCAGTTCCCCATCCCGCCACAGACTGCGCAGACAGGCACGCCCTCGGGCCTGGGGATGCCGCTCGCCTGATCCATCGCGCAAACCGCCTTGGCCGCTTCTGGCGTCCTGATCTCTCTCTACTCCCTGGAGTGTGCCTCTCTCTACGTCCTGAACATGCCCTGAATGCACATCCGCAGCGTCCCCCTCGCGAGGGATCGCCGCTGGTTCGGCTTCTCCCGGCCGGCCGCCGGCTCACAAAGCGGCGAGCGGGATCGCCCTTGCCGTCATCACGGCGGAAAAACGCCATCGGATTGCTGCTGCCCGACGACGCGCCGGCGGCCTGGCAAGGGCGCGCCTCCCCCGCGCCTGTGCCGCGGTCAGCGACTCGTCGACGGGCTGGCCGCGAGCTGCCCGTGCCAGCTGCGCGCGCAGACGGTCGAGCAGAACGGATCGCCGTTTCCGACCGCGACCTCGGGGCGTGCACCACCGCAGTTCGCGCAGCGTCCATCTCGCCGTTCTCGAGGATCAGCTCGAATCGAAGCCCTCCGATCCAGCGCGTGCGAGACCTTCATTGCCAACCGCGCTCCCTCCCGATGACTCGCAGGGGCGAAACGTAGAGATGCCTGGCCCCGCAGCCGAACCCTGTTCGCCTAGGGCTCCCTCGCCTCGCGCGCCGAAGCGCGTCGGCAGGCTTCGGGCCGTCAGCCGGAGTTCGAGCCGCAGGGCCAGTTGAGATCACTCTCGCACGCCCGGGGCCCGTTCGCATGACCACGGTTGGCGAGAACCGGCCGCCCCCGGGCGGCCGACCGCGCCCGGTCTCACCCGCGACTCGCAGCCGAGGTAGATGCCCTTGGCTTCGTCCACACGGCCAGGATGCCCGGCCGGTCGCCGGCCCGCAAGACCGGGCGAGGTCGATACTGCAGCCGGCTCAGCCGCCGGGGCCGGTCGCTGTCTCCGCTTCGGCCGGCTGGCGTGTGTGCTCGCTGATGACGCGGAGATCCTGGTCGAAGAACCAGAGCACCACGTCGCCGTCCGCCTGCTCCGCGACGTCGGCGATCAGGAAGTCGATCACCGGCCGCCGGTGGTGACCGTGCGACTTCGGCGCAAGCTGCCGCTGAACCTCGAGCGCTCGCGCCGCGACCTCCCGGTCGAGCTCGACCCAGTCGAGCGGGTCGAGCAGTGCGCGGAAGAGCCGGTCGTATTCCGCACCGGTGGCGGCCCGGTGCATGACCTCGAGGGCCACGGGGACGCAGGTGCAGACCCCGCCGCGCTCAATCCGCTCGGCGAGCTTCGCCGTGATGTCCGGGCGCGCGTGCGGCTTGTTCGCCCAGGCCCAGATCGAGGTGTCGGCGAGGTAGCGGGGCAACCTAGCCGGCCTGCTCGCCGGCGAGGTCCGTCCGGTGCTGCCGCCACGATGCCCCGGTGGCGATGCCGGAAGGGAGGCGGCTGCCCGCCTGGGTCGATGCGCCGCCGGCCGGGACGCACATCGAGCGCGCGCTGCGTCGCCTGCTCCGCGGCGGCACCTGGGAGGCGCTCGCGAACGAGATCGCGCTGGAGGCGGTCCGCGCGACGGGCGCCGAGCTGTCGTGCCTGGAGTGGTTGCCCGGGCTGATCGAGGCGATGCTGTCGGAGCGCGTCGACGGGCTGGAGTTCGTCCTCGAGCCCGCGCGCGTGTCCGCGTTCCAGGACCACCTGGAGAAGTGGCCGAACGACGTCGCCGGGGCCGAGACCGCGGCCACGCTCGCGGCCGCCGACGAGGCGGACCGGCTCGCCGGCCGGCTCTACCTCGACGTGCTCGAGTGGGCGCTGGCCCTGCTCGACCGGCGCCTCGCGCAGCCGCGCACCGGCTCGCGTCCTCGCCTTCCCTCGCTCCGCCGGACGAGGCCTCCGGCCGAGCCGGAGGTTCCCGCGATCGTCGCCGAGAGCCTGGCGAAGGCGCGCCCGGCGGAGGGCTGGGAGGAAGCCGCGGCGTAACGCCGGCGGGCGGCGGTGGCCGACCTCAGGCCGGCCGGGGCGTGGCACACAGGCGGGAGGCTCGTCTCCGCGTATCCGGCGCGGGCCTTCGTCCGTTCAGTCCCGGCAAGTCCAACCTGAACCGTGACGAAGGAGTGACCCAAACATGCTCAGCTTCCTGCTGGTGATCGCGTTGCTGCTCCTCCTGTTCGGAATCATCGGCGGCATCGCGATCTCGAAGTTCCTGTTCTTCGTCCTGATCGTCGCCGCGGTCCTGGCGCTGTTCGGGTTCCTGTCGGGCCGAGCGGCCTGACACCGGCCGGCCCGGGCCCGTTCTCGGAGGGCGACCACCGTCGCAGGGCGGTCGCCCTCCGGAGGGCGAGCCGGGCGCAGCCGCGTCCCGAGAAGACGGGCGGAGGAGCGCGCCGGCCGCGACTCGCAGCCGGCCCTCGACATCCACGACCTCCGCCGCACCGTCGCCTCGCTGCCGGCCGCCCAGGGCGCGAACGCCGTCTTCGTCTCCGGGCAGCTCGACCGCGCCTCCCCCACCCTCGGCCTCTACGGCTTCTTCCTCGCCGCGAGCTCGGCCTCGATCCGCGCGACGTGACCGCGCAGCTCACGTTCCCGCGCCTCGCGCGCCTCGAGCCACGCGCGGTACTCCTCAGGCGTCCGGAAGATCCTCCTCCTCCTCTTCATCGTCCTCACCCCCTTCGAGGTAGCCGAGCATGCGCCGCACGTCGACGCCGATGTCGGCGAGCGCCCCCATGATCGCGATCACCTCGCCTCGGTAGATGCCCTGCGCTTCGTCCACACGGCCAGGATGCCTGGCCGCTCACCGGCCGGCAAGACGTCCGGGGAAGTCACGCCCGCCGGAGGCCTGTGCGCCTCGGCCCGGCTCGTCTGCCCGCCGGACCGGAAGACGATCGCGGCGACGAAGAGAGCTCCGCGAGCGGCCCTGCCTCTACCGGCTCCGCCGGCGGCCGTCGCATCGGCTGCGCCCCCCCGCTCGCTCGACCACGACCCCGGATCGTCAGGGGCTCGGCCGGAGTCGTTCGTGAACGAGGTCGAGCGGTACCCGGTACTCGCCGTCCTTGGTGTGCAGGCTGCGGCGCAGGTGGCGGTTGAGATCGTCGACGTCGATGTCCCAGAGGCCACCGGCTTGGTCGACGACCCATGCGATCTCGAACGCCATCTGGTTCATCACGCCGAGGATGTGCTTGCTGGCGGTCTTGGCGATCTGAACTTCGCCGGGGTCAAGGCCGCCGAGCGCGTCGCTCGGCAATCCCTCCTCGACCAGCGCGCCCGTGAGCAGATCGACGATGCGGCGCTCGAGCGGGCGCAGATCAGCGGCGCGGATGTCGGCGACAAAGAGCGAGAAGAGCGTGCCTGCATGCGTGATCAGCAGGCACTTACGCCGGTCGAGCCAGAGGAGATTCGCATACCAGTCGTCGCTGCTTGCCGGCGCCTCGACCAGCCCGACCGAGTTTGCCGAGCAGGTTGAGCAGCTTGCCGGTGCAGCGGACGACCACCTGCCGCGAGCCCGGCCCGCCGCGGCTGCCCTCAGGCGTCATGGTCGGGCGAGATCAACGTGGCGCCGGGAATGTACGTCGAGACGCGACGAGGATCGCGTGTCAGCAGCGGCCGACCCGTGACCGCGGCGTGCGCGCCGATCAGGAAGTCCGGCAGGATCGCCTCGCGCGGACCGCCCGCTCGTCGATACGCCGCGTGGGCGTGGCCGGCGAGAAAGGCAGCGGCAAGTGGGATCTCCTCGATCGACGCCATCGACGGAAGCGTCGCGCGGAGACCCTCAACGCGTTCGAAGCGCGGCGCAACCTCCGCAAGCACGACCGCGTTCAGGACGAGTGCGCCCCGCTGCGCGGCTCGGGTGAGCTGCGCCTGCGACCAATCCCCCCACTCGGGATCGTCGGTGTAGAGATCAAGGAGAACGCTGCTGTCGACAAAGGTGCCGCTCGCGGCGACGCTCACCCGCGCGTGAGGGCGAGGATCTCGTCGGTGCTCATCTCCCCGCTCCCGGCTCCCCGCATCCCGGCAATCTCGTCTGCCGCCCGCTCCGGATCGACAACCAGACGCACGCCGTGCTCCTCCATCCGGAACTCGACGTTGCTACCCGGGCGGATGCCGAGCGCCCGCCGCACCTCGAGCGGGATCGTGACTTGTCCCTTCTGCGTTACACGCATACGGTAATACTAGCAAGTAATACCGAACGAACGTGCGCGTGGGGCCGTCGGCCCGCGCGGTCGGCAAGACGACCGCCTTCAGTCGCAAGGCGGCGACCGTGATCGAGCCCGACGTCCAGGCGCAGGCGGCGGCGTTCAAGGCCGATCCCGACGCCGCTCTGCGCGACCTCGAGGAGCCGGTCTTGCTCGACGTCCTCGACACCTTCGTCGCCGCCCAGCTGCGGCCCGAGCTCGCGATCTCCGCCCGGCGGCCGCGCCCACACCACCTCCGCACCGAACGAGGCCGCCGCGAGATCGACCTGCTCGTCGAGCTCGGCGGAGGCCGCGTCGTCGGCCTCGAGGTGAAGGCGGCTGCTGCGGTCGACAGCGCCGATGCCCGTCACCTGATCTGGCTGCGCGACGCACTCGGCGAGCGCTTCCTCGCCGGCGCCGTCCTCCATACCGGGCCCGACGTCTACCTGCTCGACGGGAGGATAGTCGCCGCCCCGATCGCGACCCTCTGGAACGCCTGACGGCGGCGCTTGAGCGCCGAGCTTTCCGCTAGCCGGCCTGCAAATCGAGGGGGACGAGCGGACGGCCGCGACGATCGCCTGCGCGTGCGAACGGTTGCGACCGCCGAGCGGAGGCCGGCCAGGGCCGACGGGGAGGCCCGCCGCGGCGAGCCTCCCCGTCTGGGTCCCTTTCTTGCTCGAGGCGCTTCAACCGGCGGCCGGGCAGCGCCCGCGTGCTGTCGAGCCCGGCGCACTCGCCGATCTTCTTGCCGTCGACGATGTTCGGGGCGCCGCCGTCCACGGGGTTGACCTGCGCCGGCGGCGTGTTCCGGCGGCAGATCAGGTTGCCGGACACGTGCTGCGGGTTCTCGCTACCCCTCGACTGCACCTCGCTCGAGTCGTCGTCCTTTCCGGGCGCGGCGTCGCACCCGTTCGGGAAGGTTCCCGATTCGTTACAGGCCGCGTCGTCTGCCGGATGCACGACGCTCGCGTTGTTGGAGAGCTCGACGTTCCCGCGGATGGTGTTGGCGATCACGCCCCACCAGCCGCCGGTCCAGCCGTGGATGATCACGTTCCCGCCGATCACGTTGTCCTTGATCGGGAAGTTGTAGAAGCGGTCGGCCGTGCCCCCGCCGTTGGAGACGACGTTGCCGTGCACGGTGCTGTTGCCCAGGTAGAGCGACTTCGGCTGGTTGGCGACGATGTTCCCGTCGACGGTGTCGGGGCCCAGCACTCCCGGGGCCTCGTTGTAGCCCAGGGCGAACAGCGCGCCCTTGCCCACCTTGACATTGCCGCTGACGTGGACGGCGGTCCGAACCCGACGAACACCGTGCCGTCCTTCAGGGTCAAGTTGCCCTTGATCGTGACGGGGCCCACGACGGCGCACGTCCCCGTGACGGTGATGCTCCCGTGAGGTCCGCTGATGGTTCCGTTGCACTCTTCCTTCGGAGCCGCGAAGGCACCCGCTCCACCGAGACCCGCCACGATCAGGACGCCCGCGCAGAGCAGAAGCAGCAGCTTCATCACCCTCTCCCCCTTCACTCGTTGGCCTAACCGACCGGGCATCTTCGGGGATGCGCACCTCGCCGTCAAGCAAGAGCCGCCGGGCCGCTGAAACCGCCGCGGCGCGTCGCGAACGAGCACGCGGCGGCGCCGTGCCCGACGCCGACGGCGACGATGGCGGCGCCGTCGAGACCACGAGCTCCCGATCGCCCGGGGCGCGAACGCCGTCTTCGTCGCACGGCAGCTCGGCCACGCCTCCCCGACCGCCACCATCCGCGTCTACGCCCACCTGTTCAACCGGGCCGAGCACGGCCGGCGCACGGGCAACGTCCGAGCCGAGCGATCTCGTGACCGTGACCATCGTGTCCGAGACCACGGCGGCGGATCTTGGGGACAGGCGGGAGCTAGTTCGTAGTGTGAATGTGCAGCGTTGCGCTCGTCAGCGCAGGTGGCCCGGTATGGGAAACAGTGATGTTGATGTCCTTGTTGTTTCCGCTGGGCAAGCTGATGTTGAACGGCGTCGAAGACCGTGGTGTGGCCGGCCAGGATCGTCAGCGTCGTCGACCCGCTCGCATCGCCGGTCCATGTGACGGTGACGCTGATGTCCGACGAGTAGGTCGTCGAGTGGCCGGCCGAGTCGATGAGGCTCACCGTCGACGAGAAGGTCGTTCCCTTCTTGACGTTAGCGGTTGCTCCGGTACAGGCGGACGCGGCGTCAATGCAGAGCGCTACGGGGGCAGCGGTGTAGGTCACCGTGTTGTCCGTACTCGTGGACGCCGTGTTGGCGTTGCCGACCGCGTCGTGGGCGACGCCGGCGGCGATCGACGCGATCACGGTGCCGGAAGACGTCATGCCGCTGACGGCGACGTTGTAGGTGGTGCCGCTGCCGGTGACGGTTGCGGTGGTCGCGCCGGCGGTGCCGCCGAGCGTCACGTCGCCGGTGGCGAAGTCGGTGGTCGACTCGCTGAAGACGACCGTGAAGTCGATCGGCGAGGAGCTCGTCGGGTCGCCCTGGCCGGAGGCCTCGTCGATCGTGACGCTCGGCCCGTCGAGGTCGACGTCGTAGACCTGGCCGGTGAAGTTCCCGTTGCCGGTGCCCGTGCCGCCGAGCTTGTTTCCGGCGGCGTCGAGGATCGAGTCGTCGTCGACGAGGTCGAGCCCGAGGGTGCCGGTACCGCTCGTGCCGGTGCTCGCGGTCACCGTCCAGGTCGTCCCGCTGCCCGTCACGCCGGTGGCGGCGGGGGTGCCGCCGAGGCCGGTGTTGGCGAGGCTGAAGTCGGCGGCGTCGACGCCGGTGACGCTCTCGCCGAAGGTGACGGTCCAGTGGACGGTGGCGGCGTTCGTCGGCGACGCGTCGGCACGGACGATCGAGGACGCGTCGGGTGCGGTCCCGTCGTACTTGAAGGTGGCGCTCGCGTGCGGGCTCGAGGTGTTGCCGGCCTGGTCGGTGCAGGTGCCGTCGACGCTGAGCCCGGTGCCGTCGGGGCCGCCGTACGAGGGCGCCGAGCAGGAGCTGATGCCGCTGGTCGCGTCGCTGCCGGTCACCGTCCAGGTACCGTGTGGTTGTACCAGCCGTTCAGGTCGGGCGAGCGGTCGAAGGTGACCGCGGTCACGGACGGCTTCGTCGCGTCGTACTCGAAGATCGCGCCGTCCGCGCTCGCGCTGTTGCCGGCGTTGTCGGTGCAGCTGCGGGTCGCGGTCAGGCCGGTTCCGTCCGGGCCGGTGTAGTCGCTCGACTGGCAGGTGTCGATCCCGCTGGTCGCGTCCGTGCCGCTCGCCGTCCAGGTGACCGCGTGGTTGTACCAGCCGTTGTGGTCGGGCGAGCGGTCGGGGCTGACGGAGACGCTCGGATCGGTCGCGTCGTACTTGAAGGTCGCACCGTCGGCGCTCGCGCTGTTGCCGGCGTTGTCGGTGCAGCTGCGGGTCGCGGTCAGGCCGGTTCCGTCCGGGCCCGTGTAGTCGCTCGACTGGCAGGTGTCGATCCCGCTGGTCGCGTCCGTGCCGCTCGCCGTCCAGGTGACCGCGTGGTTGTACCAGCCGTTGTGGTCGGGCGAGCGGTCGGGGCTGACGGAGACGCTCGGATCGGTCGCGTCGTACTTGAAGGTCGCACCGTCGGCGCTCGCGCTGTTGCCGGCGTTGTCGGTGCAGCTGCGGGTCGCGGTCAGCCCGGTCCACGTCCGGGCCGGTGTAGTCGCTCGACTGGCAGGTGTCGATCCCGCTGGTCGCGTCCGTGCCGCTCGCCGTCCAGGTGACCGCGTGGTTGTACCAGCCGTTCAGGTCGGGCGAGCGGTCGGGGCTGACGGAGACGCTCGGATCGGTCGCGTCGTACTTGAAGCCGATCGAGTCGGAGGCGCTGTTCCCGGCGAGGTCGGTGCAGTTGAAGGTGAGCGAGCCGGAGGCGGTGTCAGGGCCGGTGTAGTCGACGTTCGCGTCGCAGGTGTCGATCCCGCTGGTCGCGTCGGTGCTCGCCCCGGCCGAGAACGTGACCGCGTGGTTGTACCAGCCGTTGTGGTCGGGCGAACGGCCCGCGTCGATCGAGACGACCGGGTTGGTGGAGTCGTACTTGAAGCTGATCGAGTCGGACGCGCTGTTTCCGGCCAGGTCGGTGCAGTTGAAGGTGAGCGAGCCCGACGCGGTGTCCGGACCGCTGTAGTTGACGGTCGGGTCGCAGGTGTCGATCCCGCTGGTCGCGTCGATGCTGGTCAAGGCGGTGAACGCGACCAGGTGGTTGTACCAGCCGTTCTGATCGGCCGGCCGGCCGGCGGTCGCGTGCACGACGGGCGCGGTCGCGTCGTACTGGAACGAGATCGAGCCAGACACGCTGTTCCCGGCCAGGTCGGTGCAGGAGAAGTCGAGCGAGCCCGACGCCGTGTCCGGGCCGGTGTAGCTCACATCCAGGTCGCAGGTGTCGATGCCGCTTCCGCCCGTGTCGGTGCTCGACCCGGCCGAGAAGGTGACCGGCTGGTTGTACCAGCCGTTCGAGTCGGCGGCCCGGCCGGCGGCCACGTTCACGACCGGGTCGACGGTGTCCTTCGTGCGGGTGATCGAGGTCGAGCCGGAGCCGTCGCCGTAGGAGCTCGTCGCGACCGCCATGATCGTCAGCGGGCCGTCGTCGAGGCCGCTCAGGTCGAGCCCGGTGAACGAGACCGTCCCGGCGCCTGCCGGGGCGGCGGTGGAGGCGGTCACGTCGTGCGCGGGCGTCCCGTCCGAGACGGTCAGGCCGACGGTGTCGCTGGAGAGCGAGCTCGCCGGGAGGGTGACGTCGACGTCGACGCCGGCCGCGTTCGCCGCGTTCACGTACGCGCCCCCGACCCCGAGGCCGTTCACGAGCGACACCGACGCGGGCGCCGCCGGCAGGACGATCACGTGCGCGCTCTGCGCGCCCTCCGTCTGCCAGTTCCAGAAAGCGGTCGCGACCGTGTACTTCCACCGGCCGGTCGAAAGACCGTCTCGGTGCAGGAGAGCGGGTCGGCCGCGCCGGTCTGGGTGCCGTCGCAGGCGGCGCCCGGGGTGATCGGCGTCCCCGGAGCGCTCTCCGCATAGCGGGCGATCACGTAGCCGCCGTGGCCGACGGTTCCGAGCGGGTTGCCCTGGAAGCTGGTCTGGTCCCAGGTCACGGTCACGTCCCGGCCCGCGAGCGCGAGCGTCGGCGTGTTCCCGGCCGGGAGCGTCCCCGCGGCTGCTCCACCGGCGCTTCCGGCGGAGGCCGCGCCGCTGAAGTAGGCGATCAGACCGCCGGCGAGCAGGCCGGCGACAAGGAGAGCTGCGCCGACCAGCAGCAAGCGGCGCCGGCAGCGGTCGCCCTGGGCGAGGAGGAAAGGATGCGCCGCAGGATCACGGGCCGGTCTCCAGGCTGACGGTGAAGGTGGCGCCCTGGCAGGCGTTCCCGGCCGAGGTGTCCATGCCGATCGCGCCCGCGAGCTGGAGGTCGAGGGTGCCGTCGATCGCCCCCACCTTGGCGGGGACGTCCCAGCCGGCGCCGCCGTTTGTCTGGGTGGTGAAGGCGAGCGCGGCGGTGTCGCAGCCCGGGTGGCCGGCGTCGGCGCTGATCCCGCCGCTTCCCGAGGACGAGCGAGTTCACCCGCACCGGGAAGGTGTTCGGGTTCGAGATCGTCAGGTCGGACCTCACCGGTTCCGCCCGGATACAGGAGGCCGGCGGCCGGGGTGAGGGCGGCGATCGTCAGGTCGGCCGGCGATCCGACCGAGCCCGACCCGCTGCCGCTCCCCGTGGCGGTGAAGTACGCTCCCGCCCCCGCCGCCACCACCAGGGCGACGACCAGGGCGGCGAGCAGCTCGCCCGCCGGCGGCCGAGGATGCGATGCAGGCGGCCGCTCACGAGTGCGCGCTCCCGTCATAGGCGAGGCCGAAGCTCTGGCCCTGGCAGGCGTCCTGCTTGCCGCTGTCGACCATCAGCACCGTCGGCGCCGTCACCGTCCCATGCGGGAGCGTGACCGACCCGTTCGCGGGCACGGTCAGCGTGTTCGTGGCGGACACGTTCAACTGGTTGATCGCAAACCAGGAGGCGGGGCAGCCGGCCGGCATCGTCCCGAAGCCGACGGTGAGCGCGGTGACGTAGATCGGGACGTCGTTCGGGTTCGTCAGCGTCAGCGCCACCGCCCGGCAGGCGCCGCCCGGATACAAGAGGCCGCTCAGGTCGCCGCTGATCGTGAACTCCTGGCCGGAGCCCTTGTCCACCTTCCAGGAGTAGGAGATCGCCGGGGAGACGTTCCCGGCCATGTCCACGGCGCGGACGGCGAGCTGGTGGACGCCGTTGTTCGTCGTCTGGACCACGTAGACGAGCGGCGGCGCGCACGGCTGCGGCGGGCCGTCCGCGCCCACCACCACCGTCGAGAAGGCGCCGTTCTCGGTGCTGCACTCGTAGTGGTCGATCCCCGCGCCCGGCAGGTGCGGCGTCCAGTCGAAATGCGAGGTCGCGTTCGTCGAGGGGTTCGGCGGCACCAGCGTGAACACCGGCGCGATCGGCCGGACCGTGTCGACGATCCACATCCACATCGACACCCCGGACACGTTCCCGGCCGCGTCCGCCGCCGGCGCCTTTCACTGCATGAGCGCCCTGGGCCAGGTTGCTGTACGAGGTGAACGCCGAGCAGGCCGCGAACGCGGCCGCGTCCAGCGCGCACTCGAACCGCGACGCCCCCGCGCTCGGAGTGAAGCTCGCGCTCGTCGATGCGGATACCGCGCCCGGCGCGGGCGGCTGCGGCGCCTTCACGAAGCTCGGCGCCGGCGGCGGAACCGTGTCCACCACCCACGAATGCGACGCATCCCCGGACGCCGAGTCCCTTCGAGTCGAGCGCGTGCACCTTGAACGAGTGCGACCCGTCCGCGAGACCCGAGTAGCTCTTCGGGCTCGAGCAGGCAGCGAACGCGCCGCTGTCGAGCTTGCACTGGTAGCCGGCCGCCCCCGAGCTCGAGAACGTGAACACGATGCTCGTCGAGCTGGTCGGAGTCGCGGACGGACTCGCGGACAGGCTCGGCACCGACACCTTCGCCTTCGCCAGCCCCGCTGCCGCCACCCACACCCCCACCCCGGCGAGCAGAAGCACACCGAGCAGCACCACAAGCGGCCTCCGCCTGGCACTCCCCGCTACGCTCCCCACAAACTGCCTCGTCACCTGGAACCCTCTCCCCTTCACTCGATTACCCCGTTTACCCACCGTTGGTGGAGGGGCGGCCGAAGCCGCCCCTCCAACTGATGCTGCTAGCTGGCGTCGAAGGTCACCGTGAGACCCGTCTGGCCCTGGCAGTCGTCCTGATTCGCGAGGGTTGTAGACCATCACGACATCGAGGTCGTCGATCAGGTACTGGTCGCCCGTGTTCAAAAAAAAGATTCAGGTCCAGCGCGGTGATTGTAACGCCGTCTGCGACCCGTTCCCCGTCCAGTTACCGAGCGGCGAGTAGAACTGGAAGTCCGACTCAACATCACAAGCAGGACTCCCACCCACCGGTCGTCGACGCCGCGGAGATCGTCGCGACGATCTGATTAGCGTCTGGTTAGCCGTGACCGTCGTTCGTCACCGATGCGCCCGTCACGACACCCAGGTCAGGACACCGTTTATAGTCGAAGTCGGGGTACAGCGTGCCCACGACCGAAGCCGCCCCTCGGAACACCCCAGGCGGTCGCGGTGCCGACTGTCGCCGTCCCCGAACCCGTGCCGGTCAACGTGAAGTACGCGAACGCGGCCGTCCCGATGCCGATCGCCAGAGCGACGACCGCCAGGAGGACGATCCGCTTCTTCGTGAAGTGCTTCCTCATCTCGACTCTCTCCCCTCGTTGGTTTCCGACTTCCTTGCCCGTCCACCCTGCGGGCGGTGGGAAAAGCGTGCTCGGCCCCGGCCCTCGGCCCCTCGCGAGGCTGCCGCCGACGGCCCGGGGCCCCTGCTGGGGCCTAGCCCGTGGGTCACTCGTGTCCCGGCCCTCCTCCCGTCGATTGCCGCCGTCCGTCGAGAGCGGGCAGCGCGCAGGAGGGACCGCCGGCCGGCGCTCCCGGCCACCCCGCCATGAGCACCCCGCCGGGGTGCGGCGCCCGGCACGGGTCCAGATCCCCCCCGATCCTCAACCACGCCGAGGATCGGCGCATCTCTCTCTCCCCTCTCCCCTCTTGTCTCTCTCTCCCCAGCGACCGGTGGTGCGAGGAGGCAACGACCGGTCAACTACTCAAGTACATCCGTTCCCGGGGCGAGTCAATAGCGAATTGCCTGGTGGGGATTCCGGGCGGCGAATTTCCGGCCGGATTCCGCCTCGAGGCCGGGCTCAGAGGGTCGTGTGTGTCGAGGCGTTCTGCATGCAGCGCGCCCGTCGTCCCGGCCGCTCGCTCGAAGCTGACCAGACGGCGGACGAGCGCGTTGTAGCGCGAGTGGGCTGCGTCGCCGTGCTCCGAGCGAAGCAACTCGTAGACCAGGTGCACGGCACGACGACGACGAAGGCGGCGACGTGCTCCTCGGTCGGCCCGCAGCCGTCGATGTGTGCTCACTTGTATTACACTGTGCTCGAAATGGCGAGAGCAAAGAGGAAGCACGTGTCGCTTCGGGTCGAGGAGCCGACGATCGACGACCTCGACCGGCTGGCGCGCCAGCGCGGCCTGTCCAGGAACAAGCAAGCCGCGGAGCGGTACCTCGCCGAGGGCGTGCGGCGAGACGAGTTCCCGCAGATCTACTTCCGTGCCGGCACGCTCGGCCGGCGGGCTGCCTTGCTCGGTACCCGCCTCGACGTCTGGCAGGTCGTCGAGACGGTGCGCAATCACGGCAACTCGCCGGAGCAGGCCGCGGACTACCTCGGTCTGTCGCCGGAGCGCGTACATGCGGCGCTCCGCTATGCCGCCGCCCACCGTGACGAGATCGAGGACGTCGCCGGCCGCGAGACCGAGGCGGCCGAGCGCGCAGAGGAGGTCTGGCGCGCCGAGCACGAGCTACTCGCCTCGTGAGGCTCCTGCTCGACGAGCTCTACGCCGAGCAGATCGCCGAGAAGCTACGCGAACGCGGCCACGACGTCGTCTCGGCGAAGGTGCGCCCCCGACCTCGAAGGCCTGGCGGACGACAAGCTCTTCGGACTGATGGCGGCGGAAGAGCGGACGATCCTGACCGAGGACTGGGCCGACTACGACCGGCTGGTGAACGATGCCGCCGCCGGAGGGGCGACGCACTACGGCGTCGTCTTCACCTCCCGACGCCGGCTTCCACGCAGCCGCGACACGATCGGGCTCTACGTCCGCGTGCTCGACGACTTCCTGCGACGCCACCCAGCTTCGGACGCGCTCCTGCACAGCTCGCGGTGGCTCCCCGATTCACGCCTTTAGGGCAAGAGCGTGAGCGCGGCGGTGTGCGCGGGGCCGGCCCACCGTGAAGTGACACCGTCAAGGGTGGCGAGCTTGCTCTCGGCGAGCATCTCGGTGGCGGCAACGACGGTCGCATCGACAAGACCGAGCGGGAGGTCGCGGTGACGATCGAGCAATTCGCCCGCGCGCAGCAACCAGGGTGCCGGCAGCTCGAGCAGGTCGAGCGCGCCCGCCTCGGACTCGGCCAAAAGGGCCGGGAATGCCTCCGGCCAGGGACGGAGCAGGTACTCGACTTCGACCAGCACGCACACCGGCACCAGCCGCGGCTCGCCCACCTGGTCGAGGAGCTCGCGGCAGCGCTCGTGCTCGGGGTCGGTCGCGTCGAGCAGCGCGACCAGCGGCCCCGTGTGAACGATCAGCGCCACGCGTCGGGCGCATAGGCGCGCTAGCGTTCCCCCACGGGCCCCCTCCTTCTGCGCTCTCGCTGACCAAGCCGCCCCTGGCCTCCCGCCGGGCAAAGCCCGGCTCCGGCCGCCACCGTGGCGTGGGGGAACCCAGGGTTCCCCCCGCGACCCTTCCTTCTTCGCTCTCGCCGACCAGCCGCCCTTGGCTCGACCCGGCGATGCGTGCGGACGCGGTCGTCCTCGTGGGAAGCCCGGACACCGTCGGCGCCGTTGGACGAGCACGCACCTCGGCAAGACCGCCGGCGTGACGTACGCCGCGGGCTGCGGGTGAGATTCCGCCGCCGCCTGTGTCGAGCGTTCAGAGCGGCGTGCCCATGCGGCCGGCGAAGCCGTCGCTGCGCCGCCCGGGCGCTCCCGGATCAGCGGCTACTCGACGACGACCGTGACCGACTTGGTGTCGCTGCTGGGGAAGATGCTGCCGAGGATCGGGAACCCGAGGTTCCCCCGTCGAGGCGTTCCCGCTCACGGTGAGCTGGTCGCCCGCCTCCAGGCCCGACGGGTCGGGGCACGTCCCGCCCGAGACCCAGCTGATCGCGAGCCCGTTCGCTGCGTTGTCGCCAACGCTGCTCGGGCTGACGCCGGGGCTCACCCGGCACGTGATCGCCGCCCGGCCCGCGGCCCGGACGGCGTCGTTGAGCGTGATCTGGCGGTAGAAGAAGACACCGGTCTGGAGGAGCGCCGCCACCAGGAGCACCAGCGGCAGCACCACGCCGGCGAACTCGACCAGCGACTGACCTTCCTCGTTCCGGAGGCGCGCGCGGCTCACTGGTAGTCAACCAGGTAGACGGCGCTCGCGCCGAAGTTGGTCTGGCCCGGGACGCCGACCCCGTCCAGCGGGATCAACCGGATGAACGTGCCGGTGATGTCGCCCGAGTTCCCGCCGGCGTGCGGCGGGTGATTGGGATCGAGCCGGAAGGCGGCGAACCCGATGATGTGAAATTCGCCGCCCGAGCCGCCGCCGCTGCTCGCGTCGTAGACGGGGAGCAGGATGTCGTAGTAGCCGTCGTCCCACCAGAGGCTCTTGACGTTGTAGACGATCTTCTTCATGTTCCCGGCCCCGGTGGCGGCGTAGTCGCCGAGCACGCGGGTCACGGGGCAGTTCTGCTGGGCGGCGCAGGCGGGGTCGGGGACGCAGCTCCGCGCGGGGCGATGTCCCCAACATGCCCCGGCGGGCCTAGTTTGTACGATGTCAACGCCGCCGAAGCTGCCCGAGCCGTACCCGTCGTTCAACTTGTTGAAGACCAGCGTCCCGTACCACCCGATCCCGTGTGCCAGCAGGTCGTCGGAGGGGAACGGCGAGCGGCATCACCGCCCCGGCCTGGACGACCCCGAAGACGGCCGCCTTGGCGTTCGCGTGCCGGTCGTGCTGCGCCGAGGCCGGCACCATCGCCTGCGGCAGCTCGCCCTTGTCCTTCACCGCCGTCACCTTCACCCAGCCCGCGCTCACGTCGGCCTGGATCGAGCTCGTCGCCAGGCTGTTCGCGGTAGCGTTGGCGCCCGCGGCGGCGGTCGCGGCGGCGCCGTCGCCGGTGAGGGCGAGCTTCTGGGCGCCGGCGAGCGCGGCCACGTCGGCTCCGCGCTGGAGGATCCGGTCGTTGCCGAACCAGGCACCGACGTTAGTGACCAGCATGACCACGCCGACGAGCGCGATCATCGTCGCCGCCGTCACCCAGAGCACCTGCCCCTGCTGGTCGCGGTAGCGGGCAGCCGTGACCGCCAACGTCTCGCAACGCGAATCGAGCCAACGCTTGATCATCTGCCCCTCTCCCCTTGCCACCGGGCCGTGACGACCGTATAGCTTGTCCCCTACTGTCCTAGCTTGAGTGATTCTACGACGCCAGGCAAGTGCAGGAACGACGGCGGCCGGCGTGAGGGCCCGCCAAGGAAGAGCGCGGCGATCGCCCCGAGCGCGAGGAAGGGGCCGAACGGGATCGCCTTCTTCCGCGCGGCGCGCCCCTCGCGGACGAGGAAGACGACGCCCGCGAGGCCGACGCCGAGCGAGCCGACGAAGAGCGCCAGCACCACGAGCCAGCCGAGCGCCGCGCCGAGGAGCAGCGCGAGCTTGACGTCGCCCATCCCCATCCCCGCCGGGTAGACGAGGTGCATGACGAGCAGGAACCCGGCGGCGCCGGCGGCGGCGACGACCCACTCGACCGTGTGGCCGGGCGAGATCGCGATCCGGGCGGCGAGGACGGCCGCCGCCGCCGCAGAGCGATCCGGTTCGGGATGATCCCCCGCTCGAGGTCGTAGCCCGACACGACCACGAGCACGCAGACGACGAAGGCGGCGACGAGCGCGTGCGCGAGGCGGTCGAAGCGGACGAACGAGGCGGAGACGAGCGCGGCGCCGGCGAGGGCGAGGAGGGCCCTCGCGGCATGCAGCGGGACGCGGCCGTCGCAGGCGCGTTCCCCGGTGGCGGGCGAGGGAGCACGGGCAGAGCGTGCACGACGGGCCGGAGGACGGCATCACCCGCGGAGTGGTCAAGGCTGGTCATTCGGTCTCGGCCCCGGTCGCCGACGATTGGATTGCGCTGTGAGCGCGCGGCCGGAGCGATCAGGAAAGGGGCGGGCGATGCGGACTCGGCGATCGGAGCCCGGTTCGGGCGGCGTGCCGCCGGCTGCTCGGCGGCGTCCTGCTGGTCGGGGCCGTGGGCGGGCTCGTGCTCGGGATCGGCTCGCCGGCAGGGGCAGACGGCGCGGCCGCAGCGGCGGAGTGTCCGGGTCGTTCGGCGACCGGCGGGACGCCTTTCTCGGCTTCACGATCACGGGCGGCAACCTGAAGCTCCGGCCGGGGAGCGACCACAGCTGGAAGGCACGTGGAACGGCGGGCCGATCACGCTCTCGGGCGAGATGGTCGTCACGCGCGCGCCGGGAACGGTCTCCTACGTCAGGATGTCCGCGCACGTCGGCGACAAGTCCTGGCCGGGCTGGCCGCCGAAAGGGAACGACGGCGCGGTCAGGGGAACGACGGTGAGCCAGCACTTCAACCTCAGCTTCACCGTCCCGCCCAAGTACACGTCGACCTGGGTCAGCGGCTCCGCGGCGCTGTCGGTCTGCGGCGGCATCTGCGGCGGCTACGCGATCGACTTCACGATCAGGGTGGACAGGAAGGTGAAGCCCCGACGCCCGAAGCCGACCGGCAAGCCGAAGGTGCAGGCGTTTGCGCCCGGGGGCAGGCCCGCCGAGCCGGGCGGGCCGGTCACCCTCCCGTACACCGTCAGCGACGCGAGCGGCAAGGCGACCGTCCACCTCCAGCTCTACCAGGGCGGCGAGCCGGTCGGGGCCGAGCGGAGCCTGCCCGGCCCGGCAACCGGGGCGCGGCAGTCGTACACCTACACGCGCCTGGCGAGGACGCTGATCGGCCCGCTCTTCTTCTGCGTCTGGGCCGAGTCCAAGGGCGGCAAGAGCGACGACGCGCCGAAGTCGAGCTGCGCCTGGGTTCCGCTCCTCGTCGAGGTGAAGAGCTACGGCGTCTCGAACGGGTGCGGCGGGAAAGGCTGGGACTCGATCGTCGCGATCGAGAACTACTTCGGCAACACGCACGTCTACGAGGACGCCGAGACCGGCGTCCGGTACACCGTCGACTTCAAGCCCGCCTGCGACCTCCACGACGCCGGCTACGCCGGCCTGCTCGTCGTCGACCGCATCAACGGAGGCGGCAAGGTCGACTACCGCAGCTGGTCGCGGATGGCGGTCGACTCGAAGTTCCTGCGCGACATGCGCACGCTCTGCCACACGGCCGCCACGCCGCCGATCCCGCCGGCGAGCGACGCGATGGGGCAGTGCGAGCACAGCAACATGCCGTCGTCGATCGGCGCCGGCACGCTCTACGGATTCGTCGACAACTACGGCGATCTCTTCTTCGACGCCGACCTGACCAAACCCGGCCCGCAAGAGCTCGGCGACCGGAAGGCGCGACCGACGGGCGGATCGCGCGACAACGGCCCACCGAAGTGCAGCCCCTCGGGCCCCGTCGGGCTGGTGCACCGGCGAGCCTCGACGCGCTGCGCGGGCGGCGCCACGCCTCCGACGACGACGCGCGCGCCGGCAGACGGGCGGCGCCGACGACGATCCGCCGACTCTGCTCGTCCAGGGCTGGAGCGGCAGCCGCGGTCAGCCCGTCGTCCTGCGCTGGCGGGCGAAGGACGCGAGCGGCCGCGTCTCGTTCGTCGTCGAGGTGTTCGAGACGGACTGCGGGAAGGTCGGCGCCCGCGTCTACAGCAAGACGCTCTCGAACCGGCCAGTCAGCCCGAGCAAGTACACGTTCTTCACCGACTCCGGCTGGAAGCCCGGAGAGAAGACCTGGTACCGCCTATCTGTCAAGGCGACCGACCCCTCGGGCAACACGAGCACACAGTGGGCGACGATCAAGGTCGCCTGACCGGCGGCGCGTCCGATTCGGGAGCGATGTCGCCGCGGGCTTCTCGGAGAGCCCGGATGTCGATGAGATCCTGGTCGCGGCCGGCGAGGTTCTCGAAGTCGATGAGGTCCTCGTATCGTGCTCCCGACGCGAAGGTGTTCACGGAGCGGTGAAGAGCACTGCGGCCCTGAGCTGATCACCCGGACGCGGCCGGCCGTGCGGAGCGACCCCTCTCAACCGTGTCCGGCACCGCCCGCCGGATCGGCGGCGAGCCGGTCGCCGGGCACGATCCCGCGGCGCTCGCACTCGCCCGCCGGGAGCTCGAGCACGGCCTTCGAGCCGAGCCCGAACGCGACCCGCCAGGGGCCGACGTCGGGCACGACCTTGCGCACGGCGAGCTCGCGGTCGAGGAAGACGACGTCGATCGGGAAGCGCATGAAGAAGGTGTGGATCGACGAGGCCGGCCTGAGCAGCAGGCCCTCGCCCGCCGCCAGCCCCTTCCGCCCGAGGAGCCCGCGCATGCGGCTGACCGCCGTCCCGGCGACGACGCAGCGCTCGCACACGACCGCGCCGTCGTCCTCGCGGGCGAGCTTCACCTCACCGCGGCGCTGAGACCAATCGAATTTCGCCATGGGCCAAACGACTTATTGACAATCGGCGGCACGGGATTAGGTTGAGAGCGTTGCCATAGTGGCAACGGGGGAGAGAGGAGAGATCCCATGAAGGCACTGTATGGCCTCTACGGGCGGCTGCTGGTCGCCCTGAGCGATCTCCGCGAGGAGCGGGGGCAGACCTTCACCGAGTACGCGATCATCGTCGCCACGATCGTCATCGGCGTGGTCGCAGCCGTCGGCGTGCTGCGCGATGCAGTGATCAGCGCCCTCGGCACCGCGGCCGGCGACATCTAGGCCGCGGCGGCAAGACGAGGGAGAGCGTCATGACCAGGCTCTGCCAAGTCCTACTCGCGAGGTCGACTGCGGCCCTCGTCTCCGCACGCGGAGACGAGGGCCAGACCTTCACCGAGTACGCCCTGATCATCGCCGTCTTGACCACGGGCACCGTTGCGGCGGTCGGCACGCTGCGGGGCGCGGTCGTCAGCGCTCTCACCACCGTCGCGACGGACCTCTAGGAAGCAGGAGCAGTCGCTCGATGAACGGTTCGCGCAAGCAGACCGAGGACGACTTCCCTCTCGCGCGGGCACGTGCCCGCGCGAGAGGCGAAGAGGGCCAGGCGATGCTGGAGTTCGCCATCGTCGTGCCCGTGATCGCCCTGCTGATCATGTCGATGATCAAGCTGGGCCTCGTCTACAACAACTACCTCACCCTGAACTCCGCGGTCCGGGCGGGCGCCAGACAGCTGGCGATCGGCCGCGGCACCGGGGACGCGTGCGCGCCCGCCGTCAACCGGGTGAGACTCTCGGCGCAGTCGACGCTCGACGTGTCGAAGCTCACGGTGGACGCGCCGACGGTCTCGAGCAACTGCGGCAACCTCCTGCCCGGGTCCGACGCGACCGTGAGCGCGCACTACCCGTGCAACATCAAGATTCCGCCCTTCATCGACATCACGCTGACCTGTAACGCCTCGACGACGGAGCGGGTGGAGTGAGCGGGGGGCCGCGGATCGTCCGCATGCTTCGCCGCGCCGCCCGGCGGTGCCGCGACGAGCGGGGCCAGGTGCTGGTGATGCTGGCGGCCGCCGGCATCGGCCTGATCGCGATGGTCTCCTTCGTCGTCGACTACGGCCGGGTCCAGAACGCGCAGAAGGAGCTCCAGGCCGCGGCGGACGCCTCGGCGCTGGCGGCGGCGCAGGACCTGCCGAACGGCCCCGCCGCGAGCACGGCCCTCGCCTTCAGCGCCGGGCCGGGCGCGTCGAAGGGCAACACCAGGCCCGATCTGCCGAACGTCTCGACGTCGTACGACCTCAAGTGCCTGACCTTCCTGCAGAGCCTCGGGCTCACCCAGTGCCCGAATGCGATCAAGGTCGACCAGGACGCCGACGTCCCGCTGCTCTTCCTGGGCAACGTCGGAGTCCCGGGCATCCACGTGCACGCGACCGCCCTGGCGGCGATGCGAGGCGGAAGCGCGTTTCCGCTCGACGTGATGATCGTCCTCGACCGCACCGGGTCGATGAGCCAGCCCGCGAGCAAGATCCAGCAGGCCCGGGCCGGCGTCCAGGCGTTCCTCTCGGCCATGCGGCCGTCGTCCGACCGGATCGGCCTCGCGATCTTCCCGCCGACGAACCACAAGAACTGCGACTACGGCGAGCCGGGCCATCCGTACGAGAACGCCCGCGACGAGGACAACTACGTCGTCGTCCCGCTGAGGACCGATTTCCGCACCTCGGACACGGGCCCGCTGAACTCGAGCTCGCCGCTGGTCCAGGCGGTGAGCGGCAGCTGCCCGACGACCGGCGGGATCACCTCGTACACGACCGCGATCCAGTACGCGGAGAACGAGCTGGTGGCGCACGGGCGCCCCGACGCGCAGGACGTGATCATCTTCTTCACCGACGGCGAGGCGAACTACGGGCCGTACTACCTGGGCAACAACGACCCGCAGCGCACGACGCCGTGCGGGTCGGCGCTCGACCTGGCCACCACTCTGAAGGCAGGGGCGCCGCCGGCCGGCGAGCCGCCGAAGGTCGTCGCCGGCACCTGGGTCTACACGATCCTGTACACGACCCCGTCGGCCCAGCGCTGCAAGGGGTGGAGCTCGGCCCACCAAGGCTCGACGAACTGCAACGTCGGCCAGGACACGCAGTTCCCCTGCGACGAGCAGCCGGCGCCGGTCACCGCGTCGGAGACGCTCCGGCAGATGGCCTCCGTCGGTAGCGACGGAGTGTCCAGGTTCTACACCTCGCAGAACGACCTGACGCAGATCTTCAGGCGGGTCGCAATCGACCTTTCGGGGACCAGGCTCTTACCGGACGACACCCAATAACCGGGCGAATCTCGAAGCCGCCACTTGACGGCGCGGAGACAAGCCTCAATGAACGACTAGGAAACGAGAAGGAGGGATTTGCACAGATGACGTACCGGGCCCGCAACATCGGACTCGCTCTTGCGCTCGGCCTCGGTGCTGCGTTCCTGGTGACGCTCTACGTGCACAAATCAGGAAGGTCGAGCACCGAGTCGCTGACCAAGAAGATCGCGAGCGTATTCGTCGCCAGCCGGGACATCGCCCCCGGGAACCCCGGGCAGCCAGGTCGGCGGAGAGATCCTCGAGACGCGGCAGCTCCACGACCAGCGTCGTGCCGGGCGCGATCTCGAGCAAGGGGCAGGTCCGCAGGGGCTGGTCTCCACTGCGCCGATCCTCTCGGGGCAGCAGGTGACGCTGCGCCAGTTCGAGCGCGTCGCCGAGGAGGGCGTCGCGGGCGAGATCTCGCGCACCTACCGCGCCTTCCAGCTTCCCGGAGACGCCAACCAGCTGCTCGTCGACACGCTCGCGCAGGGCGACCGCGTCGACGTGCTCGCCAACATCAAGTACACGCTGCGGGACTTCAACGCGGAACCGGCGCAGAGGACCCGAACGCGCAGCAGACGCTCGTCGCCTCGCGCGTCGTCCTCCGCGACCTGCTCGTCCTGCGGGCACCCGAGGCTCCGGCGGGCACGGGCAAGTTCGGCGCCACGACGAACTACGCCCTGATCCTCAGGGTCACGGACACCCAGGCGCAGAAGCTCTTCTTCGTGATCAAGAACGGCGACTGGTCGCTGCAGCTGCGTCCCGCCCACGCCGCCGCCGACAGCCCGGGCTCGGTGGAGGTGCCCGGCTCGATCCTCGGCGACGGGCTCAAGAAGACGCCGCAATATTCGGAGCTCCTCACCGGATCGGCGGGGCCGTCGAAGTGACGGCGCGCGATCTCGACATACGAGAGCCCGGCGCCTGCGCGCGGGGGCATCCGCGGCCGCACACGCGTCTGCGCGCTCGGCACGTGGGACGGGCTGCACGACCTCGTCTCCGAGCTCGGGACGCCGCGACGACGTCGAGGTCGTCCAGACCGGCGAGTACCTCGCCGAGGTCGGCGCACGTGCTCAAGCGAGGTCACGTCGAGGCCGTCCTCTACGTCACCGACGGCGCTTCCAGAGTTCCTCGAGGAGGTGACGGCGATCCGCGACCACACCAGGGCTCCGGTCGTCCTGCTCTCCGTTCTCGGAGTCGGGCGCGGTCCTCGACGAGGCGCTCGAGGCCGGCGTCGAGGAGGCGATGCTCCTGCCGCAGGTGGTCGAGAACGTCGCCTTCGCGCTTCGCCGCGCCTCCCGGCCGGGAGGGGGCCCGCCCGGACGCCGACCGCTCCACCGGCGAGGGGCCGGATCGTGACGGTGTTCTCGCCCAAGGGCGGAACGGGTAAGTCCGCGACGGCGACGAACCTCGCCGTCTCCCTCCAGGGCGACTGCGGCAACGTCCTGCTCCTCGACCTCGACGTGCAGTTTGGAGACGTCGCCATCATGCTCGACCTCGACCCGGTCTGGACCTCCACGACGTGGCCGCGGCCCCCGGAGAGCTCGATGCCGAGAAGCTGGCCGGATACGCTGGAGGCACTCGTCGGGACTCACGTGCTCGCCGCACCGACGCGGCCCGAGGAGGCCGAGCGGCTCACCGACGGCAAGGTCGGCCGCCGTGCTCGACCTGGCCCTCGGCGTCTACGACGCGATCGTCGTCGACACCTCGCCGTACTTCCACGGCCCGATGCTGACCGCGCTCGACCGGACGCGACCGGCTCCTCGCTGCAGCGGGCCAGACGTCCCGACACTCAAGAACCTGCGCCTCGGGCGGCACACGCTCGCGCAGCTCGAGTACCCGGTCGACCAGATCCGGCTCGTCCTCAACCGCGCTCCGGCCGGCGGGCTGAGTGCCGGAGAGATCAGCGACGCCGTAGAGCTGCCGGTGGGCTACGAGCTGCCGAACGACCCACGCTGCCCGGACGGTAAACGTCGGCAACCCGGCGGTGCTGGCGAAAGAGGAGTCGGACTACGCGCGAGCCGTGCGGCAGATGGCGGCCGACCCGTCGGCGGCAGCTCCCCAGAGAGTCGAGCGCGGCCTGCCCAGAGGGTCCGATCGATCATCGCGAGCTCGTCCCGAGACTCACTAACCTCGACCCCGCCCTCCAATGCCGGAGCCGCCGTCCGCCGAACATCGGCGGCGCCGACAGCAGACGCTGCGCGACCTTCCACAACCAGGCGCTGAAGCGACGCGCCTCGGCGGAACCCACGCGCGAGCGGCCCCGTCGACCCGTACGGGGAGCTGAAGACGCGCGTCCACCAGGCCTGCATCCGGCAGATCGGGCCACGCTCTTCCGCGGAACGCAGGACGAGGAGACTGCGCCCGCGTGTCGCGCGTCGTCACCGAGCAACTCGAGAAGGAACGACGCCGCTCGCGCACGGGGAGCGGCAGCAGCTGATCCGCGAGATCACCGACGAAATCCTCGGCTACGGCCCGCTCGAGCCGCTGCTCGACGACGGGGCGTCACCGAGATCATGGTCAACGGCTACGACCAGATCTACGTCGAGCGCGCGCGGCAAGCATCGAGCGCGACGAGCGTCGCCTTCATCGACGAGGCGCACCTGATGCGCATCATCGACAGGATCGTCTCGCAGGTCGGCCGGCGCATCGACGAGACGTCGCCGATGGTCGACGCGCGCCTGCCGGACGGCTCCCGCGTCAACGCGATCATCCCGCCGCTCGCGCTCGACGGCCCGACGCTGACGATCCGCAAGTTCTCGCGCGACGCGCTGACGCGATGGAGACCTGATCGCGGCTCGGCACGCTCGACCGGCGGTCGGCGGACTTCCTCGGCGCCTGCGTGCGGGGGAAGCTGAACGTGGTGATCTCGGGCGGCACGGCTCCGGCAAGACGACGCTGCTGAACGCGCTGTCCGGCTTCATCCCCGGCGACGAGCGCATCATCACGATCGAGGACGCCGCCGAGCTGCAGCTCCAGCAGCCGCACGTCGATCCGGCTCGAGACCCGCCCGCCGAACATCGAGGGCAAGGGCGAGATCCGGATCCGCGATCTGGTGCGCAACGCGCTGCGCATGCGCCCCGACCGGATCATCGTGGGCGAGGTCCGCGGCGCCGAGGCGCTGGACATGCTGCAGGCGATGAACACGGGCCACGAGGGCTCGCTGACGACGATCCACGCGAACTCGCCGCGCGACGCGCTGCACCGCCTCGAGATGATGGTGCTGATGGCCGGAGTCGAGATGCCGCTGCAGGCGATCCGCGAGCAGATGGCGTGCGCATTCGACGTGATGGTCCAGCTCGCGCGCCTGGTCGACGGCTCGCGGCGGATCAGCCACGTCACCGAGGTGTTGCGCATGGAGTCGGACGTCGATCACGCTGCAGGATCTGTACGTCGCGAAGCCCGCGGCGGGCAGCCGCGAGGACGGCTCCGAGCAGCACCGACCCTGCTCGAGCCGCTCGCACTGCAACCGGGCTCCTGCCCCACTTCTCGGCCAAGCTGAGCGCGAACAGAGTCGTGCTTCCGTCGTCCCTCTTCCTCACCGACGAGGACGACGACCTCCAGTCGGCGCGCCTGGCTCGCAACGGGTGGCGGAGATGACCCGGACGCGACGTATCGGGGCAGCGCTTTCTCTCGCAGCTCTCCTCGCCGCGGCGGTGGCGGCGACGGCGGCAATTCGGCGAGCGCGGGGATCGAGATCAAGCGGATCGACCTGACCACGGTTACCCGGCCGTCCGCGTTACCGTGCTCACGCCGTCGGCCGGGCACGCCCACCCCGACGCTCACGGAGGACGGGCGAGCCTGTCGTCGGCCTGACGGCGTCGCGCGTGGCCTCTACAAGTCCGCCGTGCTCGCGGTCGACCGCTCGCGGTCGATGCGCGGCGCGGCGATCGCCGCAGCGACGTCCGCCGCGCGCAGCTTCGTCGCCGGCAAGCCGGCCGCCGACCGGATCGCGCTCTTCGGGTTCGCGTCCCACGCGCTCCGGCTTTCCGAGCCTGGTTCTCGAGCGAGACGACGGACGTGGACAGTGGCCTGCGCACCCTGTCGGTCGACAGCGCGCAGGGGACCGCGGGTGTACGACACGGTCGTACTCGCGTCGTTCGAGCTCCAGCACCAGGCCCCGTCCGCGCCTCCTCATCCTGATCACGGACGGCCGTGACAAGGGCAGTGGCGCGACGCTCGGGGGCAGACGCGATCCAGGCTGCGAGGAGGGCCGGCGTCAACGTCTTCTCGATCGGCATGCAAGGGCCGCAGCTCACGCCGGGCCCGCTGCGCGCGCTCGCACGCGCGACCGGCGGTACGTACTACGAGGCCGCCCGAAGCGCCGAGCTGGGACGCGCCTACCTTCGCCAGCTTCAGCGAGGAGCTCGCGCGAACCTGGGGGTCCTGAGGTACTTCACGACGAAGCGGCCCGGTGAGGAGGGGCTCCGGATCGACGTCGACGCGGGCCGCCTCGGGGTAACACAGGACGGAGTTCGCCTCATCCCGAAGAGCACGGCGGCCGGACCAGTAACCGGCGCCCACGGGCTCGCGGGGCTGCGCAGCCGCTGGTGGGGGGCGGCGGTGATCGGCGGGCTCGTCGGCCTGCTTCTCCTCGAGGCGTGGTGCGGATCATGCTTTAGGAAGGTCGAGGAAGACCTGGCTGCGCCAGCGGCTCGGGCCGTGGAGCCATAGAGGAGCGCCGGCACTCCGCGGACAGCAGGAGCGGGGCGCCGCCGCGCTCGCGCCGATGTTCGCGACGACCGAGCGGCTGCTGGCCCGAGCGGCCCTGTGGCGGAAGCTGGAGCGATTCCTCGAGCGTTCCGGGGTGCCGCTCCGGGTCGTGGAGCTCTTCTACGTCATGGTCGGCGTCGGCGTCGCCCTCGCGGCCGCCGCGGCCGTGAGCGGGGCGGCGCCGATCATGATCCTCGCCCTGTTCCTGCTCGGGCTGGTGGCGCCGTACGTCGTCCTGGCGGTCAAGGCGGACGGCGGCTCCGCACGTTCGAGGGCAGCTGCCCGCCGCCCTGAACATGCTCGCCGGCTCGCTCAAGGCCGGGCACAGCTTCCGCCAGGCCGTGCAGGCCCTCGTCGAGGAAGGCGAGCCGCCGCTCGGGACGGAGTTCGGAAGGGTGCTGACCGAAGCACGCCTCGGCCGCCCGATGGAGGCGGCGCTCGAGGACATGGGCCGGCGTATCGACTCCAAGGAGCTCGACTTCGTCCTGCGCGCCGTGGTGATCCAGCGTCAGGTCGGCGGCAGCCTCGCCGGGCTGCTCGAGCTGGTCGCCGAGACGCTCACCCAGCGCCAGCAGTTCCGCCAGAAGGTCGGCAGCCTGACAGCGTCCGGCCGCCTGTCCGCGCTGATCCTGACCGTCCTGCCCTTCTTCGTCGCGGTATGGTCACGCTCGTCAGTCCGGGGTACCTCAATCCGCTCTTCCAGACGACGGTCGGCGTGACGCTGGTCGTGATCAGCCTGATCATGCTCGCCGTCGGCACTCTCTTCCTCCGCCGGATCGTCTCGTTCAAGGGGTTGCGATGACCTTCGTACTGATACTCGCCGTTGTCCTGTTCATGGGAGCGATCTTCCTGCTCGCCGAGCTCGCGACGCTCCCCGCCCGGCAGCGCCGCGCCTCGATCGGCCGCGCGACCGGCTACGGAGGCGTCCAGCTCGCCGGCTTGGGCGATCTCGCGTTCCGCCGCCGGGCGCTCATGCCCGCCGCGCGTGGGGTGGGCCACTTCCTCGGGCGCGTCGCGCCCAGGGCGGCGGTCGAATCGATCGAGCAGCGGCTGATCACGGCCGGGCTCGCCGGCCGGCTCTCCGCGCCGACCTTCCTCGCGGGCAAGGGCTTCGCGGGATCGGGGGCTTCGCGCTCGGCATCTTCGCCGGGGGCAGCGGGGTGCGTGCGCTCTTCCTGGGCGCCGCATTCGGCGCGGCGTTCTTCATCCTCCCCGACCGGCTGCTGGCCGGCCGCATCCGGGCGCGGAAGGAGTCGATCGAGGCCGAGCTCCCCGACGCCCTCGACCTGGTCGCAGTCGCGGTCGAGGCCGGGCTCAGCCTCGACGCAGCGTTCGGCGAGATCGTCGAGCACATGCAGGGGCCGCTCCCCGACGAGCTGGCCCAGACGCTCGCGCAGATGCGGGTGGGAGAGAACCGGCAGGAGGCGCTGCGCAACCTGGCCGAGCGGGTCGACGTGCCCGGGCTCACCGGCCTCACGCGGGCGATCATCCAGTCCGACCGGCTGGGCGTCTCGCTCGGGCGCATCCTGCGAATCCAGGCCCGGGACACCCGCGTCCAGCGTCAGGTGTCGGCCGAGGAACGGGCGAACAAGATGCCGGTGAAGATGCTCTTCCCGACGCTGATCTTCATCTTCCCGGCGCTGTTCATCGTCGCCCTCGCGCCGGCGCTGATCACCCTCTTCGACACGCTGTAGAGGAGCGCGTGGGCAAGCTCGGGACCCGAGCAGCGCCTTCGCGCGCAGCGGGCCGAATCCTGCCACGGCAGGCCCTGCCGCAGCGGATCGCGATCATGCTTGGCCCTTCGGGGAATCCAGGCGCCGTCCGCGTGCAACGCTCGGTGGCTGTTCTCTTCCTCGTCTACGCCGCCGTGCTGGCATCCGGAAGGTTGCGGGACGGCAGCCCACCGACAATGGGCGAGACCCTCCTGGCCATGTTCGCGATCGCCGTGTTCGTCGGACGAGGCGGCCGGTTCGTCCGCGATCTGCTGCCGATCGGGATGGGGCTCCTCTCCTACGGGCTGATGACCGGCTACGCTCAGCGGCTCTCCTTCGGCGTCCACTACCTGCCGCAGATTCGGGTCGACCGGGTGATCGGCCTCGGCACCGTGCCGACGGTCTGGCTGCAGTCGCACCTGTACTCGGGCAAGACCGGGGCCCTCGAGGTCTTCTCGGTGTTGATGTGGCTGTCGCACTTCACCGTGCCGCTCCTGCTCGGCTTCGTCCTCTGGCTGAAGGACCGCAGGCCCGCCTTCACGGTGCTGATGTGCAGCCTGCTCGGAGCGCTCGTCCTGGGCGAGATCACCTTCGTCCTCGCTCCGACCGCGCCGCCGTGGCTGGCTGCGCAGCACGGCCACCTGCCGGCGGTCCAGCACCTGCTCAAGCAGGGCCTCGCGGACATGCACCTGAGCGGGATCGCCAGGATCGACGGCGACCCGAGGCACTACAACATCGTCGCCGCCCTGCCCTCTCTCCACGCGGCATTCCCGCTGCTGAGCCTGCTCGTCGCCCGACGGTTCGGGCTGCCCCGGTGGCTCCAGGCGGCACTCGCGTTCCAGCTCGTCGGGGTGGCGTTCGCGATCGTCTACACGGGCGAGCACTACGTCGTCGACGTCCTCGCCGGCCTTGTCTACGGGTTCGTCGTCTTCCGGCTGATCACCGCCCTCCTCGACCGCAGGCCGAAGGTGACTCCGGCGAGCCCGGATCGAACGCCAGCAGCCGCGGCGCGCTCAGGAAGCTGGCTCGCACCGAGGGTCGAAGTCGACGACGCGGACGAGGCGGACAGCACCACGGCGAGTACGTGTTAGCGGCCCGACTCCGGGCAGCGTATGGTACCGTGTATGGCATGGTCAAGACGACCGTCTACCTGCCCGACGAGCTGAAGCGCGCGGTCGAGCGGGTGGCGGACGAGACCCGCCGGTCGGAGGCGGAGGTGATCCGCGCCGCGCTCGCCGACTACACGAGCCGCCGGCGTCCGTACCCGCGGGCGGGGACGTTCTCGCACGGCAGCCTGGCCGACCACGTGGACGAGCTGCTCGGCGACGGCTTCGGCCGGCGTTGATCGTCGTCGACACCAGCGGAGTCCTTCTCCTTCGCGATGCACGTCACCCGCTCCACGAGGCAGCCCGACGCGTCGTCGACGAGGACGCGGGCCCGTTCCTCCTCTCCCCCTTCTGCCTCGCCGAGATCGACTACATGCTCCGCGCGCACGTCGGCGTCCAGGAGCAGCTCGACTTCCTCGACGAGGTGACGGCCGAGGCGTACACGCTCGTCGGTCTCGGCCCTGCGGAGGTGGTGCGGGCGCGGGAGCTGATCGCCCGCCACGCCGGCCTCGGGCTCAGCATCGCCGATGCGTCGATCGTCGTCCTCGCCGATCTCCACGATACGGATCGGCTGCTCACGATCGACGAGCGCGACTTCCGGGCGCTCGTCCGGAGCGACGGCAGGCCGTTCACGCTCCTGCCCGCCGACGCCTGAGCGCCGCCCGGCGCCCGGCTACCCGACGCGGTGGGCCGTCCAGCGGACGACGTGGGTGTCGCACTTGACCGAGCCCTTGCCGGGGACCGTCTGGTCGGTCGCCTGCCGGAACGTCCCGGTCGCCGTCCTCGCCTTGACGACGCCCTTGAAGAACGCGTTGAACGTCGTGCGCGCGAAGACGCCGGCCGGGGTCACCTTCGCGACCCCGCCGCGCGGGTTGAGCGCGCGGGCGGTGCCGGTGCCGCAGGTGTCGGCGTAGTCGTAGGCGTACTCGCGCATCACCGTGCGGTTACGCGTCAGCGTGAAGCAGATGTCCTTCTTCTGCGAGGTCGAGCCCACGTAGCGGACGCCTGCGAAGGCACAGGCGTAGGCGCCCGGCGAGCCGCCCACTCCGGGCGCCGAGACGAGGACGGCGGCCGCGAGCGCGGCGAGAAACGCCGGGGCGACCGATGCTGCTCGTACGCGTACCACCCTGGGCTCACTGTAGTGCGATTCCGGCGCCGCGCCAGATCGTCACCGGCGCAGGTAGAGCACGGCGCCGGCGTCTCTCGCGACCTCGCGCAGCACCCCCCGGCGCGCGAGCCGGCGCTCCGCGTCGCTTCCGGGCTGGGCGAGGACGACCCGCGGAGCATGCGCGAGCGCGGCGTCCCCGGCGGGCTTGCCCTGCAGCCAGTCCAGGTACAGGCGCTGGTCGCGGCGCGAGAAGGCGTCGATCGGGTTGCCGATCCAGACCCGCCCGCCGGCGAGGACGACCTGCTCGGCGAGGATGTCGGTGGCCAGAACGGGCGTGCCGCGGGCGTCGGCGACCGCCTCGCGCAGCAGGGGGCCGCGCGCGCCGAGGTCGCGCGGGCCGCGGACGATCCCGAGCACGGCCAGCCCGAGGAGCACGACTGCGACGGGAGCGGCCAGCCGGGCACGGGCGTCCGCGCCGCGGCCGAGCCCGAGGGCCGCGGGCGCGGCCGCGAAGAAGACGAGCCAGATCCCGCCGCGCGCGGTGCGGGCGGTGAGCACCGCGAGCGCGACGAGCGCGACCAGCTCCCACAGGGGCGGGCGACCGCGGAGCGCGGCGACGGCGAGGACGGCGGCGCAGACGACGAAGGCGATGTCCAGGCCGCTGCGAAGCGACAGCGGCGCCCAGAGCCCGACGCCCCGCCGTGCCGCCTCGTTGCCGAGGACGCCGGCGTAGTAGCTGCCGGTTCGCCAGAGCGCCGGATTGGCGAACAGCCCGAGCGCCGACGCGGCCAGCACGGCCGCCGCGACCAGCGGCTCGCTCCGGCCGCGCTGGAAGACGAGGTAGACGGCGGCGACCGCGAAGCCGGTGAGCACCGCGCCGTGCAGGTTCGACCACAGGGCGAGGAGCGGCACGACGAGCCAGATCCGGCGGGTCGGGAGGCGCGCCTGCTCGCGGAGCAGCAGCACGAGCAGGGGGAAGAGCGCCACGGAGAAGAGCTGCGAGCGGATGTTCGCCAGCTGGGCGAGCGTCGCCGGGACCAGGAGCAGCAGGACGACGACCAGCCCCGACTCGGGGGCGCGGGCCCGCCGGCCGTCGGCCGCGAGCAGCGCGAACGCGGCGGCCACGGCCGCCACCTGGGCGCCGAGCAGCGCGCGGTCGCCTCCCACCGCCTCGAGGGCGTGGAACGCGAGCTCGCCGAGCACGGGCACGTTCGGCCATCCGTGCGACTGCGCGGCGGCGAACGGGACGAAGTCCGGGATCGAGCCGTGATGGACGACATACCCGCCGAGCGCGGCGAGCCAGCGTGCGTCGGCGGCGACCGCGCCGAGCAGGGCGCTGAGGGCGGCGGCGAGGGCGACGGGGACCCAGACCGCGGAGGTGCCGGCGGCATACGCGCCGCCGAGTGGGCGCCGGCCGACACCGGGCCCGGCCGCCGTGCCGTCGCTCGCAGGCCCGGAGGACGTGGGGGCCGGCTGAGCGGGGCCGCTTACGATCTGAGCCTGGCCGAGCGCTGGGCGAGCTTCAGCAGCCAGATCGCCGAGAGCCACGTGTAGGTCAACACGGGCAGGAGCACCGTCAGCACGGCGGCGATCTTGCGCGGCGGCGACTCGCTCCCCGCGACGACGAGCACGATCAGCTTCGGCATCACCTGGAGGGCGATGATCGCCATCAGCATGTGGCTGAGCGTCCACATCACGCTCCGCGGCGTCCGCGGCCTCGAGCCTGACGTCGACCCAGAGCGCGAGCACCGCAGCCGCGACGGCGACGACGACGACGAACCCCTGAGTGCTCACGTCACATCCATCGGCAAGTCGAGCCCCCCACTGAAGACCGCTTTATGCCACATTCGGCGGCCGTCGCGCAACATGCGCTCCGGTGGGCAAGCCGTGCCCGGGAGCCGTGCCCTGCAAACCGGAGCTATCCTTTCCTCGTCGTAACGGGAAGGAGAGCCCGATGCGCGTCCCAGCAGCGACAGCGATCGTCCTCGGTGTGCTCGCCTCGGCGGGCGCGGCCTCCGCGATCGTCGGACCGCCGCAGCCGCCCCAGCGGCCGCCGACCGCGCCGTCGGCGACCGGCCTCTTCGGGTACGTGAGCCGCGGCCCGCTCTCGCCGCGCTGCGTGCCGCCGAGGCCGTGCTTCCGTCCGGCCCGCGTCACGCTCCGCTTCGGGCGGACCGGCGCCAGGGTGCTGCTCGGCCGGGCGACCACCCAGGCCTCCGGCGCCTACCGGGTCGCGCTCAGGCCGGGCGTCTACTCGGTCACGGTCGCCCCGGGCCTCGGGCGGGTGAAGCCGTCCCTCGTCGTCGTCCCGGCGGGCGGCTGGAAGCGCGTCGTCTTCATCCTCGACACCGGGATCTACTAGAGCGTGGCCGCCACGCCCGGGAGCAGACCCACGGCGCGCCGCTCCGCCGCCTTCTCCGCCGCCGGCCTCGTGGGACTGGCGACGGCCGCCCTTGCGGCCGGCGCCGGCGCGATGCCGTCGCTCGCGCCCGGCGCCGCCCCGTGCCCTGCCAGGGCCGAGACGGCGACCGCGCACCGCGCGGCGCTCTCCGGGGTCAAGGCGATCAGGGCCGGGGGCGGGGCGCCGGCCACGGTCGACTTCGGCTCCCTCCCCGCCGAGCAGCCGGGAGCCCGCCCGCGCGGAGCGCCGCCCGCGAGGAAGCAGCCGGGCCACGCGCGCGCCGCGAAGCTGAAGCAGGCAGCCGTCACCGGCTGCGTCCCCCGCTCGAGGCCGGCCTCGGCCGCGCCCGCACGGCCCTAGCGGCGGAGACCCTGCGCCGGCAGCCCCGGGTCGCTACAGCTCGAGCACGTCGGAGACGGCGCGTGCGATGTCGGCCATCTCAGCTCGGGACAGCGAATCTGGAGATGGACGCCGCCGGTCTTCGAGCTCGCCGTACGCGAGCTGATCGATGTCTCCGGCGATCACCCAGCCGCCCTCGCGCGGCACCTGCCAGCGAGATCGCCAGGCCTTGTCGCGGCTCCTGAGGAACAGCATCGCGGTGTGCTGCGAGCGGACGTTGACCTCGTCGGAGGGCAGGACCGCATACCGCTCTCTTTGCCTACCGAAGCGCCGACCCCAGTAGATCCCGCGCTGTCGTGGCCAGAAGCCGCTTCGACCGACCGCGGGCGGGCGCCGGATCCGCTGCTCGAGCAGGTCGTCGATGTCGAGGTAGATGCGCAACGCGTGCTCGACAGCGGCGAGCGCCTCCTCGGGACACGCTCCCTGCTCGTCGCCGAGATCGTCGTGGTCGAGCGACTGGACGAGCGTGCAATCCGCGGACAGCCTCCCGACCGGCACATGGAACGTCCCCTCGCTCTCGAGGTCGCCGAGCGGGTAGAGGGGAACGACGACGCTCGTGCGCATCGTGTCGTTCCACGGATCCTCGCTGACGACCAGGACAGCGGCCGCGCGAGCAGCCGGCACCTTGTTCGCGTAGAAGCGCCCGCGGCGGACCGTCACAGCAAGCCGCGCTCGGCGGCTGCGCGGCTCGACCGCTTGACCCGCTCACGGCGGCCGGGAACCCGAGCGAGCTCCTCGTACGCAGCGAGACGCGCCTCGTATGCGAGACCGTCCTCGACGTGGTGCGTCGTGTAGGCGATCCACGCCTCGAGCTTCTTCGGCACCGACGCGGACCGGGGGACACCGGTCACCTCCGACACGAGGCTCAGCGCACGCTCGACGGCCGGTGTCCGGTGGATGTAGAGACGGTCGGCAGGCATCGCACAGACAGCGTACCCGGCCGTGCTGGGATTCTGCAACATCTTTTGCACCGACTTATGCACCTTTTGTAGCACCGGGTGTCTTCGCCCCGGCCGGCAACAGGCAAGCTTCGACCCAGGTGGAACCGTGGAGATCGCGGCCGAGTGCGACAGACGAACGGAGGAGCCGGTCTCCCGGCTCCTCCGTCGGTTCTTCGCCCGCCCTTTCCGGGGCGGGGGAGCGACTCCTACTGCTGGTCCATGCTCGTGTACTTCACCTTGTCCAGGTGCGTCCCCCAGTCACGGGTGACGTCCGAGTACTCGGTCGCGAACCAGATGTTGTTGGTGTCCCAACCGTCGAACGTGACGGCCTCGTAGTCGCCCCAGCGGAAGTTGTCCGTTCCGTTGGTCGCGAACGTCAGGAAGAAGCCGTTGTCGAAGCCCGAGCCGACCGGCGCGGTCGCCCGGCGGGCGACGTACGCCGAGCTCGGCGAGACCGCGCTCGTCGTCGACCCGTACTCGAAGCCGATGAACGGGTTGCCCTCACGGTCGGGCTGGATGACGCCGAACCAGGTGTCGGTCGCACCCGCGTACGTGATGTACCCGTCGTCGACCAGGTCGGCGCCGGTGATCGTCGTGCAGAGCGTGCAGCCGGAGGTCGGCTGGGTCAGCTCCGGCCTGGCGATGATCCAGTGCACGTTCGCGTTGACGTCCGTGCCGTTGTCGACGGCCGAGTCGTGCGTGGCGTAGACCATGCCGTGCATGTAGACCGGCGTCCCCGAGATGCGGTTGTCGATCGTCTCCAGGCAGTCCGTGCAGTCCGGATAGTCGTCGGCGAGCGGCGGCTGTGCATACGGGCTGACGTCGAGAGTGACCGCGCTGATCGTCTGCGTGTCCGCCTGCTGGTTCAGCGCGTTCGAGAAGTCGAAGAGCACGACCTTGCTCTCGGTGACGCTCTCGTTGAACGACGCGATCAGCAGCTCGCCGGCCGGGCCGCCCGCCCCGTCGCCGAGGGAGGTGACCGGCTGGACCGTGTCGAGCAACCGGTCGGTCGCTCCGTCGTTCACCGTGTAGCCGGCGAAGCCGTCGACGAACGGGATCGCGCCGCCCGCCTCGGCGGTCGCCTTCGGGATCGCCAGCGTCCAGGCGCCGAGGTAGTTGTTCCCCGCATTGTCGAACTGGTTGCCGCCGATGAAGATCGCCTCGGAGTCGAAGCCGAGCTGCGTATAGTCGGCGGCGTCTCCGGGCTGGAAGATATTCCCGGTGTCGAACGAGTAGATGTTCCACTTGCCCTTCGGGTTGCCGACCTTCTTGCTGACCGCGACCCAGTACCGCGACACGAAGTCACAGGCAGGCGAGACGCCGAATGCGCCCTCGAGCTGGAGGACGGCGACGACGAACCGGCCGGTGGACGGGTCGTAGAACGCCCGCGGGTCGCTCAGGAAGGGGAGGTTCTCGTCGTCCGGGTCACACCCCGACGGCGACGGCGCCGGCACCTTGAAGAACTTGCCGAGGTCGACCGACTTCCCCTTCTGCTTTCCCTTCTTGGTGTCGTAGATGGCGAGCGACGTGTTCACGGCCTGGACGACGTACCGATCGCTGGCCGCGATCGCGTGATCCGGCGGCTGGCAGCCGAACGGCGCGCACACGCTCGTGCTGTCCTTCATCCCGTCGATTCCCTGCAGCGCCCCGTCGGGCGTGCTCGGACGGGTGGGCGAGGCCTGGCTGATCCGGGTCGCCGACCCGTGCTGCGCCGGGGCGCTCGCCTTCGCCGCCTTCAGCCCGGCCGACCCGAGCGGGCTCAGAAACGGGAGCCTGTTCCCGGGCGTGCGGATCTTCGTCGACGAGGATGCGGCCGGCAGCGAGGCGTAGTCGGTGGTGCTCCCCGCCGGGGCGGCGGCTCGAGCCGTGATCCTGTTCGCGTTCACCTTGACCGCGCTGGACATGCTCTGGTGCGCACCCGCGGTGGCCACGAGCGTGACCGTGACTGCGGTTGCCGCCGCCGCTCCTGCCAGGACGAGGGCGGCGTACGACCGCCTCGACCGCCGGAGAGGCAGATGCCTCCTGCGTGCATGACTCACTGGAACCCCCTCTTAACAGTTTTTCCCGTGCGTCCCATGGGCCGCCCGGGGCCGCGCCGATTGTCCCACGTTTGGCCGCTCAGGACAATGGCCCCGTCGGGCGCTCGCCGCAGGCCGGCGCAAGCCACGCGGCTTGCGCCCCGGCCGGGCGGCGACGATCATGCACGGGTGCCGCCGGAGACGCGCTACGCCCGAAGCGGCGACGTCTCGATCGCGTACCAGGTGATCGGCGAGGGCCCGTTCGACCTCGTGTTCGTGCCCGGGTTCGTCTCCAACGTCGAGTACGCGTGGGAGGAGCCCTCGCTCGTCGCCTTCTACGAGCGGCTGGCCTCGTTCTGCCGGCTGATCGTGTTCGACAAGCGGGGCACCGGGCTCTCCGACCGGGTCGGCGAGGTGGCGACGCTGGAGACGCGCATGGACGACGTGCGGGCGGTGATGGACGCCGTCGGCTCCGAGCGGGCCGCCCTGCTCGGCTACTCGGAGGGCGCCTCGATGGCGATCGTCTTCGCGACCACCTACCCGGAGCGGACGGCGGCGCTCGTCCTCTACGGCTCATACCTGGCCTGGGAATGGTTGGCAGAGCGGCACTTCCCGAGCCGGCACGAGTCGGCCCGCGCGGCCTTCGAGGAGCTCGAGCGCCGCTGGGGCACCCCGGAGTTCTGCGACGAGCTGCTCGAGGACGACGCGCCGTCGAAGCTCGGCGACGAGAGCTTCCGGCGCTGGTACGCGGCCCGGGTGCGGCTGAGCGCGAGCCCGTCCGCTGCCGTTGCCCTGCAGCGGATGAACATGGAGACGGACACACGCGGGGTCGTGTCCTCGGTCCGGGTGCCGACGCTGGTCGTCCACCGCGCCGGCGACCGCAACTGCAAGGTCGAGAACGCGCGCTACGCGGCGCAGCAGATCACGGGCGCCCGCCTCGTCGAGCTGCCCGGCGACGACCACCTCCCGTGGGTCGGCGACTCGGACGCGATCGTCTCGGAGATCCGCACGTTCCTCACTGAGACCTGGGACGCCGGCGGCTGGGCGGTGCCGGAGCCCGACCGCGTCCTCGCCACCGTCCTCTTCACCGACATCGTCGGCTCGAGCGAGCGCGCCGCCTCGCTCGGCGACCGCGCCTGGCGGGAGCTGCTCGAGCACCACCACGACCGGGTCCGGCGCCAGCTCTCGCGCTTCCGCGGCCGCGAGCTGGACGCTGCCGGCGACGGCTTCTTCGCCTCGTTCGACGGCCCCGCGCGCGCGATCCGCTGCGGGCTCGCGATCGTCGAGGCCGTCCACGAGCTCGGGCTCGACGTGCGTGTCGGCCTGCACACGGGCGAGTGCGAGCTGGTCGACGGCAAGGTGGCGGGGATCGCCGTCCACACCGGCGCCCGGATCGCCGCGCAGGCCCACCCGGGAGAGGTGCTCGTCTCCGGCACGGTCAAGGATCTCGTCGCCGGCTCGATGATCGCCTTCGAGGAGCGCGGCGCCCACGAGCTGAAGGGCATCCCCGGCCGCTGGCAGCTCTTCGCAGCCACCGGAGACGACCCGAGCCCGCCACCGGCGTAGCCGGCACGGCCGACCGAGACGCCGCTTCTATACTCGAACCACCCCGGGCCGGTAGCTCAGTCGGTAGAGCAGGGGACTTTTAATCCCAAGGTCGCAGGTTCGATCCCTGCCCGGCCCACTGAGGAAGGCCCTGTAAACGGGCCTTTCCGTTCTCAGACGAGTCGGCTTCGAAGGCCGCTCAGGGGCCACATGAGGTTCGCGTCGCCCCCATGGAAGCTCGGCTGCTACGGAGACGGCGGCGCGAGCAAGAAGAACAGCGGTCTCCGACGCCCTCAAAGCCCGCAAGAGCGATCGATCGGTTTGCGACGATTCGGCCTTTATCACGAGGCCGACGAAGTCCAGGCCAAGACAAAGCGCCCTCTCCTGACGGCTGAGGAGCAGGGGCGATTCCAGCGTGGAACGGTCAGCGCCTCGATCGGATGCTGCCGGATCATGGGTGCGCTCGTCTGTGCGTGATCTCGGTCGCCCAGCCGATCACCCGGTCGATCAGGTCGTCCAGGCGCCCGCCCTGGCGATGGCGGCGGCGGCAGCAGCGAGAGCAGAGCACGCTTAGATCGCGCGCCTGCTCGTGTCCGTGCCGGGCGTAGGGGAGGTGGTGGACATGAGAGGCGTTCCGAGCTGCCGCAGTCTTCGCAGCCCACCTGCCCGGGCGAGCGCTTCTCGGCGTTTCGCCTTCCAGGCGGGACTGTTCAGGTACGCGTGGTACTTCGCCTTGAAGCGAAGACGGGTCCGCTCTTCCGCGGTCCGCGTCTTCGGCGTGGCCCGCTGCGTCGTTCCGACGTCTGGCCAGTCATGTCGCCTCGATTCTCCCTGTGCCTGACGGGCCTAGAACGGCGTCGAGGGCGAATCTGATACATGCCAGGTCGTCCTCCCCGCTTGCGCCACTTGCTCCGACCGCGCCGAGCACGTCGTCTCCGCGGCGGATGAGCGCCGAGCCGAGGCCGGGGAGCAGCGGCGTTCTCGCAAGTTGCTCAACCGCGGAGACGAAGGCGGGATTCGCAGCCTGCACAGAAGCCAGTTGAGCGCCCTCTTTGTGCCACAGCGCCGCACCGCAGGCCTTCGCCTCGGCGATCCGCGCGCTCAGCGGTGGCGTCCCCTCCATCCGCCCGAGGGCGACGAGAAACCCCCCTTCGTCGACGACCGCGACGGTGATCCTGATCCGCTTCTCACGCGCGTGGTCATGAGCTTTGGCAATGACCGCCTGGGCCTGATGCAGCGCTAGCGGCATGGGTGCGAGTATCCCATCTGCGGCAAGCTCGCCGAGCCATCGGCGCTCTGGATAAGTCCGAGATCGGCCGCTGTCGGGAGCGCGATCAGCGGGACGAGCCAGACGACACTCGCAATTGCGAAGCCGATCTGACCCTGCCCAGGGAGTGCGAACGTGGTAGCGACCAGCGGAGTGCACACAACGACAAAGATGTTCGAGGTTGCCCCCACGAATCCGAGCGATGCTCCGGGCGCATCGGGCCGCGCCCGCGCGGCACCCGTGAAGCTCGGAGCGAAGACGAGCCCACCGGCGATCCCGATAATGGTTGTTGCGACTGCGGCCAACGGCGCCGGCGGCGTGGTCGCGAGGAGGGCGGTTCCGAGCGAGCCGGCGATGAGCGCTGTGTTGAGCATGGCGTGTGTCCTGCGGGCATGGTGCGACGTGATCCAGCCGCCAAGGGGCCGCGACGCAACTCCGCCGAGGAGAACAAGTGAGCCGATCGCGCCGGCCGTCACCTCCGAGTAGCCTGCCCGGTGGAGGAACGGCACCATCCAGTTCCCGAGCACGATTGTCGTCCCCACGCCGACGGCCAGCAGCAGCGCAATCTTGTGTAGGCGCCGGTCCATGAAGAGGCGATCGACCGGCGTGTCCCAGAGACGTTGCTCGACGCGGTCCTGGCCCATGCCACGCACCGTGAGGAGTCCAGCGCCGGCGACGAGGGCGAGTGCCAGCGCGCTCAGATAGGGCGTGCGCCAACCGAGGTGGGGCTCAAGCGGCGGCAGTACGGCCAGAACGAAGCCGGCGCCCGCGAGCCCGATCCCTCCGAAGATGCCCTGTGCGAGCGGCGAGGTGCTCCCTGCCCGTACGAGTTCACTACCGCCGACCCACGCGGCTGCACAGCCGATACCGACCACGGTGCGGGCTACCAGAGCCACGGCCGGATCCGCAACAGTGAGCGCTATGAGGTTGCCAATGGACATCAGCACAATCGCGCCGAGCGCGACCGTATGTGCTCCGACCCGATCGACCACTGCGCCGGTTGGAAACGTGGCTGCGGTTTGGGCTGCCACGAGCACGACGGTGAAGAACGCGATCGACGTGAGCGATACGCCGTAAGCAGTCGAGAGCCAGTCCGCGAGCGTCCCGATGTTGGACACGTTCCATGCTGCCGCGAAGGCGGTCAGACCGCACGGGACAACCACGCGCCAGTTCAGGCTTGGATGGTCAGGGTCATATGTCAAGTCGCGGTGAGACTGGCCGGTTGCGAGCCTCAACCCCCTCCCAAAGCCGCGTACACAAGTTCGTAGGCGCGGACCGCGTCCTTGCGCGACTGCGCCTCGCGCAGGGCGGCCTCGTCGATCCGTGCCGCGACCCCGTCGATGAACCGCCACTGCAGCACGGATCGGCGTACGGCCTCGACGGCGTCTTCGGTGTAGGGGTAGAGGTCGAAGCCGAGCCGTTCGCCGTTGTCGCCGTAGCGGGCGCGGCGGAGCTCGACCGCGAGCTCGAGCGTCTCCATGAAGGCGGTCGCGCCGACGATGTTGTCGTCGTCGAAGGTGCCCCAGCCGGAGTTGGCGTGCTGGTGTCCGAGCAGCCCTTCGGCGGCGAGGAGGGCGGCGTATTCGGCCAGGTTCTCCCCGTTCATGATCAGGTGCTGCCAGTCCATGTTCACCTGGACGTTGTCGATCCCCTGGGCGCGGAGCTTGTGGATCACGTGCAGGGTCATGCCGATGTTGCGCATCAGGATCTTCATCGCCGGCTCCGAGTTCTTGTGCTCGAGGAAGAGAAGCTGGCCGTGCTCGCCCAGCTTCCTTGCGATCCGGGCAAGCCCGTCCACGAACCGGGCCCAGCTGTCGGCGTACGGCGTCTGGAACGGGTAGTTGTAGCCCTCGATCCCCGGCCAGACGATCATCGGCACCCCGAGCCTGCCGGCCAGATCGGCGCCGGCGCACGCGATCCGCACTGCTTCCGCGCGCACGACCGGATCGGGGTTGACCAGGCCGCCGCGGCCGAACCGCGGGTCGAGATGGAGCCCGCCCGCCAGACAGTAGACGTCGTGGTCGGGCCCGAGCGCCTCCCGGATCTCGTCCACGTTCTGCTCGTTCAGCTCCTGCGGGTAGTGGAACTCGTACCCGTCGATCAGATCGCCGAGCCCCGCGACCGCACGCCGCACCCGCTCCACCGTCGTCTCACCGGCATGCTCCGGCTGGTAGCCGCCCGGAACGAACCGGGTCACCATCGGCCCGAACGCCCAGATCCCCAGACTCGTCTTCACCGCGTCCCTCTCTGTCACTCTCGCTACTTATCCACCCGTCCGGTAGGCGATCGCCTCCCGCCGTCCCGACTCGGACGACCGGAGGATCGCGTCGCAGACCTCGGCGGCGTGGTAGCCGTCCTCGAACGTCGCCCCGTAGGGCGCGACGTCCCCGTCGGCCGCGACCGCGGCCAGGAGGTGGTGGATCTCGTGGACGAAGGTGTGCTCCCAGCCGATGATGTGGCCGGGCGGCCACCACCAGGACCAGAACGGCGCGTCCGGGTCGGTGACGAGCACGTTCTTGAAGCCGCGTGCCCGGTCGCCGTCAGCCCGGTAGAGCTGGAGCTCGTTCAGGCGCTCCATGTCGAACATGAGCGACGCCTTCGAGCCGTTGATCTCCCACTGGAGGGCGTTGCGATGGCCGAGCGCGAGCCTCGTCGCCTCGATCGTGCCGACCGCGCCGTTCCCGAACTCCGCCGCCGCCTCGACCGCGTCGCCGATCTCCGGGATCTCGCCGGCGGCGCGGTCCCTGACTGTTTCGCCGATTCCCATCGTCTACCCCCTCTGCATCGCCTTGTCGAACACGACCGCCGAGGGCGCGAAGTCCGTGCGGCGCACGAACGCGATCGCGTCACGGGCGCCCCACTCGCGGTCCATGCCGGAGTCCTCCCACTCGATCGAGAGCGGCCCCGTGTAGCCGATCGTGTTCAGCGCTCGGAAGAACGCCTCGAAGTCGACGTCCCCGTGCCCCGGCGAGACGAAGTCCCAGCCGCGGTCCCGCCGGCCGAAGTTCAGGTGCCCGCCGAGGATGCTCCTGCGGCCGTCCAGCGTCCTCTTCGAGTCCTTGACGTGGACGTGGTAGATCCGGTCGGCGAACTCGACCGCGAACTCGGCTGCGTCGAGGAACTGGTGGGCGAAGTGGCTCGGGTCGAGGTTGATCCCGAACGACTCGCGCCGGTCGAGCGCCTCGAGCAGCTTCCCGGTGGTGACGAAGTCGTAGGCGATCTCGGTCGGATGCACCTCCAGCCCGAAGCGCACTCCTTCGCTCTCGAACACGTCCAGGATCGGGCCGAAGCGCTCGGCCACCTCCTCGTAGCCGCGCTCGATCTCCTCGAAGTCGTTCGGAGGGAAGGAGTACAGCAGGTGCCAGACCGGCGAGCCGGTGAAGCCGGTCACCTGCGTCACTCCGAACGCCGCCGCCGCCCGGGCGGTGTCCGCGAGGCGCTCGGCCGCACGCCGGCGAACGCCCTCCGGGTCGCCGTCCCCCCAGACCTCGGGAGGAAGCACCCCCCGATGCCTGTCGTCGATGCGGTCGCACACGGCCTGCCCGACCAGGTGGGCGCCGAGCGCCCAGCACTGCAGGCCATGCCGCTCCAAGAGCGACCGCTTCTCCGCACAGTAGCCGGGCTCCGCCAGCGCCCGATCGACCTCGAAGTGATCGCCCCAGCACGCGAGCTCCAGCCCGTCGAAGCCCCAGCCCGCCGTCTTTCCGGCGAGCTCGTCCAAGGGCAGGTCGGCCCACTGGCCGGTGAACAGTGTTACGGGTCTAGTCATGAGAGAGCTCCCGGTGTCGATGGAACGAATTTCGTGCCGCTCGCACCTCAGCGCTCCTCTCGATCGGCAAGCCATCTTTCGAGCTCGCCTGCGGCGAGAGGCTCGGGCGGGCTGCAGGTTGTCGTGAGGCGGATGGTTGAGTTGGAGTCGCTTGCCTCCTGGATAGCGCCGAGTGCTTCGAGGACATGAAGGGCGAGCGTGGCACTCGCCCGTGGCTCCTGGCCGGCAGGGGAGACGGCAAGGTCGGCGACTCCGATACCGCGCCGCAGCTCCTCGGGCGTGTTTGGCGCTGCGATCGGGGGCAGAACGGGCGGGACGACGGTCCAGTCCTTTCCGTTGCGGAGGAGCCGCACCTCGCCGCCGAAGCGGTTCGGGTCGGGCAGTTGGAGTTGGCCGCGGGTGCCGTAGATCTCGATCCACGGGAATGTCCGTTCCCACACGTCGTAACTGAGCAGGAGCGTGGCGACGGCACCGGAGGCGAACATCGCGACTGCCGAGGCGTGGGTCGGGACCTCGACATCGATTACGTCAACGAGTCGTTTCGGTGCGGTCACGAAGCGCTGCTTGTGACCGATTCGAGTCTTGCCCGCGACCTCGACGACCGGGCCGAGGCAGCTGACGAGCTGAGTCATGTAGTAGGGGCCGAGGTCGAGCAAGGGGCCGCCGCCGGGCCGGAAGATGAAGGTCGGGTCGGGGTGGCGCGTCTCGACGTGGTTGTGAGTCACAAAGAACGAGGCAGCGAAGACCTCTCCGAGTTCACCACTGTCTAGGAGCGCACGACCTGTCTGACACGCGGCGCCGAGGAACGTGTCGGGCGCGGCGGCGAACTTGAGGCCCCGTTTCCGAGCGAGGTCCACGGTCGCCTGTCCGTCTGCGAGCGTGGCCGCAACAGGCTTCTCGACGTAAGCATGCTTGCCGGCCTCGAGCACCTCGGTGACCACTCTCGCGTGCGTAATCGGAGGAGTCAGGATCACTGCGATCTCGACACTGGGATCTGTAAGCAGATCGCTCACCGCTCCCCAGCTCGGGATTCCGGAGCGCACCGCACCGGCCTCGGCTCGCGCCAGATCAACATCGGCGCAGCGGACGACCTGGAGGGTGCGGTAACGCGCCATACCGGCTACATACCGATCGAAGATATCGCCGCAACCGATGATCCCGACCCGGATGACTCCTGCCGCTTCCTTGTCCATGAAGCCCCTCTTGACCGATTGGTTCGGATAGTGTACTAATATCCGACGACGGAAGCAACCGGATCGGCTTCGGGGTGACCTAAGCGCGCTGAAAGGAGTCTCTCGGTCGCCGCCTTGTCGGTCCTGCCGTCGACTAGCGTCTCACCGACGAGAATGCTGTGCGCATCGACGCGGGATGCGCGTTAAGGCAAACTGACGAAAGGGCAAGTGATGAATTTCCGTGATCGTACGCTTGCAGACAAGGGATTTGCGAACACCGAAGACGGCTTCAAGGTCACGCTGGGACTGCCGCGGTATCGCTCACTTCCTCTGTCCTGTTTTCAGGTCGACACGCTGAAGGTGGACGGGAAGGGAATCGACCCGGACACGATCACCTTCCACACCTACGGCAAGAGCTATCCGCATGCCGATCTGCCGAATCAGATCAAGGACTCTTGGTTCATGCAGGATCCGGCCGAGCTCCGCATCAAGGGCGAGAAGCTTGCGGCCGGTGAGCATGACGTCGAACTCATGCTCAAGATCCGGATCCCGTACGTGTTCGTCGAGAACGGGACGAAGGCCCTGACGGAGGTCGCGGGTGCGAAGAAGCGACTCATGCTGGACGCGACCGACAAATAACGCAGAACGAGGAGATGCGACGATGACAGGCTCGAATGGACCACAACTCGGGGTTACGCTCTACAGCTTTACGCCGGAATGGCACGCGCGTGAGTACACCTTTGCACAGCTGATCGAGAAAGTGGACGAACTTAAGCTCGGACCAGGTCTGGAGTTGATCGGATTCCAGAACATCAGGGGCTTCCCCGACATGTCGAAAGAGTTCGTCACCGAGTTCCGTTCCCTGATGGACAAATACGAGTTGGAGCCCTCTGCTCTCGACGGGCTGATCGACAAGGGGATCCGCACCGATCGCATGCTCACTCCCGACGAGTGCTTCGAGTACACCATGCCCCAGCTCGAGGCTGCCAGGAAGCTCGGGTTCCCGGTGCTGAGGATCGCGTACGGCGGCTTCTACGAGATCGCCGAGCGGATCCTGCCGGAGTGCGAGCGGCTCGACGTCAAGATCGGGATCGAGATTCATGCTCCGCACTCGCCGCAGCATCCGACGATGGCCGGGCTGCGCGAGCTGTTCGAGCGGCTCGACACGCCGTACTTTGGCTTCGTGCCGGACTTCGGCGCGACCACACATGCGATCCCAAAGGTGTTCCTCAACGGTTTCCAGGCCAGAGGCGTACCGGCCGATGTCGTGGAGCTCGTCACGAAGACATGGACAGAGGCGCGCACGAGCGGCGCCGATCCGATGAAGGTCCGCGACGAGCTGCGCGAGCATGTCCGCCAGATGGGCGGCCGCGAATATGCGCAGCAGTTCTCCACCTTCGCGTTCGAGTACTTCGGTCATGCCAGGCCGAGCGCATGGATCGAGATCATGCCGATGGTCGTTCATGTGCATGCGAAGTTCTTCGAGATCGACGCAAATGGCGACGAGCCGTGTGTCCCCCACATCGAGTTGATCCGGACGTTCCGCGACAACGGCTACACGGGCTACTTCAGCAGCGAGTACGAGGGCTGGCAGTGGGAGGAGGCCCCGGAGCGGCTTCTGGACGGGTTCGAGATCACGAGGAAGCACAACCTGCTGGGCCGGAAGGCACTCGAGCAGCCTGCATTGTCAGGGGCAAAGGCGTAGGTGCCGCGGCGGGCGATGTCCCCGGAAGCCGACGACGGCTCCCGGGGACATCGCCCGCCGCCACACCACTGGGACGACACGGCTCATCGCAAGTAGACGAGCTAGGGTCAGGGCACTCCCCGATGGTCGATACCGACAAACAAGTCTCGCATCAGAGGTCGCTGCACACGCGGCCGGCTCGTCCGGCGGATCTCCGCAGACACAATCTCGCCCTCCTGACGCGCCTTGTGTCCGAGCGCGAGAGTCTGACGCGAGCCGAGCTCTCGCGCATGACTCGCCTTACGAAGGGCACCGTCTCGAGTCTCGTCGAGGAACTGATCGAACGGGAGATCCTCGTTGAGAGCGCGGCGGCAACCGCTCCGGGGCAGCCAGGGAGGCCTCCAAGTGGCGTCCTCGCCCTCAATGGCGAGTCTCACTGCGGCATCGGCGTCGAGATCAACATCGACTACATCGCCGTGTCCGTCGCCGACCTGCTTCGCAGGGTCCGCTTCCGCAGGGTCGAGATCAGAGACAACCGGAAGCCCAGCAAGAGCGCCGTCCTGGGACGAGCGGCGCGGCTGGTGGGAGATGCGATTGCCGCCGCCACCGGTTTCGGCCTTCGCCCAGCTGGCGTTGCCATGGCCATTCCCGGCCCAGTCGATCTCGAGCGCGGCGTGCTTATGCGTGCACCCGGCCTCGCCTGGTCCGACGTCGCCGTGGTCACAGAACTGCGCCGACGACTCGAGCGGCCGGATCTACCAATTTTCGCAGAGAACCAGGCTAACCTCGCTGCCCTTGGCGAGCTCTGGCTCGGGCTTGGTGCCGAGGCAGGCGATTACGTCCACGTCTCCGGCGAGAGCGGCATCGGGGGCGGGATCATCGTCGACGGGGCTCTCTTCCGCGGAGCCCGCGGCTTCGCAGGCGAAATCGGGCACATCGTCGTAGATCCACAGGGGCCCGTCTGTACCTGCGGCGGCCGGGGTTGCCTGGGGCGGGTAGCCGGCAAGGAAGTGCTGTTCGAGCTTGCCGGCCTTCAGCCAGACACGGCGACCCAGCTCGGCGGGAACCCACTCGTCCTTCAGGAACTGCTCGCGATGCTCGAGCGGCACGATCCACGGGCGACGCACGCCGTGGACCACGTCGCACAGGCGCTCGGGCTGGCTCTTGCCGACATCGTGAACATGATCGACCCAGACACGATCGTCCTCGGCGGCATCTTCGCTCCTCTCTCACCTTGGTTGATCGAACCGCTGTCCGCGACACTCAGTCGGCAGGCGATTCTCGGTGCAAAGACGCCGGTGAGCGTGCGGGCATCGCAGGTCGGGCCTGATGCGGCAGTGCGGGGCGCGGCGACGTGGGTGGTCCAGAGCCTTCTCGCCGGGGAGCTGTCGCCCCCGGCAGCTCCGAAGCCGCGGTCGGGTTCACGCCCGATCAAAGCTGCCGCATGAACTCGCCGATCGGTTGGGGCGTTGTCGGGACCGGCGACTACGTCGCGAACCACGTCGCGCACGCCTTGGCCACCACTCCAGGGGCGCGCCTCGCCGGCGTCTACAGCAGGGACAAGAGCAAGGGCGAGGACTTCGCGCGCACCCACGGCGCCTCACGAAGTTACGAGTCGTTCGAGAGCATGCTCGCCGACCCCGAGATCGAGGTCGTACACGTAACAAGCCCGAATCACCTGCATCCGGAGCACACGATCCTCGCCGCACAGGCCGGCAAGCACGTCCTCTGCGAGAAGCCGATGGCACTGACCGTGGCCGACTGCGAGGAAATGATCGACGCGTGCCGCGCGAACGGCGTCAAGCTCGGGGTCGGCTTCGAGAACCGGCACCACCCGGCGCATATCGAGATGCGCCGGCTCGTGGAGACCGGAGCGGTGGGAGAGATCCCGGTGGTAACGGTCCAGTACAGCCGGTGGCTTCATCGGTCGATCGACGGCTGGCGGGCGAACCCGGCCCTCTCGGGCGGCGGAAGCCTGATGGGTCTGGGCGTGCATTGCCTCGACACGATCCGGTTCATCCTCGCCGCCGAGGCCGCCCAGGTCGTCGCATTCACGGACGAGCGCCTAGGCGGTCGGCCAGTCGACGAACTCGTGCTCGCCGTCGTCAGGCTCGAGAACGGCACTTTCTGCCAGATCGTTTCCGGTATCAACGTGCCGCGCTCGCACAACGACGTCGTGCTCTACGGCGACAAGGCTCGGGTCCAGAGCCTCGACACGCTCGGCATGTACTTGCAGGGGGCGCTCGAAATCGTCGCGGGCGACGTCACGACGCGAACCATGTATCCGAGGTCCGACGTCGGTACGCTCGTGCGCCAGATCGAGGCGTTCCATCGGAGCATCGCCGAGGACAGCGAGCCGAACGCGTCGGGAGAAGACGGCCGCCGGATGGTCGTGCTGACGGATGCGATCCTGAAGTCGAGCAGAGACGGGGTCGCAGTAACGGTCGACGCGGGCTGAGCCTCAGTGCATGGTCAGGTCTGCGAGCGCGGGCGGCGCCACCGGCATGCCCCTCTCGGCCGACTCGAATAGCGCCTCGATGCTGCGCGCTTGCCCGAGCGCGTCCTCCCGTCCGAGCAGCGGTGACGCGCCGCCTTCGATCGCAAGGCTGAGGTTCTCAAGCTCGAGCCGGTACGGATCCGCGGCCCCGCACGAGATATCTTCAGGACCGTCGCCGCCGCCCCACAGCTCGATTCCCGGGTGCTCGATGCGGAACGGCTCGCGGACGAGAAGCCTTCCGGCTGTGCCGATCACCTCCAACTCCACCCGCGAATCGATCGCAAAGGTGCACTCGAACTGCGCGACCACGCCGCCGGGGAACTCGAGCGTCCCGGCGAAGAGCACATCGACGCCCGTGGCTCCGAGCCGACGCGCGCCGTAGACTCGCGCCGGCTCGCCAGCGAGCAACCGTGCCGCTGACACGCAGTAGCAGCCGAGATCCTGCAGTGCGCCGCCGTCGAGCAGAGGATCGAGACGGACATCCGTCCCTTCCTCGCCCACCATGCTGAGGAGGTTGTAGCCGTACACCGCGCGGATCAGCAGGGGCTCCCCGATCGCATGGCCAGACACGGCCGCCAAGAGCGCTGCTGTCTGGGGATGGTGGCGGTACATCAGCGCCTCCATGAGCAGGCGCCCGTTGCGGTCGGCGGTGTCGAACGCCGCGACGGCATCGGCGACGCGGCGACTCAACGGCTTCTCGCACAGCACGTGCTTGCCGGCGTTCAGGGCACGGATTGACCATTCGACGTGGAGGCCGTTCGGCAAGGAGATGTAGACAGCCTGGACGTCCGGGTCGGCAAGCAGGTCGTCATAGCTTCCGTACGCGCGTGAGATGCCGGTGTCGCGCGCGTAGGCGTCGGCGCGAACCCGGTCGCGGGCCGCGACCGCAACAACCTCTGCCAGCGTCGACTCTCGTGCACCGGCAAGGATCTTCTGGTTAATCCGCGCGGTGGACAGGATTCCCCAACGCACGCTCATCGTCAGCCCTCCTCGGGCATGTCATCGGTCTCGAGGTTTAGCCAAGCAAGCTCTTGGGCCGTCAACTCCACGTCGAGTGCCTCGAGGCTGTCATGGAGCTCCTCGACCGTCCGCGGTCCGATGATCGCGTAACTGGGGAACGGTTGCCCGAGAACCCAGGCCAGCGCGACATCGTTGGCTGATCGCCCACGGGCGCTCGCCAACGCAGCGGCGCGGCGGCGCCGCTCCCAGTTGTCCGCGCTGGCATAGACGCGGTTCAGGTCGGGGGTTTCGCGGACTCGCGCCTCGTCGACGGCAAAGAAGCCGCCAGCCTGCGCCGACCATGCGAAGAGCGGCATCTGGGTCTTCTCGTGCCAGTGCCGAGACTCCCGGCCGGAAACCGACAGCGATCCTGGCCACGGCGCCTCGTTCTGGACGGCGAGCGCCAGATTGCAGCTGCTGCAGGCGAAGGTCTCGAGATGCCGACGGGCGGCGTAGGCGCGGGCCTCCTCGATCCGCTCCGGCGTCCAGTTTGAGACACCGAAGGATCGAGTGCGGCCGGCCTGCTTGTGCTCGTTCAAGATCTCGACCAGCGGGCCGACAGGGACGTTCGGGTCGTCCCGGTGGAGGAGGTAGATGTCGACCCAGCCGGTGTCCAGGCGCGCAAGTGTGTCTCGCAGATCGCAGGTCAAGTCTTCGGGAGTCACGCGCTTCCGATCCTGGTTTGGGTGTCCGCCTTTGGAGATGAGCACGACCTGCTCACGCACTCCGGGGCGAGCCTCAAACCAACGGCCGAGCACGCGCTCAGCATCACCTCTCTCGCCGCCGGCGAAGACGCCGTAGCTGTGCGCCGAGTCCAGGACGTTCCCGCCGACCCGCACCCACTCGTCGAGTAGCTCGAAGGAACCGTCAAGATCGGAGAGGGACAGGTACGCGGTGCCGAGCACGAGCAGAGACAACTCGGACTGGAGCGGAGGAAAGGCGCAGTACCGCATCGCGGTCAGGTCGCGTGCGGAGCGGATATACGAGCGCCCGTGTCGAGATCGAAGAGCTGGATCTTGTCCGGCCGAACCGCGAGTTCGATCGGCTGGTCGACAGTGACACGGATGTCGCTCTCGAAGCGCGCGATCGCGGTGACCCGCTCCGTTGCGGCCGACTCTTTCAGGCTCTCGGCGGCCGCGGCATCCGTATCGCGCGCGACGTCGAGGACGTCCTCCGCGAGCACTGGCCGTGCAGCGACGTGGAGGTGGACAAGCTGCTCAAAGCCGAGGCTCTCAACGTAGCGTGCTTCGCCTTTCAGCCGCGGCCACGACGGATCGGCGCCCGCCGCGTTCATGAGGTGTTCCGGGCGAACACCGATTGCCACGCTGCGACCGGAGTACCCGCCCAGCGGCGAATCGTTCCAGACTGGCGGCAGCGCCAGTTGCTGTTCGCCAATACGGCAGGAGAGGAGGCCGTTCTTGTCCGCCTCGACCGTACCCTCGAACAGGTTCATCGCCGGCGAGCCGATGAATGTTGCAACGAAGAGGTTGGCGGGCCGGTCGTAGATCGCTTGCGGCTCATCCTCCTGTTGGAGGATGCCCTTGTGCATGACTGCCACGCGGTCTCCCATCGTCATTGCCTCAACCTGGTCGTGGGTGACGTAGAGGGTGGTGACGTGGAGCTCGCGCTGGAGGCTGGCGATCTCCGCCCTCATCTGGACACGCAGCTTCGCATCCAGGTTGGAGAGGGGCTCATCCATCACGAATACTTGCGGCTGACGGATGATCGCCCGGCCCATCGCTACTCGTTGGCGTTGCCCGCCCGACAGGTTTCGCGGGCGTCGTTTCAAGAGCGTGTCCAGGCCGAGCAAGGCGGCCGTGCGCTCGACCCGTTCCTTGACCTCGCGCCGGGGCACACGTTGACTCCGGAGCGGAAACGCGATGTTCTCGAAGACGCTCATGTGCGGGTAGAGCGCGTAGTTCTGGAAGACCATCGCGACATCGCGCTCTCGGGGATCTAGGTTGTTGGCGACCTTGTCGCCGATTCGAACCTGGCCGGCGGTGATCTGCTCGAGACCGGCGACCATTCGCAAGATGGTCGTCTTCCCACATCCCGACGGGCCGACGAGTACCATGAGTTCGCCGTCGCCGATATTGAGGTTGAAATCGGTCACGGCTCGAGTGCCGTCGAGATAGATCTTGACAATTGCTTCGAACTCTACGGTCGCCATATTTCTCCAAGCGATCCCTGGATCATTGCTTGATACCTCCCGCAAAACTGCGCATGAACTGTCGTTGAGCAATCAGGAAGAAGACCAAGAAAGGCATGATCGATATCGAGACTGCTGCCAGAATCGTGTTGTACTGGGACTCCTGCTCTCCAGCGTAGCGTGCAATCGCAACCGGGAGCGTTGCATTCTTACTTCCGCCCAGGAATATGAGCGACATGAAGAATTCGTTCCAGATGATCAACCCCATGAGGATCACGATTGTGCCTGTCGCTGGGCGGAGTAGTGGGAAGACGACCTTTCGAAAAGTTCGGACGACGCCAGCTCCGTCCACACGAGCCGCCTCTTCGTAATCGATCGGGAGAGCACGAATGAAACTCGTATACATGAAGACCGTCAGTGGCATCATCAGTCCGAGATACAGACCTATCATCGAGACATACGCCCCCACCATGTGGATCCGGTTGACCGCTGCATAGGCCGGGATCACCGCTAGTTCGTACGGGAGGATGATGCCAACCACGAAGATGTAATACATGACCGTTGAGAACTTCCGGCCGAGGCGCGCGATCGCGTACGCCGCCACCGAGCCGAAGAGGACGAGGAGTGCGACCGAGCCGAAGGTAATGACGATGCTGCTGATCACCGGATGGGTGAGCGGCGTCCCGTTGCCGTGCCACGCGTGCGAGTAGTTTCCCCATACGAGCTTGCTGGGCAGCCGCCACGGATGTCCAAAGGATTCGAGGGTCGGCTTCAACGACGTGGTCACCATGAGGTAGAAGGGCACCCACCAGAGGATCGCCGCCAGAATGAGCACGGCCTCACGGATTCCTGTCTTCCACGTGTATCTCGCGCGCGACATCAGAGTCGGTTCTCGCGAGCACGGAGAACGAGTAGCTGGCTGACCGCAACGACCATGACGACAACCGTCAGCATGAGGGCGAGCGCGGCGCCGTAGCCGAAGCGGCCGAACGCAAACGTCTGCTTGTACACCTGGGTGGCGAGCGTCTCGGAGTCGTAGTACGGCCCCCCGTCCGTAACGGCCAAGACCTGCGCGAACACCCGCAGACCGAGGGTCATCGTATACGTGAGCGCGATCGTGAAGGCCGGGGCGAGCAGGGGAAATGTCACGCGCCAGAAGCGATACACGGGCGACGCTCCGTCGACTACCGCCGCCTCCTCGATCTCCTCGGAAATGTTCTGGAGGCCTGCGAGGTACATCACCATCGTCAGACCGGAGAACTGCCAGACAAGAACGACGAAGATCGTCCATAGCGCCCAGTTCGGATCGCCGATCCACGCGTGCTTGAGTGACCCGAGGTGGACGGCGTCGAGCACCGAGTTCAGCGGACCGTCGTACTGGAAGATGTACTGCCAGATGAACGACACCGCCAGAGGGCTCATTACAACCGGGGCGAAGAAGGCGACGCGGAGAGCATTCCGTGTTTTGATCGAGCGGTTCAGGGCGAGCGCGAGAAGAAGGCCGAGCACATTCGCGACCACGACGAAGCTGACGCCGAGCTCGAGCGTATGAACCAGCGCGCCGCGCGCCTTTTCGTCATCGAAGATCTGCCGGAAGTTGCCGAGGCCGATGAATTTCGCGCTGAAAGAGAATCCATTCCAGTTGGTGAACGCGTACCACGCGCCGGCGGCAACACTGATGTAGTGAAACGCGAACGCGAGGACTGCGGCAGGGATGACCCAGGTCCAGGGAATACGCCGGATCCGGAAGCGTCCGAGTGGATTCGGTGTCGGGGCCTTCACGCTCTTGTTCGCCGCCGCCTATTCTCTCTCTCGGAAGGAATCCAAGAGGGTAGAGGAAGCCGGCTTGGCGCTGGGCCAAGTCGGCTTCCTCTACTGTCGAGTCGCTCGGCTACCCGGAGAGGTTCCAGTCGTCGTCCATCCGCTTCAGGACTTGGTCGATCGTCGTCGAGCCTGCGAGCAGGCCTGCGGCGCCCGACGTGAGATCGGCGTAGACCTGCCCGTTCGGCCACGGGACGAATGGAATCTGCACGGTCTTCCCGCCCTTGATCAGAGCACCCCAGCCGGTGTAGCGCGTCCAGGGCTTGCCATGCTTGTCCAGGATCTTGCCGGTCTTTGCCGCCTGGGACGCCTGGATGACGGACAGGTTGCCGATGACGTTCGGATAGATCCGCCCCTGTCCCTCCCGCCCCATGAACTTCACGAAGTCGAGAGCGGTCGCCAGGTTCGACGACTTCTTGTTGACGCCGACTGCGTTGCCATAGCCGACGATGTAGCGTGTCTGCTTCGCATTTGGGCCCGGAACCGGGAAGACACCGATCGACATTCCGGGGTTCAGCGGCTGGATTGCACCGATCACGTTCGATACGCCCAGCCACGCCACCGCGTCGCCCTTTGCGACGAGCGCCTGGCTCGCAGCCAACGAGTATCCTGCCGCTCCCGGCTGGAAGCAGCCGTGGTTGTTCAGGTCCACCCAGGCCCGCAACGCGTTGCGCCAGCCCGGCGTCCCTGCGAACGTCGTCTTTCCTGCCAGGCGGTCCGCGTTCCAGTTCGGGTTCGGCCCGTACACGTAGTCCCCGGCCAAGGTCAGGATCTGCGTGCCGGAGACGAGACCGGTGATTGCGAACAGGTACTTGCCCTTGGCCTTCGCCTGATCGCACATCTTCAGTACGTCTGCCCAGTTCTTCGGGAACTTGAGGCCAAGCTGGTTGAAGACCTGGATGTTGTAGACGCCGCCGAACGTGCTCACGTCCAGCGGAAAGGCGTAGGTCTTGTTGCCGATTCCCATCACGGGCTTCGCGTTTGCGGGCAGACGCTTGACGAACGGCAGCGCCGAGAGGTCAGCGAGGTAGCCCGCCTTGGCGAAGTTGATCAGCCCATGAGGGTTGCCGGTGCCCGGGGCACCGTACATCAGGTCCGGGCCCTGCCCGCCTCTGAATTGTGCCTGCAGGGCCGGCCCGTAGTCCTGGACGGGATAGCCCACGACGGTGATGTGCACATCCGGATGCGCCTTCGTGTAGTTCGCCGCGAGCGCCTGGAAGGCAGTGACCGTTGCCGTGGCCTGCGCAGCGAACTTGAGCTCGATAGCCGCCTTCTTCGACTTCTGCGCGGTTGCCACGCTTCCGCCGACAGCCAACGAGACAACAGCAAACAGTCCGACAATGGCGAGAAGCGCGAATGTGCGGTGGCGGAACCTGCTTCGCCACTGCGCGGTCGTCGGTTCCATCTGCACCACCCTTTCTGTGAAGTACAGCTTACGGAGACCGGAGCGCCCCCAGCAACTGTAAGCCCGACTGGAAGATGATGCGACCATTGTCCGGCACCTGTCAAGCGGCTATCCCGCCGTGGGACGGCGACCGGAGGCTCAGGGATGACCGCGCCGAACGGCGCGATCGAAAACATCTGGCTGGGCGAGAACGCTGGGAGCGGGAACGTGGACGATCGTCGTGACCGCGCGCGACTCCTGTTCGAGCGGGTTCACGTAGCGGTGAGGAAGACTGGAGTCGAACGCAATGCTGTCGCCGGGGTCGAGAACGTAGCGTTCGAAACCGACTTGAATCTCGAAGCGTCCGGATAGGACCAGGACCATCTCGAAACCGGGGTGCGGGTAGAGATGCTCGCTCGACTGGGCACCGGGCTCGTAGACGAGCTCGAGGAAGTCGAAGTCTTGCATCGGCCCCGGTGTGAGCCGCTCCCAGCGGATCCCACCGTGGATGCTCATCGTCGCTCTCTCGTCCTGTGGCACGAGAAAGCGGTGATCTGGTGCGGAATGAGCTCTGGAGTACGGCGTCGCTGCCTCGGCACTGACGGTCGCCTGCAGATCAGGGCCGTCCTCGAAGAACGTGTCGACCGTTGCCCCGAGCACGCCAGCGAGCGCGAAGAGGGTCTCGACCGAGGGGAGACTCTGCCCGCGCTCAATCTGACTGATCATGCTCGGCGAGACCCCGATCGCCCTGGCGAGCGAGGACATCGACATGCCCAGTTCCTGCCGCCGCGCGGCTAGGCGCTCGCGCACAACCGCATAGCCGCTAGCTGTGGTCAAACCGACCTCCGCCGGCTGCTGCACACGGTCCCTGGCGACGGGTCGTGAGGTCTCGCGCTTTCGACTGTTCGGTAGTTGACTCGCCACGGTTTCGCGTCCTCACACGGACGATACGTCGCGGACTGGACAGGTGCGTCACTATTAGCGTAGCTTCACAAGCAAGTTGAAGCACCACTTCGAGCCACGCGCACAGCGGGCACCAGAAAACGAAAGGGGATCCAAGGCGATGGCAACAACCGAACTCCCGCAGCACGAGCTCACCCCCACCGGAAAGCGGCTCGACCTGACGTTCCTGCAGAAGCCGCATGAGCATGACCCACGCCGCGCTTACAGCACGACCGGAACCGACTGGCAGGGCCGGGTTGACTTCGAACGGATGCGCCGCGACCGTCTCGCCCGGGCCCGAATGATGATGGAGAAGCACGATCTCGGCGCGCTCGTTTGCTTCGTCGGCGAGAACGTCCGCTACATCACGAGCGTCTTCCAAGGCAACTGGAAGAACAACATCTTCATCCGGTACTGCGTCCTCCCCCGGGACGGAGCGCCGGTCTTGTTCGAGACAGCAGGATCGGATCTCGAGTGCGCCAAGATCGATGCGCCCTGGCTCGAAGGGAACATCCGCCCGGCCATCACGTGGAAGTGGTCCGAGACGGCCGAAGAGATGATGGCCGACCGGATGGCTCAGTCGATCGTCCGGGTGCTGCGCGAAACCGGCGTCGAGAACGAACGCATCGGGATCGATATCGCCGATCCATCGGCCTACGCCGCCTTCGGCCGCGCCGGCCTGAACCTGGTCAGCGCCTGGCCGGCGATGTCCGGCGCACGTGTCGTGAAGACGCCGGACGAGCTCGAGTGCCTGAAGATCTCGTCGGCGATCGGCGACACGTCATTCTGGAAGATCGAGCACGAGTGGCTGAAGCCTGGCGTCCGTGAGAGCTACATCACGGCCAAGGTCAACGAGTATTTCTACGAGCAGGGGTTCGACTTCGTCTACGACATCATCGTCGCCTCAGGTGGCAACACAAGCCCCTACCGGCGCTGGCACACCGACAAGGTGATCCGTGAGGGCGACCTCGTGATCGTTGACCAGAACGCCGTCGGTCCCGGGCGGGTACTTCGTCGACTTCGTTCGCTGCTTCAAGGTCGGCGGGCGGTGGACGCCCAAAGAGAAGGATCTCTACAAGGAGTGCTACGAGTCGATGTACGCGGCGATCGGGGAAATGAAGGCGGGCAACACAACCGCCGACGTGGCGGCGAAGCTGCCCACGTATGCCGACGACGAGTTCGGGACGGTGACGCTTCAGCAGTTCGCGCACTCGATCGGACTGTCGCTCTACGAGGGCATGTGGATCTCTCGCGCCTACTCGCTCGAATACCCAGTCGAGCTCCAGGAGAACATGTACTTCGCGGCCGAGACGTTCGCCGGGCATCCCGGACTGGAGCAGACGGTGCGCCTGGAGGAGAACCTGCTCGTCACCAAGGACGGACCCGTTGTCTTCACGAAGCATCCGTTCGTTGAGGAGGCGCTCTCCTGATGCCGAGAGCCCTCGTCACCGACCACGTCTTCGACGACCTCACGCCGACTCGGGCAAACCTCCTTCCCCTCGGCGTCGAGGTCGTCGAAGCTCCCGACACAGACGAGGAAACGCTCGCCGAGCTTGCTGGCGACGCGGTCGCGCTCATCGTCTGCTACGCACCCATCCCGAAGACGGTGATTCGGGCAGCCGCCACGGGCGGCTGCAAGATCATCGCTCGCACCGGGATCGGTGTGGACAACATCGACATCGAGGAAGCAACAAGTCTGGGCATCCAGGTCACGAACGTGCCCGACTACTGCCTCGACGAGGTGGCAGACCACACAATCGCGCTGCTCCTCGCTGCCTTTCGGAAGGTGATCGATGCCCACCGTGTCGTCTCGGAAGGGGGCTGGACGGCACCACAGGAGGTGCACCGGCTCGCTGGTCGCCGGCTGGCGGTCATCGGCGTTGGCGCGATTGGCGAGCGCGTGGCTGCACGGGCGCGAGCCTTTGACTTCGACGTCCTGGGTTACGACCCGTTCCGGTCGGACTGGGCGGGAAGCGCAGCGCGACCCGTCGGCTCGATGGCGGAAGCGGTTGTCGAGGCGGACGCTATCTCACTTCACGCTCCGTTGACCGAAGAGACGCATCACCTCGTCGATCACGAGTTCCTCGGCGCGCTTCGACGCCGCCCCGTACTCATAAACACGGGACGCGGAGGGCTGGTCGATCTCGACGCGGTCGTCGCCGCCCTCGACGCCGGCGTGCTTGAGGCTGCGTGCCTGGACGTGACCGATCCTGAGCCCCCGCCCGCCGATCATCGGATCAGGACGCATCCTCGGGCGCTCGTCACACCGCACATGGCCTTCTTCTCGATCGAGGCACAGCAGGAACTGCAACGGCGTGCCGCGGAGGAGGTCGAGCGGGCCATCAGCGGCGTTGCCCCGCGCTCGCCGGTGAACACGATCTCGGCGCTCGCCGGATCGCGGGGTAGCTCGTGACAGCATCGGTGCCCTGAGATGCGTGCCGCGGTTCTGCGCTCGTTCGGCGTGCCGCTCGTGGTCGAGGAGGTGTCCGATCCACAGCCGGAGAGCGACGAGGTGCTCGTGCGGGTCAGGGCAGCCGGACTGTGCGGAACCGATGTGAAGATCGTTTCTGGGGTCCTCTCCGATGTCGCCACTCCGTTGATTCCGGGACACGAGATCGCCGGCGAGGTTGTCGACGGCCCCGGCGGGCGGGTCGCTTGCTACCACTACGACCCCTGCGGAGAGTGCCGATTCTGCAAAGCCGGAGACCACAGTCTCTGCCCGAACTCACGGCAGCTCGGATTCCATCGCGACGGTGGCCTTGCCGAACTCGTCAAGGTCCGGCGCCGCAACCTCGTCCAGTTCGGCGACGGGCTGCCCTTCGAACTCGCAGCCGTCGCGATGGACTCTGTCGTCTCCCCGTGGCACGCGCTCCACCACCGAGCTCAGCTGCGGGAGGACGAGACCCTCGTTATCACCGGGGCAGGCGGGCTCGGCCTGAACGGAATTGCGATTGCCAGGGCGGCAGGGGCACGAGTAGCCGCGCTCGATCCGTCGCCGGCGCATCGGGAGGCGGCGCTGAGGGCCGGCGCCGAGCTGGCGGTCGCCAGTGGCGAGTCCGGGGCGATCCGCGAGTGGGCGGATGGTGGCACGGACGTCGCGCTCGAGGCGTCGGGTCAGCGGGCGGGCTTCGACGACGCCGTGGCCTCGCTCCGGCCAGGAGGCCGAATCGTCTGCTGCGGCTACTCTCCGGGGACCGAGTACGGCCTCGACAGCAGGCGTCTGGCAGGGGAAGAGATCACCGTGTTCGGCTCGCGGGCGGGAACCCGCGACGACGCGGTGTCAGCGCTGGCGGCTGTCGAGCGAGGCGACGTCTCCCCGCAGATTGCAGCGCGGTTCGCACTCGAGGACGTCAACGAGGCTCTCGATCTGCTTGCCGCCGGCGATGTCATCGGAAGGCTCGTCATCGAACTCTGACTCCGGAAGGAGGACACCATGCAGAACCAACCGTGGAAGACGAATGACTACTTCGTGAGCCCGTGGAACTACCAACCTGAGGTGACCGAGGGCTACACACCGCCGGCGCGCGTGGCCGTCCACGACGTCACGCTCCGCGACGGCGAGCAACAAGCGGGTGTCGTCTTCAGACCGGACGACAAGCGCCGGATCGCTGAGGCGCTTGCCGAGGCCGGTGTAGACCGGATCGAGGCGGGTCTCCCGGCGGTCTCGCCCGCCGACATGAAGGCCGTCACGGAGATCGCAGCCGCCGGGCTGCCCTCACGAGTTTTCGCGTTCTCGCGCTGCATGGTCTCAGACGTACAGCTGGCGCTCGAGGCCGGAGTCGAGGGGATCGTCATGGAGGTACCCTCGTCGCGGCACATCATCGAACTCGCCTACCAATGGCCCTACGAGAGGGCGATCGAGGCGACGGTGGAGTCGACCCGGTACGCGCACGAACACGGCCTCGAGGTTGTCTTCTTCCCGATCGACTCGACCCGTGCGGACATCACCGAGTTCCTCGACCTGATCGAGACGATCGAGCGCGACGGCCACATGGACGGCCTCGTCCTCGTCGACACCTTCGGTGTCCTCAGCCCGCCGGCGACGTCGTACATGGTCCAGAAGGTCAAGGAACGGATTACGAAGCCGCTCGAGACACACTTCCACATGGACTTCGGGCTCGGCATCGCGAACACGCTGGCCGCGGTCTCCCAGGGAGTCGGAACCGTGCAGGTATCGGTAACCGGGATCGGGGAGCGCTCCGGCAACGTCCCGCTCGAAGATGCCCTGCTCGCCCTGAAGTTGCTCTACGGCATCGACAGCGGAATCGACTTCTCGAAGCTATATCCGCTCTCGCGGCTCGTCCGTGAGCTCGCCGCCGTCCCCGTTCCGCCGAACCGGGGCATCGTTGGAGACCGCATCTTCCACGTCGAGTCCGGGATCATCACCACCTGGGTCAAGAACGTCGGTCAGGAACATCTCACCGAGGCATTCCCGTTCCGGCCAGAATTCGTCGGGCAGACCGGCCCCGACATCGTGCTGGGCAAAGGCAGCGGGCTTGACTCCGTCCATATCTGGCTCGACCGGCTCGGCCTGCCACCGGCGAACGAGGACGAGGCCATGGCGATCCTTCAGGAGGTCAAGAGCCTCTCGCTCGCCAAGAAGGGCTTGCTCACCGAGGACGAGTTCCGACGTGTCGCGACGCCCGTAGTGACCGCGAAGTCCCCGGCGTGAAGGACGAGATGAGCGCTGTGCCAGGGCTGAAGACACGTCGGCTTGGCCGAACCGGCTTCGAGATCAGCGTCATCGGACTCGGAGCCTGGGCAATCGGCGGCGGATGGGGCCCGCAGGACGACCGCGACTCGCTCGCGGCTATCCGCCGGGCCCTCGACCGCGGCGTCAACTGGATCGATACGGCGGCGTCCTACGGTTGGGGACATGCCGAAGAGGTGGTTGGAAAGGCGATTCGTGGCCTGTCCGAGCCGCCCTTCGTCTTTACGAAGTGCTCGAACCTGAAGGGGCCGAGCCGGGAAAATCCGGTGCTGCACGACCTGTCGCGCGAGTCGATCCGACGCGAGATCGAGCTCAGCCTGAACCGGCTTGGCGTCGAGGCAATAGACCTCTATCAACTCCATTGGCCGCTTCCCGACGAGGGGATCGAGGAAGGCTGGTCCACCCTCGCCGAACTCAAGGCCGAGGGGAAGGTACGCCACATCGGAGTCTCCAACTTCGACGTAGCCCAACTCGAGCGCGCGGAGGCCATCGCCCCCGTCGAGTCACTCCAACCGCCCTACTCCCTCGTCAGCCGCGCGATCGAAGAGAACGGAGTGCTCACCTGGTGCGCTGAGCACGATACGGGGGTGATCGTCTACTCGCCCATGGGCTCCGGCCTGCTGACAGGAGCGATGACGCGCGAGCGGCTCGAGAGCTTCGGCGACGACGACTGGCGAAGTCGGGATCCCCGCTTCCAAGGGCCTGACGTGCCGGCGAAGCTTGAGCTGGCCGAGAGGCTGAGCCGCTATTCCGATCGCCGAGGCGCACATGCGGGCGCCGTCGCGGTGGCGTGGACGCTCCTGCGACCCGAGGTGACCGGTGCGATCGTCGGATTGCGGCGACCGGACCAGGTCGACGACATCGTTCCTGCCGCCGCCCAGCTCGACGTGACCGATCTCGACGTATGAGACCCGGCGGGTGGTGACCACAGCCAGCTCGCAGCCTGCCGTCGGCGCGCCGCAGGCCGGGATCCGGGCGCCGCTTGCGCTCGCGTTCGCGGCCGGGTGGCTCCTCAGTAATGTCGGGGCTGTCGCGGATCCGATGACCCGCGCGTACGGCGTCTCGCTTGCTCTGATCGGCGTGCTGGCAGCTGCCTCGATCGCCGCACACACAGTGATGCAGGTTCCCGCCGGGCACTTCATCGACCGGTACGGAGCCGGCCCTGCCGGAATCTGCGGCCTCGCGATGCTGTTCGCGGCCGACGCGATCGGCGCGATCGTTCCAGATCCGGTTCTGGCTTTCGCCGCTCGTTCTGTCGTCGGCGTAGGTACGGCGCTCTGCTTCCTGGCAGGCAGTGACCTGCTGCGGTCGTCGCCGGCGTCTCAGGCTGGCAGCGGCCGCCTGGGTCTCGGCATCGTCGCCTGTCTTTGGGCTGCGGCGGTGTTCGTGCTCCCCGGCATGAATACCCAGCCAACGCGCTGGTCGACCCGGATCAAGCAGACCGTCGACTCGTCCCAACCGGAGGGTAGCGGCTGGGTTCAGCCCATGACTGACGCCAACCGCTACCAGCCGGAATCGGTGAGGCGAGGCGGAGAACCATTCGCGTCCGTCGCACGCTGCCAAGGAGAGCCGTCAGCCCTCCTGTGCTCCGCGGCGGCTACGAACCCGTCCACGGAACCACCGGTGGAGTGGAAATGAAAGGAGCAGACATGCACCAGCAGCGACCCCTGAAGGTCGGCCTCGAACTGATCATGCTGTACGACCCGCCATTTTGGAATCTCACAGAGTTCAACGACTTCTACAACCCTGCGGTCCTCTCACCTGAGAAGTTCTGGGACCGCGCTCTCGACACGGTCGCCGACACCGGAGTCGACGGAATCGAGATAACATGGGGCCCCGGGAACTGGCAGAGCGCACTCACGCGCTATGGATCCGGAAAGGCGTTCAAGGACGCGCTCGACCAGAGGGGCCTCGAGTTGTGCAGCTGCTTCGTTGCCTCTCTCGTTGTTAACGGTGGCTGGCATGCGGGCGATGACCCGAGTGAGGTCGTGAACGAGATCACCGAATGCTCGGCCTTCCTCGCAGATGCAGGATGCGACATCCTGATCACGGGCCTTCCCCTTCGAAGGACGTGGAACGCCGAGCCTCCAATGTTCGTCGACCACGCATACGCTGAGGAGCTGGCAGGCGTGATCAACGCGATGGGCTACGCGGCAGCCCGCAACGGCGTGCGCTTGGCGATCCATCCCGAAGCCCATGCGGTCTTCTGGCTGAAACGCGATATCGACCTCTTCCTCTCCCTGACCGACCCAGTGTACGTGTGGTTCTGCCCGGACACGTGCCACATCACGCTGGGGCGCGGAGATCCGGTCGAGATCATGCGGGAGCACAAGGGCCGTCTGCTCATCTCGCACTGGAAGGATGCGCGCGGGGCCGTACCGGTCCGCTACCCAATCGACGAGAACGTCTTTAAGTCGCATCACCCGTTCATGGCACGGATGGGCGAAGGGCAAGTCGACTGGCATTCGGTCGTCCGGCTCATGCGCGAGATCAGCTTCAGCGGGTGGGCCGTCCTTGAGCTTGATGCGGCGGCCGATCCGCCCATGCAGATTCGCGAAGCCGCGCAGTTCGCAGACAGGATGCTCCGGGCAACGTACGAGTAGCACCGAGCTCAGCGAAGGGCGGCGCGAGTCGCGGTCCTGCTCATTCCGTTCGCCGGTCACGGTCGAGGAGGTGCCACCTTGATCAGCACTGAGATCCAGCTGCATCCGCCCAGAGCTTCGCACCCGTGATCCATTCCTCGAGTTGGGCGTGTGGACCTCCTGTCGCGTGATCGGTGAAGAGAACGCGGAGGAGGCTGCGCGGCTCGTCGAGGATCTTGGATTTGGCGCGTTCTGGGGCGTGTGCCAGGCCGAAGCGCGGGCCGGTAGCTCAGTCGGTAGAGCAGGGGACTTTTAATCCCCAAGGTCGCAGGTTCGATCCCTGCCCGGCCCATCGCAGCCGAACAGACACGAGCCATCGCGAGATCAGCCGCCTCGTGGTCCGAGTGCACCCGAACTCCGCTCGGCATTGATACATCGCGAATCCCAAGGTCGACAGGGCGTACGGAGTAGGTGAGAGCACAGAAACTGGCTCGTCGAGACATGTCTGGTCAACGCCAGGCCAACAACTCGTTCGTCCGACGGCGGGGACCACTCGTACACTGAGCGATGGCGACGACGAGGACGCCCGCTCCCGCCCGCTCGACGGCGCGCCCTACCCGTACGACCTTCGACGCGCCCGCAGGTCAAGTGCCGCGGGGGCGGCCGCACGGTCAACGTCTGCGTCGTGCACGCGGTCGGCGTCAACCAGCGAGGGCTCCGCGAGTCGCTCGGCCTCGACGTCGTCGCCTGCGAGGACGGCGCCGCCTGGCTCGCCTTCCTGCGCTCGCTCGTCGCCCGCGGCCTCGGCGGCGTCCGCCTGGTGAGCAGTGCCGCGCATCCCGGCCTCGCCGAGGCGTCGCAGCGTCGCTGCCCGGCGGCGCCTGCAGCGCTGCCGCACGCACGCGATGCGCGACCTGCTACCCGCGTCGACGAGCGCGCAGGCTTCGTCGGGTTCATCGTGCGACCATCTTCGTCAGCCCGGCTGCCGACATCGTCGAGAGCAGCACAGCCGGAGCTCGACCTGGGCGCGACGCGCTTTCCCCGAAGCTGCTGCGCTGCTCGACGAGGCGGCGCCCGACCTGCTCGCCTTCACGGCGTTTCCGAAAGAGCACTGGCGGCAGCTGTGGAGCAACAACTCGCACGAGCGGCAGAGACGCGGAGATCCGCCTCCGCGCCGAGGTCGTCGGCATCTTCCCCGCCGGGCCGCGGTCGTCCGCCTCGTCGGCGCCGTCCTCGCCGACCAGCACGACGCGTGGGCCGTCGCGACGCCGCCGCAGATGAGCGTCGAGTCGCTCGCAAAGCCCTCGCCGACCCCGTCGACGAGCGCCGAGGCGTTGATCGCTCGTTCCCGGGATCTCGACCGTGCCGGGCATCGGCCCCGAGCGCGCTCGCGCGCTCGAAGAGACGTTCACTCTACGTCGCAACGCGGCCCCCGCTCATGGGTCCTGACGTTGTCGTGCGAGACACCGATCTGGGTCACCGTCGGTCAACATGCAGCCTCGAACACGGCCGACGGCATGCGAGCCCATTCCGCTCGGTGAAGCGCCATCCCGTAGCGGCGCGAGAGCCTACGAGGACGACGGCACCCCCTTTTAATCCCAAGGTCGCAGGTTCGATCCCTGCCCGGCCCACTGAGGAAGGCCCTGTAAACGGGCCTTTCCGTTCTCAGACGAGTCGGCTTCGAAGGCCATGGGCCGCACAAGGGGCCACGAGCCTTCCTCATCCGAGACTCCACCTTGGTCTTGCACACGGACCTGAGGCGAGGGCGAGACCGACGACGAGATCGCCGAGGCGGTCGGCATGAGCATGGAGTGGATCAGCCGATCTCTCAACTCGTACTTGAGAAAGGGGATGCCGGAGTCTCTTCGAATCGACTGGCGACGCGGCTCCCAGGGAACGGCTGTCCTCTCGCGCCGGTTCTAGCCGCCGCCCGGAGCTCGCTCAGGTAGACGTGGAACGGGTGCGACTCGTTGCCGCGCAGGTTCAGTGGAAGATCCAGCCCCGCGATCAGCTCCTCCTCGACCGTCCAGGGCTCCGGATGCACGGCCTCGATCGGCTCTTCCGGCTCGCGGCCGAGAAGGGTCGCGGTTCACGCCCGCGATGTTCGCCGAGATGGCAGGCCGCTTCTCCCGCCTTCGCCCGGACGAGTTCGGCCTCGACGCGACGCAGTACGAACAGCTCGAGCGCAAGGTCATCGACTGGCAGGAACGAGCACGAAACCAGTGAGCCGCGCCACCTCTCCGTCGGTCAAGATCATCGTCGACGTCCACGAGCGGCAGAGCGGGATCGCCGAGACCCTCCGCGAGCTCGGCTCCCGTGGACGAGGATCGGCGAGCACGTCGGCCAGCGAAACCTCGCCGTCACAGCCATGTGCTTGCCGACGAGCCCGAGCTCGACTACGCGGAACTGCTCGAACGTTCCTGACGACTTCCCCGCTCAGAGCGCAAGTACGAGCGCGAGAGCCGCATCAAGGTCGCGGAGCTCGCTTGCGCTCAGCCGGCCGACCGAGTCCCCGAGGCGCTCCGGGCTCACAGCGGTCGTCTGCTCTACGAGCACGCGAGTCGGTGAGCCGTCGAGATCGATGGTCGGTCGAAACGACCTGGGCGGCGCGGCCGTCGACGTTGGCGCAACGAGCACGGTCGAAAGTGCGAGGAGCTCGTCTGCCTGAACGATCACGGCATAGCGGGCGCCTCGCTGCTCCGAGGCGCGCGCGCCGCGAGGGATACGCAGCCGGAAGACCTCGCCGCGGACCACGGCCTAACCGCCGTCGTTCCAGGCTGCCGAGATCGCGTCCATCTCCTCGCGGACGCGGAGGGCCTCTGCGACGTCGTCAGGGTCGGCCGCCGCGGCCTCGGCTTCCAGACGCAGGGCGCTCTTTCGTCTCCGCAGCTCCGCAGCCTCGTGGAGCGCCAGCCGAATCGCCCCGGAGTCGCTGTGGCCCTCGTTGCGCAGAAGCGCGAGATCCTGCTCGGAACGCTCGTCCAGTCGAGCCTGCACCGTTCTCGGCATCTTCGTAGTGTATTACAGAACGTACTACAGCAACGTCCCCGCAAGCAGCCGCGACCAGCACAGCTCGACGGTCAACCTAACCGGGGCGGGTCTGGCCGTAGCCGACCGGGATCGGCTCACGCGGCTCCAACAGGTCGCACTGGCGAGCCCACGCCGGACCGTGCGCTGGAAATGAACGGATCCAGCTTCGACGCGCCCGCGCACGACAACGGGCACAGCGCCCGCGTGATCGTGTCGCGATGCACCCCATCAACCGATGGATCGTGCGCTTCGAACGCTTCTCAACGAAGTACAACCGCCTGATCTCGGCCCACAGCTCCACGCCGATCACCACTCCCTCCTCGCCTGACAACCAGGCGAGCCTCCGCGACCAGCCGGACAACCCCCGGCTCAGCGCCGACTGGTCCAGATCTCAACCGGCGCAGGTGGTCCAGTAGTCAGACGGCGCTGTCTATCCGCCCACGGCGCCGGAAGGATCTCCGTGCCTGGCGGCGATTGCCGCAACACCGGCGAGGCCCGCCCCGCCCTCTTCGACCGGCGTCCACTCGTCTCTTCGCTCGTCGTAGAAGTACCAGATATCCGAATCGTCCCGCGACCACCAATAGCCGTCATGGAAACGCCAAGCCGGAGAGTCCTTCTGGCAGTGCGGACATGTCCACGAGGCGCGTCCTCGGCGCCTTGATGGCGGGGCGGGAGAGTGAGGATCCGTCTCTGCACCCTTGCGCCGGTGTGTCAGCCGTTGGAGACGGAGAAGAGGCGCTTTGTTCCGTCGATTCCTTTCAGCTCGTGCACGCCGCGGTCCTCGAACCGGAGGCCAGAGCCGGCGACGACGTCCTTGACCGTCTCTGACACGAGCACTTCGCTACCGGACGCCTTCGCCATCACCCGTGCGGCCAGGTGGACTGCGATCCCGCGGAGGGCGCCGTTCCGCTCGAGAACCTCGCCGATGTGAACGCCGGCACGAACCCGGATGCCGAGCTCGGCCGCGGCCTCACGCTGTAACCGCTGTGCAGCGCGAACGGCGGCGACGGGACCGGGGAAGCTCGCCATCAGCCCGTCGCCGGTGCGGTCGACAATCCGCCCGCTTCCGGCGGTAACCGCGAGGTCGGCGATGCGACTGTATCGGCCGAGCAGGTCGGCCCAGCTCTCATCGCCGAGCTCTCTGGCGACGCGCGTCGAGCTCTCGACGTCACACTGCAGGATCGTCGTGACCGCACCGGGCTCGGACCTCGCGGGCCGGATGCCGGTGATGAAGTGCTCGATCTCCCCGCAGAGGGCCTCGACGTCTCCGAGCCAGAGGATGTGGTCGTCGCCCTCCAGCTCGACGAAGCGCCCGCCGGGGATCTGCTCAGCCATGTACCGGGCAGCGTCGGGCGGGCCGATCGGGTCACCTCGCCGGCTCAGGACGAGCGTCGGGGCACGAATCGCGCTGAGCAGTGGTCGGATGTCGATCTCCCAGTTCGCACGCCCCAATGCGGCGGCGGCGGACGGGCTCGCTCCGGCACGCTGGTAGGCCGCCCACCATTCGGCAAAGCGACGGTCGCCACGCGGCGCGAAGTTCTCCGCGAAGGCAAGGCTTCCCCACGCCTCCTCCACTTCCCTCAGATCATCCTCGCGCGACCGCTCGGGATCCCCCCACGGGTAGTCGTCTGTGACGTGGAAACACGCCTGCGTCCCGTACAGCGTCAAGCTCTGCACGCGTTCTGGGTGCATGACTGCGAGCAGCACGGCGAGCGGGCCACCCTCGCTCCAGCCGATGACATGGGCCCGTTCCAGCCCGACCGCGTCCAGCACCGCGCGCGCGTCCTCCATCCGCTCCTCCAACGTCGCCACCCCCGGCGGGCGGTCGGAAAGCCCCGTCCCCCGCTTGTCGAAACGCACCAGCCGGGCAAACGAGGTCATCCGCTCGCACCAGCGCACCCAGGTCGGCTCCTCCCACTCCAGCGCCAGATGCGAGATCCAGCCGGGAATCATCAGCAGGTCAGGCGGATCCTCGCCAACGACCTGATAGGCGACGCTGACATCGCCATTGCGCACATACCGAACAGGCGGCGGCATCGTCGCAATGATCCGCTTCCCCGCCCGAGCGATCAAGGCACAGCAACCGGAGTCGTGCTCCAGATAGGGCTCACCCTGCGAAGCGCGGCTGCTTGACTGGCCGGGCGAAAGGTCTCGGCTCGAACTCGTTGCAGAGGCAGGGACCCGCCGGCTGGTTGCCTCGTTTGCTTCCGCCGCCTCAGAAACTCATTCTGAAAGGTGTTCCAACACCGCCGCGCGCTCGGCCAGCAGCTGTTCCCGCGGCGCGACAACGGCAATGCCCGGAGAGCAGGGATGGAGGAGAGCAGGGATGGAGGCCGTTATGCCCGGGCACCCTGCGCCTGGAGCCTGGCCCAGGTGTCCCTGAGGCCGAGCGTGCGGTTGAAGACGAGCCGCCCGGGCGTCGAGTCGGGATCGGGGCAGAAGTAGCCGAGGCGCTCGAACTGCACGGTCTCGCCGACCGGCAGCTCCGCGAGCGTGGGCTCGACCAGGCATTCCTCGAGCACCGTCTCCGAGTCGGGGTTGATGTCGGCGAAGAGGTCGCCGTCGGCGCCGGGATCGGGGCGGGTGAAGAGGCGGTCGTAGAGACGGACCTCGGCGGGCACGGCGTGCTCGGACGAGAGCCAGTGCAACGTCGCCTTGGGCCGGCGCCCGTCCGGGGCGTCGCCGCCGCGCGTCTCCGGATCGTAGGTGCAGCGGAGCTCGACGATCTCCCCGCTTGCGTCCTTCACGACCTCGGTGCAGGTCACGAAGTAGGCATAGCGGAGGCGCACCTCGCGGCCGGGTGCGAGGCGGAAGAACTTGCTCGGCGGGTCCTCCATGAAGTCGTCGCGCTCGATCCAGAGCTCGCGTGAGAAGGGCACCTTGCGCGTCCCGGCCGAGGGATCCTCCGGGTTGTTGACGGCCTCCATCTCCTCGACCTGCCCCTCGGGGTAGTTCTCGATCACCAGCCTGAGCGGGCGCAGGACGGCGAAGCGTCGCGGCGCCGTCCGGTTCAGCACGTCCCTGACCTCGTGCTCGAGCATCTCGATCTCGACGGCGCTTCCGCCCTTGCCCCCCACCCCGACCACGTCCAGGAAGTTGCGCACGCCCTCGGGCGGGAAGCCGCGCCGGCGCAGCGCCGAGACCGTGGGCATGCGCGGATCGTCCCAGCCCCGAACGTGGCCCTCGCTCACGAGCCGGCCCAGGAACCGCTTCGAGAGCACGGTGTACGTGAGATTGAGGCGGGCGAACTCGTACTGGTGCGGGCGCGAAGAGACGGGCAGGTTCTCGATCAGCCAGTCGTAGAGCGGCCGGTGATCCTCGAACTCGAGCGTGCAGATGGAATGGGTGACGCCCTCGATCGCGTCCGACTGGCCGTGGGCGAAGTCGTACAGCGGATAGATGCACCACTCGTCGCCGGTCCGCGGGTGGGTCGCGTGCAGGATCCGGTAGAGCACCGGGTCGCGCATGTTGATGTTCGGCGAGGCCATGTCGATCTTTGCCCTGAGCACCCTGGCGCCGTCCGGAAACTCGCCCGCGCGCATGCGCTCGAACAGGTCGAGGCTCTCGTCGATCGACCGGTCGCGCCAGGGGCTGTTCCTGCCCGGCTCGGTGAGGGTGCCGCGGTGCTCGCGGATCTCGTCGGCGGAGAGGTCGTCGACATAGGCCTTGCCGGCCCTGATCAGGTGAACGGCCCAGTCGTAGAGCTGGTGGAAGTAGTCGGAGGCGTAGTAGAGATGCCCGCCCCAGTCGAAGCCGAGCCAGCGGATGTCCTCCTGGATCGAGTCGATGTACTCCTGCTCTTCCTTGATCGGGTTGGTGTCGTCGAAGCGCAGGTGGCAGCGGCCGCCGAACTCACGGGCGATCCCGAAGTTGAGCGCGATCGCCTTCGGGTGGCCGATGTGGAGGTATCCGTTCGGCTCGGGCGGGAAGCGGGTCACGACCTCCGAGACCCTGCCCTCGCGCACGTCGGCGGCGACGATCTCGCGGATGAAATCGCTTCGCTCGGGACTGACCGGGCCGTGGGCGCTCGCGCCGCTGCTCCTCGCCATCTCGAAGAGATTAGTGCAGTACCGCCGTCGTCAGTCCTGCGCCACCGGTTGACACGCGGAGAGGGACCTGACCGCGCGCGAGGAGCACGCCGGGAGGACATTCGAGACCGCCGGCAGGACCAGGCACGGCAGCCGAGCCGCCCGACGCCGGCGTCGACGCTGGACAGCCCATGTGCGTGAGTGAAGACTCCCGGAGGATGACCGCGCGCCGGGCCTCCTCGACCGGACCCGCTGCCTCCAGGCGGTCGGGCAACCGGCGCTCCTCGCGGCTGTTCGTCGGCCGTGGGCGCGAGCTCGAGGAGTTGAACGAGGCGCTCGAGGAGGCCGCCGCCGGGCGCGGCGGCGTGATGATCGTGACGGGCGATCCCGGCATCGGCAAGACGCGGTTGCTCGCGGAGGTTGCCGACCAGGCGTCTGCGCACGAGTGGAGGGTGCTCACGGGCCGCTGCTGGGAGGAGGGCGGGGCGCCCGCCTACTGGCCGTGGGTCCAGGTGGTGCGCGCGACCGGCGGTGACTTCGAGGAGATCGCCGCGCCCCCGGCAGGGCCGGCAGCAGGGCAGGCCGATCCGGAGAGCGTCCGGTTCGCGCTGTTCGACGCCGTGACGCGCTTCCTGCTCGACCGTGCCGGCGAGCGGCCCGTCCTGATCGTGCTCGAGGACCTGCACGCCGCGGACGAGGCGACGCTGCTCCTGCTTCGCTTCCTCGGCGAGGCGATCGCGAGCGCCCCGATCGCGGTCCTGTGCTCGTACCGCGAAGGCGAGCCGCGCCTGCGCGAGCTCGGCTCGCTCTTCGCCGGCCTGGCCCGCATCGGCCGGCGGCTTCCGCTGCGCGGGCTCAGCCCGCAGGAGGTCGAGGCCTATGTCGCGGACGTCGTGGGCGAGTCGGCGACGCCCTCGCTCGCCGTCCGGCTGCACTCGATCACCGGTGGCAACCCGTTCTTCCTCGGCGAGCTGATCCGCGCCGTCGACGCCGACGAGCTCTCGGGATGGGCCGGCGCCGGGGATGCGGACCCGGCCTGGCGGATCCCCGAGGAGGTCCGGGCCGTGATCCGGCGGCGCATCGATCACCTCTCGCCCGAGGCCTCGTCGCTGCTTCAGCTCGCAGCCGTCGGGGGACGCGAGCTCGACCGCGGCGTGCTCGAGCGTATGTCCGGGCTCGGCGCGAGCCGCCTGGTCGACGCGCTCGGCGAGGCACTCGAGGCAGGCGTTCTCGTCGAGGATGCCGACGGACGGCGCCAGACGTTCGCGCACGAGCTCGTCAGGGAGACGCTCTACGGGGATCTGTCCGCGCGGCGACGATCCGAGCTGCACCTCCGGATGGGGGAAGTCCTCGAGGAGCTCGGCCGCGGCGATCTCGATCGTCGCCTCTCGGAGATCGCCCACCATCTCGCGCTCGCGGCCCCGCTCGGCGACATGCAGAAGGCGATCGCCCACCTCGAGCAGGCGGGAGACCGCGCGGTGATGCTGCTCGCCTACGAGGAGGCGGCGCGGCACTTCGGTCGCGCGCTCCAGCTGCTCGGGACCGATGTCGAGGGCGCCGATCGGCGCCGCTGCGATCTGCTCCTGCGACTGGGCGACGCCCGGTGGCGGGCGGGGGACGTCGGCGCGGCGCGCTCGAGCTTCGAGGACGCGACGGTCGTCGCCCGCCGTCTCGGGGAGGGCGAGCTGCTCGCTCGGGCGGCGCTCGGCTACGTGACCGCCCTCGGGGGCTTCCTTCTCTATGCCCGCTTCGAGGTCGGGGCGACGGGCGCCGGCCTGCTCGAGGAGGCGCTGGCCGCGCTTCCCGACGGGGACAGCCCGCTGCGGGTCAGCCTGCTCTCGCGGCTGGCGCTCGAGCTGTACTCGGCGAACGAGCCGGTCGAGCGGCGCGCGGCTGTCAGCAACGAGGCGGTCGAGCTGGCGAGACGAATCGGCGACCCGAGAGCGCTCGTGACCGCCTTCCACGCCCGTCACTGGACGCTGACGGTGCCGGAGCTCGTGCTCGAGCGGCTCGAGCACACCGAGGAGATGCTCGAGGCGGCAGAGCAGATCGCCGACCGGGAGATGCAGTTCCTGGCGCACAACGCCCGCTTCCACTGCTTCCTCGAGCTCGGCGACGGGTCGGCCCTCGATCGGGAGATCGAAGCGATGACCCGGATCGCCGACCTGATCCGCCAGCCCTCCTATCTCTGGCACACCACCTGCCTGCGCGCCGTCCGCGCGATCCTCGACGGGCGCTACGCGGACGCGGAGGAGCTGGCGGCGACCGCGCTCCAGTTCGGCCGGCTCCGTCAGAGCGAGTATCCGGCGTACGTCTTCCAGTACGCGCAGCTCTTCGCGATTCGCTGGGCGCAGGGAAGGCTGGGAGAGCTGTGGCCGTCGATCCGCGCGCACGGCGATCTGTTTCCGTGGATACCCCGCTGGCGGGACGCGCTGGTGGCCGCAGAGCTCGGCGACCAGCGGACCGCCCGCGCGGAGGTGGAGCGATGCGCACGCGGGGGCTTCGCCGACTTGCCGCGTGACGGGCTCTGGCTCCTCCACCTGTGCGCGCTGGCCGAGTGTTGCGTGCTGATCGGCGACGAGGAGCGCGGGCGGCTGCTCTACGAGCTGCTTCTGCCGCACGGCGACCGCAACGCGGTCAGCTACACCCAGCAGCCGTTCGGCCCCGTGGCGCTGCGCCTCGGAATGCTCGCCTCGATGTCGGGGCACTGGCAGGACGCGGAGCGTCACTTCGGCTCGGCACGCGAGCGCTGCGAGGTGCTCGGCGCCCGGGGGATTCTGCCGCGCGTCCTCTACGAGCACGCTCGCATGCTGATCGCCCGCGCCGGAGCCGGCGACGAGCAGCCGGCGGCGGCCTACCTCGAAGAGGCCGCTGCGTCGAGCGAGGAGCTCGGCCTCCCCGGGCTGCTCGAGCGCATCGTGGCGCTCCGCCGGGCACACCGGGCAGCCGAGCCGCCGGTCTACGCCCTCTTCCGGCGGGAAGGTGAGATCTGGACGATCGGCTACGAGGGCTCGGTGTTCAGGTTGCGGGACGTCAAGGGCCTCCGCTACATCGCGTTCCTGCTCGGCTCGCCGGGCCGCGAGACTCACGCGGTCGAGCTCGCGCAGGCGGTCGAAGGATCGTCCGAGCACACCCGGGCCGGCGGCCCGCCGGGGCCGGCGCTCGACGCGCAGGCGAAGGATGCGTATCGCCGGCGCCTGGCGGATCTGGGCGAGGAGCTCGAGGAGGCGCGGGGCTGGGGCGATCTCGAACGGATCGCTCGCGCGGAGGCCGAGATCGACGCACTCACCGAGCAGCTGGCGCAGGCGCTCGGTCTCGGCGGCCGCGACCGCCCGGGCGCCTCACCTGCGGAGCGGGCCCGCGTCAGCGTGACGAAGGCGATCAGGTCGGCGATCAGGACGATCGAGCGTCACTCCCCCGCTCTCGGGAACCACCTCGCCGTCTCGATCCACACCGGCCAGTTCTGCTCGTACGCGCCGCCCGGCGAGCTGCCACCGCCCTGGCGCCTCTGACGCCCGCGTGAGCGTCGGCGGCACAGGTGTTCCACCCCTCGTCACGCCCCAGGGGTGTCACTGACCCTGAGCGCCGAACGAAAGGGAGGCCATGAGCACTGTCGTCACACCCGCGGAAGCAGCCCGCGGCGAGCTTGCCGGCTTCGAGGGCCGGCTGATCGGTCCGGAGGACTCCGACTACGAGCAGGCACGCGCCGTCTACAACGCGATGATCGACAGGCGTCCGGAGTTGATCGCCCGCTGCGCGAGCCTGGGGGACGTCTCGAGGACGATCGCCTTCGCCCGCGATCACGACCTGCTGCTCGCAATCCGCGGCGGCGGCCACAACGGCGGGGGCCTGGGCACGTGCGACGGCGGGGTGGTGATCGACCTCTCGCTGCTCAAGGAGATCCACGTCGACCCGGAAGCACGCACCGTCCGTGTCGGCGGAGGATGTGTCTGGGGCGAGGTCGACCGGGCAACCGGCGAGCACGGACTGGCAACCCCGAGCGGGATCATCTCGACCACGGGTGTCGGCGGCCTCACGCTCGGCGGGGGTCTCGGGCACCTCACCCGCAAGTGCGGGCTCGCCATCGACAACCTCCTCGAGGCGGAGCTCGTGCTGGCGAGCGGGGAGCGTGTGCGCGCCAATGCGGAGGAGCACCCCGACCTCTACTGGGCGATCCGGGGCGGCGGCGGCAACTTCGGCGTCGTCACCTCGTTCCTCTTCCGGCTGCACGAGGTCGGCACGGTGATCGCCGGCCCGACCTTCTGGCCGGTCGAGCTCGGCGCCGACGTGCTCTCGGTCTACCGCGAGTTCCTGCCGGCCGCTCCGCGCGAGCTCAACGGCTTCTTCGCCTTCCACACCGTGCCGCCGGCACCGCCGTTCCCCGAGGAGATCCACCTGCGCAAGGTCTGCGGCGTCGTCTGGTGCTACGTCGGCGAGGAGGAGGACGGGGCGAGAGCGATGGCTCCGCTCCTCGACGCGCTGCCCGAGCCCCTGCTGCACGGGGTCGCGCCGATGCCGCACTCCGCGCTCCAGAGCGCGTTCGACGGCCTCTACCCGCCCGGAGAGCAGTGGTACTGGCGCGCCGACTTCGTCAAGGAGATCCCGGACGGGGCGGTGGAGAATCACGCCCGCTTCGGCGCCGAGCTGCCGACGATGAAGTCGACCATGCACCTGTACCCGATCGACGGAGCCGCCCACGATGTCGCCGGCTCCGACACCGCCTGGAGCTACCGGGACGCGCTCTGGGCGTCCGTCTTCGCCGGCGTCGACCCCGATCCGGAGAACGTCGACGCGATCCGGCGGTGGAGCGTCGACTACTTCGAGGCCCTGCACCCCTACTCGGCCGGCGGGGCGTACGTGAACATGATGATGGACGAGGGGCAGGAGCGGGTGCGCGCCAGCTACCGCGACAACTACGAACGGCTCGCCCGCATCAAGGCGGTGTACGACCCCGACAACCTGTTCCGCGTCAACCAGAACATCCAGCCCGCAGGCTCCTGAGGCTCCACATCCGGCTGTGGGGGAACCCGGGTTCCCCCACAGCTCCTCGCCGTCGCGGTCACCGGCCCGCTACGGGTCGAGTCGGAACGGTGGGTACCGGTCCGTGACCAGGATCAGCGCGTAGCCGACGACGCGGTTCGTCCAGCGGATCACGCCGAGGACGAAGTCGAAGAGGCCCCGCGGGTAGCGGCCGGTGAGGAGGATCGCGAACCAGGCGATCACGATCGAGACGACCGCGGCGATCCAGAGGAAGACGAGCAGGACGTAGTGGGGGACGGCGAGCAGCCACTTGACGAGTGGCAGCCAGCGGTTGAGCCCCTGCTTCGCGTCCGGGTAGGGGATGTCGAGCGCGACGGACTGGTGCTCGTCGGTGGAGGGGTAGTGGTCGTCCATCAGGGCGAGGTAGACGCCGATCCGGTTCGAGAACCTGAGCAGCTCCAGGTTCCAGTCGAACCACCAGCGCGGATACTTCTGCCGGAAGAGGATCATCAGCAGCGGCGCAAGGAACAGCAGCCCGGCGGTGCCGCCGGCGATCCTCCAGCCGTGCTCGCCGGCCGCGGCGCTCCCTTCGTGGCCGCCGAGGCTGCCGGCGACGATCAGGATCGGGATCGCGACGATCAGCCTGAACGCGGTGGTCAGGCGGTTGAGCTTGCGCTCGGGGTACTCGACCGAGAACCGAACCGGATAGTCCGGCTCGGCCGTTGTCCGAATGGTTGACGACTCCATGCCTGCTCTACCTCCAGTCGCTCGAGGCACCGCGGCGGCCCGGCGCGGCGCGGGATCACGGTCGTGAAGCCTGGAACAGCCGCTCTGTTGCTTCGCGGGACCCTACGGGAGAGCGGTCCTTGCAGTCGGCCGCCGGGAACGCGGCTACCTGACTCGACGGCGAAGCTCGTCCTCGACGGCTGCGGGGTCGAGGCCGCGTGCGGCGAGGAGGACGTAGCTGTGGAACCAGAGGTCGGCGACCTCCTCGACCACGCGCTCGTCGCTCTCGGCTGCGCCGGCCAGGGCGGCCTCCACCCCCTCCTCGCCGACCTTGCGCGCGCATGCCGCGGGCCCCTCGCCGAGGAGGCGGGCGACGTACGAGCCCTCCGGGCGCTCCCGCGCCCGCTGGGAGACGCGGTGCCAGAGCCAGGGCGCGAAGCAGGAGAGCGCACCGGTGTGGCAGGCCGGGCCGGCGGGTCGGACCCGAAGCAGGATCGCATCGCCGTCGCAGTCCTCGCGGAGCTCGACGACGCGAAGCGTGCTCCCGGAGGTCTCCCCCTTGTGCCAGAGCTGCCGGCGTGAGCGGCTCCAGAACCAGGCCTCGCCGGTCTCGCGCGTGCGACGGAGCGCGACCTCGTCCATCCAGGCGAGCATCAGCACGCGGCCGTCGTCCGCGTCCTGGACGATTGCCGGCGTCAGGTCCGGCCACGTCCGGTGCCTGGCACCGGTCATGTCCTGATCGGCCAACCTGCCTCCTTCAGCTCGCGCTTCAGCTCGGGCAGCCGCTCCGGCCGTTCGTGGACGATCGACGCGACCAGCGCCGCCGCCGCCCCGGCGCCGAACGCCTCTGCGAGGTGGCGCGCCTCGCCGGCGCCGCCCGAGGCGACCACCGGCACCGTCACCGCGTCGGCGACAGCGGCGGTCAGCGGGAGGTCGTAGCCGGCGCGGGTGCCGTCCGCGTCGATCGAGGTCAGGAGGATCTCCCCCGCCCCTCGCTCGGCCGCCTCCTGCGCCCACTCGACCGCATCGCGGCCGCGCGGCCTCCTCCCCGCGTGCGTGACGACCTCGCCGCCGCGGGCGTCGATCGCGCAGACGACCGCCTGCGCGCCGAACTCGCCGGCGAGCGCCGTCAGCAGGCCCGGCCGTTCGACCGCCGTCCGGTTCAGCGACACCTTGTCCGCCCCCGCCCGCAGCAACGCGCGAGCGTCGTCGAGCTCCGTGACGCCGCCGCCGACGGTGAACGGGACCTCCAGCTCCTGCGCCGCCCGCCCGACCAGCTCGAGCAACGGGCGACGGCCCTCCAGCGTGGCGGTGATGTCGAGGAACACGAGCTCGTCGGCGCCGACCCGCGCGTAGACGGCGGCGAGCTCGACCGGGTCGCCGACGTCGCGCAGGCGCTCGAACCGGGTGCCCTTCACGACGCGGCCGCCCGCGACGTCGAGGCAGACGATCACGCGGCGCTTGACCATCGCAGCACGTTCTCGAGGAGCCTCGCGCCCGCCCGGCCGCTCCGCTCGGGATGAAACTGCACGCCTGCGACGGCGTCACGCTCGACGGCGGCGACGACCGGACCGTCGTGGTCGACGTCGGCAACCGCCACCGGTCCGGCGGGAACGCACGCGTACGAGTGCGCGAAGTACACGTCCTTCCCGTCCAGGCCCCGGAGGAGCGCGCTCTCCTCGCGCACGCGCAGCTCGTTCCAGCCCATGTGCGGGACGCGACGCGCGCGAAGCCGCTCCACGCGCCCGCCGAGGACGCCGAGCCCGGCGCCGCCTTCCTCGCTCTCGCCGAAGAGAAGCTGCATGCCGACGCAGATCCCGAGCAGCGGCCGCCCCGTCTCGACCCGCGACAGGAGCGCGCCGGCGAGGGCGCGCTCGCGCAGAGCGCACGCGGCGCTGCCGGTGTTGCCGACGCCCGCGATCACCGCGAGCGGAGCGCCGGCCACCTCGTCCGGGTCGGCGCTGACCACCGGCTCGGCGCCCGCGCGCTCCAGCGCGGAGCACACGCTCCGCACGTTGCCCGCCCCGTAGTCGGCGAGCACGACCTTCACAGCGCCCCCTTCGTCGAGCCGGAGACGGTCCCGTCCAGGGCGCACGCCTGGCGCAGCGCCCGCCCGACCGCCTTGAACGCCGCCTCGGCGACGTGATGGTCGTCGCCGCCGGCCGCTTCCACGTGCAGGGTCAGGCCCGCCTCGACCGCAAACCGCTCGAGCGCGTGCGGCAGTAGCGTCGGCGCGAGGCCGCCGACCCGGTCGCCCGCGAACACGAGCCGGATCTCGGCATGAGGCCGGCGGGCGAGGTCGACCGCGGCAACGGCGCGCGCTTCGTCCATCGGCACGGTCGCCGACCCGTAGCGCGTCACCCCGGAGCGGCCGTCGAGAGCCTGTCCGACCGCGCTTCCGAGCGCAGCGAGCACGTCCTCGACCAGGTGGTGCGCGTCGACGTCGAGGTCGCCCCCGGCGGCGAGCTCGAGGTCGAGCCCGCCGTGCAGGGCGAGCTGTGCGAGCAGGTGGTCGAGGAAGCCGACGCCGGTGTCGATCCGGGCACGGCCGTGCCCGTCGAGCGCCAGCGAGACGCGGAGCGCAGTCTCGGCCGTGGTCCTGACGACGAGGGCCGAGCGCGCGTGAGCCGGTTCCGGCGCGGCGCCGAGCGCGGCGGCGATCCGGTCGTTCTCGGCCGGCACGCGCACGGTGATCCGGATCGCGTCCGGGAAGCGGCGGACGACCAGACCCTGCCGCTCGAGCTCGTCGGCGAGCCGCGCGGCGTCCTCGACGCGAACGAGCACGAAGTTCGCATGCACGGGCGGGCAGTCGAAGCCCGCGGCGGCCAGCGCGCCGCGCAGCCGCTCACGCTCGGCGACGGTCTGCTCCACGTCGAGGCGCGGGCTCCGGAGCGCGGCGGCGCCGATCCGGGCGGCAGGCGCGGCCACGGGCGCCGGATCCCGGCGGCGGTCGAGCTCGCGGGCGAGCCGCGGCGAGGCGACCGCGTACCCCACCCGCAGCGCCGCGAGGCCGAACGCCTTCGAGAGCGTGCGGATCGCGATCAGATTGGGCACCTCCGCGATCAGCGGCACGACCGTCTTGCCGGCGTACTCGAAGTAGGCCTCGTCGACGACGACCGCCGCGTCCGGGAGCGAGCGCGCGATCTCCGCGATCGCGTCCGGCTCGAGCACCTCGCCGGTCGGGTTGTTCGGGTTGCAGGCCCAGACGAGATCGGCGCCGGCCGGGTCGTCGACGACGGTGCTCCCCTCGACGCCGCTCGCGATCGCGTAGAGCGGATAGGTCGGCCGTCGCACGCAGGCACGCCGTCCGGGGCCGAGGAAGGTGCGCGCCGCGAGACCGATCAGGCCGTCGGCGCCGGCCCCGGGGACGATCTGGTCGGGAGCGACGCCGGCGTAGCCGGCCGCCGCCTCCCGCAGCTCGCGGTAGGTCCCTTCCGGGTACTCGTTCAGGTTCGCGACGCTCTCGCCGAGCGGCACCTGCGGGACGCCGGGGAGGGGCGGGACGTTCGCGTCGAAGCGGATCACCTCCGCGGGCCGCAGCCCCCACCGCGCGGCGACGTCGTCCACGGTGGAGGCCCAGACGTAGGGCTCGAAACCCTCCGGAAGCGGACGGGCGCTCATGCGCGGGCCGCGATCGCGGCGGCGTGGAGCGGGAGGCCCTCGAGCCGGGCGAGCGCGTCGACCGTGTCCCTGACGGCGTCGAGCCCCGCCGGCGTGGCGCGGACGTACTGGACGGGCTTCAGGAACGCCTCCAGCCCGAGCCCGCCCGTTCCGCGCGCGAGGCCGCCCGTCGGGAGGACGTGGTTCGAGCCCGCGGCGTAGTCGCCGAGCACGGCGGCCGTGCCGAGGAAGACTGCGCCGGCGTGCCGGACCTCCTTCGCGAGCCGCTCGGGGTCGGCGACGAGCAGCTCGAGGTGCTCGGGCGCGTACTCGTTCGCGCGCTCGACCGCCGCCTGGAGGGAGCCGGCCAGCTCGACTCGGGCACGACCCCCGACCCGGGCGGCGACGTCGTCGGCGAGCCGCCGGCTGGTCGTGACGAGAATCGCCTCGCTGTCGGGGCCGTGCTCGGCCTGGGCGAGCAGGTCGGCCGCGCACAGGGCCGCATCGGCCGTGTCGTCGGCGATCACCAGCACCTCGCTCGGGCCCGCGGGCAGGTCGATCGCGACGCTCCCCGAGACGAGCAGCTTCGCCGCGGTCACCCAGCGGCTCCCGGGACCGACGATCTTGTCCACCCGCGGCACGGTCTCCGTGCCGTACGCGAGCGCCGCGACGGCCTGCGCGCCGCCCATCGCGTACACCTCGCCGATCCCGAGCTCGCGTGCCGTGGCCAGGAGGCCCTCCGAGGCGCCCGGCGTCGCCACCGCGATCCGCCGGACGCCGGCGACCCGCGCCGGCACGGCCGCCATCACGAGCGACGACACGAGCGGCGCCCGGCCGCCGGGAACGTAGATCCCGACCGAGTCGAGCGGGCCGAACCGGCGCTCGACGGCGATTCCCTCCACGGGCGAGACGATCGTGTCCCCCGGCCGCTGCGCCGAGTGCACGGCCTCGACCGCGGCTGCGAGCGTGCGGATCGCCCGGAGCGCCTCGCCGTCGAGCCGCGACGCCTCGATCGCCTCCTCGGGCACGCGCAGCGCGGCCGGGCGTCCGCCGTCGAGCCGCTCGGCCCAGTCCAGGACCGCGTCGTCGCCCCGGTCGCGGACGTCGGCGACGATCTCCGCGACCCGCGGTAGCACGCCCTCGAGCGCGAGACCTCTCACGGCACGAGCCGCTCCACCGGGACGACCAGGATCGACGTCGCGCCGGCCGCCTTCAGCGGCGGCAGCAGGTCCCAGATCTCGTCCGCGTCGACGGCCGCGTGCACGGCGATCTGCCCCGGCTCGGCGAGCGGCAGCACGGACGGCGCTCCCATTCCCGGCAGGAGCGCGCGGATCGCCGGCAGCGCCTCCTCGGACGCGTTCAGCATCACGTACCGGCGGCGGCGCGCGGCGACCACGCCACGGAGCATCAGCTCGAGCCGCTCGACGAGCTCCCGGCGGCCGTCGAGCGGCTCCCGCGCGACCAGCACCGCTTCGGAGCGGAGCAGCGTGCCGAGGCGGCGGAGGCCGTTCGCGCTGGCGGTCGACCCGGTCGAGACGAGATCGACCACGGCGTCGGACAGGCCCAGCCGGGGCGCGGTCTCGACGGAGCCGGAGATCGTGATCAGCTCGGCCTCCACGCCGATCTCCGCCAGCGCTGCCCTCGTCGTCACCGGGTACGCCGTCGCCACCCGCAGGCCGGCGAGGTCGGCCGGCGACCGCTGCGGCGCCGCGGCCGGGACGGCCGCCTCCAGCGTGCAGGCGCCGAAGCCCAGCTCGACGAGCGTGACGACGTCGGCTTGCGCCTCGGCGACCAGGTTCGCCCCGGTGATCCCGACGTGCACGACGCCGTCCTGGACGTACTCGGGGATGTCGCCGGCGCGGACGAGAAGCAGGTCGACCGGAGCGTTCTCGCAGGGCACGTGCAGGGCCCGCTCGCCGGGGTCGAAGCGCAGGCCGGCAGCCTCGAGCAGCTCGAGCGCCGGCGCCGCCAGCCGCCCTTTCGAGGGGACGGCGACGAGCAGCCGGCCCTCGACGCCCGCGCTCACGAGAGCCTCCTAGCGCGTGCGGCCGAGCACGATCGCGTACCCGCCTGCCCCGTGGCGCAGCCACTGCGCCACGCGCGTGACGGTGGCCGTGCTCGTGTGCACGCGCCCGGCGATCTCCAGGTACGGCAGCCTCTGCTCGAGCAGGCGGACGATCTGCCAGCGATGGGCGAGAGCCTCCAGCTCGGCGAGCGTGCAGAGGTCGCGGAGGAAGCGCCTCGCTTCGTCCCGCGTGCGCAGAGTGAGCACGGCGTCGGCGAGCTCGTCGAGACCCGGAACCTCTTCGACGGCATGTCGCGGCTCGGTTGCCTCGTCGCCCATGCGACTATGTTAGCATGCTAATACGTCAGCATGGACAGGCTCGAGGTCATCCCCGCGATCGACGTCCTCGAGGGCCGGTGCGTGCGGCTCTCGGAGGGCCGCCGCGACCGGGTCACGGTCGAGGGCGGCGATCCCGCGGCGGCGGCCGCGAGGTTCGCCGGCGAAGGGGCCGGCCGGCTGCACGTCGTCGACCTGGACGGAGCGTTCTCGGGGCAGCCGACACGGGGCCTCGTCGAGGCCGTGGTCTCGGCGGGCGTCCCGGTGCAGGTCGGCGGAGGGCTTCGCTCCCCGGAGGCGGTCGAGGCCGCGCTCGAGGCCGGCGCGGCGCGGGCGATCGTCGGAACCGCCGCCCTGACGCAGGTCGAGGCGCTGGCCGAGCGCTTCGCGGAGCAGCTCGTCGTCGCCGTGGACGCCCGCGACGGGAAGGTCGTCGGCGACGGGTGGACGAGCGAATGGGAGCTGGCCCCGGGCGAGCTCGCCCGCCGCTGCGCAGCCGCCGGCGTCCGGCGGCTGCTGGTCACGAGCACCCGGCGCGACGGGTCGCTCTCCGGCCCGGACCTCCCGCTCCTCGCGGAGGTGCTCGAGGCCGGGCTACCGGTGCTCGCCGCCGGCGGCGTCGCCGGGCTCGACGACCTGAGGAGGCTCCGCGAGCTCGGCTGCGAGGGCGCCGTCGTCGGGCGCGCGCTCTGGAGCGGCCGCTTCAGCCTGGCCGACGCGCTCGCCTCCTAGCCCGCACCCGTCGAGCTTCACAAATTGAAGAATTGCCTCTTGACGCCGGTTTCCGGACGTGTCATGGTGCCGGCACGCGTACCGACGACGGCGTCGTGGCGCAGGGGCAACGTGGCCTCGGGACTCTGGTGAGTCCCGGGCCTTTTTTGTTGGGCGAACGACCGGCGGGCCGGATGCGCCCGCCGGAAAGGAGGCCGGATGCTGTACCCAGATTGGCTGAACCCCGGCGACAACGCCTGGCAGCTGACGGCGGCGACGCTCGTCGGGCTGATGAGCGTTCCCGGGCTCGTCGTCCTCTACGGCGGCGTGATGCAGAAGCGCTGGTCGGTCAACAGCATGATGCTCGCGTTCGTCGCCTTCGCGCTCGTGCTCGTCATCTGGGTGCTGTACGCCTTCAAGATGGGCTTCGGCAGCCCGATCCCGGTCGGAGGAAAGGGCAGCTTCTGGCACAACCTCCTCGGGAAGCCCGGCAGCGTTCTGAGCCACCAGGAGCTCCAGGGCCGGGGCCACATCCCGAACCTCGGCGCGGCCGGAGTGCTCGACGTTCCGCAGTCGTCGCTCGTCTACTTCCAGTTCGTCTTCGCGGCGATCACGCCGATCCTGATGCTCGGCTCGGTGCTCGGCCGGGTCAACTTCAAGGCGTGGATTCCCTTCGTCGTCCTGTGGGGGAGCGGCGTCTACACGGTCAACGCCTTCCTGATCTGGGGCGGCGGGTGGTTCGCCCAGCACGGGGCCGTCGACTTCAGCGGGGGCTACGTCATCCATCTCGCCGCCGGCGTGTCCGGCTTCGTCGCCGCCTGGGTGATCGGCCCGCGCCTGGCGCGCGACCGCGAGATCGACGCGCCGAACAACCTGGCGATGGTCGCAGTCGGCGCCGGCCTCTTGTGGCTCGGCTGGAACGGCTTCAACGGCGGCGACCCGTACAACGCCGGCGCCGATGCCGCCGCCGCCGTCCTGAACACCAACCTCGCCACCGCCGTCGCCTTCCTCGTGTGGGTCTGCTGGGACTACGCGACCGGGCGCATGCCGTCGCTGATCGGCAGCGTGAACGGGATGATCGTCGGCCTGGTCGCGATCACGCCCGCGGCCGGCTTCGTCAACGGCTGGGGAGCGATCCTGATCGGCGCGATCGCTTCGTCGACCGTCTTCGTCGCGTACAACTACCTGGCGCTGCTCCGGCCGTTCCGCGGCGTCGACGACACGCTCGGCGTCGTCTACACCCACGGCTTCGCCGGCCTGGTCGGCGGGCTGCTCGTCGGCCTGCTGGCGGACTCCTCGATGGAGGTCGTCCCCGGGTTCTCGGTCGCCGGCGGGCTGCACCTGCTCGAGTGGCAGCTGTTCACCGCGCTCTGGGTGATCGTCTTCTGCGCGGTCGGCACGTTCCTCCTGCTCAAGCTGGTCGGCGTCTTCGTGCCGCTGCGCATGACCGATGAGGAGATGGAGATCGGCGACCTCGCGGTCCACGGCCACGAGGTCTACCCGTCCGACATCCCCTCGCTGGGATTCCCGGGCGGGGTTCCGTCCCCCCCGCCCGCGCCCGCCCCGGCCGGAGGTGGCGTGACCGCCGAGCCGGCCGGGTAGCGGCGGCCAGCCGGATCGAGAAAGGAAGCAACGGCCACGAAGATCATCGTCTCCTACGACGGGACCGACAACGACCGCGACGCACTCGCCTTCGCGAGGGTCCTCGCGCGCGGCGGCGCGGCGCTCGAGCTCGCCTACGTCCGTCACGCACACGAGAGCGAGACCGCCCGCGAGCGGCTCGCCGAGCACGAGGCGCACGCGCTGCTCGACGCGGGAGCCGAGGCGCTCGACGGGCTCGACGTCCCGCGGCACGTCGTGCTCAGCGGGTCGACGCCCGAAGGGCTGCGCAGCCTGGCGCTCGGCATCGGCGCCGGGATGATCGTCTTCGGCTCCGAGTACCGCACGGCGCCGGGACACGTCGACCCGCAGGCGTCCGCGCGGCGTCTGCTCGACGGCGGGCCGATCGCGCTGGGGCTGGCGCCGGCCGGCTTCCACGAGCGGGCCGGGTACACGATCGCCGCGATCGGCGCGGTCGCGGAGGACGGCGACCCGTGCGTCCTGGAAACGGCGGAGGCGGTCGCCTCCAGGCTCGGCGGCACGGTGGCGCCGCGCGCGACGGGCGGCGTCGACCTGATCGTCGTCGGCTCGAAGCCCGGCACGGTCACCGGTCGCGTCACGATCAGCGCCGCCGCCGAGTACCTGATCGAGCTCGCGCGCTGCCCCGTCCTCGTGCTCCCGCGCGGCGTCGCGGTCGCCCTGTAGCGATGCCCGCCGAGGCGAGCCGGCTCACACGGCGGATCGGGCGCCGCGACCGGCGGTTCCTCACCGCGCTCGCGACGGCGGCCGCGGCCGGAATCGCCGCCGCGGTCGCCCTCGGCGGCGTGCACTCCAGCCCCGCGGTCTCCGAGGCCTGCGTCACGCTCGACCAGGCGGGAGTGATGGGCGGAGGCACGTGGCGCTTCTGCGGCGATGCCGCCGCCGCCTACTGCCGGGCACACGCCGCAGCGGGCGCCCGCGCCGCCGAGCAGTGCGACAGGCTCGCCCGCCTCGCCCCCGGCGCCCGTCCCACGCGCGGATCGCGCCGATCGTCTCGCCCGGCCCGGGGTGAGCGCCTCGCGGACCGCGACTCGCGCGCCTGCCTACGAGCGCACGCCGGATGCCGGTGAGACAGGCACGCGGTCGAGCCACTCCTGCGGCGCGCCCCTGCGACCCCGGACGGCGTCGAGGTAGGCGCTCTGGAGATCGAGGGTGACCGGCCCGACGCCCAGCTCGTGGTCGTCGACCGAGCGCACGGGAGTGACCTCGGCCGCCGTCCCGCACATGAACACCTCGTCGGCCACGTAGAGGTCCGAGCGGATCAGCCGCGTCTCCTGCAGCGGGTACCCGAGCACGCCCGCGAGGAAGATGATCGTGTCCCGCGTGATCCCGGGCAGGATCGAGGCGGACAGGTCGGGCGTGCGGACGACGCCGTCCTTGACCGCGAAGACGTGCTCCCCCGACCCGTCGGCGACGAAACCGGCGTCGGTGAGCAGGATCGCCTCCTCGTAGCCGTTCCTGGTCGCCTCCTCGACGGCGAGCATCGAGTTCAGGTAGACGCCGGTAGCCTTGGCGGCGTGCGGGATCGTGTTCCCGTCGACCCGCCGCCACGAGGAGATCATCGCCCGGATGCCGAGCCGCTGTCCCTCCTCGCCGAGGTAGGCGCCCCACGGCCAGCACATCACTCCCACCTCGACAGGATTCCCGCGTGGCAGGACCGCGAGCTCACCCGCTCCGAAGAACGCGATCGGCCGCAGGTAACACTCGCGCAGCTCGTTCGCCGCCACCACGGCGAGGCATGCCGAGCGCAGCTCCTCGACCGAGTAGGGCAGTCGCATCCGGAGCAGGCGGGCCGACCGGGCGAAGCGCTCGAGGTGATCTCGGAGCCGGAAGACCGCGGGCCCTTCGTCCGTCGCGTAGCAGCGGATCCCCTCGAAGACCCCGGCGCCGTAGTGGAGCCCGTGCGCTCCGAGATGGACGGTCGCGTCCGCCCAGTCCACGAGCTCGCCGTTGAGCCAGATCTTCTCGACCGTCTGCATCCGGCTCAGCCCGCCGTCGCCTCTTCGGTCTCTTCGGAGCCTCGCCCGCCCGGCGTCCCTTCGTGCTCGTCCTCGATGGTGGCCACCTCCGCCCTCGGGACCACGTGCCAGAACTCGGCCACCGCCGTCTCCCACACGTCGAGCAGCGCCGCCGCCAGCTCGGAGCCCGTGTACCTGAGGTGCCGCTCGACCAAGCGGTGGAGCTCGACGTCGGATCGGACGCGCGTGAGCCCGACCAGGTCGTCGTTCAGGCGAAGCGGCAGCTCGCCGCCCGGGTCGAAGACGTATGCGTCGCCGCCGCTCATGCCGGCGCCGAAGTTGCGGCCGACCTCGCCCAGGACGACCACCGTCCCGCTCGTCATGTACTCGCAGCCGTGGTCGCCGATTCCCTCGACGACGGCAACCGCGCCGGAGTTGCGCACGGCGAAGCGCTCACCCGCCCGGCCGGCGCAGTAGAGCTCGCCTCCCGTCGCGCCGTAGAGCACGGTGTTCCCGGCGAGGACCGGGCTCCCGGCATCGGCGGCCGGCGGCCGGATCGCGATCCGTCCGCCGCCCATCGCCTTGCCGACGTAGTCGTTCGCCTCCCCGACGAGGTCGAGCTCGACGCCGGCGGCCAGGAACGCGCCGAAACTCTGCCCGGCCGAGCCCTCGAAGCGGGCACGGACCCGTCCGGGCGGAGGCTCGGAGCCGAACCGTCTGCCGATCATCCCGCCCAGGCGCGCGCCGACGGCGCGGTCCCACGGCGTGATCGTGTACGCGGGCTCCGAGAGCGCCGGGCCGACGAGAGCGGGCCGGGCGTCGCGGGCGAGCCGCTCGCCGAGCTCACCTCCACCTGCGAGCGGCATCGGCTCGCCCGCGTACCGGCCCGGCGGCGACGCGAGCAGCGGGTCGAGGTCGAGCGAGTCCACCCGCGGATCACCCGTCGTCCGCCTGCGGAGCAGGTCGGTCCGCCCGATCGCCTCGGAGAACGACCGCAGTCCGAGCGACGCGAGCAGCCGGCGCGCGTCCTCGGCGACGAACAGGAGATACGCCTCGACCTGCTCGGGCGTGGCCGCGAACCTGGCGCGCAGCTCCGGCCGCTGGGTGGCGATCCCGACCGGGCACGTGTCCAGGTGGCAGGAGCGGACCATCAGGCACCCCTCCGCGAGCAGGAGCGCGGTCCCGAAGCTGAGCTCGTCGGCGCCGAGGAGCGCGGCGACGACGACGTCCCGGCCGGTCTTGAGCCCGCCGTCGACCCGAAGCCGCGCGCGCCCGCGCAGGCCGCTCGACACGAGCGCCTGCTGCGTCTCCGCCAGGCCGATCTCCCACGGCAGGCCTGCGTGCTTGATCGAGGTGAGCGGGCTTGCCCCGGTGCCGCCGTCGCAGCCGGCGACGTGGACGACGTCGGCGAGCGCCTTGACGACCCCGCTCGCGACCAGGCCGACTCCGGTCTCGGCGACCAGCTTCACCGAGATCGCCGCCTCCGGGCTCACCTGGCGGAGGTCGAAGATCAGCTGGGCGAGGTCCTCGATCGAGTAGATGTCGTGGTGCGGCGGCGGCGAGATCAGCGCCACGCCCGGGGTCGTATGCCGCAGGCGCGCGATCCCGACCGTCACCTTGTGGCCGGGGAGCTGGCCGCCCTCGCCCGGCTTCGAGCCCTGCGCGATCTTGATCTGCAGCTCGTCGGCGAACGCGGCGTACTCCGGCGTCACGCCGAAGCGGCCCGAGGCGACCTGCTTGATCCGCGAGTTGCGGTCTGTGCGGAAGCGCGCCGGGTCCTCGCCGCCCTCGCCGCAGTTCGACCGCGCGCGCAGGCGGTTGAACGCGATCGCGATCGTCTCGTGCGCCTCCGCGGAAAGAGCGCCGTGCGACATCCCGCCGGCCGAGAACCTCTGCACGATCGACCCGGCAGGCTCGACCTCGTCGAGCGCGACGGCCCCGGCCGCCGGCACGATCTCGAGCAGGTCGCGGAGCTCCATCGGCGCGCGCCCGCCGACCAGCGCGGCGAACCGCTCGTAGGCGTCCGGCCGGTCGTTGCGCACGGCCAGCCGGAGGGCGTGTGCCGCCTCGACCACGGCGGTGTCGGTCTCGTGCGGCTCGCCTCCTTTCCGGGACTTCACGTAGCCGGGGTTCTCGAGCCGGGTCGCGGCCGCCCGGTCGAGCACCTCGCGCTCCAGCTCCTCGAAGCCGATCCCCCCGACCGGCGACGGCGTTCCGGGGAAGCAGAGCGCCACGACCTCCGCAGAGAGGCCGAGGGCGTCGAAGATCTGCGCGCCGCAGTAGGCGGCGACGTCGCCGATCCCCATCTTGGACATCACTTTGAGCACGCCGTCCTCGATCGCCGTGCGGAAGCGCCGCTGAGCCTCGTCGGGCGGCGGGCGATCGCCCCCGACCTTGTCGGCGGCGGCGAGCGCGGCGACCGTCTCGAGCGCCAGCCGCGGGCATACCGCCTCGGCCCCGTAGCCGAGCAGGCAGGCGACGTGGTGCGCCTCGCGCGCCTCGTCCGTCTCGACGACGAGCGTGGCGAGCGTGCGCAGGCCGCGCGCGACGAGGCGATGGTGTACGGCGCCGACGGCCATGAGCATCGGCACCGGCGCCCGCCCCTCGCCGGTGTCGGAGAGGAGAAGGGCGGTGCGCCCCGCCTGCACCGCGGCTTCAGCTTCGTCGCCGAGACGGAGACAGGCGTTTCGAAGCCCGGTCTCGAAGGTTGCGTCGAGACGCGTGTACCCGGGCGCGCGCAGCGCGTCGGGGTATAGGAAGAAGCTCTCCAGCTCGGTTCCGCGAACGGTCTCGGGCCCCTCCGTGAGCAGAGGGGCCCGGCCGCCGAGGATGCATCTGATCGAGAAGGAGTGCCGCTCTCGCAGGTGGTCGATCGGCGGGTTGGTCACCTGCGCGAACCGTTGCCGGAAGTACGAGTAGACGGGACGGGCGCGACCCGCGAGCGGCGGGAGGGCGGTGTCGTCGCCCATCGAGGAGGTCGGCTCGTGCGCCCGGCCGGCGACCGGGCGCAGGATCACGTTCAGGTCTTCGCGCGTGTAGCCGAACCTGGCCTGGCGGGCGGTCAGGTCCTCCTCGCCGGGCTCGAGCGGAGCGCCGTTCGTTCCGGCACGCAGGCCCGCCTCGAGCCAGCGGCCGTACGGGCGCCGCCCGGCGAGGCGCTCCTTGACCGCCGCGTCCTCCTCGAGCCCGCGCTCGGGGTCGACGGCGACGATCTGGCCGGGACCGAGCCGGCGGCGGGTCACCCGCCCCCGGCCGGACAGGTCGACGGAGCCGGCCTCGGAACAGCAGACAACGAGCCCGTCGGCGCAGACGGCGTAGCGAAGAGGACGGAGGCCGTTGCGGTCGAGGGCGGCGCCGACGACACGGCCGTCGGTGAAGACGAGCCCGGCCGGCCCGTCCCACGGCTCGACGAGCAGCGAGTGGTAGCGGTAGTAGTCCCGAACGGCGGGATCGAGCTCAGAGTCCCGCTCCCACGCCGCCGGCACGAGCATCGTCAGCGCGTGGCGGATGTCGCGGCCGCCGCGGACGAGCAATTCGAGCGCGTTGTCGAGCATGGCGGAGTCGGAGCCGGACTCGTCGATCACCGGATGCAGCACGTCGTCGTCCTCGGAGCCGAAGTTGCCCTCGCGCGCCCGCATCCAGTTGACGTTGCCCTGGATGGCGTTGATCTCGCCGTTGTGGCACAGGAGGCGGAACGGCTGGGCCCGCTCCCAGGACGGCGTCGTGTTCGTCGAGAAGCGCTGGTGGAAGATCCCGAAGGGGACGGCGAGCCCGGGATCGCGGAGGTCGGGGTAGAAGCGGGCGAGCCCATCTGCCGCGCAGAGCGCCTTGTAGGTGACCGTCCGGAAGGAGAGCGAGGCGATGTACGCGCCGCCCGCCCGCTCCGCCCTGCGCCGCGCGCGGTAGGCACGCCGCTCGGCGTCGCCGTGCGGGCGGCGCAGGAGCAGCTGCTCGATCCGCGGCATGCTCGCAAGCGCCCCCGCGCCCAGGGCGGCGGTGTCCACCGGCACCTCGCGCCATTCGAGCGGCTCGAGCCCTTCCTGGCGGCATGCCGCCTCGATCGGGTCGCGTGCCGCCTCGTCGCGACGGAAGACCATCGCTATCCCGGGGCCGTCGGCCGGCAGCGGCAGGACGACCCCCGCGCCGTCCCCTGTCTTGCCGTCGGCGGCGGTCGCGCCGCGGTGCCGGACGTTGTGGAGGCCCTCGAGCAGGGCGTCGACGATCTCGCGGGACGCGCGGCCGGCCGAGTCGGCGACGAAGCCGATCCCGCAGGCGTCGCGTTCCCGGGTCGGGTCGAAGAGCGCCATCTACGCGGTCTCTCCCCGTGCCGGCAGGAAGCGCCCGTTCTCGTCGCGCGGGGACACGGAATGACGCCGGCGGAGCTCTCCCGGCCGGCGGGGCCGGTAACCGGCCGCGCGAATCGCCCTGTTCCACCGGCCGAAGACGCGCTGAACCGTCTGCCGCGAGGGATGGTCCTCGCCGGCGCGATTCCACTCGCGCGCCGAGGGCGGCCAGCCGTGTCGTCGCGACCAGAGCTCGAGCGCGTACAGGATCGTCTCGCGCGTCCAGACGAGGCCGTCGCCCCGGGGGCCGGATCTCACCGGGCCGCCTGCCTGTGATCTCGGTCGGTCGAGCGATGGGTCGGAGTCGTGCAGCGCTGCACGAGGCTTCCTTTCTGGGAGTGGAGCGTCCGCCTCGGTTCGAGTCAGCTAGCCGGCGGGAGGCGGTGGGACGGAGCGCCGGCTAGCGAGCAGCCCCGAGCGAGCGCGCGACGAGAATGAAGGAGATCGCAAGGAGTTTCCCGTCGGCGCGACGCATCGCTACAGAGAGTAAAGCGAAGCGGCCCGACCACGTCAACGCATCCCCCCCGCAAAGTGCAAAACGCGTTTGACGCGGCCAGCCCGCACCGACCACACTCGGAGGCGCGATGAGAGTGGAGCTCCTCCTCCCTGCGGCCGGCGCCGGCCTCGCCCCGCTCGTCATTCTCCCCCGCTAGGGGGAGTCGCATACCACGCGCCGATCCGGCGCACACGTCCACCGAAACCACAGGGGCAGTGCGCCCTCGGTCGGGCGCCGCCGAAGGAGGTACGCGAGTTGCAGACCCGCAGGATCACGATCTTCGACACCACCCTTCGCGACGGCGAGCAGTCGCCGGGCATCGCACTCCAGCCGCACGAGAAGGCCGAGATCGCCGAGCAGCTCGAGCAGCTCGGCGTCGGCGTGATCGAGGCCGGCTTCGCGATCTCGTCCCCCGGCGACTTCGAGGGTGTCAGGACGGTCGCGCGCACGGTCGAGCACGCCTCGGTCGCCTCCCTCGCCCGAACGAGCCGGGAAGACGTGGACGCCGCCGTCGAGGCTCTCGCCGACGCCCGCCGGTCCCGGCTCCACGTCGTCATCGCCACGAGCCCGATCCACATGGAGCGCAAGCTCAAGCTCGAGCCCGATGAGGTCCTGGCGGAGATCCGGGGCGCGCTCGCTCACGCCCGCGGCCGTGTGGACGAGATCGAGTTCTCGGCAGAGGACGCAACCCGTTCCCGGCCGGACTTCCTCGCCAGGGCCTGCCGCGAGGCGATCCGTGGCGGTGCGACCACCGTCAACCTCCCCGACACGGTCGGCTGCTGCCTGCCGGCGGAGTACGAGGCGTTCCTGCGCGAGGTCCGGCGCCGCTGTCCCGAGCTCGACCGGGTCACGCTCTCGGTGCACTGCCACAACGACCTCGGGCTCGCCACCGCGAACACGCTCGCGGGGGTGGCCGCGGGAGCGGGGCAGGTCGAGTGCACCGTGAACGGGATCGGCGAGCGAGCCGGCAACGCGGCGCTGGAGGAGGTCGTGATGGCGCTCCGCGTCCGGGCGGAGCAGTTCGGCGTCGAGACCGGCGTCAACGTCTCGGAGATCGCCGCGACCTCGGCACTGGTCTCCAGGCTGACCGGCTACGCCGTCCAGCGGAACAAGGCGATCGTGGGCGCGAACGCGTTCGCCCACGAGGCCGGCATCCACCAGGACGGGATGCTCAAGGACGCGGCGACCTACCAGATCATGGATCCGGAAGAGCTCGGCCTGACGATGACGCTTCCGCTCGGCAAGCATTCGGGCAGGCACGCGTTCGCCCGGGCGTGCGCCGAGGCGGGAATCCACCTCGCGGCCGAGGAGCTTCGCGCCGCCTTCGGACGGTTCAAGCGGCTCGCGGACGAGGGCAGGACCGTCACTCTCCACGACGTCTTCGAGCGGGTGCCGGTCCGGTGAGGAGGAAGCGCTACACGGTCGCGTTCCTGAGCGGTCACGGGATCGGCCCCGAGCTGACCGCGGAGGCGAGCCGCGCGCTCGCCGAGGCGGGGAGGCTCCACGGCTTCCGCGTCGACGAGGCGCACCCGGCCTTCGCGGGCGAGGCGGTCACCCGGTTCGGACACCCGCTGCCCGCGGAGACCAGGGCCGCGTGCCGCGACGCGGATGCGGTCCTGGTCGCGCTGACGCGTGAGCCCGCGCTCGAGGGCGTGAAGGCCGAGCTCGAGCTCACCTGGCGCGTTCAGCGCGTCCGCCTGCCCGGCGGCGATCTCGCCATCGTCAGCCCGCTGGCGGACGAGCTGGAGCCGTTCGTCGTCCACCGTGCATTCGGCCTCGCCCGCTCCCGCCGCGCCCGGCTCGCCGCCGTCGGAGAGGGCGCCACGTGGGACGCCTTCGTCTCGTGGGAGGCAGACCGGCATCCCGGGGTGCACGTCGAGCGCCTGTCTCTGAGCGAGGCGCTGCCGGCGCTGATGGACGCGCCCGAGCGCTTCTGCGTCGTCGTCACCCAGCGCGCGCCGGCGCAGCTGGTCTCCGACCTCGCCGCGGGCGGGCGCAACGGTGCGCCGATCGTCGCCTCCGGCCGGCTGTCGCAGGCAGGGCCGGGCATCTTCGGGCCGACGCACGGGTCCGCGCCCGAGATCGCGGGCCAGGGAGTGGCGAACCCGAGCGGGATGCTCCTCGCCGCCTCCCTGATGCTCTCGGAGGGGCTCGGCGAGCGGGCGGCGGCGCGGACGCTCGAGCAGGCGGTGTCGGGCGCGATCGCCGCCGGCGTCCGCACGCCCGACCTCGACGGCCTCGGCCCGGCCTCGACGACCCGGGACTTCATGGACGCGGTGCTCGCGCTGATGCCGGCCTCGCGGGCGGACGTCGAGTTCCTGGCGGAGCCGGCGTGAGGCCATCTTGCTGCGCAAGATGGCTAGACCATTTCCCCACCGGAGGGAGGGAAATGGCATGAGCGATCGCCGCCGCCGGACGGGCCCGATGCTCGGCGCCGACGCCGTGCTGCGCTCGCTGGAGGCCGAGGGCGTCGAGGTCGCGTTCGGGATCCCGGGCGGCGCGATCCTGCCGCTGTACGACGCGATCGCCCGCGGCACGACCGTCCGCCACGTGCTCGCCCGCCACGAGCAGGGAGCGGGGCACATGGCGGAAGGGTACGCGCGCGCCTCGGGCCGCCCCGGCGTCGCGATCGCCACGTCCGGCCCCGGCGCGACGAACCTCGTCACGCCGATCGCCGACGCGTGGATGGACTCGACCCCGCTCGTGTGCATCACCGGCCAGGTGCGAAGCCACCTGATCGGCACCGACGCCTTCCAGGAGTGCGACATCACCGGGGTGACGACGCCGATCGTCAAGCACTCCTGGCTCGTCCAGGACGTCACCGAGATCCCCCACGTCCTCAGAGCGGCCTTCCACGTCGCCCGCACCGGCCGCTGCGGGCCGGTCCTGGTCGACATCCCGCGCGACCTCCAGGAGGCCGAGCTCGACTTCCGCTATCCGGACGAGGTCGACCTTCCCGGCTGGCGGCCGCCGGTACGCGGACACGCACGCCAGATCGCCGAGGCGGCGAAGCGGATCGCGGCCGCGGAGAAGCCGGTGCTCTACGTCGGCGGCGGCACGCTCAACGGGGACGCCTGTGCGGAGCTGCTCGAGGTCGCGGAGGCCGGCGGGCTGCCGGTCGTCACCACCCTGATGGCGAAGAGCGCGTTTCCGGAGACCCATGAGCTCCACTTCGGCTGGCCCGGCATGCACGGCCCGAAGTGGTCGAACCTGGCGATGAACACGTGCGACCTGCTCGTCGCGGTCGGCGCCCGGTTCGACGACCGGGTCACGGGGAAGCTGTCCGCCTTCGCGCCGGGCGCGACGGTCGTCCATCTGGACATCGACGCGGCCGAGATCGGCAAGCTGCGGCGGGCCGACGTACCGGTGGTCGGCCCCCTCAAGCAGGTGCTCGCAGAGCTCGCCGCGCAGCTGAGGACGCTGCCCCGGCCCCAGACCGAGCCCTGGCTGCGGCAGCTCGAGGAGTGGCGCGAGGAGTTCCCGCTCCGCTACGGCGACGGCGGCCTGCTGAAGCCGCAGCGCGTCCTCGAGACGCTCCAGCGGCTGACCGCCGGCAGCGACGGCGTGATCTGGACGACCGGAGTCGGCCAGCACCAGATGTGGGCGATGCAGTACCTGCGGTGCGACCGGCCGCGCAGCTTCATCACCTCGGGCGGGCTCGGGACGATGGGCTACGGCATTCCCGCCGCGATCGGGGCCAAGGCCGCACGGCCGGACGCGACCGTGGTCTGCGTGGACGGGGACGGTTGCTTCCAGATGACCGGCCAGGAGCTCGCGACGGCCGTGCTCGAGGACCTCCCGATCGTCGTCGTCGTGGTCAACAACGGGTACCTCGGGATGGTGCAGCAGTGGCAGTCGCTCTTCTTCGAAGAGCGACTAGCGCATGTCAATCTCACCCACACGGTCCCCGACTACGCCATGCTGGCGCAGGCCTACGGCGCGGCCGGCTTCACCGTCTCCGACGAGCATGGCCTGGAGGGAGCGCTGGCCGAGGCCCTCGCCGGCAACCGGACGGCGGTCGTGGACGTCCACGTCGACCCGCTCGAGCAGTGCTTCCCGATCATCCCTGCGGGCGCGGCCGCTCTCGACATGCTCGAATACGAGGAGCCGGCCGAGGTGACCGCGGCATGACGCACACGCTGTCCGTCCTCGTCGAGGACCGGCCGGGCGCGCTCGTCCGCGTCTGCCAGCTCTTCGCGCGGCGCGGCTTCAACATCGAGAGCCTCGCCGTCGGCCCGACCGAGCGCGGCGACGTCTCCCGGATCACGCTGCGGGTCAAGTGCGACCAGCAGCCGCTCGAGCAGATCGAGAAGCAGATGCACAAGCTCGTCAACGTCCTCCGCGTCCGCGAGCTCCCGCCGGGGGAGGCGGTCGAGCGCGAGCTGGCGCTGATCACGATCGCCGCGCCGCCGGCGCGGCGGGCCGAGCTGATGGCGCTGACGGACGTGTTCAACGCCCGGGTCGCGGATGTCGGCCCGGAGACGATCGTGTTCGAGGTCGTCGGGGAGCCGGAGGAGATCGACTCGTTCGAGGAGCTCGTCCGCCCGCACGGGATCAAGGAGCTCGCCCGTACCGGCCGCATCGGCCTCCGGCGCGCCTCCGTCCGCCGCCCGCGCCTCCAGCGGGCGCTCAACTGAAAGGAGAACGAATGGCAACGATCCACCGCGACGGCGACCTCGACCTGCTCCAGGGCAAGGTCACGGTCGTCGGCTACGGGAGCCAGGGCCACGCTCACGCGCTCAACCTGCGGGACTCCGGCGTCGAGGTCGAGGTCGGCCTGAGGGAGCAAAGCACGTCGTGGTCGGCCGCCGAGGAAGCCGGCATGCCCGTCGCCACGGTGGCCGAGGCGGTGCGCGGCGCCCAGGTGGTCTCGATCCTCGTGCCCGACCAGGTGCAGCCGGCCGTGTACGAGCGCGAGATCGCCCCCGGCCTCGCCCCGGACGCGGCGCTGCTCTTCGCCCACGGCTTCAACGTCCACTACGGGCGGATCGAGCCGCCCGCCGGCCACGACGTGATCATGGTCGCGCCGAAGGGCCCGGGGCACATCGTCCGGCGGCTCTTCGCCGACGGCTACGGGACGCCCGCGCTGGCCGCAGTGGCGCAGGATGCGAGCGGCTACGCCTTCCGGCTCGCCCTCGCCTACGCCGCCGGGATCGGCGCGACCAGGGCAGGCGTGATCGAGACGACCTTCGTCGAGGAGACCGAGAGCGACCTCTTCGGCGAGCAGGCGGTGCTCTGCGGCGGCGTCACCGAGCTGATCCGGCTCGGCTTCGAGACGCTGGTCGACGCCGGGTACCAGCCGGAGGTCGCCTACTACGAGTGCCTGCACGAGCTGAAGCTGATCGTCGACCTGATCTGGGAGGGCGGGTTCACCGGGATGCGCTACTCCGTCTCCGACACGGCCGAGTTCGGCGACCTGACCCGCGGCTCCCGGGTGATCGACGACCACGTCCGCGAGAACATGCAGAAGCTCCTCTCCGACATCCGGGACGGCTCGTTCGCCCGCGAGTGGATCGGCGAGATGGACACCGGCGAGCCGCGCCTCCGGGAGTTGCGGGCGAGGGCGGCGGACGAGCGGATCGAGCAGGTCGGCCGGGAGCTGCGGAGCTTGATGCACCGCCAGGTGCCCGAGGCAGAGCCCGCTGCGTAGGATCGGCCGGGTGAGAGACGAAGCCGAGTACAAAGGCGACAGCGGAGCTGTCGGCCTTGGTGCGAGGCGATGTCGTGACGCCGGAGGCGTCAGCGCCGGCCCGTACGACCGGCCGTCCGACCCGGCCAAGCGCCACAGCGCGAGGATCACGGACGGCCCCGACCGCGCCGGCGCGCGCGCGATGCTGAAGGGTGCCGGCTTCACGGACGACGATCTCGCGAAGCCGCTGGTCGGCGTCGCGACGACGTGGATCGAGACGATGCCCTGCAACCTGAACCAGCGCGAGCTGGCCCGGGACGTCAAGCGCGGTATCCGCGAGGCGGGCGGGACGCCGATGGAGTTCAACACGATCGCGATCTCGGACGGCGTCTCGATGGGCACCGAGGCGATGCGCGCGAGCCTGGTCTCGCGGGAGGTGATCGCCGACTCGATCGAGCTCGTCTGTCGCGGCCACCTGTTCGATGGGCTCGTCTGCCTGGTCGCCTGCGACAAGACGAACCCGGCGGCGGTGATGGCGCTCGGCCGGCTCGACATCCCCGGCGTCGTCCTCTACACCGGGTCGATCGCACCGGGGGTCTTCCGCGGACGCGACGTCACCGTCGCCGACGTCTACGAGGCGATCGGCGGCCACGCGGCCGGAACGCTGACGGCGGAGGAGCTGCACGAGCTGGAGTCGGTCGCCTGCCCGGGCGCCGGCGCGTGCGGCGGTCAATTCACCGCGAACACGATGTCGACGATCCTCGAGTTCCTCGGGATCAGCCCGCCGGGCCTGAACGGCATTCCGGCGCTCTCGCCGGAGAAGGCCGGGGCCGCGTTCGAGTGCGGGCGGCTCGCCGTCGACCTCGTCCGCCGCGACGTCCGGCCCTCGCAGATCGTCACCCTGCAGGCGATCGAGAACGCCGCCGCCTCGGTCGTCGCCACCGGCGGCTCGACGAACGGCCTGCTCCACCTGCTCGCGATCGCGCGCGAGTTCGGGCTGTCGTTCACGATCGACGGGTTCGACCGGATCGCCGGGCGCACGCCAGTGCTCGCCGACATGAAGCCCTGGGGCCGCTTCCACGCGACCGACGTCTACCGAGCCGGGGGAGTCGCCCTCGTCGCCCGCGAGCTCGCCAAGCAGGGGCTCGTCCACGGGGAGATGCCGACCGTGGACGGGCGGACGCTCGGCGAGGTGGCGACGGCGGTGGTCGAGACCCCGGGCCAGGAGGTGGTGGCGGCGATCGAGGCGCCGATCAAGGCGAGCGGGTCGCTGCGGATCCTGCGCGGCAACCTCGCACCGGACGGATGCGTGGTCAAGCTGACCGTCGACCGCAAGGAGCACCGCGGCCCGGCCCGCGTCTTCGACGACGAGCAGTCGGCATTCGCGGCGGTGAAGGCGAAGGCAATCCGCCCCGGAGACGTCGTGGTGATCCGCTACGAGGGGCCGGCGGGCGGGCCGGGGATGCCGGAGATGCTCCAGGTGACGGGCGCGCTGATCGGCGAGGGCCTCGGCGAGTCCGTGGCCCTCGTCACCGACGGGCGCTTCTCGGGCGCGACCCACGGCTTCATGGTCGGGCACGTCGCCCCGGAGGCGTTCCGGGGCGGTCCGATCGCCGCGCTCCGGGACGGGGACGCCGTCTGCGTCGACGTCGCGGCCGGCGAGCTGCGCGTCGAGCTGTCCGTCGACGAGCTCGCCACCCGGATGGCGGCCTGGACACCCCCGCCGTCCCGCTACGACACCGGCGTCTTCGCGAAGTACGCCGCCAGCGTCTCCTCGGCCAGCGAGGGCGCGGTCACCCGGCTCTGAGCCTGGATCCACCGCGGGGTTGAGCTGGTTCCGTCCGTTGGGTGAGCAAGAATGACCTCCTGAGCAGGGCTTTTCCAGGCTGTATGGGCAGCCGGGGCCCGGCGTCAGGAGGTCACCTTGATGGTGCACGATGACGGGCCGGTCGGACTGGACGATCTGGAGGTCGGGTTCGACGATGAGCGGGCGGTCTCGGACGCGGGGATCGCCCTGGCTGCGACGCTGGCGGCGCGGTTGGGGATCGAGGCGCTGGTCGAGCGGTTCGTGCGGCTGCGTCCCGAGCGGCCGGGTGCCGGGAGCGCGGGTCGCAAGGTGATGAGTTTGATCTACGCGATGCTGCTGGGGGCCGACTCGATCGATGACTGCGAGCTGCTACGCGCCGGCCGCACGCGTCGGCTTCTCGGCGGCTGGGTCGCGGCGCCCTCGACGCTGGGGACATTCCTGCGCGCGTTCACGTTCGGGCACGTGCGCCAGCTCGACCGCGTGTTCGCAGAGACGCTGACGCGCGCCTGGCGGGCCGGCGGCGGCCCCGGCGAGGGGCGGCTGACGGTCGACGTCGACAGTTTCGTCGGCGAGGTGCACGGCTACCAGAAGCAAGGGGCGGCGTTCGGGTACACGCGCGAGCGCGGCTACCACCCGATCGTGGCGGCGCGTGCGGAGACGCGCGAGCTGCTGCACCTGAGGCTCAGGAAGGGCTCGGCGAACACCCAGCGCGGGATCCTGCGTTTCACCGACGAGCTGATCGCCCGCGTCGCCCGCGCCGGCGCGAGCGGCGTCAAGCTGTTGCGGGCCGACTCGGGCTTCTGGAACATCAAGCTGTTCGAGCGGCTCGAGCGGGCTGGCTGGCTCTACTCGATCGGAGTGCGCATGACCAAGCCGGTTGCCGCGCTCGTCGCCGAGATCTCCGAGGACGCCTGGACACCGATCCCCGACTATCCCGACACGGGCGAGGCCCAGATCGCCGAGACCAGACTCGGCGGCCGGCGGCTGCTCGTGCGCCGCGTCCGCACCCTCGCCGCCCAGGCCGAGCTGTTCCCCGACTGGCAGCACTTCCCGTTCGTCACCAACCGCGACGAAGCGATCGCGCTGGTCGAGGCCGAGCACCGCCAGCACGCCGTGATCGAGCTGGTGATCCGCGACCTCAAGGAGCAGGCGTTGGCGCACTTCCCCTCGGGCCAGTTTCACGCCAACGCCGCCTGGACGGTGATCGCCGCGCTCGCGCACAACCTGCTCCTCTGGACCGAGCTGCTCGGACTCCCCGCCCGCGTGGTGCGCACCGCCCGCACCGTCCGCCGGCGCCTGCTCGCTCTCCCCGGCAGGCTGACCAGCCACGCCGGCCGCTGGACGCTGCACCTGCCCGCCCGCTGGCCCTGGCAGCAGGACTTCGTCGAGGCGCTCGGCCGGATCCGGGCGCTCCCGGCCGCCGCCTGAGCGGCCGACACGTCCTTCCCCATCCCGCACCACCGCCAGCGATCACTGCTGCCCGAGAACCCCCCGCCGGCGTCTCCGCCGCCCGCCCGCAACACCACAGCCGCCGGAAAGCACCCCAACCGCAGCCCCTCGCCGCCGCGCCCGACACCAATGCCGCCATCAACGCCGAACCGAGGCCTCCGCGGTGGATCCAGGCTGAGTACGGCTATTGGACGATGGCGCCGACGCTGCCGGGTTAGCTCCGGATGAGGGAATTGGCTGGCGTCGCGCCAGGTGCTTGCCAGTACCTGTCTTCATGGGCCGGGTCGCATGAAGAGGATCTTGGCCGCGTGGAAGAACCGCTTACGTCGTACGTGGTGGGGAAGGCGTTGCGGTGGCGGGACGTCCATCCTCGACGCGAGCGGCCATGGACATCCGTTAGCGGCGCGCTCGCTGCTGCGCTATGCGGACCAGAGGCGATTGTGCGCTGACTTCTGCACGATATGTACGCTATATTTCTGTCATGACCAAGCATACATCGCTGTATGTCGACGAGCGACTGCTCCAGGAGGCCGAGACGATCCTGGGTACGTCCGGGCCGACGGGGACGGTCAAGGCTGCGCTCGAGGATGTCGTGCGCCGGGCGCGGCTGAAGAACCTGACTCGCTGGGACGTCGAACTCACCGAGCAGGATCTCGATCAGTTGCGGGGGCCACGGCTCGGTGGTGCCAGCTAGATGCTGCTCGCGGACACGACGGCCTGGATCTGGTCGCACAGACAGGCGTACCCGCAGCTGCGCGAGTGGTTCGACGAGCAGCTCGAGGCGGGCGAGATCGCCACCTGCGACCTGGTTCGCCTCGAGCTGCTCGCAGGCGTGCATAGCTCCCAATACGCCGCGCGGGCGCGCGACCTGGGAGCGCTCGACACCTGCCCGGTGATGCCGAGCGACTGGGAGCGTGCACGGCAGGTGCAGGCCGATCTCGCGGTCCGCAAGACCGACCACCACAAGGGCGTCCGGCCGGTCGACCTCCTGATCGCGGCGGCGGCCGAGAGCGCAGACGTCGAGCTCCTCCACTACGACCAGCACTTCGAGCGGATCGCGGAGATCACCAACCAGCAGATGCGCTGGCTCGCCCCGAAGGGCACCCTCAGCTAGCCCGCAACCATCCCGTCGGTGGTCTGAACGACCTGAGTTAGCCCGATCAGACCAACATCAATAGCCGTACTCACCCGGCCCTGAGCGCCCCGGCCGATGCACTACATTTGTACGTCATGGATCGCGTCGGCGTCCCGCTCCGAATCCGGCTCGAGCAGCCGGAGCTCGATCCTCGAGGAGATGCGCGAGGACCCGGTCTGACCTACGACCTGCGTCTCGCGAGCGCCGCCGCGGACGCCTCCATCCCTGTGCTTTCGCCGGCCTGATCCCCACAGCTGGGGCCGACCTGTCCCGATCGTGAGCACTGCGAGCCCCGACGCTCCGCTGCGGCGCGACGTCCGCCTGCTGGGCGACGTGCTCGGCCGGGTCCTGGTCGAGCAGGGCGGCAAGGGGCTCCTCGCCGACGAGGAGCGGATCCGCGAGCTGTCCCGGCGGGCACGGGCGACCGGCTCCGGGGCCGCGCGCTCCCGGCTGGCGGCTTCCGTGGCCGCGCTTCCGCTCGACCGGCAGTCGGACGTCCTGCGCGCGTTCGCCCTCTACTTCCAGCTCGCCAACCTGAGCGAGCAGCACCACCGGCTGCGCCGCCGCCGGGAGTACGAGCACGAAGAGCGCGTCCCGCGCGAGTCGCTCGCAGAGGCGTTCGCGCGCCTCGATCGGGCCGGCGTGACCGGCCGGCAGCTCGCCGCCGCGACCCGCCGCCTCTCGCTGGAGCTCGTGCTGACGGCGCATCCGACGGAGGCCACTCGCCGGACCGTGCTGGCGGCGCACGTGCGGTTGAACCGGTTGCTCGACGAGCTCGACGATCCTGCGCTTCCCCGGTCGGCCCGCACGGAGGTCGAGTCCTCGCTGGCCGAGGAGATCACCTCGCTCTGGCAGACGGACGAGGTTCGCTCCCGCCGCCCGCGCGTGGTGGACGAGATCCGTCACGGGCTCTGGTTCTTCGAGCAGAGCCTGCTCGACGCCGCGCCGGCGCTGGTCGGCGAGCTCCGGCAGAGGTTGCCGAGGTCGGCCCCGCTCTCGTTCGGCAGCTGGATCGGGGGCGACCAGGACGGCAACCCCGCCGCCGGGCCTGCGACGATCGAGGAGGCGCTCCGGCGCGCGCGCGAGCTGGCGCTGACGCGCTACCGCTCGGAGGTGCGGGAGCTGGCGGCGTCTCTCGGCTCGACGAGCACCCTCGTCGCCGTCTCGGACGAGCTGCACCGGTCGCTGGCGCGCGACGAGCGCGAGCTCCCCGCGTACACGGCCCGCATCGGCCGGACGAACGCCGACGAGCCCTACCGGCGCAAGCTGTCGTTCGTCTGGCACCGCCTCGGCGAGACGCTCGCGCACAGGCCCGCCGGCTACGGATCGGCCGCGGCCCTGCTCGCCGACCTCGACCTCCTCGACCGGAGCCTGCGCGCCAACCGGGGCGAGCGGCTGGCCGACGGCCGGCTCGCCGCGCTCCGCCGCCGGGTCGAGCTGTTCGGATTCCACCTGGCCAAGCTCGACGTGCGCCTGCATGCGGCGGAGCTGCAGCGTCCCGGTGCGCGGGCCCGCCGCACGTTCGCGGCAGCGGCGCGTGCGCAACGCCGCCACGGCGAGCACGCGCTCGACACGCTCGTGATCTCGGGGACCCGCTCGGCCCGGGACGTCCTCGCCGCGCTCGACCTGGCCGAGGAGGCGGGCGCCCGGCTCTCGCTCGTGCCGCTCTTCGAGACGATCGACGACCTGCGGGCGGCCCCAGGCGTCGTCGAGGACCTGCTCGGCGAGCGGCGGTTCGCGCGGCTCGTCGAGCGGCGCGGCCGGCGGCTGGAGGTGATGGTCGGCTACTCGGACTCGGGCAAGGACGGCGGCTACCTCACCGCCCAGTGGGAGATCTTCCGCGCGCAGGAGCGGCTGGCCGCGCTCGCCGCCCGGCAGCGGATCGACCTGACGATCTTCCACGGCCGGGGCGGCAGCGCGGGTCGTGGCGGCGGCCCCACGCATGCCGCGATCCTCGCCCAGCCGCCGGGGCAGCCACCCGGCCGGCTGAAGATCACCGAGCAGGGCGAGACGGTCTCGTTCAAGTACGGGCTCCCCGGGCTCGCCTACCGCAACCTGGAGGCGGCGCTCGCCGCGACTCTGCTCTCGGCCTTTCCGCGCGCCGCCGGCGCCGCTCCTCCTCCGGGGGCGACCGAGCTCCTCGGGGAGCTCTCCGCGGCGGCGCACGCCGCGTACCGCGCGCTCGTCTGGGAGGACGCCGCGCTCCCGGGCTTCTTCCGCCGGTTCACGCCGGTGGACGAGCTGGCGTTGCTCGCGATCGGCTCGCGGCCGTCGCGGCGCCCGGGCGGAGACGACCTGCTCGCCTCCCTGCGCGCGATCCCATGGGTGTTCGCCTGGACGCAGAACCGCTGCCTGCTGCCGGCCTGGTTCGGCTGCGGGAGCGCGCTCGCCCCTCTGTCCTCGTCGCGGGCCGGCCTCCGGGACCTGCGGCGCCTCTACCGCTCGTTCCCATTCTTCCGCTCGCTCGTCGAGAACCTCGAGATGACCCTCGCCAAGTCGAGCCTGGAGATCGCCCGCGGCTACCTGCCGCTCGTCCCGCCGGAGGCGGAGCCCGAGCGCCTGTTCGCGGCGATCGCGGCCGAGCACGAGCGCACCGTCGCCTCCGTGCTGGCCATCGTCGAGGCGGACCGGCTGCTCGACCGCCACCCGAACGTCCAGCGCGCGATCGAGCTCCGCAACCCGTACGTCGATCCGATGAACGCCATCCAGGTCGACCTGCTCCGCCGCCACCGCGACCCGACCGCGGACGAGGGCGAGCGAGAGCGTGTCCGCCGTCCCCTCCTCCGCTCGATCGCCGGCATCGCAGCGGCGCTGCGGAACACCGGGTAGCGGGCGCAGGCGGCCGGCTCCGCCCGGGGGCTCCGCGGGGTCAACCCAGCTCCGGGAGCGCGCGTCTCAGGCCGGCGATCGCCTGCCCGATGCGCTGCTCGTTCTCGACCAGGGCGAAGCGGACGTGACCGTCTCCCGTCGGGCCGAAGCCGATCCCGGGGCTGACCGCGATGCGCGCCTCGCGGGCGAGCTTGCGAGCGAACTCGAGCGAGCCGAGCGCGCGGTACGGCTCGGGGATGGGCGCCCAGACGAACATCGTGCCCCTCGGCCGGGCCACAAGCCAGCCGATCCGGGCGAGGCCGTCGCAGAGAGCGTTGCGCCGCGAGCGATACACCTCGCAGACCTCGCGCGGGAAGTCGGGCGCCTCGTTCATCGCCACGATCGCGGCGATCTGGATGGGCTGGAAGGTGCCGTAGTCGAGGTACGACTTCAGGCGGGCGAGGGCGCCGACGACCTCGGGGTTGCCGACCACGAAGCCGACCCGCCACCCGGCCATCGAGAACGACTTGGTCAGCGTGTACAGCTCGACCGCGACCTCCCCGGCGCCCTCGGCCTGGAGGATCGAGGGCGGAACGTGGCCGTCGAAGGCGAGGTCGGCGTAGGCGAAGTCGTGGACGACGATCAGCTCCTGCTCGCGCGCGAGGTCGACGACGCCTTGCATGAAGTCGGCCTCGACCACGGAGGTGGTCGGGTTGTGCGGGAAGGAGACGAGGAGCACCCGGGGTCTCGGCCGCGAGCGCTCGCACGCCTCGACGACGTTGCCGAACAGGTCCTCGCCCGGCCCCATCGGCACCTGCTCGACGACCGCTCCGGCGAACGCGGGCGCGAACAGGTGGATCGGGTAGCTCGGGGCGGGAACGACCGCGGCGTCGCCCGGCTCCACGAGCACCCACATCACGTGCGCCAGCCCCTCCTTGGCGCCGATGGTGGTGAGGGCCTGCGTCTCCGGGTCGAGCGCCACCCCGAAGCGCCGCTGCGTAGAGGTCGCAGATCGCCCGCCGCAGGTTCGGGATCCCGCGGCTGGCCGAGTAGCGGTGATTGCGCGGGTTGAGCGCAGCCTCGCGCAGCTTCTCGACCGCGACCCCGGGCGAGGGCACGTCCGGGTTCCCGAAGCCGAGGTCGACGACGTCCTCGCCGGCGCGCCGCAGCTCGAGCTTGAGCTCGTTGATCGCCGCGAACACGTACGGCGGCAGCCCCTCGATCCGGCGCAGCTCCATCAGAGGACGACGAGCCGGTCCCGGTGCACGGCCTCGACGCCTCGCGTGCCGGCCTCGCGCGCCGGAACCGAGGCGATCCCCTTCGCAAACGGGATCCCGTCGGGGCCGACGAGCTCGACGGCGTCGCCCGGCTCGAACGCGCCCTCGCAGGAGACGACGCCGACGCCGAGCAGGCTCGCGCCGTCCTCGAGCAGCGCCCGGCGCGCGCCCTCGTCCACCCCGATCCGCCCGCGCACCGGCTTGCCGAAGCGGAGCCAGAGCTTGAAGGCCGGCTCGCTGCGCCCGGCGGCGGCGAAGCGCGTCCCCCGCGGCTCGCCGGCGAGGATCGGGCCCAGGACGGACGCCCCCGTCCCACCGGCGATCACGGTCGGGATGCCGGCGGCGGCGGCGAGCTCGGCGGCGAGCACCTTGCTGCGCATCCCGCCGCGGCCGAGCGGGCTGGCCTCGCCGAGCGCGGCCTCCCGGGCGCGGGCCCCCTCGGCGATCAGCTCCGCCCCGGGCGTGCCGGGCGCGCGGGAGTAGACGCCCTCGGCCTCGGTGAGCAGGGCGAGCAGCCGGGCGCGGACGAGGACGGCGACCTGGGCGGCGAGCGCGTCGTTGTCGCCGAAGGTGATCTCGTCGGTGGCGGTGGCGTCGTTCTCGTTCACGACCGGGACCGCGCCGAGCTTGAAGAGGGCGGCGAAGGCGCTTCTGGCGTTGACGTACGCGGCGCGCTCGCCGACGTCGGCGGCGGTGAGCAGCACCTGCGCCGTCGGCAGCGGGGCGAGCGCCCGTTCCCACGCCGCCTGCAGGCGCGCCTGTCCGAGCGCGGAGGCGGCCTGGAGCTGCGACACGGCCCGCGGCCGGCGGGCGAGGCCGAGGCGCGGCAGGCCGAGCGCGATCGCGCCCGACGAGACGACGCAGACGGGCTCGCCGCCGTGGACGACCTCGACGATCTCCCGGCCGCGGGCCCGGAGGAGCGACCGCCGCACCCGCCCGCCCGCGCCGGCGACCAGGCTCGAGCCGAGCTTGACCACGACGGTCACGTCCCCGGCCGCCCTCGACTCCCGGCCGGCAGAGCCGTCACCGGCGCTGGGTCCCGTCTCCGACGACCCGGAACTGGCGCAGCCAGAGGTCACGGTAGGTGACCGGCCCGCGGGGCCCGGGAAGCCGGTCGACGTTGATCCCCGTCTCCGGCGCACCGGTCAGCTCGAAGCCGTCGGCGAAGCGCGTCGGCGCATGCCAGAACGCCGCCGTGCCGCGGTACCCGTCCAGGAAGCGCTCCGCGGCGACGGCGTCCTCGGTGACGATCGCGGCGGCAAGGCCGGAGGTCTCGTCGTTGGCGATCCGCAGCGCCTCCTCGAGCCCGTCCACGAGGACGGCGGTCACGGTCGCCACGCGCTCGGGGTCGCTCGCCCATTCGTGGGCGAGCGGCTCGTCGAGCGGCAGTGCGCCGTCGCCGCGAACTTCCAGCCCGTGCGCACGAAAGAGCTCGAGCAGCGATTCGAGCAGCGCCTGGGCGCCGCGGTCGACGAGCGCGAGGTTGAGCCGGTTGCAGACGCCGAGCCGGTCCAGGCTCGCGTCGGCGACCGCCAGCGCCTTCTCCCGCGAAGCAGCCGAGTGGACGTAGAGGACGCCGCCGCCCTCCGCGTGGGCGAGCGTGCGCACGCCGTGCTGCGCGGCGAGCCGCGCCAGCTCGGCCGTGCTCGGGCCGCTGCCGCGGAGGATCACGAGCGGTACGAGCGCCGGCATCGAGACGAGCACGCGGGCGCCCCGACGGTCGGCCGTCCGCACCAGGCCGACCGCCGCGGCGGGAAGCCCGGCGCGCTCGAGCGCAGGGCGCAGCACCTCGTCGACGAGCACGGTGACCGTCCGGAGCGCGGCGCCGCCGGTGCGCAGGACCGCGGCGTTCAGGCTCTTCAGGAGCTGGCCGGCGACGTCGAGGGCGACGTTCGGGCGCGCCTCGAAGTTCGCGCCGACCGTTCCGATCGGGATCCGCCGCTCGCCGACGACGAGCCCGTTCGCGAGCGTGCGGCTCGCGATCTCCCGCTCCAGTGGTGCCAGCGCCGCGGTCGCCTCGACCTGCGCGGCCAGCGCCTCCACGCGCACCTCCTCGAGACGCAGCCGGTCGAGCGTGCCCTCGTCGAGCCGGCCCTGCCGCCGCGTCGACGTCGGCCGCGTTGGCGGCCAGCACGGCGCCGCGCCGCTCGCGCAGGACTGCGGCCGCCTCCGCCAGCGCGGCGGCGACGGCGCCGTCGCGGAGAAGGGGAGCGGCCGACCGCGCGGCGAGGGCCTCCTGCTCGATCTGCTCGCGAAGCGTCACTTCCGTATGTATAGTCGTTTTGGAGGGCGGGCGATCCCCGCTCACATCGAGAGAGGCTGAGGGAACCGGCCCTGCGACGCCTCGGCAACCTGCGGAGCAAGCCGCAAGGTGCCAAGCCCGGCCGGGTCGTCAGGCTCGGAGGATGTGGAGCGAGAGGAAAGGAGCGTCCGTTGCCCGCAACCGCACTCCGTTGCCGCACCTGCGAGACCGAGCATCCCCTGGAGGCGGTCGCGATCTGCTCGCGCTGCTGGGGCCCGCTGGATCCCGTCTACGACCGCTCCCCGCACGCGCGGACGGCGACCAGGGCTGCGATCGAGGCAGGCCCGCCGTCGATCTGGCGCTATGCCGAGCTGCTCCCGGTCGCCGCACCGCCGGAGCAGAGACTCGCCCCCGGCTTCACTCCGCTCGTGGCCGCGCCGCGACTCGGGGAGCACCTCGGCATCGGGGACCTGCGTCTGAAGCTCGACACGGCGAACCCGACGCACTCCTTCAAGGACCGGGTGGTCGCGGTCGCCGCCGCGAAGGCGCGTGAGCTCGGCCTGGGGACGCTCGCGTGCTCCTCGACCGGCAACCTCGCCAATGCCGTCGCCGCCCGTGCGGCCGCCGAGGGCCTGGACGCCGCGGTCTTCTGCCCGGCCGACCTCGAGCCCGAGAAGCTGACCGCGACCGCGGCCTACGGCGCGACTCTGTACACCGTCGCCGGCAGCTACGACGACTGCAGCCGGCTGACGATCGAGCTCTCGTTCGAGCTCGACTGGGCCTTCGTCAACGTCGGCCTGCGCAGCTACTACGCCGAGGGGTCGAAGACGCTCGCGTACGAGATCTCGGAACAGCTCGGGTGGAGGACGCCGGACGTCGTCGTCTCGCCGATCGCCTCCGGGTCGCTGTACACGAAGCTGCGCCAGGGCTTCTCCGACCTGCTCGAGCTCGGCCTCGCGCAGGGTGCGCCGCCGAGGCTCGTGGGCGGCCAGGCGGCCGGGTGCGCCCCGGTCGCGGCCGCGTTCGACGACGCCGCGCCCGTGCGCCCGGTGCGGCCGGCGACGGTCGCCCGCTCGCTCGCGATCGGCAACCCGGCCGACGGCGACCTGGCGGTCGCGACGGCCCGGGCGACCGGAGGCGCGATCCACGCCGTCGCCGAGGACGCGGTCGGCGAGAGCATGGCCCTGCTCGCGGAGACGACCGGCGTCTTCGGCGAGACGGCCGCCGGGGTCACGCTCGGCGCCCTGCGCGCAGCGGCCGCCGCCGGGCAGATCCGTCCCGACGAGACCGTCGTCCTCCTCGTCACGGGCGACGGCCTGAAGACGCCCGGCCCGGTGGCCGAGCGCCTTCGGCCGGTCGCGATCGAGCCCGACGCGGACTCCTTCCTCGAGCGGTTCGCAGCCGCCTGACGCTCTCCGCACGATGGTGGTCTTGCTCCCGCCGATTCCGCTGTCCGCCCTGACGGGAGAAGCCGTCCCGGTCGGGGCCCGTCCCGGCGCGGAGTCGGAGATCATCGGCCCATGAGCGTCGCGCGCCTTCGGCTCGCTCCCGTAGCTCAGGGACCAGAGGCAGCCGGCCCATGAGCGCCCGTGCCGTACCCGCCACTCTGGCGCCTCGGCTCGGCGCGGTCGCGGATGCCGCCCTCGTCGTGGCCGGGACCGGGCTCGTCGCCGGCGCCGCCCAGCTATCGGTCTCGCTTCCGTTCACACCGGTCCCGGTCACGGGGCAGACGTTCGCCGTCGTCCTCGTCGGCGCGGCACTGGGCACGATCCGGGGCGTCGCCAGCCTCCTGCTCTACCTCTGGCTCGGCGCCGCCGGCGCGCCCATCTACGCGGACCACGCGCACGGCTGGTCGGAGCTGACCTCGGCGAGCGGCGGCTACATCGTCGGGTTCGTCCTCGCCGCCGGCCTCGTAGGATTCCTCGCCGAGCGCCGGTGGGACCGCCGCCTGTCCTCGTCGATCGGCTCGATGCTGACCGGAAACCTGGTCATCTACCTCGTCGGCCTCCCGTGGCTCGCGGCCGTCCTGCACACGAACGTCGAGACGACGCTCGAGCTCGGGCTCTATCCCTTCGTCCTCGGCGACGTGTTCAAGCTCTACCTCGCCGCCGCGCTGCTCCCCGGCGCCTGGCGCGTGGTCGAGCGGCTCTCGCGGACGCCGTGACGAAGGTCGTCTGCCTGCCCGGCGACGGGATCGGCCCGGAGGTCACGGCCGCGGCGACCGAGGTGCTCGCCGCGCTGGCGCCCGACCTCGAGCTCGAGGAGCGGCTCTTCGGCGGGGCGGCGATCCTCGAGACCGGAACGCCGCTGCCGGAGGACACCCTGGCCGCCTGTCGCGAGGCCGACGCCGTCCTGCTCGGCGCCGTCGGGCTGCCCCAGCTCGACGCCGCAGACGTGCGGCCCGAACAGGGCTTGATCGGGCTGCGACGCGAACTCGACGTCTACGCGAACCTGCGGCCTGCGCGGGGCGGCGGGGTCGACCTGCTCGTCGTCCGCGAGCTCGTCGGCGGGCTCTACTACGGAGCGAAGGGAACTCGCGAGGACGGCACCGTCTTCGACACGTGCGAATACCACCCGAGCCAGGTCGAGCGGATCGCGCGGCACGCCTTCGCCCTGGCTCGCGATCGCGACCGCCGGCTCGCCTCGGTGGACAAGGCGAACGTGCTCGAGACCTCGAGGATGTGGCGCCGGGTGGTGACCGAGGTCGCCGCCGACTACGCCGACGTCAGGCTCGAGCACGTCCTCGTCGACGCCGCGGCGATGTTCCTCGTCCAGTCGCCGCAGCGCTTCGACGTGATCCTCACCGAGAACACCTTCGGCGACATCCTCTCGGACGAAGCCGCGGCGGTCACCGGCGGGCTCGGGCTCGCCGCCTCCGCGAGCATCGGCGACCGCCGGCCCGGGATCTTCGAGCCGGTCCACGGATCCGCTCCGGACATCGCCGGCCGCGGAGTCGCGAACCCGGCGGCGATGCTCCGGTCGGTCGCCCTGATGCTCGAGCACGGCCTCGGCCGCGTCGAGCCGGCCCGCCGGCTCGACGCCGCCGTCGACGACGCGCTCGACCGCGTCCGGACTCCTGATCTCGGCGGCACCGCCACGACCGCGGACGTGGTCGCGGCGGTGCTCGACGCGCTCGAGCGTTGACGGACCGGGCCGTCGCCCCTACTCTTCTGCAACCGATGCAGCGCGCCGACGCGTACCGGAACGACCTTCTCCTCGCGTTTCTCGGCGCGCGCATCTTTGCGCGCTAGCCGGCGTCCTCGACCGCCCTCGTCGGCTAGCTCACTCCCAGGCGGTTCATCGCAAGTCCCCTCCCCTCCTCGCGAAAGGACGGAAGTCGTTGTTCTCCAAAGCGACAATCGAGCCGCTGCCGGGCAAGCCCGACCCCTCCCCGGAGGCCCACTACTGCGCCTGCGCCCTGCCGATCGCGGTCGAGCGTGCGGAGCGCCGAGGCGCCGCGCAGAGGATCTGTGCCCGCTGCGACCTGCCGATCGCCGTCCGCTGGAGCCGCTGGTGAGCGTCTCCGTCGCCTACGCCGGGCGCGACGGCGCGCACGCCGCCACCGCCTGTGACCGGCTCTTCCCGGACGAGGCGAGAGTCACGCCCCTCGCCAGCTTCGCCGCGGTCGCCGAGGCCGCCGTCGCCGGGAACGTCCAGTTCGGCGTCCTGCCGATCGAGAGCTCGCTGTCGGGCCCCGTTGCGGAGACGCACGACCTGCTGCAGGCATCGCCGCTCTCGATCGCATCCGAGGCCGTCCTCCGCATCCGTCACTGCCTCGTCGGCCCGCAGCAGGTTCCGCTCGAGCGAGTCCGGGTCGTCCGGTCGCATCCGGTCGCGCTCGACCAGTGCCGGCGACTCCTCGCGGCCATGCCCTGGGCGACGGCGATCGCCGCGGCCACGACCGCCGAGGCCGCCGTCGAGGTCGCCGAGCGCGGCGACCCGTCCGAAGCTGCGATCTCCGGCGAGCGTGCCGCCTCGCTCTACGGCCTCGAGGTGATCTCGGGGGACGTCGGCGACCACCCGAACGCGTACACCCGGTTCGTGGCGGTCGCGACGCACACCCGCCTCGACCGGTCGGCAGCCGAATGGCGGACGGCGTTCTCGTTCGTCACCGACCACAGGCCGGGTGCGCTGCACCGCGCGATCGAGCCCTTCGCCCGGCACGGGATCGACCTCGTCCAGCTCGTCTCCCGCCCCCTGCCCGACACGCCGTGGCGCTACTGCTTCCACGCCGTCCTCGCCGGCCACCCGCTCGACCCGGTCATCCGCGACGCGCTCGCGGAGATGCGAGGCCGGACGCGCAGGCTCAAGATGTTCGGCTCCTATCCTGCCGCGGAAGGCGAAGGATGAACGACCCGGTTGTCAGCCGGATCCGCGAGCAGATCACCGACGTCGACCGCGCCCTCGTCGACACCGTCAACAAGCGCCTCCGGCTGGTCGAGCAGCTCTGGCGGTACAAGGAGCGGCACGGCCTCCCGCTTCGCGATCCCGACCGCGAGGACTGGATGCTTCGCTACCTGTCGCGCGCGAACCGGGGGCCGCTCTCGGCGGAAGGGCTGGCCGAGCTGTACGCGCAGATCCTCGACCTGACGAAGCGCGAGACGGCGCAGACGGTGGACGCCTGAGATGGCGAGGACGCTCTTCGAGCGCGTCTGGGAGACCCACGTAGTCGCCGAGAAGCCGGACGAGCCGGCCATCCTCTACGTCGACCTGCACCTGATCCACGAGGTCACCTCGCCGCAGGCCTTCGAGGGACTGCGCCTCGCCGGCCGCCGCGTCCGCAGGCCCGACCGTTCCCTGGCGACGATGGACCACAACGTGCCGACCGTCGACGGGCCGATCACCGATCCGCTCGCGCGTGCACAACTCGACGCGCTCCGCCGCAACTGCGAGGAGTTCGGCGTCCCCCTGTACGCGACCGGCAGCGGCCGGGAGGGGATCGTCCACGTGATCGGCCCCGAGCTCGGCGTCACCCAGCCCGGGATGACGATCGTCTGCGGGGACAGCCACACCTCGACGCACGGGGCGTTCGGCGCGCTCGCCTTCGGGATCGGGACGTCGGAGGTCGAGCACGTCCTCGCCACGCAGACGCTGCCGCAGCGGCGGCCGGGGACCATGCGCGTGCGGCTGGAAGGCGAGCTCCCCCTGGGCGTGACGGCGAAGGACGCGGTCCTCGGCGCGATCGGGCTCATCGGCGTCGCGGGCGGAGCCGGGTGCGTGATCGAGTACGCCGGCTCGACCGTGCGCGGGCTCTCGATGGAGGGGCGGATGACGATCTGCAACATGTCGATCGAGGCGGGCGCGCGCGCCGGCATGATCGCCCCCGACGACACGACCTTCGCCTACCTGGAGGGCCGCCCGGGCGCCGCCGCCGGAGCGGAGTGGGAGCGGTGCCTCGACGCGTGGCGGGCTCTTCCCTCCGACGAGGAGGCGTCGTTCGATCGCGAGGTCGAGATCGACGCCGACAGGCTCGCCCCGCAGGTGACCTGGGGCACGAACCCCGGAATGGTCGCGCCGGTGGACGGCCGCGTTCCCGATCCCGCCGAGCTCGCCGACCCCGACGACCGGGCCGCGGCCGAGCGGGCGCTCGCGTACATGGCGCTCGACCCCGGAACGCCCCTGGCCGAGATACGCGTCGACCGCGTCTTCATCGGCTCCTGCACCAACGCGCGCATCGACGACCTGCGACTCGCCGCGCAGATCGTCGCAGGGCGGCGGGTGCACCCGTCGGTGCGTGCGATGGTCGTCCCGGGCTCGGCAACGGTCCGGCGCCAGGCGGAGGCCGAGGGCCTCGACGAGGTCTTCCGCCGCGCAGGCTTCGAGTGGCGGCGCGCCGGCTGCTCGATGTGCCTGGGCATGAACCCGGACGTGCTCGCCCCCGGCGAGCGCTGCGCGTCCACGTCGAACCGGAACTTCGAGGGCCGCCAGGGCAGAGGCGGTCGCACCCACCTCGTCAGCCCGCCGACCGCGGCCGCGGTCGCGCTCGCCGGCCGGTTCGTCGACGTCCGGGAGCTGGAGCCGGAGCCGGCCGCGGGATGAGACCGTTCCGGCGGACAACCGGTCGCGTCGCCGTCCTCGACCGTGCCGACGTCGACACCGACCAGATCATCCCCAAGCAGTTCCTGAAGCGGATCGAACGCACCGGCTACGGCGAGTTCCTCTTCCACGACTGGCGGAAGGACCCGGCCTTCGAGCTGAACCGCCCCGAGTACACCGGAGCGACGATCCTGGTCGCCGGCCGCAACTTCGGCTGCGGCTCGTCTCGCGAGCACGCGGCTTGGGCGCTCCAGGACCACGGCTTCGAGGCGGTGATCGCTCCTTCCTTCGGGGACATCTTCGCCGCGAACTGCGCGCAGGTCGGGCTCGTGACGATCGTCCTGCCCGCGGAGGTGGTCCGGGACCTGGCCGCGGCCGGAGAGCTGACCGTCGACCTCGAGGCGCAGACGATCGCAGACCCCTCCGGCCTGGCGGTCTCCTTCGACTACGACCCCGCGCGCCGGCACCGCCTTCTGCACGGCGTCGACGACATCGCCCTCACCCTCGAGCACGAGGCCGAGATCACGGCGTTCGAGTCGTCCCACCGGGCAGCGGTGGACACGACGAAGCTGCCTGCCTGACCGGTTCGATCCCGGCCGACGATGTCGGCCGAGGCCGGGGCGCCGAGCAGGGCCGGCCGCTGGAGCGCGGCCCAGCAGGGGCCGGCCGCCGGAGCGCGGCCCATTCCGGTCGCAGCCCGTCCGCAACCCTCGGGCTGCTGGAGGGGGAGCCGCTTCCCGTCCGGGTCGCGTCACCCGGCTTCGCCGGCCGGTTGGGCCGACCGGGCGGCGGCGGCGAGGCCGGCGCCCGTGTCGGCGGCCGGCGCCTCGATTCCGGCCGCCGCGTAGGCGGCGTCCTGGTCGAGCGTCTCGTGGTCGAGCAGCGCCCGGGCGAGCCGGTCGAGCCGGTCGCGGTTGGCGGTCAGGAGCCGCGTCACCTCCTCGTGCGCGCCGGCGACGAGCGTGCGGACCTCCTCGTCGATCAGGCGCTGCGTCTCCTCGGACACCTCGGGGGGCCGGGGCAGCCCGTCCTGGGGAAGCACGGTGACCGTGCCGATCGTCGGGCTCATGCCCCAGCGGCCGACCATCTGGCGGGCGATCCGGGTGAGCTGCTGGAAGTCCGACTCCGCGCCGGTGGTGAGGTCGCCGAAGACGATCTCCTCCGCCGACCGGCCGCCGAGCGCGACCTTGATCTTGGCGCGCAGCTCGCGGTCCGAGTGGTTGAAGCGGTCGGTGTCGGGAGCCGAGAACGTGACGCCGAGCGACTGGCCGCGCGGGATGATCGAGATCTTGCGGACTGGGTCGGCGCCGTCGGTGAGCATGCCGACGATCGCGTGACCGCCTTCGTCGTAGGCGGTGCGACGGCGGTCGTCGACCGTCATCATCACCTGCCGCTCCGTGCCGAGGACGATCTTCTCGAGCGCGTCGGTGAAGTCCGCCTCGGTGACCCGCTCGTGGCTTCGCCGGGCGGCGAGCAACGCCGCCTCGTTGACGAGGTTGGCCAGGTCGGCGCCGACCATCCCGGGAGTCGACGACGCGATCCGGCTCAGGTCGACGTCGGGAGCGAGCGGAACGCTCTTCGTGTGCACCTCGAGGATCCTCTGGCGGCCGTTCCGGTCGGGGGGCTGCACCGTGACCCGGCGGTCGAAGCGGCCCGGCCGCAGGAGAGCCGGGTCGAGCACGTCCGGCCGGTTGGTCGCGCCGATCACGATCACCTTCGTCGACGAGTCGAACCCGTCCATCTCGGTCAGGATCTGGTTCAGGGTCTGCTCACGCTCGTCGTTGCCGCCGCTGAAACCGGCGACCCCGGAGGTGCGGGAGCGTCCGACGGCGTCGAGCTCGTCGATGAAGATGATCGCCGGCGCCGCCTCCTTCGCCTGCTTGAAGAGGTCGCGGACGCGGGCGGCGCCGACGCCGACGATCGCCTCGACGAACTCCGACGCGGCCATCGAGAAGAACGGCGCGCCCGCCTCGCCCGCGACCGCCCGCGCCAGCAGCGTCTTCCCCGTTCCGGGCGGGCCGGACAGAAGCACGCCGTGCGGGATGCGTCCGCCCAGCCGCACGTACTTGTCCGGGTGGCGCAGGAAGTCGACGACCTCCGAGAGCTCCTCCTTCGCCTCTTCGATCCCGGCCACGTCCGCAAAGGTCACGCGATCGCCGGACGGCTGGTACCGGCGGGCCGACGCTCTGCCGAACCCGCCGAGCATGTTCTGGACGCTGCCGGCGCGGCGCATCAGCCAGAACAGGAGGCCGACGAAGAGGATCGTCGGGCCGAAGCCGAGGAGCAGGCCGACCCACCAGGAGCTGCCGGTGTCGAGCGGCTGCGCGTTGACGACCACTCCCTTGCTCTGGAGCAGCTGCGAGAGCGCCTTCGTGTCCGCGAACGACGGGATCTCGGTCTTGAACTTCGTCGTCTGCTTCGACCCCTTGTAGCTCTCCGGTTGCGAGAACGTCCCCTGGATCGCCGTCCCCTTCGACGTGATCGCGACCACCTTCCCGGCGCGCACCTGCTGCAGGAAGAAGGGCGAGTACGGGACCCGGATCCGCGTCTGCGCCTGCGTCGCCCGCGAGCCGGCCCAGTAGTTGATCGCCAGCAGCCCGGCGAGCAGGGCGAGCCACCAGAGGAGGCGCGGCCGCCGCCGCGGAGGCGGAGCCTTCGGCGGGCCATCCCCGCCGCCGGGCTCCTTCGGCGGCTCGGGACCGTGCCGGCTTCGCGGCCGTCAACGGCTCGCCTCCCTTTCGTCGACGATCGTGGACCTCGCTCCCGGGAGCGTGCGCCCGGGAGCCCTACGCCGCGTCGGCGAGCTCGTCGGCGCCGGCCGGCACGATGGTCTCGAGCTCGGCGGCGAGCCGGTCGAAGGCCTGCCGCTCGACCTGGCGGACTCGCTCGCGGGTGAGCCCGAGCTCGCGACCGATCGCCTCGAGCGCCATCGGCTCTCCTTCGAAGCCGAAGCGCATCTCGACGACCCTCCGCTCGCGCTCGGGCAGCTTGGCCAGCGCCAGGCGAACCGTGCGGCCGCGCAGCGAGTTGTCGGCGGCCGTCTCGGGATCGATCGACTCCGGGTCGGCGAAGAGCTCGCCCAGCTCGGCCCCGCCGTCCCCGACCCGGGTGTTCAGCGAGACCGATGCCTCGACCGCCTCGAGCGCCTCGCGGGCGTGCTGAGGCGACATCCCGGCGGCCCGGGCCAGCTCCGCCAGCGTCGGCTCGCGCCCGTGCTCGATCTCGAGCTGCCGGCGGACACGCGCGAGCCTGGTGCGCCGCTCGTCGACGTGAACGGGGATGCGGATCGTCTTCGCCTGGTTGGCGACCGCGCGCTGGCAGGCCTGGCGGATCCACCAGGTCGCGTACGTGGAGAACTTGAAGCCCTTGCGCCAGTCGAACTTCTCCGCGGCGCGGTCGAGGCCGATCACGCCATCCTGCACCAGGTCGCCGAGCGGAACGCCGTGACCGGCGTAGCGGCGAGCGATGTGGATCACGAGCCGCAGGTTCGAGTTGATCATCCGCTCTTTCGCCTGCCGGTCTCCTCGCTCGATCTTCTTCGCGAGCTCCGCCTCCTCCGCCGCGGTCAGGAGGGGATACCGGCCGAGCTGGTTCATGAACAGCGACAGCGAGTCGAGGACGTCCGCCTCGGCGCGGTCGAGCGAGACGTCCGGCTCCTGCTCCTCGTCGTCGATGGTCGAGAACACGTCTGCTGTTTCCATCAATGCTTCGCTCTCCTTCAATGCTTCGCTCCTATCGGGTCCGAGTGCGTGCGCGGCGCCGCTCGAAGCGCTCGATGCGGTCGCCGCTCCGGGCCGTGCGCTCCGCTCCGGTGTAGGCCGGGTGGCACTTCGAGCACACGTCGACCGTGATCTCGCTTCGCGTCGAGCGGGTCGTGAAGGCCTCGCCGCAGGAGGCGCAGCGCACGGTTGCGATCACGCGGGTCGGGTGAACGGTCACGTCTCTCTCCTTCGTCCGGATCGGGCGCCCGAACGCGGTCGCATCGGAGAGGCGGCATCGCCTGGCCCCTACGCGCCCGGGCGTACTTCTTTCAACGCGGCCGTCGGCCGGGATATTCCCGCAGGCACGAACGGCCCGCCGGCGATCCTGTGTCTGCGTCGCGGGCACGGCCCGCAGCGAGCCGCGGCGGGCGCCGGATGGAAGCCCCGGCCATCGTCGACGCCGAGCCGGCTGAGAAGGTCGCGTGTCCGCACGTCGGTGACGCCCTCGGCGATCGTCTGGTAGCCGAAGCCGCGCGCCAGCCGTCCGATCGCCTCCAAAGGCCTCGTCGGCGACCCGCGTGCCCTGTTCCTGCTGCCCGCCTGCAGCAGCCGGCAGTCGTGTGCGGGGCACGGGGTGCCGTCGGCGTGTTGCGGTGGACGGCGTTCACGCTCGGCAGACGGCCGCCGCGCGGACCGACCTCCCGGGCCACGCATTCGCCACCGAATCGTCACACCTCGAGTGCCAGGCACCGGCTGGGGACGAAAGGTTCGCTTCTTGTCACACCTCGAGTGCCAGGCACCGGCTGTGGACGAAAGGTTCGCGTCTTGTCACACCTCGAGTGCCAGGCACTGGTTGTGGACGACTGCTCCGAGGGCGTCGTTGCCGGACGCCGGTCGGCCGGCGCTCGTGCGGTGACCGGCGCGCTCGGAGGCGCGGCCCTGCCGCTTCTACCCGAGGTGTGCCGTCCCCGCGGGCGGGGGCCGGTCGGGGCTCCGTCCTGGATCAGGCACGGCCGAGGAGCGCTCGCGCCTCACGGAGGAGCGTGGCGGTGCCGAGCGCCTCGCGGGCCGCTTCGACCAGCAGCGTCGTGCTGTCGCGCTGGACCGCGCGGGTGAATACGTTCGAGGCGCGCTCCAGGCGCGTGCACGCGGCGTGGAGCCGGTCACGAGCCTCGTCCAGCCGCGGCGACGGCTCGCCGAGCTGGAGCAGCAGCTCGCCGCAGCCGCCGAGGTAGGTGTAGCCGAGCAGCGCCTCGTACAGCGTCGAGGTGTTCCCGAGCGTGACCCGGCCGACCCCGGCGTCGGTGACCCGCGCGAGCGCCTCGGCCAGGCCGTCGAGGAGCTCCGAAGCGCCGCTCGCCCATGCCCGCCCGCCGACGGTGGGGGGAGCGGGAGCACCCGCCCCCGTTCCGCAACCGCCGAGGGCGAGCGCCGCCAGGGCGAGCGCGAGTGCCCGCGTCGGGCGAGGCTGACCCCGAGGCCCCGGACCAGAGGTTCGCCGACCCGGTGGCGCTTTCGTCCGCCACGCCCGGGAACTTTTCGGCTTCAGCCTTGCGGCGGTCCCCGTACAGCCTCCGGGCGAGGTTTCGACCTAGTCGCGCTCCGTGGTCGGCGCACCGGCGAGACTAGACAGAACCACCCTCCCGGGCAAGGGCCTGCCGTACACGCCGGTCGCTCTTTGCGGGGAAATCAGGGCGGCGGCGACGTGCGTTCGCGCCCCGGCCTCACCGGCGACCGAAGTCGTCCTGGAGGCGGACGATCTCGTCCTCGTCCGGCGGGCGTGCCGAATCCGTGTGCTGCCAGCTGGTCCCCTCCAGCAGCGGCACGACGAGGCCCTCGCAGGTGCCGGGCGGCACCGTCGAGCGCACGACCACCGTCTGAAACCCGTCGGTCTCGCGTGGCGCCCTGCCGACTGCGCGCGTCCCCTCGAGCAGCGCGTCGAGCTGCCAGCGGTAGCCGTCGTTCGGCGTCGGCGGGGTGAGGAAGATCAGACTCGGCGCTCCCGCCAGGCGAAGCTCGTCGCTCGCCTCGAAGCCCTGGTCGCGGAGCGCGGTCGATGCGCCGTGGGTCGACGTCGACGAACGAGACCTGATGGCCGTGACGCACGAAGCCGACGCCGGTCGCGGTTCCCACCACGCCCGCGCGACCGTGACTCTGGGCGTCCTTCTCTCCTTCTCCTGTCGTAGACCCCCGCCCGGCCCGCCGCCGGAAGCCGCGACGCCGCTCCAGTCGCCTGCGTCGGCTCCCGACCGCACTGCTTCCCGACCGCGCCCGCGCGGAACGTTCGGAGGGGTGTCACCGCAGCCACGGGGTCCCGACCCGCCTTCCGGAAGCTCGTCGCCGGAAGACGAAGACTGCGGGGGCGGGCCGGCAGCATCGCAAGCCTCTCCCGGCCTGCCCGCCCTCGCTCTCTGCCTCGGCCTCCCATGATTCTCCTCCACGGAAGGAGCGGCATCCCTCTTTTGGGGGATCCGACGAGGTCGGAGACGCGGGCGCGCGACCGCCCGGCTACGGCGGTACGTCGGCCGCCGGCCACAGCTGCGACATCGTCACGATCTCAGGACCGCCAGTGACGGTCCGGCTTGCGGCTTCAGGCCTGCCCGACGCCGTCCTCGTCGACCACGCCACGGTCCTCGGGACGATTGCCGTAGGCGTAGGGGTGGCGAAACGCCTCGAGCGCGTCGGCCGGATCCACGTCGATCCGGAAGGTGTCGCCCGTGCGCGCGTCCACCACCGCGACGAGCACGCGCTCCGTGTCCGGCTCCCAGAGCAGCGTGACCTCGATGCCGTCGCCGCTCCGAGAGTCCAGCTCGCGGACCGGGTCGTCCAGGAACGTCGTCTCTGCCCGAGCCTTGCCGGCGAGGACCGTCATCTCAGCCTCCTCCGTCGCCTGTTGGTCACGCCCGCGGGTCATCAGGCGGCCGCCTCCAGGGCCACCTCGTCCAGCTCGACGCCGCGCTCCGCGAAGGAGGGCTTCGACTCGACGAGCAGGGCCGCGCCGAGCGCAGCGAGCGCCGCGACGGCCGCGAGCACGTAGAACGCGATGCCGAAGCCGTGCGTGAGCGCGGCCCCACCGGTGTGCGCCGCTCCGGGATGGACGTCGAGGTACCGGCCGGTGTAGGTGGCGGCGATCGTGGTCGCGGCCGCGACGCCGATCGCACCGCCGACCTGCTGGCTGGTGTTGATCAGCCCGGAGGCGACCCCGGCGTCCGCGTGGCGCACCCCGGCGAGCGCGCCGATCGTCATCGGGACGAACGCGAACCCCATCCCGATCCCGGTCAGCAGGAACGCCGGGAAGAGATCCCAGAAGTAGTGCCCCTCCACCGGCAGGCGGGCGTAGAGGACGAGGCCGGCGGCGGCGAGCGCGAGGCCGGCGGGGAGCACGCGGCGGATGCCGACCCGTAGCGCGAGCGCCTGCGACACGTTGGCGAACACGATCACCGCGAGCGTCAGGGCGACGTAGGCAACGCCGGTCTGGATGGCCGAGTAGTGGAGCACCTGCTGCATGTACAGGGTGAGAAGGAAGAACTGCGAGAAGACGGCGCCGCCCAGCAGCAGCCCCGCGAGGTTCGAGCCCGAGAGCGTGCGGAGCCGGAACATCCTCATCGGCAGGAGCGGCGCCGCCGAGCGCAGCTCGATCCCGACGAAGGCGGCGACGAGCGCTGCGGACGCCGCGAGCAGCCCGATCGTCTCCGCCGTCGCCCAGCCGTGCTGCACGGCGCGGGTCATCGCGTAGACGAGCAGCATCAGGCCGCCGGTGATCGAGGCGGCGCCCGGGAGGTCGAAGTTCCTGTGCTCGACCTCGGCGCGGCTCTCGTGCACGATCCTCGGCGCGAGGGCGAGCACGGCCGCGCCGACCGGCACGTTGATGAAGAAGATCCACGACCAGCTGAGCGCGCTCGTCAGCGCACCGCCGAGGAGCACGCCGGCGGCTCCGCCGCTACCGGAAACGGCGCCCCAGATCCCCAGGGCGAGGTTTCGGTCCCTGCCCTCGGCGAACGTGGTGGTCAGGATCGAGAGGGCGGCCGGCGAGACGAGCGCCGCGCCGAGGCCCTGCAGCGCGCGAAAGCCGATCAGCGATCCCTCGGACCACGCCAGGCCGTCGAGGAGCGAGCTGACCGTGAAGAGGGCCAGCCCCGCCATGAACAGCCGGCGGCGGCCGAGCAGGTCGGCCATCCGCCCGCCGAGCAGGAGCACGCCGCCGAACAGGATCGAGTAGGCGGTCACCACCCATTGCAGGCTCTCCTGGCTGAAGTGGAGGTCGGTCTTGATCGTCGGCAGGGCGACGTTCACGATCGCCACGTCCAGCACGACCATGAACTGGGCGGTGACGATCACCGCCAGCGCCAACCAGCGCCGCCTGTCTGTCGCAGCCTCGCTCATCAGGGCTCCTCTCGATCGTGTCTCACGCAGACCTCGAGACTGCCCGCCGGGCCGCCGCCGCGCCGTACGGCGGGCAGGCTTTCGCGGGTGCGGCTACCCGAACTCCACGCACCCATCCCCGCGCGACCGCGACGCCGGCGAAAGCGACCGCCGCGCCGGCGAGCGCGTCGACGAGGAAGTGGTTCCCGGTGGCGACGATCACGAGCAGGACGAGCGCCGGATAGGCGCCGCCGAGCAGGCGCGCCGCCCGGTGCCCGCCGTGGCGGATCACGCTCCAACCGACGATCGACGCGTAGCAGATGTGCATGCTCGGCACGGCCGCGAACGGGTTGTAGAGCGCGCTGACGAGACCGTGGTTCAGGTCGACGTCGCCGCGCGAGATCGTGTCCGCGATCCCGAGCGCGGCCAGGCGCGGCGGCGCGGTCGGGAACGCGACGTAGCCGACGAGGGCGAGCGCGCTCGCGACCAGGAGCGCCGTCCGCACGAGCGCGAACGCGGCCGGCCGGCGCCGGTGCAGCCAGAGCAGGTAGCCCCCGGTCACGGCGAGGTGGAGGGTGAGGTAGAGGACGCCCAGCGTCCCGACGACCCCGGGGAGCGCGCCGGCCGCGTGCTGGACGTTGCCCTCGACGAAGATGTGGAGCGAGCGCTCCGCCGAGGCGATCTCCCGGGCGTGGTGCACGGCCGTCGCGGGGTCGCCGGCGACGAGGCCGCGGCTCGTCTCGTAGAGGGCGTAGAGCAGGACGACCAGTGCCGCCTCGGCGACGAGCGAGTGCCGCTCGCCCGGCCAGGCGAGGAGGAAGCGGCGGGCCATCAGGCCGCCCGCTCGCCGGGACGGCCGTCCGGCAGGTCGAGGAGCGCGCGCAGCTGCCGGTCGAGCTCGGCGACCGCCGCCGCCTCCGCCTTTCCGGCTCTGACCGCGGCCGCGAGCTTCGGCGCGAGGCCCTGGAGGTACCACGCCCTGAGCTCCGAGGATGCGTTGCGCTGGGTCGGCATCGTCGCCCGAAGGGTCGCCCGCGCGGCCGGGCCCGCGCAGTACGGCGCTCAGGCTTTCGCGGGTGCGGCTATCCGAACTCCTCCGCGGGCGGCACGTTCTGGTTGAGGCGGAACAGGTTCTCGGGGTCGTAGCGGCGCTTGACCGCGGCGAGCCGGTCCCACGTCTCGCCCGGGTAGGCGGCGCGGACCCGTTCCGGGCCCTCCTCGCCGAGGAAGTTGACGTACGCGCCGTCGTCGCCCTGCCGCACCCGGTCGGCCGCCTCCCGGGCCCACTCCTCGTGAACCGGCGCCTCGTCCGGGGTCGCGTAGACCGCGGCGAGGTTGACCATGATCCTGCGCGTCCGGTGGGCGAAGGCGGTCGCATCGGCCGGAACCTCTGCGAGCGCCCCGCCGAGCACGCGGATCTGCGCGAGTGCGGCCTGCGCGCCGGACGTCCGGAGCCGGTCGAGCAGCCCGGCCGCGTCGCCGGCGTCGATCGACTCGACGAACAGCGTGTGCGTGACGGCGAGCGGACGGTGCTGGCCGTTCGCGGGCGGAAACATCTCCGGGTACGAGATCGGCCGCAGCAGGTCGGCGATCGGGGTCGCGAGGGCGCGGAACGGGGCGAGCGCACGGTCCGCCGCCGCGCCGCCGCCGGCGTGCAGCATCATGGCCAGGATCACGAGCCGCCCGTACTGCTCCTCGGGGACGAACGGCAGCGGCGGAGCGGGCATGACGTTCGCGATCGTCGACAGCTCGCGTGGAGCCTCGCCGGCGGCGGCGACGAACCCGGCGACCGTCTCCGGCGTCGCGGGCAGCACCAGCATCCCGCCCGTGGCCGCGTCGAGCCGGTGCAGGCGGTACCGGAACCGCGTCGCGACCCCGAAGTTGCCGCCGCCGCCCCGAATCGCCCAGAACAGGTCCGGATGATGGTCCCGGTCGACGCGCAGCAACCGCCCGTCGGCGGTGACGAGCTCGGCGGCCAGGAGGCTGTCGGCCGTGAGCCCGTGCCTGCGCACGAGGTAGCCGACGCCGCCGCCGAGCGTCAGGCCGCCGATCCCGACCGAGCCGCTGTCGCCGAACGGAACGGCGAGACCGTGCGCACCGGCGGCGACTGTGACCTCGCCCGAGGTCAGGCCCGTCTCCGCCCAGGCCTCGCCGCGGCCGGGGTCGATCTGGAGGGCCTTCAGGCACGAGAGATCGAGCACGATCCCACCCTCGCTGACGCCGTGCCCTGCGGTTCCGTGACCGCCGCTGCGAACGGCGAGCTCCATGTCGTGCCCGCGCGCGAGCGCGACGACCGCAGCGACCTCTTTCGCGTCCAGCGGCCGGACGATCACCGCCGGGCGACGGTCGACGGCGGCGCTGAACACCATGCGGGCCTCGTCGTACTCGGGGTCGTCGGGGCCGATCACCGGTCCGGCGAGCTCTACGCGGAGCCGGGAAAGGGACAGACGGGGGTGCGCAGTCGTGCTCATGAGGTCTCCTCCGGGTCGGTTGGCGTCGAGACCCAGCGTCGCCGTCACGAGGTGTCGGACGCCCTACGGCGGCCATGCTTTCGTGGGTGCGGCTATCCGAACGGCTACGAGCCGAGGAAGCGGAGCACCGCGAGCACGCGGCGGTGGTCCTCGGCCGCGGCGGGCAGCCGCAGCTTGGCGAAGATGCTGGTCACGTGCTTCTCGACCGCGCGCGGGGAGATGAAGAGGCGCTGGCCGATCGCCTGGTTCGTCCGGCCCTCGGCCATCAGCTCGAGCACCTCGCGCTCGCGCGGCGAGAGGCCGGCGACCGGGTCGTCGTCGCGATTCCGGCCGACCAGCTCGGCGACGACGCTCGGATCGAGCGCCGAGCCGCCCTCGGCGACGCGCCGCACGGCGGCGGTGAACTCCTCCACGTCGGAGACACGGTCCTTGAGCAGGTAGCCGAGCCCTTCGGCGGCGTCGGCGAGCAGCTCGACGGCGTAGGTGTGTGCCACGTGCTGCGAGAGGACGAGCACGCCCGTCTCGGGGTGCTTGGCGCGGATCTCGCGTGCGGCGCGGATTCCCTCGTCGGTCTGCGTGGGCGGCATGCGGATGTCGACGATCGCGACGTCCGGGTGGTAGCTGCGCACCTTGAGCATGAGGTCGTCGGCGTCTCTGGCCTGGCCGACCACCTCGATCCCGGCCTCCTCGAGGAGGCGCGCGAGACCCTCCCGGAGCAGCGTCGAGTCGTCGGCGATCACCGTGCGCAGGGCACGGTCGCGGGCGCGGACGTCGCGGAGCGCCGGGAACTGGGCCGGGATGTCGTCGGCGACGAGCTGGAAGACGCGCTCGGGCCGGCGCAGGCCCTTGAAGTCGAACTCGCCGAGATCCCTCGCGGCGAGGCCGAGCAGCTGCGCGGCCTCCTCCGAGGCGAGGACCTGGCCGCCGTGGGCCGCCTGGCAGATCCGGGAGGCGCGATGGACGTCGATGCCGACATACCCGTCGCCGACCTTGTCGGCATCACCGCTGTGGATCCCCATCCGGATCCGTACGCGCTCTCCGGCCGCCCAGCCATGCGCGGCGAAGGCCCGCTGGACGGCGAGCGCCGCCTCGCCTGCGGCCTCGGGCCGCTCGAACACGCAGAAGAGCTCGTCGCCGCGGCAGTCGACCTCCCTGCCGCCCGCCGCTGCGACCGCGTGACGCTGAAGCTCGCGCGCGTCCTCGAGGACACGCTGGTAGTCGTCGCCGAGCCGCCCCAGGAGCCCGGTCGAGTCCTCGACGTCGCTGAAGAGAAAGGTGAGGCTCATCGCACCGGGAGCTCGGCCCGCACCATCGTTCCGGTTCCGGCGGCGCTCTCGACCTCGAGGCGGCCCGCGAGCGTCTCGACGCGGTCGCGGAGGCCCCACAGGCCCGAGCCCGCCTGCGGGTCCGCCCCGCCCTCCCCGTCGTCCTCGACCTCGACGAGGGCGGAGCCGTTCGCGTGGACGATGCGCACCGTGGCCGTGCCGGCGCGCGCGTGCTTGACCACGTTGGCGAGCGCCTCGGAGACGACGTAGTACGCGGCCGCCTCGACCGGCTCGGGAAGGCGCCGGGAGAGCTCCACGTCGAGCGCGACCGGAACCGGCGTGCGGGCCGCCAGCACCTCGAGCGCGGTCGCCAGGCCACGCTCGGTGAGGACGGCGGGGTGGATCCCCTGCGCCAGCTCGCGCAGCTCGTTCAGCGCCTCGGCCAGCTCGTCCGCGGCGACCCCGATGTGCTCTTCGGCCGCGCGGGGGTCGCTGCGGATCTTCCCCTGCGCGAGCCGCAGCCCGACGGAAAGGGCGACGAGCCGCTGCTGCGCCCCGTCGTGGAGATTCCGCTCGAGCCGCCGGCGCTCCGCGTCGCTCGCCTCGACGATGCGCAGGCGCGACGCGGCGAGCTCGTCGCGCGCCTGCGCGCTCGCGACCGCGAGCGCGACGAGCTCGCCGAACGCCTCCAGGCGCTGCTCGGTCTCTCGCGGCAGCATGTCTCCCTCGCGGAGCGCCGCGATCAGCACGCCCCAGGTCGAGCCGGCGACGGTGATCGGCACGCCGATGCTCGTGGAGATGCCGAGTGACCGCAGCCGGGCTGCGAGGCCGCCCGGAAGCTCGCGATAGTCGACCCGCGCGGCCGCACCGGTCCGCAGGACCTGCAAGGCGGCCCCCTCCTCGAGCGGCATGCTCGTCCCCACCTCGAGCGCGCCCTTCGGCTCTCCGAACTTCCCCACGATGGTCAGCGTCCGGCCGCCCTCGTCGAAGCGGTCGAGCACCGTCGACCGGAGCCCCAGGAGGAGGCCGACCTCCTCCGTGACCGTCTGGAACACCCGCTCGGGCCGAGCGCCCCCGGCGACGAGGGTCGCCACGCGCCGGAGCGCCGCCTGTTCCTCCGCCAGACGGCGCAGCTCGGCCTCCGCCCGCCGCTGCTCGGTGAAGTCGCGCACGATCGTCACCACCTCGTCGCTGCCGCTCGGAACCATCCGCGACTCCTTCCACCGGGGCACGCCTCCGATCTCCAGCTCGTACTCGACCGTGCTCATCGCCCCGGTCTGGAGAGCACGCCCGACGCACGCGAGGACCGCCTCGGCGACTGCAGGCGGAAGCACGTCCCGGACGTTCCGGCCGATCAGCTCCTCCGGCCGACGAACCAGAGCCGAAGGATCGTCGGCCCTGATGTCGAGGTAGGTGCCGTCCAGCGTGGAGCGAATCATCAGGTCCGGGAGCGCGTCCAGCAAGGCCCGGTTGTGCGTCTCGACCCGCTGGACCGTCGCCAGCGCGCGCTCGTTCGCGAGCGCGAACCCGGCGGCGGCGCTGACCGCGTTCAGGAGCTCCGGGCTCAGCCGCAGCGACCGGTCGTGCACCAGCGCGCCGACCGGCTCGCCCTGGTGGTGGATCGCCGTCGCCACCTGCCCCTCCCCGGGTCGCGGCAGCAGGGAGAGGCCGCCGGCCCGGTCGACGTACGCGCCGTCCTCCGGCCGGATGCGGACGAGCTCGAGCGACGGGTCGCCGAGGGCGCGCCGGAGGGCGTCCTCGAGCGTCTGCGGCCGGCCCTGCTCCCGCAGCTCGACCAGCATCTCGCCCACCGCCGCCCGCGAGAGCCGCCCGCGGACGAGGATCCCGAGGAAGGTGCCCGGGAGCCCGAGGGCGGCGATCAGGCCGAGCCCGATCCCGATCACCGCGGCCCTCGACGACAACGGTGCGAGCACGAGCCCGGCGGAGACCAGCACCAGCGCGACCTTGCCGCCGACGAGGACCGGAACGAGCTGCCTTCTCGCCGCCGGCGTCGCCGCACGGGCCTGACGCGAGAGGACGACGGCGGCGGCGAGCGCCAGCCCGACCGCGATCGCCGCCTCCAGCTCCTCCAGGGCGGTGGCGAGCGTCGCGTGCGAGACGACCAGCGCGACGTTCCGCGGATGGTCGCTGTGCCAGCGCGTGAGCGGGTCGAAGAGGGTCGCGAGCGCCTGGACGGCGAGCACGTCGAGGTAGGCGGCGAGGGCGAGGAGCCGGTTCGAGCGCGAGCCGAGCCGCCCGTCCGGAAACGCGAGGAGCGCGTGCACGAGAACGGCGAACACGAGGTTGGCGCTGACCACGCCGACCGTGTACGGCACGGCGCCGTTCGCATCGTGGAGCGCGCCGAGCAGCGAGGAGAAGCCGACGGCGGCGAGCAGCAGCCCGAAGCGGGCGAACGCCGGCCGCCGGAGCGCCACGAGCCCGGCGCCGACGAACGACAGGCACAGGACGACCTCGAGAATCGCGTGGCCGAGCGGGTCGGGAGCGTGCCGGCTGACCGCGGTCAGGTAGACGGCGCCGCCGGTCGCGGCCAGCGCGGCGGCCCCGAGCCCGAGCGCGAGCCCGGCGCGAAGCGGTGGCGGGGGACCGTCCCTCGCCCGCCAGGCCGCGAGCGGGGCCCGGGCTGACCCGCCGGGCGTGACCGCCTGGCCGGTCATTCGAGCAAGCGCTCCAGCGCCGCTCCGGAGAGCTCCGCCTTGGAGACGAATCCGCGCGCTCCGCTCTCGCCGATCAGCGGGCCGTACTCGGCGCCGTCGCGGCTGGAGACGAGCACGATCGCCAGGCCGGCGTCCTCGGCCAGCAGGCGCGAGGCGACCTCGAAGCCGTCGAGGTCCGGGAGCTGGATGTCCAGCAGGACGAGGTCGGGCCCGAGCTCGGCGGCGAGCGCGACCGCCTCGGCCCCGTCCGCGGCCTCCCCGACGACGTCGAACCCCTCGGCGGTCAGCAGGGACCGGGCGCAGCGGCGGAAGCTGGGGTGGTCGTCGACGACCAGCACGGTGCGGACGCTACGCGCCTCCACCACCGGCTCCCGCTGCCTCGCGACCATCGCGGTCAGGTGTACCCACCACTACTCGTGTTCGAACGCGGGCGGGGCCTCGGGCGCGCGCCCACGCTCCCGGCTCCACGGCCGGGACGCCGACGCGAGCTCGAAGCGCGGCAGCCACTCGAGCCACCTGGGCAGGTACCAGTTCCACTCGCCGAGCAGCTTCATCACCGCCGGGAGCAGCACCGCGCGCACGACCGTAGAGTCGATCAGGATCGCCGCCGCGAGCCCGAAGCCCATCTGCTTGATGTCGAGCGTCCGCAGCGTGACGAAGATCGCGAACACCGCGACCATGACCACGGCGGCGCTGGTCACCGTCCCCGCGGTGCGCTTGATCCCGGTCGCGACCGCCTGCTCGGTCGGCATTCCCTCGTCGTGGAGCTCCTTCACCCGGCTGAGGATGAAGACGTGGTAGTCCATCGAGAGCCCGAACAGGATCACGAACATGAACAGGGGCAGCCAGGACGTGATCGCGCCGTTCGAATGGAAGCCGAGAATCCCCTCCGCCCAGCCGTGCTGGAAGACGAGCACCAGCAGGCCGTAGGCGGCGCCGACCGAGAGCAGGTTCAGCAACACGGCCTTGACGGGGATCACGAGCGACCGGAAGGTCACGAGCAGGAGCAGGAAGCAGAGCGCGAGCACGAAGGCGAACACGAGCGGCGCGTGACTCTTCATCTGCTCGTTGAAGTCGTGGGTGCCGGCGGTCTCGCCGGTGACGGCGGCCTCGACCCCCGGGACGGCGCCCAGGGTCGAGGGAATCACCCGGTCGCGGAGCGTGCTCAGCGCCGCCACCGACGCCCCGTTGTCGCCGTTCCCCTGGAGCGAGATCGAGATGGTCTCGACGGTGCGGGCCGGGTTGATCTCGGTCGAGATCGGCTCGAACATCTGCCCGCTCGCGAGCGCCTCCCGCTTCAGGCCGGCGATCGCCCGCCGGACCCTCGGCCCGGTCACGTCGGGCGCCGAGACGACGACCTTGGCCGGCGTCTGCGCGCCCGGGAACGACGCCTGGATCGCCTCGTAGGTACGGACGATCGGCAACGACTTGGGCAGGTCGGTGAAGCTGGGGAGCTGGGTGTGCATCGTCAGCGTCGGCACCGCCAGCGCCAGCAGCGCCCCGCCCGAGAGCACGGCGGCGAGGGCGGGACGGCGCAGGACGCGGTCGAGGACGAAGCTCCAGACGCGCGACTCGCCGGCGCGGCGGCGGGCGAGCAGGGGGATCCGGCCCCGGTCGACCCGGTGGCCGAGCTTCCCGAGCAGGGCCGGCAGGATCGAGAGCGACCCGATCAGGGCGACCGCGACCATCAGCATCGCCCCGACCGCGATCGAGGTGAAGACCGCGTTGCCGGTGAACAGCATCCCGGCCATCGCGATCAGAACCGTCAGGCCGGAGACGAAGACGGCGTGCCCGGAGGTGCGGGCCGCCTTCAGCAGCGCGTCCCGCGGCGAGAGGCCGCGCTCCCGCTCCTCACGCTCGCGGCGCAGGTAGAACAGCGAGTAGTCGACCCCGACCGCCATCCCGATCAGCAGGATCACCGACTTGGTCGGATCGCCCGCGGCGACCAGGTGGCTGGCGAGCGAGGAGAGGCCGATCGTGGCCAGCACGCCGGAGAAGGCGAGCAGCACAGGCAGGCCCGCCGCGACGAGCGCGCCGAAGGCCACGATCAGGATGACGAGGGTGACGGGCAGCGACGAGTACTCGGCCCGCTGGAAGTCGCTGTTGAGCGTGTTGCTCAGCTCGTGGTTCGCGCTCGCGAAGCCGAACTCGGCCACGGTGAAGCCGGCGTGCCGCGCCTGGGCTCCTGCAACGGCATCCAGGATCGGCTGCACCTTCTCGTCGGCCTTGTCCTGGTCGCCCCCGATCTCGAACTGGACGAGCGCCGAGCGGTGGTCGTCGGCGACCTGGCCGCTGTTCGCCGGCCGGAGCGGCGAGCGCACCCGCTGCACCTGCGGCAGCGCGGTGACCGTGCGAACGACGTCCGCGACCGTTGCGCGGAAGCCGGGGTCGGCGAGCGTGCGCGTCTTCGACTGCACGAGCACGCTCTCGCCGGCGTGGTTCGGGAACCCCGCGTCGCTGCAGGATCTGCTCCGCCCGCTTCGCCCCCCCGGCGGCGGTGTCCGCCTGCTTCAGCATCTTCGTGCCGGCAACCGAGCCCAGCGCGACCGCGACGACGCAGAAGGCGAGCCAGGCCGAGACGGCGGTCTTCCAGCGGCCGGCGCTCCAGCGGCCGGCGCGTGCGGCGATGTTGAACCTCATCGGGCGCCTCCTGTCTCGTCGATTCCTCGACCTCCACCCTGCCTACCGCGGGCGGGCACGCCAATGGGGGGATCCGGCATCCGGGGGTGCGGGGATCCGTACTCTCGGGCCTGCAGCCTGCCCCCAGGCCGCCCTTTGGAACGGCCGGGTGCCTGCCCGGCCGCGCCCCGGCCGGGCTAGCGGGCGCTCGCCTGCTTGTCGGCGAGCCTGCGGAGCGCGGCCGCGTATGCGGCCGCCTGCGCGGTGAACCGCTCGACCGCGGTCGCGTAGCCGCCGGCGTCGGCGCCGAGCGTCTCCGCCGCAGAGCGGACGCTCGTGACCGCGGGCTGCAGGTAGTCGAGCTGTGCCTTCAGATACGAGGGATCGAGCGAGCCGACGCTCGTGCTCGTGATGTAGGCGAGCACCGAGACGAGGTCGTTGCCGAGCGCGGCGGCGAGCTTCGAGACCGAGACGGCCCGGTGTTGCAGGGATCCTCCCCGGTCCTGCAGGCGGCCGGCGCTCGCGACCAGGGCGGTGTTCTCCCGGAGCAGCGCCTGCGCCGCCGTGCGCAGCCGCGCCGAGCCCTGCTCGAGCCGGGCCGAGACCGCACGGCTGTCATGGAGACGCGTCTGCAGGCCCGTGTTCGCCGCCCGCAGGCTCGTGATCTCCGCCGCCAGCGCGCGCGCGTCCGCCCGGCTCGCGGCGAGCTTCTCCTCCGCCGCATGCCTGCCGCTCACGTCGCGGTTCCAGAAGCCGACCAGGACGGCTGCGCTCAGCGCCGCGCCCGACAGCATCGCGGCGACGACGAGCACGGCGGTCCGCAAGCGGGCCAGCCCGCGCCAGCGCAGGCGAAAGCGGCCGCCGCCGTCCCACCAGTCCCGCTCGCGTCTCGAAGAGAGCACCAGGCTGCTTTTCGGTGTCCGCGCGGCTCCTCCTTGCCGGCCCGGAACCGGCAGCACGGCGGCCGAGCGTGCGTCGGCCGTGCCCGGGCCCGGTCGGGCGTAGTGTTCGCCGCCGTGGGGGATGGGCTCACGATCGACCGCCTCCTGGAAGAGGTTCTCGGCGCCGGCTCGCGCGAGAGCTGGGAGCGGTCGGTGGACGAGCTCGGTCCGCTCTTCCTGTCCGACCTCGAGCTGATCGGCGACTTCCATCACCGCGTCGCCGAGCTGCGCGCGGCCGGCCGGGCCGGCGACGCCGGCACGCTGGAGCGCTGGAACCGGGACGTCATGGGCCGGCGCGAGGAGGATCGGCTCAAGACGGTCCTGCTGGAGGCCCGGTCCGGGGACGAGCTCGAGCGCCTGCTGGAGGAGCACCGCCCGGCGGTCACGCCCGCTCTGGTCGAGAGCGCGCTCGAGGAGAGCCGGCGCCTGCTGACCGGCGAGGGGCCGTTCCCCCCGATGATCGCCGAGCAGATGGTCGAGCGGATCCTGTGGGTGGCGGTCGGCGTCGCCGGGTTCCTCGGCGATCGAGCGCTCGCGGCGCAGTGCTTCACGATGCGCTCGCGGATCGCGGTCGCCCACGGGGACTACGAGGCGGCCGCACGCGATCTGGACGCGGCCGCAGGGCTCTTTCGCGAGGTCGGCGACCTCTTCGAGGTCGGCCGCTGCGTCAGCATCATCGGCGACACGCTGCACGAGCGCGGGCGAGACGAGGAGGCGCTGCGCAGGTACGAGGAAGCGGTCGGCCTGCTGTCGGAGGCCGAAGACGCGGATGCGCTCCTCGCGCCCACGCTCGAGACGATGGCGGCCACCTACCAGGAGCGAGGCGACCGGGACGAGGCGCTTTCGTGCTTCGAGCGCGCCGCCGGCCACCGGCTGGCGGTCGGCCACGTCGAGCGGGCCGTTCCGCTCCTGTGCCTCGTCGTGAGCTCGCGCCTGGCAGCGGGAGACCGCGACGCCGCGTACGAGCCCGCGCGCCGGCTGGTCGATCTGTTCACGCCCGAGGAGGGCGCGCCGCCCGAGTCGCCCATCGATCCGGAGATCGCCGACCTGATCAGGCGTGCGGCGGCGGGCGCAGTCGCCGACGGGCTCCCCGAGTCGGGCTACCTGACCGCGGTCCGCGCAGGCTGGGACACCGCCGGCGCGGCTCCACGCTACGAGACGTACCTGGACCCGGCCGGGCTGCAGGCAGCCCGGCGCTGGCAGCGCCTCGCGGAGGGGGCGCAGATGCTCGCCCCGACCGAGGACGGCGAAGCGGTCGTTGCCTCCATGGACGGCGCGCTCGCCATGTTCGAGGGCGATGCCGCGCGCGCGGCGGAGCGCAGCGGTCATGCCTTCGAGCTGTTCGAGCGGCGGGGCGAGCCGGTGGAGGCGGTGGGAGCGCTCGCCGTCGCCGTCCAGGCACGGGCCCAACTGGGCCAGCTGTCCGCAGCCGTCGACGGGTGCGAGCGCAGCCGCGCCCTCAGCCCCGACGCTCGTTCCCGGGGGCTCTGGCTGACCGTCGAGGCCGGGTTCCTCCTGAGCCTGGGCCGTCCGCGTGACGCGCTCGACAGGCTGAACGCGGCGCTCGAGACGGCAGGAGACGAGACCGGCGGCGGCCTGGACCGGATCAACGAGGGAGCCACCTTCTACTCGCTCGCCACGACGTACGAGTACCTGGGCGACCTCGAGTCGAGCATTGATGCGTTCCTCCGCTCGCGGCAGGTCGCGACCGAGCTCGACTATCGGAGCGGCGAGGCGACCACCCTGCTCGGGCTCGGGATCCTGCTCGGTCGCGCGCGCGAGGGCCGGTTCGGGCCGCTGGCTCCGGAGCGGGTGGCTGCGCTCCTCGCACGAGTGCCGGGGGGTGACACGGCGATCGCCCGGGCGGCCACGACGGACGAGGCGCTGGCGGCGGCCGCGATCGCCCTGATCGAGGAGTCGGCGGAGCTGTATCGGGAGATCAACGACGAGCGCGGGTGGACGAAGGCGGAGTCCAACCTTGCCAACTTCCTCCCCGACGGCGAGGCGCCGCGCCGGGTGCAGATCCTCGAGGAGCTGGTCCAGCGCAACCGCCGGCTGGACGACACGATCGGGCTCGCGACCACGCTGGCCAACCTCGGCTCGGGCTACCGCAAGCTCGGCCGGAGCGCCGACGCCGTCGCGGCGCTGACCGAGAGCCTCGACCTCTCCCGCCCCGCCGGCTACTTCGAGTCGGCCTCTGCGTCGGCGGTCGACCTCGGGCGCCTGCAGGCGGAGGCCGGGGACGAGGCAGCCGCCGAGGCTTCCTTCCGGGAGGCGGTCCGGATGATCGAGTCGGCCCGCGGCGCGCTGCCCCTGGCCGACCCGTACCGCGTCGGGTTCGTGCGCGACAAGGGCCGCGCCTACGAACAGCTCGTCGACCTGCTGATCGGGCGCGACAGTGCGGCGGAGGCCTTCCAGGTCGTGCAGCAGGCCAAGTCGCGGGCGCTGCTGGAGATCGCCGGCACAACCGCGCTCGAGCCGTCCGCGCCCCGGACGGGCCGCTTCGGCGAGCTTCTCGCAGACGAGGCGCGCTGTCTCGCTGGAGTCGCGGGCTCGCGCCTGCGTGCGGGCGGAGACCCCCGGCACGACCTCGATCGGCTCGACGCGCTGTACTCCGAGATGGAGGCATACGACCCTGACTACGTGTCGCTCCGGCGCGGCCTGCCGGCGACGCCGGCGCAACTTCGGGCCTGGCTGGGCGCCCAGGGCCGTCCGATCCTGCTCGTCGAGTACTTCCTGACCGAGACGCGCCTGGCGATCTTCCTGCTGCGCGAGGACTGGGAGGTCCCCGAGCTGCTCGTCGAGCCGCTGACCCCCGGCGAGCTGCGGGAGGGCTACGCCGAGTTCCACCGCCAGGTCGTCGAATACCGAAACGCCGCGGGCGCCGGCTGGACGATGCTCTCCCGCTTCCTCACCGAGCCGCTGCGGGGCCATCTCCGGGACGAGGACCTCGTCTATCTCGTGCCGCACCGGCTGCTGCACGCACTGCCGCTGCACGCCCTCCCGGCCGGCGACGGGCCGCTCGCGGCGCTCAACCCCGTGGTCTACGCTCCGGCGGCCGGGGTGCTCCCGCTCGCCCAGAACCCGAGCAAGGGCACCGGCAAGCTCGACTCGTGCGCGTCGTTCGGAATCGTGTTCGAGGAGGAGGCGCGCGCGGTTGCGGAGCGGTTCGGCGGAGAGCCGGTCGGCGCGGACCGTCTGACCGCCGACAGCATCGCGGAGCTCTGCCGCGGCAAGGACGTCTGCCACTTCTCCTGCCACGGGTTCTTCGACCCCGTGGACGCCCTGTCGTCGGGGCTGATCGTCGCAGACGGCGGGCAGGGCGAGCATCGCCGCTCGGTGCTGACGGCCCGCGACGTCATGGCCATGCGCCTGCGGAGCGAGGTGGTGTGCCTCAGCGCGTGCGAGAGCGGCGTCAGCGAGGCGACGGAGGGCGACGAGCTGCTCGGGCTGACCCGCGCGTTCCTCTACGCGGGCGCTTCCTCGATCCTCGCCAGCCTGTGGTCGGTCGACGCCGCCGCGACCCGAGACCTGATGTGCTCCTTCTACGATCACCTCCTCGACCGGTACGCGCGCGAGGGCACGATCGACAAGGCGGCCGCCCTGCAGGCCTCGCAGGTGGAGATGATGGATCGAGCCGGACCACGGTCGTCGTTCGTTTGGGCACCATTCGTCCTGACCGGTGACTGGCGATGAGGGAGGACGGGAGATGAGCGGGCCGGAGGATCCGGCGGCGGCCGCGGGCGAGCCGGTCGAGCTCGAGCTCGAGCCGATCGGCGTCGACCCCGACAAGCGCGCGGGCGAGGACGAGGGCGTGCTCGAGACGATTCGCGGCAAGCGCAACCGCGTCCGGATCGGCGCACCTCGCTACGGCGACTACGTCGCGGAGTTGCTCGCCGCGTCCGCGCCGCTTCCGGTCGAGCTCGAGAGCGAAGTGCGCAAGGGCTACGACTTCCACCGCGTGCGGCCGACCCTGACGGTGCTCCCGGACACCGGCTGCGCGTTCATGGCGGTCGAGCTGGGGATCGAGCTGGTCGCCCGGCGCGACGGAGACGAGTGCGACGAGCGGCCGATCGCCTGGGACGTCCAGCCGCGCGAGGTCGTGCGGGAGCTGTCGTACCGCGAGACCTCCACCACCGGCTACGAGCTGGGCGGTGAGGCGGCGGCGCCGCCCGCGAAGCTGCTGGGCAAGCTGACGAAGCAGCATTCGTACGAGCACGAGGGCGTGCGCTACGTGCGCGAGCGCTACGGCTACGGCCTGAACTTCTCCGAGGTCGGCTGGCGGCTGCAGGCGAACGCGGACCGTGCCCTCGCGGGCGACGTCGACGACCTGGAGTTCGTCGCCAAAGTGCCCAAGGGCTGCGCACTCTCGGGCCGGTTCCACGTCGCGGCCGAGATCGCGGTCGAGGCCCGGCTCGACAGCTGGCTGACCCGCAGCTTCGCCCCGCGACACGGCGGCTCGATCGTGGAAGCGGTCTACCGGCTGTCCGCCTGACGGCCGGGCACCGCGACCGCCCACGCCGCGACGGCCGGGCCGGGCTTCACAACTCGCCGCCCGCGTCGTATTCTTGCGCCCTTCGGCGAAAGGAGCGGTCGTGCGTCTGAGTCCGGTGACCGGTGTGAGCAGATTCCGGGGCACGATCCTCGCGCTCGCCGCCGTCCTCCTCGTGCTGCTCCAGGCCGCGGCGGCGTCGCCCACGCCGGATCCGACGTCCGTCACGATCGCGGGCTCGCTCCAGTCGGCGCTCGGCTGTCCGGGCGACTGGGATCCGGCGTGCGCGACCACCCACCTCGCGTACGACGCGGGCGACGACGTCTGGCAGGGAACGTTCTCGCTGCCGGCGGGGAGCTTCGACTACAAGGCCGCGCTGAACGACTCGTGGACGGAGAACTACGGGCTGAACGCGCAGCTGAACGGGGCGAACATCCCGCTCGACCTCCCCTCGGGCGGGAGCGTCAAGTTCTACTACGACCACAAGACCCACTGGGTCACCGACAACGTGGGCTCGGTGATCGCGGTCGCGGCCGGGAGCTTCCAGTCGGAGCTCGGCTGCCCCGGCGACTGGGACCCCGGCTGCCTGCGCTCCTGGCTCGAGGACCCGGACGGCGACGGGATCTACACCTTCGAGACCACGGCGCTGCCGGCCGGGTCGTACGACACGAAGGTGGCGATCGACGAGAGCTGGAACGAGAACTACGGAGCAGGCGGCGTCCCGAACGGGCCGAACATCACCTTCGACGTCCCCGTCGACCACCTGAAGGTCACCTTCGGCTACGACGCGGCGTCGCACGTCCTGACCGTCACGGTCGCGAGCCCGCAGGGCGCGCCCGACGGGCCCGGCGCGCTGTCGCACTTCGACCTGGCCCGGAAGGACTGCCTGGGCACCGCCCGCAACACGACGTCGAAGGTCTGGTTCACGCTCGCGGACGGCGTCCTGAGCGACGTCTACTACCCGACCGTCGACAACACGAACGTGGAGACGCTCCAGTACGTCGTCTCCGACGGCTCCACGTTCACCGACCTCCAGACGCGGGACATGACGTACGCCGTCCAGCCGGTGGAGGACACGGGCGGCATGGGGTGCACGGTGACGGCGAGAGCCGGGAACGGTGCGTACACGATCGAGACCGACTACATCACCGACCCGAACCGAAACACCGTGCTGATGCAGGTCCGCTTCAAGGCCGGGCACGGCTACCACCTCTACGTCCGCCTCGACCCGACCGTGAACGGCAACGGCGGCGGGGGCACCGGCAACGGCGGCGCCGACTCGGCGACGATCGACACCTCCACCGGCCATCCGGTGCTCGTCGCCTCCGACCCGGTGACCGCGACCAACGCGGCGAACCGCGACTACGCGCAGCCGGTCTACGTCGCGCTCGACGGCTCGTTCGCCCGGGCGACGAGCGGCTTCGCGGGCTCGGCCAGCGACGGGCTCGTACAGCTCGACGCCGCGCACGCCCTGACCACCACCTACGACGACGCGCTCGGCGGCAACGTCGTCCAGACCGCCGAGGTCGCACTCCCGCCCAGCGGCAAGACGACGCTCGCGCTCGGCTTCGGCGCCTCCCAGGACGAGGCCGTCGGCGCGGCCGAGGGCTCCCTGGGCGCGCCGTTCGCCAAGGTGCTGGCCGACTACAAGAAGGGCTGGAAGGAGTACGACAAGTCGCTGAGGAAGCCGCCCGGCAAGCTTCCCGGGCTCAAGGGCAAGAGCGCGGGCGACCTCGCGGATGCGTACTACGTCAGCGCGAACGTGCTCAAGGCGTCCGAGGACAAGACGTTCGCGGGCGCGATCGCCGCCAGCCTGGCCTCGCCGTGGGGGCAGGCGATCTCCGCCGGCGATCCCGCGAACACGTACTTCGGCTCCTACCGGGAGGTGTTCGCGCGCGACCTGTACGAGGCGTGGACCGGTCTCGTCGCCGACGGCGACCTCGCCACCGCGCGCGACGCGGTCACGTTCCTGTTCGAGCAGCAGCAGCTTCCCGACGGGTCGATGCCGCGCAACAGCCTCCCCAACGGAAAGCCGGCGCCGGACTCGTTCGGCACGCAGCTGGACGAGGCGTCGTACCCGATCCTGATGGCCGACCAGCTCCACATGACCGACGCGTCGCTCTACCAGGACCACGTGAAGCCGGCCGCGAACTTCGTCGCCGCCCACGGGCCCGCGTTCGGGGTCGAGCGCTGGGAGGAGCAGAGCGGCTACTCGCCGTCGACGATCGCCGCCGGGATCGCCGGCCTCGTCGCGGCCGCCGACCTCGCACGCGCGAACGGCGATCCGGCCTCCGCGGCGGTCTGGCTCGGCGTCGCGGACGACTGGCAGCGTTCGGTCGAGGACTGGACGGTGACGACGAGCGGGCCGCTCGCGTCCCGGTACTTCATCCGCCTCTCGAAGACGGGCGACCCGAACGCGGCGATCACGTACAACCTCGGCAACGGCGGCCCGACGCTCGACCAGCGGGCGGTCGTCGACGCCGGCTTCCTCGAGCTCGTCCGGCTCGGCGAGCTGCGCGCGAACGATCCGGACGTCGTCGCCTCGCTGCCCGTCGTCGACGCGGCGATCGGATCGGACACGGCGAGCGGGCCCGGCTGGCATCGCTACAACGGCGACGGCTACGGCGACGGGGCGAGCGACGGCCGGCCGTGGGCGCCGACCGGGCAGGGCAGCGGCCACCTCTGGCCGCCGCTCTCGGCCGAGCGAGGCGAGCAGATGCTGGCCTCGGGCGACAAGACGGGTGCGACGTCGCTCCTGGCCGGAATGAGCATGTTCTCCTCCGGGGTCGGCCTCGTCCCGGAGCAGGACTGGGAGCTGCCCGACCTGCCCGCCTCTCCGTACGGCACCGACCCGACCGTTGCCTCGATCGGCTTCGTGAACGGCAAGGCGGCCGGCTCGGCGTCGCCGTTGACGTGGGCCGCGGCTTCGTTCGTGCGCCTTGCGGCCGATCTCGGCGCCGGCCGGAACGTCGTGCTCCCGGCGGTCACCCACGACCGCTACGTCACCCACGCGCAGGGGACGACCACGCTCAGCGTCACCGCCCCGGCCGACAACTCGGCCGTGTCCGGCTCGCCGGTGACGGTGACCGGGACGTCGGCGCCCGGCAACACCGTCTACATCTCGGCGACGAACACCGACGCCGATTCGGCGACGACGACGGCGTCGGCGGTCGTGGGCGGCGGAGGGTCGTTCAGCATCGACGTGCCGGTGACGGGCGGCACGAGCGTCCTCAACGTGGTCGCCGTCAGCCCGAGCGGCGGGACCGCGCACGTCCGGCGGGCGGTCGTCTTCGACTTCGTGCCCGGCACGGTCCTGCTCGACGTCTCCGACCCGGTGGGCGACGACAACGGGCCCGGAAACTACGCCTATCCGACCTCGAGCAACTTCCAGCCGGGCGCCTTCGACCTGCAGCGCTTCGAGGTGCTCGACGACGGCACCAGCATCATCTTCCGGGTGCAGACGCGCGACCTGACGCCCACGTTCGGCAGCCCGCTCGGAGCGCAGCTCGTGGACGTCTACGTGCACGATCCGGCCGCGGGCAACACCTCGACGGCGGCGTCGTTCCCGCAGCGGAACTACACGATCTCGGCGGCGGACGCCTGGAGTCGCCTGCTCGAGGCCCAGGGCTTCGGCCAGCGGTACGTCGACGCGCTGGGAAACACCCTGGGGACGATCTCGATCAGCGCCAACCAGATCTCGCGCTTCATCACCTTCAGCGTCCCGAGGTCGAGCCTGGGGGCGCCCGGCCCGGGCTGGAGCTTCACCGTCGTCCTCACCGGCCAGGACGGGTTCAGCTCCGACCAGGCGCGAGGGTTCACTCCCACCCCGGGGGCCTTCACCTTCGGCGTCTGCGCGACCGCGAGCGGCGACCCTCACTGCACGTTCGATCCGAACGCCGTGCCCAAGACGCTGGACGTGCTCACCCCCACCGGCGTCGTGCAGTCGAGCGAGCTCGACTACACGCTCGGGCCGGTCGTGCTGGCAGGCGTGGCGATCCCGTAGCGGCGGAGAACGGCGGCCCGAGCGCGCTCATTGGAGGCGGCGCTCGCGGCCGAAGCCGGGCTTCGCCCGGCGAGAGGCCAACAGCGGATCGGCAGCGAGAGCGCGAAGGAAGGGGTCCGTGGGGGAACCATGGGTTCCCCCACGCGGCTACATGTGCATCATCCCGGCGACGAGCTGGCCGCGGATGGCGCCGGCCGGGTACCTCGCCGTGTGCACGTTGACGTAGTAGCGGTTCGGGTGCGCCTCGATCGCCTCGATCAGCTTCTTCGCCGCCCTCGTGCACCCCTTCGCCCTGTAAGCGGCACCGAGGGGAACGACCACCGGGCCGGCCTTCCGCAGCAGCCCGCGGTGGATGTGCGCGGCCCTGGGCTTGTCGGTCCCGGCGATGCCCTCGAACGTCCAGCAGACCGTGCCCTTCTTCGCGCTCAGGGTCAGGTTGACGATGCCGTGACCCTTGGGCGCCCCCTTCGGAACCTCCTGCGCGCCGAGCAGCTTCGCCCCGAGCTCGGGGTGCATCGCTCTCGTGGCGGCGAGGGCGGTGACCGGGAGCACCCCGGTGAGGAGCAGGGCGGCGGTGAGGATGCGACCTCGCATCGAGCCTCCTTCGTCGTTGGTCGGTCCAGTGTGCGCGAGCAGCGCGGCCCCGACCCCAGCCGTAAGGAACCTTTAAGGAGCCGCGGCCGGAGCGGCCTGAATTAAGGCGTGCGTAAGAAAAGACGCCTAGCCTGAGGCCGGGATGCTCGTTCTGCTCGCGATCGGGTTCGCGGCCGGCGTGATCACGGCCGTCTCGCCGTGCGTGCTGCCGGTGCTCCCGGTGATCCTCGCCGGCGGGGCCTCGGGCGGCAGGCGACGGCCGTATGCGATCATCGCCGGCCTCGTCGCCAGCTTCACGCTGTTCACCCTCACGGCGGCGGCCTTGCTCTCCGCGCTAGGGCTTCCGCAGGACCTCCTCCGCAACATCGCGATCGCGCTCCTGTTCGTCGTCGCGGCCACGCTCTTCTGGCCGAAGCTCGGCCTCTGGCTCGAGCGCCCGCTCGCCTTCATGAGCCGCCGGCGCGGCGGCGACCTCGGCGGCGGCTTCGTGCTCGGGGCCAGCCTCGGGCTCGTGTTCGTCCCCTGCGCCGGGCCGGTGCTCGCGACGATCACCGTCCTCTCCGCCCAGCACCGCTTCAGCGTCGACAGCGTGCTGCTCACCCTCGCCTACGCCCTCGGCGCCGCCGGGCCGATGCTCCTGGTCTCGCTCGGCGGCCAGCGGGTCGCAAGACGCCTGCGCGCGGGCGGTGACAACCTGCGCCGGGCGATGGGCGTCATCGTCGCGGCCGCGGCGGTCGCGATCGTCTTCAACGTCGACCAGAGCATCCAGACCTCGCTCGGCGGCTACTCCTCGACCCTGCAGAGGCACATCGAGGACACGTCGCTGGCGCGGAAGAAGCTGGATTCGCTCCGCGGCGGCGGCAACGCGTTCGCCGCGACGACCGCCGCCGGGCAGTCAGGCCTGCCCGTGCTCGGGAAGGCGCCGGGCTTCGTCGGCATCTCGCACTGGCTGAACACTCCGGGCGGGCGTCCGCTGACGCTCCGATCGCTGCGCGGCAAGGTCGTCCTCGTCGACTTCTGGACGTACTCGTGCATCAACTGCATCCGAACCCTCCCGCACCTGCGCGCGTGGTACGCCGCCTACCACAAGGACGGCCTCGAGATCGTCGGCGTCCACACGCCGGAGTTCGCCTTCGAGCACGTGCTCTCGAACGTGCGCGGGGCGTCCCACCGCCTCCACGTCACGTGGCCGGTCGCGCTCGACAACGACTACAAGACGTGGACCGCCTACTCGAACGAGTACTGGCCGGCCGAGTACCTGATCGACAAGACCGGCCGCGTCCGCCACTACCACTTCGGCGAGGGCGAGTACGCCGCGACCGAGAAGGCGATCCGATCGCTGCTCTCCGAGGCCGGAAGGGCCGTTCCTCGGCGGACCGCGGCGGTCGCGGACGCGACGCCGACCGAGCCGACGACGCCCGAGTCGTACCTCGGCTACCTCCGCCTGGAGCGGTACTCGGGCAGCCCGATCCGGCGGAACCACGTCGCCCGCTACACGTTCCCGGCCCGGCTCGGGCAGAGCATGCTCTCCTACGCCGGCGACTGGCGGATCGGCGGCGAGCGCGCGCTCGCCGTGAGGGACGCCCGCCTGCGGCTGCGCTTCGTCGCCCGCAACGTGTACGTCGTGCTCGGCGGCACGGGACGAGCCCAGATCCTCGTCGACGGCCGCCCGTCCGGCTCGATCGAGGTGGACGGCGACCGCCTGTACACCGTCTTCTCGGGGCCGAAGGCACGCGACGCCCTGCTCGAGCTGCGCTTCTCGCCGGGAGTCGACGCCTATTCGTTCACATTCGGGTAGACAATGGCGGAGATGACGACGGTGCTCGTGGTCGACGACGAGCCGACGGTGCGCGACGTCGTCGTCCGTTACCTGACCCGCGAGGGCTACCGGACGCTCGTGGCCGGCGACGGCGACACCGCCCGTGCGATCGTGGAGCGCGAGGCGCCCGAGCTCGTCGTCCTCGACCTGATGCTTCCGGGCACCGACGGGCTCTCGCTCTGCCGGTGGATCCGCGCCCGCTCCGACCTCCCCGTGATCATGCTCACCGCGCTCGGGGAGGAGGCCGACCGGATCGTCGGCCTCGAGGTCGGCGCGGACGACTACGTGACCAAGCCGTTCTCGCCCCGCGAGCTCGCGGCCCGCGTGAAGACCGTCCTCCGCCGCTCGACCCCGAGCGCGCCGTCGGCGGGCCGGATCGAGACCGGCGACCTCGTCATCGACGGCGGGACCCGCGAGGTGCACAGGGCGGGCACCCCGCTGAAGCTGACCCTGCGCGAGTTCGACCTGCTCTGGTTCCTCGCCGGCAACCCGCGCCAGGTGTTCACGCGGGCGCAGCTGATGAGCAGCGTCTGGGGCTACACGGCCGCGCTCGACACGGGCACCGTCACGGTCCACATCCGCCGGCTGCGCGAGAAGATCGAGGCCGACCCCTCCCGGCCGCAGCACCTCGAGACGGTCTGGGGCCTCGGCTACCGGTTCGTGCCGTGACCGAAGTCGCCGTTCTCCTCGTCGTCACCACCCTCGCGGCCGGGCTCGCGCTCGCCCTCGCGATCCGCTTCCTGCCCACGGTCCGGCTCCAGCTGTCCGGACTCGCGCTGCTGGCCGTCGTGCTTCCGCTCGTCGCCGTCCTCACCTCCGGCTGGGTGATGTTCCACATGCACGACGACGTCAAGATCCTCAGCGTCGCCTCCGCCTCCGCCGCCTCCGCGGTCGTGGCCGCGCTGCTGCTCGGCCACTGGATCGTGAAGCCGGTCGAGCGCCTGCACGCCGTGTCCGCCAGGCTCGCGGCCGGCGACCTCGCGGCCCGCGCGCCGACCCGGGGGCCGAGCGAGATCGCCGACCTGGCCGGCAGCTTCAACGAGATGGCGGAGTCGATCGAGCGGCTCTTCGACGCCCGCCGGCAGCTCGTCGCCTGGGCCAGCCACGACCTGCGGACGCCGCTCGCCTCCATGACCGCGATGATCGAGGCGATCCAGGACGGGCTCGCCGAGCCCGGCGAGTACCTGCCCGCCCTCCGAGCGCAGGTGCGGGTGCTGAACGGACTTGTCGGCGACCTGTTCGAGCTCGCCCGGATCGACGCCGGGGCGCTCACCCTGGAGCTCCGGGAGGGACCGCTCGACGGGATCGTCGAGACCTGTCTGGAAGGGATCCAGGCCGAGGCCCGCGCCCGGCGGATCGAGCTGCGGGCAGATCTCGACCGGCCGCTGCCGCCGGTCCGCTGCGCACCCGACCAGGTCGAGCGCATCCTCCTCAACCTGCTCACGAACGCGCTCCGGCACACACCGGGCGACGGAGCGGTCGCGGTGCGCGTCCGGCCCGGAGCGGAGTCGCTGGTGGTGGCCGTCGAGGACACCGGCGACGGCCTCTCGGCCGAGGCCGAGGTGCGCATGTTCGAGCGCTTCTGGCGCGGCGAAGGCTCGCGGAGCTCGGCCGGATCCGGGCTCGGCCTCGCAATCGCCCGCGGGCTGGTCGAAGCTCAGGGCGGGCGGATCTGGGCGGAGAACAGGCCCGGCGGAGGCGCGCGCGTGTCGTTCACCCTGCCGCTCGCCGCGCCCACCACGCGCGGCGTGCCGCAGGGCGCTTGAAATTCCGCGCGCCGGGTACAAGGGAAAGCCGGGATGGGCCCTGCTCTCGATCGTCGCGTCGGCGTGCTCGAGCACACGGCTCTTCTCTACGCGGGCGAGGACGGGTTCCTCGAAGGTGTCCTGCCCTTCGTCCAGGACGGGATCCGGGCCGGAGAGCCGGTTCTGGCCGCCGTCTCCGCCCGGAAGATCGCCCTCCTCCGGGCCGGGCTCGACGGAGCGGCCGAGCACGTTCGCTTCGCGGACATGGGCGACGTCGGGGCGAACCCGGCCCGGATGATCCCGGTCTGGGCGGAGTTCGTCTCCGGGCACTGCGGCGCCGGACGGGCCGCGCGGGGGATCAGCGAGCCGATCTGGGCCGGTCGGGGAGCGGACGAGATGGTTGAGTGCCAGCGGCACGAGTCGCTGCTGAACCTCGCATTCGCCGACGGCCCCGCCTGGCAGCTGCTCTGCCCGTACGACACCGCGACCCTCGGAGAAGCGGTGATCGAGGAGGCGCTCTCGAGCCACCCGCACGTGCTCCAGGGCGGAATCAGGCGCAGGAGCGACCGCTACCGGAGCCCCGACCCGCTCGCACCGTTCGAGGCGCCGCTCCCCGAACCGCCGCCCTCGGCGCACGAGCTCTCGTTCGATCTCGGCTCCCTCGGCGAGGGCCGCCGCCTCGTCTACCGGCGCTCGGCGGATGCCGACCTGCGCCCTCCTCGCCGTGACGACCTCGTCCTGGCCGTGAACGAGATCCTCTCCAACAGCGTCCGCCACGGCGGCGGCAGCGGTCTGCTGACGATCTGGCAGGAGGACGGCCGTCTCGTGTGCGAGGTGCGCGACCGCGGCCGCATCTCCGATCCGCTGGCGGGCCGCCGCCGGCCTGCGACCGACCAGACCGGGGGTCGCGGGCTGTGGATGGCGAACCAGCTGTGCGACCTGGTCCAGATCCGGTCGCTTCCGGACGGCAATGTCGTCCGCCTGACCATGCGCCGCCGCTGATCGCCCGGGTAGGGTTGGGCGGCCGTGGACATGCGCCGCTACCTCCCGATCCTGCTGCTCGCCTTCGCGGCGCTCTTCATCCTCCCTCAGCTCTTCAACCGCTCGAGCTCGAAGACGCTCTCCGCGAAGGACCGCGGGGTGTTGACGCTGGACGCGATCGACCGGATCGACCGCGCCGAACAGCAGGTGTTCGCGTCCGGCGGCAAGTACACCGCCCACCTCGCCGAGCTCGTGTCCCGCGACCAGGTGCTGGCCTCGGAGCTGACGGTGCCGCTCGACGTCACCATCGACGCCGCCGCCGACGGGAAGGCCTACGTCGCCCGTGTGACGAGCGACGTGTTCAGCGTCACTCGGGCCCGCTCGGGCGGGACCGTCACGGACCGAAGCTGCCGTGAGGTGAAGTCGACGGCCGGCGTGGACTGCCCGGCCGCGACGACGAGCCCGACGACGATCACGAGCACGACCACCACCCCCACGGCGACCACGACCTCGACCACCGGAACGGTCACGACGGTCACGACGAGGTGAGCGACACGCCGCGCTGGTGGGAACTCCGGCGCGCGCAGAACCTCAAGCCGGCCACCTACACGTGCCCGCTGTGCGGCCGGCGGCTCGCGTCGATGAGCGACCACGTCCTGCTCTTCCCGGAGGGCGACCACGGGCGGCGCAGGCACGCCCACATGGAGTGCGCGCGGGCCGCTCGCGAGGCGGGCAGGCTGCCGAGCCGCGACGAGTGGCGCGGCGCCCGGCCCGGGCGCCGCTGGTTCCGGGGGTAGCTCCGGTTTCGCGTTCCTCGGGCCCCGGTACACGAACGGAAGACGAGAAAAGGGGGTCACAGATGAAGAGGCTGATCAGGGTCGCGGGCAGCCGCGGCCGACTGGTGCTGGGCGTGGTCGCGCTGGCCGGCGTCTGCGCGGCGGTTCCGTCCGTTGCGGGAGCGAGCGCGGCCCGTGCTCCGGGGCCGCAGGTCCGATGGACGTGGCCCGGCGCCGAGGAGCTCATGGTGTCGACCTCGACGCCGGGCTCCGGCTACGTGCAGAGCGTCCCGTACCGGATCGACTGTCCGGGCGCCTGCAACCGGTACTACAGCGTCGGTGACATCGCCGTCGTGACGGCGACGCCGTCCGCCGGGTACGCGTTCGCCGGCTGGGTCGGGGGCGCCTGCGCGGGCGGCAACAACCCGTGCGTGATCACGATCACCCGGGACACGTACCTGATGGCGCGATTCGAGCCCACGGGCGACTCGTAGGACCTCGCCCCGGCCGCGCCGGAGCCGGCCCCCGGACCGGCTCCGGCGCCTTTCAGCCGACCTGGAACGCGGGTGGCGAGATCCGCCGTACGCAGCGGGTGTCGAGCCCGCTGGCCGTGCCGCGCTCGAGGAACCGAGCCGTCAACGCCGCCAGGCACGGGATCTGGCCGACGCCGTGGCCGTAGCCGGGGGCGACCAGGATCCGGGCTCTCGGCATCGTCTGCCTGATCGCGGCGATGTTCCCGATCGGATCCTGCGGGTCGGCTCCGCCGACCAGGACGAGCGCGGGGACATCCGACCGCGGGTTCCGCCAGTCGGCCGGGCTCTCCGTGCGGTGCGGGAACACGCCGCAGACGAGTGCCTGCACCGCGGTCTCCGCCGCGTGCGAGTGCGCTAGATAGGTGCCCTCGGCGTCCGCCGCCGACCGTGCCGCGTCCCAGGCCGCCCACGGCTCGTTGCACTCGATCGAGTAGAACATCGCAAGCAGCGACGGCGAGCCTCCGACCGAGACGAAGGCGCGGGCGATCGGCTGGTAGTCGCCGCGGACGGCATGGGCGATGTCGCGTGGCACGTTCGCGGCGCCGTCGACGGTCCGCGTCAGGTTCTGCACCGTGCCGGCAACGGCGTCGCCGTTCAGCTTCACGATCCCCGCGCCGGCCACGTTCACCTCGACCGCCGCTTCGTTCAGCGAGTCGATCAGCGGCACGAGGTCCGCCTCCCAGTGCGGGTAGGCGGTGGAGCATCCCTTCTCGGCCGCGCAGCGGACGGCGATCTGGTCCAGCGCCCGCTGCGCGCTGGAGCCCCAGCGTTCGTAGATCGGGATCTCGAGCAGCGTGCCGCTGTCGAGGATCACGGATCGCACGGAGCCGGGGTGCCTGTTCAGGTACACCTGCGCGGCGGTCGCCCCGTACGATCCGCCGTAGAGGTCGACCTGCCCGTAGCCGAGCGCTGCCCGGACCGCATCCACGTCGTCCACGGCGGCAACGGTCCCGTAGCGGCTGAAGTCCGCGCCCAGCGACGCCTGGCAGGCTCCGATGTACGCGTCGAGGCTCGGAGAGTCGGTGACGGTCGCCGGGACCGGCGGGCAGACCAGGCGGCCGGAGGCGCCCGTGCCCCGCTGGTCGACCAGGAGGACGTCGCGGTTGCGGTTGACGCCCGGGAAGGTGGTCCGCACCCAGCCGGCGAGCTCGGTCGCCGCCCCGCCGGGGCCGCCCGCGAGGAAGACGACGGGGTCGGGCGCGACGGAATGCCCGGTCGCGGGGAGGACGACGACGCGGAGGGCGATCGACTTCCCGCGCGGACGCGCGCTGTCCTCCGGCACCCGGAACGTCCCGCAGCGCGCCTCGTACCCGGACACCGCGCAGGAGCGCAGCGGCAGGCGCGGGGCCGCCTGCGCCGGCAGCGAAAGGACCAGCACCGCGGCGGCGACGATGAGAGCGCGCACGAGCCGAGTCTCACCCGAGGCGCCCGCCCGGGCCTCGTCAGTTGTGACTCACCAGGAGGCCCTGCGCCTGCTCCGGGCGAAGCGCCGCCGCTCCTTTCGGGCCTCGGACCGAAGCCGCGCATCCTGCCTCAGCGCCAGGTGCCGGAGCTCGCCCTGCAGCTTCCGCCAGCTCGCGAGCCGTTCGGGGTCGAGCGCTCCGCCGTCGATCGCAGCCTGCACGCCGCAATCCGGCTCGCCCTCGTGGGCGCAGTCGGCGAACCGGCAGCCGGCCGCGGCAGCCTCGACGTCCTCGAAGGCGTGTGCGATGCCCTCCTCCGACTCCCAGAGCCGCAGCTCCCGCATGCCCGGCGTGTCCAGGTAGAGCCCACCGCCCGGGAGCCGGAGCAGCTGGCGGTTCGTGGTCGTGTGCCGGCCGCGTCCGTCGGCGCGCACGTCCCCGACCGCCATCAGCTCCTCGCCTGCGAGCCGGTTGACGAGCGACGACTTGCCGACACCGGAGGAGCCGAGCGCCGCGACCGTGCGTCCCTCTACCAGGTAGCCGCGCAGAGTCTCGACCCCGTCTCCCGTGAGGTTGCTGACGGCATGGACGGGGACGCCGACCGCAGTCGACTCGACCTCGAGCACCGCCGCGTCGACGTCCGCGCAGAGGTCGGCCTTGGTCAACACGACGACGGGGGTGGCTCCGCTCTCCCAGCCCAGGGTCAGGTACCGCTCCAGCCGGCGGATGTTCAGGTCGCCGTCGAGCCCGGCGGTCAGGAAGACCACGTCGACGTTGGCTGCGACGACCTGCTCCACCGTCTGCCCGTGGTCTGTCGCGGCCATCCGCGAGAACTTCGTCCTTCGCGGCAGCACCGCGTGGATGAGCAGGGGGCCGGCCTCGGAGGCCGGATTCATCCCGCCCCCGACTCCGTCTCCCGTCGCCGCCACCCAGTCCCCGACCGCGGGGAGGTCGCCGCGCGAGCCGGCGGCGTGGCGAAGCCGGCCCGAGAGCTCGGCCCACCGTTCTCCGCGCGCCGAATAGAGCAGATAGGCACCACCCCGGTGCTCGACGGCCACGCGCGCGGGCTCCAGGCCGCCGGCGGCATGCGGGGTGAACTGGTCTTCGAAGGCTGGAGTCCAGCCGAGCTGTGCGAGCAACGCGAGTCTCCTTTGCAGCGAGGACGAGCAGCCGGTGCCAGTGCTTGCTCTGGCTCCGACCCCGTTTCAGGCAGCCGAAAGCCACCGGGACACGGACGGCCAGGACGACGTTGCTCGGACGGGCTAGGAGCCGGACGCCCTGCGCCGGAGGCGATTGGCAAGCGTCTTCGACATGTGAGCCACCTCCTGTGGTCGCGGGCGTGAAGCGGTGACTGTAGCGGATCCGGCGCCGGCGGGCCACGCGCGGCCGAGTCCCTCGTTCGAGGGAGACCCGGATCTCGCTACGGAAGCCGAAACGCTCGCTCGCCGAGCAGCCGGTATCCCTCGATCGAGGGATGGTCCCCGTCCGGGGTCCACTCCTCGCGCATCCGCCCCGCGCGGGACGGGTCCTCGAGGGTCTCGTAGAAGGGCAGCACCGTGGCCCCCTCGTCCTTCGCGATCGCGCGGACGAGCCCGTTCAGGCGCCGGATCTTCGGATCGGCCTCGGGGTAGCCGTTGTTCCAGGGCAGGAGCTCGGCAACCGCGACCCGCAGGCCGAGCGTGTTGCCGCGGTCGACCATCCGGCGCAGGTTCGCGGCCGCCGCCTCGACCGGGCGGCCCTGGGCGATGTCGTTGATGCCGCCCTGGACAACCAGTACCTGGGCGCCCTTCGCACACGCGTCCAGCCGGCGCGCGATCTGGTCGGTGCGCTCGCCGTAGACGCCGCAGTTGCGAAACCGGAGGTGCGGATGGAGCTTCTGCGCCCAGTACTCCCACTGGCTCTTCTCGTTCGCGCCGAAACCGAGCGTGTCCCGCATCAGCGGGTCCGGGTCGTAGCCGGGCGAGCCGGCCGTGATCGAGTCGCCGAGCGCCGCCACGAGCGTGACCCCGGCACTCCCACCGGGGCCGGAGCTGCCGGAGCCCGAGCCGCCGGAGACGGAGCCGCCGCAGCCCGCGAGCAGGAGCAGCCCGGTCACGGCTACGAGGCCGGGTCGCACACGATCTCTCCGACGATCTCGCCGCAGCTGTTTGCGACCGGCGCGGTGCCGAAGTCCGGGCCGAGGCCGAGAAACGACGCGAGCGCGGGCCGGAGCGCGCGGTTGTTGCCGTCCGCGGCCTTGAGGGCGAGGCCGAGCCCCTCCGGGCTCGCCGCGCAGATCAGGCCCTCGGCGCCACCCTTCGCGACCCAGCCCGGGCGTATGCGCATCAGGTCGGTGTCGACCGCGTCCCGCCTCCCGCCGATCAGCGCGGGATGCGCGGTCATCGCCGCGGCCACGCGGGTGCCGCCCTCGAGCCGAGCGAGCCGGGAGAAGGCGTGGGCCATCCGCTCCAGGCTCACACCGAAGGTGACGACCCCGCAGCCGTCGGTCGCGGTGACGATCTCGCCGGCCGGAACCTCGGTCGCGCGGGCGATCTCCCGGACGAGAAGCTGCTGGAGGGGGTGCGCGGGCAGGCGATAGCCCTCAACCGGCCAGCCCCGGGCGCGGCAGACGGCGATGAAGCCCGCGTGCTTGCCCGAGCAGTTGTGGGCGATCCGTTCCGGCCCGCGACCTTCCTGCGGCCCGCACTCGAGGTCGTCCTCGCCCGCCGGAGCGCGGCCGAGCAGGCTCCGCGCCGCCTCGAGCTGCGGCGCCTCCGCGCGGTGAGAGGCGCAGGCGATCGCCAGCTCGGCCCCGGTGACGTCGGGGCGCTCCCGGGCGAGCGGCAGCGCCTGGATCGGCTTCGCCGACGACCGGAAGAACGCCCGGAGGTGCGGGTCGCCGGCCGCCTCCACGACGCGGCCGTCCCGGACGGCGACGGCGTGCACCAGGTGTACGGCCTCGACGAGCGCTCCTCTCCGGGCGGTTACCCTGATCGGGCCCATGCGGAGGAGCCTACGTGCCTGAATTGCCCGAGGTGGAGGCCTGGCGGCGTGCCCTCGACGAGCCCGTGCGCGCCTTCCCGATCGAGCGGGCGGGTCCCGCGCACGTGGCCACCCTGAAGACCTTCGACCCCCCGCTCTCCTCGCTCGAGGGCCGGCGGCTTTCCGGCGCGGAGCGGCGGGGCAAGCGGCTGCTCTTCCCGACCGAGGACGGGGACCTCGTCCTGCTCGTCCACCTGATGACCTCCGGGCGGCTGCGGTTCCTGCGCGCCGCCGAGAAGGCGCCGAAGACGCCCGCCTTCCGGCTGCGCTTCGAGGGCGGGGGTCAGCTCGTGCTGACGGAGGCCGGATCGAAGAAGCGCGCCGGCGTCTGGCTGCTCTCGCCGGAGCGGGCGCAGGCGGAGCTGGCGCACCTCGGCCCCGAGGCGCTCGGGATCGGCGCGGAGCGGTTGAGCGGGATCCTCCGCGGCAACTCGCGACGGCTCCACTCGCTGCTCCGCGACCAGCGGGCGGTGGCCGGAATCGGACGGGCATGGGCGAACGAGATTCTCCACCGGGCGCGGCTGTCTCCGTTCGCGCTCTCGACGGAGACCTCGGCAGAGGAGGTCGCGCGGCTGGCGGCGGCGATCGAGGAGGAGCTCTCGCGCGGGCTCGAGCTCCGCGAGCGGGGCGCGAAGGACGCGAGGGTGTACCGGATCCACGATCGCCTCGGAGCGCCCTGCCCGGACTGCGGCACCCCGATCGCCCGGGTGGATTACGAGGAGCACACGATCTACTACTGCCCGTCCTGCCAGACCGGCGGGCGTGTGCTCAAGGACCGGCGGCTGTCACGGCTGCTCAGGTGACGGCGCTCAGACGGCACCGAGGCCGTAGCGGCAGTACGACCAGGGCCACTCGTCGATCCGCTGGCAGAGCCGGGCCTTGACCGGGTTCTGCAGGACGTAGGCGCACGTATCGAACACGCGGTCCTCGCCCTCGAGCGCGCGGGTTCCGAAGCGCTCGGCGAACACGTGCCCGAAGCGTTCGTGCTTCTCGTTGAAGTACCGCGCGTAGCGCCAGTTCACCTGGTGCATGCACCTCGAGATGTCGGACACGCGCCCGTCGAGCACGAGGTGGTAGTGCGTCGAGAGGGCGCAGGCCGCGTACAGCTCCAGCCGATGCCTCCGCACCTGCACGCCGATGAGCCGGAAGAGCTCCGTCCGGTCGTCACCGTCGGGCAAGGCGACGATCCCGGCGACGCCGCGGCAGTAGACGTGGAAGAAGCCACCGGGAAGCGCCGACCGGGGAACGCGAGGCACCGACCCACCGTACGCCCGTGCCCGCCGGTCCGCCGGCAGCCGAGCGGCGTCGTTCCACTCTTGTCACACCTGGAGTGCCAGGTACTACCGGTGGGGAAAGAGTCACGAACTCGTCACACCTGGAGTGCCGGGCACCGTCGGTGGAAGAAGCGACACCGAATCGTCACAGGTGCAGTGCCAGGCACCGGTTGTGGACAAGCGGTCGGGGCGGGCGGCGACCGGGGTCGGTGGCCCGATCAGGCCGGGAGGCGGATCGTCAGGGTCTCGCCGTCCACGGTCACCGAGCCGCCCAGGCGGCGAACGTGGCGGACGGCGACCGCGGCGCCGAGGTCGCGCAGGTCCTCGCCGAGCACGACCGGAGCGGACGCAGGCGTGATCGCCGTCACGCGCAGCTCGGCACCGTCCGCGACGACCTCGACGCGATCCAGGCCGCCGTGCCGGAGCGCGCACTGGACGAGCGCCGCGACCGAACGCTTCGCCGGCTCGACGTCGACCTCCACCTCCGTGCCGTCGCCGCCCTCCACCCCCACGCGGTCCGGGCCGAGACGCTCGGCGACCGACGCCGCGATCTCGCCGGTCGACACCCGGTCCAGCTTCGGCTCGTAACGTCCGCTCTCGATCCGGGCCGCCAGCGACAGCTCGTCGATCAACTCGCCGAGCTGCTGCGAGGCCTGCTCGATCATCTCCGAGTAGCCGGCGAGCTTCGGGTCGAGGCCCTCCGCGCGCGTGATCGTCCGCGCGAAGCCGTACACGGTCGCGAGCGGGGTGCGCAGGTCGTGGCACGCGAGGCCGACCAGCCTCGCGAACGCCGTTTCCTCGGTCACGTTCTCCCCTGGTACGTTTGCGGAGCATAGATGGAGCGGACGGACTTCCTCGCTGCAGACCTCCAGTCCTCGGAGCCCGAGGTCCGGATCGGGCTCTCGCGCGCGGGCGTCCGGGGCGTGAACAAGGCGATCCGCCTTCGCCGGGGGCGCTTCGAGAAGCTCGTGTTCGCGGAGATCTCCTGCTCGGTCGATCTCGACCCGGCCCAGCGCGGCGTGCACATGTCCCGCTTCCCGGAGCTCTTCGAGCAGGCCGTCGACGAGCTCGTGATCGGCGAGGCTCTGCTGGTCGAGGAGCTGGCCGAGCACATTGCCTGCGCCGTCGTCGGGCGGCAGGAGGCGCTCCGCGCCGAGGTCGAGGTCACCGCCCGTTACCCACTCCAGCGCGAGACGCCCGTGACGCGGATGCGCACCCAGGAGATGGTGTCGCTGATCGGGATCGCCGGCGCGTCGGCCGACGGCGCGCACCGCGCTGTGGGGGTGGAGGCGACCGGGATAAACGCGTGCCCGTGCGCGCAGGGTCTCGTCCGCGGCGCCGCCTCCGAGCGACTGCTCGAAGCCGGCTTCGGCGGACGCGACGTCGAGCGCATCCTCGAGCTCGTTCCGCTGGCCACTCACAACCAGCGAGGCCGCGGCACCCTGTACGTCGGCACCGACCGCCCGGTCAACGCCGAGGACCTGGTCGAGATCGTGGAGCGCTCGATGAGCTCGCCGATCTACGAGCTGCTCAAGCGCCCCGACGAGCTGTTCGTCGTCGAGCACGCCCACCTCCAGCCGCGCTTCGTCGAGGACTCGGTGCGCGTGGCGCTGAAGGAGACGCTCGAGGCCTACCCGGAGCTCGACGACGGCGACTTCCTGTGGTCACGCCAGGTGAACCTGGAGACGATCCACACCCACGACGTCCTCGCGGAGCGCCACGGCACCGTCGCCGAGCTGCGGTCCGAGCTGGAGCGGGGCGAGCGCCCGGCCCGGCACACGGATCTGCGAGCCTGGCTCGCCCGATGACCGAGACGAGGGAGCGCCTCGACCGCGGGACGGGCACCGGGTTGGGCGACCCGTGGCATGTGATCGTCCTCAACGACGACCACAACACCTTTGACGGAGTGGCCGCCGCGCTGGCCGCCGTCCTCCCCGACGTCTCCTTCGCGCAGGGCCTCGACTACGCGAACCGGATCCACACGACCGGCAACGCCGTCGTCTGGTCGGGCCACCGGGAGGTGGCCGAGCACTACTGGCGCGGTCTCAGGCGGCGCGGCCTGACGATGGCTCCGCTCGAGACCTAGAGCGGCGAAGCCTGAGGGTTGCGCGACTCTCCGTGCCTGCGGCAAGCCGCCTGATGTTCGCGCGGTGCAGGACCACGATCGCCGCGGCCGCGGCCGCGGCGAAGGCGACGACCGGCCACGGATAGCCGAGCCCCACGGCGAGCGCCGGCAGCGAGAGCCCGGCGGCGATCGAGGCGAGCGACGCGTACCGGAACGCGAGAAAGAAGGCGATCCACACGCCGGCGCCGATCCCGCCGACGACCGGCGCCACGCCGAGGAACGACCCACCGGTGGTAGCGACGATCTTCCCCCCCCGCTTCAAGCCCATGAACAACGGCCGCCAGTGCCCCAGCATCGCCGCCGATCCGGCGAGCACGCCCGCGAGGTGGTTGTCCACGTGCGTGGCGACGAGCGCCGGCCCGAACCCCTTCGCGGTGTCGAGGAAGACGACCGGCAACCCGTACCAGCGCCCGTAGACGCGCCAGACGTTGGTGCCGCCGATGTTGCCGCTCCCGAGCGAGCGGATGTCGGCGTGCTTGAGACCGCGGACGAGCCAGTACCCCGTCGGGATGCTGCCGGCGAGATAACCGGCCGCGATCAGGATCGCGAGCGTCACGGCACGGGGGAACCGGACGCGGCGTGGCCCGCGGCTCGCCCACGCGCTCCCTGCTTACGCCCGGATGCCATACGCCTCGACCCAGCCGTTCACGGCCGCCCAGTCGAGGTTGTTGAAGAACGCCTCGATGTACGAGGCGCGGTCGGTCTGGTAGTCGAGGAAGTAGGCGTGCTCGTAGACGTCGAGGGCGACGAGCGGCGTCGCGTTCCAGATCGGGAACGTGTTCTGGGCGTCGCCGATGTAGTTGAAGAGCCGGCCCTCGTCCCAGTCGTAGGCCGTCCACGCCCAGCCGCGGGCGCCCATTCCCGTGGCTGCCAGGTCGGCGCGCCAGTCCGCGATCGAGCCGAAGTCGCGCCGGATCAGATCGGCGAACCCACCCTCGGGGTCGCCGCCTGTTCCGCCCAGATGCTCGAAGTAGAGCTCGTGGTTCTTGATCCCGCCGATCGCGAAGGTCAGGTCGACCTTCAGGGCGCGCAGGTCCGAGAAGACCTGGTTCGCGCTCGAGAGGTCCGTGTCGGCGAGCTTGCCGAGGATCTCGTTCCTCTTGCTCACGTACCCCTGGTACAGCTTGTAGTGGGCCTCGATCGTCTCGCGGGAGATGCCGTCCAGCTCGTACAGCGCCGGCTTCAGCTCGCGCGCGACGATCTCCTGGTGGTTGAAGGCAAGCGTCGTCATCGGTTCCTTTCCCGTCGAAGCGAAGGCGCGGCCAGCATAGACGACAGCCCGGTAACAGGATTCGCCTGTCCTGGTCTCATCGCCTGCAATCCGAGCGGCCGCGAAACGCGTAGGAGTGACGATGGAGCTCGCAGCAGAGGTCGGTCACGGCATGCCCTGCGTGGGGCAGGCCGCCAGGGGCTTGCCCTCGGGCTCGGAAGCGGCGACGATGCCGCAGGTGTCGGCGATCCAGCCGAGCGACGAGGATCTGCTCACGCGGATCGGCGAGGGCGACCGTGACGCGTTCGGGAGCCTCTACCAGCGCTATGCCCGCGCGGTGCTCGGGCTCGCGCTGCGACGGCTCGGCGACCGCGGGCGCGCCGAGGATGCCGTGCAGGAGGCGTTCACGTCGATCTGGCGGGCGTCGCGCAGCTACCGGCGCGAGCGCGGGCCCGTCGCGCCGTGGCTGTACGCGGTCGCGCGGAACGCGATCGCCGATCGCGGCCGGGCGAGGGTCGAGCCGCCGGCCGAGCCGGTGGACACGCCGTCCGACTCGCCGGGCCCGCCCGACCGCGCCGAGCAGTCCTGGGTCGCCTGGCGGGTGCACCGGGCCCTCGAGGAGCTTCCGGACTCGGAGCGGGCCGTGCTCGAGCTCGCCTACTGGAGCGAGCTGTCGCAGAGCGAGATCGCCGAGTTCCTCGACATCCCGCTCGGGACTGTGAAGACGCGGACGCGCAACGGGCTCCGGCGCCTGTCGGAGGAACTGGAGGAGGAGCTGGGATGAGCGGACCGGACTTCGACGGCCTGGTCGGCGGCGAGGGCACGCCGGAGGAGCTCGCGAGGCTCCGCCGGGCGCACGACCTGCTCGTCGCGGCGGGACCGCCGCCCGAGCTGTCCCCCCGCCTGGCGGAGGCACCCCGCACGTCTCCGCGCAGCCGTGCTTGCCTGGCTCCCCCAGCGGCGCCGGGCGACGGCGGTCTTCCTGGCGATCGGCGTCGCAGCGGCCGCATTCTGGATCGGCTTCGTCGTCGGCGACCGGAAATCGGGGACGTTCCCCGCGGAGGGCTCGCCGATCGCGATGCACCCGGTCTCGGGCGGAGCGGCTCATGCCTCGGTGCTCGTCGGCAACCGGGACGAGGTCGGCAACTGGCCGCTCCTCGTCCACGTCAGCGGGCTGAAGTCCCTGCCGAAGGGCGTCTGGTACGAGCTCTACCTGACCCGCGGAGACAAGGTGGTCGCCTGGTGCGGCGCCTTCTCCGTGAAGAAGACCGGCCGCACGACCGTCCGCTTCTCGGTGCCCTACCGGCTCAAGGACTTCGACGGCTGGGTGGTGACGACGAGCAAGGGCCGGCCGAAGCAGCAGGTCCTGCTCACGACCTGAGCCGGAGCTCCCAGCCTGCGACCCGCGCCACCGGCTCGAAGCCGAGCGCGGCGTAAGCCTCGATCACCTCGGCGGCGTCGCCCCACGAGTCGAGCTCGACGGGGCCGGAGCCGAGAACGGCACATGCGCCGCGCAGGAGCTGCGCGTAGACGGGCGCCTCGCGCGCCCCGGGAACCACCCCGGGCGAGTCGACGAGCCGCTCGGCCGGGAACACCGTGCAGAGGCCGACCGGCTCGCCGACCTCGTACAGGCCGACGACGACGGTGCCGTCGGGCGGAACCGCATCCGGCGCGACCTGCTTGTGCCCCCAGAGCCCACGGTACGCGCGGTCGAGGGTCGCCGCGTAGTCGGCCGCGGCCAGCCGGGGGAGCTCCCGGCCGGCCGGCGGCGATCCGGCTCGCAGGCGCACATATCCTGGCATGCAAGCGAAGCCAAGCGGCGCAAGGTCGGCGTTCGAGTGGATCCAGAGGAGCTCGGCGCCCGCGCTCCGCGCCGCCTCGACGAGCGGGATCGGATCGCCGTCCTCGAGCTCGGCCTCCGCGACCTTGGCCCCATCGGTGGAGACACCGAAGAGGAGCTCGGGAGCCACGAGCTACGGCGCGGTGCGGTCGTTCGCGACGAAGGCCGCATGCGTGACCGGCATCAGCTCCGCGAAGAACTGCTCGATCGCCTCGGCGTACCGGCGGATCTCGCGCTGCGCCGTCTCGGCCGCGCGCAGCGAGACGAAGTTCATCAGCGAGCGCGCGTTGATCGTCCAGTAGAACTCGGTGTAGGCGCCGACCGGCATCACGCAGCGGGCGAGCTCGCGGGCGACGCCGAGCCCGACCAGCCGCTCGTACGCGGCGAAGGCCGTCTCGTAGACGGCACGCAGCTCGTCGCGGGTCTGCTCGGCGACGTCCGGCTCGACCGGATCGAACGAGTAGGCTCCCGGCTTGCCGACCTGGGTGCGAACGTCCTCGGGCTCGGGGACGTAGAAGTCGTCGGTCGCCTTCGCATACCTCATGCTGAACTCGTTGAAGCTGCCGACCCGGTGCCGCATCCATTCCCGTGCGACGAAGATCGGGCAGCGGATGTGGAAGCGGAACGAGTTATGTTCGAAAGGAGTGCCGTGTCTGTCCCGCATCAGGAAGCGGATCAGACCCTCGTCGGAGGCGTCCATCTCGTCCTTCCGCCGGGCGAAGGAGACGCGGGCGCCGTTGACCACCGACAGGTCGCTCGCCATCGCGCCGTCCAGCCGGACGAAGCCGTGGTCGAGGACGCGGATCGTGTGCTCGGGTATCACTTCGGTCGCGGCGGCCACCGGGACGCCTGAGTGTAGCGGGATGGTCCGCCGGAGCCGGGCTGCAGCACGGACGCGAAGGCCGTGTCCGAGGGACAGTCCCTGCGCCGAGAGTGTGTCGCTCTTTCCACGGACGCCACTGCCCGGATCGACGATGCCGTCCGCCCCGAACGGAGGATCGCTGCCTGTATCGCCATCGGCCGTTCGGGACCGGCCACCGGCCTCTTCGGCGGTGTCGAGGGACTGTCCCTCGGACACCGCTCTCGTGGACCTGTCCGGATGCGGCCTTGCGCCTGGGCTAGTCTTGCCGGCAGACCCGCGGCAGGAAGTGCGGGTCGGCGGCCAGGGCGATCCCGGCCGGGCCGGCGCTACTCACCGGAGGCTGAACGGGGGGTAGTCGCCGACGAGCGAGGCAAGGTACGCGAGGAGGCGTGCGTACCAGCGGACGAGCCCGCGCAGGAACCTCCAGAAGCGCTCGGGATACCGCTCGGCGACGAGGACCCACACCGCGGCGAGGACCCAGACGACCGCGCCGGCGAAGCCGAGGATCGCCAGGACGATCATGCTCGGGATCGCGTACAGGATGCGTAGCAGCGCCGAGCCGACCGTGGGCGAGCCCGACCGCCTGACCTCGAGGCGGAGGCCCTCCCCGCCGGTCACGTCGTCGGTCAGGAGCGCCAGGTAGGCGACCACTCCGACGATCCAGCGGAGCGCCCGCGTCACCGCCGGCCCCTGCTCGTCCACGTAGCGCTGCCCGCCCTTCTGCGAGACGAGGATCGCGGCGACGACCGGAAGCCCGATCCAGAGCAGCCCGAACGGATGGCCGATCCAGGAGATCACCACGAGGAGGAGGAGTCGGAGGACGACGTGAGCGCGCCGGAACGCCGGCGGGCGGTCGACGTCGAAGACGACGGGGTCCGACATGCTCGCGGGCAGCCTGCCACACCTGGCGGTCTTCACGGCAGACGACCGCCGATCGGATGCACGCCGGCACGTCCGGCTTCACGCACCCGGCCGGGACACCGCTCGACTCATTCGGCCGAGACCCGGCGGGCACTCGCTCCGGAGCGGCCGGCACAGTCCGGTCTAGAGTGAAGGCAGTGAGCCCAGGCGGTGTTCTCGTCAGCGACCGTCCTACCGGGGGTGTCCTGCGCCTTCGCCTGAATCGCCCCGAGCGCCGCAACGCTCTCGATCGAGCGCTGGTGGAAGCTCTTCTGGACGCCTTCGAGGACCGTGAGTGCCGGGCGGTCGTGCTCTCGTCGAGCGATCCAGCCGCCTTCTGCGCCGGCGCCGACCTGTCGATCGGGGACGGCGAGCGCGCCCGGGTCAGCGACCTGCTCTACAGCCTCTACGGGCGAATGATCGCCTTCCATGCGCCGATCGTCGTTGCGGTCGCGGCGCAGGCCGTCGGAGGCGGGGCACAGCTCGCGATCGCCGGCGACGTCAGGGTCGCGGGCCCCCACGCGTCGTTCCGATTCGCGGGTGCGGGGCACGGACTGGCCGTCGGGGCGTGGGGTCTTCCGTCGCTCGTGGGACGCGGGCGGGCCATGGAGCTCTGCCTGACGATGCGGGACGTGTCTGCCGGCGAGGCGCTCACGCTGGGGCTGGTCGACCGGATCGAGGACGAGCCGGAGAGTGCCGCACTCGCATTCGCGGCCGGCGTGGCGCAGCTCGTTCCCGAGGCGGTCGGCCGGATCAAGCGCGTTGCGGCCGAGGCCGCGGGACTGCATGCGGCGCTCGAGCTCGAGCGTACCGGGAATCGAGACTGGTCCGGATCGACCACCGGCCCCGGCGCGTCTCGTTGACCCACCGGCCCCTCCCCGCGGCGGTCGAGGCCTGGGAGCGACACGCCGGCGTCTCGCTCGAGCCGCACGAGCTCCGCCGTCAGCTCGCCGAGGGGAACCTCTCCAGGTCGTTCCACGAGGCTGCTCTCACCGCCGGCGACCGGCGCGCGCTGACGATCGGCGACGAGTCCGCTACCCACCGGGAGCTCGACGATCTGGCTGCGGCCCTCGGCGCGCAGATCCGGGAGCAAGGGGTCCGGCCCGGCGAGCGGGTCGTCCTCGCCGGCAGGAACTCGCTCGCCTTCGTCGTCGCGTACCTCGGCATCCTCCGCGCGCAAGCCGTCGCCGTTCTCACGGACGAAGGTGCCGCCGAGCGGGAGTTGGTTCGGCTGATCGAAGACAGCGGCGCCGTCGCAGCATTCGCAGGGGGCGAGGCGTACGAGCGGCTCACGCGGCTCGCACACGGAGGCTCGGGGCCGCGCGTCGCCTCTCTGGATCCGACGGCGGCCGGCGCCGCCCTCGAGCCGGCGCTCCACACGTCGGCCCGGCTGCCCCCGCCCGACCACGGCGGCGCTTGCACGGCGCTGCTCGGCTACACGTCCGGCACGACCGGTGCGCCGAAGGGTGCCGCGATCGCTCACTCGAACCTGCTCGCGTCGCTGCGCGGGATCATGCTCGCCTGGCGCTGGCGCGAGGAAGACGTCCTCGTCCACGCTCTTCCCCTCGCCCACCAGCACGGCCTGTCGGGGTTGCAGGCGACGCTGCTGGCGGGAGCCCGGGCGGTGATCCACTCCTCGCTCGACCCGGCGGAGCTGTGCGGCGCGATCGCGGCCGAGCGCGCGACGATCCTCTTCTCCGTCCCGGCCGTCTACGAGCGCCTGCTCGCCCCGGAGGGTGCACGGCCGGCCGACTTCTCCTCCCTCCGGCTGGCTACATCCGGGTCCGCACCGCTCTCGCCGGCGCTCTGGAGGCGCGTCGCCGACCTCCTCGGGCAGGAGCCTCTCGAGCGCTACGGCACGACCGAGACGGGCCTGGACGTGTCGAACCTCTACGTCGGTCCGCGGAAGCCGGGATCGGTCGGGCTGCCGCTCCCCGGGATCGAGGTCGCGATCGCCGCCGAGACCGGCCGCCCGCTGAGGCCGGGCGCCGACGGCGAAATCCTGCTCCGCGGCCCGCAGGTCTTCGCCGGCTACTGGCGGAACGCAGAGGCAACCGGCACGAGCTTCCGTCCAGGCGGCTGGTTCCGGACAGGTGACGTCGGGCGGGTCGATCCCGAGGACGGCTGTCTCTCGATCACGGGCCGGCTGAAGGAGCTGATCATCTCCGGTGGGCTGAACGTATACCCGCGCGAGGTCGAGCTCGTGCTCGAGGAGCATCGCTCGGTCGAGCGGGCGGCGGTCCTGGGATTGCCATCCGAGCGTTGGGGCGAGGAGGTGGTGGCGCTCGTTGTCCCGGCTTCCGGAACGGTGATCGACGAGGACGAGCTCGCGGCACACGCCCGCGAGGCACTCGCTCCCCACAAGCGTCCTAAGGCGATTCTCCCCGTCGACGACCTCCCGGTCACCGCGGTGGGCAAGCTCCGGCGGTCCGCCCTCGCCGAGATCGCGGCACGCCTTCGGGACGCGCGGGTTTCCCCGCAGATCGATGGCGCCGCGACGACTTGACGCCTGCTCGGCCGGCCCGTACGAATGTTGCTGTCGGACGCGAGAAAGGAAGGTGAGGCGGAGCAGTGGATCTCGGGTTGGAGGGCCATTCCGCGCTGATCACCGGCGCCAGCAAGGGAATCGGGCTCGCGTGCGCCTGGCTGCTCTCCCAGGAGGGCTGCGACGTCGCGATCAACGCGCGGGGTGGGGAGCTGCTCGCGCAGCAGACGGCAGCGGTCTCCGCGGCGACGGGCCGGCAGGTGCTCGCGCTGCAGGGGGACATGAGCGTCCCCGAGGACGCGGAGCGGGTCACACGAGAGGCAATCGCCGGCTTCGGCAAGCTGGACATCCTGGTCACCTGTGCCGGGTCCTCGCCGGGCGGGCTGATCGAGGAGCTGACCGAGGATCACTGGGCGCAGAGTCTCGGGCTGAAGTTCCTGGGCTACGTTCGCTCCACCAAGGCAGTCCTGCCGCACATGCGCGAGCGGCGCTCGGGCAGCATCGTCCTGGTGGTCGGCAACGACGGCCTCAAGCCGAGCTACTGGGAGGTGACCGCCGGAGCAGCGAACGCGGCGGACATCAACTTCGCCTCGGCGATGGCCGAGCAGTACGGGCGCTACGGCGTCCGTGTGAACACGGTCAATCCAGGTCCGGTCAACACCGACCGCTGGGACACGCTCGAGAAGGCCTTCGCGCGTGACAAGCAGGTCGACCAGTCCCGCGCGCACGAGCTGGCCGTCGGCAGCATCCCGTTCGGCCGCATCTGCGAGCCGGAGGAGGTCGCGAACCTGGTCGCCTTCCTCGCCTCGCCTCGGGCCAGCTTCATCAACGGCGCCCACATCCCGATCGACGGCGCCCAGCGCAAAGCTCTGATGGACATCTGAGCGACCCGCGTGGCGACCGTCGAGCTCTACGAGACTCAGCTCAGGTTCCTCGACCACGTCGTTGCGTCCGGATCGCACGGGACGAGCCGCGAGGAGGCATTACGGCTCCTGCTCGTCGAGCACGTCCACGACCGGCTCGGCGGTGCCGCCGCCTACGTCGGCGGCACGGTTCGGGCCGACGTGCTCGAGAGCTCCTTCCCCGGGTACGGGGCGAAGCGGCTCGAGATCGTGCTCCAGCCGGTCACAGGCAAGGCCGTTCCCGTCTACCGGGGCGAGGTGCTCCGGATCGAGCAGGAGGTCGGCGGCACGTGCGTCGACTTCAACGCCTTCAATCTCCACGACTACAAGGAGTTCCTCGACTGCGGGTTCACACGCAGCTTCCAGTCGTTCGACCCGCGGCGCGGCGACTTCATCTGGACAAACGCGCCTCGCGGACGGCCGATGTTCGCGATCCTCGAGATCGCGGAGACCTGCGAGCTCGACATCGTCGGACACCGCTGTAACCGTGTCCTGAACGAGCTCGGTTGGGGGCTGACGGCGCATGCGAACTGTCAGGACAGCCTGGCGGAGGCGATCCGCGAGTACGGTCTCACGCCCGACGACGTCCACGACTCCTTCAACCTCTGGATGGCGACCGACATCGACGAGAGCGGGCGCCGCCAGTTCCGCTGGAATCCGGGCAGGAAGGGCGACCGGATCGACCTGCTGGCGATCTTCGACGTGCTCGCCGCGGCGGTGATCTGCGGCCTCGGCGACCTGGTCGGGATCAACAACTTCACGTTCGCGCCCGTCCGGGTCGAGGTCTTCGAGCCCTCGCCGGATACGGTGCGGCTCGCCGACGCGGTCGAGGCCCGCTGGGGGCGGCTCGAGAGCCAGGTGCGCTCCGAAGACCTGGCGGGCACCCCCGTGCTCGCGAGCCGCGAGCTGAGGCGGGACCCGGCCTACGTTCCCGCGTACCGGTCCGCCCCGGCGACCTCGACACTGGACGTCGAGCTGGGCGACCAGGAGCGCGGGCTCGTCGGCGGGCTGATCGACACCGGCGTGTACGGGAGCACGGAGGGGGAGGCGCTCCGCGCCGCGTTCATGCGCTGGTGCAACTCCCACCTGACGACGATCCGCCGGGCGAAGCTCGAGTTCGAGACCGGAAAGATGGCATGACCGGGGACACCGATCCGTCCGCCGGGAGAGGTAGGGGCTGCTCAGCTCAAGCGCGGAGTCTGATCCGCGCAGGCTCGAGACCGTGGCGCTCTGGGAGGCGCCAGATGACGATCGAAGTGGGACTCGACCAGCATCGAGCGCAGATCACCTTCGACCAGCTCGACCTGGAGACGGGCGAGGTGAGGACCGGCGTCGACCCTCCGCGCACGCGCCGCCCGGCAACCGATCAGCACGCATTGACGTCAACCCGGACACCGCTCTTGCCGCGGTATCCCTGGACAGATAAGGAGCGACATGGCGCTGGAGCACATCGTGATCGCGGTTGACGGCTCTCCGGCAGCCGACGAGGCGACCCGCGTCGGCCTCGAGCTGGCCTCGGGCGTCGGGGCCGACGTGACGTTCGTCCACGCCGACCAGGAGCTGGCCGAGAAGCTGTTCGACGAGGACCGCGATGAGGTCGAGTCTCGCGAGCACCGGCTCGAGGTCGACCCGGTGCTGAAGACGGCGGCGGCGGCGGCGGAGGCCCGCGGCGTACCGTGCCGTGTCGAGCTGGTGGGCGCCGAAGGGATCGACTATCTCGTGCCAGCGATCCTCGGGGTGGCCGCGGCTTTCGAGGCCCGCCTGATCGTCGTCGGCACGCGGGGCCGCGGGCCGGTCGCGAGCGTCGTGCTCGGCAGCGTCTCGCAGGGCCTCCTCGACTCCGCCTCCGTCCCCGTCGTCGTCGTCCACTCGCCGAACAGGGGCTGACGCGCTCGTGCCGGGGACGGACGCCCTCGACGCTGCGCTGGCGCGCATCGACGAGAACGAGCTCGTCGACCTCGCGCTCGCGCTCGGCAACGTCGACAGCCCGACCGGAGAGGAGGGCCCGGTCTCGGACCTCGTCTTCGACTGGCTCGACGCCGCCGGGCTCGAGCCCCGGCGGCTCGCGCTGTTCCCCGACCGCGCGAACGTCGTTGCCAGGCTCCCGGGCCGCGGCGACGGGCCGAGCCTGCTCTTCAACGGCCATCTGGACACGACGATCGCGAAGGAGGAGACGCTGACGACACCGCTCGCGGGCGCGGACGAGTACCACCGGGCGTGGCGCGACGGCGACGACCTGGTCGGAAACGGGATCGTCAACAACAAGGGCGTGATGGCGACCTGGCTCGTCGCCTGCAAGGCGCTGAAGGCGGCGGGCGCGCCGCTGGCGGGCGACCTCGTGCTCACGGCGGTTGTCGGCGAGATCGGCCTCGAGCCGGTGGACGAGTTCCAGCCGCCGCAGTACGTCGCCAAGGAGGCAGGCGCACGCTACGTCGTGAACCGCGGCGTGAGCGCCGACTACGCCCTCGTCGCCGAGGGGACGAGCTTCGGCCTTTGCTGGGTCGAGGCGGGCAAGGCCTTCTTCAAGGTCTCGGTGCACGGCGACGAGCCGCCCCTCTACACCCCGTACGTCCCGCGGCCGACGACGATCGCCGGCTCGCCGAACGCGATCGTGCGCTCGACGGCGGTGATCGAGGCGATCGAGGAGTGGGCGGTCGAGTACGAGCGCGCGCACACCTACCGCTGCGAGGGCGGCACGGTCGTGCCGAAGGTCTCGGTCAACGCGGTGCGCAGCGGCGTCCCCTGGAAGATCACGAAGACGCCGTCGGTCTGCCACCTGTACCTCGACATCCGGATCACGCCGGAGCAGACCCTGCGCTCGGTCGAGCGGGAGCTGCGCTCCGTCGTCGAGGCGGCGGGCATCCCCGCGACCGTCGAGCCTTTCGTCTTCCGGCGGGGCTACGAAGCCCGGGACGTGGAGCCGCTCGTGGCCGGGGTCGAGGCCGCCCACCGCCGCGTCTTCGGCGATGCGCCCGGCAGGCCGATCGACGCGATCACGAGCATGTGGCGCGACAGCAACGTCTTCAACGAGGCCGGGATCCCGACCGTCGTCTACGGGCCGGGGACGAGCGTCGGGGGCGGCAACTTCGCGATGGAGATCGACGCGCTCGTCCAGGCCGCCCGGGTCTACGCGGCGATCGCGATCGAGATCTGCGGAACCGAGCAATCCGACTGACGGGAGGTGGAGCGATGAAGACCGTCCACGAGCACGTGATGGATCCGAAGTCCGGGCACGCCGTGGTCGTCAAGGAGGGCCAGCACTGGCGCGTCACCGATCTCGAGGGCAAGCAGGTCGTCGACATGGCCCTGTTCAACAACGACAACTACCGCGAGAAGCTCTCGACCTCGAACTCCCGCACGCGCTACTGGCCCAAGCCGGGCGAGGCATACGTGCCGCGCGACAAGCTGATGGAGGGCGACACGCTGATGTCCACGCTCTGCCGGCCGATGGCGACCATCGTCGAGGAGACGCCGGAGCCGAAGGGCATCCACGACACGCACAACCGGATGTGCAACCGCTTCCTGTTCGAGTCGCACGGCGTCGAGGTGCAGGACGGCTGCCACGAGATCATCAGCAATGCTCTCGCGCCCTACGGGCTCTTACCCGAGGACATGCCGGACACCATGGACCTGTTCATGAACTACCAGCACAGCTGCGAGGACGGGCGCTGGCACATCAAGGAGCCGGTCTCGAAGCCGGGCGACTACATCGAGTTTCGAGCTGACATGGACCTGCTCGTGGGCTTCTCCAACTGCCCCGAGGACCGGCTCACGGACTGCAACGCACGCAACTGCACTCCGATGAAGGTCGAGGTCTTCGACGCCTGAGCGGGACGCTTCCCGCCGGCCGGCCGCTCCACGAGGGGGATACCCCCATGTCCCGCGGGGGTTTCCCCCGTTGAAAGACGCGAGCGGGGGGTTGAGAATCCGGCGATGCCGCTGGCGACCCGCCCGCGGGACCGGGTCCTCACGTACCCGGTCGCGCTCAATCGAGGGCAGCCCTCTCGCCCCCGAGCGTCCTGGAAGTCCGTGACGCCCGGCGTCGCCCCGCGACCGACGGCGACCGGGCGCCACCAGACAACAGAGGAGGAAGGTGGAGAATGAGTGGCCTTAAGAAGCGCCATGGGGTGCTCGCCGCCCTTGCGGCCGCGGTGATCGTCGGTGGGGTGTTCGTGTTCGGAGCTTCGGGACACACCACGAAGACGTACACGATCGGCGCGGCGCTGATCGGCCCGAAGAACGACAAGTCCTTCAACCAGGCGGCCTACGAGGGCATCCTGCTCGCGATGAAGCAGAACCCCGGGAAGTTCAAGCTCGTGTCGGTGCTCGAGAACCGGGCCACCGACCAGCAGCGCACGCAGTCGATCGAGACGCTCGCTCCGCTCGTCGACATCGTGATCGCCGTCAGCGCCGCCTACGGGCCGGTCCTCGACGCCGAGGCGGACAGGTTCCCGACGAAGTACTTCATCGACGTGGCCGGGTACACGGCGAAGTACCACAAGAACGTGACCGGCTTCGCGAACGACTGGGGCGCCCCGGCGTTCGTGGGCGGCGCGATCGCGGCCACGCTGTCGAAGTCCGGCATCGTCGGGTATGTCGGCGGCGCCGAGATCCCGCCGACGACGCAGGGGGCCGCCGGCTTCAAGCACGGCGCGCAGCTGATCAAAAAGAAGATCAAGGTGCTGTCGAACATCACGGGCGACTTCAACGACGTGGCGAAGGCCAAGCAGGCGACCGCGGCCGAGCTCGCCGACGGCGCCGACGTGATCTTCCCGTTCCTCGACGCCGGCATCGACGGCGCGTATCAGGCCGGCAAGGACTCGGGGAAGAACCCGCCGATGTTCAAGATCACGATCCCGGACTGCAAGACCTACGGCAACACCGTCGGCACCGAGATCCAGAACAACACCCTGGCGGTCTCGCTCCTGCTCAAGAGGTACATCGCGGGCAAGCTCCTGCCGGGCGCGATCTTCCAGGATCTCAAGGATCCGACGGTCGCGACGATGAAGCTCTGCCCGAGGTACGCCAAGAACCCGAAGGTGGCCGCGGTCACCAAGCGGATCATCGCCGGGCTGAACAGCGGCAAGATCAAGTGGCCCAAAGACACGATCAACCCGCGGGTGAAGTACCAGTACACCGAGGGCATCTTCAGCACGAAGATCATCAACAAGGGGAAGACGGGCTAGTCGATTGACGGCCGGGGCGTCGTGAGCACCTGCACTCGCCGGCGCCCCGGCCGGCTCCTTTTCCAAGTCGTATCCTGAGCACGATGGAAGCCCCACCGACCGAGCGCGAACTCGCGGCGCCCGGCGGGTCCGACTCCGGGGCTGCCCATCCCGCGCTCCGACTCGAGGGGATCACGAAACGGTTCCCGGGGGTGCTGGCGAACGACGGGATCTCGCTCGAGGTTCGCAAGGGCGAGATCCTCGGCCTGCTCGGGGAGAACGGCGCCGGCAAGACGACGCTGATGAAGATCGTCTACGGGCTGTACCGGCCCGACGAGGGTCGCATCCTGATCGACGGCCAGGAGGTCACGATCCGCAGCCCGCAGCACGCGGTCGAGCTCGGGATCGGAATGGTGCACCAGCACTTCATGCTCGTCCCGGACATGACCGTGGCGGAGAACGTCGGGATGTCCGCCTCGAGCCTGCCGGGGCTCGCCCGGCTCTCGCGGGTCGAGGCGAAGCTCGAGGAGCTCTGCCGGACCTTCGGGCTCGAGGTCGACCCGCGCTCACGCATCGAGGACCTCCGGCTCGGCGCCCGCCAGCGCGTCGAGATCGTCAAGCTCCTCTACCGCGGCGCCGACCTGCTCATTCTCGACGAGCCGACCGCGGCGCTCACTCCGCCCGAGTGGCACGAGCTTGCGCTGTTCCTGCGCTCGCTCGCCGCCCAGGGCAAGTCCGTCATCTTCATCACGCACAAGCTGGAGGAGCTCTTCGGACTCGTCGACCGCTGCACCGTGCTCCGCGACGGTCGAGTCGTGGGCACCGTTCCGATCGGCGAGACGGACAAGCCTTCACTTGCGAGGATGATGGTCGGCCGCGAAGTGACGCTGCGCGTGGAGCGCCCCGAGCTCGAGCCCGGCGACGCGGTGCTCGAGGTGGAGGGTCTGACCCTCCTCGAGGAGGGTCGCACCCTCCTCGAGGAGATCAGCTTCGACGTGCGGGAGCGCGAGGTGTTCGGCATCGCCGGGGTCGGCGGAAACGGCCAGAACGAGCTCGTCGATCTGCTGATCGGCCTCCGCGGCCCGACGGGCGGCTCGATCCGGATCGGCGGACAGCTGCTCGAGAAGGCGGACGCGCAGACGTTCGTGCAGGCCGGCGGTGCCCTGATCCCGGAGGATCGCCACCGCGAAGGGGTCGCCCTCGAGCTGAGCCTGCTCGACAACCTGCTGATCAAGGAGTTCCGTAGCCGGTCGTTCTCGAGGCGGGGCATCCTCAACACCGAGGGCGCCCGCGAGCACGCGCAGAGGCTGGTCACCGAGTACGACGTGAGGACTCCCGGGATCGCCGTGCCGATGAAACAACTCTCCGGGGGCAACCAGCAGAAGGCAGTGCTCGCCCGCGAGCTCGGCCGCAACCCGGCGCTCGTCATCGCCGCCCAGCCGACGCGCGGGCTCGACGTCGGCGCGATGGAGTTCGTCTACCAGCGCCTGAACGCCCAGAAAGCGGCGGGCGCGGCGATCCTGCTCATCTCGTTCGAGCTGGACGAGATCTTCTCCATGTGCGACCGCTTCGCGGTGATGGTGAAGGGGCGCTTCCTCCGTGTTCTGGAGGCAGGCTCGGCCGACGCGGAGACCGTCGGGATGCTGATGGGCGGCGAGGAGCTGGGTCCGTGATCGTCGCCCTGCGGAGGCGCGTGGTCGCGGGCGGGATCGAGTTCGTGCTGTCCGCGGTGGTTGCCTGCGCCGCCCTCGCCGTCGCCCTGATCTTCGTCGTTGCGTCGGGCGTGTCGCCCGGCAGGGCGGCGTCGGCCTTCGTCGACGGCGTCTTCGGCACCCAGCTCAACCTCGCCGGGACGCTGACACAGCTCGTGCCGCTGACGATGGTCGCGCTCGGCTGGATCGTCGTCTTCCGGGCGGGCCGGTTCCACGTCGGCTTCCCCGGCCAGATCATCTTCGGCGGCATGCTCGTCTCGGTCGTCGCGCTGAAGATCTCGCTGCCCCAGCCGATCCACCTCCCGCTCGCGATCCTCGCGGGAATGGTCGGCGGTGCGCTGTACGCCGTCCCGGCAGCCTGGCTCTGGGCCAGACGCGGCGTGAACGAGATCCTCTCCACCCTCCTCCTGAACCTCGTCGCCCTCCAGGCGGTGGCGTGGTGGGTGCGCAACCCATTCCACGACTCCTCGACGCCGCTGCCGATCACCGCCTACCTGCACGGGTCCGCCCGCTGGCCCTCGCTGATCGCGAACACGCAGCTCCACTACGACATCCTGCTGATCCCGTTCGCGATCGCGGCCGTCGCCTTCCTGATCTCGAAGACGACGTTCGGCTTCGGCGTCCGCCTCGTCGGCGCGAACGAAGAGGTCGCCCGGCACGCGGGCCTCTCCCCCGAGGCGGTCGGCAGCCAGGCGATAGTCCTCTCCGGGGCACTCGCCGGACTTGCCGGCTCCTCGCTCGTTCTCGCCAGTCAGACGCCCGCGATGGGCGAGGACTTCGCAGGCAGCTACGGCTTCACCGGGATCGCCGTGGCGCTGCTGGCGCGGAACTCGCCGCTCGGCGTCCTGCCCTCGGCGTTGCTCTTCGCGTCGCTCCAACAGGGAGGCACGGTGATGAACGCGACCGTCGGGATCTCCTCGTCGCTCGCAGGCTTCCTCCAGGGGCTGATGATCATCCTCGTCCTCGGTGCGACAACGGTGCTCTTCCTCGCCCGCGAGCGGCAACGGACGCGGCGGGCGGCCCGAGCCGCCGGCCAGGCCGCCGTCGTGGGACCAGCCCGATCGTGATGCCGCTGATCGCCACCCTCGGCGTCTCGCCGTTCGACACGAACTGGCTCGCCTCGGCGCTGATCCTGACCACGCCGATCCTGCTCGCCGCGACCGGGGAGCTGATCTCGGAGCGTGCGGGCGTCCTGAACGTCGGTCTGGAAGGGATGATGCTCGCGGGGGCGTTCTTCTCCTACTACGTCGAGTGGAAGAGCGGCAGCCTGGCTGCCGGCGTCTTCGCCGGGATCGCCGCCGGGATGGCCTTCGGAGCGGTCATGGCGCTGCTCTCGATCGAGGCAGGCGCCGACCAGATCGTCTCAGGCGTCGGCATCAACCTCGCCGCGATCGGCTTGACCAGCTACCTGTTCGACCAGATCTTCGGGAACCTCGCCCAGATCGTCCTGCCGACGATGGGGCCCGTCGCGATTCCCGGTCTGTCCGACATCCCCGACCTCGGACCGGCCCTGTTCGACCGGGACTTGGTCTTGTACCTCGCGTTCCTGCTCGTGCCTGCGACGTGGGTTCTGCTCTACCACACCAAGTGGGGCCTGGCGATTCGGGCCTCCGGAGAGCTGCCTGCCGCCGCGGACACGGCCGGGATCAGCGTGCGGCGGGTACGCTGGGCCGGCGTGCTGGCAGCCAGCGCCCTGGCGGGGCTCGCGGGTGCGCACCTCGCGGTCGTCGAGGTGGGAATCTTCCACCAGGAGATGACAGCGGGCCGCGGCTTCCTCGCGCTCGTCGCGGTGATCTTCGGGCGGTGGCGCCCGCTCGGAGTGCTCGGCGCGTGCTTCGCGCTGGGCGGAACCGATGCGCTGCAGCTTCGACTCGCCGACCGCTCGGAGGTGCCCCGTGCCCTCTGGGGAGGGATCGTCGCCGTCGCGGTCGCCTTCGCCCTCTACAAGCTCCTCGTCTCGCGCGGCCGGCCGGGCAGCGCCACGCTCGTCGTGGTCACGATGGTCACGGGGGGAGCCGTCGGGCTGCTCGTGTCCACGCCGCACGTCTTTCTGCCGATTCAGCTGTGGCGCTCGCTGCCCTACCTGCTCGCGCTCGTGGTCCTCGCCGGCGGGATCACGCGGGCCCGGATGCCGAGCAAGCTCACGCTGCCGTACTTCCGCGGCGAGAGCTGAGGCTGCGCGCGTGGTCGCGGTCGAGGTCCCGCCACGCCCCCGCGCCGTCGGCGCGCGCGTCCTGCGCCGCGAGGACTCACGGCTCCTGACCGGGCGTGGACGCTACGTCAGCGACGTCGAGCCGCCGGGCGTTCTGCACGCCGCTTTCGTGCGCAGCCCCCATGCGCACGCCCGGATCGCGACAGTCGATCGCAGTGCGGCTGCCGGGCTTCCGGGAGTGGTCGCCGTCCTCACGGTCCAGGATCTCGACGGGCTTGCGCGGCCGCTGCGGGCCCGCAAGAGCACCCCGGGTTACAACGAGTGCGACACCGAGATCCTGGCCCGCGAGAAGGTCCGGTTCGCCGGTGACCCCGTCTGCCTCGTCCTCGCCGAGAGCCGCTACGCGGCCGAAGACGCAGCGGAGGCGGTGGATGTCGAGTACGAGCCGCTCCAGCCGGTGCTGACGCTCGAGCAGGCGCTGGCGGAGGGAGCCCCGGCGATTCACGACGAGGTCCCGGGCAACCGCTTCAACACGTTCGAGACCGTGACCGGCGAGGTCGGGGAGGCCTTCGCCTCCGCCGAGCACGTGGTCGAGCTCGAGATCCGCCAGCAGCGCTACACGGCGGTTGCGCTGGAGGGCCGGACGGCGATCGCCCTCTGGGACCCGGGATCGGCGCAGCTCACCGCCTGGCTCTCGAGCCAGGTCCCGCACATCGCCAGGACCGGGCTCGCCCGGCATCTCGGGCTGCCGGAGGCGCGCGTGCGGGTGGTCGCGCCAGACGTCGGCGGGGGGTTCGGGCCAAAATGCGTCCTCTATCCGGAGGACGTGGCCGTCTGCGCCGCGGCGATCAGGCTGGCCCGGCCGGTGAAGTGGGTCAGCGATCGCGTGGAGGACCTCCAGTCGACCCTGCACGGGCGGGAGGCGGTGAGCCGGATCCGGGCGGCCGCAGGCGGCGACGGCCGCGTCAGCGCCGTGTCGGTGGAGCTCCTCACCTCCAACGGCGCCTACGCTCCCTGGCCCTACACGGCGGCGCTGGACTCCGGTCAGGCGAGCGAGAACATGACCGGTCCCTACGACATCCCGCACTTCTCGCGGACGGTGAACGCGGTCGCGACCAACAAGGCGCCGATGGGGCCCTACCGCGGGGTCGGGCGCGTGGTCGCCTGCCTGTCGATCGAACGGGTGCTGGACGAGCTCGCGGGCCGTGCCGGCCTCGACCCGCTCGAGGTCAGACGCCGGAACCTCGTGCGCGAGTTTCCGCACACCACCGCGACCGGACTCGTCTTCGAGAGCGGCGACTACCTGGGCATGCTCGACATCCTCGAGCGCACGATGCAGTGGAGCCTCCTGCGCTCCGAGAACGAGGCCCTTCGGGGGGAGGGTCGCCACCGCGGCGCCGGCGTCGCGCTCGCCGTCGAGCACTCCGCCTACGGGCCCCGGTCGCTTGCCTCCCGGGGCATGGACATGACGCTCGCCTACGACACGGCGTCGGTCCGGATGGAGCCGGACGGTACGGTGCGCGTCGCAGTCGGACTGCACAACCACGGCCAGGGGCACGAGACGACGATCGCGCAGGTCGCGGCCGACGAGCTGGGAATCCACGCGAACGACATCGAGGTGGTGTACGGAGACACAGCCGTCGTGCCCTACGGCCTCGGCACCTGGGCCAGCCGGAGCACGGTGTGCTCGGGGGGCGCGACCGTGCTCGCCGCCCGCGACCTGCGGGAGCGGATGGTCGAGATCGCCGCCGGAATGCTCGAGGCCAATCCGGCCGACCTCGTGGTCGGGGACGGGTCGGTCTCGGTTCGCGGAAACCCGACTCTCGGCGTCCGGATCGCGGACGTCGCCCGGCGCGCGAGCCACGAGCCGCACCTGCTCCCGCCGGGAATCGAGCCGGGGCTCGAGTTCACCCGGCGCTTCGTCGCGCCCGATCCGGGCACGTTCTCGAGCTCGGCGCATGGTGCACACCTCGAGGTCGACGTCGAGACGGGCGCGATCCGGATCCTTCGCTACGTCGTCGTCGAGGACTGCGGCACGGTCGTCAACCCGACGATCGTCGAAGGGCAGGTGCACGGCGGCGTGGCGCAGGGCGTGGGCGGGGCGATCTACGAGCAGCTCGTCTACGACGTGGAGGGCTCGCTCGTGACCACCGGCTTGATGGACTATCTGCTGCCGGGCGCGAGCGAGGTGCCGCCGATCGAGGTCGAGCACCTCGAGTCGCCCTCTCCGAACGTGCCCGGTGGGTTCAAGGGGATGGGCGAGGGCGGCGCGATCAACGCGCCGGCGGCGATCGTGGCGGCGGTCAACGACGCCCTGTCACCGTTCGGGATCGTCGCGAACCACACCCCGCTCACTCCGGAGTGGATCGCAACTGCGGTACGAGAAGCGCGGCTCTCGGAATCGGGGTGCAAGCCCTGAGATGACGGCGAGAGGCCCCGCGGCCCGGGGACTGCTCGCCCGCACGGCGGCGGGCGGCGACGGCCGGCGGGCCTCGCTGGGCTCGCCGACGACGCTCGTGCTGCCGATCCCGCTGTTCCTGACGACGTTCGAGGCCGGAAGGCTCGCGTTCCTCCAGGACGTGCGCGCGAGGTGGCGGAGCCGGTCCTGGCGGCGCGCACCCACGAGCCTCCCGAGGGAGCTCGATCGACCTGCCGCAGAGAGAGTGCGCGCCGAGATCCGCGCCTGTGCGGAGGGCCGCGGCGGCGACGCGAGCGTCCGCGCGGGCGTGGCCCAGCTCGCGACGGCGTACGTCGCTCTCGGCGAGGCCGGCAGGCTCGAGGTTCTGTCGATGATCGCGGCCGAGCTGACCCCGCCGGAGGAGCGGGCGGTCGAAGCGGCTCGCCTCATCCTGGGGGCAGGCACTCCGCAGGCACGGGTCGAGGCGATCCACGATGCCAGGGCGATGCTCGACGCACCCTGGGTGAAGCTCCTCGCCCAGTTCAACACCCTTCCCGACGGCGTCAAGTTCCTGGTCGATCTGCGGGCGGATCTGCTCGCATTCGTGGGCGGCAGACCCGACCTGCGACCGTTGGAGCGCGACCTGAGGCAGCTGCTCGCCAGCTGGTTCGACGTCGGCTTCCTGGAGCTGAGGAAGGTGACCTGGGACTCCCCGGCGTCGTTGCTCGAGAAGCTCGCCCGCTCCGAGGCGGTCCATGCGGTGAACGGATGGGACGATCTCAAGAACCGGCTCGATCCGGACCGCCGGTTCTTCGCGTTCTTCCACCCTCGGATGCCCGCGGAGCCTCTCATCTTCCTCCAGGTGGCACTCACCTCGGGCCTGGCGGCCGAGATCGGGCCGCTGCTCGACCCGGATGCGCCGCTCGTGGACGCGAACGACGCCGACGCCGCCCTCTTCTACTCGATCTCGAGCGTCGAACCCGGCCTTGCCGGCATCAGCTTCGGCAGCTTCCTGATCGAGCAGGTGGTCGACGAGCTGAGGACTGAGCTGCCGCGGCTGCGGACGTTCGCGACTCTGTCACCCATCCCCGGCTTCCGCGCCTGGCTCGCGGGCGAGCTCAGCGCGGGCCGGGTCCGGCTGAAGGACGACCAGCACGAGCAGCTCGTGGCGCTCGTCGGAAGGCCGGGTACCGAGCAACCCCCGGAGAGCCTGAAGAATCCGCTCCTCCAGCTCTGCGCCGACTACCTGCTCCGCGCGAAGCAGCCCGACGGTAGGGCACTCGACCCCGTGGCGAACTTCCACCTCTCGAACGGCGCACGGATCGAGCGGGTCAACTGGCTGGCCGACCCCTCCCCGCGAGGGAGCGAGACGGCGCTGTCGCTGATGGTCAACTACCTCTATCCGCTGGACGACATCGAAGCGCACCACCGGGCGTACGCTGCCGAGCACTCGATCGCCGCCTCGTCCGCCGTCGAGCAGCTGGCCCGGGCCGCCAGGTCGAGCCGGCCGAAGAACTGAGCCCGGCCCGGCCGTCAGCCGGCCGCGGCGAGCGCGGCGACGACGTGCTCCGGCTGGATCGGCAACCGGTTGACCTCGATTCCGAGGGCATCCGAGACGGCGTTCGCGAGCGCTCCCGGCGGGGCTAGCGAGCCCCCCTCCCCCACGCCCTTGAAGCCGCCGCGCAGGTTCGGCGCCGGGGTCTCGAGATGGTGTACGGCGATGCCCGGCACCTCGCAGGCCGTAGGGACGAGGTAGTCCATGAGGCTCGCGGTCTGGGGCTGTCCGTCCTCTGAGAACCGCATCGACTCGTAGAGCGTGCCGCCGATGCCTTGCGCCGTCGCCCCGTGCACCTGCCCCTCGACGACGATCGGGTTGATCTCCGGCCCGCAGTCCTCGACCACGACGTAGCGGAGGATCCTCACCTCGCCTGTCTCGTCGTCGACCTCGACCACGCAGGCGTGCGTCGCGTACGGGTACGCCGTCTCCTCGGGATCGTAGGGCTCGCCGACGTCGAGGTAGCCGGGCGCAGCGCGGGCGGCGAGCTCGGCGAACGTCAGCCCGGTCGAAAGCGAGCCGCGCACGGCGACGACGCTGCCGGCGATGACGATGTCCGCCGGATTCGCCTCGAGCGCGTCCGCCGCGGTCTCGATCAGGCGCTCGCGCAGCTTGCCGGCGACCGAGATCAGGGCGCCGCCCGCGCTGATCGCGCTGCGGCTCGCGAAGCTGCCGCTGCCGACCGGCGAGTACTTCGTGTCGACGAGCTCCGTGCGCACGAGGTCGATCGGCACGCCCAGGTGGTGCGCGACGATCTGCGAGAACGTTGTCGCCACTCCCTGGCCGATTGCCGGACAGCTGGTCCACACCGACACGCTCCCGTCGCCGTTCACAGCGACCCGGCCGGCGTCGTAGCCGAGCACGTTGCGCATGCCACGCGAGCGATAGGTGTCGGAGTTCGTACCCGTGTACTCGACGTACGAGGAGATTCCGAGCCCAAGCCTGCGGCCGTTGCCGGCTGCGCGCGCCTGCTCCTCGGCGAACTCGCGGTATCCGATCTCCTCCAGCGCCAGGTCGAGCGCCGCGCGGTAGTTGCCGCTGTCGTAGCAGAGACCGCTGGCGGTGCGGTACGGGAACGCCTCCGGCGGCACGAAGTTGACGCGCCTGATCTCGGCGCGGTCGATTCCGAGCTCGGCCGCGGCAAGATCCATCAACCGCTCGTGCACGAACGCGGCGACCGGGAGGCCGACGCCCCGGTAAGCGCCCTCCGGGCCCTTGTTCGAGGCGAGCGCGTGCGTGACGTAGCGGTAGTTGCACACGTCGTAAGGACCGGGAAGGATCGCGGGCGTCCCCAGCGGCTCGAGAATCTGGCCCCAGGGGTAGATCGCATAGGCGCCCACGTCGCAGTAGACCTCGGAGTCGAGCGCGAGGATGCGACCCCGGCTGTCCACGGCGAGCCGCGCGCGGACGACCTGCTCCCGCGCGTGCGTGGCAGCCTCGAGGCCTTCGGCCCGGTCTTCCGCCCACTTGACCGGAGCGTCGAGCCGCAGGGCCGCCCACGCGACGGCGATCTCCTCCGGGTAGACATGGGCCTTCTGGCCGAACCCGCCGCCGATCTCGGGGCACCGGACGCGCACCCGGCTCCCGAGGCCGAGAAGCTCCGCCAGCGCGTACTCGAGGACGTGAGGGATCTGTGTCGACGACCAAACCTGGAGGCCGTCGCCGTCCGGCACCGCGAGCACCCCACGCGCCTCGATCGGAACCGCGTTGTAGCGGGGGTTGCGGAACTCCCGCTCCACGATCGCGGCCGCCTGCCGGAAGGAGCCGTCCACGTTCCCCACCTCGCGCTCCTCCCGGAAGATGACGTTGGAGTGGCCCTCGTGCAGGCTCGGCAGGTCCGGCCGGAGCGCATCGTCGATCGAGGTCACCGCCGGCAGGGGCCGGTAGTCGACCCCGACCAGCTCGGCGGCGTCCTCGGCCCGGTAGCGGCTGGACGCGACCACGGCCGCGATCGCCTCGCCCACGAAGCGGACGCGTGAGCCGGCGAGAACGGGTCGCGAGAGCACGGCCGCCCCCGGCCGGGCGACCTGTGGCGTCAGCGGCGGCACGTCCCGAAGCTCGTCCGGGCCGAAGGCGAGCGCAACCCCCGGCGCCGCGCGGGCCTCCGCGAGCTCGACGCCGCTCACGGCAGCGTGCGCGTGGACACTGCGCACGAAGGCCAGGTGGAGCGTGCCGGCGGGGGTAAGGTCGTCGAGGAAGACGCCCTCCCCGCGGAGCAGAGGCCCGTCCTCGACGCGCAGCACGCGGCGGCCGATCATCCTCGGCAGCTCCTGGAGGTGCCCGGCAACGGGGCGAGCCACGCCGGGACCCTAGACCGCGCGTCCGTCGAACGGCGAGAAAACCCGCTCGCGCGCGTCGGGCTTTCCCCTTGTCGCGGCGGGGCGGCATGAGCGAGAGTGGCGGGGTGAGCACCGGGGAGAAGGCCGACGCCGAGGCTTTGCTGCAGATCCGCGCCGCGTGCCGGACGCTGCTCGAGTCGAACGCGGTCGTGCTCGTCAACCTCGCCGTCCGGACCCTCGCGGAGGTGAGGTCGTGCGAGACCCAGCTCCCCGGCGTGGAGCCGCCCTCGCATCTCGTCGACGTGGAGTGAGGGACGTCCGCCTGGCGACGAGATTCGGGATCTGGTTCGCCGGCGAGCTATCCGTCGCCCGTCAGGTGGAGCTGGCGGTCCTGGCCGAGCGGGAGGGTCTCGATTCCGTCTGGACCGCCGAGGGGTACTACGCCCGGGACGCGTGGACACCGCTCGTCGCGATCGCCGGGGCGACGACGAGTGTGCTGCTCGGGACCGGGGTCGTCAACCCGTTCACGAGACACCCCGCCCTGCTCGCGATGTCGTTCGCAACCCTCGACGAGCTCAGCGACGGCCGTGTCCTGGCGGGGATCGGGAGCGGCGAGCGGACGAACATCCGGGACGAGCTGGGCTTCGAGTTCCGGTCCCCGCTCTCTGCCGTGCGCGAGACGGTCGAGATCGTCAGAGGCATGCTCCGGGGGGATACGGTCCACGTCGAAGGCCGGATGCTGACGGCGCGGAACGTGAGGCTCTGGTTCACGCCGCCGCGCAGGGACGTTCCGCTCTATGTGGCCGCGGTCGGCCCGAAGATGTGCCGGCTAGCCGGGGAGCTCGGCGACGGCGTCTACTACCCCCAGTGCTCCCCGGTCTACGTCCGCGCGGCGAACGAGCACGTCTCGGCGGGCGCGCGCGAGGCAGGGCGCGAGCCCGGCGCGGTCGACCGTGCCGCGATGATCGTCGGCTCGGTCGCGGAGGACCCCGCGGCAGCCAGGGAGGCGACGAAAGGCCTGCTCGCGGTGTTGCTCGCGGTGCCCGAGGGGGAGCACATCCTCGAGACCAACGGACTCGACCCAGCCGGGGCCGAGGCGATCCGCGGAGCGTTCGCAGGTGAGGGAATACGCGGTGCCGTCCGGCAGGTCACAGCCGAGATGGTCGACGTGCTCACCGTCTCCGGAAGCGCGGACGAGGTGCACGAACGGCTCGAAGGGCTACTCGATGCCGGCGTGACGCACGTCGTGCTGTCGGCGATCGGGCCGCATGCCGACCAGACGGTTCGCGCCCTCGCGGCGGCGCGCAGGACCCTCGCTCGGTAGCCGTGGGCGGGGGGGTCGAGATCTGCGCCGCCGCGATGACGCGGTTCGGCAAGCATCTCGACCGCACGGCCAGGAGCCTCGTCGAGGAGGCGGTTCGCAGTGCGCTGGACGAGCCGGGGTTGGCCGCCGGCGACATCCAGGCCGCGTTCGTCGGCAACGCCGTCAGCGGGCTGATGGACGGGCAGGAGTCCGTAACGAGGACAGGCGGCGGTCGTTCCACGCGTTCAACGCGTCGCTGGACCTGAGCGAGCTCACGACGCGCTTCGGCCAGGGGGCCGGCGAGGAGCGCAGCGTCTTCATGGATCTGTACGCGGAGCGCGAGAGCCTGTCGGCGAGCGACCCGAGGCGGCTGGATCGGCACAGATGTGCCGCCTGCGCGGCTCACCTCCTCGAGGGTTGATCACGCTCAGTGGACCCGGTCGTCGCGCCAGCGGCGCGCCTTGCTCCGCTCGTCCCGAAACGCGTCCGCCGCCACGTCGCCCGCGGTCACGTCCATCGTCAGTCCGATCTCGCGCCGGATCCGCTCGCCGAGCTCGGCGAGCAGCGCCGCCTGCGCGGCGGGCTCCACGTGCTCATCAAGCCCGACGGTGAGCTCGACCCGCTCCCGGCCCCGGTCGTCGACGTAGACCCGGCCGCGATAGTCCCTGAACGGCCGCTTCCCCACGGGCTGAGCGAAGACGAGCCCGTCGATCGCCGAGGGCCAGAGGCTCAGACCGCGCACCTTCAGCATGTCGTCGTAGCGCGAGATCGCGCCTGCCTCGAGACCCGGCCACGCACGGCCGCAGGCGCAGCAACCCCAGCCCAGGTACCTCGCCTTGTCGCCGCTCGCGAACCGGATCAGCGGTGACGCCTCGCTCTCCAGGAACGTGACGACGATTTCGCCCTCCTCCCCGGGCGCCACGTGCCCGCCGCTCTCGGGGTCGACGACCTCGATCACCGACATGTGCGGGAACGTGTGCAGGACTCCGCGCCGATCGCCGGGCGCTGCCCCGAGCTCGCACGTCCAGGCGATCGCCCGCTGCGAGCTTCCGTACCACTCGGACAGGGTGGCGCCCCAGGCCCGCTCGAGCCCGTGCGCCCACTCGACCGAGAAGGCCTCGGTCGCGGTGAACAGGCGGGTGACCGGGGTCTCGACGAGGTCGACGCCGCGTGCATGCGCAGCCTCCATCAGCGTCATCAGATACGACGGTGTCGCGATCACCCCCTTGGCGCCGAAGCGGAGCGCGAGGTCGAGCTTCTGCTCGGTGGAGTAGACGCCGACCTGGAGCTCCAGCAGGCGGAGGTGCGCCGCTGCCCGCGACATCCACTGGCCCGCGGCGCCCAGGCTGATTGGAAGCGTGTTCAGGATCGCGTCTCCCGGCCGAAGGCCTCCCCAGTGGAGCCCCCAGGCCAGGAGAGCGGCGGTGCTGGAGACGTCCGAAACCGTCAGGCCGTGCACCTCGTGTCCGCCGCCGCTCGTCCCGCCGGTGGTGGTGATCTGCGCGACCTGGCGGAGGTTCACCGCCAGCCGAGTCCCGAACGGAGGGTGATCCGCCTGATCCTGGACGAGCTCGGCCTTTCGCGTCACCGGGACGGCTCTGGCGAGGTCGTCCAGGGTCAGGCTCTCGACGTCTCGTGCGCTCAACCCGAGCTTGCGTCGGTAGAACGGGCTGTGCGACCGAACGTGGTCGAGCTGGCTGCGCAGCTTGGCGAGCTGGTAAGCCTCCAGCTCGCCGCGCGAGAGCCGCTCGACGAAGGGGTTGTACGGTGCCGGCTTCATCTGGCGCCCGGCGCCGTCAGTCGCGCAGCTCCTGGAGCTCGAAGACGAGACCGTGGAGTGACTGGGGCCGCGTCCAGTTCACCAGGCACTCGCGGTAGACCCTGTCGACCGCGTGGATGTCCCGCAGCGTCATCGGCTCGTCGAGGACGAAGTCCACGCCGCGTCGCTTCATCTCCTCCATCGCCACCGCGATGTCGTCGACCGCCAGGGTGACCGAGAAGATGCCTTCACCGCGCCGCCGAACGAACTTCTCGATCGGGCTTTCCTCTGCCGCGGACTCCATGAGCGCGATCGAGCAGCCGCCGATCCTGAAGCTCGCGAACCTCGACTGGATCGGCGGGTCCGGCTCGTGCTGGATCGGTTCCGGCTCGAGCCCGAGCTTCGTCCTGAAGTCGGCGATCGCCTGATCGAGATCGGCCACCGCCACGGATATTTCCCTGATCGACGTGATCTTCATCTCGCCTCCGAGCCGGATCGCAGTCGGGCCCGAGCACGCGCCGGTCCTGCCCTCTCTCTGGGCCTGCCCGGACGCACCCTAGACGGCGCGGGCCGGGCCGGCGAGGGAGGAAACCCGCTCGCGAACGTGGGACTTTCCCCTTGCCGCGACGCACGCAGGTGGGCGAGAGTCCACGGGGTGAGCTCGAGATCTCCCCGCGGGCTAATCGACGAGCGCCACGGCGCGGACGAAGCCGGCCGTCCCGCCGGAGATCTTGACCGGAAACGCGATCACGGTGAACCCGTGCGGGGGGAGGAGGTCGAGGTTGGCCATCTTCTCGATGTGGGCGTACTCGATCTCCATTCCGAGCAGGTGGCACGGCCACAGGAACCTCGGGTCGCGACCGTGCTCGTGGTAGTCGCGCGACCACTGGGAGTAGGGCCGATCGAAGCTCCAGGAGTCGGTCCCGACGACCGTGATCCCCTGGTCGAGGATCCAGCGCAGCGCCTCCGCACCGAGGTGGCCGCCGCGGTCGAGGTACTCCGGGGTGCCCCAGTGCTTGTCGTTTCCGGTCATCACGAGGACGATGTCGCCCGCTTTCAGCTGGTACTCGATCCGGGCGAGCAGCTGCCGGACCTCGTCCGCGGAGACCTCGTGCGCCTGTGGGATGTCGCGGATGTCGAGCACGACGCCGGGTCCCATGCAGCGTTCGAGCGGCCACTGGTCGATCGTCTTCGGCGCGCTCCCGTCGCTCATCTGCGGGCCCATGTGGTACGGGGCGTCCATGTGCGTCCCCGCGTGAGTCGTCATCTCGACGAAGTCGTCGGCATAGCTCTTGCCGGGATGGGGCCAGTCGGCGGGGTCGATGTCGTAGTACTTCTGGTCCTCGAGCGCGCCGTTCTCGTGGTCGAGATGGGTGATGGTGACGTTCATCAGCGGGCTCGGATCGCTTTCCGTCACCATCGAGAGATCGATGATTCGCGGCATCAGTGCTCCTTCTCGCGTCGCCGGCACAGGCCGCCCGAGAGCCTACGACGGAGGTGCGTGGCCCGTCCATCCTCCTTTCGGCGGAGAGCGCCCGGTGAGCTCTGCGGAGGACGCGGGCGCGCCGGGTCGAGGGACGCGCTCCTTCGGAAGGAGGATGCACACACAGCGGCCGTCGTGGAAGGCTCGTCACATCCGCCCGGGGATCGCGTCGTCCGGCCACCGGGAGACGAGGAGTAGCCAGGGTGCGCTTCGACAGCGGGCTGCTGATCCACTCGGGGCGGGTCTCGAACTACCCGCCGATCGCCGAGTGGACACAGACGGCTCGGTTCCTCGAGAGCGCCGGGTTCACGGGGCTCTGGTGCGCCGAGCATCACTTCTTCTGGGACGGCTGGACACACCCGACGCCGACGAATCCGTTGCTCTTCGGCGCGTTCATGGCGTCGCAGACGACCCGGCTGAGGCTGGGGCAGTGCGGAGTCTCGCTGCCCGACTGGCACCCGCTGCACGTCGCCGAGGACGTCCTGATGCTCGACCACATGACGGAGGGCCGGGTCGACTTCGGGATCATCCGCGGCCTGAACAACCGCACCGCCGGGAACTTCAACCCGGACGCGGACCGGCGCGACCAGCCCCGCAACCGGGCGCTCTTCTGGGAGTCCTTCGAGGTCGTCCGGAAGGCGCTCTCGGGCGGTCCCTTCAGCCACGAAGGCGACTTCTACACGCTGCCCGTGCCAGGCTGGACGGAGCAGGCGACCGAGGACGCTCCGCTCGACCCGCGCTTCTACTCGTCCGACGGTGAGCTGATCGCAGTCGAGATCTACCCTCACCCCTATCAGCAGCCGACTCCGCCGATGTGGCTGATGGCCGACTCCATCTCCACCACGGTCGAGGGTGCCGAGCGCGGCCTGGGCGTGATCTCGTGGGGTCAGTCCTTCGAGCGCACGCGCGAGGCGATGTCCGCCTACCGGGCGGCGCTGCCGGACGGCGTCGAGGGTCGCCTGGGGATCATGCGGCCCGTCTACGTCGCGCCGTCGACCGCTGCCGCGGAGGAGGTGATGAGACCGGCGGTCAACCTGCTGATGGAGAAGATTGTCGGCAAGTCCCCGTCGTGGGACGGCCGGAAGGCCTTCCTCGCGACCGACGAGGAGATCTCCGACGCGGATCTCGAGGCCGAGTGGTTCGACTTCCTCAACCATCGCGGCTGGTGCCTGGTCGGTACGCCGGACGAGGTGACCGAGAAGCTCATGCGGTTCGAGTCGGACCTCGGCTGCACCCACATCGTCAACTACTGGGCGATCCCCCTGATCGGCTTCGACCAGATGATGGCGAGCCAGAAGCTGTTCGCGGACGAGGTCATGCCGAGCTTCTCCGCCTGAAGCAGTCCAGCGATGAAAGGAGGTTCGATGGAGGAGCCGTCGATCGTGATCACGCAGATCGCCGACGTTCCGGAGTCGCCGGTCAATCGAATGACGGTGCAGCACGATCAGGGGTGGACGCGTGGGTTGATCCAGAAGGCGATCAACGGCAGCCCCGACCTCTTCGTGAGCGTCTTCCGCATGGAGCCGAACCAGGTGCATCCGAAGCATCGACACGCGAATGTCGGCGAGTGCTACTTCGTGCTCGAGGGGAGGGCCGAGATGACCGTCGGCGACCGCGTGGAGTGGGTCGACGCCGGCACCGCAATCTACGTTCCGAAGGGTGTTCCGCACGGCACACGAACGGACGACGTGGGCTTCACGACGCTCGTCATCTATCCGGAGGGCGACTGGGACAAGGTCGAGAAGGAGTTCGTCGACTAGTGGAGCCGCGGCTCAGAGCCACGTTCGAGCGCGCATGGGACGCCATGTGGACCCTGGGCGATGCGTCGATCGTCGATGAGCTGATGACTCCGGATTACGTGCGCCACACGCTGCGTGGCGGCGACCAGAGCCGGGCCGAGCTGAAGCAGAACGTCGAGAGCCTGAAGGCCGCATTCCCGGACCTCGAGACGGCGATCGAGGAGATCCTCGGCGAGGACGACCGAGTCGTCGTCCGCTGGCGGTCGCGCGGCACGCAGATGGGCGAGTTCATGGGCGCCCCGGCGACGAACAAGCAGGTCGAGATCACCGGGATCACGATGAGCCGGCTCGAGGGCGAGCGCATCGCCGAGGAATGGGTGAGCTGGGACGCGCTCGAGATGCTCTACCGCATCGGCGTGATTCCGGACCACTCGGGTCCGCGCGGCGAAGGCGTCGATCCCGAGCTCCTGCGCAGGGTTCACCGCTCCAACGCCACCGGGGTGATGATCGTGTCGACGACGGTGGGCGGGAAGCCGCGCGGTCTGGTCGTCAACGCGTTCACCAGCATCTCGCTGACGCCGCCGCTGATCCTCGTCTGCGTCGCGCGCGCCTCGGCGACCTATCCCGGCCTCTTCAGCACCGATGCCTTCGCGGTCAACATCCTCAGCCGGGAGCAACTCGAGGTGGCCAGGAGGTTCTCGGCGAGCGGCGACGAGCGGAAGTTCGGCGACCTCGCCTGGCGGCCGGGCGTCACCGGCTCACCTGTGCTCGAGGGCACGTGCGGCTACTTCGAAGCGGAGACCGAGCAGCGCGCCCAGGCGCCGACGCACACGATCTTCATCGGTCACGTCGTCGCCGCGGAGGAGTTCGACCGCCTTCCCCTGCTCTACATGGGCGGGCGGTTCTACGACAGCCGCACGCTCGAGGAGCTCGGCTAGCCGGTGGCCGAGCGCGCGCAGCCCGAGCGCTGGGCACTTACCGGCGACGTCCGGACGATGGACGAGACGCAGCCACGCGCGACCGTGGTCGTGATCGAGGGAGAGCGGATCGCGGGTGTCGGCGGCACCGAGCTGCTGGCGGACGCCCGCGACGCCGGCCTACCGGTCGTCGACGTGGGGAAGCGAGCGGTCCTGCCCGGGTTCGTCGACCCGCACGCGCACGTCGAGATCGGCACGCGCGCCCTCACGGAGATGGTCGACTGCCGCGCGCCGACGCACCGGACCGTGTCGGATGTGCTCCAGACGCTAAGCGAGAACCTCTGGCGGGCGGAGGAATCCGGCTGGCTCGTCGGCCAGGGCAACCTCTTCTTCGACCAGAAGCTGGACGACAAGAGGCTGCCGACGCGCGAGGAGCTCGACTCGGTGAGCCGCGACGTGGCGATCGTCGTGCGGGCGGGAGGTCACACGAGCGTGTTGAACAGCAAGGGCTTCGAGAGCTCGGACGTGATCCGGTACGCGGGGCAGGAGGGGATGATGGGCGGCGCCGTGATCGAGCGCGACTCGAGCGGCGAGCCGACCGGCGTGATCAGCGAGCTCGACAAGGTGCTGCCGCTGCCCCAGCCCGACGAGGCGGCGCTTCGGCGCGAGATCCGCGACGGCGCGCGCGAGCTTTTCACGAGCTTCGGCGTGACCACGGTCGGCGAGATCTCCGAGACGCCCACCGGGCTGCGGCTGATGGACGAGCTGATCCGCGCGGGCGAGCTGCCGATCCGGTTCTCGGTCTTCCTCTGGACGCCCGGGACGATGGCGTTCGAGGACGCGCTCGACTGGGAGCGCCATCTCACCTTCCGCAGCGGCCCGGAGTGGATGGCCGTCCGCGGGATCAAGATGTTCGCCGACGGCGGCTACTCGGCGCGCAACGCCGCTGCGCGCACGCCGTATCTGGAGCCCTACGCCGTCGAGCCGGGATCCCGCGGCCAGATCAACCTCGGCCGGGACCGGATCGCGGACGCGATCGCACGCACGCGGGAGCGCGGGCTGCAGCTCGCGGTGCACGCGAACGGCGAGCGGGCGCAGGACGAGGTCTGCGCCGGTGTCGTCGCCGTCGGCCGGACCGACGATCCGAGGTTGCAGACGCGCGTCGAGCACGCCGGGAACCTGGTCACGGAGGAGATCACCGTCGACGCGTGGCGAGAGGCGGGAATCCTGCCCGCGCCCCAGCCGGTCTTCCTCTACAACTTCGGCGACTTCTTCCCGGTGTACCTCGGAGAGCCCGGACGCCGCGGGCGGTTTCCGTTCCGGGCGCTTCTGGACGAGGGGTGGCGGCTCTCGGCCAGCTCGGACATCCTGCTCGGCTCCGAGGAGCGGCAGACGAACCCGCTCTTCGGAGTCTGGTGCTGCCTGAAGCGCGAGACGTTCTTCGGCGAGGTGATCGACCCCGAGCAGCGCATCACGCTCGACGAGGCGCTCCGTATGCACACGATCGACGCCGCGCACGCGCTGGGAGTCGAGCGGGAGCGGGGCTCCGTCTCCCCCGGCAAGCTCGCCGACCTCGTCGTCCTCGCCGAGGATCCGTACTCGGTCGACGTCGACAGGCTGCCCGACATCCCCGTCGACTCCGTGTTCGCCGGCGGACGGCTGGTCTTCGAGCGATGAGCGCCCCGCGCCGCATCGACATGCACACGCACTTCCTGACGAGGGCGCTCGCCGACGCGCTGCGCGGGCGCGACGAGCTGCCCCAGATCGTCGCAGGCGACGGAGGCGAGCTGGTCGCCTACGCGCCCGGCGTCGCCTACCCGCTCCTCCCGGACATGGTCGATCTGGATGCGAAGCTCGCGACCCTGGACGAGGCCGGGATCGACCTTGCCGTCCTGAGCGTGAACATCCCCGGGGTGGACTACTTCGCCGCGGCCGACTCCGTCGCGCTCGCCCGCGCCGTGAACGACGAGCTGCTCGACGCCGTCGGGCGCCACCCCGACCGCCTCGCGGCGATCGCGACACTCCCCTGGCCGGATCCCGGCGCGGCCGCGGAGGAGCTGCGGCGGGCGGTCGGGCTCGGCCTGAGGGGAGCGATGACGTACGCCAACGTGGCCGGACGGCCGCTCGACGAGCCCGAGCTCCGCGTCGTGTTCGGCGCGGCGGCCGAGCTGGACGTGCCGGTGCTCCTGCACCCCACGCGGCCGATCTACTCGCAGAACATCGACGTCCACATGCTCGTGCCGGTGGTCGGGTTCCTGTTCGAGACGACCGTCGCCGTCCTGCGCCTCGTCTACGACGGCGTCTACGACCGGCACCCGGAGCTGAAGCTGATCATCGGCCATACCGGCAGCCTGATCCCGCACCTGGCCGGCCGGATCGACTTCGAGGGCGGGCGGCTCGGCGCCGGCGCGGGCCTCCAGACGCCGACGCTCGAGGCGCTGCGGCGCCTGTACACCGACACGATCTCCGCCTGGCCCCCGGCCCTCCGCTCCGCGCTCGACTTCCACGGCCCCGAGCGCGTCCTCCTCGGAACCGACGCGCCCTTCTGGCCGCCTGAGCGCACCTACGCCCCGCTCGCGGAGCTCGATCTCGAGCCGGAGGTCGCCGAGGCGGTCAACTGGCGGAACGCCGCACGCCTGTTCGGCCTGGAGCTCTGACGATTTCCGGCCTCCTCCTCCGCCTTTCGGAGGATTCCACCGTACGAGGTCGACGCCGTAGATTTTGCCTCGAAGACCAGCGAAAGGAGCTCAGATGGCGGAAGGACCTGCGGACGTCTACGTCAAGAACGCACGGTTCCTCCTGACGATGGATCCACGGCGACGGCTGCTCGAGCACGCGAGCATCGCCGTCGCGGGCGACAGGATCGCGGCGATCGGCGAGGACGCCGACCTCGCGAAGCGATTCGTCGGGCCGGACACGAAGGTGATCGAGGCGTCCGAGCGGTTCGTGACGCCCGGCTTCGTCAACGCACACATCCACCTCGAGTCGTGCTACGACAAGGGCCTGCTCGACGACGTGCCGGTGGTGCCGTGGTGCGAGCGCTACTTCTCGTTCACCTACGGGACGCTGGACGACGAGAGCTACTACTACGCAGCGCTCGCATCGCTGCTCGCGTGTATCAAGTCGGGCACGACGACGGTCTCGGACTGCGGGACGATCCAGACGATGGAGGGCTCCGCCGTCCGCGCGCTCACCGACATCGGCATGCGCGGCGTGCTCGCCCGGGACCTGATGGACATCCACTCTGCGACCAAGTCCGACTACGTCTCCTACGACGCGTTCACCGACCTGCTCGACCGGCTCCAGGAGTCGACCGAGCAGTGCCTCGAGCGCTCGGAGAAGTTCATCAACGACCACAACGACACAGCCGACGGCCGGGTGCGCACGTGGCTCGACCTCCAGCAGGTCTGCAACTGCTCGCCGGAGCTCTGCAAGGGCGTGAAGAAGCTCGCGGACGGCTACGGCGTCGGCATCCAGACCCATGCGGCGGTCGCCCACGACATGGTCGAGATGACCCGGAAGCGGTTCGGGCTGCGCGACATCGAGTACCTCCACGAGCAGGGCTGTCTCGGCCGCAACTTCCTCGCGGCGCACATGGCGTGGACGAACGGCCGCGAGATCGTCCAGCTGAAGGAGACCGACTCCAACGTCGTGCACGTGCCCGGGTCGTCGGCGCACGGCGTCTACTCGGCGCTCTCGAGCCGTGGGCACATTCCGGAGTACGTCAGCGCCGGGATCAACGTCGCGATCGGCAACGACGAGTCGTCGACCGGCACGTGCCACGACATCGTGCGCGACATGTACCTCGTCTCGACGATGCACGCCGAGGCGCGGCACCCGTGGATCTTTCCCGACCCCGACCTGTTCATGCTCAAGTCGAACGAGGACAACCCGAAGGCGCTCGAGATGGCGACGCTGAACGGGGCCCGCGCCCTGAACTGGGAGGACGAGATCGGGTCGCTCGAGGTCGGCAAGAAGGCCGACATCAGCCTCTACGACCTCACGTCCTACGAGTGGATCCCGACCGTGCGGGAGAACCTGCTCAACAACTTCATCTACAACGGCACCGGCCGGTCCTGCGACACCGTGATCTGCAACGGCAACGTGATCATGGAGGGCAAGACGATCCTCACGATCGACGAGAACGAGGTGCGCAAGAAGGCGCAGGAGTACGCCGAGAGGTACATCCCGACGGCTCCCTGGCTCGACAAGCCCGAGACCTGGGAGCTGAAGTGGGTACGTGAGTAGCGCGCCCGAGCCCGTCCGCGGCCTCCCGGAGACCGGCGGCAGCTGGTCGCAGGCGGTTGCCTACCGCGACCTCGTCGCGGTCTCCGGGCAGGTTGCGCTCGACGCGGACGGGAACGTCGTCGGAGGCTCGCTCGCCGAGCAGGCCGAGCACGTCTTCGCGTCGATCGACGCCGCCCTGGCGGCGGCCGGGTCGAGCCGCGACCGGCTGATCAAGATCACCATGTTCGTGACGACGCTGGACGGCCTCGCGGAGCTGCGCGCCGCCCGCGACCGCTGGCTCGGCGAGTCGCGGCCGGCGAGCACGCTCGTCCAGGTCACCGCGCTCGTCCACCCTGCGCTCTTGATCGAGGTCGAGGCGCTTGCCGTCCGCGCCGGCTGAGACGGCCGGCGCCGCCTTCCACGCGCTCGACACGTCGGCCGCGGTCGCGGTCGGCGTGCGACCGGCGAGGGAGGTTTGCGATCTCATCGACCGGCTGACGTTTCTGCACGCCGGCCCGCCGATCGAGCTCGGCGACCTCGTCGGGCCGGCACGCGGGGCGGTCGTCGGCGCACTGCTCTTCGAGGGCGAGACCGATGCGGAGCAGATCGTCGAGCGCGGCGGGCTCTCGCTCCTGCCGTGCCACGACGCGGGTGCAGTCGGTGCGATGGCCGGGATCGTGTCACCGTCGATGCCGGTCGTCGTCGTCGAGACGGAGACTGGCGACCGCACCTTCGCGCCGCTGAACGAGGGCCTCGGCAGGGCTCTGCGCTTCGGTGCCTACGACGACGAGGTCCTCGATCGGCTCAGCTGGATGAGCCGGGTCGCGAGCCCGGTACTCGACGCCGCCCTGCAGGAGCTCGGCGGGCTCGACGTCACCGCCCTCCAGGCGGAGGGCCTGCGGCGCGGCGACGAGTGCCACAACCGCAACGTGGCGAGCAGCGCCGCGGTGCTCGCGAGGCTCGCACCGGGGATCGTCCGGCACGCGCAGTCGGCCGCCGACGCCGCCGACGTCTGCGCATACCTCGCGGGCAACCCGCACTTTTTCCTCAGCTTCTCGATCGCCGCGGGCAAGGCGGTGGCGGACGCCGCTGCGCGGACCGACGACCCCGGCGTCGTGACTGCGATGGCGGCGAACGGCCGCTCGTTCGGGATCCGCGTCGGCGGCCTCGGCGACCGCTGGTTCCTCGTCGAAGCACCTGTCGGCGAGCCGAAGCTCTTCCCCGGCTTCACGCTCGACGACGTCTGCCCCGCAATCGGCGACTCGTACGTCACGGAGACCGTCGGCCTCGGCGCCTTCGCGCTTTCGGCGGCACCGGCGCTGACGGAGTTCACCGGCGGCGACCCGCAGCAGTCAGGAGCGCTCGTCGACGAGCTTCGCAGCGTCTGCCGCGGTGAGAGCTCGCGCTTCCTCGTCCCGCACGAGGGCTTTCGGGGGACGCCGCTCGGCATCGACGTCCGGCTTGTCGCCGAGACGGGGATCGCACCGCTCGTCAACAACGGTCTCGCCCACCGGCTACCGGGGGTGGGCCAGGTCGGCGCGGGGCTGACGCGACTGCCGCTCGAGCCCTTCGTTGCCGCCGCAGACGCCCTTTGCCAGAATCGCAGGACGGGTGGAGACGAGAGCGGCTCCTCATAGGCGGAACGGCGCACCGGCGCGGATCAGCCGGAGCTGGGGAGGGCTGCTGGCCTCCGTCGAGCGCGCGGCGACCCGCAACCGCCACCGGCCGGACCTCAGGCTGCTGCTCGATCACGTCCTGCGCCACGTCAGCGAGATGCTCGAGGTCGTCTGGGCGGCCGCCTGGATCTTCGACGAGGAGGAGCAGGAGTGGTCGATCGTCGCCTCGCTCGGCCTGACTCCGGACGCGCTGCGTCTCCGCTTCCGATCGAGCTCCGCCCTGCCCTGCCGCGTGGGCGAGCGCGGCACGCCGCTGCTCGTCAACGACCTCGACCAGGAGGAGTTCCACCGCACCTCCGAGGAGCACTACCGGATGCGTTCCGCCCTCTACGCCCCGATGCGAATCGACCACAAGCGCACGATCGGCGTGCTCGCCGTCTACTCCGACCGCCGGGGCGCCTACAGGCGGGAGGACCTCGAGCTCGTGACCGCGGTCGGCGAGCACCTCGGCATCACCGTCGCCTTCGCGCTGATGGAGGAGCGCGCGACGAGGATCGCGATCCTGAACGAGCGCGACCGCCACGCCCGGGACCTCCACGACGGCATCCACCAAGTGCTCTCGTCGTTGCGGATCTACGCCCTCGAGGCCAGGCAGGCGCTGCGGGCCGACGACAGCGGCGAAGCGATGAGCCTCCTCGCCGAGTTGACGACCACGATCGACGAGGCGGCCGACGAGCTCCGGGAGTCGATCGCCGCGCTGCGCAGCCATGACGTCGGGCTGCACACCATCTACGAGGTCGTTCCGCGGATGGAGCACAGGCTGCGCGCCGCCGGCTTCGACGTGTCGGTGAGCCTCGAGCAGATGGGCCTCCCGCAGCCTGCCTCGGACGCGCTTGCCTGGATCTGCCGGGAGGCGACGAACAACATCCTCAAGCACAGCAATGCGAGGCAGGTCGAGATCGTGCTGCGAAGCGAGGGAGCCGGCGCGCTGCTCCGGGTGGCCGACGACGGCGTGGGCTTCGCGAACGGCGATCTATCCGCAAAGAGCGACGGTCCCCGCATCGGTCTCGAGGTGATGGAGGAGCGCGCGCTCGCCGTCGGAGCGACGCTGCTGGTGACGAGCGAGAAGAGGAAAGGGACGCGCGTCGAGTGCCGGACGCCGCTCGCACCGACCCCGTAACCGTCGTCGTCGTCGACGACAACGCGATCTTCAGGCAGGCGATCTGCCGCATCCTCTCCAGGGACGGCCGGGTCAAGGTCGTCGGCGTCGCCGACAGCGCCGCTCTGGGGCTCGCCTACGCGAAGGAGCGGCTCCCCGACGTGATGCTGGTCGACCTGCGCATGCCCGGGATGCGCGGCTCCGAGCTGACGGCGGAGGTAAAGCAGACCGTGCCGGCGGTCGAGATCGTTGTGCTCACCGTCTCGGACGACCAGGAAGACCTGCTCGAAGCGCTGCGCGCGGGCGCCCGCGGCTACGTCGTCAAGTCGGCCGCCCAGCCGGAGACGATCCCCGCCGTTCTCGCCACCGCCCGCGGCGAGTCGTGGCTCTCGCCGAAGATCGCCGGGATGCTGATCGACGAGTTCACGCGCCTGCCCTCGTCGGTCGTCCGGAACGCGCTCCGAGACCAGGCATACCTGACGCCTCGCGAGCAGAGTCTGCTCTCCCGGCTGGCGCAGGGGATGACCAACCGCGAGATCGCCCGGGCGATGAACATCGCCGAGACGACCGTGAAGACGCACCTGAAGAACATCCTCGAGAAACTCCACGCCCGGAACAGGCTGGAGGCGGCCTCGATCGCACTTCGGCTCGGCCTCACCCAGTTTCCCGATCAGGACGCGCCGCGACGGTAAACCCGCGCCGGGCGGAGGGCTTCTCCCGTTGCCGAGCCGGAGTCCACCTCCCATAGTTGAGCTTCTCAGCGCCCGAACAGGGCTCTGTCCACTCACCCGAAGGAGGTCGAGAACGCGATGGCGATCAAGGTCCTGCACGTCGAGCGCGACTATGTCGAGATTCCGCTTGTGCAGGGGTCGACGGCCCGGGCCGTCGTCTGGCCCGGGATGGGGGCCAGGACGAGCTGCATCCACTACGTGGACTACAAGGCCGGGCAGAGCTCCGTGCCGCACCAGCATCCGTACTCCGAGGACTCCTTCTACATCGTCCACGGAGAGGGGTTCATGGTCGAGTACGAGAACGAGCGGGAGGTCGGCCGGCAGCCGATCGGGCCCGGCAATGTCGTGTTCGTCGAGCCCGGCACCGTCCACCAGGTCGTCGCGACCACGCCGCTCCTCAACGTCGGCGGCCCCTGCCCGCCGCACGCCGAGTTCTACACGCAGTGGGGGCTGTCGTGGTGAGCGAGAAGCGTGTCGAGGTCGACCTGCTGATCGAGAACGCGGTCGTCCTCCCGATGACGGGCAATCAGGACGTGCTCTGGGACGGCGCGGTCGCGGTCGACGGCGACCGCATCGCCGCGGTCGGGCCGACCGAGGAGCTCAGGCGGCGCTACGGCGGCCGCCGGACGATCGACGCCCGCGACCAGCTGGCGATGCCGGGCCTCGTCAACACCCACATGCACCTGTTCGGCTCCTTCGCCCGCGGGCTCGTCAACGACCTCTCGTTCACGCCCTGGATCCAGAAGAAGTTCTACGTCACCTCGAAAGGGCTGAACCCGGACAACTACTACCTCGGCACGCAGTTCGCGGCGATGGACATGCTGCGGTCGGGGACGACGACCTTCCTCGACTGCGGCACCTATCAGGGGCTCGAGGAGCCGGCGGTGCGCGGCGTCGAGACGGCGGGCATCCGCGCCGTCCTCGCCCGGGCGATGGCCGACGTCGAGGATGCGCTCGCGCAGTACCTGACCCGCTCGGACCACGTGACGAAGGAGAACCTGGAGGCGTCGGAGGAGTTCATCTCGCACTGGAACGGCGCCGCCGACGGGCGGGTCAACGCCTGGGCGTGCCCGATCCAGGTCACATCCTGCTCGGACGAGCTCTGCGTCGGCGCGATGGAGCTGGCCGAGCGGTACGACGTCGGCTTCGCCACCCACTCGAACGTCGACCGCGAGGACATCGCCAACCACGACCGCCTGTTCCACGCACGGCCGATCGAGCGCTTCCACTCGCTCGGGATCCTCAACCGCCGCTTCCTGGGCACGCACATGGCCTGGCTCTCCGACCGCGAGGTCGACCTGCTCGAGGAGTGCGACGCCACCGCCGTCCACTGCCCGAGCGCGAGCATGAAGGGCGCGTACGGCGCCCTCTCGCACGGCAAGTTCCCCGAGCTGATCGAGCGCGGCGTCACCGTCGGCCTCGGCACCGACGGGCCGGCTGCGAGCTGCTTCCTGGACATGTTCCGCGAGATCCACCTGGCAGCGGCCGGCCACAAGGAGGCGAGGCTCGACTGGACGCTGATCTCGCCCTACCAGGCGCTCGAGCTGGCGACGGTCGGCTCGGCGCGCGGCGCGCTGCTCGACGACGAGATCGGTACGCTCGAGCCGGGCAAGAAGGCCGATCTGATCCTGCTCGACCTGCTCGAGCCCTCGATGGTGCCGTGGCACGAGGACAACCTGCTCGAGAACCTCGCCTACTCCGCCAGCGGCAGCGTCGTCCACACGGTGCTCGTCGACGGACGGATCGTCGTGCAGGCGGGCGAGGTGAAGACGGTCGACCGGGAGCAGCTCGTCCGTGCGATGCAGCGGGAGGTCAAGGAGTTCGTCCGCCTCGCCCGGGAGTGGGACCGGGACCACCGGCCGGCGGCGGTCGAGGCGGCGAAGATCGCGCTCCCGACGGGATGAGCTGCGGCCCGCCCCGGTGGGCATCGGCCCGCTGACCGGCCGGCCGTTCCGGCCGCTGTCCTAGAGTTGGCGACGTGCAGCAGCTGCTGACGGAGCGCCAGCGCCACGCGGTCGAGCTCGCGGGTCGGCTCGCCGACGACTTCGCCACGCGCGCCACGCAGCACGACCGCGAGAACACGTTCCCGGCCGAGAACTGGCCGGCGATGCGCGACGCCGGCTACCTGCGGTTGACCGTGCCGGAGGAGCTCGGCGGCTTCGGCGCTGACATCCTCGAGTTCTTCCTGGCGCAGGAGCGGCTCGCGCAGGGGGACGGCTCGACGGCGCTCGCCGTGAACATGCACCTCTCGGCGTGCGCGCAGCTCGCGAGCGGCTGGCGCCGGACGCGGGGCGAGCGCGCCGAGGACCTGCTCGGGCGCGCCTGTGCGGGCGAGGCCGTGTTCGCCTCCTGCACGTCGGAGGCGGGCTTCAGCGACGGCGCCCTCCGCGACTGCCGGACGACAGCCGCCCGGGTCGACGGCGGCTTCGTCCTCAACGGGCGGAAGATGTTCTTCACCGAGTCCGACGTCGCCACCCATTTCGTCACCAACGCAAAGCTCGACCACCCGAATCTCGGCCCGCACATCGTCTTCTTCAACGGCGTCCCGGTCGCGTCGGACGGGCTCTCGATCGAGCGCACGTGGGACACGCTCGGGATGCGCGGGACGCAGTCGAACGACCTCCTCCTGGAGGACGTCTTCGTCCCGGCAGAGGCGCTCTTCCACGCCTACCCGGTCGGGCACCTCGACGCGCTGACGGCGCTGAACGTGTTCACGTGGGCGGTGCCGAGCTTCGGCGTGGTCGCCCTGGGGATCGCGGCCGGTGGGTTCGAGGCCGTCCGGCGGCTCGTGCTCGACCGCGGCCGCCAGGACGAGCCGGAGGTGCAGCACGTGATCGCCCGGATCGAGATCCTGCTCGAGTCGGCGCGCTCGACGCTGTACCGGCACGCGGTCGACGCCGTCTCCCACGACGTGCCCTCGCAGCTCTCGGTGCTCGAGGTCTACGCCCGCGGAAACCTGGCCAAGTACGTCGCCTGCGACAACGCGATCGAGATCATGGACCGGGTGATGGAGCTGGCCGGAGGCGTCGGCTACCACCGCCGCTTCCCGATCGAGCGCATGTACCGCGACGTCCGCGCAGGTTCGATCATGCCGTACAACGCGCCCGAGGCCCGCCAGCTGTTCGCGCAGGTCGCGCTCGGGCTCGAGCCCTCGCCCGTGTTCGGCTACGAGGAGAGCATCGCCCGTGCCGAGCTGGTGAGAGGCTAGTGCTCGCGGAGCTCCTCGCGGCGCTCGCCGGGGGCTCGGTCGAGGCGGTCGACCTCTCGCACCCGCTGTCGGTGGCGACGCCGATGATCGAGCTCCCGCCGGAGCACGCGCAGGCCCCGGGCTGGTCGCTGGAGCGGCTGTCCGACTACGACGAGCGCGGCCCGGCCTGGCGCTGGCACGCCTTCCGGGGGGCCGAGCACCAGGGCACGCATTTCGATGCCCCGGTCCACTGGGTGACCGGCCGCGACCGCCGCGACGTCTCGCAGATCCCGCCCGCCGAGCTGATCGGGCCTGCCGTCGTGCTCGACCGGACGGAGGCCGTCGCCGCCGACCCGGACTACCTGCTCCAGCTCGCAGACATGGAGGCGTTCGTCCGCGAGCATGGTCCGCTCCCGGAGCAGGGCTGGCTCCTTCTGCGCACGGGCTGGGGCGCACGCGCGGACGACGCGGCCGCGTTCCTGAACGCGGACGAGCGCGGGACGCACTGGCCGGGAATGTCGGTCGAGTGCGCGCGCTGGCTCGCCGAGGAGACGCCGCTGCGTGGATACGGGACCGAGCAGATCGGCATCGACGCGGGGCTCGCGTACGAGTTCGAGCCGCCGTTCCCGGCCCACCACTACCTGCTCGGCGCCGGGAAGTTCGGGCTCGCGTCCCTCGGCAACCTCGGCCGGCTGCCCGCCACGGGTGCGGTGGTCGTCGCCGCGCCGCTCCGGATCGCCGGCGGCACCGGCAGCCCGGCGCGGGTGATCGCGCTCGTCCCGCGCTGAGCGGGCGGGGGCTACAGCTCGCCGGCCGCGAAGCGCCGCCGCGTCTCGCGGACGCGCTCGTCCGGGAGCCCGTCGTCCGCCTCCGGCGTCAGCTCGACGTCCTCCTGCTCGTCGGCGTCGTTGCGGGCCGTTACGAACAGCCCCTGCTCGGTCTCGCTCAGGTTGTAGGCCTTGTGGGGCAACCCGGGCGGGATGTAGCAGAACGCGCCCTCGCCGACCACGACCGAGTGCTCGAGCCGCTCGCCGTAGAAGATCTCGCAGGCGCCCTTGACGCCGAAGATCGCCGTCTCGTAGTCCCTGTGCATGTGAGCGTTCGAGTTCGCTCCCGGCGGGAAGGCGGTCAGGTTCAGCGACAGCCTGCGCGCGCCGGCGCTGCGCCCGGAGACCCCGAAGAAGACCGGGATGTCCTGCTTCGCCGCCTCGGTCTCGGGGGGTTCGAGGACGACCACCTGCTTGTCCTCCATCGTCCGCTCCTTTCGTCAGATCTCGTAGCCGTCGGGTGAGAGCCGGTAGCTCTCGAAGGACACCGGGTCGTGCGGGAAGAACAGCGTCGCCGACGTCCGTGCCGCCAGCCGCTGCAGGCGGCGGAGAGAGCGTACGCTCTCGACGGGGTCGACGTGGAAGCCGGAGATCACCGTCCGCTCCAGGTTCTGCGCCGTGTAGCTGGCGTCGCCGCAGAAGAGCAGGAGCCGTCCGCTCTCGCCGCGCAGCAGCACCGAGCAGTGCCCGGCCGAGTGCCCCGGCGTCTCCAGCAGGACGATGCCCGGCAGCACCTCTGCGTCTCCGTCGAGCAGCTCGACCTGCACGCGCGGGTTGTCGAACTGCCGGTCGGAGTAGGAGAGCAGCTCGAACGGCTCGGGCGACCGGGCCTGGCGCAGCTCGTCGCGGTGGACGAACACCGTCGCGCCGTCGAGCTGCCCGTCCGCGCCGACGTGGTCGAAGTGGAGGTGCGTGTGGACCACGTAGTCGACCTCGCCCGGCGCGCGGCCCGCCCGTTCCAGCGCGTCCGCGAACGGGCCGCCGGGCCTGGCCGACGGCTCGACGAACGGCAGCACCCGCTCGACGTGCTCCGGGTGGAAGCCCGTGTCGATCAGCACCCGTCCCTCCGGATGCTCGATCAGCACAGCGTAGACCGGGTGCCTGATCGACCGCCCCGGCTCCTCGTTCCAGTACAGCTGCGAGTGGTCGATCAGCATCGAGCCCGCCGGCACGATCACCACCTTCATCGGCGCCGACGAGACCGGGACGTGGTCGACGAGCATCACGCGTCGGGTGCCGCGCGCCGGGCGGGGAGACCGAGCGCCGACGGCAGGCGGGCGCGGCCGACGAAGCCGCCGAGCGCGACGAGCGTGACCACGTACGGGAGCATCAGCCAGAACTGCGCCGGGATCTGCCACGTCGGTCCGATGATCGTGAGGACCAGGCCGAGCACGAGCAGCGAGCCGCCGATCGCGACGAGCGCTCCTCCGCCGAGCGGCCTCGCCCGCCGCCGCCGTAGGAGCGCCCACGCCGCCAGCACGAGCGGGATCGCGAGCAGCAGCACCCAGACCTGACGCGGGATGTGCGTCTGGGCCTGCAGGCGCAGCTCGAGCGCCTCGGCGCCGCCGAAGAGGAGACAGGCGCCGAAGACGGCCGGCGGGCGCCAGCGGCCGAAGATCACGGCGGCGAGCGCGATGAACCCCCGGCCGCCGCTCATGTTCTCGGTGAAGAGGCCGAGGTCGCCGACCGAGAGCATCACGCCGCCGAGCCCGGCCATCGCCCCGGCGGCCAGCGTCGCGAGCCAGCGGATGCGGGCGACGCTGAGCCCGCTCGTCTCCACGGCTTCCGGCGCCTCGCCTGCGCCCCGGATCGCCAGGCCCCAGTTCGTCCGGTAGAGCAGGTACCAGGCCGCCGGCACCGCCAGGTATGCGGCGTAGGCGAGCGGCACCTGGTGGAAGAACGCCCGCCCGACGACCGGGATGTCGGCGAGCCCGGGGATCACGAGCGGCCGCATCGGATGGATCGTCACCTGACTCCCCTGCGTGAAGATCTGCTCGTTGCCGAAGGTCGTCGCGCCGAAGGCGAGGATGTTGATCCCGACGCCGACGACGATCTGGTCGGCGTTCGCCTGGATCGAGAAGAAGGCCATGATCGCGCCGAAGGCTGCGCCGGCGAACGCACCCATGAGCACGCCGACGGCGATGCTGTGGCTGGCCCACGCGGCCCAGAAGCCGAAGAAGGTGCCGCTCAGCAGCATGCCCTCGAGGCCGATGTCGATCACGCCGCTGCGCTGGGCGATCGTCTCGCCGATCGCCGCGAACAGGATCGGTGTCGTGATCTGGACGGCGGCGGTGACGAGGCTGGTGTCGAACGGCCCCATCCCTATGCCCCCCTGTCCGGGAGGTCGGGCACGACGCCGCGGCGCCACAGGAGGCCGCCTGCAGCGAGCCGCGGCAGGCGAGGCCGTCCGTGGAGCAGCCACGCCGAGCCCGCAGCGAGCACCACGACGATGCCGAAGACCACGCTGACGAGGGAGGTGCTGATGCCGACCTCGGCCTCGGCGTAGCCGCCGCCCTGGATCAGCGCCGCGAAGAGCAGTGCCGCCGGGATCGAGCCGACCGGCGAGTTCCGTGCGAGGAGCGCGACGGCGATCCCGTCGAAGCCGAGGTTCGAGGAGAAGCCGTCCTGGAGGGTCCCGCCCTGCGGCCCGACGATCAGGAACGCCCCGGCGAGGCCGGCGATCGCCCCGGAGGCGACGAGCGCGGCGCTGCCCACCTTCACGACCGGGATGCCGACGTGGCGGGCCGCCTCCGGATTGGCCCCCGTCAGCCGGAGCCGGAAGCCGGCGGTCGTGCGCCGGAGCACGACGACGAGGAGGACCACCGCGACCGGGATCGCGAGCACGTCCAGCGAGAGCGACGGCTCGCCGGCGAAGAGCGGCAGCAGGACGGAGGACGGCAGGTCGCGGGAGACCGGGATCGAGTGCGTCGGCTCCTGGAGCGGCCCCGTCACGAGCCACGTGACCATGAGCAGCACGATCAGGTTGAGCATGAACGTGGCGACGATCTCGTTGACGCCGCGGTAGGCCCAGAGCGCCGCCGCGATCCCGGCCCAGCCGGCGCCGCCGGCGACGCCGGCGAGCAGCACTGCCGGAATCCCGATCCAGCCGGAGACGCCGCCGAGGTACAGCCCGGCGGCGGTCGCCCCGATGCCGCCCGCGAGCATCTGGCCCTCCAGCCCGACGTTGATCCGCCCGGCGCGGAAGGCGACGATCCAGCCGAGCGAGGCGAGCACGAGCGGCACCATCGTCTCGAGCGTCCCGTCGAGGGACTGCGACCCGACGAAGGCCCCGTCCCAGAGCGAGCGCCCGGTCGCGGCCGCCGGGTGGCCCGCGGCGACGACGATGACGAGCCCGATCAAGAGCGCGGCGAACACGACCCCGACCGACGCGGCGAGCTCCTGCAGCCACGTGTGCCGGCCCCGCCCTCTCATCGGACCTCCGCCAGCGCGGGGTCCGGCACGGCCTCCCCTGCCATCAGGAGCCCGAGCAGCGCCGGGTCGGCGTCGGCGACGTCGATCGTGCGCACCAGGCGCCCGCGCACCATCACCGCGATCCGGTCGGCCAGCGAGAGGATCTCGTCGAGCTCGATCGAGATCAGGAGGATCCCGCCGCCGCCGTCGCGGTAGTCGAGCAGCCGGCGGTAGACCATCTCGATCGCCCCGACGTCGAGCCCGCGGGTCGGCTGCGCCGCGACCAGCACCCGCGGGCTGCCGTGCAGCTCGCGCGCGAGCACCGCGCGCTGCTGGTTGCCGCCGGAGAGGGTGCGCATGCTCGTGTCGACGCCGGTGCAGCGGATCCCGTACTCGCTGACGAGGCGCTGCGCGTGGGCCCGAATCGCGGTCGTGTCGAGGAAGCCGCGGCGCGCGTAGGGGCGCGCCGCGAACTCGCGGAGCAGGAGGTTCTCGGCGACGGACATCGACAGCACTGTGCCCGTCCGGTGGCGATCCTCCGGCACGGCCGCGCCGGAGGCGGACGTGAACTGCTGCGGCGTCAGCTGCGTGAACTCTTCGTCGCCGATCAGGATCGACCCGGAGGTCGGCGGGCGCATCCCCGTCAGCACCTCGACGAGCTCCGACTGGCCGTTGCCGTCGACGCCGGCGATGCCGAGGATCTCGTGCTCGCGGACCGCGAGCTCGACGTCGTCGAGCCGCCGCCTGCCGTTCTCGTCGACCAGCGCGAGCCCGCGGGTCTCGAGCACCGTGCGGCCGGGCGAGCGCCGGCTGTGCTCGACGCGCAGCGTCACCTCGCGGCCGACCATCATCCGCGCCAGATCCGCCTTCGTCGCAGTGTCGGGAGTCGCCTCGCCGACGACTCGGCCGTCGCGGAGCACCGTGCACCGGTCGGCCACGCTCAGCTCGTCGAGCTTGTGCGTGATGAAGATCACCGACTTGCCGCCCGAGACGAGCGGGCGGAGGACGAGCGAGAGGTGCTCCCACTCGGGCGGCGTCAGCGACGCGGTCGGCTCGTCGAGGATCAGGATCTCGGCGCCGCGATAGAGGAGCTTGACGATCTCCACGCGCTGGCGGACACCGACCGAGACGTCCTCGACCACGTCGTCGGGGTCGACGTCCAGCCCGTATTCGTGCGAGAGCGCGCGGATGCGGTCGCCGATCTCGCGCAGGCGGCTGCGCGCGATCCGGCGCCGGCCGAGGCCGATCGCGACGTTCTCGGCCACCGTCATGTCCGGGACGAGCATGAAGTGCTGGTGCACCATCCCGATCCCGAGCTCGAGCGCGTGGCGGGGGCTCTTGATCTGGGCCGGGTGCCCGTCGACCTCGATCGTGCCGTCGTCCGGCCGCAGCAGGCCGTAGACGATGTTCATCAGCGTCGTCTTGCCGGCGCCGTTCTCCCCCAGCAGGCCGTGGATCTCGCCGCGGCGGACCTCCAGCGACACGCCGTCGTTGGCGAGGAGCCTGCCGAACTGCTTCGTGATCCCGGTCAGCCGGAGCCGCGGGACGTCGCCGGGCATCGCGACCGTCATCGGGCCGCCTCCACGGCCGCGAGCTCCTCGCCGGCTCCCCGCCGTTCCGCCTCGCGCCAGACCGCGGCCGCGAGCGCGAGATCCTGCTCGACGCTCCCGATCGACTTGTAGACGACCGGCTCCCCGGCCGCGGCGACGCGTCCGGCGAGCCAGTCGGCGAGCAGGACGACCCGGCCGGGGTCGAGCCCCGCCTCCGCCGCGGCGAGCAGGTCGCCCGACTCCTCGAGCGCGTCGGGCGTGTCGACCACGACCAGCCCCGCCCGGGCGAGCAGGCGGCCGTCGAGCTCGCGCTGGGTCGGGAGCGTCGAGCTGATCGAGCTGACGTAGCGCGGTGCCCCGGCGTCCTCGGCGTGCAGCGCGACCGCGCCGCCGGTCTGCGTGGCGCAGAGCAGCATCCCGGCGCCCGCAGCCGCGTCCGCCGCCGTCGCGGCCGGCTCGATCCGCAGGCCGAGCTCCGGCCCGAGCTCGGCGGCGAAGGCCGCCCGGTTCGACTCGTCGCGGCTGTAGACCGCGGCCGACTCGATCCGACAGACGGAGGCGAGCGCCCGCAGCCCGTCCCGGGCGAGCCTGCCGCTCCCGATCACGCCGAGGCGGAAGCGCTCGTCGCCCCAGAAGCGCGCCGCGGCCGCCGCGGCCGCCGCGCTCGTCCGGCTCGCGGTCACGGCGGCCGCATCGAGGAGCGCGAGCGGCGCCCCGTCGCTCAGGCGGTAGAGGGCGAGCAGGTAACGGACACCCTGCCCGCCGACGAGGTGGAACGCCTTGAAGCCGAGGAGGTCCTCCGCCGGCAGGGTCCCGCTCAGCACCCGCAGCCAGCCCCCCTCGAACCGGACGGTGGACCGCGCGGCGGCAGCCGGCACATCTCCCGCCGCGGCGACGATCCCGCGCTCGACCGCCCGCACGGCCTCCGGGAACGAGACGAGCGCGCGGACGTCGGCGTCGCGGAGCACGCGGGTCATGCGGGGTTGCGGCCGACGAAGAACTCGGCGTCGGCATCGGGGGTGACCGGGAGGCCGGCCGCCTCCACGGCGGCGCGCAGCGTATGCATCTGCCGGTCGCTGATGCGCACGTGTGGCGGGCGGATCGGGCCGCCGTTGAACCCGTGCAGCCAGCCCTGGTACTTCCAGACGAGCCGGTGGACGAGGTTCGTCCCCCGCATCGCCTCGCCGACCACCTCGGCGTCGGCCTTCCGGATCGGATGGATCCGCCAGTAGATCTCCATCGCCTCCTCGTACCGCCCATCCTCGAGCAGCGCGAAGTAGCGCGGCACCTCCCCGCCGAAGCACTCGTAGTTCGACGTTCCCATGAAGCGCATCCCGTAGGCTCGCTGCCAGAGCGGCGCGTTCGCCTCGATCGGATCGGTGACGACGACCCGCCCGCGGTAGCGCTCGAACACCTGCGCGATGCCCGCCGTTCCCGGCTGCCCGAGCTCGGCCTTCACCGCCATGATCCCCGGGATCTCGTCGATCAGCCGCCCGACCAGGTCGGGCGAGAAGTCGCTCGGGTGCAGGCGGCCGAAGTTCCAGAGGTTCATCGCGAAGACGATCCCGCCCAGGCGGCTACTCTCCACGAGCCGCTTCGTGTACTCGACGACCTCGTCCTCGGTCACCGGGTAGAACCCGAGCGGATACGAGACCAGGACACCGTCGGCGCCGGCCGCAGCCGAGTGCTGGGCGAGCTCGACGTTGTCCTCGAGCGTCGCCAGCGACGCGTGCGCGACGACGACGAGGTCGCCGCCGGCCTCGTCGACGACGACGTCCGTGACCTGCTTCAGCTCGTCGAGCGTGGTGCCGCACTCTGCGACGACGAGCACGGCCTTCATCCCGAGGCGCTTCTCGAGCGCGACGTCGTGCCGGATCGCGCCCTCGTTGATCCTGCGCAGGTCGGCGGTGAAGGTCGGCAGGACGCAGCCACACTGGCCGCGCAGGTGCTCGAGCGCCCACTCGCGCGCCTCGCCGGGGCCGTAGCGGCCGGTCAGCGCAGCCCCCTGACGGCGAGGCCGCCGTCGCTGGCGACGATCTCCCCGGTGATCGCGCGCGAGGCCGGCGAGGCGAGGAGGACGTAGACGGCGACGTGGTCGGCGGGGCTCGCTGCGATCCGGAGCGGGTTCGTCTCGGCGATCTGCCGTGCGGACAGCTCCGGGTCGGCGAAGTGCAGCTCCTTCCCGGCCGTCTCGCGCAGCGTGGACGCTACGGCGAGGCCGGTGATCGTGCCGCCCGGCGCGACGCCGTTCACGCGCACCTCGGGCGCGAGCTCATAGGCGAGCTGGCGCACGACCCCGACCGTCGCGTGCTTGGACACGGTGTAGAGGATCCCCCCTCCGGCACCCGCATGGAAGCCCGCGTTGGAGACGGTGAAGACGATCGCGCCCCGCCGCGCGCGCAGCTGCTGGAGGGCGGCGCGGGCGGCGAGCAGGTAGCCGACGACGTTGACGTCGAAGAGCTCGCCGGCGGCGGCCTGCAGCTTCTCAGCCTCCAGGTCCTCGAGGGCGAGCTCGGCGTCGAAGACGCCGGCGTTGCCGACCAGGACGTCGAGCCCGCCGAAGCGCTCGACGGCGGCCGCAACCGCGCGCCGGTTGTCCTCCGGCGAGCGGACGTCGCCCCGCACGCACTCGACGCGGCCGCCGAGGTCGTCCTCCAGCTCGGCCAAGCGCTCCTCCGAGACGTCGAAGGCGACCACGTGCGCGCCCTCCTCGAGGAAGCGCTCGACGACGACGCGGCCGATCCCCGAGCCCGCGCCCGTGACCAGGGCGACGAGCGAGTCCAGCGCTCCGCCGGGCAACTACGCCGCTCCGGCGGGCAGGGGCTGCCGGCCGTCGCGGCACGGCGACGGCGAGAGCATCGTCGGCGGGATCCCCGGGCGCCACGCGTCGAAGCGCATCTCCTGCCGGATGCGCGGCGGCGCCGACGGGTCGATCTCGGCCATCTGCGTGTTGACCTCGATCCGGTTCCCGGAGGGGTCCTTGAAGTAGACGAAGACGTTGTTGCCGCTCAGGTGCCGGCCGAGGGAGGAGTCGAGGAAGATCCCCCGCTCGACGAGCAGGTCGCAGGCCTCGACGATCCGGTCGACCGAGGGGACCGCGAAGCAGACGTGGTTCAGCCCGGGCGCGTCATCGCTGCCGCCCTGGAAGAAGGCGAGGTCGTGGTGCCGGTCGCGGGTTCGCAGGAAGGCGTTGAACCAGGTGTCCGGCTCGGAGCGGACCGACTCGGTCAGGCGTAGGCCGAGCGTCTCGATCAGGAAGCCCGCCGTGCGCTCGACATTCCCGCAGGTCATGGTCACGTGCTCGAGCTCGACGGGGCCGATCCCGCGGAAGTGCGCGTGCGGGACGAGCGGGACGGGCCGGAACACCTCCGCGCCGTCGGCGAGCACGAGCTCGAGGACGTGGCCGGAGGGGAGCGCGAAGCGGATGCCGCCGGCGACCGCGTGCTCCTGCGCGGGGTCGAGCTCGGCGACCTCGACGCCGGCCTGCCGGAGACGGCCTCGCGCCTCGTCGAGCGACGCCGCGTCGGCGACGTGGAGCGCGAGGTGGTCGAGTCCGGGCGGCCACGGCCCGAAGGCGACCTCGTAGCCCGCGCCGCGGCCGGTCGCCCAGAACGAGATCTCGCCGGCGACGTCGACCTCGACGAGCCCGAACAGCTCCTCGTAGAAGCGCGGCAGCTCCGGGCAGCCCCGCGTGCCGACTGCGACGTGTGCGACCTTGCCGATGTGCATGGAGCCTCCCCTCACGCGGCGAAGCCGAAGAGCCGGTCGGCGTTTCCGGCGAAGACAGTGTCCCGCGCCCGGCCGGCGGGCGCAGCCGCCTCGAGCGCGCCGATGCAGCGCTCCCGCTCCCAGAAGGGGGTGTCGGTGCCGAAGAGCAGGCGCTCGTCGCCCCATAGCTCGAGCGCAAGCCCGATCGGCTCCGGCGACGGCGCCACCGTGTCCAGGTAGACCCGCCGCAGGTGCTCGCTCGGCGGCGCGGCGAGCAGGTCGGCTCCGACGCCGTAGCGCTCGCACTCGTAGTCGATCCTCCCGAGCAGATAGGGGATCGTCGCCCCCACGTGGGGCGCGACGAGCGCCAGGTCGGGGTGGCGCTCGAACAGCCCCGAGAGGACGAGCCGGACGACCGTCAGCGTGGTCTCGACCGGGAAGCCGACCGTCGTCATCAGCCCGTACTCTACGAACGGATCGGGGTGGGCCGGCGGCGCCGGGTGGAGGAGGATCGGCACCCGCGCCTCGGCGGCGGCGGCGAAGATCGGCCGGAAGCGCTCCTCGTCGAGCCTGGCTCCGCGGACGTTCGTCAGCAGCGAGGCGCCGCGCAGCCCGTTCCCTGCCGCGCGCAGCAGCTCCTCTGCCGCCGCCTCCGGCTGCCCGGCCGGGACCAGCGCGACGCCGCGCACCCGCTCGGGGCGCGCGGCCGACAGCTCGGCGAGCCAGTCGTTGGTCGCCTGCGCGACCGCGAGCGCCTCCGCCGGCTCCAGGTCCTCGACCCCGGGCGGGATCAGCGAGAGCACCTCGGCGTCGACGCCCGCGGCCGCCGCCGAGGCGAGGTGCGCGTCGAGGTCGGCGATCTCGGGATGGAGCGGGAACCGTCCGCCGCCGCCGAAGTCGAGCACGAGCCGGCCCTCCTCGCGGACGAGGCGGGGCGGGCTCTCCCGGGCGAGGAAGGCCTCCACGTACGGCGCCGGCAGGAAATGGGCGTGCACGTCGACGCGCCGGGCCATCCCGGGCATCATCCTCGAGCCCGCGACGGACGGGCAACGGGGCTTGCCGTCATCGCCGGGAGGATTTTCCCCCTGCGAACCGGCGCTCCATGCGGCAGGATCCCTTCGGAGCGAGAGGAGAGCGGCATGCCGAACGAGGACCAGGGCAGGAACGGCACGAGCTACGCGGACCTCGTCTCGCCCTCGGGCGACGACGTCGTCCGCAAGATCTTCGTCGACGACGGCGTCTGGGAGGACGAGCTGGAGCGGCTGTTCGCCCGCTGCTGGCTCTTCGTCGCACACGCGTCGGAGATCCCGGCGCCGGGCGACTACGTCACCCGCTTCACCGGCATCGACCCGGTGATCGTCGCGCGCACCGAGGACGGCGACATCCGCGTCTTCCTCAACACGTGCAGGCACCGCGGGATGCAGGTCTGCCGCGTCGACCGCGGCAACACGTCGCACTTCCGCTGCCCCTACCACGGGTGGACGTACAAGAACGACGGCCGGCTGATCGGCGTGCCCGCGCACAAGGTCGCCTACGGGAGCGCGCTCGACCGGTCGAAGCTGACCCTGACGGAGCCGCCGCACGTCCGCGAGCTCTACGGCCTCGTCTTCGTCAGCTGGGACCCCGGCGCGCCCCCGCTCGAGGAGTACCTGGGCGACATGGCGTGGTACCTGGAGATCCTCGGGCGGAGGACGGAGGGCGGCATGACCGTCGTCGGCTCGCCGCAGCGGTCGCGCGTCGAGATGAACTGGAAGCTCGGCGCCGACAACTTCTGCGGCGACGGCTACCACGTGGCGATCACGCACCGGCACGCGCTCGAGCTGGGCATCTTCGGCGGCGGGACGATGCTCGGCCACACGATCCACACCGAGCAGGGCCACGGCGTCCGCTTCCAGAACTTCCCGCCCGAGGCGCCGCTGCCGACGACGCTCGCGCTGCCCCCCGAGGTGACGGAGCCGATGGAGCGATTGCTGAGCGCCGAGCAGCGCTCGACGATCGAGCGCATCACCGTCATGCACGGGAACGTCTTCCCGAACTTCTCCTTCGTCGACTCGATCTTCACGACGACCGGCGACCCCGACCTGCCGCCGATCTCGTTCCAGAACATCCGCCTGTGGCAGCCGGCGGGGCCGCGGACGACCGAGCTGCTCTCGTGGATCCTGGTCGCGCGCGAGAGCCCGGACTGGTGGCGCGACGCGAGCCGGGTCACGTTCGTCCGCACGCACGGCGTCGCGGGCACGTTCGACCAGGACGACGTCGAGGTGTGGACGAACATCACCTACGCGAACCGGGGCCCGATCGCCCAACGGGAGAGCTTCAACTACGACCTCGGCAAGCTGGCCGAGCTCGACTCCGACTGGGTCGGTCCCGGGGTGTCCTACAAGGCCGACTACACCGAGGCGAACCAGCGCGCCTTCTACCGGCGCTGGCGCGAGCTGATGGCCGGGGGAGTCCCGGCTGCGGCGGCCCCGCACTGATGGCCACGCGCGTCGAGCGCCCGGTCGCGGTCGACCTCTACCTCGAGGTGCTCCAGTTCCTCTACCGGGAGGCCCGGCTGCTCGACGAGAACCGGTTCGAGGAGTGGCTCGACCTGCTCACCGACGACGTCGCCTACGAGATGCCGCTCACCCTGACGCGCGAGCGGTCGGAGCAGGACCGCACGCACGACCGCGAGATGGAGTACTTCTCGGAGAACCGCGACTCGCTCGCGATGCGGATCGCACGCCTGCGCACCGAGTACGCCTGGGCCGAGGACCCGCCGACGCGCACGCGGCACCTCGTCCAGAACGTGGAGCTGGAGCGGGCCGGCGGCGACGACTCGCGCCTGCGCGCCCGCAGCGCGTTCGTCGTCTACGCCAACCGCGGCAACCGCACGGAGTGGGACACCCTCGTCGGCCACCGCGAGGACGTCCTCGTCCGCGGCGACGGCGGCTGGAAGATCGCTCGGCGGACACTGCTGCTCGACCAGGCCGTCCTCGGCGTGAGGAGCATCAGCATCTTCCTGTGAGCGGGCCCGCCGACTCCGACCCGATCCGCCTGGCCGAGCACGAGATCGAGCCCGACTCGGACTGGCTCGAGATCGGCAACGAGTTCGCCGTCGTCCGCGTCCGCCGCGTCCGGACGCGCAACGGGAGCCGGCTCGAGATCGAGGCTCCGAAGCGGGCGCTCTCCGTCTTCCTCGACGCGACGATCCTCGACGCGCTCACGTGGCAGACGTCCGAGTCGATGTCGGCGTTCCTCGAGACGCCGCTCGAGGCTCTCCGGCTGCCACCCCGGGACTGAGCAGGGGCGCCGCGCGAGACGGCGCCCCTCGACGGCGGTTCCTACGGGAGCTTGATCTTCCCGGAGACGATTCTGGCGCGCGCCTTCACGACTGCGCTCTTGACCGCGGCCGGCGTCCGCGGGCAGAACCCGAGGTTCGAGACGCCGTCCTTGATGCTGAACACGCGGAGCTTCGCCAGATCGCCCGACACCCACTCCTTCAGCGTGTCGAAGACGATCTGCGTGAGGTTGAAGACGGTGTCGCCGAGGTCGATCCCGGACGAGATCGAGCACTTCGGCGCGACGGAGCCGATTACCCAGCCCCTCCCCGACTCCTTCATAGCCTGGACGACGCCCGTGTGCGCGGTGTCGAGGTCGGCCCAGATCACATCCGCACCCGAGGCGATCTGCGCTGCAGCCGCATTCTTCGCCTTGACCGAGTCGGTGAACGAGCCGATCGTCGTCGTCAGCACCTTGATCTTCGGGTTGACGGCGTGGGCGCCGAGCGCGAACGCCTTGCCGCCGTCGGTGATCACCGGGATCGGGACGCCGCCGACGAAGCCGACCGTGTTCGTCTTCGTCGCCTTCGCGGCGGCGACGCCGGCGAGGTAGCCGACCGGGTACCAGTCCTGGGTGACCGAGTGCGTGTTCGGCGCGCTCGGTGCGATGCCGTCGATGACCACGAATTGCGTGTTTGGGTACTTCTTGTAGACGGGCGAGATCGAGATCGCGCCGTCGACGAGCACGATGTCGTTGGTGCGGGCGAGGTTCTGGACCGCGGTGAACTGGGCCTTCGGCTGGGTCAGGTTGTCGACCTCGCTCAGCTTGAGCTTGAACTTCTTCGCCGCCCTGACGGCGCCGGTGTGCACGGCCTGACCGAACGAGTGATCGTTCGAGGCCGTCGGCTGGGCGAGCCCGACCCTCGTCTTGCCGGCAGAGCCGGCAGACGTCGCACCCAGCGCGGCCACGGCGGCGAGCGCCGCCAGGCCGGCCAGGAGCGTCCAGCGCAATCTCGACTGCGGCCTTCCCCGGAACTCCATCTGCTCCCTCCTTGGCCGAGCGACCGTCCGCAATCTCGCAGCCGGTCAGAGTGAGTGAGCAACCTACGCCGTCGTCCCGCAGTGCGCAACGGGGAAAAGCCCTCCCCGCCACGAGGGTTTGCGGACGCGCGCGACTCTTGCGGACGCAGGCCCGAGGACGGAGACTCGGTCACTCGTCGCGAGGAGGCTCTGCATGGAGACCGAGGTCTACACGTACATCGAGAACGGGCGCAGGACGCCGCTGCCGTCGTCGCCGGGCTTCGACCGGTGGCTCGATCCCCAGGCAACCGCGGTGGTGTGCATCGACATGCACCGCGGCCACGTCGGCCCGGACGAGGTCCTCACCTGCCCGGCACCCAGGGCGCGGGCGAGGGTCCCGCACCACGACGCCTTCCACCACGCCTGCCGGGCGCTCGGGATCCCGATCGTCTTCGTGCAGTGCTGGTTCCGCCGCGGCGGCTTCGAGACCGACGGCTCCCGGCGCGACGGCACGCCCTGGGCGCCGTACCTGATCTACCCGCTGTACCTGCCGGAGAGCCCGCTCTTGCGCGAGCACAGCTGGGAGGGGACGAAGTGGCTCGACCTGATGGTCGAGAACGATCCCGAGCGGGACTACTACGTCCGCACGAAGAAGCGCTACTCCGCCTTCTACGCGACCGATCTCGAGTTCCTGCTGCGCCAGCTCGGCGTCGAGAACGTCGTCATCACCGGGACGTACACGGACGCATGCGACCTCTGCACGGCCTTCGACGCTTGCAACCGCGACTTCCGGGTGATCGTGCCCCGAGACGTCGTCGCCGGCTACTCGCCCGAGATCGAGCACGCGGCGCTCGCGATCATCTCGCTGCACGTGGGGATCGTCACCGACGCGCCGGCGCTGCTGCGGGAATGGTATGCCCGCAAGGGGATGGAGCTATCCGAGGCGCTGTGCGACGCGACCGAGATCGGTGAGGCGCTCGAGCTCGCCTCCGCCTGATCCCGGAGAAACCCGCGCCACCGAGAGGAGAAGCCCCGTTGTGCCGATGTTCCGGCGCTCCGTACAGTGAAGCAGGTGAGCGGCGACCTCCTCGTCCGCGGCGGCGACGTGCTCGGGGCAGACGGGTCGCTCCGGCGGACCGACGTCGTCGTCCGCGGCGGCGTGATCGCCGAGGTGAGCGCGGCACCCACCGAGGCCGACCTGCCCGAGGTCGATGCCTCGGGCTCGATCGTCGTCCCGGGGCTCGTCAACGCGCACATGCACTCGGGAGAGAACTTCAACCCCGGCCGCTACGAGAACCTCCCGCTCGATCTCTGGTTCGTCCACTCCCACCAGGTGACCCGCACCGAGCCGCCGCCGCGGGAGGAGATCTACGTCCGGACGATGATCGGCGCGATGCTGATGCTGCGCAGCGGGACGACGTGCGCCGTGGACTTCGTCTACGAGGCGCCCGAGATCACCCTGGAGACGCTGGAGCCGGTCGTCCAGGCCTACCGGGACGCGGGGCTGCGGGCGACGGTACTGCTCGGCGTGGCCGACAAGCCGTTCCTCGACTCGCTCCCTCTCGACGACGCCGAGCGCGAAGGCGCGCCGCCCGAGGCCCCCGCGCCGACGCTCGCGCGGATCCTCGAGGTCGCCGAGGGCGCGATCGAGCGCTGGCACGACCCGGACGGGACGATCCAGATCGGGATCGCGCCCTCGGCGCCGCAGCGCTGCACGGACGAGCTGCTCGAGGCCACGTGGCGGCTGGCGGAGGAGCGCGACGTCGTCTGGCACACGCACGTGCTCGAGACGAAGACCCAGCGGCACACGGCCGAGCGCTGGCACGGCCGCTCCTTCGTCGAGGTGCTCGCCGAGCGCGGCTACGCCGGCCGCCGGGCCGCGTTCGTGCACGCGGTCTGGCTGACCGACGAGGACATCCGGCTCTTCCGGGACACGGACACGACGATGATCCACTGCCTGCTCAGCAACCTGCGGCTCGGCGACGGGATCGCGCGGCTGCCCGCGCTGCGGCGCGCCGGCGTACGCGTCGCGCTCGGAACCGACGGCCGCGGCTGCGACGAGACCCTCGACATGCTCGAGCTGGCGAAGACGACCGCGCTCGTGCACAAGGCTCGCGGCGAGAGCTACCGCGACTGGCCGACGGCGGGCGACGTGCTCGCGATGACGACGCGCGACGCCAGCATCTGCACCGGCCACGGCGAGCGGCTCGGCAGGGTCGAGCCGGGAGCGCACGGCGATCTCGTCCTGCTGCGCCGCGGCTCGCTCCCGTTCACGCCGCTCATCGACCCGGTTCGCCAGCTCGTCTACGGCGCGCCCGGCCACGAGGTCGAGACGGTGGTCGTCGGTGGCGAGGTCGTGGTCGCCGGCGGCCGGCTCGTCGGCGTCGACGAGGAACGGATGCTCGAGCTCGCGCGCACGTACGCGGCGCCGCCGCCCGACCCCGACGATCCCGGGACCGAGGCGCTGATGCGGCTCCAGGAGATCGTCGGCGGCGTCTACGAGCGGGCCGAGCACGCCGAGCTCGGGCTCGACTCGTACATCGGGAGCGGGCTGACCGAGGCCGCCGGGGAGACGCTCCTATGATCTCGGTCGTGGGCGAGGCCCTCACCGTCGACGAGACCGAGCCCTCAGCGGGCGTGATCGGCGCGAGTCTGCCGCGCAAGGAGGACGGCCCGCTCCTCACCGGTGAGGCGCGGTTCGCCGACGACCTCAGGCGGACCGGCGCGTTGCACGCGTGCGTCGTCCGCTCTTCTCTCGCCCACGCCCGGATCGTCGCCGTCGCGGTCGACGAGGCGCTCGCGGCGCCGGGCGTCGTCGACGTCGTCACCGGGGCCGACGTGCCGGACGTGCGAATCCCGATGCGGCTCTATCCGCTCGAGGGCATGGAGCGCTTCCTCCAGCCGCCGCTCGCCCGGGGAAAGGTGCGCTACGTCGGCGAGCCCGTGGCCGTCGTCCTGGCCGACTCGCGCTACTCCGCGGAGGACGCGGCAGAGCTCGTCGCGGTCGACTACGAGCCGCTCGAGCCGGTGCTGGCGGGCGACCTCGCGCTCGCAGAGGGAGCGCCGATCCTGCACGAGGAGGCGGGCAGCAACCTCGCCGCCTCGTTCACGGTCGAGCACGGCGAGGTGGACGCGCTGTTCGCCTCTGCGCACCTCGTCGTCGAGGAACGGGTCGAATGCCACCGCCACGCCGCCGTGCCGCTCGAGACCCGGGGCCTCGTCGCCGAATGGGACGAGGGGCGCGGAGGGCTGACGGTCTGGGGCGCGGCGAAGGTCGTCCACGTCAACCGGCGCATCCTCGCCGGCATGCTCGGGCTTTCGCTCGAGCGCCTGCGGCTGGTCGAGCTGCACGTCGGCGGCGGCTTCGGCGCGCGCGGCGAGGTCTACCCGGAGGACTTCCTGATCCCGTTCTGCGCCATGCGGCTCGGCAGGCCCGTCGCGTGGTCGGAGGACCGCGGCGAGCACCTGCACGCGACGAACCACTCCCGCGAGCAGATCCACGAGCTCGCGATGGCGCTCGACGCGGAGGGCCGCTTTCTCGCCCTGCGTGACCGGCTGACGAACAACACGGGCGCGTACGTCCGGACGCACGGCACGACCGTCCCGTCGATGTCCGCCGGGCTGCTGCCGGGACCGTACGCGTGGGCCGGCTACCGCTGCGAGGTGCGGCACGTCGTCACCAACAAGACTCCGGCCGGGACGTACCGGTCGCCTGGGCGCTACGAGGCGAACTTCGCGCGGGAGCGTCTGATCGACGTCGCCGCGCACGGGCTCGGGCGCGACCCGCTCGACCTGCGCCGGCAGAACCTCGTGGCGGCCGGCCAGATTCCCTACGCGAACGGCTCGCACGTCGGTGGGCGGCCGGTCGTGTACGAGAGCGGCGACTTCGGCCTGCTCGTCGACAAGGCGGCCGACCGGTTCGGCTACGAGACGATGAGGGCCTGGCGTCGTGAGGAGCCGGGGCATCCGTCGCTTCGCCGCGGGCTCGGCCTCGCGCTGTTCATAGAGAAGAGCGGGATCGGCAAGTGGGACTACGCCCGCGTCGAGGTCGGCAGCGACGGGAAGCCCGTCGTCTACGCGGGCGCGGCGTCCGTCGGCCAGGGCGTCGAGACGGCGCTCGCGCAGGTCTGCGCCGAGCACCTCGGCGTCGACTTCGCCAGCCTCCGCGTCGTGCACGGCGACACCGCCTCCGTTCCCGAGGGCATGGGCGCCTTCGGCAGCCGCACCTCGATGCTGACCGGCAGCGCCGTGATGAAGGCCTCGGCCGCGCTCCGGGCCCGCCTGCTGGAGCTGGCCGGCGAGGAGCTGGAGATCGCGGCCGAGGACCTGACGCTCGAGGGCGACCGAGTCCACGCGCGGGGCTCGCCGAGCCGCGCGATCACGCTCGCGGAGCTCGCCGAGGCCGCCAGGCCGGAGCGGGCGCTTGCCCGCGGGCTCGAGCCCCGCCTCGAGGAGGAGGCGTACTTCTACTGCGAGGACATGAGCTTCCCGTACGGCCTGCACCTCGCTGCCGTCGAGGTCGACGTCGAGACCGGCGCCGTCCGCATCGACCGTTACGCCGTCGCCTACGACATCGGCCGGGCGATCAACCCGATCCTCGTCGAGGGGCAGATCGTCGGCGGAGCCGCGCAGGGGATCGGCGGGGCGCTGCTCGAGGAGCTCGCCTACGACGAGGGCGGCCAGCTCGCCAGCGGGTCGTTCATGGACTACCTGATCCCGACCGCGGGCGAGGTGCCGACGGTCGAGGTGCTCGTCACCGAGGACGCCCCGACGCCGCTCAACCCGCTCGGGGCGAAGGGCGCCGGCGAGGGTGGGACGGCGGCCGTGGGCGCCGCGCTCGCGAACGCGGTCTCCGACGCTCTCGGCGCCGAGGCGACGAGGCTGCCGCTGACCCCGGAGTACGTCCGCGAGCTGGCCGCGAAAGGAGAGCGAATATGAAGCCACCCCCGTTCGAGTACGACGACCCGGGCTCGCTCGACGAGGCGCTCTCGCTGCTCGCCGAGCACGGCGACGGCGCGAAGGTGCTCGCCGGCGGGCAGAGCCTCGTGCCGCTGCTCAACTTCCGGCTCGCCCGCCCCGACCGGCTGGTCGACGTGAACGGCGTCACCGAGCTCGACTACATCCGGCTCGAGAACGGGACGTTGCGGATCGGCGCGATCACCCGCCACTCGGCCCTGGAGCGCTCGGCGGAGGTCGCCGAGCGGGTACCGCTGCTGACCGAGGCCGTGCGCCTGGTCGGGCACGTGCAGATCCGCAACCGGGGCACGGTCGGCGGGTCGGTCGCCCATGCCGATCCGGCCGCCGAGCTGCCGGTCGCCTTCGCGGCGCTCGGGGCGCGCTTCCACGCCCGTTCGCGCGGCGGCGAGCGGTCGTTCTCGGCCGAGGAGCTGTTCCGGACGCACCTGACGACGGCGCTCGAGCCCGACGAGCTGCTGACCGGAATCGAGGTGCCGGTGCCTGCGCCGGGGACGGGTTTCGCCTTCTCCGAGTTCGCCCGGCGCCACGGCGACTTTGCCCTCGGGGGGGCGGCCGTCCTCGTCCGGCTGGACGGGGACGGCTGCTGCCAGGAGGCGGCGATCGGCCTGCTCGCGGCGGCGCCGACGCCGCTGCGCGCGCCCGACGCCGAGGAGTGGCTCCTCGGCCGCGCCCTGGACGACGCGGCCGCGCGCGAGGCGGCGTCGCGCGCGGTCTCGGCAATCAGCCCGACCGGCGACATCCACGGGAGCGGCGACTACCGGCGCGGCCTGATCGAGGTGATGGTGCGGCGCGCGCTCATGCGCGCCGCGGAGCGCACGAGGGAGGGAGCGGCGTGAAGCCGAGAACGGTATCCATCGACATCAACGGCACGGCGTACGAGCGGACGATCGAGCCGCGCCTCCTGCTCTCGGACTTCATCCGCCACGAGGCGAGGCTGACGGGCACGCACGTCGGCTGCGAGCACGGCGTCTGCGGCGCCTGCACGGTGCAGCTCGACGGGGAGCCGGTGCGCTCGTGCCTGCTGCTCGCCGTCCAGGTGCAGGGCCACTCGCTGCGCACGGTCGAGGCCCTCGCCGGCCCCGGCGGCGAGCTGAACCTCCTCCAGCAGGCGTTCCACGAGTCGCACGCGCTCCAGTGCGGCTTCTGCACGCCCGGCTTCCTGATGACCCTGGAGCCCTTCGTCGAGAACGTCGACCCGGCGACTCTCGACGACCGCGTGATCCGCGAGGCGCTTGCCGGCAACCTCTGCCGCTGCACCGGCTACCAGAACATCGTCAAGGCCGTGAGGCTCGCCGTCGAGCGGCGCCACGGCGTGGCCGTCCCAACGACAACGGAGGCGTAGATGCGAGCCGTCGACCTCACCCACCCGTTCACGGTGCACACCCCCGGCTGGGTCGGCTACCCCTCGCCGAAGCTCTCGTACTTCCAGCGCCTGAACACGCAGGGGATCGTGTCGCAGCTGCTCGAGCTGCCCCTGCACTCCGGCACGCACTACGACTCGGAGATGCACATCGTCTCGGGCGGAAAGGACGTCGGCTCGATCCCGATCGACCGCCTGTTCCGAGAGGGGGTGATCGTGGACATCTCCGACGAGATGCACGACTGGGCCGTGATCAAGCCGCACCACATCACCGACCGGATGGAGGTGCGGACGGGCGACATCCTCGTCTACCACACGGGCTACCACCGCTACTTCAACGGAGCTGCCGAGGAGGACGAGGAGCGCTACTTCCTGCGCCATCCGGGCGGCGACCGCGAGCTCGCCGAGTGGATCGCCGAGATGCAGTTCGCGTGGACAGGGTTCGACTGCGCCTCGGGGGACAACCCGCTGAACACCTCGATCCGCACGAAGTGGCGGCCGGAGATCGCGGGCCAGTTCCAGGCGCAGACGGGCATCGACCCGGACGAGCTGTTCCCGGTCGACGACCTCTTCGTCATGCACAAGGTGCCGTTCCGGGCCGGCGTCTGCCACATCGAGAACATCGGCGGCGACATCGAGCAGGTGCTGAACCGGCGCTGCCTGATCGGCGCCTTCCCGATCCCGATCGTCGGCGGCGAGGCCTCGCCGTGCCGGGTCGTCGCGTTCGTGGAGGACTGATGGCCCGGTCGCGGCTGGGCACATTCGAGGGGCTGCCCGTCAGCGAGCCCTTCGTGGGCCTGCGCCGCCGGACGTTCGACGCGGCGGGCTCGACGGTGAACGAGTACTCGTTCGAGCCGGGGGCGAGCTTCCCGATCCACCGGCACCCCGAGGAGCAGGTGACGCTGATCCTCGAGGGCTCGGTCGAGCTCACGGCGGAGGGCGCGACGACGCAGCTCGGGCCGGGCAGCTGGTCGATCGTCGACGGCGACGTCGAGCACGGGATCACGGCCGGCCCCGACGGCGCGCGCATCGTCGCGATCGTCACCCCTCGCCGCGCGCGGCCCGACGCCTACTCGGTGGTCTCGTGAGCAGGGCCCCGGCCGTCGCCGTGCTCCGCGAGGAGGTCCCGCTCGACATCGTGGAGGAGGGCGGCGGGGCGGGAGCGGTGGTCTGGCCCGGCATGGGATCGCAGTCGCGGACGATGCACCGGATCGAGCTCGATACAGGCGGCTCGACCCGGCTGCTCCGGCACGAGAGCGAGGCGGTCTACTTCGTCGCCGAGGGGAGCGGCCGGGTCGCCGGGCTGCCGGTTCGCAGTCACCACATGGTCTACGTGCCGCGCCGCTCCGCCTACCGCTTCGAGGCAGACGAGCCGATGCTGATCTGGGGCGGCCCCTGCCCGCCCGACCCCGCGCTCTACGGTGAGGGCGGCGAGCCGCTGAGCGCCGAAGGCAAGCCGCCGCGCCTCTTCGACGCCGACGTCGAAGGTGTGCCGCTGCCCGTGATCGGCAAGCAGGTGCGGCTCGTCGTCTGGCCCGGAGTCGGCGCCGAGGTCGCGACGATGAACTTCGCGATCCTCGAGCCGGGGGAGCGGAACACGCCCCACGCCCACGCCGCTTCCGACGACGTGATCGCGATCCTCGAGGGGGAGGGCTCGATCGACAACCTCGACACCGGCGAGACGCACGCCTTCTCGGCGGGAGACGTCGTCTTCGTGCGCGCCGGAGTCCGACACATGGTCAAATGCGACCGCGGCGTGCCCATCGTGTCGGTCGGCGGGCCGTGTCCGCCGGACCGCGACATGCTGCGCGCCCTCGGCCTGCTGTGACCGCGGGGGCTGTCGGCTCGCCGGTCCTGCGGGTCGAGGACCGGCGGCTGCTCGCGGGCACGGCCACGTTCGTCGACGACATGGCGCTGCCCGGGATGCTTCACGCTGCCTTCTGCCGCAGCCCGATCGCGAGTGGTCGCCTCGTCGAGGTGGGGCTCGCGCAGGTGCGGGCCGCGGCTGGGGTCGAGGCCGCCTTCGCGGCCGCAGAACTCGGCCTGCCGCCGCTGATCACGCCGGCCGAGACGCCGGGCTCGTTCTGCCCCCCGCGGCCACTCCTCGCCGACGGCCGGGTCGCCTTCGCCGGCGAGCCGGTCGCCGTCGTCGTCGCCTCCTCGCGATATGCAGCCGAGGACGCCGCCGAGCTCGTCGAGCTCGACCTCGAGCCGCTCGAGGCGCTTGTCGACCCGGCCCGGGCGCTCGAGCACGGCGCCCCCCGTCTCCACGCCGCGCCCTCGAACGTCTACATGGAGGCGCGGCTCGAGGAGGGCGGTGTCGACGCGGCCTTCGAGCGGGCCGCGGTCGTCGTCGAGCGGGCCCTTCGGCGCGGCCGGGTCGCGGCGATGCCGATCGAGCCGCGTGCCCTCGTCGCCGCGACCGAGGACGGCGGGCTCAGGATCTGGTCGTCGACGCAGGGGCCGCACAAGCTCGCGCTCGTGGTCTCGGAGCTCCTCGGGCTCGAGCGGCGGCAGGTGCGCGTCGCGTGCGCAGACGTCGGCGGCGGGTTCGGCCAGAAGGCGCACGTCTACCCGGAGGAGATCGTCGTCGCCTGGCTCGCGCTGCACCTGAGCCGGCCGGTCAAATGGGTCGAGGACCGGGCCGAGAACCTGGCGGCGGCAAGCCACGCACGCGACCAGCATCTCCGTGTGCGTGCGGCCGCGGACGCGGAGGGCAGGTTGCTGGCGTTCGATGTCGAGCAGATCGCCGACCAGGGCGCCTACGGCCTGCACCCGCACGGCGCCACGCTCGAGGCGCACACGACCTCGGGCCTCGTGCCGGGCCCCTACCGGCTGCCCGCGTACCGCCTGCACGCGCGTGCGGTCGCCACCAACAAGTGCCCGGAGGGCGCATACCGGGGCGTGGGCTTCACCGTCGCCGTCTGGGCGCACGAGCGGATGATGGACGTGCTCGCCGTAGAGCTCGGGTTGGACCGGGCGGACATCCGCCGCCGCAACCTGCTTCGAGCGGACGAGCTCCCCTTCGTCAGCGTCACGGGCCAGCACTACGACAGCGGCGACTATCCCAGGGCACTGGAGCTCGCGCTCGACGCGATCGGCTACGAGGCGTTCGAGGGCGAGCGCGCCGCCGCGCGCGCAGAGGGCCGCCTGCTCGGGCTCGGCATCTCCTGCTACGTCGAGCCGACCGGGATGGGCTCCCGGGTCTTCAAGGCCCGGGGGATGACCGGCATCGAAGGCTACGACGGCGCTCACCTCTCGATCGATGTGGAGGGGAAGGTGACGGCGTGGGTGACGACGCCGACGATCGGCCAGGGCACCGACACGACCTTCGCGCAACTCGTCGCCGATGCCCTGCAGGTCCCGTTCGAGGATGTCCGCGTCGCCCGGGCCGACAGCGGGGTCGGAGACCTCGCCGGCACGGGCACCTTCGCGAGCCGGAGCGCCCTCGCCGGCGGCGGCGCCCTCGCCGCGGGCGCTGCGATCATCCGGGAGCGGCTGGTCGAGGATGCGGCCGAGCGGCTGGAGGCAGCCCCGGCCGACCTCCGGCTCGCAGCGGGCGTCGTCTCGGTGCTCGGCTCTCCGCGCGCGTCGGTCTCGATCGCCGAGCTGGCGGCGTCTGCGCCGCCGGGGCGGTATGCGGTCAGCGAGACGTTCGACCCGCCTTCGGTCGGGTACTCGTACGCCACGCACGCCTGCGTGGTCGAGGTCGACGCGGAGACCGGCGAGGTCGAGATGCTCCGGTACGCGGTCGCCGAGGACTGCGGACCGGCAATCAACCCGATGATCGTCGAGGGCCAGCTTCATGGTGCCGTCGCGCAGGGAATCGGCGAGTCGCTGTACGAGGCGGTCGTCTACGGGGAGGACGGGCAGATCCTGACCACGAGCCTGCTGGACTACCTCGCCCCCACGGCCGGCGAGGTGCCGTCGTTCCAGGTCGAGCATCTGGAAACGCCGCAGCCCGACAGTGCTTGGGGTGTGAAGGGAGTCGGCGAGGGCGGGACCGTCGGCTCGCCCGGAGCGATCGCCAACGCCGTCTCCGACGCCGTTGGAGTGGAGCTGAACGAGCTGCCGCTGACTCCCGAGCTCGTGCGGGCAGCCGCCGCCCGCACGGCGCCCGCGGACGTCAGGTGAGACGCATCGACGTCCACGCCCACTTCATGCCGGCGGCGCTCTCCGAAACGCTGGAGCGTCGCCGGGAGGTCCCGTTCATCCGCCGCGAGCGCAGCGAGCGCTTCGTCCAGTGGAGCGGCGGGATCTCCTACCCGTTGTGGCGCGAGGCCGCCGATCGGGAGGCGATCGACGCCCGCGCGGCAGCCAACGGGATCGACACGACCGTGCTGAGCGTGATCACGCCGAGCGTCGAGGGGCTGCCGCCGTCCGACGGGATCGCGGTCGCCGGCGCCTGCAACGACGAGCTGGCCGAGATCTGCCGCCGAGGCGGCGGCCGCTATGCGGCACTCGCGGCGCTGCCCTGGCAGGCGCCCGATGCCGCTGTCGCCGAGCTCGAGCGCGCTCCCGCGCTCGGCCTCCGCGGAGCGCAGGTTCCGTCGAATGTCGCCGGCGAGTCGCTCGACGGAGAACGGTTCCGGCCGGTGTTCGAGGCAGCCGCCGGGCTCGAGCTGCCGGTCATGCTCCACCCCGCCTACCCGCTGAGCGGGGCGAGCGTCGACGCCTACGCGCTGACGACGACGCTCGGGTTCCTCTTCGACACGAGCACGGCAGCGCTGCGGCTGATCCTCGGGGGCCTGTTCGCGCGGCATCCCGAGCTCAAGCTCTACCTCGGGCACGTCGGTAGCCTGCTCCCGTACGTGCTCGGACGGATCGACTACGAGGCGGAACGCTACGAGGGCGGCCTGGGCGAGCTCGACGTCCGGCCGAGCGAGCACGTAAAGCTCCTCTACACCGACTCGGTCTGCGACTGGCCACCCGCGCTTCGCCTCGCGTTCGAGGTGTTCGGACCCGAGCGGGTCATGTTCGGAACAGACGAGCCGTTCTGGCAGAGCGGGCGCGCGCTGCGAACGGTCGAGGCCCTCGACCTGCCCGAGCAGGCGCTCGAGCGCGTCTGGTCACGAAACGCGGAGGAGCTGTTCCGGGTCTAGAGGCCGGGCCAGGGCGCCTGGACCTCCGGGGTGGCTTCGAACAGCGCCTGGGCCGCGCCGAGCACCGCCTCGTCGGCGCCGGGGCGGCCGGCGAGCTGGATGCCGATCGGGATGCCGAGCTCGTCGAACCCCGCGCGGACGCTGCAGGCGGGAACGCCGACGATGTTCTGGGGCGTGGTGTAGCGAAGCATCAGCGCGCGGAAGAGCCGCGTCTTCCCGAGGTGCTCGACCTCCTCCTCGCCGAGCCGAGACGGCGAGAGCGGGGCGACGGGCGAAGCGATCAGGTCGGCGTGCCGGAACGCCTGCGCCCAGGCGCCGCGTATCCACTCGCGCGCGATCGTCGCCTCCACGTACTGCTCCCGGGTCAGCTCCTCGGCCGACTCGAGCCGGCTGAGGACGTCGGTCCCGTACTCGTCCCGCCGGCCGGGCCAGAGCCCGCGGCTGCGGTGGCCGAGCAGAGCCTCGGTCTGCTGGACGACGGCGAAGACGTCGAGCATCTCCCTCGAGCTCGGTAGGTCGACCTCGACCAGGGTGGCGCCGAGCCCCTCGAGCGCGGCCAGCACGGCGCCGAGGGCGGCACGCACGGACGGGATGGGCTCGAGCGACATGAGCCCCGGCGACGTGGCGATCCGCAGGCCTCTCATCTCCACGGCAGGCACCACCTCGCGTCCGGCGAGCGCCGAGCAGAGCAGCGCCGCGTCTCCGGGCGTCCGCGCCAGCGGCCCGACCGTGTCGAGCGACGAGGCGAGCGGGAACACGCCGTCTGCCGGGATCGCGCCGAACGTCGGCTTGAAGCCGACGACGCCGCAGAACGCGGCGGGCGCCCGAATCGAGCCGCCGGTGTCGGTGCCGAGCGCCAGGGGAGCCTCGAACGCGGCGAGCGCCGCCCCGGAGCCGCCGCTCGAGCCGCCGGCGACGCGCTCGAGGCTCCACGGGTTCCGGCCGGCGTCGAAGTGCGCGTTGTAGCCGCTGATCCCCCAGGCGAACTCGTGCGTCGAGGCCTTGCCGATCACGATCGCGCCCGCCTCCTTCGCCAGGCGGACCGCTGCGGCGTCCTCCGCCGGCACGTGCTCGGCGAACATGGGCGACCCGTACGTCGTCCGGACGCCGGCGGTGTCGTAGAGGTCCTTGACCGCGAGCGGCACGCCCTCGAGCGCGCGGGCCGTCCCCTGAGCGTACGCCTGCTCGGCGGCCCCCGCCTCCGCCCTCGCCTGGTCGAGCGTGAGGGTGAAGAACGCCTTCAGCTCGGGCTCGACCTGCTCGATTCGTGCCGCGAGCGCGTCCACCACCTCGACCGGCGAGAAGGCGCGCCCGCGGTAGCCGGCGAGCAGATCGCCCGCCGACGCGCGGGCGAGGTCGCCGAGTGGTGCCGGCACCCCGCGCTACCGCCGCTTCCCGAACAGGCGCTTCAGCGCCGCGATACCCGTCCACCGCGCCAGGCGCCGGCGGAGCACCCCGCCCACGTGTCCGCCCAGGTCGAGCGCCTCCTTCCGCTCCGGCTCGGCCGCCTCCGCCGCCACCGGTGCGCCCGCCTCCGGCGCGGGGTCGCCCCCGCCCTCGGCGGCCATCAGCTCGGAGAGCTTCTTGGCGAAGTCCGCCAGCATCGACCCGGCGACGTCCTGCATGATCCCCCGCCCGAACTGCGCCGGCCGGCCGGTCACGCTCAGGTCGGTCTCGACGAGGACGCGGGTCGAGTCGCCCTCCTGGGAAAGGCTGTTGCGGATCGTCGCGGATGCCGAGCCCTGGCCGCGCACCTCCTTGCCCTTGACGTCGAAGACCGCCACGTGGGCCGCCTCGTCCACCTCGGTCAGCCGGGCGACGCCCTTGTAGTCCATCGTCACCGGCCCGACCTTCACGCGCATCGAGCCCTGGTGGCTCCCGTCCTCGGAGGCGGGCTCGATCGTCGCGCCCGGCAGGCACCGAGCCACCCGGGGCAGATCGAGCAACGTCTGCCACGTGGGCTCGATCGGTGCGTCGACGACGAACCCGTTCTCGAACTTCAGTGCCATCTCGTCCTCCTGTCTAGGTTCCGGCGACCTTCCGCCCGCCGCGGAACACAGCGAGCCGTGCCGGCTGCAGCCTGATCGCCTCGTGGACGTCCCTTGCGTCGACCACGACCAGGTCGGCCCGCCCGCCCTCCTCGAGCCCGAAGCCGTCCAGCTCCATGATCGTCGCGGCGTTCTTCGTGACCATGTCGTAGACGAGCTCGAGCTCGTGTGGCTTGGTGAGCTGCGCGGTGTGCGCCATGAACGAGGCGACCTCGAGCTGGTCGGGCTTGCCGAACGGATAGTAGGGGTCGTCGATGTCATCCTGGGCGGAAGCGACGAGGACACCGGCTTCGACGAGCTCCCGCACCCGCGTGATGCCGCGCCGGACGGGGGGCTTGTCGAGCCGCCCGTCGATTACCAGGCTGATCTGGGGATTGGAGACGATCGCGACGCCGGCCTCGCGGCAGAGCTCGATCACGCGGGCGGCGTGGTAGTGGTCATACGCCGCGAGCGCCCCGTTGTGGCTGGACGCGACGCGGCCACCGTAGCCCTCGCGCAGTGTCTTCAGGGCCAGGTACTCGAGCGTGCGCGAGGTCGGGTCGTCGGTGTCGTCGCAGAGCATGTGAATCGGCCGGTCGAACCGGGTCGCGATCTCGAAGCAGACGTCGACGTGCCGGCGCCCGTCCTCGTCCGAGAGCTCGAACCACGGCATGCCGCCGACCACGTCCGCCCCCAGCTCCATCGCCTCGGCGAGCAGGTCCTCGGTGCCGGGGTCGCGGACGATCGCCTCCTGCGGAAAGGCGCAGACCTGGATGTCGACCGTGCCCGCGTACCGCTCCCGCAACTCGAGCATCGCCTTCACCGGCGTCAGGCCGCCGATCGTGTCCACGTCGGCGAACGTCCGCACCGCGGTCGTCCCGTAGCGGAGGCCGTCGTCGATCGCCCTGCTCGCCCGCTCGAGGATCTCCGGGATCCGGTAGCTCCGCTTCACCTCCCACGTGCGCTCGACCGCCTCCTGGAGCATCTCCGTCCCGGGCGGCGCGAGCTGCGAGCCGGTGTGGCACTTGTCCAGGTGGATGTGACAGTCGACGAAGCTCTCGGTGACGAGGCGCCCGCCGGCGTCCGTCTCCTCCGCCGCCGCCGGAAGCTCGGCCGCGATCACGGCGACCCTGCCGCCCTCGATCCCGATCTGCCACAGCCCGTCGCGGCGGCGCAGCCGGGCGTTCCGGATCACGTGGTCCATGCGCTCACTCCCGGGTCGGGTCCGTGAAACCTAGCGGCGGTCGGCGCCGCCGGAAGTAAGATCTCGCCGTGGTCGACCTCGGCGAGCTGGTGCGGCGAGTGGAGCCCGGGACGACGGCCCTGGTCGTCGTCGACGTGCAGAACGACTTCTGCGCCGAGGGCGGCTTCTTCGCGCGGATCGGACACGACCTGACCGCGATCCACGCAGCGGTCGACCGGTTCGCCCGCCTGCTCCCGGTTGCCCGCGCGGCGGGGGTGCGCGTGATCTTCGTGCGTGGGATCTACGACGAGCACTATCTCTCGCCGGCAATGATCGCCAGGCACGAGCGGATGGGCTATCCCGTCGAACACTGCCTGGAGGGCACCTGGGGCGCCGACTTCTTTCGTGTCCGGCCGAAGCCGGGTGACCTCGTCGTCTCGAAGCACCGCTACAGCGCGTTCGTCGACACCGACCTGCCCGCGATCCTGCGGGCGAACGCGATCGAGAACCTCGTGATCGGCGGGGTGGCGACGAACGTCTGCGTCGAGTCCACGGCGCGCGACGCCTACATGCACGACTACCACGTCGTCTTCCTGTCCGACTGTTCCGCAACCTACGACGCAAGCCTGCACGCCTCGACGCTGGAGAACATCCGCCGCTCCTTCGGCATCGTCGCCGCCGCCGACGACGTCGCCGGCATCTGGTCGGAGGCGGAAGACACCGCGCGGCGGCCCGAGCCGAGCCTCGCCGCCCCCGCGGCGAAGGCCCCCCGCTGAGCGGCTCTTCCGGCTCGTTGCTTAGCCCTCGGCCGGGAGCGGAAACCCGTACAGCCGCCTCGCGTTGCCGGCGCCGACGGCGGAGAGGCCCTCCTCGGAGAGGTCCGCGCCGGCCAGCGTGTCGAAGCCGACGGCCGGGTCCCAGAACGGCTGGTCGGTGCCGAACATGACCTTGTCGTCGCCGAAGTAGTCGACCGCCAGCTTCAGGGCCGGGGGCCAGGAGCAGATCGAGTCGGTGTACAGAAGGCGCAGGTGCTCGCCCGGAGCGTTCGTCAGCGCGCCGAGCTTGCCGGTCCGCACCGACTCGTAGTCGATCCGCCCGGCGATGTACGGGATCAGGCTGCCGACGTGGGCGAGCACGAGCTTGAAGCCGGGGTGTCGCTCGAACAGGCCGTCCAGGACGAGCCTCAGCGTCGCCGCCGAGCTGTCGGCGAGGTAACCGAGGATCGGGATCAGCCCGTGCGCGTCGAATGCGTCGACCCTGATCGGGTAGGTCGGGTGGAGCGAGACGGGCACGTCGAGCGCCGCGGCGGCGTCGAACACGACCCTGAAGCGCGGGTCGTCGAGCGGCCGGCCCTCGACGTTGGAGTAGATGTGCGCGCCGCGCAGCCCCGCCCCGACCGCCCGCTCGAGCTCGGCCGCGGCCGCGTCCGGCGCCTGCATGGGCAGCGCCGCCAGCGCGACGAACCGGCCGGGATGCGCGCGCCCGGCCTCGGCCAGCTGGTCGTTCGTGTCGCGGGCGACGGCGACCGCCTCCTCCGGCGAGAAGTGGTCGAGGCCCGGGATGTTCACCGTCAGGACGGCGCCGTCGATCCCGGAGGCGTCCATGCTCGCGAGCTTCGCGTCGAGCTCGACCATGTCCGCGCTGACCGGCCGGGCCATCCGGTCGCCGTACTGGAGCATCAGCCCCCGCTCCCCCTCGAAGATCCGCGGGGGATCCTGCCGGCGGCGGTACGCCTCGACGAGAGCCGGCGGCACGTAGTGCGTGTGGACGTCGACGACGTCCCTCAGGCCGACCGGCCGGCCGGTGGTCATGCGACGCTTCTTCCGGGTGCGGAACGAGGGGCGATGGTCGCCACTCAACCGCACGGCCGGTGCGGGTGCATCGGGAAACCCCGCCATCTCGAACGGCGTTTCCCCCCGCCCGCCCCGTGGCGCTAAACCCGCAAGCAGCGGTAGGGCTCCTCCCGATGCCGGGCCCGCCATCGCCGGATCAGACTCGCTCTCTGCAGGTGTCCTGTCCGGATCGATCTCGACTGGAGGCGGCCATGCGCAGCAGGTTCTCTCGGAAGCGATTGCTCATCGTCCTCGTCGTCGTCGCGCTGTCCGCGGCGTCGGCGAGCTGGGCGGCCCAGACGGGCGGCTCGTCCAGCGCGAAGCAGCCCGTGCAGCTCCAGATCGGCCTGATCGGGAAGATCGCCGGCTACTGGCCCATGTGGGTCGCGCTCCAGGAGGGCTTCTTCAAGCAGAACCTGATCGACCCGCACTTCGCCTACATCGACACGGACGCGCGGCTGACCACCGCCGTCGTCGCCGGTGCTGCCGACCTCGACCCCGAGACGGTCTTCGTCGACTACTCGGCGAACGCGCACGGCGGCGACCTGCGCATGTTCTGCGGGAACCAGAACCTGCCCTACTACCGGCTGATCGGGCAGAAGAACATGACACTCGACGGCATCAGGAACAAGGTGAAGATCGGCGTCTCCGACTCGGCGAGCGGTGTCGACGCGTTCGTGCTGCGCGAGTGGATGGCCAAGCTCGGCAAGAAGGAGGGCACCGACTACGTGCTGTTCAACGCCGGCGGCCTCGCGAACCGAGTCGCCGCGCTGACAGCGGGCGCGATCGGCGCGACGGCGCTGGTGCCGCCGTTCGACAGCGCGGCCAAGGCAAGCGGGCTGGCCGACCTCGGCCAGTCGGTCGACGTCGTCAAGCCGTTCTTGTTCACGGCCTGGACGGCGAAGGCGAGCTGGCTGAAGAAGAACAAGCCGCTAGCCGAGGCCTTCTGCCGGGCGATCATCCGCGGCGGCCACTTCCTCGCCGATCCCGCTAACAAGGACAAGTCGGTCAAGGACCTGGTCGACGTCGGGGTGACGACCCAGTCGACGGCGACGCTCCTCTACGACACGCTCCGCCCCACGCTCTCCCTGAACGGGGCGATTGCCACGCGCGGGATCGCGCCGTGGGTGAAGTACCTGCCGAAGGGCACGAAGCTGAAGGACGTCATGAAGCTCGTCGACCTCTCCGTCTACAAGGCGGCGGCGGCCCGCGTGAAGAAGTAAGCCGAGCGCCCGCCGCCTCCCACCATGGCCTGCCGGCGCTCTCGGGCGCCGGCAGGCAGTCGACCTTCCACCACCAAAGGAGATTCCCGCCGCATGACACTTCACTACGGGGTCGGCATGGGCCGGGCCCTGCCGATCGCCGAGATCGTCCCGCACGTCAAGCTCGCGGAGGAGCTGGGCTACGAGCACGTGACGTTCATCGACTCGCAGGCGCTCTCGCGCGACGCGATCGCGATGATGACGCTGGCGGCTGCGAACACCCACCGCGTCCAGATCGGCCAGGGTGTCACCCAGCCGTTCACGCGCCACATGAGCGCCCTCGCGAACGCGGTCGCCACGATCGACGAGCTGAGCGGCGGGCGCGCCTTCCTCGGCATCGGCGCCGGCGCGAGCGCGCTCGGCGTGATCGGCAAGAAGCCGCGGCCGATGCAGGAACTCGAGGAGGCGGTCGAGTTCTTCCGTGCCTTCACGCGCGGCGGGGAGGCGACGTGGCAGGGCCAGACGACGCGCTCCGAGTGGTCCCGGCGCCAGATCCCCGTCATCCTCGGCGTGGACGGGCCCCGCTCGATGAGGCTGGCCGGCCGGATAGCGGACGGCGTCTTCGTCCCGGGGCTGCGCCCGGAGCTGATCCAGTGGCGCCGCGAGCGCTTCCGGCAGGGCCTCGAGGAGGCCGGGCGGAAGCCGGAGGACATGGAGGTCTGGGTGCGGACGATGGTCTGCGTCGACGAGGACCTCGAGTACGCGCGCCGGCAGGTCCGCTCGTACGCCTGCACGTGCGCCTTCCAGATCTCGTTCGGCACCTTCCGCTGGAAGACCGACGACGCCGAGGAGCTGCGCTCACTGCTGCCGGGCTCGATCGTCGACGAGATCGACCTGCTCGGGGAGCGCTACGACTGGTACCAGCACGAGAAGCGCGACGCGATCCACAGCGCCGAGGCCTCCGACGAGCTGATCGACTCGTTCGTGATGTGCGGCCCGCCGAGCCGGGTCGTCGAGCAGATCCTCGAGCTCCGGAGCATCGGCGTCGACCGGCTGTCGATGACCGTCTACACGATCGACGACAAGCGCCGGGCGATGCGGCGCTTCGCCGAGGAGGTCCTGCCGCATGTGCGGTAGGAGCCGGAGGCGCCGCCGCCGGTGAGCGCCGCTCCCGGTACTTTCGAGGGGGCGTCGTCGTTCGGAAGCTGGGATGCGACCGCCCGCGCATTCCTGCGCGCCTCGCGGCGGAGCCCCTTCGTGCGCCGGCAGCTCGAGCGCTCGTCGCTCGGTGCCCGGGAGGCCGTCTCGTCCCCGGATGCGTGGCGGCGGCTCAGCCCCGTGACGAAGCCCGACCTGCTCGCCGACCAGGCGCTCGACCCGCCGTTCGGCGAGCGCCGCTGCGTGCCCGTGCACGAGATCGGCCTGATGGTCGAGTCGAGCGGGAGCACCGGAAAGGGGCGCGAGGTGCACTACCTGACCAGGCGCGACCTGCGCGTCCTCAACCGCGAGTGGGGCGCCTACCTCGGCGGGATGGGAATCACCCGCGCCGACGTTGTCGCGCTCGCCTTCCCGATCGGGATGTCGGGCGGCGGCGTCAAGCACTGGCAGGCGTATGCGGAGCTCGGCGCGACGGTGCTCAGGGTCGCCAACCTGTCGAGCGCGGGGAAGCTCGAGGCGATCGCGTACTACCGGGCGACGACGCTGGTGGCGACACCGGCGTACGTGGACCGGCTCGGCGCCGTCGCCGAGGAGCTGGGCTTGCGCGCCCGGGAGCTCGGGATCAGGCGGATCGTCGTCGCCACGCAGTCGGTCAGCGTCGACTGGGTGCAGGCGACGGAGGAATTCTGGGGGGCGCGGCTCTACGAGTGGTACGGGACGTCGGCGGGGCTGACCGCTTTCTCGTGCCGGCTCGGGATGGTCGACGAGCGCGGCCGGCGCGGCACGCTGCACTGGAACCCCGACCTCGCTTACTACGAGGTCGTCGCGCCGGGTACGGGCGGCTGGGTCGAGGACGGTACTCGCGGCGAGCTGGTCGGGACGCCGCTCCGCAGCGAGGCGGAGTCTCTCTTCCGGGTCGCGACCGGCGACGAGGTCCGGTTCCGCGCTCCCGGAGGCTGTGCGTGCGGCTCGTCCTGGCCCGGCATCGAGAGCGGTACGATCCGGCGGCTCGACGCCATGTTCAAGATCAAGGGGGTGAATGTGTGGCCGGCCCACGTCGAGGCGACGCTCCTCGAGTTCGCGGACGTCCTCGACTACCGGGCCCGGATCTGGCAGGACGGCGAGCGGCGCGAGCGCGTCCGCGTCGAGGTCCTCGCGCGGCACGCCGACCCGCACGAGCTGGCGGGACGGCTCGGGTCGCGGCTGCGCGAGAGCACCGGACTGTCGTTCGAGATCGGCGTCGTCGACGAGTCGACTGCGTGGCGGCAGGAGACCACGGGCGAGGCGGCCAAGGCGACGCGCTGGGTCGACGAGCGGGTCCGGGCATGAGGTTCGGCGCCTGGCTCGACGCGGCGATGACGGCCTCCGAGGTGGTCGACGTCTGCCGGCGCGTGGAGGCGGGCTCGGCCGCGGGCGACCTCCCGCTCGACAGCGTCTGGATCTCGGAGGCTTACGTCGGACGGGATGCGGTCGCCCTCGCCGCCGTCGCCGCCCATGCGACCTCGCGGCTGCGCGTCGCGACCGCGATCGTGAATCCCTACACGCGCCATCCGGTGATGCTGGCGATGACGGCGCTGACGATGAACGAGATTGCCCCCGGGCGCTTCGTCCTCGGGATCGGCGCCGGCGAGTCGCACTGGATGGAGGCGCTCGGCTACGACCTCTCCCGGCCGCTGACGCGGGTTCGCGAGGCGGCGCGCGAGATTCGCGACGTCCTCGCCGGGACGCCGGTCGAGCGAGACGGCAGCAGGGCCAGGCTCATCGTCCGCGACCCCGACACCTCACTCTGCCTCCAGCTCGCCGCGATCGGCCCGCGCATGTGCGCGCTCGCGGGAGCCGAGTTCGACGGCTGCATCCTCCCAGTCGCGACGCCGCACCTCGTCGCCACGGCGGCGGCGGAGATCCGCGCCGCCGAGCACGGGGCCGGGCGTCCGGAGGGAACGTGCGAGATCGTCGCCACGCTCCTGTTCGCCGCCGGCGACGACGAAGAGGCTCTCCTGGGGCGGATGCGCCGCAAGCTGGGGCTGATGCTGACCGGCCCGGGCGCCGGCTGGCTCCTCGAGCGGAACGGCGTCGACCCCGAGGAGGCGGAACGGTTTCACCGGGCGATCGCACACGACGGGCTGCGCGCCGCCCTGCGCACCCTCCCGGACGCAGTCGTCGAGCCCTTCTGCGTGATCGGCGGGGTCGACGAGTGCGCCGGCCGCCTGGCCGCCTACGCGGACGCCGGGCTCGACCTCGCTGCGCTCCTCTGCGAGCCCGACCAGGTCGACGGCCTGCTCGCGGTCGCAAGCCGGCTGTCGAGCGCAACCGACGAACGGGCGCTGACGTGAGCGGCCAGGCGCTGCCCGCCTCGCCCCCGGCGTTCGCCGCCGTGGGCGAGAGCGTCGTCGAGGTCCGCGGCGTGACGGTGCGCTACGGCGAGCAGGTCGTGCTCCACGACACCTGGCTGACCCTCGCTCCCGGCGAGTTCCTCTGCATCATCGGCAAGAGCGGCTGCGGGAAGACGACCCTGCTGAAGGCGATCGCCGGCCTGCTCCGGCCCGCCGCCGGCGAGATCCTGATCGCGGGCAAACAGGTCACGGGCCCCGGGCAGGGGAGCGCGCTCGTGTTCCAGGCCGACACGCTCTTCCCCTGGAAGAAGGTGATCGACAACGCCACCTTCGGCCTCCGCTCCGCCGGCGTCCCCCGCCGGGAGGCGCGCAGCCGCGCGTGGCAGTGGCTCGTCCGGGTCGGTCTCGAGCTCGCCGCGACGAAGAAGCCGCGCCAGCTCTCCGGGGGCATGCGCCAGCGGGTCAACCTCGTGCGTGCGCTCGCGATGGAGAAGCCGGTGCTGCTGATGGACGAGCCCTTCGCCGCGCTCGACTACCAGACGCGGGAGGAGCTCCAGGCCGAGGCCCTCCGGATCTGCGACGACGCCGGCAGAACCGTCGTCTTCGTCACGCACGACGTCACCGAGGCCGTCTACCTCGGCGACCGGATCGTCATCCTCGACCCGGAGCTGAAGACGATCAGGCAGACGATCGAAGTGCCGTGGGGGGAGAACCGGCCGGTGACGCTCAAGCACACGCCCGAGTTCGCCGCGCTCTGCGGCGTCGTCTGGCGCTCGCTCGCCGGGCCGACGGTGCCGGACGCGGAGCCGCAGCCGTGAGCGCGCCGTCGATGACCCGCGAGTCCTCGCGCCGGATCTTCGTGACCTCCGCCCTCGTGCACGGTCGCGCCTGGACCTACGCGGCGCGGTTCCTGGTCAGCATCTCCGGGATCCTCGCCTTCCTGGTGATCTGGGAGATCGTCGCCCTCGTCCGCGACAACCCGCTCGTGCTCGTCACCCCGATCGACGTCGTCCGGAGCGCCTGGAAACAGATGGGCAGCGGCGCCTACTGGCACGACTGGCGGGTCAGCCTGACGGAGTACGGCTTCGGGATGCTGCTCGCGATCTCGAGCGGCATCGTCGGCGGCGCCGTGCTCGGTCAGGTGCGGCTGCTGAAGCGGGCGGCCGACCCGCTTCTGAGCGCCTTCTACTCGACGCCGACGGTCGCGCTGGCGCCGGTCTTCATCCTCTGGTTCGGGCTGGGGACGCTCTCGAAGGTGATGGTCGTCTGGTACATCGCGTTCCTGCCGGTCATCGTCGTCACCTCGACCGGGATCGCCAACACCGACCCCGCCTACCTCGAGGTCGCGCGGGTCTTCCGCGCGTCACGCCTGAGGACGCTCTTCACCGTCCTTCTCCCCGCCTCGATGCCGTCGCTGATCGGCGGCATCCGGATCGGCTCCGGCGTCGGCCTGATCGGCGTCATCCTCGGCGAGTTCTTCGGCAGCCAGGCCGGCCTCGGCTACCTGGTGCTCCAGGCGACGAACACCTTCGACCTGGCGCTGCTCTTCGTCGGGGTGATCTCCCTGGCGGGCGTCGGGATGCTGATCACCGCCGGCCTCAGCCTCCTCGAGCGGCTGTGGTCGGGGTGAGCCTCGCCTCGCTGCGCGAGGTCTCGCTGGCGGCGCCGTCGGTCGAGGCAGGCGCGCCCGGGATCGCGGCGATCACTGGCCACCCGGGATACGAGCTCCAGGAGCAGCCGGTGGCGCCGATCCAGTCGGCGTTCCGCAGCTTCCCGGTCGGCGACCGCTCGATCGCGCTGATGCACGGGCTCGGCGACGGCAACCCGATCGAGCGGTTCCTCGAGCGGCGCGGCCCGGGCCTGTTCTCGATGACATTCGAGGTCGAGGACATCGAGCGGGCCGCGGCGGCCCTGCGCGCGAACGGGGCGAGGCTGGTGCTGGACGAGCCGATCGCGCTCGACGGCCGCTCCGGCTCCGAGGTCTTCGACGGGATCCGGATCAACTTCGTCTCCCCGCACGGCCCTGCGCACGGGCTCGTCTTCGAGCTGCAGGAGCTCTCGGGCGCGCGCCCAGCACCCCTGGCCGAGGAGCCGGCCGGAGCTGGAGTGCCGCTCGCGCTGAACGAGGTCCACTGCGCCGTCCGCTCGGTGGACGAGGCGGCCGTCGACCTCGAGCGCCTGTTCGGCTTCGACGTCGGGCCAGCGGTTGTGCAGGCCCAGCCGCCGGAGGAGGTTCGGTACCGCAACCTGTCGGTGCGCGGACGGCCGGCGCTCGCGCTGATCGAGCCCGCCTCGGAGACCTCGACGGTTCGCCGGTTCCTCGACCGGCGCGGCGAGGGGATCTTCTCGGTCAGCATTCGCGTCGGGGACGTGCGCGCCTACTCGGAACGCGTGCGGGCGGAAGGGATCGAGCTGCTCTTCGACGAGCCGGTGGAGGTCGCCGAGGCGCGGATCGGGGTTGACGTCGTCGGAAGCGCGGAGATCAACTGGGTGAAGCCCACGGACGCGAGCAACCGCGTCCTCTTCGAGGTGCAGGAGTACGCGGGAGCACGATGAGCACGGTCTCCGTCGAGGTCGGGGGCAGCGTCTGCACGATCCTCCTCGACCGGCCGGAGAAGCGGAACGCGCTCGACGCGGCGATGCTCCGGGAGCTGGAGCGCGCGTTCGGGCAGGCCGGGGACGACCCCGCCGTCCACGTCATCCTCCTCCGCGCCTCCGGCCCCGACTTCTGCGCCGGGATCGACCTCGACTCGGTCGACCCCGAGGAGCCGCTCGAGGCGCGCATCCTCCGGGAGCGCCGCCGGCTGTTCGACCTCGCCCTCGCCCTGCGCGACCTGCCCAGGCCGACGATCGCCGCCGTCCAGGGAGCCTGCGTCGCGGCCGGCCTCCTGCTCTCTCAGATGTGCGACCTCGTGGTCGCAAGCGACGACGCCTTCTTCTACGATCCCCTCCCGCGGATGGGCGGCGTCGGGCTCGAGGTGCTGGTCGAGCCGTGGGACGTCGGGGTCAGGCGGGCGAAGCGGTTCCTCTTCACCGGCGAGCGCATCCCGGCGCCGGTCGCGCTCGAGCTGGGGATGGTCACCGACCTGACGAGCCGCGACCGGCTCGGCGACGAGGCGCGCGCGCTCGCCGAGCGGGTCGCTGCGATGCCGCCGGTGACGCTCGCGCTCCTGAAGCGCTCGCTCAACCGGACCCAGGACCTGATGGGAATGCGCGACGCGCTCGAGCACCACTTCGCGCTGCACCAGCTCGGGCACGCGACCGAGGAGTCGCGCACGCTCCTTCACGACGCCCGCCGCGACCGCCCGCTGAAGGAGTACTTCGCCCGGCGCGACGAGGGGACGCTATGAGCCCCGCGCCGCCCGTGATCGACGCGCACACGCACCTGTACAGCGCCGAGCTCGCCCCGCCATACTGGCTCGAGGCGATGGCCACGTACGGCAGCAGCATCTCGGGCCGGCCACTCGACTACGTCCGACGCCGCATCGAGCAGGACTGGTTCGACCCGCACGGCGACCTCCTCGTCACCGACATGGACGCGGCCGGAATCGACAAGTCGGTCGTCCACGTGCTCGACTTCGGCCTCTACGGCGGTACCGACGACTCGATCTCGCTCGAGCGCCGTTACGAGTTGTTCGCCGAGGCGGTTGCACGCCACCCGGGCCGGCTCGTGCTGTTCGGCGGCATCGACCCGCGCCGACCCGACGCCGTTCGCTTCGTCGAGCGGGCTGCGAGCGAGTGGGGGATCCGCGGAGTCAAGATCTGGCCGCCCGCCGGCGTCTACCCGAACGAGCCCGCGTGCTACCGCGTCTACGAGGCGTGCGTCCGGCTCGGGCTCCCGGTCGTCGTCCACACCGGCCAGGAGATCGGCCCGCTGCGGAGCGAGTGCACGCAGCCGATCCTTGTCGACCAGCCGGCCAACGACTTCCCCGAGCTGACGTTCGTGCTCGCGCACGCGGGGATGGGCTGGTGGCAGGAGGCGGCGGAGATCGCTTGGCACCATCCGAACGTGTATGTCGACATCGCCTACTGGCAGGCGAAGTACCTGCGCAGCTCCGAGCGGTTCTCGACCGAGCTGCGCGCGCTCGTCTCCACCGCCGGCAAGCACCGGGTGATCTTCGGCACCGACTGGCCGGCGCTGCGGGCGGTCGAGCGGGTCAAGCCGGACGTCTGGGTCCGCACTCTCCGGGACCTCGCCGCCGAGGACGCCGGGCCGGTCCGCTTCGAGCGCGAGGAGATCGACCTGCTGCTGGGCGGGGTCGCCGCCGCCGCGCTCGGGCTCTGAGGGACGCCGTGCCCGAGTTCGGATTCATGATGGGCGTGAGCCCGCGGGAGCCGATCGGCCGCTTCGCCGAGCTCGCCTCGAGGGCAGAGGAGCTCGGCTTCGACGCCGCCTGGGTGGCCGACTCGCAGCTGTACACGAAGGACGTGTACGCCGCGCTGACGCTGGCCGCGGCGGCGACGCGGAGCATCCGCCTCGGGCCGGGGGTGACGAACCCGGTCACGCGCCACCCGACCGTGACCGCGAACGCGCTCGCCGCCCTGAACGAGGTCGGCGGCGGCCGCGCGCTGCTCGGGCTCGGCGCCGGCGACGCGGCCGTGTTCCCGCTCGGCCTCCGGCCGGCGCGGGTCGCCGAGATGCGCGTCGCCGTCGAGACGCTCCGCGGCCTGGCGCGGGGCGAACCCGCCGCCGGACCCGGGATCGCGTCCGGCGGGACGCCGTACCCGATCTTCGTCTCGGCGAGCCAGCCGCGGATGCTGCGGCTCGCGGGCGAGGTCGCGGACGGAGTCATCCTGATGGGCGCGGCCGATGCCGGCCTCGCGCGCTGGCAGCTCGACCACGTCGCCGCCGGCGTCGCCGAGCGCGGGCGCCGCCCCGGCGAGGTCGCCGTCGACCTGTGGCTCACGGTGTCGCTGCGAGAAGACCGGGCGCAGGCGCTCCGGGACGTACGCCCGTGGGCGACGAGCCAGGCCCGCTGGTTCCACCGCTGGCAGGAGCTCCCCGAGCCGCTCCGTCCGTTCGCAGACGAGTTCCGGGCCGCACACGAGGCGTACGACTTCGGCCGCCACCTCTCCCGCCATGCCGACACCCCCGCCGTCAGCGACGAGTTCGTCGACTGGATCGGCGTCGCCGGCGACCTCGACCACTGCGTCGCCCGGATCCGGCCGCTCCTCGGCCTCGGCGCCGACCGGATCACGATCGCCCTGCTCGCCGGCGGCCGGGCCGAGCGCCTCGAGCGCTACGGCCGCGAGCTGATCCCCGCCCTGCGGGCCGAGGCGCCGCTCAACGCTTGAGGACGGTCAGCGCGTAGGCCGCCGAGTCCATGCTCGCGAGCAGCCCGCCCTGGTTGTGGGCGAGCCCGACGAGCGGACGCTCCTTCGCCTGCCGCGGCCCCGCCTCGCCGCGGAGCTGCCAGACGAGCTCCGCGATTTGCGCGAGCCCGGTCGCGCCGACCGGATGGCCGCGGGCGGTGAGGCCGCCGCTCGGGTTGACGACGTGCTCGCCCCCGATCGCCGTCGTCCCCTCGCGGACGAGCCTCGGCCCCTCGCCCGGGCCGCAGAGCCCGAGCTGCTCGTAGACGAGGAGCTCGACCGGCGCCATCGCATCGTGTACCTCGGCGACGTCGATGTCCTCCGGCCCGATCCCGGCCTCCTCGTACGTCTCCGCCAGCAGCTCGCGCAGGGTGCTGAAGGCGTGGTCGCCGCTGGTGAAGAAGTGCCCGGAGCGCAGCCGGCAGGATGCGACAGTCACCCCCGTCCGGTCGCTGAGTCCCGGCGCCTCGTCCTTCGCGCAGACGATCGCGGCGGCGGCGCCGTCGCCGATCGACGAGCACATGTACAGCGTCAGCGGCTCGGTGATCATCGGCGAGGCGAGCACCTCGTCCGCCGTCAGCGCGCGCCGGTGCTGGGCGTAGGGGTTCAGCGCGCCGTGTCGGCTGTTCTTCGCCGCGACCTCGGCGAAGTCGCGGCTCGTCCAACCGTACTCCTCCATTCGGCCCCTGAGGTTGTACTTCGGGTGGATCGCGTAGATGGCGCTGAATTGCATGCCCATCGCCGCCAGCTCGAGCTCGGAGTCGGCGGAGAGGGCCGCGAGCGAGCGGGCGGTGTCGCCGACGAACATCTTCTCGACCCCGAGCGCGACGGCGACGTCGCAGGTCCCGGCCGCGACCTCCAGGCAGGCGCCGCGCAGCGCCGTCGAGCCGCTCGCGCACGCGTTTTCGACGTTCACGACCGGCAGCTCGTCGAGGCCGGCGTCGTGGAGGACGACCTGGCCCCTGACTCCCTCCTGCCCCGTCAGCAGACCGGCGAGCGAGTTCCCGACGTACGCGCAGCCGATCCGCCTCGGGTCGACGCCGGCGTCGTCGATCGCCGCCCAGAGCGCCTCGCGGCCCAGATCCTTGAGCGACTTGTCGGGGTGCTTGCCGAAGGGGTGCATCCCAACGCCGACGATCACGACCTCGCGCATCTCTCCTCCCTACTCCAGCGGCCGGAACTTGTAGGTGATCGGAGCCCCCCGCGCGGACCCGACGGGCTCGGCGACGAGCGCCATCGTCATCCCCACCCGCAGAGCGTCGGCCCGGGGCTCGACCGCGTCGCTGATCAGGCCGAACACGCGCAGCCCCTCGGGCAGCTCGACGTACGCCTGGAGGTAGGGCGCCTCGAACCCGGCCGGTGCGCTGTGGCAGACGGTGAAGCTGAAGAGGCGCCCCTCGGGCGAGAGCAGGGTCGGCTCCATCGTCCGCTGCTTGCAGCGCGGGCAGACCTCCCGGCGCGGGAACGCCTTCTCGCCGCAGCGCGTGCAGCGGCTCCCGACGAGCCGAGGACGGCCGTCGTCGCCGAGCGCGAACAGGCCGGGGACGAGGTGCTGCTCCCCGCTCACGAGCAGAGGCCCAGCGCCGCGCCGGCGTAGACGAGGGCGGCGCGATGCAGGTCGGTGACGGCGACCGAGACGCCGCCCCCGCCCGATCCCGCACCGGGCCCGTACATCGCCGCGGGCACGCCGAGCTCGTTCCAGACGTTGGTGTCGCGCCACATGCTCGTCGTCGGCTCGTTCGGCAGGCCGGGCTCCGAGCCGAAAACGCGCCGGTGCGCCTCGCGGATCGCCTCGGCCAGGGGCTCGACGTTGCGGGCCTCGTGGCCTGGCCGGTGGACGTAGAGCGAGACCTCCCCCTCGGCGCCGGCCGCCTCGAGCAGCTCGCGCACCTCGGCCAGCGTCTCGGTGGGGGACTGGCCGGGCGCCGTGCGCAGGTCGAGGTACAGCTCGCAGACCTCCGGCGTGCGCGTCGGCGCGTACGGGAGCCCGCCGCGGATCGCGCCGACGTTCGCGGCCGGGGCGACCGTCCCGCCGGGGCACTCGTAGCGGTGGCGGGCCGTGTAGGCCTGCGCCCACTCCGGCCAGGCGGCGAGGACGCGGGCGGCCGGGAAGACCGCGCTCGGACCGCCGTCCGCCGGGACGAAGGGCGTGTACAGCGACCGCCCGCCGAGCAGGCGCACCTTGCAGAAGATCTTGCCCGCCTCGACCCAGCCGAGCGAGAAGCCGGTCGCCTCGGCGACGAGCGCGTAGTCGGCGACGCCCCCGTGGACGGCGAGGTAGCGGGCGCCGAGGTCCTTCCCGCTGTACTCGAGCCCCTGGAACTCGTCCACCGGCTCGTTGCCGATCTCGCCCGAGACCATCGTCAGGACGAGGTCGCCGCACAGCCGGATGCCCGACTCCCGGATCGCCGCCGCCGCGACGAGCCACGCCGCCATCGGGCCCTTGTCGTTCATCACCCCGTGCCCGTGGAGGAGGTCGCCCTCGCGCCAGCCCGTGTGGTAGATCGGCTGCTCCGGGTCGCGGATCCGGGGGTCGCCGTGCCAGATCGCAGTGTCCATGTGGCTGTTGAAGAGGAGGCTCCTCCCGCCGCCCGTGCCCGGGAGGACGGCTACGACGTTCGGGCGCTCGGGCAGCAGGCAGACACGGCGCGGCTCGAAGCCCTGCTCGCGCAGCCAGCCCTCGAGGAAGTCGGCGACCGCCGCCTCGTGGCCGGTCGGGCTCTCGATCGCGGCGAGCGCGAGCGCCAGCTCGGCGATCCGCTCCGCGTCGATGCGGGCGAGGACGGCGTCCACGTCCGCGGTCACACCGCCACCGTCGCCCCGCCGCCCAGGAGTCGGACGGTCTCCGGCAGGAGCGGCAGCCGCGCGAGCACCGTGTCGCGGCCGCCCAGTGCGTCCGCGACCGCGTTCGCCAGGGCCGCGCCGACGCCAACGATCCCGGCCTCGCCCGCGCCCTTGACGGCGAGCGGGTTCGCGGCCCCCGGTCCCTGCCGCTGCAGCTCGAGGACGACCGCGTCGACCGTCGGCACGTCGGCGGCTGTCGGCATCCAGTAGTCGACGAACGACGTGGCCAGCGGCTGCCCGTCGCCGTCGAACGGCAGATTCTCGAAGAGCGCGCCCGCGAGCCCCTGCACGGCCGCCCCCACGACCTGTCCCTCGACCACCAGCGGGTTGACGGCCCGGCCGACGTCGCACGCGACGACGCAGCGGAGCACGGACGGCGCCCCCGTGTCGGGATCGACCTCGACGAGGGCGAGCGCGCCGCCCATCGAGAAGCTGCGCCCCGCCTTCTCGTACCGGTACTCGCCGCGGCAGCCGAGCTCGGCGATCGGGACCGCGCGCTCCGGCCGCGCCCGCGCCCGGACCCGCCCGTCCTCGACCTCGACCTCCTCCGGCGTGACCCCGAGCGACGCCGCCCCCGCCAGGCGCGCGCGCTCGACCAGGTCGCGGGCGGCGCCGGCGACGGCGTTCCCGCCGAAGACGACACTGCGGCTCGAGAAGGCTCCTTCGCCCTCGGCGACGAGGTCGGTGTCCCGGTACTCGACCGCCACCGCCTCCAGCGGCACCCGCAGTGTCTCGGCCGCGATCTGCGCGAGCGCCGTGGCCACGCCCTGCCCGAGCGAGGCGATCCCGACCCGGACGGTGAAGCGACCGTCCGGCTCGGGGACGACCTGCGCCGACTCGTACGGCCCGCGCGGCCCGACCTCGACGAACGCCGCCGTGCCGATCCCTACCAGCTCGCCCGCCTCGCGGCGCTGCGCGACCTGAGCCCGCGTCCGGTTGGGGACGCTCCCGAGCAGCCGGTCCCAGAGCAGCGGGAAGTCGCCGCTGTCGTAGACGATCGGGTCGGCGAGGCCCTCGGGTGCGAACGTGTACGGCATCTCCTCGGGGCGGACGAGATTCTGCCGCCGCAGCACGGCCGGGTCGATCCCGGCGCGCCGCGCGACGAGGTCGAGCATCCGCTCACGGTGGAGCGCCGCCTCGTACTGGCCGGGCCCACGGTAGGTCCCCGCCGGTGTCTTGTTCGTCAGGACGCCGACCGCCTCGACGTCGAACGCATCCCACCGGTAGGGGCCGGGCAGGTGCGTGACCGTGTTCGTGACGAGGATCGTCCCGTTCGTGCGGACATAGGCGCCGAGATCGACCCGGATCGCGGCGCGGAACGCCAGCAACCGCCCGTCGGCGGCAGCGGCGACCTCGATCCGACACTGCTGCTCGCGCGAGTGGTTCGCCGCGACGAAGTGCTCGTACCGGTCCTCGACCCACTTCACCGGCCGGCCGGTCGCGACCGCCAGCCACGGGATCAGCAGGTCTTCCGGGTAGAACTCGCCGCGCGTGCCGAAGCCGCCGCCGACGTCGGGCTCGACGAAGCGGACGCTCGCCTCGGGCAGGCCGAGCAGCCCGGCGAGAACGCGGCGGTTGAAGTGCTTCACCTTCGTCGGCCCCCACACGGTGAGCAGGCGCCGGCCCGTGTCGAACTCGGCGACGAGCCCGCGCGTCTCCAGCGGGACGGCCGTGTGCCGGTGGATCGCCAGCTCCTCGGCGACGACGATCTCGGCCCGCTCGAAGATCCCGTCGACGTCGGGGCCGAGCCGCGCGTGGACGGGCTCGAGGACGTTGCCGGGCACGGCGTCGTGCACGAGCGTGGCGGCGCCGGCGGCCTCGGCCACATCGGCCAGGGCGGGGAGCTCTGCGGTCTCGACCCAGACGCTCGCCGCGGCGTCCTCCGCCGCATACGGGGACTCGGCGACCACGACGGCCACGGGCTCGCCGACGTAGCGCACGACGTCGCGGGCGAGCGGCGGCTGGAGGGCGCGCTCCGCGAGCTCGCCGCCCCCGAGCCGGAGCGGGATCCGCATGCCGGGGGGAAGGTCGACTGCGGTCAGCACGGCGGCGACCTCCGGCCGCCGTCGGCACTCCTCGTCGTCAATCCCCAGGATCCGGCCGTGCGCGACGTGGCTGCGGACGACGCGCGCGTGCAGCTGACCCGGCCGGTCGACGTCGTCGACGAACGACCCCTGACCGCGGAGCAGCGGGAGATCCTCGAGCCGCGGAACCGGCCGTCCGACGTAGTCGTACGGCCCGCGGGCGCTCACAGCCCGTACGCGCGGCCGGCGTTCGCCCCGAGAATCGCGGCGGCGGCCGACTCGTCCAGCTCGCGGACGGCGTCGAGCGCGCTCAGGTCGGCGATGTCGAACGGATGGTCGGTGCCGAAGACGACCCGCTCCGGCCCGACGAGGTCGACGAGGAACCGGAGCGGCCGCGGGTCGTAGAGCACGGTGTCGAAGAGGAAGTGGTCGAGGTAGTCGGACGGGCGCCGTTGCGCGACCTCGCGCACCTGCGCCCGCATGTCGTAGGTCCGGTCGAGGCGCGCGAGCTGGTACGGCAGCGCGCCGCCGCCATGCGAGAGCTGGACGACGAGGTCCGGGTGCCGGTCGAACACCCCGCCGAGCATCAGCCGCGTGGCGGCGAGGTGTGTCTCGAGCGGATTCCCTACCGTGTTCAGGATGAAGAAGCGCTCGAATCCGGGCACGGTCTGGAGGCCGAGCATGTACGTGTACGGGTGCAGGAAGAGGGGCGCGCCGAGTTCCGCGGCGACGGCGAAGACCGGGTCGAGCGCTGGGTCGTCGAGCATCATCTCGCCGACGCTCGTCCCGATCTCGACGCCCTTCAGGCCCAGCTCCCCGCACGCCCGGCGCAGCTCCAGCGCCGCCTGCTCCGGCGCGCTCATCGGCACCGTGGCCATCCCGACCAGGCGACCCCCCGAGGCGCCCGCCAGCTCGGCGGCGGCGTCGTTGACCTCGGCCGCGACCCGCGCCGCCTCCTCGGCCTCCAACTCGTAGAGAAAGAGCGGCGCGGCGACCGAGGTCAGCGAGACGTCGATCCCGTAGCGGTCCATCCACGCAAGCTTGGCGTCCACATCGGCGAAGAGCGGCGTGAGCGGGAACTGGAGGCCCCGCTCGCAGACGACCCACGACCCGGCGTCCCCGCGGTCCTCGACGTGGGCGAGCGGATAGCGGCCCTCACGCAGGCGCTCGACGACTCCCGGTGGGAGGAAGTGGCTGTGGGTGTCGATCACGGTCATCGGGACCGCGCCGGCTCGTAGAGGACGCGTCCCTCCTCGCTGCCCCGGCGCAGGCGGCCGCGGCAGACGAGGTGCTCGAGGTGGGCGATCGACTCGGCGAGCGCGAAGCGCCGGTGGACCGGGGCCAGCTCGTCGCCGAAGATCGCGCGGGAGACCTCGTAGGCGCTCCGGCGCCCGTCCTCGACCGCACGGAGGGCGAGGCTCAGGCGCTCGTCGTGGTGCCGCACGATCTCCTCCGCCCGGGCGGCGGTGCGCTCGATCGGCACGCCGTGCCCGGCGAAGGTGACCGAGGGATCCAGCCGGGCGAGGGCGCCGAGCGTCTCCAGATAGTCGGCCAGGGGATCGGATCGCCCGTCCGGGAAGAGGCCGACGGTCGGCGTGATCGGGACGAGGACGACGTCGCCGCCGACGAGCACGCCGTCGCGGAGGAGGCAGATGTGGCCGTCGGCGTGCCCCGGCAGGTGGAGCACACGCCACCCGTCCACCTCCTCGCCTGCCTCGAGCAGCACCGGGTCGGCGGTGAAATGCACCCGCTCGCGCAGGCGGAGGCGCTGCTCCTCGAGGCGGCCGGCCTCGTCCGCCGGCATGCCGTGCCCGCGGAAGTACGCGGTCAGGCGCGGGCCCGTGCGCTCGTCGCCCCAGACGCGGACGCACTGCTCATGGTCGAGGGCGCCCTGGAGGACGGCCGCGCCGGTGAGCGCGGCCACGTCGGCGGCCCCGCCGACATGATCGGGATGGGAGTGCGTGACGACGATGAACTCGACCGGAGCGTCCAGCCGCTCCAGGACAGGCGTCCAGGCGGGCTCGGGGTCGGCGAGGCCGAGGCCGGTGTCGACGAGGATCCACGAGCCGGCGCGCGCGCGGAGCAGGTAGCAGTGGACGTGGTCGATCCCGAGCGGCAGCGGGAAGGTGAGGCGGACGACGCCGTCGGCCAGCTCGACGACCGCTGCCACGCCGGGGGCCGCCGTCGCCCTCATGGATCGATCCGTAGGCTGCGGCAGAGGATGATGCCGCCGATCGCGTTCGCCGCGAACAGCGCCAGCTCGACGACCTCCGCCTCGGTGAACTGCTCGCGCACCTCGGCGTAGACGGGATCGAAGGCGTCGGGCGACTGCTCCAGCACGAGCGCGCGCGCGAACCGCAGCGCTGCGCGCGTGCGGGGGTCGGGATGGTCTGCCCCGGGCAGCGAGCAGACGGCGACGTCGGCCTCATCGAGCCCCTGCTCGAGAGCCGGCACCGAGCGCTGGTCGGCGCAGAAGCGGCAGGAGAGGTGCTCGGCGATCGAGATCCGGACGAGCTCCTTGAGCACGTGGTCGAGCCGACCGCCGCGGTGCGTCGTCTCCCAGTACACGGCGAACGCCTTCGTCATCTCCGGGTTGTGGGCGATGGTCAGATACCACGCGGGCTTCGGCGCCGAGACGCGCTCGGCCCGCTCGAGGATCGCCTCGAGCTCGGGGTCGTCGATCTCCTCCCTCGGAACCTGGGGCAGACGGGCCAGCGTCGCGCTCATGGGCAGCTCCTTCGTGCTCGGGACGGACGGAACTGCATAGTCAACCGTGCCGCCGGCAGCCGGGCATCGGGAAACGACGCCGTTTCTGGTGCCGTTTCGCGCCATGTCGGGGACGCGGAGGGCGCCCCGGGCGGATGGCGCTAAACCCGCACCGCCCGGTGGGGCTCCTCCCGATGCGTCCGCGGCCCCTGCCCGTCAGACTCGCCCCACGGTGCGGAGGGTCACTGGCGCAGTGGAGGCAGGGTCACGCACCGCCTCTCGCTCGGAACGAGCGCTGCCTCCGGAGTCGTCTCCGGAAAAGGGGTGCTGATGCCGAACATTCGGTTCTCTCGCGGGCCACGCCTCGCGATCGTGCTGCTCGCCGCGCTCGCGGCTCTCGCCGGCGTCCAGGGCGCCGGTGCCCGGGTGACGGCCGACCAGCGCAGCCGGCTCACGACCGTCCGGGCCGCGTACGTGCCCGCGATCACCTGGCTGCCTGCGATGGTCGCCCAGAAGACGGGGATCTTCAGGAAGAACGGCCTGTACGTGACGATGAAGGCGGTGCTCAACCTGGCGACGCTGCCCGGAGCGATGGGGCAGCAGTTCGACATCGGGCCGACGACCATCCCGGACGTGATCAAGGCGCGCGTGAACAACATCGACCGGGTCGTCGTCTCGGGCGAGCAGATCGAGACGCAGAAGCACCAGGTCGTCGCCGTGCTGGCGAAGAAGGGCTCGGGCATCGCGAGCCCGAAGGACCTCGTGGGCAAGACCGTCGCCGCCGGCACCTTCGGCGGCAACATCCACCCGGCGACGCTCTACTGGCTCCAGAAGAACGGCGTCGACCCATCCTCGGTCAAGTTCGTCGAGGTCGCGTTCCCGTTCCAGGCCGACCAGCTCGCCGCCGGCCGCGTGGACGCGGTCGAGGCGCTCGACCCGTTCAAGACGCAGATGGTCGGGGCCGGCCACACGTTCGTCGGCGACCCGGTCCTCGCCGTCGCCAACCCGGCCGTGAACGCCGTCTGGATGGCGCAGGGGCCGTGGGCGCGCAGCCACGTCGACACGATCAAGGCCTGGATCAGGTCGCTGCAGCAGGCGAGGGCCTGGATCAACACGCACCAGACCCAGGCGCGGGCGATCCTCGTCAAGTACACGGGCCTGCCCCAGTCGGTCGCCTCGTCGGTGCCGATCCCGGTGTTCTACTTCGCCGTCAACACGAAGAACGTCCTCCCGTGGGTGGGCATGCTCGGGGCGATCCACCAGGTCGACGTGTCGAAGGTGAAGCCGGAGGAGGTCGTCGTCGGAGCTGGCTGAGGAGCCGATCAGCGCCGGCGAGGCCGTCGCCGCCGGGCCTGAGCGCCGGGCGGCGACCGGCTCCGCGCCCGCCTTCGAGTGCAGGTCGGTCGGCGTCCGCTTCGGCGGCTCCGAGCGGCCGGTGCTGGCCGGCGTCTCGCTCAAGGTGCGGCAGGCCGAGCTCCTGACGATCGTCGGGGGCTCCGGCGCGGGCAAGACCACGCTGCTGCGGGCCCTCGGCGGGCTGCTCGACGCCACGGCCGGCGAGGTCCTCGTGCACGGGCGTCCCCTGGGCGGCAGGCCGCCCGAGGGGGTGGTGGTCGTATTCCAGGACTACAGCCGAAGCCTTCTGCCCTGGCGGACGGTCGCACAGAACGTCGCGCTCGGCCTCGAGGCGGATCGGGTGCCCCGAGCCGAGCGGCGCGAGCGCATCGACGAGGCGCTCACGCTCGTCGGGCTGGAGCGGAACGCCCACCAGTTCCCCTGGCAGCTCTCCGGCGGCATGCAGCAGCGCCTCCAGATCGCCCGCGCCCTGGCGGTCGGGCCGGACTCTCTCCTGATGGACGAGCCGTTCGGCTCGCTGGACGCGATCACGAAGGCGGCGCTGCAGGACGAGCTCCTCCAGCTGCACCGGCGCACGCACACGACGATCGTCTTCGTCACCCATGACGTCGACGAGGCCGTCTACCTGGGCGACCGCGTCGTCGTCCTCGCCGGCAGCCCGGCAACGGTGACGCGCGAGCTCCGGGTCGACCTGCCCCGGCCGCGCAACCAGCTCGAGACGCGCGAGCTTCCCGAGTTCATCCGCCTGCGGCACGAGATCTTCCAGACCCTCGCCTCTACGATCGCCGGCCGGCGCGACCGCCCGGGCCCGGAGGCCGCGTCCGGGTGACCCGGGCCCGTCACCTGGCGCGCCTCAACCCGCTCGGGATCGCCACGTTCGTCACGCTCCTCGGCGCGTGGGAGGCGGCGGTGCGCTCCCGCGCGCTGACCTACGTCTACCTGCCCGCCCCGAGCACGATCGCCTCGGCCTTCTGGACGCTGGCGAGGTCGGGCGATCTCGGGCGCAACACCGCGCACACGCTCCAGGCGGTCGCGCTCGGCTGGCTGATCGCCGTGGGGGGAGGCCTCGTCGTCGGCGCGCTGGTCGGGATCTCGCGGCGCGCGCGCGTCTACAGCCTGTCGACGATCGAGTTCTCGCGCTCCCTGCCGGCGATCGCGTTCGTCCCCGCGGCCGTGCTCGTGTTCGGCTTCTCGCTGCGGATGGAGCTCGCCGTGATCGTCTACGCCAGCATCTGGCCCGTGATCGTGAACACGATCGGTGGGGTCCAGCAGGTGCCCGACCGGCTCCACGACGTGGCCAGGACCTTCCGGCTCTCGCCGTTGCGGGCGATCCTGCAGATCCAGCTGCCGGCCGCCTTCCCCGCGATCCTCGTCGGCGCCAGGCTGGCGATGACGACGGCGCTCGTCCTGGCCGTGATCGCGGAGATGATCGGCAACCCGGACGGCCTCGGGTACGCGCTCGTGTTCGCGCAGCAGGCGCTCCAGCCGGCGCAGATGTGGGCGTACATCGTCGTCATCGGGGTCCTCGGCGTGGTCCTGAACGCGCTGCTCGTCGCCTCCAGCCTCGTCCTCCCCGGCGGGCGCGGCGCGAGGACGAGATGAGCGGGCCGGACCTCCTCGGGGAGCCGTACCGCGGGCGTGCGGCCGAGCGCACCCGGCAGGGGCTGCAGGCGGCGGAGCGGGCGCTCCGAGAGCTTCCGCCGGTGCGCGGCTTCCTGCCGCTGCTCGCGGGGCTCGGCGTGTGGGAGCTCGTGATGCACGGCAAGCACTCCGGCTTCTACCCCCCGCCCTCGCAGTGGGCGACCGACCTCTGGAACGGCTACCGCTCCGTGCTGCTCGACCATCTCGGGGCGACCCTCCAGACGCTGTACACGGGGCTCGCGATCGCGACCGCGATCGGCGTCGGGCTGGGGCTCCTGATCGGCGTCTCGCGTCCGCTCCGGCTCGCGCTGACGCCGACGCTCGAGTTCCTCCGCAGCCTGCCGGCGCCGACCGTGATCCCGGTCGCCGTGCTGGCCCTCGGGCAGACCGACACGATGCGGGTCTTCGTCGTCGCGCTCGTCTCGGTGTGGCCGATCCTGCTGAACACGACCTCCGCCGCCGCCGGCACGGAGCCGCTCCTGCTCGAGGTGGCGCGGTCGTTCCGCCTCGGCCGGCTCGCGCGGGCGAGGAAGATCGTCTTCCCGGCCGCCGTGCCCGCGGCGATGATCGGGATCCGGGTCGCCCTGCCGATCGCACTGATCGTCACCATCCTGGTCGAGATGCTCGCCACCGGCTCGGGGATCGGATCCGACCTGGTCTACGCCCAGCGCAACTACCAGGCCGCGGTCGCGTTCGGGCTCCTGTCCGTGATGGGCGTGGTCGGCTACGTGATCAACTCGGCATTCCTGGTCCTCGAGGGGATCGTCCTGCGACGCTGGCCGCCGCAACACCCGGGGGCCGGGGGCCACCGCGGAGGCTGAGCGGGCCGTGATCCCCGAGCTCGTCCTCGACCGGAAGGTCGCGCTCGTCACGGGCGCGAGCCGCAGCATCGGCCGCGCCACCGCGTGCCTGCTCGCCGAGGCCGGAGCGGACGTGGCGCTCGCCGCGCGGGGTTCGGAGGCGCTCGAGGCGACGGCGCGGGAGGTCGAGGCGCGCGGCCGCCGGGCGCTTCCGGTCACCTGTGACGTGAGCCGCCCCGACGAGGTCCGCGAGCTCGTCGCACGCTGCGTCGCCGAGCTCGGCGTACCCGCGATCGCGGTCGCGAACGCCGGCGTCTTCCAGCAGTGGGGGCCGACGACCGAGCTCTCCGACGAGGACTGGAGCCGGATCGTCGAGATCGACCTGACCGGCGTCTTCACCACCTGCCGAGAAGCGGGCCGCGCGATGGCCGCGGCGGGCGGCGGCAGCATCGTCACGATCTCGTCGGTCGCCGGGCTGGTGGCGCTCGCGGGGGCGGCCGCCTACTCGGCGGCGAAGGCGGGCGTGATCGGCCTCACCCGGGCGCTCGCCGCCGAGTGGGCGCCCCTCGGCGTCCGCGTCAACTGCGTCGTCCCGGGCTTCGTCGTGCGCGACGGCGACCCGCACGCTGGCAACCCCGAGCTGCTCGCCCGGATCGCCGCGGACACGCCGCTCGGCGGGCGCGGGGAGCCGCGGGACGTGGCCCTCGCGGCGCTCTACCTCGGCTCGCCGGCGGCGGCGTTCGTGACCGGCGCGGTGCTCTGCGTCGACGGCGGCTGGACGGCCGTCTGAGCACGGGTCGCCGCGCGGTGGCGCTAAACCCTCACGTAACGGCCGGACTTCTCCCGATGCGGCTCCCGAGCCTCCGACCGCACACTCGTCTTCCGGCTCTCGTCGCCCCGGGCGGCACCTGACAGCGAAAGGCGGAGTTGATGCGAAAGCTACGCGTTGCGATCGACATCGGCGGCACGTTCACCGACCTCGTGGCGTACGACGAGAGCGGCGGGCAGACGTTCGTCGCGAAGACCCCCTCGACTCCGCCGGTCTTCATCGACGGCGTGCTGAACGTGCTCGAGAAGGCGGGCATCGGCCACGAGGCGATCGCGCACCTGAAACACGGCTCGACGATCGCCACGAACGCGATCATCGAGCGCCGCGGGGCGAAGGCCGGGCTCGTCACCACCCGCGGCATGCGCGACGTCCTCGCCGCCGGCCGCGCCAACCGCCCCGACCTGTTCAACTCGAACTGGGATCCCTCCCCGCCGCTGATCCAGCGGCGGAACGTGCTCGAGGTGACCGAGCGAGTCGACTACGAGGGCAGCGTGCTGACCGCGCTCGCCGAGGACGACGTGCGCGAGGCGGCGCGGAAGTTCCGCGCCCGCGGGATCGAGTCGGTGGCGGTCTCGTTCCTCAACTCGTTCATGAACCCCGAGAACGAGATCCGCACCAGGGAGATCCTCCAGCAGGAGTTCGGCGACGGCGTCTTCGTCTGCACCTCGGTCGAGACCCTGCCGGAGATCCGCGAGTTCGAGCGCACGTCGACGGTGGCCGCGAACGCCTACCTCGCGCCCGTGATCGACCGCTACCTGGACGCGCTCGTCACCCGGCTGCGCGAGTGGGGCTACGAGGGCGAGATCGGCGTCACCCACTCGGGCGGCGGGATGATGTCGGCGCAGCTCGCCCGCAGCGTCCCGGCGCGCATCTGCCAGTCGGGCCCCGCCGGCGGCGTCGTCGGCGGGCTCGTCGTCGGCAAGGCGGCGGGGTTCGAGAACGTGATCACGTTCGACATGGGCGGGACGAGCGCCGACCTGTCGCTCGTCGCCGACGGCAAGCCTTCGATCGCCTCCGAGTGGCGCGTCGACTGGAACATCCCGATCCTGTTCCCGGCCGTGGACCTGGTCGCGATCGGCGCCGGCGGCGGGACGATCGCCTGGGTGGACGCGGGCGGGTCGCTCCGCAGCGGCCCGCAGAGCGCCGGCGCCGACCCCGGCCCCGCGTGCGTCGGCAAGGGCAACACGCAGCCGACCACGACCGACGCGCACCTCTACCTCGGCCGCCTCGACCCGCAGCGGTACCTGGGCGGCGACATCGAGATCTACCCCGAGCTCGCGGAGGGGGCGATCGAGAGCCTCGCCGAGCAGCTGGAGATGACGACCGCCGAGGCCGCGCACGGGATCCTCCGGATCGCGAACGCGAACATGACGAGCGCGACGCACCTGATCTCCGTCCAGCGCGGGCACGACCCGCGTGACTTCACGCTCGTCGCCGGCGGCGGCGCGGGCCCGCTGCACGCGGTCGACATCGCCCGCGAGCTGGGCATCCCGCGGGTCGTCGTCCCGCTCTCCCCCGGCCTCACGTCGGCCCTCGGGATCCTCCACGTCGACCTTCGCCACGACTTCCAGCGCTCGGTGCTCAGGCGGGCGCAGGACCTCGCCGACGGCGGGCTGGTCTCGCTCTACGAGGACCTCGTCGGCGAGGCGACGCGGCTGTTCGAGGTCGAGGGCATCCCCAAGGACAAGCGGGTGATCGAGCTGTCGGTCGACACGCGCTACTACGGCCAGACGCCGTACATGAACCTGCCGCTCGACCGGCCGCCCGCGACCGCCGCCGACGTGGAGGAGATCCTCTCCCGGTACGAGGAGAGCTACCTCCGCGAGTTCGGCTACATGTTGCCGCGCGACTTCGCGAGCATCGAGTTCGTGAACGCGCGGGTCGCGGCGATCGGCCTCACCCAGGAGGCCCGGCTGCCGCGGGATCCGACGCCCGGGAAGCTCGCCGACGCGAAGGTCGGCACCCGGCCCGTCTACTTCGAGGACGCCGGCGACTTCGTCGAGTCGGCGATCTACGACCGGTCGCTGCTCCGGAACGGCGTCGAGGTCGAGGGGCCGGCGATCGTCGAGCAGCTCGACAGCACGGTCGTCCTGCCGCCGGGAGCGTCGGCGCGGGTGGACGAGTACCTGAACATCGTCGTCTCGGTGAACGGCTGAGAGCCGGGGAGGGAGAAAGCACCATGGCACGCGTCGCAGCACCGCCGGCCGCCCAGGGCCTCAGGCTCGACCCGATCACGTTCGAGGTCCTGCGCAACGCCTTCAAGTCGATCTGCAACGAGGCGAGCGCGCTGATCGAGCGCGTCTCCTACGCGCCGACGATCACCGAGGGTCACGACTACTCGGTCTCGATCCTCACCCCCGACGGGCGCCTGATCTCGCACGGCCAGCGCGACCAGGCGCCGCACATGGGCACGTTCGAGTCGTCGGTGCAGACGCTCGTCGACGTCGTCCCGGAGTTCGCGCCCGGCGAGGCCTACATCTACAACGACCCGTACACGGGCGGCACGCACCAGAACGACGTCAAGATCATGCGACCGATCTTCCACGGGGGCGAGCTGCTCGCGTTCGCGATCGCCCTCTGCCACTGGCCCGACGTCGGCGGTCCGAACTGGGGGACGTTCAACCCGCGGGCCGAGGAGTGCTACGCCGAGGGGCTGCGGATGCCGCCGCTCAAGCTGTTCGCCGACGACAGGCCGGTCAAGCAGATCTGGGACCTGATCATGGCCAACATCCGCGTCGGGGTCGAGCGGCAGGCCGAGATCTACGCCCAGTTCCAGGCCGGGCGGCTCGTCGAGCGCCGGCTGACCGGGTACGTCGACAAGTTCGGCGTCGCCACCGTCCAGGATGCCTTCGAGGACACGATGGACCACTCCGAGCGGCTCTTCCGCGACTGGGTCTCGCGGCTCCCCGACGGCTCCTACGAGTTCGAGGACTTCGGCGACCACGACGTCGGCAAGGAGGACCAGGCCCCGATCCGGGTGCACTGCAAGATGACGATCGAGGGCGACCAGGTCACCTTCGACTGGTCCGACTGCGACCCCGCCCCGGTCGCCTCGTGGGGCTTCGCCAGGCCGGCGCTCCTGTCCGCGAACTTCGACGGGACGATGCACTGCTTCCCCGAGCTCGCGCCGCTCAACCACGGGGTGGTGCGCTCGATCGAGGTGGTCACGAAGCCCGGGACGTGCGTCGACGTCCAGGAGCCGACGCCGGTGACCGGCTACTGCTCGGGCGCGTACGAGAAGGTGGACGCGGTGACGATGGCGTGCTGGGCCCAGGCGCTGCAACACGTCGACCCGCGCCGCGTGCACGCGGCGACGGTCAACCTGCAGAACGTCGTCACCGGCGGCATCCACCCGAAGACCGGCAACGGCTTCGTCAGCTACCTCTGGCTCGAGGGCGGCCAGGGCGCCCGCACGTACGCGGACGGCAACGACTACTACATGATGATCTTCATCGGCGGAGCCTCCAACCAGCCGTGCGAGACACTCGAGCGCTGGTACCCGATGTACTACACGGAGGTGCTCGCGGTGCCCGACTCCTGCGGCGACGGCAAGTTCCGCGGCGGCGTCGGCCTCTCCCGCAGCTTCGAGGTCTGGGGCACGACCGAGATCACGATCCACGGCGACCGCGAGCTCGTCACGCCGTTCGGGCTCGCCGGCGGGACGAACGGCGGCCCGAACCGGATGGTCCGCAACCAGGGCGCGGCCGACGAGGAGGACCTCGGCATGTTCTGCACCAAGAAGAAGCTCGCCGGCGGCGACGTGATCACCTTCGAGTCGAACGGCGGTGGCGGCTACGGCCTGCCGTGGGAGCGCGAGCCGGCCAAGGTGCTCGAGGACGTGATCGACGGGTACGTGACGATCGGCAAGGCGCGGGAGGTGTACGGCGTCGAGATCCGCGAGCTGGACGCCGATGCGCTCGTCTACGAGATCGACGAGGACGAGACGGCGCGGCTGCGGAGCGCGCTCGCCGCCATGGACGGCCGGGCACGCGGCCTCGGCGCGCACCAGGTGCACCCGCTGGGCGAGCGGCTGATTCAGCGGCTCTGAGCGGCGACCGGACGGAGGGCCGGCGATGACGACGCAGTTCGACGAGTACCAGCGCTCTCTCCACGAGAGGCGCTGGACCTGGGGCGACATCCCGTTCTACCACGGCCCCGGCGGCCGCCAGACTGTGTCGGAGTTCCACGACCTCGACTACCTCGACGTCTACGAGCGTGTCTACGGGCGCAAGATCGGCTGCAACGGAATCGGCAAGCTGCGCGAGGTCGCGTTGACGAGGATCACCGAGGCCGAGAACCAGGTCTACGACGAGCGCTTCCCGTACGTTCGCGACCGGGCGTTCCTGGAGGCGCACGGGCTCGGCCGCATCCCCGACCTCCCGCTCTGCCGGGAGCAGCAGGAGCGCTACGCCGAGGTGCTCGAGGCGGAAGGGGTAACCGTCCACTGGATCGACTGGGGGGAGGCGCCGATGAGCGCCTTCGGCCCGATGCAGGCGATGTGGGCGGCGCAGGAGCTGCTCGTGGTGGCGGGCGGCGCCGTCGTCCCCAAGCTCGGCTGGCACCCGTTCTCGTTCGGGCGGAGCGAGTGGCTCTCGCACTGGGCGTTCTGGAACCTGAACATCCCGACGCTGCTCACGATCCACGGGACGGGCGTCTGCGAGGCGGGCGCCACGGTCTGGCTCGCTCAGGACGTCTACGTCGTCGGCGACTCCGCCGCCTACAACGAGGAGGGCAGGCAGCAGCTGCTCGACGTCGTCCGGCTGACGGCGGGCGTCGAGGACCTCCAGGTGCTGACGATCCGCTGCCAGGGGCCGCTGTACTTCGACCGGGAGACGGGCGCGACCGCGCACGTGACCAACCTGATCGCCCCGCTCGACCTGCGCACCGTCCTCGCCTATCCGGCCGGGATCGACGCCGGCACGTTGATCTGGCTGGAGCACGCCGGCTATACGCTGATCGAGGCCGACCGCGACGACCACGTCCGCCACGACGTGTGCAACCTGAAGATCCTCGAGCCCGGGCGCGTGGTCATGGCCGCCGAGGCGCAGCGGACGATCGAGCAGGTCCGCACCGCCGGAATCGAGGTGATCGAGGTCCCCTACTCCGGCTTCCATGCGGCCGGCGGCGGCTTCCACTGCACGACGATGGAGATCTACCGCGAGCCCGGCCCGGCCCGGTTCGGCTGAGGACGAGACCGATGCAGGTCACGCGGCCCAGTCACTTCGAGGAGCACCAGGAGCGGCTCCGCGAGCGGGAATGGACGATCGCCGACGTGCCGTTCTACGAGCCGGGGCGGCCGACCGACTTCACCGCCTACGAGGCGCTCGACTACCTCGACGTCTACGGCAAGGTCTGGGGGCGCGAGTGCGGCGAGAACGGGATCGGCCGACTGCGAGAGGTCGCGATCTCGCTGGTCACCGAGGCCGAGGTCGCCGCCTACGACCCCCGGTACCCGTTCCACGAGGACGTGGCGTGGCTCGAGTCGCACGGGCTGCAGCGGGCCGACATCCCGGCGATGCAGGAGGAGCAGGCCGCCTATGCGGAGCTGCTCGAGGAGCAGGGGGTCGCCGTGCACTGGATCGACTGGGGCGAGGCGCCGATGAGCGCCTTCGGCCCGATGCAGGCGATGTGGGCACCCTCCGACCTGTGGGTGATCCGCGGCGGCTCGATCATCCAGAAGACGGGCTGGCATCCGTTCAGCTTCGGCCGGTCGGAGTTCCTCGCCCGCTGGGCGCAGCACCACCTCGGGATCCCCGTCCTCTACACCGTCACGGGCAAGGGCGTGATGGAGCCGGCGACGACGATGTGGTTCGCCGAGGACGTCTGGGTGACGGGCATCTCCGCCGCCTACAACGAGGAGGGGAACCGGCAGCTGGCGCCGATCGTCCGGCGGAGCGCGCGGAACCCCGACCTCGAGATCCACACGATCCACCTCTCGACCGACCGCTTCTTCGACCGCCGGCACGGCCTCGGCGCGCACCTGACGAACGTGATCTGCCCGCTCGACGTCGACAAGGTGCTCGTCTACCCGAGCGGCGTCGACGCCGGCACCCACCGGTGGCTGCGGAGAAAGGGGTACAGGATCGCCGAGGTCGACCGCGAGGAGCAGATCCTCTACACGCCGACGAACACGATCCCGCTTGCGCCCGGGATCACGTACATGGTCAAGGAGGCGAGACGCGCGATCGCCGCGGTGCGTAAGCTCGGCGTCGAGGTGATCGAGGTGCCGAACGCCGAGTTCTCGCGGATCGGCGGTGCGCTCCACTGCCGGACGCTCAGGGTCCTGCGTGACCCCGGGCCGTACAGGAACGCCTAGCCGCGCGATGTTGGGCGTCGAAGCGACCACCGTCACGTTCGGGCTCAACGGGGCCGAGGCGTCGTTCGAGGTCCCGGTCCGCTGGACGCTCGCCGATCTGATCCGCGACCGGGCCGGCCTGACCGGCACGCATCTCGGCTGTGAGCACGGCGTCTGCGGCGCGTGCACGGTCCTGCTCGACGGCGAGCCGGTGCGCTCGTGCCTGATCCTGGCCCCCCAGGTCGAGGGGCGAAACGTACGCACGGTCGAGAGCCTCTCCGGAAACGGGACGCTCCACCCGGTGCAGCACGCATTCCGGGAGCACCACGCACTCCAGTGCGGCTACTGCACGCCGGGGTTCGTCGTCCTCGCGGCCGGACTGCTCGAGCGGGAGCCGGACGCCTCCGAGGAGCGGGTGCGCGAGGTGCTGTCCTCGAACCTCTGCCGCTGCACCGGCTACACGCCGATCCTGCGGGCGGTGCTCGCCGCCCAGGAGGAGCTGCGCCGATGACGGCGGCGCCCACCGTCGCCCCGGCCGTCGAGCGCTCGGTCGGGCTGCCCGTGCGGCGGGTCGAGGACGAGCCGCTCGTCCAGGGGCGCGGCTGCTACGTCGCCGACGTGAACCGGCCCGACCAGGTGCACGCGCGCGTCGTCAGGAGCCAGGTCGCCCACGGCAGGCTCGTCACGGTGCACCTGGAGGACGCGCGGGCGCACGAGGGCGTCGTCGCGGCTTTTGCCGCCGCGGACATCCCGAATATCGCCGAGACGAAGATCCCGATCCGGATCACGCCCAGCGAGCGGGCGGCGAAGGCGCTGCAGACGCCGCTCGCCTTCGACCGGGTGCGGTACGTGGGCGAGCCGATCGCCGTCGTCGTCGCCGTCGACCCCTACATCGCCGAGGATGCGGCCGAGCTCGTTTGGGCCGAGATCGACGAGCTGGAGCCGGTGCTCGACCCCGTCGCCGCCGCCCGGCCGGGTGGGACCGCGGTCTTCGACGGACTGGCCGACAACGTCTGCGGCCGGTTCGACTTCCGGAACGGCGAGGACGTCGACGGGCTGTTCGCCGCCGCCGACGTGGTCGTCTCCGAGCGCTTCTACTCGCACCGCCACTCCGCGGTGCCGATGGAGCCGAGAGGGCTCGTCGCCGAGCTCGACGCCGTCACCGGCAGGCTGACGGTGTGGGGCGAGACGAAGGTCAAGCACTTCAACAAGCAGGTGCTCGCCCGCTTGCTGGACATGCCCGAGGAGGACATCCGGTTCGTCGAGACCGACGTCGGCGGGGGCTTCGGCCCCCGGGGCGAGTTCTATCCAGAGGACTTCCTCGTCCCCTGGCTCGCGCGCCGCCTGGGCCGGCCGGTGAAGTGGGTCGAGGACCGCGCCGAGAACCTCGTCGCGCTGAACCACTCCCGTGAGCACGTGTTCGAGGTCGAGCTGGCGGCGAGCGCCGACGGAGCCCTGCTCGGCTTCCGGAGCACGGACTGGTGCTCGATGGGCGCGTACCTGCGCACCAACGGCCTCAAGGTCGTCGAGTGCGCGGCCATGCACATCCCCGGTCCGTACCGGTGGCGCGGGTTCTCGATCGAGGCGCTCGGCGTGATGACGACCAAGACGCCGCTCGCCACGTACCGCGGCCCCGGGGAGGTCGAGGCGACGTACGCGCGCGAGCGGATGCTCGACCTGCTCGCCGCCCGGCTCGGCGTCGACTCGGCCGAGCTCCGCCGCAGGAACCTGATCCCCGCGGACGAGCTCCCCTGTGAGATCGACCTCGGGCCAAGCCACGAGCCCAACCTGTTCGACTCGGGCGACTACCCGAAGATGTTCGAGCACCTGCTCGAGCACGCGGGCTACGACGCCCTCCGGGCGGAGCAGGCGGAGCGGCGGGCGCGCGGCGAAGCGGTCGGGATCGGACTCGCCTGCTGCCACAACGAGGGCGGCTACGGCCCCTTCGAGGAGGCGAGGATCCTCGCCGAGCCCGACGGCACCTTCACCGCGCACGTCGGCGTCGCCGGCGTCGGCCAGGGCACCCGCACCGGGCTCGCGCAGATCCTCGCCGACGAGCTGGAGGTGGAGCTCGAGCGGGTGCGGATCCTCCACCACGACACCGACGAGATCAAGCACGGCGTCGGCGCCTACGCCGACCGCTGCACCGCCGTCGGCGGCAGCGCGCTCCTCGTCACGGCCGCGGCGCTGAAGGAGCGGGCGCGCCGGGAGGGCGCGGCCCGGCTCGGGGCGGAGGAGAACGAGGTCGAGGTGGCCGCCGACCGGGTGCGGGCGCCCGACGGACGGACGGTCGCCTTCTGGGAGCTCGGCCTCGATGAGACCGGCCGGTACGAGAAGGCGACCACGGACATGTCCTTCTGCACCAGCCTCGCGCTCGTCGGCGTCGACCGCGCGACCGGCAGGGTGAAGATCGAGCGGTACGTCGGCGTCTACGACGTCGGCCGGACGATCAACCCGCTGCTCGTCAAGGGGCAGCTGGACGGGGCGGCGGCGCAGGGGCTGGCCGGCGCGCTGCTCGAGGAATTCGTCTACGACGAGCACGGCCAGCCCCTCTCGACCTCGTTCATGGACTACCTGCTCCCGACCCTGTCCGAGCTGCCCGAGGTCGAGTCGCTCTGGTTCGAGTACCCGGACGAGAACAACCCCCTCGGCGTCAAGGGCGCGGGCGGGAACGGGATCATCGGCGCACAGGCGACGCTGGCCAACGCGGTCGCCGACGCGCTCGCGCCGGACGGCGTCGTCGTCACGACGCTGCCGCTGACGCCGAACAACGTCAGGGCGATGCTCCGCGGCCGGCCGCACGAGGTGCCCGCGTGAAGCCGCCCCCGTTCGCCTACGCGCGGGCGTCCTCCGCAGAGGAGGCGGTGGCGCTGCTCGCCGAGGCGGGGGAAGACGCGAAGGTGCTCGCCGGCGGACAGAGCCTCGTGCCGCTCCTCAACTTCCGGCTCGCCCGTCCGAGCCTGCTCGTCGACGTCACCGGCCTGGCGGAGCTCGACTACCTGCGCGCGGGCGCGAATGGGGCGGGCCTCGCCGTCGGCGCGCTCTGCCGTCATGTCGCTCTGGAGCGGAGCGGGCAGCTCGGCGGGCCCTGGCAGGCGGTCGCGGAGGCCGTCCCCATGATCGGCCACTACCCGATCCGGGCACGGGGAACCGTCGGAGGGAGCGTGGCGCACGCCGACCCGTCGGCGGAGCTGCCCCTCCTCCTGCTCGCCTACGACGGCGAGGTCGATGCGCTCGGCCCCAGTGGACGCCGCACCATCCCCGCCCGCGAGCTCTTCCGCGGGACGTTCACGACTGCGCTCGCGGCCGACGAGCTGCTGGTCGAGGTCCGGTTGACGGCGCCGCCCGCCGGCGCCCGGACGGCCTTCGAGGAGTTCAGCGAGCGCGCCGGCGATTTCGCGCTCGCCTCGGTCTGCGTCGGCGTCGCCGTCGAGGACGGCCGCTGCACGTGGGCCCGCATCGCCCTCGGCGGGGTGGGGCCCACGCCACTTGACGCGGCCGAGGCGGAGCGGGCACTCGTGGGCTCGGAATTCGACGACGACGCGATCGCCGCGGCGGCCGAGGCGGCGTCCGCGGGTTGCGACCCGGCCGGCGACTTCCACGCGAGCGCGCAGTTCCGGCGGGAGCTGGCGGCGGAGCTGACAAGCCGTGCGCTCCGCCGCCTGCGGGATACCGGAGGCAGCGCGTGACGATCGACCCGCAGGCGGCGGAGCGCATCCTCGACCGCATCGACGAGACCGAGCTCGTCGAGCTCGCGCTGCACATCTCGAACATCGAGAGCCCGCGCGGCGAGGAGGGCGAGTGCGCCGAGGCGATCTACCGGTGGTGCGTCGAGCAGGGCTTCCCGGCGCAGCGCGTCGGCATGTTCGAGGACCGCTTCAACGTCTTCGCCGAGCTGCCCGGCCGGGGTCGCGGCCCGGCCCTCGCCTTCAACAGCCATATCGACACGTGGATGCACCGCGACGACGTGCTGATCTTCCGCGACCCGAACCGGTCCGACTACCACGGGGCGTGGGAGGAGGGCGATCTGCTCGTCGGCAACCCGCTCGTCAACGACAAGGGGCCGATGGCGGCCTTCATGATCGCGGCGAAGGCGATCCGCGACAGCGGCGTCGAGCTGGCCGGCTCCGTCTACATGACGATGGTCCCGGGCGAGATCGGGATGGAGCCGGTCGACGAGTTCCAGGGCAAGGCCTACCTGAGCAAGGAGGTCGGCGCCCGCTACCTCGTCAACCACACGCCGAGGGCCTCGTTCTGCGTCTGCGCCGAGGGAACCGGGTTCCGCAAGGGCTGGATCGAGGCAGGCAAGGCCTTCTACAAGGTGACCGTCTTCGGCGGCGGCTCCGTCTACACGCCCTACCTCGCGCGGCCGTTCGAGGGGGCGAACCCGAACGCGATCATCCGTGCGATCCCCGTCCTCGAGCGGATCGAGGAGTGGGCGCTCGTCTACCAGCGCGAGCACACATACGAGAGCCCGGGCGGCACGCTGGTGCCCAAGGTCAACATCGGCGCGATTCGCGCCGGCGAGCCGTCGATGCTGCTCCAGAACCCCGACGTCTGCCACCTCTACCTCGACATCCGCACGGTTCCCGGTCAGCCGGCGGAGGAGATCGGCTTCGAGCTGCGCGAGCTGCTCGAGCGGGCGAACGTCGAGGGCCGCGTGGAGCAGTTCGTGAACCGGCCCGCCTTCGAGGCGCAGGGGATCGAGCCGCTCTCGCACGCGCTCGACGAGGCGCACCGCCTCGAGTTCGGCTCCGAATGCGAGCTCGCCGGCATCCCCGAGTGCAGCATGTGGCGCGACCACCTCGTCTTCAACGAGGTCGGGATCCCGGCGCTGACCTACGGGCCGACATCGCTGGTCGGCGCAGGACGGTTTACGATGCCGCGGGGCGACATGGTGCGCGCGGCACGCGTCTACGCCCTGACCGCGCTCGCGCTCTGCGGCGCCGGCTAGTTCGGTTTACGGTAGTCGCAGGGCGATTTTCGAAGTACATTAGGCCTGCGTGGCACGAGCCAGCAGCGCGCTTCCCGTGCCGAGCAAGGCCGCAGCGACCACCTGTCTGGTCGAGCTCGCCGCGGCCGCAGCCGGCGCCCTCGACCCGCTGGACATGGTCGAGCGGCTCGCGGGCGCCCTCGCGGGCGCGGACGGAGGGCACTTACCGGTCCGGATCTGGCAGGTCGAGGACCGCGAGCGCCCGACCCTCCTCGCCCAGCATCCGGCCAGGGCGAAGCATCCGCGCAACGAGCCGGAGGCGGTCCTCGAGGCGGCGCTCGCCGACGAACCGCTCCGGACGGGCTCGACGCTCCTCATCAGCCTCCGCCGCAGCGGATCGCCCTTCGCCGTCCTCGCTGTCAGCACGAGGCGCGCCGCGATGGCCCAGACGCTGCGCGAGCTGGCACCAGTCGCCTCGGCGCGCCTCCAGGCGCTCCAGGAGGGCGACCTCGACCGCTCCCCCTCGGCCGCGATCCGCCGGGCCGAGGCGACCGAGATCGACACGGTCATCGCCGCCTTCGCCGCCGAGGCCAGGCGGCTGCTCGACCACGACCGACTCAGCGCCTACATGCTCACCGCCGACGGGCGCGCCTTCGAGCGGTTCGCGGTGGCGACGTCGCCAGTGCTGCCGGGCGAGAGCGACGTCGTCGCGCTCGAGGACGTCGGACTGACGTACGTCCTCCGTGAGAACCGCCCGCTCGTCTCCGCCGACCTGGCCGACGACCAGCGGATCGCCGGTCGCGAGGACTCCGTGATCGCCGCCGCCGGCTTTCACGGGCTCGTCAGCGTACCGCTCCGCATCGCCGGCCAGCCGATCGGCGTCCTCAACTTCGTCAGCCGAACCAAGGGCTTCTACACGGCCGAGGACGCCACCGTCGCCCAGCAGATCGCCGACCAGGTCGCGATCTTCTTCCAGAACCTCAGGCTCGAGCAGCGCGTCCGGCTCGCGATCGAGCGCGAGGCGGGGCAGCAGGAGCGGAACCGTCTCGCCCACGAGTTGCACGACACGCTCGTCCAGTCCCTGGCGGTGCTGCTTGCCGAGCTGGACATACTCGGGAAAGGGCTCGACGACGAGGCCGCGGCCGGCGTTACGGGAATGCGCGAGCGGGCGCAGTCGATGCTCGACGAGCTGCGCCGGTCGCTGCTCCGGCTCCAGCCCGCCGAGCTCGAGAAGCGCTCCCTCGGCGAGGCGATGGCGACCTGCCTGGAGCAGCTCGAGGCCGAGCACGGAGTGAAGACGTCGCTCGAGCTCGTCGGGCCCGTCGGCTCGCTGACCATGGAGCTCGAGACGCCCGTCTTCCGGATCTTCCAGGAGGCGATCGCGAACGTCCGCAAGCACTCCGGCGCCTCCGCCGTCGCCGTCGCGCTCCGTGCCGCGGACGGGATCATCCTCTCGATCGAGGACAACGGCCACGGATTCGTGCAGGGGAGCCGGACAGAGGGCTTCGGCCTGCATGGAATGCGCGAGCGTGCCGAGGACATCGGCGGCAGGCTCGTCGTCACCTCGACCGTCGATCACGGGACGTCGGTGAACCTGAGCGTCCCGTCGCTGGAGCCCGACTCGGCCGCCCGGAGCCACGTGCGCGGCCCGGGCGGTAACGGCGCCGCTTCCGCGCGGGTGATGCGGGTTCTGGTCGTCGACGACCACCCGCTCTACCGGGACGCGGTCTCGCGGATCCTGGAGCGCGAGGGCGACATGCGCGTCGTCGGCCACGCGGCGACGGCGCACGAGGCGCTCACCGCCGTCAAGCGGCTCCAGCCCGACCTGCTGCTGCTCGACGTCGAGCTGCCCGACCTGACCGGCATCGACGTGGTGCGGCGCCTCTCGTCGCTCGACCATCCGCCGCCGGCGCTCATGGTCTCCGCCTTCCCCGAGAGCGGACACGTCGTCGCGGCGATGAAGGCCGGCGCGCGGGGCTACGTGTCGAAGACGGTGGACGCGGAGAGCCTGCTCGAGGCGATCCGTGCGATCGCGCGCGGCGCGACGATCTTCGACTCGTCGAGCGGCGCCGGGCTGTGGACGCCGCGCCAGCTCGCCCAGCTCACCCGCCGAGAGCTCGACGTGCTCAAGCTCGTCGCCGAAGGGAAGACGAACTCGGAGATCGCCGACGAGCTCTGCCTGGCGAAGAAGACGGTCGAGCGGATCGTCGCCACGGCGGTAGCCAAGCTGCGGGCGCGAAACCGCGCGCACGCGGTCGCGAAGGCGGTCGCGCTGAAGGTGATCGACGTGCGGTCGGAGTAGGCCGGAGCCTCAGCTCGCGACCGCGATCCCCTCGATCTCGACGAGCAGCCCCTGGTAGAGGAACCCCGTCACCTCGACCATCGTGCTCGCCGGGTAGGGCTCCTGCAGGTACTCTCGGCGGACCTCCGCCATCGCCGGGTAGTCGCGCACGTCGACCAGGAAGTTCGTGATCTTGACGACGTCGGCCATCGTCATCCCCGCCGCCTCGACGACCGCGCGGAAATTCCTCATCACCTGGTGGGTCTGCCCGACGATGTCCCCGGGGGCGACGACGTCTCCGTTCTCGTCGACGGAGACGCAGCCGGCCACGAACAGCATCTCGCCCGGCCCGGCCTTCACTGCCGGCGACCAGGGGCCGGTCGGAGCGGCGACGTGCTGCGGCAAGATCCGCTCGGCCATCGCCGCGACTCTGCGCGCGTCCCCGCCCGCCGGCAACGGGGGAAGCCCCACATCGTTCGGCGGGTTTCCCGCCAGACAGACAGCCTAGAGTCCGCGGCGATGAAGGTCGTCGACACGCAGGCGCATTGGTACCCGCGGCCGCTGCTGGACGCGTACGTCGACAGCGACGGCTTCCCCGGCTGCCGCCGGGAAGATGACTCGTACGCGGTCGAGATGCTGCCGGGGCAGTGGACGCCGCTGCCGCTCCACTTCGTCGAGCTCGAGCTCCAGCTCGAGACGATGCGCGCCGCCGGCGTCGACGTCGTCGTCTCCAGCTCCGGCTCTTTCGGCGACGTCGACGCGCTGCCGGCCGGCCGGGCGAAGGAGGTGGCGATCGCCGTCAACGAGGAGCGCTCGACGGCCCAGTCGCGGCACGAGGAGTTCCTCGGAATCGCCTCGATCCCGTGGCAGGACGCCGGCGCGGCGATCGAGGTGCTCGACGACGCCGTCTCCCGGCTCGGGCTGCGCGGAGTACTGATCCACTCGAACATCGACGGCCGACCAGTCGACGCGGCGTACCTGCGGCCCGTGTACGAGCGGATCGCCGAGCTGGGCGTGCCTCTCTTCCTGCACCCGGGCAGGACGCTCCTCGAGCCGCATGCCCACGACTACGGGCTGGAGGTGATCCTCGCCTACATGTTCGACACGAGCATGGCGGCGCTCCGCCTGGTGCTGAGCGGGATCCTCGACGGGCTCAAGCTCGACGTCGTCCACCCGCACTGCGGCGGCACGCTCCCGTACCTCGCTGGGAGGATCGACGCCTCCTACACGAGGCCGTGGGCGCTCGGCCGCGAGCTGGAGCGGCCGCCGAGCGAGCTCCTGAAGGCCTTCCACACCGACACGATGTGCCAGAGCGCCGAGACGCTGGCCTACGCCAAGGACTTCTACGGCCTCGAGCACGTCCTCTACGGGAGCGACTACCCGTACTTCCAGCCGGCGGACTCGCTCGCGTTCGTCCGCGCGTCCGTGTCCGAGGCGGAGGTGGAGGCCGTGCTCTGGCGGAACGCCGCTCGGCTCCTCGAGCTCGGAGAGGGCTAGGGCTCGGGCTCCGCCATCCCGGTCGCGCTGATCGTGAGCGAGCGCGGGTCGCGGGTCCTCCAAGCCCCCTGCTCGACGGAACCGAAGAACGAGGCGACCGCCTCGTTGAACAGCTGGGGCTCCTCCAGGTTCACCGTGTGGCCGGTCTTGGGGACGACGAGCAGGCCCGCGGTCGGGATCGTGCGCTTGAGCATCAGATCGGGCTCGAGGCAAGCCTCGTCCTCGTCGCCGGTGACGACCAGCACCGGCACGGCGATGCGCTCGAGCCGGTCCGTGAGGTCGTAGAGCGAGGGCCGCTCTCTCTGCACGCCCCGCATCGTGTGCCCGGCGCCTGCGGAGTCGTGCTCGCCCAGACGGCGGGCGAACTCGGCCCAGCCGCGTGGATCCTTGTTCTGCAGCTGGACGCGTGCCGGGCCGACGGCGTAGCGCTCTGCGACCTTCGCCGTCCCTTCCTCCTCGAAGGCGCGCGCGACGACCTCCGCCTCGGCACGGAACGACTCCCGCGTGTCGGGGTGAGCCCCGTAGCCGGCACCCGCGACGACGGCCGACCGGACCAGGTCCGGCCGCTGCATCGCCAGGTGCAGCGCGGTGAACCCGCCCATCGAGAGGCCGACCACGTGGGCGTTCGCGACGCCCGCCGCGGCGAGCACGGCGACCGCGTCGTCGACCGCGGCCTGCTGCGAGTACGCCGCCCCGGCGTCCGGGACGTCGGAGGGCGGATAGCCGCGCGCGTTGTAGGCGACGCAGCGGTAGCGCCGCCCGAAGAAGCGGAGCTGCGGCTCCCAGCTCCAGAGATCACCCGCGAACTCGTGGACGAACAGCACGGGAAAGCCCGTGCCGGTCTCCTCGTAGTACAGCCTCGCTCCGTCGTCGGCGGTCGCGTGCGGCACGGTCTGATTCTTCCTGAACCTCACCGGCCGTGGAACGCCACCGCTGCGCGGGTTTTCCCTCCTGATCTGCGCATGCTCCTTTGTTAGCGTCGATTCCGTGGACGCCCCAGAGCCGACGTCGCTCGAGTTCGACGGCGCCACGATCCGGCTCCTGCGCGCGGGAAGCGGGGAGCCGCTCCTGTTCCTCCATCCCTCGGGGGGCGCCGGCCAGTGGCGCCCCTACCATGACCTCCTCAGCGAGCGATTCGACCTGATCGCACCCGATTGCCCGGGCTTCGGCGGGTCGGACCCGCTCGACTGGGTGGAGGGCATCGACGACCACGTCTACTTCACCCTCGACCTGCTCGACCGGCTCGAGCTCGAGCGGCCGCACGTCGTCGGCGCCTCCTTCGGCGGCTGGGTCGCGGCCGAGCTCGCCGTGCACTCCCCGCACCGGGTCGGGCGGCTGGTGCTCGTCGACGCGATCGGGCTCGACCTTCCCGACCACCCCTTCGCCGACCTGTTCGCGATGACGCGCACCGAGACGGCGGAGGCGCTCTTCCACGACCGGACGCTCGGCGAGCGGGCCTTCCCAGCCGACCCCGACGTGGACGTCCTCGTCCAGGACTACAAGGACAAGACCGCCTTCGCTACGGTCGCGTGGCACCCGTTCATGTGCGACCCGAAGCTCGCCCGCAGGCTCCGCCGTGTGACCGCTCCGACGCTCGTGCTCTGGGGGGCCGACGACAACGTCGCGCCGGTCGAGCATGGCCGCCGGTACGCCGAGCTGATCCCGGGCGCGCGCCTGCAGGTCTTCGAGGGCTGCGGCCACGCCTCCCTCGTCGAGAACACGGCGCCGGCGGTCGAGGCGATCGTCGACTTCCTCGCCGGAGGGGGACGATGACCGCTCCGTCGCGGATGCAGTTCTTCATGTTCCACCTGATGCCGTGGCCGGACCTGCCGGAGGACTTCGACCGCTTCGAGTCGTCGTCGGTCACCTTCCCGAACGCCTTCTACGACCCCGTACGCGGGCACGAGCTCTACAACCGCTACCTGGACGAGCTGGAGTACGCGGAGCAGCTCGGCTTCGACGGCGTCTGCGTGAACGAGCACCACCAGACGGCGTACGGGAACATGCCGAGCCCGAACATCATGGCCGCGATGCTCGCCAGGCGCACGAGCCGGATCACGCTGGCGATCGTCGGCAACGGCCTCCCCCTGCGCGGCAACCCGCTGCGGGTCGCGGAGGAGGTGGCGATGATCGACGTCACGACCGGCGGCCGCGTGATCTCCGGCTTCGTCCGCGGCATCGGGATGGAGTACTTCGGCACCGGCGTCAACCCGACCGTCTCGCGTGACCGCTTCTACGAGGCCCACGACCTGATTGTGAAGGCGTGGACGACGCCCGGCCCCTTCCGCTGGATCGGCAAGCACTACCGCTACAACTACGTGAACATCTGGCCGCGGCCGCTCCAGCAGCCGCACCCTCCGATCTGGGTGCCGGGGGTGGGCAGCAAGGAGACGATCGAGTGGATGGCGGAGAAGGAGTACACCTACCTCTCCGTCTACGCGCCGCGAGTGCAGATCAAGAGCTGGTTCGACCAGCTCCGGGAGGCATACGAGGCGCGCGGGAAGAAGGCGAGTCCGGACCGGATCGGAATGCTGATCCCGATCTACGTCGCCGACAACGACGCGCAGGCGCACGAGGAGGGCCGCCAGCACGTCATGTGGCTGTTCAGCAAGGGCCTGAAGATGAAGTTCGAGCACCTGATGCCGCCCGGCTACGTCAGCCTGCAGGGGATCCGCGCCGGCCTCACGGGTCGTGCCCGCAAGCCGTTCCACGAGTACAGCTACGAGGAGCTGCTCGAGGCCGGCCAGGCGATCGTCGGCAGCCCCGAGAGCGTGCGCGACCAGCTCGCCGACGCCCAGCGGGAGCTCGGCTTCGGCGTCCTCTGCGCGCTCCTCCAGATCGGCGACATGCCCCACGACCGGACGGTGCGGAGCATGGAGCTGTTCGCGAGCGAGGTCATGCCGCACTTCCGTACGGCGCCGGTTGCAGCAGGCTAGATCGCCGTCCGGCCGCCGTCCGCGACGAGCACCGAGCCGGTGACGAACGAGGCATCGTCGGAGGCGAGGAAGACCACCGCAGCCGCGATCTCGTCCGGATTGCCGTAGCGGCCGAGCGGGATGCGGCCTTCGAGGAAGGCGTGCACCGACGCCGGGTCGTCCGGTGCCGCCTGCTCCTCCAGCGAGCGCATCATCCGCGTGTCGGTCGGCCCCGGACAGATCGCGTTGACCCGGATCCCGTCCCGTGCCGCCTCGAGCGCGGCCACGCGCGTCAATCCGATGACGGCGTGCTTGCTCGCAACGTACGCGCCGTGGTTGTGAAGGCCACGGATCCCGAGACCGGACGAGGTGTTGACGATGCTCCCGCCGTTCCCCGCGTCGGTCATCGCCCGCAGCGCATGCTTGAGATTGAGCCAGACGCCCTTCACGTTGACCGCGAGCACCCGGTCGAAGAGTGTCTCTTCAGCCTCCACGATCGGCTTCACCTCCCCTTCGATGCCCGCGTTGTTGAAGAGGACGTCGAGCCGGCCGAAACGCTCCACCGTCGCCGCGGTGTAGGTCTCCACGTCAACGGCGCAGGTGACGTCGGCCGCCTGGACGAGCGGATCGCCTGCTCCGCCGATCCGCCGCGCCGCCGCGTCCAGCACATCGCGATCTCGGTCGACGAGCGTCAGCTTCGCGCCCTCGCGCGCGAGAGCGGCCGCGACCGCGCCGCCGATCCCGCCCCCGGCGCCGGTCACGATCGCGACCTTGTCCTGGAGCCTCACCGCCGCGGCAGCGCGAGCCGCTCCTCGACCTCGGCGACGCCTGCAGGCTCACGCTCGAGCGAACGTGCGACCGCGACGAGCCGCTCGACGAGCTGGGCGTTCGAATCCACGGCAACACCCCGCCTGAGCATGATCGTGTCCTCCATTCCGGTCCGGGCATTGCCGCCCATCGCCAGTCCGATCGCCGTCATCGGGAGATTCCAGCGGCCGATCGCGATCGCCTGCCAGACCGCACCGTCGGGAAGGCGCTCGACGAGCTGGACGAGCGCGGAAGGTGTCGCCGGCATCCCGCCGCGGATTCCCATCACGATCGAGAACTGGAGCGGCTCCGGGACGAGGCCCTCCTCGGCGAGCTGGAGCGCAACCTCGAGATGTCCAGTGTCGTAGATCTCGAGCTCTGGCTTCACCTCGAGTTCCTGCATGCGGGCGGCCAGCCGGCGCACGCCGTCGGGTGGGTTGCGAAACTCACCGTCGGCGAACGACATCGAGCAGGGATTGAGTGAGGCCATTCGAGGGCGTGCCTCGACGAGCTTCTCGCGCTCCTCGAACGGGACGTGCAGTCCGACGCCGGTCGAGAGCTGGACCAGCGCCGGGCACGCCTCCTCGATCATCGCAACCGTCCGGCGCGCGATCTCGAGGTCGGCGGTCGGCAAGCCGTCGGCGTCGCGCACGTGGACGTGGACGACGGCGGCCCCGGCCGCGTGGGCGCTACCGGCGGCCTGCGCGATCTCCACGGGCGTCGTGGGCAGGTTCGGGTTGTCGCGCTTCGTGGCGATCGGCCCGGTAAGCGCACAGGTGATGACGGCCGAGCTCACGCGGGCCTCCTATCGGCTCGCCAGAGCCGGCGTCGCGGCCACGGGCCGCGGCGCCGAGCACCGTGTTGCCACCGTGGTCACGATCGCGGCCTTCTCTCCCCTGACCCGCCGGCCGGGGATGTCGCCCAGGATCTCCTTCACGCCACGTGCCTCCTCTCGATGCCGGCGAGGACGCCGGCCAGGTCTTCGAGACTCGCCAGATTGTGTCCCGGCAGGAACCGGTCGATGTACGGGAGCGCGGCGCTCATGCCACCCGCCAACGGCTCGTAGCCCGGATGGCCCTTGAGCGGGTTGACCCAGACGACCGCGTAGGCGCAGCGCGCAAGCCGCGCCATCTCCCGGCCGACCGTCGCGGTGTCCTCCCGCTCCCAACCGTCCGAGACGATGAGGACGACCGCGCCACGCGAGAGCGCGCGCCTGCCCCAGAGGTGGTTGAACGTCTTCAGCGACGCCCCGATCCGGGTCCCGCCGGACCAGTCGACGACGCTCGTCGCCGCCTCCTCGAGTGCCCGTTCCGGATCGGGCCCGGACAACTCCTCGGTCAGCCGCGTCAGCCGCGTGCCGAACGCGAACGCCTCCACGCCGCGGCCGCTCTCGAGCAAGGCATGGACGAAGAGCAGGATGGCCCGTGAGTACGGCTCCATCGAGCCGGAGACGTCGCAGAGGACGATCAGCTTGCGGTGAGTCTCGACGCGGCTCCTGAAGGCGCGCTCGACAGGATCACCGCCGCTCGCGAGCGAGGCGCGCACCATCCGCCGGAGGTCGAGGTTCGTGCCGCGCGAGTGCCGGCGAAGACGGTGCGAACGCCGGACGGGCCGAGAGCGCGCGAGTTCGGCGATCAGGCGCCGCACCCGGGCCAGCTCGTCCTTGCTCAGCTCCGAGAAGTCCTTGCGGCGAAGAAGCTCCTCGGGGCTCCAGCCGGCCCCGCGTTCGTCGCCGGGAGCGCCGGCGTCCTCCTCCTCGGCGTGTTCGGGGAGGGCCGCCTTTACTCCTTCCGTCCGCTCCCTGACCGACGTCTGCGACGGCGCGAGCTCCGGCGTGCGCAGGAACCAGGCGGCGAAGGCGCGGTCGAACGCGTCGAGGCCGTCGGCGCCCGAGACGAGCGTCTGCCGCAGCGTCCAGTAGACATCGTCGCGCCGCGCGAGCTCGACGGCGTCGAGCCCGCGGAGCGCGTCGGCCAAACGGCCCGCACCGACCTCGAGCCCCGCCTCGCGGAGAATGCGCCCGAACGCCACCACCTGCAGGACGAGCGCGTTACCCGACAGCTCGGGCCTCCTCGACCAGCGCGGCGAGCGCCGCGTCGCGGACCGTCTCCAGGTCCTCGTGGTACTTGAGCACCGAGCCGAGCGTCTGCTCGACGAGCTCGGCGTCGAGCTCCCGCTGGCCGAGCACGGCAAGCGCGTGCGCCCAGTCGATCGTCTCCGCGACCCCGGGCGGCTTCGCCAGGTCGAGCGTTCGCAGGCCGCGGACGAAGCCGGCCGCCTGGGTGGCAAGCCGCTCGGGGATCCCGGGCACCCGCATCAGCACGATCTCGATCTCCCGCTCGAGGCTCGGGTGCCCAATCCAGTGGAAGAGACAGCGGCGCTTGAGGGCGTCGTGCAGCTCGCGCGTGCGGTTGGAGGTCAGGATCACACTCGGTCGGTGGGTTGCGGCGACCGTGCCGATCTCGGGGATCGTGATCTGGAAATCGGAGAGGACCTCGAGCAGGAACGCCTCGAACTCCTCGTCCGCACGGTCGATCTCGTCGATGAGGAGCACGACCGACTCCACGCTTTCGATCGCCTCGAGCAGCGGCCGCCGGATGAGGAACTCGGGCCCGAACAGCTCCCCCTCGGCGGTGCCCTCCTGCGCAGCCCGGATGTGGAGCAGCTGCCGTGAGTAGTTCCACTCGTAGACGGCATGGGCGATGTCGAGGCCCTCGTAGCACTGCAGGCGGATCAGGCGCGCCGGCAGGATCCGGGCGAGCGCCTTCGCCGCCTCCGTCTTGCCGACCCCGGCCTCACCCTCCAGTAGCAACGGCTTCTCCAGCCGCAATGAAAGGTAGAGCGCGATCGCGAGACTGCGGTCGGGCAGGTATTGGGCGTCCCGCAGCGCGCGCTCGATGTCTTCGATCGTCGCAAACGCCATCGATCGACTCTACCGCGTCGGAAACGCCCCCAAGAGGTCCCCTTCCGCTCGATCGGTCACCGCGGCAGACAGCCCCGCCGGTGCTATGACACAGGTGACGATCATCAAGCGGGCGACTCGGATGCGTCCTGGAATCGTGCCAGGGGGGCCGCGTACGGAACGTGCAGGCATGCCGCAGGTCAATTCGCGCTCACAATCCGGCGATGGTTGGCTTCGCCGACCGAGTTTGAAACGGATCGCGGTGCGATGCCCCGTGTTCCGCGTGGGCGCCCACTCACCCCAGCCCGAGTGAGACCGGCAGGCCCGTACGTCGGAACCTCCGGCTTCTCGTACCCGTCATGGCGCGGGACGAAGGATGGCGAGCTCGCGGCTCTGCTGAACGCCTCGTTCGGCCAGCCCGGCTTCTACCCGGCCGGGACGCCGCAGCGCGAGTTCCTGCGTTCCTACGCCGAGCGGCTGCCGTCCGTCGAGCTGAACGCGACCTTCTACCAGCTCCCCTCCGAGGAGCGGCTGCGCGCGTGGGCCGAGCAGACACCGCCCGGCTTCCGGTTCGCGGTGAAGATGAACCGGCGCGCGACGCACTTCGGCGACCTCTCGATCGTCGGCACGTTCTGCGAGCGAGCCCGTGTGCTCGGCGACCGGCTCGGGCCGATCCTCGTGCAGCTGCCGCCGACCCGGCCGCGGGACGACGGCTGGCTCGAGCTCTTTCTCTCCTCGGCCGACCCGGAGCTGCGCTACGCCTTCGAGTTCCGCAACGAGACGTGGGCCGGCGTGCGCGGAGTCCAGCGGGTGAACGGGCTCGACGGCGACGCGCCCTTCCGCTACCTCCGCCTCCGCGAGCCTCCGTACGACGAGGCGGCGATCCGAGGGTGGGCGGAGACGCTCGGCCCGCTCGTCGCCGCCGGGGTCGAGGTATACGCGTACTTCAAGCACGAGGACGCGCCGCTCGCACCGGCGTACGCGGCCCGCCTGCTCGAGCTCCTCTCGCCCTAGAAGCGCGCGGCCGCATCGAGGTGCCGTTCGTGGACGCCCGAGGCGAGGATCTCCTCGATCTGCGCGACCGCATGGGCCAGCTCGTCCTCGGTGTTGAAGAAGTGCGGACCGAGCCGCAGGCCGACCTCGGGCCGGAAGTCGCAGAGGATCTGCCGCTCGGCGAGCTCGCGGTGCACGGCCGGGAAACCCGGCACGCGCACGGTGACGCTGGCACCGCGGCGGGCAGGCTCGCGCTGCGAGGTGACCTCGAGCCCGGCGTCGTCGAGAAGCCGGATCAGGTGGTCGGTGAGCGCGAGCGAGCGCTCGCGGATCGCGCCGACGCCGACCTCCTCGATCACGTCGTAGCCTGCGGTCGCCGCGTACAGGGCGGGGACGTTCGGCGTCCCCGTCAGGAAGCGGGCGATTCCGTCTGCGTACTCGAGCTCGGGCTCGAACGCGAACGGCCGCGCGTGGCCCTGCCACCCGACGAGGCTCGGCTCGAGTCGCCGGATCAAGTCGGGACGCACGTAGAGCCATCCCGCCCCGGGGCCGCCGCAGAGCCACTTGACCGAGCCGCCGGCCGCGAACGCGACGCCGAGCGTCGAGACGTCGAGCGGCACGGCGCCGGCGGACTGGTACGCGTCGAGCAGCACGTACGCGCCCGCTTCCTCCGCCCGCCGCTGCACCGTCTCGACGTCCTGGAGCTCGGCGGTCTTGTAGAGAACGTGGCTCAGCGGGACGAGGAGCGTCCGCTCGTCGATCGCCTCTACCAGCGCCCCGAGGTCCGGGACCACCTCGAGCTCCGCCCAGGGCTGCGCCTGGAGCAGGTATCGAACCGACGGGAACTCGCCCTCGACGTACACGATCCGGTTTCGCTCCTGTCCTGCGGGATCGAGCCGGAAGCAGGAGAGGACGACCGCCACGGCGACGGTCACGTTCTGGTGCATGCAGACCGTGCCGGGCCGCGCGCCGACGACGCGCCCGACCTGGTCGCCGACGGTGAGCGGCAGGTCCCACCAACCCTCGCCCCAGGAGCGGATCCCGCGCGTCCTCCACATGCGCGTGTACTCGGCGAGGCGGTCCTCGGCCGCGGCGGGCATCGCCGCGAGCGAGTGGTTGATCAGGTAGGTGGTCTCGGCGAGGATCGGGAAGCGCTCGCGGTAGGCGGCGACATCCACGCGGCGAGTATAGGGTCGGAGCGGTGGACGCCCTCCCGCTGCTGGAGCGGCTGGTCTCGATCGACTCGGTCAACCCGTCGCTCGGCGGGCCCGGCGAGGGAGAGATCGCCGCGTTCGTCGCCGAGTGGGCGCGCAAGGCGGGGTTGGAGGTCGAGCTCGACGAGGCGGCGCCGGGCCGGCCGAACGTGATCGCGACCGCACAGGGCTCGGGCGGCGGGCGGACGCTGCTCCTGAACGCCCACACCGACACCGTCGGGCTCGGCGCGATGGCCGATCCGCTCGTCCCGCGCATCGAGGCGGGTCGCCTCTACGGCCGCGGCGCGTACGACATGAAGGGCGGCCTCGCCGCGTGCCTGGTCGCAGCAGCGGAGGCGTCCCGGCGCGGACTCGCCGGCGACGTCGTGGTGACCGCCGTGGTCGACGAGGAGCTTTCCTCGCTCGGCACGCAGGCCGTGCTGGAGCGGATTCCGCGGCCGGACGCGGCGATCGTCGCCGAGCCGACCCAGATGCGGGTCTGCGTCGCACACAAGGGCTTCGTCGCCTTCGAGGTCGAGACGCGTGGCCGCGCGGCGCACGGCTCGCGGCCGGACCTCGGGGTGGACGCGATCGCGAAGATGGGCCGCGTTCTCGTCGGCCTCGAAGCGCTGGACCGGTCGCTGCGCGAGCAGCCGGCGCACCGCCTGCTCGGAAGCGGCTCGGTGCACGCCGGCGTCGTCGCCGGCGGCAGCGAGTTCTCGACGTACCCGGAGCGGTGCCTGCTCCAGGCCGAGCGGCGCACCGTCCCGGGCGAGTCGCTCGCCCGGGTGGAGTCGGAGCTGGAGGAGCTCCTCGACGGCTTGCGGCAAGCCGACGACGCCTTCACGGGATCGTGGCGCGTCGTCGCCGCCCGGGACCCGTTCGAGGTGCCGGCGGCCGAGGAGATCGTCCGGCTGCTCCGGGCGCTCGCCGGTACCGGCGAGCCCGTCGGCGAGAGCTACTGGACGGACGCCGCGCTGATCGCGGAGCTCGCTCCGACCGTCGTTTTCGGCCCGGGCGGCGAGGGCGCGCACGCGGCGGTCGAGTGGGTCTCGATCGCGGACGTCGAGCGGTGTGCAGGCGTGCTGCTGTCGGTGGCGACCGAGCTCTGCGGGTGATTCCGGCCGGGTTCCGACAGGCCTGCTCGATGCACGGACGGCGCCGCGAACGAGGCAGCCCCCGCCCATAGGGTGGGGAGCCGACCCGCCGCCCTCTGGCGGCAACGATACCGGCCGCCGAGTGACCGGTCTCCGCCCGGGAGGTGACGATAGTGGGTCGATTCCGACCGGAGCGCGGCAACTGCGCCGGTACCCGCAACAGCCTCTCTCGATCGTCGCCGGGCGTGACGATCCGATTCTGGATAATGCGCGGGTGCCGACGAACTACGAGCGGGCGTTCGCGGACCGGCCCGAGGTGTACGCCGCCTGGGCACAGCTGAACGGCGCGATCAAGGCGGGGATGGACCTGCGCCGCTACGAGCTGGCAACCCTCGCCGCCGCGCGGCGGCTCCGGTCGAGCTACTGCTGCCTGGCCCACGGCACGGTCCTGAAGGAGCGCTTCGACGAGCCCGTGGTCGAGATCGCGCTCGATCACCGCAACGCCGGGCTCGACGAGGTCGACGTGGCGGTCATGGAGCTGGCCGAACGCGTCGTCGACGACGCGACGTCGATCGGCGACGCGGACCTGCAGAGGCTCCGCGACCTCGGGCTCTCCGAGACCGAGATCATGGACGTGATCCTCGCCGCCACCGCACGCTGCTTCTTCTCGAAGACGCTCGACGCGCTGGGCGTCCGGCCGGACGCGAGCTACCGGGATCTGGATCCCGATCTCCGCGACGCGCTGGTCGTCGGCCGGCCGATCGCGGACGACTAGACTCCCGCCGCGCCGCGCCGCGCCGCGCCGCGCCGACCCGAGCGGAGGTCGAGGAGTGCCGTGCCCGGGCCGCAACGGTGACGCCGCCGGCGGCGGCCGGGGAGTCGAGCCGGGCCGCCGACCAGCTCGGGCCCCGCGCCTCTCCATTCCCCGCCCCGCAGGATGCGTGGTTCCCCGGAGGCCGATCCGGCGTCATACCGATGGTGGCGGACCGCCGGGTCGACGACGCTTCCGGGATGTCGTCGGGTTGCTCGATCGATCTGTACTGGCTTCCGCTGGGCGCCGGCGGCCACTCCGTGGCGCTCAACGGACGGATCTTCGAGACGGTGGCGTCCCGGCTCGAGAGACGGCCCGCCTGCGACCTCTACCACAGCGCGCTCGAGGTGCGTGTTCACGGCGGTCGATACGTGATCGAGCAGACGCCGGTTCCGCGAGGCCAGGCGGCCATGCGCGGCGTGGTGGCCCAGGGCGCGGTCGGAAGCCGCAGGGCCGGGTGGCTGCGCATCTTCCGCTACGAGATCCGCCGCTGGCGCGGCGGGATGATCCCCGACGTCGCGGAGGCGGTCGAGAGCCCGCAGCGGCTGACCGACCGCGCGCACCTCGCGCGACGCCTGCTCGACCTCGTGCCCCTGGTGCCGACGCCGGTGTGGGGACGCGACGAGCTCCGGACGGGCGAGATGTGGAACTCGAACTCCGTGATCTCGTGGCTGCTCGCGACGAGCGGCCTGCCCGCGGACACGATCGACCCGCCGCGCGGCGGCCGGGCGCCCGGCTGGAGGGCCGGGCTCGTCGTCGCGCACAGGCGACCCCCGGCCGGCCCGCCCACCTCGCCGGGGCGAGGAGAGCCCGTGCCCGCGGGGCCGCCGGCGGAGGAGCTTCCACCGGCCGGGCCGAGCTGTCTTGACGGGCGACCGTGAAGCCGTACCGGCGGGCGCGCACGCGAGCGCCGGCGCCTACACTTGCCGCGTGCGCCTACGCAAGGACGCGAAGGTGTCTCTGCTCGCCAGGGTGCCCCTCTTCGAGCGGTGCTCGAGACGCGACCTCGCGAAGATCGCCTCGATCGCCCGTGGTCTCGAGTACCCGGCTGCGACCTCCGTCGTGCGCGAAGGAGAGAGCGGCGGTGAGCTGTTCATCGTCGTCGACGGCGAGGTCGACATCCGCAGGGGATCGCGCAGGCTGGCCACGCTCGGCGCAGGTGACTTCTTCGGCGAGATCGCCCTCATCACCGGGTCGGCGAGAACGGCGACGGTGACGAGCGGCACGCCCCTGCAGGCGCTCGTGATCACGAGCCGCGACTTCCGCAAGCTGCTCCGCGACGCACCCGACATCCAGCTCAAGGTTCTTCAGGAGGTCGGCCTGCGGCTCGAGGAGCTGTCGCTGCACGAGGCGCCGCAACGCATCCGTCTGCGCACCTAGCCGGGCCCGTCTGCCCCGCCGGCGATCTGGGAAAGGCGTGAGCAGCCGGAGCCGACCGTGAACGTGCGCGGGATCCCCCGGTGTCCGTAGACGAAGGAGCCGGCGGCGGCCGTGACCACCTGCCCGCCCAGGCGCCGGCGCCAGGCCGCGCGGGCTGCTCGCCGGCCCGGGTGACAGGCCCGATCGCCCCGGCGGCGAGTGAATGTCTCCCAGGCGGGGCCGCCTGTCAGAGGCAGCGTAGAACCGTCGTGCGCGAGACGGCGGCATGCCGCCGGACCGTCCAGGCCAAGATCGCGTTCTTCCGCACTTCCACGAGCCGGGCGAAGTCGGGGACGACCCGCTCGAATCGCTCGACGACCTCGCAGCCACGGTCGCCGCCGTCCGGTGGTCGCGCTCGAAGAAGATCACCAGTCCGTCAAGCCTCTGCCCCGGCACCAGGGCGAACGAGACCTGGATGGCGGGTGCGTTCCGGAACATCCGGCTCGTGGGCGACGCACGGACGAGGACGCGGTGCGCCCGGAGACACCGCGCCGCGCTCGCCGAGGTTGCGGGTGCCGCCGCCGGAGACGCGCCCGACGCATTCGATCCCGGCGCGAGGGCGAGGGCAAGCCCGCCGACGGCGACGAGAGAGGCGCACGGGGCAAACCGACCCATGCCGAACCTCCGATTCGACGTCCTCGTGCTCACAGCGACCTGGCCCCAGTATCGCCCAGACGCGGCTCGGGCCCGAACAGTCTTCTCCGGGGTGGCGCAGAAGCGCGCTGCCAGAAGCCGGCCGGACGAGGCCGGAGGCATCCGCCGCCTCGTCCAGCTGGCTCACTTGTGCCTGGCAGCGCCCGGCCGAGTGTGTTTTGGTTAACGCTCCTGCCCCTCACTGCTACAGGAGGTGTTCTGTGGTGACCCGCGTTCTCGAATCACTGCGCCACAAGCGCCGCGTTCGCGCCGCGACCCTGGTCGCGATCGCGGCTGCAGCGACGACCGCCCTGGCCGTCCCGGGCTGGGCGATCGGGCTCTCCCACGCCGTCTCGCCGCCGCCGGCAAACCCGACGAGCGCCGACCAGATCCAGAACATCGACCAGGTGAAGACGGCGATCAAGGCCTACTACGGCGACACGATCACCTCGATGGTCGACCCGGTCCCGAACGGCATCGACGGTGGCGACAAGGTTCTCCACACCTTCTCGCCGACCGGCGCGTACGCCAACGAGATGGCCGGCATCGTGCGAGACGCCGAGAAGTACCTCGGGAAGCCGCATCCGGGAGGCAACAAGCCGTCCAACCAGGGGACGAAGGCCGTGCTGTTCGACGTCGACGACACGACGCTGAACACGTACAGCTACGAGATCTACAGCAACTTCGTCTACAGCCCGACCACGAACGGGGCGTTCGTCGACGCCGCGATCTTCCCGGCCGTGCCCCACATGGTCGAGCTCGAGCACTACGCCGAGTCGCAGGGCTACACGGTCTTCTTCCTGACCGGCCGGCCCGGCACCCAGCGTGCCGGCACCGAGACGAACCTCGCCAACGAGGGCTACGACATCCAGAGCAGCAACCTGTACCTGAAGGACTACGCGGCCGACACATGGCTGAGCCCCTGCGCGCCGTCGTGCAGCACGATCCAGTACAAGTCGCTGACCCGCGCGTACATCGAGTCGCTGGGCTACGACATCGTCGCCAACTTCGGCGACCAGTACAGCGACCTCTCCGGCGGATTCGCGAACAAGACGTTCAAGATCCCGAACCCGACCTACTACCTGCCGTAACCCGGACGGGCTGACCTCGCGGTCTCCCGGGCCCGCCCCTCCGTCTCGGGGGCGGGCCCGGGGGACGCCTCGGCCGCCGCACCGCCCGGGGACGGGCCGCGCCGGCGGCGTCACGGCATCACGACCCGGTCGAGTAAGCGAGGTCGAGCGTGTCCGTACGACCGGCCCAGCTGAGGGTCAGTCGCCAGCAGCCCGGCGCCGGCAGGTCGACGATGGAGGGGCCGGGCCCGCCCCGCACGACGCGTCCGGCCGGAGCGCCGACCGGGCTCTTGCCACGCATCCGCTGCGCCCGGATCCAGAGCGCGGTCGGCGCTCTCGGAATCAGCCGCGAGACCCAGAGGATCTTGTTGTTCCGGTCCGGAGGTGCCGGAGAGCGCAGCGGGTATCCGAAGAGGATCGCCGCTATCCGTCCCGAGCGGCCGAGGACGTACGGCACCCTCGGCCGCGGGCCGGAGAACCCGGTGCGGGCCCAGCCGGGAATCACCGAGTGACTGACCTTCGGCCGGCAGGCCTCGCCGGAGGCGGCACGCCGAGAGGGCAGGCCCGCACCGGGCGCCGCGGCGGCAGCGGCGGCGCCGAGAGCCACGAACCACGTTGTGCGGCGACCCACCACGAGCGAGCCTAGCCTCGATTCCGCACGAAGCTCGCGGGAGGGTTGGCTTGTAGCTGTTGTCTGTTCTGGAAAGGAGTTCGCGTTTCCGTTTCGGTGTTCGTGGCCACCGAGGCGAGGGCATCGCGTCGGCGGGGGCCGGTGGTTCGGGCGCTGGTGCGCATGCCGCGGCCGGTGTGGCGGGGTGGCTCGGTTTCTGGGGAGCGTGCTCGGGCGGTCAGCCGGGTGCGAGCGCGGTGACGCGTGCGAAGGCGGCAGTGAGGTCGTCGCGCCACGGCCATGCGGCCGGCAGGTGCAGCGCTCGGCGGCGGCCGGAGCGGGTGAGGCGGCCGGCGACGTGGAGGAGGCGGTGGCGGAGCCGTTTGGGTTTCGCGAGCGCGAGCTCGCCGGCGAGCACGAGCAGGCGCAGCCAGGCGAGCAGGTCCTGGGCGAGCAGCGCGAGCTCGAACCAGGCCCGGTTGGGCTCGAGCGCCTGGAAGGGCAGGCGGCCGAGGCCGAGCTCTTGGGATTCCTGGATCCGGTCCTCGACGCGCGCGTGCAGGCGGTGGCGGCGCTCGAGCTCGGCGATGTCCTCACCGGTCTGGTCGGTGAGGAAGCACTGGTAGCGGTGTCCGCCGGCGTCGGTGAAGCGCAGCTGCGCGCCCGGGTGCGGCCGTTCCTTGCGCACGATCAGCCGCGTTCCTTCCGGCCAGGCGCTCAGATCGACCTGCGCCGTCAGCTCGGCGACCCAGGCTCCCTCGCGTGCCTCCTCGCCGCCGTCGAGCGCCGGCAGCCAGCGCTTCTTCGACACCGCCAACGCGGCCTGCCCGACGCGCTCATCGACGTAGTAGCCGAGCGAGAAGCGGATCCGGCGCTCCCGCAGCGCCTGCGCGAAGGCGTGTGTGGCGCCGGCCGCGTCAGCGCGTGCGAGCAGTGGCACCGGTTCGTCGTCTTCGCGATCGGCGACCTCGGCCGGCAGCTGCGCCAGCGCCTGCTCGAGCACCGTGATGTGGTCCGCGGCGGTGTTCGAGCCGGCATTGCCAGGACGCAGCAGGCCCGCCAGGTGCTCACCCGTCTCGTCGAGGAAGCAGTGCAGCGGGTGGAAGCCGAAGCCGCCCTTGCGGTGCGGCGCCCCACCCTCCTTCTCGGTGCGGCACTCCAACAGCTGCGCGTCGAAATCGAGCGTGACCGTCTCCGGGCGCGCCCCCAGCGACCAGGCCCGCTCGCGGGCACTGCGGCGTGCGACCCGGATCGACGCCAGCTCGTCCTCGCCGAGCGCGTACAACAGCCGCGTCGCGGTCGAGTGCGACGCGACACCGCCGAACAAGTCTGGCTGCTCGGCAAGCGCGCCGAGATCCGAGACGCAGTCGCCGCCGTCGATCAGCATCGTCGCCAGATCAACCACCACCCGCCCCGGGTCGTGCAGCGGGCGCCGCTTGAACACGCCCCCGAGCCCGGACGAGAGCTCCCGCTCGACCCCCAGCCGGGCCGCCAGCTCGACCACCAGCGCCAAGCCAGAACGCGACACGAGGCCCTCCTGATCAGCAGCGATTTGAAGCGATCCGAGCCGGCTGCCAGACTTCACTCTCAAGGTGCGTCCTCCTCGTGCGGGATGTAGGTCGAGACAACCCACATCCTCCCTGCACAGGAGGACGTTTCCTTGCCCGCCACCAACGCCAGACGTGCGGAATCGAGGCTAGAGGCCGATCAGCTCCCTGAAAGCGGGCTCGTCCCGGATGGGATCGAAATCCGAGTCGTCCTTCGCGTAGGCGCGAAACTGCTCGGCCAGGTCGATCGCCTGCCGGAGATGGCCGACCGCGTCGGCCGTCCGGCCGGCGAGGCTCTCGCAGCAGGCGACGTTGTAGAACAGGCCGGCGTACTCTGGATGGGCCTCGACCAGGGCGCGTCCGCGATCGGCCGCCTCGGCGTACGCGCCCGCCTCGTAGAGGGGCCCGAGCGGGGCCCACAGCTCCATGCCGTGCGGCCGGTACGCTCTACCCGGGGTGCCTCCGAGCGCGATGATCGTCGTCTCGGGCTCCTCGGCGAACGCCGTCCGCTTCACCCCCGGGGGAGCGAAGACGAGGGTCCCGGACGGAGCGTCCACGCGGTCGCCGTCGAGCTCGAACACTGCGCGCCCAGCCAGAACCAGGTACAGCTCCTCGTTGCCGTCCGGCTCCGACTCGTCGTGCTCGTTGATGATCCGGTCACCGGCGGCCCGGCCCGTCCACGCATTGACGCCGAAGCCCGTGATGCCGAAGTGGTGCCGGACGGGTCGCCACGGGCAGCGCCCGTCGTTCATCTCGTCGATCTCGTCGAGCTGAGCCACCGAGTAGCCGGTCACAGGACTCCCTTCACGTCGTCGTCGCTCACCACCTCGACCAAGTCTGGCACAGAAGAATCGGAGCCCGGACGAGCACCGTCGACGGCTCGGGCTGCCCGGGCTACCCCTCGACGAGAATCACGAGCGTCTCGGGCAGAACGCCGTCGTGGGCCATCGCGTCCACGGCCGCCTGGCTCTCCATCGCGGCCATGACGGCGTCCAGGTCGGGAACGTCCATCACCAGCCCGACCCGCGTCGGATTCTCCGGATCGACGAACTTCCGGATGTTGGTGACGCCGAGCGGGCCGAAGAACTCCTCACGCCTCGGCGAGGCGAGCCAGTGATCCTTGTCCTTCACGTCGTGGTACGCCATCACAGTGGGCATCGCGCCTCCTCGCGTCGAGGGTCGAGACCGACCCGGGTGCGTGGACCCTACGCCCCCCGCGGTCGCCGCAGGGGGCACCTGGTGCCGCCACGGGTCGGACTTTGAGGGGCGCAACAGATGAGAAAGCGCGGCGGGTAGCGTCGCTCCGGTGCGCCAGGCACAGATCATGTTCTGCCCAGCCTCGCTGACCACGGCCGACGAGCCGAGTTGTCGACCCACCGCCCGCTTGGCACGTGCGAGCAGGGGCATCGTCGGCGCAGTGAACGCCGCGAGCCCGACTCCGAGCCACGAGACGGCGGGATGATGCCGGCCCGTCAGGTCACTGATCGACTCGACGCCCACGTACGCGGCGAGCACGAAGTAGCCGCCGGCGATGAATTGCTGGGCACGGCGCTCCGCCGCGGCGGAATGCAGGCGCGAGCCGGTGAACAGCCAGATGATGACGAATCCGGCAAGTCCCTCGATGAGGCTGTCCGCGCCGAAGCCGATCAATGCGATGGAGCCCGCGGTGATGCCCGCGCCTGCGGCGATCCCGAACTCGACCAGATGCCACGCGTTGCCGCCCCAGGCGAGCGCCCGAGCCCTTCGCTGCAGGCGCGGGCGATCAACCGCAGACGAAAGCGAGGACCGCTCGAGCCGCGCCAGCCGAACCGTCGGGTCGACCACTCACGACAAGGTACCCCGGCGGCGTGGCGCAAGAACCAGCACGAAGGCGAGCGAGAATCCGGCGTAGACGAGCTCCTCCGGCAAGCCGCCGGCGGCGAGTCGACCAGTGTCGGGTGCGCGTGGTCAGGTAGTCCCGTGAGCCTCGGCGCGGGCTCGGCCGATCGCGGGTGCGCCGGCACGACGACGGCCGAAGAGCCCGTGGATGCTCTTGACTCTTCGAGGCGCAGCGGATTTAGAGCTCCTTTCACAATGAGGTGTTCCTGAGTCGGCGGTAGCAGACGAGGCAGCAGCCGAGTGCGAGGAACGCCTCGTGGATCTCTGCGCGGCGGTCGTAGCGGACGAGCAGTCGCTTGAACTGGTGCAGCCAGGCGAAGGTGCGCTCGACGACCCAGCGGTAGCGGCCCAGCCCGGAGCCGTGCTCGGTGTTGCGTCGTGTGATCTCGGCCTTGATCCCGCGCCGGCGGAGCTCGCGACGGCGGCTGGGGTAGTCGTAGGCCCGGTCGCCGCTGACTCGCTCGGGCCGCCGGCGCGGCCGGCCGACCTTGCCGCGCACCGGTGGCACCCGGTCGACGAGCGGGATCAGCTGCGTGCTGTCGTGGCGGTTGCCGCCCGTGAGCGCCCAGGCGAGCGGGATCCCGCCGCCCTCGACAAGGAGGTGATGCTTGGAGCCCAATCTGGCTCTATCAACCGGGCTCGGGCCCGTCGCGGAGCCCCCCTTTTCGCCTGCACATGACTGGCGTCGACCACCGCCCGTGACCACTCGATCTCACCCGCCGCACGCAAGCGCGCCAGCAACAGCCCGTGCAGCCGCTCCCAGACGCCCGCCTTCTGCCACTCGTCCAGGCGACGCCAACAGGTCACACCGGAGCCGAAGCCGAGCTCAAGCGGCAGATGCGTCCACGAGATCCCCGTGTGCAACACGAACAAGATCCCCTGCAACGCCAACCGGTCCGGCAGCCGCTTGCGGCCCGGATAGCGGAAGCGCCGCTCCACCCTCGGCAACAGCGGCTCGACCAACTCCCACAACTCGTCCGAGACGATCCACGGCGCAACAGCCATCGGCACCCCTCCCAGCTTGACGACGGATACCGACAGCCTTCGTCGTCAACGAACGGGTCCCTGCTCATTACGAAAGGAGCTCTTAATCGCCTGACGCCACGGACGGTCACGACACAGGGGGCAACTGCCCGCAGATCGATCGCTCTCGTGTTGGTCGCCGCCGGAGCGAGCCTCGGCTTCCCGGCGGCCGGCGCCGCTCACACCGACGGCTATTACGCCAGGTTCCGCACGACTTACCGCCCGGCACAGGCCGCGCTGGGTCGCGTCACCAAGGCATGTGCGTGCGGCGCGGTGACCCGGGTGGACCAACTTCCCTCCTGCGGAGCACGCGTCGCGCCCTTTCGGAAGACCGTCACCCGGCTCCTCCGGTTCCTGACCCGCACCGCACCGCCGGCGAGGGTCAAAGCAGACGTGAACAGAGCAATCGCGACGACCAGGGTGCTGCAGCAGCGGTTCACGACCCTGGCAGCGATCATCAAGGACCAGGACCTCGCCCGGTTCAAGGCGATCGGCGGCACCGGCCATCCGATCGACAGGGCGATCACCGCGTTCAGCACCACCCTGGGAAACCTCGAGATCGATCTCCTCTCCGGCTAGCTCCGGGGCATCACCGCCGCTGCGGTGGATTCCCTACCCGACCTCCCCGGAGTCACGCACCTGAGGAGTCTCTCTGGATGCGAGCGGGCTCCGCGCGAAGATACTCGCCGGTGCGCCGCCACATCGACAGCCCGAGGATCCGGGGCGGGGGCAGTGAGGAGATCCGTATCACGCCGGGCGGCCTCGAGGGCGAAGCCGCTTCTCGGGGTTCGCCGGCAACCGGGCGTCTTGCTCTCGCAGTCTTCCGATGCCGCTGCCGTCGTATCGCCGCGGATGGGGCCGGCTCCTCGGCCACACGTTCCTGGTGCTCGTCCACGCGGGACGGAAGACCGGCAAGCTCCACGCCACTGCCGCGATGACCTTGACGTACGATCCGGGCGCCGGGCTCTTGTGTCCTGTCGGCCCTGTCCACCGAAGAGGGAGGAACTTCCGAATGGCATTCGCTCGCATGTTCAACAACCCGAACGTCACGAAGGATCAGTACGACGCGACGCGTGAGAAGATGGGCGTCAGCAACGAGAACATCCCGGACGGAGGGCTCATTCACATCGCCGGCGAGGCGCCCGACGGCAGCTGGCGCGTCATCGAGGTCTGGGAGTCCGAAGATCACGCCCGCGCCTGGGACGAGAAGCTCGAGCCGGTCCTCGCAGCGCAGGGGATCCGCCGACCGGCACCCGAGACGTGGCAGGTGCACAACCTGATCAAGCGCTGACCGGGGCGGCACCGACCGGTTCTGCGGCAGGACGCCGCACTCCATCGGGCAGATGCGTCGGGCGAGCCCGCCGAGCCGTGGCTGAGCACCCTCTGCCGCCCGGGTGCTCGGGAATGAGTCGCTTGAGCCACGGTGGGTTCCGACCTCCAGGCTCGCCCGTCGCGAAAGGAGGCAAGCAACTGATGGGAGTCGAGGTTCACGTCGCCGGCCGCGTGCAGATCGGTCGGTTCGCCGAGTTCGTCGAAGCCGCGGAGCGCTGGCGTAAGTTCCGCGCCGGACGCGGACGGGCGTCATGCAGGATCCTGCACGCCCTCTCCGGCGAGATGAACGCCGTCCGGCTCGTGTTCGCGTATCCGGATCTGAACGCCTACGAGCGTGAGGAGGCGAGCGATGCAGCCGACCCGGAATACGCAGCTGTCGCCGGGGCGATGCCGTTCGTCGAGAGCACGCTCACATATGAGATCTACCGCGAGGCAGAGGCATCCTGAGCGACCTCGCCTCGACAGCGGATGTCACCAGACCGACAGGTCGTGGTGATGGACGAGTACACGATCGTCAACCTGACGGCCGTCGAAGATCAGGCGCCGAAATTCGGGGTCGAGCATCTGGAGGACTGCCTCTCGAGCGTGCCGTGCTACCTCCTCGTAGAATCGCCCGGGATGAATGCGTTCGATGATCTGCGCTCGATTCGGCCGCTGCTTCTTTCGGCGGGCTATCTCGCCCGCGCTGTCCACGGCGGGCAGCTCACGCTGGCGGTGGTCGAGGTCGAGCCCGGCGCGGAGCTGCCCGAGCACCGGCACGCCAACGAACAGCTCGGGATGGTGATCGAGGGCTCGGTGGTCTTCCGCATCGCCGACGAGACTCGCACCGTGGAGGCGGGCGGAATCTGGCGGATTCCCTCGGACACGCCGCACGCCGTCACCGGGGGCGACGCGGGCGCCGTCGTCGTCGACGTCTTCTCTCCGCCACGAGACGACTGGGCCGCTCGTGAGCGCATGGAGCCACGGCCGAGCCGCTGGCCGTAGACCTCGACGGCGCTCGCCTCCTCCGGGTCAGCACTGATGCGCTCTGCCAGGACGGGAGAGGTTCTGGCCGCCTGGGCGAGTGTTCGGCAGTGTCCCTCGAGCGGCTGACCGAGAAGGTTCGTCAGGAGCCGGAATCGGCCGGTAGCGCGCCCCAGTCGAACGATCCCTCGCGGATGAACCGCACCAACTCGATCTCGTTCTTCGTCAACCTCGGCGGACCTTTCGTGTTCTCGATCTGGGACCGGAGGTGTTCCCTGACGGCCGATGCTGTGAACTCCCGCAGAAAGTGCCTGATGCCCTTCATCCACCCTCCCTCGCTTGCGGCGTGAGCGTCTGCCGTGGAGGTATCTCCCACGCGATGACTTTGGAATCTCGGCGCGCAGCGGACTCGTCCAGGGAGCGGGGCCACACCGAGGGCCAGAGAAGGCCAGTCCAGACGCCGCCCGCGAGATGATCGCCTCGTACTGTGCAGCACGAAAGACCGCCGTCCTCACCGACCCGGACCGGTGAGACATACCGCCCACCCTTGCGCGCGCCCGCGGCCGCCGATCAGACCGAAACCGCGAGGAAGCGCTCGATCATTGCGTTGACCTGTTCGGGCACCTCGAGTTGGTGGAAGTGGCCGGCCCCGACCGTGATCCCCACCTCCAAGTCGGGCTTGATCGCATGTAGCAGCGCACTTCAAGATGGAGACCGTCGTCCGGGCCAGCGTTCGTGAGAAGAGGCCGCTCTCGCGGCCTCTTCGTCGTGTCGAGCGACGGCTGACGAACGGCCGGACGATCTACTCGATCGGGATCTCGAAGCGAGCGATGATGCCGGGGTCGCCGCCGCTCGCGAGTAGATCGGGATCGGGATCGCGAGTCGCCACCCATGCATATCCGTGTTCCGGGTAGGCGACGACGTCAGGGAAGCTCCCGGCACTGATCGCGAGGATCTGAGCGGGTTCTCCGGTGGGGTTGCTGAACGTGTGTAGTCCGGCACGTCCCTCGGGGCAGAAGACGAAGTCGCCCGGAGCCAACTCCTCTTGGCCGTGTTGGTTCCGGAAGACGGGGCGACCGCTCAGCACGAAGAACATCTCTTCGGCTCCGAAGTGCATATGCATCCGCGCCTCAGGCGCGCCGGGGGTGAGTTCGTACAGCGTTGCTCCCATCCGGGCGTCGTCCGGCCGCCAGAAGACTCGATGCCGAGTCCCAGCTTCATCGTTCTGTCCGTCCCAGGTATCGGAGAAGAGGTTCTGACGATTCATTCGTGTACCTCCAAGTCGTAGCGGTGGCACGGAGCGCCCGACGCTGCCTCGAAGGCAGCCTCGGCGCGCGCCAATCACGCGCGGCGGTCGCCGCGTCTGACCGCTACCTCGTCGCCGGATCCACGGCGGGATCGTAACGTTCGCCGACTCGGATGCGAGCGATCCGGGCCGCGCGGCTTTCGCTCGATGCGTCGGACCACGCGTCGCGTCCGGAACGACAGCAGGCCTCGGGCCGACGAGGGGTCAAGCCTCGTCTGCGCGAGCGTGCCGCCCCTCGATCGTCAGCTGAGCCGCTTGAGCAGTCCGAGCGCCTGCTGGTTCCACGGCACCCGATGGGTGACGCCGGCGGCCCGCAGCGACTCGCGGTGCGCCAGGTACCAGTCGTAGGTGCGGCACAGCGACTCCGCGTTCGAGTGGCGCGGCGTCCAGCCGAGCAGGCGCTCCGCCTTGCCGACGTCCACGAACGAGTCGCGGTGCGCGGTCCGGTAGTGCCACTCGGCGAGCGGCGAGAGGTGAAGCAGCTCCAGGGCGCGTAGCGCGATCTCGGCCGGCCGGGCGGGCACCGGGGTCAGGCGACTCTCCGATCCGGCGTGGTCGATCAGAGCCTGGAGATCCGATCGAACCGTCCCGAACTCCTTCGCCCCGACGTTCACCGTCTCGCCCGACGCCTCGGGCCGCTCGGCCGCGAGCACGATCGCCTCCACGAGGTCCTCGACGTCGAGCAGCTGGTAGCGGTTCGTCCCGTCGCCGAGCATGTAGATCCGGCGGCCGTCGCGGACCCAGTCGAAGAGGATCTCGAAGACGCCGAGCCGCTCCGGGCCGACGAAGGTCTTCGGACGGACGACGACGAAGTCGAGCCCGCGCCGGCCGAAGTCGCGCGTCACCTCCTCGGCCTCGATCTTCGACTCGCCGTACCAGCCGACGCCGACGAGCGGCGCGTCCTCGAGGATCGGGTGCACCTTCGGAACGCCGTACACGGCCGTCGAGGAGACGAGCACGAGCCGGCGCACGCCGGCTTCCGCCGCCGCGGCGAGGACGGTTGCCGTGCCGCCGACGTTGACCGACCGGATCGACTCTCGGGAAGCCTGGATCGGCAGCGCCGCCGCAGCGTGGACGAGCACGTCGGCGCCCTCGACGAGCACACGCGCGTCGCGAGCCGAGCGCACGTCGCCCCACAGCTCCTCCACGCGCTGCTCCAGGTCGGGCTCGTCGAGCGGCGCCAGGTCGAGCGTCCGCACCTCGTGCCCGGCGGCGAGCAGCCGCCGCGCGAGGTGCAGCCCCAGGAAGCCGGCCCCTCCGGAGATCGCCCAACGCATCGCCGCCACCCTAACCCGCGACGGGTGGTAGCCACACAAGAGACACCGGCTGCCTCGATGGCCGCAACGGCCGGGTGCGATCAGGCTCGAGACCGACAACCTGCGATGGAAGGAGCGCGATGAACACCTCGAAAACGAACAGGCCCGGCCGCCGGACCGACCTGGTGATCGGCGGCTCGATCGTGGCGATCGTCGCCGCGCTCGGTCTGGCTGTAGCCGGAGTGGCGATCTGGACCGACGTCGACAAGCGGGACGGAAACGGGTACCTCTCGGCGAACGCGCACCGCTTCGAGACCCCGACCAGGGCGATCGCGACCGACGAGGTCACGATCGGGACCGAGATCCCGAAATGGCTGATCGGCAACGTGCGCGTCGAGGCGGCCTCGGCGAAGCCCGTGTTCGTCGGGATTGCCCGCAAGGCGGTGGTCGACGCCTACCTCGCGGACGTTCCGCACGCAACCGCGAAGGATCTCGACCTCGACCCGTTCCAGGTCCCCTACGTCACCCACAGCGGCTCGACCGAACCGGGGCGTCCCGCCGACCAGAGGTTCTGGGCGGCGTCGGCCTCCGGCACCGACGCGGCGGCGCTGACCTGGAAGCCGAAGTCCGGCTCGTGGTCGATCGTCCTCATGAACGCCGACGGCTCACCCGGCGTCTTCGCCGACGTCTCCGCCGGGGCGAGGATTGCCTGGCTCCTCTGGGCCGGGATCGGCGTTGCCGTCGTCGGCGGCCTGCTCCTCGCCGCTGCCGCGCTGATGCTCGTCCGGGGCCTCCGCGACCGGCAGGGCCCGGCGGCCGGCGCCGCACCGGCCCCTGCGCTCTGAGCTCCGACCGCGGGCCGCTACCGCCGCGATGCGACGGCGGCGGCCCGCGGCGGTGCGGGCTTCACGGGCGGCTTCGAGTCGACCAGGATCGCCGCCAGGAGCAGGATCGAGACCGCGACCACCGCCTCGCCGGCAACCGACCGGGGCAAGAACCGTGTCACCGCCGGCCGATCGAGGCGCGGCCGGATCACGAAGTGGTGGAACGCGCCCCACGAGAGCGCGACGCAGACCAGGCCGAGCTTGACGAGCAGCAGCCGGCCGTAGCCGACCGACCAGACGTCGTGCAGCGCCGGGAATCGCTTGAACGACATGTACACGCCGGCGGCCACGACCAGCGCGACCAGCGGGCCGGCGATCTGCGAGAACCGCCAGAAGGCCGTCCGCCGCAGCGCACGGTCGTCCCAGACGACGAAGGCGAGCGAGAGCAGCCCGCCGATCCAGAGCGTCGCCGCCGAGAGGTGCACCCAGTCGGCGAACGACGGCAGCCAGCCCCGGTCGTCGCCCTGGTGGCTCGCCAGCGACAACCCGGCGCCCAGCCCGAGCGAGAGCAGGAACGCCGGCCAGAGCAGCAGCCGGCGGCCGCTCAGCCAGGCGAGGAAGAGGAACGCGGCGACCAGTGCGAAGCCGAGCTCCATGACCACGAACGCCTTCCCGAAGCGCGTCGTGTTCGCGAAGGGCGACAGGTCGCCGTACAGGAACGAGGTCACGTCGAGCTGCAGCGCGTCCTCGGCGCGCAGGCAGAACGCGAGGATCCCGACCTGCAGGGCGGCGACGACCCCGAGCCCGCTGAACCGGTAGAACCGCCGCTCCACCTCGACGGGCAGCGGACCGCGCAGGACGAGGAGGCGGAATCCCAGCCCGCCGGTCAGGAGCGCCAGGCACAGGAAGTAGAGCCAGCGGACGACGTGCTCGCTCGTGGTCGGGCCGGAGGCACCGTAGGCCTGGCTGACGGGCGGCGCTGGGACGCCGACTCCGAACGTGAAGACGCCGCGGCCGACATGGCTGTCGTTCGAGATCGTCGCCCACCGCACCGTGTACGCGCCCTTCTGCAAGCCCGGCAGCGGCGCGACGACGACGCGCCCGTCCGCCGGGCTGACGTGCGGCGCGCCGGAGACGATCTTCCCCCGGGTGTCGAAGACCTGAATCCCGTTCGGGAGCACCCGGACGGTCTGGTCGAAGCTCAGCACGATCTGCCGCGGCGAGACGTCCAGCCGCTGCCCGACCCTCGGCGAGGTCTGGAGCAGCGTCGCGTGCGCCCACGCCCCACCGGGGAAGGCGAGCGCGAGGAGGAGGACGACGAGCGCCGACCGTCTCACCGGTGGGCCACCCCCGCCGTCGGGTCGAGGTGGCCGAAGACCGGAGCGACGTCGCGGACGGAGAAGAGGACGACCGCGACGGCGACGATGACGAGGGCATAGCCGCCGTTGAACACCCAGGAGCGCGGCTTGAACGCGGCGCCCAGCGGAAACAGGGAGCCGATCAGCAGCATCCAGCCGCAGACGTGGTGGACGAACGCGGAGCGCGAGTAGAACCACGGGTTCGCCTCGTGGATCAGGAAGGCGGCGCCCGAGACGGCGAGCATCAACGGAACGGCGAGGCCCCACAGCTCGTTCCGCAGCTTCCCGCTCGCCAGGCCCAGCTCGGCGGCGCCGGCGAGCATCATCACCTGCGCCCACGAGCTGTGCGCGAGCATGTGGATCGTCGAGGTCGTGAAGAACACCATCACCGGCCACATGGCGACGCCGAGGCCGAAGAGGAGCGACGGCCAGAGATAGGCCCGCCACCTGCGGCGGCGCCATACCTCCCGGCCGACGATCGCCTCCGCGAGGAGGAGCAGACCGAGCAGAAGGAACCCCGTCGCGAACAGCCAGTGGACGTGCTCCGCGGGGGGCTGCACTAGCGCTCGGCCTCCTCGAGGTCGCGGACGATGCCGGGCGTGACGAGGGCGAAGACGACTCCCGCGGCCATCACCAGCAGCGGCGGCTCGACGGCGAGCCACCAGAAGCCCTGGCCGTGCGGGTGGAGCAGCGTCACCCGCCAGGGCTGGAGCAGCGCCCAGGCGACGCCGGCAAGCGCCGTCAGCGGCCCCAGCGTGAGCAGCGTCAGGGCGCGCGCCGAGCGGCGTAGACGGACACGGGTCAGGTCGGTTGCGTACTGCGTCATCGGGTTCCTCCGGAATCGCGGGTCGAGGGCTCGCCCCGCGGGCGGTGCCGCGGGCTACGCGGCGAGCGGAGGCGGCCGGCTCTCGAACGCGAGGCCGAAGATGCTGCGCGGCGGGACGACGCCCTCGCCGCGCGGCCTGGCGGTGCGGAGGACGCCGCGGCCGACGAGAAGGCGGGCGCGGGCGACGGTCTGCTGCGCGTACTCCTCGTAGTCGGCGAGCCAGTCGCGCACCGCACACCAGACGAGCGCGCAGAGCACGCCGAGCACGGCGAACACCGGGAGCGCCGAGGAATGCAGCCAGGGCGAGAGCAGCGGCCAGCGGCCGAGCTCTGCCCCCTCGGCATCGGCCTGCACGAGGAAGATCGCGGAGGTGAGCAGGAAGAAGGCGAGGTAGACGCGCGGGGTCAGCTGAAGCCGCAGCTTCGGCATCCGGCGCCGCCCGCCGAGCAGGCGCAGCGCCCCCCGCTCCGCCGCGCGAGCACGGAGCACGCGCCAGAGGAGCAGCGCGAGCATGAGGGCGATCCCGCCCTTCACGATCGCGAGCAGGATCGGGTAGTAGTCGGTGCGCGCGTAACCGGGCGAGGAGACGTGGCGGCCGAGGTCGACGCGATGGACCAGGCTCCGGCCGGCGAGCTCGGCGGCGAGCGCAAGCAGACCGAACGCGAGAACGGACAGGAGGCGCTGGTGCCGGCGCGCCCGTGCCATCGCCGGATGATAACGCGCTCGGACGAGGTTGCCGCCCCGAAAGATCCTCACGGGCGCGCGCTCGATCACGAGCCGCTCAGAACGTAGCCATGGGCTCTCCCCGAACTCGCCGCCGCGCCCGACCGGTGCGGGCGCGGCCCGCAACCGCTCGCCGAGAGACGAGGCGACGCGAGACGCAGCGAGCGAGCGGAAGGAGGGGGCCCGCGGGAAGAACCATGGGTTCCCCCGCGCTTTCACCCGACCAGCGTCAGCGTGTACTCCGCGCGGGTGTCGCCGTCGAGGCAGAAGAGCAGGACGCGCTGCCAATGCCCCAGGCAGAGCCGGCTCGCCTGGAACGGGATCTGCTCGGTGCGCGGCCCGAGCAGCGCGAGCAGCATCCGGTCGCGGTCGACGGCCGACCCCGGCACGATCCGCTCCAGGAGCGCCTCGATGTCGCAGAAGAACCCCGACTCGCGCTCGCTCACCCGGACGAGCGACGTCGGCACCGCGGCGGTGACGTATGCGATCCCGCTGGCCGGGCCGCCGGCGACGACGTCGCGGGAGACCTCGTTCGTGATGTCGAAGACGGAGAGGGTCGGCAGCGCGGCGGCGACCGACTGCGGGATCTGGACCGACGTCATCTCGCCGCCACCTCGCGCGGCAGGCGGAAGTGGACGTCCTCGCGCGCGACCGTGACCTCCTCGTCGAGCTCGTAGCCGGCCTCGGCGAGACGCTCGAGCACCGCCTGGACGAGCTCCTCCGGCGTCGAGGCGCCGGCGGTCAGCCCGACGATCTCGTGGCCGTGGAGCAAGAGGTCGTCGATCGCGTCCTGGTCGTCGATCAGGGTCGCCTCGGCGCCGCGCGCGCGGGCGACCTCGACCAGGCGCTGCGCGTTCGAGCTCGTCGGCGAGCCGAGCACGAGGATGAGCGACGCCCCCATCGAGACGATCTCCTTCACCGCGTCCTGCCGATTCTGCGTCGCGTAGCAGATGTCGTCCGCGCCGGGGCGGCGCAGGTCGCCGAAGCGGCGCTCGAGCACGTCGACGGTCGAGGCGACGTCGTCCAGCGAGAGCGTGGTCTGGCTGATCACGGCCAGCGGCCTGCCGTCGGTGTCGAGCTGCTCCGCCTCCTCCGGCGACTCGACCACGACGATCTGCTCGGGGCGCTCGCCCTTCGTCCCGATCACCTCCACGTGATGCCGGTGCCCGACCAGCGCGACGAGGTGGCCGCTGTCGGCGTAGCGGCGCGCCTCGGCATGCACCTTGGAGACGAGCGGGCAGACCGCGTCCACGACCTGCAGCCCGCGCCGCTCGCAGTTCTCGCGGACGGCCGGCGCGACGCCGTGAGCGGACAGCACGCAGATCGCGCCGGGCGGCACCTCGTCCTCGTCGTCCACGAACACCGCCCCCAGGGCCTCGAGCCGGCGCACGACATGGTCGTTGTGGACGATGTGGTGGCGGACGTAGATCGGCGGCCCGTGCTGGTCGAGCAGCCGCTCGACGATCTCGATCGCCCGGTCGACGCCGGCGCAGAACGAGCGGGGGGCGGCGAGAAGGACGCGACCGCTCATTCCGTGTCACTCCCCCCGGGAGCGAGATGGTTCGTCGCGAGGCTCGTCCTCGCGAGCGCCGCCAGCGCTGCGCGAATTCCCGACAAGGCTCTCGCAGTCTTCCTCGGCTCGCGCAAGAACGCCGCCGCCAGGCCCGTGGGCCGCGGCCGGCCGGCGGCCGTGACCGCCGCGGCGAGAGGCCCCAGGGTGCGCTCGGGGGTGTCCGACACCGCCCGCACGCAGCCCTGCAGGCGGCCGGTGGCGGCGAGGACGCCGCTCTCCAGGTCGACCGCGTCGGCGCCCGTCCGGTCGTGCAGCCGGCGCCGCTCGGCCGGATCGTCGGCGATCCGGGCGAGGGCGAGGATCGTCCCCGGCAAGGCGCCCGGGACCCCGAGCCCCTCGCCCTCCCAGAGGACGGTGCCGTCCTCGCCGACGATGCGCGTGGCGTCGATCACGGTGCCGACCGCGAGGCCGTCGAGCGCGCCGGCGAGGCCGAACGAGACGATCGGGCCGGCGGGCACCCCGCGGCTCGCTCGGAGACCGACGAGTGCCGTGCGGAAGCCTGCCCGGCGCGCGGCACGCGCCTCGGCGGCGGTCGCGCAGGCCACCGTCAGCCCGTGAGCGTCCACGCCATGCTCCGGACGGTCTCCTTCACGCTCGCCGTCGCCTCGTACGCCGCTGACGGCTCGAAGCCGGAGTGGATCCCGCAGTGCTCGCAGCGCGGATCGTTGCCCGGCCCGTAGGAGTCCCACTCGATGTTCTCCAGCAACGCCTCGTACGTGGGGAAGATCCCGTCGGTGAGGAGATAACAGGGCCCCTTCCACCCGTAGGGGTTGCGGGTGATGGATCCCCACGGCGCGCAGGGGAGCTTCCGGTCGCCGGTGAGGAAGTCCTGGTAGATCGGGCTCGCCAGCCAGCGGTAGCCTTGCCGGCGGACGGCCGTCCGGATCTCGCGGAACTTCACCTCGTGCTCGTCGCGCGTCATCGTCAGCGCCGGGTCGATCTGCGAGTACTGGTAGCCGGGCGCGATCAGCATCCCGTCGATCCCGACCTCGTTCGTCAGGTAGCCCATCATCTCGATCACGTCGTCGACCGAGGTCTCCTTGAAGACGGTCGTGTTCGTCGTCACGCGGAAGCCCGCCTCCCGCGCCCGCCGGATCGCGTCCACAGCGACGTCCCAGAGCCCCGGGTAGTCGCACACGTAGTCGTGGATCTCGCGCATGCCGTCGAGGTGGACGACGAAGGTGAGCCGCGGGTCGGGCCTGAACACGTCCAGGTACTCGGTCAGCTTGAGGGCGTTCGTGCAGAGGTCGATGTTCTTCCGCAGCTCGAGCATGCCCGCGACCACGTCCTCGATCCCCTTGTAGATCAGGGGCTCGCCGCCGCAGATCGACACGACCGGCGCCGGGCACTGGACGCCCGCGTCGATGCACTCGTCCACGGAGAGGCGCGCCTTGTTCGACTCGTACTCGCGGATCTTTCCGCAGCCGATGCAGGCGAGGTTGCAGGCGAGGGTCGGCTCGAGCATGAGCACGAGCGGGTAGAGCTCGCCCTTGCGCTTCTGCGCGGCCACATAGCGGCCGATCTGGACGGTCGAGCGCAGCGGAAACTTCATCTGAACCCTCCGTCGGAGCAGATCGTGCTCTCCGAGCGCGAAAAGCGAGCACCGCTAGGACGCAGGGAGCGCTCGTAGCCGGAGGCTACGGGCGCGACTGAGGACGACGCGGGGCGAAGCTTTGCCGCGCGCCGGAGAGTGCGAGATGCGACAGAGGAGGGTGTCAACGGTTCAACCTTTCTCGTAGTCGGCCGAGGGCCATGAGGGGAAAGTGGAGCCGGTAGAGGTGGTAGCGGATCATGAAATCGGTGGGGAAGCCCGTGCCGGTGTAATGCGCCTCGCTCCAGTCGCCGTTCGCCTCTTGCTCGGCACAAAGATAGTCGGCGGCCCTGATCGCCGACCCGCTCTGCGCTTCGCCTGCCGCAACGTAGCCTAGTAACGCCCAGGCGGTTTGTGAAGCGGTGGCGACTCCGCGGCCGCGCATGGCCGTCTCGTGGTAGGAGCGGATGTCCTCGCCGAAGCCGCCCCCGTCGTGCTGGACCGAGTCCAGCCAGGCCACTGCCTTTCTCATCACCGGATTCGTCCGTTCGAAACCACAGGCCTCGAGCGCAGGCAGCACCGCGCCCGTGCCGTACACGTGGTTGACGCCCCAGCGCCCCCACCAGGAGCCGTCCCACTGCTGCTCGCGGGTGAGGTACTCGAGCCCGCGAGCGACCGGGTCGGCGAAGCGCTCCTCGCGGGCGAGCGCCTCCAGCGCGTGGGCGGTGACGTCCTCGCTCGGCGGGTCGATCACGTAGCCGAAGTCGCAGAACGGCAGCTTGTAGAGCCAGTAGCTCGAGTTGTCGGCGTCGAACGCGCCCCAGCCGCCGTTCTTCGACTGCATCCCCTCGATCCAGGCGAGGCCGCGGCGGACGGCGTCCTCGCCCAGGCCGAGCTCGCGGAGGGCGAGCGCGACGACCGCGGTGTCGTCGACGTCCGGGTAGAGGTCGTTCTCGAACTCGAACGCCCACCCGCCCGGGGCGAGGTCGGGCCGGCGGATCGCCCAGTCGCCCCTGGCGGCGACCTCCTCGCCGAGCAGCCACTCGCCGGCCTTCCTCAGCTGCGGGTGCCCCGGTTCGACACCGGCGGCCCGCAGCGCGAGCACGGCGAGGCCGGTGTCCCAGACCGGCGACTGGCAGGCCTCCGGACGCAGGCGGTCGCCCTCGACGACCATGAACGCGCCCCAGCCCTCGACCGCGCGGCGTAGCGTCTCGTCCTCGAAACCGCGCCCGAGCGCGGCGAGCATGACGATCGACCACACCCACGGCGGCTGGATCCCGCCCCACGACCCGTCGGCCTCCTGGCGCTCCTTCACCCAGGCCTCCGCCGCCGCGATCGCGCGGCGCCGGAGCGCCGTTGCCGGCGGTGGCGGCTGCGTCCCGCCCGGGCGCGCTCCGATGTCCCGCAGGTCGAGGTCGACCGGCCGGACCGGGCGGAGCGCCCAGACGACCGAGAGGGGGACGACGGTCTGCCGGGCCCAGCAGGCGAAGTTGTAGATCGAGAACGGCGCGCTCGGCGGGAGCAGGATCATCTCCGGTGGGATCGGAACGATGCGCTGCCACGGCCAGTGGCCGAGCAGGGCCATGAAGCACTTGGTGAAGACCCGGCTGTGCGGGATCCCCCCCTCGCGGCGGATGTACGCGAGCGTCTCGGGACCGGCATCGACGCCGGTCATCTTCAGGGCGACGTACGACTCGATCGTCGTCGAGAGATCGGCCGGCCCTTCCCACCAGTTCGACCAGGTGCCGTCGTCGCGGCGGCGGGCGAGGATGTCGTTCGCGAGCCGGCGGTCGGTCTCGGGGTCGCGCAGCCCGAGGACATGGAGCCAGAAGAGATGCTCGGTGACCATCGTCGCGTTCGACTCCAGCTCCCCCACCCACCAGCCGTCCGGGTGCTGGAGCTCGAGCAGGCGGCCCACCGCCGCCTCCACCGCGTGGTCGAGTCTGCCCAGTTCCCTCCCTGCAGTCGGGAAGCGGCTCGGTCGGCGGGTCTGCGCAGCCATCGGTCTCCTAACCATTCTGCGCGAGCAGAATGGCCTTGGCGGCGGCGACGCCGCTGCGGACGGCGGCCTCCATCGTGGCCGGCCAGTCCGAGGCGACCCACGCGCCGGCCAGGTGGACGTTGGGCCTCGAGGTCTGCATCGGCCAGCGCAGATTACGCGTCCCGGGGCGCGCCGCGTACGTTGCGCGCGGCTCGCGGCTGACGCGTGACCAGAGGAGCTCGGCCTCGCCGAGCCGCTCGGTGAGCGCCGCGGCCATCAGGTCGACCAGGTCGCGACCACGGATCTCGAGCAGCTCGGGGGCCCCGCTCGAGACGACCGTCAGGTACTGGCCCCCACCTTCCGGCCGGTGGCCGGTCAGGGCGCCGCGGTCGAAGACCCAGTGCGCCGGGCTGGCGAGCAGGGCCGCGAGCCGGTGCCTCAGGATCGGCCTGTCGAACAGCAGGTGCACGCTGACGATCGGCGAGTCGCCGAGCGCGGGCGGCTCCTCGCCGAGGAGCCGTGCGGCCTCGAGCGGCGGGACGGCGAGGACGACCTGCTCTGCATCCAGGTCGCGGAGCGATTCGACGCGCGACTCGAGCCGGACACCGACCCCGGCGGCGGCGAGCGCCCGCCCGCCGGCGACCCCGTGCATCTCCCCGAGCGGCTCGCGCGGCAGCAGCAGGTCGCTCGCGCCCTTGCCGCCGAGCAGGGCGGTCTGGACGGTGAAGATCCCGTAGTCGGCGCCCGCGAGCTCGCAGGGCAGGTTCAGGGCCGGGCGGATGAAGACGTCCCAGAACCGGTCGATCTCCTCCTGCCGCTGGCCGAGCCTCCGCAGCAGATTCGCGAAGGTCTCGTCACAGTGACGTAACGGGGTCAGACCCCGTAACGAGAGTGTGACGCGGGCGACGCGAAGCCGGCCGGCGAGCGGAAGGTGGCGGTAGCCGAGCAGACGGAGGCCCGGCCCGATCGCGGCGGCGCGGCCGCGCTCGTCGATCACCGGCAGGCGCAGCGGCTCGCGCCCGAGCGCAGCGGCCTTGCCGATCCGCTCGAGGAAGCGCCGGTACGCCTCGAAGCAGCCGAGCGCGATGTGCTGGCCGTTGTCCGGCGGCGGCGACGGGTCGCTCTCGCGTTCGGGCAGGGTCTGCACCGCCCCACCCAGGGTCGGCCGCGCCTCGTGCAGAACGACGGCCTGGCCGGCATCCGCGAGCTCCAGCGCCGCTGCGAGGCCGGCGAGCCCGCCGCCGACGACCGCCGTCCTCATCGGCCGAGCAGGCTGGCGCCGGCGACCCGGAGCTTTGCCGCGCGGGAGAGCCGCGGCGGCCCGCCGAAGACGTCGAACCCGCTCGCCTCGATCCGCTCGAGCGTCGTCCGGTAGAGACCGGCGAACGTGCCCACGCAGGCGGAGCTGCGACGATCGAGGTAGCCGAGCAGGGTCAGCCCGTCGGCGAGGTAGGTGCGGGCGCGGGCGGACTGGTACGCCATGAGCGCCTGCCAGGCGGGTGTGACCCGGCCGGCGGCGATGTCCTCCTCGGAGACGCCGTAGGAGGCGAGCTCGTCCTGCGGCAGGTAGACCCGGCCGAGAGCCCAGTCCTCGCGGACGTCGCGGATCACGTTGATCAGCTGAAGCGCGATGCCGAGGGTCTCCGCGCGCTGTGGCTGGTCGGCGCCGTAGACACCGGTGCAGGCGACCCCGACTGCGCCGGCGACGTGCGCGCAGTAGTCGCGAAGCTCGTCGAAGGTCCCGTACCGCTCCCGGTCGAGGTCGGCGAGGCCGCCGTCGACGAGGTCGTGCAGCGCCGAACCCGGGATCGGGAATCGCCCCCGGGCGTCGGCGAGGGCGACCCACATGGCGTCGCGGCAGGGCGCCTCGTCGAGGCGCCGGTGGAGCTCCTCGAGCCTGAAGCGCTTCTCCGCGGCCGGAGCGTCGCCGTCGGCGACGTCGTCGACCTCGCGCGCGAAGGCGTAGATCGCCGCGATCGCTCGTCGCTTCGGCTTCGGCAGCAGCATGATCCCGTAGGCGAAGTTCCGTGCCCGCGCGCGGGTCAGGCGTCCGACCTCCGCGTAGGCGTTCTCGACGCTGACGCCTCCGGCGTCGCGACATCGCCTCGCACCGACGCCGGCAGCTCCGGCGTCGCCTCTGTTCTCGGCTTCGTCTCTCACCGCCTCAACGCCTCCCGGGCGAGGCGGAGCCGCGACGGCCGCGGGCGCCCGCCGAAGATGTCCCAGCCCGCATGCTCGAGCGCCTCGAGCGCGGCGAGCCCGCCGCGGGCGAAGAGGCCGACCGCCCGCCCGATCCGCCCCCCGATCCGCTCCTGCAACAGCCGGCCCGCGCCGAGCAATCCGCGTGCACGGGCGGCCTCGAATCGGAGCAGGCTGGTGAGCGGCTCGTTCGGCCGGTCGAGAACGGCGACGGCGTGGCGGCGCCGGTCCTCGGCCGGAAGGTAGATCCGCCCGAGCGCGAGATCCCGTGGCACGTCCTGGAGGAAGTTCACGAGCTGGAGCCCGGTACAGACGTCGTCCGAGGCCTCGACGAGCTCGTCGTCGTCAGCACGCCGGAGCAGGCCGAGGACGAGCCGGCCGACGGGGTCGGCGGAGTGGGCGCAGTAGTGCTTCAGGTCCGCCCACGTCTCGTAGTGCGCGACCCTCTGGTCCATCCGGTTCGCCTCGATCAGGCGCAGGAAGGGCTCCACGGGCAGGTCGAACGCACGGATCGTCGGCTGCAGCTGCCGCATCACGGGCCAGGCCGGCCCGGCACGGTCCGGCGCGCCCGTCTCGCTCTCGGGGTGGTAGCAGGCGTGCACCTCATGCTCGAGCTCGTCCAGGAGGACGAGGCGATCTCCCTCGGCCTCGTCGCCGAGGATGTCGACGAGCCGGGCGAAACCGTACACCGCCCGTAGATGCGGTCGGAGCGCGCGGGGGAAGAACAGCGAGGCGACCGGAAAGTTCTCCGTCCGCGCACGTGCGGCTACCTGGGCCGGGTCCATGGGCGTCGTACGATTGCGAACGCGGTGTTGCCGCGTCAAACGCCTCCCGGATAAGCTGGCCGGAGGTGAGCGGCGGAGAACCCGACGGACTGCGCCTCCCGGCGGTGCAGGCGGTGGAGCAGCACAACAGCTCCGTCGTCGTGCGCCTCGCCGGCGAGCTCGATCTCTACAACTCGGGAGACGTCGCGGCCGCGCTCGCCGAGGCGGCCGCAGGCGAGCCCGAGCGGGTGGTCGTCGACCTGTCCGCGGTCATGTTCGTCGACTCGACCGCGCTCGGCACGCTCGTCGAGACGCGCAAGCGCATGAAGGGGGCGCTCCTTCTCGCCGCCCCCGGAGTGGAGGTGCGTCGCGCGCTCGAGGTGTCCGGCCTCGCGCAGCACTTCGGCGTCCACGACTCCGTCGACGACGCGCTCGCCGCGACCGCGTAGCGGCGCCGCTCGCTGCGCGGGCGGCCCCGGCGCCCGCGATCCTTCTCCACAACCAGTGCCTGGCACTCCAGGTGTGGCGATTCCGTGACTCTTCTTCTGCAACCGGTGCCTGGCACTCCAGGTGTGGCGATTCCGTGACTCTTCTTCCACAACCGGTGCCTGGCACTCCAGGTGTGACGATTCCGTGACTCTTCGTCCGCAACCAGTGCCTGGTACCGGGGGCGTGCCGGATGTGTGACGCTTCGTCCCATGAGGGCGATGGTGCTCGACGAGCCGAAACGGCCGCTGCGGCCGGCCGAGCTTCCCGAGCCCGTCCCAGGAGAGGGGCAGGTGCTGCTCGAGGTGCACGCGTGCGGCGTGTGCCGCACCGACCTGCACGTCGTCGACGGCGAGCTCGACGAGCCCAAGCTGCCGCTCGTTCCAGGGCACCAGATCGTCGGGGTCGCGGCCGACGGCCGGCGCCTCGGCGTCCCCTGGCTGGGCTGGACCGACGGCGAGTGCCGGTACTGCAGAAGCGGGCGGGAGAACCTCTGCGAGCGGGCTCGCTTCACCGGTTACCAGCTCGACGGCGGCTACGCCGAGCGGGTCGTCGCGGACGAGCGCTTCTGCTTCCCGGTCCCCGACGGCTACGCGGACGAGCAGGCGGCGCCGCTCCTCTGCGCGGGCCTGATCGGCTACCGGTCGCTGCGGATGGCCGGCGACGCCGAGCGCCTCGGCCTGTACGGCTTCGGCGCCTCGGCGCACATCGTCGCGCAGGTCGCCCGCCACCAGGGCAGACGCGTCTTCGCCTTCACGAAGCCGGGCGACGCCGAGGGGCAGGAGTTCGCGCAGGGCCTGGGCGCCGAGTGGGCCGGGGGCTCGGACGAGAGGCCACCCGAGGAGCTGGACGCGGCGATCGTCTTCGCGCCCGTCGGCGCCCTCGTCCCCGCCGCGCTCGCCGTGCTCGCACGGGCCGGCGTCGTCGTCTGCGCCGGGATCCACATGAGCGACATCCCGTCGTTCCCGTACGAGCTGCTCTGGGAAGAGCGCGTCGTGCGCTCGGTCGCCAACCTGACCCGCGCCGACGGCGAGGAGTTCCTCGCGCTCGCACCGCAGGTACCCGTGCGGACCGAGGTCGAGACGTTCCCGCTGGAGGAGGCGAACGAGGCGCTCGACCGCCTGCGCGGCGGCCGCATCCGCGGCGCCGCGGTGCTCGTGATCTAGCCGCGCTCGGTGCGCACCAGCTCGAGCACGGTCCTGCCTACCCTGGCCAGGTTGACCTGCGAGACCTGGCTGAGGTCGTCGCAGGCCTTCTGCCAGCAGGGGTAGTCGAAGTCGATCAGGTCGACCGCGGGTATGCCCGCACGCAGAAACGGCGTGTGGTCGTCGAGCACGGCTCCCTGCACCCGGTCGGGGAAGACGGCGAGGGTCTTCGCGCGCCCGGCCGCCGCGCGCAGGCGCGACCAGACCGCGCGGTCCGAGCTTGGCTCCCGGGCGAGCCGGAGATTCTTCAGCGCGATGAAGTCGAGCACGATCACCTCGCGCAGCTCCCCAGCGTGTGCCGCCGCGTACGCCCTGCTCCCCCGGACGCCCTCGCCGTAGAAGTCGGTGAACCCTGCGGGCGCCTCCTCGCCGTCGAAGAGGACGAACCGGATCGCCGCTTGCCCCGTCCGGCGCGGATCGCTCTTCAGCGCCCGCGCCAGCGCGACCACGGCGCCGACCCCCGCGGCGCTGTTGTTCGCGCCGAGGTAGCCCGGCACCGGGGTGGTGTCGTAGTGCGCGGCGACGACGATCGCCGGCAGCCGGCCGGGAAGCGATCCGACGATGTTCCGCAGCCCGCCGGGCACGGCCTCGAAGCGGCCGCGCGGCAACAGCTTCACGAGCCGGGCCGCCGCCGCGCGCTGCGCCGGCGAGCCCGCCGGGCGGGGGCCGAACGAGAGCTGGAGCCTCGTCAGCGCGTACGCGTAGCGGCCGTCGAAGCGCGCGCCGGGATGGAGCGGCCCCGCCTCGGCACGCGCGGAGGCTCCGCTCGCGGCGGGCACGGAGCCCGCGGCGAGCGGTGCGACGGCCACGGCAAGACCGAGCGCCAGGCTGACGGCCGCTCCGGCTCCTCGAGCGGGTCTCACACCGCCGGGGATTCTTCCAGAGCCGGCAGGATGCCGATCGCGCGAAGCTGTCGCCGCCCCGCCGTCCGCAGAAAGCCGCAGCGTCGCTCGGGTCCCGCGCTGATGCGATCGACGGGCCGGGGCGCCTTCAATGTGGGAGCCGTGCTGACCGCGACCTCCCGATCCGTCCCCGGCTCGCTCCGCCAGCGAGTCCTCGTCGACGACCGCCACCTGCTCGTGACCGACGAGCCTGAGCATCTCGGGGGCACCGGCACCGCCCCGGCGCCGCACGAGCTGATCCCGGCCGCGATCGCGTCCTGCGTCTCGACGACGCTCGTCATGTACGCCGAGAAACGCGGCCTCGACCTCGGAGGGGTGGAGGTCGAGGTCGAGTACGACAACAAGTCCACCCCGCGCCACTGCGCCGTGATCGTCCGTCTCGGCCGCTCCTTCGGCGACGGCCAGCTCGCGCGGCTCGAGAAGGTCGCCGCCGCCTGTCCGGTCCGCCGTGCCCTGGAAGCGGCGATCGTCTTCGAGGAGCGGATCGAGTCCGGCCGAGCCCTGACCGCGGCCTGACGGCGGCAGGGGCCGGACGGCGACGAAGCCGACGCCCGGACTCGAACCGGGGTGTGGGTGCCGATAATCGAGATTCGGGCGTGTTGCCGGCGCCGCTGGATGCTCGCGCATCAGAGAATCCGGCTCTTCATCTCCAGGTCGAGCGATCCGGTGTTCGCGCACGCATGTAACTGAGTAGGGCTGATCCCCTTCTCAGGGAGTGGGCGCGCTGCCGTCGCCGCTTACCCAGCGAGCTGGTATTCGTGGATCAGGCTGCCGAGGACATCACGGCGGCGGACGCGATCGAGGTCGATCACCTCGGCCGATGGTTGCTCGTCCGTCGGCGGCGTGCTGGTCGGCGGCCGCTGGGCGAGTGAGCGGTGTGGCCGGTGCTCGTTGTAGTGCGCGGTATAGGTCGCGAGGATGTGCTGGAGGTGGCGGCGGCCGAGGATCAGGAGTCTGTCGAGGCATTCGCGGCGGACGGTGCCGACCCAGCGCTCGGCGTGCGCTCGCGCCTTCGGTGCGCGGACCGGAGCTTTGATGACGCGGATGCCTTCAGAGCGGAAGACTTCGTCGAACGCGCGGGTGAACTTGCTGTCACGGTCACGGACGAGAAACAGCGGCCGGACTTGCTCGTCGTCGAGTTGCATCATCAGGTTGCGTGCTTGCTGGGTCACCCAGCGGCCGTCAGGGTTGGTCGTGATCCCAGCCAGACGAACACGGCGGGTCGCGAGCTCGATGAAGAACAAGACGTAGAAGCGCTTCAAGAACAGCGTGTCGACGGTCAGGAAGTCGCACTCGAGAATGCTCGACGCCTGCGCTCGCAGGAACTCCGCCCAGCTCGGCTCGAGCCGCTTCGGTGCCGGCTCGATTCCCGCCTCCTTCAGGATCGACCAGACTGTGCTCGCGGCGAGCTTGATCCCGAGCCCCACCAGCTCACCCTGGATCCGCCGATACCCCCAGCTTGGGTTCTCCCGCGCGAGCCGCACCACGAGCTTACGCACCTCGGCAGGCTCCGCGGGCCGACCGGGACGACGATGCGGATACGTCCAGCGGCGCGCGACCAGCTCTCGGTGCCAGCGCAGCAGCGTCGCCGGCGTCACGAACGCCGAGCGCCGCCACGTCTGCCGGGGCAGCAGGCGGCTGAACGCGGCGAGCAGCGCGCGATCAGCTTGTGTCGCCTGCGGACGAGCGACCTGCCGTTCGAGTACTCGCAACTGGTGGCGCAGCAGCAGGATCTCGATCTCCTTCTCCCGCTCCGAGCGACGACGCAAGACCATCAGCTCCAGCATCCGCCGCAGAGACCAATACAGAAACGACAGAACCACGCCTCGAGAACGACCCGACACCGAGGCTGACCCTATCGATCAGACCGCGACCCCAGGCTTCAAGAGCGAGGGCCCGCAACCGGAGCTTTCGGCACCCACACCCTCGGCTGCGCCAGTGTTCCGCAATGACGCCTGACGGCGACCTTGTTTTTCGTCCGAGGCCCAACGTCTCACTTCTGAGAGGATGGCACTCCCAACGAGATTCGGAGAGCAGATGCCCAACGCCAGAGACATGATCCTCAAGCACATCGACGCGTTCAACGGCCGTGACAGCGACGCCGACCCGTGGGCCGCCGATGCGGAGTTCACCGCGCCGGGCGCCAAGGTCAGCGGCCGCGACAATGTCATCGGTTTCATCGCCGTGTTCCAGGAAGCGTTCCCGGACCTGCGCCTCGAGATCGAGCAGCTCCTCACCGGCAGGTCGGCCGCAGCGGCCGAAGGGATCATGACCGGCACCCATGATGGTGTCTTCCACACCCCCAATGGCGATGTCGCGCCGACAGGACGAGCCCTTGCGCTCCGGTGGGCGGCGGTTTACGTCACCGAAGGCGACACGCTGAAGTCCGAGCACCTGTTCTTCGACCAGATGGACTTCCTCGGCCAGCTCGGCCTCCTCCCCGGCTAGTGCCGGGGAGCCTTCGCCTCGCCTGCGCCAGTGCTCCGGAATGACGCCTGGCGGCTCACTCGCCTAAGGCCAGCCGCGCCGCGCCTTGCGGACCCTGAGGGCGGGTTAGTCGGCGACGGCTTCGCGGACGAGCTCCCCAAGCGGAAGGTCAACGCCGTCGGGCAGCCTTGAACGGTGAATGGACTTTGCGATCAGTCTGCGGATGTTTCCGGCTCGTGCGGCCAATGATGAGGGCTTCATGGGCGGTTAGAAGAACTGCTCGATCGCCTCGACGGGAAGAGGCCCTGCGAAGTAGTGCCCTTGGCCGAGGTCGCACCGGGCGCGTTGGAGTGTGTGGAGCTGGGTGATGTCTTCGACGCCTTCTCCGAGCGTTTTGAGGCCGAGCGTCTTGCCGAGCTGGACAACGGTGTGGATGAGTGCGGTTGACCCCTTGGAGTCGGCGGTGCCGGAGATGAAGGACCGGTCGATCTTCAGGACGTCGACGGGGAACTGGCGCAGGTAGGCGAGCGAGCTGTAGCCGGTGCCGAAGTCGTCGATCGCGATTCGCACTCCGAGCGTCTTGAGGGCGGTGAGGCGCTCGGCGGCGAGGCTCATGTCGTGCATGAGGGCCGTCTCGGTGATTTCGAGCGTGAGGGCTTGGGGGTCGAGGCGGCTGGCCGCGAGCGCGTCGGCTACCTCGTCGACGAACTCGTCTCGGTCGAGCTGGCGGGCCGAGACGTTGACGGAGATGCCGAGCGGGTGCCCACGTGCGTGCCAGTCGGCTGCCTGGTGGCAGGCCTGGTCGAGCACCCAGCGGCCGATCGGCACGATCGTCTCGTTCTGTTCGGCGATCGGGATGAACAGGCCCGGTGGGAGCACGCCGCGGCTCGGGTGGCGCCAGCGAAGTAGCGCCTCAACCCCGGTCATCGTATGGCGCCGGAGGTCGAAGGTCGGCTGGTAGAGCAGGAAGAGCTGCTGCTCTTGGAGCGCCTCGCGAAGGTCGAGCTCGAGCAGGACGCGGTCGTTGATCGTCGCGTGCATGCTCGGCTCGAACAGCTGGTGGCGGTCTCTGCCTGATTCCTTGGCTCGGTAGAGGGCGATGTCGGCGTCCCGAAGCAGCTCGCCGGCGCTCGACCGCTGACCGACCGCGATCCCGACGCTCGCGGTGATCGAGACCGGCCGCATACCGGCCCCGTTGAGATCGATCGGCTGGCGCAGGACGTCGAGGATCCGCTGCGCGACGAGGACGGGGCTCGCGGCAGGCGGGTCCGAGTCGAGCACGACGACGAACTCGTCGCCGCTCATCCGTCCGACCGTGTCGCCCTCCCGCACGACGCCGGAGAGGCGCGCCGCGACCGCCTTGAGGAGCGCGTCGCCCGCGGTGTGTCCGAAGGTGTCGTTGACGTCCTTGAGGCCGTCGATGTCGAGATAGAGGACGGCGACCGGGGAGAGCTGGCGGCGCGCCCGCGCGAGCATCTGCTCGGCACGGTCGAGCACGAGCGCCCGGTTCGGCAGGCCGGTGAGCGTGTCGTGGAAGGCCTGGTGGCGAAGCTGCTCCTGGAGCGCGTTGCGCTCGGTGACATCACGGACGATCCCCTGCAGGTAGACAGGAACACCGTTCTCCACGACTATTCGACCCGAGACCTCGACCGCAACACGGTGGCCGTCCTTGCGGACGAGCCCGAGTTCGACGAGGCGGTCTTCGGGGCCGCCGGCGAGTCTCTCCGCGAGAATACCGGCCGCTCGTTTCGTGTCCTCGGGGACGATCAGATCGAAGAAGCTCAGCCGCGTCGCCTCCTCGTTCGTGTAGCCGATCAACCGCTCGGCTGCCGGGTTGATCGAGATGAAGTTCCCCTCGAGGTCGGCGGTGAAAATCGCGTCGTTCGCCTGCTCGAAGAGATGCTGGTAGCGCTCCTCGCTGCGCAGCGCGTGCTCGATCGGCATGGCCGGGGAACCGACGTCCGCGCCCCTGATTTGGCGAAACTCGCGGTCGACAAAGCCAAACCCCACCGGCGCGGCCGCGAGCAGCGTCTCTAGCAGGGCCAGCGATTCCGCCGTCTCCCGCTCCGCCTTGCGCAGTCTCTCCTCGAGCCGTCGCCGCTCCTCGATATCCGCGACGGTCACGATCCACTTGATGACCCGGCCGCCTGCATCCCGCACGGGCATGGCGCGGCACTCGTTCCAGCGATGCTCGCCATCGTCGCGGCGGAGTCTGTACTCGATCCCGTACGGAGCCTCGCGTTCGACCGCCTCGCGCCACGAGCGCTCAGCTCGGTCACGGTCATCGGGATGGATCAGCTGGAGCCAGCCCCAGCCAATGTTCGCCTCGCGCGGCATCCCGGTGTACTGCGTTCCCCGCTCGTTGAGGTATTCCATCGCACCATTGGGGGCGGCCATCCACACGATCTGCGGGATCGACTCGGCAATCAGCTCAAAGTCGACGTCGCTCACCGGACCAGTGCCGCGGTCAGTGGGATCGCTAGATCAGCCTGCGCCGGGGTGGAGAGTGGCATCGAGCCCGGCACGCTGACTCTGCGTCCTGGACGCGGACGCCGCGCACGTTCGATATCGACCTTAGGCTGGTAATGGACGCGTAGCTCGTCGTGCTCGAGCGCGCGTAGAAGATCCGCGCGCTTGACAGCCTCCTCGATGTTGCACTCGGCGTTTCCCATCGCTACGGGAAAGGGTGCGCGAGAAGAGCTGCGATCGCATCAGGGTGTCCCTAGTCGAAGCCCGAGTCCTCCTCGCGGTCGAGCACGTCGGCAAGTTGGTGGCGCGAGCCGATCCGGAGCTTTGTGAAGACCTTGTGGAGGTGATACTCCACGGTGCGCGGGCTGATGAAGAGCCGCGCGCCGATCTCGGGGTTGGACAAGCCGTTGCGAGCGAGGCGCGCGACCTGGGCCTCCTGCGCCGTGAGGTCGTCGCGCGTTTCAGGAACGCGCTTGCGAGTACGGCCGCCGGTCGCCACCAACTCGCGCTCCGCGCCTTGCGCAAATGCCTCGATGCCCATGCTCGCGAACATCGTGTGCGCGTGGCGCAGCTCTTCGCGCGCGTCGCGTCGCCGACGCTCGCGGCGCAGCCACTCGCCGTAGAGCAGGTGCGCGCGAGCCAGCTCGGCGCGCACCCGTGTGCGCCCGAGCCGGTCGATCGCCTCGCGGTACAAACCCTCCGCGACCGCATCCTCTCTCAGTAGGGCGCGCGAGCGCGCCTCGATCCCGAGCGCCCAGTCGCTGCCGCTCGCGCGGGTGATGTCCGAAAGCCGCTCGAGCGCATTGACCGCCAGCTCGCGCTTGCCGGCGCGGACCGCGGCCACGATCGACTCAGCCAGGCCCCAGTTGTAGAACCAAAGATCCTCGCTGTGCTCGCTGGCTCGCGCCGCAGCAGCGAGCGCGTCCTCGTAGCGGCCAAGGCCGTTGTAAAGCAGCGCGCGCGCCCACGCGGCGGTCGAGAGCGCGTATGCCTCGCCGCGGATCTGCACCTCGTTCGTCGTGGCGTCGATCAGCCCGGCAGCCTCCGCCTCTCGGCCGCGCCAGGCGGCAAGAATCAGCGGACCATACGGCGGGTTACGACTCCCGGTCGCTTCGGTTACTGCCTGCAACTCCTCGACCAGCGCACCAGCCGACGTCAACTCGCCGGCGAAGGCGTGTGCGGCAATCCGCCCGTTGAGCGCTACCGGGAGCACCGTGAGCACCCCGGCATCGCGGGCAAGCTGGACCCAACGGGCCGCCGCCAACTCCCACTTGCCGTCGTCCCACAGATTCACGGCGGCCTGCACGGCAGCCCACAGCCAGGGGAGCGCCTCGTCGCTCGTGATCTCCTCGCCCGGAAAAGCCGCCAGCGCGCGCTTCAGCATCGGCGCGCTTCGCGCGTACCCACCGACGAACCGCGTCGCCAAACCGTCGAGGAGCAGATCGGAGACGTGCGGGCGGCGCGGCCTCGGCGCAGCCAGCGCGGCCTGCGCCACCTCCACGAGCCTATCCCTTCTGGCCACACCGCCGAGGTAGAACGCCGCCGTCAGCGCCTCCAGATAGCTCGCCCGCGCGAGACGGACGTCGAGCGGCTCGAGGCGTTTGGCGGCCCGGAGCAGCAGCGACGGAGCCTCGTTGCCGCGATTCTGGGTGTACGCCACCTGGGCCCGCAGCATGTCCACCCGGGCTAGCCCGAGGTCATCGAGCGGTCCCGCCTCAGCCAGGAGCAGCAATCCGAGCGCCGCATCAGGCGCACCGGCCAGGTGCTTGGCCTGCGCCGCGGCCAGCGCGCGCTGTGCGCGCCGCGCCGGGTCGTCCGTCAACTCGACCGACCGCTCGAAGAAGGCCGCGGATGCGGCCACGCCGCCCCGCGCCTGCGCCCGGTCGGCCGATCGCTCGAGCTCCGCCGCGATCTCCTCATCCGGGCGTAGCGCCGCCCGGGCACGGTGCCACGCGCGGCGATCCGGATCCGTGTCCGCATCGGTAGCCTGGGCTAAGGCGAGGTGGACTCTGCGCCGGTCGCTGAGCGACGCCGCCTGATAAGCGGCGGAGCGCACAAGCGGATGGCGGAAGCGGACCCGAACGTCAACCTCGACCAGCCCCGCCGTTCGTGCAGGGTCCAACGCAGCGTCGCGAATTCCGAGGTTTTCAGCCGCACGCCACAGAAGGGCGGGATCGCCGAGCGGCTCGGCGGCCGCGGTGACCACCAACAGCCGGGTCGCTTTCGGCAGTGCCGCGAATCGCCGCTGAAAGCTCTCTTCGATCCGGCCCGACAGCGGCAGCGCAGGGGGTAGCCCGAATCCAACTGCTAGCTCGGCTGCCGACACCTCACGTGGGAGCTCCAGCAGGGCGAGTGGATTGCCGCGCGTCTCGGCGACGAACCGGTCGCGCGCACGCTTGTCAACCGGGCCGCGGACTACCGAGGCAAAGAGCGCGCGGGCGTCCTCGTCTGGAAGTCCCTCAACGACGATCTCAGGCAATCCCGTGAATACGTCGCTCGGCTCGCGTGTTGCCACCACGAGAGCGACGGACTCCGCGAACATGCGCCGCGCGACGAACGCGAGCAGTTGGGCGGAGCCGCGATCCGCCCATTGGGCATCGTCAAGCACGCACAGGAGCGGGCTTTGCTCGGCCACCTCAGACCACAGGCTCAACACCGCCAATCCGACTAGGAGTCGATCGGGAGCAGGTCCGGCGTGCAGGCCGAACGCTGTGGAGAGCGCCTCGCGCTGGGGGCCTGGGATCGCTTCGATGTGCTCGAGCATCGGCGCGCACAACTGGTGGAGCGTGGCAAAAGCGAGCTCCATCTCCGATTCCACGCCAACGGCTCGCACGACGCGGAGTTCCCCTACCAACCCGATCGCGTAATCGAGCAACGCCGACTTGCCGATGCCGGCCTCCCCGCGCAGGACGATCACACCGCTCCGGCCGCTCCGGGCCGCTTCGAGCAGGCGATCCAGCACCACTCGTTCGCTGTGCCGTCCCTGCAACATCGGTTGATGACGTCCGCGCTTGCCCGCGTTGTCCGCCCTATCCCCGGTAGGACATTGTGATCCAGAGTGCCTTCCCCTGCGAAGCGCTAACAGCAACACCTCTGACTCGTGCCGGCTCCGGGCAAGGAGCGGGGAGGCGGGGCTGACGACCGGCGAGATCGCCGCCCACCTGGCCGACTTCTACGGCGCCGAGGCGTCGAAGGACGCGATCAGCCGGATCACCGAGCGGGTGGTGGAGGAGCTGAGCGCGTGGCAGTCGCGGCCGCTCGGCGCGGTCTACCCCGTGGTCTTCATCGACGCGATCCACGTCAAGATCCGGGACGGCAAGGTCGTCAACCGGCTCGTCTACACCGTCGTCGGCGTCAGCGTCGCCGGCGAGCGCGACATCCTCGGGCTCTGGGTCGGCGACGGCGGCCGAGGGGCCGAAGTACTGGCATCAGCTCCTCACCGAGATCCTGAACCGCGGCACGGTCGACGTCTGCATCGTCGTCTGCGACGGCCTCCGCGGGCTGCCGGACGCGGTCGCCGACGTCTGGCCGCAGGCGCTCGTCCAGACCTGCGCGCTGCACCTGATCAGAAACAGCTTCCGCTACGCGAGCAAGGCCGGACTGGGCCGAGCTCGCCAAGGACCTGCGGCTCGTCTACAGCGCCCCTACCGAGCAGGCGGCGAAGGCGGCGCTCGAGGAGCTCGTCGCCAAGTGGGGCGAGCGTTACCCGGCGATCATTCGGCTCTGGCAGAACGCCTGGGCCGAGTTCGTGCCCTTCCTCAGCTACAGCCCCGAGATCCGAAAGGTCATCTACAGCACGAACGCGATCGAGAGGATGCACGCGCGCTTCCGCCGCGCCGTCAGAGTCCGCGGCCACTTCCCCAACGAGCAGGCCGCCCTGAAATGCTTGCACCCCACCATCCGCAGCCTCGACCCGACCGGCCGCGGCCGCCAACGCTGGAGCAACCGCTGGAAGCCCGCTCTCAACGCGTTCGCCGTGACATTCGAAGGACGAATCGAGATCAACGATTAACAAACAAGACAACAGGACTTACACCGTTGATCTGACAGACCCGAGCAGGTAATAACTCACTTGGCTGCGCGAGAGTGTGGGAATAACCCTTGATGAACCCCGCAGCCGGGATACGCGAAGGCATACTTGGCTGACGTGAGCGAGTCCGTGACACTGACTGCGGTCTTCACTCCTGACGAGAACGGCTGGACGATGGCTCAACTCGCCGACTGGCCAGCCGTGGTGACGTGCGGACGCACGGTCGAGGAGGCCCGCGAGATGCTGCTCGACGCCGCCCGCGAGATGATCGCCTCTTACCGCGAGGAGGGCCGCGAGCCCCCGATCGGCGGCGGGCACGCCGAGCAGGTCACGATTGATCTCGCGGCCGCGTGAAGCGCCAGGAGCTCGAACGTCACCTCACGGATCATGGTTGCGACGTCCTGCGGAGGGCGCCAATCACACGATCTGGCACAACCGGGCGCGTGATCTACGCGCGCCGGTGCCTCGCCATCGCGAGGTCCCGCTCGGGACGGCGAGGGCGATCTGCCGGCAGCTCGGCGTCCCGGCCCCGCTCGGCCCACGCTGACAGTCAGGTGTGTGGACGCCGGCCTGCGCCACTTCAGGAATGTCCCTAGAAGGGCTGTCTCCCCTTTCTACGTGTGCCCCGAGGTGCCGGGCGTTCGCTACGTGCCGAGCGCGGGCGGCTGCGGGGGTGATGGCGGCAGCAGGAGGTAGGTTTCGATGATCGCTCTTGCGATGTCGAATACCTTGTGTCCGGTGTCTTGTGATTGTGAGCGGATCATTTCGAAGGCTTGGTCCTTGTCGATCTTGTGGCGTTCCATCAGAATCCCTTTCGCCTGCTCGATCACAGCCCGGCGTCCGAACGCTCCCTGCAGGTTGTCGTACTCGCTGAAGCGCTGCAGGGTGATCTCGATCGCGCTCTGCAGCTCCTCGGAGTCGGTGTCGACGATGTAGGCGAAGACGCCGCGCCTGGCCGCCTCGCGGACGTAGGCGGGATCCTTCTCCGAGAGGAGGGCGATGACCGGGCAGGCCGCCTCGTGGACGATCTCGTCGATCAACTCGAGCGCGTGCTCGGAGGAGGGCCCGAGCACGACCAGGGCGACATCGGGACGCTCTCTCGCCGTCGCCGCGCCGGCCTTCCTGATCTCGATCTCGCTAGCGACCACCTCGTGGCCGAGGCCAGCGACGAGGCCGGCGAGCCGCTCGAGCCGGTCCTGACGTTCGTCCGCAATCAGAACGCTCAGGTGTGCAGTCTCTTGCTCGGTTATCGGCTGGCCCTTCTCGATGGCCCACCCAGACGATAGCTCGTGGACGCGGCGGGAGTTCGAACCCGCCACCTCGGGCGTGCAGCCCGAACCTGCGTCAGGGACCTCGAGCGCCGCCTGGGCGAGTGTGCAGGAATGTCTCCCGAGACTGTGCCCTCCGCGGGCCGTCAGTGCTCCCGCCGCAGCCGCGCGACTGCGGTTTCCACCCGGTCAACGGTCGCCGCGTACAAGGCCGGATAAACAATGACGACGTTCCGGACGCGCACGATTCTGAAGCTCCGCGCGGTGATCCCCGGACCAGGCTTGTCCTTGGCCTCATTCGCTTTGGCGTCGGCGGTCCGTCCCCACACCAACACGTCGACTCCGCGGGGGCCGATGTCAACTGGGTCCGAGGCTGCTGCGAGCCAGATCACTGGGTGCTCGTCGGCGCGCGCCCGGATCGTCTCCAGCGAGGCGCGCGCCGCGGCCTTTGCGGTTCGCACGATGCCAGTGTCGGATGGCCGGACGCGGGTGAGTGCGTCGATCTGCGCTTGGTCGAGCGTACGAGAGTCCATGACGACTCGGAGCGGGAAACCTTCACTTCGAAAGTTGCGTTGGGCATCTGCGCCCGTCAGCAACCTGTCCGAGCTTCCGCATCCCGCGAGCAACGATGCCGCGACGACAGCCACGCCTCCCCAACCAGCGAATCGCGTGCCTCGGCGCCTGATGCGCATTCTCGAAGCGTACGGCAGCCGGTCAGCGATGCCCTCCACCCGTCTGCACCCATTTCGTCCTAGGCAGGAAGTGGCGATCCCGGAGGAAGGATCGCCGGTCTTTCAGCTCAAGGAGAACGTGACGCTGACGAGCAATCACCCAGAGTACTTGTGGGTGAACCCGATCCAGGTTTGGGCTCCGGGGACGGTCGACGTGTCCAAGGGAGAAATCCGGATCAAGGCGTACGCCGTCTGACGAGAGAGCGCCCCAAGGGACTCCAGGTCGTGGCGGCAAACGGAGTGTCGCCTCTTGCGGGGACCGCGACGCTTGGCCCTACTGGAAACCAGTGGCACCAGCCCTGGCTGCGCGAGCGTGCGGGAATGTCACCCGGAGATTGTTGGGGTGGTTCTACGCGCCGCCGCGCCGAGCCAGCCACGCCGCGAAGTCGTCTGGGGTACGGACCCCTCCGTCGAGCACCGCCGTGTAGATGTCGAAGCTGCGGACAACGCTGGGGTACTCCGCTCGCGAGGCCCACACGCTCTTCACGCGCAGGATCGCGAGGCGGGTCTCACCTGTTAGCCGGCTCGGCAGCGTCTTTATGTGTGCCAGGTCCGGCTGGCGCTCTGGTTCGTCGACAAACCAGATGTCGCTCTTCCAGTCATCGCCTCCGGCCGAGCGATACGAAAAGCCGAGGTAGAGGCCGTCGGGATAGGTCGGGTTCGTATTCGTGTTCCACGCGCCCGTGTCGTTTCGGAATACGACCTCGCGAATCCTTGGGTGCAGCGCGAGGCGCGAGCCGACCTCTACGACGGCGTCGATGTCGAGCCTGGGGCAGACAACCGTCACGTCGAGGTCGCGCCAGACCATCAGACCGAGGGCCGCGCTGCCGACGACTACCGGATCGCCCAGCGCCTGTGCGAGCTCCATGAGCTTGACGTCCCGCACGACCTGCTCCGCTTCAGTCTGGAGCGCACGCTGGCGGTCGAGCAACTCTGGCTCGCCGGGCAGCGTGTTCATCGCCACAGGCTCCACACTAATCGGTCCGCGCCTTGGCGAAACCCCGAGTTGATGCCGCTTGCGAAGCGGCGAGGAGAGGCCGCTCGCTGTGGTCGCGCTTGCATGGGCGAGTGTGCGTTGCGGTGCTCGAGTGGTGGGAGGGGGGCGGGGGGGCGGCTGGCGCGGGGCGCCACCCGGCAGGGTGGCCCCGCGCGGCCGCGCCGCGCTGGTCTTCCTTCACTTGTACTTAGCAACGTAACTCGCGGGGTTGCGCGGGGTGGCGGCGGGCGCGGGCGCCCCGCTGTGCGGGGCGGGCGGCCGCCGGCGCCCGGGCGGTCTGCGGGTGTGGTGCATGGGCGATGGGGGGTGGTGTCCGACCGGTGTAGTCGCTAGTCTGGGACTAGGGATGCCGGACTTCCGTTCGGATCGGATGGAGTCGCCGGAGGGGAGGGGAATCGCCCGCCGGGCCTGGGATGCCTATGCGGGGGCGGTGCGGGGTTCTCCGGCGGTGCAGACGTTGTCGCGGAAGTTGGGATGGACGTGTTCCACGGAACTGGTGCTGCAAGTGGCCGCGCTGTCACCGGCGGCCTAGGATGGGCCGGCCTGTCCACGGGGCCCGAGGCTCACCTCGTCAAGACCGATACGTACGCAGTTCAGGTTGGTGGCGGCTGTTCATCAGTGTCCGCAAGCTCAATCGGCGAGAGCGTAAATGAGAGAGACTGGAATCAAGACTGGTGAGGTTCTCGAGTCATTTGTCTGCGGCTACGCTGAGTTCTATAGGCGGGTGCCGTTTCTGTCCCGTGGCGGGTGGCCCTGGCCCCTCTCGCGGCTCGACGTGTATAAGAACGCCGTTCTGGTTCGTCCCCGAGGCTTGATGGCAAAAGTGAGGAGGTTAACAATGCATTTCGCTCTTCAGGAGGTGGTAGTCGAGAAATACACGCCGTTTATGCTGCGGAGTTCTAGATTCGTCTACCTGAAGCTCTACCACAACGATCACGGGCGGCGTGTGGAAGTTGTGCTCCCTGCTAACGCGGAAAGTCGCCTCCGTGAATTGCTCTCCTCCCTCGGAGTGTCGGTCAAGGACAAAGCAAGTAAGGACCAAGCAAGTATCACCTAACAGGAAGGCAGCACCCTCACCAAACGCAAGAGGATCTGGGCGTGTCCGCCGCCGCAACCACCTGCGAGTTACGTTGCTATGGACAAGGAAAGAGGAACTGCCACTGGAGATTCAGCGCTCAAGGCTCTGTGGGTCCGTACCGATAGGACCTGCGAAGATGTACTTCATGGGGTCTCGTCTTCTGATGTTGGGGTCGCTCGCGGCTGCCGCCGTCGTGCTGCAGACCGCTCCGGCGTGGGCGCGAACCGACGCGCAGCCGAAGCTGACTGCGCTCGTACTGAAGGGCAATCAGGTCGGCCCCGGCTATCGGCTGCTCCAGCGACCTGACGGTTACGGTGTCGCAGGTTTCGTGACCCTGGACATGTGCGGCTTCACGTTCCGGAGCGAGCAGCTGCGCACAGCCCGCCTGCAGGTCAACTACGTGCGCACCGGCTCGCCGGTCAAGCTCTCAGCCTGGATCCACCGCGGGGTTGAGCTGGTTCCGTCCGTTGGGTGAGCAAGAATGACCTCCTGAGCAGGGCTTTTCCAGGCTGTATGGGCAGCCGGGGCCCGGCGTCAGGAGGTCACCTTGATGGTGCACGATGACGGGCCGGTCGGACTGGACGATCTGGAGGTCGGGTTCGACGATGAGCGGGCGGTCTCGGACGCGGGGATCGCCCTGGCTGCGACGCTGGCGGCGCGGTTGGGGATCGAGGCGCTGGTCGAGCGGTTCGTGCGGCTGCGTCCCGAGCGGCCGGGTGCCGGGAGCGCGGGTCGCAAGGTGATGAGTTTGATCTACGCGATGCTGCTGGGGGCCGACTCGATCGATGACTGCGAGCTGCTACGCGCCGGCCGCACGCGTCGGCTTCTCGGCGGCTGGGTCGCGGCGCCCTCGACGCTGGGGACATTCCTGCGCGCGTTCACGTTCGGGCACGTGCGCCAGCTCGACCGCGTGTTCGCAGAGACGCTGACGCGCGCCTGGCGGGCCGGCGGCGGCCCCGGCGAGGGGCGGCTGACGGTCGACGTCGACAGTTTCGTCGGCGAGGTGCACGGCTACCAGAAGCAAGGGGCGGCGTTCGGGTACACGCGCGAGCGCGGCTACCACCCGATCGTGGCGGCGCGTGCGGAGACGCGCGAGCTGCTGCACCTGAGGCTCAGGAAGGGCTCGGCGAACACCCAGCGCGGGATCCTGCGTTTCACCGACGAGCTGATCGCCCGCGTCGCCCGCGCCGGCGCGAGCGGCGTCAAGCTGTTGCGGGCCGACTCGGGCTTCTGGAACATCAAGCTGTTCGAGCGGCTCGAGCGGGCTGGCTGGCTCTACTCGATCGGAGTGCGCATGACCAAGCCGGTTGCCGCGCTCGTCGCCGAGATCTCCGAGGACGCCTGGACACCGATCCCCGACTATCCCGACACGGGCGAGGCCCAGATCGCCGAGACCAGACTCGGCGGCCGGCGGCTGCTCGTGCGCCGCGTCCGCACCCTCGCCGCCCAGGCCGAGCTGTTTCCCGACTGGCAGCACTTCCCGTTCGTCACCAACCGCGACGAAGCGATCGCGCTGGTCGAGGCCGAGCACCGCCAGCACGCCGTGATCGAGCTGGTGATCCGCGACCTCAAGGAGCAGGCGTTGGCGCACTTCCCCTCGGGCCAGTTTCACGCCAACGCCGCCTGGACGGTGATCGCCGCGCTCGCGCACAACCTGCTCCTCTGGACCGAGCTGCTCGGACTCCCCGCCCGCGTGGTGCGCACCGCCCGCACCGTCCGCCGGCGCCTGCTCGCTCTCCCCGGCAGGCTGACCAGCCACGCCGGCCGCTGGACGCTGCACCTGCCCGCCCGCTGGCCCTGGCAGCAGGACTTCGTCGAGGCGCTCGGCCGGATCCGGGCGCTCCCGGCCGCCGCCTGAGCGGCCGACACGTCCTTCCCCATCCCGCACCACCGCCAGCGATCACTGCTGCCCGAGAACCCCCCGCCGGCGTCTCCGCCGCCCGCCCGCAACACCACAGCCGCCGGAAAGCACCCCAACCGCAGCCCCTCGCCGCCGCGCCCGACACCAATGCCGCCATCAACGCCGAACCGAGGCCTCCGCGGTGGATCCAGGCTGAGTCCCGCCTCGGCACGGTCGGCCGAGGCCCTATGAGGCCCACCTTGACGACGACGGCGCCGCGGTCGTGTTCCGCTCGGAGTGTCGAGCGGGAGTTCGGGTCCCAGGAGACAGGGAGCTGCAAATGTTGGGCACCGCAGTCTCGTTCGTCGTCAGCTCGGCCAGCACGTCCGGCCCGGCACCGACCCAGAGCGCAAGCAGCCCCTCCTTCGCGGCAGAGCTCATGGAGAGCGGGAGCCATGCCCCGAGATGCTGAGCCTTCGGTTCACAGTTGGCAGACGAAGCCGGTGCCCGGCAGACTCTGCTCAGTTCGTGTCCTTCGAGCCCACCCCTGACCGGCGGCGACTTCGCGCAGTAGGGTTGCTCGCCGTTGGAATCGCAGTCGCTGCGCTGGTCGTTTGGCGGGACAGCGACCTTCGCATGTTCGGTGCCACGTTCGCGAGCGTGAGATGGGGCTGGATCGTGGCGGCGGTCCTGCTGAACCTGGTCTCGGCGGGAGCGGGTTCGCTCGCTTGGCGGACGGTGATCGGTGAGGCGATCCCGCGCCCGTGTCCTCGCTATCGCGACGTTCTCTCCGCGTATTCGGTCGGCCTGCTCGGCAATGCGCTGCTACCGGGCCGCGCTGGCGAGTTGGCGCGTGTCGCTGTGCTCGCGCGGCGGCTGGACGTGCGCGGTGTCTGGGCGACCCTACTCGGGAGCGTGTTCGCGTTTCGGCTGTTGGATCTCCTGCCTTCCCTTGCTCTCGCAGGCTACGTGGTGATCGCGGTTCCGCTGCCGCACTGGGCGCTCTCGAGTCTCGCGTTTGTGGCGATCGTGGGCGCGGGGCTCTTCGTGCTCGGCGTGTCGGCTGCGCGGCGTCAGGGGCGGCAGACGCTGGGCGGCGCCGGCCGGATTCGCAGGCTCGTGGCTTCCGGTCGCGAGGGCCTCGGCGTCCTCCATGCGCCGCTGCCGGCTGCAACCGCGGCGCTGCATCAGTGCGTGGCCTGGTCGGCCCAGCTGCTGGCGGTTTGGACGGTGCTGCGTGCCTTCCACATCATCCTGCCGGTGTCGGGCGCGGCCCTCGTGCTCGTTCTCATTAACGTTGCCATTCTCTTTCCGCTCTGGCCCGGCAATGTCGGACTGCTTCAGGCAGCGATCGCTATCCCGCTTACCGGTTACGGCGTCGACTACGCGCAAGGTCTGGCTTTCGGGATCGGGTTGCAGGCGATCGAGACCACGGTCGGCGTGACCCTCGGACTGGTCTTTCTCGCTCGAGAGGGTATCTCGTTTGCGGCCTTGGCTCGGATGCCGGTTGCCTCGGCCGTGGAGGCGCCTTAGCCGGGCTCGAGCAGCGAGCTCAGGAGGACCGAGCGCAGCCCTCGCCTTTCCGCCTCGTCGAGAATCGCCGGCAGCGCTTCGACGGTTTGGCGACGGGAAGCGCCGCGGCCGGATCCGTCCCCGTCGTGGAGCAGGATCATCGAGCCGGGTCGAAGGTATGGGGTGACACGCGAGGCGATCTCCGCAGTGCCCGGTTGTTCCGTGTCCCGCACACGCCCCATCCAGCCGCACACCCTGTAGCCCTCGTGGGCGACTATTCGCCCGAGCCAGGGACTGCGCACGCCGTGTGGTGGCCGGAAGAGCCGAGCCGGGCCTCGTCCGATGGCTGCGGTCACCGCCTCCTCCGTGGCCGCCAGCTGGCCGCGAAGGGTTCGCGGCAGGCTGAGGGCGAGCAGCCGGTGGTCCTCCCCGTGGTTGGCAACTTCGTGACCGTCGGCGATGAGGGTGGCGAGGAGTTCGGGATACCGGCGAGCTTGCATGCCGAGCACGAAGAACGTGGCCCGATGTCCGCGACCCGCGAGCAGGCGGCTGATCTCTGCTGTGTGACGCGGATCGGGCCCATCGTCGAAGGTCAGCGCGAACGACCCGGGTTCGGCCCGTGGGCACGCGACGCGCCCGAACAGCGGTAGCGACATGGCGAAGGTGCCTGCCAGGTAAGTGACCGCCAGCACCGCCCCGACGATGGTGAAAGCGACGCCGCTGCCGAGCAGCAGATCGGCCCCAACCCCAGCGGCCACGATCCCGAAGCCGACGAGTCCGCAGGCGATCCAGGTGCCGTGCTTTCCCAGCTTCACACGGCGAGCGCCCGAGCCGCCCGCTCAGCGCCGATCTCGTCGAGCAACCGCTGGTACAGCTCCTCGAGCCTGCCGCCGACGACCGACCACGCGAAGTTCTCCACGGCATGCTCCCGCCCGGCTGCACCCATGCTCCGAGCGACCTCAGGATTATCGAGCAGGTAGTCGAGCGACTCGCAAAAGCGTGCGCCCGCACGCTCGTGGTCGACGAGCAGGCCCTGGACCCCGTCCTCCATCAGCAGCCGGAAACCCGAGATGCTGCTGGCGACGACCGGACGCCCGGCGCTCATCGCTTCGAGCAGGACCATGCCGAAGGAGGCAAGATGGCACGGCGTGCAGAGGACGTCGGCGCTCGCCAGGTAACGAGGCCGCAAGCCGTCCACGCGGCCTTCGAAGAGCACGTCCGCCCGCAGCTCAGCCGGCACCATCCGCTCGTAGACGCGCCGGAGCGGGCCGTCCCCGAGCACGACCAAGCGGACATCGTCACGGTGCTTGCGCAACAGGACGAAGGCGCGCAGCATCTCCTTCAGCCCGTTGCGCGGATCGAACCGCCCGACGAACAGCACATTCTGCTTCCCATCCGCCAAATGCGGCAGCGGCTCGGCGCCCGGGCTGAAGAAGCTCGTGTCCACACCGTTTGGGATGACCTCGAAGTTCATCCCCGGGAAGTACGGGCCTATCGACTCGACCACTGCCGCCGAGACGGCGATTCGAGCGTCGAGGCGCGCGAACAGCTTCCGCAGCAGCCCCTGAAACAGCCAGAGGAGCTTGTAACCCTCGGGCACGACGCTGTGGATCGTGCCGACAGTCACCCGCGCCGTCGATCGCACGATCGAGATGATCGGCAGCGAAATGCCGAACGGATTGTGAACGTGCAGGACATCGAACTGGCGCCTTTCGAAGACGCGTCCGACCTCGAAAGGAAGGCGTGGGCCGACCGAGAGCAGCGACTCCGCGGCGTTCACGTAAAACGGGTAGGCGCGGCCCACCTTCAGCACCTCGAACGGCTCGGGCCGCGGCGGGGGGTTGTCCACCGTCTTCGGGAGGCGCAGGAGCTGCGGCGTGATCAGCGTAACCTCGTGCCCCCGGCGGGCGAGCTCTGTCGCCTGCCCATAGGCGTGCTCGGTGATGCCGCCCAGCTGCGGGTAGTAGTAGTCGCTCACAATCGCGATCCGCACGCGCGCCGCAACCTACAAGAAACGAGAGACGAACTCTCGCAGCGCCCGCCCACGCCGCCGCTCTTTGCCACGCCCAACGAGCTCAGCGGCCAGCATCGCTCCAGCCAGTCGACCCAGACGATGCCGAGTACGGCCGGGCGCGCCGATGACATCGCCCGCGCAAGGCGGCAGCAAAGCAACTCGAACCTACGGCTCAAGAGCCAAAACAGCGTGTCCGATCAGGCTTCGTGAGGGCCGCGTGGCGGACAAGGCTCGGAGTGGTGGGAACTGACTTCATTCCTCGGTGAAGCCGATCGAGCGCAGCCGCAACCCGAGCAGCCGCATCGCCTCGGCGTAGAAGCCCTCCGGCTCGACGCCGTAACCGGCGCGGACGAGCGAGCCCATGTCCTCATCGGTCGCGGTCTGCAGCAGCGCGCCTGCGATCTCGGCGAAGTCCTCGATCACGGCGCCGATCGCCGCCCGGGCGCGCTCGGGGTCGGCCTCGATGCGCCGGCGGGCGTAGGAGACGCCGATCCCGATGTGGCGCGCCTCGTCGCGGGCGACGAGCCGCTGCCCCGCGGCCAGCCCCGGGAACGAGAGCCGCTCGTACTGGGAGGCGGCAAGGTTCTGCGCCGTCCGCGCCACCACCCCTTCGGCGAGCAGGTGGTAGGCGACCACAGCGGCCAGGAAGGCGTCCTCGCCCCGATCCCCTTCGAGCCGGCCGACATAGTGCTCGAGCCGACCGTAGAGGGTCTCCGCGACCGGGTCGATGTTCCGGTCGGCCAGCTCGCGCACGGCCTCGAGCCCACCCTCGACCCCAAAGACCTCCTCGTGGATCCGCAGCACCGCCTGCAGATGCCGATGCTCGTCGGCGACCTGCGTCGCGAGCAGCAGCTGCATCTCGTAGTCGGGCGCCGCGAGCAGGAAGGGCGCGAGCAGACGGGCAACGTTGAACTCGGCGTGGACGCGGTGCGCGAAGATCCACACCATCCCCGCCTGCGCGCCGGCGTCGAGCCCATCGAAGGTCGCGCGGTCGCTCGTCAGGTCGAGCGCGAGCGACGACCACTGCGTCCGCTCCCAGTGCGCGTACAACGCGGGGAACGGGCTCGCCCGCTCCTCCAACGCCTGCAGCTCGGCGGCTTCGCCCGCAGTCGACATGCTCACCGGGTGTGGTCTCCTGTGGTCGAGATCATCGCCGATCCGGGTCGAGCCCCGGTCTCTGTTCTCCGTCCGCCTGGAGTCCTGCGAGACTCGATGTCAGCTGTCGCCGAGAGGTGAGACGGTTGACGAAGCACGCACCGGCAGCTTCTCGATCACCTTCTCCGTCGTCTCCGGGTCGGCGTCGTACAGCTTCCGATAGTTGTCAGCTTCATCCGCACCGAACCGACCCTCGCGCTGTGCCTTTGGCGAGTGGCAAACCATGCTGTGCCCTCGAGCCCTTCAGCTCGATGATCACCTTTCCGTTGCCGTCGCTGAGCGGCGTCAGACTCACCTCCGATTCGGCGCGACTCTAGAACCTCGCGCCTCGGGTTTCCATGACTCCGGTGTCAATCGACAGCTTGCCCGATAGGCATGAGATTCGCGGGGCCGGCTGCACGTGCCGTGGTCATCGCGTGCAGTTGCCCTCTCAGTTGCCCACCCGGCGCGCCCATGTTCTACTCTGACAACGGAAAGGCCCTGTTTCCAGGGCCTTTCTCTGAGCCGACGCCCGGACTCGAACCGGGGACCCCATCATTACGAGTGATGTGCTCTACCAGCTGAGCTACGTCGGCAGCGGGCCCACTGTAGCCGTTCGCGGCCGGCTTCAGGCACTGCGGCGCCAGGCTGCCGTCGTGGCCGTGCCGGCCAGTCGTTCCTCGTCCTGAGCCTGCGCGAGCAGGTCGAGTAGCGGGCCGATGTGCAGCTCGGCCTGGGCGGCGTGCCGCATCGCGGCGTCGCGGTTGACCAGGTACCGGTTTCGCCTGCCGCTGCGGCGGCGCTCGATGACACCGGCCTCGACGAGGTCGGCCACGATCCGCTGCGCCGCCCGCTCGGTGATGCCCACCGTCCGGGCGACGTCTCTCAGCGTGACGTTGCTGTCCTCGGCGATGCACAGCAGAACCTGGGTGTGATTCGTGAGAAACGTCCAGGTCCGGGGCTGCTGCTCACTTGACATACGACAACTCTTTCGTGTATTTTCAGTCGCGATACCGCAATCGTCCTTCCAGTCTAGCAACTCCGCAACGTTCTCTACGACCCAAGGAGGGCGCCGCGATGGTCGTTCGAGTCGTGACGAAGGATCTCGAGAATGCGAAGAGGCTCCTCGCGCGCCTGACGCGCCGGTTCGGAGGCGGACGCGTCTCGCTCGGGTCGGACGGGGAGGTCGAGGTGACGACGCGCGGAGCGCAGAACGGGGCGCTCGTCCAGACCCTGGAGGCGGTCGAGGAGTGGCTGCAAGAGACGGCGGCGGAGTCGGCCGAGGTCGTCGTCGACGGGCGCTCCTACACGGTCGAGCAGCCCGCTTCCGCCCGGGTCGGCGAGAAGGCCGCCGCGGCTCCCCGCGGGCGCTGAGACCCAGGCTCGACCTCGTGGGAGCGCGGGCCGGGAGCTCCGAGGGCTCCGGGAAGCGGACTGTCGAGGGGCGCTCGTCGGAGAGCGGCGCCGCGCGTTTTCCGAGCGCCGCCTGCGTACCGGATGACACGGAATCCGGCACTCGAGCGATAGCGCTATCCCGAAGACACGAGCACCGCGCCTCGTCTCGGCCTTCCGATGGATCCCAGCGCGTACCGGGAGGGGGGCGCAAGCCTCCGCACCGGCTCCCGCGAGACGTCGTGCTCCGCGTCCGGGAGCGCCGAGCCCGGGCTCGTTTCGAGGGCGTGGGCGCGCCTCGGTCGCTCGACGAGGTCACGGGGGACGTCGTCCGAGCCGGCGACGCCCCGGAGCCTGCTCAGCGGTAGGAGAGCTCGACGAAGCAGGTGCCGGTCCGGCTGCCGGTCGCGGACGAGACACCTTCCCAGAAGGTGGGGACGATCGTGTTGCGGACGAGCTGGTCGCGCGCGAGCGAGCGCAGACTCTCGGTGAGCCCCAGCTCGGGAACGTGGAGCTGCCAGTCGAGCGCCCAGCGGTGCCCGGCGGCGTCGAGCGCCCGGCGGCCCGGCCGCGCCTGAAAGGAGGTGAGCTCGAGCGTTCGCCCGTGCCTCGGCACGTAGGTGCCCGTCCTGAACTGCTGCAGCGGTCGGCCGGTCACGGGATCCCGGAACTGGTAGAGCATCAGCTCGGAGCGGTCGGCAAAGCGGCAGGCGAACCAGTCCCAGTCGAAGGCGCGCCGGTAGTCGCGGTAGTCGCCCCACTGATGGTCGAGCCAGCTCTCGCCGGAGAGCGCCCTGCTCCTGCCGCCGGCCCGGAGCGTCCCGGTGGCACTCATGCGCGTGGCCGAGTAGTAGTGGGCCGTCCCTGCCGCCGACTGGCGGATCAGGCCGGTTCCCCCGCCGTGGAGGGCGTACGCCTTCTCCGGACGCTGGCGCAGCGACAACGCGAAGCCGGGAGCGGAGACCGAGAGCAGCCACACGTTCGACCCCTGGTCGTAGCGAAGCCGGGCACCGGCCGTCCGGAGATCGAGCGACGACACGCCCACGCTCCCCGCCGCCAGACGCTCGCTGTGGCCGACCAGCGCGCCGGTCTTCAGGTTCCGAACCTGGGCGACCGGAACGAGTGCCCCCCGGCTCGAGAACACGGTGAAGAACACGGAGTAGGGAGTGCCGGCCCCGTCGCGGACAAGCGCCGTTACATACCACCACTCGATCGAGGATCGCGGATGCCCGAAGTGGTCGCGCGGAAGGCGAACCGGCTCGGGCTGCCGAGCCGCCGACGGTGCCGCCACCACCGGCGCCACCGCCAGGGCCACGACCACCGCCACCGCAGTCGCCGTCACAAACGCGGGGCGACGACCCACCACCGCCACCGACGCGGGCGGCGTCAAGCGCTCGGAGACGGCGAGGCCGGGCTCAGGCACGACTTCGTCCGGTACATCGCGAACCGCTTCGGCGAGAGGATCCATCGCCACCGGCCGTCCACCGGCACCGCGTGCACGGTCATCGGGACGATCACGGACTGGTCGAGCGACGGCTCGGACAGCTTCAGCCGAAACGTGACCCTCTTGCTCAGGACGGTCCCGCTGTCTCCGGGAACGGTGATCCGCTCGTCGGCCTGGCGTACGAGCCGGATCGAGTCGAGATGGCCGGGGATCGGGCTCAGCGCCTCGCACTGGACGTATGCGTCCCGGGTCGCGACCCGCTGCTCCGCGGGGTGCAGGCGCGGCCACACCCCCGCGTAGTCGTTCGCCGCGATGCGCGTGACGATTCCGCGCAGGAAGACGACCGGGTCGTCCTTGGGCCGGGCGGACTGCGAGCCTCCGCGGGCGACCAGCCACACCCCGACGCCGGCCGCGACCGCAATCGCGACCGCGCCCGCGAAGAGAGCCCACCGTCGTCTCGAGAGGAGATCCGTCGTCGAATCCTACTCCGGGGAGGGGATCAGCCACACTTGACGCATGACCCGTCTGGTCGCCGGAGGTGCGCTCGCCGTGTTCATCGGCGCCATGGTCGCGATCGCGATCGCCAGCTCGACGGGCGGAGGCGGAGGGGAGACGACGACGGAGGCAGCGGCGACCACGCGCGCCCCGTCGACACCCGCGACGACGGCGGCCGCGCCGCCGAAGCCCGTGCCCGTGCCCGTGAAGCTGACCGCGGCGGGAACCTACGACCCCGAGGGGGACCAGCACGAGAACGACGGGCTCGCCCCGCTCGCGGTCGACGGCGACCCGACCACCTTCTGGAAGACGGAGCACTACACGCACCTGTTCTTCAAGAAGGGAGTCGGCCTGGTGCTCGACGCCGGCCGGCGCCGCCCGCTTGCCCGCGTGGTGGTCGGCACGGACGGAGGCGGCTCGAGCGCGCAGATCGAGCTCGGCGACGATCCGGCCGGCCCGTTTCGCGCGGTCTCGCCCGTCAAGCCGCTGACCGGCACAACGGCGTTCGCGCTCCGGAAGGGAGCCGCCGGACGGTACGTCGTCGTCTGGATCACGGCACTGCCGCAGGCGGTCGGCGAGGCCCATGTCACCGAGGTACGCGCGTTCGCCGGCTAGGACGAAGCGACGGCGAGCTCGCGCCGGACGCGCACGAACATCGACTCCAGCGCGAGCGGGGGCGAGACGTTGAACTCCTCGAACGTGCGCCAGGTCTCGCGCACCACCTCGGCCGCGCGCTCGGCGCCGATCATGCGCTCCGCGGTCGCGTCGGCCGCGAGCTCGGCCAGCCGGTCGTAGTGGACGACCGCCCGCTCCGCGCCGGCTGCGACGACGACCAGATCTCGGTACCAGGCCGCGAGCTCCTCGAGTGTCAGCAGCACCTCCTCGCGCTCCGCACCGCGCTCCGCCCGCTTCACGTGCTGCTCCGCCTGGCGCGCCGGAAGCTCGCGGTCGGCCAGCCCTGCCTCGGCAGCCGCGCGCGCCTCGGCCGCCCGCTCGGCGGCGAGCGCGAGCACGGCCTGGGCGCCGGCCGCCGGGTCGAAGGCCGGGTCGGCGTAGGCGTCCCGGGCAACGGCGAGGAGCGTGGCCCGCCTGCGCGCGGCGTCGGCGTCGAGGAGGCGGCCGACGCGATCGAGCCTCCCGCCGGCGACGCGGGCGACCGCCGTCGCCTGCTCGGACGAGAGCGACGGCGCCAGCCGGTCGACCTCGGCGCGCACCGCCCGCTCCGAGAGCCGGTGGAAGGGCACGAGCTGGCAGCGCGACCGGATCGTCTCCGGGATCGGGCCGAGCTCGTCGGCGGACAGGACGACGGTCGCGTACGGAGGCGGCTCCTCGAGGTCCTTGAGGAGAGCATCGGCCGCCTCCGCGTTCAGCAGGTGCGCGCCGAAGATCAGGTAGACGCGCCGGTCGGCCTCGAACGGCCGCATGTGCAGGTCGTGGCGGAGGTCGCGGACGTCGTCGATCCGGATCTGGTCTCCGTGCGGCTCGAGCACGTAGAGGTCGGGGTGCGCGCGCCGCGAGACGCGCTCGGCGTCGCCGAGCAGCTCGCCCGCGAACGCGAGCGCCGCGACGCGCTTGCCGACCCCGGCCGGCCCGCGGAAGAGGTAGGCGTGGGCCGGTTCGCCGGAGAGCGCACCGGCGAGGAGCCGCTTGGCCTCCGCCTGCTCGATCAGGCGGTCGAAGCCGGCGCCTTCGGCGTCACGGCGTCGCCTCGCACCAATGCCGGCAGCTCCGCTGCCCCCCTTCTGCTCGGCTCGGCCTCTCACACGAGTCCCTCCACGCGGCTCTGCACGATCGCCGCGATCCGGTCCGCAGGCAGCGCCCCGTCGAGCAGCTCGACCCGATCCGGAAAGCGGTTCGCCAGCTCCGCGTAGGCGGCTCCCACCCGGGCCTGGAAGTCGTCCCCCTCGCGCTCGATCCGGTCGGGGTCGCCCTGCCTGCGCGACGCCGCCGCCGCGGCGTCAAGCGCGAGGACGAACGTCCGGTCGGGGAGCAGGCCCTCGAGGACGGTCAGGTTCAGCCGCAGCACGGGCTCGACTCCGAGGCCGCGGGCGATCCCCTGGTAGGCGAGGGACGAGTCGACGAAGCGGTCGCACACGACGTCCGCGCCCCGCGCGAGGGCAGGCCCGATCACCTCCGCCGCATGCTCGGCCCGCGACGCGGCGAAGAGTGCGGCCTCCGCCCAGGCAGCCATCTCCGGCCCTTCGAGCAGGAGCCGGCGCACCTGCTCGCCGAGCTCGGTCCCGCCCGGCTCGCGCGTGGCGACCACCTCGCGGCCGAGCCCGCGCAGGTGCTCCTCGAGAAGCAGCGCCTGCGTGGACTTCCCCGAGCCGTCGATCCCTTCGAAGCTGACGAACACGTCTGGATTAGAACAGTTGCGGCTCGTCGCCACCTGCCGGCAGGAGCCGGGGACGAGGGGGCGAATCAGGCGTCCGTGGACGCTCCGGCCCGGACCGCAGAGCCCGCTTCGCCGTGGCGCACCGCCACCCTGATCGCAATCGCGATCGCCGGGGTCGAGCTCGTCCTGCTCGTCGTCGCCGGGATGATGCTGCTCGGCCGCTCGCTCGCCCCTCGCGCCGGCGCCGCCACCCCGGCGCACGCGGCGCATGCGTCACCGACGCCGACGAGATCGAAGTCGAAGCCCGGGCCGAAGGCGACCGCCGCCCGCCGCCCCCAGGCCACGGCCGCCCACGCCCTCCCGCGAACACGCACGCACGTCGTCGTCTGGAACGGAAACGGGATCCAGGGCGCCGCCGCTCAGGCGGCGGCTCTCGTCCGGTCGCGCGGCTACCGGGTGGACGCCGTCGCCAATGCCCCGCGCAGCGGGTACGCCGCCTGGCGGGTGATGTACCGGCCCGGCTTCGCAGCCGAGGCGCAGCGCTTCGGGAAGGACATGGGCCTGGGCGGGCTCCAGGTCGGCCCCCTCGACGGGCTGAGGCCCTCGAAGCTGCACGGCGCCGAGCTCGTCCTCATCCTCGGCCGGCAGCGGTAGCGCTGGCCCTAGCGGCCCTCGACCTTCGCCCGCGCCTGGTCGAGCAGGCCGTCCGGCCGACCCGCGGGGCCGTACGGATCGAGGCCGTAGGCGCGGTCGAGGTCGTGCAGGGCGGCACGGTACCGCCCGGTGAAGAGCTCGAAGGAGCCGAGCGCATACCAGGTGCTCGAGTTCTCGGGCTCGAGCCTGACCGCGCGCCGGTAGTAGCCGAGGGCAGCCTCCTCGTCGGGGCGGGCGGCCTCTGCGTCCCCGAGCGCGAGGAGCGGATCGACCGAGAACGGATCGAGCCAGCGGGCCGAGCGGCCGTCCGACACCGCCCGGCGGACGTTGCCGGCGGCGATCGCGTTGTACGCGTCGTCCACGAGGCGCCCGGAGGCGTACGGCGCGGTCAGCGAGTACAGGGCGCCGGCCGCGGCGAGCACCGCGGCGGCCGCCCAGTGCGCGCGCACCCGGCGCGCCTCGTCCGGCCCGCCGAGCCCGGCCAGAACGCCGAGCACGAAGAACGCCGGCGCCGAGACGGCGACGAAGTCCCAGTGGATGTCGACCAGGGAGTGCAGCACGAACGCACCGGCCCCGATCGCCGTTGCGGCGGCCGCCGCCCGCTCGGGTGCCTCGAGCTTCCGGAGCGCGGAGCCGGCCGCGGCCACGGCCGCTCCGATCAGGCCGAGCAGGAGGAGGAACCCGACGATCCCGGTCTCGGCCAGGAATCGCAGCGGGAGGTCGTGTGGCTCGACGGTGACGATCGAGCCCACCCTGATCGGGCGGCGCGCGATCTCGAACGTGGCTGCCCCCTTGCCGTCGGCAGGTGCCTGCGCGAACAGGTGCCAGGCTTCCTTCCACCACGTCCAGCGGTTGCTCGAGCTCAGGTCGGCGAGGCGGTTCGGCGTCTGCGTCACCTGCGGCCCGGCGCCGCGGAACTCGTCCAGCACCTTTCCGCCGCTGTGGACGAGGACGGCCGCGACGGCGGCCGCCGCGACGACCGCGACGGCCGCACCCAGCAGCCGCGTCAGCCGCGCGCGCCGCTCGGTCGAGACCTCCACTCTCGAGCCCAGGTACGCGAGCGAGACGACCACCGCGGCGCCGAGGCTCGCGAAGACGCCGAACCACGCGCCGTCGCCGACGCGGTCGGCGTAGGGCTGGAGGTCGTCGGTGAGCGCAGGCCGCGAGAACGCCCAGAGGCCGACGAGCGCGGCCACCGGCGTGACGAGGACGAGGGTCGCGAGGCTCTCCAGCCGGTCCCGCTCGAGCGCGACCCAGGCGGCCGCGGCGAGGACGGCGACCGCGATCCCGGCGCGCGAGTAGGTCAGCACGACCGACAGCTCGGCGAGGAAGACCAGCACCGCGCCGAGGGCACGGGCAGCCGGGTGGTGCCGTCTCGCCGAGGACGCCCAGAGGCCGAGCGGCATGGCCGTCGCCGCCACGAGCGCGAGCGAGTTCCAGTAGCCGACCGGGTTGCGAAGCCTCGCGACGCGCGCGCCGTCGGAGAAGAGCGCCGGGATCACCTTTCCGAGGAGTGCCCAGGCGAGCACCAGCCCGACGAGGGCCGCGAGCCCCGTGGCCACGGTCCGCGCCGGCCGGGACACACGCGAGGCGAGCAGCCCGAGGACGGCGAAGGCCGCGTAGACCAGCAGGCGGTCGAACGCGGCCCAGGACCGCTCGGGGGCGATCGACCACCACGTGCTGAGGCCCACCCAGGCGGCAAGGCCGGCGAGCAGGACGAAGGAGCCTCCCCCGGCTCCGCGCGGCAGCGGCACGGGGCCGACGGACGCGAGGACGACAGCGGCCAGAACCGCGAGCGAGCCGATCCAGAACAGCCGTCCCTCCGAGGTGCTCTCGCCGAAGAAGAGAGCCGTGAAGAGCAGGGCGCCCGAGGCAAAGAGTGTCGCCGGCTCGGCGAGCTTGGCGCCCCGCATCGCCGCCCGACGCTACCAGAGGATCCCTGCAATCAGGCCTTTACAGACCCTTAACGCGAGCCTCATCGGCCTCTCACGACAGGGCCGGAGACTAGAGTTTCATGTGTCGCCTCAGGGGGGCATAGCGTAGAGTGCACGGAATCGGAACCATCTCTGACCGGCGCCCGTCGGGGCTCGGTGCTCGGCTCCACGTGGCTCGATCCATCCGACACATCCTCCTGGCTCTTCTCGTCGTCGTGGTCGTCGCGGTCTCGGCCGGCGTCGCGCCGGCCGGCGCGAAGGCGAAGACGCCCTGCTGGAAGACGCTGATCAACGACTGGTACGACGGCCGGATCGACGGCACGTACGCGATCCACTGCTATCGCGACGCGCTGAAGCACCTGCCCACCGACGTCGAGACGTACTCGAGCGCGCGCGACGACATCAAGCAGGCGCTCCAGAAGCGAATCACCCAGCGCCACAGCGGTGGGACGACGACGACCGGCGGTAGCTCGGCGGGCGGCGGATCCGCCGGCGGCGGCTCGGCGGGCGGCGGCTCGGCGGGCGGCGGCTCGGCGGGCGGCGGCTCGGCCGGCGGCGGCTCCAAGGGCGGGGGGAGCGGCCCGTCCGGCCCGTCCGGCGGGCCGGGCGCGGGCGGCGGCAGCCCGGCCGGCGGCCCGATCGGCGACGCCCTGAACCTCGGCCGGCCTGCGAAGGCCGACTCGCTCCCGATTCCGCTGCTCGTTCTCGGAGGGGTCGCGCTGCTCCTGATGGCGGCCGGCGGGGTGGGGTTCCTGACCCGGCGCACGCGCCTGCGCAGGATGCAGCTGGCCGCCCTTCCCGGACGTCCCGGCGCCCACGGCCGTGAGCAGTCGTAACACGTAAAATCCCTGCAAATCGCTCCGTCCGGTGGACGCTCTACGCTGCCTGGTCCCTCTCCGGGGGGGAAGGCAAGCGCAGCTATTCTTGGGAGGAACAATGTCCTTGGGAGAACCGGTGGCGTCCACGAAGGGATCCGCAGGCAACACCCACTCCGGTCTCGATCAGAACGGCGAGACCTCGGTGGGCGAGGAGGTCGTGAACACGATCGTCGACGACGCGACGTCGGTCGGCGTCGAGCGCTTCTTCACGATCCCCGGTCGAGACCCCTTCGAGGAGGTCGACTGGGAGCTGCGCGAGGCCTTCATCCCCGGAAAGGACAAGGCCGTCTTCGACCAGAAGGGGGTCGAGTTCCCGAAGTTCTGGTCGCAGACGGCGACCAACATCGTCGCGCAGAAGTACTTCCGCGGCCGCCTGGGCTCGCCCGAGCGCGAGTCGAGCGTGAAGCAGATGATCGGGCGCGTCGTCGACACGGTGGGCGCCTGGGGCCGCGCCGGCGGGTACTTCGCCTCCGACGAGGAGGCCGACACGTTCGAGGCCGAGCTGAAGGCGATCCTCGTCAACCAGTACGCCTCCTTCAACTCCCCGGTCTGGTTCAACGTCGGCTTCGAGGAGAAGCCGCAGTGCTCGGCGTGCCAGCCGTACGACGCGCTGGTCTCGACGCCGGACGGCATGGTGCAGATCGGCGAACTGGTCGAGAGCGGGCAGATCGGCCGCGAGGTCTACGACGCCGGCGGCGTGACGCGCATCGTCGCCGTCAAGCACAACGGCCGGAAGCCGGTCTACCGTGTCACGCTCCGGAACGGCCAGTGGATCGAGGCCACGCCGGACCACGTCGTCAAGGCCGTCCACGAGCGGCGCACCGAGCCGGAGTGGCTCCGCGTCGACCAGCTCGTGCCCGGCATGCGGATGCATCTTCATCCGCATCGCGCGAAGGTCGCCGGCCGTGTTCTCGTGGGCGTCGGCGCCGAGAGCTGGGAGGACGATCCCGCCGAGGCCGACGAGGTCGCGGTCGCCGAGGCCGCGCTCGCCGGCTGGCTTCAGGCCGACGGATTCGTCGGCCGATACGAGGGAACGAACCGCTCGCTGACGATCGAGTTCCAGGTCGCCAACGACGACGAGCGTGCATGGGTGCTCGAGAACCTCGACGTCGCGCTCCCGGATGTGCACCGGCACGAGCGCGACGTCCTGCGCGAGGACGGATCCGTCTCCTGCCGGCGCATCCGGCTCTACGGGGAGGTGCTGCGGGACTTCGTCGAGCGGTGGGATCTGCTGGCACGCGGCACGGAGATCAGGGTTCCGGGCTGCCTGTGGACGGCGTCCGGCGACGAGATCGCCGCCTATCTCCGCAGCGTCTTCCAGGCCGACGGCTATGTCACCGTCCGCCGCGAAGGTGGCTCGGAGAGCGGCAGGATCGCGTTCGCGGTCATCGGTGAGCGATGGGCCGAGGACGTCCAGCTTCTCCTCAACGTGCTCGGTATCTACTCGCGCCTGACGCTCAAGCGCGAGAGACGCTCCGACCGTCACGACCTCCACGAGGTCGCCGTCAGCATCGGCTCCGAGCGCGCCCTCTTCGCCGAGCTGATCGGCTTCGTCTCGCGCGAGAAGCAGGAGAAGCTGCTCGAGTCGATGTCCCTGCGCGATCCGAAGCACTGCCCCGATCTGCGCGAAGAGGAGATCGTCTCGATCGATTTCGTCGGCCTGGACGACGTCTACGACATCCAGACCGAGTCGGGTGAGTACCTGACCAACAACATCGCGGTCCACAACTGCTTCATCCTCTCGATCGACGACTCGATGGAGTCGATCCTCGACTGGATCCGCCGCGAGGGGATCATCTTCCGTGGCGGCTCCGGCTCCGGTGTCAACCTGTCGCGGCTCCGCTCGTCGAAGGAGCAGCTCTCCAAGGGCGGCTACGCCTCCGGGCCGGTCTCGTTCATGCGCGGCGCCGACGCGTCCGCCGGCACGATCAAGTCGGGTGGGAAGACCAGGCGCGCGGCGAAGATGGTCGTGCTCGACGTCGACCACCCGGACATCGAGGAGTTCATCTGGTGCAAGGCGCACGAGGAGGAGAAGGCGCGCGTCCTCGAGGCGGCCGGCTACGACATGTCGCTCGACTCGCCGGACTGGGCCTCGATCCAGTACCAGAACGCGAACAACTCGGTGCGCGTCACCGACGCCTTCATGGAGGCGGCGACGTCGGGCGCAGAGTGGAGCCTGACCGCGAGAACCGACGGGACCGTCGTCCAGACGGTGGACGCGCGCGGCCTGCTGAGGCAGATCGCCGAGGCGGCCTGGAAGTGCGCCGACCCGGGCGTGCAATACGACACCACAATTAACGCATGGCATACGTGCCCGAATTCAGGCCGTATCAATGCATCTAATCCCTGTTCCGAATATATGCACTTGGATGATAGTGCGTGCAATTTGGCATCACTGAATCTCATGAAGTTCCGCCGCGAGGACGGCGAGCTCGACGTCGACGGGCTCCAGCACGCGGTCGACGTCGTCTTCCTCGCGCAGGAGATCCTGGTCGGCTACTCGTCCTACCCGACGCCCGAGATCGAGCGCAACGCGAAGGCCTACCGCGAGCTCGGGCTCGGCTACGCGAACCTCGGCGCGCTCCTGATGGCGCGCGGTCTGCCGTACGACTCCGACGAAGGCCGCGCCTACGCGGCGGCGATCACTGCGCTGATGACCGGCCGCGCCTACCGCAAGTCGGCCGAGGTCGCGGCGCGCATGGGGCCGTTCGCCGGCTACCGTCCGAACGCGGCGGCGATGCTGAACGTGATCGCGAAGCATCGGGCGGCGGTCGGCAACATCCAGCACGCGGCGTCGGTGCCGTCCGATCTGCTCTCGGCGGGACGGCAGGCCTGGGACGACGCGTTCGATCTCGGCGAGGTGCACGGATTCCGCAACTCGCAGGCGACGGTTCTCGCACCCACGGGCTGCCTGGTCGGCGACAGCCTCGTCTCGACGAGCCGCGGGCTCGTCCGCCTCCGGACGCTCGGCGATCCCGACGGAGGGAAATGGCAGGACCTCGACGTCGTGGTCGCCACCGACGAGGGGCCGCGGCAGGCGACGCAGTTCTACGTCAACGGCTTCGAGCAGGTCGTCTCGGTCGAGACCGGCCGCGGCTACCGCATCCAGGGGACGCCGACGCACCGGGTCAAGGTCGTCGACGCCGACGGGACCTGGGCCTGGAAGCGCTTCGCTGAGATCGCCGAGGGCGACCGCGTCCCGGTGATGCTCGGTGGCCTGGTCGGCGACCCGGTCGAGGTGACGCTCCCGCCGCTCGGCGAGCTGCACTGGAACGCCGACTTCCGCACGCACGTCCCGAGGACGTTGACGCCGGACCTGGCCGAGCTCGTCGGCTACTTCATGGGTGACGGGTCGCTGCACGCGAAGGGGCTGCGCTTCTGCGTCACGGCAGGCGACCCGGACGTCGTCGACCGCCTCGTGGCGCTCGGCGACGAGCTCTTCGGGCTTGCGGCGCACGTCCACGACCGGGAGGGCTACGTCGAGGTCTCGCTCCACTCCGTGCCGCTCGCGCTGTGGTGGGAGGCATGCGGCTTCGCGAAGCTCCCGCCCGCGGCCGACCATTCCGGCAAGGGTTGGCATGCGCACATCCCGGACGCGATCCTGCACACGAACGACCGCGACGTGTATCGCGCGTTCGTCCGCGGCCTCTTCGAGGTCGACGGGACGACGAACAACGGGTACGTCTCCTGGAGCACGGTCACGGAGAGCTTCAGCCGCGACGTCCAGACGTTGCTGCTCGCGCTGGGCTTCTTCACGACGCGGAAGGTCGACGACGGCGGCTCGAGCTGGGGCCCGCACGATCGGTTCGTCCTGCGCCTGCTCAACGTCGCGGTCTCCGACGACTACGTCGAGGAGATCGGCTTCATCTCGTCGCGTAAGGGTGAGTCGCTGCTCCACGGCGGGCACCGGCAAGCATCTCGCTACGACCACATCCCGGTCAGCCGCGAGCTCGTCGACGAGCTCGCGCCGGAGAACGACCAGCTCCGCAAGACGATGCTGATGGCGCTCGCGCGGCGTGGAGACGTCTCCGGGCGGGCGGCGACCGAGCTCCTGTCCCGGACCGAGGACCCTCAGCTCGACTGCCTGCTCGGCTTCTACTACGACACCGTCGCAAGCGTGGAGACCCTCGACGATCAGCCGACCTTCGATCTCTCGGTGCCGGACAACGTCACCTACGTGGCCAACGGCTTCGTCAGCCACAACACGATCAGCTTCATGATGGATTGCGACACGACCGGCGTCGAGCCCGACTTCTCGCTCGTCAAGTCGAAGAAGCTGGTCGGCGGCGGCGAGATCACGATCGTGAACAAGACCGTGCCGATGGCGCTCGACAAGCTCGGCTACGCGCCGGGCGAGGTCGAGGAGGTCGTCGCCTACATCGACGAGCGGAACTCGATCGTCGGCGCCCCGTACGTGAAGCCCGCCCACTTCCCGGTGTTCGACTGCGCGATCGGCGACCGGGCGATCCACTACTCCGGGCACGTGAAGATGATGGGCGCCGTCCAGCCGTTCATCTCGGGGGCAATTTCGAAGACCGTGAACCTGCCAGAGCAGGCGACCGTCGACGAGGTCGCCCAGCTGATCGCCGACGCGTGGCGCCTGGGCGTGAAGGCGATCGCGATCTACCGCGACAACTGCAAGGTCGCGCAGCCGCTGGCCGGCAAGAAGGAGGGGCAGCTGCCGGCAATCCCGCCGACGCCGCTCACGCAACGACGCCGGCTGCCGGAGGACCGCACGGAGGTCGGGCGCAAGTTCCGCGTCGGCGAGTACGAGGGCTACATCCACGTCGGCCTGTACGAGGACGGCAGCCCCGGCGACATCTTCGTCGACATCGCCAAGGACGGAACGACGATGGCCGGCCTGATGAACTCGCTGATGATCGCGGTCTCGATGGGGCTGCAGTACGGCGTCCCGCCGGAGGTCTACGTCTCGAAGCTCTCGCACATGCGCTTCGAGCCGTCCGGCCTGACGAACGACGCGGACATCCGCGCGGCGAAGTCGATCGTCGACTACATCTTCCGCTGGTTCGGCAAGAAGTTCCTCACCGCCGACCAGCAGGAGGAGGCCGGCATCCTCTCGCCCGAGGTGAAGGCCCGGCTGGCCGAGCGCTATGCGAACGGCGACGACGTCGCTCCCGTCACCCCGGCCGAGTTGCCCCCGGCGGGCCAGACCGCCCTCTTCAACTCGTGGGAGGACGCGGTCGAGTGCGCCCGCTGCGGCGGCCGGATGGTGCGCACCGGCTCGTGCTACACGTGCAGGGATTGCGGGACGAACACCGGCTGCTCGTAATGACCGAGCGCTTCACCAGCGAGACCTCAGAGCTCCTGACAGATTGAGCTTGGATGGAAGCCGGCGTGCTGCCCCGCCGTGGGTGGTCCGAACCAGGTGGTGAGCGCGTCAGGGAGCCCCGCGTGGGTGTGGTTTCTTCCCCACGCGGGTCCGCCGGGGCGAATGAGCTCGGCGGTGGGAGCAGGGACCCGCACCGACGACCGGAAGCTCCCAGATGCCGACGTGTCTGGCGTTGATCAGCTGAACCCGATCCACCCACTGAGTGATCCAACGTGGTCCTCCCGTCAGGAGGCGACAGAGAGACGAGCCCTGCTCGAAACCCGCCAAAACCCCGACCGCCATGACCCGCCGAGCCCGCAGATCGTCAACTTGACCCACCGGCCCTCCAGGGAAGGGGGTCAACCGTCGCGAGTGGCGGCGGCGACCGCGTCTCCGACCGCGGCTGGATCGTGGTCCCGCCGTGCGCGACGCCGTGGGCGGGGCGGAGCGTTTGACAGCGGCTGCCCGGGCTGCGAAGGTTGGCCGGAAAGGTCACGCCGAAGAGGAGGCGCCATGCCTTCAGCTCGTCGCTCGTCCCCGCGGCCGGGACCCCAGCCCATTCCTCCGCGTCCGGCGCCGGATCGAGCGCTGCCTCTGAAGACGACGATCGCGGAGCTCGCGGGCGCCGCCCAGGCGCGCACGCTGACGCAGACCGCCCGAACCCTGACGAAGGGCGATCTCGTCGCGCTTGCGGAAGGACGGATCACGCGGTCGGCGCAGGCGTTGACGCTGCGAGACATCGCTTCGATCAGGCAGGTATTTGTCACCGGGGTCGCCGTCGGCGGCATCCGGCCGACGCCGGGCTGCTGCTGTTGCTGCAGCGATCCGTGTTGCTGCTGTTGCTGCGCCGCGTCTGTCGAGCACGAGCACCTCGCCGCTTCGGCGTAGGCCGAGGAGGCGACGATAGAGGTCGAGAGCAAGCGCGCCGCCGCGGAGCCACTGCGCGCGCTCCCGCTCGAGAGGATCGCGGGCGACGCCGGCGTCACGCTGCGGCGCGGCGTCACGACGGTACGGATCGAGGGCGATGGTGCGGAGGAGGTCGTCGGCGCCGTGCTCGAGCTCGCCGGAGGAGAGCCGGCGAGCGAGGACGAGATCGTCGCGCACTTCGGGCCGGAGGCGGAGAGCTCGATCCGGGCGCTCGTGCGGGAGCTGCGCGCGCGGCGGCTGCTCGTCCCGGCCGGGGCGGACGGGGAGCCCGCGCCGGAGTCGCCGCTCGATGTCTTCCACTGGCACTTCGACCTCCCGGACGAGCCGTCGTCGTCTCGGCCGCGGGACGAGCCTCTCACTCTCGGCGGCGAGAACGCGACCGCCGCCCGGCTGCGCGGTCTCCTCGACGAAGCCGGTTTCCGCGCCGTGTCCACCGTCCCGGAGCCGGTGGTTCCCGCGGGGATGAGCATCGTCGCGGCCGTGTCCGAGACAGGGTTCGGGCCGCTGCGCGCCTGGAACGCGCTCTGCCTCGAGCACGGGGTGCCGTTTCTGCCGGTCGCGATCGCCGACCTCGTCGTCTTCGTGGGGCCGCTCGTCGTGCGCGGGGAGACGGGCTGCTTCGAGTGCTTCCTGCGCCGCCGCTACTCGAACCTCGACGAGGCCGCCGTGCGTGAGCCGCTCGAGCTCGATCTGCGCGAGGATCACGTGGTCGCGCTCCATCCCGCGATCTCGGCGGTCGCGGCCGGCGCGGCCGCGCTGGAGCTGACGCGTTTCTTCCTGCCGTGGCAGGTTGGGAGCGAGGCGGGGTACGTGCGCACCTTCAACCTGCTCGGCGCCGTCTTCGCGCGTCGCCGCGTGCTCAAGGTTCCGCGCTGCCCGGCCTGCGGCGGCGCGAGGCAGCGTCCGCCGACGTCGGTGGAGCGGGCCGACCTGGACGGTGCCGGCCAACACCGTTAGGCCGCGGCTCGCGGCGGCCGCCGCCGACCTGGTCGATGCCGAGGTCGGCATCGTCCGGTTCTCCGGCGTCACGAGGCGGCAGGCCGGCACGCCGCGCTTCTTCCACTTCTGGGCGCAGGCGGCCGACACGGGCGCGTTCGCCGGCCAACGCAACTTCGGCAGGACGGGCGGCGCTGCGGCCGATCCTGAGCGTGCGCTGGCGAAGGCGCTTGGGGAGGCGGTCGAACGCTACTGCGCCGCGATCTACGACCGCGCCGAGCTGCCGCTGCGAACGGCCGCCGAAGCGGAGTTCCCGGTCGTCGAGCCGTCGCTCTTCGCGCTCAACGCCGCGCACCAGTACGCCGAGCCGGGCTTCTGGCTCGCCCCTTTCGACCGCGACACGCCCTGCCGCTGGGCTGCCGCGGTCGACGCGGTCTCGCACGAGCCGAGGCACGTTCCGGCCGCGATGGTCTACGTCCCGTACTTCTACGAGCGCGAGCGGGGGGAGCAGCCGATCGCGCAGCCGATCTCGACCGGGCTCGCCTGCCACGAATCCTTCGCCCGCGCGGCCGTCGCCGCCCTCTGCGAGGTCGTCGAGCGCGACGCGTTCACGGTCGTGTGGCAGGGGCGGGTGACGCCGCCGCGGATCGCCCGGGAGACGCTTCCGGACGACCTGCGCGAGCTCTGCGAGCGGTTCGAGCGGACAGGGTTCGAGCTGACGCTGCTCGATGTCACGCTCGACAACGGCGTGCCGACGGTCCTCGCCGTGTCGCGGCACCGCTCGCCCGAGTGCCCGGCCGTCGTGGTCGCCGCTGCCGCGAGCCTCGCAGCCGCGGACGCCGCCCGCAGCGCGCTCGAGGAGCTCGCGCACACCGGCAACTACTGCCAGGAGATCGTGCGCGGGCTCCCGCGGCTCACGAACGGCACCGACTCCGTGGTCGACCAGCGAAGCCACCTGAACTACTGGTGCGACCATGCGAACGCCCAGGGGATCGAGCTCCTCCTCGTGGGAGACGAGACCCAATTCGGGGAGCGGGACGGATGGGAGACCCGCAGCGTCGACGACGACCTTCGCGAGCTCGTCCGCAGGATCGACCAGACGGGGCACCGGCCGCTCCTCTGCGATCTCACCACCGAGGACGTCGCCACCCTCGGGCTCGCAGTCGTCCGCGCCGTCGTCCCCGGGTACCACCCGCTCGTCAGCGGCCACCGCCACCGCGCACTCGGCGGGCGGCGCCTCTGGGAGGTGCCGCAGCGCCTCGGCTACCCGGGCATTACGCCGCAGGCCGGTGACAACCCACTCCCGCACCCGTACCCGTAGCGGCGATGCCGGACGCCTGGGAGAAGATCGTCGCCGACGAGCCGCAGGAGGAGCGGCTCTGGGAGCTATACCACGAGAACTCGAAGACGAGCCGGCTCTCCGGAGTCCCCGACGACGCGGCCGTGGCTGCGTACATGCTCGAGCTGTGGGAGGAGCTGCCGTATCCGGGCGCCGTGTCCGTCCCGCTCCCGGAGCCGTCGCCGCTCGCGATGCCGCTGGGCGACGCGATCCGGGCCAGACGGACACAGACCGACTTCGCCCCTGCTCCACTCCCGCTCACCGACCTCTCCGCGCTGTTGGCGGCGGGGTACGGCGTGACGGAGCGCGCGAGCGCAGTCGGCGACCGCAGCTTCCGGACGGTGCCCTCGGCGGGCGCGATGTACCCCCTCGAGCTGTACGTATACGCAGGCGCGGTGGCGAGCCTCGAGCCCTCGCTCTACCACTTCCGAGCGAAGCAGGCGGAGCTGCAGCGGCTGCGGACGCTGCCGCGCAGCGACCTCGCCGCCGCGTTCGTGCAGACGAACGCCCTGGAGGCTGCAGCGGCCGTGATCCTCGTCGCGGCCGTATTCCCGCGGACGACGTTCAAGTACGGGGAGCGCGGCTACCGGTTCGCGCTGCTCGAGGCGGGCCACGTCGCGCAGAACGTGAATCTCGCCGCCGCGGCGTTGTCGCTGCCGGCGGCGAACATCGGCGGCTTCTTTGACCGCGAGCTGGAGGCGCTCCTCGAGCTCGACGGCGTCGAGTCGTCGGTTCTCTATGCCATCGCCGTCGGCTCGGCCGCCATGCGAGGCTGAGCCCGCCGTCTGGCGCTACCCCATTTCGTCACAGCCTCAGGGCGGGATCGCTCAGCCGAAGCCGGGTCGATCCACGGCGAGCGCCCGCACGCCGTCGAGCTGCTCGATCAGGGGAAGGAACGAGAGGGAGGACGTGCTGGTGCCGTGCAGAAAGAGCGCCGGCGGCCCGTCGCCCGCCTCGATCAGATGGAGACGCCGCCCCGGGCCGGTCTCGACGCGGCGGCGCGTGGCCGCGACGACACCGAGCATCCGCTCGTGAGACGCGCCACGTCAGCGGCCGGCGGGTTCGAGCGCAAAGGCGGCGTCGCCGGCGAGTGCATCCGCGCCGCTCCTTCGACCGGCGGATGCCAGGTGCCGCGCGACGTACGCGGCGTCGCGGCCGACGCCGGGGAGCACGTCAGAGGCGGCCGCGTACTGGAAGACGAGCCCGACGAAGTACAGCCCCGGCGCCGACGGAACGACGCCGCGCTCGTGCAGCGGCTGTCCGTCGTCGGCGACGACGGGCAGGTCGACCCACGAGAAGTCGTAGCGGAAGCCGGTGCACCAGACGACGTTGACGACGTCGAGCACACGGCCGTCCGCGAGCAGCGGCAGGCCGTCGCGGACGCCGGCCACGCGCGCGACGCGCTCGACTCCGGCCGTCGCGAGATCCGCCGACTTGACCCGGATCAGCGGCGCCGCCATCGCGATGAACCGCGGGCGGACCTTGCGGCCGATCGGTGTCCTCACCGTGAGCACGTGCTTCCCCAGGAAGCGGATCATGGGCAGCACGAAACGCGCGGGGATGCTGCCGTGCCGCACCGGGATCTCGGCCGACGGGGTACCGGCCTGGCAGACGTCGTGCGTACGTGACAGCTCGAAGGCGATCTCGGCGCCGGAGTTGCCGACTCCCACGACGAGCACGCCGCCGTCGCGCAGCTGCGCCGAATTGCGGTAATCGGCCGAGTGAAGCTGCGTGATCCGCGGGTCGAGCTCCGACGCGAACGGCGGCAGCTTCGCTCCGCGATGCGCTCCCGTCGCCACGACGACGTTGTCGGCCTCGAACGTCTGAAGACCGGACTCGATCACATAGCGGTCGCCGTCGCGGAAGACCCGGTCGACGGAGACGCCGGTGCGGACGGGAAGCTCGAACCGCGCCGCGTACGCCTCCAGGTAGTCGCCCATCTCGTCCTTGGTCGGGAACGACCACCGGGCCGCGGGGAAGCGCAACCCCGGCAGGCCGTCGTATTTCGCCGGTGTGAACAGACGCAGCGAGTCCCACCGCTTCCGCCACGCATCGCCGATCCGCTCCTCCGCGTCCAGGAGCACGAACGGGCTTCCCCGCTTCTTCAGGTGGTAGGCCGTCGCAAGCCCGGCCTGGCCGCCGCCGACGATCACCGTCTCGAACCGCTCCATCGTCTCGCCTCCTCGATCTCCGCGTATGCAGCGGAGGCTAGGTGGCCGCGAGCGCGGCGGCATCGCCCGCATCCACCAACTTCGCGCCCACGGCCAGTGGTCATTTCTGACCACTCGGAGCGTCAGACGAGGTCGTGCTCGAACGCGAATGCGGTCGCGGCCGTCCGCGAGGAGACGCGCAGCTTCGCGAAGATGTTCTGGACGTGCCGGGCGACCGTGTGCTCGCTCAGCACGAGCGTCGCCGCGATCTCGCGGTTCGTCCTGCCGGCGGCGACGAGCCGCAACACCTCGAGCTCGCGGCCGCTCAAGCCGTGGACGTCGTCCCCGTCGGCCCGCATCAGGGCATCGACGCGGCCGAGGTCCGGTCGCGCGGCGAGCTCCTCGAAGACCGCCCGCGCCGCCTCGAGCTCCAACCGCGCCGTGTCCTCGTCCTCGAGCGCGCGGCAGGCGACCGCCACGAGGACCCGCGCCCGGGCCGCCTCGTGCGGAGCCCCCAGCTCCTGCCAGACCTGCAACGCCCGCCGCAGCGTCAGGAGCGCGGCATGCGGGTCGCCGGCCGCGAGCTCGACCGAGCCCTGCGCGTAGGCAGCGATCGCGCCCAGCATCGCAGTCGGAAAGGCCGAGGCGATCTCGGCCAGCTCGCGGCAGGCGCTGCGCGCCTCCTCGAGATCACCGAGGGCAACCACGATCTCGACGTGCGCCGGCAGCAGCCGCGACCGCGCGAGCGGCGGGACGGTCTCGGCGAGCGCACGGCGGATCGCCGCCCCCGCGGCCCGCGCGTCACCCTCGGCCAGCCGCAGCAGTGCCAGACCCGGCTGCGGCTCGCGCCCACACGCGTTCGCATCCCGATAGGCGGCCTCGGCAGCGGCGAACTCCCCCTGCCGGCGCAGCACCTCCGCCTGCTGATACGCCGCCTGGCCGGCCGCGCGCCGGTTCATCGCCCGCTCACACCGCTCCCGAGCCCGCCGCGCCTCCACGAGCGCCGCCGGCCAGTCGCCGTGCAGCTGCAGGATCTCCGCCCGGTGAGCGAGACAGCGGCCGGTGAAGGCGACCAGCTCCGGCTGTCCCTCCCACCAGCGCGCCAGCGCGCCCGTCCACTCGTGCGCGCGCCGAAGCTCGTATGCCTCCTCGCAGCCCGCGATCGCACCGCAGTAGACGACCCCGGTGATGATCGGCGACAGCTCGCCGCCGATCGCGGCCAGCATCGCCTCGTCCAGGAAGCGGAATCCCTCCTCGAAGCGGCCCAGCCTGATCAGAGCATTGCCGTGAACGTGAGCCCCCAGCGCGAACAGATCGCGGTCTCCGAAGCGCTCTCCGATCGAAGCTGCCTCGGCCGCGGCTTCCGCGACGAGCGCGTACTCGCCGGCCGCCTCGTGCCTGAACGCGAGCGGCAGGAGCAGGAAGCCCCGCTCCGGACAGTCTGCCTCCTCGCGCTCGACCAGCCGCTGCGCCCGCCCGAACCAGCCGCCCGCCTGGGCCACGTCGCCCAGAATCGCCAGGTTGATGCCGAGATGCACGGCCGCACGCGCCGCTCGCCGCGACTCACCGGCACCGACGTACGCCTGATGCGCACGCTCAAGCGTCCCGAGAAACTCGTCGACCCGACCGAGCATGTACGCCGCGACCGCAAGCGATTCCAGATCCTCGGCTGCAAGGACATCGTCCTCGTCCGCCGAGGAGAGCGACTCGCGCGCCACCGCCCACGCACGCTGTCCGTACGCTCTCCGACCGAGCTCAAGGTCGCCGCCCCCATTCACGAGAGACCCGTCTCGGCGCTGTGCCCGAGCCCCAGCGTCGCCATCCAGGCAGGCTAACGCCTCACGGGCCCTTCGTATCCGCCTCGACGCCGGGGCTGCCGGTCTGGGCGGCGTGTCGCGAGACGAGCGCGGGCGCTCAGGCCGTCGCGGTAGGCGGCGTGGACGCGTTCGTCCCCTTCCTCCATCGATCACGAGGCCGCCGTCGACGCTGCCGGGGCCGGCACCGTCGTGGCCGCCGCCGCGGACGTTGCGAATCGAGGCTGCGTACGCCATTCTCAGGTGCACGGTGGAGCACACGCAAGCAAGCGGCTCGACGAGATGACGACTGCGCTCCAAGCGTGGATCGCGTTGATCGCGGGGTTCGCGACTGCGCTTCTCGGCCTCCTGAAATACTTCAACTACCGCACCAGGCGGGATCGTCTTGCGGTCGTCGGGCAGGCCTTCGGCGAGACGGTGAGCTCGCTGGCGTCGAAGGACGAGGTCCAGCGGCTCGCCGCGGCGATCCTGCTCCGCCGCTTCTTCAATCCAAGAACCGAGCAGGGCACCGCGGGTGCGCCGTATCAGCAAGAGGCGGTCCGGGTGATCGCCGCCCTCCTCCGTGCCACCGAGACGGGCGAGTTCCAGAAGCTGCTCGCGGACGGGCTCGCGTACGCTCCCGATCTTCGCGGGGCCGATCTCCAGCGCTGCAACCTGAGCGGCGCGTACCTCGGGAACCGCCTGGGCAAGGCGACGAACCTCTCCGAAGCGGACCTCTTCGGGGCAAATCTCACCGGTGCGTCGCTGAGGGGCGCGGTTGCGAGGGGGACCGTCTTCTACGGCGCCCTCCTGGCAGAGACGGTTCTCGAGGACGCCGATCTGTCCGACGCCGATTTCCGGGACGCCGAGCTCACGAACGCAAAGTTCGGGGGCGCGCGGCTGACCGGAGCGCGTTTCGAGGGTGCCCGCAACCTGCCGCCCGTCGTCGTCGCTCATCTCGCCGGCGAGGAGGCCATCACAGGCGGGCAGGAAGGCGTCGCGCCTGTCCCTGCATGACCCCCGCGGTCTTCATCTCCTACGCCCGCGCGGAGACGGCGTTCGCCGAGCGGCTGGCTGCGGCGCTGCTCGAGGCCGGCAAGGCGGCCTGGCTCGACACCGTCGAGCTTCCGCCGGGCACCGAGTGGCGGGATGCGGTCCGACACGCGATCGAGGACGCGGGAGCGTTCCTCTTCGTCGTGAGCCCGGACTCACTTCGGTCCGAGCAGTGCAGGAACGAGCTCGAGCACGCGCTGGCCAACGGAAAGCCACTCGTCGTGCTCGTCCGCCGCGAGCCCGACCCGAGCGAGGTTCCTGCACGCCTCGACGGCAACACCTGGATCTACGCTCGCGACGAGGGCGAGTTCAGGGCAGCGGTCGGCGATGTGGCTACCGCGATCGGGTGAGGGCTCGCCGAACGAGCCGCCGTGCCCCCGACGAGACTCTCGACGGGAGCTCTCCGGACTAGGGAGGAGCGATCGTTGGAGACGATCCGCGTCGACAGGTGGCTCTGGGCGGCACGCTTCTTCAAGACCCGCGGCCTGGCTACCGAGGCCGTCCTCGGAGGGCACGTCCAGGTGAACGGGGCGCGCGTCAAGCCTGCGCGCGACGTCGCCGTCGGCGACCGGCTCGAGATCCGGCGAGGGCCGGAGCGGTTCACGGTCGTCGTGACCGGGATCGCCGAGCGGCGCGGGCCGGCGAGCGTCGCGGCGACGCTCTACGAGGAGACGCCCGAGTCGGTCGCCGGGCGAGAGAGGCAGCAGGCGGAGCGGCGGCTCGCGCGACCGGTCGGCGCCGACCTCTCGGAGCGGCCGACGAAGCGCGACCGCCGCCGCCTCGACGCGCTCCGCCGCGGGCAGCGGCGCCGCTAGCGGATTTCGAACCGCGAGAGCCCCTCGGGCACCTCGTCCTCGACCTCTACGCGGTCGACCTCCGCTCCGCGAGGGCCTTCCTCGCAGAAGCGGACGATCGATGCAACCGCCTCGGGCCCCCCTTCGAAGACCGCCTCCACCCCCCCGTCCCGCCGGTTTCGGACCCACCCGGCAACGCTACGACTCCGCGCTCCACTGGCGACCGCATAGCGGAATCCGACACCCTGGACGTAGCCGCGAACGATCACGCGCTGACGCACCACTCGACCAGGCTATTCAAGCGCACCGTCGCTCGGCTCGTAGAATCGCCCCGTGGAACGCGACGAGGACGTTCGCACGTCCTGCTTCTCGCGGCTCGCGGTGCTACAGGCGCAGTACGGCGACGAGCTTCCCTACGCCGGAGTGCTCAGCGAGGGCTTTCCGTTCCGTGGCCGACGGGTCCCGTTCCTCAACTACCAGAAGGGCATCTACCGGGCCGCTGTCCAGCGAGGGCCGGCGGCACTCTCGATCCAGACGTCGGCACGGTCGCCGTACGCCGACGAGGAGACGGACGACGGCTTCTACTACGACTACCGCGCCGGGCGTTCCGACCAGCCCGACAACCGGTCTCTTCGAGCCGCGGCCGAGTTGGGGGTCCCGGTCGTCTACTTCGTCGCCACGCGCCCCGGTCTCTATCGCCCGCTGTACCCGTACTTCGTGACGCACGACTTCCCCCCCGAGAGACGTGTGCTCGTCGTTCCCGGCAAGCTCGTGGGCGCCGTCGAGGAGCCGGATCCGGTCCCTGTCGAGGACGCGCTGGAAAGGAGATACGTCGTCCGGGAGGCAAAGGTGCGGCTCCATCAGGGCCGCTTCCGGGGCGCGGTGCTTCTCGCGTACCGGGATCAGTGTGCGATCTGCCGCTTGAAGGAGATCCGGCTGCTGGACGCCGCTCATATCGAGCCGGACACGTCGCCCTCCGGCCGGCCGCTGATCACCAACGGCCTGAGCATGTGCACCATCCACCACCGGGCGTTCGACCAGAACCTGGTCGGAATCTCACCCGACTACCGCGTGCGTGTCTCCCGGCGCCTGCTGGACGACGATGACGGGCCGATGCTGGACGTGCTCAAGGCCTTCCACGGGCACGATATTCATCTACCGGCACGACGCGCGGAGCACCCGGACCCCGAGCGCCTCGCCAGCCGCTTCGAAGGCTTCGAGTAAGGGAGGGAAGAGGAATGACAGAGGAATGACCGAGCCGAGCGAGATCGCCGAGCGCGTCGAGCCCGTCGTCGACGGCGTCTGGCACTGGCGGATCCACAACGCCTTGATCGGCGGGGCGGTCTCAAGCTCGCACGCGGTCGCGACCGGCGACGGCGGCTGCGTGCTGATCGACCCGGTGCGCCTCGCCGACGGTGCGCTCGCGGCGCTTCCCCCGCCCGGCGCCGTCCTCCTGACCGCGAAGACGCACCAGCGTGCGGCCTGGCGCTTCCGGCGCGAACTCGGCGTCGAGGTCTGGCTGCCGGACGACGCGCCCGCCGCCGACGAGGAGCCGGACCGCCGCTACGCCGAGAACGACCTGCTTCCCGGCGGCCTGCGGGCGATCCGCACGCCCGGGCCCGAGTGGCCGCACTACTCGTTTCTGCTCGCGCGCTCCGCGCGCGTGGCAGGGCACCAGGCTCGCAAAACCAACACCGTCGAGCCCGGCTTTCTGCGCGAGCGGGCGCCCGGCGTGCTCTTCTGCTCCGATCTCGTCTCGAGCGGCGACGGCGGGCTCCGCTTCATCCCCTTCGAGTACCACGACGACCCGGCCGAGACCCGCCGCAGCACGGAGCGGCTCCTCGACCTCGACTTCGCGATCCTCTGCCTCGACCACGGCGCTCCGGTCGCCGGGGATCCGAAGGCCGCGATCCGCAGGCTCCTCGAGTCGGCCGCCTCCGCCTGAGGCCCGCGGCTCGAAGAATCAGGCGAGCTGCCAGACGTTGCCGCGCATGATCGGCACCGAGGCGCCGCCGGGCTCGATCCCGTCCACCTCGACCTCGGGGCCGCCGATCATGAAGTCCGTGTGTACGCGCGAGTGGTTGACGCCCAGCGCCTCCAACTCGTCGTCTCCGGGCACGGCGCCCCCGAAGTCGAGCGCGCTCATGACCGCGGTTCCGTACGCGATGTGGCACGCGGCGTTCTCGTCGAAGAGCGTGTTCCAGAACGTCGTCCCGCTGCGGCCGACCCTCGAGGTCGCGTCCACGAGCGCGACCTCGCCGAGGAACGACGCTCCTTCGTCGAGCGCCGTCTCCGCGCGGACCTCATCTGCTCCGCTCGACGCCTCCACTCCGGTCACCCGGCCGCCCGAGAAGGTCACCCGGAGATCGCGGACGAGGGTTCCTCCGGTCAGGACGAGCGGCTGGGTCGCGCTCACGTGGCCTTCCGTCCGCCGCCGGTCGGGAGTGGTGAAGACCTCCTCGGTCGGAAGGTTCGGCACGTAGGACCGCCCCTGTGCCGTCTCCGCGTTGCCCGCCATCCAGCGCGACTGGGGCAGCATCCCGACGGTCAGGTCGGTGCCCGGGCCGCGGAAACGGACCGCGTCCAGGCGGCGCCCGTTCAGCTGTCCGGCCCGTTCCCGAAGGGCGCGCACGTGCTCGCTCCAGGCAGCGACCGGATCGGGCTCGTCGAGCCGGACGGTTGCGCGGATCGTATCCCACAGGCGTGCGACGTCCGGCGTGCCGAAGACCTGCTCGGCCCAGCCGGGCGTCGGGAAGGCGACGATCGTCCACGGCATCTCGCCGCGATCGAAGACGTCCCAGTAGGCGCGCCGGAACTCCGGCATCGCCGACTGCGCGACCCGGGCCGAGGCGACTCCGGCGAACAGGTCGGGCTCCGGCTCGCCGACGATGCTCACCAGCGCCGTTCCGCGCTCGCCCTCCTCCCGCACGCGCTGCAGCATCCAGGACGGCGTCCAGCCCACCGCCTCCTCCGGAGCCAGCTCCGCGTTCGCCCGGCGCACGTGGACGTCGCTGTAGGTCGCCTCCACGCGGCGGGCGCCCTCCTCGAAGGCGACCCGGGCGAGGGCGCGAACGAGCGGAGCGTGCTCGACGTAGGCCAGGACGGTGACGTCCTGCCCCTGCTCGAGGTTCACGCCGACGCGCAGGGCGAGCCGGGCGTATTCCTCCAGCTCGGCTCCCCGTTCGGCCCAGAAGCGATCGCTGCCCATGTAGGCGCGGACGCTACCACCGCCTAAGATCGACGGATGGAAGGCGACCTCGTCGCGGCGCCCACCGGGTCGCCGCCCCGCGAGCGGATGACGTGGGGCGAGCTCGGGTCGGCCGCGCGCGAGCTCGGCACCGGCATCCTCGCCGACGGGTTCGAGCCCGATCTCATCCTCGGGATCGCCCGCGGCGGCATGCTCGTCGCCGGCGCCCTGGCCTACGCCCTCGACGTGAAGAACACGTTCACGATGAACGTCGAGTTCTACACCGGCGTCGACGAGCGGCTGCCCGTCCCGATGCTCCTGCCTCCGGTGCCCGATCTCGTCGACCTGCACGACTCCCGGATGCTGATCGCGGACGACGTCGCCGACACCGGGCAGACACTCGCGCTGGTGAAGGGCTTCTGCGCCGGCCAGGTGGGCGAGGTGCGCGTCGCGGTGCTCTACGAGAAGCCGCGCTCGATCGTCGGCTGCGAGTACGTCTGGCGACGCACCGACCGCTGGATCGACTTCCCCTGGTCGGCGGAGCCGCCGCTCACCGGAGGGACGTAGACCGGCCGACGTGACCCGGCGCCCCGGCGCCGTTCCGCACGAGCGCCATCGCCGTCCGGCACCAGAGGCGAGGTTGAACGCTCTCGTCCATGACGCTCAGTCTGAGCCTCGGCACGGACCGGCCGTTCCCGCCGACCGCCCGGTCGTGCGAGCGGCTATCGGGCGGAGACGAGGCAGGCGTCGTGCGAGGACCGCGCGACCCGCTCCCGCCGGAACGGCCGGCCCGCCTCGTCCAGGATCGTCAACGTTCCGTGTCCGAGCGACGGTGTGACCACGCGTCCCAGCCCACACTGGACGTTGTACGAGCCGACGGGCACCGGTACCTGGCTCCGTGGCCTTCCGTCGAGCGCGTGCACCCTAAGTGCTCCCGGCCGGAAGTTCGGTAGGGCTTGAAGGAGCCGCGACGATCGCGGCGAATCGGTTGTCGCGATGCCGGGTCGGAGCCCCTACCAGATTGTCTTGAGCAGCGAGGAGCGGGCCGAGCTCGAGCGCCGCGTCGCCTGTTACACATTGCCGCACAAGGTGGTGCAGCGGGCGAAGATGGTCCTGTACGCGGCCGAGGGGTTGACGAACGTGGAGATTGCCCGCCGGCTGGAGACGGCGCCGGAGGTCGTCGCCCGCTGGCGAAGACGCTTCCACGATCAGCGGCTTGGTGGGCTCGAGGATCGAGCACGGTCAGGTCGCCCGCGCCGTTTTCCCCCGGAAGAGGTCGCCCAGGTGAAGGCGATCGCCTGCGAGTTGCCGCGTCAGCACGACCTGCCTTTGTCGCGCTTCTCGTGCGCTGAGCTGCACCGGCTGGTGATCGAGCGCGGGGTCACCGAGGCCTCTGCCTCGACGATCGCCCGCTGGCTGAGAGAGGACGCGCTCAGGCCCTGGCAGCACCGCTCCTGGATCTTCCCCACCGACCCGGCCTTCCTCGAAAGGGCAGGGCCGGTGCTCGACCTCTACCAGGGACGTTGGCAGGGCAAGCTCTTGCATCCGGGCGAGTTCGTGATCTGCGCCGACGAGAAGCCGTCGATCCAGGCTCGCGCTCGCATCCACCAGCCGCTTCCACCCTCGCCCCGCTCGCGCGGGCAGCGGGTCGAGCACACCTACGAGCGCAGAGGGGCGCTCACCTACCTGGCAGCGCTCGACATCGGCCGCCGCGGCAGACGACGCCCGCGCGTCTTCGGCCGCTCCGAGGCACGCGGTGGGATCGCCTCCTTTGACCGGCTCGTCCGGCCCCTAAGCGTGCCGCTCCAGCCGCTCGTCACGAAGGCGGCCCCGTCGGCGAAGGTGACGTGCTGGGGAGGCCAGTCGCCCGACGGACGCGAGAGGAGCCGCCCGTTGCCGGCGTCGTAGACCGCCAGCTCGAACCGGTCGCCCGAGCTGACCCAGACGTGCCGCGCATCGGGCGCGAAGCCGACGTCGTGGGCGAGAAACGGGGGCCGGAAGCGGCGCACGAGGCGCGGCCGGCCTCGCACGGAGACGTCGATGACGGCCACCTCCTCGGCCTTCGAGCCGAGAGCGATCCACAGCGTCCTCGCCGCCGCGTCGATGCTCACGTGACGGGCGCGCGGGCCGACCCGCTCGCGTCCGACGACCGTCCCTCTGAGCACATCGAGCGCGACCACCTCGCCCGCGGCTGCGTCGGTGACGTAGGCGTGCCGGCCGTCAGGGTGCGCGGCCGTGTAGCGCGGCTCGCCGAGCCCGTGAAGGACGTGGGCAACCGAGAGCGACCGGGTGCGGATCAGGCTGACCGCCCCGACGTCCGAGTGGGCGACGACCGCGACCCTGCCGGCACCGGCCGTCTCGATGCTCCGCGGGTACGGAAGCGTGGGAATCGTCTTCCGTACGCGGCCGCTCCGGGCGTCCACCGCGAGCACGCGCGACTCGAGGTCGGCGGTGACGAGCACGAGGGGCGACGCCGCGGCTCCGGCCGCGAGCGCACGACCCGGCGCGACCGCGACCGCCGCCGCGGCGACCAGGAGCTCGCGCCTGTTCATGCCTCACTATACGAAGCCGGGGCGGCGGGGCGGTCCCGTCGCCAGCCGCCCCCGGCTTCTCGGTGGGATGATCGAGCCAGATCCGTGCACATGGCTACGATCGGAACGTGAGTCGCCCAGCTCACAGCAGCGCCGAGCTCAGTTGGCGGGTCGGCAAGGCCACGATCCACGGCACGCTCCTTCGTCCGCTGCCGCAGGGCATCGGTGCGGGCGTGGTGTTTGCCGCCGGGAGCGGCCCGACCGACCGCGACTGGAACTCACCGCTGCTTGCAGGCACGAACGGCAGCGGGAAGCTCCTTGCGGAGGCTCTGGCAGCCGCCGGAATCACCTCGCTCCGCTACGACAAGAGCGTCTCGGGGCCGCAGGCGGTCGAGAACATCACGGCACTCGGCGGCCTGACGATGCAGTACCACGCCGACGAGTTCGCAGGAGCTGTGCGCGTGCTCGCCGAGGAGCCGTCCGTTGATCGCATCTTCGGTCTCGGCAACAGCGAAGGGACGCTCCACGTCCTCCACTACCAGCTCGGCGATCCGGACATCCCGCTCGCGGGCGTGGTGCTGATCGCCCCTCCTGGCCGCTCCGTCGGGGAGGTCGGGCGGGCGCAGCTTGCAGCGCAAGCCGCGCTCATCCCGAACGGCGTGGCACTGCTCGCGCTGTACGACCAAGCGGTCGCGCGCTTCGTGCGCGGCGAGCCGACGACGCCCGACCCGGCCCTTCCGGAAGGCGTGCAGACCCTGCTACACGGCCTCGAAAGCCCGATGAACCTTCCCTTCGCCCGCGAGCTCTGGCTCGCCGATGCCGCCTCCCTGCTCGGCCGCGTCGACGTGCCCACGCTCGTCGTGATCGGAAAGAAAGACATCCAGGTCAACTGGAAGGACGACGGCGAGCTCCTCCACCGCGCAGCCGCGGGACGCGCCGACATCACCTTCGTCTTCCCCGACGACGCCAACCACGTCCTCAAACACGAGCCGCATCAACTGGGAGAGGTGACGGCCGAGGCCCTCTTTGCCGCGTACAACGCCGACGACGCCGTTCTCGATGCGGATGCAACCTCAACGGTCATCGGCTGGCTGAGGCAGCACGCGGAACTCGATCGTCTTCAAGCGCCGTGAGCAATAGTCGTACTCAGCCGCCCCTGAGCGCGCGGAGCACCTCGCCCGGCTCGGCGTGCCGTCCGACCTCGAGCTTGGAGAAGACGAGCCGTCCGTCCGCGAACACGTCGAACTGGCTCTTCTCGCCGGGCGTGTCGGTCGCGTCGTAGCCCTCCGCCTTCAGCTCGGCCACGAGACTCGCGGCCCGCGCGTCGTAGCCCGATCAGACGGGGCAGTAGTAGATCTCGACCTTCACCGACCTGACTCTAGACAGACAGGCAAGACCTCGGCCGCCGCACGGCAGCCGGCGAGGCCGAGCGTGAGGTCGAAGTCGGCGACGAGATTGCGGATCACCTCGCGGACTCCGGCCTCGCCCGCGAGCGCGAGGCCGTAGACGTAGGGCCGTCCGATCAGCACGGCCGCCGCGCCGAGCGCCAGCGCCTTGAACGCATCGGCGCCGCCACGGACGCCGCTGTCGAGCAGGACCGGGACGCGGCCGGCGACCGCATCGGCCACCGCGGGCAGCGCGTCGAGCGAGGCGACCGCGCCGTCCACCTGCCTGCCTCCGTGGTTGGAGACGACGATCCCGTCCACCCCGTGCTCGACCGCGAGCCGCGCGTCGTCGGGATGGAGGATCCCCTTGAGCAGGATCGGAAGCGCCGTCTGCCCGCGGAGCCACGGCAGCTCGTCCCAGGTCAGCGACGGCCGCGAGTAGATGCCGAGGAACTCGCGCACGGCGGCGAGCGGGAGGCCCGAGCGCAGGTTCTCCCTGAAGCGGCCCGGATACGCGGCGGTCGCCGTCAGGAGCGAGCGGACCGCCTTCGGCGTCGGCAGGCCGTCGCGCTCGGCCCTCGCCGGCCTGAGCAGGCTGCGGAAGACCGGGTCGCTCGTGTACTGGGCGATTCCCTTGCCGAGCGCGAACGGCAGGTACGCGAGGTCGAGATCGCGGCAGCGCCAGCCGAGCATCGTCGTGTCCAGCGTGACCACGATCGCCTCGCAGCCGCACGCCTCCGCGCGGCGGACGAAGCTGGCGACGAGATCGTTCGAGGTGCTCCAGTAGAGCTGGAACCAGCGGGGCGCGTCGCCCATCGCCGCGGCGGTCTCCTCCATCGGGCGCGAGGCCTGGTTCGAGAAGATCATCGGCACGCCCTCCGCGGCCGCGGCCCTCGCGACCGCGACGTCCGCGTCGCGGTGCGCGAGCTCGAGGACGCCGATCGGCGCGAGCAGGAACGGGGAGGGCAGGCGGCGGCCGAGGAGCTCGACGCTCGTGTCCCGCTCGGACACGTCGCGCAGCACCCGGGGAACGATCCGCCGGCGGTCGAAGGCGGCCCGGTTGGCCGCGATCGTGCTCTCGAGGCCGGCGCCGCCGGCGACGTAGGCGTACGCCTCGCGCGTCATCCGCCGGCGCGCCGACCGCTCCAGCCGCTCGAAGCCGAAGGGAACGAGCGGCCGCCGCCCGCGGAGGCCGGCGAGGTAGACGTCCGACTGGCGCGTGCGGCCGAAGTGCCCGCCGACCGGGGAGCTCACGCCGTGATGCTAGTGCCGCTAGGGCACGCGGAGCCGGTAGAGCACGCCCTGGTCGTAGTCGGTCGCCCACAGGCCGGACGGGCCGGCGGCGACCTGGGTGAAGACGGGCGCCGACCCCTTCGAGAGCGTGAGCGCCCTGCCCGGCCGGTTCGTCGCCGGATCGATGCGGACGACCTTGCCGGCGCCGCCCACCCAGGCGGCGCCCCGGAAGAAGGCGACGCCGAACGGGGCCGGGACGGGCACCGGGATCGACGCGACCACCTTCGCCCGCGCCGCGTCGACACGGGTGACGCGGTCGAAGTTCGGGTTCGTGATCCAGAGGGACCCGCCCCCCGCGGCGGCCCACCAGGTGTCGGCGATCCCGTGCTTCGGCGCGCCGGGCGCCGAGACCGTCACGCGTGCACGCACCTCGCCGGTGTCGGGATCGAGCCGGACCAGGGACGACGGGCTCTGGGTCAGGAGCCAGACGCTGTCGCCCGCGTAGGCGATTCCGGTCCCGAGGGCGCCGGCGACCGCGAAGACGCGCCTCTTGCCGGTGGCGGCGTCGATCCGCGTCACCGACGATCCCTGGAAGTGGAATGCCCAGACGTAGCCGCCGCCGGCGGCGAGGCCGCCCGGACGGGAGTCGACCTTGATCCGGGCCGTCACGCGGTTTCTCCGCGGGTCGATGCGGTCGACGACGCCGGCGCCGTCGCGCGCGACCCAGATGCTGCCCCCGGCGGCGACGGCGGAGTCGAGATAGCCGCCGCCGGGCGCCGGCGAGCCGAGCTTCAGCGTCGCCGCGATCTTCCCGCGCGCGACCGCGACGCGAGAGACCGTGCCGGCGAGCGTGCCCGGCACCCAGACCGCCCCGCGGTCGACCGCGGGAACGCCGGCCCCGCCTCCGACCTGGACGCGGGCGATCACCGAGGCCGGCGGGCCCGCCGCTCCGCCGAAGGCGGCGCCGCAAGCGACGAGGAGCAGCCCTGCGACCACGGGGAGACGCCGCCGCACCGCTACTCCGGGTGGATGCGCCAGACCTCGGCGCCGACGAAGACCGAGACCCACACGTCGCCCTCCGCCCCGGCGACGACGGCCGGCCCGCTGCCGGTCGGGATCCTCTCGACGACCTTCCCCGTCTCGCCGTCGATCCTCACCACCTGGTTGCCGACGTCGTCCGGGACCCACACATCGCCGCCTACCACGTCGAGGTTGACCGGGCTGCCGCCGACCTTCACGGTCGAGAGCAGTCTCCGCTTCACGGCGTCGATCCTGGAGACGGAGCCGCTCTTCGTGTTCGAGACCCAGACGTCGGTGCCGTTGACGGCGATCCAGGACGCGCCGAGGCCTCCCGAGCGGACCTTCGTCACCCTGTAGGTCCGCGGGTCGAGCCGGTAGACGAAGCGGCCGTGGTCGTCGCCGACCCAGATCGCGCCGGCGGCGAAGCCGATGCCGGCGGGCAGCGCGCCGGCCGGGAACGCGACCGTCTTCAGCACCCTGTTCGAGACCGGGCTGATGCGCTGGACGGTGCCGGAGCCGCGGTTGGAGATCCAGATCGACCGGAGGGCATAGGCGACGTCGTAGGTGGTCGAGCCGACCGGAATCGAGGCGAGCCTGCGGCCGGTCACCGGGTCGAATCGGTCGAGCCGGCTCGACTGCGTGACCACCCAGAGCGAGCCGGCCGCGACCCTGAGCTCGCACGGGGTCGCGTCGGTCGCGACCCGCTTCGTCACCGTGTTCGTCGCCGGGTCGATCCTGAACAGCCTCGCGAAGGTCGCGTCGCTGACCCACACGGCGCCCGGCGCGCCGCCGACCCCGCACGGCGTCCCGGGAACCGAGACCTTCGCCACCACCTGGCTCCCGCCCGCCGCCGCGACGGCGAACGGGAGCGCTGCGAGGAGGAAGGAGAGCCTCATCGAGGGCACGCTAGGCGGCTAGGATCGGCTCCCGCAACTCCTTCGCCGGAAAGAGGATCAGATCGTGATCAGGATCCGGATCCCGGAGCCACCGGACGGGCTCGTGCACGTCGGCCCCGCCCCCCTCTGCGAGGCGCTCCTCAGCCTCCACGTGCTCATGTTCCCCAAGGAGCACCCGCTCCAGCACCCGTGGATCCGGAAGATGCGGCGCCTCTCGCCCGCCCTCAAGCGAGAGATTCGCGCCTTCGGCTTCCTCTACTCGCACATCACGGCCGACTTCATGCTCCCGGAGCGGGCCGACTCGCCGCAGACGTTCGCGGAGGCGCTCGACGCCTTCGCGGCGATGACCCCCGAGCGGGCGCAGTACGAGCTCGCCCGGCCCGCGTTCTTCTACCTCGAGGAAGACGCGGGCGGCCCCGAGAGCCTGGCGAGGGAAGAGGTGCGCGAGCGGATCCGGTGGCAGGTGTCGAGATGGAGCCGGGGCGGCGAGGCCGTCGCCGAGCAGCTGCTCGACGACCCTGCCGCAGTCCAGGCGCGCGTGGTCGAGATGCTCGGCGAGTACTGGCAGCAGTCGTTCGCGGAGGAGTGGACGCGGCTGGAGCCGATCCTGGCCGCGGAGGTCGAGCTGACCCGCGGGGTCGATCCGATCGCGCTGCTCGAGGCGGTTCGCGCCGAGCTCATGGTCGACGCCGCGAGACGCGTCCTCCTGCGCCGGTCACTGCACGAGCACGATGTCAGCGTGAACGCCCGCAACCCCCTCCGGCTGATCCCGAGCGTCTACGTCTGGCCCCACATCCGCGTGAACTGCGACGCGCCGTGGCCGCTCGCGGTCCTCTACCCGCCCGCGTCGATGCCGAGCGGCGGCGCCGGGTCGCCGCCGCCGGAACGGCTCGTGAAGGCGCTGCGGGCCGCGGCCGATCCGACCCGTCTCCAGATCCTGCGCCTGGTCGCGGAGCAGCCGCGCTCGACGGAGGAGCTCGCCCCGCTCGTCGCGCTCAGCGAGTCGGGCCTCTCCAAGCACCTCCGGGCGCTGACCGCGGCCGGCCTCATCTCGACCAGGCGCAGCGGGTGGTACGTCCTCTACCAGCTGGAGCGCGGCGCCCTCGAGCGGCTCGGCCCCGAGCTCGTCCGCTACCTCTCCTAGGCCGGGCTCTGCGCCGGGGCTCGAGCCTCCCCGCTCCCGAGCCGGCGGGCGAGCTCCGTGCGCGAGCGGACGCCCAGCTTGCGATAGATCTTGGCGAGGTGGAACTCGATCGTCTTCGGGGTGAGGAAGAGCGCCGCGCCCGCCTCCTTGTTGGTCGCCCCCTCGGCGACGATCCACGCGACCTGGAGCTCCTGCGGGGTCAGCTCGTCCGAGAAGCGGATCTCCCGGGACCGGACCGTCTGCCCGGTCGCGGCGAGCTCGCTCCGTGACCGGCCCGCCCACGGACGGGCCCCGAGCTGCGTGAACGCCTCGAACGCCGACCGCAGAGAGACGCGGGCGTCCGTGCGCCGCCGGGCCCGGCGCAGCCGCGTGCCGTAGCACAGCTCGGTCCGCGCCCGCTCGAACGGGGTCGGCGTGCGGTCGTGCCACTCCCGCGCCGACTCGAAGTGCTCCTCGAGCTCGGAATCGCCCGAGACGAGGCCGCGGCAGCGGGCCGCCGCGGCCCTCGGCCACGAGGCGATGCTCCGCCCGGCCCGCCGTTCGAGCTCCCCGGCGAGATCGGCGGCGTCGTCCAGGCGACCGCTGTGCACGTACGCCTCGACGAGGTCGGGCATCCACTCGACCCGGTAGGGCTCGTACATGCCCATCACGTCGTCGGTCCAGCGGCGCGTCTCCTCCAGGTGGGCGATCGCGGCGGCCGGGTTGCCGAGGCCGAGCTCGAGGAGCCCGAGGGCGGCACGCGCGAACGGAAACGTCGAGCCGAACCCGAGCGTCTCGGCCAGGGCGAGCGCCTCCGCGGCATGCTCCCGGCATTCCCCTTCGCGCCCCTGGGCCGCCTCCAGCCTCGCCAGACGGGCGAGGTTGTAGGAGAGCTGGCCCTGCTGCCCTGACTCCCGGGCGAGGTCCACGGAAGCGAGCCCGTTCGCGTACGCGGACGTCCAGCGGCCGAGCCGCAGGTCGAGCTCGCCGAGCGCCCCGAGGCAGTACGGGAGCAGTCCGAGCGCGTTCGCGGCTCGCGCGGCCTCGACCGTCCGGGAAAGCACCCGGTCCGTCGCCGCGAACTCCTCGATCGTCATCAGCGCCGGCGCGCACTGCGCCAGCTCGTCCGCGTGCTCGAGGGTGCTCGTCTCCTCCAGCAGCTCCTCGCAGCGCATGACCAGGGAGCGGCCACGGCTGCCCTCGCCGGAGAGGATCAGGGCCTTGCCGAGCTGCAGCGCGGCCCTGAGCCCGCACAGGCCGCCCAGGGGCTCGGCGAGCTCGTAGGCACGCTCCGCGGCGGCGACCGCGCCACGAATGTCGCCGGAGACGATCGCGCTCAAGACGGCGTCGGCGGCCATCGACGCCGCCTCCTCGGGGTCGCGGTCACGCAGCTCCTCGGCGTCGGCGATCAGCAGCTCGTATGCGTCGGCGGCAGGCCCCCTCCAGGTGTCGATCCGCGCGCGCAGGTGGCGGATGCGCATGCGCAGCAGCGGCTCGGACGCGAGGCGCTCGGCGGATTCCAGCACCGCGGCCGCCTCGGCCGACCGGTTCGCCACGTGCCAGGCTCCCGCCGCCGCCAGCAGCCGCTCGGCCTCCCCCTCGGGCTCCGGCGACAGCCGCGCGGCACGCTCGTAGGTCTGCGCCGCGACCACGTGGGCGTGGCGCGCGGCTGCCCGCGCGGCGGCGGTCGCCAGCAGGTCCGCGACCTCCTCGTCCCGCCCCAGCGCCGCCTCGGCCAGGTGGCGGGCACGCCGCTCGACCGCGTCCTCGGCGGCGCTCGCGCCGTGGGCGGCCGCCAGCGCACGGTGCACCGCCCGCCGGTCGGCGGCCGGGGCGCCCGAGTAGGCCGAAGAGCGAAGCAGCGGATGCCTGAAGCTGATCCGCAGGTCGTCGATCGTCACCAGTCCGGCCGACTCCGCCTCCTCGAGCGCGGCCGGCTCCAGCCCCAGCTCGCCGAGCGCGTAGAGGAACGTGTCGATGCGCGGTGTGTCGCTGGCGGCGGCGAGGAGGAGCGCCTTCCGCGCGGCTGCGGGCAGCGCCGCCAGTCGCCGTGCGAAGGCGCGGGCGATCCCGACCCCCGCGGGCAGCGGGTCGTCGAGCGCCGTCCGGCCCGAGCGCTGATCGTCGGAGAGGAGCGTGGGGATCTCGATCAGCGCCAGCGGGTTGCCCCGGGCGGTGCCGACCAGTCGCTCGGCGACCCCCGGCGCCAACCCGTTCTCAGCCTGGGCCGACAGGAGCTCGAGCGCCGCCTCGCGGTCGAGGCCGGCGAGGGCGAGCTCGGGCACGCCCGAGAGGTCGACCGCCGCCGCCTCTCCCTCCCGCATCGCGAACAGGAGCGCGACCGGCTCGCCGCTCAGCCGTCGAGCGGCGAACAGAAGCGCTTCCGCCGAGGCCGGATCCAGCCAGTGCAGGTCGTCGACGGCGACCAGCACGGGCGCGGCCTCGGCGGCGAGCGACAGCAGGTTGAGCGTGGCCACGGAGACCCCGAGCCGATCCGCCTCGACGGGAGGCCCGATCGCGAGGGCGCCTGCCAGCGCCGCCGACTGCGGAGGAGGAAGCCGCTCGATGCCGTCGAGCAGCGGGCGCAGCACCTCCGAGAGCCCCGCGAACGGGAGCTCCGACTCGGACGGTGCTCCCTGCGCGGTCAGGATGCACATGCCTTTCGCGCGGCCGATCGCGTACCTGAGCAGCGCCGTCTTGCCGATCCCGGCCTCGCCGCGCAAGAGCAGCGCGCGGCCCCGGCCCTGCCGGGGCGAGCGCAGCAGGTCGTCGATCAGGCGCCGCTCGGCGTTCCTGCCGACGAGCGCGCGCCGCCCGGATTGTGCGATGGTTGCGTTCACCCCTTCGGCTCTCTCCCGCACTCCGAATCGTCGCCTCCGTGCCGCGGTGCGCGCATGCCCGAAAGTGCGGATCTGCGCGGTGGCCCGCGACTAGGGAAACGACAGATGCGAAGGGGCGCCGTTCGAGCGACAGTTGCGACGACACGACCGGGGCGGGAACCGTGAGGCGGCCAGCCTCTCCCGCCCGGCGAACCGCAGAAAGGAGCGGTCATGAAACGTATGCTCGTCATCGTCGGCGGCCTGCTCGCGGCGGTCCTCCTCACCGTCGGCGCGACGACGTCCCTCGGGAGCAGCGGCCACGTGGCCAAGCGCGGAGGCGCGATCACGATCCAGTCCTGGCTCCTGGCCAACCCGAGCCAGACCGGGCTGTCCGGCACCGTGACGGCCTGCTTCAGGCTCGAGGACGCCTTCTCGGACAAGGGAGGCAAGCCCGCCTGGAACGACGGCACGTACGACCAGGTTCCCGCCTCGCTCGCGAGCAAGTGCGGCGACTGGACGCCGGTCGGCGGCTTCAACTTCGTGCCGCCGACGAGCGGCAACGACTTCACCCTCTACGCCGTTCACACGATCACCGGGCAGAAGGGCCAGATCTTCATCACCTTCGCCGGAGCCTACGACCTCGTGTCGACGTACCAGGGCACCGGCACGTGGGTGATCACGGGCGGGACGGGAGCCTACGAGGGGGCGCGCGGCGAGGGCACCTGGACGGCCGACGCCTCCCGCTTCCCGTACATCCGCCACACCGAGACCGGGACGATGTCCCGCTGAGGCGGGGCCACCCGGGAGAGGAGTGATTGTCGTGAAGCACCATCGATCGGGACGGAGGCGCATCATGATCGGCGCTCTGGCGGTCGTAGCCGCGGCCGGGCTCCCGCTCGTCGCTCAGGCAGGGCCCGCCGCCAGATCCTCGCTCAAGCCTCGCGTCGTCACGACCCTCGCCGTGGGCAGCTTCGCGGAGAGCCTCGCGCTCGGCCGCGACGGCTCCCTCTACGCCTCGACGACGACGTGGAGCGCGGACGAGTCGACGCCGAGCGCCGGCCACGTCGTGAAGATCTCGCCCCGCACCGGGGCGCAGAGCGTGGTCGGGAGCCTCGACACGCTCGGGTTCCTGACGGGTCTCGCCTTCGACGACCGGGGGAGGCTCTACGTCGCCGACGCGACGTTCTCGGACACGGACCTCCCGGGGGTCTTCCGCGTCGACCGGGACGGGATGACCCGCGTCCTCACCCTGCCCGCGGAGAGCTTCCCGAACGGGTTGGCATTCCGGGACGGCTACCTCTACGTCTCGGACAGCGCGCTCGGCGCGATCTGGCGGGCACGCCCCGGTGCGGACTCGGCGCTGTCGAAGCCCTGGTTCCGGCACGAGAAGCTCGGGCCCGGGACCGGAGAGGAGGACCACGGAATCGGAGCGAACGGGATTGCGGTCCGGGCAGGCGACGTGTACGTCGCAGTCGCGGACGCCGGGCGCATCGTCCGCGTCCCGATCCTGCGCAACGGCAATGCCGGCAAGCTCAAGGTCGTCGCCCAGCGGGAGGAGCTGAAGTCGGTCGACGGGATCGCCTTCGACCTCCTCGGCAACCTCTGGCTGGTCACGAACGGCCCGGGCGCCGGCCGGCTCGAGGTGCTGACGCCGTTCGGCGCGCTCTTCGTGCTCGCCGACCAGCCGAGCTGGCTCGACTACCCGACGCAGCCCGTCTTCGGCACGACGCCGGGCACGCTCGGGTCGCTGTACATCGCGAACGGCGCGATCGAGAGCGGCGCGCCGAACGTGGTCGCCTTCGGCGGCCCGCTGCGGGTGCCGTGAGCGACCGACGGGAGAGAGACGGGAGGGTCGACGGGCCTCGGCCCTCCCGGCGACCGGGCACACGACCGATGCGAAGGCGCCCGGCGGCCCGAGACCCGGCGCGCGAGAAGGGAGGAGCGATGGCCATGCGGCGCAGGGTCGCCGGCGATTACCAGAAGATCGTGAGAGTCGAGGTCGACCGTAAGGGCACCGGAGTCACGGTCGGCCGGTCGCTGATGACGGGCAACGGATGCACCGGCGAGCAAGGGCGAGCGATCTCGTCCGGCAAGCTCGAGCGGATCGCCGTCCAGTCGACCGGTGGCTTCCACGGCACGACGCAGCCCTGGCGGGGCTGCCAGGGGGTCCAGTACTAGCATCATCAGTCGAAGCATCACGATGCCAGAGGGTCCATGACCCGCAGGCCCGAGAAGCGACGGAAGCCGTGGTCGTGGGAGGCGAGCGTGAGCCCGTGCTCGATCGCGAGAGCCGCGATCTCGACGTCGGGGACGTCGTCGCTGCGAAGCCCGGGCGTCGCGGCAAGCTCCGCCGCGATCGCCGCGTGCCCGCCACCGGGCGCGACCAGCCGAACGGCCGGCTGGTCGAGATAGGCGGCCAGGACCGCCCACCCCTCCTTCACCGAGACGGCGTGCTTCCCGAAGACCCTCGGGCTCGTCATCAGCCGGAGAAACGCATAGAGGACCGGCCAGCAGAGGGCGAGCGTGCCCTCCCCTGCGGCGAGGCGACCCTCGAGCCACGACCGCGCGCCGGCGTGCTCGGGCACATCGGCGAACGTCGCGTAGACGAGCACGTTGGTGTCGACGAGCGTCACGGGAGGCCGCGCTGCGCCCGTCGCTCGTCGTCGAGCGCCGCGAGCAGCGCCGACACATCCGACACGTCCAGGACCGGGCGGCCGGGCAGAGACGGCAGGGGCGACGAGCTCTCGGGCGGGCCCCGGCGCGCGCCTCTCCGGAGCAGCCGGTTGACCGCGGCGCGGAACGACTCGCCGGTCCGGGCCCGCTCGCTCTCGATCAGCGCCGCGACGTCGTCGTCGAGCGTGAGCGTGGTGCGCATGATGTGCCGATCATAGCATCAGAGGCATCAACTCTTTAGCCCCGTGCCGCCTCGAAGCGACGCGCCACCTCGGCCCAGTTGACGACGTTCCACCACGCGGCCAGGTAGTCCGGGCGGCGGTTCTGGTAGTTGAGGTAGTAGGCGTGCTCCCAGACGTCGATCCCGAGCAGGGGCACGTCCGCGCTCATCAAGGGGCTGTCCTGGTTCGGCGTCGAGTAGACGGCGAGGCCGGTGCCGTCCCAGACGAGCCACGTCCAGCCGCTCCCGAACCGCTTCACGCCCGCGTCGTTGACCGCCTCCTTGAGCGCGTCGAGGCCGCCGAAGGTCTCCGAGATCGCGTCGGCCAGGGCGCCCTCCGGCTCGCCCCCGCCGTCCCCGCTCATGATCGTCCAGAAGACCGAGTGGTTCGCATGGCCGCCGGCGTTGTTCCGGACCGGGGTGCGGATGTCCTCGGGCATCACGTCGATGCTCGCGATCACGTCCTCGAGCGAGCGGTCGGCCCACTCCGTTCCGGCGAGGGCCTTGTTCGCGTTGTCGACGTACGCCTGGTGGTGCTTTCCGTGGTGGATCTCCATCGTCCGCGCGTCGATGTGCGGCTCCAGGGCGGCGAAGTCGTAGGGCAGGGCGGGCAGCTCGAACGCCATGATGCTCTCCTCCTCGGGTTGGTCCGTCGATTGTTCCAAACGTAGGATGGTTGCCGTATGCGTGCCGTTCTCGGCTGCGGCAACTTCGGCGGGATCGGATCGGCACCGGCCCTGTTCGGGCGAGGCGAGACGAAGGAGCAGGCGTTCGCGCTGATGGATGCTGCGTGGGCGCTCGGCCTGCGCCGGTTCGACACCGCCGACGCCTACGGAGGCGGCCGCAGCGAGACGTGGATCGGCGAGTGGATCCGGGCGACGGGCAGCCGGCCGCGCGTGACGACGAAGACGCTCAACCCGATGGACGAGGGCCTCGACTCCGGGCTCTCGCGCGAGCGCGTCCTGCGGCAGGCGGAGTCGAGCCTCGAGCGCCTCGGCGTCGACCGGATCGACCTGTACCTCTCCCACGGCCCCGACCCGGAGACGCCGGTCGCCGAGACCGCCGCGGCGTTCGAGGCGCTCGTCGAGCGCGGGCTCGCCGCCCGATGGGGCGTGAGCAACGTCGGCGCCGCGGAGCTGCGCGAGTGGCTCGGAGCCGGCCGGCCGGCGCTCGTCCAGAACTCCTACTCGCTCCTCGACCGCGGCGACGAGGAGGAGGTGATCCCGCTCTGCGGCGGGCTCGGGATCGCCTACGAGGCGTTCAGCCCGCTCGGAGGCGGCTGGCTCACCGGGAAGTACCGCCGCGGCGAGCCGCGCCCGCCCGGCTCGCGGATGACGCTGCGCCCGGAGCCGTACCTGCACCTGGAGGACGACCGGGTCTACGACGCGCTCGAGGCCCTGGAGCACGCGGCCGCCGCGCGCGGGCTGAGCACGGCCGGGCTCGCTCTCGCCTGGGCGCTCGGCGGCTCGTCGTCGGTCGTCGTGGGGCCGCGGCGGCCCGAGCACCTCGCGCCGGTGGCCGAGGCGCTCGCGCTCGAGCTCTCGCCGCCGGAGCGCGACGAAGTAGGCTCGCTGTTTCGCTGATGGCGATCCTCGTCCTCAACCAGAGCGAGGTCGAGCAGCTGCTCGACCTGGAGGGCTGCATCGAGGCGATGACCGACGTGCTCGAGGCGCTCGCGCGCGGAGAGCTATTCCAGCCCCTGCGGATGATCGCCTTCCCGCCGGGGGAGACCAGCGGGATCGGCCTGATGCCGGCCCACCGCGGCGGCTCCTCGCCTGCCTATGCGCTGAAGACCGTCTGCGTCTTCCCCGACAACCCGGCCCGCGGGCTCGACGCCCACCAGGGCACCGTCACCCTCTTCTCCGGCGAGACCGGCCGGGTCCGCGCGCTGATGAACGCTTCGGCGGTCACGGCGATCCGTACGGCGGCGGTCTCGGCGGTCGCGACGCGGCTCCTTGCCCGCGAGGACGCGCGCGAGCTGGCGATCCTGGGCGCCGGGGTGCAGGGCCGCTCGCACGTCGCGGCGATGCGCGCGGTGCGGCCGTTCGAGCGGATCCGCATCGCAAGCCGGACGCTCGCCAACGCGCAGGCACTGGCGGAGGAGACCGGCGCAGAGGCGGTCGAGACCGTCGAGGAGGCGGTCCTCGGCGCCGACGTCGTCGTCACGGCGACCAGCTCGAGCGAGCCGGTGCTGCGGCACGAATGGCTGAAGCCCGGGGCGCACGTGAACGCCGTCGGCTCGAGCATCCGCACGGCCCGCGAGCTCGACTCGGCGACCGTTGCAGCCTGCTCGCTCTTCGTCGACCGGCGCGAGTCGACGGTGAACGAGGCCGGCGACTACCTGATGCCGCTCGAGGAGGGCGCGATCCCCGGGCCCGAGCACATCAGGGCCGAGCTCGGCGAGATCCTGCTCGGCCGGCACCCGGGGCGCACCTCGCCCGACGAGCTCACCGTCTTCAAGTCGCTCGGGCTCGCCGTCGAGGATCTCGCCGCTGCCGAGTACGCCGTCCGGCGCGCCGCCGAGACGGGCGCCGGCACGACCGTCGAGTTTTGATCCCGCTCGCGGAGATCGAGCGCGCCCGGGAGCGGATCGCCGGCGCGGCGGTCAGGACGCCGCTCGTGCGGCTGCCCGGCACGGAGATCTGGCTGAAGCTCGAGAACCTCCAGCCGATCGGCTCGTTCAAGATCCGCGGGGCGTCGAACGCGATCCGCGCGGCGTCGCCGGCCGGGATCGCCGGCGGCATCGTCACCGCGAGTGCCGGGAACATGGCGCAGGGCGTGGCGTGGGCTGCGCGAGAAGCGGGCGTCCCGGCGACGATCGTCGTCCCCGAGCACGCGCCGCAGACGAAGCTCGACGCGATCGAACGGCTCGGCGGACGGGTGGTGAAGGTGCCGTACCTCCGCTGGTGGCAGGCGATCGAGGAGTCGCGGTTCGAGGACGTCGCCGGCCTGTTCGTCCACCCGGTGCAGGACGAGCTGGTGATGGCCGGGAACGGCACGATCGGGCTGGAGCTCGTCGAGGACCTGCCCGACGTCGACACGGTCCTCGTTCCGTACGGCGGCGGCGGGCTCGTCACCGGGATCGCGAGCGCGGTCAAGGCGCTCCGGCCGGACGTGCGCGTCCTCGCCTGCGAGCCGGAGACCGCGATGGCGGTGAGTGCGGCGCTCGCGACGGCCCGGCCCGCCGAGGTCGAGTACGTGCCGTCGTTCGTCGACGGCGCCGGCTCGCGGGCTGTGCTGCCCGCGATGTGGCCCCGCGTCCGCGAGGTGATCGACGGGGCGTGCGTGGTGACCCTCGACGAGACCGCGGCCGCGATCCGGCTCCTCGCCGAGCGGGTGCGGGTGATCGCGGAGGGGGCGGGCGCGCTCGCTCTGGCGGCCGCGCTCTCCGGCCGCGCCGGGGGCGGACGGACAGCCTGCATCGTCTCCGGCGGCAACATCGACGTCTCCACCCTGGTCGAGATCCTCCGGGGCGGGACGCCCGAGTAGCATGAGCGCATGCTCGAGGCCGGCGACCGGTTCCCCGTCGAGAGGCTCGCGGCCCGGCCACAAGGGCCCGCGGTCGTGTACTTCTACCCGGCAGACTTCACGAACGGCTGCACGATCGAGGCGAGGGCGTTCAACGACCGCTACGAGCGCTTCCGCGCGGCGGGCGTCGAGGTGATCGGGGTGAGCGTCGACCCGGCCGACCGCCACGACGAGTTCAGCGCTGAGTGCGGCCTCGCGTTCCCGCTCGTCTCCGACGAGGGAGGCGCCCTGTCGGGCGATCTGGGCGTGCTCAAGGACTACGGCGAGTACGGGCTGCTCGCGCGGCGCGTGACGTTCCTCCTCGACGCGGACGGGACCGTCCGGCAGGCGTGGGTGGTCGAGGACCCGGGCGCGCACCCCGACGAGGTGCTGGCCGTCTTGCCGGCGCAGGATGGCTAGAGGAGCGCCTAACGACCGTGCGCAGCACGGTGGCGGTTGCGTCGTCGCGGAGCAGGACGTCGCGCCGCGGCGGGAGAGCGGCACGGTCGAGGCGCGGCTGACGATCGACCGGGCGTGCGGCTGCGAACGGCTCGAGCAGCGCGTGCTCCGCTTCGCGCCCGGACGGTCGGAGGAGCGGGAGACCGGCAAGCGGCAGGAGGTGCTCTACGTCGCCTCCGGCCGGGGGACGCTGAGCGCCGCCGGGGGAGGGCACGAGCTCGAGCCCGGCACGGGCGCCTTCCTCGTCCCGGGGGATGCCTGGTCGGTCGAGAACCCCGGGCCCGACGCACTCGTCGTCGTCTCCGTGTCCGCTCCCTGCGAGGGGGAGCGCAGGGCACAGGTGGCCGTGCGGTACGCGGACCGGCCGTCGATGCCGGCGACGCCGAACCGCGAGTTCCGCCTGCTCGTGAACGAGGAGCTCGGCTGCCTGGACGTCACCCAGTTCGTCGGCACGATCCCGCCGGGACGGGCGCCGATGCACAGCCATGCCTACGACGAGGTCGTCTACGTGGTCGAGGGCGAGGGCGTCCTCCACCTCGGCGGCGCCGATGCGCCGCTCGCCCCCGGCTCGTGCGTCCACCTCCCTCCGCTCGAGGAGCACTGTCTCGAGAACACGGGACCGGAGCCGATGCGCGTCCTCGGCGTCTTCCACCCCTCCGGGAGCCCGGCCGCGAAGGCGTACGAGGCTAACGAGTAGCGCTCTGCGACGTCTCAGGACCGAAGCTCGTAAGATCGGGCTTCCCGAGGAAGGAGGGCGAGTGAGGAGACTCATTCCATTCTTTGGTGCCGTCGCCGTCGTCGCCGCCGTGGCGGCAGCGGCGGCGTTCGCACGATCAGGCGCGCCCGGACGCGCGACCGCCACCTGCACGGCCTCGATCGGCATGCTCGTCCCCGTCACGGGGCCCGCGAGCTCGATCGGCGGCGACCAGCTGCACTGGGCGCAGTTCTTCATCTCCCGGTGGAACAAGACGCACAAGTCCGTTCAGCTGAAGCTGGTGCAGGGCGACACGCAGCTCGATCCGGCCAAGGCCTCGACGGTTGCCCAGCAGTTCGCGTCGAACTCGAGCATCGTCGCGGTGATCGGCCCCGCCGGCAGCCAGGAGGTCATCGCCACCGCACCGATCCTGAAGCGTGCCGGGCTGGCGTTCATGTCCGGCTCGGCGACCAAGGTGTCCCTGAGCGACGGCCACCTGCGCGGGTACTTCTACCGCGTCGTGCCGAACGACGGCGTCCAGGGCCCGACGGACGCCGCGTTCATGATGAAGAGGCTCGGCGTCAAGAAGGGCTCGAAGGTGATGATCATCGACGACCAGGAGGCCTACGGGACCGGCCTGGCCGACATCGCCCAGAAGGCGCTGCGCAGAGCCGGCGTCCAGGTCGACCGCGAGTCGATCAGCCAGAAGGCGACCGACTTCTCGGCGCTCGTGGCGAAGGTCGACTCGGCGACGAAGGTCGTCTTCACGCCGCTCCAGCTCAGCTCGCAGACGCAGCTGATCGCGCAGCAGCTGAAGGCACAGGGCAAGAAGGCGATCGTGTTCGCCACCGACGGGAGCTTCGACTCGGCGAAGTTCAACGTCGACGGGAACTACGTCTCCTTCTTCGCGCCGGACGTGACGACGATCAAGGCCGATGCGGCGACCGTGGCCGCGTTCCACAAGCAGTACCCGGGCGCCACGAGCCCGTTCGGCGCCCCCAACTACGTCGCCGCCCAGGCGTACGCGAACGCGATCGCCAAGATCTGCGCGAGGGGCGCCGCCGTGACCCGCGCCTCCGTGCGGGCCGCAGTGGCGAAGACGAGCCTGCCCACGACGCTGATCGGCGGCAAGCTCGCGTTCACCCGCAACGGCGACGTCGCCGGGGCGAAGTTCTACGTCTTCAAGATCGTCAAGGGGAAGTACGTGACGGTCGGGTAGGCGTCGAGCGTCAGATGCAGGACGTGCGGCCCATCCTCCCGGGTGGGCCGCACGTGCGTCTGAGAGGGTACGAGCGGCGGTGAACTGGAACCTCTTCCTGACCGAGCTGCTGTCCGGGCTCGCGCACGGGTCGGTGTACGCGCTGATCGCGCTCGGCTACTCGATGGTGTACGGGATCCTGAAGCTGCTCAACTTCGCCCACGGCGACGTCTACATGGTCGGCGCCTACATCGGCTACGGCCTCGTCACGGTGTTCGGCGGCGCGACCTCGCTCACGGTCTCGGTCGTCGCCCTGCTCGTGCTGATGTTCCTCGCCGCGACGGTCGGCTGCGGCCTCTTGGGCGTCGTGATCGAGCGCTTCGCCTACCGGCGCCTGCGCTCCGCCCCGCGCATCGCGCCGCTGATCACCGCGCTCGGCGTGTCCTTCTTCCTCGAGAACGCGGTGCTCCTGATCGTCGGCTCCGACCAGAAGAGCTACAACTCGTTCAGCTGGCACGGGGGCACGCTCTGGCTCCACGGCTTCACCCTCCCGGCCGAGGTGCACGTGGCGGTCGCGCAGATGATCGTGATCGGCGGCGCGGTCGTCCTGATGGTGCTGCTGACGCTGTTCGTCTCGCGCACGCAGCTCGGCCGGGCGATGCGGGCGACCTCGTTCGACCGCGAGGCCGCGTCGATGATGGGCATCGACGTCGACCGGGTGATCGTGGCGACGTTCTTCATCGGCTCCGCGCTCGCCGGGGCGGCCGGCGTCTTCAACGGCATCGCGTACCAGCAGGCGTACACGACGATGGGCTTCGACGCGGGCCTGAAGGCGTTCACGGCGGCCGTAGTCGGCGGGATCGGCAACCTTCCCGGCGCCGCCCTCGGCGGCATCTCGATCGGACTCGCCGAGTCGTTCTCGATCGGCTACGTCTCCTCGACGTTCTCGGACGCGATCGTGTTCGTGATCCTGATCCTCGTCATGCTGCTGCGCCCGAGCGGCCTGCTCGGCCGGGCGACGGTACAGAAAGTCTGATGGCAGGCGAGCCGAACGGGCCGAGGATCGGCGCGGACGAGTGGGTCGCGACCGCCGCCGGACGGACCGAGCAGTACTCCGGCCTGCTCGGACTGGCCCGGTACGCGGTCGACCGGACGCCGAAGCTCGCGCAGCTCGCGGCGTTCACGCTCGTCGCCGCGCTCCTGCCCTTCATGACGAGCAACCAGTACGTGATCCGCGTCGGCTTCGACACCCTGCTCTACGTGCTCCTCGCCCTCGGCCTGAACGTCGTGGTCGGCTGGACGGGCATGCTCGACCTCGGGTACGCCGCCTTCTACGGGTTCGGCGCGTACGCCTACGCGATGCTCGCCTCGCCCAAGTTCGGCGCCCACTGGCCGACGCTCGGCGCGATCGCCGTGGTCGTGGTGGCCGCGGCCCTGCTCGGCTTCCTGGTCGGCAGCGCCTCGGGGCGCCTGGTCGGCGACTACCTGGCAATCGTCACGCTCTTCTTCGGACAGCTCTTCATCACGGTCTTCAACAACGGCAACCGCGTCTCCGGGCTCGGCTTCACCAGGCACTACGACGTCACCGGCGGCCCGAACGGGATCGCCGACATCGACCCGTTCCATCTCTTCGGCCACAACCTCGATCCCTTCGGGCAGGTCCGCGGCTACTACTGGGTCGCGCTCGCGACCTTCGTGGTGGTGATCACGGGCCTCGCGTTCCTCGACGACTCCCGGGTCGGCCGCGCCTGGCGCTCGCTGCGCGAGGATGCGCTCGCCGCCGAGATGATGGGCGTACCGGTGAAGCGGCTGCGGCTGTTCGCGTTCGCGCTCGGCGCCGGGGTGGCGGGCCTGACCGGGACGATCTTCGCCGCACTGAACTCGGCCGTGTTCGCGACCGACTTCGACGTGCCCCTTCTGATCACCATCTACGCGATCGTGATCCTCGGCGGCGCGGGCAGGCTCCCGGGCGTCGTCCTCGGCGCGATCGTCGTCAACGTCACCCTCGAGGTGCTGCGCACGCCCGGCCACGCGACCTGGATCTTCTACATCCTCGTCGCCGCGACCCTCGTCGCGAAGCTCCGCCCCTGGCGCTGGCTCGCCGCCGTCGTCGGCGGCACCGTCGGCCTCGGGTTCGCCGTGCACGCGATCGCCGTCGCCGCCCTGCCCGACCAGACGAAGGGCTCGCTCGAGTCGGCCGGCCTGCTCGGCGGCTTCCTCCGGCACTGGGTCGTGCTCGTCACCGACCCGCGGGTCGCCGGCAACTACGCCTTCGTCGGGCTGGTCGCGGCTCTGCTCGCGCTGACCACGCTGAAGGGCCGGGCCCAGAAGCTGTGCCTTGCCCCCGTCCTCTACCTCGCCGCCTTCGTCTGGGAGAACCGGCTGGTGATCGAGCCGAGCATCACGCGCCTGATCTTCCTCGGCGCGCTCCTCATCGTCCTGATGAACGCCCGGCCGCAGGGCCTTCTCGGCACGCCCCGGGTGGAGGTGGTCTAGTGCCCCTGCTCGAGCTGACGGGCGTGGAGATGTCGTTCGGGGGCCTTCGCTGCATCTGCGAGCTGGACCTGCACGTCGACGAGGGCGAGATCGTCTCGGTGATCGGGCCGAACGGCGCCGGCAAGACGACGCTCTTCAACCTGATCACGGGGGTGTACCGGCCCGAGTCGGGAGCGATCGTCTTCGACGGCACGAGCATCGTCGGGCTCGAGCCGCACGAGATCGTCTCCCGGGGGATCGCCAGGACGTTCCAGACGCTCCGGCTCTTCCTGAACATGACCGTGAAGGAGAACGTGATGGCCGCCGCCTTCAGCCACACGCGCGCCGGCATCCTCCGCGCGCTCCTGCGCACGCCCGGCCAGCGGCGCGAGGAGCGCGAGATCCACCGGCTCGCCGAGGAGCGGCTGGCGTTCTTCGGCGAACGGCTGATGGGCTACCGCTGGGACCAGCCGGCGTACTCGCTCTCGTACGCCAACCGGCGCCGCCTGGAGATCGCCCGGGCGACGGCGGCGAACCCGCGCCTCCTGCTGCTCGACGAGCCGGCTGCGGGGATGAACCCGGTCGAGACGCACGAGATCACCGAGCTGATCGGCAAGCTGCGGACCGACGGCGGCTACACGATCCTCGTGATCGAGCACGACATGCACGTCGTCGAGGGGATCTCCGACCGCGTCGTCGCCCTCGACCACGGGGTCAAGATCGCGGAGGGCTCCTACGAGCAGGTCGCCACCGACCCGCACGTGATCGAGGCATACCTCGGGCTCGGGGCGGCGGAGCGGAAGTGAGGCCATTCTGCTCCGCAGAATGGTTAGGACCCCGGGCATGAGCCCGGATGGGGACGCCCTCCTCCGGCTCGAGGCGATCGACACCTACTACGGGCCGATCCACATCCTCCAGGGCCTGAGCCTGGAGGTACGCTCCGGCGAGCTCGTCTGCCTGCTCGGCGGCAACGCGTCCGGGAAGTCGACCACGCTGAAGACGATCCTCGGCATCGTCCAGCCGCGCCGGGGGCGCATCCTGCTCGCCGGCGAGGACGTCACCGCGGCGCCGACCAGCCGGCGGATCGCGAAGGGGATCGCGATCGTCCCCGAGAACCGGCGGCTGTTCGCGCCGATGACGGTGCTCGAGAACCTGCGGATGGGCGCGTACCTGACGGGCGGCGGGACCGCCGAGGACTTCGACCGCGTCTACGGCCTCTTTCCCCTGCTGCACGAGCGGCGCTCGCAGCTCGCGGGAACGCTGTCCGGCGGCGAGCAGCAGATGGTCGCGATGGCGCGGGCGCTGATGTCCAGGCCGAAGCTGATGCTGATGGACGAGCCCTCGATGGGCCTCGCTCCGGTCCTCGTCGAGCGGAACTTCGAGATCATCAAGGAGGTGCACGACTCCGGGGTCGCGATCCTCGTGGTGGAGCAGAACGCGAACGTCTCGCTCTCGATCGCAGACCGCGGATACGTGCTCTCGACCGGCCGGCTCGTGCTCGAGGGCAAGGCGTCGGAGCTCCTCCGGCACGAGGACCTGCGCAGGGCCTACCTCGGCCGCTAGTAACCGGCCGCAGTCCGGGCGCTTTCGCGCCCGGCTGACTTCGGCCGGCCGAAACCGTCCTGAGCCGCAGCCGCACATGTCGGCCGCGGCGATCGGCGGGAGTCGTCGGTGTCCGGGCAGGTCAGCCGGAGACGGAATCGCGGAATGCGATCGCTTCCCCGGCGATCTGCGTCGCCTCCTCGATCGGGACGATCGGCGTGATCGCGAAGCGCAACCAGGGAACCCACGGGGCGGTCGTTCGCGCCACCGTCGCGGCGCTGTCCGCCTCGACGATTGCGACGCCCCCGCTTCCGTCGACGAATCCGTAGAAGCCCTTGCTGAAATCGGCGCCGCCGGGCGGCTGCCACTGCGCGAAGACCGCGAGGGAGCGCTTCTCGCTCTCCTCGGACTGATCGGTGAACTCCCAGGTGACATGGAAGAGCATCGTCGCCTCCTTGACGTTGGGCCCGGACCGTAACAGGGCGCGCGACTAGGCTTGAGCTGGTGGCGCTGACCTCCCCCAGGGTGGGCACGGCGATCCGGGGCGAGTTCCCGATCCTCGCGCACACGACCTACCTGAACTCGTGCTCGCAGGGCGCTCTGTCGCAGCGGGTGCGCGCCGCGTACGAGGAATACCTGGCCGGCTGGGATGCGCACGGCGCCGAGTGGGCGCACTGGGTCGAGCGGGCCGAGGCTGCGCGGGCCGGGTTCGCGCGCCTCCTGCACGCAGATCCGGAGGAGGTCGCGGTGACGACGTCGGTCAGCCAGGGCGTGAGCGCGATCGTGTCCGCCCTCGACCTCGACGCGCGGCCGCGGATCGTGATCAGCGAGCACGAGTTTCCGACCGTCGGCCAGATCGCGCACGCGCAGGAGCTCCGCGGCGCCGAGGTCGTCCACGTGCTCCCGGAACCCGACGGCTCGATCCCGCCGGAGCGCTTCGCCCAGGCGATCGACGAGCAGACGGCGCTCGTCTGCTGCACGACCGTCTCGTACAGGACCGGCCACCGCCACGACGTCGCGGAGGTCGCGCGGCTCGCGCACGAGGCCGGCGCCCTGTGCCTTGCCGACTCGTACCAGGCCCTCGGCGCGATCGACTTCGACGCGCGACGGCTCGGAGTCGACTTCGCCACCGGCGGCACGGTCAAGTACCTGCTCGGCTCGCCCGGGCTCGGGTTTCTGTACGTCCGCCGTGAGCTGCTGCCGGCTCTGCTGCCGACCCAGACCGGCTGGTTCGCCGACGAGGACATCTTCCGGATGGACGTCTCCGACTACTCGCCCGCCGCCGACGCACGCCGCTTCGACTCCGGCACGCCGCCCGTGCCGAACATCTACGCCGGGCTCGCGGGGCTGACGTTGATCGAGCAGGCCGGCACGGCGGCGATCGAGGAGCACGTGGCCGGGCTGACCGCGGCCCTGATCGAGGGCCTGGACGAGCTGGGGGCGACGGTGGTCACGCCGCGCGACCCTGCGCGCCGCGGGCCGCTCGTATGCGTGCGCTCCGGAGACGTCGACACGCTCGTCGCAGCCCTCGGCGCCGAGCGGATCATCTGCTCGGAGCGCGACTCGAACCTGCGCGTCGCGCTTCACCTCTACAACGTCGACGAGGACGTCGACCGGGTGCTCGACGCGCTCCGCTCCCGCCGGGAGCTCCTCGCCTGAGAGAGCCCGGGCGAAACCCGTCACGGAATCGGCGCAGACCGATCCGGCCTCTGCGGCAGGGGTTAGACTCGCCGCGTGCTGCTTCGCGAGCTCGACTATGCGCGTCCCGGGTCGGTCGAAGAGGCGGTGGGGCTTCTCGCTGCCCGCGAGGATGCCCGTGCGCTCGCCGGCGGGCAGAGCCTCGTGAACGTGATGAAGACGCGTGTGGCCTCGCCGGAGCTCGTCGTCGACCTGAACGGAATCGACGGGCTGCGCGGGATCAGGGACGCCGGCGGCATGCTCGAGATCGGCGCGATGACCACCTACGCCGCGATCGTCGACTCGCCTGAGGTCGCCGCCGCCAGGCCGATCCTGGCCGAGGTCGCGCGGACCATCGCCGACGTCCAGGTCCGCAACCGCGGGACGATCGGAGGAAACGTCTGCTCGAACGACCCGACGAACCACTTCCCACCACTCCTCGCCGCGCTCGGCGCCGAGCTGACGATCGCCGGCCTCGACGGCAAGCGGACCGTGAACACCGAGGAGTTCTTCGAGGGCGTCTACATGACCGCGGTGCAGCCGGGCGAGCTCCTCATCGGCATCGGCATTCCGGCGAAGGGTGACGCTCGCGACGGTTGGGCCTCGGTGACCCTCGGGAAGGAGGGCACCGGCATCGTCAACGTCGCCGCGACGGTCGCGAGCGGAACGGCCCGGATTGCGATCGGCTGCGTTGCGGCCACCCCGGTCGTCGTCGTGACCAGCGCCGACGAGACAGCGGTCGTCGACGCCGTGCGGAGCGCCGAGCTCGATCCGCCGGCCGACGTCCATGCCTCCGCCGACTACCGGCGCCACCTCGCCGAGGTGCTCGCCGCCCGCGCCGTGAGGGTCGCCGCGTGAGCAGCCACAGGATCGACATCTCGGTCAACGGCGAGCGTTACGAGCGGGAGGTGGAGGCGAGGAAGCTCCTGGTCCACTTCCTGCGGGACGACCTCAGCCTCACGGGAACCCATGTCGGCTGCGACACCGGCAACTGCGGCGCCTGCACCATCCTCCTCGACGGCGTCGCGGTGAAGAGCTGCATGGTGCTCGCGCCGCAGGCCGACGGCGCGGAGATCACCACCGTCGAGGGGCTCGCGTCCGACGGCGAGCTGACGCTGCTCCAGCGGGCGTTCTCCGAGCACCACGGCCTTCAGTGCGGCTACTGCACGCCGGGCTTGCTCCTGAGCGCGACCTACCTCCTCTCCCACACCCCGGAGCCGACCGAGGAGGAGATCCGGCGCGGCATCCAGGGCAACATCTGCCGCTGCACCGGCTACGTCAATATCGTCAAGGCCATTCAGGCGGTCCAGGGACGTCCGTAACGGCCGGACACCCAGAGGACAGTCCCCTGTGACGAGACTGTGACCGAGACTGCCCTCACGCCCACCGAGCTCGAAGTCGGCTACGCCGGCAAGAGCATCCCGCGCAAGGAGGACGGCCGGCTCGTCCAGGGCCAGGGCGTCTTCGCCGACGACGTCAAGCGGCACGGGATGGGCTACCTCCACTTCGTCCGCTCGCCGTACGCGCACGCGAAGATCCTCTCGGTGGACGTCTCGGCCGCCGAAGCCCTCGAGGGCGTCTACGGCACGCTCACTCCGGACGAGGTCGTCGAGCTCACAGATCCGTTCTTCGAGCTGTCGACGCCGCCCGGCAGCCAGATCAAGGACTATGCGCTCGCGGTCGGCCGCGTCCGCCACATCGGCGAGCCGGTCGTCGCCGTGGTCGCCGAGACGCGGGAGCTCGCCCGCGACGCAGCCGATCTGGTCGAGGTCGAGTACGAGCCGCTGGACGTGCTCGTCGATGCGCGGCGAGCTCAGGACGACGGCGCCCCCGTCCTCCACGAGGACGCGGGTACGAACGTCGTGTGGTCGGGAACCTTCGACTGGGGGGATGTGGACGGTGCCCTCAAGGCCGCCGACCGGGTGGTGAAGATCAAGGAGCTCCACTTCGACCGGTTCTCCTCGACGCCGCTCGAGTGTTCTGCCGCGCTCGTCGAGTACGACCGCGGAACGGGTCAGTTCACCCTCCACTGCAACCATCAGATGCCCGGCGTCGCCGCCATCTGGATGGGACCGGCGCTGCGGGTACCGCTCGACAAGCTCCGCTTCGTCACCCAGGACATCGGCGGGGCGTTCGGCAACAAGATCACCCTTCACCCGCAGTTGACCGCGTGCTGCCTGCTCGCGCGCAAGCTCAGGCGGCCGATCCAGTGGACGGAATGGCGGACGGATCAGCACACCTCGAACGCACACGGCAACGAACGCTGGTTCCACGAGATCGAGGTGGCGGTGCAGAGCGACGGCACGATGCTCGGCTTCAAGGTGAGGGCGATCGACGACTGCGGCGCGTTCCCGCGCTACGAGCCTCTCGGCTGCATCATCTGGGCGCAGGTCACGCCGGGTCTCTACCGATGGAGGAACATCCGCGTCGACTTCACGCAGGTGGTGACGAACAAGTCGCCGGTGGCGCCGAACCGCGGGTACTCGCGGATGCAGCAGCTCTGGCTGACCGAGCGGATCTGCGACATCGTCGCCCACGAGCTCGGGCTCGACGCCGTCGAGGTACGCAAGCGCAACTACGTCCGCTCGGACGAGATGCCGTACGAGACGCCCAACGGCTGCGTCTACGACTCCGGCGACTACGCCCGCTGTCTGGACATCGCTCTCGAGCTGATCGACTACGAGGGCGCGCGGGCCAGGCAGGACCGGCAAGGCCAGGCGGCGGGCAACGGGAAGCTGCTCGGAATCGGGATCGGCTCGACGCTCGACTCGGGCACGAACAACTTCGGCCAGTCGATGCTGCTCAACCCGGAGCTCCAGTTCTCGGGGAACAACGAGGTGGCGACGATCAAGCTGGACATCTTCGGCGAGATCGTGCTCACGCTCGGGACGGTGCCGCAAGGCCAGGGCCACGAGACGGTCGCCTCGCAGGTCGCCGCCGACATCCTCGGCGTGTCGCCCGACCAGATTCACGTGCGGCCGGGCCACGACTCGTACTGGAACTCACACGCCGGCTTCTCCGGCACGTACGCGAGCCAGTTCGCCGTCACCGGCCTGGAGGCCGTGAAGGGCGCGACCGAGAAGCTGTCGCACGAGATCCGCCGGCTTGCAGGCGCGGTGCTCGGCGGCGCCGATCCGGACGACCTCGTCCTCGAGGGCGGCTTCGCCAAGCGGAAGGACGACCCGGAGGCGGCGCTGCCCTTCATGGCCTGCGGTGCGATCGTGAACGCGAACAACGCGGTCCTGCCGCCGGACGCCCGCGACGTGACGCTGAACTGCCGCTACGTCTACGTCCCGCCGTTCACGCTGCCCGATACGGAGAAGAAGTTCGGCAACCTGACGCTGACCTACGCGACTCAGATCCATGCCTGCGTGGTCGAGATCGACCCCGAGACCGGCGAGGTCGAGATCGTCGACTACGCCGCCGTGGACGACTGCGGGATCCGCATCCACCCGCAGATCGTGGAAGGCCAGGTTCACGGCGCCGCCGTCCACGGGATCGGCGCGGCGCTGCACGAGACGTTCGCGTACGACGAGTACGGCCAGCTCCTGACCGCGAACTTCTACGACTACCACGTTCCTCATGCGCTCGACCTGCCCGAGATCAAGACCGGGCACATCGAGAGCCCGTCTCCGTTCTCGTCGCTCGGAACGAAGGGGATGGGCGAGGGCGGAGGCGCGGCGATCCACGCGATCTGCGCCGCGATCCAGGATGCGCTCCGCCACGCCGGGAAACCGGCCGTGGTCGGTGACTCGCACAACCCGCCGGAGCGCGTCTGGAGGATGCTGCGCTCGCCGGAGGAGACGGCCGTGCTCGCCGAGGTGATCCAGCAGTGAGAGTCGAGGGGACGAGGGAGTTCGACGCTCCGGCACAGCTCGTCTGGGACGTGCTCAACGACCCGTCGAAGATGGCGAAGCTGCTTCCCGGCGTGGAGAGCTTCGAGATCCAGGACGAGCGGCACTGGCGGGCGGCGGTCAAGATCCCGCTCGGGATGGGCGGCCTGAAGCTGAAGTTCGACTTCGAGAAGGTCGAGGAACGGCCGATCGAGTACGCGAAGCTCTCCTCGAAGGGCCAGGGCGTGGGGGCGATCGTCGCCATGGACACCTCGTTCCACCTCGCTCCGGACGGCGACAGGACGAGCATGCGCTGGGAAGCCGAGGTCCGCGTCGCCGGCCCGATCGGCTCGATGGGCCAGCGCGTGTTCCAGCCGATCGTCAACCAGCAGGTCGGAAACGTGCTGAACGCGCTGGCGGCGCAGGTCGCCGAGTCGAAGAGCGCGTAGCTCACGCCCGCCGCGGCACCGCGCCGGCCGAACAACGTGCAAGCCGGCGTGCTGACGCTCCCCGACGGGCGTGGCAGGGCGAGGTCAGCGGGTGCGGAGCGCCTCGCCCGTGCCGGGCTCGAAGTAGTGGAAGCGCGACGGATCGACGGCGAGCCGAAGCGGCTGACCGACGCGAACGGGCGCGGTCTCGGGGACCTCGGCAGTGAAGAGAGCCCGGTTGTCGGAGGCGAGCAGCACGGCCGAGTCGCCCTCGTCCGTCGCCGCCCGCACCTCGGCGGCGTCGATCGGCTGGGCGTCGACCGGGAAGATGACGTGAGTCGCGGAGCCGAGGTCCTCGACGACGACGGGCTCGACGTCTATCGTCGGCAGCGAGGGGTCGGCGTGCGCCGCGAGGCTGAAGTCCTGCGGTCGGATCCCCAGGATGACGCGGCCGGCCGGGGCACCGGCGACCCGACCGTCAGCCGGGACTGGAAGCTGGAACCCCGCGAATCGCACGTCTCTCCCCACGATCTCGGCCTCGACGAGGTTCATGGAGGGTGAGCCGATGAACGCCGCGACGAAGAGGTTGGCCGGCGCCCGATAGAGACCCTGGGGCGTAGCCACCTGCTGCAGCTTGCCGTCGCGCATCACGGCCACGCGCTCGCCGAGCGTCATCGCCTCGACCTGGTCGTGCGTGACGTAGACGGTCGTCACGCCCAGCCGGTCGTGGAGCCGGGCGAGCTGGGCGCGCATGTCGACCCGCAGCTTCGCGTCGAGGTTCGAGAGCGGCTCGTCCATCAGGAATGCCTGGGGCTCGCGAACGATCGCGCGACCCATGGCGACGCGCTGCCGCTGGCCCCCCGAGAGCGCCCCCGGACGGCGATGGAGGAGCTCCTCGAGCCCGAGCATGTGGGCGACGTCATCGACGCGCCGCGCGATCTCGTCTTTCGGCGTCCGGCGGGCCCTGAGGCCGTAGCCGAGGTTCTTCTCGACCGTCATGTGCGGGTAGAGCGCGTAGTTCTGGAAGACCATCGCGATGTCCCGGTCGCGCGGCGAGAGGTTCGTGACGTCGCGATCCCCGATGTTGACACTGCCGGCCGTCACTTCCTCCAGGCCCGCGATCATCCGCAGCAGCGTCGACTTCCCGCAGCCCGACGGGCCGACGAGGACCATGAACTCACCGCTGCCGATCGCCAGATCGACGGAATCGACCGCTCGAACTCCGCCCGCGAACTCCTTGGTCACGCCCTCGAGCTTGATCTCCGCCATCCCGGTGGCCCTTCTGTGTGGAGCTGCGCCTTGACCGCGGCCGAATGTTATGGCATGGTCGCGCTGCTGTAAACGTTCTCTGCAATCGATTTCCAACGTGGCGCGGCAGAGCATCGATACCCCCACGCTCGAGACGGTGGCGCAGCTCGCGAATGTGTCGGTGGCATCCGCGTCGCGCGCGCTCAACGGCATTCGCACGAATCCCGACACGCTGGCGAGGGTGACCGCCGCCGCCGAGGCGATCGGGTACGCGCCGAACGCGGCCGCCCGCAGCCTGCGCTCGCGCCGGACCGGGCAGATCGGCTTCGCGATGCCGGACATCGCCAACCCGGTCTACGCGACGATGGCGCAGTCGATCCAGCAGGTTGCCCGGAAGCGTGGCTGCCGGCTGATGCTGCACTCGACCGAGGGTGACGTCGAGGACGAGCTGGCGCTTCTCCGCGATCTGAAGCAGCGATACGTCGACGGGCTGATCCTGTGCACGCTCAGCTTCACCGACGCCCATGTCGCGGCTCTGGCACAGGCCGCGGTCCCTGTCACCCTGATCGGCCGGCCGTCGACGCCCGTGCCGGTGGACACCGTGCGCGCGAACTCGCGCCGCGGAGCGGCCGACGCGGTCCGCCATCTGCACGGGGTCGGCCGCCGGCGGATCGCGTTCATCAACGGCCCGGTGGAGACGGTCCCAGGGCGGGCGCGCCGGCTCGGCTATCTCGACGGCGTCAGGGCGTGCGGGCTCGAGCGCGACGACCAGCTCGCCGAGGTCGCCTCGGACTTCACGCTCGAGCCGGGCCGCCGGGCCGCAGAGCGCCTCCTCGCGCGAACACGTCCGGACGCCGTCCTGTGCGCCAACGACCTGCTCGCACTCGGCACGCTCGCAGCTCTGCAATCCGTCGGGCTCACGACCCCGGCCGATGTCGCCGTCGTCGGGATGGACGACACGAGCTTCGCAGCGGTCAGCTCTCCGCCGCTCACGTCGGTCGACCTGGGCTCGGCGGAGCGCGCGCGCATCGCGGCCGAGCTGTTGCTCGAGCGGATCGCTCGCCCGGGCCGGCGAATCCGGACGGTAGGGGTGCAGCCGCGCCTCGTCGTTCGGGCCTCGTGCGGAGCAGCCGCGTGAGCGCCATCGCCGTGCGCCGTCGCCTGTTCCGGGGGCACGCGGGATCGAGGCTCTCGGCGACCGAGACGATGGTGCTCGTCATCCCTGCGCTGCTCCCGATCGCCCTGTTCAGCGTCGCCCCGCTCGTGCGCGGCATCTACCTCGGGTTCACGGACTCCCAGGCGGGCCTCGGGGCGAAGACGCACTTCACCGGGATCGACAACTTCCGGGCGCTGCTGCACGACGACCTGTTCCTCAACTCGTTCAAGATCGGGCTGATCTGGGCCGGCTCGGTCACGGCGATCCAGTTCGTGATGGCGCTCGGCCTGGCACTGCTGCTCAGCCAGCCGCTGCACGGTCGCTGGCTCGCACGCTCGCTGGCACTCGTTCCCTGGGCGATGCCTTCCGTGATCGTCGCGATCATGTGGAAGCTCTTCTTTCAGCCGCAGGCCGGCATCCTGAACGAGCTGCTCTACCGGGCCCACCTTCCCGGCAGCCAGATCGACTGGCTCTCGGACTTCACCTGGGCCCTGCCGGCGGTGATCCTGGTCGGCGTCTGGGCCGGCATGCCGCAGACCACCATCGCGCTCCTCGCCGGCGTGCAGTCGATCCGGGACGATCTCCACGAGGCGGCGGCGGTCGACGGCGCGACCACGTTCAGGCGTTTCTGGACGATCACCCTGCCGCAGCTCCGGCCGGTGATCATCGCGATCACCACCCTCGACTTCATCTGGAACTTCAACTCGTTCGGGCTCGTCTGGGTGCTCACGCAGGGCGGCCCGGGCCACTCGACGGAGCTGCCCATGCTGTTCGCCTACAACGAGGCGTTCAAGTACGGCCAGTTCGGCTACGCCTCCGCGCTCGGGAACGCCATGGTCGTGGTGATCGCCACCGTGCTGATCGTCTACCTCTGGGGACGGCTCAAGGAGACCTCGGCATGATCGTCTCCCCTCGCCGCCGCGCGACCCGGACCGCCCAGTACCTGGCGCTCGCGGGGTACCTGATCTTCCTCGGCTTCCCGCTGCTCTGGATGCTGTCGATGTCGTTCAAGGGGCCGCGCGAGCTGGTCGAGCTCCACCCGAGCGTCGTGCCGCACGCCCCGACGCTCGACAACTACCGCGTCGCATTGACGGAGAACAGCCTGCTCCACAACGCCTGGAACAGCTTCAAGGTCGCGACGCTGACGGCAGTGCTCACCACGCTCGTCGGTCTCCCGGCCGCCTACGTCCTGGCCCGGACGAAGGGGCTGATCAGCCGGCTGGGGCTCGCCTGGATCCTCCTCAGCCAGATGTTTCCGCTGATCCTGATCATCATTCCGCTCTTCCTGCTCCTGCGGGACTATCACCTGACCGACTCGCACACGGGCCTCGTCCTCGTCTACCTGGTCTGGACCCTGCCCTTCGCCCTGTGGATGCTCCAGAGCTACGTGCGGGGGATCCCGCGGGATCTCGAGGAGGCGGCGATGGTCGACGGCGCCAGCCGCTTCATGACACTGCGGACGGTGATCGCGCCGCTGCTCGCACCGGGCGTCGTCGTGGTCGCCCTCTTCGGGTTCATCACCGCCTGGAACGAGTTCTTTCTCGCTCTCGTGCTGCTCCAGACCCCCGACCTGACGACGCTGCCGCTCAGGCTGGCGCAGTTCGTCGGCATCGAAGGGATCGTCCGGCTCGGCCCACTCGCCGCGAGCGCGCTGCTCGCGACGCTCCCGAGCCTGATCCTGTTCAGCCTCATCCAGCGCTGGCTTACCCGCGGCCTGCTCTCGGGAGCCGTCAAGGGCTAGCGATGGCGCTCGGCACCCCCATCCACCCCCAAGAAAGGAGGGACTCCTGATGAGGAGATTCCTGACCGTCGGGGCCGCGCTCGTGCTCTGCGCGGCACTCGTGACCGTAGCGGCGACGGCCGCTCCGCAGAAGCGCACCGTCGTCAACCTGACGTTCGCCACCTACGTCTGGCAGCCGACGACGGTTGCCGCGACGAAGGCGATCGTCGAGTCCTGGAACAGGACGCACGCGGGCATCCAGGTTCAGATCGTCCCCGTCGACGTCAACTCGGTCCACGACAAGCTGCTGACGAGCTTCGTCGGCGGCACCCCGGCGGACATCATCCACGACGAGGCCGCAGACATCGCCGGCTTCACCGCGCAGGGGTACCTCGCGAACCTGACTCCTCTGATCCCGAAGTCGCTGAAGGCCTCGATCCCGCAGTCGCTGTGGGACACGGTCAACTACAGCCGCAAGATCACGGGCGTCCCGATCATGACCCAGACGTACAACGTCTTCGCGAACATGGACATCCTCAAGGCGGCCGGGATCAAGGCGCCGACGGTGGCGAATCCGTGGACGTGGACGCGGTTCCAGGCGGTCGCGAAGCAGCTCTCGACGGGCGGCAGGTTCGGCCTCTGCTGGGGACTGCGCTCGCCGACCGCGACGATCCAGACGATGTCGCTCAACTGGGGCGCCCAGTGGAACTACCTCGCCAACGGCCGCTGGGTGCTCAAGTTCGGCGCCGCCGAGCAGGCCATCCTCAAGATCATGCACGACATGTTCTACACGGCTAAGTCGGCCGACGCCGCGGGCGTCGGGCTCAGCGGCAGTGCCGTGCTCCCCGCATTCTTCGGCGGGAAGTGTGCAATGACCATCCAGGGCAACTACCAGGCGCAGGGCATGATCGAACAGAGCCCGAAGGGCTTCAACTGGGCGATGTTCCCCCCGCTGAAGGCGACGAGCCTGGACCAGGTCGCGAACCCGCAGACGTACTCGATCTCCCAACAGAGCCAGCACAAGGCGGAGGCGATGCAGTTCATCGCCTATGCCCTGAACACGCAGAACATGGCGAAACTGGCGGCCGGCGACTGGCTGATCCCGGCGAGCCCCGCTTCGGCGAAGGCCGTGGTCTCCTCGACCAAGCACTACGGCAGCTGGCGTAACGCGGTCGCGGCGGTGCCGCACCTGAAGAAGGGCAACTGGGTGTCGCTTGCTCCGTACGCGCGCTGGAAGGCGGAGGTCGCCACCCCGGCATTCCGTTCGTACCTGGGAAACCAGATCAGCCTCGCCGAGCTCGGCAACCAGCTCGTCGACGGCTGGGACCGGATCCGCGGTTCGTAAGAATCAGGGCCCGGCCGGCCGTGGCCGGCCGGGCCCCTGCCCTGCGATGAAAGAGATGACCATAAGCGGGAACCTGCTCTCCGACCGAGCCGTCGGCTGCCTGGCCGGATTGGCCGTCGGCGACGCGCTCGGGGGGGCGACCGAGGGCTGGGAGGCAACCGAGATCGCCGAGCACTACGGCGGCCTCGTCCGCGGGATCGTTCCTTCGATCCGACGCATGAAGGGAATCGAGAAGCCGTTCTCCCCCTTCCACAAGGGCGACGGGCATGTCACCGACGACACGCTCATGACCCATATGCTCGTCGGGGTCTACGCCGAGAAGCGTGACCACCTGACCGCGTTCGACATCGCCGAGCGGCTGGTGCCGCGACTGGTCGAGCAGAAGGTGTGGATCCCGGAGCTCGGGCGCGAGGAGCTTCTCTACCACCGGCTGTTCCTGGCGGAGAAGTGGCTGGTGCTCAAGCACAGGTACGCCCACGCCGACCCACGCGAGGCCGGGGTCGGCAACATCGTGAACTGCGGCGCTGCGATGTACATCGCTCCGGTCGGGCTGGCGAACGCCGGCGATCCGGACGGTGCCTACGCGGAAGCCCTGGACGTCGTCGGCGCGCACCAGTGGAGCTACGGCCGGGAGGCGGCTGCGGTGCTCGCAGCCGGCGTCGCCGAAGCGATCCGGCCCGGGGCGACCGTCGAGAGCGTCGTCGAGACTTGCCTTCGTCTCGCGCACGACGGCACACGGGCCGCGATCGCCGCGGTCGTCGACGCCGCCGCGTCGCTTTCGTCGTGGGAGTCGTCACTCGCATCGTTGCGGGCCGCGTTCGGACCGTTCGACTCCGTCGGCGAGCGGTATGCGGAGCCGGGGGCCGCAGCCCGGACCCCCAGCCGCCTGCACTCGATCGAGGAGCTCCCGATCGCGCTCGGGCTGCTCGTCGTCGCCGGCGGCGACTTCAGGGGGACCGTGCTCGGAGGCGTCAACTACGGACGGGACTCCGACTCGATCGCGGCGATGGGCGGGGCGCTCGTCGGAGCGCTTGCCGGTGTCGGAGCGCTGCCGAGCGACTGGATCGCCGAGATCTCCGAGGCCAGCCGTACAGACATCGAGGAGCCCGGCCTGGTGATGGCGGAGGTCGCCTCTGCGATCTTCGAGCGGGATGCTGATCGCCACGAGCGGCGCAGCCGGGCGATCGAGGAGCTCGACGGCTCGAGGTGAGCGTTGAGGGTGACCTGGATCCAGCCGGAGGACCTGGTCGGCCACGAGCTCCGGCAGGGGCGCGAGGAGCTGAAGCCGATCGACGCGATCGAGCGCCGATGGCTCGCCGCCGGCGGCAAGCCGGCTCCTGCGCGCGGCGCCTCTCGCGAGGCGTCCACGCCCGGGCTGAGGGCGCTCGCGCTCGAGCTCCTCGACGAGATCGCCTCGATGCCGCGACCGCTCGCAGCAGACGAGCCCGACGGATTCGAGGAGATCGTCGCCGCGGCCGGGCCCCTTCCCGCCCGGGACATCGACGCGGGACGGATCGCCGGCGCCTGGCTGGGCCGCGCGGCCGGCTGCGTGCTCGGCAAGCCGGTCGAGAACGTCTCCCGCGAGGGCATTCGGGCGATCGCGGAGGGAACGGGCAACTGGCCCGTCTCGCGCTGGTTCACCGCCGCCGGTCTCGATCCCGCACTGGCGGCGCGCTTCCCCTGGAACCGGGCGAGCCGGCCGACGAGCCTCGCCGAGAACATCGACGGGATCCCGGAGGACGACGACCTGAACTTCACGATGCTCGGCCTCGTGCTGCTCGAGCGCGCCGGCACGGGGTTCGACTCCCTCGACGTCGCGAAGATCTGGCTCGACTACCTGCCACCGGGGCGGATCTTCACCGCGGAGCGCGTGGCGATGCGAAACCTGCTCGAGGCGTACCTCCCCCCGGACACGGCGACCCGCCGCAACCCGTTCCGCGAGTGGGTCGGGGCACGGCTGCGGGTCGACGCCTACGGATGGGCCGCGGGCGGCGACCCCGTTCACGCCGCCCGGATGGCGTGGGAGGACGCCCGGATCAGCCACACCGCGAACGGGGTGTACGCCGCGATGTTCATGGCCGCCGCACACGCGGCCTCGCTCGGCGTCGAGACGGCATCCGAGTGCATCGACACCGGCCTCTCGGTCGTCCCGGTCGGCAGCCGCCTCGCCGAGGCCGTGCGCTGGGCACGCGCGCTGCCCGGCGACTGGGAATCGGCCGTCGACGCCCTGTACGACCGCTACGGCCACTATCACTGGGTGCACGCGGTCAACAACACCGCCCTCGTCGCAGCCGCTCTCCAGCGCTTCGACGGCGACTTCTCCGCCGGGATCTGCAGCGTCGTCCAGGCAGGGTGGGACACCGACACGAACGGCGCCGCGGTTGGGTCGATCCTCGGCGCGCTCTTCCCGATCGACGACCGCTGGTCGGCACCCCTGCGCGGCCGTTTCGCGAGCTCGCTTCCGTCGTTCGACGGAATCGCGCTCGACGAGTTGACGAGCAGGACGCTCGCGGTCGCATGACGATCCCCCACGAGGGCCCGCGGGATCCGTGGTCGCCGAGGGAGATCGACCTGCCGACTCCCGTACCTCTGGCCGGGCCGCTCGACTCGCTCGACGGCGGCAAGATCCTCGCCGCGCCCGACGACCCGGTCGACTGGCCGGCCTGGCGTGACGCGCTCGCGCGGTGGCGCGACCAGGCACGAGCGCGCGTCGGGTACGACGGCTCCGCGTACGACCGGCCCGAGCTGGAGTGGACGCAGAGCTGCTTTTCCGTCGCAGTCGTCTGGCTCTGGGACGAGCTGCTGTACGACCGCGCGGCAGGACGCTTCACACCGGAGCGGCTGCTCGACGAGGCCGAGCGGGAGTTCGGCGGCTACGACGGCGTCGTGCTCTGGCACGCCTACCCGGTGCTCGGGATCGACGAGCGGAACCAGTTCGACTTCTACCGCGACGCCCCCGGGATCCGCGAGCTCGTCGTCGCGCTCCAGGAGCGCGGGGTCCGGGTGTTCGTCGACTACAACCCGTGGGACGTCGGCACCCGCCGGGAGCCGGTCGGCGACGCCGCCGCCGTGGCGGAGATCGTCCGCCGCCTGGGGGCAGACGGCGTCTTCCTCGACACGATGAAGGAGGCGATGGCGGAGCTGCGAGAGGCGTTGCCCGACGCCGCCCTCGAGGGCGAGTCGACCCTGCCCCTGGAACGCATCTGCGACCACCACCTCTCGTGGGCGCAGTGGTTCGCGGACAGCAGCGTGCCGGGCGTGATCCGGGCGCGCTGGTTCGAGCAGCGACACATGCTGCACCACACGCGCCGCTGGAACCGCGACCACTCCGACGAGCTGCGGAGCGCCTGGCTGAACGGGGTCGGCATGCTCGTGTGGGAGAACGTGTTCGGCTCGTGGGTCGGGTGGAGCGAGCGCGACCGCCGGACGCTGCGCGGCATGGTCGACGTGCAGCGGCGGCACGCGGCGCTGCTGACGCACGGCGAGTGGACGCCGCTCGCGGCGCGCAGCGAGGACCTGCGCGTCGTCGGCTCCCGCTGGCGCCGCGGCGGCGAGGAGCTCTGGACGCTCGCAAACCGCTCGGACGAGCCCTTCGACGGCCCGGTGTCACTCGACGATCGTGTTGTGCCGCTCCGTCTGCCCCCGTTTGGGCTCGCCGCGGTCGAGGCGGACGAGGTCACCGTGTTCGGCGGCGGCTCCACCGCGTACCCGGCCCGCCCCGTCGCCCGGCTCGAGACGCCCCTGGCCCGACTCGCCGCCGTCCCCGAGGGCTTCGTCGAGGGGCCGGAGCCTCGACCGCTCGTCGCGCGGTTCCGGCTGCGCGAGCCCGGCGTCTACGGCGAGATTCCGTACGTGGACGAGTGGAAGCCGCTGCCTCCGCGCCTGCACCGCCCCGTCGACGTCGAGCGGCCGGCGCCGCGCGGGCGGTTCGCGATCGGGGTACGAGAGGTGACGGACGCATCGGGCTCCCCGCTGACGGGGCTCGACCTCGGCGAGGCGCGCGCGTACGCGGCGTCGGCCGGCGCGCGGCTGCCGACCGAGGACGAATGGCAGCTCGCGGCCGAGGCCGGGCTGCTCGAGCGCGCGGAGCCGCTCGTGTGGAACTGGACCGAGAGCGAGCACACCGACGGACGCAGCCGCTTCGCGATCCTCAAGGGCGGCTGCGCGTGGAAGGCGGACGGCTCGGACTGGTACGTCGAGGGCGGGCCGCAGGAGCCCCGGTTCTCGCTCGAGCTCGTGCTTCCCGGGGGCGGCCTGGCGCGGTCGTCGCAGATCGGCTTCCGGCTGGCGGTCGACCTGTGAAGCCGCTCGAGGGAGTCCGCGTCGTGGAGGCGGCCACGCTGTTCGCCGCGCCGCTCGCGGGCATGCTCCTCGGCGACTACGGCGCCGACGTCGTGAAGATCGAGCATCCGAGCCGCCCCGACCCCGCGCGAGGCCACGGACCGAGCAAGGACGGCCAGGGCCTGTGGTTCAAGGCGCTCGCCCGCAACAAGCGCCTGGTCACGCTCGACCTCGCCAGGCCCGAGGGCCGCGATCTCTTCCTGCGTCTCGCGGAGCGATCGGACGTCGTGCTCGAGAACTTCCGTCCCGGAACCCTCGAGCGCTGGGGTCTCGGCTGGGACGAGCTCTCGGCCGTCAACCCGCGGCTCGTCCTCGCACGCGTCAGCGGCTTCGGTCAGGCCGGCCCCTATGCGCGCCGGCCCGGCTTCGGAACGCTCGCCGAGGCGATGAGCGGGTTCGCGGCACTGAACGGCGAGCCCGACGGCCCGCCGCTCCTGCCGCCACTCGCGCTCGCCGACGGCGTCGCCGCTCTCGCGACCGCGTTCGCGATCATGGTCGCGCTGCGCGCTCGGGAGGAGACCGGCCGAGGCCAGGTCGTCGACACATCGCTGGTCGAGCCGCTGATGACCCTGCTCGGCCCGCAGCTGACGGCGTTCGACCTCCTGGGCGAGCTCCAGCCGCGCACCGGCAACCGCTCGAGCCACAACGCGCCCAGGAACGTCTACCGCACTGCCGACGGCTCCTGGGTGGCGGTCTCGTCCAGCGCGACCTCGATCGCGGAGCGCGTCGTGCGGCTCGTCGGCAGGCCCGATCTCGCCGAGCAGCCGTGGTTCGCGACCGGTGCGGGCCGGGCGGCGCACGTCGACGAGATCGACGGTGCCGTCGCCACGTGGGTCGGGGCGCGCGGGCGCGAGGAGGTGCTCGCGGCGTTCGAGGCGGCCGAGGCGGCGATCGCACCGGTCTACGACGCCCGGGACATCCTCGCCGACCCGCAGCTGGCCTCGATCGGGGCGATCATCTCCCTGGACGACGACACGCTCGGGCCGATCAAGATGACCAACGTGATCAGCCGCCTGTCGGACACCCCCGGGAAGATCCGGTCGCCGGGGGGCCCCCAGGGTGCGGACACGGCCCAGGTCCTCGGCGAGCTCGGGGTGAGCGCCGAGGAGCTCGAGAAGCTGCGCAAGGAGGGAGTCGTGTGAACGTTCCGCCGCTGACCTGGCTCTACGTGCCCGCCGACAGGCCCGACCGGGTCGAGAAGGCGCTCGCCTCGGCCGCCCACGCCGTGATCGTCGACCTCGAGGACGGGGTAGCGCCCCCGGCCAAGGAAGAGGCGCGGGCGAACCTGCCGTCCCTGCTCGGCCGATCCCGCGAGAAGCCGGTCTACGTGCGCGTCAACGGCCTGCGGACGGGGCTCACGCTGTACGACCTCCAGGTGGCGGCGGAGCTCGAGGGCGTCGAGGGCGTCAACATCCCGAAGGTGGAGGGGCCGGCCGACGTGGCGGCGGTGCTCGAGCTCCTGCCGCGGCGGTTGCAGGTCCACTGCCTGATCGAGTCGGCCGCCGGGCTGGAGGCCGCCTACGAGATCGCATCCGTGGAGCGCGTGACCGGGATCTCCCTCGGAGAGGCCGATCTACGCTCCCAGACAGGTGCCATGGAGGCCGGGCTGGACTGGGCCCGCGGCCGTGTGATCAACGCCGCCGTCGCGGCCGGTCTCGGCCGCCCGCCACAGTCGGTGTACCCGAACGTCCGCGACGTCGAGGGCCTCGCGCGCTCGTGCCGGCGCGGCCGCGAGCTCGGACACCTCGGCCGGGCCGCCATCCACCCCGACCAGCTCCCCGTCATCGAGCATGCCTACCTGCCCACCGAGGAGGAGGTCGCCCGGGCGGGCGCGACGATCGAGCACCTCGAGCACAGCCTCGAGGCGGCGACCCTCGCCGGCGGCGAGCTCGTCGACGCCGCGATGCTCGGCGCGGCGCGCCTGCTCGTGGCGATCGCCGAGCGGTACGGCACGGCCGGAGCCGCCGGCTGACTCCGCGGTTGCGGATCCGTGAGATGGTGGCACGGCGCACGGCGAGCGCGCGCCGCCCGGGCTCGCCGGCGGCCGAGCGTGACCGGCCGACACCGATGAGATTGCGCGCCACGGTCGGTCCAATGCACGAGGGTCAAGCGAATACGAGAGGAGAACGAATGGCCGGTCAGTTCGTGCACATCGAGATCCCGGCGGATGACGTCGAGCAGGGGGTCGAGTTCTGGGGCTCCCTCTTCGGGTGGCAGTTCCAGTCGTACCCCGGCCCCTCGGAGTACCACATGACGCAGATCGCCGAGCAGCAGGGCGCGGCGATCACGAACATGGAGCCCGGCAAGCGCGGCACCCGCTCCTACTTCGTGGTGGACGACATCAACGCCGGCGCCGCACGGGTGAGCGAGCTCGGCGGGAAGGCGAACGACCCGATGCCGGTCCCGAACATGGGCTGGTTCTCGACCTGCACGGATCCGCACGGGAACGAGTTCGGCCTCTGGCAGAACGACGAGTCCGCGCCGGCTCCGAGCGAGTAGCGCGCCGGGCCGGGCGGCGCCCCCGGCCGGGGGCGCCGCCCGGCGCGCCCTCGCGCTCGCACACGCGCTCCCGTCGGTCAGCGGGCGGGGCGAAGAGCTCCACGAGCTTCGACGGCTGCGGCGCCGAACCGGTGCTGATCTGGCCTCGAGCCCGTCGCCGCGTGGCCAGTCGTTTGACATTTGATTAGATTGGCCCATGGACGGCCCGAAGCTCTCGGCCCCGCCCAGCCGGCACCGGACGATGGCCGAGGCTGCCCTTGCCGCCCTCCAGGACGGGATCCTCACCGGCGAGCTGGCCCCGGGGATGCCGCTCCGGCTCGAGTGGCTCGCACACGCGCTCGACATGAGCGTCTCGCCGATCCGCGAGGCCGTGCGCCAGCTCGAGACCCTCGGGCTCGCCGAGCACGTCCCCCATCGCGGCACGCGTGTCAAGGAGCTCGAGCTCGCCGATCTTCGGGATACGTACGAGGTGCGCCTGGCGCTCGAGGCTCTCGCCGTCAGCCGGGCGGCAGAGCGCTTCTCGGAGGACGACACTCGCACGGCGAGCGAGTTCCTCGAGCGCTACGCCGAGGGGATCCGCCGGGAGGACCGCCGCGACGAGCGTGCCGCCCACGCCGGCTTCCACTTCACGCTCTACGCCGCCTCGGGCTCCGACTGGCTGGTTCGCCTGATCCGGCCCGCATGGGAGAACACGGAGCGGTACCGGGCCGCGTCACTCGGCCGGCGGGGCACCTCCGGAGAGGTCGTCAGGGAGCACGAGCGCATTCTGAGAGCGTGCCGCGACCACGACAGCAGCCGTGCCGCGGACGGGCTGCGGAGACACCTGACGAAGACCGCGAACCTGATCGCCCGACGCATGGGCAGCACCGATCTCTTCTGACGCCGGGACGTTGGCGGCGCTCGATCTCGGCATCGTCCCCACGCTCGCGGCGAGCGAGGCCGTCGAGCTGGCCGTCTCCGCCGAGGCGCTCGGCTTCGACGGAGTCTGGGTCGCCGATTCGCAGTCGGTCTTCCGCGACGCATTCGCGATTCTCGCGATCTGCGCCGTCCGGACGGATCGGATGCTGCTCTGCACCGGCGTCACCAACCCGGTCACCCGTCACCCGGCCGTGCTTGCAGGCAGCTTCGCCACGCTCGACGAGCTGGCCCCGGGTCGGGTCGTGCTCGCGCTGGGTCGCGGCGAGAGCGCGGTGCGCACCGCCGGCCTCGTCCCCGCGAGCCTCGAGCGGCTGGAGAAGGCGGTTGTCGCGCTGCGGGCGCTGCTCGCCGGCGAGACGACGACCTGGAACGGCGAGGAGATCCGGATGGCGTGGCCTGTACGACCGGTTCCGATCTACCTGGCCGCCTCGGGCCCTCGCACCTTGCGGCTGGCGGGCAGGATCGCAGACGGCGTGCTCTTCCAGGTCGGTGCGGCACCGGACCTCGTCCGGTGGGCGCTCGCCCAGATCGAGGCCGGAGCGCACGAGGCGGGCCGGAGCATCGAAGACCTGGTCGTGTGCATGCGCGTCGGCTGCGCCGTCGCCGACGACCCGGCTCGGGCGCGAGAGGCGGTTTCCGCGTACGCGTCGGTCGCCGCGAAGACGATCTTCGACGCCGTGCCCGAGGAGAGCCTGCCTGCCCCGCTCGTCGAGGAGGTGCAGGCGCTCCGCCGCGCGTACGACTACCACGAGCACGCCGGGGAAGCCGCCCGCCACGGGCGGTTCCTGACGCGGGGGCTGCTGGAGTCGGTCGCGATCGCCGGCACGCCCGAGGAGGCGGCGGAACGGCTGCGCGAGCTCGCCGGTCTCGGGCCCGATCGGATCGTGATCACGTTCGCCGCGACCGACGCGCGGACGATCGCCCGAACGCTGAGCGAGCGCGTGCTCCCGGTGCTGCGGTGACCATCGACCGGAGGATGCCGGAGTGGGTCTGACGGTCGGAATCGACGTCGGCGGCACGTTCACGGACACCGTCGTCATGGACGAGTCCGGGACGGTCGCGTCGTACAAGAGCCCGACCACGCCCGACGCCCTGCTCGACGGACTGCTCGCGAACCTGACGGAGGCGGGACGGGAGCGCGGGCTCGAGCTCGAGGCAACCCTGGCCGCCGTCGACCGGATCGCCCACGGCACCACCGCCGCCACCAACGCCTACCTCGAGCGCCGCGGCGCAAAGGTCGCGCTCGTGACGACGCGAGGGTTCGAGGACGTGATCTTCATGCAGCGACAGCTGGGCATGACCGCAGGCCTTTCGCCGGCGGATCTCACCGACTATGCGAAACGACGCGCTCCGGACCCCCTCTGTCCGCGCCGGCTCGTGTTCGGCATCCGGGAGCGAGTCGACTACTCGGGAACCGCGGTCGGCAGGCTGCGCGAGGACGACGTCCGCCTGGCGTGCGCCGCGATGCGCGACGAAGCCGTGGAGGCGGTGGCGATCTGCTTCCTCTGGTCGTTCAAGAACCCCGCGCACGAGCGGCGCGCGGCCGAGATCGTGCGCGAGGAGCTGCCGGGGGCGTATCTCTCGGTCTCGAGCGAGCTGGTTCCCCGCATCGGCGAGTACGAACGCACCGCGACAACGCTGGTCAACGCCTACCTCGGCCCGCGGATCGCCGGCTACATGGACGCGCTCGACGAGCGCCTCGGCGCCAGGAACCTCCTGCTCCTCGACTCGAGCGGAAGCGTGATGACGCCTGCGGAGGCGGGCAAGGCCCCGGTGCGCTTGCTCCTCTCGGGACCGTCCGGCGGCGTCACTGCCTCACAGCACCTCGGAGCAGCGCTCGGGCACGAGAACGTGATCACCTTCGACATGGGTGGCACGTCGACCGACGTCGGCCTGATCGTCGGCGGCGCCGCAGCGCGGCGGCACGAGACGGTCGCGGGCAAGTACCACTTCCTGCTCCCCATGGTCGACGTGCGGACGATCGGCGCGGGCGGCGGCTCGATCGCCCGGGTCGAGGACGGCGGCTACCTCCGGGTGGGGCCAGCGAGCGCAGGTGCCGTCCCCGGCCCGGCCTGCTACGGCCGCGGAGGGGAGCAGCCGACCGTCACGGACGCCGATCTCGTCCTGGGGATCATCGACCCGGAGTACTTCCTCGGCGGGCGCATCCGGATCGACGTCGAGGCGGCTCGACGTGCGATCGAGACCCACGTGTCCATCCCCCTCGGAGTGGAGGTCGAGGAGGCGGCGGCAGGGATCAAGCGGGTCGTGGACGCGCGCATGGGCGACCTCCTGCACACCGTCACCGTCGAGCAGGGCCACGACCCGCGCGAGTTCGTCCTCTACGCGTTCGGGGGCGCAGGCGGAACGCATGCCCCTGCGTTCGCGCTCGAGCTCGTGGACGAGATCGTGGTCCCTTCGAGCCAGTCGGTTCACTCCGCCTTCGGAGCGATCGCGTCCGACATCGCGCTGACGGTCGAGCTGGCGGCGCCGGTGCGCCTGGCCCGTAGGGACGGCGGTGCCGAGGCCGACCCCGAACTGATCGAGAGCCTCTTTCGCCGGCTCGAGGGGCAGGCCCACGACCGGCTCGCCGCCCAGGGCGTCGGCGAGGCCAGCCGCGAGCTCGTCCGGCTCGTCGAGGTTCGCTTCACGCGGCAGACCAAGACGATCCCGGTCCGCTACCACGGCTCGGTGCCGCGCCTGCTCGAGGACTTCCTCCGCGCCTACGGCGCCCGCTACAGCCCGGACGCGATCCCGGAGACGTCGGGGTTCGAGCTCGTCACCTTCCTCGTCGAGGCGCGCGGCCGGCTGCCGAGGCCGGAGCTGGCGCGCTTCGACGACGCCGGCCCCGACCCGTCGAGCGCCGCCCGAGGCAGCAGGCGCGCCTACGACTCGGCCGCCCGGGCGTTCGTGGAGAGCGCGATCTTCGACGGCAGCGGGCTGCGCCCCGGGAACGTCGTCGCCGGGCCCGCGATCGTCGAATACCCCGGCACGACGGTCGTGATCCTCTCCGACCAGCAGGGTCTCGTCGACGAGCTGCTCGGGGTCTCGATCGCCGGCTCGGCGAGGCGATGAGGCCGGTGGACGGCTCCTCCGCCTACGTCCTCGGCCCCAGCGTGGCCGACTGGGACGTCCTCCGACGGGAGCCGGCCGTCGATGCCGTCACGTTCGAGATCGTGCGGCACAAGCTCGAGGCAATCAACCAGGAGCAGGCGATCGCGCTCAAGGAGGTGTCGGTCTCGCCCATCGTCACCGACGCCAGCGACTTCAACAACGCCCTGTACACGGCGGACGGACGGATCGCGTCGATGGGGCCGCAGGTCGTCTTCCACTCCGGCTCGATGCCGATCGTGCTGCGCCACGTGATCCGGCTGTTCGAAGACGACATCGGCGAAGGCGACATGTTCGTCGTCAACGACCCGTACTACGGAGCCGTCCATCACCCCGACATCTCCCTCGTCGCGCCGATCTTCCACGCCGGCGAGCTCGTCGCGTGGGCCGGTGTCGCGGCACACCAGGTGGACATGGGCGGCCTCAGCGTCGGCTCGATCTCGGTGCGTGCCCGCGAGAAGCAGCAGGAAGGGCTGATGATGCCGCCGATCAAGCTGATCGAGGGCGGGCGGCTGCGCCAGGACGTCTGGCGGATGATCATGAACGCGACCAGGCAGCCGCAGATCGTCGGCCTCGACCTGCGCGGCTTCATCGCCTCGAACGCGGTGGGGCGCGACCGCCTGCGCGACCTGATCGCCCGGTACGGCGCGGCAACGGTGACGACGGTGATGGAGGAGCTGATCAGGTACTCGGAGCGGCGGATGCGCGAGCGCCTGCGGACGCTTCCCGACGGCGAGTTCCGCGCCCGCGGCTGGATCGACCACGACGGCGAGGCGAACAGGATCTACCGGATCGACGTCCGCCTCGAGAAGCGCGACGACACGCTGCTCTGCGATCTGTCCGAGTCGTCCCCGCAGTCGCCCACGTACCTCAACTCGGCCGAGGGCGCGCTCGTCGGAGCGGTGTTCGGCGGAGTGGCCCCGTTCCTCGGCGGGGGCATCCCCTGGAACCAGGGGATCCTGAACGCGGTCGAGGTGATCGCGCCGCCGGGAACGATCGTCAACGCCGAGCCGCCGGCGGCGACGGGCGCGGCGACGATCGCGGTCGGCTGGACGGTGATGACCGTCGCCGGGATGGCCGTCTCCCGGCTGCTCGCCTTCTCCCCCGAGCTGCGCGACCACTCCTTCGCCGGGACGCACGGGACGTTCGCCGCCCTCTTCACCGGCGACCGCAACCAGCACGGCGAGGGCTACGGCAACCAGCTCATCGACGCGCAGATCGGAGGCGGCGGCGCGTCCGCCGTGGCCGACGGGATCGACCAGTCCGGCGGGCTGCCCGCCCCGAAGCCGCACATCGCGAACGTGGAGTCGAACGAGCTGCACGGTCCCTTCCTCTTCCTGTACCGCGCGTTCTTCCCCGACACCGGCGGCGCCGGCACTTTCCGCGGCGGCCGGGCGGCCGGCACCGCCTGGACGCCCCACGGCGTCGAGCGCCTGCGGAACGCGATCACCGCCCACGGCGTCGAAGTGCCCGTCTCCTACGGGCAGTTCGGGGGGTGGCCGGGCGTGTGCAACCGCCAGATGATCGTCTACCGCACCCGCCTGAAGGAGCTGCTCGCCGCGGGCGAGCAGCCGCTCGTGCTCGAGTCGGTTGTCGAGCCGCTCGATCTCGACCGGCTCGGCGGCGACGTCCGCATGCTGGAGGCGAAGGTGGACGAGTTCCTGCTCGAGCCCGGCGACGTCCTCCAGTACACCTGGCAGGGAGGCGGAGGGTACGGCGACCCGCTCGGCCGCGATCCCGCGCGGGTGGCAGGCGACGTCGAGGACGGGATCGTCTCGGAGCGCGTCGCACGAGAGATGTACGGACTGGGCGGAGACCGAGACGCCCTGCGGCGTGCCCGACTCCGACGCGCCGAGGCGCCGCCCGCCGGCGGCGGCGGCGAGCGCGGCGAGCCGGTCGGGTCGATCGGCCTCTCCCTCGTGCTCGCGCGCACCGCGTCCGGGCTCCAGGTCGAGTGCGAGTGCGGCCACGTCTTCGGCCCGGCACGGGAGAACTGGAAGGAGCGAGCCGCGCGGCGCATCCTCGAGACGGCCGACCTGCCGCCCGGGATGACCGTCCACACCGACCTCGAGCTCGTGCAGTACCTCTGCCCGGCGTGCGGCCGGCAGCACGCGGTCGACGTCCAGGAGCGCGGCGGCCCACCGCTCCAGGACTTCCGGCTCGACGGGGCGTGGAGCCCGGCTTCCTGAGCCGGCTCTGGGGCTATTGGTCGAGCGTGCGCATGAGCCGCAGAGAGACCCTGTGCTCCTCCGGGTGCGATCCCCACCCCGGGCGCTCTCCGCGCAGTTCGAAGCCACGCGCCTTGTAGAAGGGCAGTCCCTTGACGTTCTCGGGCTCAACGCTCACCCACTGCTCCCGTGCGCCCCGGGCTCGCTGCTGCTCCGTGATCGCATCGAGCAGGAGGCTGCCGATCCCCTCGCCCCGCCTGGCCGGGTCGAGGTAGAGGACGAAGATCTCGCCGACGCCGGAATCGATCATGCCGCCGCCTCCAGCCCCGATCACTCTCCCGTGTTCGACCGCGACAATCCAGCCGTCCCAGTCTTCCGGCGCGGAGATCTCTGCACCGATCCGCTCGGGTGTGTAGTACTCGGCGATCGTCGCCTCGATCCGCTCTGGTTCGTAGATGCCTTTGTACGTGTCTCGCCAGCCTTCGGCGCACACCCGCGCAATTCCGGCGGCGTCGTCCGATTCGGCGCGGCGAATGCAGATCGCGCTCACGCGTTCCATCCTTGCCGATGTTCGTTGTGTGGACTTTACGCCGATTACCCGGCGGATCCAGCGGCGCCAGGCCGCCCTGGGCGAGTGAGTCCAGAAATGTTCCCCGGAGGTCGCGCTCTAGGATTGAGGGCGTGTCGCCGCCCGTGACGCTTCCCCTCATCGACCACTTGGCCCTGCGAGTACGTGACGAGAGACGCAGCCGCACCTTCTACGAGCAGGCCCTCGAGCCGTTCGGAGTGAAGGTAGTGGAGAGCTCGCGGGGGCCTGGGTTCGCCATCGAGGGCGGTGGAGATTTCTGGATCGAGGAGGGGGAACCCCCGGCCGCTCCCGTTCATGTGGCCTTCGCCGCAGCCGACCGAGCCACCGTCGACAAGTTCCACCGCGCCGCTGTCGAAGCCGGCGGCTGCGACAACGGCGCACCGGGTCTTCGCCCGCATTACCACGCCGGGTATTACGCAGCGTTCGTCATTGACCCGGACGGGAACAACGTCGAAGCGGTCTTCCACGGGGACCGCCAGCCGCCAGCCACGTGACGCTCGCCTGCGCCGGCGTTCGCGAATGTCCATTGACGATGGGACGCGATCGCCACGTACCCGCCGGGGAACCGGACGCACCGATGCGCCAGGGTGTGGGAACGACGCCCGAGCAACTCCAAGTCGTGCGAACCCGCTACGTGGCGCTTGAACTTATCGAGGCCGTCAATGATGGGCTGGCCGCGAGAGGGCTTGAAATAGAAGACGTGTGGAGCGGCGTTGAGGCTTCGCGCCGTGTGGTCGATGCCATGTCCGGCGGCGACGTAGCGGTGTCACTTCTGACCGACCCATCAGTGGGCCAGGCTAGGTTCGGAGTGACAGGACGATCGCGCCGTCCGCTCCCGCGACTACCTCGCGCAGCGCTTGTGCCGCCTGATCGAGCGGACGGACGGACGCGATCGGCACGCTAAGGGTGCCGTGGGCCAGCAGCTCCGCGAGGGCCGAAAGCTGCCGACCATCGGGCCGGACGTAGACGTCGGCTACGGCGACGCCCCGTTCCTCCGGCGGCGGGTCGCCCGTGATAGTGGCGAGGCGGCCGCCGTCAGCAACCGCCTTCAACGTGGTGGCCGCCTGTCCGGGGGCAGCGTTGACGGCCTTGGGCGCGCCGCCGCCGGTGATCTCGCGGACGAGCGCAGGCCAGTCGCCGTGATAGTCGAGCACCTCCGACGCGCCGTAGTCGCGGATGCGCTCGGCCTTCTTCGCGCTCGCGGTCGCGATCACGCGGGCGCCACGAGCCGCGGCGAGCTGGACGAGCAGGCCACCCGTGACTCCGCCGGCTCCGTTGACGACGACCCAGCCGCCGCTCTCGATCCCGAGAGACTCGTCGAGTGCCTGAGCCGCCGTGAGCGCCGGAATGGGAAAGGCTCCGCCGGCTTCCCATGACACCTCTGGCGGCCGGGCCGCGACGGTCGCCGCCGCCGCGAGCACCCTCCCGGCCCACGTCCCGTGACGCCGGAGCGGCAGCGGATGTGTGATCACCTCGTCGCCCTCGCGCAGCTCGGCCACGCCGGAGCCGGCCGCCACGACCGTCCCGGCCGCCTCCGTCCCGAGCGCCATCGGAGCCGGGCCGCCGATCTGCCAGCTGCCGATCCTGACAAGCTCGTCCCAGTTGCCGATGCCGGCGGCAACGACGTCGATGAGGACCTCGCCTGCGGCAGGCGTCGCAAGCTCGTCCACCTCGAAGATCTCGACGGCCTCGCCGAGTGCTGTGATCCCGGCCGCTCGCATGCTGTTCGGCGCACGTTACTGGTGTCGGTGATGCGGCGTGCGCTGCTTTCGCACCTCGCCAGAGGAGTGCGGCGCGGGCAGGTGACAGATGACTTGCCCGCGCGGAGTTCGGGAATGTCCCCCGAGCGGGGAGGTCAGGACTCCTCTTCGGCGCTGACCTGACGATCCCAATCCGCCTGGTCGTAGCTCGTCCATTTCCACCCGCAGGTCAGGGAAGCCGATCATGAAGTCCTCGTGCGGCCTCCGTGATCGCCTCCCGTCCGATCGCTCGGCGGGCCGCCGTTGACGTCAGCGACACCTCGCGGCGAGTCAGTGCTCTGCGACCCGCGCGGGCTCGCCACTGCACCACGCGTCGGTGTAGCGGCGCGCGAACTCGATCGGTTCCTCGCCTTGGGCCAGCTCGGGAGTGACTGCCTGACGCAGAGTGGCGCGGCAGGGTTCCCCGCTCCGAGCTTTCCCGGATGCGCGTCTGCCGCAAGAGCGCGAACCTAGGGCCGGCGGCCCGATGAATCCGATTCGGAAGGAGAAGCTCGGTGAAGCTGCCGAAGATCAAGACGTTGAACCACCAGATCGATGTCATCGAGGCGAACTCGACGGCGACCGAGGCGCGGCTGGCGACCATGGAGAAGCTCCTCGAACGGATCGTGGAGCAGCTGGAGAAGAAGGCCGCCTAGCACGAGGCGACAGCGGCCAGACACGCTCCGACGCCGAGCGCTGGGGCTTGATTCTGGCCTGCGCGAGCGTGCTCCTGCCGGATCCCGGGAGGCCGAGCCTCGGTTGCGGCTTGCTCAGGCGCCGGGCATCGAGAAGCCGCCGTCGCAGACGACGAAGTTGCCGGTCATGTGCGCGGAGTCGTCGGACGCGAGGAAGAGGACGACCCCGGTGATCTCGTCCGGGTCGCCGATCCGACCGAGCGGCGTGCGGTCGACGATCTCCTGCGCCCGCTCCCGCGTCCAGTCGCGGCGGTCGAGGGTCGAGTCGGTCGCCATGAAGCCTGGCCCGAGCGCGTTCACGCGTACCGAGGGCGCGAGAGCGCCCGCGTACGACTTCGTCACGCCGAGCACGCCGTACTTGGACGCCGCGTACTGCGGAGCGCGCGGGCTGCCCGTGACGACGACGTTCGAGCAGACGTTGACGATGGCACCGCCCCCCTGGGCCGCCATCCTCCCACCGAACTCGTGGCACATGAAGAGCGTCCCTTTCACGTCGACGGCGATCACGCGGTCGACGAGCTCCTCGCTGAGCTCGCGCCAGGACGACTGCTCCGGCGCGACGTCCCCGACGTTGTTGACGAGGATATCGAGCCTGCCGACGGCCTCGAAGACCTCGTCCGCCATGCGCCGGACGCCGCCCCAGGACGTGACGTCGGCCTGCACGGCAAGGCCCCCGAGCTCGGCCGCGAGCGCCTCGGCGGACGCGCGCGACCGGTTGTAGTGGGCGATCACCAGCGCGCCCTCCTTCGCGAAGCGCCGGGCGACGTTCGTCCCGAACCCGCGGCCGGCGCCGGTGACCAGGGCGGTGCGCCCGGCGAGCCGGCCTTCAGCCACGGGCGCGTCCGCTCCGGCGGATGGAGATGTTGAGCAGCTCGTCCACGGTCGCCACCTGGTTCGAGAGCAGCGCGACGGTCGTTCCGGCGTATTCGATCACGGCCGGGCCCTCCACCCGGTTGCCGGGCCGCAACCGATCACCCTCGTAGATCGCCGTCGGCCGCATCGCCTGCACGGACGAGTCCCAGACCTCGCGCGTGCCGAGCCGCGCCGGCGAGGCGTCGGGGCCGCCGGGCTCGTGCACCTTCAGCTCCGGCCGTGGCAGCGACGCCCGCCCCTCGACGGCGAACGTGACGAGCTCGAAGCCGGCGGTCTCCGGAACGGACTCCTCGCCGTAGCGCTTCGCGTACGCGTCCAGGAACTCGCGGAGGAGGGGCGCGAGCGAGGCAGGCCGCACGGGATAGGGAATCCGCAGCTCCTTCGTCTGGCGCACGAAGCGCATCTCCACGAACCGCGAGAGCATGATCGCGGCCTCGCCGGCACCCTGCTCGACGAGTGCCGTGCGCGCGCGTCCCTCCAGCTCGGCGAACACCTCCTCGATCCGGTCGAGTACCGCGTCGCCGCCCTCATCTGTCCGCGACAGCCGCACCGGCTCCGAGACGCCCTGGGAGGAGGCGAGATCGGAGGCGACTGCCCCGAGCGCCGAGTGCACGGACTGCGTCACCGGGACGACCATCTCGTCGACGAGGTCGAGCGCGAATGCCGGCGCGTGCGTCGGCCCGGCGCCCCCGAACGCGTACAGGACGAAACCGCGCGGGTCGTGGCCCCGCTCGATCGTGACCGTCCGGAGCAGGTCGGCCATCCGCGTGTCGACGATCCGCTTGATCCCCGCCGCCGCCTCGAGAGTCGAGAGCCCGAGCGGGCGCGCGACCCGCTCCTCGATCGCCCGGGCGGCGCCCTCGGCGTCGATCTCGAGGCGGCCGCCGAGAAAGTGCGAGGGATCGAGAATCCCGAGGACGAGGTCGGCGTCCGTGACCGTCGGCAGGACCCCGCCGCGGCCGTAGCAGACCGGACCGGGATCGGCGCCCGCGCTCTCGGGCCCCACCCGCAGGTAGCTCCCGCGCTCGACCCGCGCGATCGAGCCACCGCCAGCACCGATCGCGTTGATGTCCGTCATCGGGACCAGCAGGTGGTACTTCTCGAAGGCGACCTCGTGGCGCCGCAGCGGCTTGCCGCCGACGACCATCCCGACATCGGTGGACGTGCCTCCCATGTCGAACGTGATCACGTCGCGGTGCCCGAGCAGCTCGCCCAGGTACGAGGACGCGGTGAGGCCGCCCGAGGGCCCCGAGAGGAGCAGGCGCACGGGCTGCCGGCCGGCCTCCCCGGGGGTCATCACGCCTCCGCCCGAGTCGAGCAGGAGGACCCGGGAGCGCGAGCCCCGCTCGGCGAGGCGGGCCTCGAGGGTCTCCGTGTAGCCGGCGATCACGGGACCGAGGTACGCGTTGACCAGCGTCGTCGCCGTCCGCTCGTACTCGCCGATCCGGGGCTGAAGGTCGCTGGAGAGGGTCACGTACACGCCCGGCAGAAGCTCGCGGAGGATCTCGCCGGTGCGGCGCTCGTGCGCCGGGTTCTTGAACGACCAGAGGAAGCAGACGGCGACCGCCTCCACGCCCTCGTCGGCGAGCCGGCGGGCGGCGGCCTCGACGTCGTCGACACGCAGGGGGCCGATCGCCTCGCCGCGGTAGTCCACACGCTCGCGGATGCCGAAGACGAGGCCGGGCGGGGCGAGCGGCTCCGGAACCGCCCGCCGCGAGTAGTCGGTCAGCTCGGAGACAGTCAGCCCGGCGGTCATTCCCATCATCCGCTGCTGGAAGATCGTGTCCTCGAAGCCACGCGTGGCGAGAAGGGCGACCTTCGCACCCCGGCGCTCGATGAAGGCGTTCGTGGCGGCCGTCGTCCCGTGCGCGATCCGTTCGACCCGATGGAGGAACGCGGGGACGTCGAGGCCTTCCAACGCGGCCGCGAGCTCGACGTTCGCCAGGAAGCCCTCGATCAGCGCTCCGGGGGTGGTCGGGCTCTTGTAGGTGGCGATCGAGCCCGTGTCGTCCATCACCACCGTGTCGGTGAAGGTGCCGCCGATGTCGATCCCGACCGTGTGGGCCACGCCTAGCGCCTGAGGGCGGCGGCCAGCTCCCTCAGCTCCCGGTCGCCGACCAGGCCCCGCTTCTCCTCACCGAGGGCCTTGACGGCGGCGAGCAGCGCGTGCCGGCCGTCCTCGTCCAGGTCGAGCCCGAGCTCCTCACACTTGATCCGGATCGAGTCGACGCCGCTCTTCTTGCCGAGCACGATGGAGCGATCGGCGCCGACGAGCTCGGCCGAGTACGGCTCGATCGCCGGGGGATCGTGGAACTGGCTCGCCACCGCCCCGCTCTCGCGCCGGAACAGGTTCTCGCCGACGACCGGCTTCCACGGCTCGAGCTCGTACCCCGCAGCCTCGCGTACACGTCGTGAGAGCTCGCGGGCACGGTCGAGCCGCAGGCCCGTCGAGACGCCGTACAGCGCCTCCAGCGTCAGGGCGACCTCGATCAGGTTGGCGTTGCCGGCGCGCTCCCCCATACCGTTCACCGTTCCGTGAATCCAGCTCGCACCGGCGCGTACGGCCGCGATCGCCGACGCGGTCGCGAGGCCGAAGTCGTTGTGCCCGTGGAAGTGGAGGGGATAGCCCGGCCCGAGCCACTGCCGGGCGCTGCCGAGCAGGCGCTCGACCGACTCGGGCGCCGCGACCCCGAGCGTGTCCACGAGCACCGCCTCGTGGGCGCCGGCCTCTGCGGCGGTGACGTAAGCCTGCTCGAGGAAGGCCGGGTCGGCCCGGCTGCCGTCGACGCCGAAGTAGGCGACCGTGAGCCCCTCGCCCGCGGCGAACGAGACGGCGCCACGGATACGCCCGAGCATCTCGTCGCGCGAGAGCCCGAGCGCGGCCAGCTTCTGGTCGGAGACGGGCGACTCGATCACGGTCGCCGGGACGCCGAGCCCGACCACCGCCTCGACGTCGGCGCGCACGGCACGCGAGAAGCCCCAGACCTGGGCGCGCAGACCCGCGCCGGCGATCAGCTCAACAGCCCGCCGGTCCTCCTCGGAGACGCGCGGGAACCCGGCCTCGATCCGGTCGACGCCGAGCTCGTCGAGGCCGCGGGCGAGCTCGAGCTTCAGCTCCGGGTCGAGCACGACGCCGACGGCCTGCTCGCCGTCCCGGAGCGTCGTGTCGTAGAGGCCGACCGAGCCGCCGAGCTCGATACCCCGGTTCGTGTCGCCGGTCCAGACGAGCGAGCGGTCAGCGAGCACGGAAGTCGTCCGGATAGCGACAGAGCTTCTCGCTCCCGTCGCGGGTGACCAGGTAGTTGTCCTCGAGGCGCAAGCCTCCACCCCCTTCCCAGTAGATCCCCGGCTCGATCGCCAGCACCATTCCCTCGCGTGCCTCGCCGGCCGCCGCCTGGTGCGCGAACGGCGGCTCGTGGGCTCGCGCGCCGACACCGTGGCAGAGCGGATGCGAGGGCTGGCCGGGGTACCCGGCCTCGGCGATCCGCCCGCGCAGCGTCCGGTCGAGCTCGGCGAGCGACGCCCCGTCCCGCAGGAATGCGACGCCCTCGTCGTAGACCGGGAGCAGCAACTCGAGCAGCTCGACGTACCGCGGCGCGAGCTCGCCGACGCAGACGTTCTTCGTGTGGTCGCACCAGTAGCCGTCGGCACAGACCCAGATCTCGAACAGCGTCGGCTCGCCCTCCCGGACGGGCGCGTCGCTGGACGCGTTGAACGTCTTGATCCCGGGCCCGGACCAGACGAGCGAGAAGCCCCGGGCGTACTCGACCTGCCCCCGGTAGCCGCATCCCTCGCCGTGCACGTACCCCTCCCACAGCGCTCCCGCCTCGCTGCACGGCATGCCCGGCCGCAGCCGCTCGGCGACGTACTCCATCGCATCGGCGGCCAGGTCGTTTGCGAGCCGCATCCGCTCGAGCTCCTGCTCCGTCTTCAGGGCGCGGGCCTCGGCCAGCACGCCGGACGCGTCACGGGCGTCGCCGAACGCGTCGAAGAAGGCACGCGTGTACGTCGTCGGCTCGCCGACGAAGCGGTCGGCGATCTGCGTCCCCTGCGAGAGCTCGAGACCCACCCGTCCGTATCCCCGCTCGCGCACGACCTCGACCGCGAGGTCGAGCGCGCGCATGAACGGTGGCCGCGGGTCGGACTCGTGGTAGCCGGCGAAGGAGCGGACGTCGCTCGTCCAGGCGTTCCGCTCGACCGTCTCGCGCTGGACGTCGAGCGTGATCAGCACAGGCTCGCCCTCCCGCGGGAAGACGACGACGTCGTACCCCTTGATCGGCCAGTAGTTCGACAGGTAGAGGACGTTGTCGGGCGCGCGCGCGACGACGGCGTCGAGCTGGGCCTCGGCGAGCAGGCCGCGGACACGGGCGTGCTTGGCGTCGTCGCGCGGCCAGCCCATCCGCCGTCACCAGCGGACGCGCGGGGGCGCAGGCTCACCGTGCGCCTCCTGCCACGAGACCACGGGGTTGCGGAGGATCCCGATGCCCTCGATCTCGCCTTCCATGACGTCGCCGGGCTTCAGATACCACGCCGAGGGATCGTCGCTGAACCCGGCCACGCCGGAGACCGTCCCCGTCGAGAGCACGTCGCCGGCGCTGTATCCGAGGGCGGAGTAGTGCGAGAGGATCTCCGGAATCGTCACCGCCATCCGGCTCGAATGCGAGACCTGTCGCGACTCACCGTTGACCCGCAGCTCCATCGCCAGGTCGTGCGGGTCGGCGATCTCGTCCGCGGTGACGATCCACGGCCCGAGGGGGCAGAAGGTGTCGATCGCCTTGCAGAACGAGAAGACCCCCGACTCCATCTCGCGCCGCTGGATGTCCCGCGCCGTGATGTCGTTGAAGATCACGTAGCCGCCGACGTAGTCCATCGCCTCCTCGGGCGAGAAGTGCTTTCCACTCTTCCGCAGGACGACGGCGAGCTCGAGCTCGTAGTCGAGCTCCTCGGTCAGATGCTCCGGGTAGACGACCGGCTCGTCGGGGCCGACGATCGCATCCACGTTCTGGAAGAAGACGATCCACGGCTTGATCGGCAGCACCCAGCCGGCCTTCTCGCCCTCGTCCGCGTGCTCCCGGAAGTTGCCGGCCGTGTGGAAGAACTTCCTGGGGGCGATCGGCGCCCTCAGCGTCACGTCCTCGCGGGCGAGCTCGCGTCCCGTCTCGGCCGCCGTCCCGCCGCGCTCGAACAGCGTCCGCATGTCGGGGGCGTCGAGCTCGGCGACGAGCCCGTCCCGCAGCTCGCCCACCCTCGGCCGGCCGTCCTCCGTCGCGAAGGTGACGAGCTTCACGAGGCGACCTCGCACGCGCGGGCGGCCACGAGCGCGTAGACGGCGGCCATCCTCACCAGCCCCTCGATCTCGAGGTTCTCCCCCCGCTCGGCGTCGGGCAGGCCGCTGGAGGTGCCGTAGTTGACGCTTGCGATCCCGTAGCGCGAGAGCACGCCGGCGTCCGAGAACCAGCGCACCGTGTCCTTCTCGGGCGGCACGCCGAAGACGATGCCGTGGCACTCCTCGATCGCCGCGACGAGCGGGTGGTCGGCCGCGATCTCGGCTCCGGGCGCAGTCACGTAGATCTCGGACTCGACGCCGTGGTCGGGGAAGCGCTCGGCCAGCCCGCGCACGAACGCCTTCAGGTCGCGGACCGCGTCCGCCATCGACATCGTCGGCGGCACCCGGGCATCGACGAAGAGATCCGTGCGCGCCGGCGTCCGGCTGACCCGCCAGGGGAAGCCGCCGTTGACGCAGCCGACGTTGACGATCCCCGCCCTGCCCCCGTACTCGGTGCCGCGCTCCCACTGGGGAATCCACTCCAGCACCGCGCCGAGGACGTCGCGCATCCGCACGATCGAGTTCTCCTGCAGCCGGCCCTCGGTGAACGCCGTGTGGACGAACGGCCCGTGGGTGGAGATGCGGAGCCACACCGCCCCGTAGTGGCCGAGGACGATCTTGTGCTCCGTCGGCTCGCCGAGGATGCAAAGGTCGGCGACGCCGCCGTGGGCCGGGAGGTACCGCGATCCGGCGGCGTAGCCGCGGTACTCCCGGCCGCGGTACTCCTCGCCCCACTGCGACTTCTCGATCTCGCCCGCGACGGCGGCGATCAGCAGGTCGCCCTTGAGACGGACGCCCGCGTCCTGGAGCGCACGGACCGCCTCCGCGTAGCAGCAGAGGGCGCCCTTCATGTTCGAGATCCCGAGCCCGTAGATCCGGCCGTCCTCGACGAACCCCTCCGGCTGGAACCCGGGGATCCCGGCCAGCCAGGGCTCGCGGCCCGAGTAGGAGGTGTCCATGTGCCCGTTGAACATCAGGCTCCGGCCGCCGCCGGCGCCGTCGAGGATGCCGACGACGTTGGGCCTGCCCTTCTCGACCTCCTGCCAGTGGACCTTCAGCCCCATCGAGCGGAAGGTGTCCTGCATGTACTCGCCCATCGCCCGCTCGCTCCCGGTCGGGCTGGAGATGGAGACGGCCTGCAGGGCCATCGAGACGAGACGCTCCCGGTCGATCTTGTCAATTATCAGATCCGGGTTCACCGCCCGAACATACACGTTAGGGTCGCTTCTCGATGACCATCCCGTTCCGGGTCGGCGTCATGCAGCTCACGATGGAACCGCTCGAGGAGATCCTCGACCACGCCCGCGCGCTCGACCGGGCCGGCTTCGACACCATCTGGCTGGCGGAGGCCTATCCGTGGTGGCGCAAGCACTCGATGGAGGCGCGCTCCTCCACTGCGCTCTCGGCCGTGGTCGCCCGCGAGACCGGCCGCCTTGCCGTCGGCTGGGGGATCATCTCGCCCTACACGCGGCACCCGGTCCAGATCGCGATGGAGGCACGCGTGACCCAGGAGGCAGCCGGCCCAGGGCGCTTCTACCTGGGCCTGGGCGTCTCGAAGATCTTCATGAGACACGCCGGGATCGGCGAGGGGGCCAGGCCGGTCGCCGCGATGAAGGAGGCCGCAGGCATCATCCGCGCGGTTCTCCGCGGGGAGGCGCTCGACGTCGAGGGCAAGGTGTTCGAGGCGCACGTCCCGCCGCTGGAAGACGACGCGGACGCACCGCGCTGGAGCGTTCCCATCTACTTCGCCGGCACCGGGCCGATGATGCTGAGGGCCGCCGCACGGGAGGGCGACGGCCTGCTGACCGCATCGATCACGACGCCGGCGTTCGTCCGGCACGTCCGTCGCTGCGTGGCCGAGGCCGGTCGGGACCCGGGCTCGATCGATCTCGGCTGCACGATCGTCGCCTCGATCGACGAGGACCGTGAGCGTGGGCGGGACGGCGCCCGCGAGATCGCCGGAATGTACCTGGCGAACAAGGTCCAGAACATCCAGGCGGCGGCGGACACGCTCCTGGAGTGCGCGGGCCTCAGCCAGGAGGAGATCCGGCCGATCGCCGAGGCGATGGAACGCGGCGGCCGGCTCGCCGCAAAGGCCGCGGTGACCGACGAGATCCTGGACAAGTGCCGTCCGGTCGCAGGCACGCCCGAGGACTGCATCGCCGCGATCCGCGAGTACCGTGAGGCCGGCTGCACGCATGTCATGCTCGAGCTCTGGGGAGACGACCGGAAGAGGCAGATCGAACTGTTCGGGAGCGAGGTGCTCCCGGCCTGCCGGTGAACGAGCGCGAGGAGATCGTCGCGGCGATCCGCGACTTCGTCGACCGGGACGTGATCCCGGTCGCCTCCGAGCTGGAGCGGGCCGACGAGTTTCCGACCGAGCTGGTCGCGACGATGCGCGGGCTCGGCCTGTTCGGCTCGGTGATCCCGGAGGAGTACGGCGGGCTCGGGCTCGACCTGACCACGTACGCCTTGATCAACATCGAGCTGTCTCGCGGCTGGATGTCGCTGTCCGGGGTCCTGAACACGCACTTCGTGCCGGCCTGGATGCTCGTCCGCTACGGCACCGAGGAGCAGAAGCGGCGCCTGCTGCCGCAGCTCGCCGCCGGCGACGTGCGAGGCTCGTTCGCGCTGACCGAGCCGCATGCGGGGTCCGACCTGCAGGCGATCCGCACGCGCGCGGTCCGGAGCGCCGACGGATACGAGCTCACGGGCCAGAAGATGTGGATCACGAACGCCCTGCGCGCCGGCCTCGTCCTCGTCCTGGCGCGAACCGACCCGGAGGCCGACCCCCCGCACCGCGGCATGTCGGCGCTGATCGTCGAGAAGGAGCCCGGGCAGGCGCAGCTTCCCGGGTTGACGATCGCACCGCTCGGCAAGCTGGGCTACAGGGGGATCGAGACGGTCGAGCTAGCCTTCGACGGCTTCCGCGTGCCTCTGGACGCAGTGCTCGGGGGCGAGGAGGGGCTCGGCTTCAAGCAGTTCATGGCGGCGCTGGAGCTCGGCCGGGTGAACATCGCCGCGCGGGGCGTCGGCATCGCCACTGCCGCCTTCGACGCCGCGATCCGCTACGCGCAGGAGCGGACCACGTTCGGCAAGGCGATCGCGGAGCACCAGGCGATCCAGCTCAGGCTCGCACAGATGGCGACGAAGATCGAGGCGGCTCGCCTGCTGACTCTGAGCGCCGCCCGGGCGATGGACGCGGGCGAGCGGGCAGACCTGGAGGCGGCGATGGCGAAGTACTTCTCGAGCGAGACCGCGGCGGAGGTGGCGCTGGACGCGATGCGGATCCACGGCGGCTACGGGTACTCGACCGAGTTCCCGGTCGAGCGCATCTACCGGGACGCACCGCTCCTGATCCTCGGCGAGGGGACGAACGAGATCCAGCAGCTCGTGATCGCCCGGCGGCTGCTCGAGCGATCGAAGATCTGATCAAATATTTGAAACTCGCCTGCCGGCGTCGTAGGCTGCGCCGGTGATGCCTCCGTCCTTCCGGATCAGCGTCGTCCAGCTGACGATGGAGCCGGTCGCGAAGCTGCTCGACCTCGCGCGTGTCCTCGACCGGAACGGCTTCGACGCGCTCTGGCTGGGCGAGGCCTATCCCTGGTGGCGCAGGCAGGAGATGGAGGCGCGGTCGTCGACCGCGATCTCCGCGCTCGTCGCCCGCGAGACCGAGCGCCTCGCCGTGGGCTGGGGCATCGTCTCCCCGTACACCAGGCACCCGATCCAGATCGCGATGGAGGCGCGCGTGCTCCAGGAAGTGGCGGGAGAGGGCCGCTTCCTCCTCGGCCTGGGCGCCTCGAAGATCTTCATGAAGGAGGCTGCCGCCGACGGCCGGCCCGAGCGCCCGCTGACGGCGGTGCGCGAGGCGCTCGAGATCGTCCGCGCCGTGCTCGCGGGCGGCCCCGTCTCATACGAGGGCGTCGAGTTCAGCGCCCAGGTACCGCCGATCGCGGACGGAGCCGAGGGGCCACGCGGGACGCCGCCGCTCTACGTGGGCGGAACGGGCCCGCGGATGCTCCGGCTCGCGGGCGCGGCAGCCGACGGACTGATCACGGCGAGCATCACCACGCCCGAGTTCGTGCGGCACGCGTGTGCCGCAGCCGCGGAGGGCGCGCGGGAGGCCGGTCGCGACCCGGGCTCGCTGGACGTCAGCTCGGTGATCGTCGCCTCGATCGACGAGGACTCGGAGCGCGGCAAGGAGGGGGCGCGCGAGATCGCGGGGATGTACCTCGCGAACAAGGTCCAGAACATCCAGGGCGCAGCCGACGTCCTGCTCGAGAAGGCCGGGCTCTCGTTCGAGGAGATCCGGCCGATCGCCGACGCGCTCGCACGCGGCGGCCGGAAGGCATGTGGCGAGGCGGTGACGGACGAGATCCTCCGCAAGGTCAAGCCGATCGCGGGCAGTCCGGCCGAGTGCATCGAGGCGATCGAGGAGTACCGGGACGCGGGCTGCACGCACGTCCAGCTCGAGCTCTGGGGCGAAGACCGCCTGCGCCAGGCGGAGCTCTTCGGCAGACGGGTTCTTCCCCACTTCCGCCGATGATCGCGGCGGTGGACGCGGCGACCGCGTACGTCCAGGGCCCGAGCCGCGCCGACTGGGACGACCTCGTTCGCGAGCCTGCCCTCGACCCGGTCACCTTCGAGATCATCCGGCACAAGCTCCAGGCGATCAACGAGGAGCAGGGGATCGCGCTCAAGGCGGTCTCGGCGTCGCCGATCGTCACAGAGGCGAGCGACTTCAACAACGGCCTCTATCTCCCCGGTGGGAAGCTCGTGTCGATGGGCCCGCAGGTCGTCTTCCACTCGGCGTGCCTGCCGATCGTGATCGGCAACGTGCTCGAGGACTGCGGCGAGAGCCCGGGGATCGGCGAGGGGGACATGTTCGCCGTCAACGACCCGTACAAGGGCGCACCCCACCACCCCGACCTGGCGCTCGTCGCCCCGATCCACCATCGAGACGAGCTGATCGCCTGGGCCGGAGTGGTCGCCCATCAGGTCGACGTCGGCGGGATGACCGTCGGCAGCATCTCGGTCCGCGCGCGGGAGAAGCAGCAGGAGGGCCTGATGCTGCCGCCCGTGAAGCTCGTCGAGGGCGGCCGCGTGCGCGAAGACATCTGGCGGCTGATCCTCAACATGAGCCGGCAGCCCCAGATGGTCGGGCTCGACCTGAAGGGGTTCGTCGCCTCGAACGTGATTGCGAGGCGCCGTCTCCTCGAGCTCGTCGACGAGTACGGGCGGGAGACCGTCGAGGTGGCCATGCGCGAGCTGATCCGCTACTCCGAGCGCCTGTTCCGCGAACGGCTGCTCGAGCTCCCCGACGGCGAGTTCCGCTCCCGGGGCTTCCTCGATCACGACGGGCACGAGAACCGCATCTACCGGATCGACCTGGTGCTGGCGAAGCGCGGCGACACCCTCCGCTTCGACTTCTCGGGCTCGTCTCCCCAGGCGCCCGGATTCGTCAACTGTGTCGCGGCGACGCTCGTCGGCGGCGTCTTCGGCGGGCTCGCCCCGCTGCTCGTCCGCGACATCCCCTGGAACCACGGCGTCCTGAACGCGGTCGAGGTCGTCGCGCCGGCCGGCCTCGTCTGCAACGCCACACCGCCCGCTCCGACCGGGTCCGGGACGATCGCCGCGGGGTGGATGGTCGTGAACACCGTCGTCCATGCGGTCTCGAAGCTCGTCGCCCTGTCGGACGAGCATCGCCGTCATGCGCAGGCGGTCACGAACGGCACGTTCGACGCACTCCTGGTCGGCGACAGGAATCAGCACGGAGAGCCGTACGGGACGCAGGTGATGGACGCGCAGCTCGGGGGCGGCGGCGCAACCGCGGTTGCAGACGGCATCGATCAGTCGGGCGGGTTCGTGACCCCCCGTCCGAACATCCCCAACGTCGAGACGAGCGAGCTGCACGGACCGCTCCTCTACCTGTACCGCACGTTCTTCCCCGACTCGGGCGGGGACGGTCTCCGCCGCGGGGGCCGGGCGGCGGGCGTCGCCCTCACCCCGTACGGCGTGGACGGTCTCCGCTGCGCCTTGACGACGCAGGGGGTCGAGTCCCCGGTCTCGCTCGGCCTCTTCGGCGGCTTTCCGGGCATCTGCAACCGCCACTCGGTGGTTCGCGGCTCCCGGGTCTTCGAGCTCGTCGCCGGGGGCGAGCTCCCGCTGCAGCTCGAGTCGGCGACGAACCCGGTCGATCTGGCGCGGCTCGGCGGCGAGCCGAGCGACCTACCGGCCAAGACGGACGAGTTCCGACTCGTGCCCGGCGACGTGCTGCTGTACAGCTGGTCGGGCGGCGGCGGGCTCGGCGACCCGCTCGGCCGCGAGCCCACCAGGGTCGAGGCCGATCTGGCCGCGGGAGTCGTCTCGACGCGCAAGGCACGGTCGGCCTACGGCGTCGCCGCGGGCGATCCCGAGACGACCGAACGCCTGCGTGCCCGTCTGCGTGCGGGGCGCCTCGCCGGGTGCGAGCGCCCGCAGCGGCGCGCCGTCGAGCCCGGCGCCGAGGTCACGGCCTGGGGGCCGCAGCTTCTCGTCGCCAGACGCGACGGCGGGCTCCAGATCCAGTGCCGCTGCGGACACGTCTTCGGAACCGCGGCGGACAACTGGAAGCTCGGCGCCGCCCGCCGGATCGTCGCCGGCGGCGACCGGCCCGAGGGGATCCGGCTGCACGCCTCCCTCGAGCTCGCGGCGTACCTCTGCCCGGAGTGCGGAACGCTGCACGCGGTCGACGTCGAGGAGGCGGGCGCCGGGCCGATCCAGGACGTCCGGCTCGACGCGACCGGCCCGGCGCACGGCCTCGGGGGAGAGCGGTGACGGCGAAGCGGGGCCTGGGGCTGATCGACCATGCCGGCGAGCTGATGGTCTGGGGAAAGGGGGCGGCCGCCGGCGGCTTCGTCTTTCTCTCCGGCGCCGAGGCTCGGTCGTCGGACACGGACGAGCCGGTGGGGGGAGTGAAGGCGCAGACCGAGCTCGCGCTCGACCGGATCAGGGAGCGCCTGGGCGAGGCGGGAGCGACGCTCGACGACGTGGTCAAGTTCGTCTGGTACGTGACCGACCGAAGCCTGATCGAGGAGTTCTACGAGGCGCGGGACGGCTGGCTCGGGCGGAATGCTCCCGCCCTGCTGCGCGAGCGCGCGTACGCCTCGACGCTGCTCGTGGTCGGGCTCGCGAAGGAGGAGATGCTCGTTGAGATCGACTGCATCGCGTACACGGGCGGCTGACCGGTTGAGCAGGAGCGACCCGGCCGCCCCCCGGGGCCGGACCCGGGCCGCCGGCTCCGGAGCCCGCGGCCTACGGCGCCCTCCGCCACGTTCCCCAGATGCGGCGGTAGTACACGAGCGGCAGCTCGCCGGCCTCGCCCGCGAGACCCATTCCGTCCTCGACCTGCCCGAGCACGACGGCGTGGTCGCTCGGCTCCAGCTCCTGGACGACGAGGCACTCTGCCCAGGCCAGCGCGTCATCTGCGAGCACCGGCAGCCCGTTCGCCGACGGCCGCCAGGCGACGCTGTCGAACTTGTCGTCCTGCTTGGACGCGAACAGCCTGGCCAGCTCGGTGCGCCCCTCGCGAAGGACGTTGACGACGAAGCGGCCGCCCGCCCTGAGCGCGGGGAGCGTGCGGCTGGTCAGGTCGACGCAGACGAGGAGCAGCGGTGGGTCCGCCGAGACGCCCGCGACCGCGGTCGTCGTCAGCCCGCGCGGGGCACCTTCCGGGTCGAGAGTCGTCACGACCGCCACCCCTGCCGGATAGGAGGCCATGATCTCGAGGAAGGTGGCGCGGTCGACGGGCACTTCGGATCGGCGGGGCTCCCGGCCGGGACCGACCCGAGCGGCTCGCCCGCGCTGAGCGTACCCGAGGGTGCCCGGCGGTCCGCCTCGCCGGCGACGGCAGGCGGATGCCGCGCCCGGGCCGCGGCAAGGCCGTATGCTCTGCCAATGCCTGCCACGGCCAGTGCGGCGGCCGGTGAGACCCAGGCTCATCCCGTCGCGCTGCTCGAGACCCACGACGTGTCGAGGCGCTTCGGCGGCGTCCGGGCGCTGCGCGGCGTCTCGCTTCGCCTCGCCGAGGGAGGGGTCGTCGGGCTGATCGGACCGAACGGCTCGGGAAAGACGACGCTCCTCAACTGCATCTCGGGCGTGTTCCCACCGACGTCGGGGTCGATCACCCTCGACGGCCGGCCGCTCGGCCGGCGCAGCCACGAGATCGCCCGCCGCGGCGTCGTCCGGACGTTCCAGAACATCCGCCTCTTCGAGAAGCTCACATGCCTCCAGAACGTGGAGACCGCCGGGCTCGCGGCCGGTGGAGTCGCACGCAGGCACTCACGCGCTCACGCGCTCGAGATGCTGGAGGAGCTCGGCATCGGACACCTGGCCGAGCGGTACGCGGGTGAGCTCTCGTACGGCGACCAGCGGCGGCTCGAGATCGTCCGCGCTCTGGCCGCCGCCCCGCGCTTCCTCCTGCTGGACGAGCCGGCAGCGGGAATGAACGAAGCCGAGTCGGACGAGCTCCGCGTCTCGATCGAGCGGATCAGACACGAGCGCGGCTGCGGCGTGCTGGTCGTCGAGCACGACCTCCGCCTGATCATGCAGCTGTGCGACTCCATCTACGTCCTCAACGAAGGAGAGGTGATCAGCAAGGGGAGACCGGAGGAGGTTCGGGCCGATCCGGCGGTCATCGCCGCCTACATCGGCGAGGAAGATCAAGCTGGTGCACCCGAAAGGAGTGATCGATGAAGCGCATTGGGGGACGGACCTGGAAGATCGTCGCCGTGGCGGCCGTGATCGTCGCCGCGATCGCCGTCGTGTCGGGCTTCGGCTCGGGGAGCTCGTCACACGGCCTCGCGGGGGGAACGATCACGGTCGGCTACGGCAACGACCTCACGGGCTTTCTCGCCGTCCACGACAAGCTGATCTCGAACGGCGCGAAGCTGGCCGTGGACGAGATCAACAAGAAGGGCGGGATCGGCGGCAAGGTGAAGATCAAGCTGATCCTCGAGGACACGAAGAGCGACCCGGCGGCGTCGGTCACGGTCGCCCACGACCTGATCTCGAAGAAGGTCGACGTGATGGTCCTGCCCTGCAACACGGACTTCCAGGTGGCGATGGCGGCAGTCGCGAACCGGTCGAAGCAGTTCACGCTCTCGCCATGCAACGGGGACCCGACGGTGGCGAAGACGTTCCCGGTCTACTGGCCGGTCGGGCCCGCCGGGAATGCGCAGATGGCCCAGCTCGCCAACTACGCGAAGCTGCGGCACTACACGCGCGTCTACGTGCTGGACTCGAACATGCTCTACGTCCACCTGATGTCGAAGTACTTCCAGAAGGCCGCACCGTCCCGCGGGGTCAAGATCGTCGGCGTGGGCCAGATCCCGTTCGGAGCGACCGGCTTCCCCCAGGACTACGCGTCGATCGTCAGCAACATCAAGAGGGTCTCGCCCGCTCCGGACGCGGTGATGACCGGCCTCTTCTCCCCCTTCAACGACTCGCTCGTCAAGGAGATGCGGTCGGAAGGCCTGAAGATGCCGGTTCTCGGCGCGGACGGGTGGGACACGACGCTGAACCTGACCGCCGGCGGCACCGCGATCGAGGGCTGCGCGTTCAGCACGTTCGGCTACCCCTCCAAGGGATCGTCGACGGCGAAGTTCATCGCCAGGTTCAAGAGCCGGTTCGGCTCGCCTGACGGGATCTACCCCGGGCTCGGCTACGACACGATCAAGGTGCTCGAGGCGGCCGCGATCAAGGCGGATTCGACCGATCCGCAGAAGATCGCTGCCGCGCTCGGAAGCGGCCTGACCGTGAACGGCTCGCTCGGGAAGATCGTCTACCCGGGCAAGGGCGAGCACAACCCGCGGAACACGGTCGCGGTCAACCAGATCCGGGGCCACAAGTTCCGGCTCGTGCTGAAGAGCATTCCCACGAACGTTCCCGCTCCCTAAGTGGCGAACGCAGCACCGCTCGAGACTCTCGGGGCCCGCGACGGGCCCCGAGAGCTCTTGCAGGTGACCGGGCTCACGGCCCGCTACGGACCGATCCTTGCCGTTCGTGACGCGTCCCTGGTCGTTCGCGCAGGCGAGATCGTCGCCCTGGTCGGAGCGAACGGCGCCGGCAAGACGACGACACTCTCCGCGATCGCCGGGCTGCACGGCTCGCGGAGCGGCTCGGTCGCGTTTCTCGGCGACGACGTGTCGCACGCCTCGCCGGAGGCGATCGTCCGCAGAGGGATCGGGCTCGTCCCGGAGGGCAGGCGCCTCTTCTCGGGGCTGACCGTGGCCGAGAACCTGGCGATCGGCGGCTCGATCCGGCACGGCCAGCCCGACCAGAAGGCGTGGCAGGAGCGGCTGCTCGAGCTCTTCCCGGTGCTTCGCGAGCGTCTCGGCCAGCGGGCGGGGACGCTGTCCGGCGGCGAGCAGCAGCAGCTGGCCATCGGTCGGGCACTGATGTCCCGGCCGCAGCTGTTGCTGCTCGACGAGCCGACGCTCGGGCTCGCCCCCAAGCTCGTCCGTCTGGTCTTCGAGCTGATCGGCCGCCTGCGGGACGAGGAGAGAGTCAGCATCCTGCTGGTCGAGCAGAACGTGCACCAGGCTCTCGACCTCTGCGACCGCGCCTACGTGATGCGGACCGGTCAGATCGCGGTGGAGGGCACGCCGGACGAGCTCAGGCGGTCGACGCACATCGAGGACGCCTACCTCGGAGCGATCGCGTGAGCCAGGTCCTCCAGCAGGGCATCAACGCGCTCGCGCTGGGCAGCACCTTCGCGCTGCTCGCCCTGGGGCTGGCGATGGTGTTCAGCATCCTCGGGCTGATCAACTTCGCGCACGGCGAGCTGGTGACGATCGGCGGCTACACGATGTGGGCCCTGCTCGGCCACGGCGTGCCCTGGGGGGCGGTGATCCCGCTGACGCTGATCGCGTGCGGGCTGGCGGCCGTGGCGATGGAGCGGATCGCCTTCAGGCCCCTGCGCGGGGCCAACCTCGTGACGCTGCTCGTGACCTCGTTCGCGGTCAGCGTCCTCATCCAGGTCGTCTTCCAGGTCTTCATCGACACCGCTCCCAAGGGGATCGTGCTGCCGGGCTGGGTGAACACGGCGGTACACGTCGGCTCGACCTCCATCAGCCTGATCAAGCTCCTGACCGCGGCGACCACCCTCGCCGCGCTCGCGGTGCTCACCCTCTTCATGCGGCACAGCCTGCTGGGCATCCAGATGCGCGCGGCTGCCGAGGACTTCGGCGCCGTCCGGCTGATGGGGGTCCGCGCGAACCTCGTCGTCGGCTCGGCGTTCGCCCTCTCGGGGGTGCTGGCCGGGCTCGCAGCGCTCTTCTTCTACGGCCGCGTGGCGGCGGTCAGCCCCGGAGACGGCACGCCGCTCGTGATCAGCGCCTTCATCGCCGTCATCCTGGGGGGAGCCGGAAACCTCGCCGGCGCCGTCGTCGGCGGCTTCGCGCTCGGGATCGCCACGGAGGTCCTCGAGGCGAACCTGCACGGCAACATCGCCCAGTTCAGCGACGCCCTGGCACTGGCGATCGTCGTGGGCATCCTGCTCCTCCGCCCACACGGCCTGGTCGCGCGCGCGCAGGAAGGGCAAGGATGAGCGGCGCGCTCCGCTACTGGGGCCTGCGCTCCGCGCTCGGCTCGTCGCTGCTCGCAGCTCTCCTCGTCCTCGCCGGCGTCTGGGGCTGGGCGGACGCCGCCCAGAAGGAGAAGCTGACGCACTTCTTCATCAACGTCGTCCTCGTGGTCGCGCTCCAGCTCTTCTCGGGCAACTCCGGCATCCTGTCGTTCGGCCAGATGGCCTTCGTCGGGACGGGTGCGTACGTGGGCGCGATCCTCACGCTCGACCCGGCGCTGAAGCCGACGCTGCTGACGAGCCTGCCGCACGCCCTTGCCACCTCCCAGCCGCTGTCCTGGTGGCTTGCCATCCTCGCCGCCGCTGCGGCCGGTGCGATCGTCGCAGTCGCGACGGGCGTGCCGATCCTCCGGCTCGACGGAGGCTCGGTCGTGATCGCGATCCTCTCGTTCCTCCTGATCTCGGACGTGGTCTTCGCCGCCTGGACCGGGGTGACGCGGGGCTCCGGCGGCCTCTACGGCCTGCCTGCCGACACGACGATGGGGCGCGCCCTGCTCGTCGCCGTCGTCGCGGTCTTCGTCGCCCGCTGGTTCAAGGACTCGAAGACGGGCCTGCTGCTGCAGGCGAGCCGGGAAGACGCCTTCTCGGCGGCTTCGATCGGCGTGGGGGTACGCGCGGCGCGGGCCCGGGCGTGGGTCCTGAGCGGCGCCCTGAGCGCCGCCGCCGGCGCCGTCTTCGCCTGGTGGCTCGGCACGATCTCGCCGACGGACTTCTTCCTCGCGCCGACCTTCGCGTTGATCGTGATGTTCATCGTCGGCGGCACCGGCACGGTCAGCGGTGCCGTGCTCGGAGCCGCGATCGTCACGCTCTCCCAGGAGGGGCTGCGACAGTACGAGCAGACGAGGCTCGACCTCGGCATCTTCACGCTCGGGAGCCTCACCGGCCTCACCCAGTTCGTGCTCGTCCTGATGATCCTGGTCGCGATGTACTTCCGCCGCGAGGGGCTGCTCGGCCGGCGTGAGCTCGACGAGTTGCTCGAGCGGTTCGCGCGAGGACGGCTGGGTGGAAGGCCGGCGGCCGCCGGGCGCCGCACCCCCTAGCGGCGGCGGCCGGAATCGAGCGGCGGCCCCGTCCGATCGTGGACGAGTTGCGGCCCGCTCAGGTCGCCAGCAGCCGCATGGTGTCGTCGATGCCGGCGAGGTACGCCGGGAAGGAGAACTCGGGCAACTCGAGCGCGTCCGGGAAGTGGCCCTCGTAGAGCGGGAAGCAGCCCCCCGGCGGTGACGGGTTGAGACAGACCGTGTCGAGCCCGGCGGCTTGCAGCTCGCCGGCACGCCGGCGCACGGCGGCGGCGGAGCCGGCGATCGTGACGGCATCCGCGAAGTCGTCGCCGACCGCGGCGAGCGCTCCGGGGAGGTCGGCCGCGGCGACACGCTCCTGCACCACCCGCGCCTGCCCCTCGAAGCCGGCCGCGGCGAAGCTGTCGGCGTAGTGGGGCGACGAGCCGCCTGCGGTCGCGAACATGACCACCTGCCCCTTCGCCTGCCGGAGAGCATCCGGGTCCTCGCTGACGACCGACGGATAGCCGCAGGCGATCTCGACCTCCTCCACAGGGCGGCCCGCCCGCTCCGCGCCGGCGCGGATGCTCGGGACGACGACGTCGCGGACGTAGGCGGCCGTGTAGCAATACCCGATCACGCCGTCGGCGATCTCGCCGGCGAGGCGCAGCATCTGCGGCCCGATCGCGGCGACGTAGATCCGCACCGGCCGCTTCGGCGGCTGCATCGTCAGCCGGAAGTTCCGGACGCTGAAGATCTCGCCCTCGTACGTGACCAGCTCGCCGGCGAGGATCCGGCGCAGGATCGCGACGAACTCTCTCATCGCCCGCACCGGCCGTGTGTAGCTGCGCCCGTGCCAGCCCTCGACGTAACCGCGGGCCTGGACGCCGAGCCCGAGCATCAGGCGGCCTCCGGAGAGCTCGTTCAGGGTTGCCGCCTGCAGCGCGAGGGTGACCGGCGAGCGGCTCCAGATCCCGACCACGCCGGTGGCAACCTCGATCCGGCTCGTCCTCGTCGCCGCCGCCGTCGCCGGCCCGAAGGCATCCCCGAAGGTGATCTCCGGAAACCAGGCGGCGCGGAAGCCGCTCTCCTCGGCGCGGACGCCGTAGTCGACGGCGAGCGCAGGCGGAAGCGCCTGCAGGAAGATGTCGAGCCCGGGCCGCGCGTCCGACGTCGTCGCGTACGGCTGCATGAGAGGACCATGTTCTCACGGGCCGTGGCCTCGTGCCCCGGCCGCGCCCCCGCGCGCGGGCGGCCTGCACCCCGGCCGCGAAAGCAGAGGGCGAGAACCGCAACCGGCGCCGCGTGGCCCGGGAGTGAGGCCCTCAGCCGCCGGATCGGCGCTCTGCCCCGGTGAAGATCTGCAGCGCCACGTCGGAGAAGGGCACGCCCGCGTCCTCCGTCACGAGCCAGGTGTCCTGCATGTAGAGGCAGGCGCCTTCGTCCGCCGTGACCGCGTGCGGGTGCATCGACACCACCATGCCCGGCCGCAGCTCGGCCTCGGCTCCCTCCCCGATCCGCGGGAACTCGATCATCGTCATCCCGATCGAGTGGCCGGTGACGTGGCCGAGCGTGAAGCCGCGGTCGAGGAACGGCTTCGAGACCGCCGTGTGCACGTCGTGGGCGGTCGAGCCCGCGCGCATCGTCCGCTTCGCCGCCTCGAAGTACTCGAGGTAGGCGTCCATCGCCGAGAGCGTCTCCGCGTTCGGGGTGCCCGCGCAGATCGGCCGCGAGAACTCGACCCAGTGGCCGCCGGGGCCGGCGACCTCCAGCCCGTAGAGGAGGAGATCGTCCCGCCCGATCCGCCTGGTCGCGCTCGGGAACTTGAACTCCGGCCCGGCGCCGCCGCCCTCGCCGGTCAGCACCATGTCCATCGTCAGGCGCGACGTACCGGCGGCGGCGAAGACCCGCTCGGCCTCGCCCATGAGCTCCGCTTCGGTCCTGCCGACCTCGAAGGCCTCGAGCACGGCCCAGAAGCCGGCCTCGTTGATGCGGAAGCTCTCCCGGACGAGCTCCAGCTCCTCGGCCGACTTCACCGCCCGGGCGAGGTCGAAGCCCTGGTCCCAGGGCTCGGCGACGGCGGCGAGCGGACGGTAGTCGCGCACCGGCATCACGTGGTCGAGCCCGTAGATCCCGACGCGCTTCCAGCCCCGGTCGGCGATCCACCGGCCCGGGTGCTCGGCGAAGACCTTGTCCTCGATCCAGGTCTCGGAGTGGTCGCCGACCCAGCGCGCCTCCCGCGGGAAGACGATCGTCGGCTCGCCGTCGACCGGCAGGACGACGTAGGCGTAGCGGTGGAGGATGCGGAAGCCGGAGAGGTAGCGCACCGCGCCCTCGAAGCCCGTGTACTCGGAGCCGGCGACGACGACGGCGTCCAGGCCGTCCCGCGCCGCCGCCTCGCGCACGACTGCGAACCGCCGCTCGATCTCCGCCCGGCTCGTCATCGGGGGGCCTGCTTGGCCCTGATCAGCGCCGTCAGCGCCCGGTTCAGGGGCGCCTCCACCCCGTGGCGCTCGCCGAAGGCGACGATCGCGCCGTTCAGGAAGTCGATCTCGGTCTCGCGACCGGCCTCCACGTCCTGGAGCATGCTCGGCTTGTGGCCGTAGGCGACGTCCTTGCGCGCGGCGTGGTCGAACAGGTCCTCCGGGCTCTGATCGAGGACGATGCCCTGCGCCTCGGCGACGGCGCGGCCCTCCGCCATCACCGCCCACGCGAGGTCGCGCGTCGGGGGCTCGGCGACCTGGCCGTGGGTCCGGCCGGTCAGGGCGGCGATCGCGTTCGAGGCGGCGTTGAAGATGAGCTTGCGCCACTGGGCGCCGCGCGCGTCCTCGAGCGCGTGGGTGGGCATGCCCGCGCGGGTGCAGGCATCGGCAAGTGCCTCGATCGCCGCCGTCGGCGCGGGGCTCGGCTCGAACGGGCCGATGTGCGTGTCTCCCCGGGTGTCCCAGCCGACGTGGCCAGGCTCGACCACGTGGCCCGCCGGGAAGGTCGTCCCGCGGATCACCCGGCGGACGTGCTCGGCGACGAGCTCCTCGTTGCCGGCGCCGTTCTGCACGGAGCAGACCGCGCCGTCGGCGAAGGCGTGTGCGGTCGCCGCCATCGCCTGCGCGGTGTGCATGCTCTTCGTCGCGACGATCCCGAGGTTGCAGGGCGGGAGCTCGCGCGGGTCGGCGGTCGCGCGGACACGCCCGACGACGTCGCCGGCGCCCGAGAGGCGGAGGCCTTCGGCGTTGATCGCGTCCACGTGCTCCCGCCACGGGTCGTACGCCCAGACCTCGACGCCCTCGAGCGTTCCGAGGTTGGCGGCGAAGAGGGAGCCGACCGCGCCGCAGCCGATGACGGCGATCCTCACGTCGTCTCTCTCGCTTTCACGAGCCGGTACATCGCCTGGTGGAGCGGAACGGGGACACCGTGCCTCGCCGCCTCGCGGACGAGCGCGCCGGTGATGAAGTCGACCTCGGTCGGGCGGCCGGCGCGGACGTCCTCGAGCATCGAGGGGACGTGGGCGTAGGCACCCTCGGCGGCGAGGGTCTCGCCGCGGCGGACGGCGTGGACGTTCATCTCCCAGGGATCTTCGTGCAGCCGGACCCCGGCCGCCGCGGCAACGGCGTCGCCCTCGAGCATCAGGTCGTGGACGAGATGGCCGAGGTCGGTCTCGCGCCCGCGCGCGGCGAACGCCGAGACGTGCGGGAGGCCGGTCAGGGCGGAGACCGTGTTCACGGTCGCGTTGAAGATCAGCTTCGACCACTGCGCCGGCCGCAGGTCGGGGAACGCCCGGGCGTGCAGGCCGGAGGCGGTGAGGAGCGCCTCGATCTCCCGCGCGTCCTCGTAGGTCGCGGTGCCGGCGAATGGGCCCAGCCACGTCTCGGTGTCGAGCTCGTACTCGACGTGGTCGTCGGCATGGCGGACCCCGGACATGAAGGTCACCGCCGAGATCAGCGGCCAGCCGCCCTGCTCGCCGACGACCTCCTCCGCGCCGAGGCCGTTCTGGATCGTCATCAGGGTCGCGCGGGGGAAACGTCCGGCGAGCTGCCTCGCGGCTTCCTCGAGCTGCGTCGCCTTGGTCGCGACGATGCCCAGGTCGAAGTCCGCCAACGCGGCCGGGTCGGCGGTGGCGTCCACCACGGCGGTGAAGTCGGACTTGCCCGAGATGCGCAGGCCGCCGTCGTTCAGCGCGCGGGCGTGCTCGTCGCGGCGGGTGAGCACGCCGACCTCGGCCACTCGGGCGAGGTGCGCGGCGTAGAGGCTGCCGATCACGCCCGCCCCGATCACGCACACACGCTCGATCGCCACGCGGCAACGCTAGTCGATCGATCGAGGAGCACGATCGATCGACTAGGTTCGCGCAGTGCTCGGAGTCGGACTCGCGCTGCTCTCGGCCGTGCTCTTCGGCGCGATGACGATCGCGCTCGCCTTCTCCGTCCGGCGGAGCAGGGACGCCGAGGTGGGCGCGTTCGCGACCTCGATCGTCGGCTTCCTCGTCTGCGCCGTGGTCGCGGCGGCCGGACGAGAGTGGGGCGGCGCGCTCTGGCCGTACATGCTCGCAGGGCTCCTGGCGCCCGGAGGCTCGCAGCTCCTCTTCGTGCTCGCCGTACGAGAGGCGGGAGCGGCACGGACGTCGGTGATCGCAGGCGCGGCGCCGCTCGTCGCCGTGACGATCGCGATCGCCGGGTTCGGCGAGCCGGCGCAGGCGCCGCTGCTCGTCGGAGCGGTGCTGATCGTCGCGGGCAGCCTCGCCCTGGTCGCAGAGCGGGTGCGACCCGACTCGTTCCGGCCGATCGGCCTCGCCTTCGCCTTCGGCTGCACGGTGTTCTTCGCGACCCGTGACAACGTCGTCCGCCGCATCGCCTCCGGGAGCGACGTCGCGCCCCAGCTCGCCGGGGCGACGACGATCCTGTCCGGCGCCGTGGTGATCCTGCTCTACCTGGCTGCCACCCGGCGGGGGCGGCTCGCGGGCGACCTCCGGCGCGAGGCGGCTCCCTTCGTCCTCCCGGGGCTCGCCTGGGGTGCCTCCTACGCCTCGCTCTTCGAGGCCTTCTACCGCGCCCGGGTGACGGTGGTGAGCCCGCTGGTCGCGACCGAGTCGCTGGTCAGCGTACTGCTGGCGGTGCTGCTCCTGCGCCGGACCGAGCTGGTCGGGCGGCAACTCGTCGTCGGCGCCCTCCTGGTCGTCGCCGGCGGCGCGCTGATCGGCGCCTTCCGCTAGCCCTGTTCGGCCGGAAGGCCGCGGGCGCACCAGTCGCTCCACGAGCCCGGGTAGAGCCTCGCGTCCGGACGGCCGGCCTGCGCGAGGGCGAGCAGGTTCTCGCACGCGGTCACGCCCGAGCCGCAGTAGACGGCGATCTCGCCGGCCCCGAGGAGGCCCGGCGGGACGAGGGCCGCGTCGGTGTACGGCCAGCTCACCGCGCCCGGGATGCGCCCCGCGACCGGGTCGATCGGCTCGGCCTCGCCGCGGTAACGCTCAGGCGACCGTGCGTCGACGACCACCAGGCCCGGGTCGCCGAGGCGCGCGGCCAGCTCGCCGGCCTCGATCGTGTCCCCCGCGCGTGCACGTGGGACGAGCTCGGCCCCCTCGATCTCCTCCTCGCCGCCGCGCACGGGCCCGAGCCATGCCCCGAAGCCCCCGCGCAGCACCGCGACCTCCTCGTGCCCGAAGTGGCGAAGGAGCCACCAGAGGCGGGCCGCGCCGCCGGCTGCGCCGTGGTCGTAGGCGACCACGAGCACGCCGGTCCCGATCCCGGCCCGGGAGGCGGCGGCGGCGAATGCCCGTGCGTCTGGCAGCGGGTGCCGCCCCTGCCCTTCTGCGGCAAGGTCGGAGAGCTCGTCGATTCCGAGAAACGCGGCGCCTGGAACGTGCGACTCGAGGTAGGCCTCGCGTCCGGCCTCGACCCGGTCGAGCGAGTACCCGCAGTCGACGAACCGGTACCGGGTCAGTAGAAGCCTTCGCGCCGCGCGTAGCGCGCCGCCCGCCCGGCGTCGTACGTGCCGGCGTCGATGCCCGGGTCGATCGTCTGCAGGATCTCGCCGGACGAGGGCAGCTCCTCGCGCGGCACGTACCGCTCGGGATCCCAGAGCTGCGCCCGCAGGAACGCCTTCGAGCAGTGCGTGAACGCCTCCTCGATCTCGATGCGCAGCCCCAGCTTCGGCACCTTTCCCTCGACCGCGCACGGCTCGAGCAGCTCGGAGTCGGTGACGAGCGTCGCGCGGCCGTTCACGCGGAAGGTGTCGGTCACGCCGGGGATCACGAAGAGGAGCGCGACGTGCGGGTTCTGCAGGATGTTGCGGTGCGAGTCGGCGAGCCGGTTTCCCGGCCGGTCGGGCAGGAGGAGCGTGCGCTCGTCGAGGATCCGGACGAAGCCCGGAGGGTCCCCGCGCGGGCTGACGTCGCACCTCCCGTCCGCGTCCGACGTGGCGAGGCAGAGGAACGGCGCGCGCTCGACGAACCGCCGCGTCAGGTCGTTCAGCCGGTCGGCGACCTTCGAGCGGACGAGCTCCGACGGCTCGCCGATCAGGCCGCGGAGAGCGTCTTCCTCGAGGATCACCGGCGGGAGGCTACCCGAAGCGCGGCCTGGCGCGGTCAGGCCGCGGCCATCAGGCGGACCTGCTCGACGTCCTCCGCCCACAGCTCGCCGCCGATCGCCCACGCCAGGTGCTTGGCCACCCCCCAGAGGCGGATCCGCTCGCGGTCGAGGTCGAGGAGCTCGGAGAGCACGTCCAGTCGCCGGCGGACGTCGGCGAGCGTCAGCCCGTTCGGACCCGGGTCGCGGACGATCGCGACGGCGTCGTAGGCACGCTCGGCGACGATCGGCTTCACGTCGATCGCCAGCCACGGCTCCCGCTCCGCCGAGAGGATGTTGCCGCCGTGCAGGTCCTGGTGGCAGAGGACGACGCCCTCCTGCGTCGGCCCGAGCATCCGGAGCGCGTCCAGGCCCGTGTCGAGGAGGCGCCGCTCGAACGGGCGGCCGTGCCGTTCGTAGTCGTCGGGCAGCTCGTCGAGCCAGCGGTCCGCCTCGACGGCCAGCTGCCGCCACGGCACGCTGCCGGAGGGAGGACGCCACAGGCGCCGCATCACGTCCGCCGCGACCGCGAGCGAGTCGTCGCCGTACGTGTTTCCGAGCGGCCTGCCGGGGAGGCAACGCTCGATCAGCAACGCCCTTGCGCCGGGGTCGTGCGCGAGCAGGCGAGCGGCGCCTCGGCCGTCCCAGAAGCGCAGCGCCTCGGCTTCCTGGAGGCTCTCGGTGTCGTCCGCGAGCTGGACCTTCAGCACCACCTCGGTGCCGTCGGGCAGCCGGGCAGGCGCGACGAGCTTCGAGAACGGGGCCTCGAACGGCTCGCCGAGGTCGAGCTCCCAGGGAATCCTCAGCGGGCACCCTCGGGCGAGACCCGGAGCGGAAGGACGGTCTCGTCCGGGAACCTGGCCGCGAGCTCGGCGGCGCAGATCTCGGGCTCGTCCGCCCAGACGATCACCGTCGGGCCCGAGCCGGAGAGCGTGGCGCCGGCCGCCCCTGCGGGAGGCGCCGCCCGGATCGCGTCCAGAAGCCGAGAGGGCCTGTACGGCTCGTGCAGCCGGTCGGCGAACGCGGCCGTGAGCAGCTCCGCGTCGCCGCGCGCGAGCCCCGCTCCGAGCAGCGCCGCCCGGGCGACGTTGAAGGCGGCGTCGGCGTGTGAAACTCGGTCGGGCAACGCGAGCCGGGCCTCCGGGGTTCGCATCGTCTCCTTCGGGACGACCGCCACCGGCGCCAGCGGCAGCCCGCCGGCGATCCGCACGATCCGCCCCTCCCAGGTCAGGCACGCCCCGCCGGCGAGGCACGCGGCGAGGTTGTCGGAGTGGCCTTCGAGCGGGCCGCCGCGCGCGAGGAGGTCTTCGGGCGCGAGCTCCTGGCCGGACCACCTCGCCCCGGCGACGAGCCCGAGAGCGATCGTCGCCGCGCTCGAGCCGAGCCCGCGCGCGCGCGGGATCCGCTCCCTCCACTCGAAGGCGAGCCCTTCCGGCGAGGCGACGAGCCCGAACGCCCGGACGCCGATGTGCCCCGGGTCAGGCGGGCCGGTGCCGCCCTTCGACACCTCGACCTCGTTCCAGAGGTCGAGTGCGACAGCAGCGCAGTCGAACGCCGGGCCTAGGTTCGCGGTGGTCGCGGGCGCCCGAGCCCTGACGCCTTCGGCGTCACGAAATTGCCCCGGACCAACGCCCACGGCGTCGCCGTCGCCTCTGTGCTCGGTTTCGTCTCTCACAGCCGCGAGACCGCGTCCGGGTCTTTCAGCCCGTGGCCGGTGAGGACGCAGACGACGCGCCCGCCCGGCCTCACCTCCGCCACTCCGGCCACCCCGGCCGCCGAGGCCGGCTCGCAGAAGAGCCCCTCGAGCCGGGCGACAGCCGCCCACCACTCGAGCAGCTCGGAATCGTCGACCGTGACGATCTCCGCGACCTCCTCCACCCGCTCGCGGTGCACCGGCTCGACGATGCGGATCGCCGAGGCGGCCGTGGTCGCCCGCTGCAGCGACTGCACGGAGAGAATGCGGGGCCGCCCGGCGCCGGCCTCGTCGAAGCCCCGGACGTACGCGCACGTGTTCCCGCCTCCACCGTAGGGGAGCGCGAGCACGTCCGGCGGCGCTCCGAGCTGCTCGACCACCTCGCGCGCCGCCGACGCCTGGCCCTCGATCCGGTCGGGGTTGATCGAGTTCACGTTCACCCAGCCCTCGTCGTCCGCCAGCTTGCGGGCAAGCAGATGGACGTCCGAGAACGAGCCGTCCAGCTCGCGCAGCTCGGCACCGGCAACCAGCACCTGCGCGAGCTTCCCGCGCGCGACCGCGCCGGCCGGCAGCAGGATCACGGCCGGCAGGCCGGCCCGGGCGGCGTACGCGGACGCCGATGCGGCGGTGTTGCCCGTGGAGGCACAGACCACGCCGGGGGCGCCGCGCTCGACCGCCCGTCCGACGGCCACGGCCATCCCCCGGTCCTTGAAGCTGCCGGTCGGGTTCGCGCCCTCCCACTTCAGCCACACCTCGCAGCCGAGCCGCTCCGACAGCCGCGGCGCTTCCAGGAGCGGCGTTCTCCCCTCGCCGAGCGAGAGCGTCACGCCCATCCCAGCCCGGCCACTCCCCGGTCGGAGATCACCGGCAGGGCGGATGCGCTCGCCCGCGTCTCCTCGAGAGTGTCGATCTCGTCGAGCGCGTCCCGGAGCGCCCCGCCCGGCGTCTCGTGCGTGACCACGTGCAGCGTGGCGCTGTCGTCGGCCTGCCTCTGGACGAGCCGGGCGACAGAGACCCCGTGCGCCGCGAGCCGGAGGGCGACGAGGGCGAGCACGCCCGGACGGTCGTCGACCTCGACGCGCACGTAGAACGGCGAGGCGAGCTCGCCGGCGGGAAGCCGCTCGAGCTCCCGCCAGCAGGCGTCGTTCTGGAGGAAGCCGGTGCCCGTCGTGCCGACGATCGTGACCATGTCCGCGACCACAGCCGACGCCGTCTCCAACCCGCCCGCGCCCGGTCCCTCGAGCGTGATCTCGCGAATCGCGTCCCCCTGGAGCATGACCGCGTTGAAGGCGCCCTCGACCCCGGCCAGCGGGTGGGCGCGATCGACGAGGGCCGGCTCGACCCGTACGTCCACCCGGTCGCCCACGAGCGTGGCGGTGCCGACGAGCCGGACGACCATGCCCAGCTCGCGCGCCGCGGCGACATCTTCCGGCGCCACCCGCTCCAGTCCCTCGTAGTCGACGTCCTCGAGCGTCAGGCGCGAGCCGAACGCGACCGTCGCGAGGATCGCCATCTTCGCCGCCGCGTCCCTTCCGGAGACGTCCTCGGTCGGGTCTGCCTCCGCGAAGCCGAGCCGCTGCGCCCCGGCGAGCGCCTCGTCGTACGACGAGCCGCGCTCCATCTCGGTGAGGACGAAGTTGGTCGTCCCGTTCACGATCCCCAGCACCCGGTGGACGTTGGAGACGACGAGCGCCTCCCGGAGGACCCTGATCACCGGGATCGCCGCGCAGACGGAAGCCTCGAACCGGAGCTGCACGCCGCTCGCGGCCGCCGCGGCGAACAGCTCGGCGCCGCGGTGGGCGACCAGCTGCTTGTTCGCGGTCACCACCGGCTTGCCCGCCCGCAGCAGCTCGAGGACGTGGCCGCCGGCGGGATCCAGGCCGCCCATCAGCTCGGCGACCACCGCGATCTCGGGATCGTCGCGGATCCGGGCGAAGTCGGTGGTGACGGGCACGTTCGACCCGCGCTCCTTCGCAGGGTCGCGGACGAGCGCGCGCACGACCCGCAGCCGGTGACCCGTCGCGCGCTCGATGTCGGCCGCCTGCTCGCGCAGCAACCGGTCGACGGCCGACCCCACCGTCCCGTAGCCGAGCAGGGCAACCGGAACGTCGACGGACGCCATGCGACGACGGTAGCGAAGTGCCCAGACGGCCCGCACCCGCCGCCGCGGCGGGCGCCCTGTTCGTCCTGGTTCGGCCCGTGCACGGCGGAACCAGGACGCGATACAGTCCGCTCGATGACTGACGCACGAGCCGACGGTCGTCCCGCAAGCCTCTACGCAGCACTGGCCGAGGAGGCGCCTGACGGTGATCCAGGGGCGACGTCGGTCACCGCGCAGCCCGAGACGACCGATGAGGGCGGTGTGTGGGACGATCTCTGCTGAGCTGCCCGCCCGGGCTGCCACCTCGGCCGGCGAGTTGCTCTACACGGTGTGCTCGGAGCCGGCTCCGATCGGAATCGAGCAGAGCAGGACGACGCCGACGAGGCGTATCGAGACGACCGACGACTCCGCGAGTCTCGAAGGCGCCGAATTGCTCTGACCGATCCGGTGATCATCGGCAACGAGGCTGACGAGCACGTCCTGGCAGTGCTGTCCGAGCTCGCTTCCTCCGGATGCGGAGCCTCTGTCGTCGATGCCCCCCGACTGGCCGCCGCCGGCCGCTTCCTGCTCACGGGAGATCGCTTTCTCCTCGGAGATCGCGACGAGCTCGTCCTCGACGGGAGGCCCCGCCGGGGCTGGATTCGCAGGGCGGCTCCGGAGGGCTGGCGTGACGACGTGGCGCCGCGCTCCCACGACGGCGCCGTGCGAGCGGCGTGGTTCGCGCTGCTCGCAACCCTGGTCCGAGGTTTCGGCATCGAATGGTTGACGAGCCCGGGCACGCTCGCCTCCGCAGAGAACAAAGCTCTTCAGTACGTTCTCGCCGCCCGGGCCGGGGTCGACGTACCGAAGACGGTCGTCACGACTGACGCCTCCGACATCCCGCCCGAGCTGGGCGAGCAGCTCGTCGTGAAGCCGCTCGGTCCCGGCGGTTTCGTGGGAACGAGCACGGCCGGGCGATGGTCGTCTACGCAAACAGAGTCGACCGCGACTCGAAACTCCGAACTCTTGCCGAGTGCGCCATTTCTCGTGCAGGAGCTCGTCCGGGCCGGACGGCATCTGCGCGTCGCCACCGTCGGAGATCGCGCCTGGGTGTGCGCGCTCACGGTCGGGGCGCCCCTCGATTGGCGCCGCCTCGACGAGGCGCATCGCTCCTTCAGCGCCGTCGAGCATCGCGACGCGAGCAGCGCCGCCCTCCAGGTCTCGGCTCTCCTCGGCGTCGGCTACTCGAGCCAGGATTGGATCGAGACGAGCGATCGACTCGTCTTCCTCGATCTGAACCCCGGCGGACAATGGCTGTTCCTCCCCGAAGCGGTCTCGCGACCGGTGACGGCGGCGATCGCAGCCTGGCTCTCGCGCGCATGAGGGAATGGCTCGGTGAGGTTCGGCTCGGGCTCTGGGTCTACGCCTCTCACGTCGGCAGCTTGTTCCTCCCGGGCTGGAAGGTCTCGCGCTACCGCGAGCCGCCGCGACGCGAGGCTCCACTGCAGGATTGGGGAGAGGAAGATCTCGAGGTGATGATCGAGGAGGGCAGGCGGCAGTTCGACCAGCAGGGCGCCAAGCTGGCCGACGTTCGTGACCGGGCACAGTGGCTCTTCGGGGCCGGGATCCTGCTTGCCGGAGCGGGTGCGGCGCTCGGGAAGGAACTGCTTCGGCACCCGGCTGACCTGCCACTCGGCCTCTGGTCGGCAGGCCTGCTCGCGATGACGCTCGGCATGCTCGGCGCGGTCGCGATCCTGACTGTACGAGCGGACTTCAATGCCGTCCACACCTGGCCGCTCAGCAACTACACGCCGCCGGTCGGCAGGCAGCTCGCCCGTGACTACGCCGAGATGCTCGAAGCCGGCGAGGAGACGATCAACACCCGCGTCAGCGTCTACCGCCAAGCCGTGATCTGGCTTCTCCTCGCCGGATCGCTGACCTTCGCCGCCTGGCTTGCCTACTGAGACCCCGGCGAGACAAGCGGCCGGGTCACCGCTGGAGACTCTCCGCCCGCCGCATGCCGGGACACGCGCCGCAGCGCACGCCGGGACACGCGGCGCAGCGCACACCCCCACCCTAGGGTGGGGGAGCACCCCTTTCCCCTGTGGGGATCCTGCCACGACACGCCGCACGGAGGTGTGCCGGCTCGGTGTCAACTTGGCGAATTCCTAAGCTTGGGGCGCCGTGATCGTGGCGCACCTCGACCTGGATGCGTTCTTCGCCGCCGTCGAGCAGCTGGAGGACCCGACGCTCCGCCGCAAGCCGCTCGTCGTCGGCGGAGACCCGCGCGGCCGCGGGGTGGTCGCGACCGCGAACTACGTCGCCCGCCGGTTCGGGATCCACTCGGCGATGAGCTGCGCCGAGGCGCTTCGCCGCTGCCCCCAGACCGTCTTCGTCCGCCCGAGGCACTCGCTCTACCGCCAGTACTCGCAGACGGTCTGGACCGCGATCCGGGAGGTGGTGCCGACCGTCGAGCAGACCGGGATCGACGAGGGCTACCTCGACCTCGGCGAGCTGGCGGCCGACTTCCTCGCCGCGCGAGCGCTCGCCGAGGCCGTGCAGTCGGCCGTCCGCGGAGCCACGAACCTGACCTGCTCGATCGGCGTCGCCAGCTGCAAGGTGGTCGCCAAGGTCGCCTCCGACCGGCGCAAGCCGGGAGGGCTGACGGTCGTACGGCCGGGCCGGGAAGCGGTGTTCCTGGCCCCCTTCGACGTGCGGCTGCTGCCGGGCGTCGGCCCGCGCGCCGAGGAGCGCCTGCGCGCGGCCGGGGTCTCTACCATCGGCGGGCTCGCCGCCCTCGACGAACGGGCGCTCGCCCGCCTGCTTCCCGGAAAGGTCGGAGCGCTGCTCCACGACCGCGCCCGCGGGATCGACCCGCGCGGCCTCGAGACCCAGGTCGAGCGGATCTCGATCTCGACCGAGGAGACGTTCGAGCGCGACATCGCCGACCTCGAGCGGCTGCACGCGGAGCTGCGCCGGATGGCCCTCGAGGTCGCGGGCCATCTCGCCAGGAAGGGCCAGGCCGCCCGCACCGTGACGACGAAGGTCCGGTACCCGGACTTCTCGATCCGGAGCCGTTCCTCGACGCTCGCAGCCGGCCTCGACGACGGTGCGGCGATCGGCGAGATCGCGTGCGGCCTACTCGACCGCGCACTCGCCGACCGGCCGGGGCCCCTCCGCCTGGTCGGGGTCGGGGTCTCGAACCTGGAGCCGTTCCGCCAGCTGGCGCTGCCGTAGCCGCGCGACGCAGAGGTCGGGCCGGACGAAGACGTCCAGCCGGTCGACCTCGAGGTCGCTGCCGAGCTCCTCGAGCGCCCCCGAGACGAGCCCGCGGTGGACACCGCACACGACGCTCGGGCTGGTCTCCGCGAGGTCGTGAAAGGGGCAGCGCCGCATGTGGATCTCGGTGCCGTGCGCCTCCGCCGCGAACCCCTCGTCGCCGAGCAGGCGGGTGACCTCGGAGACGGCCTCGTCCGCGGTCGGGCGCCGGAGCGGCGACGGCCTCCGGACGAGGTAGCGACCCCAGGCACGGCCGGCGTGCTCGGCCTGCCGCGAGCCGTCTGGTAAGCCCGCGACCGCTCCCGTCAGCACCGTGGCGAGCAGGCGATGCTCGTCCTTACCGGCTGCCTCGACGGCCCCCGGACGGAGGCGGTAGACGATCCGGGGCCGGCCGGGCTTGCCGTCCGGCGCCGGCTCCGAGGTGACGAGGCCGGCGTCGCCGAGGATCCCGAGGTGCCAGCGCACGGTGTTCTCGTGCAGGCCCAGGCGCCTGCCGAGCTCCCGCACGTCCAGGCCGGCGCCCGCCGACCGGAGCGCCTCGACCAGGCGGATCCGCTGGTCGTCACCCAGCGCACGGCGCACGAGAGCGGCCTCCGACATTTCACGAATGCTATCGGTGGAACAGCGTGGACCTATCCGCAAATTTGCTGATTGCAGGCATTCGGATTGTCACTAAATTCATCGTGTATTCTACGACGAGGAGACTCCGATGGCGTATCCAGCTTCCAGCCCGCTTCCCCGAATCGAGACACGCCCCGACCCGGACCGCGGCGCCACGGCCAAGATCGTCGCCCTCATGCTCGGCATCGCGCTTCCGGCGGTGCTCGGGCTCGCGCTCTGGGCGGCCGCGGCCGCGCAGAAGGCGCGCGACGACGCCCGCGCGGCAACCGCAGCCGGAGCCGCCGCGCCGGCGATGCCCGGCACGGCGGCCGCGGCCGCGTCCACTGCCGGCGCCGTGGCGACGCCGAGCTTCGCCGGCCTCGCGCCCGCCAACGCGGACGCACTAGCGGCCGCTCACCGCGCCGTCCCGGCCGAGCTGCCGGCGCTCCAGGCCGGGCCCGTCGTGAGCGTACGCCTCGGGATCGCCCACCGGACGATCCAGATCGCGCCCGGGATCCGATACGACGCCTGGACGTTCGGCGGCGGCGTCCCCGGCCCGGTGATCCATGCCCGCCAGGGCCAGACCGTCCGCATCACCCTGACGAACGACGCACCCATGCCACACTCGGTCGACTTCCACGCCGCCCGGGTCGCCCCGAACGTCGCCTTCGCGGACGTCGCGCCCGGCGAGTCGTTCACGTTCAGCTTCCGGGCGAACGATCCCGGCGTCTACATGTACCACTGCGGCACGAAGCCGGTGCTCGCGCACATCGCGAACGGCATGTACGGGGCGATCGTCGTCGAGCCGAAGGGCGGCCTGCTGCCGAAGGCCGACCGTCAGTACGTGCTCGTCTCCGGCGAGTGGTACCTGAACGCGCCCGGCCTGGCGAAGCCCGCGCAGCTCGACCTGGTCAAGTCCGAGCAGATGACCCCGGACTGGGTGACCTGGAACGGCTACGCGAGTCAGTACGTCAAGCACCCGCTGACCGCGATGCCCGGCGACACCGTCCGCTTCTGGGTCGTCGACGCGGGCCCGAGCCTGAACACCGACTTCCACGTCGTCGGGACGATCCTCGACCGAGCCTGGGTGAACGCCGATCTGACCGACGCGCCGCAGCACGGCGTCCAGACGGCGGTCGTGCCGGCCGGCGGCGGCGGCGTCTTCGACGTGAGGATCGACAGGCCGGGCCTCTACCCCTTCGTCTCGCACTCGTTCGCGAGCGTGCAGATGGGTCAGGTCGGGCTCCTGAACGTCGGCGGCGCGACCGGAACTTTGAGCCACTAGCTCACGCCTGGCGGTGCGGGGGCCGCGCCAGGGCGCGGCCCCCGCGCTCAGGCGGTGACGTAGGGGCAGGCCGGGTCGTCGGCGAGGGGGTCTCCGGCCGCCGCGAAAGCGCGCGCACGCGAGCCGCCGCAGAGATCGGTGAACCCGCAGCTCCCGCACCGGCCGGGGAAACGGCCGGCCCGGATGTCGCGCAGGAGCGCGCTCTCGCGGTAGATCGTCGCCAGGCTCCGATCACGCACGTTCCCGACCTGGACGGGGAGGAAGCCGGCCGGGTAGACGGCGCCGTCGTGGCCGACGAAGACGATCCCCTTGCCGTCGCGGGTGCCCTTCGTGTGGGCCTTCGACACGGCCCTCGGCTCTCCGAGCTCGGCCGCGAGGCGTCCCGACAGCGCCCCGTACAGTGGGCTCGAGGGCGGCGCCTCGCCGGCGTTCCGGGCCGCGACCACGCGGCGGAAGAACGGTGCCTCGACGGTGCGGACGACGAAGCCGTAGCGCGAGGCGTCGTAGAGGAAGTGGCAGACGTCGAGGTTCTCCCCCGGCTCCAGCTCCTCCAGCCGCGCCCCGCGCCCGGTCCTGACGAGGAAGAACACCTCCCAGATGTCCGCGCCCAGGCCCTCCACGACTGCGGCCAGCTCCGGAAGCTCGTCCACGTTCTCGCGCATCGCGACGGTGTTCACCTGGACGACGAAGCCCAACCCGCGCAACATCCGGATCGCCCCGAGCGTCCGGTCGAAGTGGCC
>CAWIMQ010000002.1:0-615534 GCA_963837265.1 uncultured Actinomycetes bacterium
AGCTCGTCTACGAGCCAATGCTCGGGACGACCCTCGTGTGGCAGAACGGAAGGCTGACCAGCCTCGACGGACTCGCTGGAAAGGCGCAGGCGTCCGGCATCACCGATGGAGTTGCGATCAACGAGCACAACCAGATCGTCGGCGAAAGCAGCACCAAGACCGGACGCTGGCACGCCGTCCTCTGGACGCTGAAAGCCGATTAGCTGACGATTCCGTTCAACCGGAACCGGGCGCAGCCTGATCAAGGGCCTGTGAACTCGCGCTGGGCCGGCGTTCTCCCACCCGACTCTCAGCCTGGGCCGAGCGCGGACGGGACGCCAAGTTGCCGGCAGATCGCCCGAGCCGTTCCGATCGGGATCTCGCGGTGGCGCGGCAGCGGCGCACGTAGGTCACGCGTCCGGTTGTCCCAGATCGTGTGGTTGGCGCCCTCCCGCAGGACGTCGCAGCCGTGATCCGTGAGGTGACGTTCGAGCTCTTGGCGCTTCACGCGGCCGCGAGGTCAATCGTGACCTGCTCGGCGTGCCCGCCGCCGATCGGGGGCTCGCGGCCCTCCTCACGGTAAGAGGCGATCATCTCACGGGCGGCGTCGAGCAGCATTTCGCGGGCCTCCTCGACCGTGCGACCGCAGGTGACCACAGCTGGCCATTCGGCGAGCTGGGCCATCGTCCAGCCGTTCTCGTCGGGGGTGAACACCGCAGTTAGCGTCACGGACTCGCTCATGCCGGGCAAGTATGCCCTCGAGCCGTCGGCGTTGCCGAAGCTCGTCAAGAGTTCCCGCACACTCGCGCACGAATGTGGTGTCGCGAGGGCCCCCGTCATGAGCTGTCGCGATCTGGTGGAAGTACGACAGGACTCGACCGCTTGCGTGGGCGGGGGTTCTCTAGTGCGGGGGTACTCCGGGAACTGCGGTGCGTTGCCGCCGATCTCGTCCCAAGGCGCCTTGTTGGCGACCTGAAGGTGCCAGGCGGGCATGAGCTCTACGCCCTGAAGGACGCCGGCCGACACGTAGTACACCTCGCCGCCGTCGGCGTACACGCCCGATCCGCAATGGCCGCAGAAGTACCGGTCGGAGAATCCCTCCTCCTGGTACTGCTTCATCAGATCCTGGCCCTTGGTGACCTCAAAGTTGTTCGAGGCCACAACGACAACCGATGCCGCGCCGCCGGTCCACCTCCGACAGCGGGTGCAATGACAGACCCCCATAGTTTGAGGTTCGCGCACGTCGAACCCAACCTGGCCGCACAGACAGGCCCCGTGGATGACCTCGCTCATCACAGCACTCCTCTCGAAGCGTTCACGTCACGACGGACAAGACAGGCGAAGTGATCCTATTCCGACCCAGACCGTGACGTCGTCGGACACCGGAAGCGCGCCGGCCGCGGTGGATCAGACGACATTCCGAACACTGGCGCGGACCAGCGGCAGCCGGCGGCGGGGACGCCGACAAGATGAACTTCGCGCTTGTCTGAACCGTCGTCCAGCCGTTCTCGTCGGGAGTGAACACCGCAGCTAGCGTCACGGCCTCGCTCATGCCCGGCGAGTATGCCTCGTGCCCGTCGGCGTTGCCGAAGCTCGTCAAGGGGTTGCCCGGGGCCCGTGTAGGCCACACTCCACCCCCGGTAGGGTGGCTCCGATGGGAAGGTCGGCAGCCGGTGTGCTGTACGTGGTCGGGATGGCCGCTGTCGTGGTCGGGGTGGACGTTCTGTTCTTCCGAAGCCACCTCTGGGAGCGGCTGGCGGCCAACGTTGGCATCGTCCTGGTGTTCGTGGCGTTCTACTTCAGGTTCCTGCGTCACGCATAGGCGAAGCGGGCCGAGGTACCACTACCTCAGGGTCATTCCCGAACACTGGCCCACACGAGTCGCATTTCCCTCCCGGGTCTAGACTCGGGGATCGTGCGGGTGGTTTTCTCGGCAGCGTGTGCTTGCTTGTCGTGGCGTGTGCGGCCGGGTGCGGCTCCACGGGCAACACCGGCACTCGCTCGAACGGAGCCGGGGGCGGCGGGATGATGGGCGGGCAAGGCGGGATGATGGGCCGGGGCAGCACAACGCCGGGGCCTTCGACAGCCGCCACCCAGTCCGCCACGACTCAGCGCGGCGCCACGGCGTCCGCCACGGGTCGAGCGATCTTCCTCGCCAGCGGCTGTGGGGGTTGCGATGCCTTGGCCGCCGCCGGAACGAACGGCGCGACGGGGCCTAATCTCGACCAGACGCATCCGAGCCACGCGCGCGTGCTCGACCAAGTGACCAGTGGCGGTGGCGGTATGCCATCCTTCGCCGACTCGCTTACCTCCGCCCAGATCCGCACGCTTGCTCGATACGTCAGCGACGCCACCAAGAAGTAGACCCGGCTCGTCCGAGTAGAAGCTGTCCCGACGCCTCAGGCAGGAGGTCAGTCGGTCGGAGCCGTCGCTACCACCTCTCGGGGAACACTCCCGAACACTCGCGCAGGCGACGCCTCAGTCGAACTTGGGAAGCCAGCCGGGCCGGTACTTGACGAACCGCGACCGCGGAAGTTCCGCCCAGACTTCCCCGTAGGCGATCGCCGGCTCGGTGGTCTCGCGCAAGACACTTGCTCCGTGCCGCGCGGCAGCCTTGCAGACCGTGTAGATGACCCGGCCGCCGATTCCCCGTCCGCGTGCACCGACCGCGAGCACGATCACCGATTGCTCGTCCGAGGCGACGACGATGTGCTCCGTCTCCGGCGAGCAATAGAAGAAGTCCCATTGCACGAGTCGCCGTTCCTTGCCCTCGACGATCAATGTGCACTCGCCTGAAAGCACGAGGAAGGCTTCCTGGCCCTTCTCGCGGTGGTACATGCCCATGCGCTCGCCGGGCTCGAGCACGCTGACGTTGATCCCGAAGTGCGGGAACCGCCGCTTGCCCTCGAAGGTGCAGTACGTGCCGAGCGGCCCCTCCTCCTTCCAACGCGAATCGCGAGCGTTGACGACAAACCAGCCCTCGCCGTCCACGACGAGGCCGTGCTTGCTCATCCGGACTGGAGCCTCGGGCATCGACCGGAGTTTCACAGAAGGGAACCGACAACCGCTCAGCGGTCATTCCGGAACACAGCGCCCCACATCGGAGACCCGTCCCGTGGTGCGAGAATCGCGTCCGTGCCCGGAGCACAGCTCGAGGACTTCGGATCGGGGCTCACCCCCGTCACCTAGGGCTGGTACGTCGTCAACGTGCGCGACGCCGAGTGGTGGTTCTCGGAGAGGCGGGGCGCGAGGTGCGCCTTCGAGAGCGAGTACGGCGACCCGCCGGTCGAGTTCGCCCAGTTCGGGATCAACGTCACCGTCCTGGAGCCCGGGCAGACCGGCCTCTACCACGCCGAGTCGAACCAGGAGGCGTTCCTCGTCCTTTCAGGCGAGTGCGCGCTGCTCGTCGAGGACGAGGAGCGACGCCTGCGGCCCTGGGACTTCTTCCACTCTTCCCCGTGGACCGAGCACGCCTTCGTGGGCGCGGGCGAGGGGCCGTGTGTGATCCTGATGGTCGGTTCGCGCTCGGGCCCGGGGGTGCACTACCCGGTGTCGGAGCTCGCGGCGCGCTACGGCGCGAGCGTGGCGGAGGAGACCTCCGACTGGAGGCAGGCGTACGCGACGGTCGAGCGGTTCCGGCGAGAGCGGCCGCCGAACTGGGCTCGTCTGCCCTGGGCGTAGATTCCCTCAGGCGTCATTCGCGAACACTCGCGCGCCCGAAGTTCGTGTCTCGTGGTGTGGCGACTGGACTTGGGCCGCTGGGGCTGTGCGAGACCTGCGGTGGAGCACGACCCGCCTTCTCCCCGCTTCCTGCGGCCGTCATCGGGCCGAGCGAGGATCGTGAAACGATCGCGTCCTTCCGAATCGACAATCAGCCTGAGGTGACCTACTGGGTAGAGCGAACGCAATGGGGGAAGGCATCGCGAGTGCAGCACTACAGATTCTTCTTGCCGAGTCTGCCGAACGTCCACTGTGCGCCCGAGCGGCCTCGGACAACGTCGGTTCGCTTCGAGTACTGGAGAAAGCTGGGTTTCGACGCGTCCGCGTCAACCGCGACTTCGCACCCGGTCGCGGTGAGGAGATCGAGGAAACGATCCTGCGCCTCGACTGAGGTAAGGAACGGAACTGTGTGTCTCGTCGTTAGGGCGGCGGGTCATCGCGCCCGCCCGTGTCACTTCGGGATGGCGGTGCACGCCGGCACCGGCGAGCTCCATGCTGGCGGGCCGCCCGGATGCTTTCCTCGCCAAACTCAACATCCTCGGAACGGCGCCTCACCCGCGTCGTGTAACCGCGCCCAGGTACCGCGACGCTCTGGCGTCCTTCCGGAACACTGGCGCAGGGCAGCGTCTCAGCGCCGCCTACGCAGCAGCGTCCGAACTGCGGCGATGCTCAATGCCCACACGGGGGCCATCGTGATCACGAACGGTCGGAGCGTGTCGCTCGCCGAGTGCGAATGGCTATCAAACGCCCGGAAAACGAGCACCGTGCCCAAAAGAAGCAGCAGAGCGCCTACGGCGAACGGGATGCGCTTACGACTCATGCGTCGAACATAGCCTCGACATCGTCCTTGGATCAGGGGCCATACCGGGACACTGGCGCAGCCGAGGCTCTCGTAGCCGACGCTCGGGGACTTCGTTAGGCACGTTGCGACCCGCCGAGTGCGCCGCTCTTCTCAAACCGGTCGCCTATCAGTAGTACCCGAGAGCGTCGAACGCGGCCGGATAGACGATCCGACCGGCGAGGTCGGGGCTGTATCCCGGGAGCCGCTTGACCATGAAAGCGTCGTCGGGGATCTTCGGATGCGGGGAGATGAAGCCGAGCGCGCTCGCCTGCTCGAAGCCGAAGCGAGGATAGTACGCGGGAATGCCCTCGACCATGACGGCAGGCTCGCCTGCTTCTTCGGCGCGGCCGAGCGCGTCCCGGATCAGCCGTGCCCCCACACCGATGCGCTGGCGGTCAAGCCGAACCGACATCGGCGTGAGATTGAGGATCCTTGTCCGGGATCCGCCTTCAACGCCGACCCAGCTCAGCATCACGTGAGCAATCACACCGGAGGAGTCCTCGGCGACCAACGCCAACTCCGGAATGAACTCTTCCGACGCCCGAATGCGCTCGACCAACGACGCGACCTCGTCGGGGTGTCCGACGAATGCCGCGCGGACCACGTCTGCGATCACGGGATGGTCCGTGTCGCGCTCGGGACGGATGACGACGCCCTCGGCCACGGGTGGCGATGGTAATTGGGGCACGCCGTTCCTACCGGTGCGGGCTGCAGCGAGCCGTGCTATCCGCTTGCGCCACCGAGTCGATGCCGAGGAAGACAACGAAGAACGGGTCGGCCAGCATGCCGACGTACAACAACGGCCCGCCGCTCGCACCGATGATCGCCAACCAGACATAGCTCGCGTCGGACCGTCGCTCTGCTTGGCCGGTCGCTCTTACCCGTTGTCAACCAGTTCGGCGACCTCGACGAAGCTGACCGTTGGACGCACACCGTAGAGGCGAGTGACCCGGTCGACCAGCTCGTCGTCAAAGAACCCGCGCGCAGCGTCCTCCGACTCCCAAAGGTAGACGTTAGTAGCGCGGCGGTTCTGCTCATCGATCGTGAACGCTTTTTGGCGGAGTCGTGGCAGGCCCTCGAAACGCCCGCGTGCCTCGCGTGCGATCCCTGCGATATGCGCGCGGTCGAACTCTTCCCCGTACTGGAACTCGACGATGACACTGTGCATCCGTTGGGCTCCTGTTCTTGTTATCGAAACGGGACGGACAGGAGAAACGCTCAGAACCCGGGTGACATTCCCGAACACTGGCGCACCTCAGCCTTGCTTTCCTGGAAGGCATCGAAGGGGGACTAACCTCGTTGCCCCGCCGAGGAACACAAGCCGTGGCTCGCTCAATAGTTGACTGGCGCACCGCGCCTACGCGCGCGGCGCGTACTCGACGCTGCCGAACGGCCAGCTGGACGCGAGCCAGTCGCTGACGGCGCGCCAGAGGGGGACATCCAGAGCCGCATGGCTCGCCCGCACCCAGGAGAGCGCACGGGCGTCGTCGTCGCTGTCGGGCAGCGGGTAGATGTAGACGCACCCAATCACGTCCCGGTTTGCCGGATCGAGCACCGTGTACGTGAACCCCGTCCGGTTGCGGAAGTCGTCGGCATGGCGCTGCAGGTCCGCCCGGTTCTCGTCCGGCGTCATCTCTCGCGGCCAGCCGCCGCCGCCCCACCCGGGCGTTGCGGCGATGTGGTCCATCGACGACGTCCAGGCGTCGTAGTCCTGCTCGTTGTGTTCAGGCCCGAGCGGCTCGAGCACGAACTGCGGCGTCTCGAGCCGGCGAGGCACGTCGAAGTCACGCGGGACGAACTCGTCCACGCGACCGATCGTAGACCGCCGCCCGAGCCCGCGCCACGACCTCTGGGGGTATACCCCGGGAGTATGTAGACCGCTCGAGGGACATTCGCGAACGCTGGCGCAGGCAAGCGTCGCCTCCGGCGATTAAGCCTGCGGGTCGTACATGAACTCGCGAACCTCCTGCGCACAGCGGCACGCGGTCGCGATCTTCGCGGCCCACTCGAAGGCCTCATCCCGTGATGGCACATCGATCACGGTGAAGCCACCGCTGAACTCCTTGGTCTGGGGGTACGTGCCGGCGGAGACCGTCCCGTCACCGGTGACCATCACGGGACCTACCTCCTCATCCAGTCCGCCGCTGAAGACGTAGGCACCGGCATCCTTGATCTCCCGGACAACCGCGTGCGCGGCATCGCCCACCGCCGGAAAATCCTCAACGGGGATGTGGTCCATCGCGCCCCCGGGGAATGAAATCAGGTACCGCGTCATCGCAATGCCTCCTCGTTTGGGGATCCCCTCACTCTGCCAACGAGACTGGTCGGGCCACTTGAACTCATCGGTTCCGGTTCATGCGTGTCAGGTACCCATCAGTGACGCCCGGTGCACGACTCGCTCAGGGTGCATCGCGGAACACTCGCCCAACCGAGCGGCCTGCTACTGGATCTGAGTCGCGGCCGACCGCGGGTTCAGCTACCACCCGGCGGGTATAGAAACGACGCCGTGGAACCGCGTCTGGACGTGATCACCCTGGCCGTGGCCGACCTCAAACTCGCGCTCGCGTTCTACCGCCGTCTCGGTTTCGAGTCGAAAGGCATCGTCGGGACGGAGTGCGCGGACGAGATGACCGGCGCGAATGGCGCCATCGCGATGTTCGAACTCGGGGGCGGACTGCTCCTCAACCTGTACCCCCGCCCCGATCTCGCCAAGGACGCAGCGATTCCGGTCGGGCCGCCACACAGCGGCGAGTTCAGCCTCGCGCAACTCGTTCGTAGCCGCGACGAGGTCGACGAGCTACTGGAGAACGCGGCGGCTGCGGGCGCCACGGTCACACCAGCCCACGACCGACCGTGGGGGATCTACTCCGGCTACTTCCACGATCCTGATGGCCACCTTTGGGAGGTCATCTGGAACCCGGACGGGATTCCGAAACCGCGCGGCTGAAGCCCTTCGACGCTCCGACCGTTCGCGCTCCGGATGCGGATCCTCGCGCTACGCACAGCACCGCAACTCTGGAAGTAACGGGCTAGCGCTGCGAGTCGTTCTGTCTCGTCGCCTCCTCCACGACCAACACCCAGGCCGCTGCCTCCAGCAACTACTCGCAGCGGCGGCGCAAGGGAACAAGGCCTTGCCTTTGATGCCACGGGTTCGCTCTGGTGGGCTTACCAAGAATAATGGCTGGGGCTGCTCGACGTCGAGGCCCGGTCTCAAGTCCTATGGCGGAATCGGGGGAACCGCTCGACGATGAGAGCCGTGAGTACATCTTCGTGGCTCGTCGGTAAGCGCACAGACTGGCACGTCCGATAGCGCCAGGGTACACTCCCGAACACTGGCGCATCTGAGCGTCCGACCACCGGAGGGCTCTCAGTCCTACGGCGTGAGCAGTTTCCACTGCCCCTCGGAGACGACTTCGACGGTGCCGTCGACCACTGTGATGGCGGTGTCGTCGTCGATCGCGTATGCCGGATTCGAGAGGCCGGCCGCCCAAGATTCTGCGGCTGCCATGGTGTTCTCAGGCAGATCCGGGTGGTCCAGGTGCGGGAAGATCGAGAAATCGACGATTCCCAGCGCGCTGTCGCCACCCGCGGGTGGCTTCCAGACGACGAAGTCCTCACCGATTCTGGGGGTCATCACCATGCTCCCGCCGCTCACTCCCGCCCAGACCGCACGCAGCGACGGCAAGAGGTCTGCCAGCCCGGATTCCCGCATCCAATGGGCCAGATAGAGGGAGTCGCCGCCCGCCACCAGCAGGGCATCGGCCTCCTGGACCATGGGAACCCAGTTTTCTACGTCGATGCTGGTGACGTGCTCCCCGCCGGAGTTGACAGCTCAGGCCGCGATGTTTTGTAGATCTTCCCAGGTCTCCTTGACCTCGTAGGGCGTCTTGTAGTCGAGACGCGAGTGCGGCCGGTGGTGGTAGCGGTCGACGTAGCCGCCGATCCCGCGTCGGGCGTCGTCGAGGGTCTCGTATTCGTTCAGCCACACCTCCCGTTCTTTGAGTTTCCCGAACCAGCTTTCGATGAAGGCCTGGCTCTCGGGGTCGCGGTAGCCGCCGCGGCGGTGCTTGATCCCGAGCTCGGCGAGCCGCGAGCGGAAGCGGCGGGCGGTGAAGGCCGAGCCGTTGTCGCTCCCGAGCACGAGCTCGCCCGGCTCGATCCCGTGCAGGGCGGCCGCTTGTTCGACGACCGCGATCGCCTCGTCGGCGCGGCAGCGCAGCTCCAGTGACCAGGCGACGATCTCGCGGGTGCAGCAGTCGATGATCGCCATCAGGTAGGTCCAGCCGTGCTCGGCGACCCAGACGCTCGACATGTCGAGCTGCCACAGCTGCCGCGGACGCTCGACCCGGAAGAAGCCGGGTCGCTTCCTGCGCTCGAGCGGGCGGCGGCGTTGGATCAGCTTCCGCTCCCGCATCACCCGCAGCACGCGTTTGCGGTTGACCGGCACGCCGAGCTTGCGGCGGACGAAGGCGCAGATCATCCGGTAGCCGTCGGTCTGGTTGGCGAGCGCCTCGGCGACGATCGCCTGCTCGACCGGGTCCGTCGGCGGTCGCCGCTGGGGCGGCGTTCGCGGCGTCGGCGTCCGGTAGAGCGCCTGCCGGCTGATCCTTGCTGCACGCGCCACTGCCGAGAGCGGGTAGCCCTCGGCGACGAGCTCACGGGAGCGGGCGACGCGCACGCTCAGTTCCACTCCCGCAACAGTTTTCCCGCGATCTCCAACTCGTACGTCTTGCGGCCGAGGGCCCGCTCGAGCTCGGCAACCTTGCGGCGCAACTCCCGATCGCCCTGGCGCTCCTCCTTGCCGGCGAAGCGCTCCTTGCCGGCCTCCAGCAGCTGGTCGCGCCAGCCGTAGTAGAGCGTCTCCGAGATCGCGTGCTCACGACAGACCTCGCGCACGCTGCGGTCGCCGCGCAGTCCGGCCAGCACGATCTCCAGCTTCCGCTGCGCCGTGAACGTCCTGTACTTCCTCTGCTCGCTCAACCCCGTCTCCTTGTCGGTCGAGCGGCCCATGCTGAGCCCGACGCCGGACGGTCTCTCCGGGGCTCCGCCCCTCCGAGACCGTCCGGCACACCAAGTCAGCTACCTGTCAACGCGGGACCGGGGAGCGGGGCACTGGGTAGCGCGGTGAGCTCCAACACTCCCAGGGACTTCCAACCGAATTCGCACATGGGCGTCTTGGACTGTCCAGTGATGAACCGCCAAGCCGGGCCAGGCAGTGCCATGGGGTGTCCGTACGCCGCGGTGGGAATGACGAGGGCGGTGCACGCGGCAATCGGCTTGCCGAGCAGGTCGACCAGGGCGTTCTGGATGCTCGCGTTCTTGATGCCAGCGGACGTGAGAAGAAGCCTCATCCTGCCTCCCGGGTCATTGCTCGATCAGAACTCCTAGCTACTTACGGATCCGTTCGCGGTAGAGACTGATCGACCATCGAAAAACTCATCGGCTCCGCCCTACGGATGTCGCGGTTCGACTTCGAGAACGATCCGCGCGACAGTCAACGTGAGAGCGATTTCAAGCGCCCTGAAGCTCCTCTTCTGGGGGGGCGACGTTGAAGCTGAACATCATCCCGCTCTCGTCGTGGTGCTCGGCGAAGTGCCGTGCGCGTCGTGTATTTCTACGTGTTCGGCGTGCTCATCGTGGTGGGTTGAGTCCCGTCGCCGTCGTGATCGTGATCGCGCTCGTGGTGTGCGTGCGCGCCCTGTCCGGCCGTTTGCGCGACCAATTCGGCTGGTAGCAGCTTCAGCGGTAGTCCTCACCTTGCCGGCCGCCACCAGGGCACGAACGGCGCCACCGGTGGTGGAATACGGTCGCGCGGGCGAGGAGCATGCTCGATAGTCGAAGGAGATGGACTCGCTGCTGCCCGCCCTCGCCGCCTGCTCCGGGATTGTGTACGCGCTCGCGCCGCTGTTCCAGATCCGGGCGATGCTGGCTGCGCGCAGCTCGGCCGGGCTTTCGCTGCCGTTCGTCCTGATCGGTTTTGTCAACAGCGGTATCTGGCTCTGTTACGCGATCAAGCTCGCGAACCCGGTGATGATCGTGCCGAACATCGCCGGGCTGGCCCTGCTCGCACTCCTGCTCCTCGTCGCGCTCGCCCTGCGCGGGTCGCGCACGGCCACGACGGCTGACGCTAACCCGTCGACACGGTTGCCGGCCGACCGGCCGGCCCCCGCGCTCTCGCCCGCAGCCGGCTGAGCTCCGTCGCACTTCTCTCCTGCTCCACCGTCCGCATCGTGGTGCGAACGCAGGACGCGACAGGGACGAAATCTTGCTGCTCGCGAACGTTCGATCCGCAACGCCGCCGCCGACCGCCTGCTGCTCGTGCGGAGCGAGCTTCCCCAGCTCGCGCTCGATCGAGGCGAGGTGGCGCTCGCTCGGTGCGGGGCTGATGCCGCCGCCTCCAGGGCTGCGGCCCGCGCAGCCGCCTTGCGGGCGCGGATCGCGCCGAGGGCGGGGATCGCGAACGGGTCGGCCGGCGCGCCCTGGGTGCGGGCGCGCCGGCCGCTCCACGAGCGCCTCGAGCGAGGCGACCGGGATGCGGACGAGCCGGCCGACGGGGATCGAGTCGAGCTCGCCGGCGGCCCGGAGGCGATCGATCGTCTTCTCGGAGACGTCGAGCCAGACCGCCGCCCTCTGCTTGCTGCAGTAGCCGTCGGTCGCCATCGCCCGACGAACGTGGAGCGCGCCGGCACGCCATGGCCTCTTCCGAGACGGGACGGATCGCGGCGGCCGGACGCACCGGGACGCGGCCGGACAGGCAGGTGTTCGCACGGCTGTTCGCACGGGCCGTTTTCCGGGTCTCGGACCGTGCGGGCCTCGTCTAGGCTCCGGCGGGTGCAGAAGCTGCTACTGGCCTGGTTCAGCGAAAACGGGCGGGATCTCCCCTGGCGTCGCACGCACGACCCGTACGCGATCCTGGTCTCCGAAGTGATGCTGCAGCAGACGCAGGTCGCGCGCGTCGTGCCTCGCTATCTGGAGTGGCTGGATCGATGGCCGAGTGTCGAGGCGCTCGCCGCCGCGTCGGCGGCGGACACGATCCGTGGGTGGCAGGGTCTCGGCTACAACCGGCGCGCGCTCAACCTGCACCGGGCAGCGCGCGTGGTCGCCGATCGGGGCTGGCCCGACGACCTCACGGAGTTGCCGGGTGTGGGGCCGTATACGGCGGCTGCGATCGCCAACTTCGCCTTCGGGCGGCCGGTTCTGCCCCTCGACGTGAACGCCAGTCGCGTGCTGGAGCGGAGCGGCGGCGCGTTCGGCCCGGAGGCGGCGCAGGCGCTGTTCGACCTCGGCGCGACCGTGTGCCTGGCGCGCGTGCCCCGCTGCGGCGCCTGTCCCCTCGCCGCCGGCTGCCCGTCGCGGGGGCGGACGTACGAGCCGGCACGGAGGCAAGGGCGCTTCGAGGGGTCGTTCCGGCAGCGTCGCGCCCGCACGCTTCGACTCGTGGCGGCGGCGCCGAGGCGGATCGAAGGGCTCGACCCGGAGGCCGTCGCGGCGCTCCGCCGCGACGGCCTCGTGGACGTCGAGTCAGGGGTCGTCTCGCTGCCCGGTTGAGCCGAGCCGCGGCCGGACGACCGGAGCAGTGGCCCTAGATGACCGGGCAGTTGACGACGAGGCCCGCCGCCTTCATGGTCACCTGGCCGGCCGCGAGTGCCTTCCGCACGGCTGCGGCCGAGGTGAGCTTCCGGGGCGTGACGCCGCTCTTCCAGGTGACGAGGTTGATGTCCCAGAGCGGCGAGTAGCCCTTCTGGCCGGGCACGACGTCGATGATGTTGTACTGGCCGTCCACGCCGTTCGTCACCGACCAGAGGTCGGCGAGCTTGTTGCCGGGCTTCAGCTTGACCGGCCCGAAGTCCAGGTACTCGATCGTCTGGCCGCGATAGAACCCCTCCGTGGCCTGTTGCGGGAAGTGATGGATCGAGTCCGCCGTCGCCGGCGCGGCAACGACGCCGAGCGCCGCGGCCGCGGCCAGCACGAGAAGCGCCTTCTTCATCCCCTTGTCCTCCTCAGGATCGATTACCCCTCGACCGTAGAGCCCGTTTCTTACGTGGCCCTTTCGCAAGCCTTAGGAGAGTCCGAACTCGTGGCAGCCGCCGGAGACCGGCCGTGGCGAACGAGGTCCGGTCGTCTAGGCTTGACGGCTTGACACGTTACGACGAGTTGATCGCGAGACTCCGCGAGGCCGCGCAACCCGACCGTCCGGCGCCGCCGGAGTTCGCCGCGTATCTCGAGCAGGTACGGCGGAACGCGTACAAGGTCACGGACGCCGACGTCCAGGCGCTCCGGGACGCCGGCTACTCGGAGGACGAGATCTTCGAGCACACCGTCTCCGCGGCGGCGGCCGCCGGGCTCGAGCGGCTCGATGCGGGGCTCGCAGCGCTCGGATGAGGCTCGCCGTCGTCGACCGCGGCCACGCTCCGGCGGAAGCCGCGACGCTCGAGCGGATCCGGCAGGCACGGGGCGTCGAGCCCGTCGGGGTCCTGAAGACGCTCTACTACCGGCCCGAGATCTTCGGCCGGCCGTTCTCGGCCGCGCTCGACCTGGCGATGCGGGGCCCGTCGGACTGGTCGGACGGCGAACGCGAGCTGTTCGCCGGCTTCGTGTCGTCGCTGAACCAGTGCCCGTTCTGAACGGGTGCGCACGGCGCGGTCGCGTCGTATGCGCTCGGCGACGAGGTCTGGCGAGCGGTCGAGGCCGACTGGCGAACGGCCCCGGTCGACGACGGGCTGCGGGCGATGCTCGGCTTCATCGAGAAGCTGACCCTGGCCCCCGACGAGCTGACGCCCGCAGACGCCGACGCGGTTCGGGCCGCCGGCGTGTCCGACGGCGCGATCGTGGACGCGATCCACGTGGCCGCCCTGTTCAACATGATCGTCCGGCTCGCCGACTCGCTCGGCTGGGACGTGCCGGAGTGGGACACCTTCCTCGCGCGCGCGGACGCGATGCTGGCCACCGGCTACGCGCTCGACCACTAGCCCGACCGGCCGGGGCGCCGGGTCAGCCGACGTGGAAGCGCACGACCCGGTTCGCGCCGCTCACCGGCACCCAGACGTCGCCGAACGCGGTCGCCGCCGGAAACGGCTTCGGGCCGACCTTGTACGTGGCGACGACCCTGTTGCGCGCGGGGTCGATCCGGCTGACCGTGCCGTCGACGTTGTTCGGGACGAAGATCGAGCCGTCCGGCGCGATTGCCGGGTTGCTCGGGCCGAGGCCGACCCTGATCCGCGCGACGACCCGAAGCGTCCGCGGGTCGAGCCGGATCACGTACTTGTCGGAGGCGGACGCGACCCAGATCCCGTGGGCGTCGACGGCCAGCGAGTCGGGAAGGAGCAGGCCGACCCGAACGGCTCTGGCCTTGTTCGTCGCCGGATCGACGCGGTAGATGCTCTTGCCGGCGTGCTCGCCGACCCAGATCGCGCCCGCGCCGTAGCGAACCTGACGCGGCGCGAGGCCGACCTTGATCGTCGCCGTGACCGCGTTGGTCGCCGGATCGATCCGGCTGAGGGTGCCGAGCGTCTCGCTCGTCGCCCAGACCGAGTCGGCGCCGAACTCGACGTCCCACAGGTTCGGCCCGCCCGGAATGCGGGCGACGACCTTCATCTGCGTCGGATCCACTCGCTCGACGTTGCCGGTGCCGTACCCGTCGACCCAGACCGCGCCCGCGCCGATCGCGACGCCGCACGGCTGAGCGCCGACCTTCGCCTTCCCGGTCACCCGATTCGTCTTCGGATCGACGCGCGCGACCGTCGCTTCGCGAATGTTGCCCACCCAGAGCGCTCCGAGCCCTCCGTTCTCCGAGCAGGGGCCGTTGCCGGTCGCGATCCGGGCGACGATGCGCACGGGAGCGAGCGCCGGGGCCGCAGACGCGCTGCCCACCACCGCGACGGCCAGAATGACGACACCGACGATGCGTGCCAGCATTGAAAGCCTCCTTCGAATGTCGTACGACCTCGCAGCACTATACTACGAGATCGTAGTTTTGTGAGCGCATACTCCCCAGACCCGCGGCCGCAACGTCCTCTTCCGGCTCTTCGTGCTGGGCCAGCTGGCGGACGACCTGCTCGGCCGGGCGATGGTCGACCTGAAGCTGAACCCCAACGACTTCGCGGTGCAGAGCGCGATCCGGGCCTTCCAGCCGGTCACGCCGACCCGGCTGGCGGCGCTGCTCGGTATGCCTCCGACCACGCTCTCGTCGTACCTGCGGCGACTCGAGGGGCGGCGCCAGATCAGGCGGCGGCCGAACCCGGAGGACGGTCGGTCGTCGCTGCTCGAGGTGACGAAGACGGGCGACAGGAACGTCCTCGCCGCATTCCCCGCGTTGCGCGGCTCGATCGCCATCGTCCACGAGCAGCTCGACTACTCGCCTCAGGAGCTCGACCTCGCCCTCGATCGCCTCGAGGACGCGCTGCGACGCGTGCTGTCTAGGCCCGACGAAGAAGTGCGACGGCCTGCGCGGCGAGCCCCTCGCCGCGCCCGGTGAACCCGAGACCGTCCGTGGTCGTCGCCCGGACTGCGATCCGCTCCGGCTCGACGCCGAGCGCGCCCGCGAGCGCGACCCGCATCTCGTCACGGACCGGCGCGAGCCGCGGCTCCTGCCCGACCAGCACGCAGTCGGCGTTGACGAGCTCCCACCCGGCCTCGCGCACACGCGTGTAGGCCTGCTCGAGCAGCAGCAGGCTGCTGACGCCGGGCGCCGTCCGGCCGTCCGAGGGGAAGAGCGAGCCGATGTCGCCGAGGTTCGCCGCGCCGAGGACAGCGTCGATCAACGCGTGGGCGATCACGTCCCCGTCCGAGTGCCCGGCGAGCCCGCTCGGATGGTCGAGGCGGACGCCCCCGAGCACGAGCGGCACGCCCTCCTCGAGCGCGTGGGCGTCGATGCCCAGGCCGACCCTCAGCTCGCTCACCGGCGGTCGCGCCCCACGCACCCGGCCGTCGGCCCACCTGCGCGCCGCGCCCTTTCCGTCACCCCACCCGGGGTGGGGAGCTGGGACGTCCACCCGCCTCCCGAGGCCGATCGTACCTTCGAAACCCGTACGCGTCCCGCATCCGAACGTGCCGATTCCGTGCCGATCGCGCTCCCGCGGCGAGTGCTCACCCGAGCGGCTCCTGGCGGGCCCGGCGGTCGTCGAAGACGGTCACGGTCTCGTAGCCTGCCCGACGGGCGAGCTCCAGCGCACGGTCGAAGTCGCGGCCGACGTTCCCGGGCACGTGCGCGTCCGAGGCGAGCGTGATCGGCGGCCGCCCGGCGAGAAGCTCGGGATCGGGATACAGCTCGCCGACGGGCTTGTACAGGCCGTTCGTCGAGATCTCGACCGCGACTCCGCCCAGCTTCGGATAGCCGATCGGCGGAGCGGGACGGCGGCCGAAGATCTTCGGCAGGTCGGGGTGCGCGAGCACGTCCACGTGCCCGGACGCGGCCAGCTCCGCGAGCCCGGCGAAGTACCGCCGCCACACCTCGTCCACGGAGCTCCCTGCCCAGATTCCGCCCTTCGCATCCTGGTCGATCGCGAGACCGTCCAGCCAGTGCACCGAGCCGAGCAGGTAGTCCCAGGGATACGGCTCCAGCACCGCGGCGAGCTCGTCCTGCCTCGGCCCGACGTAGTCGACCTCGAGGCCGAGCTTGACCGGAAGGCCCTGCCGCTTCGCCTCGAGGACCGCCTCGACGTACGCGTCCAGGTCGTATACGCAGCGCTCGATCTGATACGGCAGGGACCACAGCGCCCGGGTCTGGCGGAAGTAGTAGACGTGCTCGGCGAAGCCGATCTCGTCCACGCCGCGCGCCTTCGCCGTCTCGAGGAAGGGCTCGACCGAGGAAAACACGTGCGCGACCCGCTCGTCCGGATCTCGCAGGTGCATGTGGTAGTCGACGATCACGACCGAGGGGCGAGCCAGGACTCGACGAGGGCGAGGTCTTCGGCGGTCGTCACCTTCAGCAGGCGGGGATCGCCGGGGACGACCCGCACACGCCCGCCGCGCGCCTCGACGAGCGACGCGCAGTCGGTGGCACCTGGCCCGGTTCCCTCGACCGCCTCGCGGAAGCCGGTGGCGAGGAACGCCTGCGGCGTCTGAACGGCGACGAGCTCCGCGCGCGGCAGCGTCTCGACGACGGCCCCGTCCTCGACGCGCTTGACCGTGTCCGCGATCGGCAGGCCCGGGACCGCCCCGTCCCAGCCCTCGGCCAACGCCGCGAGCAGCCGCTCGATCACCTCGTCGCAGACCAGCGGCCGCGCCGCGTCGTGCACGAGGATCACGGCCGCCTCTTCGCCCACCTCGTCGACGCCGATCCGTACCGACTCAGTGCGCGTCCCACCCCCCGCGACCGATGCGACCACCTTCCCGCAGCCGAGCTCCTCGGCGAGGAGGATCACCGGCTCCTCCCAGCCCGGAGGCGCGACGACGACGATCGCGTCGACCCAGTCCGACGCCTCGAGACGCTCGATGCTCTCGGCGAGGAGCGGCCGCCCGCCGAGCGGCGCGAAGACCTTGGGTCGGTCCGCGTCCAGCCGCTTGCCCCGACCGGCGGCGGCGACGACGGCCCAGACGTTTCCGCCTTCGGCGCCAATGTCCGGTAAAGGCATGGCGCAGAAGGAGTCTCTGCCTAACGCGCGGCGACCGCGGCGCGCCGCTTGCCGTTCGAGACGGTGGCGAGAACCTCGTCGAGCCAGACTCCGGCCTCGTCCTCGTCCAACGCCTTGGCGTACATGAGCTCGCTGGCGAGGATCTTCTTCGCCTTCACGAACATCTGCTTCTCGCCGGTGGAGAGCCCCTTCTCGTGGTCGCGAAGCGAGAGATTCCGCACGACCTCCGCGAGCTCGAAGATGTCGCCGGTCTTCATCTTGTCGCGGTTGTGCTTGAAGCGGCGGTTCCAGTTCTTCGGCATCGTCGTTCCCGAGCCCTGGAGAGCCTTCAGCACCTTCTCGACCATCTGCTCGTCGATCACCCTGCGGAGCCCGACCTTCTCGGCGTTCTCGCACGGGACGTTGACGGTCATGTCGTTGTGGAGGATCTTGATCGTGAGGTAATCGCGCTTCTGGCCCAGCACCTCGCGCTGCTCCTTCTTCACGACGGTGCCTGCCCCGTGGTGTGGATACACCACCTTGTCGCCGACCTTGTACAAGCTGACTCCCCTTTCGAGCGCTGTAGTCGCCAAGACGCCGGCGGTTTGAAGAGCCGCCGGCGAACTTGGACAAGTATAGCTCAGATGGCTCAAAAACGCCAAGTTTCCAGGGGTTTTAACCCCTCGTTTACAGGAAATCCCTGCTCAGAGGCGCCTAGTTCGAGTCGGACGCGGGCTCGCCGAGGCCGGCATGCAGGGCCTCGGCGGCCGTTCCGGCCTCGACGAGCGCCGGCCGATCCCCGCGCACCGTGCCTGTGGGCACGAGGACCGCCTTCAAGCCGAGCTTGGCGCACTCCTCGAGCCGTCGCTCGGCCTGTGCGGCGGCACGGAGCCGACCGGTCAAGCCGAGCTCGCCAAAAGCTGCCAGCCCCTCCTTGACGGCGACACCCCTCGCGGCCGAGGCGATCGCGAGCGCGACCGCGAGGTCGGCGCCCGGCTCGTCGATCCGGACGCCGCCGGCGACGTTCACGAACACGTCGGCGGCGCCGAGCCCGAGGCGCGCATGGCGGCCCAGGACCGCGACGATCATCGCCAGACGCTTCGGGTCGACGCCGGTGGCGACCCGGCGGGGCATCGCGAGGTCGGTCGGAGCGACGAGCGCCTGGATCTCGAGCAGGATCGGCCGGGTTCCCTCCAGGGCACAGACGACCGCCGCGCCGATCTCGCCGGGCTCGCTCCGACCGAAGAGCTCCGACGGGTCGGGGACGCCGACGAGCCCGGCGCCCGTCATCTCGAACACCCCCAGCTCGTTGGTGGAGCCGAACCGGTTCTTCGCGGCACGGAGGATCCGGTGCTCCCGGTACCGGTCGCCCTCGAACTGGAGGACGCAGTCGACGAGGTGCTCGAGAACGCGCGGCCCGGCGACCGCCCCGTCCTTGGTCACGTGCCCGACGAGGAAGACGGCGACTCCGCTCTCCTTCGCGACCCGGAGCAGGCGGGCGGCCGCCTCGCGGACCTGCGCGACCGAGCCCGGGGCGGAGCCGAGGTCCGCCGAGTAAAGCGTCTGGACGGAGTCGATCACGCAGACGTCGGGACGCTCGCGCTCGAGGGTCGCGCAGACGGCCTCGAGCTCGGTCTCGGCGAGGATCTCGACAGCCTCCGCACCGCCAAGACGGGCGGCGCGGAGGCTGACTTGCGCGGGCGACTCCTCCCCGGACACGAGCAGGACCCGTCTCTCCTTGCTCATGGCGCGGAGCGCCATGAGCAGCATGGTCGACTTCCCGACTCCGGGCTCGCCGCCCACCAGGACGAGCGACGCGGGCACGAGCCCGCCCCCGAGCACGCGGTCGAGCTCCGGAACACCGGTCGGGATGCGATCCGCCTCTTCGGCCTCGACCTCGACCAGGCGCAGCGGCGGCCGCACCGAGGAGACATGCCCACGCGCGCCGGCTCCCGCCTCCTCGACGAGTGTCCCGAACTCGCCGCAGCCGGGGCAGCGCCCGAACCAGCGGCCCGACGAGTAGCCGCACTCGGAGCAGGCGAAGAGAGAAGCCGCAGCCTTGGCCACTCCGTCAGTCTACGGAGCGGCCCTGACGCGACTCCGTGCCCGAAGCGTGACGATTCCCCCGCGGCGAGAGCGGGAGCGGGCGGCCGTGTTCCGGACGGCCGCCCGCGAGCCTAGCCTTCGGGCGGCTCGCCGGGCTCGGCGGGCGAGCCGCCGGGCTCGTCCCCGCCGCTCGCCGCGTCGCCCGCGGGCACAGCGACCTTCTCGGGCTCGCGCTCCTCGCCCGGAATGATCGTGATGTCGACGTCCTCCTCGCCCTTCCGGTCGACCATGATCGTCGAGCCGGGTGTGAGCTCCGCGCCGAGGACGAAGTCGGCGAGTGGATCCTCGATGTGACGCTGGATCGCCCGCCGGAGCGGCCGCGCCCCCATCGCCGGGTCGTAGCCCTTCTCGACGAGCATCTCCTTCGCGTCCTCGGTGAGCTCGATCGAGGCCTCGTGCGTCGCCATCTGCTCGCGGAGCCGCTTCAGCATCAGGTCGACGATCGTCTTGATCTCGTCCTTGGCCAGCTTGTGGAAGACGATCACCTCGTCGATGCGGTTGAGGAGCTCGGGACGGAAGATCTTCTTCAGCTCGCCCATCACGCGGTCCTTCATGTCCTCGTACGAGAGGCCCGACTCGTCGCCGACCGAGAAGCCGAGCGTCTGGTTCTTCGAGATCGACGCGGCACCAACGTTCGAGGTCATGATCACGATCGTGTTCCGGAAGTCGACCTTGCGCCCCTGGGCGTCGGTCAGCTTCCCGTCCTCGAGGATCTGCAGGAGGATGTTGAACACGTCCGGGTGCGCCTTCTCGATCTCGTCGAGCAGGACGACCGAGTACGGCTTGCGCCGGACCGCCTCGGTCAGCTGGCCGCCCTCGTCGTAGCCGATGTACCCGGGCGGCGAGCCGACGAGCCGTGAGACCGAGTGCTTCTCCATGTACTCGGACATGTCGACCTGGATGAGCGCGTCCTCGTCGCCGAACAGGAACTCGGCGAGCGTGCGCGCGAGCTCGGTCTTGCCGACACCAGACGGCCCGAGGAAGATGAACGAGCCGGTCGGCCGCTTCGGATCCTTGATCCCCGCCCGCGCCCGGCGGATCGACTTCGAGACCGCGACGATCGCCTCGTGCTGGCCGACCACGCGCTTGTGCAGCTCGTCCTCCATCCGGATCAGCTTCTGGGTCTCGGCCTCGGTCAGCTTGAAGACCGGGATGCCGGTCCACATCGAGACGATGTCGGCGATCTCCTCCTCGCCGATGTCCGGCTGCTCATCGCCCTCGTTCTCGCGCCAGCTCTCCTCGAGCTCGCGCTTCTTCTGGCTGAGCTTCCGCTCCTTGTCGCGCAGCGAGGCGGCCTTCTCGAACTCCTGCGCCTCGATCGCCGCCTCCTTGTCCTTGCGGACCTTCTCGATCTCCTCCTCGAGCTCCCGGTAGCGGGGCGGCGCGGTCATCGTCTTGATCCGCATCCGAGAGGCGGCCTCGTCGATCAGGTCGATCGCCTTGTCGGGCAGGTGGCGGTCCTGGATGTAGCGGTCGGCGAGCGATGCGGCCGCGTGAAGCGCCTCGTCGGTGATCTTGCAGCGGTGGTGGGCCTCGTAGCGGTCGCGCAGCCCGCGCAGGATCTGGACGGTGTCGTCCACGGACGGCTCGTCCACCCGAACCTGCTGGAACCTGCGCTCGAGCGCTGCGTCACGCTCGAGGTACTTGCGGTACTCGTCCAGCGTCGTCGCCCCGATCGTCTGCAGCTCCCCGCGTGCCAGCGCCGGCTTCAGGATGCTGGCCGCGTCGATGGCGCCCTCGGCCGCGCCCGCGCCGACGAGGTTGTGGAGCTCGTCGATGAACAGCACGATGTCGCCCCGCTGCTGGATCTCCTTCATCACCTTCTTCAGCCGCTCCTCGAACTCGCCACGGTACTTCGAGCCGGCGACGAGCGCGGCGAGGTCGAGGCTGTAGATCTGCTTGCCCTTCAGGAGCTCGGGCACCTGGTTGGCCGCGATCCGCTGCGCCAGCCCCTCGACGATCGCCGTCTTCCCGACGCCGGGCTCGCCGATCAGCACCGGGTTGTTCTTCTGGCGGCGTGAGAGGATCTGCATGATCCGCTCGATCTCCGTCTGCCGGCCGACCACCGGGTCGAGCTTCGACTCCTGGGCCTGCTTCGTGAAGTTGCGACCGAACTGGTCGAGCAGCTTCGAGCTCTTCGACTTCTCGCCGGGCGCACCGGCCGCGCCGCCTTGCTGGCGCCGCCCCGGGCCCGAGAGCATGCGGATGATCTCGTTGCGGATCTTCTCCGCGTCCGCGTCGAAGTCGAGCAGGATTCGTGCGGCGACCCCCTCGTTCTCGCGGACGAGCCCGAGCAGGATGTGCTCGGTGCCGATGTAGTTGTGGCCCAGCGAGAGCGCCTCGCGCAACGCCAGCTCCAGCACCTTCTTCGCCCGCGGCGTGAACGGGATCTGGCCGGTCGTGACCTCGTCTCCCTGGCCGACGATCCGCGCGACCTGCGCCCGTACCTCCTCGACCGTGATGTCGAGCGACTCGAGCACGCGTGCTGCGAGACCCTCCTCCTCGCGGAGCAGGCCGAGCAGGATGTGCTCGGTGCCGATGTAGTTGTGCTTCAGCGCGCGCGCCTCGTCCTGGGCGAGGACGACGACCTGGCGGGCTCTCTCTGTGAACCGCTCGAACACTGAGGAGGTCATTGTACCGGAGCCCCTGGGTGCGCTCGCGGCGCCCGTGGAGGCAGGCGGCCCCGGCGGACGGCACGCGAGAGGCGACCCAGGTGTCCGGCGTCGTCGTGGCTCACAATGCGGGGGTGCGCGTCTCCGCAAAGGCCGACTACGCGTTGCGGGCCTGCGTCGAGCTCGCCGCCGCCGAGGGCGACGGCCACGTCAAGGGCGAGCGGCTCGCGCAGGCGCAGGACGTTCCGGTCAAGTTCCTCGAGAACATCCTCGGCGACCTCCGCCAGGCGGGGCTCGTCCGCAGCCAGCGTGGCGTCGAGGGGGGCTACTGGCTCGCCCGGCCGGCCGCGACGATCACGCTCGCCGACGTGATCCGAGCCGTCGAGGGGCCGCTCGCGAACGTGCGCGGGGCGCGGCCGGACACCGTCTCGTATCACGGCGCGGCCGAGCCGTTGCGCGAGGTCTGGATCGCCGTGCGCGCGAGCCTGCGCTCCGTGCTCGAGGCGGTGACGCTCGCAGACGTCGCGGGCGGGCACCTGCCCACGGTCGTGGCCGACCTCGTCGCCGATCCGGAGGCCTGGGTGCCCCACCCCTGAGCCCGGCCCGGGAGGAGGACACGGCCCCGCCCCGATCCCGGGCGACCAGAGCGAGGGCCGTGTGCTTCGCCCGGGCGGGAGAGGGACCGCCGGGCGACCGATGGCCGAGAGATGCCCGTACCGCCCGAGCCCAAGCGCGCGCTTACGAACTTCTTACACAGCGGCCGCGGAAGTGCCTCGAGGCCTCGGACGTCCGGTGCCCGGACGTGGGACGAAAGGCCACGGCTCGGGGAGACGACCCGGGCCCGGTGCGCCGCTACCGGACGAAGGTGGTCTCCCGGGTCGGGCGCACGTACACGATCTGGCCCGCCGCGAGCTCGAGCGCCTCCGCCTGGTCCCGGGTCAGCTGCGCCGAGAGCTGCTCTCCGTCGTCGCGGACCAGCTCGACGCCCACCTCGAAGCCGAGGTGGACGAGGCGGACGACCAGCGCCTCTCTCGTCGCCCCGTTCGGCTCCAGGCTCACCTCCAGGTCGTGGGGGCGGACGAAGGCGTCCCCCAGCCTGTTGACGGCACCGACGAACTCGAGCACGAACTCGTTGGCCGGCCGCTCGTAGAGATCGACCGGCCCCGCAACCTGCTCGATCCGCCCACGGTTCATCACCGCCACCGTCTCGGCGACCTCCATCGCCTCCTCCTGATCGTGGGTGACGATCACGGTCGTCGTCCGCGTCTCGTCGTGGAGCCGGCGAAGCCACACCCGGAGCTCCTTGCGCACGCGCGCGTCGAGCGCGCCGAACGGCTCGTCGAGGAGCAGCACCTTCGGGTCGACCGCGAGCGCCCGCGCGAGCCCCATCCGCTGGCGCTGACCGCCCGAGAGCTGGGCCGGGTACCGTGCCGCCAGCCCTTCGAGCTGGACGAGCTGGAGCAGCTCGTGGACGCGCTCCCGGATCTCGGCCCTCGGCCGCTTCCGGATCTTCAGCCCGAATGCCACGTTGTCGTGGACCGTCATGTGCTTGAACGCGGCGTAGTGCTGGAAGACGAAGCCGATCTCGCGGTCCTGCGGCGAGTGGCCGGTGACGTCGTGCTCGGCGATGTGCACGGTGCCGGCATCCGGACGCTCGAGGCCGGCGATCACGCGCAGAAGCGTCGACTTGCCGCTGCCGCTGGGGCCGAGCAGCGCGGTCAGCGAGCCGGTCGGGACGTCGAGCGAGACGTCGTCCAGGGCGACGAACGTGCCGAAGCGCTTCGAGACGTTGCGGACGGAGATCGACATCTCAGGCGTGTTCCTCTCTCGGTCGGATCAGGGTCATGGTCACCAGGACGGCGACGGCGATCGTCGCGAGCACGAGCGAGATCGCGTACGCGCCGGCCAGGTCGAAGTTGTCGTAGCGCTCCTGCACGCGGAGGGTGGCCGTCTCGGTCCGGCCCTCGATGTGGCCGGACACGACGGCCACCGCCCCGTATTCGCCGAGGCAGCGTGCCGTCGTCAGGACGACGCCGTAGATCACCGCCCAGCGGATCGACGGCAGCGTGATCCGCCAGAAGGTCTGCCAGCCGGAGGCGCCGAGCGTGTGCGCCGCCTGCTCCTGCTCGTCGCCGACCTCCCGCAGGGTCGGGACGACCTCCCGCGCGACGAACGGCACCGAGACGAAGATCGTCGCGAGCACCATCGCCGGCAACGCGAACAGCATCTGCACGCCGTGGCTCTGGAACCAGTCGCCGAGCCAGCCGCCACGCCCGTAGAGGACGAACAGCGCGAGACCGACGACGACCGGCGAGAGCGCGAGCGGTAGGTCGACGAAGGCGTTGACGAGCCCCTTGCCGGGGAAACGCCGGCGGACGATCGCGAGGGCGCAGACGACACCGAAGACCGTGTTCGCCGGCACCGCGATCGCGGTGATGATCAGCGTGATCTTGAACGCGTGGACGGTCTCCGGCGCGGACAGCGCGTCCCACGCGGCGCCGAAGCCGTTCTCGAACGTGCGCCAGAAGACCATCGAGAGCGGCGCGAGCAGCACGAGCAGCAGGTAGCCGAGCGCGATGGAGCGGAGCGCGAGCCTACGCACCTTCGTGCCTCGTGGCGCGCCGGCGGAGACCGCCGATCGCGAGCAGCAGGACGAAGGAGACGACGAGCAGCACGACGGCGACCGCCGCCGCGCCCGCCCGGTCGCCGCTCTGGATCCGGTTGTAGACGAAAACCGACGCGAGCTCCGTGCGGTACGGGAGGTTCCCGGAGATGATCACGACGGCGCCGATCTCGCCGACCGCCCGCGCGAAGGCCATCGCCACGCCCGAGAGGATCCCGGGCACGATGTTCGGCAGCACGATGCGGAGGAACACGGTGAGCTCGCCGGCGCCGAGCGACCGCGCCGCCTCCTCCATCTCGGTGTCGAGCTCGATCAGCACGGGCTGCACCGTTCGGACGACGAACGGCAGCGTGACGAACAGGAGCGCGAGCACGATCGCCGTGCGGGTGAACGCAAGACTGACGCCGATCGGTGACTTCGGCCCGTAGAGCGCGAGCAGCACGAGGCCGGCGACGATCGTCGGCAGCGCGAACGGCAGGTCGATGACCGCGTTCACGACCGACCTGCCGCGGAAGTCGTCGCGGACGAGGACCCAGGCGGTGATCGTGCCGAGCACGGCGTTCACGAGGGCGGCGACCGCCGCGACGCCGAGCGTCAGCTTCAGCGCGGCGACGGCCTCGGGACTGGAGACCGCGTCCCAGAACCCCGTCCAGCCCTCCCCCGTCGATGCCCAGACGAGCGCCGCGATCGGGAGCGCCACGATCAGGGAGAGGTACCCGGTGACGAAGCCGAGGGAGAGCGCGGTCGACGCGCTCTCCCTCGCGAAGCGGCCGGCGAGCGGCTGGGACGCGACGGCCGGGGCGCTAGCCGCCAGTCGGACCACCGACCCTCTTCTCGATCCCGACCATGATCCCGCTCTTCAGGTCGAACCAGCGCTTGTCGGCCGCGCGCCAGCCGCCGAAGTAGCGGTCGGTGATGCGGAAGATCCCGGGCCGAGCGGGATACTTCTCCGCGTACTTCCTCGCGACCGCCGGGTCGATCGGGCGCCAGCCGTACTGGCCGAACAGATCCTGGGCGACAGGTCCCTTCGTGAACCGGACGAACGCCTGCGCCTTGGCCAGGTTCCTGCTCTTCTTGAGGATGGCAATGGGCAGCTCGATCAACATCGTCTGGCGCGGGATCACGTACTGGATGTCCGTGCCCTGCATCCGTGACGTCAGGGCCTCGCTCTCGTAGGTCAGCAGCACGTCGCCCTTCCCCGCCAGGAACGTGTTCGTCGCGTTCCGCCCCGACGTGTCCTGGGAGACCACGTGCCGGAAGAGCTTGCTCGACGTAGGCGATCGCCTGCTTGTCCGTCTTCCCGAGCCTGCGCTGGGCCGCGTAGGCGGCAAGGACGTTCCACTTGGCCGATCCCGAGCTGAACGGGTTGGGCGTAACCACCTGGACCCCGGGCCGCACGAGGTCGGCCCAGCCCCTGATGTGCTTCGGGTTTCCGTTCCGAACGGCGAAGACGACGACGGTGTCGGCCTCGATTCCGCGGTACGACTGCCGGCTCCAGGCCCCGTCGACGAGCCCGGCGTCGACGAGCGTCTCGACGTCGAGGCCTGTCGACAGGAAGACGACGTCGGCCGGCAGGCCGGCGACGACCGCCTTCGCCTGGTCGCCTGAGGCGCCGTACGACTCGCTGAACGCGACGCCCTGTCCGGCCGGAGTCCGCCGGAAGGCCTCGATGATCCTCGCGTAGACGTTCTTGGGCGTCGAGTACGCGACGATCGAGAGCCTCACCTCACGCGGAGACGCTCCCGCAGTCGCGGTGACGGCCAGGCAGACGAGCGTGGAGACCAAAGCAAGAACCATTCTCTGCATCGCGTATCCTTATCTCTCTAGTTTGTCTACTGATTTGCTAGAGAATATCCACCTCGACCGGCCTGTCAAGGCACACCTGCATCAGCACCGCATCCTCGACGACGACCGGCGAGCCTTGCTCGTCTCCGCCGGGCACCGGTCAGAGCCACCTGTAGGCTTCGACCGGTGCAGGGAAGGGCTCTCGTCACAGGGGGTGCCGGGTTCATCGGGTCGCACCTCTGCGAGCGCCTGCTCGAGGACGGCTGGGAGGTCTACGCCCTGGACGACCTCTCCACCGGGGCGATGCGGAACGTCGAGCATCTGACCGCGCAAAGGAGCTTCCACCTCGTCGTCGACTCGGTGCTGAAGCCGGCGGTCGTCAACGAGCTCGTGCACAAGAGCGACGTCGTCTACCACCTCGCCGCCGCGGTCGGCGTCCGGCTGATCGTCGAGCAGCCGGTGCACACGCTCGTCACCAATCTCGAAGGCACCGAGGTCGTGCTCGACCATTGCTCGCGGTTCGGCAAGCGCGTGCTCGTCGCCTCCACCTCGGAGGTCTACGGCGACCACCGGGAGGAGCTCCCGCTCGACGAGGGAGCGCGCCGGATCTACGGGCCGACGACCGCGCGGCGCTGGGCGTACGCCGACTCGAAGGCGATGGACGAGTTTCTCGCCCTGGCCTACCACCAGGAGCGCGAGCTCGACTGCGTGATCGTCCGTCTCTTCAACACGGTCGGGCCGAGGCAGAGCGGGACGTACGGCATGGTGATTCCCCGCTTCGTCGAGCGCGCGCTCGCCGGCCGGCCCCTGGAGATCCACGGCGACGGGACCCAGACGCGGTGCTTCTGCCACGTGCAGGACACGATCCGGGCGCTCACCGGGCTGATGGGCGTGGGAGCCTCCTCCGGCGAGATCTACAACGTCGGCTCCCAGGAGCGGATCCGGATTCTCGACCTCGCGAGCCGCGTGCTCGCCGCCACCGACTCGAGCTCCGAGCTCGAGTTCGTCCCCTACGACCGGGTCTACGGCCTCGGAATCGAGGACATGTTCCACCGGATCCCGTCCATCGACAAGGTCGCCGCGACGATCGGCTGGACGCCCGAGCGCTCGCTCGACGAGATCCTCGCCGACGTGATCGCCTTCGAGCGGAGCGAGCTCTCGCGGATCTCGAGCTGAAGCGCTACCGGCGCCCGGACCGGAACAGCGTCAGGATGGTCAGGCCGACGATCTTGAGGTCGAGCCAGAGCGAGGCGTTCTCGATGTAGTAGTTGTCCCACTCGACCCGGTCGGCCAGCGAGGTCTGTCCCCGCAGTCCGTTCACCTGGGCCCAGCCGGTGATGCCCGCCTTGACCCGGTGCCGGTCGCCGTAGCGGTAGATGTGCGCCTCCAGCTGGCGGACGTACGCCGTCCGCTCGGGACGCGGGCCGACCAGGGACATGTCCCCCTTCAGCACGTTGAACAGCTGCGGCAGCTCGTCGAGCGACGTCTTGCGCAGGAAGGCGCCGGCCGAAGTGAGACGGCGCTCGGGGTCGAACGTGGCCGGCCGGTCCGAGACGTCCCACTCGAGCTGCCTGGCGAGCCAGCCGGCATCGGCTTCGCTCCCCGGCCGACGGGCGTCCCGCATCGAGCGGAACTTGAGCATGTCGAACTCCTTGCCGTCCCTGCCGACGCGTGGCTGGCGGAAGAAGATCGGCCGGCCGCCCGTCATCCACACGGCCAGCGCGCAGGCCGCGAGCACCGGCAGGAGGAGCACCACCAGCACCAGCGCGACCAGCCGGTCGAGCGAGTACTTGACGGCGAACTGCCACCCCTTCGGGTCGCTGGGCCGGGAGGTGATCAGCGGCAGCCCGCCGAGATGCTCGACCGTCAGACGCTGCGTCATCTTCTCGAACAGGCGCGGGACGAGCGCGACGGCGATCCCGAGCTCCTCGCAGCGGTTGACGATCCGCAGCAGGACGTCGCTCGGAGCGGTCGAGAAGGTGACGACCACCTGCCCGATGCCGTACTGGGAGGCGATGCGGTCGAGATCCCAGCTCGCGCCCAGCACGGGCAGGTCCCGCGCGTCGCTGTCTGCCTCGAGCGGTTCCTTGTCGAGGAAGCCGATCGGCAGGAGGCCGAGCTCGGGATGCTCGAGCAGGCGCTTCGCGGTGGTGCGTCCGATGTGGCCGGCGCCGACGATCAGCGTCGGCACGAGCGCCCTGCCCAGCTGCCTCGTCTGCGACTGCCAGAGGTTGACTGCGACCCGGCCGCCGGCCAGGAGCGCGGCCGCGAACAGCCCGAGCCGCACGGTGTGACTCGCAGCGACCTCCGGGCTGCCGTCGAGGAGAACGCGCAGGGTGACGACCACGCTCGTCGCCACTGCCAGCACCCAGCCCGTGGAGGCGAGGTCGTCGAGGCTGTCCAGCTTCACCCGCCGCCGGTACGTCCCGCGCGCATACGCCATGCAGACGACGACCGCCGCGAAGAGGATCGGCCAGAGCACGCGGCCCGCGAGGGTCGTGACGGCCCGGGAGGAGACGTCTGCGACCGTGGCGGCGAGCACCAGGAGCAGGAGGTCGAATGCGAGCCGAGCGCCCGACCAGAACCGGTCGCCCCGGAGCGCAGGCTCGTAGACGGCCGGGACGGTCGTCGCGGCCTGGGTCCCGCCGAGCTGACCCGCGGACTGGACGACGTCGGTGTCGTAGTTCACGGACATGAGCTCACACTCGGCTTATCGGCAACCCTGCACAACCGCAAGAGCGGGAGTGCACAGGTTCACGATTTCTCTCTCCGTTGCCTCTCCCCGCTCCCATCCCTCATATTGCGTGAGCGCGAGGGTCTTTGCAAGCCTCGTCCCCGCGCCCCGCCCGGCGATTCCAGGGCTCGACGTTGATACGCCTGATTGCCACCGGACGGATTCGCCAAACCGGAACGAAGCGGTGACCGGCCACGCCCCACGCCCCTCCGACCCGGAGCCCGCATGCGGCCCGGGCCACTAGCCTGTGGCGATGCGCCTCGCCGTCGCGCACGACTGGCTCGTGACCTACGCCGGCTCCGAACGCGTGGTCGAGCAGATCCTGCAGGCGTACCCGGACGCGCGACTGCTGACGGCGCTCGTCGAGCCCGATCGCCTGCCGCCGAGCCTGCGGCGCGCGGAGCCGTCATTCCTGCAGCACGTGCCGGCGGCCACCCGCCACCACGAGTGGCTCCTGCCGGTCATGCCGCTCGCGTGGGCCCTGCGAGAGCCGCTCGGGGACGTCGACGCAGTCGTCTCGAGCAGCCACGCCTGCGCGAAGGCGGTGCGCTTCGCACCCGGCGTACCCCACCTCTGCTACTGCCACACGCCGATGCGCTATGCCTGGGACTTCGAGTCCGAGAAACGACGGTTCCCGGTCGCCACCCGGCCTCCGGCCCGTCTGCTGATGGCCTGGTTCCGCCGCTGGGACCGCGCGACTGCGGAGCGGGTCGACATGTTCGTGGCGAACTCGACCGCGGTCGCCGACCGGATCGCCCGCTCGTACGGCCGCCGCTCGCAGGTGATCCACCCACCGGTCGACACCGACCGCTTCACGCCCGGCGGCGAGCGGGAGGACGCCTTTCTCTACGTCGGCCGGCTCGCCGGGTACAAGCAGCCGGAGCTCGTCGTCGAGGCGTTCGCCGGGCTCGAGGACCGCCTGGTCGTGGTCGGCGAGGGCCCGCTGCTCCCGTACCTGCGCAAGCGCGCGACGGCGAACGTGAGCTTCCTGGGCCACGTCGACGAGGAGGCGCTGGTCCGGCTGTACAGAAGCGCGAGAGCACTCGTCTTCCCGGCGGAGGAGGACTTCGGCATCGCGATGGCCGAGGCGCAGGCCTGCGGGACGCCGGTGATCGCGCTCGACCGCGGCGGTGCCCGGGACATCGTCGACGCGGGTGAGACCGGCTGGCTGCTCGACGCCCCCACCGCCGAGCAGGTTCGGGCCGCGGTTCGGCTCGCGGCGGCCGTGGAGCTCGACCCGGTCGAGATCCACCGCCGCGCCCAGCGTTTCGCCGCTCGGCGCTTCCGCGAGGAGATCGGCGCCGCCCTGGAAGCCCTGGTCGAGGCGTCCCGGCGGCCGGAGGGGCTCGCACAGCTCCGGCGCGGCCCGGACTGAGCCGACGCGAGCGGAGCCGCGAGCGTGCGCTAGCCGCCCGGAGTGGCGCGCGAGGGGTCGGCCTCGGACGGCCCGCTCGGAGCGGCGCGCGGCCCTTCCCCCGGTCGAGCGCGAAGGCCGCGCAGCGTTGCCCGCATCGTCTCGGCAGCCTCCCGCCGTCCGGAGAGCCGGAAGGCGGCGTACCGGGCGAGAAGGCCCAGGCCCATGAACGCCAGCGAGGCGTTCGCCGCGAGCGGGCTCATGTTCCGCCGGATCATCATCGCCTCGGCCCGGCCGACCCGCTCGCTGCGGTCGGCGTTCGACCAGCGGGGGGCGGTGGAGCCCCCGCCGATGTGCACGAACTCGGCCTCCGGAGTGAACCAGACCTTCCAGCCCTCCCGCCTGGCGCGGAAGCAGAAGTCCAGATCCTCGCCGTAGAAGTACATGCCCTCGTCGAACCCTCCGAGCTGCTCCCACGTCTCCCGGCGGACGAGCACCGCGACCGTCGAGACTGCCTGGATCTCGCGCGAGGAGCTCTGGTCCCAGTACGTGCTCCACGACGGCTGCCAGCGGTTCGGGATCAGGCGGCTCAGCCCCGAGGCTCGGACCAGCGCGACCGCCGGGGTCTGGAGTGCGACGACGGCCGGCTGGACGGTCAGGTCCTGCCTCAGCACCCGGGCCGAGACCAGGCCGACGGCCGGGTCCTCCAGCACCCGCGCCATCGCCGCCACGGATCCGGGCCGGTGGACGAAGGCGTCGTTGTTGACGAAGAGGTAGCTGTCCGACGTCCGGACGCGCGCTCCGAGGTTCGCCGCGCGCGCGTAGCCGATGTTCTCCTCGAGACGGACCACGACGCAGCCCGGCAGGGCAGTCGTGATCTCGTCGTAGCTCGAGTCCTTCGACCCGTTGTCGACGACGACGAGCTGAGCCGGCTCGAGCCCCTCCCCGAGGAGACCCCGGACCGCCTCGATCGTGTACGCAGGCGTCTCCCAGTTGACGACCACGCCGGTGATCCCGGCGAGCCCCCACGGCTCGGCCCCGGCGCCCGGCCGTCGGTCGGCGAGGTCCACCTCGTCCACTCCCCTCTCCCGGGCTTGCTGCGACGCGTAGGCCACCCCTCCCAGAATCCGTGCAACCGTGCCGCCCGTCAAGTCCCTCGTTCGGGGTAGCCGGCCCGCGCCCGGCCGGAGAGCCGAGTGCCCGTTCCACTACCCTGCGTGCTGGGAGTGCGACGCGACTGTCGAGGGGACGGCGAGGAGCGGATGAACTTCACGGAGACGGGGCTCCAGGGGGCGTTCGTGATCACGCCCGAGCGCCACGAGGACGAGCGCGGGTTCTTCGCGCGCACGTTCTGCCGCCACGAGTTCGCCGAGCACGGCCTGGAGACGACGATCGCCCAGGAGAGCGTTGCCCTCAACCTGATTCGAGGGACGGTGCGCGGCATGCACTTCCAGTACCCGCCGGCGGCCGAGGCGAAGGTCGTCCGCTGCACGCACGGGTCGGCCCTGGACGTCGTGGTCGACCTCCGCCCCGAGAGCCCGACCTACCTCGAGCACGTCGCGGTCGAGCTCTCGGCCGGCAACCGGTGTGCGCTCTACGTCCCCAAGCGCTTCGCGCACGGGTACCAGACGCTCGAGGACCGCACGGAGATCGGCTATCAGATGAGCGAGTTCCACGCGCCCGAGCTCGCCGCGGGCCTCGCGTACGACGATCCCCGCCTCCGCCTGAGCTGGCCGCTGCCGGTCGCGGCGATCTCGGCGAAGGACGAGACCTGGCCGCCCCTGGACGAGGTCGAGGACGAGCTCAGGCTGAGAATGGCGCCGGCAGCGTCCGCAGGCTGAACCGGAGCCGTGACGCAGACGACCTCCGGTCCCGACGTCGACCTCTCCGGTCGCCGGACGCTCGTCACCGGCGGGACCGGGTTCATCGGCGCCCGGCTCTGCCGGCGGCTCGTCGAGCTCGGGGCCTCGGTCCACGTCGCGTCGCGCGGGCGACCGCCCGATCCGGGCCTGCCGTGGGTCGAGCTCGACGCCTGCGACCCGGACGCGGTCGCCGAGACCCTCGCGAAGGTCGAGCCGGAGCTCGTCTTCCACCTGGCGGGTCGCGTCACCGGCGGTCGTGAGCTCGAGCACGTCGCGCCGACGGTCCGCGCCAACCTCCTCTCCGCCCTGAACGTGATGAGCGCCTGGCAGGCGACCGGCGTCCGGCGGATCGTCCTGGCAGGATCCATGGAGGCGCCGCGGCCCGGCGACGCCCACCCGCCGGCCTCTCCGTACGCCGCGTCGAAGTGGGCGGCCGAAGGCTATGCGCGGATGTTCCGCCTGCTGTACGGCTGCCCGGTCGTCTGCCTGCGCGTCTTCATGGTCTACGGGCCCGGGCGGCAGGACGAGACGAAGCTCGTGCCGTACGTGATCCGGTCGCTGCTCGAGGGGCGGATCCCGAAGCTCTCGAGCGGGCATCGACCGGTCGACTGGGTCTACGTGGACGACGTCGTCGACGCTTTCGTCCTGGCCGCGGTGGCGGACGGCGTCGAGGGAGGGGTGTTCGACGTCGGCTCGGGGACGCCCGTCCCGATCCGCGAGCTCGTCGAGCGGCTGGTCGCGATCGTCGGCTCCACGGCGCCGCCGGCGTTCGGCGCCATCCCGGACCGCCCGTTCGAGACGACCGACGTCGCCGATCTCGAGCCGACCGCCGCCTCGCTCGGCTGGGCTCCCGCGACCGGCCTCGACGACGGGCTCCGGCGGACGTGCGAATGGTTCCGCTCCGGCCGCGGTTGAAGTCGCGCGCACGCCGACCTAATGTGAGTCGAGGGGACTGATCGTGCGTGCCGAAGCCACCGAGGAGTCGCCGCAGGCGACGACCGCGACCTGCCGGTTGTGCGGCGAGCCGCTGCGCCACACGTTCGTCGACCTCGGCATGTCCCCGCTCTGCGAGACGTTCCCGACGGCCGGCGAGCTCGACGGCGTCGAGCGCTTCTACCCGCTCCACGTGCGCATCTGCGCGACCTGCCTGCTCGTCCAGCTCGAGGCCTACGTGCCGGCGAGCGACATCTTCCGCGAGTACGCCTACTTCTCGGCCTACTCGGACTCGTGGGTCGCGCACGCTCGTACCTACGCCGAGCGGATGACCGAGCAGCTCGGCCTCGACGCGGGCAGCCTGGTCGTCGAGCTGGCGTCGAACGACGGCTACCTGCTCCAGCACTTCGTCGAGCGCCGGATCCCCGTGCTCGGCATCGATCCGGCGGCCAACGTCGCCGAGGCGGCCGGAGCCCGCGGCGTCGACACCCTGGTCGAGTTCTTCGACGCGAAGCTCGCGCGGGCGCTCGTGGCGGAGGGCCGCTCGGCGAGCCTCGTCGTCGCCAACAACGTCCTCGCGCAGGTGCCGCCCCTGAACGACTTCGCCGCCGGCATGGAGATCCTCCTCGCGCCGGGAGGCGTCGCGACCGTGGAGGTGCCCCACCTGGCACGCCTGATCGAGGGCCTCCAGTTCGACACCATCTACCACGAGCACTACTCGTACTTCTCGCTGACGACGATGAAGACCCTCTTCACCCGCCACGGCCTCGAGATCTTCGACGTCGAGGAGCTGGCCTCGCACGGGGGCTCGCTGCGGGTCTTCCTCCGGCGCCCGGGCGAGCGCACCGTGGCGGCGAGCGAGAGCGTCTCGCGGATCCTCGACGAGGAGCACGCGGCCGGATACGACTCGGTGGAGGGCTATCGCGCGTTCGGCGAGCGGGTTGCGGAGACGAAGTGGAGCCTGCTCGAGCTCCTGATCGACCTGCGCCGGGCGGGGAAGTCGGTCGTAGGCTACGGGGCGCCCGGAAAGGGAAACACGTTGCTGAACTACTGTGGAATCCGCACCGATCTTCTCGACTACACGGTCGACCGCAACCCGTACAAGCACGGGCGCTTCCTCCCCGGAACGCACATCCCGATCCATCCGCCCGCACGCATCGAGGAGACGAAGCCGGACTACGTGCTGATCCTGCCCTGGAACCTGAAGCAGGAGATCTCCGCCCAGCTCGCGTACATCCGCGACTGGGGGGCGCAGCTGATCGTGCCGATTCCCCGCCCCGAGATCCTCGCCTGGGCGGGCGAGCGGGAAGGAGTCGTGACATGAAGGTGGTGATCTTCTGCGGCGGTCTCGGCCTGCGCATGGGCGAGACGTCGGCGCGGATCCCGAAGCCGATGATCACCATCGGCGACAAGCCGATCCTCTGGCACATCATGAACTACTACGCGGCCTTCGGGGTCACCGACTTCGTCCTCTGCCTGGGCTACAAGGCGGAGGTGGTCAAGGAGTACTTCCTCACCTACAACGAGGCGCTCTCCAACGACTTCGTCCTCAGCGACGGCGGCAAGCGCCTCGAGCTGCTGCAGCGCGACATCCAGAACTGGTCGATGACGTTCGTCGACACCGGGCTCACCGCGCCGATCGGACAGCGCCTGCGGAAGGTCCAGCCCTTCCTGGACGGGGAGAAGATCTTCCTCGCCACCTACGGAGACGGGCTCACCGACGCGCCCCTCCTCGACATGATCGGGCGGCTGGAGAGCAGCGACAACGTCGGGATGTTCCTCGCCTCCCACCCGACGTACAACTTCCACGTCGTCTCCTTCGACGGCGACCGGCGCGTACGCGAGCTGCGCGACGTCACCGCCTCGGGCCTGTGGCTGAACGCCGGGTATTTCGTCTTCCGCCGCGAGATCTTCGACTACATCCGGCCCGGAGAGGATCTCGTCGAGGAGCCGTTCCAGCGTCTGATCGCGGAGGAGAAGCTCCTCGCCTATCCCTACGACGGGTTCTGGGCGCCGATGGACACCCTGAAGGACAAGCACGTCCTCGAGACCCTGCTCGAGAGCGGCGAAGTACCCTGGCGCACGCCGCGCGGCGTTCCCGAGACGACGGGCACCATGGGCGCAGGCTAGATGCAGGCCGTCTCGTTCGCCCGGTCCGAGCCGTTCACCAGCGTGCTCGCGATCGGCTGCCACGCCGACGACATCGAGATCGGCTGCGGCGGAACGATCCTCGCGCTGCTCGAGCGGCACCGCGAGGTCGAGGTGACGTGGGTCGTACTCAGCGCCGTCGGCGACCGCGCCGAGGAGGCGCAGGCGAGCTCGTCGGCCTTCCTGGCGGGCGCGGGACGCCGGCCTCGCATCGTGCTCGAGGCCTTTCGTGACAGCTTCTTCCCCTACGTCGGCGCCGAGGTGAAGGAGGCATTCGAGCGCCTGAAGGCGGAGCTGTCGCCGCACCTCGTCCTCACGCACGCCGCGACCGACCTCCACCAGGACCACCGCCTCGTCGCCGAGCTCACCTGGAACACCTTTCGGAACCACGTGATCCTCGAGTACGAGATCCCCAAGTACGACGCCGACCTCGCCTCTCCGAACGTCTTCGTCCCGCTCGAGGAGGAGGTCGCGCGGCGAAAGGTCGAGCTGCTCATGGAGCATTTCGCCTCGCAGCGGTCACGCCACTGGTTCACGGAGGATCTCTTTCTCGGGCTGATGCGCCTGCGCGGCATGGAGGCGAACTCGCCCACGGGCTACGCGGAGGCCTTCCGATGCCGGAAGCTGCGACTCGACCCCTGACCGGCGTCTCGCCCGGGAACGCCGGCGAGGAGATGCTCGAGCTGATGCGGGAGCTCTACCCGCTCTGCCGGAGCCTGACGGGCGACGGCGTCCGCGAGACGCTGCGGATCGTCGGGCGCGTCGTGCCGCTCGACGTCGTCGAGGTGCCGAGCGGGACGCCGATCTTCGACTGGACGGTGCCCAGGGAGTGGAACATCGCCGACGCCTGGATCGCCGACGCCGACGGCCGGCGCCTCGTCGACTTCCGCGAGTCGAACCTGCACGTCGTCGGCTACTCGGTCCCCGTTCGGGCGCGGATGAGCGGGGAGGCGCTCCGGGAGCGCCTGCACGTCCATCCCGAGAGCCCCGGCTGGATCCCGGCGGTGACCGCCTACTGGGACGAGACCTGGGGCTTCTGCGTCACGGAGGCCCAGCGCAGCCGGATCGACCCGGCCGGCGAGTACGAGGTCTGCATCGACTCCCGGCTCGAGGAGGGCCACCTGACCTACGCCGAGGCGGTGCTGCCGGGACGTTCGAGCGACGAGGTCCTGCTCTCGACGTACATCTGCCATCCGTCGCTGTGCAACGACAACCTGTCCGGGATCGCGCTGCTCGCGTTCCTCGGGCGGAGCCTGGGCGAGCGCCGCCGCCGCTACACGTACAGGCTCCTGTTCAGCCCGGGCACGGTCGGGCCGCTCACCTGGCTGTCACGGAACCTGGACGGCCTCGACCGCATCGAGCACGGTCTCGTCGTCTGCTGCGCCGGCGACCCCGGCCACGTCACCTACAAGCGGAGCCGCCGGGGCCGGGCCGAGATCGACCGCGCGGCCGTCGGCGTCCTGCGCACAACGAGGCCCGATGCAGTCGTCGAGGACTTCGTCCCGTGGGGCGGCGACGAGCGGCAGTTCTGCTCGCCCGCCTTCGACCTCCCGGTCGGCGTCCTCATGCGGAGCGCCCACGGGCGGTTTCCCGAGTACCACTCGTCGGCCGACAACTTCGACCTCGTGCGGGCCGAGAGCCTCGCCGATTCCCTGGCGGCCGCGCTCGAGATCGTCGACGTGCTCGAGCGGAACGCCGTCTACCGGAGCCGGGCTCCACACGGCGAGCCGCAGCTGGGGCGCCGCGGCCTGTACGGCCGGATCGGCGCCGGGCCGCCGACGGCCGAGGATGCGTTCCACCGCGCGGTGCTCTGGGTGCTGAACCTCGCCGACGGCGAGCACTCCCTGCTCGACGTGGCCGAGCGTGCGGAGCTCCCGTTCGCGACTCTCGCCGACGCGGCGGAGGCGCTCGTGACCGCCGGCCTCCTCGAGGAGGTGGAGGAGCCGTGAGAGTCCTGCTCACGGGCCACCACGGCTACATCGGCTCGATCGTCGGCCCGATGCTGCACCAGGCCGGTCACGACGTGGTCGGCCTCGACGCGTTCTTCTACCGGGGCTGCGACTTCGGCGAGGTCGCGTTCCCGTTCGAGGAGCGCGAGGGAGACGTCCGGGACGTCGCGAGCGGCGACCTCGAGGGCTTCGACGCGGTCGTCCACCTCGCCGCCCTCTCGAACGACCCGCTCGGCGACCTCGACCGGGAGCTCACCTACGACATCAACCTGCACGGGACGCTGCACGTCGCCGCCGAGGCGAAACGCGCGGGCGTCGAGCGGTTCGTCTTCGCCTCGTCCTGCAGCATGTACGGAGCTGCCTCGGGCCACGACCTTCTCGACGAGAGCTCGCCGCTTCGCCCGCTGACGCCGTATGCGGAGTCGAAGGTCGCCGCCGAGGCCGGACTGTCCAGGCTCGCGGACGACGACTTCTCCCCGGTCTCCCTCAGGAACGCAACCGCGTACGGCGCCTCTCCGCGGCTCCGGCTCGACGTCGTGCTCAACAACCTGGCCGGCTGGGCCTTCACGACCGGCAAGATCAAGATCCTCTCCGACGGGACTGCGTGGCGTCCGATCGTTCACGTCCACGACATCGGCCGGGCCGTGATCGGCGTCCTCGAGGCCCCGCGCGAGCAGGTCCACGACGTCGCCTTCAACGTCGGCGCCACGACCGAGAACTACCGCGTCAAGGAGCTGGCAGAGCTCGTGCACGGGCGGCTGCCCGAGTGCGAGGTCGAGATCGCGGGGGGCTCCTACGCGGATCCGAGAAGCTACCGCGTCGACTTCGCGCGGTTCGAGGATCTGCTCCCCGGGCATCTCCCGGTGTGGACCGCCCGGGCGGGCGCCGAGGAGCTCGTCGACGCCTACCGGAACGTCGGGCTGTCGACCGAGGACTTCGAGGGCGCCCGCTACACGCGGCTGAAGCAGATCGGGCGCCTGCTGGACGCGGGCCTGCTCGACGACGGTCTCCGGTGGCGGCGGCCGCGGAGCGGCGGCCAGCGGCGCTCGGGCTGAGCCTCACCCGATTGCCATACGGTCGCGACGACGACCGAACAGCTGGTCGAGCTCGTGCTCGAGCAACGCGCGGCGGGCGGCGGCTCGCTCCCGGAGGGCGGCGCTGACCCCTGCCCGCTCCGCCTCCAGCTTCTCGAATCCCTCGATCAGGCGCTCCGCAGACACGTCGTCGGCCTGGAAGAGGAATGCCTCTTGCCCCATCTCGATCATGGCCCGTTCCATCTTGGAGTGCATTGCCAGGGCGAGCACCGGCCGCCCCGACGCGAGCGCGAGCACGATCGCGTGGAAGCGGGTGGCGACGACGAGATCCGTGGAGCACAGCACGGCAACGAGGTCGTCGACGGTCTCGATCTCGGGCTCGGCCAGCCGATCCCCGAGCCGCTCCCACCCGAGACGGGTGGCGAGGCGCTCTCTCAGATCCGCAAGTACCGGCGGATCCGCGCGGAGGTGCGTCGGGAAGAACACGACCCGGTAGCGACGTTCGAGCAACCAGACGGTGAGTGCGGACATCCGCTCCAGGTAGGCGCCGTAGCGACCTCCAACTGCGGGGAGGTAGCGACCGTCGAAGAGCGGATAGAGGTTCAGGCCGACAACGGGCTGCTCCGGCCGCGCATCCACGTGTTGCTCGAGAGCCTCGAGCCCGCACGCGAGATCAGGGTACACGTCGAAGGATCCTCGCCCGTCGATGCGGGCGGCGACCACGCCCGAGGGCTCGTCTCGAAAGGCCGCGTAGTCGGCGAGCAAAAGCACGGCGCGAACCAGCAGCCGGCTCGTCCGGCGCCTCAGCGGCCCCACCCCCACGTTCAGCACCAGGACCCGCGCGCCGGCAAGCCTGGCGAGAAGAGACATCTTGAACACGGGAAAGGGCAGATCGGTGAACACGGTCACGTGCTCGGTGAGTTGTCCGCCGCCCGCGAAGACGAGCACGTCCGCCTCGCGAAGCGTCTGGAAGCGCCGCACCTCGAAGAGTGGGTCGGCAAGCACACGGCCGATCGAGCGGAGAACGTACACGCCGACGCGGACTGCGCCGAAGAGGGCCGGCACGCGTCTCAGCGCCGCCCGCAGCCGGTCCTTTTTCGACGGCTCCGGCGGTCGGGCCCGAGCGGCCTGGGCGGCGAGACGGGTCGCGGGCTCGGCTCGGATCCGGTGCCGTGCCGTCGTGTCCGCGGGGTTCATCGCGAACGAGACGATCTCGACCTCGGGCAGGCGTGCGCGGAGTTGCTCGATCAGCGCCTGCAGGGTCGCCTCGTCGCCGAGATTCCCGTTGCCGTGGTTCCCGAAGACGACGATCCGGCGTGCCGCGCGTAGGCGTGTATCCGTCACCGACTTGCCCTCTCCATCATCGTGCACCGCGGGAAGCGTCGACTGTCCGGCGGCAGACTTGCCGCCCGCCTCAGATCATCGAACGGTAGATCTCCTCATGGGCATCGACCCAGTCGTCGAGCTCTCCGCCTGGGTCGATCGGATGGGCTTCCGCGAGGACCAGCCGCCAGCGGTCGGGGTCGGCCAGCTCGCTGATGCCCTCGATCACGCCAACGACGGTCGGCTCCAGACCGATCGCTGCCGGGTAGAGGTCGATCACCTCGCCGAGCCCTCCTCTGCGCGAGACGAGCACCGGCCGGCCCCTGCACAGCCACTCGATCAGCGTGTGCGTCGGGCCGCCGGGCTCGGCCCACACGGAGGGGATGATCCCCGCGTCGCAGACCTCGAAGAACCGCTCCTTGTCAGCGCCGGCGACGACGCCGTGGTAGCGAACCAAGGGCAAGCGCTCGGCTGCGGCGGCGACCACCGGCGCCAACTTCCCTCCTCCCGCGATGTGCAACCCGCAGCCAAGGCGCCCGAGCGCAGGAGCCGCCTCGAGGAGGTTGGCGACGCCCTTCGTCGCGTCGAGGGCGCCGATGTACCCGATCGACGCCAGCCGCTCGCCGGGAGGCGGTACGGGTTTCATGCGGTCGGGCAGGGCCAGCGGGTTGCGAAGGACGTGCTGCTCGGCGTCCGGGAAGAGACGACCGCAGAGGTCGAGGATGTACGAGGAGACGCCGGCCAGGTGCGATACGGCCGACGACCAACGGGCGAGACGCTGCGTCCGCATTCCGCACAGCAGCGGGTGCGGCCGGCACGGCGTCCTCCCGTCGCGCCTCATCATCGTCACCCGCGGACAGAGGAGGTGGTAGTCGTGAAGCGTGTGCATGACCGGGAGGTCGAGCCGCCTGCACACCTCCCAGATGCTGGTGCTGATGCCCGGGAGGTTGTGGGTGTGCACCACGTCGGGGTCGTGGCGCGCAACGGCCTTCGCGAGGTCGCGCGTCGGGCGCGACACGACGTCGCCCAAGTGGTTTCGAAGACGCCGCGTCGGGTCTTGCCGCCAGTCCGTGCGGTGGAGGACGGTGACGTGCGCTCCCGAGTCGCGGCCGCCCGGAAACGCGTTCAGGAAGGAGACCGTATGCCCTCGCACGTCGAGCGCGTCCGAGAGCATCGCGATGCCCTTCTCGACCCCACCGGGGTTGAGGTCGTAGCCCTGCGCATTCACCATCAGGATGTGCATGGCTGGCTCGGCTACCCGTCTACAGAGACTCGGGCGAAGCCCCGAACGATCCTATTTCCCGCGGTTACGGCCAAAGGACTACCCGCTCCATCCACGGTTTCCCGCGACTCGCCGAAGCCTATGCAGCCCCGCGTGCCCCCTCTCGTCAATATGTCGGCTTCTCCCTCCCTTGCGAACTGTCCTGCAGGCATCTCAGGACACCGAGAGCGCAGGCGGGCGAACTGAAACGCAATCGAGGTACAGGCGCCGAGTCGCCTCCGCCGTTGCGCGCCACGAGAACAAGCCACTGCGAGCGACGCCTCGACTCCGAAGCTCGGCTCGTAACCGGGGGTTCCGGGCAACGTCACTCAACCCGCGAGCGATGTCACTGGTGTCGTCCGGATCCACGAAATATGCCGCGTCGCCATAGATTTCGCGCAGAGCATCGATTCGCGAGGCCACAACCGGCACGCCGAGCGCCATCGCCTCGAGCCCTGTGAGCCCGAACCCCTCTGCGAACGACACGAGGACGACCGCTGTGGCATCGCAGTATAGAGCGGCGAGTTCCGGGTCTGTCACTCTTCCGAGAAAGACGACACGCTCCCGCACTCCGAGTGACCTCGCCAGCTCGACGAGCGCCGCACGGTATGGGCCGTGGCTTCCCGCAAGAACGAGCTGGAATGCTCGCGTCGAATCTCCTTCGAGCCAAGCAAAGGCTTCGACCAGGCGCGCGAGATTCTGTGAGGATACGCATTACCTACATAAAGAAGATACGGTCGCCGTACTCCCAACTTGGGTAGCAGGTCCTCTGTCGAGGTCGACAGGATCGCCGAGGTACCTTCGTACGTCACGGTGATCCCATCAGGATCGACGCCGAATCGATCGATAATCTGTTGCTTCGTAGTGTTTGACACCGTTATTACTCGCTCGGCCCTCTTGATTGCCCGATGCAGGACAACGCGATACGGGAGTGCCTTCAGGGCTCGCGATGCCGGATCGCGTGGCGACGCACCAATGTCCTGTCTCAGCAGGTGCGTGAGATCGTGAATTGTCACGACATATCGACCCCGATACGCAAGCGGAACGTTGAAATGGGTGAAATGCATGAGATCGACATGAGCCCTTTGCAAGATCGTAGGCAGGCGGGACCTGTTCCGAGATCGTGTACCAGCGGATATCTGCGAGTCGACGGTCGACCCGATCCCCAAATCGCTCGAGTGCTCGATAGGTCTCTTCGCGGGCGAACAGAACGTATCGCTCGTCCCCACCAAGCTCGATGAGCTCTTGGGCGAGCCGAAGGGCGTATCGGCCGATGCCGCTGTGATCGAGCCGTAGATCGATGCCGATTCTCATTTGGAGAGGAGTGTGCCGGTGATGCCATTGTACGGAGCGGCGCTTCGAACCTCTCATCGGCGCACGATCGTCCACAACGTCCCCGCCACGGGTGGAGCGAGTCTCGACTCTGCCGATGGATGCCGAGATCGACTCGCGTGCCTACCGGCTCGATCGCCGATCATCCGCTCGTGCGACCCAGGCCAGTCGACTTGGCGACCACGGCCTACATCGGCTGGCACACGAAACCCTGGGTGCGACAAAGGCGTCACCCATGCATCGAGCTCGACTCACGGCCTTGGGCCGAGCCGATCGACTCAAGCAGTCGGCAGAGCCGGCGCGCAGTCTCGTCCCACGAGTACGTTTTGACCATCCGCTCGCCACGCGATCGAAGCGAAGCCCGCAGGGTTTCATCGAGAACGACGCGTTGGATCGCATCCGCCCACACGGACTCTTCCAGTGGCAGGAGCAAGGCACCGGCGCCCGAGACCTCGCGCAAGGGCGGGATGTCGCTGGCCACCACCGGACAGTTTCGTGCCATAGCCTCGAGAGGAGGAAAGCCAAACCCTTCGTAGAGCGACGGGAAGAGAAACGCCAGCGCTCCTGCGTAGAGGCGACCGACCTCTGCATCGTCCGGCTGCGGAACGATGTGGATTCGCTCCGGTCTCCGTGTCGATCTGACCGCGTCCTCGACGGCGCGGAGAGCGTCGAGCGGACGCCCCGCGAGGACGAGATCAGCACCCACGTTGGCCCGATCGTACGCCCGTACGAGAAATGGAACGTTCTTGCTCGCGGTCAGGCTCCCGACGAAGAGGAGATACGGTCGGCTCGGATGGAAGACCCGATGCCCGCCGTAATCCGACCGAACATCAGGTGCGACGTCTACGAGGCCTGGCCCCGAATGGATGACCGTGACTCTTGTCGGATCGATACCGAAGTGACTGATGAGCTCCTCTTTTGCAAACTGCGATACGGCAACGATTGCCGTGGCGCGCGGCAAGCTCCAGGGATACAGACGTAGCTTGTAGGCGCGACGTAAAGGTGCGAAGGTCGATCCAACAGTGCGGCGCACGGAAGCGTCGTGGAATGTAGTTACAAACGGCCGGCTCGGCGCAAGCAGCGAAGCGTTCACATCGAAGAAGTGCACGATGTCGCTCCGGATGAGAGGTGGTGAGAGTTGCTCTGCGAGAAGTCGTATCGGTCCCGCGAGGCTTCTACGCGTTCCCGCGATTGGCCGGACGCCAATTCGCTGAGCTCCAAGTACGTCGGCGAATGCACGGGTAGTGACGAGTGTTATGTCCAGCCCTGGAAACTCGTCGACAACTGAGTCGATTGCCCGAGAGAGGGCCGACGTGTACCGCGGGATTCCTGACAGGCCTGGCGCATTCAGCGCCATGAGGAGTGCCCGCACTGGCAAGGCCTTCACCTTTTCGAACTGACCGGGGCGGTACCTCCCGCAGAGGCTCCGATGCCGATCCCGACGAGCAGCATTCCGAGAAACGCGGTCGGAAAGCCGGTGAACGATGCTCGCGTCACCGCATCGATCATGAGCACGATCACCCAGCCAAGGACCAGCCAGCCGGCTACTCCGGTGAGTCTTGTCGCCGCGACGCCCAGCACGATGATGCGGGTGAACAGCATGAGCAGAAGGATCAGGCCGACGATCCCGACGTCGGCCACGGTCGCGAAGTAGCCCGAATCGACCGCGATCGCGCTCTTCGTTGTCTTCGACGGATCCGCCACCACGCCGAACTGCGCACGCTGCGCGGCCGTTCCCACCTTCCCGACGCCGAGGCCGAACGGAACCTTGGACGGCCGCGAGAACACCGTCGCCCACACCGACGTGCGGCCGTTCAGCGTGATGTACGCGTTTGGCCCGGCCTGGACCGAGTGCGTCTGGCTGGCACCCGACACCGCCACGAGGAATGCGACGCCCGCCGCCAGGGTGGCCGCTAGCAGGCTGAATCCGACGGCCACGCGCCCGGTCCGAAGCAGCCAGATCGCTAAGAGGGCAACCGTGATCAGGATCGCACTGCGGACGTAGGAGAGCACCAGGCCCAGCGCCATCACAGACATGCACGCCGTCTTCAGCGGGCCGCGACGCATCCACCAGAGACCTGCCGATAGGGCGAGCAGCAGAAAAGCCGCGTACGCAAAGGGATCGTCCAGGGTGCCGAAGCTCCGCAGATGCCCGCCGATCAGCCGGACCTGCGCCTGGTACGAGTAACCCATCCCGACGAGTCGCGCGTCGCCGACGTACTGCTGGTAGATCCCGTAGAGGGCGACGGCCACGCCGGTACCGACCAAGGAGATGAGTGCGACGTCGAGCGTCCGCTTCGGGTTCGTGAGCGCCAGACCGGCGGTGAGGAGGATCAGCGGCTCTCCAACCAGCCGTACCCCCTGCGCCCAGGCGATTCCGTGGCCGCCGCCGGCGATGCTGCCGCCCAGATTGACGACGTAGAGGCCGGCAAACCCGACGACGAGCCAGATCAGCAGCCTGTCTACGGCGGCCTGGCTCGGATGCCTGTGGCGGTGCAGAAGGGCGACCACCACCGCAATGCCCGCCGCGAGGGTGATGACGTCCTTCACTGGCCCGAGCCATTCCGAGACAAACACCTTGGCCGTCGGGAGCAACGTGAAGAGGGGAATCGAGAGCCCGACGACGACGTGTGGAACAAGCAGCCAGGCCGCAACGAGCGCGGCGAAGGCGATGAGGGCGAGCGAGATGCCGGCTCCGAGCTTCGCGCCCGAGTGCGCCGTCGCGAGCACGGCCGCGATCGTCAAAGCGCCCCCGCTGACGAGGGGGACAAGGTCGGCGCGCTCGATGCCGTGCCTCATGGCACGCACGGGTTACGCCTGGCCGTAGGAGTAGTAGTTCAGGGAGCCCTCTTGGCCGGGGCTGTCGTTGAGGATCGCGCCGAGCACGCGGGCGCGCCATGAGCGCGCCTGGCGCCCGAGCGCACGCAGGCGCCGCCGGTGGACGTATCCGTGGCGGACGACGACGATCACGCCGTCGACGCTCTGCGCAAGCTCTGCCATCCCGGCCACGAGGAGCGCGGGCGGCGTGTCGACGATGACGAAGTCGACGTCGGCCGGCAGCCGGTCGAGCAGGGCAGGCAACCGTGCGAAGCGGCTGGTCGACTCGGTCCGGACCATTCCTCCGGGCATGACCATCAGCGAGCCCTCCGCACCGTGCACGACCTCGCCGGCGGGGGTTGCGAGCGCCGCCTTCGGCCTGTCGTGAACTCGCGACCCGTTGCCGTTCGGCTCGATGTGCCAGAGCACCGAGCGCAGCTCGGCCGATCCGGAGAGCAGCTCGTTGACACCGGCGGCGCTGCGCGGGATGCCCACGAACCCGGAGACGGCGGGCTTGCGCAGGTCGAAGTCGGCGAGCACGACGCTTGCTCCTCGTCTGGACAGCGCGGCGGCGAGGTTCGTCGCCGTGGTCGTCTTCCCCTCGCCGGGCAGCGCGCTCGTGATCGCCAGGTGGGCGGAGCCCTCGTGGCCGTCGAAGATCTGTGCGACGTTCGCGGCCAGCAGCTCGTACTCGTCGTTGAAGCGACCCCCGTTCCCGCCGAGGACCGACGCCCGGAGCCGCCGCGGCAGCGACTCGATCGTCGCGAGCACCGGCGCCTCCAGGGCGTCCTCGACGTCGCCCTCACTGCGGACGCTGGTATCGAACAGCTCCCGGCCGCCGACGAGGAGCAGGGCGACCACCAGCCCGATCACGCCGCCGAGCAGCGAGTCGCGGAGTGGTCGCGGCGAGGTCTTGTCGGCAGTGGGCGCCTGCTCGACGAAGAGCGTCTCGCCGGCGCTCAGCGTCTTCAGCACCTGGAGTTGCTGGAGCTGCTTCTCGAGCTCGGCGGTCCGCCCCACCTTGCTCTCTCGAGCCCGGATCTGGGCAATCGCCGCGTCGATCGCGCGGCCCCTGACCTGCGCGCGCCAGAGAGGATAAGCCGTTGCGACGGCATTCACGGAGCGGAGTGCTCCCGCCGGGCTGCCGGTGGACGCCTTGAAGTCGACGACGTTGTTCGAGACGGTGCCGGACACGGCGTCCATCAGGCTGCGTCCGGTGCCGACTGCACCACTTGCACGCCCGGCCGCGTACGCGTACAGGGCGGGGGAGTCGACGAGGTTCTGCTCGGCCTGGTCGACGCGCCCCGGATCCTGGTAGGGCTGGCTGATTCCGAGCGCCGCCGACCAGAGGTCACCGCCGGTGTTCAGGAGGACGCGGGCGGATGCCTGGTAGCGGGGCCCGGCGATCTGGCGGATCGCGTTCATGGCGACGACGCCGACGAGCACCACGGCAAGGATCAGCACCGCCGAGCGTCTCAGCACGGTCTTCAGATCTTCGATTCCGCTGCTTCTCATCGAGTAATCGTTCCGGCCGCTCACGGGACGTGCGGGACGGCGAGGGGTCCCGATTCTAGCGGCGGTCGGCACGCGCACCACTTCCTCGATAGCGGGTTTCGGGGCATTCCGGACGGGTCCTCCCCGGCCGCGACGCGCCCCGCCCTGAGGTCCACCGACCCGATCATGGTCGACTCCGGACGCGGGCGCACTCCCTCGTTCGAGGGAATCACGCCCCCGGTCGAGGGAACGTCGTTCCGAGAAGCGGGGGGCCTCCCGATAACTGACGCGGCAAGCAAACGGCGTCACAAGGGAGGATACCGCGAAGCCGCGCACCGTCTTTACGGCCCTGCTGGTTGTCGTTCTCGCGGTCGCCGGCACGGCAGCCGGCGCGGGCTCGGCCTCGGTCAAGGGCAGGCCGGCGTTCACCGTCTCGTCGCTCGTCGGCGGGACGGCGCTCGCCGGCGGGACGACGCTGTCCGGATCGGTCACCTGGCAGGCGACGGCCAGCAGCACGCCCACCAGGATCGAGTTCCGGATCGACGGGGCACTGAGATGGACGGAGCAGGTCGCCCCGTACCAGTACGACGGCGATCCGTACGGGGCGCTCGACACGACCAGCCTGAAGGACGGGAAGCACAAGCTGCAGGTCAAGGCGTTCTCCCCCGAGGGCCGCAAGACGTCCAGGGCGGTGAAGGTCGTCGTCGCGAACCACCCCCCGGCCTCCTCGCCCCTCGCCGTCACCTCGAGCATCGCGAACGGCGCCACGCTCAGCGGCTCGGTCACGTGGACCGCCTCGCCGAGCGGCGGGAAGATCAGCAAGGTCGACTTCCTGGTCGACGGCACGGCCAGGTGGACCGACCGGTCGGCGCCGTACAGGTACGGAGCTGACGGGACGCAGCTCGACACGACGAAGCTCGGCGACGGCAGCCACAGCTTCGCGGTGAAAGCGTCCGCCAAGGACGGCCGGACGGCCACCGCCTCCAGCACCGTCACCGTCTCGAACGCCTCCGCACCACCGCCGCCGCCGCCGCCGCCGCCACCGCCGCCGCCACCGCCCCCGCCCCAGCCGCCGCTCACCGTCACCTCGAGCGTCGCCGACGGCGCCACCCTCACCGGCCCGGTCACCTGGACCGCCTCGCCCAGCGGCGGCACGATCAGCCAGGTCGACTTCCTGATCGACGGCACCGTCAGCTCCACCGACCCAGCCGCCCCCTACCAGTACAACGGCAGCGGCCAGCTCGACACGACGACGCTCGCGAACGGAACGCACACGCTCGCGGTGAGAGCCTCCGCCGCAGACGGCCGGACGGCCACCGCCTCCAGCACCGTCACCGTCTCGAACGCCTCCGCACCGCCGCCGCCGCCGCCGCTCACCGTCACCTCGAGCGTCGCCGACGGCGCCACCCTCACCGGTCCGGTCACCTGGACCGCCTCGCCCGGCGGCGGCACGATCAGCAAGGTCGACTTCCTGATCGACGGCGCCGTCAGCTCCACCGACCCAGCCGCCCCCTACCAGTACAACGGCAGCGGCCAGCTCGACACGACGACGCTCGCGAACGGAACGCACACGCTCGCGGTGAGAGCCTCCGCCGCGGACGGCCGGACGGCTACAGCCTCGAGCTCAGTGACAGTCCAGAACGGAACCACCGGCAGCGCGCCCAGTCCCTCGGGGTCGATCCCGGCGCCCGGCGGCGTTGCACAGATCGGCCAGGCTCTCACGGCGGCGCCCGGCACGTGGACGGGCACTCAGCCGATCACGTACGCACTCCAGTGGCAGCGCTGCGGCACTTCCTGCACCGACATCGTCGGGGCGGTGAACTCGACGTACATGCTCACGACTTCAGATGCTGGCTCGACGATACGTGTCTGGGTGACGGCGACGAACGGCGTCGGCTCGGCCTCCGCCGCAAGCGCGGCGGCAGGGCCCGTGCAGGCGCCTTCTGGCGGAAGCGGCACAGGGTGGAACGGCTTCGTCGGTGTCGACGCGTACCGCGCGAGCGATTTCGCCCAGATCGCCGGCATCGGGCTGAAGCGCGTCCGGATGGACAATCCGAGCGCAAGCACGATCACGCTTGCCGGCAGCCATGGAATCGACGTGTTGCCGATCGCCGATTACGAGCCGTGGCCCGATCTCAACGGTGGCAAGGGGGACAAGTACCCACCCCTCCCTCAGTACTACAAGGCATGGGCGGATCGGATGATCAGCCAGTGGTCGTCGCTTGCCAACCCGCCGGCCGCAATCGAGGTCTGGAACGAGCCGTGGCTCTCCAGCTTCTGGCAGCCGGTCCCGGATCCAGTCGCTTACTACAACCTCGTCAGGATGTTCGCGACTGAGGCGTGGAAGGTGTGGCCGAACGTCAAGATCCTCGTTTCCGCAGACACTGTCGGCTCGACGAACAAGACCGGAACGATCCTCTGGCGTCAGTATCTGCTGGCCGCAGACACGGACGGGTTCCTGAGCGACCCGAGGATTCAACCCACCACCCACAACTACGTCCAGGACAGAACGCCGACGACAGTGACGTCGCAGCCCTGCTACTGGGACCTCGATCGATTCAAGTGCGCCTACGCCGACTTCAAGGCGCACGGCCATCCTGATCCGCAGGTGTGGGTGACCGAGTACGGCTGGGAATCAGATGTGGTCGGCGAGCTGAATCAGGGCGCCTACGTGAAGCAGGCTCTCTCGATCTTCGACTCGTCCGGCATGGTCGCGGCCGCGTACTGCTTCTACCTCAAGACGAACGACTCGTGGTCGTACAACTGGCTCCGAACCGACAATTCCCCCAAACCAGTAGTCGCGACAATCCAAAGCCTGCTCGCCGGATCCTGAGCAGCGATCGACGGCGCCCGCCCACGCCTCGCACCTCGGAAGGCAAAGTCGCTGGTCTCCGCCGCTGCGCCGACTCTTTGGCACGCGCCTGGCCAGGGAAGCGGGCTGGTGCCTGCTAGTCCCCGCCGCGCGCCAGTCCGTGCCTCCGAACCTCTATGATGCCGCCGCCAGGGGTCGAACCCGTACAGTGTCTCCCATCGCGGTTTAGCGACGCGAGCCTCGCCTGATCCCCCACACCATGCGGCGGAGGATGGCGGGGTTGTAACGCGCCGCCTATGCTGGCGGACGAGGCTTGAATGCGCTTCAGTTTGCGACGCCACTCGAGGCTGGCTTCGGCCCGGTGGCGGGGAGGGGCGCCGGCGCCCCGCGGGGACGGAGTGGTGCTCGTGTGCCACCGGGTCGCCGACGTCGAACTCGGCCAGCCTCGGGTGGCGATCGCGCCCCGGCCAGCTGGCCTGGGCATGCTCACCGTCAGCCGAGCTGGATTGACGATGGTGGCGTGAGATGGGCGACGCAGAGCAACCTCCGCAGGTTCCCGGCGGCGACCCCCCGATCGGGCAAACGCCGGGCACACACGCCTTTCGCGGAGGGCTCTGGCAGTCGGCCGCGCAGATCGCGCCCTATGCGTACACGCTCGTCATCTCGATCATCGCCGCCCGGATCCTCGGCCCCGACAAATGGGCAAGCAGAGCTACATCGCATTTCGTCGTGGTCGTCGCAACAGTTTCTGTCCGGCGGGGCTCTCCAACGCGCTGCTCCGGTTCACCGGCGAGCTGATCGGTCGCGGCCGCGGACCTGTACTGCCGTCACTCGTCGGCTGGGCGCTGCCGTTCAGCGCAGTCCTCGGCGGCGCCGGTGCCGCTGGTTCTGCTCGCGGCGGCCTGGCTCGGGGCGAGCCCAGCCTGGGCCTGGGTGTTCGCCGCGATTGCGACCCCGCGGGTGTCCTGAGTAGCGTGCCCGGAAGCATCCTGCTCGGCACCCAGCAATGGCGGCAGTTCGCCGACGTCGTCCTCGTGATCGGGGCCGCCTCCGTCGCCGCAACCGTGGTCGTGCTCGAGTTGGGAGGCGGGATCAGCGGCATGCTGGCGGTAATCGCCGCGGCGGCTGTAGCGCGGTACGCATGGATGGCGGTGCTCACGCGGCGCCAGCTCGCCGGATCGCTCGGCCCCGTGCGACAGCCGCTCGGCCAGATGCGATCCAAAATTCTCGTGTTCTCGCTGGCGATGTCCGTCCCCGTGATTCTCGGCCTCGTCGTCAACCAGCGGTCGGAGTTCTTCTTTCTGGAGCGCTTCTCGAGCGACAGGCAGATCGCCCTCTACTCGATCGCCTTCTCGGCGACCGCCGCACTGATCGCGATTCCGAGGGCGATCAGCGCGATCTTGACGCCGTCGGTGGCAACGCTGATCGGAAGCGGCGAATTCGATCGAATCAGGATCGGGTTCTCGCGCGTCCTGCGCCTCAGCCTCCTGTTCGGGCTGCCCCTCACGGGGGCGGGCCTCGCCCTCGGCCCGGACCTCCTCCACCTCGTCTACGGGCGGCGCTACGAGGGCGCCGGCAACGTGCTGCTCATCGTCATGCCGACGCTCCCCCTGACCGCCCTGGCCGGCGCGAGCAGCGCGCTGCTCGTCGGCTACGGGCGCGTACGGGCGCCGATCGTCGTCAGCGGGATCGCCGCGGTCGCAGACCTCGCCCTGGCGGCGATCCTCGTTCCACGGCTCGACGCGATCGGCGCCGGGATCGCGAACACCGGGGCGTTTCTCCTGAACTCGATCCTCCTGGTGGGAGTCGCGGTCCGGGTCGTCGGCGGCGTCCACCTCGGCTGGAGCTCCGTCCTCCGGATCGCGACGATCTCGGCGGCCGCGGCGGGAGCTGCCCGGCTCGTCCTGGTCGGCGGCGACGGCCCGGAGATGTTCGTGCTGGCGACCGCGGTCGAGCTCGCGACGCTCGGGGTCGGGGCGATGGTCGTGCGCGCCGTGCCGGAAGACGACGCCACGTTCCTGATCCGGGTCGCCGGACGCCGGGGGCGTTTCGCCCGCGTTCTCGAGCGCGTGTCGGACCGCTCCCTGAGAGCTCCGGCCTGAGAGGCCTACGGGCCGCGTTCTCGCAGCGCCGGAAAGAGGATCACGTCGCGGATCGACTCCCGGCCGGTGAGCACCATCGCGAGCCGGTCCATCCCGATCCCGCACCCGCCGTTCGGCGGCATCCCGTACGCCATCGCCTCGACGTAGTCGGGGTCGCCGGGCTCCGCCTCGGCGTCGCCCGCCTCGCGCTCGGCCTGCTGCATCGCGAAGCGCCGCGCCTGCTCCTCGCTGTCGTTCAGCTCGCTGAACGCGTTCACGAACTCCATCCCGCCGACTACGACCTCGAACCGCTCCACGATCTTGTCGTCGGAGTCCGTCGCACGCGCGAAGGGGGACAGCTCGATCGGCCAGTCGTGGACGATCGTCGGCTGGATCAGGCCGGGCTCGACGAAGTGCGAGTACGCGTGGTCGGCGAGCTGCGACCACGTGCGGTCCGCGGCCGTGTCGACACCCGCCGCCTCGAGCTTCGCGCGCAGCTCGGCCGCGTCCCGCGACCAGAGGCCGTGCCCGGCCAGCGAGTCGACGAACTTCACCCGCTGCCAGGGGGGCGCGAGGTCGACGTCGTGCCCGCGGAAGCGACGCTTCGTCGTCCCGGCCGTCGCGACGGCCGCCCGCTCGACGAGCGCCTCGGTCCGCTCCATCGTGTCGCGATAGTCGGCATACGCCTCGTACCACTCGAGCTGCGTGAACTCGGGCGAGTGCTTGTACGAGACGCTCTCGTTGCGGAAGTCCTTGGAGATCTCGTACACCTTCTCCAGGCCCCCGACGAGCAGGCGCTTGAGGTACAGCTCGTCCGCGACGCGGAGGTAGAGGTCCTGGTCGAGCTCGTTCGAGTGGGTGACGAACGGCTCCGCGAAGCCGCCGCCGTAGCGCGGCTGCAGGATCGGAGTCTCGACCTCGACGAAGCCCTCGCCGTCGAGGTAGGCGCGGACCGCCGAGATCATCCTCACCCGGAGCAACGCGTCACGCCGCGTCTCCTCGTTCATGAGCAGGTCGAGGTAGCGCTGGCGGTACCGCGTCTCGACGTCCGTCACCCCGTGGAAGGTGTCCGGCAGTGGCCGCGCGATCTTCGCGAGCAGCTGGATCTCGTCGACCGCGAGCGAGGGCTCGCCCCGCTTGGTCCTGGTCGGGCGGCCGGTGACTCCGACGATGTCGCCGAGGTCGACCTCGAGCTCCCCGACCCGGGAGCGCTGCAGCAGAAGCTGGATCCTGCCGCTGCGGTCGACGAGGTCGCAGAAGACGATCTTCCCCATGTCCCGGCGCCCCAGCACCCGCCCGGCGAGGCGATACGCCTGCCCGTCCTCCGCCCCGGGCTCGAGCCGCTCGGCCTCGGCTCGAACCGCAGCGATCTCGGCCCTGTCCGGAAACCGCTTGGGCAACCCTGTCACGGCACCGAGTCTAAGCATGCGGGCGCAGGCGGGCTTTGCCCGCCGGAGCCTCGGCCAGGCCGGCGGTTGCGCGACCTCTACCGCGTGAAGTCGCCGGCGCGGAGCGCCGACTTCATGCGGCCTTGATTTCGAGGATCTTGAACTTGAGCGAGCCGCGCGGGGCCGCGACCTCGACGACCTCGCCCTTCTTGCGACCCATGATCGCCTTTCCGACCGGCGACTCGTTGGAGAGCTTCTGCTCGGCCGGGTTCGCCTCGGCCGACCCGACGATCCTGTACTCGAACGTCTTGTTCGCGCCCAGGTCGCGTAGCTTCACCTTCGAGCCGACGGAGACGACGTCCTTGGCGATGTCCTTCTTCTCGATCACGCGCGCCGAGAGCAGCCGCTCCTCGAGCAACGCGATCCGGTGCTCGACGAGGGCCTGCTCGTTCTTGGCGTCGTCGTACTCCGAGTTCTCGGCGATGTCGCCGAACTCGCGGGCGACGCGGATCCGCTCGGCCACCTCCCGTCGCTTCTCGGTCGAGAGGTGCTCGATCTCCCTCTTCAGCTTCTCGTAACCCTCTTTGGTGAGGATGACTTCCTTGGCCAACTGGGCCTCCTCCGAAAAAGAAAGGCGCGGCGCACACGGCGCCGTCGCGGGCGGGAATGGTACCGCCGCCGGCGCCTCTTCGCAAGCTGCGCGCGCGGCTACGATTTCCCTGCATTCTGACGCCCGACCTACGTTCATCCTGGTGGATTCGCGACGTCGAGGTACCGACCCGCGTCGTCCTCGCGCCCATGGCGGGCGTGAGCGTACAGGCCTTTCGGCGCCAGGGCCGCAGGTTCGGGGCCGGTCTCGTCTGCTCCGAGATGGTCAGCTGCGCGGGGCTTCACCACGGCAACGAGCGGACGCTCGGCTACCTGCGGATCGCGGCCGACGAGCACCCGCTCGCCGTCCAGATCTTCGGCTCCGAGCCCGCCCTGATGGCCGAGGCGGCCCGGATGGTCGAGGACGCCGGGGCCGACATCGTCGACATCAACTTCGGCTGCCCCGTCCGCAAGGTGACGAAGACCGGCGCGGGCGCGACCCTGCTCGAAGACCCGGAGCGCGCCTGCCGGATCGTCGCCGCGGTCGCCGGGTCGGTCGACGCGCCCGTGTCGGTGAAGATGCGTCGCGGCCTGGGGGACGGCTCGCGCAGCTGCCTCTCCGTCGGCCCGCGGCTCGTCGAGGCGGGAGCCGCCACGCTCACCCTGCACCCGCGCTCGGCGCGGCAGATGTACACCGGGATCGCCGACCATTCGCTCACTCGAGAGCTGGTGGAGCTCGTCGACGTCCCCGTGATCGCCTGCGGAGACGTCACCTCGCGGTCCCGTGCCGAGGCGGTGCTCGAGGGCACCGGCGCGGCGGCCGTGATGGTCGGCCGGGGCGCGCAGGGGAATCCCTGGGCGCTCCGCGAGATCCTCGACGGCGACGTCGGCGAGCCGAGCCGTGAGGAGATCGCCGCCGAGCTGATCCTGTTCGTCCGCGACGCCGTTCGCGAGCTGGGCGAGCGCCGGGCCTCCGGGTTCCTGAAGAAGTTCTACGGCTGGTACCTCGGCCGCGGGCGCTTCCCGCGACCGTTCAAGCAGGAGCTTGTCCTCCTGGCGACCACCGACGAGGTCGTCGAGCGGCTCCTCGCCGCCGCCCCAGGCGCCGCGGCGGTGCTCGAGAGCCTCGAGCGGGAGCAGCCGGCCGTGGACGACGCGCTGCTCGAGCTACCGGTCTCGATCTACGGCGGCGGCTGACCAGGCTAGCTCTCGGCGTTCCGCTCCCACACGAGGCGAAGCCCCTCGAGCGTCAGCCAGGGGTCGACCCGCTCGATCGTGGTCGCGTGCGGGGCGATCAGCTCGGCGAGCCCGCCGGTTCCGACCGCCCGCGCGGCTACGCCGAGCTCGCCGCGGATCCGCTCGACGATCCCGTCCACCTGGCCGGCGAACCCGTACACGAGCCCCGACTGGAGGGCGGTCGCGGTCGACTTGCCGATCACCGACGGCGGCTCGACGAAATCGACCTTGATCAACCGCGCCGCCCGGGCGAAGAGCGCGTCCATCGAGATCTCCACGCCCGGTGCGAGCACGCCGCCGACGTACTCGCCGTCGGGCGAGACGACGTCGAAGTTGGTCGACGTGCCGAAGTCGACGACGATGCACGGCGGCCCGTAGCGCTCCTTCGCGGCGACCGCGTTCGCCAGCCGGTCGGGCCCGACCTCACGCGGGTTGTCGTGCCGGATCGGCAGCCCCGTGCGCACACCCGGCTCGAGCACGAGCAGCGGTGCCGCCGCATACCGCTCGGCAAAGGCCTCGTACTCGCGGACGAGCTGTGGCACGGTCGAGGAGAGGCAGATGCCGGCGACGCGGGAGAGGTCGAGGAACCGGCCGATCAGCGCGCCGAGCTCGTCCCCCGTCCGGTGGTCCTCGGTCGCGATCCGCCAGTGCTCCTTCAGCCGGCCCCCGTCGAACAGCCCGAACACCGTCTGGGTGTTGCCGACGTCGACTGCGAGGAGCACGGATCGAGCCTAAGTCAAACCGGCTCTGCCGAACTTGCTCAACTGTCGTCGTCGGAGCCGAGGGTCTCGCCGATCCGCTCGGCGAGCGCCTCCGGCGTCAGCGAGGGCTCCTCGCCGTCGCCGCGCAGCTCCTCGACGGTGACGTCGCCGGACGTGAAGATGCGGGTCCGAGGGATGATCCTGCTCGGGCGGTTCTTGTCCCAGACCCAGACGTCCTCCATCTCGACCTCGAAGAGCGGGTAGGCCTGCTGGAGACGCGGCTGGAGATCGACCCTGTTGCACAGATAGGTCGTATCGGGCGTCAGCACGCAGTAGCGGAACAGCGGGAAGACCGCCGTGTACTCCCTCTTCAGTCGAAGCTCGAGATCCGCCTCGAACTCGTCGAGCTCGTCGAGGTGCGACATCACGTTGATTGTAGCCTTGCGACCAGGCCTGCCACCGGGCCGCGCCCCGGGACGACCAGCGACGGGTCGAGCTCGGCGAGCGGCTCCAGCGCGAACAGGCGCTCGTGGAGGCGTGGGTGCGGAACCTGCAGGCCGGGCTCGTCGAGCCGCTCCGCGCCGTAGACGAGGAGATCGAGGTCGATCGTCCTCGGCCCGAACCGGGTGCCGTCGCGGGTTCGACCGAGGCGGCGCTCGATCGCGAGGAGCCGCTGCAGCAGCTCGCGCGCGGAGAGCTCCGTGTCGAGAGCCGCGGCGGCGTTCAGGAACCGCGGCTGGTCGAGGATCCCGACCGGGTCGGTCTCCCGGGCCGACGACACGCCGACGACGACGACTCCGGGCTCGGCCCCGAGCGCTTCGAGCGCGGCGCGGAGCATCTCCGGGCGGTCGCCGAGATTCGTTCCGAGGCCGACGTACGCTCGCGTCATGCTCCCGGAGCCCGCTCCGCGGTCGCGCCCGACCATTCCGCGGGGACTCCGTGCGGCCGACGCTTGCGGACGCGCACGCGGGCACGCGTCGCCGCGAAGTCGGCCACCAGCGCGTCCGCGACCGCGGCGGCGAGCGTCTCCAGCAGCTGGAAGCGCGCGGAGTCGGATACCTCGCCGACGCGGGCGGCGACGGCGCGGTAGTCGACGGTCTGCTCGATCCGGTCCACGGCCGGCTCGTCGACCTCGAGCTCGACGTCGAAGAGAAACGTCTGCCCGTCGCGGCGCTCCTCCTCGAGCACGCCGTGGCGGCCGAACACCTCGAGCCCGTGCAGCTCGACGATCATGGGACGGTCCCGGCGCCCGGAACAGTCTCCACCGCATGCGCGACGGTCAGCGCCTCGGCCGTCTCGCGCACGTCGTGGACGCGCAGGATGGTGGCGCCGTGCGCGTACGCGGCGACGGCGGCGCCGATGCTCGCCGCGATCGAGCCGGTCGTCGCGGCCGGGTCGCCCAGCAACCGCCCCAGCGAGCTCTTCCGCGAGAAGCCGACGAGCACCGGCCTGCCCAGAGCACGGATGACGTCGAGCCTGCGAACGAGCTCGAGGTTCTGCTCGGTGGTCTTCCCGAAGCCGATCCCCGGGTCGAGGCAGATCCGCTCCTCGGCGATGCCGGCGGCGACGGCGAAACCGAGCCGCTCCTCGAGGAACACGGCCACATCCGAGGCGACATCGTCGTAGCGCGGGTCGAGCTGCATCGTCCTCGGCTCACCCCGCATGTGCATCAGGCAGAGGTACGCATCCGACTCGGCGACGGCGCCGGCCAGACCCGGGTCGGCGCGCAGGGCGGTGACGTCGTTGACGAGCTCCGCGCCGAGCGCGAGCGCGCGCCGAGCGACCTCCGCCCTGGAGGTGTCGATCGAGACGGGTGCGCCGGCCAGCGCCTCGAGCACGGGCACGACGCGGCGCAGCTCCTCCTCGACCGGGACCCCCTCCGAGCCGGGCCGGGTGGACTCGCCGCCGACGTCCACGATCGCCGCCCCCTCGTCGAGCATCCGCCGCGCGGAGGCGACGGCGTCCGACGGTGCGTAGTTCACGCCGCCGTCCCAGAACGAGTCCGGGGTGACGTTGACGACGCCCATCACCGACGGGCGGGGAAAGCGCTCCTCGATCGGCGGCCGCGTGTGCATCAGCACAGACGGACGGCGGGGCGTCTCGACGGTGCCCGGCACCGGCCATTGACCGCTCGGGCGAACCGTGGTCTGATCCAGCGGTCCACCGACAGCGGAAGGAGTTGATCGATGAGCGAGGCGGCCGCGGCAGCGGCGACGACCGCCGGCGGCAACGACGGCCCGATCGGCAAGCCGCGCGGCGTCGTCGTGGTGATCCTGCTGACCATCGTCACATTCGGAATCTACGGCCTCGTGTGGGTGTTCAAGTCCCACGAGGAGATCAAGCGGCACTCCGGGATCGGCGTGGGCGGCTGGGTCGGCCTGATCATCTACCTGGTGATCGGCGTCGTCACCCCGTTTCTGCTGCCGCAGGAGATCCGCAAGATGTACGAGCAGGACGGCCGGACGAGCCCGGTAAGCGGGCTGACCGGTCTCTGGGTCTGGCCGGGCGTCCTCATCCTGATCGGCCCGATCATCTGGATCGTCAAGGTGCAGGGCGCGCTCAGCACCTACTGGCGCGCCAAGGGCGCTTCCTGAGGCAACCGGTCTCCGGCGGGATCGACGGGCGAAGGCCGGTCGATCCCGCTAGGGCTTGGCGCCCTCGGGCGGCGGCGGCTGCGAGAGCGCTCCGGGGAGCGGGAACGGCTTCGGCTGCGGTCGCGGCCGCTTCTCGGGCTCGGGCGGGGGCGTGGGCTCGGGCGCAGGGGTCTCCTCGCGGAAGACGTCCTCCTCGGGCTCGCCCGCGAGCAGCCGCTCGAACTGGTCCTTGTCGATCGTCTCGCGCTCGATCAGGATCCCCGAGAGCCGGTGCAGCTCGTCCATGTGCTCGCGGAGCACCTGGTGGGCCTTCGCATGCGCCTCCTCGATCACCCGGCGGATCTCGTCGTCGATCTCGCGCGCGATCTCCTCCGAGTAGTCGGGCTCGGCACCCATCTCGCGCCCCAGGAAGGGCATGTCGTGGTTTCGGCCCAGGACGCGCGGGCCGAGCTTCTCGCTCATCCCGAAGCGCATGATCATCTGCTTCGCCGTCGAGGTCACCTGCTCCAGGTCGTTGGCGGCACCGGTCGTGACCTCGTGGAAGACGAGCTCCTCCGCGGCACGGCCGCCGAGGGTCATCGCCAGCTTGTCCATCAGCGCCGACTTCGTCGTCAGGTACCGGTCCTCGCGCGGCAGCGAGATCGTGTAGCCGAGCGCCTGGCCGCGGCTGATGATCGAGATCTTGTGCACCTCGTCGGTGTGCTCGAGGTGGTGGCCGACGAGCGCGTGGCCCATCTCGTGGTAGGCGGTGATCTTCCGCTCCTCCTCGGAGAACAGGCGGGTGCGCTTCTCGGGGCCGGCGATCACGCGCATGATCCCCTCCTCGAGCTCCTCCTGCTGCACGACCTTCTTGCCGCGCCGGGCGGCGAGGAGCGCGGCCTCGTTGACGAGGTTGGCGAGGTCGGCGCCCGTGAACCCGGGCGTGCCCGCGGCGAGGGTGTCCAGGTCGACCTCGGAGGCGAGCGGCTTGCCCTTCGCATGCACCTCGAGGATTTTCCGGCGGCCGTTCCGGTCGGGCCGGTCGACCACGATCTGGCGGTCGAAGCGGCCCGGGCGGAGCAGCGCCGGGTCGAGGATGTCCGGCCGGTTCGTGGCCGCGATCAGGATGATGTTGTCCTTCAGCTCGAACCCGTCCATCTCGACGAGCAGCTGGTTCAGGGTCTGCTCGCGCTCGTCGTGGCCGCCGCCCAGCCCGGCGCCTCGGTGCCGTCCGACCGCGTCGATCTCGTCCATGAAGACGATGCACGGCGCCGCCTGCTTCGCCTGCTCGAACAGGTCGCGGACGCGTGAGGCGCCGACGCCGACGAACATCTCGACGAAGTCGGAGCCGGAGATCGAGAAGAACGGGACACCTGCCTCACCGGCGACCGCGCGCGCGAGGAGCGTCTTGCCGGTGCCGGGCGGGCCGTAGAGGAGGACGCCCTTCGGGATGCGGGCGCCCAGGGCCTGGAACTTCTTGGGGTTCTCGAGGAACTCCTTGATCTCCTGGAGCTCCTCGACCGCCTCGTCCACGCCGGCGACGTCCTTGAAGCCGATCTTCGGCGAGTCGGGCGCCATGCGCTTCGCGCGGCTCTTGCCGAAGCTCATCACCTTTGAGCCGCCGCCCTGCATCTGGTTCATCAGGAAGAACCAGAAGCCGATCAGGAGCAGGAACGGCAGGAGCGAGACGAAGATCGACCACCAGGGCGACCCCCCGATCTTCTTCGAGTCGAACGTGACGTGATTCTGCTCGAGCAGGTTCTGCAACTGCTGCAGCGAGGTGTCGCTCGGGTAGTTGACGCTGACCTTGTCGTTCGACCCGGTGAGGTAGGCGGTGATCGAGCCGGTCTGGTGCCCGCTGGGCGAGAAGACGACGTGGTCGATCGACCTGGGCTGGCTCGCCACCCGCTGGTACAGGTCGGAGTACGTGACCTTCGCGGGAGCCTTCGACTTCGGGATCAGCGTCTGGCTCGCCAGGTAGACGAGCACGACGATGACGATCAGGGGGAAGAGCGCGCTGCGGAAGAAGCGATTCACTGGATCTTCAACGCCCAGGGTAGCAGGGCGCGTTCTTCGGTCCGGCCCCGCAGGGCCCCCTGGGCCTGCGGGTTGCCCGGGCTACGTCTCGGGCATCAGCTCGTCGCTCAGCACCCCCACGTAGGGGAGATTCCGGTAGCGCTCGGCGAAATCGAGCCCGTAGCCGATCACGAACCGGTTCGGGATCTCGAACCCGATCCAGCGCACCGGAACCTCGATCTCGCGCCGGGCGGGCTTCGTCAGCAGAGCGCAGACCTCGAGCGAGGCGGGCTCACGCGACTCCAGGTTTCGCATCAGGTACGAGAGCGTCAGGCCGGAATCGATGATGTCCTCGACCACGAGAACGTCGCGCCCCTCGATGTTGATGTCCAGGTCCTTGAGGATTCGCACGACCCCGGAGGAGTCGGTCTGGGCGCCGTAGCTGGAGATCGCCATGAAGTCGACCTCGCACGGAACGGTGAGGTGTCGCATCAGGTCGGCCATGAAGAAGACGGCGCCCTTGAGGACGCCGATCAGGAGCAGGTCGCGGCCGCGGTATTCCGCGGAGATGTCCTCGCCGAGCTCCGCGATCCGCCCGCGCAGGCTTGCGGCGTCGATCAGGACCTCGCCGACCGCCCGCTCCAGCTCCGTGTTCATCACGTGCGTGTCACCCGTACCCGTGCATCCTCCACGATTCCGGGCACGGCGACAACCTCGTCGTGCTCCACCACCAGAGGCCAGGCGTCGCGCTCGGCGCGGGGGACCTTCGCGTCGACGAAGACGTCCTGGACCTTCCGCCGGCGACCGCTGAGGCGGTCGCCGGGGCGGCGAGCTCTGACCTCCAGGCCCGGCCGGCTCGCCTCGATCGTCCATGGCCCCCAGCGAACGGGCCCGCGGTCGAGTGAGATCCGGTCGTACTCGCGCGCCGCGGTGATGCCGCGTCCGAGATCCCGCGACTTCGAGCCGCTCCGGGACGCGAGCAGCTCGAGGAGAGCGTCCTCCATCGCCCGCGGCAGGCGGGGACGCTCGTCGGCGAGGCGGCGGATGTTCTCCTCGGCGGCCGGGTGAAGCCTGCGGAGCAACGGGACGAGCTCCTCGCGGATCAGGCCGCGCAGCGTGTCCGGGTTCGAGGAGTCGCTGCGGAACCGCAGGCCGTTCTCGCGGCAGTACGCCTCGGTCTCCTCCCGCCAGAGGGTGAGCAGCGGGCGGACGACGCCGTCCTCGCGGCGGGCCTTGATCCCGCGGGTGGAGCCGCTGGCGGCCAGCCGGTAGAGGATGGTCTCGACCTGGTCGGAGGCCGTGTGGCCGGTGGCGCGCAGCCCGCGACCCTCCGTCAGCGCGTAGCGGAGATCGCGAAGCGCCGCCTCGGTGCGAGCAGGCGAAGAGACGACGACCTCGGCGCCGAGCACGTCGCGACAGAAGGCGGCGTCCGCGTCGGACTCCGCGCCGCGGAGGCCGTGGTCGACGTGGAGCGCGGAGACGCGGTAGCCGAGCGCGCGGAGCGCGTGCCAGAGGCACGTCGAGTCGGCGCCACCCGAGACCAGGCAGACGACCGCGCCGCCGGGCTCGATCAGCCCGTGACGCCGGACGTGCGCCTCGATCCGCTCCAGGACCGCCACCGCAACCATTCTGCCGCGGATAGGCTCGACTCGTGCTCGACGAGACGACGCCCTGGGGCGCCCGCGCGGGAAGACGGCTGCGCGAGGAGCTGATCGGCTGGCTGACCACCGTCGCGGCGGACGGTTCCCCCGGGCCGACCCCGATCTGGTTCCTCTGGGACGGCGAACGCTCGATCCTGCTCTACAGCCGGCCCGGCAAGCCGAAGCTCGTGAACCTCGCCCGGAACCCGCACGTCAGCCTCAACCTCGACTCGGACGGCGTCGACGCCGACATCGTCATCTGCTCGGGCGAGGCGCACGTCTCGGACGACCCGCCGGCGACCGACGTTCCGGCCTATGTCCACAAGTACGCCGAGCGCATCGCCGCCCTCGGCTGGACACCCGAGAGCTTCGCCGCCGACTTCTCCGTTCCGGTCCGAATCGACCTCACGCGCATACGAGGCTGGTGAGGACGTGTCAGGGGTCAGACCCCTGACACGTCTCCTCCGGCCGAGAGCCGGCCCGGCCGCACAGCTTTTTGCTGTTTTCCTTTCCAGCCGGCCATCGAAGGGGTCAGACCCCTGTCATGTCCCGTTCGGCCCTGATTCGGGCCCAGTGGGAGGCCGCCTCGACGGCCGCCCAGCGGACGACCCACGCCAGCGCGGCGAGCTTGAGGAACCGCTTCAAAAGATCAGGCTCCGGTAGGAGATCGTCCGCCGCATCCCGATCGCCTCGTAGACGCGCATCGCCGCCGCGTTGTTCGGCCGGACGAACAGGCAGACGCGCGGCACCTGCCCGAGGAGGCGCACGCAGAGGTCGCGCATGCCGCGCTTCGCGTAGCCACGCCCGCGTGCCGACGGGTCGACCCAGACCTGCTGGAGCTGCACGGCCTCCGGCGTCCAGGCCGACGCCTCCGCCTTGAACAGGATCGTGCCGCTCTCGATCCAGAGCCACGAGCGGCCCTCCCCGATCTGCGCCTGCGTCCGCCAGCGAAAGCCGTCCGGGTCCCGGTGGAGCGGGTTCAGGCCGATCTCCTCCTCGTGCGCTGCCGCGCAGGCGGGCACGAGGACGGGGAGATCGGCCAGCGTCGCTTCCCGCAGCCCGGTGTCGCCCGGCTCGGGCGGCATCTCCAGCACGTAGACCGGCTGCCCCGGGCGGTCCTCCCGCGGCGAGGGCATCCTCCCCTCGGCCGCCTCCCACAGCTCGCCCACCGCCCGTTCCTCGCCGATCAGCATCCGCGCGCGGCTCGACACGGCGGCCGGCGCGAACGCCGCACAGTCCCGTCCCGAAGGGACGACGTTGGCGCCGACGTGACACAGGGCGCTGAGCGTGCCGTTCTCGCCCAGAGCGGAGAAGCGGCCGAGACCGCGGCGGGCGACGTCCTCGAGGAAGACCCGCTCGACCGGATCCTCGGCGCAGAAGGCGAGGATCTGGCGGAGGGTCGGCTCGAAGGGCGCGGCCACGTCACCGTTTCTTATACAGCGTGCAGCCCGCTAGGCTTGCGCGGCGATGCCGATCCACCTCAGAGCCGAGCCGGGCGACTACGCGGAAGGGTGCCTTCTCCCCGGCGACCCTCTGCGCGCCCAGTACATCGCCGAGACGTTCCTCGAGGACGCGGTCGAGGTCAACCACGAGCGCGGGATGCTCGGCTACACGGGAGCGTTCCGGGGGCAGCGAGTGTCGGTGCAGTCGAGCGGGATGGGCTGCCCCTCGGCCGGGATCGTGATCGAGGAGCTGACCCAGCTCGGCGTGAGGAAGATCCTCCGGGTCGGCACGTGCGGCGGCCTCCAGCCCGACCTCCGGATGGGCGACCTGATCGTCGCGCTCTCGGCGACGCCTGCCGACGCGACCCCGACGCACCTGGTCGGCGGCGAGCCCCATGCCCCCACCGCCGACTGGGAGCTCGTGCACGGCGCCGTCCACCACGCGAAGCAGCTCGGCCGGAAGGTACGGGTCGGCGGTGTCGTCTCCAGCGACGTCTTCTACAACCCGGACGGCGGCCAGTACCAGCGCTGGGGCGACCGGGGCATCCTCGCCGTCGAGATGGAGGCGGCGATGCTGTTCACGCTGGGGGCGCTGCGGAAGATCCAGGCCGGCTGTCTGCTCGTCGTCAGCGACGTGGTCGTCGACGGCGAGTTCAAGCGGATCACGGACGAGGAGATGCGCGCCGCCGTCGACCAGATGACCGAGTTGGCGCTCCTGACCATTTCGGGCTGACGCCCGAAATGGTTGGCGGGTCTCCTAACCTTCGCTGATGCCGCAGGCAGCAGCGAAGGCGGTGTTCCTGGTCAACCCGGCCTCCGACGGCGGGGCGACGGGCCGCCGCTGGCCGGAGCTCGCGCGACGGGCCTCGGCCAGGGGCCTCGAGGGCGACGTGCTGTTCTCCGAGCGGCCGCACCACCTGCGAGAGCTCGCGAGTCGCGTCGCCGGGCAGGGAGCGGAGCTCGTGGTCGCGGTCGGGGGCGACGGCACCGTCAACGAGGTCGCGGCCGGGATCGTCGGCACCGCTTCGGAGCTGGCGGTGATCCCGCGCGGCACCGGCGTCGACTTCGTCCGCACCTACGGCATCCCGACGAGGCTCGACGAGGCCGTCCGGGTCGCGGCCGAGGGCGAGACGCGGCCGATCGACGCAGGCCGGGTCGCCTTCCGGGCCTGGTCCGGGGAGCCCGGGGAAGCGTGGTTCGTCAACGTCGCCGGCGTCGGGATGAGCGGGGCCGTCGCGAAGCGGACGAACGAGTCCTCGAAGGTGCTCGGCGGTCGAGCGTCCTACCTCTGGTCCACCCTTGCCGTCTTCGCGCGCTGGCGCAACACCGACGTGCAGGCGACCGTGAACGGCGTGAGCCGCGCGGGGCGGATGCTGGAGGTCGTGGTCGCGAACGGGCGCTTCCTCGGCGGCGGGATGATGATGTGCCCGCAGGCGAGCCCGGACGACGGCCTCTTCGACGTGCTCCTGATCGGCGACATCACGCGGGCCGACCTCGTCCGCACGCTGCCGAAGATCTACCGGGGCACACACCTTCCGCACCCGAAGGCGGAGCTGCTGCGTGGCGCGGTGGTCACGGTCGACTCCGCCGAGCCGCTACCCGTCCAACTCGACGGCGAGCAGCCCGGGACGACGCCCGCCCGCTTCGAGCTCGTCCCGCAGGCGTTGCGGCTGCGCGTACCCGTCCGGCCGCGCGGCTAGCCGGCCCGGGAGCTCCGGGACCGGCCGGTGGACGTCGGCCTCGGCTTCCGCGCCCTCCGCCCGGTGGTGCCGCCCGCCGAGGCGAGCTCGTCGAGCCGGCGTTCCAGCTCGGCGACACGCCGCTCGAGCGGGTCGAGGCTGCGCACGCGCCTGGTCAGCTCGTCGACCCGGTCGCGCAGAGCGTTCGCCGCCTCGACGAGCCGCGCTCCACCCGGGAGGTCCCCGATCCGCTGGAGCGCCTCCTCGCCGGTCCCGGCGAGCCGCGAGATCATGTCCTTCTGCTTTCGTTGCGCCATAGACCCGGGACGATACCGTCAGCCGGACGCGGAGGCGGCCCGGCTCACCTCGTTCACCGTGTACACGATCCGGTAGCAGCCCCGGGTGTTCGAGCGAGGGCACGACGACGGCGCTCCGAGCGCGTCGGATGCATGGGTGCCGACCGCGTCGGCCGGGGAGCGGTAGACATCCGCGACCGACCCGGGCGCGTCGTCACCGGCAAGGTCCAGGAACTCGCCGGTGCCGCGCGGGCACGGCGAAGGCGGAGAGACGATGCTGTGCGCGCTCAGGCTGCCGTTGTCGCACTCACGGCCAGTGACGACGACGCGAAGTGGCGCACGCCTCGCGACGTAGACGTCCACCGTCCTGCCGAGTCGCACGGTCTGCCCGTCGGTCGGGCGCAGCAGGGGCCACCGCGTCCAGACGCCGGCGACGCTGCTGTAGAGCGCCCACTCCCCGGGCGGCTTCGAGATCTGGGCCCTGCGGGTCGTCTCGACGCTGGCGCAGGCCGGGTCGGTGGCTGGACAGCCGGGGTCCATGGCCCGCCGGACCAGGATGCGATCGAAGCGGAGGCGAAGGTGGACGGGCAGCGCCGACGGCGGGGTGGGGCGCCAGCCGACGAACACCTGCTTCGCGACGACGACCCGCTTTCCGGGAGGGGCGGCGACGGTGACGAGGAGCTTCGGGTCCACCGGCGCCCGAAACCACCGTCGGCGCCGGGGCGCCGGGGCTCGAGCCCGCATCGACGATCCGGACGTGAAGCCTCGCGTTCGGGCCCGGGCGCGGCGGCGCGACGAGATCGAAGCGGTAGACGCCGTTGACGTCCTGCCGGTTCGGCTCGGCGGCGAGGCACGCCTGGAACGCCGGACGGTCGCCCTTCGCCCGGTGGGCACACTCGGCCGAGGCGCCGGCGGGCGTCCGGTCGGTCGAGATCACCAGGTCGGCCTCCGTCTCGCCGGCCGGGCTGCGCGGCGAGACGCCCCGCCGCTCCACCCAGGCCGCGCGCAGCGGGTGCAGCTCGGTGCGCTCGCCGCCGTCCTGCCAGTGGCCGCAGTCCCACACCCAGTCGCCGAGCAGGGCGACGCGGTCGCCGGGCCCGGGCCACGCGAACGACGGGAAGGCCGCCTGCTCCCACTCGGTATGCAGACGCCCCGTCTCCTCGTCGTCGCCGGCGAAGTTTCCCGTCCTCGCCGAGGGGCTGCCGCCGAGCAGGAAGGAGTCGGCCGGGTCCGCCGCGACGTTGACGAGGAAGTCGAAGGAGTCGTGCGAGACGGGGTCGTCGACGTCGGTCGGGTGCGCCCCGAGATAGACAGGGTCGGCGCCGACCACGCCGTGCACCCACCGGGGCGGGGGCGGCTTGCCGTCGGCGGGCGCTGCGGCGTCGTTCACGTACGCCCAGGTCGGCTGCTCCTTCGTGAACAGGCCGGCGGCGTCCCGGCCGCACCCGTCCGCCTGCGCCTGCGTGGCCGGATCCGGGCGCGTCGCCGCGTAGGCGGCGGCGGCCGCCGCCGCGGCGAGCACCACGCCGACGAGCGCCAGCCGTCTCACCGCGGCATCATGCTCGACCGCGCAGGCGCCCCTACGGGTGGATCACCACGGGCGTCCCGCCCGGCGTCGCCGCGAACAGGCGCCTCAGCGTCGCGTTCGGGACGCGGATGCAGCCGTTCGAGACCGCCCGGCCGATCGACCACGGGGCGTTCGTGCCGTGGATCCCGATCGGGCCTCCCTGGGCCCATCCGGTAAGGACGTTCGAGAAGGCGGAGACCCCGAGCGCCGCCGGGCCGTACGCGCCGTCCGGATCGGTGACGACGATCCGCTGGTTCACGTAGTAGCGCCCGATCGGCGTCGGCGTCGCCGGTGCGCCGACCGCCACCGGCGTGGTCAGGACGCGCTTCCCGGCACGGTAGAGGGTCAGCTTGCGGGCGGACAGGTCGACGACGATGCGCGTCACCACCTTCTCGACCTCGACGTCGGCGGGGCGGACGTAGCCGACGACCCCGTTCGGCCGCATCGGCAGCTTGACGCGGTACCACGACGCGCTGCAGGACTCGTTCACGATCGCGCCGACGATCGAGAACGTCGTCGGGTACCGGTTCTGGTTCAGCCTGCCGAACCGGGCGATCAGAGGTCCGGAGGGCCTGCGATACGCCTCGAGCCGGCTCTTGACGACGGCGGCGAACGCGCTCTTCGGCGTTCCGACCGGGTGGAGGACGCCCGCGCGGCATTGCTGTGGTGCAGCGGCGGCCGGAGCCGGCCCGGCCGTGGCAGCGACGGCGGCCAACGCCGCGACGAGGACCAGCACGGAACGGGCGAGCATCACGTGGACATTGTCGCAACGAATCAGGACGCGGCAAACCCGGGGGGACGCTCGTGCCCTGCAGGAGGCGAGCGCATCCTCCTCAGGGCGCGAGGCTACGAGCCACCGCCCCGAGCACGACGCCGGCGGCGCCCTCGATCCTCAGGTCGGCCCGGCCGTCGTAGGGCGTCTCGCCCCTGTTCACGATCGCAAGTCTCCCTCCCGCGGCGAGCGTCTCCTCGGGCAAGGCCGCCACCGGGAAGACCTCGAGCGACGAGCCGACGACGAGCAGGAGACCGGCGCCGCGGGCGAGCGCGAAGGCCCGGTCGAGCTCCGCCTCCGGCATCAGCTCGCCGAACATGACCACGTCCGGCTTCAGCACCTCGCCGCAACGCTCGCAGGCCGGCACGGGCAGCAGCTCGACCACGCGCTCGAAGCCTTCGCGGTGCCCACAGGCCGGGCAGCTCGCGGTCCGGATCGAGCCGTGCACCTCTACCACCTGCGCCGATCCGGCCGCCTGGTGGAGACGGTCGACGTTCTGCGTGACCACCGCCTCGACGAGGCCTCTCCGCTCGAGCTCGGCGAGGGCGAGGTGCGCGGCGTTCGGCTTCGCGTCGGCGAGGACGCCGAGGCGCTTCGAGTAGAAGTCCCACACCTTCGCCGGGTCGCGCCGAAAGGCTTCGATCGTCGCGTACTCCATCGGGTCGTAGCGGCGCCAGATGCCGGTCGGCGAGCGGAAGTCGGGGATCCCGCTCTCGGTCGAGACGCCGGCGCCGGTGAGCACGACGCACGGCTGCGCGTCTACGATCAGGGCGGCCAGACGCTCCACGGACATGCGTCAGTTGTATCTGCGACTCGGCACCTCCGCCCTGGTCGCCCTCCTGGCGGCCTGGCCCGCGGACGCGCAGCCCGCGCACCGTGTCGGACAGGCGGGAATCACCGTCCAGCTTCCCGCCGGGTGGCACTCGACCCGCCCCGTCCAGGGGAGGGTGACGAACCCCCTCACGCGCATCGCGGTTTCCTCCGGGCCGATCCGTCCGCGCCTGACCGGCCGCTGCGATGCGCAGGTCGCCGGGTACGCCTTCCCGAAGACGGCGGTCGCGATCGTCGCCGTCGAGTGGACGGAGCCGCTGGGCGGGATGAAGATCGGGGTCGGACCGCGCCGCCCGCGGCGCTTCACGGCGGCCAACCTACAGATCCGCCGGCCCCCGGCGATCGAGTGCTTCGACGGCCCGGGAGGCGGGACCGAGTTCGCCGAGCACGGCCGCTCGCTCGCTGTCTACGTCCTGCTCGGGCGCAAGGCGCCCGCGCGCCTCGTCGCCCGGGCGCGGGCGGTCCTCGACACGCTCCGCGTCACCCGGCGATAGTTCGCCCATCGACGGCTTCAGGTTCTCGACGGAGATCGCGGTCCGCTTCGCGGAGACGGACGCGCAGGGCCTCGCCCACAACGCGGCCTACCTCGTCTGGTACGAGGTCGCCCGGATCGAGCACCTCGCCCGCTTCCGCGACGGCTACAAGGGCCTGCAGGCCGACGGCTACGAGGCGCTCACGATCGAGGCGCACGTCCGCTACCTGAAGCCCGTCTTCTTCGACGACCGGATCATCGTGCACGCGCGCTGCGTGGACGTCCGCGGCGCCCGCTTTCGCTACGAGTACGTGCTCGAGCGGGCGCTCCCCGCCGGCGGGGCAGAGATCGTCGCCGACGGCTGGACGCTGCACGCGGTCGTCGACCGCGCAACGCTCCGCCCGACCCGATTTCCCAGCTGGCTCGCCGAGGCGGTCGCGGCGGCGGAGGGGGAGGCCGCGAAGCCCTCCTGCTAGGCGCCCGGAAGGAGCTCGGGCGGCAGGAACGCGCTGGGCGGGACCGGCTTTTCCTTCGGCACCTTCTTCGTCCCGACGCGGACGATCGACGGATCGCCGATGTAGCTCGAGTACCACGTGCTCTCGGAGAGCAGCTTGCCGTTGTCGTCGTACACGCGCCGCGTCACGCTCGTCGCGAGCGGCGGCGAGCCCTGGTGGTCGACGACCCGCTTGCCCTTGGGCAAGGTCGGGTCCTTCGTGAGCTGCACCGGAACCGGCCCGGTCGTGCGCAGCGGCGCCGTCTCGCTCTCCACCTTGCGGTGCTGCGGCATGCCGTAGAGGTTCACCGTCAGCGAGTACGTGCTTGCGAACGTGCGCAGGAGCAGCCAGTGATCGGTGTCGTTGACGAAACTGAGGTCGGTGTCCGGGTAGTTCACGGTCGCGTCGCGGCCCTGCGGGTAATGGCTGATGTACAGGGCGTGGTTCGTGCGGGCCGTGATCGGCAGGCCCGCCTCGTAGGCGGCGTTGAAGACGGTGGTCGAGACCTGGCAGACGCCGCCGCCGAGCGCGTTCTGGAGCTCCCCGTTGATGATCACCGGCGCCACCTTGAAGCCCTTGTCCGCGCCGCGCTCGCCGGTCGTCCCGTTGAACGAGAACTCCTTGCCGGGCGCGATCAGCGTGTTGTCGATCAGATGTGCGACGAGCTGGACGTTGGAGAGCCGGTTGGGGACGCCGCCGTAGGTGGTCGTGTAGCTCGAGACGATCCCGGTGATCCCCATCGCCTGGGCGTCCTTCGTCGTGCGCTTCGGCGGTTGAGTGGAGACCGAGATCGGCGCAACCCGGTCAGTGGTGCGGAGTGCCCCGGCGAGCAGGGCCTTGGCGGTCGCCGGGACGTCGAGCACCTGCGCGTCGGTGGAGGGCCTGATCGTGATCCCGCCGGAGGTGACGACGAACTCGGCGTCGTGGGCGGATGTGTCGACCTGCTTCTCGAGCCCCTTGAAGAAGGCATCTGCCCCCGGGCCGGCGATCGCCAGCCGCCTCGCCCCGTCCGCCGGCAGCTTCAGGACTGTCGCGATCTTCCAGCGAGGGACCTTCAGGCGCTTGGCGCCGACCAGGACCACGGGCGCAGAGACGGCGATCCGGGCGCGCGCCGCCGCCCGCGCCAGCATCGGCGCCGTGACCCGCGGGTCGTCCGCCTTCGTCGGCAGCGTCACGGTGTTGCCGCGGGAGAGGGAGGACAGCGCGGCGACGATCGCCGCACCGGCGGCCTGGCGATCGAGCACGCGGCCCGTGTGGGCCGGGACGACCGCAGGGTGCAGGCCGTGCAGGACGACCGCCGCGTCGCGGTGCGGCGCGTCGATCGCCGCCCCGATCCGGGCCACCGCCCGCTTCAGCGCCGACCCGTCGTAGCTGGCGCGCGCGGCGACGTCGCTCCCGAAGAGGCGCAGCTCCATCCGCCTGAACCCGCGCAGCGGCCCGAAGCCGCCGCCGCGGCGGCGGGCCGCGGCCACCGCAGCGGCCCAGTCGGGGTCCAGACGAAGGTCCGCCGCCTTGATGCTGAACGTGTGACCGCCTGCCGCGAACCGCACAGGCTTCGCGAGGCTCGCCTGCGCGCGCTTCGCGAGGGTCCTGGTCGCTTCCGCCGCGGAGAGCCCGCCGACGTCGACCCCGTCGATGCGCAGGCCGCGGGCCAGCGTCCCCGGCGAGCCGGCGTAGACCACGGCGAGGATCATCGCCGCCAGGACGAAGACCACCAGGGACGCGAGCGTCGCCCGCTTGATCCGACGGATGCGTGCCTGGCGCCGCCGCCGCAGGACGTACGGCGAGTGGGTGACTTCGGCCTCGAGACGCAAGGCGACCAAGTGTACCGGGAGGACCTGCCTTCTCTAGCTGCCGGAAAAGGTCGGCTTCTCCCCCTCGAGGAAGGCGCTCACCCCGGCCTGGGCGTCGTCGGAGAGCAGCACCTCGCGGAACGCCTCGCGCTCGACGACGAAGCCGTCCGGCGTCGAGGCGGCCCTGATCGCGCGCTTGATCCCGCGGAGCGCGATGGGCGCCTGACGGGCCAGACGAACCGCGTAGTCGCGGGCCCGAGCGTCGAGCTCGTCCGCCTCGACGAGGAAGTGGACGATGCCGTCTGCGGCGGCCTGCTCGGGCGAGAGCTGGAGACCCTTCATGATCAGCTCGGTCGCGCGCCCGGGGCCGACCAGCCGCGTCAGCCGCTGCGTCCCGCCTGCGCCCGGGAGGAGGCCGAGACGAACCTCGGGCAGGCCGATCAGCGCGCCCTCGGCGCGCGCGGCGAAGCGGAAGTCGCAGGCGAGGGCGAGCTCGAGCCCGCCGCCGAGCGCGTGGCCGCCGATCGCCGCCACCGTCGGCTGCGGCAGCTCCGCGAACCGGTTGAACACGTCCTGGCCGGCGAGCGCGCGGTCGACACCCTCGGCGGCGATCCGCTGGAACTCCGTGATGTCCGCCCCGGCCATGAACACGCCCTCCACGGCGCTGCGGACGAGGACGGCGCGGACGCTCTCGTCGGCGGCGAGCTCGGCGGTCGCGGCCGCGAGCTCCGTGGCCACCTGCTCGTCGATCGCGTTCAACGGCGGCCGGTCGAGGGTGAGGACCGCGATCGCCTCGTCCGGGAGCCGCTCGACGTGGACGACCTCGTCAGCCATCGCTCCGCCGAAGGTAGCTCGCGATCACGTGCCGCTGGATCTCGGAGGTGCCCTCGACGATCTGGAAGACCTTCGCGTCGCGCAGCCATTTCTCGACCGGATGGTCGGCCATGATCCCGGCCCCGCCCAGCACCTGCACGGCCTCCGTCGTCACCCGCATCGCCGTATCGGCCGCGAACGCCTTCGCATACGAGCCGTACAGTCCGGCATCCTCGCCCGCGTCGAGGGCGGCGCACGCGCGCCAGACCAGCAGCCGTGCGGCCTCGATCTCCATCGCCATGTCGGCGAGCTTGAACGAGACGCCCTGCCTGGCGAGGATCGGCTTGCCGAACGCCTCGCGCTCGCGTGCGTACCCGGTCGCGTGCTCGAAGGCGGCACGCGCGACACCGACCGCGCCGGCCGCCACCTGCGGCCTGGAATGCTCGAAGAAGTCGAGGGCGACGAGGAAACCTTCGCCTTCGTCGCCGATCAGGCGATCGGCGGGGATGCGGGCTTCGGCCAGGACGATGGAGCCGGTGTGTGACGAGCGCAGGCCGATCTTGTCCTCCTTGCGACCGGCGGACACGCCCGGGTCGTCGCGTTCGACCAGGAATGCGCTGATCCCGGCCTCCGCGCGCGCGAAGACGAGGGTGAGCTCGGCGATCCCGCCGTTCGTGACGTAGCACTTCTCGCCGCTCAGCACCCACGAGTCGCCGTCGCGGCGGGCGCTGGTCCGCATCGCACCCACGTCCGAGCCTGCGTGCGGCTCGGTAGTCGCGAACGCGGCCAGGCAGCCGTCCTCGGAGGCGAGCCGCGGCAGGTACCGCTGCCGCTGCTCCTCGGCCCCGAACCGGAGCAGGGGCCGGACTGGGAACTGGGTCGCGCCGATCGTGGCCGCAAGCCCGGCGCAGCCCCAGGAGAGCTCCTCGGCGACGATCGCCGCGGTGACCGCGTCGAGCTCGGCGCCGCCGAACTCACGCGGGATCCGGGTCGAGGTCAGCCCGAGCCGTGCCGCCTTCGGCAGCAGGTCGTCGGGGAAGTCGCCCCTCGCGTCCCATTCGGCCGCGATCGGCCGCAGCTCGTTCGCGGCGAAGTCGTGGGCGAGCTCCCGGAGCTCGCGCTGCTCCGGCGTGAGCGTGAACGAGATCCCCTCCGTCTTCACAGTGCCTGGCACGGGGCTCAAAACGTGAAGAGCTCGATTCCGCCGGAGACGTTCAGCCCGACGCCGGTGATGTAGGCGGCCAGGTCGGAGCAGAGAAAGGCGACCGCGTTCGCGATGTCCTGCGGCTGGCCGACGCGGCGGAGCGCAGTCCGCTTGATCATCCGCTCGTTCATTTCCGGGTTGCCGAACTGGAAGGCCTCGGTGCCGATGATCCCCGGCACGATCGCGTTCACCGTGATGCCGTGACGCGCACCCTCGAGCGCGAGCGACTTCGTGAAGCCGAGCAGGCCCGCCTTCGTCGTCGAATAGCTCGCCTGGCCGAAGCCGCCGAGCGTGCCCGCGACCGATGCCATGTTGACGATCCGCCCCCACCCACGCTCCCTCATGTGCGGCCAGACCGCCTGCGCGCAGTTGAAGGCGCCGCCCAGGTTGACGCGCAGATCGCGCTCCCAGAGCTCGGGCGACTGGTCGCCGAGCTGGGCGACGTGGTCGAGCGTGCCGGCGTTGTTGACGAGGATGTCGACAGAGCCGAAGTCCTCGACGCAGCGCGCGACCGTCGCCGCCACCTGGTCGCGGTCGGTGACGTCGCACTTGACCGCAGCCGCCCGCCGACCGAGGGACTGGATCTCCTGTGCGGTCGCCTCCGTGTAGACGAGCCCCTGCGCGCGCGCGACCTGCGCGAGCGGCCCGTAGCGCTCCGCCTCCTCGTCGGTCGTCTCCGACTCGACCTGGATGTCGGCGACGACGACGTCGGCGCCCGCGCGCGCCAGCGTCAGCGCGTCGGCCCGGCCCAGGCCCCTGGAGCCCCCCGTGACCAGGGCAACGCGCCCGGACAGGTCGATCTCGAGCGCCATGGGCGAGACCCTAACCCCGGGGCGACGTCAGTCGCCCCGCGGCAGGAGGACGTCCCTGGCGATCACGAGCCGCTGGATCTGCGATGTGCCCTCGTAGATCTGGTACAGCTTCGCGTCCCGCATCAGCTTCTCGACCGGGTACTCCTTCATGTAGCCGTAGCCGCCGAAGATCTGCACGGCGTCGGTCGTCACCTCCATCGCCGTGTCGGCGGCGAAGCGCTTCGCCATCGAGGAGTAGAGCGTCGCCTTGCGGCCCCACCCGCTGTCGAGCATCCACGCCGCCTGCCAGGTGAGGAGGCGGGCGGCCTCGATCTTCGTCGCCATGTCGGCGATCAGGAAGTTGACGCCCTGGTGCATCGCGATCGGCTGCTCGAACGTGATCCGCTCCTTCGCGTAGGCGCAGGCGTGCTCGAAGGCGGCGCGGGCGACGCCGACCGCTCCGATCGCGGTTCCCGGCCGGGTTCCGTCGAGCGTCTGCATCGCGATCTTGAAGCCGTCACCCTCCTCGCCCAGGCGGTTGGCCGACGGTACGACCGCGTCCGCCAGCGCGAACGCAGAGGTGTCGGTGGAACGCTGGCCCATCTTGTCGAGGTGCTGCTCGATGGTCACGCCCGGGGTGTCCATCGGGACGACGAAGGCGGACATCCCCCGGTGCCCCTGGCCCGGATCGGTCTTGGCGAAGACGACCGTCCAGTCGGCGTAGCCGGCATTGGTGATGAAGGTCTTCGAGCCGTTCAGGACGTACTCGTCTCCCCGGCGCACCGCCGTCGTCTTGATGCGGGCGACATCGGAGCCCGCGTCCGGCTCGGACAGGCCGAACGAGCAGAGGATCGGCCCCTCGACGAGCGGCGGCAGCCACGTGCGCTTCTGCTCCTCGGTCCCGGCGATGATCACCGGGCCCGCGCCGAGCCCGTTGCATCCGAGCGACGTACCGATGCCCGAGCAGCCCCAGTTGAGCTCTTCGGCGACGAGCGCGCCCTCGAGCAGGCTCAGCTCGGGACCGCCGTACTCGGCCGGCACGTGGAGGTTCATCAGGCCGACCTCGTGCGCCTTGGCGATCACGTCGGCCGGATGCGTCATGTGCACGTCGTAATCGGCCGCCTTCGGGCGGATCTCCCGCTCGGCGAACTGGTGTGCCAGGTCGCGGAGCGCCCGCTGCTCGTCGGTGAGGGAGAAGGACATGCCGGCGGGGGCATGCTCGGCGATCGACATCGTGGGGCTCCTCCGGCTCGATTGACTGGTCAGTCAATAGTACGAGACGCCCGCGATTCCCCGCAAGGGGCGAGGCGGCCGAGCGCGCTCTTGATCATCTCGCGCCGTCGCGACGCCAGTAGACTCGGCTCGTGGACCTCGAGCTGACCGAGGAGCAGCGGCTCATCCAGGACACCGTTCGCTCGTTCGTGGACGAGCGCGTCCTGCCGGTCGCGATTCAGAACGACATCGACCACAAGCTCGATCTGGAGATCGTCGAGGGGATGGCCGCGCTCGGCATCCTCGGGATCGCGATCCCCGAGGAGTACGGCGGCGCCGGCCTCGACTTCGTCGCCGAGGCGCTCGCGTGCGAGGAGATCGAGCGGGGCGAGGCCGCCTTCCGCACGCTGATCTCCGTCCACGTCGGGCTGAACTCGCTGACGCTCCTCAGGTACGGGACCGAGGAGCAGAAGCAGCGCTACCTCGTTCCCCAGGCGAAGGGCGAGAAGATCGGCTGCTTCGGCCTGACCGAGCCGGACGCGGGCTCGGACGTCGCCGCGATGCGGACGTCCGCGCGCCGCGAAGGAGACGTCTACGTCCTGAACGGCCAGAAGAACTGGATCTCGTATGCGACCGTCGCCGACAACCAGCTCGTCGTCGCCAAGACCGACCCCGATTCAGGCCACAAGGGGATGACCGCGTTCCTGGTCGAGCGCGACTGGCCCGGGGTGACCACCCGCGAGACCGAGAACAAGCTCGGCGTCTGGGCGGGCTCGACCGGCGAGCTGTTCTTCGAGAACGTGGAGGTGCCGGCCGAGAACCGCCTCGGCGAGGAGGGCCAGGGCTTCGAGATCGCCATGCACTCGCTCGACCACGGCCGGTTCACGGTCGCCGCCGGCGCCTGCGGCGTCATCCGCGCCTGCCTGGAGCGTTCGGTCGAGTATGCGCGCGAGCGGGAGACCTTCGGCCGGCCGATCGGCCGCAACCAGTTCGTCCAGGACATGATCGCCCGGATGGTGCTCGGCTACGAGACGTCCAAGCTGCTCGTCATGCAGGCGGCCTGGATGAAGGACCAGGGCAGGCGCTCGACGCGGGAGACCTCCCTGGCGAAGTGGCACGCGACCGAGTCGGCCTTCGAGGCCGCGAACCTCGCGATCCAGGTCTTCGGAGCCTACGGGTACTCCGCCGAGTACGGGATCGAGCGCTACTTCCGGAACGCGCGCGCGCCGATCATCTACGAGGGCACGACGCAGATCCACAAGATGATGCAGGCCGAGCACGCGCTCGGCTACCGGCACCTGAACGGCCACACGGGCGAGATGTCGCCGCTCGTCTCGTGGGCGCCCCCGGCGGCGCTCGCCCGCGCCTGAGCGCGTTCCCGGCGCCCTCGACTTCCGGCAGCCGGTCCCGCTGAATAGGACACGGCTCTTCGAGGCGGGTCCCAGGGACAGTCCCTTCCCCCGGTCTCCGGACACGCCTCGCGAGGGTCGACGCCGCACGGTTTGGCGGTTCGCCGCCCTTTCCGGACGCGTCCGGTGGACTGTCCCTCCGACACGGCCCGACGGGCCGTGTCCTGGGGAGCTACTCCTCTCCCTCGAAAGTAGTCGACCTCGGCGTCCGCGCGCAGGAGCTTGCGGAGGTCAGGGCCGAAGATGCCGACCTTGCCGTCTGTCCGGGTGGAACGCGATCTCGCCTGCCGCGTCCTCGTCCGACGAGAGCATCAGCAGGCGGACGGGCTCCGGCGTCTCGTTGGCGAGCGAGTGCGCGCCGTCCGGTCCGCGCTTGAAGACGACGCAGTCACCGTCGGTGAGCTTTCGCTCGCCCGTGGGGTCCCGGAGCGTCGCCTCGCCCCGCAGCACGATCAGCCATTCCTCCTGGACGACGTGCGAGTGGTTGGGAAACGTCCTCTAGCCCGGGGCCAGCTCGTAGAGGCCCGCGCCGATCCGTGCCGCCCCCAGGCGCTCGGCGACGCCGAAGCAGTGCCACTGCCAGCCGGGCCGGTCGCGGCTCCGATCCCACTCGTCGCCGAAGAGGTTCACCACCTCGGTCATTCGCCCTCCCAGTAGCCGACTGCGTCGCCCGCCCGGAACAGCTTCCCGGGCGGCCAGACCCCGATCTTGTCCGAGTCCGGGTAGACGGCGACAGCGGGCTCGTTCTTCGTCGAGAAGATGACGAGGCGCACGGGCTCCGGGTGCCGGTTGGCCGTCTTGTGCGCACCCTCCGGGCCGGGGGCGAAGCAGACGACGTCCCCGGGCTCGAGCTCCTCCTCCCCGTCGGGCGTCCGCAGCGTCGGCCTGCCCTCGAGGACGAGCAGCCATTCCTCGTCGCCGGCCTCCCAGTGGTACGGGCAGACCGACTGGCCCTCGTTCAGGACGTAGACGCTCGCCCCGAGGGCTCCGCCGCCGACGAGCGGCCCGATGCGCGCGTACGGCGTCTCGTATCCCGGCGGGTCGCCCTCGTCCTGCCGGGTCTCGACCTCGAAGAGGTTCGCGACGGCGGTCATGCCTCGCCCTCCCAGTAGCCGACCGCGTCGGCGCGGCGGAAGTTGAGCCGGTCGGCGTCGTGGGTGCCCCACTCGCCGGGCCGGGTGCCGAGCTTGTCGCTGTCGGGGTAGACGACGACCGCCGGCCAGCGCTGAACGGACAGGACGAGGACGCGACCGGGCCCGCGGACGGTGTGGGCTCCGCTCGGGTCGCCGGGGAAGCAGACCGTGTCACCCGTCCGCAGCGCCCGCTCGCCGTCGGGGGCCCGCACGGTCGGCTCGCCGGACACGACGTAGAGCCACTCCTCGACGCCATGGTGGTAGTGGTACGGACAGACCCGTTCGCCCTCCTCGAGCTCGTACACGGTCCCGCCGATCAGCCTGCCGCCGACCGCCTCACCGACCCGCCGCGAGCGCCGGTGGTAGCCGGGGCGATACCAGTCCTCGTCGGTCTCGAGCTCGCCCTCGATGACGTTGAAGCGCCGCACACGCCTATTCTCCCGGACATGGTCGCCGCCGCGCTGACGGTACTCGCGCTCGCGTTGCCGCAGCACGGCGTCGTCGTTCCCGGACGCAGCTTCGCCGGGCTCCTGCTCGGCGCCACCGGCACACAGGTGACCGCGGCCTGGGGCGAGCGCTACGGCCGCTGTCGCGACTGCGGGCGTCCCACCTGGTACTTCACCTACAAGCGCTTCGAGCCCGAGGGCGCCGCAGTCTCGTTCCGCTCCGGCGCCGTGGACGCCCTTTTCACGCTCTGGGCCCCGCCCGGCTGGCACACGAACCGCGGCCTGACCGTCGGCGAGCCGGCCGCACGTGCGACCCAGCTCTACCCACTGGCCCGGCGGGTCGAGTGCGGCACGTACTCGGCGCTCGTCCTCGGTCGCGGGCGCGCGGACACGGAGATCTATCTCTACCGGGACGAGGTGTGGGGCTTCGGGCTCAGCCGGGCTGGGGCTCCGCCGTGCCACTAGCCTCCGGCCCCTCGGCCCGGATCAGCGAGGCGACGATCGGGATCGCAGCCAGCACGCCGATCGCGCACAGCGGCCAGAGCACCTGATACCCGTGCGTCGCCTCGAGGTGCGGCCGCGCGAGGTCGATCGCCAGGCCTGCCAGCGGGGCCCCGAGCAGCAGGCCGACGCCCTTGGTCGTGGTCGCCAGGCCCGAGACCGCCCCCCGGTGCTCGGGCGGCGTCAGCTTGAAGAGCAGGCCCCACGCGAGGGTCATCACGATGCCCCCCGCGAACGAGACCGGGATGATCAGCCCGAAGTACCACGTGTGCCAGGTCTGGGCCAGGCCGGCGACGAGGTAGCCGCCGCCGTACACGAACGACGCGAAGAAGATCACCCGTGCGAGACCGAACCGGTCGCCGAGCCGGCCGGCGACGAGCGCCGCCAGCACGTACCCCACTCCGACGCCTCCGAGGATGGCGGACGAGATCCTCGTCGACTGCCCGAGCCCCTGGGTCACGTAGAGGACGACGAAGGTACGCGCGGCCGCGAAGGTCCCCTCCCAGGCAGCGTTGGCGGCGAGGAAGCGCCGGATCTCCGGCTCCCGGCGCACGATCTGCCAGCTGTGCGAGAGGTAGCGTCGAACGCCCTCGAAGACGCGCCTGTGCTCTCCCCTCTCCTCTTCGACCCGGACGATCACGGCCGCGCACGCGCCCGTCGTCAGGAACGCGGCGACGACGAACGGGCCGGCGCTCCAGAGCTTGAGGAGGAGGCCTCCGCCGACCAGCGCGAGCAGGAGGGCGGCTCCCCGGAACACGTGCTGGACGCCCTGAGCTCGGCCGAGATACGCGGCCGGGACGAGATCCGGGTACAGGCCGCGGTAGGGCGGCTCGTACACGTAGTAGGCGAAGAAGAACGCGAGCACGATCAGGCACGCCGTCCAGAGGTTAGGCATGAACGGCATCAGGAGCAGACAGAAGCCGAGCGGGCCGAGCGCGGCGAGCATGAAGGGCCTGCGCCGGCCCATCGGCGTGTGGAACGAGTCGCTCCAGGGGCCGATCACCGGCGACACGAGCAGCGCGAACACCCCCTCCGCGCCGAGCACGAGCCCGATCAGCGACCCCGAGCCCGTGAACTTGTGCAGCAGGGGCGGCAGGTAGGCGGCGGTCGTCGTGATCGAGAAGGCCAGCCCGAAGGCGCCAAGCCCGAGGACCCAGACGAGGTTGCGACGATCCGTCACGGAACGCCGATCCCGTCGCTGACGACGTCGACGACGGCGCGCTCGGCCCGGGCGACGTCGTCGTCGCCGTCAGGGAGGCGCCCGGCCACCCAGCCGACCAGGATCTCCTCGATCGCGCCGTAGAAGATCCACGCCGCGAGGCGTGGATCGAGGTCGGTCCGGAACGCGCCCTCCTCCTGGCCCCGCGCGACGATCCGCTCGATCGCCGCCAGCGCGCGGGCGAGCTCGTCGACCTTGCTCTTCACCTGCGGGCCGCGCGCCACCTCCCGGACGAGCACCCGGACGAGGTCGGGGTCGCGACGCCAGGAGCGCATGATGATCGCGGCGACGTGACCGAGCTGCTCCCGCGGCGCCTCCCCGGATGCCTCCACCGCCTCGAGCGCCTGCACGACGTCCCCCCAGGCGTCGCGGAAGACCGCCTCGAGGACGTCCTCCTTCGAGGTGAAGTAGTGGTAGAGGAGCCCGTGAGCGACACCGGCCTCCTCCGTGATGTCCCCGACGCGGCAAGCGTGATACCCGCTCCGGGCGAAGACGCGGACGGCGGCGTCGAGGAGCAACCGGCGCTTTTCCGCCTGCGCGATTGACCGGTCAGTCAAGGCTTGCCCATAGTAGTGGCCGTGCAACCGTTGCACGGCATGCTCGCGGTCGACTTCACCTGGTATCTGCCCGGGCCGTTCGCGAGCCGCGAGCTCGCCCGCCTGGGCGCCCGCGTCGTCAGGGTGGAGCCGCCGGCAGGCGACCCGATGCGCTCGACCGCCCCCGCCTGGCACGACGCGCTCAACGCCGGCAAGGAATCGGTGGTCTGCGACCTCAAGACCCGGGACGGTCTCGCGCTCGCGAACGCGCTCTGCGCGCGGGCCGATGCCGTCCTCGACGGCTTCCGGCCGGGAGTCCTCGACCGGCTCGGGCTGACCGTGCCCGCCGCCGCCGTTCTCTGCTCGATCACGGGGTTCGGGACGGGCAACCGGCACGAGCAGCGGGCCGGCCACGACGTGAACTACCTCGGCTGGGCCGGCGCCCTCGCCGACACGGCGCCGGCGATGCCCCCGGTCCAGGTCGCCGATCTCGCCGCCGGCGGCCTGTCCGCCGCGCTCGAGGTCGTCGCTGCGCTGCTCGAGCGGGAGCGGACGGGGAACGGCGCCCGGCTCGTCGTCTCGATGACCCACGGCTCGCACCGCCTGCTCTCGCACCGGCTCGCGGGCGCTCCGGAGCGGATGCTGACCGGCGGCCTCGCCTGCTACCGCATCTACGCGACCGCCGACGGCCGCTGGCTGACGGTCGGGGCGCTGGAGGCGAAGTTCTGGCAGCGCCTCTGCGAGCTCGTCGGCCGCCCGGAGCTCGCGCCGAGGCAGCTCGACGCCGACCAGGAGGCGGTCGCGGCAGCGCTCGCCGACGCGATCGCGGCGCGTCCGCTCGCGCAGTGGCTCGACCTGATGGAGGGCGAGGACGTCAGCGCCGGGCCGGTGCGGACGATCGAGGAGGCGGCCGCCGAGTTCGGCCTCGGGCCCGAGGGCCCGGCGCCCGCGCTCGGCGAGCACACCGCAGCCTGGCGGGCAGAGCTCGACCCGTAGGACCGTTGGTCCTTTCCGGACATGGCAGGGGTCTGACCCCTTCAGTCGCGAAACCGCAACAGAGCTGTGACGATTTGCGCGGCGTCTACAGGCCGAGCAGCTCGACGAGTCGGCTCAGGTCGCGCAGCCCACCCCCGGCTTCGGGGTACCGGCCCTCGCGGTCGATCAGGAACGCGCGCATTCCGAGCGCCTCCGCTCCCTCGATGTCGTCCTCGATCGAGTCGCCGACCATCGCCGCCTCGGGCGGTGCCACGCCGAGCAGGTCGAGAGCGGCCCGGAAGATCGACTCGTGCGGCTTCGTCCACCCGTGGGCGCGCGAGGCGACCGCGCAGTCGACGTCGAGACCGTGATGAGCGACGAAGTCGGAGATCTCCCGGCCGCCGTTCGAGACGAGCCCGAGCTTCAGGCCGTGCCCGCGCAGCTCGGCGAGCACGGGCAGCACGTCGGGGTAGAGGTCGAAGTTCTCCGAGCGCTCCCAGAGTCGCGTCATCTCGACCGCGAGCTCACGGGCCCCGGGCGGCTCGCCGCCCATGCCGAGCACGATCCGCTCCGTGAATGCGAACCAGAGCTCCTCGTCGTGCCGCAGCTCCGGGTGCCGGTCGAGGTTCTCGAGCGCCGCCACCCGCGCCTCCCCGTACCGGCCCGGGTCGAGCTCGAGCCCGTAGCGCTCGCCGAGACGGCGATACCCGTCCGGCCCCAGGTCGGGCCCCGGTTTCGCGAGCGTGAAGTCCACGTCGAAGAGAACGGCCCGCAGCATCACCACTAAGTTTGCGCGGTGGAGCCGATCGCCGCCCGCCGGGGCCCACGCGTCCTCGACGCGCTGCGCCACCGAGACTTCCGTCTCCTGTTCACCGGGCAGGCGGTCTCGCTGATCGGCGACGCCGCCTTCGTGACCGCGCTCGGCTGGAAGACGTTCACGCTCGCCGGCTCCGCGAAGCTCGGCGTCGTCCTCGTCTGCCAGGCGGTCGGGGTGCTGACCACTCTGCTGGTCGGCGGCGCGCTCGCCGACCGGCTGTCGCGGCGGCGGCTGATGATCGCCTCCGATCTGACCCGCTCGGTCGCCGTCGGGGCGCTGTCCGGCGTGGACGCCACCGGGCATCTGTCCTTCTCGCTGCTCGTAGTCTTCGCCACGCTGGTCGGCCTCGGGAACGGGTTCTTCTACCCGGCGTTCGGCGGCATGGTTCCGCTCGTCGTCGAGCAGCCGAGCATCGCCTCTGCCAACTCGCTGATCGGCCTCGCCCGCTGGAGCAGCATCCTGGTGGGGCCCGCGTTCGCCGGTTTCCTCTACCGCCCGGTCGGGTCGGCAACCGTCTTCGCGGCCGACGCGGGCTCCTTCCTCGTGTCGGCGCTCCTCGTCTACCTGACCAGACCCAGGGTGATCGAGGCCGCCGAGAGCGAGGGGACCCTGCGCGAGATCGTCTCCGGCGCCCGCTACGTCGCGCACGTCCCCTGGCTCTGGGTGACGATCGTGCTGTTCGGCGTCGTGCTGATGCTCCAGCTCGCACCGCAGCAGGTGCTGATGCCGAAGCTCGTGACGACGCAGTGGCACCGCGGAATCGGCGCCTACGCGCTCCTGACCACGCTGATGGGCCTCGGCACCGTGATCGGCACGCTGCTCTTCGGGCAGCTCCAGCCGAGGCGCCGCCGCGGCGTGATCTCCTACGTCTTCTGGGTCGTGAACAGCGCGGCGCTCGTCGGAATCGCGCTGGCGCCATGGTACGAGCTCGCCGGCGGGCTGATGGTGCTGCGTGGCTTCTGCGTCGGGTTCGGCGTGGCGATCTGGGAGACGATGATGATGGAGCTCGTTCCCGACCATCTCCTCTCGCGCGTCGTCAGCCTCGACTACTTCGGCTCGTTCGGATTGATGCCGGTCGGGCTCGCGCTCGCCGCGGCGATCTCGGGCCTCGCGTCGCCGGGGATCCTGATCGCGGCGGGCGCCGGGGCGAACGCCGTCATGCTGGCGGTCGTGCTCACCCGGCCCTGGCTGCGCGAGATCGACTAGGTCTTCTTCGACTTCCGGCCCCGCCTCAGCCGTCCGGCGGGAGGAGTCTCCTCCGTCGGCGCGCCGCCGGACTCGGTGCCGAACAGGTCGCCGCGCGCCTGGAGGTAGTCCTCGCGGGAGAGCTCGCCCTGGGCATAGCGCACGTCCAGCACGGCCAGCGCCCGTCCCGGCCCCGCCGGGCCCGGGAACCACCTCGCGCGCCGCGAGCCGCCCTGCGAGCGGAAGTACAGGTCGAGGATCAGCGAGACGAGCAGGAGCAGGAGCACGAGCAGGACGAGCGCGAAGATCACCCAGGCGATCGACGAGGGCCCGCCTGCGTGCTCCACGAACCCGTCGCGAAAGCCGTTCGGGGGAAGTCCGTAGCCTCTGTTCATGCCCCTACCGTAGTGAGGGCGTATGAGAGGAACCTGAGAGAGCCTCAGGTTCGGGGGCAGTCCCCTACGCCTCCTCTGTGCCCGCGCCTCAGCGGCCGAAGCCGGGCTCCGTGGCGAGAGGCCGAGCACGACCGGCCAGACACCACCACGAGGGAGGGGAGAGTCCGAGAGGGAACCGCAGGTTCCCCTCTCGAAGAGAAGGAGGGGGCCAACGGGGGAACCCCAGGGTTCCCCCGTTTTGTCGGGGTGCCCAGATTTGAACTGGGGACCTCTCCGACCCGAACGGAGCGCGCTACCAGGCTGCGCCACACCCCGAAGCGCAGACAGGTTACCGAACCGGCTGCGAGAATCGCGACGTGGCGCGGCGCGACGACATCCTCGACTACGCTGCCGACCTGCTCGACCTCGCCGCCTTCGACGACTTCGGGCCGCAGGGCATGCAGGTCGAGGGCGCCGAGGAGGTGACCAGGGCGGTCTGTGCCGTGTCGTCGTCGCTCGAGCTGTTCGAGCGCGCGGCTACGGCGGGCGCGCAGCTCGTGATCGTCCACCACGGGCTGCTCTGGGACCGCGAGTCGCGCGTGATCGACGCGCGCGTCCGCCGGCGGCTCGAAGCGCTCTTCGACGCGGACATCACGCTCGCCGCCTACCACCTGGCCCTCGACGCCCACCCCGAGGTCGGCAACAACGCCCTGCTCGCCCGCGAGCTGGGCGTCGAGGTCGAAGGCCCCTTCGCCGGGATCGGCGTCGGCGGTCGCCTTTCCTCTCCGCAGCCGTTCGAGGCGTTCGTCGAGCGTGTCCGCGAGCGGATCTCACCCGAGCCGCTCGTCTTCGCCGAGGGGCCAGGGGAGCTTCGACGAGTGGCCATCCTCTCCGGCGGCGGCAGCGCCCACCTCGCGGAGGCCGCCCGAGAGGGGTTCGACCTCTACCTCACGGGCGAGCCGGCAGAGCCGAGCCTGCACCTGGCCCGCGAGCTCGCGATCGGCTTCGTCGCCGCCGGCCACTACGCAACCGAGCGGCTCGGCGTCCAGGCGCTGACGGCACGCATCGCCGACCGCTTCGGGCTCCAGTGGGAGTTCCTCGACCTCCCGAACCCGGTGTAGCGCGGGAAACCCGGTCTGACGGCGTGGGCTCGTCGCCGCGCCCGACATGCGCGGGCGCGCCACCCGGCCCGAGCGCGGGAAACCGGGGTCCCCGCGCTTTGTTTGTGTGCAGTCGGGGCATGGGAGTATGCTGTCGTGGTCATGCATCGCCGGGGGGAGCGGGACCTCTGATCTCCCGCAGCCGGATCCGAAAGGCTTCACCGAGCCCGTCGGCACGTCGTGCCAGCGGGCTTTCTCGTTCTCGGAGGAAGGAGCGCCATGCCGAACCACCTCACGCCTGATGAGCTGTCGAAGGAGCTCGGGATCGACCGGAGCGAAGTGATCCGCGTCTGCCTGCAGGAAGGCGTCCCGATCTACCAGGGCAAGATCGACAAGAGCCTGTTCGCAGCGCAGCTCCAGGCGATCGGCGCCGCTCCCAAGTCGCACTGAACGGCGCTCTCCGGCGCCTTCGGGGCCGGCGCACGCCCCTCTGAGGGGATTCCCGCGTGCTCGAGGACCACTCCGGCTAGCGAATGGCGGAGCAGTACCACGAGTCGGCCGCCGACCTGTTCGATCCGGCGGTCGTCGAGGGCCGGGAGACGATCCGCGCCTTCCACGTGAGCGAGTCCCATGTCGGGCTCGACGAGTGCGCGTCGCGAACCAGTCCTCGATCCCGTTCCGTTACTTCGCCGCCGCCCGCTTCGTCCGCTGCTTGGCCGGCTCCTTCGCCGGCGCCCGGCGCTGCTTCGCCTCGGCGACGCTCTGCTTGAGCGCCGCCATCAGGTCGATCACCGGTGCCTCCGGCGCGGGCTCCGCCTCGACGATCGGCTCTCCCGCCAGCTTGGCCTCGAGCAGCCTCCGGAGGTCCTGCCGGTACTCGCTCGTCAGAAGCTCCTTCGGCGCGAAGTCGCCGACCAGGCTCTCGACGAGCTGCCGCGCGAGGTCCAGCTCGGCCTTCTTGACCTTGGCGTCCGCGGCCGCCTCGTCGATCTCGGCCTGCGAGTACACATCCTCGGCGACGAAGAGCGTCTCGAGGACGAGCGCGTCGCCGCGCGGGCGGATCAGGCACAGCTTCTCCTTGCCGGCGAGCACGAAGCGGCCGATCGCGCCGACCTGCTCCTCCTGGAGGACGTTCCGGAGCAGGACGTACGGACGGAGCGCGGCCGGCGCGCTTGCCGGCACCAGGAAGTACGTGCGGTCGAAGTAGACGGGGTCGACCTCCCCGAGCGGAACGAAGCGGTCGATGTCGATCGCCCTCGAGGTGTTCTGGCGCTCGATCGCCTCGAGGTCGGCGTCCTCGACGATCACGAACTGGCCCTTCGCGACCTCCCAGCCGCGAACGATCTCGTCGCTCTCGACCTCGCGCTCGTGCACCGGGCACCAGCGCCTGTTCTTGATCGGCGAGTGACATTCGCGGTGGATCTGCCGGAAGGAGATGTCCGAGGCGCGCGCCGACGGCTTCGTCGCCGGGGCGAGGCCGACGGGAATCGTGACCAGGCTGAAGCTGATGGAACCGTTCCAGGTCGTCCGCATCGGCAACCTAGATTCTAGGCGTAGACCGACTTCCCTTCGCGTAAGCTCGGACACGATGACGGAGCTGGCCGAGAGCCCGGCCCGCACTGCGCGGACGATCGGGTCGCTCTGGAGGCGCGCGGTCGCCCGCGGGTCCGCCCGTCCCGCCTACCTGGTCGAGCGCGACGGGCGCTGGGTCGAGATCTCCTGGGGCGAGGCGGCCGAGCGCGTGGACGCGATCGCGAACGGCCTGCTCGCGCTCGGCGTCCGCAAGTCCGACGCATTCGCGATCCTCGGCAACACGAGCCTCGAGTGGTGCCTGTTCGACTTCGCGCTCGGTCTCGTCGGGGCGATCGGGGCGCCGGTGTACGCGAACAGCTCGGCGCACGACGTCACCTACGTGATCGACCACTCGGGCTCCGTCGGGGTGATCGTCGAGGACGAGGAGCAGCTCGCCAAGGTCGACGAGGTGCGGCCGGGGCTGCCGGGGCTCCGCCACGTCCTGACCTTCGCCGACCTCCCTGCGCTCGAGGCGCGGGGCCGCGACTTCGGCGCCGCCAACCCGACCGCGCTCGAGGAGGCGACGGCGGCGGTCGGCGACGATGACCTGTTCACCTACATCTACACGTCAGGGACGACCGGGCCGCCCAAGGGGTGCATGATCCGCCACCGCAACTACTACGAGATGGCGGCGGTCGTCGAGAGGATGCCGGTGCGCTTCGTCGGCCCGGAGGACACCCTGCTCCTCTACCTGCCGCTCGCGCACAACTACGGCCGCCTCCTTCACCTCCAGGCGGCCTACATCGGCTACACCCTCGCCCTCTGCCGGGACCCGCTCCGCGTCGCCGACGCGCTCGAGGCCGTGCGCCCGACCGTCTTCCCGAGCGTCCCGCGCGTATACGAGAAGATCCACACCGCCGTTCTCGCCAGGTTCGAGGAGACGGAGGGGCCGCGCCGTGCGCTCGCCCGCTGGGCGCTGCGCGTGGGCCGGGAGGCGAGCCGCCTGCGCCAGGCGGGGACACCCTTGCCGAGATCGCTGGCGCTGCGGCACCGGATCGCCGACCGGCTGGTCTACTCGAAGGTGAAGGAGCGCCTCGGCGGCCGCCTGCGGATCGCGAACTCGGGCGGCGCGCCGCTCGCCCGCGAGATCGTGGAGTTCTTCCACGCCCTGGACATCCTGATCCTCGAGGGGTACGGCCTGACGGAGTGCACGACCGCGTGCACGGTGAACCGCCCCGACGCGTATCGCTTCGGAACCGTCGGCCGGCCCCTGCCCGGGTTCGAGGTCCGGCTGGCCGAGGACGGCGAGCTCGAGATTCGCAGCGAGACGGTGTTCGCCGGCTACCACAAGGACGAGGACGCGACCCGCGCCGTCCTCGACGAGGCCGGCTGGCTGCGGACCGGCGACATCGCCGAGATCGACGAGGACGGGTTCGTCACGATCACGGACCGGAAGAAGGACATCATCGTCACCGCAGGTGGCAAGAACGTGGCGCCGCAGAACCTCGAGAACGAGCTCAAGGCGTCGAGGTACGTCTCGCAGGCGATGGCGGTGGGCGACCGGCGGCCGTTCGTGGTCGCGCTGATCACGCTCGACGAGGCGGCGCTCGCCGGGTGGCGAGACGGCGGCGGCACCGACGTCCGCGCGCTCGTCCAGGGAATCGTCGACGAAGTGAACGCGCAACACTCACGTTTCGAGCAGATCAAGCGGTTCGAGATCCTGCCGCGCGACTTCTCGGCCGAGGAAGGCGAGATCACGCCGACGCTGAAGCTCAGGCGGAGGGTCGTCCAGGAGAACTTCGCGGCGGAGATCGAGCGGCTCTACGCGCAGTGACCGGGCACGCCCGGCCCCGCACTAGGTGATGCGGCGCGCGCCGACGAACGTGGCCGCGTACCAGGAGTCGTTGAGGCTGGAGATCTTCACCACGTCGCCGGTGTGCGGCGCGTGGACGAACTGGCCGCCGCCGATGTAGAGACCGACGTGGCCCAGCCCGTCGAAGAAGACCAGGTCTCCGGGCTCGAGCTGGTCGCGCGAGACGGGTACGCCGTAGTTGTACTGGTCGGCGGCATGGTGCGGCAGGGACACGCCGACCTGTGCGTAGACATACGACACGAGACCGGAGCAGTCGAAGCCTCCGGGCGAGGCGCCTCCCCAGACGTACGGCGTGCCGAGGTACTGCATGGCGATCCCGACGACGCCCGTGTACTGGGAGGGGGGCGCGACCGAGATTCCCTCCGGCGTGACGACGGACGCGCCCACGATGTCCTCTACCCGCGCCTGCGCCGCAGCAGCCCTCTGGGCGGCAAGCTCCGCCGCAAGCCGCTGCTGGGCCTCGATCCGCAGCCGCTCCTGACGTCGCGCCTCCTCCGCCTGCAGCCTGACGATCTCGTCCTTGATCGACGCCACCAGCCGCTGGCGCTCGGCGAGCTGGGACTGGATCTGCCGCTTCGCGGCGGCGCGCTCGGCGACGATCTGCTTCTGGCGCACGTGGGCGCGCTTCAGCTCCGCGGCCCGGACGGTGACGTCGTGCTTGAAGCGCCGGATCTCCGCGACCACCTGCGTGTCCTGCGAGGCGACGCTGTTCACGGCCTCCACCCGGTCGAGGAAGTCGCCGATGCTCTGCGAGCCGAGCAGGACCGCGAGTGTCGAGTAGTCCTGCTCGCTCGTGTAGATCGCGCGCAGCCGATCGCCGATGCGCCGCTGCGCGATCGACAGGTTTTGCCTCGTGATCTGCAGGTGGCGCGTGTTCAACGCGGTCTGCCGCTCGATCAGCGCGAGCTCGTCGGTGGCGCCGTTGTACGCCTCGCTCGCCTTCTCCATCTGGACGTCGAGCGCGTGGATGTCGTTCAGCACGCGCTGCGCCTCCGCCCGCTTGGCCGCGATCTGAGGCGGCTCGCCGGCAGCCGGGCTCGCGAACACGACGGTTGCCGCGAGACTCAGAGCAACGAAGGTCGCCTGCCGTCTGCGGGCGCGCAAGACGTCACCCCGCACCACTCTCGACAGGCGCACCGGGAGGGGCCGGTACGTCACGAGAGGAGCACCCTACCAGGGAGCCCGGACACGGGCAACCGCAATCCTGTGGACTTCCTGCTGCAAAAGGCCTCCAAACTGGCCATTCCGGGCCGTTCCCCGGTTGTCTTCTGTGGTACGTTCGGACCGCCGTGCGGGCGCGAGGCGATCAGATTCCCGGTGTTCTCGCCGTGGTCGCGGGTTTCCTGCTCGTGCTCGCAGTGCCCGCGACCGGTCCGGCGCAGGGCCCGGGGGTGAGCACGCTGCAGGAGAAGCGCGCCGCGCTCGCCGCGCGGTCCCGTGCCGCGCTGGTCGAGCTGTACGCGCTCGAGAGCCGGCTCGCGCAGGCTCGCGCCGACCTTGCCCGGTTGGATGCCCAGGCAGCCCGGCTCGCGCGGGAGCAGGCCTCCGTCCGCCGGCGCCTCACCGCCGCGAGACGCACGACGACGATCGCGGAGGAACGGCTCGGCGAGCAGCTCCGCGTGCTCTACGAGCAGGGCCAGCCGGATCCGATTGCGGTCATCCTCGGCGCGAAGTCCCTCCAGTCGGCAATCGACGGGCTCGAGGCGTTCAGGCAGGTCACCAGGGCGACGAGGTCGGTGATCGCCCAGGCCCGCTCCGCCCGCGGGACGCTCGTCCGGGCCCGAGCCGCGCTCGCGGTCCAGCTCGATCGCACCGATTCGACCCGAGCGCGCCTCGCCGAGACCGCAACCGGTCTCGAGCAGGCGAGGGACGAGCGCACCGGATACCTCGCCGCCCTCCGGCAGGAGGAGGAGCTGACCGCAGCCCAGATCACGCGGCTCGAGCAGCAGGCCGAGGCGGCCCGGCAGAAGGCCCGTTCGGTGAATCGCCGAGCGGCCACGCAAGCGGCGGAACAGCCCTCCACCGCCACCCTGCCGGCGCAGGCGGGGACGCCCCGGGCCGCGGCCACCGAGCCCACGCCTCCGTCGGAGCCGCCTCCCGCGCCCGTCGACTCGGTCTCCTCGGCGACAGCCGCGCCCCCGGTCGCCGCTCCGCCCCCGCCGCGCCCCGGCGGCACAATGGTCGTGCACGCGACCGGCTACTGCCTGCGGGGCGCCACCACGACGGGGCTTCCGGTCGGCCCTGGCATCGTCGCCACCGACCCGGCGGTGATCCCCCTCGGGACCCGCATGGTGATACCCGGCTACGGCGAAGGGGTGGCCGCGGACACCGGCGGCAGGATCAGAGGTCAGGTCATCGACGTCTGGATCACGGACTGCGCGAAGGCGGCCTCCTTCACGCGGACGGTCACGATCACGTTCCGGTAGCCCGGCCGCGGAGCCGGGACGACGCTCGGACAGACTCCCGCCGGTCGGCTGCGGCGACGTGGCGAAGGCTCGGCGCGTCTACTATTCGGGCCGTGCGGCGCGGGAGGCGGGTGAGATGAGCGACGCTTCGGTCCGGACAGCCGGTTCCCCGGACGACCTGCGGGTCCTGCTGGCAGACGACCACGACCTGTTCCGGACGGGGCTGCGCAACCTGCTCGAGGAACACGGGGGCGTCCAGGTCCTCGGCGAGGCCGCCAACGGCGCCGAGGCGGTGCGGCTCGTTCGGGAGCTGGCCCCGGACGTCGTGGTGATGGACCTGAACATGCCGTCGATGGGCGGCGTCGAGGCGACGCGGCATATCGCCGCGCTGTCCCCCCTGACCCGGGTGATCGTGCTGACGATCTCCGACCAGGACGCCGACGTGATGGACGCGATCGTGGCCGGCGCCTGCGGGTACCTGCTCAAGGACGCGTCCGTCGCGGACGTCGTCAACGGAATCCGCTCGGCCTGCCTGGGAGGGTCTCTGATCTCGCCCACGATCGCCGCGAAGGTGCTGCAGCGGGTTCGCGCGACTACCCCCAACGCCGAGATGGCGCAGACGATCCAGGCCGAGCTCTCCGACCGCGAGCTCGAGGTCCTGAAGCTGATCGCGAACGGAAAGGACAACGCGCAGATCGCCGCGGAGCTGGTGATCAGCCCGAAGACGGTGAAGAACCACATCTCGAACATCCTGATGAAGCTCCAGATGTCCAACCGGATCCAGGCTGCGGTCTACGCGGTCCGAAGCGGCCTCGCCTAGGACGTGGGGGAACCCCTGGTTCCCCCACGAGCCCCCTCCCCGCCCGCTCCGACGCCGGGGAACCCCTGGTTCCCCCACGGGCCCCTCGCGGCGACGAGGGCCTGCCGAGCTCTCAGCGCAGGCGGCGGGCGATCTCGGCGAGCCTGACGAGCGCGGCGCGGAGCTCCGCGAGCTCGGTCTCGGCCCGCGCGATCCCGCGGGCGAAATCGGCCACCTCCGCGACCCGCGAGGCCGTCGGGCCCTCGGCCAGGGCAGCCGCTTGCTCCTGGAGCAGCCGCTGGAAGCCGAGCCGCTCCGACTCGAGCTGAAGCGCGCACGCGTAGCCGTCGGTGAGCGTGCGCTCCACCACCTCGAGCCTCGGCGCGGACCTGACGGTCAGGCTGAGCACCTCCTCGAGCACTGCAGAGCGATCCGGCAGATCGATCATCGTGATCCGATTATCCCGGGCGCCTGGGCCCAAGCCCATGGGCCGGGCGTCCTATCTTTTCCGCCGTCGAGGCCCAGCCGGGGGGCGGCCCCGTAGCCACGGAGGCGGGCCGGGGGAGGTGTGCTAGCGCAGCAGGGCTAGCAGATCGGCTTCGGTCAGCACCGGGACCCCTTCGCGCCGGGCCCTGGTCAGCTTGGAGGCGCCGGGCTCCTCACCGGCGACGAGGCCGGTGGTCTTCTTCGACACGGAGCCCGTCACCTTCGCGCCGCGAGCCTCGAGCGCCGCGGTCGCCTCGTCGCGCGACATCGACTCCAGCGTTCCCGTGATCACGTAGGTGCTCCCGGTCAGGGGCCCCTCGACCGGGCGCTCCTCTTCCCCGGCCTCGAACCGGAGACCGAGGTTCCTGAGCTCCCGGACGAGCGCGCGGTTCTGCTCGTCGGCGAACCACTCGACGACGAGCTCGGCGCGATCCGGACCGAAGCCCTCGACCTGCTCGAGCTCCTCCTGCGTGGCCGAGAGCAGCCGGTCGACGTCGCCGACGTGCCGAGCGAGGTTCTGCGCGAGCACCCACCCGACCTTGGGGATGTTCAGCCCGAGCAGGACTCGCGAGAAGGGCACCTGTTTCGATGCCTGGATCGCGTCGATCGCGGCCGTCGCCGAGATCTCGGCGAATCCGTCCAGCTCCAGCAGCTGCTCCTTGGTCAACCGGTACAGGTCCGGCAGCGAGCGGACGAGCCCGCGGTCCCAGAGCAGGCGGATCGTCTGCTCGCCGACGCCCTCGATGTCGGACGGGCCCTGTACCCAGCCGATCAGTGTCTCCAGGCCCCGCGAAGGGCAGGCACGGTTCGGGCATCGGTGCATCACTTCGCCCTCCGGCTTCACCACCCGGGTACCGCAGAGCGGGCAGGTCTTCGGCATCCGGAACTCCTTCGTCCCCGGTCGATGGGCGCCGGCCGGGCCGACGATCTGCGGGATCACGTCGCCTGCCCGCTGGACGATCACCAGATCGCCTTCCCGGATCTGCTTGCGGTTGATGTCCTCCTCGTTGTGCAGCGTGGCGCGCGAGACGGTGACACCCCCGACCGCGACCGGCTCGAGGACGGCCCACGGGTTGAGCGCGCCCGTGCGGCCGACGCGGATCCGGATCTCGCGCAGCGTCGTCTGCGCGGTCATCGGCGCCCACTTGAACGCGCGCGCCCAGCGTGGCCGCGAGTGCAGCGCGCCGAGCCTCCGCTGCTGGTCGATCGAGTCGACCTTGATCACGATCCCGTCGATCTCGTAGTCGAGCTCCTCGCGGCGCCGTTCCCAGGCACGGCAGGCAGCGGCGACCGCCTCGACCGACTCCATCCGCTCCGCGTACGGGTTCGTCCGGAACCCGCGCCCCCGGAGCCACTCGAGCACCTCGGACTGCCCGTCGAATGCGAGGCCCTCCACGTGTCCGGTGCCGTAGACCCAGATCGACAGCGGTCGCCCGGCGGTGATCGCGGGATTCTTCTGCCGCAGCGACCCGGCGGCGGCATTGCGCGGGTTCGGCGCCAGCTTCTGGCTCGTCCCGGCAAGGCGCTCGTTCAGCTCCCGGAACCCGGACAGCGGAAGGTAGACCTCGCCGCGCACCTCGACGACCGCCGGCGCCCCGCCGCCGAGCATGCGCAGTGGAATCGCCTTGATCGTCCGCAGGTTCGGGGTCACGTCCTCGCCCTGGACTCCGTCGCCGCGGGTGGCGCCGCGGACGAAGACGCCGTCCTCGTAGGTCAGGTTGACGGCGAGGCCGTCGATCTTCGGCTCGATCACGAACGCCACGGGCTCATCCGTTCCGAGCCGCTTGCGGATGTCGTCGGCCCACTTGAAGAGCCCCTCGTCGGTCGTCACCTTCTCCAGCGACCCCATCTGCTCGAGGTGCCGCACCTTCTGGAAGCGCTCGGACGGGGGAGCCCCCACCCGCTGGGTCGGCGACTCCCTGACCACGAGCTCGGGATGCGCCTCCTCGAGCGCGACCAGCTCGTCGTAGAGGCGGTCGTACTCCGCGTCGGGGACCGAGGGAGCGTCGAGGACGTGGTACTCGTACAGATAGCGGTCGAGCAGCTCGCGGAGCTCGGCGGCCCGCTTCGCCCGGCTAGAGGACGGCATAGAGCTCGTCGGCCGTGTCGACGACCGCGTCGGGCCGCTCCGCCTCCATCCGCTCGCGCGCGTGGATCCCGCCCCAGGTGACCCCGATCGCATGGACGCCGGCGGCCTTCGCCGCGGCGATGTCGAAGGGCGCGTCGCCGACGTACGCGGTCTCGTCCGCGGTGGCGCCCAGCCGCTCGAGCGCGACGAGGATCTGGTCCGGGTGAGGCTTTCCGCGCGCCGCCCCGTCGGAACCGACGACGACATCCATCATCTCGCCGAATCCGAGCGCGTCGAAGGCGAGCTGGACGATGTCGCCGCGCTTGGCGCTGACGATCCCGAGCCGCCGGTGCTCGCCGTCCAGCCGCTCGATCAGGTCGAGCATCCCCGGGAACGCCTCCAGCTCGGAGTGGAGCGGCACGTAGACGTCCCGGTAGGCCTGCACGAGCTCCTCCGCCCGGTCAGAGTCGAAATCCGCCATCTGCTCCAGCAGGTGGCCGCTCCCGACGCGGGCCATGAGCAGATCGTCGGGGATCTCGCGGCCGAGAACGGTCTGCGTCGCGTGCCGGAAGGACGCGAGGATCATCCAGCCGGAATCGACGATCGTGCCGTCGAGGTCGAAGAGGACGACGGGAAAGCGCATTTACGTGATGCTAACGAGGAGGCCGTAACATCCGGACCGTGCTTCGTGCCTCGATGCTCGCGTGCGCGACGGGACTGCTCGTGGGGGTCTCCGCCGCCTCGGGCGCGAGCGGCGCGACGACGTTCCGGATGCCCTCCGGGAACATCTTCTGCGCGTACGAGCACTACAGCTTCGCGCCGGTCGACCTGCGCTGCGAGATCCGCAGCAAGGTTCGGCCGCTGCCACCACGGCCGGCGTCGTGCCGCGACGCCGCCTGGGGCGAGGGGTACTCGATGCGGCAGCGGGGGCCCGCTCACGTTCTGTGCATCACCGACACGATCTACGACCGGGCGGCGAAGGTGCTCTCCTACGGTACGACACGGCAGTTCGGCGTCTTCCGCTGCTCGTCGAGCGCCTCGGGCCTGCGCTGCGTGAACTCGACCGGCAACGGGTTCTTCCTCAGCAGGCAACACTCGTACACGTACAAGGAGCGGCCGGCGAGGAACGGCGCGTTCAAGTCGCCGTCCGGAAACATCGTCTGCGGCTACGGGATCGCACCCGACGGCTCGGTGTCGATGGAGTGCGGAATCAAGAGCGGCCTGAAGCCGCCGCCGAAGCCGATCCACTGCGACGCCGGCGACCCGAACCACAAGCGCGTCGGCCTGACGGATACAGGCCGCGCGAGGCCGGTTCTCTGCGCCGGTGACCCGGGGCCGCTGCTCCCCCAGATCGAGGCGAAGGCGGCTGTGCTCAGGTACGGCTCGAGCATCAAGATCGGCGGCATCACCTGCAAGTCCGCGACGACCGGGCTCACCTGCCAGAACCGCGCCGGCCACGGCTTCTCCCTGAGCCGCCAGAGTTGGCGCGTGTTCTAGTACTCGACCGACACCAGGTAGAGGCCCCAGGGCGGCGCGGTCGTCCCCGCCTCGGCGCGAGGCCGCCCTTCGAGCAGCTTCGCGATCTCCTGCGGGCCCTGCTCGACCATCGTGCCGACCAGCGTCCGCACCATGTGGCGCAGGAAGCTGTCGGCGGTGATCTCCAGCTCCAGAGCATCGCCGCGGAGATGCCAGACGGCTGAGCGCACCTCCCGGACGAACACGACGTGCTGCGTCTCGGTCGGAGTGAAGGCGCGGAAGTCGTGCTCGCCGAGGAGCAGGTCGGCCGAGTCGGCGAGCCTGCCCTCCTCGATCGGCCGCGGTATCCACCAGCTGCGCCGGTGCTCGAACGGCGACGGCGTTCCGCGGCGCCAGATGCGGTAGCGGTAGGTCCTCGCCTTGGCCGAGTGGCGTGCGTCGAACTCGTCCGCCACCCTGCCGGCGGCGGTGACCGCGAGGTCGTCCGGGAGTGTTCCGTTCAGAGCCTCGGCCGCGTTCTCGGGCGGGGGGCCACCCTTCACGTCGACGGTCGCCACCTGCCCCTCGGCGTGGACGCCTGCGTCGGTACGCCCGGCGACCGCGAGGTTCTCGAACCCGGCATAGAGGGTTCCGAGCGCGCCGCGGAGCGTGCCCTCCACCGTGCGGAGCCCCGGCTGCGCCGCCCAGCCGGAGAAATCGGTACCGTCGTACTGGATGTCGAGCCTCAGGCGCACCGGCTCGATCCTTGCACTCGCAGCGGCCGTCTTCGCGCTGGCCGCGTGCGGCGGCGGGAAGAAGACGCAGACCGCCGAAGGCGGCCGACCGGCGCTCGACTCGTCGAAGACCTACACCGTCACGATGAAGACGAACCAGGGGACGTTCTCGTTCGCGCTCGACGTCGAGGACTCGCCGAACACGACTGCATCCTTCGTCTCACTGGTGCGCAAGGGCTTCTTCGACGGCACGATCTTCCACCGGATCGTCCCGGGCTTCGTGATCCAGGGCGGCGACCCGACCGGGACCGGCACGGGCGGCCCCGGGTACTCGACGGTCGACGCGCCGCCGTCCGACGCGAAGTACACGAAGGGCGTGGTCGCGATGGCGAAGGCCGGCAACGAGGCGCCCGGCACCGCCGGCAGCCAGTTCTTCGTCGTCACCGCCGACGACGCGCGGCTTCCGCCCGACTACGCGCTGCTCGGCAGCGTGACGAGCGGCCTGAGCGTGGTCGAGAAGATCGGCCGGCTCGGGGACCCGGGCACCGAGCAGCCGACGACGCGCGTGGTGGTCCAGAAGGCGACGGTCTCCGAGAGCTAGATCGATCGCTCGGTCCGGGCAAGGTGCTCGCGCAGCCGGGCGAGCCTCGCATCCCAGGCCGACCCCACCTGCTCGATCCACGCAGCCGCCTCGCCGAGCGGCTCCGGTGTCAGCCGGTAGCGCGTCTCCCGCCCCGCGCGTTCCGCCTCGACGAGGCCCGCCTTCCCGAGCGCGGCGAGATGCTTCGAGACCGCCTGCCTCGTCACCGGAAGCTGGGCGGCGAGCTCGGTCAGCGATGCCGACTCGCGACCGGCCAGGGTCTCCAGCAACCGCCGGCGGCCCGGATCAGACAGCGCAGAGAAGACGCCGTCGTCCCGCATGCGCCTCGAGCGACCAGGCCCAATCGCAGGACGCCGTCTCGGTGACGACGAGCCGCGTCCCGGTCTCGACCGGCTCGAGCGTGAACGTCACCTCGCTCTCCTCGGGCCGGGACGGGTCCCACCAGCGGATCGCGAGACGACGCCCGGCATCGACGTCCTCGACCACGGCGTGACGGACGTCGCCGTCGTCCCAGCGGAAGACACCGCCGGCGTCGAGATCGAACTCGACGTCGTTCGCGAACCACTCCTCGAGCTCTCCTGGATCGGTCAGCGCCTCCCAGACCTCTGCGGGCGGCGCGTCGAGCAGGATCTCGCGTTCGATCTCCATCACGGCCTCCTTCCGCAACCTGTTGGTTGCCTCTATGATTCGCAACTAACTGGTTGCGCAAACTACCACAGCCATCCTCTCCGCAGGATGGCTCGGAGAAGACGATGATCCACACACAAAGGATCTCTGGCCATTTCCCGACCATCGGGAGGGAAATGGCATGACCCAGCCGATCCCGCTGGTCGTCGATTCGGACGGCCGCTACGAGCGATCGTTCGACATCTACTCGCGGCTCCTGCGGGAGCGGATCGTCTTCCTCGGCACCGAGGTCGACGACCACGTGGCGAACCTGATCACGGCACAGTTGCTCTTCCTCGAGGCCGAGGATCCCGACAAGGACATCTCGCTCTACGTCAACTCGCCGGGAGGCTCGGCCTACGCGGGGATGGCGATCTACGACACGGTGCAGTTCGTCAAACCGGACGTCCGGACGATCTGCGTCGGGATGGCGATGTCGGCCGCGGCGATGATCCTGTGCGGCGGCGCGGCCGGAAAGCGCTCGGCACTCCCGAACTCGAAGGTGATGATCCACCAGGGCTCCGCCGGCTTCCGCGGCACGCCGGCCGACATCGAGATCCATGCCCAGGAGGTGATCTCGACCACGCGCCGGATGGCCGAGATCATCGCCCGCCACTCGGGCAACCCTTCCGAGCAGGTGATGCAGGACATCGACCGCGACCGGTTCATGACTCCCGAGGAGGCCCGGGACTACGGCCTGATCGACGAGATCGTCACGCCCCGAGGGGCCTAGCCCGCGTAGCGACTGCGGTGTCCTTCGGGGTCAGACCCCGATACGTAGGTGCGACGGGAACGTGGCGGAACGCTCGCGCCGGCTACGACGCGGGGGGCGCTTCCGGGCCGGCCGCAGCCGCTTCCGCCTCGGCGCGGTCCTCGGCCTCCTGGCGGCGCCGCAGCCGCAGGCGCCGGCGCTCCGCCTTCTCCTCGGCCTGCCCCTCCGCCGAGAAGTCGACGAGCTCGAGGTATGCCATCTCGGCCGCATCGCCGGGGCGGGGGCCGAGGCGGACGATCCGCGAGTAGCCGCCTGCCCGGTCGGCGAACCGCGGAGCGACCTCCGCGAACAGCTTGTGGACGACTTCCTGGGAGCGGAGGTAGGCCATCGCCTGCCGCCGCGCGTGGAGGTCGCCGCGACGACCGAGCGTGATCATCCGCTCGGCGACCGGCCGGACCGCCTTGGCCTTCGTCACCGTGGTCTTGATGCGACCGTGCTCGATCAGCGCGCCGGCGAGGTTCGCGTACAGCGCCTTGCGATGCGAGGCGTCACGGCCGAGCTTCCTGCCGGCGCGGTGGTGGCGCACTAGTCGCCGCTCCCGTCGTCGCCGCGGAGCCGTAGGCCGTGCGTTGCGAGCGTCTCCTTGACCTCCTCGATCGACTTCTTCCCGAAGTTCGGGATCGCGGCCAGCTCGTTCTCCGACTTCATCACGAGGTCGCCGATCGTCTCGATCCCGACCCGCTTCAGGCAGTTGTACGAACGAACGCCGAGCTCGAGCTCCTCGATCGGGAAGTTCTCCATCCCGTGCGCGAGCGACGGCTCGGCGGTCACGCCGCCGTCCGTGACCGCCGCGGCCTCGCCGAAGCCCTCGATCTTCTCGATGTCGGTGAAGATCGCCAGCTGCCGGATGAGGATCTCCGCGGCCTGCCCGATCGCCTCGCGCGGGTCGATGGACCCGTCGGTGGTGATGTCGAGACGCAGCTTGTCGTAGTCCGTGCGCTGCCCGACGCGGGCAGCCTCGACGTCGTACGAGACGCGGCGGACCGGCGAGAACATCGAGTCGATCGGGATCACGCCGATCGTGTGCTCGGGCCCCCGGTTCAGCTCGCCCGGCAGATACCCACGGCCGCGGCCGATCGTGAGCGTGACCTCGAGCTTGCCCTTCTCCGCAAGGTTCGCGATCTCGAGGTCGGGGTTGAGGATCTCGAGCTCGGCCGGAGCCTGGATATCCGACGCCTTGACCGCCCCCGGGCCCCTCTTCTGGAGCCGGACCTCGATGTCCGGGGACTCGCCGTGCAGGCGGCAGATCAGGTTCTTGAGGTTGAGGATGATGTCGGTGACGTCCTCGCGGACGCCCGGCAGCGTGGTGAACTCGTGCGCGACGCCCTCGATCTTCACCGAGGTGACCGCGGCACCCTCCAGCGAGGAGAGCAGTACGCGGCGCAGCGAGTTCCCGAACGTGTAGCCGAAGCCGCGGTCGAGCGGCTCGATCACGAACACGCCGCGCTGATCGTCGACCTCCTCGTGGACGATCTTCGGGACCTGGAATTCCATCGTGCGTGTGGCCAATGCGTTCCTAGCCAAACGCTGAGCGTTTGGCTAGATACCCCCTCTCGATATTCAGATGCGATCTCATTCCGAAATTGATCTCTTATTCCAAGTGATTGGAAGAATCACTTGGAATAGAGCTCGACGATCAGCGACTCCTGCACCGGGGTGTCGATCTCGGCCCGGTCGGGCCACTTGAGGATCTTGCCGGTGAGCCCGTCGTGGTCGGCCTGAAGCCAGGGGGCGACCGAGGCGGTCAGGTCGGTCGCGTCGCGCACGGTCTGCTCGGCCGACGAGCCGGTGCGGATCGTGATCACGTCGTTCGGCTTGACCTGGCAGCTCGGGATGTTGACTCGCCTGCCGTTGACCTGGAAGTGGCCGTGGCGGACGAGCTGCCGCGCCTGCGCCCGCGAGACGGCGAACCCGAGGCGGTAGACGACGTTGTCGAGGCGCGTCTCGAGCATCCTCAGCAGGTTCTCGCCGGTGATCCCACCCTGGCGGTTGGCCTTCTCGTAGTAGGTGCGGAACTGCTTCTCGAGCAGTCCGTAGTACCTGCGCGCCTTCTGCTTCTCGCGCAGCTGGAGCAGGTACTGAGACTGCTTGATCCGGCCACGGCCGTGCTCGCCCGGCGGGTAGCTGCGCCGCTCGATGGCGCACTTCTCGGTCAGGCACCGCTCGCCCTTGAGAAAGAGCTTCATCCCCTCGCGCCGGCACTGCTTGCACTTCGGGCTGCGGTCCCTCGCCATCAGACCCGCCTCCGCTTCTTCTGACGGACGCCGTTGTGCGCCTGCGGGGTGACGTCGCGGACCCCGAGGATCTCGAGGCCGGCGGCCTGCAGGGAGCGAATGGCCGTCTCCCGGCCCGAGCCCGGGCCCTTGACGAAGACCTCGACCTTCTGAAGGCCGTGCTCCATGCCCTTGCGCGCCGCCGCGTCGGCGGTCACCTGGGCCGCGAACGGCGTGGACTTGCGCGAGCCCTTGAACCCGGCGGACCCGGCCGACTCCCACACGATCACCGCGCCGTCCTTGTCGGTCAGCGAGACGATGGTGTTGTTGAACGACGTCTTGATGTGAGCCTGGCCGACCGCGATGTTCTTCTTGACACGACGGCGGGCACGACCCCGCGCCGCCTGCCTACGCGGCGGTGCCATCTATTTGGCCTTCTTCCCGCGGCCGACCGTCTTCTTCGGGCCCTTCCGCGTCCGTGCGTTCGTCTTCGTCCGCTGGCCGTTCACCGGCAGGCCCCGCCGGTGCCGCAGGCCGCGGTAGGCGCCGATCTCGACCAGGCGCTTGATCGCCTGCTGCCGCTCGCGGCGGAGGTCACCCTCGACCTGATAGCGGTCGTCGATGTGCCGCTGGAGCCTGGTCACCTCCTCGTCGGTCAGGTCGCGGACCTTCGTGTCGAGGCTCAGGCCGAGCGCGGCGCAGATCTCGTGCGCAGTCGGCTGGCCGATTCCGTAGATGTACGTCAGCCCGATCTCGAGCCGCTTCTGGTTCGGGAGGTTCACTCCGGCGATGCGTGCCAAATCTCTCTCCTGCGGCCTGTCGCTAGCCCTGCCGCTGCTTGTGTCGCGGATTGGTGCAGATGACCATGGTCGTTCCGTGCCGCTTGATCACGCGACACCGCTCGCACATGGGCTTGACGGATGCTCTGACTTTCATCGGTACCGGTAGGTGATACGGCCTCTGCCGAGATCGTAGGCGGAGAGCTCGACCTTGACCCGGTCCCCGGGGAGGATGCGGATGCAGTTCTTACGCATCTTCCCGGAGATGGTCGCGAGGACGGGTGTGCTCGTCCTGGCCGTCGACCTTGACCCGGAACATCGTGCTCGGAGGGCCTCGACGACCTCGCCTTCGACTTCGATCTTCTCTTCCCTGACCGCCATCCTTCCTCACAGGAACCGCGCTCCGACGAGCGCGGCCGTCGACCTATCACCGTCGTACAGACAACAGAAAGCACGGCACAGCGGCGGCTGCGCCGTGAGGCTTCATCGTAGCAAAACGGGCGTTCCCGTCAGGATCCGGGCGCCGGCCTCTGTTACCGCGACCGTGTGCTCGAAATGGGCCGAGAGCGACCCGTCCGCGGTGGAGATCGACCACTCGTCGTCGTGGACGACGATCTCGGGGGCCCCGATGTTGATCATCGGCTCGATCGCGAACGTCATCCCCTCGGCGAGCAGGGGACCGCGGCCCGGCTGGCCGTAATTCGGGATCTGGGGGTCCTCGTGCATCGAGCGGCCGACGCCGTGGCCGACCAGGCTGCGGACCACGGAGAACCCGGCGCTCTCGGTCACCTGCTGGACGGCGTGGGAGATGTCGGAGAGGCGGTTTCCGGCCCGACACCGCTCGATCCCGGCCCCGAGCGCAGCCCGGCACGTGTCGAGCAGCCGCTCCGCCTCCGCCGAGATCTCGCCGACGGCGAACGTGTATGCGCTGTCGGCCACGAAGCCGTCGAGAGTGACGCCTATGTCCACCGAGACGATGTCTCCACCCCCGAGCTCGTAGGGCCCCGGGATGCCGTGCACGATCATCCCGTTCGGCGAGATGCACGTCGCCGCCGGGTAGCCGCGGTAGCCCTTGAAGGTGGGATAGCCGCCCTGGCCGGTGATGAACTCCTCGGCCAGCTCGTCGAGCTCGGCGGTCGTCACCCCCGGACGCACGTGCTCGCCGATCAGCGTGAGAGTGTCGACGACGACGCGCCCGGCTCGCGCCATCCGCTCGATCTCCTCGGTGGACTTGCGGATGATCACCGCTTACGTCCGGGCGGCCACCTGGTCGACCGCCCGGCAGGCCTCGGCGAAGACCTCCTCCACCGATCCCTCGGCGCGGATGCCGACGACGTTTCCGCGCGTCGACCGGTAGTACTCGACGAGCGGCGCCGTCTCCCGGTCGTAGAGCTCGAGACGGCGGCGGATCACCTCGGGCGTGTCGTCGGAACGCCCCTCCTCGGTCGCGCGCTTCACCATCCGCTCGAGGAGCACGTCCCGGTCGGTGACCTGGAGCTCGAGGACGACGTCGAGGTCGCGGCCGAGGCGGCGCAGCAGGTCGTCGAGCGCCTCCGCCTGCGGCATCGTCCGTGGGAAGCCGTCGAGCACGAAACCGGGGAGGGTGTCGCCGCGGTCGAGGCGCGACTCGATCAGGCGGATCATCAGGTCGTCCCCGACGAGGTCGCCGCGGTCGTAGATCTCCTTCAGCTCGTGGCCGAGCGGCGTGTCGAGCTCCTTCATCTCGCGGATCATGTCCCCGGTCGCGATGTGCGGGATTCCGTACGTCTTCGCGATCAGCTTCGCCTGGGTCCCTTTCCCGGAACCCTGCGGACCGAGCAGCAGGACGTTCATTCGGTTGTTCCGACCTTGGGTCGTGACGAATCGCGGCCGGAGCGGGGCTTTGCCCCGCGGGAGGCGAAGAACGGCTGAGGCCACGTCGGAACCACGGCGCGCTTCAACGGCCTAGCGAAGGCCCGGATCCGAGCCCGCATTGGCAAGGAGGGGGCCAGCGGGGGAACCATGGGTTCCCACGCTCATTTGAGGAAGCCCTCGTAGGAGCGCATCATCATCTGCGACTCCATCTGGCGCATCGTGTCGAGAGCGACACCCACGATGATCAGCAGCGAGGTGCCGCCGAGGAACGTGCTCGTCGCCGACGAGAAGTGGAAGAACTGGATGAGGAACGTCGGCAACACTGCGATGATCGCCAGGTAGAGCGAGCCGGGCAAGGTCAAGCGTGAAAGCACGCGGTCGAGGTACTGCGCAGTCGGGGGCCCCGGCCTGATCCCGGGGATGTACCCCGAGTACTTGCGCAGGTTGTCGGCCTGGTCGACCGGGTTGAACTGCACGGCGGTGTAGAAGTAGGTGAAGACGACGATCAGGATTCCCTCGACGGTGAGGTAGGTCCAGTCCGTCTGCGTGAAGTTCCGGTTGATCCACGGCTGCGTCTGCGGGAAGAACTGGCCGATCGTCGGCGGGAACGCCAGGATCGCGGCGGCGAAGATGATCGGGATCACGCCGGCCATGTTCACGCGCATGGGTAAGTAGGTCGAGCCTCCTGCGGTCATCCGTCGCCCCACCTGGCGCTTCGCGTACTGGATCGGTATCCGTCGCTGTCCTTCCTGGATGAAGACGACGGCGACGATCACGCACAGCGCGAGGAGCGGGAAGAAGAGCTTGGTGGTCGGCCCGCCGTCGATCCAGGCGCGGACCGCGAGCGGCGAGCGGTCGATGATCGAGGCGAAGATCAGCAGCGAGATGCCGTTGCCGATCCCGCGCTTGGTGATCTGCTCGCCGAACCACATCAGGAGCGTCGTGCCGGCGGTCAGAGTGACCACGATCAGCACGAGGCGGCCGAGATTCGCGCTGAGGATGTGCTGCCGCCGGAAGAGGTACGAGTAGCCGAGCGCCTGCGCGGCTGCGAGGGCAATGGTCAGGTAGCGCGTGTACTGGTTGATCCGCGCGTACCCGGACTCGCCCTCCTTCTGGAGCTGGGCGAGCGTCGGGACGACGACGGCCATCAGCTGCAGGATGATCGAGGCGGTGATGTAGGGCATGATCCCGAGCGCGAAGACCGAGAACCGCGAGAGCGCGTTGCCCGAGAACAGGTTGAGCAGGCCCAGCACGGTGCCGCCCTGCTGGTTGAAGTAGTTCTTGATCTGGTCCGAGTTGACGCCCGGCGCCGGGATGAAGCTGCCGAAGCGGTACAGGGCGAGGATCGCGGCGGTGAAGAGGAGGCGTCGGCGGAGCTCCGGCACGCGCCAGGCGTTGGCGAGCCAGGACAGCATCCTTCTACGCTCCGCGCAGAAGGATAGGGATCAGCGTCACTCCTCCGTCTCCTCGACGTTGGGCGCCTGGGGCGCGGGCCCGCGGGCCGAAGCCTCGGCAGGCGCCTCACCCGCGTCCGGCGCGGGCGCGGACCCGCGGCGGCGGCGGCGTACCTTCTGCTCGTGCGGGGGCTTCAGCCAGGTGACGGTGCCGCCGGCCGCCTCGATCTTCTCGACCGCGCTCCTCGAGAACGCGTGCGCGGAGACGGACAGCTTCACGGACAGCTCGCCCTGGCCGAGGATCTTCACGTCCCGGCGGAGATTCTTGATCAGGCCGGCCTCCTTCAGGAGCTCGGGCGTGACCTCTGTGCCGGCGCCGAAGCGGGCCAGCCTGTGCACGTTGACCGAATACGTCGACGTCCGGAAGGGGCCGATCGGCATCGCGTCCTTGGAGGTGGCACCGCGCTGCTTGCCCAAGCGCATGTACAGGGGCATCTGGCCGCCCTCGAACCCGGCTCGCATCATGTGCGACCCCGAGCGGGCCTTCTGGCCCTTGATGCCGCGGCCGGAGTAGCGGCCCTTCCCCGAGCCCAGCCCACGGCCGACCCGCTTCCGGGACTTGCGCGGCTGGGCGGGCTTCAGGCTCGAGAGGTTGAGGTCGCCGGCCACTACTTCTCCTCGATCTTCACGAGATGGCGGACCTTTCTGAGCATACCGGCGAGCACCGGGCCGTCCTCGTGTTCGACGGTGCGACCGATCCTGCCGAGACCGAGCGCCCGGAGCGTGCCGCGGTGCCGCTCGGTCTGCCCGATCTGGCTCCGGACCTGGGTGATCCTGACCTTCGTCACTCTGCCGGCTCCGCCTTCGCCTCTGGGTCGGGCCCCTGCGGACCGACGCTGCCCTCCGCTGCGTCCGGCTTCCCGGCCGGCGGCGTCGCTCGGACCGGCAGAACGCGGGAGACGGTCAGGCCGCGCATCCTCGCGACGTCCTCGGGACGGCGCAGGTTCTGCAGCCCGTTCACGGTCGCCTTCAGCATGTTGATCGGGTTGGTCGTGCCGAGGCTCTTCGCGAGGATGTCCCGGATGCCGGCCAGCTCGAGCACCGCGCGCACGCCGCCTCCGGCGATCACGCCCGTTCCCTCGCTCGCCGGGCGCAACAGCACGCGGGCGGCGTCGGACTCGCCGATGATCTCGTGCGTGATCGTCGTCCCGTGCTTCGGCACGGTGAAGAGGTTCTTCCGCGCGTCGTCCACAGCCTTCGAGATCGCGAGCGGCACCTCGCGGGCCTTCCCGTAGCCGACGCCGACGCGCTCGTACTCGTCGCCGATCACGACCAGGGCGGTGAACGAGAACCGCCGGCCGCCCTTGACCACCTTCGCCACCCTGTTGATCTCGACGACGCGCTCCTTGAGCTCGCGCGCCTCCTCGCGGGCGAACACTTCCTGCTCGACACTCGTCAAAACGTCAGCCCTCCCTCGCGGGCACCCTCGGCGAGCGCCCTGACACGTCCGTGGTAAAGGTAGCCGCCGCGGTCGAACACGCAGGTCTCGATGCCGGCCTGCCTTGCGCTCGCGGCGAGGAGCTTCCCGACCGCACGCGCCTGGTCGGTCTTCGAGCCCTCGAGCGCCTTGCCCAGCTGCTGCCAGCTCGCGGCCGCGAGCGTGCGCCCGGCCTGATCGTCGATCAGCTGCGCGGCGACGCCGGTGTTCGACCTGAAGACCGCGAGGCGCGGCCGTGCGGCCGTGCCGGCGATCTTGCCGCGGACGCGGCGGTGCCGCCGCTCACGGAGCTGGCGTGCGGTCAGCGTCGCCACGAGCGACCCCCCTCGTTCGGGAGCGAGCGGAGCGATACGAGAAACCCGTTCCGCGAAAGGTGCGGAGCATCTTTCGCGGTTGTCATGCCCGCTTCCCGACCTTCCGGCGTACGTACTCGCCCTGGTAGCGGATGCCCTTCCCCTTGTACGGCTCGGGCGGGCGCACCTTGCGGATCTCGGCGGCGACCTGGCCGACCTGCTGCTTGTCGATGCCCTTGACGATCACCTCGTTCGGCGCCGGCACCTCGTAGGTGATCCCGTCCGGCGCGTCCTTGACGACGGAATGGGAGAAGCCGACGTTGAGCTCGAGCGCGGTGCCGCGCAGAGAGGCCCGATAGCCGACGCCCTGGATCTCGAGGCGCTTCTCGAAGCCCCTGGTCACCCCCTCGACCATGTTCGCGACGAGGGTGCGCGTCAGGCCGTGCAGCGCGCGGTCGTCGCCGCGGTCGGTCGGGCGGGTGACGACGATCGTGCCCTCGGTCTGCTCGATCGCCATCCTCTGCGGGACCTGTTGCGAGAGCTCGCCCAGCGGGCCGTTCACCATCACCCGGCCGGGCGAGACGGAGACGGAAACGCCGGCCGGCAACTCGATCGGGCTTCTACCGATTCTGCTCATGCCATTTCCCTCCCTTTGGTCGGGAAATGGTCACCAAAGCCGTCGTTCGCGCTCGTTCTCATGATTCTCCTCATTCTGCGCAGCAGATGGCGTCACCAGACGAAGCAGAGTACCTCGCCGCCGATGCCGCGCTCCTGCGCGGTGCGGCTCGTCATCACTCCGCTCGACGTGGAGAGGATCGCGGTACCCATGCCGCCGAGGACGCGCGGCATGCGGTCCTTGCGCGCGTAGATCCGGCGACCGGGCTTGGAGACCCGCTTCAGGTTGGTGATCACGCGCTCGCGGCTTCGCCCGTACTTGAGCTCGACGACCAGCGTGTCGAAGCTCTCGCCCTTCTCGACACGGTAGTCGCGGATGTAGCCCTCCTCCTTGAGCAGGCGGGCGATATCCTGCTTCATCCGGGAGTTCGGCATGGCCGCGCTCTCCTGCAACGCCTTGTTCGCGTTCCGGATGCGGGTGAGCATGTCTGCAACAGGGTCAGTCAGCATCGCTCTTGCCTCCCGGCAAGAGCGATAGCCCGTGCCATGTTGTCGCTCTCGTTGGTCTTCATGTCTCCTGTCTTTCCTAGTCTTCCCGGTTCACCAGGAAGACTTGGTCATGCCGGGGATCACGCCCTCGTGGGCAAGCTCTCGCAGGCAGATCCGGCACAGCCCGAACTTCTTGAAGACCGCGCGTGGACGCCCGCACCGGGTGCACCGCGAGTAGGCACGCACCTTGAAGCGCTGCGGGCGGGCCGCCTTCGCGATCATCGACTTCTTGGCCATGGAGCTCCTAACGTAGTGGGCCTTCGTTCCCGGGGTGCGCCGGGTGGATGCGATGCAAGGACGCAGGGAGCGCCCATATGTAGTGCATATGGGCGCGACCGAGGACGCAACAGCGCACCGCCCGGTGCGTCAGGAGCTCTCACTCCGATTCCCTTCTGTCGTCGGCGAACGGCAGGCCGAGGCCACGGAGCAGGGCCCGCGCGCCGTCGTCGTCGGCCGCCGACGTCGTGATTGCAATGTCGAGGCCGCGCACGGCCGCGATCTCGTCGTAGTCGATCTCCGGGAAGATGATCTGCTCGCGGACACCCAGCGAGTAGTTGCCCCGCCCGTCGAAGGAGCCGGGGTCGAGCCCCCGGAAGTCGCGGATCCGCGGCAGCGCGATCGAGACGAGCCGGTCGAGGAACTCGTACATCCGCGCGCCGCGCAGCGTCACCCGCGCGCCGATCGGCATCCCCTCGCGGAGCTTGAAAGCGGCGATCGACTTCCGCGCCCGGCGCATCTGCGCGCGCTGGCCGGCGATGGTCGTGAGCTCGTCCATCGCGGCATCGAGCGCCTTCGCCTCGGTCTTGGCGTCGCCGACGCCCATGTTCAGGGTGATCTTGGTCACGCTCGGCACCTGCATGACCGACGAGAGGCCGAGCTCCTCCTTGAGGCGCAGGCGGAGCTCCCGCTCGTAGACCTCCTTCAAGCGCGGTGTATATCCAGCCATTTCCCCCCCGGCGGGGGACTGGCTGGAAGATCTTTGATCGGTATGCGTGCTCATATCTCCCTTAGCCATTCTGCGAAGCAGAATGGCCTACTTGTCGAGCTCACCTCCGCACCCGGCCCGCCTGCACACGCGGACCTTCACGCGCTTCCCCCTGACCTCCCGAAAGACGTGCCCGACGCGGGTGGGAAGGTTGCACGAGGGACACACGACCATGACTTTCGAGACTGCTAGCGGCGCCGGCATGTCGATCACCCCGCCGGGCATCATGGTCGTCCCGCCCATGCGGTTGGCGTCGCGCATCGGGCGAGGCTTGGTGTGCCGCTTGACGACGTTCAGATTCTCGACCAGCACTCGCCGCTCGTCGGGACGGGCCTCGATCACCCGGCCCTGCTTGCCGCGGTCTTTGCCGGACAACACCTGGACGAGATCACCTTTTCTGACTTTCATGGTGCTCATGCCTTTCTTCCAGCGGTTCGGCGTCGGCCGAACGGCTATAGAACCTCCGGGGCGAGGCTGACGATCTTCATGAAGTTCTTCTCGCGAAGCTCGCGGGCGACCGGGCCGAAGATGCGGGTGCCGCGCGGGTTGCGCTGTGCGTCGATGATCACGGCCGCATTCTCGTCGAAGGCGATCTGCGTCCCGTCCTCGCGGCCGAACGGCTTCTTCGTCCGCACGACGACGGCGCGCACGACCTCGCCCTTCTTGATCGCGCCCTGCGGCGTGGCCGTCTTCACCGTCCCGACGATGATGTCGCCGACCCGCGCATAGCGCCGGTGGGACCCGCCCATCACGCGGATGCAGAGCAGCTCACGGGCGCCGGTGTTGTCGGCCACGCGGACTCGGGTCTCCTGCTGGATCACGCGCTCGTCCCCACTACTTCGCGACCTCGATGATCTCGGCGAGCCGCCAGCGCTTCGTCTTCGAGAGAGGCCTCGTCTCGACGATGCGGACCACGTCGCCCGCCTTCGCCTCGCCCCGCTCGTCGTGGGCGTGGAACTTCTGCGACCGACGGATGACCTTCTTGTACTTCGGGTGCGCCTTCACCGAGTCGACCCGGACGACGATCGTCTTGTCCATCGCCGCCGAGACGACGACGCCGCGACGATGCTGGTCCCGGCCCCGGCTCGCCTCCGGCTTCGGCAGGCGGACGATCGGCTTGCGCTGCTCCGCCGGCACGCGCTTCGGCTTGACGTGCTTGCGGCGCTGCGAGCGGGGCAGCCGCTTGGGCTTCCTCTTCGGGCCGCGCTGCTGCCCACCTCCCCCTGGGCGCGGCTGCTCGGTCGCAGCCTCGCCTGTCGCCGGGGTCTCGTCAGGCGTTGCGTGTGCTTCAGGCTCCTCGGCCGCCCCGGGGAGCACGGCGACCGGCTCTTCCACCGGAACGGGCTCTCCAGTCGGAGCCTCCTCTGCGACGGGCTCGGGCTCCTCGGCGGGGGTTGGCTCCTCCGCGGAGGTTGGCCCTTCGGCGGGGGTTGGCTCCTCGGCGGGGGTTGGCTCCTCCGCGGAGGTTGGCCCTTCGGCGGGGGCTTCCCCGGCAACCGGCTCTTCGGTGACAGCCTCCTCGGCGGCCGGAGCCTCCGCGGCAACCTCCGCTTCCGCCGGAGGCTCGGGTTCGGCCTCCTGCTCGGGGATCGTGCCGGCGGATTCCGCGTCGGCGGAATCCGCAGCCTTCGTGCGTGCCCGCTTCGGCTTCGCCTCGGTCTCGGCAGCCTCCGGAGCGATTGCCTCGCCGCTCGAGCTAGCGGATTCCGCGTGAGCGGAATCTGCCGCCTTCTTCCGGCTGCGCTTCGGCTTCTCCTCGGCCACTGTCTCCTCGTTCTCCTCCCTGTCCTGCTTCGGCTTCTTCTCGTCGGCCATGCCTACGTCGTCCTCTCCAGGCCCGCCTCGCGTTCGTACCGAATCGTCAGGATCCGCGCGATCTCTCGCTTCGCAAGCCGGAGGCGCGCCGAGTTCTCGAGCGCGCCGGTCGCGGACTGGAAGCGGAGGTTGAACAGCTCCTGCCGGGTCTCCTCGAGCCGCTGCTCCAGCTCGGCGTCGGTCAGGTCGCGCAGTTGACGTGCCCTCACGAGGTCACCCCCGAAAACCCGAGGGCTCCGCCCCTCGGGCTCGAAAAGCGGGGCTCGACGGGGTTGCTCCTGCGAGCCCCGCGCCCTGCGACACGCGCGCAGCGCATGAACAGAAAGCGGGGCTCGACGGGGTTGCTCCTGCGAGCCCCGCGCCCTGCGACACGCGCGCAGCGCATGAACAGAAAGCGGGGCTCGACGGGGTTGCTCCTGCGAGGCCCGCGCCCTGCGACACGCGCGCAACGCGTGAGTAGAGCCTCGACGGATACGGCCCGCATCTCGGGCAGAGCTGCCTTGTTACTCAAAGAGATCAGCCTCCCGCTTCACGACCTTGGTCTTGACCGAGAGCTTGGTGCCGGCGAGGCGCAGCGCCTCCCTGGCCAGGGTCTCGGGCACGCCGGCGAGCTCGAACATCACGCGTCCCGGCTTGATCACCGCCACCCAGTGCTCGGGCGACCCCTTGCCGGAGCCCATGCGCGTCTCGGCGGGCTTCTGGGTGACGGGCTTGTCCGGGAAGATGTTGATCCAGACCTTGCCGCCGCGCTTGATCTTGCGCGTCATCGCGATCCGAGCCGCCTCGATCTGCCGGTTGGTCAGCCAGCCGGCTTCGAGCGCCTTCAGCCCGTAGTCGCCGAAGGCGACCCTCGTCTGGCCCTTCGAGGTCCCGGCCCGCCGGCCGCGCTGCTGCTTGCGGTACTTGGTCTTCTTCGGGAGCAGCATCAGCCGTCACTCTTCTCGCGCGAGGGATCGCCGGGCTCGTCGAGCTTGGTCGCGTCCTCGTGGATGGTCTTCGGTGCGGTCGTGTCCGGAGCGTCCGAGACCGATTTCTCCACCGTCTCGACCTGCGGCTCGACCGCGGGCTGGTCGCGCCCCTCGGCGGGCGCGGCCGACTCGTCGGTGCGCGGGCGCTCGGCCGGCGGGCGGGGACCGCCGCCGCCGCCGCCGCGCCTGCCGCCTCCGCGACGCGGGCCGCCCGGGCCACCGCCGCTCCTGCGACGGCGCACGGGGCCGAGCCCCTCGCGGTCGGCCTGGCGGCCGCGGCCGCCCTCGCGGGAGGCGGAGAGCCCCTCGGACGCGCCGCCCCGCCGGCGAGCCTGGTCCTGGTCGCCGAGACGCGCGTCGCGCTGCGAGGCGCCCTCGTAGCCCTCCGGCATGATCTCGCCCTTGTTGATCCAGACCTTGACGCCGATCCGGCCGAAGGTGGTCTTCGCCTCGCAGGAGCCGTAGTCGATGTCCGCCCGGATCGTGTGCAGCGGGACGCGCCCCTCGGAGTAGCTCTCGACGCGGCTCATCTCGCCGCCGCCGAGCCGCCCCGCGCACTTGATCTTCACGCCGTGGGCACCGGAGCGCATCGCCGAGGCGAGCGAGCGCTTCATCGCGCGCCGGAAGCTCACCCGGTTCTGGAGCTGCTCCGCGATCGACTGGGCGACGAGCTTGGCGTCCAGCTCGGGCCGCTTGATCTCGTTGATGTTGATGTGCACGTTCTTGTGTGTCAGGGCGTGCACGTCACGGCGGAGCGCGTCCACCTCGACCCCGGACTTGCCGATCACGATGCCCGGCCGTGCGGTGTAGATGTCGATCGTGATCCGTTGCTTGTCCTTGCGGATCAGAATGTCCGACAATCCCGCGTGCCCGAGCTTGCGGTTGATGTGCTCGCGGATCTTGATGTCCTCGAGCAGGGCGTCCTTGAACTCCTTCGCCGACGTGTACCAGTTCGACTTCCAGTCGTGGATGACGCCCACGCGCAGGCCTCCCGGATGGATCTTCTGTCCCACTAGCTTTCCTTCCCCGAAGCCTCCGGCTTCGAGGAAGACGCAGGCTTCCTCGTGCGCTTGGGCTTCTGTTCGGTCGTCGCCTCGCTCTTCGGCCTCTCGGCCCTCGGCTTCGCACGCCTCGGCCTCCCCTCGCCTGCTTCGGGCGCAGCCGTCTGCGCCTTCGCGGCCCGCTTGCGGGGCGCGGGACCCTCTCGTCCTGCTTGCTCCTGAGGAGCAAGAAGGACCGTGATGTGGCAGGTGCGCTTCTTGATCCGCGCCACCCGTCCCCGGGCGCGGGCTCGCCAGCGCTTCAGCGTCGGGCCCTCGTCCACGACGGTGGTGTGGACGAACAGCTCGTCGCCGACGAGACCGTGGTTCGCCTCGGCGTTCGCGACCGCCGAGGCGAGCACCTTCTCCAGCTCGCGAGCGGCCGCCCGCTGCGTGAAGGCGAGGACGGCACGCGCCTCGGGCACGCTGCGCCCGCGGATGTGCTCCGCGACGACCCGTGCCTTGCGCGCGGACGTCCTCACCCACTTCGCCTGGGCACGCACGGTCTGCGTCTCGACGGCGGACACGGCCCTACCCCCTCCTCACCTGCGTCTGGCGGTCCCCGGCGTGGCCACGGAACATCCGCGTGGGCGCGAACTCGCCGAGCTTGTGACCGACCATCTGCTCGGAGACGAAGACGGGTACGTGTTTGCGCCCGTCGTGCACCGCGATCGTGTGCCCGACCATCTCCGGGAAAATCGTCGAGGTGCGGGACCAGGTGCGGACCATGCGCTTGCTGCCGGACGAGTTCATCTCCTCGATGCGCTTCATCAGGCGTTCCTCGACGAACGGCCCCTTCTTCGAGCTACGACTCATGAAAAGTCCTCTCCGTGACGGAAGCGCGCAGCACTTTCGTCATCTCTTCTCCTTTCCACGGCGGCGCGCGCGCACGATCAACTTGTCCGACTCCTTGTGTTTGCTCCGGGTGCGCTTGCCGAGCGTCGGCACCCCCCACGGCGTCACGGGATGGCGCCCGCCCTTCGACTTCCCCTCGCCGCCACCGTGCGGGTGGTCGACCGGGTTCATCGCCGAGCCGCGGACGGCGGGGCGCTTGCCCTGCCAGCGGCTCCGGCCGGCCTTGCCCCCGGACTGGTTCTCGTGGTCCACGTTACCGACCTGCCCGACCGTCGCGCGGCACGTGAGCGGCACCCGGCGCATCTCTCCGGAGGGCAGGCGCAACACGCCGTAGCCCTCGTCCTTCGCCACCAGCTGGATGCCCGACCCCGCGCTGCGGGCGAGCTGACCGCCACGGCCAGGCTTGAGCTCGACGTTGTGCACCATCGTGCCGGTGGGGATGTTCTCGAGCGGCAGCGCGTTCCCGGGGCGGATGTCGGCGCCCGGGCCCGACTCGACCGTCGCGCCCACTTCGAGCCGGGCCGGAGCGAGGATGTACGCCTTCTCGCCGTCGGCGTAGTGGAGCAGGGCGATGCGCGCCGAGCGGTTCGGGTCGTACTCGATCGCGGCGACCTTCGCGGGAATGGCGTCCTTCCGCCGCTTGAAGTCGATGACGCGGTAGCGCCTCTTGTGCCCCCCGCCCTGATGCCGCGTGGTCACCCGGCCGTTGACGTTGCGCCCGCCGGTCTTCTTCAGCGGCGCGGTCAGCGACTTCTCCGGCTCGGTCTTCGTGATCTCCTCGAACGAGGACACTGACATGAACCGCCGGCCGGGAGAGGTGGGCTTGTATTTCTTAAGTGCCATCGGTCGACATGCCTTTCAGCCTCTCGATGCGGCAGGTGCAGAGCACCTTCGGCATTACACCTGTGCTCCCTGGAAGATCTGGATCTCCTGACCCTCGGCGACCTGCACGATCGCCTTCTTCCAGCCACGCTTCACGCCCTTGGCGAGGCCACGGCGCTTCGGCTTCGGCTGGACCTGGAGGACGTTCACGGAGACGACCTTCACGTCGAAGAGCTCCTCCACCGCCTGCCGGACCTGCGTCTTGTGCGCGTCCGGGTGCACGCGGAACGCGTACTTGCGCGCCTCGATCAGGCTGTAGCTCTTCTCCGAGACCACGGGCGCGATCAGGACTTGACGAGCGGTGAGGCTCATCCCGATTCCTCCGCCGCGACCGCCCCGCGTCCACCGCCGGCGCGCGCCTCGACGCCGGCGAGCGCCGCCTGCGAGACGAGCAGCGACCGAGCCCAGACGACCGCTGCGACCTCGAGCTCTGCCGGGCTGACGACCGCGACCCGCTCCAGGTTCCGGAACGAGCGCGCGAGATCCTGGTCGTCGTCGGCGGCGACGACCAGCAGCGGAAGCTCCTGGCCCCAGGTCGCGACGAGCCGGGCGGCGCTCCTGGTCGAGGACTCGCCCCACGCGGGCCCGTCGACGAGGGCGAGCGTGCCTCCCTCCGCGTGCGCGGACAGCGCGCCGCGAAGCGCGGCACGCGCCGCCTTGCGGTTGACCTTCACCTCGAACGAGCGCATGGTCGGAGGGAACGCGACCCCGCCGCCGGTCCAGTGCGGAGCGCGGGTCGACCCCGCGCGGGCGCGGCCCGTCCCCTTCTGGCGCCACGGCTTCGAGCGGCCGCCGGACACGAGCCCGCGGCTCTTCGTGCCGCGCGTTCCCGCCCGCCGGGCGTTCAGCTCGGCTCGCACGGTCTCGTGAACGAGGTGCGGCTTCACCTCGGCGCCGAACACGTCGGCGCCCAGGGCGACCTGCTTCGTCGCCGTGCCCGCCGCGTCGAGGAGCGGTGCCTCGGGCCGGGCGCCCGAGCGCGCCGGCGCGCTCGGCGCGGCTGTGCGGCCGCCGGATCTAGTGGTGGCGGGTATGCGCCTTCTCCTCTCTGATCTCGACGATGCCGTTCTTCGGCCCGGGGACGGCGCCCTTGACGAGCAGGAGGTTCCGCTCGGCGTCGACCTCGTGCACCTTCAGCCCGACCTGGGTGACGCGCTTGCCCCCCAGCCGTCCGGCCATGCGCATGCCCTTGAAGACCCGCGACGGCGTCGCGGACGCGCCGATCGAACCGGGCTGGCGGATGTTGTGCGATCCGTGCGACTTCGGGCCGCGATGGAAGCGGTGGCGCTTGATCGTGCCGGCGAAGCCCTTGCCGATCGAAATCCCGGAAACGCTGATCGCGTTTCCGGGATCGAAGGCGTCGACCGTGACGGTCTCGCCTATCACCAGCTCCGTCGTCCCCCGGAACTCGACCAGATGGCGGTACGGCCCGACGCCCGCCCTCTTCAGGTGGCCGTTCTCCCCACGGGAGATCCTCCGCTCGGCGACCGGTTCGAATGCGAGCTGAACCGCCTCGTAGCCGTCGGTCTCCAGGGTCTTCACCTGGACGACGGGGCACGGCCCGGCCTCGATCACGGTCACAGGGGTAACCACCCCCGATTCCGGATCGAAGATCTGGGTCATCCCGAGTTTTCTTCCGACTATTCCCTTCATTTCTCCAAACCTTAAATCCCGATATTTATGGTTGATATTGAGATCAAGCTAAAGCTTGATCTCAATATCAACTCCGGCCGGCAGGTCGAGGCGCATCAGCGAATCGACCGTCTTCGGCGTGGGCGAGTGGATGTCGATCAGCCTCTTGTGCGTCCGCACCTCGAAGTGCTCCCGCGAGTCCTTGTCCTTGAACGGGCTGCGGATCACGCAGTAGACGTTCTTCTCGGTGGGCAGGGGCACGGGCCCGGTGATGGTCGCCCCCGAGCGCTCCACCGTCTCGACGATGTCGCGCGCGGAGCGGTCAACCTGCTTGTGGTCGTAGCCCTTCAACCGGATACGGATCTTGTGCTGAGCCACGTGCCCCTCTCCCTCCTGCCTACTTGACGATCTCGGTGACCGCGCCGGCGCCGACCGTGCGTCCACCCTCACGGATCGCGAAGCGGAGGCCCTGGTCCATGGCGATCGGCTGGATCAGCTCGATCTCCATGTTCGTGTTGTCGCCCGGCATGACCATCTCCTGGCCCTCGGGCAGCTTGATCGACCCGGTGACGTCCGTCGTCCGGAAGTAGAACTGCGGCCTGTAGCCGTTGAAGAACGGCGTATGCCGTCCACCCTCGTCCTTCGAGAGCACGTACACCTCGGCCTTGAAGTGCGTGTGCGGAGTGATCGAGGCGGGCTTCGCCAGAACCTGTCCACGCTCGACCTCCTCGCGCTTGACGCCGCGCAGCAGCGCCCCGGCGTTGTCGCCGGCCTGGGCGAAGTCGAGGATCTTGTTGAACATCTCGAGGCCGGTGACGACCGTCTTCGAGGTCTCGTCGTGGATGCCGACCATCTCGACCTCGTCGCCGGTCTTGATCTGGCCCTGCTCGATGCGGCCGGTGACGACCGTGCCGCGGCCGGTGATCGTGAAGACGTCCTCGATCGGCATCAGGAACGGCTTGTCCACGTCGCGCTGCGGTTCCGGGATGTAGGTGTCGACCGCCTCCATCAGCTCGATGATCTTGGCCACCCACTCCTCGTCGCCCTCGAGCGCCTTCAGCGCCGAGACGTGGACGATGGGGATGTCGTCGCCCGGGAACTCGTACCGCGAGAGGAGCTCGCGGACCTCCATCTCGACGAGCTCGAGCAGCTCGGGGTCGTCGACCATGTCGGCCTTGTTCAGGGCGACGACGATGTACGGCACCTGCACCTGGCGGGCGAGCAGGATGTGCTCGCGCGTCTGCGGCATCGGCCCGTCGGCAGCCGAGACGACGAGGATCGCGCCGTCCATCTGGGCGGCGCCCGTGATCATGTTCTTGATGTAGTCGGCGTGACCCGGGCAGTCGACGTGGGCGTAGTGGCGGTTCGCGGTCTCGTACTCGACGTGGGCGGTGTTGATCGTGATCCCCCGCTGGCGCTCCTCTGGGGCGTTGTCGATCGAGTCGAACGAGCGGACGGCCGTGTTCGTGCCCTGCTCGGCCAGCACCTTCGTGATCGCCGCGGTCAGCGTCGTCTTCCCGTGGTCGATGTGACCGATCGTCCCGACGTTGAGGTGCGGCTTGGTGCGCTCGAACTTCTGCTTTCCCATAATTTCCTCCGGAAATTCTGGGATAGGAATTCCCTATCCCGTTTTGCCCTCTGCCAGCTTCTGAAGAAGCTCCGCCGGAGCTTCTTCATAGCGATCGAACTGCATCGTGAACGTGGCCCGCCCCTGCGTCGTCGACCGCAGGTCTGTGGCGTAGCCGAACATGGTGGCGAGCGGAACCTTCGCCTTGATCGCCTGGGCGTTGCCCCGCGGCTCCAGCCCCTCGACGCGGCCGCGCCGCGAGTTGAGATCGCCCATCACGTCACCGAGGTATTCCTCCGGCGTGACGACCTCGACGGCCATCACCGGCTCGAGCAGCCTGGGCTTCGCCCGCTGCATCGCATTCTTGAACGCCATCGAGCCCGCGACCTTGAACGCCATCTCGCTCGAGTCGACGTCGTGGTACGACCCGTCGACGAGCTCGACGCGGACGTCCACCACCGGGTACCCGGAGAGCACACCCGACTCCATCGCCTCCTGGATGCCCAGGTCGACCGAGGGAATGTACTCGCGGGGGATGCGGCCCCCGACGATCTTGTCCACGAACTCGTAACCCTCGCCGGGGCCGGCCGGCTCGAGGTTGATCACGGCGTGGCCGTACTGGCCGCGGCCGCCGGTCTGCCGCACGAACCTGCCCTCAACCTTCTCGACCGCCTTGCCGACGGTCTCGCGGTAGGCGACCTGCGGGCGGCCGACGTTCGCGTCGACGTTGAACTCGCGGGTGAGGCGGTCGACGATGATCTCCAGGTGCAGCTCGCCCATCCCGGAGATGAGCGTCTGCCCGGTCTCCTCGTCGGTCCGCACGCGGAACGTCGGATCCTCGTCCGTGAGTCGCTGCAGCGCGCCGCCCAGCTTGTCCTGGTCCGTCTTCGTCTTCGGCTCGATCGCAACCGAGATCACCGGGTCCGGGAAGGTCATCGACTCGAGGCGGATCGGTGCGGTGCCGGTCGCGAGCGTGTCGCCGGTGGTGGTCTGCTTCAGCCCGACGATCGCGGCGATCTCGCCGGCGCCGATCTCCTCGCGCTCCTCGCGGTGGTTCGCGTGCATCTGCAGGATGCGGCTGATGCGCTCGGACTTGCCGGTGGTGGTGTTCATCACCCGGCCGCCCTGCTCGACGGCGCCCGAGTAGACCCGGATGTAGGTCAGCTTCCCGACGTACGGATCGGACATGACCTTGAAGGCGAGCGCGGCGAACGGCTCGTCGAGCGCCGGCCGCCGCGAGAGCTCGTGCTCGGTGCGCGGGTCGATCCCGTGGATCGGCGGCACGTCGAGCGGGCTCGGCAGGTAGTCGATGACGGCGTCGAGGAGCGGCTGCACGCCCTTGTTCTTGAAGGCGGAGCCGCACAGAACGGGCGTGACCGTGATGTCGAGCGTCGCCTTGCGCAGGGCGCCCTTGAGCAGATCGGGCGAGACTGCCTCCTCGTGCTCGAGGTAGGTCTCCAGCAGCTGGTCGTCGTGGTCGGCGACGGAGTCGACCAGCTGGTGGCGATACTCCTGCGCCTGCTCGACGAGCTCGGCCGGGATCTCCTCGACCTGCATGCTGGTGCCGAGGTCGTCCGTCCACACGATCGCCTTCATCTCGATCAGGTCGACGACGCCGCGGAAGTGCTCCTCCTGGCCGATGGGCAGCTGCACCGGGACCGGGTGCGCGCCGAGGCGGTCGACCATCGACTGCACCGAGCCGAAGAAGTCGGCGCCGGTTCGGTCCATCTTGTTGATGAACGCGATCCGGGGGACACGGTACTTGTCCGCCTGCCGCCAGACGGTCTCCGACTGAGGCTCGACGCCGGCGACCGAGTCGAAGACGGCGATCGCGCCGTCGAGGACGCGGAGGCTCCGCTCCACCTCGACCGTGAAGTCCACGTGCCCGGGCGTATCGATGATGTTCACGCGAAAGTCGTGCCAGAACGCCGTGGTCGCCGCCGACGTGATGGTGATGCCGCGCTCCTGCTCCTGCGCCATCCAGTCCATCACCGCCGCGCCCTCGTGCACCTCGCCCATCTTGTGGGTCCGGCCGGTGTAGTACAGGATCCGCTCGGTCGTCGTCGTCTTGCCGGCGTCGATGTGCGCCATGATCCCGATGTTCCGAACCCGTTCCAGGGTCGTGCGCGCCTTCTCCCGCGTCGCCATCACGGTCACCACCGGTAGTGCGCGAACGCCTTGTTTGCCTGGGCCATCCGGTACATGTCGTCCTTGCGCTTCCAGGCCCCACCCTGATTCTGGAGCGCGTCGAGGATCTCCCCGGCGAGCTTCTCCTCCATGCTCTTCTCTCGCCGGTCGCGAGAGAAGGTGACGAGATAGCGGATCGCAAGCGTGCGCGCGCGTCGCTGCGGCACCTCGACCGGTACCTGGTAGTTCGCGCCGCCGACTCGGCGGCTGCGGGTCTCGAGCACGGGGGTGACCGTCTTCACCGCCTGCTCGAGTACCTCGAGCGGCGGCTTGCCGGTGCGCTCGCCGACCTTCTCGAGCGCGCCGTACACGATCCTCTCGGCGGTCGAGCGCTTCCCGCCCGTCATCACGCGGTTGATCACCTGCGTGACGAGCCGGGAGTTGTAGACGGGGTCCGGCTCCAGCGTCCGAACCTGGATCTCTGCGCGGCGGGGCATCTAGCCTCGCTTGGCCCCGTACTTGGAACGGCCCTGCTTGCGGTCGCTGACGCCCGACGAGTCGAGGGCGGCGCGGATCACCTTGTAGCGGAAGCCCGGCAGGTCCTTGACGCGGCCGCCGCGAATCAGGACGACGGAGTGCTCCTGGAGGTTGTGGCCCTCGCCGGGGATATAGGCGCCGACCTCCATCGCGTTCGTCAACCGGACGCGCGCGACCTTGCGCAGCGCCGAGTTCGGCTTCTTCGGCGTGGTCGTGTACACGCGCGTGCAGACGCCCCGCTTCTGCGGCGCGCCGCGGAGCGCAGGCGTCTTCATCTTCGCCTTCGGCGCGGTGCGGCCCTTTCGCACGAGTTGGTTGACGGTCGGAATGGAAGTCCTCCAGCGGCCTCGCGGCCGCAACGTCGTTTCACAGCAAACATCGTCTCACAGCAAACAGGGCCGGCGGGGCAACGCCTCCGCCAACCCAGAGGCGGATAGTAGCGAAGGCCGGCGGGTCGCGTCAAACAAGCCGCAAAGTGCGGGCGCGGGCATGGCGACGACCGGACCGCCACGCTATACGTCAGCGTGATGCCCGAATGCCCCGTGTGCGGGCGGCGGTACGACGGTCGCTTCAAGGTCTTCGTGCCCCCGCATCCCGACTCGTTCGACACGATCGAGTGCGCGCGGCGGGCGGCGGCCGCCTGGGGCGCCGGGCCCGCTCGCCTTCCGGTCACGGTGCCGACGATCGGCGCGGTCCGGCCGGCCGCGCGCTCAACTCGACCGGCAGCCGCTCCCCGGCGGGGGATCGCGGCCCTCGCCGCCCTCGCGCTCGCGCCGGGCCAGGTCGCGCTCGGCGCCGGCGTCGGGCTCGCGGCCGCGGGAACGGCCGCGTCCATCTACCTCGCGGTCGGGCCGGCGGGCAACGCCCCCGCACTCCGCCTCGGCGGTCTCCGGACGCCGGAGCACCGGGCCGTCCGCCGGCCCCGCCGCCCCCGGCCCTCCGGGGCCGCCGCCTCTCCGGTGACGACCGGGCCGGCGGTGCCGCTCGAAGCCGCCCACCCGCCGGATGCCTCCGCTCGCGCCCGCCCGCCGGACGCACCGGCTCGCGCTCGCCCGCGCCGGACGCGCCCGACGACCGCCGCCCGGCCGAGGCCCCCCGGCACGACCACGCCGGGACCGGTCGCGGAGGCCGGTACCCCACAGCTCGCCTCACGGTCGGTCGTGCCGGCACCGACGACACCGCACCCGCAGCCACCTGCGGGCTCACAGCCGGCGCCGGCGCCCCGGGCGGGTACGCCTCCGCCCGCTCGGCCCGAACGGTCGGCGCCACCCGCATCCACACCGTCCCCCTCCGCCTCGCCGCCGGCGGCGCCCGCCGAGCCGGCCCCGGCGACGCCCGGCAGCTCGCCCGCGGAAAGCACCGCCCCGGAGAGCACGGCTCCGGCCGGCCCTCCCGAGACCGGCCGGGCGCCGGCCGAGGCGGCCCCGAGCACGAGCGGAGATCAAGGCTCCGCGTCCCCGGCAGGCGGCTCCCCGGCAGGCGGCTCCCCGGCGCTCGCGTCGGCATCGACGAGGACGAGCGCCGGGACACGCTCGCCGTCGACGTCCGAGCCGTCCAGGGCGGTGCGGCCGCAGCGTGACGAGGCACGCCCCGGGGATCAGCCCGACGGTGAGAGCCGCGACAAGGCCCCGCAGCCGAGCGGCCGGCCCCGGGACGGAGCGGATCGAGAGGATACCTCCGCAGGCCGCGAGCACGGCGGCGGCGACCACGGCCGCCGGGGCGACGATCGCGGCGGCGGCCACGGTCACGAGCGCGGCGACGGCCACCGCCGCGGCTGAGGCCCGCCGCTAGGACGTCCCTTCGCTCGAGTCGCCCAGGTCGTCGTCGGCGGCCATCACTCTTCCCTTCCCCGCCCGCTTCGCGCGGTAGAGGGCCTGGTCGACGCGCCGGAACAAGGACGTCGCGTCGTCGTCGCGGCCGAGCTCGGCCATTCCGGCCGAGATCGCGAGACTGGGGACGCGCCCGATCGGCTGGCCCTGGACCGCCAGCTGCAGGCGCCGGAAGAAGCGCTCGACGTCCTCGAGAGAGGACTCGGGCAGAATGACCGCGAACTCGTCGCCCCCGACCCTGCAGGGAATGTCGGCCCCGCGGACGACCGAGCGCAGGCGCTCCGCGACCTCGGCCAGCACCGCGTCTCCCCCGAGGTGGCCGATCTCCTCGTTGATCGCCTTGAAGTTGTCGAGGTCGAAGAAGATCAGGGCGAGGCGGCGGTCGTAGCGGTGCGCCCTCTTGACCTCGTGCGCGAGCGTCTCGTGAAAGTAGCGGCGGTTGTGCAGGCCGCTCAGTGGGTCGCGGACGGCCAGCTCGTGGAGCTCCCGGAACCGCCGCGCGTTCTCGATCGCCCTGCCGGCCGTGAGCGCCAGCTCCTCGAGACCGGCGAGGTCGTCGTCCTGCGGCTCCTCGAGCGGACGGCGCCAGAACACGGCGAGAGTACCGGTGGACGAGCCGTGGTCGGTCGTCAGCGGAAGCAGGATTCCGAGCTGGATCGCGTTCGGCGTGCCGGCGCCCTCGCCCGGGAAGCGGTAGCGGACGGTGAGCGAGCGGGAGCGGCTCTCCTGCGGCCAGCTGCCGAGCAGGGGCAGGGCCTCGTCCGAGGCGAGGCTCATCGCCTTCACGATCGGAGGCTGGCCCTCTTCCCACAGGGCGACGGCCGCGGCGTCCGCGTCCGCGAGCAGCGTGGCGCCCTGGAGCACCCGCGTCAGCAACTCGTCGAGATCGAGCGTCTCGGTCAGGGCGGAGAGCTGCCGCGCCCAGCGGAGCTCGAACTGCGCCCGCCGCAGCTCTTCCGAGTCGGGCACGCCTCTCGACCTGCCCGACGACAGCCGGCGCCCGACCACGACGACGACCAGCACGCCCGCGAGGGCGGCGGCGAGCGCGATCGCGAGCGCGGTCACCGGGCGACGTCCGTCATGCGGGCAGCCGCCTCCAGGTGAGCGCCGTGCCGCGCGGAGCCGTGCCGCCCCGCCGCTTTCGCTCTCGTCCGGCTCGCAGTGGCGAAGAAAGGGTCATCGTGGCGTGGGTTTGCAAGGACGGGACCGATCTAGAGGGTCGGAGGCCCCCGGCCGTCATCCCGCATATTCCCTCTCCCTTTTCGCGACGTGCTAAATGCACGTACAGAACTAACCGTATCCAGGAAGGAAAGGAGGTCAATATGCAGCGAACTCGCCCGGATGCCCGCTCGGCGCGGGCGGCTAGGAGCTGAGAGCGAGGAACGGCAGGTAGGTGGAGACCGCGACTACCGCCGGATTCGGAAGATCGTCGCGGAGGCACGTGGTCCGCGCCAGCGCGGAGAGCCCCCGCTTGAGGGCGCCGTCCTCGTACGCCTGGGTGCGGGCAAAGGAGACGAGCGCCGTCCGGATCGCCAGGCGGGCCGAATCGAGCGGGAGCGCCCCGAGCGGCAGGGCCGCGTCGAGCGGCGTGACCGTGTACGACCCGAGACCCGTCGTGAACGGCGAGGCGACCGCAGACGGCAGACGGAAGAGCGCGGCGGGGGCGGAAGCGGCGAGCGCGAACCCGGACGTACGGTTTCCGAGCCACGACGCCGCAGGCTGCACCTTGAACGGGCGGACGAGGACGTCGGGATAGGAGGCGTAGAACGTCGCGATCTCGGCCTCGGTGGGCGCCCGGACGACCATCGCACCCTCGATCTGCGCGCGCAGCAGCTCGTCTGCGATCGCCGCCCTCGCGACGTAGATGTTCGCCCCGGCCCTGGCCAGCGCGGCGGTGAAAGCCGCTCGGCCACCGCTGAACGCCCCGTCCACGATCGCCTGCTCGGCCTCGCGGACCCGGTCGGGCGAGACCTCGGCCAGATCCGTCTCGACGAGCCGGTCGAAGAGGATCGTGAACGCCACGTCGCGGTCGTGCGTGACCGCTGTCATCCTCGACAGGTCGGTCTGGCGCAGGTACCGCCCGTCGAGCGAGCACTGCGCCCCCTGCGGCAGGACGATCTGCCCCTCGGTCAGCGACGGCTCGAAGCCGTCACCCGCCTCGCTCGGGCCGTCGCAGAGGCTCTGGTCTCGCGTCCAGAGGTAGACGCAGGCGGCGGCCTGCTTGTCGGGGTCCGAGCCGGCGACGTTGAAGGTTCCCCACCCCCAGGTCCAGACCGTGGCGACGCCGAACTCGGCTGCGACACGCTCCGCGGCGAGCGTGTACAGCTTCGCGAATCGAAACCAGGTGCTCGACGGCTCCAGGCCCTCGCGCCCGCCCGTCCCCGGCCCGGACTGGAAGCCGAGCACGAAGCCGAGCTTCGACACCGGGATCCCGATCGCCGTGTAGGCGGCGATCGCCGCGCGCAGCCTCGTGCGCATCTGCCGGCTCCCGAGGATCACTCCCTGGCGCATCACCTTCGGGGCGTTGAAGTAGACCTCGGGAACGAGGTCCGCGACCTGCGCCGCCTGCCGCCACCATTCCGCCGCGTCACCGCCCGTGTAGGGGAACGAGTTGACGAGCAGGAACGGGCGGGCGCCGAGCCCCTGGAGCGCCCGAAGCAGGTCGAGCACGTTCTGCCGGTAGCGCGAGTTCGTCGTCGTCCACGGCGTCGTCGTCGACGCCCCGTTCAGCTCGTTCAGCGCGATGAGCGGGGTCGCGCACCCGGACGACGCGACTGCGGTGTCGAAGAGCTTCTGCGCCGACGGCGTGATCGTGGCGGGGTCGGCCGGCGCGGTCGTCGTCCCGACGAGCGCGCCCAGCTTCATGTGCCAGTAGACCGTCTGCGCCCCCGCGTTCCGGAGCGAGGCGGGGACGGCCTTGCCGGAGGTGGCGGCGATGATCCCCGGCCGGCCGAAGACCGCCTGCCGGAACCCGACCGACCCTTCGGCGTAGTCGATCCAGACGGGCGTGACGTCCGGCAGGCCGCACTCCGCGGCATCCGCCCTGTGGGCTGAGACGAGCGCCCCCAGGAGCGCGAGCGCGATGACGGTTGCCGTCCTCACGTTTCCTATTTTGGCGAAAGAAGCAGGATGCCTTCTCTCGAGCTCCGTCGCCGCGACCGGCATGGCGGGCGCGGCCCGCTCCCGTTCCCGAGGCGCGTGCGGATCAGGAGGGGGAGCCCACGGGGGGAACCGGCCGTTCCCCCCGTGTGGAGCGAGCCGGCGGCGAAGCCGCCGTGCGCTATTCCTCCGCCTCGCCGGCCTCGGTCGGCTTGCCCTCGTCGTTCAGGTCGGGCTGCCCGCCGAAGTCGAGCCCGAGGGATGCGAGGTCGATCCCGCCGCCGTCCGAGCCGATCTCCTGGAGGGCGGCCAGCAGCGTCTCGCGCTCGTACGCCTCCTTCGGCACCTTCTCCGACGGCCCGATCTCGATCGTCCGGTAGCGCTTCAGCCCGGTCGCGGCCGGGATCAGCTTCCCGATGATCACGTTCTCCTTCAGGCCGAGCAGGCGGTCGACCTTCCCCTCGATCGAGGCGTCGGTCAGCACCTTCGTCGTCTCCTGGAAGGAGGCGGCAGAGAGGAAGGACTCGGTCGCAAGCGACGCCTTCGTGATCCCGAGGATCAGCGGCTCGAAGATCGCCTGCTCGCCCTTCTCCTTCTTCACCCGCTTGTTCTCGCGCTCGAGGACGACCTTGTCGACCATCTGGCCGGGCAGGAACTCGGTCGAGCCGGAGTTCTCGATCCGGATCTTCTTCAGCATCTGCCGGACGATCAGCTCGATGTGCTTGTCGTGGATGTCGACGCCCTGCGACTTGTAGACCTTCTGCACCTCCCGGACGAGGTACAGCTCGGTCGGCGTGGAGCCGCGGCCGCCGACGTAGTGCAGCTCGAGCAGCTCGGTCGGGTTGATCGAGCCCTCGTTCAGAGGGTCGCCCGGCTCGATGTCGTCGCCCGTCCTGACGAGCAGCCGCGTGCGCCGCGGGAGCTGGTATTCCCTGGGCTCGTCCTCTTCGCTCGTCGTCATCGGGTCGATGGTCACCTTCGGACCGCGCTCGGTGTCCTCCACGGTCACCTTGCCGGCGATCTCCGCGAGGCGGGCGGCACCCTTCGGGTTCCGGGCCTCGAAGATCTCGACGACTCGCGGGAGCCCGTGCGTGATGTCGGCGCCGGCGACGCCACCGGTGTGGAACGTCCGCATGGTCAGCTGCGTGCCCGGCTCTCCGATCGACTGGGCGGCGATGATCCCGACCGCGTCGCCGATCTCGCACATGCCGCCGGTGGCGAGGAAGATGCCGTAGCACGCCCGGCACACGCCGTACTCGCTCTTGCACTTGAGCACGGAGCGCACCGGCAGGGTCGTCAGCTCCGTGCCCTCGAGCTCCGCCGCGGCGGCCTGCAGCCTGGCGCTGTCGATCATCTCGCCCTTCCCGACCAGCTTCGTCTTGCCGGGCTTGCCGCTCGCGAGCGGCTTGTAGACATCCTCGGCCGCCACCCGTCCGAGCAGGCTCCGGTTGAGCCCCTCGGGCAGGTGCATCGGCAGGTCGATGTGCTCGTCGGAACGGCAATCCTCCTCGCGGATGATCACGTCCTGCGCGACGTCGACCAGGCGCCGGGTCAGGTACCCGGAGTCGGCCGTGCGCAGCGCCGTGTCGGCGAGGCCCTTGCGCGCGCCGTGTGTCGAGATGAAGTACTCGAGCACCGACAGGCCCTCCATGAAGTTCGCCTTGATCGGACGCTCGATGATCTCGCCCTTCGGGTTCGCCATCAGGCCGCGCATGCCGGCGAGCTGGCGAATCTGCTTGAACGAGCCGCGGGCGCCCGAGTTGGCCATCATGTAGATCGGGTTCAGCTCGAAGAGCGTCTTCTCCATCGCGTCGGCGACGACGTCGGTGCCCTCCGTCCAGATGTTGACGATGCTCTCGTGGCGCTCCTCCTCGGTGATCAGGCCGCGCTCGTACTGGGCCTCGACCTCGGAGACGCGCCCCTCGTACTCGGCGAGGATCTCCTCCTTCTCACGCGGGATGACGATGTCGTTCTTGGAGATCGTCACGCCCGCCTGGGTCGCGTAGCGGAAGCCCAGCGACTTGATCGTGTCGAGCACGCTCGCGAGCGTGTGGGCGCCGTAGCGGTCGGACAGCTCGCTGATCAGGCCGTCCATCTCCTTCTTCGGGAGCGTCCGGTTGATGAACAGGTGGTCGACCTGCTTGCCCTCGCCGCGGAATGCCTCCTCGAGCGAGCGCTCGACCGCGGCGTTGAAGAGCACCCGGCCCGGCGTGGTCACGATCAGCTCGCCGCCGTGACGGTACTCGATCGGCTGCTGGAGCCCGATCTGTTTCGCCTCGATCGCCAGCACGACCTCGTCCTCGCTGCCGAAGCGCGGGGGACGGTCGGCGGGCTTCAGGCTGGACACGTCGAGCTGTGAGACGTCCTTGCCGGCCACCTGCTCGGCGTAGGTGAGGAAGTAGCCGCCCAGGATCATGTCCTGGGTCGGCGTCGCCAGCGGTCGCCCGTGGGCCGGCGAGAGGATGTTGTTCGACGACAGCATCAGGATGCGGGCCTCCGCCTGGGCCTCGGCCGAGAGCGGCAGATGAACGGCCATCTGGTCGCCGTCGAAGTCGGCGTTGAACGCGTGGCAGACGAGCGGATGGACCTGGATCGCCTTGCCCTCGACCAGCACGGGCTCGAAGGCCTGGATTCCCAGGCGATGCAGCGTGGGCGCCCGGTTGAGGAGCACCGGATGCTCGGCGATCACCTCCTCGAGCACGTCCCAGACCTCGGGGACCATCGAGTCGACGTACTTCTTCGCCGCCTTGATGTTCTGGACCGACTTCCGCTCGACCAGGCGGCTCATGATGAACGGCTTGAACAGCTCGAGCGCCATCAGCTTGGGCAGGCCGCACTGGTGCAGCCTCAGGTTCGGCCCAGCGACGATCACCGAGCGGCCCGAGTAGTCGACGCGCTTGCCGAGCAGGTTCTGACGGAACCGGCCCTGCTTGCCCTTGAGCATGTCGGACAGCGACTTCAGCGGGCGGTTGCCCGGGCCGGTGACCGCGCGCCCGCGGCGGCCGTTGTCGAAGAGGGCGTCGACGGCCTCCTGGAGCATGCGCTTCTCGTTGTTGACGATGATCTCGGGCGCGCCGAGATCGAGCAGCCGCTTGAGCCGGTTGTTGCGGTTGATCACGCGCCGGTAGAGGTCGTTCAGGTCGCTGGTCGCGAACCGCCCGCCGTCCAGCTGGACCATCGGACGCAGCTCCGGCGGGATCACCGGCACCGCGTCGAGGACCATCCACTCCGGCCTGTTCTCCGACTTGATGAAGGCGGTCACGACCTTCAGCCGCTTGATCGCCCGCGCCTGCTTCTGGCCCTTCGACGTCCGGATCGTCTCGCGCAGCGACGCCGCCTCGGCGTCGAGATCGAGGTCCTTGAGCAGCTCTCGGATCGACTCGGCGCCCATTCCGCCGCGAAAGTAGACGCCGAACCCGTACGTCGAGCCGAAGCGGTCCTTCAGCTCCCGGAAGATCTGCTCGTCGTTGACGACCAGCTTCGGCTCGAGATCCTTGAACAGCTGCCAGGTGGTCTCCAGCCGGCGGACGGCCTCGACCGCTGCCTCGCGCGCGTCGTTGCGCCGGGACTCGATGTCGAGGTACATCTCCCGCACCTTCTGGAGCCACTGGACGATCGAGTCGTGATCCTCCTTCGTGATCTTCCCGTCCGTCCGCAGGCAGAGATCGCCGACCAGCTCTCGAATCTCGTCCGGAGCCGCCTGCGGCCCCATCTTCGGGACGGCCTCGCGCAGGAGCCCGTTGCCGAGATCCCTGGCCTTCTCCAGGTTCTTCGAGTCGACCCCCTCGACGAGCGCGGCGTCCTCCTCGCCCAGGTTCGCCTTCGGGTCGAGCAGGCCGTCGACCACGCGGTTGATGCGCTTGGTGACGGCGCCCTTCTTGGAGCCGGTCGCCTTCCCGAGCTCCTTGGCGAGCGGAGCGAGCGCCTCGTGGATCTGGATCGCCGCGGTCGCGACCGACTCGAGCTCGCGCGGTGCGAGCTTGCGGTCGTCGCGGATCGCCGTCGAGCGGACGAGCTCCCGGATCTTCTTCGAGTCCTCGGTGGTCATCTTCGGGGCGATCTCGACGAAGAGGCCGCCGACCAGCTCCCGTGCCTCCTCGAGCGGCGGCAGCATCTGCTCCTCCGCCCAGTTCGCCAGGCCGCGCACCCAGAAGTCGTCGTCCTCGTCGAAGTCCTTCTCCTTGCCCTTCGTGAAGTAGTCGCGGCGGCGCTGCAGGCGGCCCTCGAGCGCGGCGAGCTGCTCGTCGCGGTCGACGTCGATCCGCTCGGCCTCCGCGCGCACCTTGTCCTCGAGGTCGGCCAGGTCCTTCGCGCGCGCCTCGACGTCGACCGCGGTGACGATCGACGCGGCGAAGTAGAGGACCTTCTCCAGCTCGCGGGGAGCGATGTCGAGCAGGTAGCCGATCCGGCTGGGGACGCCCTTGAAGAACCAGATGTGGCTGACCGGCGCGGCGAGGTCGATGTGCCCCATGCGCTCCCGGCGCACCTTCTGCCGCGTCACCTCGACGCCGCAGCGCTCGCAGATGATCCCCTTGTAGCGGACCCGCTTGTACTTGCCGCAGTAGCACTCCCAGTCCTTGGTCGGACCGAAGATGCGCTCGCAGAAGAGGCCGTCACGCTCGGGCTTGAGCGTGCGGTAGTTGATCGTCTCCGGCTTGGTGACCTCGCCCGACGACCAGTCGCGAATCTGCTTCGGCGACGCGAGACCGATCCGGATCGCGTCGAACTCGTTGATGTCGATCATCCATTTCTCCTTTCGAAGAAATGGATAGAAAAGCGGCTGGCGCTCAATTCAGTCCTTTCCGTCTCTGCTTGCGTTTCCGTCTCTGCTTGCGTCCCGGTTCTCCTAACCATTTGCGAAGCAAATGGCCTCATTCCTCTAGCTCGACGTCGGCGAGGTCGGCTTCGAGCGGCCCCTCGACCTCGAGCTCGGCGTCGTCCCCGAGGTCGCCGAGCACCTCGTCGGCCGGCAGTTTCAGCTCGCCGTCCTGGTCGACCCGCTCCTGGCCCTCCTCGACCTCCTCCGCCGTCGGCTCGCGCGCTGCGGCGCGGAGCGAGCCCGGCGAGAGGTCGATGCCGAGCTCCTCGGCAGCCCGGAGGAGCTCGTCGTCCTCCTCCCGCACCTGCACCTCGGTCCCCTCCTCCGAGATGACGTGCACGTCGAGGGCGAGCGACTGCATCTCCTTGAGCAGCACCTTGAAGGACTCGGGGATCGACGGCTCCGCGATGTTCTCGCCCTTCACGATCGCCTCGTAGGCCTTCACCCGTCCGACCGTGTCGTCGGACTTGATCGTGAGCATCTCCTGGAGCGTGTACGCGGCGCCGTACGCCTCGAGCGCCCACACCTCCATCTCGCCGAAGCGCTGGCCGCCGAACTGCGCCTTGCCGCCCAGCGGCTGCTGCGTGACGAGGGAGTAGGGGCCCGTCGAGCGCGCGTGGATCTTGTCGTCGACGAGGTGGAGCAGCTTGAGGATGTACATGTAGCCGACGGTCACCTTCTCCTGGAAGGGCTCGCCGGTCTTGCCGCTGAAGAGGCGAACCTTGCCCGAGCACCGCCGGCCTTCGGGCCGCTTCGGGTCCACGTTCATCCTGATCGGCGAGTCCGGGTTCTGCCGCGTCCACTCGATCAGCGCCTCGTCCACGTCTTCCTCCGAGGCGCCGTCGAACACCGGCGTGGCGATCGGCGTCGACCCGTTCCCCTCGCCGTCCGCAAAGACGCCGTGGAAGGCAGCCCAGCCGAGGTGCGTCTCGAGGATCTGGCCGATGTTCATCCGGCTCGGCACGCCGAGCGGGTTGAGGACGACGTCCACCGGCGTCCCGTCCTCGAGGAACGGCATGTCCTCCTCGGGGACGATCTTCGCGATCACGCCCTTGTTGCCGTGACGGCCGGCGAGCTTGTCGCCCTCGGCGATCTTCCGCTTCTTCGCGACGTAGACCCGGACGAGCTCGTTGACGCCGGGCGGGAGGTCGTCGCCCGCATCGCGCGAGAAGGTCTTCACGTCGATCACCTTGCCGCCCTCGCCGTGCGGAACCTTCAACGACGTGTCGCGAACCTCGCGCGCCTTCTCCTTGAAGATCGCGCGGATCAGCTTCTCCTCGGCCGTGAGCTCGGTCTCGCCCTTCGGCGTCACCTTGCCGACCAGCAGGTCGCCGGAGCCGACCTCGGCGCCGATGCGGACGATCCCCCGCTCGTCGAGGTCCTTCAGCGACTCCTCGGAGCGGTTCGGGATGTCGCGGGTGATCTCCTCGTCGCCCAGCTTCGTCGAGCGGGCGTCGATCTCGTACTCGTGGATGTGGATCGAGGAAAGGACGTCGTCCTTGACGAGGCGCTCCGACAGGACGATTGCGTCCTCGAAGTTGTAGCCCTCGAACGGCATGAACGCGACGAGCAGGTTCTTGCCGAGCGCGAGCTCGCCCTCACGGGTGGAGCTGCCGTCGGCGAGCACCTGCTCCGCGCGCACCCGGTCCCCGAGCGCGACGATCGGCTTCTGGTGGATGAGCGTTCCCTGGTTCGAGCGCATGAACTTGGTCATGTGGTACTCGTCTCGCCCTTCACGGGACTCGACGACGATCCTCTCGGCGTCGACGTCGACGACCTGGCCGGCCCGTTCGGCGAGGACGACGTCGCCCGTGTCGACCGCGGCTCTGTACTCGAGCCCGGTGCCGATCAGCGGCGGCTCGGTGATCATCAGCGGCACCGCCTGGCGCTGCATGTTCGCGCCCATCAGCGCGCGGTTCGCGTCGTTGTGCTCGAGGAACGGGATCAGCGCGGTCGCGACCGAGACGATCTGGGCAGGCGCGACGTCCATGAACTGGATGTCCTTCGGCAGCGCCGTGACCGCCTCGCCCTCGCGCGAGCGGCACAGCACCTGGTCGTGTACGAACTTGCCGGTCTTGTCGTCGATCGGCTCGGACGCCTGCGCGATCGTGTACTGAGCCTCCTCGGCGGCGTCGAGGTAGACGATCTCGTCCGTCACCTTCCCGCCCACGACGCGCCGGTAGGGCGTCTGGATGAAGCCGAACTGGGAGACGGTCGCGAACGACGCGAGCGAGCCCATCAGGCCGATGTTCGGGCCCTCCGGGGTCTCGATCGGGCACATGCGGCCGTAGTGCGTGGGATGGACGTCGCGCACCTCGATCGGGGCGCGCTCTCGGGTGAGACCGCCCGCCCCGAGGGCGCTGAGCCGGCGCCGGTGCGTGAGCCCGGCCAGCGAGTTCGTCTGGTCCATGAACTGCGAGAGCTGCGAGGAGCCGAAGAACTCCTTCAGCGCCGCGACAACCGGGCGGATGTTGATGATCGTCTGCGGGGTGATCGTGTCCACGTCCTCCGTGGTCATCCGCTCGCGGACGACGCGCTCCATCCGGTAGAGACCGACCCGGAACGCCTCCTGGATCAGCTCGCCGACCGTGCGCAGGCGGCGGTTGCCGAAGTCCTCGTACTCGTCGAGCTCGCTCCGGATCGGGTCGCGAGACATGACGATCGCGTCCGCGGCGAAGTCCTTCGACTCCTCGTCGACGCCGAGTTGCTTGGGCAGGACGACGAGCCTGCGGACGAGCGCGAGGATGTCCTCGGTGGTCAGCACGCGGATGCCGTCGGGCACGTTCAGGCCCAGGCGCTGGTTCAGCTTGTACCGGCCGACCTTGGTCAGGTCGTAGCGCTTGGGATCGAAGAAGAGCGCGCGCAGCAGGTTCCGCGCGTTGTCGAGAGTCGGCGGCTCGCCGGGGCGCTGCTTCTTGAAGACCTCGATCAGCGCCTCCTCCTCCCGCGTCGTCGCGTCCTTCTCCAGCGTGAGCGCGATGAAGATCGAGTTGTCGAACAGGTTCATGATCGCCTCGTTCGAGCTCGTGTCGAGCTGGAAGCCGGTCGAGGGATCCTCGGCCGGGAGGGCGCGCAGGAGGGTCGTGATCGGCAGCTTGCGCTTCCGGTCGATGCGCGCGTAGACGACGCCCTTCTTGTCGATCTCGAGCTCGAGCCACGACCCGCGGCTCGGCATCAGGTTGGCGGTGAAGACCTGCTTCGTCGGGTCCTTCGGCTCCATCAGGTATGCCCCCGGCGAGCGGACGAGCTGCGTGACGATCACGCGCTCGGTTCCGTTGATGATGAACGTCCCCTGGTCGGTCATCATCGGGAAGTCGCCCATGAAGACCCGCTGCTCGCGGATCTCGCCGGTCTCCTTGTTGACGAAGCGGACCGTCATCGAGAGCGGGACCTGATAGGTCAGGTCCTTCTCACGGCACTCCTTGATCGAGAACTGCGGGGCCCCGAACTCGTACTCGGCGAACTCCACCGCGAGCGTGCCGGTGTAGTCCTCGATGGGCGAGATGTCGTCGATCGTCTCCCGAAGCCCCTCCTCCATGAACCAGCGGAAGGAGGCGTTCTGGATGTCGATCAGGTTGGGGAGGTCGAGAACATGCTTCAGGCGCGAGAATGACTTGCGCGCGTTAGGCGCAGCAACCCTGCTGGTCAAATGGAACTTCCTCCCTTGGAGATGTCTACTGCGGCGGTCGGGCGAACAGTGGGCGCGAACCCCGAAAGATAGCGAATCTCCCCGTCTTCACGCAAGGGAGAACAGCTCCTCACAAGGAATAAACGCCCGTCCGGGCAAGCGCATTCCCGATTGTAGATAACCGTCGCCGCGTCCGTCCCAGCCCCTTGCCGGAAGCAGAGCGTGCCGTCGCCGGAGCCGGTCGGCCCGTCGGACAGGCACTCCGCCCGCCGACGACCCGCCGTCTTCCCCGTGCAAGTGAGCGCTACTTCACCTCGACCGAGGCGCCCGCTTCCTCGAGCTGTGCCTTGATCGAGTCGGCCTCCTCCTTGTTGATGCCCTCCTTGACCGGGTTGGGGGCACCGTCCACGAGGTCCTTCGCCTCCTTGAGGCCGAGGCCCGTGATCGCGCGGACGACCTTGATCACCTGGATCTTCTTCTCGCCCGCCCCGCCGAGGATGACGTCGAAGGAGGTCTGCTCCTCCGCCGCGGCACCGTCGCCTCCGGCAGCCGGGCCTGCGCCCGGGCCTGCCGCGACCGCGACCGGCGCAGCGGCGGTGATACCCCACTCGTCCTCGATCTTCTTCTTCAGCTCGACGAGCTCGAGCACGCTCATCTTCCCGAGTTCGTCGAACAGCTTGTCGACTCCTGAAGCCGCCATCTACGCTCCTTCCTCTGGACTCGGCTGCTCGGTCGCAGCCTCGTCGGTCGCCGGCTCCGCGCCGGACACTTCGTCAGTGACCTGCTCGTCGGCCGCGGTATCCACGGCGACGGGTTCCTCGCCCGCAGCGGCCGGCTGCGGGCTACCCAGTTCCGCTTCAGCGGAATTGGCCAGCTGCTCGATCCTGGCGTCGATCAGGCCGAGCAGGTCGCGCACCGGCGCCGAGATCAGGCCGACGACCGCCGTCAGCGGCGCCGTGATCGCGCCGATCACCTGGCCGCGCAGCACGTCCAGCGGCGGCAGCGAGGCGAGGTTCCTGACCTCCTCCTCGCCGATCGGCGAGCCGTCGAGGATGCCCCCCCGGATCGCGAGGACCCGGGTCGTACGAGCGGAGTCGGCGAGCGCCTTCGCGGCCGCGACCATGTCGCCGTCCGCCTCGATGAAGGCGATCGCGGTCGGCCCGTCGAGGAGCGCGAGCAGCGCGTCGGCGCCGGCCGCCTCCGCGGCACGCCTCGTCAGCGTGTTCTTGACGATCGTGAACCGCGCGCCGTGCTCGATCAGCCTCGTCCGCAGCTCGTCGATCTCCGGCACCGACAGGCCGCGGTAGTCGGCGACGAAGAGCGTCCGCGTCCCCTTGAGCCGCTCGGTCAGCTCCTCGACGATCCGTTCCTTATCAGACCTCAGCACCGCTCGCCTCCGGCGACCGCTGCTGATCTCTGACTAGCCATCTCCTTCTCCTCTCATCGAATCGACCCGCCGAGGCGGGCCGACGGCCAGAGGACAAGTCACCTGGCAGAGGCCGCCTCGGCTGGACTTCCGCGCTACGCGCCGCCGGCTGTCTAGGGCGTCCGGATGTTCGCTACGAGCCTACTGTAGCTGCCTCCCTCGAGGCCTCGGCGCCGGCCGACTCCTCGATCTCCTCGGCGATCCCGCGGGTGCGGGCCGTGTCGACGTGGACGCCGGGGCCCATCGTCGTCGTCAGCGTGATCGTGCGGATGTACCGCCCCTTCGCCGCGGAGGGCCTGGCGCGGACGATCTCCTCGATCACGGTCGCGTAGTTCTCGAGCAGCGAGCGCTCGTCGAAGCTCTTCCTGCCGATCGGCAGGTGGACGTTCGCGCCGCGGTCGGTGCGGTACTCGAGCTTGCCCGCCTTCGACTCCTGCACCGCCTTGGCGACGTCGAAGGTGACCGTGCCGGTCTTCGGGTTCGGCATCTTCCCGCGCGGGCCGAGGATCCGGCCGAGCTTGCCGACCGTCCCCATCATGTCGGGCGTCGCGATCGCGACGTCGAAGTCGTCGAAGCCCTCCTCGATCTTCGCCGCGAGGTCGGCGGCGCCGACGACGTCGGCACCCGCCGCCTCCGCCTCCTTCGCCTTCTCGCCCTCGGCGAAGACGGCGACGCGCTGCTCCTTGCCGGTGCCGTGCGGGAGCATCAGCGTCCCACGCAGCTGCTGGTCGGCGTGACGGACGTTCAGCCCCAGGCGAACGTGCGCCTCGACGGTCTCGTCGAAGCGGGGGCCGTCCCAGCCCTTCAGCAGACGGATCGCCTCTAGCGGCGAGTACGCCTGCTCGCGGTCGATCTGCCCACGCGCCGCGCGGTACTTCTTCCCGTGCTGCGTCATGCCATTTCCCTCCCTTCGGTCGGGAAATGGTCAGGGGCCGTGAATTGGCTTCTGTCCTTCATCTTGTGTCCTTCATCTCCTGTCCTTCATCTTGTGTCCTTCATCTCCTGTCCTTCATCTTTTGTCCTTCATCTTCTGTCCTTCATCTTCTGTCCTTCACCGTCTGTCCTTCACCGTCTGTTCGGGTTTTCTAGCCATCTTGCGCCAGCAAGATGGCTAGGGCTCGACCTCCACGCCCATCGAGCGCGCCGTTCCGGCGATCACCTTCATCGCCGCCTCGACGTCGCGCGCGTTCAGGTCGGGCATCTTCGTCTCGGCGATCTGCCGCACCTGGTCGCGGCGCAGGCGGCCGACCTTGTCGCGGTTCGGCTCCGACGAGCCCTTCTCGAGGTTGAGCGCCTCCTTGATCAGCACCGCCGCCGGGGGCGTCTTCGTGATGAACGTGAAGGAGCGATCCTCGTAGACCGTGATCTCGACGGGGATGATGCGGCCGTTCTCCTGCGCCGTCTGGGCGTTGAAGGCCTTGCAGAACTCCATGATGTTCACGCCGTGCTGGCCGAGCGCGGGCCCGACCGGGGGCGCGGGGTTCGCCTGCCCGCCGGGGATCTGGAGCTTGATCATCGTGAGGACCTTCTTAGCCATGAGTTGCCTTTCCTTGGTGCCTTGCCTTATCCCTAGCCAAACTGCGAAGCAGTTTGGCTAGTCGATCTTCTTCACCTGGTCGAACCCGAGCTCGACCGGAACCTGGCGCTCGAAGATGTCCACGAGCACCTTCAGCTTCTGACCTTCCGGGTTGACCTCGACGATCTCGCCGTCGAAGTCGGAGAGCGGGCCCGAGGTCACCTTCACCGACTCGCCCAGGGAGAACTCGACCTGCGTGCGCGGACGCTCGCCGGTGGCGGCGCCGGTGTGCAGGATCCGGTCGACCTCGCCCTGCGAGAGCGGCACGGGCTTGGAGCCGGCGCCGACGAAGCCGGTCACGCCCGGGGTGTTCTTGACCACCGTCCAGGCGTCGTCGTTCAGGTCCATGTTCACGAGGACGTACCCGGGCAGAACGCGCTTCTCCGTTTGCACCTTCTGGCCGTCCTTCGTCTCGATCACCTGCTCGGTCGGCACGACCACGCGCCGGAAGCGCATGCGCTGGTTCATCGAGTCGATCCGGTGCTCGAGGTTGGTCTTCACCTTGTTCTCGTGTCCGGAGTAGGTGTTGATCACGTACCACTGGAACATCTGCGCCTGCCTTACTGGCCGAGGAGGACCTTGCTGACGAGCTTGCTGAAGAGCTGGTCGGCGAAGTAGAGGTACGTGCCGATGATCACGCACGCGATGATCACGACCACCGTGCCCTGGATCACCTGGCTCTGACCCGGCCACTCGACCTTCCGCAGCTCGCCGATCGACTCGCCGATGAAGCGCTTCGCGCCCGCTCCCGGCACCGACCGACCGGCCTGGCCGGCGGCCGGCTGGACGGCGGGGCGAACCGGCGGCTGGCCGTCGCGCGGGCGGGCGGCGCCGGCCATCGAGCGCTCGCGTGCCTCGCGGCGGGCGCGGCGCTCCGCTCTCGTCTGCCGGGCCACGCTAGCCCACGCCCCGGCGTGTACGCTCGCCGGCCGCTCGCGGGCCGATCGGCCCGGCACCTGCGCTCGTTGCCGGTCCGGTCGAGCGCACGGTCATCTCGTCTCCCGGTGCACGGTGTGGCGGCCGCACCAGCGGCAGTACTTCTTCAGCTCGACGCGGTCGGGCGTGTTCCGCTTCGACTTCATCGACTCGTAGTTGCGCCGCTTGCACTCGGTGCAGGCGAGCGTGATCTTCTCTCTGACGCCGGTCTTCGCCATGGGTCTAGGTCGATGCTGCGTTCTCTGGTCGGTCGCTGTGTGCTTCGAGGAGGTAGCGGCGGGAGGACTCGAACCTCCGACACGCGGATTATGATTCCGCTGCTCTAACCAACTGAGCTACGCCGCCGCGCCGCACGAGTGTAGCGAATCTCGTCCGATCGTCTTCGTAGATTCCCGCGCGTGGCGTCCGAGGTGTGCTGGCGTTGCGGGGCGGCGATGCGCTGGGTCCACGGCACCTGGCAATGCCCCGCCTGCAAACTGAAGCTCGGCTGCTGCGAAGGCGAGCCTCAGTCGAGTTGCGGTCCCAAACCACAGGCGGCGAAGGAGTGACCCGCCGCCACGAACCAGCCGACTGCGTGCATGTCCGCGCAGACGCGCCACGGTCGCAGACGGCCGCCCCGAAATAGCCGCCCCCTCGCCGGTGCGCTCCCGAGCAAACGGTCATCGGCTCCGCACGGCGGGGCGGCTCAGGGCCTGCCTGCAACCCAGTCGACCATCGAGGCCCGGGGACGTGCGGCCGCGCCGCGGCGGAAGAGCGTGGACGAGCCTGACCTCCTCTCCGGCCAGCCGGGCACCGAGGCGGACGAGGCCCCGGCCGACGCCGGCCCGCAGGGAGCCTACCGGCGGGCCGTAGTCCCTCTGCAGCATCTCGACCCGATCGCGAGCGACGGTCTCGCGGCTGAGCGTGTCGTACAGCACCTCCACCACCCCCGATCTCTTGACGTCGAACTTCTCTACGTCGAGAAATTACCAGACCGATCTCTTGACGTCAAGATACTTGACCTGGAATAATGACGGGTGATGGCGAAGACGGTCGGTCAGGAGAACGACCACGTCGATCGGTTCCTCGACTCGATCCGGGACGAGTTGCCTCCCAACCTCGACCTGACGGTCGAGGGGATCGTCGATCGGATCACCGGCATCAGCCGGCGCCTCACGCGGATGATGGAGGAGACCCTCGCCGAGTACGAGCTGACCTGGGGTGAGTGGAAGGTGCTGGGCCTGCTTGTCCACCAGGGGCCGCCGTACCGCTCCTCCCCGGGGCTCATCGCGGAGCACACGGAGGTGTCGAGCGGGGCGATGACGAACCGGCTCGACCACCTCGAGGAGGCGCGCTTGGTCCAGCGCCTCCCCGACCCGAACGACCGCCGCAGCGTGCAGGTCGAGCTCACACAGGCGGGACTGAAGCTCTACAAGCAGACGACGGCCACGGCAACGGCGAGGGAGGCCCTCGTCGTGTCGGCGCTCAACGAGCGCGAGCGGAAGGAGCTCAACGCCCACCTGCGCCGGCTGATGATCGCGTTCGAGAAGCTCGAGTCCGGCCGCTGATGGCCGCGATCGAGGCGCACGATCTCGTCAGGACGTACAGGACCTCGACGGGGGTCTTCCGCCGGCGGGCGGTCGAGGTCGAGGCGGTGCGCGGCGTCTCGTTCGAGGTCGCCGAGGGTGAGCTGTTCGGCCTACTCGGCCCGAACGGGGCCGGCAAGACGACCACGATCAAGATGCTGATCACCCTGCTGATCCCGACCGCGGGCTCGGCGCGGGTGCTCGGCTACGACGTCGTCAAGGACGCGCGCGAGGTACGCAGGCGGATCGGCTACGTGTTCGGCGGCGAGCGGGGCCTGTACGAGCGGCTCTCCGGCCTCGACAACCTGCGCTACTTCGCCGAGCTCTACGCCGTCCCGCCCCGTGCGCAGCGCGCTCGCATCGCCGAGCTGCTCGAGCTCGTCGGGCTGACCGGACGGGAGAAGGAGCGCGTCGAGGGTTACTCGCGCGGCATGCGCCAGCGGCTGCACATCGCCCGTGGCCTCCTGCACGACCCGCCGGTGGTCTTCCTGGACGAGCCGACGATCGGCGTCGACCCGGTGGGCGCGCGCGAGCTGCGCCGCACGATCGCGGCGCTGACCGACGCCGGGAAGACCGTCCTCCTGACCACGCACTACATGTTCGAGGCGGACGACCTCTGCGACCGGATCGCCGTGATCAACAGGGGCGAGATCGTCGCCGAGGGCACCCCGCGCGACCTGAAGGCGATCGTCGCCGACCGGACGGTGATCGAGATCGAGGCGTTCGGCGTCAGCGAAGCGGCGATCGAGCGGCTGCGCGCCGCGTCGGGCGTGACCTCCGTGTCGGTCGAGGAGCGCGAGCAGGCGCAGGTCCTCCTCGTGCAGTCGCCGAAGGGGCTCGAGCTGACTCAGACGCTGCTCGGGATGCTGGACGGCGCGACCATCGGGCGCGTGGCCGCACGCGAGCCGACGCTCGAGGACGCCTACGTGGCGCTGGTCGGCGAGGCGTGAAGGCCGCCGCGAAGACCCGCGGCGGTCTCGCCGGTACGGGAGCCAGGAATGCGCGGCTGCTCGCGGTCGGTTGGCTGCTCCAGGTGAAGATGCTCTCCCGGTCGTCGTTCAACGGCATTCTCGGGATCATCTACCCGCTGTTCTTCGCCACGGTGGCGTTCCTGATGTACCGGGCCGGCTCGCCGCACGCGCTCCTGTACGCGTCGCTCGGCGCGTCGGTGATGGGGGTCTGGTCGGCGACGAGCACGTCGGCGGGCAGCGCCCTGCAGAGGGAGCGCTGGCACGGGACGCTCGAGCTCCTGGTGAGCGCACCGGCGCACTTCTCGCTCGTGATGCTGCCGGTGACGATCGCGATGTCGACCGTCGGCCTGTACTCGATGGCGGCGACGCTCGCCTGGGGGCGGCTGCTCTTCGGGATCGGCCTGCACGTCGTGCACCCGCTCCTCTTCTGCGTCTCGATCGTCGTCACCGTCGTCTCGATCGGCCTGTTCGGCTTCCTCATGGCGGTCGCGTTCGTCCGGTACCGGACGGCCTGGGCGCTCGGGAACATGTTCGAGTACCCCGTCTGGCTGATCAGCGGCTTCCTCGTGCCGATCGAGAGGTTCCCGCACTGGGTGCGTCCCATCTCGTGGGTGCTCGCGCCGACCTGGGGGATGAACGCGATCCGGCAGTCGGCGCTCGGCGGCACCCCCCTTCCCGACGTGGGCCTCTGCGCGGCGCTCGGGCTCGCCTACCTGGCCGTCGGCGTCGCCGTCGTCGGGGTGCTGCTGCGGTCGGCGCGCGCGCGGGCGACCCTGGCGCTGACGTGAGCTACTTCTCCGGAGTGTAGGGAGACGACCGCGCGGTGAACTCGCTGCGGATCTTCTTCGTCGGCGGCGTGACGAGCTTCCGCGCGCTCTTCAACTGGCTCTCGCCGTGGATCTACGTGCCGAGCCTGCTGGTCGCCCCGATCTTCCAGATCCTGCTCTTCGCCTACATCGGGCGGGCCGCGAACCTCCGGTCGGACGAGTTCTACGTGATCGGAAACGCGCTCCAGTACACCGCGATCCCCTGCATCTTCGCGATGAGCAACACGATCGCGGGCGAGCGCTACCAGCAGACGCTCGGCTACGTGCTCGTCTCCCCGGCCCGGCGGATACCGCTCTTCGTCGGGCGCTCCCTGCCGGTGATCCTCAACGGAGCGCTGACCTCGGCCTTCGCGCTCGCCGCCGGCGGCGCGATCCTGCACATTCACGTTCCGGCCGCAGCGGTCCTGCCGATCGCCCTGGTGATCCTGCTGACCGCCGGCTCGTGCACGGGGCTGGGGCTTCTGATCGCGGCGGTCGGCTTCCTGGTGCGCGAGACGGCGACGCTGAACAACATCGTGTTCGGGATCCTGCTCGTCTTCTGCGGGGTGAACGTCTCGCTCTCGGACCTGCCGGGCTGGATGTCCACGACCGCGCAGGGCCTGCCGCTCACCCACGGGATCGAGGCGGCCCGGAGGCTGGCCGCCGGCGGCTCCCTCTCGGACGTCGGCGGGCTGGTCGGCGCCGAGCTCCTCGTCGGCTGCCTCTACGGCTTCGCCGGCTACGCGCTGATCCGCGCGCTCGAGTATCAGAGCCGGGTCCACGCCACCCTGGAACGGGCGTGAGAGACGAAGCCGGGCACAAGGGGAAGAGCGAAGCTCTCGGCCTCGGTGCGAGGCGACGTCGTGGCGCGGTAGGCGTCAAGGTCGCCCGCGTCCTCGCCGCAGGCCTCTCGTTCCACGTCAAGAGCCTGACGAGGTCGGGCTTCTTCCTGCTCACCTCGATCTTCATGCCGATGCTGATCGCGACCGTGGCGTACTACATGTTCAGGGCCGGTGGGAAGCCCGGGACGCTCTTCTACGCGTCGCTCGGTGCCGGGGTGTACGGGATCTGGTCGTCGACCCTCTTCGGCTCCGGCGGCGCGATCCAGTGGCAGCGCTGGCAGGGCACGCTCGAGCTGATCGTCTCGGTGCCGACGCCGTTCATCCTCGTCATCCTGCCGCTGACGATCGCGACCTCCGCGATCGGCGTCTACTCGCTGACGGCGACGCTGGTCTGGGGCCGGCTCGTGTTCGGGATCCCCTTCTCGATCGTCCACCCGATCGCCTTCGTCGTCTCGATCCCGGCGACGATCCTCGGCCTGGGCCTGCTCGGGCTCCTGTTCGCGTCCACCTTCGTCCTCTACCGCCACGCGAACGCGCTCTCGAACATGTTCGAGTGGCCCGTGCTCCTCGTCACCGGGATGCTCGTGCCGCTCTCCCTCCTCCCCGGATGGTCGCACCCGATCGCCTGGGCGCTCGCGCCCACCTGGGGCGTGCGGGCGATCCGCGCGGCCGCCCTCGGCGGCTCGCCCTGGCCGGACATCGGGATGAGCGTCCTGCTGGGCCTCGTCTACCTGGGGCTCGGCGTGGTCTTCCTCCGGCACTTCGAGGTCGCGGCCCGCAGGCACGCGACCCTCTCCCTGACATGAGAGCCTTCTTCCGGGTCTTCTTCGTCGGCGGGGTGATCGCCTACCGGGCCCTGTTCAACTGGATCAGGCCGACGATGTACATCCCGACGATGCTGGTCGGGCCGCTGTTCCAGATCCTCTTCTTCGCCTACCTCGGGCGCTACAGCGGCCTCGAGGACGACGCGTTCTTCGTGGTCGGGAACGCGATCCAGGCGTCGGCGATGTCCGCGGTCTTCGCGGGGACGATGACGATCGCGAACGAGCGGAACTTCCGGACGCTCTCGCCGCTGCTCGCCACCCCGGCCAACCGCTTCGCCATCTTCATGGGTCGCTCGCTGCCCGTCCTCGCCAGCGGGCTGGTCGTCTCCGCCTGGGGATTGCTGATGGGCCGACTGCTCCTGCGGTTCCACCCCCCGCTCTCGAGCCTCCCCGCGCTCGCGGTCGTCCTCGTCGTCAGCGTCTCCTCGTGCACGGCGTTCGGGCTCACGCTCGGATCGATCGGGCTGCGCGCGCGAGACGTGTTCATGTCGGCGAACGTCGCCTACTACGTGATGTGGCTGCTCTGCGGGGTGAACATCCCGCTCGAGTCGCTCCCCGGGTGGCTCGCCCAGATCGGGAGGCTGCTCCCGCTCACGCACGGGATCGCGGCGGGCCGGAAGATCGCCGCCGGCGCGAGCCTCTCGTCCGTCGGCGGGCTCGTCTGGACGGAGATCGCGATCGGCGTCGCCTGGGCCGCGCTCGCCTTCGGCCTCGTGCGGCTGTTCGAGGTCGAGGGGCGGCGGCGGGCCACGCTCGAGACCCTGTAGCGGTCGCGTCAGGCGCTCGGCCAGGCGGCCCGGTCGAGCATCGCCAGATACAGGCGCTCTTCCTTCCAGATGTGCACCCGGATCAGCGCATGCAGCCCGTAGAGGAGCTGCTGAGCCGCCTCGACGTCGTCCGGCTCGGCCGCGGCGAGGTCGTCGATCAGGCCTCGGATCGCCACGTGGTCGTAGTTCATCGACGCGGTCGCCAGCGGGTCGGCAAGCCGCGAGTTCACCTCCGGATAGAGGACGCGCTCGTCGAGCCTCGTGTGCGGGACGACCTCGTCCCGGAGGAACTCGCCGACGCGCTCGAGGAGCGGGCCGCGATCGGCGGCGGAGACGGCGGGCAGCAGGCGCGCGGCCTCGGCGAGCATCTCGGCGTGGTCGCTGAGCCCCGTGTGCGCGTCGTGGAAGGCCTGGACCTGGATCGGCATACGGGCCAAGTCTCCCCGTCCGCCGGCCCGCCCGCATCGGCGAGATCCGCGAGCGCCGCTCGGTAGTCGCTACGTAATCAGACCGCGTAGTCTCGACCGACGAGAATCAGGCACGCAGGGCGCTGACGGCGGCGACGCCGACCGCGATCACGATCACGCCGGCGACGGCGGTGCGTCCGAGCCGCTCGCGGAAGAGGATCGCGGCGACGAACGCGGAGAGCGCGGCGAACTGCGAGGCGATGACGGCGGTGACCGCGATCCCGTGGCGTGCCCCGATCGAGTACGAGACGAAGCCGGCGACCTCCGCCAGCCCGGAGGCGACGACGACCGGAGCAGCCCGCCTCGTCAGCCGGAGGCGGCCGGCCGCCACGAGCGGAACGGTGACGAGCGCGACGCCGAGCAGACGGGGCGGCAGCACGGCCCAGGCGATCGGCAGGTCGAGGCTGGCCCGGCCCGTGGCGTACAGGCTCGACCCGAAGGCGGCCGCCGCCGCGAGGCCGAAGAGCGCGGCCCGCGGGTCGTCGCGACCGTCCGCGGCCGGCTCCGCGGGCGGGCGCGCGGCGAGCACGACGCCGATGACGATCGCGCCGAGCGCCAGCGCGGTCCACCCGCGCAGGTGCTCGCCCGCGGCGACGGCGATCAGAGCCGCGACCGCGCCCTCCGAGGAGGAGATCGGCGCGACGACCCCGACCTTCCCGATCCGCATCGCCGTGTAGACGAGCAGGAGCCCGCCGACGTTGCCCGCTCCGGCGACGGCGAGCCAGCCCAGCGCACCGCCGTCGAGGCCGGCCGGCCGGCCCCCCGCGAGCACGACCGGGCCGACGACGAGGAGGCCCGTGAGCATCACCCAGGCGAGCGTCGCCGGGGAGCCGATCTCGCGACTCGCGCGCGCCGCCGTCAGCGACGTCACCGTCCAGGCCAGGGCTGCGCCGAGCCCTCCGAGGATCGCGATCACGCGCTCGCTCCGCTCGCTTCGCGGTGGAAACGGCCGGTTTCCCCCGCGGGCCCCCTTCCCCCGCTCTGCCGGGAGTCTTCGACTCCGGCAGTTGCGCAATGTGGACACTGCCGGCCGGTGGTGTGCCGCGTCCGCCATGTCGGCCGCGGCGACGAGCAGGCGAGCGCCGACGTGACTCGACCGCCGGCCTCGCCCTGGGCGCCGTTCACCTGTTCTTCGCGTCGTGGCCCGATCCGGGCTTCCACGTCGGCGAGTCTACGGACGGGTGTCAGTAGCATCGCCGGCGTGGAGTCGTTCCCGTTCGTCCGCCGCGAGCGCGTCCGGTTCCGCGACTGCGACGCGATGGGGCACGTCAACAACGCCGTCTACTCGACGTTCCTCGAGGAGGCACGGATCGACGTGCTCGGCGATCTCGCCACGTTCATCCTCGCCCGCGTCGAGATCGACTTCCGCTCGGAGCTGCGCGCCGGAGAGGAGATCGAGGTGCGCACGCGCTGCTCGCGGGTCGGAACGAAGAGCCTGGAGCTCGAGCACGAGATTCACGCGGACGGCCGCCTGGCCGCGGAGGCGAAGAGCGTCCTCGTCGGCTACGACTACGAGCGCGGCGAGAGCATCGCGCTGGCGGAGGAGGTGAGAGCGCGTCTCACCGATTACCGAGGCTCGGCCCCGTCCTGAACCGTTCCGCGGCCGACCTGGCGGACGCGGCACACCCCGGCGACCGCCGCGAGTGCGACGCGCGACTGCCGGAGGCTGAGCCGAACGGCAGAGCGGGGGAAGGAGGCCCGCGGGGGAAACCGGCCGTTTCCCCGCGAAGCGAGCGTCAGCGAGCGTCGAGCATCGGCCTGACCTCCCCGGCCAGCCGCTCGAGCGTCTCGTGGTCGAACGGAGCCGGGCAGTCGACGTAGATGTGCTCGAAGCCGAGGTCGAGGTAGGGCGCCCAGCGCTCCGCGACGAGCTCGGGCGGGCCGAACGGGCCGTCTCTCGGGCCCCGCCACCCCTCGTTTCGCTCCTTCATCGCGGCGGCGGCCTTCATCGCCTCGGCCTCGGTGTCGCGGACGATCGGCACCCCACCCTGGAGCGTGCGCTCGATCTCCGACTCGTCGCGGCCGACCTCCTCACACCACCGGCGGAGGACCTCGTCCTTGTGCCTGACCAGCTCGAGGTCGCCGCTCGTGTTCCAGGCGTCCGCGTACTTCGCCACCGTGTGCAGCGTCTTCCGCTCGCCGCTCCCGCCGATCAGGATCGGGAGGCGCTCCTGCACGGGCGGCGGGTTGTTGAGCACGTCCCTGGCTTGGTAGACGACCCCGCGCGCGGATGCGGGCCCCCCCGGAAGCATCGCGCGCATCAGCTCGACCGCCTCGTCGAGCCGGTCCAGCCGCTCGCCGAAGCCGGAGCCGAAGTCGATCCCGAAGGCCGTGTGCTCGGTCTCGAACCAGGCGCCGCCGATCCCGAGCACCATCCGGCCGCGGCTCATGTGGTCGAGCGTGGTCACCATCTTCACGACGAGGCCGGGATTCCGGAAGGTGTTGGCGCCGACCATCAGCCCGAGCCGCACCCGCTCCGTCCGCCCGGCCCAGCCGGCCAGGGTCAGGTAGCCCTCGAACATCGGCCCCTCCGGGTCGCCGACGATCGGGTAGAGGTGGTCCCAGGTCCAGAGCGAGTCGTAGCCGGCCCGGTCGACGAGCGCGCCCGTCTCCTGGAGCGACTCCCAGTCGGTGTACTGCGGCCAGACGAGCGCTCCGAGCTTCACCCCGGCATCCTCACACACCTTCCCTCGGCCGTGAGCCACGCGGGTGCGGGCATGGACTGTGCCACCCGGTTGCCAACGAACGAGGATGAGTGCAGACTCCGGTCGGCAACGGGAGCCGGGGGTGCTTGCCCCTCGAGGACAGCCGGGCTCGGGAGAGGAAGAAAGCCCGGCCACAAGACCCCGGCTCCCTGGCTGTCAGCGTATGGAGAACAAGCCGTCCGCGGGCGTCGTCCAAGCCGGTTGGCATGCGCCGCCTCTTGGTGTGGCTTCGAGTCATCGGTGGCAACAGGCGGTTGGTCGCGCCGCACCCCGAGCGTCCGCATTAGAACCTTGAGCACCGGGAGCCGGAGGTGCTTGCCGTGTCGCCGCCGCCGGGCGCGTGCGCGCGCGCCAGCGGATCGTCCTCCGCGACGCGCAGTCGCGCGGCGAGCTCGGCGTCGTGGACGTTCGGGATCTCGGCCATCGTCAGGCGAAGCTACGACACGATCACCTTGATCGTCTCTGGCGCGGACGTCACGACATCAGTGGAAGTTGAGGCGATGGCCGGTCTTCTGTAGACCGGGCTTGGTCAGATCGGCGTCGAAGAAGTTCCAGCCGATCTTCGAGACGAGGTTGAAGAGCGTCTCGGCGCCGAAGGAGGCGTTCCCGCCGCGCGCCTGGCAGTTCTTGCGCGCGATCCTGGCCTCAGCCGGGATCTGCATCACGCAGAGGCGGCGCAGGTCGGCGAGGAACTTCTTGTCGACCTGCTTTCGCGACCAGGTCCGGTAGTCGATCGGCTTGTTGCCGTTCAGCGTGTCGATCACGGCGTGACCGCCGTAGCCGGCGTCGTGCAGGTTGCAGGCGGCTGAGAAGTCGACGGTGTAGGACTTGGCCAGCGGGTTCGTGTTCGAGTCCGAGTAGGTGTGCTCGTTGCCGAAGTAGTGCTGGACGGCGACGAAGGCGTCCCAGCCCTCGCCGCCGCAGGTGTTCGAGACCCTGGCGACGGGGACGACGAGCGGAATCCAAGCGCAGCTCGAGCGGTACTGCTCGAACTCGTTGCCGCTGTTGTCGGTGACGCTGCGATTGCCGGCGCCGTCCGATGCCCAGACGCAGAAGTAGAGAGGGCCGACGAGGCTGGGGTCGACCGTCGCCGGCCAGGAGGCGCGCTTCCCGTTGGCGGCGATCAAAGGGGTCACCGCTTCGCCGAGGCGGCGGCCGCCCTGGTAGACGGTGTTGTGGATCTTGGCCTTGCCCGAGTCGTCCTTGACGCCGAACTGGAGGGCGACCTTCTCTCCCGGCGCGGCCCAGCCGTCGTACTCGAAGGCCCGGATCTCCGGCGGCGAGGTGTCCTGACGGCTGACGAGGGTCTCCTCGTTGTGGCCGCGCCTGATCGTCACCGTCTGGCACGGGGGCGTGACCCAGCCGGCCTTCGCGTCGACGCAGATGCGGATCCGCGAGCCGACCGGCCACTCGACGAGCTTGCCGTGGTTCTTGACGCGCAGCGAATCTCCCTTGCGGAACTTGAAGCAGAGAGTCGGGCCGCTGTCGCTCTTCTTCAGGCAGACGCGAAGGAGCGGACTCGGCGCGCTCGCCGGCTTGAGGGCGATCGAGAGCTCGAGCCAGCCCCTGGCCTCCGCGGGCTTCGGCGGCGGGGTCGGCTTTGGCTTCGGCTTCGGAGGGGGCGGAGTCGGCTTCGGTTCCGGCGGCGGAGAGCCGGAGAGGCGGTTCAAGACGTCGCAAGAGCGCCACCAGGTCGTCTCGCCGATCGTGTGTCCGGGAGTGATGCCGCAGACCTCGAGCGCGGTCTCACCGTTCAAGGTGATCAGGACCCAGGTTCCCTCGCGATGACGAGTGCCGGCGTTGCTGTTGTCCTTGCAGGCCCGGAACCAGTCGAGCGTCCCCGTGTAGAGCATGCTCACCATTTGGGCGAACGAGTAGTGCGCGGGGGGCTCGCGCTTGCCGGTGATCCGGTAGATCACGTCGCCGACGGCGTAGTCGCAATTACCGTTGACGGTCTTGTTGTAGGGCCCCTCGACGATCTTGCCGCTGAAGGACGAGCCCGAGCCCCTGATCTGGACGACTCCGCCGCCGTAGAGCTCCCAGTTGCCGACGATCGGGCCGCTCGCCTGGTGGCTTGGCGAGGAGACGAGCGTCGGGCGGGACGCGGCGCCGGCGGCGAGCACGAGCGAGAAGGCGAGGGTGGTGAGCAGCGCCGACGACCCGCCGAAGCGGACGCGGGACGCCGAGCTCCTCTTTCGCATCATGCACATGCATGCGCTACTTGATGAGCGTGAGCAGCTTGAACATCGGGAGGTACATCGACAGGATGATCGTCCCGACGATCAGGCCGACGAGGATGATCATGATCGGCTCCACGATCGACGTCAGCGACGCGATCGACGCGTCGACCTCCTCCTCGTAGAAGTCGGCGACCTTCCCCAGCATCGCGTCGAGCTCGCCCGTCTCCTCGCCCACCTTCACCATCTGGCCGACCATCGGCGGGAACACGGGATGCTCGATCAGCGGCTGCGCGATCGGCACGCCGGCGTGCACCTTCTCCCGCACGTCTCGCAGGGCCTCCTCGACCACCCAGTTGCCGGCGGTCGTCCCGGTGATCTCGAGCGACTTGATGATGTCGACGCCGGCGGCGACCAGCGTGGCGAGGGTCCGGGAGAAGCGCGCCATGGTCACCTTGAGGACGATGTCGCCGATCCGCATCGGGATGTGCAGCTTGAAGCGGTCCCAGGTCCTCCTGCCGGCGTCGGTGCGCTTCCAGCGGAAGAAGCTGAAGATCACGAGGGCGATCGCCGGGAAGATGACGTACCAGCGCGTCCGCATCGCGTCGGAGACCGACATGATCGCCTGCGTCAGCGTCGGCAGCTTGCCCCCGAGCTGGTCGTACAGGTGCCTGAAGATCGGGACGATGAAGAGCAGCATGATCGTCAGGACGAGAAAGGCGAACGTGACGACGAGCGACGGGTAGACCATCGCCCCCTTGACCCGCCGTTTGATGTTCGCCTCCTTCTCGAGCTGGACGGCGAGCCGGTCGAGCACGTCGTCGAGAATGCCGGCCGCCTCGCCGGCCTCGACCATCGAGACGTAGAGGCGCGAGAACACCGTCGGGTGACGAGCGAGAGCCTGGGAGAGGAGCGCGCCCCGCTCGACGTCGGCGCGCACCTCGGCGATCACCTCCCCGAGACGGTTGTCGTCCGTCTGGTCCTCGAGGATACGGAGCGAGGTGACGACGTTCAGGCCGGCGTCGATCATCGTCGCGAACTGCCGCGAGAAGACCTGCAGCGACTTGGGCTTCACGCCGTTGACGAACGCGAAGGGGCCGCTTCTCGTCTTCGACTCGGGCTGCGCGCCCCGCAGGGCGCGGGAGCGGCTCTCGCCGCCGGCCGGCATCTCCCGCAGCATCTCCGCCAGGAGGCCTCGAATCCGGAGCTGCTCCCGGGCCGCCTCCGCCGACGGCGCGCGTAGCTCGCCGGTCAGCTCGAGGCCCTCCGCGTTGATCGCGGTGTAGGCGAAGGCGGCCACGACGCTAGCCGGACGGGGCGGTCGAGGTGGTCGTGGTCGTGTCGAGCGAGTCCGGCACGATCGGTGTCGTCACCGTCGTCGTCGGCGGCGGAAGGGGCTCCGGCACGGTTGCCACGGGGTCTGTCGTCGCCGGGACGGAGGCCGCGGGCTCCGTCGTCGCCGGCGCCGGAACGGTCGGGGCGTCGCACTTCGCCTTGAGCGCGATCACGTAGCGGGTCCCGTCGGCGGTGTTGACGAGCGTGAGCGTGTCCCCCAGCTCGAGCGGCGCGCTGGCCTGGCCGCTGTCGTAGGAGCCGCCGACGACGGCGACCTCGACGGACTTGCCGTCCTTCGCGATCGAGACGAGCCGGAAGATGTTCTCGCCGGACGGGAAGGTGCCGTTCACGGCAACCGTCTCGCAGACGCCGTTGGTCGCGATCGGGACGCTCGCCGGAAGGACCTCCGGACCCGGAACGACGGGTGCGGGAGTGGTGGTTCCCGGGACGGCCGGCGGGGCCGGAGCCGGGCGGGGGATCGTGGGCAGGACGGAAGGCGCCGGCTTCTTCTTCGCAGTCGTCCCCGTCGGGCCGGTCGCCGAGGAGGGAGGCGTCGAGCTGCTCGCCGACAGCTGTTGCACGAAGGGATCCTTGCTCTCGAACAGGCCGAACGAGATGAGCTGGTTGGAGTCGTGCCTGACCAGGATCCGGTCCGTGTCGTGAAGCTTCGCGACTCGAACCGGGAGCGACGAGCCCGTGACCACCTGAGTCGCGGCCGTCACGGTGGGCTCCGTCTCCGAGCCGCCGCCGAGCAGCTTCGGCAGCTCGAACCCGAGGATCGCCAGGAGGCAGACAGTGCCGACGGCGATGAACTGCTTCTGGCGCCGAACCCTCCGCTCCGTATGGGTCTTCACCGTCATGGCGTGTCTGCTCCCGCCGCGGTTGCTCCCGCCGGCACCGCAGGGATCGGCTGCGAGCCCTCGGACACAGGCGCGCTCGTGGGCGTTCCGGTCGCCGTCGCGGCGGGAACCGGAGCTGCGCTGCCGTCTCCGAAGATGTACGTGGAGACCGTCAGCGTCGCCTTCACCTGCGGGAAGCTCAGAGCACCCTGATTGAAGGAGATCGAGTCGACCGAGAACAGCCGGCCGGTTGCGTTCAGCACGCCCCCCGTGGACACCGACCAGGTTGCGGAGACGGTAGAGGAAGTCCGACAGGTCATAGAAGCGCCCCTCGAAGGCGAGGTCGATGGACAGCTGCTCGTACGGGCCGACCGCGACGGGGTCGTGCGGTGAGATGGACTCGAACGACACGGCGGTCTCCCCGGCGACGCGGCTCAGCTGCAGCAGCACCCCTGGCATGTCGGCCTGGTTCGGCATCGCTCGCGAGAGCCTGAAGAGATCGGCGACGCGGATCGCCGGGGCCGTGGCGGGTGGCCGGGACAGGCTGGTGTGCGCCTCGTCGATCTGCGCCTGGACATCCGCGATCTTCTGGTGCAACCTTGCCGCCTCGGATCGCTTGGGCGCGACGAGGGCGAACCAGCCGACCAGGAGCACGACGACGACGGCCGCTGCAAGCAGGCCGAGCTTGGCCGAGGTCGGGAGCTTCGTCATCCTGTCTCCTGCCCCCGGACGCCCGCCTGGATCGAGAACGAGTAGACGGTCTGGCTGCCGATCAAGGACTTGGCGCTCTGGACGAGCTTTACATCCTGCAAGAGAGGAACGAGGGCCAGCCGTCCGAGCAGACGCGCCACCCCTTCCGGCGAGTACGCGTACCCCGTGAGGGTCAGCGGCCCGGTTACGGGCAGAGCCGGTGCCACGGTCGCCTGCGTGGCCGTCGTCGTGGTCGTCGTCGAGGGTGCGACAACCGGTCGCGGAGGCGCCTGCGCGGTCAGCGAGCTCAACCAGATGTCGGCGGGAAGCACGGCCGAGACCTCGCTCAGGACGCGGTCCCACGCGATCCGATTCTGCAGCGCCGCGCCGACCGCGCTGATCCGCTGGTCGAGCTGCACGGCGAGCCCGAGATTGACAGGCGGCGTCGCGTTCGGCGCCGGCAGCGCAGCCAGCTCGTCCTGGACCTGGCGCAGAGTGACCTTGTTGTCGCTCACGTTCGCGCTCGCGAGCAGGTAGCCGGCCGCGAGCGCCGAGCCGACGACGAAGGGCGCCACGAGCGCGAGCTGGCCGGCAACCGTCAGTCGCCTGCCGTCGTGCTTGGAGTCGCGCGGAAGGAGATTGACGGCGCGCATCAGTCCTCGATCCCGAGGCCGACCGCGACGGCGAACGAGCCGGCCGAGCCGTTCCGGTTTCGGAGCTTGCGCGGGACGTTGACGCGCTCGAATGGATCTGCGACACGGACGGGCAGGCCGATCAGGCGCTCGAGCTCGGTGGCCAGGCCCCCGCAGGCCGACGCGCCGCCGGTGACCACGAGCTCGCCGATCCCCAGCGAGTTGGCTTGCTCCTGATAGAAGCGGAGGGAGGCCACGATCTCGCGGGCGAATGCCTGGAGCTCTGCAGCCATCGCCGCGCGAGCCTCACCTGCCCGGCGGGCATCGAGTCCGGCCGACTCGCCCTGCTCGTCGAGGGAGAGCTCGCGCTTGATCGGCTCGGCCGTGAGCGGGGTCAGGTCGAGAACACGGGCGAGCGCGATGTCGAGCGCCGAGCCACCCCAGGCAAGCACGCGCGTGAACTCGCAGACGCGTCCGTCGGAGACCGCGAGCGTCGACCGGTCGTGTCCGATCGAGATACAGACGACGGCTGCGTCCTCGGCAGGCGGGCCGGCAGGGTCCGCGAGCGCGCGCAGGAGCGCGAAGGCCTCGAGGTCGATGCCGATCAGCTTCAGTCCGGCCTTTCGGCAGGCAGCCACGTACCGCTCGACGAGCTCGCGGTGGGCGACGACGAGCAGCACCCGCCGTACCCGGACGCCCTGCTCGTCGGTCCGCTCATCGAGGATCCTGTGGTCGAGCACCGCCTCGTCGAGCGGGATCGGCAACGCCTCCTGGGCGCGGAACCGGATCGCGTTCGCAAGCTGCTTCTCGTCGTCGATACCGGCGATCTCGAACGTGCGCACGCCGATCCTGTTGTTCGAGATCCCGAGGCGAACGCAGTTCCGTGGAAGCTTGTTCTTTCGGAAGAACGTCTTCAGCGCGGCGGACAGCTCCTCCGACTCGCGCAGCTCCCCGCCGACGACGATCCCGCGCTCGAGCGGCATGCGGGCCATGCGGATGACACGCGGGCCGCCCCTGTTCACGACTTCGGCGGCGGCGATCTGCGACGCGCCGATCTTCAGGCCGACGACGCGCTTGTACGCGCGGCGGTTCGGCTCGCCCCGGCCGGCCCGCTTGCCCCGCCGACGATCACTCGTCGCGTGATCCGCCGCCGGGGGCGGCTCGGCCGGCTCGCCGGGCAGAGGCGGGCTCTCCTCCGGCCCGACCGCCGAAGCCTGCTCGACCTCCGCCTCCCCAACCGGCGCGGCGTCGTCGGCCGGCGGCACCGGCTCGGGGTCCGGTACCGGAGCAAGAGGGCGAGGAGCCGCCGGGACAAGGAAGGGAGGGGGAACAGCGGAGGGAGTGAGCTCGTCGGCCACGGCGAGGGCCGCGGGGTCGTCTGGGGAATCTCCCGCGGAGTCGCCAAACGCGCGGTCCGGTGCGACCTGGTCTTCGGCCACCGCTTCCGCCGGGTCGGAGTACTCGACGTTCTCGGCGTCAGCCTGAAATACGGACGGCTCGAGGGGCGTGGGTGTGACCGGCACGCCCAGCAGCGGGGTGAGAGAAACCTCCACGGGCCGCAGAACGACCGGATCGAGCATCTGCTGGGAGAGCGGCCGGGGCAGCCCTCCGACCAGGTCCGGCGCCGGTCGAGGCTCGGTGCCCGCCGGCGGGTCGGCCGCTGCTCCCTTCGGCTTCCGCCGGAAGCTGATCTCCTTCTTCCAGATCGACGTCTGCTCCGGCCCCGACGGCCCAGCCTCGCCCGCGACCGCCTCGGCCCCGTCCTCGACCGGCCCCGCATCCTCCACGACCCCGCCCGGCTTCCGCCGGAAACTGATCTCCTTCTTCCAGATCGACGTCTGCTCCGGCCCCGACGGCCCAGCCTCGCCCGCGACCGCCTCGGCCCCGTCCTCGACCGGCCCCGCATCCTCCACGACCCCGCCCGGCTTCCGCCGGAAACTGATCTCCTTCTTCCAGATCGACGTCTGCTCCGGCCCCGACGGCCCAGCCTCGCCCGCGACCGCCTCGGCCCCGTCCTCGACCGGCCCCGCATCCTCCACGACCCCGCCCGGCTTCCGCCGGAAACTGATCTCCTTCTTCCAGATCGACGTCTGCTCCGGCCCCGACGGCCCAGCCTCGCCCGCGACCGCCTCGGCCCCGTCCTCGACCGGCCCCGCATCCTCCACGACCCCGCCCGGCTTCCGCCGGAAACTGATCTCCTTCTTCCAGATCGACGTCTCGCCGGGCTTGCCCACGTCAGCTCCCTGCCAGCCTGAGCCCGGAGACCGATGCCGCGCCCGTACCGAAGCCGGAGCGCTCGAGCAGGTCGGCCAGCTGATCGGGATAGCTCGAGGCCTCCAGCGCGACCTCTCTCGAGATCGTCCCGCGGACGGCGAGATCGCACAGCGACTGCTCCATCGTCTGCATCCCGCGCCCGGTGCTGGTCTGCATCACCGAGTAGATCTGCTCGAGCTTGCGCTGGCGGATCAGGTTGCGGACCGCGTAGTCGGGCAGCAGGATCTCGACCGCCGCCACGCGTCCCTGGCCGTCTGCCGTCGGCAGCAGCGTCTGGGTCATGACTCCCTCGAGGGAGGCGGCAAGCTGGGCCCGGACCTGAGCCTGCTGCTCGGCGGAGAACACGTCGATGATCCGGTCGATCGTGGCCGCCGCACCGCGGGTGTGCAGCGTGGCGAACACGAGGTGGCCTGTCTCGGCGGCGGTCAGGGCCGTGGCGATCGTCTCCAGGTCGCGCATCTCGCCGAGGAGGATCACGTCGGGGTCCTGGCGCAGGCCGGCGCGGAGCGCCTCGGCGAACCCGCGGGCGTCGCTGCCGATCTCGCGCTGATTGACGATGCAGCGGCGGTGCCGGTGGAGAAACTCGATCGGATCCTCGATCGTCAGGATGTGGCCCGCCCGATCGCGGTTGATCTCATCGATCAGCGAGGCGAGGGTGGTCGACTTGCCTGAGCCGGTCGGGCCCGTGACGAGGACGAGCCCGCGTGGGCGCTCGGCGAGGCCATGGAGGCCGGCCGGAAGCCCGAGCTCCTCGAGCGTGCGGATCTTGTGCGGGATCAGCCGGAACGCGGCGCCGAGAGCGCTGCGCTGGAAGAAGACGTTGACGCGGAAGCGGGCGACACCGGGGATGGCATACGAGAGGTCGATCTGGCGATCGACCTCGAGCCGCTTCTGCTGCTCGGTCGAGAGGATGTGGTACAGCAGCTGCTGGGTGTCCTTCGCGGTGAGCACGGGCAGCTCGTCGATCGGAGCGACGGCGCCATGCACGCGCACGACCGGAGGCGACCCGGCAGTCAGGTGCAGGTCGGACGCGTCGAGGCCGTCCAGCCTGCCGAGCAGCTCGTCGATCGAGTAAGCGTCCATTCCCTCGGACGGGCTATCGGCAGCGGGTGCTCGGACCTTAACGGCCGCTCGGATCATCTTCTGCCGCCCCGCGATCCCCCGTTCCAGGGCTCGCAACGCGGTCGAGATCCGCCGATACCTGCGCTGGCCACCGCTAACCGCGAAAGGAGCGGCTACATGCTCGCACTGCGCAAGCGCCTGAGGAGCGAGGAGAAGGGGTTCACCCTGATCGAGCTCCTCGTCGTCATGATCATCCTCGCGATCCTGACCGCGATCGCGATCCCCTCCTACCTCAGCTTCAAGGACCGGGCGAACAAGAGCGCCGCCGGCGCGGACGTCCGCTCGATCATCCCCTCGATCGAGTCGTTCTTCTCCGACAACGGCACCTACTCCGGCATGACAGTAGGCGCCCTGAAGTCGTCCTACGACCAGGCGATCAACGTCTCGACCTACAAGCTCGGCGGCGGCACCCAGAGCGCGACCTCGTACTGCATCCAGGCAACCTCGCAGAACCAGACCGCCTCCAAGGCCGGGCCGTCCGCCCAGATCCTGATCGGCAGCACCTGCCCGTAACACCGGCCTGACCCGGTGTGGCGAGAGGGCGCGGGAGACCGCGCCCTCCTCGTCTGGCTGCCGAACGAGGGCCGCCCCTGCGAGTCACCCGTCCCAGGGCTGCTGGTTCTGCCCGAACCCTCCGATACGTCCAGGAAAGCCACCGCATACTCACGGAAGGAGCGGCTACATGCTCACACTGCGCAAGCGCCTGAGGACCGAGGAGAAGGGCTTCACCCTGATCGAGCTCCTCGTCGTCATGATCATCCTCGCGATCCTGACCGCGATCGCGATCCCGTCGTACCTGAGCTTCAAGGATCGGGCCAACAAGGCCGCGGCCGGCGCGGACGTCCGCTCGATCATCCCCTCGATCGAGGCGTACTTCTCCGACAACGGCACGTACTCCGGGATGACGATCGCCGGCCTGAAGTCGAGCTACGACCAGGCGATCAACGTCTCCACCTACAAGCTCGGCGGCAGCACCCAGACCGCCACCTCGTACTGCATCCAGGCGACCTCGCCGAACCAGACCGCTGCCAAGGCCGGGCCGTCCGCACAGATCGTCATCACCGGCACCTGCCCGTAACACCGATCCGAGCCGGTGCGGCGAGAGGGCGCGGGAGATCGCGCCCTCGCCGTCTCTCAAGGCTCGCGTCGCTGGTGCCGACGATCACTCCTGTGAAGCGCGAGCCCGTCCCGGCGCTCGTCGCCCTCGTCGGCGCGAGCTTCGTCATCCGGACCGTCCTCGCCTGGCTGCGGTCGACGCCCGCCCTCTTTCCCGACGAGTACATCTACGCGTCGATCGGCCGCTCGCTCGCGGAGTCCGGCCACCCGGCGATCCGCGGGGGCTCCGCGCACTTTCCCGCCCTGCTCCAGCCGATCGTGACCGCGCCCGCGTGGTTGATCGGCGACGTCGGCCTCGCGTTTCGGGTCGTCCAGAGTCTGGGCGTCCTGGCGATGTCGCTGGCGGCGATTCCGGTCTACGTGCTTGCCCGGCGGCTCGGGCTCTCGACGCGAATCGGGCTCGCGCTCGCCGCGCTGGCGGTGCTCGTACCGGATTTCGTGTACGCCTCGTTCGTCGCGTCGGAGCCGTTTGCCTATCCGCTCTTCCTCGCCGCGATCGCCGCCGCCGCAACAGCGCTCTCTCGGCCCACCCGCCGTGCGCAGCTCGCGTTCGTCGGCTTTGCCGGCCTCGCGACACTCGCCCGTGCGCAGTTCGCCGTCCTGCCGATCGTCTTCTTCGCCGCCGTCTTCGTCCAGGGGATGATGGAGCGAAGGCTGAGGCCGGCGGCGCGGGAACAGGCGCTTCCCTTCGCCCTCTTCCTCCTCCCCGGCGCCGCCCTCCTCGCGGCCGGGCCTGCGCGCGTCCTGGGCTACTACCACGCCGTGCTGAACCTTCACCTCCACCCGGTCAGCCTGGTCCGCTGGGTGGGCTGGGACGCGATGGTGCTCGCATACGCCTCCGGGTGGATCGTCGTCCCGGGTGCGCTCCTCGGCCTCTGGGTGGTGCTCAGGCGTCCGGGCTCCGCCCTGGAGCGGTCGTTCGCGGTACTCGTGGGCTTGCTCGTAGTGGCCCTGGTGCTCGAGGCGGGCCTACTCCAGGCCAACGCGGCGAACAGTGCCGATGTCTCCGGGCCGAACGAGGTCAAGGAGCGCTACATCTTCTACCTCGTACCGCTCATCGGCCTGTGCTTCGCCCTCTACGCGAAGCGCGGCTGGCCGGCCCGTGTCTCCCATCTCGTCCTCGCTGCCGCACTGGTGATCCTCTCCGTTCGCGTTCCTCTGAGCGGGTTCGCCGTCGCCTCGACGCTGGACGCCTCTCCCATCCTCTACGGCGTCTACTGGCTCTCGGGAGAGCTCGGCCAGTCGTCCTCCGCGTCGCTGGTCGTCGCCGCCGCCGCCGCGTTGCTTTCGGCTGCAGCCGTCGTGGGCTCACGCCGGCCGCGGCTCGGAACACCGCTCGCCCTCACGCTCGCTCTCTTCGCAACAGCAGCCGCATCCGCGGGCGCCGTCGTGTTCGACGTGACGAACACGTCTGCGACGAAGCGCGCGTACCTTCCCGCCGACCCGTCGTTCGTCGACCATTCCGGGCTCCGTCACGTCGCGCTGCTGCAGAGCTTCGGTGGGGGGCAGGCATCCTCGCTGCAGCAGCTCTTCTGGAACCGGTCGATCGACCGCCTGCTGCTCATGCCCGACGCGCATGCGATCGACGCCTTCCGCTCTGAGCGCGTGCGGGTCGGCGGTGACGGCACGCTGCTCGTGCGAGGCAAGCCGCTCCGCGGCCCGGTCCTCGTCGACGGCCTCGGAAGCTTCGTCCGGCTGCGGGCAGCGTACCCCGTCGCGCGCGGGCCGATCTCGACTCTGTGGCTACCGGCCGGAAGAGCTCAGCTGTCCATGTACGCGCCGGGCAGCTATCACGACGGCTGGCTGGCCGGCACGGGCGCCGTCTATGTCTGGGCCGAGGCCGCCGGCCGGCCGCTCTCCGGCTGGATCTCGATGCGGATCACCGCACCCCGGTCGATCGGGCCGGCCACGCTCACCTTCACGTTGCCGAAGGACCGTCGGGTTCGAGTCCGGCTCCTGCCCGGCAAGCCGCGGCACGTCCGGCTCCCGATCTGCGGCACCGGCAGCGCGCACGTGTTCTACCGCTCGAGCGCCCGCGGCTTCGTCGGCCTGCGCATCGTGAGCGCGAAGGCGACGGCGCCGGTGTTCAGGCCGAGCCGGGCGGCATGCCCGATCCCGGGCGGCCCTCGCCCCTAGGAATCTCTAGGGGCAGAGGGGGCTGTTCCTCAGCGCGATCCGGTCGTCGAGCGTGTACGTGGCGGAGGCGTGCTTCACCGGATCGACGTTGACCGGCATCGTCACCGACACGGTCGAATACTCGGCAGTCGAGCAGGCCGGGCTGGACCAGAGGTCGTACCGGGTCAGGTAGTCGACCATGAAGGTCGAGGCGGATCCGTCGCAGGAGTTGTCGGGGTCGTTCTCGCGGTAGAGCCGGTACCGGTCGACGGCGCCCGCGACGGGGATCGTGCACCACTGCACCGCCGTCGCGTACGTCTGGACGAGGCCCGGGCACTCGGCGGTCCCCGTGTTCGTCTGCGTCAGCACGATCGTCTGACCTCCTGCGTCATTGTCGGTGATACCCGTGACGAAGTGGGCGCAGTGGACGTCCTTGCGCATCCGGTCCAGCGCCTGGCGTGCGTTCTCCTGGGCGTCGAATCGCCTCGTCTGGTCGACCTGAGCCGTCAACGCCGACAGAAACGAGTTCGTGAGCGGAGCGAGGACGATCAGCATCACGACCGTGACCACGATGAGCTCGACGAGAGTGAACCCTCTCTGCGCCGCGAGCGAGCGCTGCGCGCGGAGAGCGCTTCTCAGAAGGACGAGCGCACGTGACCGGACCATCGCCAGAGCAATCGGCACGGTCCTGTCCCGACGTTAGGGCTCTTTGAGCAGTCCCGGCCCGTTCGGGACGAAGTTCCCTCGGTCGAGTGATGGTCGAAACCGCCGGGGTCGCCGACGCTAAGGACATGCGTCTGGTGACGCGCTTCGGTCCACGCAACGGGGGCATCGCGAGGACTCTCGCACACGCCCTTCGCGGAGCGTGGACCGACAGCGACGGCATCGCGCTCGCCCTGTCCCTGCTCGTGATGGGGGTGCTGACGATCGCCACCGCGGCCGTGATCACGGCAAGCACCTCCAACGAGCATGCGTTCGGGCGCGACCGCCAGGTCAATCGAGCGCTGAACATCGCCGAGGCGGGGCTGAATGCCGGCGTGGACCACCTGAGGCTGATGTCGGTGCAAGAGAGCCTCGGAGACGATTCGGTCGCGGGAGACGGCAACGTCGATCAGGGAGGCTTCTCGTACACGGCCACGCGGTCCGAGAATCTTGCCGAGCTTCCGACCGACCCCGAGGTGTACAAGTGGACGGTGGAATCGACCGGGACGTCGCCTGACGGAAACGTCACCCGCATCGTCAGCACGACGCTGAGCGAGACGATCACGAACACGTCGGAGACGGAGACCACCACGACGCCCGCCTCCGACGCCTACGGCTACGGGATGTTCCTCGGTGACGGCGACCAGGCCTGCGAGGCCAACGGGACGGGGAACAACGTCTTCGGCAACAGCGCGCAGATCGCCGTCGACGTCTATGTCAAGGGCGATCTGTGCGTCTCCGGCGGGGGCTCGCCGATCATCGCCCAGCCGGCCGGAACCCATGACACGGTCACCGTGTATATCGGCGGCTTCTTCAAGACGCTGGGAAACGCATCCCCCATCGGAAAGTCGACGGAGCAGCTCCATTCGGCGACGATCGTCAAGGGTTGCGTCGGCGGATCCAACGGCGGGAACAGCAGCAGGCGATACCCGCAGCCGGTGCAGTGCAGCCAGACCCCTCCGAGCTCGGCTCCGACGAACTGCCAGGGAAGCGGCTGCGGCTCCGGGGTCTGGGCGACGCTCCACACCTCGACCCAGAACGACATCGCCAAGCCCGTGATCGACACGAACTGGTACACGAACGCGCAGCCCGGGCCGTCGACCGGCTGCGGCCCCGGCTCGACGTACCCGCAGGGCTGGACGGCCGCCCAGTTCAAGAGCAGGGTCCTCGACAACGACTCGACGCGCAACACGAGCGTCGGCACGGTGAACCTGCTCCACCTCGTCGACCAGTCGTCCGGCTCGGGCGGAACCGCCCACAACAGCTTCGACTGCAGGTGGTACGACGGGCAGGGCAACCTGGTCGGCCAGCTGAAGTGGGACTACCCGGCGGGGTGCGGCAACGATCCCGCGAACGGCGTCGCCGACCTGATCATCGACGGGACCGTCTTCATCGACGGCAACCTGGCGATCGGCTCGTGCGACCTCGCCGTCTACCAGGGGCGCGGAACGATCTACGTGAACGGAACCGTCAGCTTCGCGAACGGCGGCAGGATCTGCGCGAAGCCGGTCTCGGGGAGCCCGTGCGCCGGAAACTACGACCCGGGCCAGAACCTGCTGGAGATCGTGGCCGTCAACGCGGGCAACCTCCGCCCGGCGTTCACGATGTCGGGCGCCGGGACGTACGAAGGCGTGGCGTTCATGAACGGCGTGTTCAACGGGGCCAACGGGTCGATCCTGAACGGCGTCGTGATCGCCGACCAGGCGACGATGTCCGGCGACGCAGACTTCCAGACGACCGTCAACCCTCCGTCCGGAGCACCGGGTGCCGGCGAGACGACGACCACCACCACCGAGGGTGCCCCGGAGGCAAGCTGGACCAGCGTACCCGGCTCGTGGCAGCAGCTCAAGTAGCCATGGCCGGCAACGCAACTGTCCTGATCCGCAGGCTGTGCCGGCCGGCGGCGCGGAGCGACGGCTTCGGTCTCGTCGAGATGCTGATCGCGCTGACGCTGCTGACGATCGCGATCGGCGGGCTGATCACGGCCTTCGCGGCGAGCGCCGTCTCGCTGCGCCGGTCGGGGCAGAAGGGAACCGCGCTGGCGCTCGCGGACGCGCAGATGGAGACCTATCGGAAGGTCCCGTTCACGGGAATCCGGATCGACGGCGCCCGCATCCCGCCGAGCGGCACCTACGTCACGGCCAACTCGGTGGATTCGACCATTCCCCCGTCCACGAACCAGGCAGTCGCAGGCCAGAACGGCGACGACATCTGCCCGGCGAGCGGTGAGCCGGCCGAGTGCCTCCCCGTCCAGAGCGTGTCCGGGCCGGACCAGCACCAGTATCGCATCGAGACCTATGTCGACTACGTCGACAACGACCAGAACCTCACGATCCGGCCGCCAACCCCCGGTCTCACGCTGAAGCGCGTGACCGTGGTCGTCCGCGACGGGGCAACCGGGACGATCCTCGCACGCGAAGCCTCCGCCTTCGAGAGAAGCTCGACCTGAATCAGGCACGAGCCGAGGCCGTCGCTCAAGCAAACCCACGACGGTGCCGATAGGAGAATCGTGACGCTCACGTTCGACTTGCGGGCTCGGAGGCTTCTGCTGGCGGCACTCGTCCTCGCGGCGGTAGCGGCCGGGCTGCTCGCGTTCCAGCGCCTGCACGGCTCGAGCACGGCTTCGCCTGCACCCGCGCCCGCGACCCACAAGGCGGCCAACTCATCGGCCAAGCCGGCGGTCGCCCCGCACGCGACCACGAAGCGACATCCCGCTACGACGCGGTCTCCTGCCCAGACGCGGCCGAAGCCGGCCAGGCCGGCGCCGGCCGACCGGCTCGCCCCGGCGATCCGCCGGGCGCTCGCCGCCGACCGGGTGGTGGTCGTCGCCCTCTACGACCCGAAGGCGAAGATCGACGCGACGGCGGTGCGCGAGGCCCGGGCCGGCGCGCGGCTCGGCGACAGCGCGTTCGTTGCGATCAACGTGCGCAAGCACGGGGTCGACTCGCTCAACGCCAGGTACGGCGCAGTTCAGGATCCGGGTGTCCTCGTCCTGCAGCCTCCCGGCGGGGGCCTCGTCGTCCGCATCGACGGCTTCGCCGACCGCGACACCGTCGCCCAGGCGGCCGTGAACGCCGCCTCCTGATGCGGTTCGGCCTGCACGGCGCCCGCAAGGAGGCATCTCCCCGGAGGATCGAGGTCCGCCCGGAGCCGCTCGCCGCCCAGCCCGCGGCTGCGCCCCGGACGCAGCCTCCCGCTCCGCAGGCACCGCTCGTCCGGCGTGCGCGCAAGGACGGCCGGCCGGTAGCGGTCCTGCGGACGGTGGAGCAGGACGGGGCGTGCGTGGTCGAGGCGGAGGTGCAGCCGCGCGGCTCGGTGCAGCTCGTGAAGCCCGGCCCCTACACCTTCGCGGACGTGCACGAGGCAGGAGCGTTCGTGAACGAGGCGGTCAGTGCGCTGATGTACCTGGGCTGCGACGTCGAGGCCGAATAGACCGAGCGACGGGGTGGCGCCGTCCGCAGCGCCACGCCTAGACGATGACGCGGGTCAGCTCCTCGACCGAGGTGAGGCCGTCGGTGACCTTCTTCATGCCGTCGTCCCACAGGGTCCGCAGGCCGAGCGTCATCGCCTCGCGCTCGATCTCGTCGCGACTCGCCTTCCGGATCGCCAGCTCGCTCATCGCCTCGTTCATCCGCAGCAGCTGGAAGACGCCCACCCGCCCCCGGTAGCCCGTCTGGTTGCAGCGCGGGCAGCCGCGCTTCCGGTACAGGACCATGCCGTCCGAGGCGGCCGCCGCCTCGGGCGACAGCCGAGCCTCGATCAGCTCGTCGACGCTCGGCACATACATCTCGCAGCAGTGCGTGCAGAGCTTCCGCGCAAGGCGCTGCGCCAGGACCGCCGTCACCGCCGCACCGCTCAGGAAGGGCTCCACCCCCATCTCGTTCAGGCGCGTGAGCGCGCTCGGCGCATCGTTGGTGTGCAGCGTCGTCAGCACCAGGTGGCCCGTCAGCGCAGCCTCGATCGCGATCTTCGCGGTCTCCCCGTCGCGCACCTCGCCGACCATGACGACGTCCGGGTCCGAGCGGAGGATCGAACGGAGCGTGCTCGCGAACGTGACTCCGGCGCGCGTGTTGATCTGCACCTGGTTCACGCCGGGCAGGCGGTACTCGACCGGATCCTCGACGGTGATGATGTTGATCTCCGGCCGGTTGATCTGGGTGAGCGCCGCGTAGAGCGTGGTCGACTTGCCGGAGCCGGTCGGCCCGGTCACCAGGATCGCGCCCGTGGGCCTCGCGATCAGGTCGGCGATCTGGGCCTGCATCGCCACCGACAGCCCGAGCTCCTCCAGCGTGGGCGCGCTCTTCGACTTGTCGAGCAGGCGCAGGACGACGGTCTCGCCGGCGACGGTCGGCAGCGTCGCGAGGCGGATGTCGAGCAGCCGGCCGGCGGCGGCCGCCCGCAGGGAGATCCGGCCGTCCTGCGGCCGGCGGCGCTCCGCGATGTCGAGCTTCGCCAGCACCTTCAGGCGAGTGGTCACGCCGGGGGTGAGCCGCTTCGGGATCCGCTGGACCTCGTGCAGAACGCCGTCGATGCGGAAGCGGACGGTGAGGCCGTCTTCCTGCGCCTCGAAATGGACGTCGCTCGCCCCGTCCTCGGCCGCCTGGAGGATGACCGAGTTGACCATGCGAACGACCGGCCCGTCGGAGACTCCGTCCGCCGCCTCGAGATCGGCGACCGCCGAGTCGTCGTGGTCCGAGTCCGCGATCGACTCGACCACGGCCTCGGAGACGCGGCCCATCCGGTCGAGCTCGACCGCGATGTCGTCCCAGGTCGCGACGCCGAGCGCGACCTGGTAGCGGGTCGCCAGGCGCAGCTCGTCGATCGCCTGGACGTTCTGCGGGTCCGCGATCGCGACGTGCAGCGTCTCGCCGTCCAGGCGGTAGGGCAAGGCGACGGCACGGCGGAGCACGTGTACCGGGATCAGCATGCTCGCCTCCGCCGAGATCCCCGTCAGCCGCAGGTCGACGAGTGGGAGCCGGTACCGCACCGCGAGGATGCGCGCGACCCCTTCGCTCGAGGCCAGCCCCTCCGTCACCAGCGCCTCGGCGAACGACCCGCCCTGGGCGGTCCGGCCGCGTGCGAGCGCGAGCCGATCCGGCGGGACGAGCCCCGTCGCCTCGATCAGGTCGGCGACGAGGCCGGCGGTCCTGTTGGGGAACGGAGGCGGCGGCGCTGCCGAGGCCTCGCCGCCCGTCGCCGGCGGGCCCAGGTCGAGCCGCCCGGACACCGGTTCCATGTCGCTAGAAGCGCGCCAGGTACGCGTGGACGAGCGCGCCGCCGGCGAAGAGCGCGACCACGGACCCGAGCGCGAGGAACGGCGCGAACGGAATCGCCATCTTCCGGGCCTTCGAGCCGTGCCTGGCGAGCAGCACACCGGCAGGCACGAGCGCCGCCATCATCGCGATCGCGAGCGCGACCGTGACCGTCCGCCCGAGGGCCACGCCCATCAGCACGGCGAGCTTGACGTCCCCCATCCCCATCCCACCCGGGTACGCGAGCGCAGCCGCGAGCAGGAACGCCCCCGCCCCCGCGCCCGCGATCGCCCACTCGGGCCGCGGCTCGGCGGCGGTCGTCAGGGCGAGCACGACCAGCGCCGCCGGGAGGACGATCCGGTTGGGAACGATCCGGTGCGTGACGTCGGTGGCCGTGACGACGACGAGCGCCGCGCAGAAGACGGCGGCCGCGGCCGCGCGCAGCGAGAGCCCGAAGGTGACGAGACAGCCGGCGAGCAGGCCCGCCGTCGCGAGCTCCACCGCGGGGTAGACGAGGCCGATCCGGGCTCCGCAGGCGCGGCAGCGGCCGCGGAGGAGCACGAAGCTCACGACCGGCACGTTGTCGTACCACGCGATCGTCGCCGCGCACGACCGGCAGGCCGATCGCGGATGCACGATCGAGCGCCGCTCGGGCAGCCGCGCGGCGACGACGTTCAGGAAGCTTCCGAGGGCGAGGCCGGGCAGCACCGCGAAGGCTCCGAGCACGGCGTCCATCTACCCACGGGTGGCCGCGGTGCGGTGCTTGCGGGACGCGGTCGTCCGGGCGGATGCCTGGGCGTGGGCCTTCGCCGTGACCCCTGCGCTCACCGGGCTGGCGCCGTTCCCGGGCAGTCGAACCTTGGTGCCCGCGTAGGGAGCGCCGTTCTCGGGCGTCCCCTTCTCGCGGTACGACCGGTCGCGCGCCAGCGTCAGCGTGACCGTCGGCGCGCCGGTGTCGAGCACGACGCTTCCCGCGACAGGCTGCTGGTCGGCGACGGTGTTCGCAGCGAACCCCTTCACCGGCCCGACGACCTGCCAGGCGAACCCGCTGCCCTGGAGGGTCCCCTTGGCGAAGACGTACGCCTGACCGGTGACCTGCGGGACCGTGAGCGTTCGTGGCCCGGAGGCGGCGGCGACGAGAGTCGGTCGTTGGACGCCCGCGCGGTCGGCCGCGAGGGTGAGGGTGCCGCCGGCGATCAGGAGGCCTACGAACGTGGCGACGACGCCGCGGAGGAGAACCGTTGCGAGTTGGATCATTCCTCCCATTTCATCGGCCAAAGCAGCGCGTACTTGAGCTATTCGGACGGCCCGACGATGTGGAAGACGAGCGGAGTCGCCGGACGATCCGGGTTTCGTCGGCGCCTCGTCCGACCACTGGAAGGCGGTCCCCGCGAAGGACTGGAACCACTGCTCGTCCTGCGGGTAGGCGTCGGCGGGCTGCAGCTGGAGGTGCAGGTGCGGGCCCGTCGCGTTACCGGTCGCCCCGACCAGGCCGACGGGGTCGCCGGCCCTCAGCTCCATGCCCTCGCTCACGGAGGGCTCGAGGTACGAGAGGTGGCAGTACGTCCAGGTCTGCCCGTCTGTCGTCTCGATCGTGAACCCCGTGCCGCACCGAGCGTCTCCGGCCCACGCGTAGAGCACGGTCCCGTCCGAGAGCGCGTACGCGGGGGAGCCCTCGGGAGCGGCGATGTCGGCGGCAGGGTAGTCGTGGTGGACGTGCGACACGGCGACGACGGTCGGACCGCCCCCGACGGGGAAGACGTAGTCGCCGGAGCCGGAGCCCTGGACCGGGGCGGTGAGGATCTGCGCGGCCGGGCGGTTGAACGAGGCCGCCTGCGCCTGACTCTGAAGCTCCCCCAGCTTCGCCCGAGCGCCGTCGAGCTCGCGTGCGAGCCGATCGGCCTCGGCCTGTGCCGCGTCGGCGGCCGCGCCGGCCTGCGTGGCGGTCTTCTGCGCCTCGAGCCGGTCGGAGAGCAGCAGCTCCGCATCCGGTAGCCGCCTCAGCTTCTGCTCGCGGCTCGCGAGCGCCTCCGCCTTCGCAACCGCGATTTCGTACGCGTCGCTCGCCTTCGCGACCGTCGCCTGAGCGCCCGAGAGACTCGCCTGGAGCCGATCGAGCGCGAACACGACGCCGGCATCCTCGTCCAGGCCGCCCGACCCGCCGTAGAGCTGCGCGAGCTGCATGACCTCGTTCACGTACCACCCGGCATGGTTGTAGGAGAAGACGGCCTGGCGAATATCGCTCCCGGCACCCGAGGCGGCCAGGTAGCGCGCCGCGGAGTAGATCGCGTCCACCGGGCTCCAGGGATCGGCGACGCCGTCGCCGTCGGCGTCGACCCCCCACCTCAGCCAGGTCGAAGGCATGAACTGCATCCAGCCGATCGCGCCCGCCGAGCTCGGCCCCATGTTCCGGCCGAAGTTGGATTCGATCTTGTTGATCGCCGCGAGAACCGCCCAGGGGACGCCGTACGCCTGCCCCGCTCCCTGCCAGAGCTCGAGCAGCCGGTCGGAGGAGAGCTGCGCCGGCTGGGCGGGGGGCGTCGTCCAGCTCGGGGCGAGGCCGAGGCTCGAGACATTCGGAGAGACGGCATCCGGCAGCGTGAGCGGGCCGGGCACGAGGCTGAAGGTGAGGCCGCCGCGGGCCGCTCCCGCCGGCAGCACGAGGCACGCGACGACGACGGCGAGCAGGAGACGTCTCACGGCTGCTCCGGCCGGACGACCCGCAATCCGGCCAGGTTGCCGTCGACCGCCCGTTCGGGGGTCGCGGCCGCAGCGGCCGCCACCCGCTGGTCGGCGGCATGCTGCTTGAGCGCGTGATCGAGCGCGACGAGGAAGTCGTGCTTGGTCGTCGCGGCATTCGCCGCGACCTCTCGCTCGACCTCACCGGCAGATGACCAGGTCGATCAGGGCCCGGCTGAACGTCTGCATCTTGTAGAACGTGCCCTCGGCGATCGCCTCCTCGATCTCGTCCGTCCGGTGCTCGCGGATCAGGTCGGCGATGCGGGAGTTCGTGACCATCACCTCCACCGCGGGGATCAGACCGCCCTGCGCGCGCGGCAGCAGCCTCTGGCTGACCACGCCGCGCAGCACGCCCGCGAGAATGGAGCGGGCCTGGTGCTGCTTCTCGGCCGCGAAGAGCTCGATGATCCGGCCGATCGATTCGGCGGCGTCGAGCGTGTGCAGCGTCGAGAGGACGAGATGCCCCGACTCCGCGGCCTGGAGGGCGATCGCCGCCGTCTCCGAGTCGCGCAGCTCGCCGATCAGGATCACGTCCGGGTCCTGGCGGAGCGCGCGCCGGAACGCCTCCGCGAACGATGCGGTGTCGATCCCGACCTCTCGCTGGTTGACGATGCTCAGCGCAGTCGTCGTGCACGAACTCGATCGGGTCCTCGATCGTGACGATATGGCAGCGGCGCGTCGCGTTCACGTGCCCGACAACCGCTGCGAGCGTCGTCGACTTTCCCGAGCCGGTGGCGCCCGTGCAGAGGACGAGGCCGCGCTGCTCCTCGGCCAGCAGCGAGACCCCCTCCGGCAGGTGCAGGTCGGCGAAGGAGGGGATCGTCCGCGGGATCAGGCGGAATGCGAACGCCGTGGTGCCACGTTGCCGGAATCCGTTCACGCGGAAGCGAGGCATGCCGGGCGGCGTGTAGGCGAGGTCGAGCTCGCCGGTCTGCTCGAACGAGGCGCGGCGCCCGGGATCCGTCACGGTCACGGTCGCGAGCACGCTCGCGAGCTGCGTCGCGTCCAGCACGGGCCAGCCTTCGAGGGGAAGGAGCGTCCCGTCGTAACGGAGGATCGGCGGCTGGTCGGCTTTCAGGTGGATGTCGCTCGCGCTGGTTTCGACTGCACGACGGAGAAGGGCGTCGAGATCCACGAAAGCGTGATCGGCATTGACGTCGCGGGGCTTTAGGCAATGCACTCGTGCAGGCGGCGCGCGAGAGGCGGTTTCGGCACTCATGCCGGGTCGTCGATCAGCCGATACGCGTGACATGGCTGCCGAGCCCGCACGCCTGTACGCCGATACAGAGCCCTCCCGCGGGCGGCCGCTCCTCGGCGCGCTGCTCGTCCGCAACGGGCAGCTGACCCCAGCCGACCTCGAGGCGGCGCTCGCCGAGAAGGAGCGCAGTGGGTATCCGCTCGGGCAGGTCCTCGTCGGGCTCGGGCTGATCACGACCCGGGTCCTTGCGGAGGCGCTGGCCGAGCAGCACGGCCTGGAGTTCCTCGACCTGGCCGAGACGAAGATCGACGCGGAGATCGCGGGCCTGCTGCCGGAGATCATCGCCAGGCGCTACCTCGCGCTGCCGGTTCAGGTTCTCGACGGCACCGTCGTCGTCGCCGTGGCCGATCCGACCAACCTCCTCGCCCACGACGACCTGAGGCTCGCGCTCGGAACCGGTACACGCATCGTCGTTGCGGAGAGCAAGCAGCTCGAGGCGGCGATCAACAAGGCGTATGACCTCCAGCTGGAGGCGATCGAGACGTTTTCGAGCACCGCCAGGCAGGAGCAGGACGATCTCCGGGACATTCGCACCTCTCCGGAGACGGCACCCGCGATCAAGTTCGTCAACGAGGTGATCGGACGTGCGCTCGCCCACCGCGCGTCCGACATCCACTTCGAGCCCCAGGCCGACCAGCTCGTGGTCCGGGTCCGGGTCGACGGGGTGACGCGCGAGCTGACGACGATGCCGACCTCGATGCAGGCGGCGGCGATCGCCCGCCTGAAGGTGATGGGCGGTCTGGACATCGCGCAGCGCCGGGCCCCGCAGGACGGGAGGGTCGCGATCCGCGCCGGCGGGCAGCCGATGGACCTGCGGATGGCCGTTCTTCCGACCGTCTACGGCGAGCAGGTGGTCCTGCGGATCCTCCATCGCGGCTACGGGGGACCGCTCGGCATGTCCGAGCTCGGGATGAGCGAACAGACCGAGGCCACTGTCCGGCGGGCGATCGAGCGGCCCCACGGGGCGATCATCGCCTGCGGCCCCACGGGCAGCGGGAAGACGACGACGCTCTACGCTGCGCTCGACCTGCTGAACGACCCCGGCCGCGTGCTCGTGACGATCGAGGATCCGGTCGAGTACCAGATGCCGGGCATCAGCCAGATCGAGATCGACCCGCTTGCGGGCCTGTCGTTCGCGCGCGGGCTGCGCACGATCCTGCGAAGCGATCCCGACGTGATCCTCGTCGGCGAGATCCGCGACGAGGAGACGGCCAGGATCGCGATCCAGGCGGCCACGACCGGACACCTCGTCCTCACGACGCTGCACGCCAACAGCGCCGCGAGCTCGATCGTGCGCCTCAAGGACATGGGAGTCGACCCCGGGCTCCTGGCGCCGTCGATCAACTGCATCGTCGCCCAGCGCCTCGTCCGCCGGCTCTGCCTGAAGTGCCGCGAGCCGTACATGCCGGAGTCGGACGAGCGGCGCGAGTTCGAGCTGGAGCGGTACGGGAAGGACCTCGAGCTGTACCGCGCCCGTGGGTGCGACGACTGCCTCCAGACGGGCTTCCAGGGACGGGTGGCGCTGTACGAGGCGCTGTCCGTGGAGGGCAAGATCCGACGGCTGATCGACCTCTCGACCGAGGAGATCGCGGCCGCGGCCGCCGAGCAGGGAATGACCACCCTCCGCCAGAGCGGGATCGAGATCTGCCTTGCCGGCATCTCCTCCCTGGCGGAGGTCCGCCGGGTCGCGGGCACGACGTCGCTCTGACGGACCGGTTCAGGTCGCCGGAGCGCCGGCGATCCGCGCGAGCGCCGCGATCGCCTTCAACGGCGGCCTGGCCAGGCCGCGCGCCTCCGACGGCGCGCTGATGTCGCCGCGGACGAGGCGCTCGACGACGGGCCACACGAGGGGCGCTCTCGCGAGCGCGAACGTCGCCCGCGGGAAGCGGTCGAGCGCGATCTTCGCGCCCCACGAAGCCCCGGCGAGCGGTCCCAGCGCCTTCGAGAGGCGGTCCGAGTACGGCTCGACCGTGCTCGCGCGGCCGGCGAGCACGTCGAGCGCCGCCTCCGAGGCGAGCCGGGCGCTCACGAACGCCTCGTACATGCCGTCGCCCGTGAGCGGATCGACGAGCCCGGCCGCGTCGCCGACGAGAAGCGCGCGTCCGCGGGCGGGAACGAACCCGGCCCGGCGGAGCGGGAGCCGGTGGCCGCGGCCGCTCTCGAGCGAGCCGGAGTCGATCCCGTTCCGCCGGCAGAGCTCGGCGAGGTGGCCCCGCAGGCGCGGGCCCTCGGCCTCCCAGCCGCCGACGCCGACGTTGACGTGGTCGCCCTTCGGGAAGACCCACCCGTAGCCGCCCGGGATCGTGCCCAGCTCGATCACCGCGAGCCCCTGGTAGCGGCTCTCGAAGGGGGCGTTGCCCTCGAAGGCGACGCCGTGGGCGATCGGCCCGCCGAGCCCGAGCGCGCGGGCCGAGATGCCGTTGGCGCCGTCCGCGCCGATCACGATCTCGGCGGCGATCGTCTCGCCGTCGACCCTCAGGCTCCGCACGGAGACCTCGGTCACCTTCACGCCGTCCCGGAGCTCCGCCCCGGCCGCGGCCGCCTGCTCGGCGAGGTACTGGTCGAGCCGGCGCCGCTGGGTCATCAGCACGAACGGTCCGCGCTTCCCCTGCCGCTCGAACCGCGACCGCCGGCCGAGCCTGAACTCCATCCGGTCGACCTCGTGCTCGACGACCGGCGACGGGTCGACGGGAAGCTGGCGCACCGCCCGCAGGGTCAGGCCCCCGCCGCACGGCTTGTCGCGCGGGAACCGCGCCTTGTCGAGGAGCAGCACCCGCGCGCCGCCGCGGGCGAGGTGGATCGCGGTCACCGACCCCGCGGGGCCGGCACCGACGACGGCGACGTCGAAGCGCCTCACGGGCGAGAGGCGCGGGCCGCCCTGAAGGCCGCGACCGTGCGCCCGGCGTCGGCCTCGCTCGTCTGCCAGTTCGAGACGGAGATGCGGATCGCCCGCCGGTCGTCCCAGACGGTGCCGCCCATCCACGCCTCGCCGCTCGCCTGGACCGCCGCGACCACCCTGTCCGTCTCGGCGTCGTCCTCGAAGCGGAAGAGGATCTGGTTGAGCACGACGTCGTTCAGGATCTCGCAGCCCGGGAGCTCGGCGAGGCCCGCGGCGATCTCCCGCGCCCGCTCGCAGGTCCGGTCGACGAGCTCCGCCACTCCGGTCCGCCCGAGCGCTCGAAGCGCCGCGTAGACGGTGAAGCCGCGGGCGCGGCGCGAATGCTCGGGATTCCAGTCGACCGGCTCGCGGGCGGCCTCCGTGTGGACGAGGTAGGCGGAGCGGATGCCGAGCGCCGCACGGTGCGCCTCGGGGTGGGCGCAGAACGCGACGCCGTTGTCGTACGGCACGTTCAGCCACTTGTGCGCGTCGGTCGCCCACGAGTCGGCGCGCTCCGCGCCGGCGGCCAGGTGCCGGTATGCGGGCGACGCGGCCGCCCAGAGGCCGAACGCGCCGTCGACGTGGAGCCACGCTCCCGCCACCGAGCAGGCGTCGGCGATTGCGCCCAGGTCGTCGCACGCGCCGGTGTTCACCTCGCCGAGCTGGGCGCAGACGATGGTCGGCCCCGGGTCGCGCCCAAGCTCCTCGCGCAGGGCCTCGACGACCATCCGGCCCTGGTCGTCGGCGCCGACCGGGCGGACGCAACCGGCGCCGAGCCCGAGGAAGCGGAGGGCGCGGTCGATCGTGCCGTGGCGCTTCGCGCCGGCGACGACCCGGATCGGAGGCGCACCGGCGAGACCGTCCCGCTCCACGTCGTGCCCCGCCCGGGCGAGAACGTGGTTGCGCGCCGCGGCGAGCGCGGTCGTGTGCGCGACCTGGCAGCCGGTCACGAACGCGAACGACGCATGTGCCGGGATGCCGAGCAACTCCTTCAGCCAGCGGCCGGCGACCTCCTCGACCACCGTGGCGGCCGGCGTGGGCAGGGCGAGGCCGGCGTTCTGGTCCCACGCGGACGTGAGCCAGTCGGCGGCAAGCGTCACCGGGAGCGCCCCGCCGATCACGAAGCCGTAGTAGCGGCCGCTTCCCATCTGCGCCAGGCCCGGATCGACGTCACGCGCCAGCGCCTCGATCACCTCGAGCTCGTCGGCCGGGCCGTCGGCGAGGGGAAGGTCGAGCGTCGCCCTGAGCTCGTCGATCGTGGCGGTGGCGCCGACGGGCCTCTCCGGGACGGACTCGACGTACTCGATCCCGAGGGCGGCGGCACGCTCGAGGAGCCGGCGATCGTCCATTCCGGCGAGTGTAGATGGGTCGTCGTGCGAAGGTCCCTGCTCGCCGAGAGGCGGACCGACTCCCCGGCCGCCGTCCGCCCACGCCGATCGGGTGGCGGCCGTGCCGGGCCGCGACCGCAAGGCACCGGCGGCTCTCGCCTCGGCCGCTTTCGCAGCCGTGGCGAAATCTGGAATCCTCGCGCCCATGCGGGAGCTGCTCAGCCGCGTTCTCGCCCGTTTCGATGCGATCGCGGGGGTGTTCAGGAGCCCCGAGCTCCGCCGCCTCGAGCTCGCCTGGGCCGGCTACTACGTCAGCGAGTGGGCGAGCTTCGTGGCATTCTCGATCTACGCGTACCGGGTCGGCGGAGCCGCGGCGGTCGGGCTGCTGGGACTCGTGCGCATGCTCCCGTCGGCGTTGGCGGTTCCCGCGGCGACGGCGCTCGCCGATCGCACCCGCCGCGAGCGTGTGCTGATCGGGATCCACCTGAGCCGGGCAGCCACGCTCGGCGCCGCGGCGGCCGCGCTCGGAGCCGGTGGCCCTCGCTGGGTGGTCTTCCTGCTCGCGGCCACGACGGCCGTCGTGGGAGGAGCGTACCGCTCGGCGCATCTCGCGATCGCGCCGCTCCACGCCCGGACACCAGAGGAGCTCGTGGCGACGAACGTCTCTGCGAGCGCCTTCGAGGGGCTCGCAGTCCTGGTCGGCCCTGCCCTCGCCGGGGCACTGCTGACGTTCAGCGGTGCGTACGTCTCCGTCGCCGTGAGCGCCGGGGTCGCTCTCGCGGCGGCGGCCCTCGTCGCCCGAATCGCGCCGGGACCGCACGTCCCGCCGCGAGGGCACGGGGCGCTCTCGGACCTGCTTGCGGGGGCACGCACGCTGGCCGACGAGCCCCATCCACGTCTGATCATCGGCCTCTTCGCCTCCCAGGCGTTCGTGCGCGGCCTCCTCAACGTCCTGCTCGTGGTGGCCGCGTTCCGCCTGCTGGAGCTGCGGAGCTCGGATGTCGGCTTCCTCAATGCGGCCTTCGGCGGCGGCGGGCTGGCAGGAGGCGTGGCCGGATTGGGGCTCGTCGGCCTCCGGCGGCTGGCGCAGCCGTTCGCCGCGGGCCTCGTCATGTGGGGCGTGCCGATCGCGCTGGTTGCCGCATGGCCCAACGAGACCTGGGCGCTCGTCTGTCTCGCGGCCGCCGGCACCGGGAACGCCCTCCTCGATGTGTCCGGGTTCACGATGGTCCAGCGTGCGATCGAGGACGCTGTCCTCGCCCGTGTGTTCGGCGTCTTCGAGGTCCTCGTCCTGACCGCAGTCGGCATCGGCTCGATCCTCGGCTCGCTGATGGCCGAGCAGCTCGACGTCCGGGTCGCGCTCGTCGTCGCCGGCTGCATCCTGCCCGTGCTCGCCGCGCTGTCCTACCGGCGCCTGCGCGCGATCGATCTCTCGGCCGATGTGCCGGAGCACCGGCTCGAGCTGCTCTCGGCCGTCGCCCTCTTCAGCCCGCTGCCCGCCACGACGCTGGAGCGGGTCGCCGTGCGCCTGCGACCGGTTGCGGCTCCGGCGACGACCGATCTGGTTCGGGAGGGCGAGGAGGGCGACGTGTTCTACGTGATCGTGTCCGGCCTCGTGGACGTCTCGCAGGGCGCGCGACACGTCGCCACGCTCGGCCCGGGCGACTACTTCGGCGAGATCGCGCTGCTGCACGGCGTGCGCCGCGTCGCGACCTGCACGGCCCGGACGGACGTCGAGCTCTTCACTCTGGAGCGCGAGCAGTTCGTCTCCGCCGTATCGGGCCATGCCACGAGCGCCGGGGAGGCCGATGCCGTGATCAGACAGAGGGTCTCCGAGCTGGGAACGGCGTAGTCGCCCCCCTCCTCGGCGGACTGACTCTCGCGGCTCGGATCGGGCCGGCAGGCGCCGGGCGAGAAGCAACCGTGAAGGAGGTTGCGCGCGGCTCCGGACGATCCAGCCCGGGTCGACGAGATCGAGCGTGCACGTGCTGCGCCCCGGATAGCGCGCGGTCAGAGTGCGGCCACGCTCGGTCGGAGCGAGCCGAGCCGCTGGGCGATGACGGCGTCTGCAGCCTCGACGCCGGAGGAAGGCGGGCTCCCACTCCAGCTGTTCAGCCTGGTCGACGAACAACTCCAGGAGCACGGTCTTTGCCGACCCCGCCGCAGGCCCGTCACGCGCGTGCTTGCGGGCTGCTCCGGCGCCGCCGGCAACATCGCCGCGCCTACTGGGAGGGGAATTCGGCCTCTGGAATTGGTTCGCCGTACTACCGAGCGGGTCATCGCAGTCAACGATACCGCCGCCGCCCAGTCCGAGGTTATGATGGCAACGAGGTGATCGACAAGGTCGTGGCCTCCGCGGATGACGCCGCCGCCGACGTCTTCGACGGTGCGACGCTGATCGTCGGGGGGTTCGGCCTCTGCGGCATCCCCGAGAACCTGATTGCCGCGCTCGACCGCAAGGGGATCAGGGACGTGACTGTCGTCTCGAACAACTGCGGCGTGGACGACTGGGGGATGGGGGTGCTGCTCCAGGGGAAGCGGATCAGGAAGATGATCTCCTCGTACGTCGGCGAGAACGCGGAGTTCGAGCGGCAGCTACTGAACGGCGAACTCGAGGTCGAACTCGTTCCGCAAGGCACCCTCGCCGAGCGCATGCGAGCCGGCGGCGCGGGCATCCCCGCCTTCTACACGCCGACCGGCGCGGGCACGCTGGTCGCGGAGGGAAAGGAGTCGCGCGTCTTCGGCGGACGGGAGTGCATCCTCGAAGAGGGAGTGGTCGGAGACTTCGCGCTCGTCGCCGCCTGGAAGGGCGACCGGCTCGGCAACCTCGTCTACCACCGCTCGGCACGCAACTTCAACCCGATGGCCGCCACCGCAGGGCAAGTCTGCATCGCCGAAGTGGAAGAGCTGGTCGAGGTCGGGGAGCTCGATCCCGACTGCATCCACACGCCCGGCATCTTCGTCGACAGGCTGATCGTCGCCCCACGCGTGAAGCGGATCGAGTTCCGCACCGTGAGGGAGGCCTAGCCCGGTGGCGCTCGACCGCGAAGGGATCGTCCGGCGCGCCGTCCAGGAGATCCACGACGGCGACTACGTCAACCTCGGCATCGGCATGCCGACACTGGCCGCCAACTACATCCCCGTCGACATCGAGATCGTGCTGCAGTCCGAGAACGGCATCCTCGGACTGGGGCCGTTCCCGACCGAGGAGGAGATCGACCCGGATTTGATCAACGCCGGCAAGCAGCTTGTTAGCATCGTGCGGGGCGCGTCCTTCTTCTCGTCTGCTGATTCCTTCGCGATGATCCGCGGCGGCCACGTCGACATCTCGATCCTGGGCGCGATGCAAGTCGACCAGGAGGGATCGATCGCCAACTACATGATCCCCGGAAAGATGGTCAAGGGCATGGGCGGGGCGATGGACCTCGTAGCCGGCGCTCGCCGCGTCGTCGTCACGATGGAACATGTCGCCCGGAACGGCGAGCACAAGATCCTCGAGCACTGCACGCTACCGCTGACGGGCAAACACTGCGTGCACCGGATCATCACCGACCTCTGCGTGTTCGACATCCTCCCCGAGGGAGCTGGGTTGGAGCTGGTCGAACTCGCGCCCGGCGTCACCGTCGAGGAAGTCGAAGCGACAACCAGCGCCGCCTTCCGCCCCGCAGCACAGCTCGCTCAGACGGCGGTCTGAGCGCCCTGCTGGACTGCGCGCCTGCCCCTGCCACCAACCGGCAAGACGCGGACTGAGCGCAGCGAGCAGCGCCCGACCGGCACGGTTCAATCCCGACCGGCATGCCGATGCAGCATGGCCAGCTGCAGCGGCCAGCATCTGGGCGGACAGCCGCGTCGTGTGCTGTAGCACCTCGGTGTTGATGCCGCCGAGCATGTTCATTACCCATGCCCGACTCGCGCAGCGGGAGTGCCGCTTGGAGTACGAAGCGAGCGTGCCACCGCGCAGCAGCGGGCTGGAAGCGGCCATCCTCCTTGTCGGCCAGCTCGAAAAGGAGCAGGAGCGCGTCTCCGAAGATCACGAACGCATGTTCGCATAGGCTATCGCAATCGGTAGCGACAACGCCTGGCTGGTCTGACGGCCGACGCAAGTTCGGCACGGTCAGCCAGCGCGAACCGCCACGTCTTGCGCCGCCGCCTTCTGGAACGTGTCGATCGTGAAGGCTTGACCGCCCGTGAGATCGCGTGATAGAAGGCCGCTATGGCCGCTCGGCCATACCAGAACCACTCTGAAGCGGATCTACTCGCCAAGAAGCGAGATTTCGAAGCCTCTCTTCGTCAAGTGCAACGAGATGAGATCGAATACATCAAGCAGGCCGGCTCCCAAGCCTACGCGCAAGGGGGCTCCCGTGATTTCGACTTTAAAAGGAAAAACTACTCTGATGGGATCAGAGACATCCTTCAGGAGCAGGCAGCCCGCCGTGCGGAGCGCTCGGCACCGCCAACAGCCACCGGGACTGTTAAGTGGTTTAACGCCGAAAAGGGTTATGGATTCATCACCCCAGACGGGGGCGGCACTGATGTCTTCGTCCACTTCAGCGCCATCCAAGGCGCCGGTTATCGCACGCTGGCTGAGGGCACAAAGGTCCGTTTCGACATCGAGCAAGGTCAGAAGGGCCTGCAAGCTGTAAACGTGCAGTCGTCTTGACGTTATGGCTGATCGCCGCAGACACTATCGGCTCCTGCGGAAATGACTGGTCATTTCCTGTCTAAGATCGCCAACCTGATCGAGGCCTTCCCGGTTGGTCGTCCACCCGGTTGCGGTCTTCGAGACCTTGCCGGACCGCAGCGCGCATCTCCGGAGGCAACTGCCCTAGGTGGCCGTGGCCCGAAAGACGGTGTTTGTTAGCGACTGGACAGGGCGAGGGCGTAAGCCGAAGGCTTAGGCTAGGAGGCTCGACGTGGCCTGGCGGCCGTTCTGCCCTCGGTGCAAGCGCTTCTTCCCGGGAAGTGCTGTTTCGGACTACCGCTCTCCGTCGGGACAGGTGGGCTGTTGCCCCTACTGCGGATCGGCGCTTCAGATGCGTGACGAGGATCACCCTTCGCGAGGCTGATTCTCGGGTTCAGCCGCGCGGATACTCGATCACCTCTTCGCCACCGAAGGTTCGAACTACGTCAAATAGGACAGGCAGGCCATCGCAGGCGTCCTTCACGATGCTCTCGTTCTTCACGAGCGTCGTCACGTCCGAGAGAGTCTGCGTCCGTCCTGCAACCATGTTGCCAATCGTGTCGTCCGGCATCCGGGTCCCCTGGATCGTATTCCAGGTAACTGGGTACTCCTCGAGCTTGTACCGCTTCACGAGCTCCTGTTCTTCGGAGCTGAGAATAAGGCGGTACGAGAGCGTGAAGGAGACCCCCTTGTGTCCTCCGAGCATGCCCTTGATGTCCTGTTGGCTCCGCTGAATCGCGAGTTTCACAGTTCCTCTCCTCTGGCTAGATGAACACGTCGCGCGAGGCTAACGCAGCTGCCATCGTTCTGTCTAGACCCAGCGACTGACCTATTCAGCCACTAGCCGTCCGTGAGAAGAGAGTTGATGATTCGAGCTGGGCCGGTAGGCGTTGCAGCACCGCGGCGTTCGGCTCGCCGGCGGCCCATATCTCACTCAGTAAGCTGACGGATCAACTTCTCAAGGTCGGCGGGTACCTTCCCCGACGCGACATAGTGCTCCGCGATCTGACGCGCGTAGATCGGCTTGGGAGAGCCGAAGAGCTTCTTGAACGCCTCGCTGGTCTTGGCGCTCTTTATCTCCAACTGGACAGCGTTCACAGGCTGACCGGTGAGGGCCGCAACGTCACTCTCCGGGATATAGTTCTCGATCTCTCCCTTCTTAAGTACGAGGATCCCCGCCTGCCAGAGCGATTGTCGTAACTTCGTGTCGTCGCTGTCATCAATTTCATTACCTTTGCTCCTCAGGTACTTGACCAATGCTCGACAGCTCGAGCCATTGAGGAAGTCATTGTCAAGAACAGCCCGTGTCTCGATAGAAAACTCATCGAGGATACGTAGGAAGTTGACGATGTTGTCCTTGGTATGCATGACAACGACCGAGATTTGCCCTATGTCAAAATCGCACGACTTCCTGCCTTTACCCACCATTGGTGATAACGGCGGCAGCAAGAACCGCTCTGTGTCACCCTCTACCAAAATCACTCGCCGAGCAAAGACCATTTCAGCCGTATCTCGATCGACGTAGCGCGCGAATACGGGATCCGCAAGAGTACCCGGCGACTGAAACACTATGGTCTTTCCATCCTTCTTCTCAACCCTTACGATATCGCTTGGTGGGAGGGTAGCCAGTAGCGAAGGTGAGTGCGTGGTGAGCACGATCTGCGAAGTCGGCTCATCGGCGATCCGACGCACGAGGCCAGCGAAATGCCGCACGCCGTGTGGGTGAATGAACGCGTCCGGCTCTTCGATCAAGAGGAGCTTGATCGTACTTGTTCTAGCACGGAGAACGAGCTCGAGGATGCCGATAATGACGGCGCTCTGTGTGCCCGTGCCGAGCCTGTTCAGATTCATCTTCAGACCGTCTTCAGTTACTGGGACTTCCAGATAACGGAGAAGTTCGCTCGGGTTGTTCTCTCGTGTTAGCTGGAAGTCGATGTCGTCAACGTAGGACACGACGCGAGCACCAGCGACGAGCGAATCCTTCTGCTCTGTGAATGCCTCTTGAATCTTCTGGTTGACATCGCCTAGGAGGGTGCGTAGCTCGTCGTATTGAGACGAGCTTTCGAGGACCGCCTTCATCAGCTGGCCGTACGGTGTCCATTGTGACGCCTTCAAGTCGTCCTCGACAGTACGCTGAGTGGCAACTCGCACGGTCTGAATCAGTTTCCTGCGACAGTCGACAGTCTTCCGGTAAACGGCAAAACCCCACAGGTCAATGTCGAGTTTAGGCTTCGTAGCGCTTGGTTCATCGGCCTCGCTTGTGTCCGCATCCTCGTCCAGATCGCCTTCGAGCGGGGGTACCGTCAAGACGAGAGTGATTGATGCATCTGTCTTCTTCGACAGGGCGCCCTGTTGCTTCTTGGTTGCAATAGGCATCAGAGTTCGCTTGTCACTTTCGATGATGTCACCAATGGTTGCCTTGATGACGATTGGGCTGTTCGGGTCGAAGAAGTCGTCGCGCTCCGCGTGCAGCGCCCAGGGCGTCCTCGAACCCAAGACCCAGTCGAGCCCAGCGACAATATTCGACTTGCCAGCGTTATTCGAGCCAACAAGCGCGAGGTTGCGAGACGGGACCGCGATCTCGATGGTCCCGCCGATGCTCCGGAAGTTCGTGATCTTCAACTGCGTTACTCTCGTATCCGACTCCTCCTGAACAGGCTTCTACTAGTCATGCCGTACTTCCCGCGTCGGCGCCGAGGTGGTACTTGATGCGAAAGCGTGAGTAGGGCATCACCGCTTTTTGGCTCCGGCGATGTCTCTGTCGCGGGCTGCCTTGTCGTACGTGACAGAAAAGATCGTGTCGGACAGCCACCGCCTGAACGACTCGTTGTCGCTGAACTGCTTAAACAGTTCTGTATCGTCTTTGAGCAGTGCGTTCATCACCCGAGCGAGCGCCTTGTCGTGCTCGATACGGGCGTTCTGCTTGTCATTGTTGCGTTGAGCATTTTGATAGGCGCGATCGGCGGCGACCTTCTCTGGGATCTCTTCCGTAATGAGACGTTGCACCCGATCGGCGTCGGTCCACTCGATGTTGCCAAAATGCTCATTAAAGGCCTTGAGGATGTTTGACAGCCGCTCGAGTTCTGGCTCGGGCTTGTGGCCTCCACCTGACGTAGGCACGGGATCGATCTCGCCCTGCTCGTCAGTGAGCGCGATCTTCATTGCGGCTTGTTTCTCGACACGGTAGCTGTCCATGTCGATCGTCTCGAGGATGCCGCGTGAGAGGTCTTCTTCGACTGGTGCCGGCAGCTTCGGGATCAAGAAGTTCAGGAAGATCGATAGCTTCTCCCAGTCGGCTTTCGAGTACGGCAAGATCGACGCCAAGAAGCTGTAGGTGCGTGAGAACGCCTTCGCCTTGCCCTTGAAGTCGACCTGACCGTCCTCGTCGAGCTCGAAGCGGTAGGTCTCGACGCAGGCGTCGAGAATCGGGTCCAGCTGCTCACGATCAGCGCTTCCGAGGTAGAGAGCCGCGAGGTCCTCGATCTGCTGCTCGTCGTAGATTTCATACGCGTCGAGGTCTGCCTTGAGATCGTGCAGCTTGTTCGGGTCTGTCTCCTCGCTGAGAACAGTCGTGCGGTAGTACGGCTTGAACGCCTTCTGAATCGTGTCTGAGTCGTTCTGGAAGTCGAGCACGGCGACGTCGTGCTTGCGCGGGTGGGCTCGGTTAAGTCGCGAGAGCGTCTGGACGGCCTTGACGCCCGATAGCGGCTTGTCGACGTACATGCTATGGAGCAGCGGTTCGTCGTAGCCGGTCTGGAACTTGTCGGCGCAGACCAAGATCCGATAGGGGTCGTCCTGGATGTTATCGGTGATGTGACTGCTCGGAAAGCCGTTCAGCGAGGCCTCGGTGACTTGGCTACCTCTGTAGTCGTACTCGCCTGAGAACGCAACGATCGCCCTATACGGACTTTTGCGCTGCTTCAGATATGCCTCAATGGCGTGGTAGTACTGGATCGCCCGCTCGATACCCGACGTGACCACCATCGCTCGAGCCTGGCCGCCGATCTTGTTGAGCGCGATGACGTGCTCATGGAAGTGATCGACCATGATCTCGGCCTTGAGCCGGATCGCGTGGTCGTTGCTTTCAACATAGCGGCGAAGCTTCTTGTTCGCGCGTCGCGTATCGAACTCCGGGTCCGCTTCCACCGTCTTGACGAGCCGGTAGTAGCTGCTCACCGGCATGTAGTTCCGGAGCACGTCAAGGACAAACCCTTCTTGGATCGCCTGCTTCATCGTGTAGCTGTGGAAGGCGTCATGTTTGACGGCAGCATCTCCCTTGACGGGCTCGCCGAAGGTCTCGAGTGTCTTGTTCTTCGGAGTGGCCGTGAAGGCGTAGTAACTAGCGTTGGGCAGCATCTTCCGGGCTTCCATGATCCGGTTGATGCGATCTTCGGGCGACTCGTCCTCTTCCGCGGCACCAGCCGCAGAGAGCGCAGTGCTCATCGCCGTGGCCGTACGACCACCCTGGCTGGAATGAGCCTCGTCAATGATGATCGCAAACGTACGACCACGGTGGTCGGTACCGATGTCGTCGAGAATGAAGGGAAACTTCTGAACCGTCGTGATGATGATCTTCTTGCCTGACTCGATAGCGGCCCGAAGATCACCTGACTTCTCCGCGTGAGTAACCGTCGACCCGACCTGTGCAAACTGCTTGATCGTGTCACGAATCTGCTTGTCGAGAATAATCCGGTCAGTGACAACAATGATGGAGTCAAAGACCCGCTTGTCCTTGTTCTCGAGCCCGATGAGCTGGTGAGCAAGCCATGCGATCGAGTTCGACTTGCCACTGCCTGCCGAGTGCTGGATGAGGTAGCGCTTACCAGCGCCGAGCGAGGCTCCATCGGCCAGGAGCTTCCGGACGACGTCGAGCTGGTGGTAGCGCGGAAAGATCTGCTTAGAGGTCTTCCTACCCGTCTTCGGGTTCTTCTCGACGACGATCTGCGCGTAGTTCTCAAGGATCTCGGTTAGGCCGCGCGGCGACAGAACCTCCTTCCAGAGGTAGTCCGTCTTGATGCCGTCGGGGTTCGGCGGGTTGCCCGCGCCTTCCTGCCATCCCTTATCGAATGGCAGAAACCACGATGACTTGCCGGTCAAGTGAGTGCAGAACCGCACCGATTGATCATCGACCGCAAGATGGGCGACGCAGCGCCCGAACTGAAAGAGCAGCTCGCGTGGGTCGCGATCACGCTTGTACTGCTCTACCGCGTCCTCGACGGTCTGCTTAGTCAGGTTGTTCTTCAGCTCGAACGTAGCAATCGGAAGCCCGTTGATGAAGATGCAGAGGTCGAGCGCCAGCTGAGTCTCGTCGCCGCTGTAGCGGAGCTGACGAGTGACAGTAAAGCGGTTCAGCGCGTACAGCTTGGCGGCCTCGACATTGCCTCGCGATGGCGATCCGAAGAAAAGATCGATGTGGTGTGCGCCGTGCTTGATGCCCTGCCGAAGGACGCTAACCACTCCGTTCTTAGTGATTTCCCCTTGCAGCCGAGCAAGGAACTTCCACCGTGTTGGTGAGTCAGCATCAAGATCGAGCGCCCCAGCGAGCTCGGGCTGCGTAGCGCGAAGGAACGTCCTAAGCTGAACCAGGTCTATGCAGTAGGCGCGGTCGTAGTCTTCGGGGCTGCCGGCCGTCCAGCCGCCCGAGCCGCTCGTCATGTCGCGGACGATCAGAGACTCTAGGCCACGCTCGCTCGTGTCGGTCGTCATACAAGCGCCTCCTCGTCAACACTGTCCGCCTCATCCGCTTCAAGGTCGCTGTCAGGCTCGCCAAGCTCCTCGCTCTGCTCCAGCTGCTGAACGTCTGGTAGCGCGCGGGCGGCTTCCCGCACGTCAAGTTTCCCAGTAACGACAGCGGCCACGAGACTCGCGCGGTATTCGTGCAACAATGTGATTTCACGCTGGGCTCGCTCAATCGCAGCGGTGGCAGCGGACGTCGCTTCGTCCAGGTGTTTTGCGATCTCGCTCTGTTCACGCATCGGAGGCACCGGAAGGAGAAGCGACTTAATGGCGTAGTGTGAGAGCCCGAATCGCGTCACGCCCGTTGCTCGCACGTGGAATTGGTACGCGATTGATGGGCTCTGAAGGGCTCGCAGCAGAAAACGACTGTCGATCAAATTCGGCTTTGGGCGAAGAAGCGCCAGGTGGTACCCACACACGAGATCCTCCGCCGCGCTCTCGACGAGTGCAGGCACACCGATGTCATTCCAAAGCTCAGAATCTTTCGTAATCACCACATCGCCTCGATGAATGCGGAAACGGTCGATCTCTTCCGGCGTGGCAGTCGCTTTCATGAAGTCCATCGTGGCGCGAATGCGCTCGTGCTTGTAAACATCGACGTAGTTACAGAGTCGTACGGGCGTCTCACCCTCTCTTACGTGCTTATCAACGTTGCTGACGTGCATCTTCACGAGACTTCTCAGCCGACGTACGTGCCAGTGGCGAGGTACGTCGCCGATACACTCGATGCCGGAGAACCGGAGCTCTGAGCTCTTCGTCAGTCCTCTCGTGATGACATGGTCGACGACGGAGTGTTTCTGTTCTGTTAGTAGCGCAATCAGCTCCTTCTTCGCTCGGACGTAAGCGTGGATCAATCCATCGGTGTGCTGGAGGAACTTGACGATCGCCCTTTGTTCCTCCGGTGGAGGCACAGGGAAGGGGGCGCCGAGGAAAGCGGCGTCAGTTAGCTGAAGCCTGGAAATCCAGATCCCCTTCGAGCGAACCTGCAACTCCCATTGGAACGGCCGCGACCGAACCAGTTCATGAATGTAGTTGGTGTAGTCGGCGAACGACGACCGCAGGCGGTAGACGCCGTAAGCAGAGCTAACGATGCCGTGATACTGCGAGATACCGAGGCCACGGCTCCACGCCCACAAACTGTTGATGACCAGATCGCCCGGCCAGCAGAGCTTGTAGCCGACGTATGACTCAGCCTTGAACATCGTGACGGATGCCGTTGATCGGGGTACAACGCCGCGGTCGGCAGACACCGTAAGAAGTTCTTCTTCACCTGCCTCAGACCGAATGTCAATGCAGCGGAATAGCACTTTGCCGCGCTTGATACGCCAATGGCGAGGTATCTTTCCGAGCCACGGCAAACCTGATTCGGCCATCGCTCCGTACTGCGATAGCTGCGGAATCACCGTTTCCCTCTGACGATCTCGGTGAGTAAGCCTTCTGTCTCCTCTTCGATCGCGACAATCTCCGCACGGATCGCGTCGAGCGGGCGCAATAGCTGAGGCTTATAGAAGTACCGGGTGAAGCCGAGCTCGTATCCGACTTTTGCACTTGTGGGGATGTACCATGCGTCTGGGAAGTCTGGCACGACTTCGTGTTTAACAAAAGCCTCAACTCCTCCTTCATGGAGAAGCGGCACTTGCTCGGTATCACGAAGATCAGGATCCGGCTCAAACTCGGCCACTCGCCGTTCACCATCAACGCTGACTTCGAACAAGCCGCGGAGTGGATCCGCGACGGCACCTTGTGGGTGATACTTCCGAATTATCGGCGTCGCCTCTTCGAGACGCTCATGGCGCTCCCGAAGGACGTTGATCTCTCGTGGGCTGTACGCGCGACCAGGTTCCACGCCTTTCAGTCTCAGCGGTCTCTCGATCGTGACTTTGTAAAAGCCGAACTCCTCATTCGCGAAGATCTTCGAATGCTCGCTATCCTTGAAGTTGCGGAACACGTCGGAAATACGCTGAATATCCTCGTCCGCGAGCTCACAGTTCTTCTTACCCAGGTTCTTGCGCAGGGGTTTGAACCACTGAGTCGCATCGATGAGTTGGATCTTCCCTCGCCTGTGCTCTGCCTTGCGATTCGAGAGCACCCAGACGTAGGTGGCGATGCCGGTGTTGTAGAACATGTTCATCGGCAGCGCGACAATGGCATCGAGCCAATCGTTTTCAATGATCCAGCGGCGGATGTTGCTCTCGCCCTGACCGGCATCGCCGGTGAAGAGCGAGCTGCCGTTGTGAACCTCGGCGATACGGCTACCCAGCTTCGTGTCGTGCTTCATCTTGCTAACCATGTTGGCGAGAAAGAGCATCTGACCGTCGCTTGAGCGTGTGATGAGGCTGTACTCGGGATCACCAGCATGCTCGATGATGAATCGAGGATCCTTGATACCACTCTTGCCTCCCATGCGCTCAAGATCGCTTTTCCAGCTCTTGCCGTAGGGCGGATTGCTGAGCATGAAGTCAAACTCGCGCGAAGGAAACGCATCGTTCGAGAGCGTGGACCACTCGGGCCCGCCCACGACGTTGTCCGCGGCCTCGCCCTCGCCTTTGAGAAGAAGGTCTGCTTTGCAGATTGCGTACGTCTCGGCGTTGATCTCTTGGCCGTAGAGATGGGTCGCGACCTGCTTATCGTGGCTGGCGGCGAGCTCCTGCAGGGTTTCCTCCGCGACTGTGAGCATCCCGCCCGTGCCGAGAGCACCGTCGTAGAGGAGGTACGTGCCGGACTTGATCTGATCAGCGATGGGATCGAAGATCAACCGCGACATCAGCTTGACCGCGTCACGCGGTGTCCAGTGCTCGCCCGCGTCCTCGTTGTTCTCCTCGTTGAAGCGTCGCACTAGCTCTTCGAAGATCGTTCCCATCGCGTGGTTGTCGAGCCCCGGATGCTTGACTGAGCCATCAGAGTTCTTAACTGGGTTCGGGCTCAAGTTGGTGGAGGGGTCGAGGAATCTCTCGATGAGCGTCCCAAGAGCATCGGCCTTCGAGAGGCGCGGGATCTGATTCCTGAACTCGAAGTTGTCAAGAATCTCCTGTACATTCGGCGAGAAGCCATCGAGATAAGCCTCAAAGTCGGCGCGCAGTCGCTGCTGTGCTCCGATCGCCCGTAGATCACGGAGCGTGAACTTAGATGTGTTGTAGACCGCCTGCCCAGCTGCCTGACGCAGTGCGGCGTCTTGATTAGTCACGCCAGCCGAATCAAGCGACGCTTTCATCTCAAGCACGGCCTGCTTACTCGGCTCGAGAACGGCATCGAACCGTCGAAGCACGACCATGGGAAGAACCACATCTCGGTACTTACCGCGCACATAGAGATCGCGGAGGACGTCGTCGGCGATACCCCAGATGAAGGTGACGATCCGGTTGTGTTGCTCGCCTGTCATCCGTCTCTCCCTGTTGTCGAGCACTTACTCATCTTGTCACCATTGTAACACTTGATGTTGTCTCCATTGACGACGGGTTGTACGTCACTGTGATCCCGAGGTATTGCGTTCGACCCTGACGAGCACGTCCAGGCCGAGCTGGTGGACGTCGGGGAAGCACAGGAACCCGTCAGCGGTCACCATCTTGAAGTAGGCGATGCTCGTGCAGTCGTAGCCGGGCGCGCGGAGGGCAGCAGTAACCCCGACGGTTTGGCCGGGGTCGGCGTCGGCGATGGGTATGTAGCGATCCGACACGATAAGGCCGGGCCCGTTCAGGGGACCTTGTCGTTCGAGCTGGCGTCCGCGCCACGGAACCGTTCCGACGTTGCGGATCGTCCAGCTGGCTTCGAAGGGCTGGCCCGGCATCATCAACTGTCCGTGCGGGATCGATTGGCTGACGAACGCCGTCGCGTCACCCTCAGCTCGACGGGCCCGTCGCGGTCGGTGCCCACCCGCTCGGCGGCGCTTCTGTTCTTGGGCTGAGTCAGCCACCTCGAACAGCGACAGCAGCAGTCCGTGACCATCGAACGTCTCCTCGTAGTAGTTCACGATGTCACGGCTCGGCTTAGCGCCCTGATGCTCTATCCGAGAGAGGCGACTGGGATGGCATCCGATCGCCTTCGCCGTCTGCGTGATGTTCCAGCCAGCAGCCATGCGGAGCTTGCGCATCGTCCAGCCGAGCACCGTTGCCGGCTGCTCCGGAACTAGGTACGGCGGCTGTGCCAGCCGCCCACGGCCTCTGCGCCCATTTTTTGCACGTTGCTCACAAAATCAGCTTCGACTGACTCTGTGCTCAAGTCGCCGCATGAGTCGGCGGAGTCGAGCAGAGAGGAGTTGTACATGTCGGAGATGGTGCCTTACGGCGGTGGGCTCGCCAATCGCCGTGTCGGGCGCGAGATCGCCCGGATGAACGGTCAGGGGCAGCTGGATCTGGTGCGGATCGGCATCCAGGCTGACCTTCAGGCCGAGCGCGTCTCGGCGGTTGCCTACGTCGGCAAGCGGGCGATGCACGAGGTGGCGATGGTCAGCCAGCTCGAGTGTCAGCTCTCGGCGCTGGTGCCGGCCGCGATCCCGCGGCTGCAGGGGATCGGCGACCTGACGGCGCTGGCGATGGCCGACGTCGTCAGTGAGACGGTCAGGCGGGTGAAGTAGCGATGACCTGGTTCCTGATCGTCGTCCTCACCGTCGTCGTCCTGCTCGCGTTGCTCGCCGTGCTCGTCCTCGTCTCGCTGAGGATCGACGACAGCGAGTCGGAGCGGGCCCGGATCGAGATGGAGGTCCGCCGGGCCGAGCACCGGCTCCACGACATCGCCCGCAACAGCTTCCAGGCGATGCTCGAGGAGGCCCGCTCGCACGGTCACGGGCGGGCGAGGTAGATGCAGCCGATCCTGACCACGCCCGAGTGGGAGCGTCAGGAAGCGGTCGCGTTCCTCGCCGAGCTGATCTGGCTCCAACGTGAGGTCTCGGAGATGAACCGGCAGCTCGACCGGATCGAGATCGAGATGCGCACCTGCATCAACGAGCTCGACGCCAGCCGGTTCGAGGAGTACCGCTGAAGCTGAGCGAGAACCCACTGATTCGGATGCTCGCGGTGGTTGTGATGGTCGCCGCGGGCATCCGGCTCGTCTTCTGGCTCCTCGCGCCGGTCTGGCCGTACTTGCTGGCCGCGTCGATCGTGTTCACGGTCGTCCGGCTCGTATGGCTGGTACCAGGGCCGTTGGTAGCCCCCGATCGGGCTGTTCCGGTCGCTGTTGTGCTTTTTGTCCGCGAGCTTGACTTGGTGCGTACACGCACCATTTACTAGAAGACAAGCGGTGCGCAAACGCACCAACTAGCAAAGAAAGGAGGTAGCCATGAGTGGAAAGCAACGTGAGAGGCGCATCGTCGTCAGAGCCGTCCGGCGCGACCCGCCGGACCTACGCAAGCTGGCGCGGGCGCTGATCGACTTGGCCCAGGCTCAGCTGGAGGCCGAAGCCGAAGCTGAGCACGAAGCTCGCCTCGCTGAAGCATCAACGGCACAGGAGAGTGATGAGCGCTGAGTGGCTCGTGCTCAGCATGTTCGTCGCGCTGCCGGTTGGGGTCGCGGGCGTGTTCCTGCTCGCGCCGCGGCCGTCGCGGTTGCAGTGGTTCGAGTTGCACTGGCCCCGCGAGTTGCCGCCCGAAATCGGCGCCTCGGTACTTCGCCAGATTGCGGCCGATCGCCGGGCTGGCGTAGTTGTCCTTGAGGCCGAAGCTTCTAGGGGTCTCGTCCGCTATCGGCTCGGTGTCCGTTCCGAGTCGGCCGAGCGTCTGACAGGCTTCCTTCTTTCACTCGTCCCTGAGATGGCTGTCACGCCAGCCTCCGAACGACCGGAGTTCCGCCGGGCTTGGCGGATGACCATCAACAGCCGACACCGGACTATTCGCCATGACGATCCCGCCGACGTCGTTCGTGGGCTTCTGGCTGGCCTCGCGGCCGCTGGCGCCGAGGAGGTCGTGACCTGGCAGCTCGTACTCGGGAAGAGCCGGCGACCAATACCCGTGGCGACTGACACGCCGGAGGTCGAAGTTGAACCATGGTGGCGGTCTGTTGTACTTGGCCGTGACAAGCGGTTGGAATCTGAGCGCCGCGCCGCCCTTCAGCTCAAGCGCCGAGAGCATGGGCTGGCTGCGATCGCCCGCATCGGAATCACCGCAGGCTCGCCTGCGCGGGGCCGAGCGTTGCTCGATGGCCTTGTCGCCGGACTGCGGGCAGCCGAAGCACCTGGCTTACGCGTGGGCTTGCGCACCGAGAACCCGTCACGGCTGCACAGCGCCGCCGCGCCGATCTTGCTCTGGCCCCTCGTCTTCAATGTGGCCGAGCTCGTCGGTCTCTCTGGCTGGCCACTTGGAGATGAACCGCTTCCGGGCGTGCCCCGCAGCGGGGCCCGCTGGCAACGCGCCGACCGTCGGCTTGTGCGTACCGACCGAATCATCGCCAAGGCGACGGCACCCGGACCCGAGCAGCTGCTCGGCGTGTCTGTCGCCGACGCCCGCCAGCACTTGCATCTGATCGGGCCGACCGGGACCGGCAAGAGCACGCTGCTATTGAACCTGGCGCTGGCTGACATGAAGGCCGGTCTCGGCATGGTCGTGATCGACCCGAAGGGCGACCTAATCACCGAGCTGCTCGAACGCGCTCCGCTTGGACGCCAGTCCGACATCGTCGTCCTCGACCCCACCGACGCCGAGCGCCCCGTAGGACTCAACCCGCTAGCGACAGGTGGGCGCAATCCCGAGCTAGTCGCCGACCAGATCCTGTCCGTGTTCCACTCGCTGTGGGAAAGCAGTTGGGGCCCTAGGACGGCCGACATCCTGCACGCCTCACTCTTGAGCTTGGCTGGGAGGACGGAGACGACGCTGTGCGCGCTGCCGATCCTGCTCACCAACTACGCGGTGCGTCGCCGGCTCCTCCAGGGCATCGACGACCCGATCGCGCTCGGGCCGTTCTGGGACTGGTACGAGGGCCTCAAGGACGGCGAGCGGCAAGCCGTGATCGCGCCGATCATGAACAAGCTACGCGCATTCCTGCTGCGCCCTCGAGTACGTGGCGTGCTCGGCCAAGTCGAGCCGCGCTTCCAGGTCGAGCACGTCTTCACCAAGAACAAGATCCTGCTGGTCTCGCTCGCCAAGGGTCTGCTCGGCCCGGAGGCCTCGGCTCTGCTCGGTTCTTTGGTCGTGGCACAGGTTTGGAACGCCGCCCTCGGGCAAGCCGCTGTCCCGAGCGCAATCCGTAAAACGGTCGGGCTGTACATCGACGAGTTCCAGGATTACCTGCGCCTTCCGACCGACCTCGCTGACGCCCTGGCCCAAGCCAGAGGCCTCGGTGTCGCGATGACGCTGGTCCATCAGCATCTAGGGCAGTTGCCTCCGGAGATGCGCGCTGCGGTCTTGGCGAACGCGCGGAGCCGTGTCTGCTTCCAGATGAGCGCCGAAGACGCTCACGTGATGGCTAGGCGAGCAGGTGGTCTGCTGACTGCCGACGACTTCCAGCAGCTCGGACGCTACGAGGTCTACGTGCAACTCGTCGCCGAGGGCGAGGTCACTGGCTACGCCTCTGGCCGGACGCTCCCGCCCGGGCCGCTAACTGGTGACGGCATGCGAGTGCGGTCAATGAGCCGCGAGCGCTATGGACGGCCGATCGCCGAGATCGAGGTCGAAATCCGTCAACTGCTCAAGGTCGAGCAAGCGGCCGAGGAGCACCCGGGCCGGCGGTCACGGAGGCAATCATGAGCGTCCCGGTCGCTATACCGATCGCGTCGACGAACGGGCGTGGCAACTTGGCTGCTGGTCACGAGTCCGCTGGTTTTGCTGCGACGAGTGACCGGCATCTGCGGAGGCGGCTATGAGAGCCCGCCTCAGCCGCCAAGGGCTAGACCGGCTGCGAGCGAACCTCAGCGAACGTGACCTCGGCGTCGTGAGCTCACTGGCTCAGCATCGCTTTCTGACAGCCAGGCAGATCGAGCAGCTGCACTTCGCTGCCCACGCCACTGAGCTGACCGGTGCCCGTGTCTGCCGACGGACACTTGCCAGGCTGACCGAACAGCGCGTGCTGGCTCGGCTCACGCGTCGGAGCGTCGGCGGGCTGCACGCTGGCTCTGCGTCGTTCATCTACACCCTCGGCCCGATCGGCAACCGCCTGCTCGGCGGTCGGCGGCGCGTTGACGAGCCCTCGGTTGCGTTCCTCGACCACGTTCTCGCCGTCGCTGATGTCCATGTGGTACTCGCGCTGGAGGCTCGGACCGGACGCGTCGAGCTAGTTGAGTTGGTCACAGAACCGGACTGCTGGCGTCGAGCCCTGCGTGTTGGCGGCGGCGTTGATGTTCTCCGACCTGACCTCTACATCGTTACTGCTGACCGTGAGTACGAGCACTGCTGGTTCGTTGAGGTTGACCGCGGCACGGCGAGCCTGCCGGCGGTCGTGAGCAAGTGCCACGACTACGTCGCCTATCGTCAGACCGGCCAGGAACAGAAAAGGACTGGGACGTTTCCGCTTGTGCTCTGGATCACGCCGGACGCGGGTCGCAAGGCACGGGTGGAGCAAGCCATCCGCAGGAACCTTCCGGCTGAGCTCTTCCGGGTGACGGACAACCGAGGCTTCGTGGCCTCAATGAACGGGGGCACCGGATGAGGCTGAACCAGATCCTCGTCGGCGATGCCGCAACCACGCTTCGCGGGCTACCTGATGGCTTCGTTGACTGTGTCGTCACGAGTCCTCCCTACTTTCGGCTGCGCGACTACCAGCACGGCGGCCAGCTCGGACTGGAAGCCCACGTCGACCAGTGGGTCCAGGGTCTTCGGCAAGTGATGGACGAGCTGAGGCGCGTGCTGACTGCGACAGGGACGGTCTGGCTCAACCTCGGCGACAGCTACAGCACCGGCCGCGAAGGCGCCGAAGCCAAGAGCTTGCTGCTCGGCCCGGAGCGTCTGGCTCTTGGTCTGATTGCTGACGGCTGGATGGTGCGCAACAAGGTCGTGTGGGCGAAGCGCAATCCGATGCCGAGCCCGCGTCCCGACCGGCTCGCTTGCACGTGGGAGGTCGTCTACTTGCTTACCTGGTCTCGGACGTACTACTTCGACCTGGACACAATCCGCGTGCCACATACCAGCGTCGGCAAGGCGAAGTCGTCCGGTCGTGGATGGTCGGTACCGCCCGCCTGGCGCGTCTCGACTAGTAGCAACAGTGGTCTTGACGCGTTGAACGCTGCGGGTCGGGTTGGGCATCCGCTCGGCAAGAACCCCGGCGACGTCTGGACGCTCTCGACTGCCTCCTACCACGGCGCCCACCATGCAGTCTTCCCGCTCGCTCTCGCCGAGCGACCAATCCGTGCCGGCTGCCCAGAGAGACGCTGCCGAATCTGCCGCCGACCCTGGCAGCGCGAAACGCCGCACCAGCTCGGCCACCTAGCCGTCCGCGGCGAACTGCAGCCAGCCTGCACTTGCCACGCAGCGTGGGAGCCCGGGGTCGTGCTTGATCCTTTCATCGGTTCCGGCACGACAGCGATTGCCGCCGAGCAGCAGGGGCGCAACTGGCTCGGCATCGAACTCAACCCGACATTCGCACGCCTCGCCGAACAGCGCATTGCGGCGGAACGTGTCACGGAACAAAGGAAGGCAGCGTGACCTGGCGCTGCGCTTCCGGGTCGATGGTCGAACGGCCGGTGGAACCAAGCGTTCTGCCTGCCGCACAGCCATCCACCACCAGAAGGGAGGTCGAGCCATGACCAAGGCTCAAGAGGTGTACGAGCGGGTCGAGGCACTGGTCGCCTCGGGCACTCGGAAGGCCGACGCTTTCCGGCAGGTTGCCGACGAGTATGGACAGCCGTTCAACTCGGTTCGCGGCGCCTACTACGCCCACACCCGCACACTCGGCGGGACACACGCCCGGGTCAGGAAGACCCAGGCGTTGGACCCGATCGAGTCAGCTACGGCCGTCCTCGAGCACGCGCTTGAGGGCATCGACGCCGACATCGCCGCTGCCAAGCAGCGGGCTGCCGACGCCGAGGCCGAGTACAAGCACCTCCGCGACACCGCCCAGGAGCGAAAGGCCCAGATCACGGCCAAGATTGAAGCGCTCAAGGCATAGGTCGCGTAAGGGATGGAACGGTGACCCGGGTTGCTCAACGCAGCTCGGGTCACCACACTCAATAAAACAGACTTGAAAACAAGCAGACAAATCCGATAGAATACATGACACAGATTTCTACTAATAAAGGTAGATGCAATTCTCTTCAACGTTGTGGAATGCTCGACGAAATGGTGCATTTACGCACCAGCCGTGCGATAATGGGTGCAGCTAACAGGAGCACCTACCGCATGGATCAAGAGCAAGCTAAAGAGCTGGGACGGCGACTGCGCGAGCAGCGGGAACGGCTCGGCCTCTCAACCCGAGAACTCGCCGAGCGAGCTTCGACGACTCACACGACCATCGCCCGCTTCGAACAAGGGGCGTTCGACGCTCCGGCGCCCGACAAGCTCAGCCGCATCGCCGCCGCGCTCGACCTCAGCCTCGCCGACGTCTTCGCACTCGCCGAGTACAGCGTCCCCAGCGATCTACCCAGCTTCCGTCCCTACCTGCGGAGCAAGTACCGCGGACTGCCAGCCCCCGCGGTCGAAGAACTGGAACGCGCCTTCCAGCGCGTCGCTAAGCGACACGGTTACCAGCCGGACGGGCCGGCACCAGGCGAAGACGAGCAACCCGAACCTAAACCCTCGAAACGAAAGAAAGGAGGAGACCATGACAAACCATCAACACCAAGGAGGCGCAGCCGCTCGTGAACAGAGCGTGCTGGCGCTGCTGCGCGGCCTCGTACCGAAGCGGCCACTGACGCCCGGCGAGGCGCTACGCATCGCCGAACTTCAAGCCAATCATCTCCTCCGCTATTTCCAGATCGAGACGGCTGCCGTGCCGGAGCAGATCGTCAGCGAACTGCCGCGCCTGAGGGTTGTGCGCGAGGACGGCCTTCCCGTCTCGGGCGCTGCTTACTGGAACGGCCGCTACTGGGTCATCACCGTCAACGCCGACGAGCCCTACTTCAGACAACGCTTCAGCGTCATGCACGAGTTCAAGCACGTCATCGACCACACCACCAAGCAATTCCTCTACCACGACCGCCCCTTCCAGACCGGCGACCAGCAAGCCGAACGTGTCGCCGACTACTTCGCCGCCTGCCTGCTCATGCCCAAGAAGGTCGTCAAGCGGCTCTGGTACCAGGGCAACCAGAACATCGTCCAGCTCGCCCAGACGCTCTTCGTCAGCACCCGGGCGCTCCACTTCCGCCTCGACCAGCTCGGCCTCACCGAACGAACGGGCCGGTGCAGCTGGCCGCCAGCTCGACGGAGTCCATCAATAGCCGCAACCTTTGGAGGTCGCGTGTGACCGAACACACTCAGAGTGAGAACGGCACTGCGAGAGCCGTTCTCTACCTTCGCGTTTCAACCAGGGAGCAAGCCCAGCGCGACGGCGACCCGGAGGGCTACTCCATTCCCGCCCAGCGCGAAGCCTGCAAACGGAAGGCGATTGCTCTAGGAGCGGCCGTCGTCGAAGAGTTCGCCGACCGGGGCGAGAGCGCCCGAAGCTCCCAGAGGCCGCAACTCCAGGCGCTGCTCACGTACGTGCGGGACAACCCCGTCGAGTACGTGATCGTTCACAAGGTCGACCGGCTCGCCCGTAACCGCGCGGACGATGTCGAGATCACGCTTGCCATCCGTGCGGCGGGGGCGACACTGATCTCTTGCAGCGAGAACATCGACGAAACACCGTCGGGGTTGCTGCTGCACGGGATCATGAGCTCGATCGCCGAGTTCTACTCGCGCAACCTCGCCAACGAAGTCATCAAAGGATCGGTCCAGAAGGCGAAGTCCGGCGGCACCGTCGGCAAAGCCCCGCTCGGCTACCTGAACGTCCGTCGGCTCGAGAACGGCCGGGAAGTCCGCACTGTCGAACTCGACCCCATACGTGCACCGCTAATCAAGTGGGCTTTCGAGAACTACGCAACCGGCTCATGGTCGCTCAACCGACTGCTCGCCGAGCTGACCCGGCGCGGTCTCGAATCCACGTCCAGCGCACGAACGTCCACCCAGCCGCTCCAGCGATCCCACCTGCACAAGTTGCTCCGACACCCCTACTACAAAGGGATCGTCCGCTACCGCGGCGTCGAGTACCCCGGCCGGCATGAACCGCTCGTAACGCCGGAGACGTGGCAGCGCGTCCAGAACATCCTCAGCGCACACAACCAATCTGGCGAGAAGCAACGGGTCCACCACCACTACCTCAAGGGCTCCGTCCGCCGGCCCCGGTTCACCGGACACTGTGGTGGACAGGCTGATCATGCCGCGGCGGCCGCCTGAGCGCGCAGGTGGTCGCGTGCCTCGGTCGGCGTCCGGTAGTCGTGGCGTTCGATCAGCCAGTGCTGGTTGTAGGTGCGGCCGAAGGCGCGGACGGCGGTGCGGAGCTCGTCGAGGGTGTCGAAGCGCTCGATCCAGAGCAGCTGCTCTTTGAGTGTCTGGATCGCTTTCTCGGCGACGCCGTTCGTCTCGGGCTCGTAGTGGAAGGCGGGCGAGCGGGCGATGCCGAGATGAGTGATCTCGGCCTGGTAGTGGTCGCTGCGGAAGCAGGAGCCGCCGTCGTAGCGGAGCGCCAGACCGGAGGCGACGGCCTGTTCGACCGAGCCGAAGCGCTCGGTGCAGACCTCGCGCAAAAGGTCGGCGGCAGCGAAGCGGTCCATCCGTCGGGCGGCGTCGTACCAGACCTCGTTCGAGCCGTGGTCGACGATCACGAACACCGCGCAGCGACCCTCTTCTCGCGTCCAGGCCTCGGTCGCGTCGGTTGCCCAGAGCGTGTCCGGCACCGAGACGGTGATCGTGCCCTCGTGCAGGCGTGCGGCCCGCTTGCGCACCTGCGGCGTCGGCGCGAGCAGCCCGGCCTCGCGGGTCAGCCTGAGCACGCGCTTGCGGCTGGTGCGGATCCCGCGCTGGCGGCGCAGCCGCGCCCACACCTTCCGGTGGCCCTCGCCGACAAACGGCGAGGCCTCCAGGTCGTGGCGGATCTCGGTCAGCAGCGCCGTGTCGGGCAGCGCCCCGACCGGTCCGGGGCGGCGGCGAGCAGGCATCTCCACGGCCGAGGCGCTCCAGCGGCGGCGTTGCTCCTGCGCCGCCGACCGGGACACGCCCGCCACCCGACAGACCGTCTGCAACGGCGCCGGCAGCTCCGCGCTCACCTCGAGCGCCTCGGCGACTGAGGGTGCCCCTTCTTCTCCAACAGCGCCCGCAGGATGTCGACCTCCAACTGCAGCTCGCCGACCTTGCGCTGCGCGTCGAGCAGACGCCGATCGCCCTCCAGCGCCGGCCGCGACTTCAGACCCTCACGGCCCGCCACGAGGAACTCCTCCCGCCAGCCGGCGATCCGGCCCGCCGGCTGCCCCGTTTCCCGCGCCAACAGATCCAACGACTCCCCACACAAGAGACGCAGCACCACCTGCTCCTTGCGGCGCGCGCTCCAGCGCACCTCCCGGCTCGCCTCCGGCTCGCCGCTCGGCACGCCGGAGCGCGACTCCTCCACTGCCTCCATCCCAACCTCCTGAACTCCCGACATCGCGACCTCCTCGGTCTAATCGGGTGTCCGGACGGAACCGGGTGCGCGGGATCCGTCGTCTGCGGCAAATGCGGAAGCAGACTCCTGATTACGAACGCTCGCAGCCGCTCCGGACGCATCTACCCCTACTTCGTATGCGCCGGTCGCCACCAAAAACGCACCGACTGCACCTTCAAAGCCGCCCTCATCGAATCAGTCGAGCGCAAGGTCGAAGCGCACTACGCGCTCCACGGACTGAAGCGAGACGAACGCGACGCCCTCGAAGCCATCCTGGCCGAAGAGTTCGCCAAGTTCAGGGAGCAGGCCGTCGCCGAACGCCGGACACTCGAAAGGCGACAGAAGCGCCTGCTTGCCGAACGAGCCAAACTCCTTCAAGCCCACTACGCGGGCGCCGTGCCACTCGATCAACTCAAAAGCGAGCAAGACCGCATACGCGGCCAGCTCGATGAAATCAAGCAGCGGCTCGCCGCTACTGAGGGACATCACGCCTTCATCGAAGCGAACCTCACCGGCACCCTCGACCTCATCACCGACGTACAGGCGACGTATCTGGCGGCACCGCGGAGCGTCCGCCGACAACTGAACCAAGCACTTTTCACCCGCATCCGTATCGAGGACGGCGGTGACGTTCAGAGCGACCTCGCCGAACCTTTCAAGACCCTGCTGAGCCCGCTGGTGAAAGCTCTCGCGCAGCCGAGTGAGGCGTCGCTACCCGAACCTGATTGGCAGGCCTGGGATGCGCGGAGTTCCGCAGTTGATGGGCATTTGAGGGCGGTTTCGGGGTCGGGTTTGGCTTTGTAGAGCCAAATCGGTGTGTCCGCGGGCGCGGAAACGTGGGCACACGCTTGGTCGGTGTCAGCGGTTTGTCGTCCGGTGTTGCTCCTAGAGTGGTGGGCATGTATTTGCGGACGACGCAGCGGCGGCGGAAGGACGGCTCGATCGTCCGCTATCTGCAGCTGGCGCACAACCGGCGCGCGGTTGGGGTGACGCGGGCGGAGGTGCTGCTGAACCTCGGCCGCGAGGACGAGCTCGATGTTGAGGGGCTGCGCCGGTTGGCGCGCTCGATCCGCCGCTACACCGACCCGGGCGCCGAGGACGGCGGTCGGATCGAGCCGGCCGAGGGGCTTGAGGTGGTCGGCTCGCGCCCGCTCGGCGGCGCCTGGCTGTTGGATGCGTTGTGGCGGCGGCTGCGGATCGCGGAGACGCTCGCTGAGCTGCTCGGCGCGCGCCGGTTCGCGACCGATGTCGAGCGGGTGCTGTTCGCGCTGGTCGCGAATCGGGCGCTTGCGCCTTGCTCGAAGCTGGCCGCGGCCGAGTGGGTCTGCGAGGACGTGGCGATCCCGGGGCTCGAGCGGATGGACGACGATCAGGCCTACCGCGCGCTCGACCTGCTGGTCGAGGCCGACGCGGAGGCGAAGCTGCAGGAGGCGGTCTTCTTCGCCTGCGCCGACCTCTTGAATCTCGAGGTTGATCTGCTCTTCTTCGACACCACCTCGACCTATTTCGAGGCCGAGCCCGACAGTGCCGCCGATGGCGAGGCGGAGCAGGCGCCCTTCCGGGCGCTCGGCCACTCGAAGGACCACCGGCCCGACCTGCCGCAGGTCGTGATCGGGCTGGCGGTCACCCGCGAGGGGATCCCGGTGCGGGTCTGGGTCTGGCCCGGCAACACCAACGACCAGACCGTGATCAGCGAGGTGAAAGACGACCTGCGCGGCTGGCGGCTCGGCCGCTGCGTCTGGGTCGTCGACCGCGGCTTCTCCTCCGATGCCAACCTGCGCTACCTGACCCGCGGCGGCGGCCACTGGATCGCCGGCGAGCGGATGCGCGACGGCTCCCCCAACGCCCAGGCCGCGCTCGCCCGTCCCGGCCGCTACCAGAGCGTGCGCGACAACCTGCGCGTCAAGGACGTCCGGATCGGCGCCGGCGACAGCCAGAAGCGGTTCGCCGTCTGCCACAACCCGGCCGAGGCCGCCCGCGACAAGGCCGAGCGCGACGCCCAGCTCGCCCGGCTCGAGGCCGAGCTGGAACGGATCGAAGCCGGCCGGCGCAAGGCGAAGACCGACAAGCAACGGGCAGCGCACACGCGCGCCGAGTGCGCCCTGCGCGACCACCCGACCCTCTCCCGCTACCTGCGCCAGACCGCGAGCGGTCGCCTCCAGGTCGACCGTCGCAAGGTCACGGCCGAGCAGCGCCTGGACGGCAAGTACCTGCTCTCCTCCTCCGACCCCGATCTCACCGCAGAGGAGATCGCACTCGGCTACAAGAACCTGCGCGAGGCCGAGCGCTCCTTCCGCGACCTGAAGACCACATTGGAGCTGCGCCCCGTCTTCCACCGGCTCGAACACCGCATCCGCGCCCACGTCATCGTCTGCTGGCTCGCCCTCCTGCTGATCCGGATCGCCGAACGCCAAAGCGGCCAGAGCTGGCGGCGCATCACCACCGAGCTCCAACGCCTCCACCAGGTCACCCTGCAAGGCCCCGCCGGCACCGTCCAGCAGACCACCCGGCCGACCGACGCCCAGCACGCCATCCTCACGGGGCTCGAGGTCGAGCCGCCGCCCCGGATCACCGCGCTCGAACCAGCCTGACGCCCCTCTCACCGCCCGCCAGCTGTAGGCACACGGCTGCCACGCCCCCTGGACGCAAAAATCCCTGCTAACACCCGTTTTCTATGCCGGATGCGCGCCCATCAACTGCGGAACTCGGGGATGCCTCCTTCAACGAAAACACCCACAAGGAAGACCTCGTGGGTGTCGGTGGGACCACACGACCTCAGGGAGGCCGTGGTTTGACTTACGAACTTTTGGTGGGGGCGGGAGGATTCGAACCTCCGAAGGCAGAGCCAACGGGTTTACAGCCCGTCCCCTTTGGCCGCTCGGGAACACCCCCTCGGGGAGCGGCATTGTAGCCCGGTCGGGCGGCCGGGGTTACGCGCCGTCGGCCGTGCCCTGAGGCCGGAAGCCCGCGAGGATCTGCGCGATGCGCGAGCGCACGTCCTCCGGCGGGAACGTGACGTTCCGCAGCGGGCTCGCGAGCGGGTCGTCGAGCAGCCGCGCGCAGGCGACGGCCGAGGCAGGGTCGAGGGCGAGCCGGTCGTCGGCGAGCTCGGCGGCGAGGTTCTCGAGCTCCCGCGCTGCGGCGTGAGCCCGCCCGGTCGCGTCCAGGTCGGGCCTGCTGAGCAGCGAGTGGATCGACGCCGCGAGCGCGTGCCGGCTCCGCATCGTCGCCGCCTCCTCCGCGCGCCTGCGCACGGCCGGGATCACGTAGGCGTCCCGCTCGAAGACGAGCCTGTCGAGCAGGTCCCAGTGTCGCGACGCGGAGCGCACGCAGAGGAAGAGCTCGAAGATCCCGCCGAAGAGGAGCGGCACCGCGAGCGCAGGGTGGAGCCGGCTCGCGCCGAGCGCGAGCCCGAAGGCGGCGACGGCGAGGCCGAGGTGCTGCCGCGTCTCGACCCGCAGCTCTCGAAGCCGGGCTCCGGCGTACTCCACTTCCCGTGCGACCATGGCCCGAGTGTGCGGTCCGGAGCCGACGGACGCATCGGTGCCGAGCCGTAGCCCGGACGCGGGTTTTTCCCGAGCAGGCGGGCTGATGCGGACGCGATCTTCCGGCCGCGGCTAGAGCTCGCCCGGGGGCGCGAAGCGGTAGAAGACCCGACCGATCTTGCCGAGGACACCCGGCACGAAGTCCTCCAGCGCACGTGCGCTCTCCAGGCCGCCGAGGCTCACGGGCTCGTAGCCGGCGTCCCGGATCAGCTGCTCGGTCACCTCCCGCGCGTGGTCGTCGGCGGCGTAGAGGCAGCCCGGCCGCGTGCGCTGCTCGCCGATCCGGTCGTACAGGGCGGCGAAGTTGGCGTTGAACGCCTTGGCCACCGGGCCGTTCGTATGCGCCTTCACCTCGTGCGCGAACGACTCGTGCTCGTCGTTGCGCCCCGCGAACGCGTTGGCGCTGTCGATCGCGACCTTGCCCTCGAGCCCGGTCACCTCGGCAAGAGCGGCGGAGATCGAGCCCGATGGAACGGCGACGAGCACGACGTCTGCATCCGAGGCGTCGCCGCCGCCACGCCCCAGCATCGTCACGGTATGACCCGCCTGCTCCCAGAGACGCGCGAGCCCTCCACCGATGTTCCCCCTTCCGATCGTCGTGATCTTCATCTCGAGCGGCTCCTTTCGACGAGTGGGCGGTCACGGGCTCGAAACTTGATCGAGCAAGCTTCTATTCCCACCGAGGCCCCGGCCGAACCGGCGAGGTGCTGCTGTGGCGCGGGTCTCCAGGGCCGTCCGGCGACCTGTTCGGATGGCCGCGCTCGCATCGAACCGCCGGGCGGGGGAGGCACCGGCTGAACCGGCTAGAGTGAATGCTTCTGCCCTCTTAGCTCAGTTGGTAGAGCACCTCCATGGTAAGGAGGGGGTCGACGGTTCGAGTCCGTCAGAGGGCTTCGCGAAGTTCCTGCTTAGAGGCTGTTGCACAAAGTCTCGGAGCGGGGCTCTTCTATTGCTGGGGCCGCACCTTCCCGCGGCGGTCAGTCGAAAGGTGGGGCGGCGTGGCCTGGCGAGCGGGTCAGCTGATCAGTGCCAGCGGCTTCGGGCGCGCCGCCTGCGTCTCGGCGAGGCCGGCACGCCACAGCTTGAGCAGGTTGTGGGTGGCGGCGATCAGCTTCCATTCGGCTTGGCAGGCGCGTAAGCCTCGGCGTTGGAAGCGGTCGATCCGGCGGAGGTACTTGGTGTTGGCGAAGACCGGCTCGACGATCTGTTGCCGACGTCGGTAGAGCGCTTGCCCCTCGGGAGTGTCGAGGATCGCTTCGATCCGATCGGCTTCGTCGCCCTGGCGAGGGCCGAGAGTGCGTGGCTTGCTGCGTTTGCGGTTCTTGGCCGGGATCAGCACCTCGATCTGTCGCGCTCGGACTTCGCGTATCTGCGACCTGTTCCAGTAGCCGCCGTCTGCGAGGACGGTGCCAATGGGCTCCTCGATGCCCGCGCGGACGAGCTCGCCGGCGGCGCGGGTGACCATCGGTGCGAGTTGGTTGCTGTCGTTGACCGACTGAGCGACCTGCGCGGCGAGGATGATCTGCTTCGGGCTCGCGACAACCTGGACGTTGTAGCCCTGCACCGATCTCCCGCCGATGCGCTTCATCATGCGTGTGTCGGGGTCGGTCGTGTTCATCCGTCGCTTGGCCAGCGACTCGGGATCGGGCGGGGTCGGTTTGCGCCCGGTGAGCTTGCGGCCATGCTCGGCCTCCCACTCGGCCCGCCAGGCAAGGTTTGCCTGGTAGCTCGCCTGAGCGCCGGCCTCCTCCCGCTCGAGTTCCTCGCGGCAGCGGCGAAGCCGTTCACGACGCGAGCCGCGATCAGCAAGCGCCGCAGGCAACTCATCGCCACGCGCCTCCCCGAACAGCTCCTCCTCGGCAGCGTCCGCCTGGGCGGCCTGCTCGAGCATCGCGTCGACCTCCTCCCGAATCGACGCATACGTCCGCGTCGCAGCAGGCGACGCGCTCCCCGAGAGCAGGCTCCCGTCCAGGGCGACCAGACCGACCGACACCAACCCCGCCCGCGCGCACAGCGCCAACACCTGCGTGAAAGTCGCCGCCAGCGCCTGCTCATGGCGAGCGCGGAAGCGCGCGATCGTCGCATGATCCGGGAGTCGGTTCGCGGCGAGCACGCGAAACGCGACGTCCTCGCGGCAGCGCCGCTCGATCCGCCGCGAGGAGCGCTCCCCGACGGCGTAGGCGTAGAGCAGCAGCGCAACCATCATCGCCGGCTCGAACGCCGCCCGACCCCAGCCATCCTTCCGGTAGGCGCCGTAGAAGGCGCTCAGATCGATTTCCTCGACCGCGTCCAGCACGAACCAGGCGAGGTGATCCCGGGGCAGCCACTCGCGCAAGCTCGGCGGCAGAAGCAGCTCTTGCTCGCGGTCACAGGGAAGGAAGTTCTGGGGCACCGTCGACCTCCCGTAATCGAAGACGGTGCCATCGTCTCGACCCCTTCGGACGACAAACCCCGGTCAAGACCGGGTTTGTGCGACAGCCTCTTAGCGACTCCTTTCCTGTTCAGCCGAGGTGGTGGTGATGAGGCGCGGCGTCCACCGAGCGTCCACTGGGCGGCGGGTTCGACGCGGCCGAGTTCTGGAAAGACGCTTGGGCATTGAGGTTGCTGGCGCACTCGTCGACGTCCACGCAGCGTCCACGGCCCGCTCGAGCGCGAGTGCATCGAGGAGCGATACGGCATGTTGCCGGCTGTCGTTGGCGAGGTGGCCGTAGTGCTGGTCGATCATCGCGATGCTCGACCCAATGAAGCGGGATACCGCGAAGACCGCGATGCCGGCGCGAAGCGCGAACGTCACGTAGGTGTGACGCAGGTCGTAGAGATCACGTAGCGGCTCGACCCCGGCAGCCTTCTGAGCCGGTTTCCAGTGGCGGCGTCCGAAGTTGCGATAGTCGATCCTCCCACCACGAGTGTTGGGAAACAGGATCGGGTTCTCCGATGGGGCGAGCTGGTCAAGCGCTTCGAGCGCCTTGGCTTGGAGTGGGACCGCTCGGTTGCTGAGCGGAGTTCCGCAGTTGATGGGCATTTGAGGGCGGTTTCGGGGTCGGGTTTGGCTTTGTAGAGCCAAATCGGTGTGTCCGCGGGCGCGGAAACGTGGGCACACGCTTGGTCGGTGTCAGCGGTTTGTCGTCCGGTGTTGCTCCTAGAGTGGTGGGCATGTATTTGCGGACGACGCAGCGGCGGCGGAAGGACGGCTCGATCGTCCGCTATCTGCAGCTGGCGCACAACCGGCGCGCGGTTGGGGTGACGCGGGCGGAGGTGCTGCTGAACCTCGGCCGCGAGGACGAGCTCGATGTTGAGGGGCTGCGCCGGTTGGCGCGCTCGATCCGCCGCTACACCGACCCGGGCGCCGAGGACGGCGGTCGGATCGAGCCGGCCGAGGGGCTTGAGGTGGTCGGCTCGCGCCCGCTCGGCGGCGCCTGGCTGTTGGATGCGTTGTGGCGGCGGCTGCGGATCGCGGAGACGCTCGCTGAGCTGCTCGGCGCGCGCCGGTTCGCGACCGATGTCGAGCGGGTGCTGTTCGCGCTGGTCGCGAATCGGGCGCTTGCGCCTTGCTCGAAGCTGGCCGCGGCCGAGTGGGTCTGCGAGGACGTGGCGATCCCGGGGCTCGAGCGGATGGACGACGATCAGGCCTACCGCGCGCTCGACCTGCTGGTCGAGGCCGACGCGGAGGCGAAGCTGCAGGAGGCGGTCTTCTTCGCCTGCGCCGACCTCTTGAATCTCGAGGTTGATCTGCTCTTCTTCGACACCACCTCGACCTATTTCGAGGCCGAGCCCGACAGTGCCGCCGATGGCGAGGCGGAGCAGGCGCCCTTCCGGGCGCTCGGCCACTCGAAGGACCACCGGCCCGACCTGCCGCAGGTCGTGATCGGGCTGGCGGTCACCCGCGAGGGGATCCCGGTGCGGGTCTGGGTCTGGCCCGGCAACACCAACGACCAGACCGTGATCAGCGAGGTGAAAGACGACCTGCGCGGCTGGCGGCTCGGCCGCTGCGTCTGGGTCGTCGACCGCGGCTTCTCCTCCGATGCCAACCTGCGCTACCTGACCCGCGGCGGCGGCCACTGGATCGCCGGCGAGCGGATGCGCGACGGCTCCCCCAACGCCCAGGCCGCGCTCGCCCGTCCCGGCCGCTACCAGAGCGTGCGCGACAACCTGCGCGTCAAGGACGTCCGGATCGGCGCCGGCGACAGCCAGAAGCGGTTCGCCGTCTGCCACAACCCGGCCGAGGCCGCCCGCGACAAGGCCGAGCGCGACGCCCAGCTCGCCCGGCTCGAGGCCGAGCTGGAACGGATCGAAGCCGGCCGGCGCAAGGCGAAGACCGACAAGCAACGGGCAGCGCACACGCGCGCCGAGTGCGCCCTGCGCGACCACCCGACCCTCTCCCGCTACCTGCGCCAGACCGCGAGCGGTCGCCTCCAGGTCGACCGTCGCAAGGTCACGGCCGAGCAGCGCCTGGACGGCAAGTACCTGCTCTCCTCCTCCGACCCCGATCTCACCGCAGAGGAGATCGCACTCGGCTACAAGAACCTGCGCGAGGCCGAGCGCTCCTTCCGCGACCTGAAGACCACATTGGAGCTGCGCCCCGTCTTCCACCGGCTCGAACACCGCATCCGCGCCCACGTCATCGTCTGCTGGCTCGCCCTCCTGCTGATCCGGATCGCCGAACGCCAAAGCGGCCAGAGCTGGCGGCGCATCACCACCGAGCTCCAACGCCTCCACCAGGTCACCCTGCAAGGCCCCGCCGGCACCGTCCAGCAGACCACCCGGCCGACCGACGCCCAGCACGCCATCCTCACGGGGCTCGAGGTCGAGCCGCCGCCCCGGATCACCGCGCTCGAACCAGCCTGACGCCCCTCTCACCGCCCGCCAGCTGTAGGCACACGGCTGCCACGCCCCCTGGACGCAAAAATCCCTGCTAACACCCGTTTTCTATGCCGGATGCGCGCCCATCAACTGCGGAACTCGGGTGAGGGTGCCCTTCTCGTCCAACGAGGACCGACGATGGACCTGGTCGTGAATACCTACCGGCCTGAATACCGAGGCGGCGAGAGAGTCGAGCGGCCATATCCCGGCCAGGAAGCGTTCGCGAGGATCGGTCGGCGGCGCGACTTCTGGGTCAACCACCGCGATCTCTAGGACACGCGGGTTCGGCTACTAGGCCCAGAGAAGCGCGACGAGCAACATGACCGCGAGCGTCGCGAGTACGAGGAGAAGGAAGGCCGGAGCTCGCGAGATCCGTGCAGCGCGGGTCCAGCCGTTCGAGGTGAGCAACTGTCGACCGTTCATGTCGATGTCCTCCGTGCGGTCGGACAGGAACGGTCGCCACACATCTTCGAATGTCGGGAGGAGCGAGTCCGGAGTGAAGGCTGATGAGTGGGCGCCGCCGATCATGAGGATGTTCCGGATCGGGTCTTCATGGTCGATGAAGCCGGCTGTGCCGGAAGGACCAGAGTCGGGGATGAAGTGTTCGGCGAGTCGAACCCAGGGGTCTCGATCGCCGCAGTAGTTCAGTACGGCGGAGACCTGCCCTCGCGCGAGAGCGGCAGACCACGGCCAGTCTGGTCGAACGATCGATCCGACGAGAATCAGCTTCCCCACGCGAAGCGATGCGTCTTTCTCGAGGGCATGAGCGACGATCCAACTGCCGAAGCTGTGCGCGATCACGTCCGGCGGTGGCGTCGCCGACCCGAGCGTCCGGTTGATGTCGTTCTGAGCCTCCGCGACGTCCGTCAGGAAGCGCCGGACGAGACGGCGTTGCAACGGGGGAATCAATGCGCTCACCAGGATGCGCCCGTACTTCCAGTTCTTGAATGGAACAGTGCGTCTGAATTGGCGATCGACCAGCCATTGCAGTTCTTCCTGCCAGGGGCCGAGAGTGCGGATGCCGTGTAGCGCGATGATCCATCCCAGATCACGTGAGCGCGGCCGGTCGAGCGAGTACCGAACTTCGCGCCGCGGCTCGCCCTCCGCGAGATCTGCGCCACAGCGGCCGCAGCGCCCTTCGCGGATTGATTCGTTGCTGAGGATCACCTCGCATCCCTCGTTAATGCAGACGCGGCGCTCCTGCCGTGCGAACACAGCGTGCTCGGTCAGGGCTTCGGCGATGCGCGCCGCTTGTTCGCTCCCAACATTGACCAGCTGGCCGAACGTGCCGACGTCAAGGTCAACGGAGTCGGTTGCACGAAGCCAAGAAAGCACGCGGTCCTGCGCGCCGGCGTCAACGTCGTCGAGACACTCCAAGGCCGCTCGAGCGGGGGAGATCATGCCGACGCGTACGTCCCGAGGTCGGCCATGACGCTCCATACCTCATCGGCGGTCATCTTCCCCCAGAGAAGCACGCGGGCTTCGCGGCCGTACAACCTCAGGTGCAGTTCGCGCCGTTCGACCTCGGTAGATCCCGTCGGGGTGAGGAAGCAATCGCCAGAACCGCCGCTGAAGCGGGCCGGGTCGACCGCGCGGCGGACATCGCGCACCGCGGCATCGTCTTGGTAGCTGCCCGCCTCGGAGGCCGCTGCGAGCCGGATGGTGGCGGCGGCACTCTGAAAGACCGTGAAGTTCACGCGCACTGCCTGCTCGACACCCGTGTCGGCCGCGTCCAGTCCCGCCGAATCGAGCTGTGTGATCACTTGCGCGATATCCAGTTGGGGCCAAGCTTGTCTCTCGGTAATAGTTGAATCGACGATGTCGAGAACCAAATCGCGCTGCTCGGCATAGTCGCGCTCCTCGCGTCGGGCGATCAATACCGCCGCAAGGCCAGTGTCCAAGCGACATTCGAATCGGGCTGCGACCCGCGACCCGCGGCGCTCGTATGCATGGAACTCGATTTCGTCGCCCTCCCGTTCCTCCTCGAAGTCCAGATCCTTTCGCCGAACGAGGGCGGCACTTCCGCGAACCCAAAGAAACGAGATGTCTGTCGGTGAGTGGCGGATCGTCGCGAGTGCGAGCTCCTCCCCAGGGTCGAGCGGAATGTTCGCATCAATGAACCCGTCAAGACCGGCGGCTGCCAGGCGCCGAACAAACCCATCTCGTCCACGAAGCTCAGCCACGTCGCCGTCAGACAGGTGGAAGACGTAGGCGTGCTGGTTTCCCCAACCCTCCACATCGGCGAGCCATGCCTCGAGATCGGTCCGGCGTACTCGGCCGTCTGCGATCGCCTCGCGCAGATGCGCTTCGAACTGCTCCTTGTTTGTGCCCAGTCGAAGTTCCTTGGACCGGAGGAGCTCTCGAATGAAGCGGTTCCCCTGGAGGAGGACAAGATCGAGGAGCTGATCGATCGTTGCCTCTGTCCAGTCGCCTGTAGCGTGACTGTTCGGCATCAGCCCGATCTTCGACACGATCCGGTGTCCTCCTCAGAGATTCGCACTCGTCTAGGCGTTCACCAGTTCAGAGAGATGACACCCGGGAGGGGACGGAGGAAGTTCGTGTCCACTCCGAGAGGGTCGCGACTCATTCCGCCGTAGCTTCCCGCTCCGAAACGCAAGCGGGGCCCTTTCAGCCAGGTCATCTCGTCCGGCGCGGTCGCTGGTAGACGCGTGAGGTCCAAGGGAAGCGCTTCCGTGATGGGCCAAAGCCGAAGGGCCGTACCCTCGGTCTCGAGTGGGTGTCTGATCTCCCAGCCTGGGTGGTAGACGAGGCTGATGTCGAGGAAGCCTGCGTTCGCAAAATCGATTCCGAACTGAAGGCTCCGAAACTTGATTGTTCGTCCCTCTTCGATGATGGTCGGGAGAGGGACACGACGCGGTTCGGAGACGGATGGTGCTCGCAGGTCGCGGCGCGTGAGCCACAGCGATAGCGTCGTCGGCGGGGCGGAGGTGGTCATCGCCCAGCCAAAAAGGTCTTCGTCCGCTGGGTCAGGGCCCCATCGGTGGGCTTCAAGCCCTCCCTCTGAGTCGACAGCCTGCGGGTGCGCCAGGAGCAGCCACGTCTTGAGGAGCCAGAGTGCGAGGGTGGTGGTTGCACTCGGGTCGAGCGAGCGCGCGCCGGCCATGAGCTGGCGGATCACTGGCTTTGCCGGCTCTTCGAAGCGGCTATTGAGCTTGCCGTTGCACACTTGACACATCGGCAGTGTCGTGCGCGGGAAAACAGATTGCGAGCGAGGGGTTACCCCATCGCGCTTCGTGACTACCACGCCCTGCTTGTACGGTGTGTATGGCCCCGTTTCGGCAGCGAATCGATCTAGAAACCATCTCGGGAGTACGTGTTCTCCTCTCCGAGTTGGGTCGGCGCGATGGCAGAGGGCGCATTTGATGCCGTCAAACTTTCGCACTAGGACAGGCTCGCGGAGTTGAGCGGACGAGATCGACGCGTTGTGTTGTCTCAGCGTTCAAAGGCTGCGAGTGCCTTCTCTAGCCCATAGGTTCGAAGGCGCGCGAGTTGATCAATCGCATCCAGGCAGCGTGTTCGTAGCGCTTCGTTTGTGTCGGTGGCTTGATAGACGCGTAGCAGTATCTGTGCAGCGTGGTCGGCGTCGATTCCTCGGGCATTGAATCGGTCATTGTCCGCTAGAAGCAGCCTTCCGAAGCGCTCGCAAGCCGCGATTGTCGGTTCGATCGGGGGATCGCGCGCGTCGTCGAGCACCCAGAAGAGGTGGTGTGATCCGTCCGCGAACGCGGGCGATTCGACGAACGCTGCAAGGAGGTCGGCGTACTCCTCTGCACGGAGGTCCTTGAACGCGTGGAACGCACTGGCGGCCTCTTCGCGTACTTCTTTATCTGGGTCGGAGAAGAGATGGGTCAGCAATGGTTTGACCTGCGCTCCCACATCGGCGTTGGCGATGTTGGCCGAGGCGACCTGGGCCGCTCCCAGTCGCACCGGTGCGTTGTCGTGTCTCGTTGCCTCCCACGCGAGACCACCTGCCTGGGGGGCGAACAGGTAGGTCATGACCGCCACGCGTCCCGCCACCTGTTGAACCGACGTGAGCGGTGAGTTGAGCATGCGTTCAAAGATTGGGATCAGTTGGGTGAAATGCGTCCGAGCCGCCTGCGGCAGGAATCGCTCGACGTGGGGCGTTGCCAGAAGCTCGTCGTCGCAGTCGACGAGGTCGAGGGTGAGCGTGACCGCGAGCTGAGGGTCGCGCGGGAGGATGGCGCGAAGGATCTGGGCGACGCATGATCGAACCGCAACAGAGGGGTCGCGTACGAGCTGTTCGAGCGTTACGCCCAGCGCTTGCGTATCGGTGCGGTCGTGTGCGATCAGGTAGACCAGCGTCTCTGCGGCGCTTCCACGCACGCTATTGATGCCTGCGGTATAGGGATCGCCGCCGTAATAGGGCGACTCAGCGCCGCGGGGTGTCTCCTGCCAGCTTTCGGCTTCCGGGTGCGGATCGCGGGTTGCGTACCAGATGACTAGTTCGATTAGGTCGTCCGGGACAGCGCTGTCGACGGCGAGCCTCCCAATGGGGTCAGTGATCCATCGTCCGGTTGGACGTCCAGGCAGAGCGTGGCAGCGTCGACAAACCGTGCCGACAACTTCCGCGTCGACGGCCTCGTCAGTCGTGGCGAGGGCGCGAAGAACCGCGTCGAAGAAGCTGGTGTGTGCGGTGTCCGGAATGCGTGTGGTCAGGGACGCGAAGCGACGAGGGTTTTCTTTCGCCTGCCGCTCGAGTTCGCTCGCGAGCTCCTCTGCGCCGCCGCGGAGGCTGTCGCCAACGTGCGTCCAGTCGCGGCCGTGGCGGGAGTAGTGATCGATCGCCTTGAGCCACTGTTCGTCGGACATCTTCTCGGCCGCGGCCTGCGGGATCGGCGAGCCGACGAAACCGCCGATGATCCCTCTGGGCGGTGAAGGTTGTTCGCGCTCGAACTTCCGTTGTAGTTCTGCGAGTCGATGCTGGCCCTCGTCGGACAGGAGAGTGGGAGAAATGCCGCTGAGGAGTACAAACTGGGAGTGTCCGGATGCCTGCAGCCCGTCCGCGCTCCTCTCCCAATGCGTGTAGTAGCTCATGAGAACAGTCTCGATATGGCGACGGTGTTCCTCTGTCAGGTGCGGGAAGATCGCGCCGAGGAGTTCGCGAGCCGCCCAGTGCGCGTCATCCATGTAGCCGGCGCGAAGGCGTCGTTTGTCTCCCAAGAGGTAGCTCGCTGCCACCTGGGCTAGTGCTTCGGGAGCCCCAAGAAACCCTCGGATCAGAAGGTAGTTCAGTGTGTCTGAGTTCTCGCGTGCGAGTTGATCTGCTGTCTCTTCGAAGCGCTCTGAATCTGTCCGCGCCAACTCTCCCAAGGCGTGTTCCATTCCGCTAAGCAGCGCCGCAGCGGTCCCGTGGCGTTCGTCCCGGTAGCGATACGACCACACCAGATCTCTCGGCAGGCGCTCGTCATTCGGCTGTGTTGTTGAAGCGATCACGCGTTGGAAGAAGGGAAGAAGTCGATCTACGAAAGCCTCGGGTGCTCCATCGGCCGCCTTCAGGAAGAACTCGTAGTTGTGTGTGTGGTCGGGGATCGTGCCCTCTGCACGGTCGAACGGGTTCGTGATCCCACGCTCCTCCGCCAGGCGGAGTCGCCGCTGTAGGTAGTGCTCGATGTACTCAACCGCCCACAGCGCGCGCTCTTCGAGTCCAAAGCCGACATCCCAGAAGTCGCTGTTGGTCGCGATGGCCCCGCGTGCATCGTCGAGTGTCCCGGCGTCGATCAGTTGCAGGACGAGCTCGAAGAATCGGCGGTCACTGCCCAGGTCTGACCACTGCGCGAGAGCGACTAGGCGCTTGTTCCATTGCTCGGAGCTGTCAACAAATGGCTCGAGAAGCTCGGCGACACGCGATGGGTTCCATCGCTGTGCCGCCCGAAGTACCGACACAGTCCGGTCGACCACTCGGTCGTCATCGCGTCGCAGTCGCGCTGCGATAGCGCCCTCACGGTCTGCAAGCTTGAACCACGGTTCCTGGTAGAGCAGTCCCCACGCTTGATCCGCATAGTCACGTTCAAGGTCGTCGAGCATTGGTTCGACGATGCGCCATTCCTCGCGTGTCGGCTCTGTGATCGCTCCCAACCAGTCGAACACGAGCGCCTTGATGTGGAAGCGGATGCTAGCCACGAAGGATCGCCTCGAGGTCACTCAGGTAGCGCGAGCCCTCTAAGGCTCGTTCGTAGGCGAGGAACTGACGCACCTGAGGCCGACGAAACAAGTGCTGTTCGCCGCCGGCGAGAAGCTGCTCAAGCGAGCCGCCGCGGCCGATGAAGCGACGGACGAAGACGTAGTCGAAGAAGCCCTCGTGGAAGAACGAGACGCGCCCTCCCTGTAGCACGATGACGCCTTCGGAGGCCATCGCGCGTGCGTCAGCTCGCAGGTCATCGAGAAGTTCCTGAGGGGCTGAAAGGATCTGACGCTCGCTCATGTGATCACAGAGCGTGTCGACTACCTCGGTCCACCTGGGCGTGCGGCTCAGACGTTTCTCGACTAGGTCTTGCTTCATGTCCCAAAAGGCGGAATACAGATCGCTCACTGTCCGGAACCCCGTCGCTGCGCCCGTGTCGGCGATCTCTGCGAGGAGCTGAAGATGCAATGGCAATTCGAGTAGATGGAGCTGGCGATCAGAAAAGTCAGACGGCTTGAGCGTCAGGCGTTCGAGTGTGGCTATGAGCTCGTCTCTCGGAAGCCGCCCGACCGTCACCGCCTCGATTCCTGCATCCGCGCGCAGAGCACGAAGACGCCGATCGTTGTCCAAGTCGAACTGGCGACAGGCCAGAAGGACCTGGAGGTTCGTGTACGAGCAGGCCTCCCTCAGGATCGCTGCGATCCCGTCGAAGAACTCGGCCTGACGTCCGGACGCCGTGCTCGTCGCGTCAAGCTGGTCAATCACCAGCAAGCCGGGGCGCTCACCTGCAACCGCAGCCAGTACGGTGGCCGGGGATCCAGGCAGTCGAAGGTCGGCCCCGATGTTCTCCGGCCGTCTGGTCGGTTCGACGCCGTCAGCGCGGAAAGCTAGAACAGGCCTGTGCGCCTGAATCTGGTCGACGACTTGGAGGAGTACCAGACTCTTGCCGGCGCCTGCTTCCCCCGCCGCCAGGACTACTTGGCGGCCAGAGTCGATTGCGTTGATGATCTCCTGGCTCTCGTGCCGAGGAATGAGCGTTCCGCCGATTGTCCGCGTCCGCAACTGATCAGTGAAGTCACGCGTAACGTCATCGAACTGCTTTTGAACGTGCGGATCATTGGCCCAGTCGCGCCTTCGTCGACCAGGCTCTTCGATCGCTCGCCAAACGTCGTCGCAGTGAAGCTGCTTGTTGACGCTCGATTGAGCCAACTCGACAAGAAGAGCGAGAACATCCTCGGGGCGAGCGTCAACGAGTTTCTCTGCGCGTGATCGCGACTCGTCGTGCAAGGTCTCACTGTCGATCGAGCGAACCTGAATCCGCTTGAGGAGCTCAATCGCGGACACCTCATCGATAGCCCAGCCTTCGTGCAGATCCTGGAATGCCTGCCTTAGTACTTCGCTCGAGAGGAAGTGATCGACAAATTCCTGTGGAGAGACAGCGCTTCGCGCACCCTCGCAGAGGGTGTGCAGTTCCGCGGCGTCCTGGCCAGAGACAAAGACACACCTGCTGTGACCTTCCACTTCTAGTTTTTCCTTGAAGCTGCCCAAGACGTCCAAGCGAAGGAGCGTCTTGATGCTCCATCGTCCCGCCTGAGCGAACGCGCGCTTTGCCTGGTGATACTCCGTCTCGCCGTCTCGGAGCACGACGAACTCAGCGAAGTCGTCTCCGGGCTGGGCGATCCGTATCCAGGCGTAATCCTCATCGAGAACTCGAAGCAGCATCAATACAGTCCAGCGCGCCTCGTAGAGCTCACCCCACTTGTCCGCTGAAGCGCCGGGCATCGCCATCTCAGATGGCGTCTCTCGGAGGGCTCGAGCTCGTGCTCTCTTGATCGTCCTGTGCACCGTCCACCTGAGCCATAGCGCGCGGCGTTCGCTTCGCAGGCGGTGAGTCGTTGATCACTTTCGCGACCTGTGCGCGCAGGCCGTCGCTTGCGTGGTACCGGATGTTTCGTCCGCGTCCTCGTTGGTCGATGAGGCCGACGTCGAGTAGGCGTCGGAAGTCGTTGGTCGCCGAGGCTGGCGAGATGTCTGCTTCGTCGCTGTAGCTGGCGCGGTCTGTGCCGCCGATGAGGGCTTGTTCGAGGGCGATGACAAAACGGTCGGGCCAGCCGCGCTCCTCGATGAGTTGTTCGAGGAGGGTCCAGCGGGCGGCTGCCTGTTCGATTTGCTCAAGGCGTCGGCGGGCTTGTGCGAGGTGCGCGTCGATGCAGAAGCTGACCCAGTCGGCGGCGTCGCGTTCTGGTTGATAGCGGCCGCCTTGCACCTGTTGGAGTGCGGTGTAGTAGTCGGGGGTGTGTTCGCCGAGGTATTCCTCGATTGAGGCGAACTCAGGTGAGAGGAGACCTTCGCGGGCGAGGACGAGTGATTGCGTGATGCGTGAAATGCGGCCGTTGCCGTCGCGGAAGGGATGGACTGAGACGACGTGCAGGTGGGCCATAGCCGCGCGCACGACGACGTGCGCCCCGACGTCGCCGGATTCCAGCCAGTTGACGATCTCGCCCATCAGTCCGGGAACGTCGTCGGCGTCGGGTGCTTGGTAGATGATGCGGCCGTTGCCGCCGGTGACGCCGATCGGGCCGTTGCGCCATTGGCCGGGGCTCTTGTCGCGCTGGAAGTAGCAGGCGTCGAAATGCAGATCAAGAATGACTCGGTCGGTCCAGTGGAAGCCGGGATCGCGCGCCATCACGCCGACGTGGTCCATCGCCCGGGCATAGCAGGCGACGGCTTGGCGACTCTCGTCGTCGGGCGTTGGCGACTCCTGGCCGCTGACGATCGCGATGGCTTCGTCTGAGGAAACGTGAAACCCCTCGATCGAGGTCGAGCTTTCGATTGAGCTGGCCTGGAGGACACGACGAAGCGTTCCTAACCAGAGGCCGGCCGCCCCGACCTGATGACCGAGGCGCTCGCGCAGCTCGTCGAGCTCGGCGAGGCGTTCCTTGAGGTGGGGCGTGATTGGGGGCGTCTTGTACAACACGAGAGCACTATACACGATTATTCGGATAATCGCCTAAGATATTACTCTGTGAGACCACCTCTCAAGCGGAGAGGTGTTTGATCAGACTCCCCGATCCGCACCAATCGAAGAGGTTGTTGCCGTGATCCAGCATGGCCAGGTGTTCAAGCTGAAGACGAAAGGCGCCGACGGGCAGCCACTCTGGGCCTATCGATATCGATTCGAGGGGCGTGGCTCGGCACGACCGCAGACGGGCGGCTTCGCGAGTCGCGCCGAGGCCGAGGCGGCGCTACGGAAGGTGCTCGATCGGATCGGACCAGGCGGGGGACGAGCAACGACAACGCTCTCCGACCTCGTCGAGGAATACCTCGAGATGCACCAGGCGGCGCCGGTCACGATCGCGAAGCTGCGCTGGCTGCTCGGCAAGGCCACGCCCACACTTGGCGACAGACGCCTCGCGGATCTCTCGCCGAAGGATGTCTACGCCTGGCGGCTCACCGTGCCTGAAGGTCACCGGTTTGAGGCGACGCAGGCGCTTCGGCAGGTTCTCAACCGCGCGGTCGAGTGGGATCTGATCGACTTCAACCCCGCCAAGCGCGGCATCCGCAACGCACCGCAGCGTCCCAGAGAGAAGCGCCCCTTCGATAGCTGGCAGGAGATCGAAGCGGTCGCCGCCAAGCTCGGCCCTTTCCACGGGCCGATGGTCATCTTCGCTGCAGCGACCGGGCTCAGACCTTCCGAACTCTTTGGACTGGAACGGCGCGACATCGACCGCCGCCTCGGCGTCGTCTACGTGAGGCGGGCGTTCGCGAACGGCCGAATCAAGCAAACCAAGACACGCCTCAGCCCGAGTTCCGCAGTTGATGGGCGCGCATCCGGCATAGAAAACGGGTGTTAGCAGGGATTTTTGCGTCCAGGGGGCGTGGCAGCCGTGTGCCTACAGCTGGCGGGCGGTGAGAGGGGCGTCAGGCTGGTTCGAGCGCGGTGATCCGGGGCGGCGGCTCGACCTCGAGCCCCGTGAGGATGGCGTGCTGGGCGTCGGTCGGCCGGGTGGTCTGCTGGACGGTGCCGGCGGGGCCTTGCAGGGTGACCTGGTGGAGGCGTTGGAGCTCGGTGGTGATGCGCCGCCAGCTCTGGCCGCTTTGGCGTTCGGCGATCCGGATCAGCAGGAGGGCGAGCCAGCAGACGATGACGTGGGCGCGGATGCGGTGTTCGAGCCGGTGGAAGACGGGGCGCAGCTCCAATGTGGTCTTCAGGTCGCGGAAGGAGCGCTCGGCCTCGCGCAGGTTCTTGTAGCCGAGTGCGATCTCCTCTGCGGTGAGATCGGGGTCGGAGGAGGAGAGCAGGTACTTGCCGTCCAGGCGCTGCTCGGCCGTGACCTTGCGACGGTCGACCTGGAGGCGACCGCTCGCGGTCTGGCGCAGGTAGCGGGAGAGGGTCGGGTGGTCGCGCAGGGCGCACTCGGCGCGCGTGTGCGCTGCCCGTTGCTTGTCGGTCTTCGCCTTGCGCCGGCCGGCTTCGATCCGTTCCAGCTCGGCCTCGAGCCGGGCGAGCTGGGCGTCGCGCTCGGCCTTGTCGCGGGCGGCCTCGGCCGGGTTGTGGCAGACGGCGAACCGCTTCTGGCTGTCGCCGGCGCCGATCCGGACGTCCTTGACGCGCAGGTTGTCGCGCACGCTCTGGTAGCGGCCGGGACGGGCGAGCGCGGCCTGGGCGTTGGGGGAGCCGTCGCGCATCCGCTCGCCGGCGATCCAGTGGCCGCCGCCGCGGGTCAGGTAGCGCAGGTTGGCATCGGAGGAGAAGCCGCGGTCGACGACCCAGACGCAGCGGCCGAGCCGCCAGCCGCGCAGGTCGTCTTTCACCTCGCTGATCACGGTCTGGTCGTTGGTGTTGCCGGGCCAGACCCAGACCCGCACCGGGATCCCCTCGCGGGTGACCGCCAGCCCGATCACGACCTGCGGCAGGTCGGGCCGGTGGTCCTTCGAGTGGCCGAGCGCCCGGAAGGGCGCCTGCTCCGCCTCGCCATCGGCGGCACTGTCGGGCTCGGCCTCGAAATAGGTCGAGGTGGTGTCGAAGAAGAGCAGATCAACCTCGAGATTCAAGAGGTCGGCGCAGGCGAAGAAGACCGCCTCCTGCAGCTTCGCCTCCGCGTCGGCCTCGACCAGCAGGTCGAGCGCGCGGTAGGCCTGATCGTCGTCCATCCGCTCGAGCCCCGGGATCGCCACGTCCTCGCAGACCCACTCGGCCGCGGCCAGCTTCGAGCAAGGCGCAAGCGCCCGATTCGCGACCAGCGCGAACAGCACCCGCTCGACATCGGTCGCGAACCGGCGCGCGCCGAGCAGCTCAGCGAGCGTCTCCGCGATCCGCAGCCGCCGCCACAACGCATCCAACAGCCAGGCGCCGCCGAGCGGGCGCGAGCCGACCACCTCAAGCCCCTCGGCCGGCTCGATCCGACCGCCGTCCTCGGCGCCCGGGTCGGTGTAGCGGCGGATCGAGCGCGCCAACCGGCGCAGCCCCTCAACATCGAGCTCGTCCTCGCGGCCGAGGTTCAGCAGCACCTCCGCCCGCGTCACCCCAACCGCGCGCCGGTTGTGCGCCAGCTGCAGATAGCGGACGATCGAGCCGTCCTTCCGCCGCCGCTGCGTCGTCCGCAAATACATGCCCACCACTCTAGGAGCAACACCGGACCCCGAGTTCCGCAGTTGATGGGCGCGCATCCGGCATAGAAAACGGGTGTTAGCAGGGATTTTTGCGTCCAGGGGGCGTGGCAGCCGTGTGCCTACAGCTGGCGGGCGGTGAGAGGGGCGTCAGGCTGGTTCGAGCGCGGTGATCCGGGGCGGCGGCTCGACCTCGAGCCCCGTGAGGATGGCGTGCTGGGCGTCGGTCGGCCGGGTGGTCTGCTGGACGGTGCCGGCGGGGCCTTGCAGGGTGACCTGGTGGAGGCGTTGGAGCTCGGTGGTGATGCGCCGCCAGCTCTGGCCGCTTTGGCGTTCGGCGATCCGGATCAGCAGGAGGGCGAGCCAGCAGACGATGACGTGGGCGCGGATGCGGTGTTCGAGCCGGTGGAAGACGGGGCGCAGCTCCAATGTGGTCTTCAGGTCGCGGAAGGAGCGCTCGGCCTCGCGCAGGTTCTTGTAGCCGAGTGCGATCTCCTCTGCGGTGAGATCGGGGTCGGAGGAGGAGAGCAGGTACTTGCCGTCCAGGCGCTGCTCGGCCGTGACCTTGCGACGGTCGACCTGGAGGCGACCGCTCGCGGTCTGGCGCAGGTAGCGGGAGAGGGTCGGGTGGTCGCGCAGGGCGCACTCGGCGCGCGTGTGCGCTGCCCGTTGCTTGTCGGTCTTCGCCTTGCGCCGGCCGGCTTCGATCCGTTCCAGCTCGGCCTCGAGCCGGGCGAGCTGGGCGTCGCGCTCGGCCTTGTCGCGGGCGGCCTCGGCCGGGTTGTGGCAGACGGCGAACCGCTTCTGGCTGTCGCCGGCGCCGATCCGGACGTCCTTGACGCGCAGGTTGTCGCGCACGCTCTGGTAGCGGCCGGGACGGGCGAGCGCGGCCTGGGCGTTGGGGGAGCCGTCGCGCATCCGCTCGCCGGCGATCCAGTGGCCGCCGCCGCGGGTCAGGTAGCGCAGGTTGGCATCGGAGGAGAAGCCGCGGTCGACGACCCAGACGCAGCGGCCGAGCCGCCAGCCGCGCAGGTCGTCTTTCACCTCGCTGATCACGGTCTGGTCGTTGGTGTTGCCGGGCCAGACCCAGACCCGCACCGGGATCCCCTCGCGGGTGACCGCCAGCCCGATCACGACCTGCGGCAGGTCGGGCCGGTGGTCCTTCGAGTGGCCGAGCGCCCGGAAGGGCGCCTGCTCCGCCTCGCCATCGGCGGCACTGTCGGGCTCGGCCTCGAAATAGGTCGAGGTGGTGTCGAAGAAGAGCAGATCAACCTCGAGATTCAAGAGGTCGGCGCAGGCGAAGAAGACCGCCTCCTGCAGCTTCGCCTCCGCGTCGGCCTCGACCAGCAGGTCGAGCGCGCGGTAGGCCTGATCGTCGTCCATCCGCTCGAGCCCCGGGATCGCCACGTCCTCGCAGACCCACTCGGCCGCGGCCAGCTTCGAGCAAGGCGCAAGCGCCCGATTCGCGACCAGCGCGAACAGCACCCGCTCGACATCGGTCGCGAACCGGCGCGCGCCGAGCAGCTCAGCGAGCGTCTCCGCGATCCGCAGCCGCCGCCACAACGCATCCAACAGCCAGGCGCCGCCGAGCGGGCGCGAGCCGACCACCTCAAGCCCCTCGGCCGGCTCGATCCGACCGCCGTCCTCGGCGCCCGGGTCGGTGTAGCGGCGGATCGAGCGCGCCAACCGGCGCAGCCCCTCAACATCGAGCTCGTCCTCGCGGCCGAGGTTCAGCAGCACCTCCGCCCGCGTCACCCCAACCGCGCGCCGGTTGTGCGCCAGCTGCAGATAGCGGACGATCGAGCCGTCCTTCCGCCGCCGCTGCGTCGTCCGCAAATACATGCCCACCACTCTAGGAGCAACACCGGACGACAAACCGCTGACACCGACCAAGCGTGTGCCCACGTTTCCGCGCCCGCGGACACACCGATTTGGCTCTACAAAGCCAAACCCGACCCCGAAACCGCCCTCAAATGCCCATCAACTGCGGAACTCCGGCGGACGACAAACCGCTGACACCGACCAAGCGTGTGCCCACGTTTCCGCGCCCGCGGACACACCGATTTGGCTCTACAAAGCCAAACCCGACCCCGAAACCGCCCTCAAATGCCCATCAACTGCGGAACTCCGGGAAAAAGTGGGGCGTCTGATGAGCGCGTGAACCCCCGATGACCCCCTCTCTACAGGAAGATGGTCGTCGCTCGACAGCGGGGTACGCGCATCGCCGGAATCGCCTTTGCCCACCTGCATGCCGACGATGGTATGGAGCATTAATGGAGCCAAGCGGGCGCAACCGGTGGCAACCGGTGGCAAATCGGGTAAGGTCAAAAACGGTAAAAATAGGCGGATCGGCAACCCCTCGCAACGGACGGCAACGGTCCGAAAATTGATGGTAAGGAGGGGGTCGACGGTTCGAGTCTGTCATAGGGAACATTTGACCCCTTCTCTAGGCGAGGAAGTCGTCAAGACGCGGGGCCCCCCGGAACCCGGCCGGCTCAAGGGCGATCGAGCTCGGTTGTGGGGTGCTGCGTGCGGACGATACGCAACGCGGTCAGGCGCCGTACTCAACCGCCACGATCGTGAGCAGGAGGATCCCCGGCGGTGTCAGTCCGAGTCATCGCGGACGCGCCGGTAGCGCTCGTAGATCACGCGCGAGCCGAACGTCCTGGTCTCGATCAGCTCCAGCGGGACGTGCTCGGTGACCGGCGGCAGGAACGGCGTCCCGCCACCGACGACGACCGGATAGCGGAACATGCGCAGCTCGTCGACGAGGCCGAGCTCGATCGCCGCTGCAGCCAGGCCGGCGCCGCCGATCTCGACGTGCTTGCCCGTCGCGTCAAGTGCCGTGGCGACCTCTTCGGCGAGCGGCGCATCGGCGAGCCGGGCGTTGCCCTGGACGCTGTCGAGCGTGCGGCTGAAGACGACCTTCGGGAGCGCTCCCCAGACGTCGGCGAAGGCGTCGGCGTCCTCGTTGTCGCGCAGCGATGGATCGGTCTCCCACACGAGCATCGTCTCGTAGAGCCTGCGGCCCAACAGGCAGCTGCCGAGCCCGCGGACCTGATCGAGATGGAAGCGAAACAGCTCGTCGCTCGGGACGGTCCACTCGAACGCGCCCTCGCGGTCGGCGATAAAGCCGTCCACCGAGACGCTCATCGAGTAGATCAGCATGACTTCAAGCTCATCGCATCGAAGCGACCGACGATGATCGCGATAAAGTTCACCATCGAACTTGACATCCGGGCTCTCCTTCCTTGCGCAGGCCGCTCGGCCGCCTGCGGCAATTCCAGTGAGGACGAGCGAGTGCGCGTAATCCGCGGCCGACAGCTTGGTCGTAAGACGAAGCGTGCGGCCATCCCCTCGTGGCCGCGCGTCGCGAAACGAGCGTCAGTGGAGTGAGGCTCGGAGCCAGTCCGCGAGCTCCCGCTCGGTGATGCTGCCGGCGGCCACCCCCTCGATGATCGCGACCGTCTCGTCGACCGACGGTGGCGCCCACTCCACCTCGTTCCTGGCCAGAAACTCGACCAGGGCGAGGTACGCCACACGCTTGTTCCCGTCGGGCAGTGGGTGGTTCCGCGCCAAGCGGACGCAGAGCACCGCCGCCTTGTCGAACAGGTCGGGGTAGAACTCGACACCGCCGAAGCCCATCGACGGCGCGCTCAGCGCCGACTCGGCAAGCCCGACGCCCGGCCAGCCAGCGATCGCTTCGGCCGGAACGCCCAGCACTTCCTCGGCGATCAGCAGGTAATCGGCGAGGTCGAGGTACTCGGCCAAGCCTCAACGAGCGAGCCGCTCGAGGATCTCGCGATCACGCTCGACGACCGCCCGCAGCCGCTGTCGGAACGCCTTGTCCTTCCGCTTGCGAGCGATGTGCTCCGCGATCGCCTCCCGCACCGCATCGGACACGCTGATCCCCTCAGCACGTGCGACCGCCTCCAGCTCGTCTGCCTGCTCGGCCGGCAATCTCAAGGTCATGTTCTTCCGAGCCATCTCGGTATCACGATACCACGCCATCCCTCTCAAGTCGAGCGTTGTCGAGCCTGGCACAGCCTCGACAACCTCGGAACGATCCTCGCAAGGGCCGCCGGGCCGTAGGTGAGGCCACCTTCTCGTCCGGCCCGTCCCTGAAGCAACGTCTCTCAGATTGGGCCGCGAACCCCGTCGGCGATTGACCGTTTCCGCGGCCCGCCGGCGGGATGCGCCGCCACGCCCGGCTCGTGGACAACATCCCCGGCCTCTCGAAGAAGGTGCTGACGTCGACCCTGCGCAAGCTCGAGCAGCACGGCATCGTCTCGCGCCAGGTATACCCGGAGATCCCGGTACGGGTCGAGTACACGCTCACCCCGTTCGGCTGGCAGCTCACCGAGCCGCTCATGGCCCTCGACGAGAGGGCCCTCGCACACGAGAACGAGCTGGCGGGCTCGCCGCAGAATGTTCAACCCCCGCGCCTGCCCGCGTCCCGTCCAACCTTGACGCTTGCACCCGCACCAGCCGCATGAGCCTCCTCTCGACGCGAACAAGCCGCAGCCTTGACACGGGTGTGCTGCGAGCACGTATCCGTCGTTGTCGCTTCGCCCGCCGGCTTCCCATGTTGTCGTCGAGGAGGAGGGATCGGTGAGGTTCATCGGGATGGATGTGCATCGCGACTTCTGCGAGATCGCGATCGCTGAGCCAGACGGCACGGTGTGCGCTCGGCCGGCCGGATTCACAGCAGGCTGGCGGAGCTCGAGCTGTTCGCGGGGAGTCTGGCGGCGGACGACGTGGTCGCGTTGGAGGCGACCAGCGGTGCCGGCCTGATCGGCGAGATCATTGAGCCGCACGTAGCCAAAGTCATGATCGCCAACACACGGAAGTTGCCGCAGATCAGCAAGGCGAAGGCGAAGACCGATCGGCTGGACGCGCGGACGCTCTGCCGCGGATCAGGCGAGGGCGCGCTGGAGAGCCGCGCGGTCCGCGGGCTCGCCGTGCGTCGGGAGCACGAACTCCACGGCCTTGTCGAGCAGCGGCCTCAGCCCGGCCGCGACCTGCTCGACCGTGACGCCTTCCGGCTCAGCCCGCGGGGATCTCGAGCCCGTTGCCCAGGTTGACCAGCGTGTCGCCAGCGATCACCGCGTGAATGCGCGCGCACGTCGACCGGTGTTAAGCACTACCAACTCCTCGGCTCGGCATGCCGGGCGTTCTCGTGCTCGGTGTACTCGTCACGGACCCGGTCGGCCGCGTCGGGCTCCCGGTAGAGCTTTGCGCTGCTCGTTCGCGTACTCTGAGCGTAAGAGGAGGCCGGAATGAAGTTCGACAGGATCACCGTTCGTGCCGAGCAGATGGGCGGCGTCCCCTGCATCCGCAGCCTGCGAATTCCCGTTGCCACCGTGGTCGGGATGGTCGCCGACGGCATGACAACGGGCGAGATCCTGGCCGCATACCCCGACCTCGAGGCCGCCGACGTCGAAGAGGCGCTCCGCTACGCGGCTCAGGCGGTGCAGGAGCGGGAGCTCCCGCTCGCCGCAGGTTGAGGTTCTTCATCGACAACGCGCTCTCGCCGCGACTCGCCGAGCAGCTCCGAGCAGCCGGACACGACGCTGTACACGTCCGCGACTACGGGCTTCAATCAGCAGCCGACCAGGAGATTTTCGGCCGCGCGGCCGCGGAGGACCGGATCCTCGTCTCGGCCGATACCGACTTCGCCATGGTCCTCGCGACCCGCAGCGCCGAGCGTCCTTCCGTCGTCCTGTTCCGTCGAAGCACCGAGCGGCGGCCCGAGCAGCAGGCGGCGCTTCTGCTCGCGAACCTCGACGCAGTCGCCGACGAACTCGAAGCGGGCGCCGTCGTCGTCTTTGAGCCGCGACGCATCCGGATCCGCCGGCTCCCGCTCGGCAGCTGAAGCCCACCCGCCGAGGGAACACTGAGGGAACACCACCTCGACCACCCGCGAGCACGCGCGGTCACTCGTCCGCGGACGATTCCTTCTTCTTGCGCAGCTTTCGTGCCCGCGCTTCAGGCTCCAGACCTCGATGGTAAGGAGGGGGTCGACGGTTCGAGTCCGTCAGAGGGCTCTCTTGGAGAGAGAAGGACCGCCCGCAAATCGGCGGTGTTTTCACCCTGCGGTATTGCGGTGGGAGAGTCGTAATCCGTAAAGTGCCCAGTCTGACAACGTGCTTTGTAGAGCGTGCGCGGCTACTTGGGGCGCGGAATGCCCGCGACGAGCTGCCGAGCGTGGTCTCGTAGGACGCCGTAAGCGACGTTTGCTCCCGGAGCGTCGCCGACAACGCGCCCGTTCCTCCTCAGGAGGCCTGTGGACGGTTGACATCGCCGCGCTGTGGCGGAAACAGTCTCACCGAGAGCCCCTTGTTCCGAGTACCTCCGCGCTTTCTCCGATGGTCTGCTGCGCCCGAGTTCCGCACGAGGTAGGCACGCTTGAGGCGCGCGATCCCGCATGAGCAGCGGGATTGAGGGCGTTCTGAGCCGTTGAGGGCGTGTGCCTACGCCGGCTGGGGCGTGGCGGCGGGGGTGATGCGGCCGAAGGGTGGCGGCTCGGGGACGGCGAGCGCGGCGTGGAGGCCGTGCTGGCGGCGGGTGAGCTCGCTGGTCTGGGTGAAGTCGCCGTCTGCCGATTGGAAGTGGCCTTGCCGGATCTGGCCGAGCTCGGCGCGGATCGTGCGCCAGGTCTCGCCGGTGCGCGTCTCGGCGAGGCGCACGAGCACGAGCGCGAGGAAGCAGATCAGCACGTGCGCGCGGATGCGGTCGTCTTTGCGGTGGAAGACGGGCCGGAGCAGCAGCGTCCCTTTCAGGTCGCGGAAGGAGCGCTCGGCCTCTTGGAGCTGCTTGTAGCCGAGCGCGACGTCCTCGGCCGAGAGCGCGGGATCGGACGTGGTGAGCAGGTACTTGCCGTCGAGCCGTTGCTCGGCCGCGATCTTGTTGCGGTCGAGCAGGAGCCGGCCGCCCTTGCTCTGGCGCAGGTAGCGCGACAGGGTGGGATGGTCGCGGAGCGCGCACTCGCCGCGCAGGTGCTGCTCCCGCTCGGCCTTCGTCCTGGCGCGCTGGCGCTGCGTCTCGAGCCGGGCGAGCTCGACCTCGATCCGGGCGAGCCGCCGCTCGCGCAGGGCGCGGTCGCGCTCGGCCTCGGCCGGGTTGTGGCAGACGACGTAGCGGACGGCGGCCTCGCCCTCGCCGACGCGGACCTCCTTGACGCGCAGGTTGTCCTTGACCTGCCGGTAGCGGCCCTGACGGGAGAGCGCCTGTTCGGTCTCGGGCATGCCGGAGCGGAGCTTGACGCCGGCGATGTAGTGGCCGCCGCCCGCGCGCAGCCGGCGCAGGTTGTCGCGGCCGGAGAAGCCGGAGTCGAGTACGTAGATCGCCCGCCCCAGCCGCCAGCCGGCCAGATCCTGTTTCACCTGCTCGACCAGCGTCTGGTCTGAGGCGTTGCCCGGCCACACCCACACCCTGACCGGGATCCCCTCTCGCGTGACGGCCAGCCCGATCACCACCTGCGGCAGGTCGGGGCGGTGATCCTTCGAGTGCCCCTGACGCCGCAGCGACCCCTGCTCAGCGGACTCCTCGGACGGCTCGTCCTCCTCGTTGCTTTCGTCGTCGACGTCGACCTCGAAGTACGTGCTCGTGGTGTCGAAGAAGATCACGTCGACCTCGAGGTTGAGCAGGTTGGCGAGCGAGAAGAAGACCGACTCCTGCACCCGCTCCGAGCAGGCGAGCAGGAAGTCCATCGCCCGATACAGCTCGTCGTCGGAGACGGCCGCGATCCCGTCGAGGACGACGTCGCGACCCAGCCAGCGGGTCGCCTCCAGCTTCGAGGCCGGCTCCAGGCAACGCTGGCAGACCATGGTGAAGATCGCCCGCTCCACCCCCGAGCGGCCGCGGCCTGCGCCGACGACCCGACTGATCGCCTTGCCGATCCCCAGCTGCGACCACAGCTCGTCGAGCACGTGCGGCCCGCCCGCCTCCGGCGCGCCCAGGAACCGGAAGCCGTCCGGCGCCTGGGCGCGCAGCGTCTCCTCGCTGCCGAGGAAGCGCTGGATCGAGCCCACCAACCGCTGCAGCGCCTCCCGGTCGAGCCGGTCCTCGCGGCCGAAGTTGTGGATCACCCGCGCCACCGGCACGCCGCGCTCGTTGCGCTCGTTGTGCGCCAGCTGCAGGTAGCGCACCGACTCGCCCCGCTTCGTCCGCTTCACCGTCGCGCGCAGATACATGATGCCTACACGATGACAGTCCCACCGGACAAAGGCGCGGTAAGACCCAAAAATGGTGTGCCTACAGGATCCGAGGCGCGACGAAGCCGAAACCGCTCAACCAAGCCAAAACCGGCCGCCCAAACGCCCGAACCCGCCTACGTCGTGCGGAACTCGGGCTGCGCCCAGGGTCTCAGAATGGGGGAGTGACACTGCGCCGACGTATGAGGCCGTTTCCTTTTCTGATTGCGATTGCGGCTTTCTCACTTTGCGTACCGACCCTGCTTTTTCACGAGGTGAGCGCGAGACAAGCCGTGTGTTGGGTGCCCCGCAGGCGTGCATGCCTGTCTCGGTGGATGCCGCCGCCGGAACGTTCACGTACACCGTTCGGGTGGAGACAGGAACAGTCGGGTGCGGGCCGGCACGGACGGTCGTGCGCGAGGCAGCCCTCGGGGGTGGCGTTCGGCCCGGAGCGATGGTTGGCGGCTGGTGGCGTTGCAGCGTCGGCCAGGATCCACAGTCGTGGGCGATGTCCTGCGCCAAGGGTAAGGCGATTGTGTTGGCGTACGGGCCTGTGCGCGAGCAGAACCCATGGGTAATCGCTCAGGCGCGACTTCGGATCGGAGCGCTCGCGCCGACGTCCACCGTCGGCCTTGCTCTCCGGCACGTACGCGTTACGTCATGCCCCCGAGGTCGTCGCGAAGTACACGCGAGCCGACGGGGCTGCGCTGACGATCGTCGAGGGAAGACCCCATCCGTGCGGCCAGCTCGGCGCTCCCGTCCGACTTGCCGTCTGGAGGATCCACGGTCAGCCCGCGTGGCTCACCGAGTTCTGCGCTCCAGCAGGCTGCGCCCGACTCACGGGCGAGTACGCGCTTGAGTGGGACGAACGCGGCGTGGACATCACGTTGATGACGCACGGCCTCGGTCAGGTGGAAGTTCTGACGATCGCACGCAGCATGAGCGTGGTGCCCGCGTAGCGAAGCGACTCTAGGCTCTGGCCCAGCGGATGCTCGGCCAGCATGGCTCCCGCTCCGGCGTCGAAGAGTGCGCGCCTCAATAGATCCTGAGAGACGAGCCGTCCTTGTCGTCGACGAGGTAGCGCTCGCCGCCGCAACCCTTGTTCTTGAGCAGCTCGTCGCGATCGCCTTCGCGTACTCACCGGCGTGGGCGCGCCCGTTGAATTGGAGCTGCATCAGCACCAGCCTGCGGTTGAGGCGCTCCCGATTCTTCAGCATCCCGCGGCGGTCCGCGAGCGCGGCGCGTACCGTGACGAAGATCTGCTCGAGCGGTCCGGTGCTCGTCTTCGCCTTGAGCCGGCTGCGATTCGCGAGCTGCCGGGAGAGTCGGTCGCCGTTCCGGTCGAGCCACTTCGTGACCTCGCGGTTTCGCCGACGGCGCACGAGCTTCTCGTATGCCTGCCGACGTCTATCGCGACCGTTCGGGTCGTCCGGGCCGCCCGACCCTCGTCCACCTCCACCCCCTCTTCGGCAGCAAGCGTCTCGGAACGCGCCACCTGTTCCATCGGCTCGCCGGCTGGGGCTGCTTCGCGATCTCCGAGTCGCCGGCGTATGGTCGCCCGAGGCGTTGCCGCGCTCGCCCGCGCCGGCGAAGCAAGGCGCTGGCAGGGCTCGATCGTCAGCGCGCGCCAGCTTGCCGACGCCTACGGCGTCACGGACACCGACGGCAGCCGGCCCGACTGCTGGGGCTACCTCGCCGCCTACGGCTGGGAGCGCGACAACGGCCACGGCATCGACGAATTCCGTTGAAGCGATGAGGCTCGCCGACCTCAGCGGCCTGGCCACTCAGCTCGACGGTGTCGCCGAGCGGCGCCGCGACGGCCTGCTCGAGCCGGTAGCCACGCCTGTTGCTCGGCAGCTCAGGTCGACCAGCGCGCCGGATCGCCGTCAACACGCGGTGTTTCCAAGCCGGGGCGACGGGAAGCCGAACCCTGTGATGCGAGACCTCGCCGGCGTACGCCTTGACGTTCGACGGCTCGCCGCGCTCGACATGCACGGGGCCCGCGGAACCCGCCGTCGCCGGCTGATCATCCTGGCCGAGTTCGCGCTCGGCACCCTCGGCGGTGCGGCGCTCGGCGTCTGGGCGTTGACCTGGGGCGGGGTTGTTGGTCTCGGGCTCGGCGTTTGGCTCCTGGGGCTCGGCGCCAACTACCTTCTGCTCACCTGGAACGTCGCTCTGTTGTGGCGTCGCGGGCGGCTGCATGAAGAGCTTGCCGACGTCGACCTGCAAGCGGAGCTGCACCACTACACGCGGGCACAGATCTGGGTCCTCGCGCCGTTCTGGATCGCCGGACTCGCCGTCGTGCAGGCCGGGCGAACGAGCTGAGACGTCGACGTCGCCGCCGGCGACGGAACCGGCACCGTCGACGGCGTCTCGATCGACGAAGGTCGCCGGCCGCGTCCTCAGGCGGCCCGCTCGTAGACCAGGAGCTGGACGCCGTCGCCGAACGTACGGGTCTCGACGAGCCGCAGCCGCTTTGTCTCGCTGGTGGCGTCGAAGAGGCGCTTCCCCGCGCCGACGATCACCGGGTAGACGAGCAGGTGCAGCGCATCGACGAGGCGTGCTCGATCAGCGTCTGAGCGAGCTGCGGGCTGCCGTGGACGACGACATCCCGCTCGTACCGCTGCTTCAGCTTGCCGATCTCCTCGACCACGTCGCCGCTGATCACCGTCGTGTTGTTCCACGCGGGGTCCTTCAGCGTGGACGAGACGACGTGCTCCGGCATCGAATTGAAGTAGTCGGCGAACTCGCCCTCATCGACCCGGAACGCTCGGCGACGCCTGAACCGGCCAAGCCCCTGACGAGCGCGAGGATCGACTTCAGCCCGTGCCGAGCCGACGGCTCACAGTTCCCCCGGCGGGCGTGGCTGCGCTCCGTCCGGCGCGTGCTGAACGAGGCGACGCCCGAGGACTTCGGGTACGTGAGCGGCCGCGGCGCGCCCGCCTTGCACCGCGCGCTCGCCGCCTACCTGAACCGGGTACGAGGGACGTCTGCCAGTCCCGAGAACGTCGTGATCTGCAACGGCTACGCCCAGGGCGTCGGTCTGGTCATCGCCGCGCTCGTCAAGGCGGGTGCGAGGCGGCTCGCGGTCGAGAACCCCTCCGCAGATGACGACGCCGTCCCGGCCGCACGTGCGGCCGGCCTGGCGTCGACCCCTTCCCTGGGGGATACGCGTCCGATCGGCGAATCAGCGAGTGGAGGGTCGACCGTCGGCAGCGGGATCGACGAGACGCTGAAGCGCGGCTGAGCGCCGTTCGTCCCAGTCCGGCAGACCCGACGCGGCTCCGCAGCTCGCGATACGTGGAGGCGCGCGGGCTCGACGGCGAACGCGCGCTCGGCGAGGGCGACCTCCCCTCGTCGTCGCGGCACGCTCGTCACCGGCGTTTGCGGCCGTAGTCGGCGAAGCCGTGCTCGAGCCCGTCGAGTGTCTTCTTCGCCTGCGCCCCTCGCGAGCGCGCTGGGTGGCATCGCCTGAACAGAGGTCACGATGCCGACCGGGTCGGCGTCCCCGTCACGCCTGGGCCGTCGTCGAGATCTTCTCCGGCACGCGCGACACCGACAGAAGCCGGACGCGGCGAACCACTCACGCTGACCACGCGCGATTGCTCTCGAGCTCGTCGGCTTCCCCCACGGGAAGGCGTACATGGAGCGGCGTGAGCGGTTGCCCAGGAACCCCCGCGACCCCTTGATGCGAGCGTGTCTTGATCACGTGTACCGGAGCGGCGTCGGCGCACTCGCAACGGCGTCGGCCGGGGATCGAGTATGCTCGCCGCACGCCAATGAAGCTTGGCGGGAGGCACGAAGCCTCCGAACCGCCGTCCCGACGGCTGATGGCTTCTACCCACGCCGAACGATGCGACGCGGGAGACCGTCGGGCCGATGCCACACCTGAGCGATGGGCTGATCCAGGTTCTGCAGCTGGGGACGATCCTCGTCCTCTCGCCGCTCGTCACCGGCGTGATCGCCCGCGCCGAAGCGATCGTGCAGATGCGCCACGGGCCGCGGCTGCTGCAGCCCTACCACGACATCGCCAAGCTCTTCCGCAAGGAGACCGTGCTCCCCGAGGGCGCAGGACCGGTGTTCCGGGCGGCCCCGTATGTGGCCTTCGCCTGCTACTGCATCGTCCCGCTTCTGATTCCGGTGCTGACGAGCTTCCCGCCGCAGGCCTCCTACATGGGCGACATCCTCGGCGGCGGCCTGATCCTCGGCCTCGCGAGCTACGCCGTCTCGCTGGCGGCGATCGACAGCGGCAGCCCCTACGCGCAGCTCGGCTCGAGCCGGCTACGCAGCTTCGGCGCACTCGGCGAGCCCACGATCCTGTTCGTCGTCTTCACCGTCGCGCTGATCACCCAGACCGACCTGCCGTACGTGTTCGCGGCGACGTTGAAATCGTCGGCGGCCGAGATCGTCCGGCCCGCGCACCTGCTCGCGGCGGCGGCGTTCTTCATGGTCGTGCTCGCCGAGACCGGCCGGGTGCCGCTCGAGAACCACGGCTCGACGCTCGAGTTCGGGATGGTCGAGGAAGGCCGCACGCTCGAGCACTCGGGCCCCGGCTTCGCACTGTTGCGGTGGGGCTCCTCGATGAAGCAGCTGATCCTCTACGTGATCCTCGCCGACGTCCTGATCGTTCCCTGGGGGCTCGCCGGCACCCACCGCCTCGACGACGTGCTGATCGCGATCGCGCTCCTGTTCGCGAAGGCGCTCGGGATCGGCGTCGCCGTGGTGGTGATCGAGTCCTCTTTTGCGAAGCTGCGGCTGTACAAGATCCCCGAGTTCACGGTCGCGAGCTTCCTGCTCGCGGTGCTCGCGGTGATCACCTTCATCGTGCAGCGCGACTACGGCGAGACCCGGCTGACCGTCTTCGGCGGCATCGCCACCGTCGTCGCCGTGATCGTGCTGCTGCTCGAGTTCATGCTCCTGCGCTCCCAGGACGTCTGGGAGCAACTGCGGCTGTACGGGATCGGCTCGGCCGCGATCGCGGTCGTCGCGTTCGCCGCCGCCGCCAAGCTGCACGCCGGCGACCTGTACGCGATCGGAGCGATCACGATCGCGTTCAAGACGCTGCTGATCCCGGTCGCGGTCGGCGCGATCATCCGCAACCTCGACGTCCCCACCCGGGTGCCGTCGATCGTGCGCGCACCCGGCGCGATCCTGCTCGGAATCGTCCTCTCCAGCTTCGCGCTCGTCGCCGTCTCCCGGCTGCACGTCTCCGGCGACGGCGTCCTGCCGCTCCCCGCGCTCGGGATCGCGATCGCCGTGATCGCCGTCTCGTTCCTGCTGATGATCCTGCGCCCGTACGCACCCTCGCAGCTGATCGGCTTTCTCGTGCTCGAAAACGGCGCCACGCTCGCCGCGCTCGTCGTCGCGCCCGGGCTGCCGCTGATCCTGGCGCTGCTCTTGCTGTTCGACGTCTTCGTCGGCCTGCTCGTCTTCGTGCTGCTCGTGCAGTACTTCGGCGTCCAGCGCACCGCCGTCACCACCGACGTCCTCAACCGGCTCCGCGGCTGACCAGGTGAACGCGCTGCTCGTCGTGCTGCTCGCCCTCCCGCTCGCGGCGACCGCGCTGTCGCTCGGCCGCTCCACCCGGCTGGCCGAGCTCGCTTCGCTCGTGAGCAGCCTCGCCGCCTTCGCGCTCACTATCGCTCTCGCCGTCTCGGTCCGTCACGGCGCCGCCCATGCATCGCTGGGAGACTGGCTCCGCCTCGACTCGCTCGGCGCCGTCTTCCTGCTCGCGACCGGCCTGCTCTACGCCGCCGGCAGCGTCTTCTCGATCGGCTACCTGCGCGCCGGCGCCCACCGCGCCGGCTTCACCTCGTACGCGCGCCGCTACTACAGCTTCCTCAACCTGTTCGGCTGGACGATGCTGCTCGTTCCGTTGATGAACGACTTCGGGACGCTCTGGGTCGCCGTCGAGCTGACCACGATCGTCTCGGTGCTGCTGGTAGCCGTCGACCGCACCGACGCCGCGCTCGAGGCGGCCTGGAAGTACGTGCTGATCGCCTCGGTCGGGCTCGGCATCGGCCTGCTGGCCGTGATCCTCCTCTACGCCGCCGGCACCGGCGCGCTCGGCGACTCCTACCTGCCCCGCTTCGCCGGCTACCTCGCAGTCGCCAACCGGCTGCCGGCCGTGCAGGTGGAGTTCGCGTTCCTGCTCGCCGTGATCGGCTTCGGCACCAAGGTCGGGTTCGCGCCCCTGCACACCTGGCTTCCCGACGCGCACAGCGAGGCGCCGAGCCCGGTCTCGGCGCTGCTGTCGGGGGCGCTGCTTGCAAACGCCTTCTACGCGATCCTTCGCTTCTACCAGGTGACCGCGCTCGCCGCCGGCGATCGCTTCCCGCGCGGCGTGCTGCTCGTCTTCGGGACCACCTCGCTCGTGCTCGCGGCGCTGTTCGTCTTGCGCCAGGAGAACTACAAGCGGCTGCTCGCCTACTCGACGATCGAGCACATGGGGGTGATCGCCCTCGGCGTCGGCTTCGGCGTGCGGATCGCCGTCGCCGGCGCGCTCTTCCACGTGCTCAACCACGCCGCCGCGAAAGGGCTCGCCTTCTTTGGCTCAGGGTCGCTACTTCGCCGCTACGACAGCAAGGAGATCGACCAGATCCGCGGCGCCGCAACCGCGCTCCCGTGGACCGGCCCGATGTTCCTCGCTGCGGCGCTCGCCCTCTCCGGATTGCCGGTGTCGGGCGTGTTCCGGAGCGAGTTCCAGATCGTCAGCGGCGGCTTCTCCCGCCCCGCCTACGTCTGGGTCGCGCTGCTGCTGGTCCTCGTCAACGTCGCGTTCCTCGGCGTGCTCTGGCAGGCAGGCCGCATGGTGCTGACACCGGCCGGGGCGGGCGACGCGCGCGGCGAGGTCAGCTGGTGGATGGTCGCCGCGATGGCCGGCTGCCTCGTCGTCGTGGTCGGGCTCGGCTTCCACCCGCCGTCCGGCCTGTCGGCCTTGCTGCAGCACGCCGCGAGCTCCTTGGGGGTGGACGGATGAGACCGCCGCGGCTGCGAGCCGTCGCCGACCCGCGCGAGCTGTTACAGCCACAGCTCGCCGCGGTCGTCGAGGACTCCCCGCAAGCGGAGCTGCGCCTGCGTGTGCCGCTCGCCGGCCTCGACAGCGCCGTCGAGGCGCTCGTCCAACGCGGCGGCCGCCTCAGCGCGCTGTTCCCCGTCACCGCGCCCGAGCCGTCCCTGCTGGCCGCGGTCGCCTTCCAGGGCGAGCTCGTCGCCCTGCGCGCACCGCTCGACGGCGCGCGCGAATACCCGGCGCTCAGCCGCGTCACCCCCGCCGCACTGCTGCCCGAGCGCGAGCTGCACGACCTGCACGGCATCACACCGACCGGGCACCCCGATCCGCTTCCGGCCCTCCCGCCCGACCCGGACCGCTTCGAACGCCGCGTCGTCGGCGAGCAGACCTTCGTCATCCCCTACGGGCCGATCCGTTCCGGCGTCTTCGAGTCGATCCAGTACGTGATCGAGACCGGCGGCGAGGACGTCCTCGCACTCCACGTGCGGCCGTTCTTCAAGCACCGCCGCCTCGAACAGCGCTTCGCCGGTCTGGGCTTCGACCACGCCGTCCAGGTCGCCGAGCGCGTCGCGGCGATCGCCGCCGTCGCCCACGCCAGCGCCTTCTGCCAAGCAGTCGAGCGCGCGGTCGACGTCGAGCCGACCCGGCGGGCGCAGCGCTGGCGCGTCGTCCATGCCGAGCTCGAGCGGATCGCCAACCACCTCGACGTCGCGGCCAAGCTCGCAGAAGACGCCGCCCTCTCGGTCGGCGTCGCCCGCTTCGGCATCCTCAAAGAGCAGATTCAGCGACTTCGTGCCCGGCTGTGCGGCAGCCGCTTCGGCCGCGGCGTGATCGCCCCCGGCGGCCTCGCCGCAGCACCACACCTGGAACCGAAGACGGTGCTCACCGCCCTCGACGAGCTCGAGCGGCAACTGCGACGCGACCGCCGGTTGCTACTCGGCACCACGTCGTTCACCGACCGGCTGATCGGGAGCGGCACCCTCGACCGCGACACCGTCGACGACCATGCCGGCGTCGGCCCGGTCGCCCGCGCCTGCGGCATCGCCGCCGACGCCCGCTTCGAACGCCCCTACGGCGCCTACGTCCGCGTCGGCGGCCGCATCGCCACCGTCGACGACGCCGACGCGATGGGCAGGCTCCGCGTCCGCTTCCACGAGATCGCCGAGAGCCTGCACATCATCCGGCAAGCCTTCGAGCGGCTCGACAAGTACGGCCCCGACCTCCGCGCCGACCTGCCGGCGAGAAGCGGGGCCGCCTTCGGCTGGGCAGAAGCACCGATGGGTGAGCTCATCTACTGGGTCGAAGTCGACAACGGCCGCATCGGCACCGTTCGGATCAGCTCGCCCTCGCTGCGCAACTGGCCGCTGTTCGCGGCCGGCTTCCGCGGCGACGTGCTCACCGACTTCTCCTTCATCGAGCACAGCTTCGGACTCACACCCGCCGGAGCAGACAGATGATCGAGTGGATCGCACGCGGGCTCCGCACCGGGATCGTCACCAGCCGTTACCCGAAACGCCCCGAGCACGCGCCGGCCGGGTTCCACGGCCGCATCGACGTCCTCCAGCCCGAGCACGGAACCGCCCGCCTCGAAGACCTCTGCCCGACCGCCGCGATCCGCGTCGCCGGCGACGGTCGCGTCTCGCTCGACCGCGGTCGCTGCATCCTTTGCGGCCTCTGCGTCGCAGCCGACCCGGACCGCTTCGCCTTCGCCCCCGGCTACGAGACCGCGACACGCAGGCGCGCGAGCCTGGTCGCCGGCGAGCCCGGCGCACACGTGCTCGAGGAGCTGCGGGCGACGCTCGGCGAGCGCAGTCGCACCCTCCGCCGCTCGATCCACATCCGCCACGTCGACGCCGGTTCCGACGGCGGTGAGGAGTGGGAGATCCAGGCGCTCGCCAACCCCTACTACGACATGCAACGGCTCGGCTTCTTCTTCACCCTCTCCCCGCGCCACGCCGACATCCTCCTCGTCACCGGCGCCGTCACCGAACCGATGCGCGCACCACTTCTGCGTGCCTGGGAGACGATGCCGGAACCGAGAGCCGTCGTCGCCGCCGGCACCGACGCCTGCAGCGGCGGACTCACCGCGCTCACCGACGCCACAGCCGGAGGCGTCGACGCCCTTCTGCCCGTCGACGTCTACATCCCCGGATCGCCGCCGAGCCCGATCGCGCTGCTGCACGGGCTCCTGCTCGCAACGGGTGTCCTCACCCGGGAGGCAGCCGCATGAGCGGCGTCTACGTCGCCGGAATGCTGCTGCTCGCGGCCTCCGTGGTACTCCCGCGCCTTGGCGTCCGGCTCGGCCTGGTCGGCGCAGCCGCCGGCTCCGCGCTGCTCGCCACCGTCGGCGTCGCCACCGCCGCGCACTGGTCGACCGCCGGCATCGATCTCGGCAGCTGGCTCGGCTTCGGCCCCTCCCATCTGCGCTCCGACGGACTCGCCGGCATCTTCCTCGCACTGACCGGCGCGACCGGCGCAGCCGTTTCGATCGCGCTGCTGGAGCGCCGCCCGGGCACGCTCGCGACCAGCCTGCACTCGCTGATCCTGCTCGCGGTCGCGACCGTGATCGGGATCGACCAGGCGTTCGTCTTCCTGCTCGCCTGGGAGACGATCACCCTCTCGCTCTACCTGCTCGCCGCATCCGATCGCGAACGCCCGGGCGCTCTCGTCTCGGCTTACTTCGGCGGCGGCCTCTCCAAGCTCGGAGGCGCCTGCCTGCTCGCCGCCTTCGCCCTGCTCTACGGCAAGACCGGCAGCTTTGCCTTCCACACCTGGGCCACCACCGGCGGGCTCGGAGCCGCCCGCAGCGTCGCCTTCGTCCTCCTGCTCGTCGGCTTCGGCACCAAGATCGGGCTCATCCCCACCCAGGCGGGCCTGCCGCCGCTCTACACCGCCTCGCCCGCCGCGACCGCCGCCACCGTGGCGATCGCTTACGACACCGGTTTCTACGGGCTCTGGCGGCTCGCCTTCCAGACGCTCGGCCCCGGCCCGGCCTGGTGGGGCGAAGTCGTGCTCATCCTCGGCGCGTCGACGGCGCTCGTCGGCATCCTCTACGCGGTCGCCCAGGACGAGATCGCCCGCTTCCTCGGCTACTCGAGCGTCGAGCACGGCGGCATCATCCTGCTCGGCTTCGGCGTCGCCCTGCTCGGCCAGTCCGCCCACCAGCCCGAGCTCGCGGCCGCCGGCCTGCTCGCGGCCACACTCCACCTGATCATGCACGGGATCGCCAAGCCGCTCGCCTTCCTCGCCGCCGAACGCGTCACGAATGTCACCGGCGAGCGCGACCTGCGCCCGCTCGGCGGTCTCGCTCCGCACCTGCCCCGCACGGCGGTTGCGTTCGGGCTCGCCGTCCTCAGCCTCGCTGCCATGCCGCCTTTCGGCGGCTTCGTCAGCGAGTGGTTCACCTTCGAAGCGCTGCTGCAGAGCTTCCGGCTCGACTCCACCGTCGCCCGCCTGATCATGGCGCTCGCTGCCGCCATCCTCGCTCTTACCGCCGGCATCGGCCTGCTCGCCTTCGCCAAGCTCTACGGCGGCATCTTCCTCGGCCGCGCCCGCACCCTCCTCGCCCATCTGCGCGAGCCCGGCCCCAGTCTCGGCGTCCTCGCCCTCTCAGCGCTGGCTTTCGTCCTCGGCGCGATCGCCCCCTGGGAGATCCGGTGGCTCGGCCGCGGCCTGCACGAGACGCTCGGCTTCGACCCGGCCGGCAGCACGATCTCCTTCCCGCTCGTGCTCGGCCCCGTCTACAAGCACTTCTCCGTCCTCGCACCGACCTGGCTTGCGATCGGCATCCCCGCCTTCATCCTCACCGCAGCGTCGCTCGTGCGCATCCTCCTGCGCCCGTCGGTCCGCCGCGCCCCCGTCTGGCTCTCCGGCACGGCACCCGACGTCGCGCTCGTCCAGTACACGCCCGACAGCTACGCCAACCCGATCCGGGTCGTCCTCTCCTTCCTCTACCGCTTCCGCCGCACCCTCGAGCCGATTCCCGACACGCAGCCGGAAGAACTCGCGCTTCGCACGCGGGTCACACCGGCGTTCGAGGCCTACCTCTACCGTCCCCTCGCGCGTACCGGGCTTCGCCTCTCCGAACAGACCCGCAAGCTGCAGTCAGGCAGACTCGGCACCTATCTGCTCTACATCCTCGTCGTGCTGATCGCCGCCCTCGCCCTCATCCCCGCACTCCACAACGGATGATCCAGCAAATCCTCATCGCCTGGGACGGCTCGCCGCCCGCCCGCTACGCCCTCGATCTCGCCATCGACTTCGCACGCCGCTACGAAGCCGAACTCGTCGCCGTCTCCGTCGCCCACTCACCCGCCCACGCGGAGACCGAGGCCGACCGCGCCGAATCCGTAGACGCCGCCCGCCAATACCTCGAACAGACACTGAACGCGGTCGCCGACCGCGCAGAACGCGTGGGCGTATCACTCGAGCACGTCATCATCGAAGGCGACAACCCCGCCGACGACCTCCTCCGCTACGCACACGAGCACGGCATCGACCTGATCGTCGTCGGCCACCACCGCAACCGCCGCCCCGGCCGCTTCCTCCTCCACGGGCTCGCCGAGCGGATGATCGCGAACGCCGAGATGCCCGTCGTCGTCGTCTCCGACGAACAAGACGACTGAACCTCCCCGAGCACGGCCTCGACCTGCACGTCAACACGACGCGTTCACTGCCCGATTCCTGTCGGCTCTCCAGTGGGATCATTGGCGGCGATGGGTGTCGCGACGGCAGACGAGCTCGTTCGCTTCGGCCGCGAGGCGCTCGCGACAGCGGATTGGGAGCGCGCCCGCGCCTTCTTCGAGCAGGCCGCCGGGTTCGGCGAAACTGCGGAGATTCTCGACGGCCTGGGAGAGGCGCTGCAGTTCGGGGGCGAGCATGCGCGCGCGATCGAGGTGAAGGAGCGCGCGTTTGCCGAATACGAGCGACGTGGCCTGCGGGCGGAGGCCGCCGAGCTGGCGCGCTGGCTGGCGTTCCTGCACGTGTCCGTACACGGCAACGTGGCTGCGGCCAACGGGTGGATGGCGCGGGCCGAGAGTGCGCTGGAGGGGGTCGAGGAGTCTGCGGCGCACGGATGGCTCATCCTCGATCGCGCTCCGTGGAGCGCCGATGCATCCGAGCGCGAGCAGTTCGCGACCGCAGCGATCGCGATCGCCAGGCGGTACGGCGACAAGGACCTCGAGTTCGATGCAATGGCGCTGCTCGGCGAGGCATACGTCGCCGCGGGGCGGGTCACCGAAGGAATGACCCTGCTCGACCAGGCGATGGGCGCCGTCGCCTCGGGAGAGGTGATCGGCGTCGGCCCCGCCGGCGAGATCTACTGCAGGTTGCTGAGCGCCTGCGAACAGGCCATGGACATCAGACGCGCGGAGCAGTGGCTCGCGGCCGCGACTCGATTCGAGGCCTGGGGCGACTTCGTGCCGCCGACCTGCCGGACGCACTACGGCGGGATCCTGATCGCACTCGGCCGCTGGGAAGAGGCGGAGCGCGAGCTGCTGGCCGCGATCCGCACCTTCGAGACGGGCTACTGGGCGTCCCAACTCTTCGCGCTGCTTCGGCTCGCGGACCTGCGCGTTCGGCAGGGACGATTCGAGGAGGCCGAACGTCTGCTCGAGGGCTTCGACTGGCACGCGAGCGCCAAGCGGTCACTCGCGAGGATCGCGTTGGCCCGCGGCGACCTCGATCTGGCCGGGGACCTCGGCCGCTTGTGCCTCGAGAGCACGACGCCGTCCGATCCGCATTGCGCGCCCGTGCTCGCCTGCTCGTCGAGGTGCAGCTCGCATGCAGCAACCTTGCCGCCGCGGAAGAGACTCTCGACCAGCTGGCCCTTCTTGCGGTCGACCGCAAGGACGACCGGACGCGGGCCGTCGCCAAGCTCGCCGGGGGCATGGTCCGAGCAGCTCGAGGAGACCAGCAGGCGCGGACGGACTTCCAGATGGCCCTGGAGCTGTTCTCGAGGCTCGGTCTTGCTTTCGAGGCCGCGCAAGCCCGGTTCGCGCTCGCACGGGCGCTCGGCTCGCATGCGCCGGCGGCGGCAGTCGTGGAGGCGCGGCACGCGTTGGTGACGTTCGAGCGTCTCGGCGCGATCCGGGACGCTGACGCGACCGCCGCCCTGCTGCGAGAGCTCGGGGCCCCGGCGCGGACGTTCCCGAAAGGGTACGGGGCGCTGACCAGGCGCGAGACGGAGGTCTTGTCGCTCTTGGCCGAGGGCTGCTCGAATGCCGAGATCGCGCAGCGTCTCTACATCAGCCGGCGAACGGCCGAGCATCACGTCGCGCACATCTTGGCGAAGCTCGGCCTCCGGAACCGGGCGGAGGCGGCCGCGTACTCGCTGCGCGAGCAGATCAAGAACCCGTAGCGGGATGGGTATTCCCACCGATGCTGCGCCCCTCGCGCGCGGCGATCCTCAGCTTTCATGGACGCAGAGCTGGACCGGGAGCTCGAGAAGGCGCAGGCCGCGCTGCTCGCCCGGTTCGCACCTGAGACTCGTGTCCGCCGGATTCGCTGGTCCCAGGGCGAGACACAAGTCTTCGAGCTCGGCAGCGGCTCGCCGCTTCTGTACGTCCACGGCGGGTTGGGCGGCGCATACGAGCTGGTGCCGATCCTCGCGGCTCTCGCGGAGACCCACCGCGTGCTCGCAGTCGACCGGCCGGGCCACGGGCTGGCCGATCCGTTCAACTACCGTGGCGTCGATCTGCACGAGCACGGACGGACGTTCCTGCGGGACGTCGTGAATGCGCTCCAGCTTCCGACGGTCGACGTGGTCGCCAACTCGCTGGGCGCGCTCTTGTCCGTCGCCTTCGCGCTCGACGCGCCCAGCCGCGTGTCACGCCTCGCGCTCGTCGGCGCGCCGTTCGGAATCGCGCGACGGCCGCCCCTCCTGATGCTTCCGATCGGCTTCCCGCTCATCGGCCCGCGGCTCGGCAGGCATCTCTTCTCGACCGCGACGCGCGACGGGAGCCGGAAGCTCTGGGGACAGCTCATGGTCGAGCATCCCGAACGACTCGACGACCGACTGCTCGACGTCGACGTCGCCCACACGCGACGAAACGTCGAGAGCATGCTCAGCCTCATTGCCTGTATCGCCGATTGGCGGCGCCTTGGCTACCGACGCGAGCTGATCCTCGGCGAGCGCTGGCGAGCGTTGACGATGCCGACGCTTCTCCTCTGGCCCGAACACGACGCCTTCGGATCGCCGGAGGAGGGTGAGGCCCTCGTCGCTACGAATCCGAACCTTCGCCTCGTTCGAGTTCCCGGGACCGGCCACAATGCGTGGATCGACGACCCAGAGACCGTCGTAGCCGAGATCGAGCGCTTCCTGGCCTCAGAGCCACGAAGCGGAGTGAAGACGGTCGGGTAGCACACTCGGGGTCGTACTCGTCCGCGAGCGCGCAGCGGCCGAGGGTTCCCGCTGGAGCGGAGCCACCCGCCCCGTTCGACGGCCGTGGGCTCGAATCCGCGGCGGCAAGGCAGTATGCGAGCGTCGTTCCTGCGATTCCGGCGCCCGAGATCAGCATCGTCAGCAGGTTCCGCACTCCCCTCCTTTGTCTCGGCTCTTGCTCGAGCCCGGGCTGGCGAGAGCGACCCGCGCCGGCAATCGGGATACCCGACGTCACAGGGTGCGGCTAGTCGGCGTGCTACCCGGCGGACTGCAGCTCCCAGGCGCCGATAATCGCGTCTTCGACGGCATCTGCGTTGCCCGCTTCGAGATCGGCGACGATCATCATGTGCTTCCGGTAGCGCTTTGGCACGGAAAACGTCTCTGGGAACGACTGCAGTAAGAAGTCTTTGAAGTCGAACGAGGCGCGGATCACGACATGACCGTGGTCGAGCTGCCGGGCAACCAGGCGTCCCCGGTACCGCCACTCGAGGAGCCCGTTGCGGCGACGCTCGGCGACACCGTCGAGCTGAGTGGCCAGGCCGCTGAGGTCGGCAAGCCTCATCGCTTCAACGGAATTCGTCGATGCCGTGGCCGTCGTCGCGCTCCCAGCCGTAGGCGGCGAGGTAGCCCCAGCAGTCGGGCCGGCTGCCGTCGGTGTCCGTGACGCCGTAGGCGTCGGCAAGCTGGCGCGCGCTGACGATCGAGCCCTCCCAGCGCCTTGCGTCGCCGGCGAGGGCGAGCGCGGCAACGCCTCGGGCGACATACGCCGGCGACTCGGAGATCGCGAAGCCGGGACGGTCCCGGCAGGCGTCCCGCCAGTTCGCCTCGGAGACGCCGAAGTTCTCCAGCATCCGCTCGGAGCGGAGCCAGCCGGGAGTCACCCCGACGACCGCCACCGGCTCGTTCTCCAGCTCGACTGCGAGCCCCTTCACGATCCGCTCGACGTTGGCCTTGACGAGGTCGTAGTAGAAGCCCACGTTGCGCCGGAACTCGGCGTTCGCCTGCGAGGTGCCGTCCGTCACCTCGACGACCAGGCCAAGGGTTCGGCCAGCACCAGCGGTGCGCAAGATCAGGGGGATCGCTGCCCGACACGTGATCAGATGCGTGTGCACGCCCATCTGCAGCATCCGCAGCCCGCCCGCCCAGTCGTGCTCCCAGAGCGGCTTGTCCCATTCCATGTACCGGTCGCCGCCGAAGATGTCGTTGACGAGGACGTCAAGCCGGCCCTGGTCGCGCTCGATTCCCCCGACGAGCTCAGCAACCGAGGCGGGGTCTTCGTGATCGACCACGAGCGCCGATCCCTCCCCGCCGGCGGCAGCGATCAGCTCCCCGGTCTCCTCGATCGTCTCGGGCCTGCCCAGCTCCGAGGGCCCGGACGCACGGCTGCTGCGGCCGGTCGCGTAGACGTAGAAGCCCGCGCGGGCGAGCTCGACGGCGATCGCCCGGCCCGCACCGCGCGTCGCGCCCGCTACCAGGGCGACCGTCCGCGGCCCGTTCACATCAGCGCCGCGACGCGCTCAGCCGCCGCGGCGAGCTCCTCGTCGGGCACGTTCGGAAGCGCGTCTTCCCAGAGCGGGAGCATCATCCCGGATGCCTCGACCATGCCGAGCGGCCGCGGCAGGAACCAGACGTGGAAGTGCGCAGCGCCGTCTCCCCAGCGATAGAGATGGACGCGCGCGACGTCGCCGAGCGCCAGGATCGCGCGCTCGACGCGCGCCGCGACCCGGCCGAAGTCGGCCGCGAGCTCCTCGGGGAGGTCGGAGAAGGAGTCGACGTGGACGCGGCTCGCGAGCCAGACCGCGCCGGGCAGGCTGCCGCCGACCGGAGGGTGCAGCGTCCAGTTGTCGTCCGACCACACCGCCGAGGTCGCCCTCCCGGTGCAGATGCCGCAGGGCGGGCCGCCCGGCTCGCCGCGGCGCGGCGGCTCCGGGATCTGGCGCTCCTCCGGCTCGCGCGGTGTGAGCGGTTCGACGTACGGAAGCGTCATGCTCATCTCGGCTCCTCCTCGGGTGGCTTGTGGGCGGTGAAGAGCAGCCCCCGCCCGACCGTCAGCGTCACTCGGCCGAACCCGGCCGCCTGCAGGAACACGAGCAGGCGTGCCGGATCGATCGGGTTGTAGGCATCCCCTTCGTGGAAGGCGTGCAGCTCCTGGCTGGCCAGGCTGTCGGCTCCCAGCAGGACTCCGCCGGGCCGGAGAAGCCGGAACGCCTCGGTGACCGTCGCAAACTGCAGCGCCTGCGTCGGCAGATGGTGGAGCATCGTGAACGCGCCGACCGCGTCGAAGGAGGCGTCCGGGTAGGGGGCGCAGGTGCAGTCGCCGACCGCGACCGTGACGTTGCTGCCGGCGAATTTGTCGGCGAGCCGGGCTGCTGCGGTCGCGTCGAGCTCCAGCGCGACGAGGCGCTTGACGCGATGGCGGAGCCAGCGGGTCGCGGCGCCCGGCCCGGGCCCGAGCTCCAGCATCTCGTCGCCGAGATCCACGGCGGCGACCAGGGGCGCCAGCACTTCGGCCTCGAGGTGCTCCGCCCAGTCCGGGCTCGCGCACAGGATGGCGTGGTTCTCGTTCACCTCGATGACGCTATCCCCCGCCCGGCTGGTTCCGAAAGCCGGTAGTCTGCCAACTTGTGTCGGCAAACGGACAAGTTGCTCGGGCGGCGATCGTGGCCACGTTCCCGATGCCCGTCGGCACGCGGTTCGAGTGGCACCACCACCACGAGCACCAGCTCGCCTGGTCGCCGGAAGGGGTGCTGGTCGTGCACACCCGCGCCGGCAGCTACGTGCTTCCGCCCACGCGGGCGTTGTGGATACCCGCCGGCACGTCGCACGAGACCCGGGCGTCGGGAGCCGCAGTTCTGCGGTCGGTCTACGTCAGGACGGGAGACTGCCCGATCGCATGGGACGACCCGACACCTGTCGGGGTGAGCCCGCTGCTGCGGGAACTGATCCCCCACCTCGAGGACGACTCCCTTACGACCGAGCAGCGGCTCCGTGCCGAAGCCGTGCTCTTCGACCTCCTCGCCCCGCTTGCCGTCGCCACGATCGACATCCGCCTTCCCACCGACGAGCGTGCATATCGCGTGGCCGAGGCTCTCCTGGCGGATCCCGTCGACGGCCGCACCTTGCACGCCTGGGGCCGTCAGGTCGGCGCCAGCAGCCGCACGCTCGCCCGCGCCTTCCTCTCCGAGACCGGGCTCTCGTTCGGCCGCTGGCGCACGCTCGCCCGGCTCCAGGCCGCCCTCCTTCAGCTTGCGGAGGGACGACCGGTCGGTCTCGTCGCTACCCGCGTCGGCTACCGCACACCGAGCGCGTTCATCGCTGCCTTCCGCGCCCACACCGGCGTGACGCCGGGCCGCTACTTCGAGCGGTCGCTGTTCCCGGCCGAGTGACTCGGGCCAATTCCGGCGCCGAGGGCTGATCGCCGGGACAGGCGATTTGCCCGTATCACTTCCACTGGGGCGATGAGGAGTGGTTGATCGTCGTTGCCGGAACGCCGGCGCTTCGGACTCCTGAAGGCGAAACGGCTCTGGAAGCGGGCGACGTCGTTGGCTTCCCGGTAGCCCCAAAGAGCGCTCATCTTGTAGTCAATGATGGCAACAGACGGCGTGCGTCAGCGTGGCCGGCCGCTCAACGTGCGGGGAAGCGGATCTCGATTGTCAGGCCGCCGCCGCGTCGGGGCTCGGCGAGGACGGTGCCGTGGTGTGCCTTGGCGATGGCTTGCACAATGGCGAGACCGAGTCCGGCGCCGTCGGCGGCGGAGTCGAGTCGTTGGAAGGGTTGGAATAGACGGGCGAGCTCGCCTGCGGGGATCGCCGGGCCGCTGTTGGCAACGGTGACGATGGCGCGATCTGTGCCGGCGTGGGTTGCGAGCTCGAGCCAGCCGCCGGGGATGTTGTGCCGAGTCGCATTCGCCACGAGGTTGGTGACGAGGTGTTCGATCAGTACGGGGTCGCCGGTTGTCGCGGCTGCCTTGAGTGTCGCGGTGACGTCGAGTCCTCGGCAGTCGTGGGTTCGTATCGCTTCGGCCGCGATCGCGGCGATGTCGACCGGTTCCTTGCGCGTGCGTCCGCATTCGCTCCGGGCAAGGGTGAGCAGCGCCTCGATCAGATGCTCCTGCCGCGCGCACGCGTCGACGATGCGTTCACCCAGCTGCCGCAGTGCGGTCACGTCGGCGGCGGGATCGGCGAGCGCGACCTCGACGAGCGCGCGCTGGAGCGCGATCGGCGTGCGCAGCTCGTGGGCCACGAACGAGACGAACCGACGCTGCGCCTCGAATGCGTCGATCCGGGCGGCTCCCGCTGCTCTCGCGACGACGGCGACTGCGCCGGCGCTCCGATCGGTCGGTGGACAGGCCGACCCGCCGGAGTTCGCGGCGGCCATCGTCACGGTCACGGCGTCGCCGACCCGCTCGCACCGAACAGTCCAGGCACGAGCTTCCGGCATTCCTGCATGGCGGTGCTGAACTGTGGCGAGTGCGTATCGACGCCGGGCGGCATCGGCTGCACCTCGCCGGGCCGGGGGTCTGGGAAGCCCGCGACCCCGTGCGAGCGCATGCAGTGGGCGAAGGCGAGTAGTGTCTGCTGCTCCTGCGGGTCCGGCGGGCCGCCCGCCGGAACCAGGGTGCGGCAGGCCCGCTGCGCCCTCGTGAACGGTGCAGAGTCGGGGTTGAGCCCGGGCTTGCTGCTGCCGGTCGTCTGCGTGCCGAGCTTGATGCCTCCGTCCGGTCCCGGGTCGGGGAAGTTCGGCAGGCCATGACTGCGCATGCAGGCGGAGTAGGCCAGCCAGCTCGCTGACACGCTCTCGCTTCGCGACGACGACGTGGTGGAGGTCGTCGTCCCGACCTGGGCCACGGACAGATCCGCTGAGCTGCCGCCGCATCCTGCTGCGACGAACGCGGAAGCGGCGAGAAAGGTGAAGAGGGCCGCGACCGAGGCGGTGCCGCGGGGAACACCGCGGCGGCGGCTCGTGGGTTTGCTCATCGCCCCATGGTCGGCCGCGCAGCTTGACCGCGTGCGAACGAAGTAGGAAGAAACGGCGAAAGATCGTCGCCGCGGCTGGATCGAGCGGGTGGCTTTCGGGTCGCGCACGCCGTCGATGGCGAGCAGGCGATCGCGGCGCTCGAGGCGCGGCCCGACTGCGTCTTGCTCGACGTGATGCTTCCCGGCCGCTCGGGGTTCGAGGTCTGTCGCGAGATCCGGGAGCGATCGGAGGTGCCGGTGCTGTTTCTCAGCGCCCGTGACGGCGACGTGGACAAGTGCGCGGGCTCGGCCTCGGGCAACTGCCTTGATCAGGCGTGCCCGGGTCCCTCGTCGGCGGGCGCGAAGACACCGTTTCTCGCCCGCCACGTGGGTCAGAGCGGCTCGAAGAGGCGGTGAGACTGAGCCAGAGTATGTGGGCACGCCTGCTAGACGGTGCGTAGGGCTTCGGTCGGGGACATGCGGGCGGCGCGGAGTGCAGGGAGGAGGCCGGCGAGGGCGCCGATCACGATCGCGGCGGCGAGGCCGCCTGCCCAGGCGAGGGTGGGGATGACCGTGATCCAGCCCTTGGTGGAGGCGTAGGCGGCGGTGGCGAGAGCGCCGGCACCGACGCCGGCGGCGCCGCCGAGGAGGGCGAGCAGGATCGCTTCGGCGAGGAACTGGGTGCGGATGTGAGCCTTGGTGGCGCCGAGAGAGCGGCGGAGGCCGATCTCGGATCGGCGCTCGAGGACGCCGATCAGCATGATGTTGGCGACCCCGACGGCGCCGACGAGGAGCGAGATGGCGCCTAGGCCGAGGAACAGGCTGTTGAGCGCACCCTTGGCCTGCGCGCGAAGGGTGAGGGCGAGCGACGGCTGGCTGACTTCGACCTCGTTCGGCGCCTCCGGGTTGGCGGTCTGGGCGAGAACGGACTGGACGGCGGCGGTCTGGCTGGTGTCGCTGCGGACGTAGATGGTCGTGGGGTGGCCGTCGAAGTCGAGGTAGCGCTCGGCCGCGGTGAAGCCCACGAGGACGGCGCTGTCGATCTCGGGGGCGAGGACGGCGGGGCCGAGGATCCCGGCGAGGTAGAACCACATGCCGCCGAGCCAGATCCGCTCGCCCCGGTAGAGGCGGTCGATGCCGAGCCGGCTCGCGGCTGCGGCGCCGAGGACGGCGACCGGAAGCATGGCGGTGGCGGCGTTCAGGTAGGAACCCTGGGCGATCGTGGTGCCGACCGTCTTCGGGAGATCGAGGCTGGCCGCCTGGACGGAGAGGGCGTTCGTGTTCACGGCGGGGATGAGCGGGCTGCGGTAGACGTTGGCGTCGGTGGAGCCGGTCTCGTCGACCTGCTGCACGGGGCCGATGCGGGCGATCATTCCCGGGGCGGCGAGGGGGAGCTCGGCGGCCTGTCCGAAGAGGGTCTGGCCGTTGGCGACCGTGAGCAGGTTGGTGCCGAGCTTGTCGATCTCGGCGAGCAGGCCCGCCTGGCTGGAGGAGGAGAGACCGAGGACGGCGACGATCGCGGCGACGCCGATTGCGATGCCGAGCGCGGAGAGGGCGGCGCGAAGACGGCGGGTGCGGAGGCCGACGCTCGCGACCCGAGCGAGGTCGGACATTCGCAGCCGGGGTGATTCGACGGCGGATGGTGCGCTCACGGTCGGGTGTTGACGAGCGCGAACGCGGTTCGCTCCGCGCCGGCCCGGGCGGTGACGGCGTAGCCGCCGGTCTGGTCGTTGGCGGTGAACGGGGGGGCGATTGCGATTCCGTTCGCATCTGTGCTCACGCGGGCGGTGCGGCTGGCGTGCGCTCTCGGCTGCTTCTTCGCGTTCGCGCCGTGCGATCGGGCCGGTGGGCGGATGGTGAAGTGACCGCTCGGGCCGCGCGGCGGGGCGGCGAAGGTGACGACCCGACCGCGGACCGGGTTTCCGTGCTTGTCGGTGAGCGTGACGGCGAGCCGGATCGGGAAGCGGCCGCCGAGGGAGGCGGTCTGGCCGGAGGCGGCGCCGGCGGTGATCGTCGACACCGGCCCGGCGAGGTTCTCGAGCGGGAAGCTGAGCGGCTTGCTGCGCCCCGCCGTCGTCGCGGTGGCGATCGGCCGGCCCGCAGTCTGGTTCGCCACCAGCGGCGGGGAGACGGCGTAGCCGCGAGCGTCGCTGGTCACGACGGCCTGGTTGGTGCCGCCGAGGAAGGTGGCGGCAGCGCCGCTTGCGTCCGCAGCGGTCTGGAAGGTGACGGTGACCCCGCGGATCGGCCGCCGGTGGTTGTCGACGACCCGCACGCGGAGCGACCGCCGGTAGCGGCCGTCGACGACGGCCGTGCGCAGCAGCCGGGAAGCGAGCAGCCGGGGGGCCAGGTTGGCCAGGCGGAAGCCGGCCGGGCTGCTGCTGCCGGCGACGCCTGCGGTGGCCGTGAACGCGCCCGGCGTCGGGCTCGCGACCAGCGGCGGGGAGATCGCCACCCCGGAGGCGTCCGTCAGCGCGCTCGCCTGCGTGCCTCCGCCGAGGAAGCTCGCCCCCGCCCCGCTCGCCCCCTGGACGAGCTGGAAGGTGACGGTCGCCGCTTCGATCGGCCGGCCGCTTCCGTCCACGACGAGAGCCCTGCAGCGGCCGCGTGTAGCGGCGCTGCACAGTCGCCACCTGGTTCGTCGGCACGCGTGCGCTGATCGTCGTCGTTGCCGCGTGGTTGTCGAGGGTGAAGACGACGAGGTGGCGCCGCCGTTGATCGAGGCGGTGGCGGTGAACCGGCCGGGTGTCTGGTTCGCGACCAGGGGCGGCGAGTGCGCCTGCCCGTTCTGGTCGGTCGTCGCGCTCGCCTGCGCGCCGGCGGCGAGGAAGACGGCTCCGGCGCCGTTCGCCCCGGTGACGATCTGGAAGCCGACCGTCACGCCTTCGACCGGCCGACCGGCCGCGTCCAGAACCTGCACCTGCAGCGGCTCCGGGTACTGGCTGTTGACGGTCGCCGCGCCGGCCATGCTCGCGGCGCTCATGCTGTACACGGCGGCGTGGTTGTCGAGCGCGTAGGTCGCCAGTCCGGAGACGCCGCCGGTGGACGCGGTGGCGCCGAATGCCCCCGGGCTGCCGTTCGCGACCAGCGGCGGCGAGGTTGCAGTCCCGTTCGCGCCGGTCTCGACGCTCGCCTGTCCGCCGCCGGTGAGGAAGCTCGCCCCCGCCCCTGTCGCTCCGGGCACGATCGCGAAGGTGACCGTCACGCCCCCAACCGGCCCGCCGCTCGAGTCGACCACCTGCGCCTGCAGAGGCTGGGCGTACTGGCCGTTCGTGGTTGTCGCCTGCCCGCCCCCACCGGTCGCTCGGATCGACGCGGGCACGCCCGCGGTCGTGTTCGTCAGGTCGAAGTCGACGGTCCCGTACTTCGAGCGGACGTGAACCGCGTACTCGCCGGGCGTGTCGTTCGCGGTGAAGGTCGGTGCGGTCGCCGTTCCCTGCGCGTCGGTCCCGACCGTCGCCGAGCTCGACCCCGAGCTCGCGAACGTGCCGCTCGCACCGCTCGGGGGGGCCGTGAACTTCACCTCCACCCCGGAGAGGCTTCCCGTGAGCGGACAGCCGTTCTTGTTCACCAGCTCCACCTGCAAGGGCTGGAACGCCGAGCGCACCTTCGCCGTCTGCGGGCTCCCGGAGGCGATCCGCAGATCGTTCGGCGGGTTCGACGACGGACACGCCCCCGGAGACGCGACCGCCGCGCCCCCGCCGCCGAGCAGGAGCCCGGTCACGGCCGAGCCGAGGACGAATGCGAGGATCCTCCTCATTCCCGTGCGAGCCCCGGCCCGCTGCCCGAGTCCATGACGACGAGGCCGTCTCGGAGGACGATCTGGCGGGGAAAGCGGGCGGCGATCTCCCGCTCGTGGGTGATCACCACGATCGTCGCCCCCTCCGCGTGCAGCCGGTCGAACAGGGCGAGGATCTGCTGGCCGGTCTCGCTGTCCAGGTTTCCGGTCGGCTCGTCGGCGAGCAGCAGCGCCGGCCTGCCGACCAGGGCCCGCGCGATCGCCACCCGCTGCCGCTCCCCGCCGGACAGCTGCGTCGGCCGCGCGGCCACACGCTCACCCAGCCCGACCGCGGCCAGGGCGTCCTGGGCCCGCGCCCGCCGCTCTCCCACCGCGACACCCGCGTACAGCAACCCGTCGGCGACGTTCTCGAGCACCGTCTCGTGCTCGGCGAGGAAGAACTGCTGGAAGACGAAGCCGATCCTGGTCGCCCGTACCGCCGCCAGCTCCCGATCCGAGAGCGCGGCTACCTCCAGGCCTGTGATCGAGACGCGGCCCGAGCTCGGCCGCTCCAGCGTGCCCATCACGTGCAGCAGCGTCGACTTCCCCGAGCCGGACGGCCCGATGATCGCCACCAGCTCGCCGGGCCACACCCGAAAGCTGACCCCGCGCAGCGCGGCAACCGGGGAGTCCTGTCCGTACGCCTTCGCCACCGCTTCCAGCTCGAGCACCGGCACCCCGCCGTTGCGATTCGGCGTGGCGCCGTTGGCCCACGTGACGGTCTGGCTGCTCACGAGCCGGGCACCACGACCCGCTGACCCGCCCGCAGCCCGGACCCGCTGACCTCGACGAGCCCCTCCGCGTCGTCGAACAGGCCCAGGCCGACCGCGACCAGCCGGTGGGAGCCGGACGGATCGACGACCTCGACCGCGTAGCCGCCGCCGGCGAGCGCGAGCAGCGCGTTCACCGGCACGACCAGCACGTTGCCGACGCTGCCGGTGGTGATCGAGACGCCAACCGGCGCCTGATCGAGGCTGCCGGCGGCCGCCTCGTGGAGCAGCCTGACGTCGACCTCGATCGTCGGCGTGCTCGAGCCACCGCCTCCCTGATCGTTCGAGGGCACGGTCGCGACCTTGCCGACCTTCGACACCACCCCCGGGGTGGTCGAGTTGTCCGGCAGCGTGATCGTCACCGGGTCGCCGACGTTCACCTGCGTCTGCGCGGCCGCGTCGAGTGAGATCGTCACCTCGTGCCGGGTCGAGGTGACCGACAGCACCGGCCCAGCCTGGACGGCTGCGCCGACCGACGGGGTAACGGTCGCCACCCGGACGGGGCCGTCTTCGAACACGACCGAGCCGAGCGCGAGCTTCCCGGTCCGGTCGAGCCCGTGCGCCGCCTGCAGCTCGGCGACTGCCTGCTCGGTCGCGGAGCCGAAGCTGTCGCCGGCGAGATCCTTGCCGTAGCCGAGCGCCCGCAGGTTCGCGTTCAGGGCCGCCACGTCCCCACCTGCAGACATCCCCGCCCGGAACGCCCGCCACGCCGTCACCGAGCCGTACAGGAGCAGCACCGGCTTTCCGTCCACTGCAAACAGCGGCCGGCCGCGCCGAGCCACGTCGCCGGGCTCGGGCAGCATCGTGTAGGTCGCGCCCGGGTCGTAGACCGTCGCCGACGACTGCGCGGTCGAGAGGCTCTGCTCTGCCGCCGACAGCGACGCCTGCGCCGAGTCGACCTGCCCCTGATCGACCGTCACCTTCCCCTGCGCGCTCTGCAACGCCTGCTGGTCGCTCGCCACCGCCTGCGCGGCCGTCTGGCAGGGGCTCGAGCCCGAGCCGCCACCGGGGCTCGAGCCGGACGAGCCCGGGCTCGAGCCCGAGCCGGACGCTGCGTTGTTCCCCCGGCAGTCGCTCTTCACCTTCAGCTGGTCCGCGGCCAGGGTCGCCTGCGCCTGCGCCAGCGTCCGCTGGTCGGCCGCAAGGATCGTCTGGACGGACTGATACGCCGCCTGAGCTGAGGTCACCGACTGCTCGGCGTGCTGTACGTCGGCGGGCGCCGTCCCCGAGGGAACGACCACAGTCGAGGCGCCCGTGTAGCCGAGCGTGCCGTCCACCTGCGTCTGCGAGGTCAGGCTCCTCCGTGTCACCGTCTGCAGCGAGGTCGGCGTCCCGTTGTCGAGGCTCCCGCTCCCGGACGGCGAGCCGCCTCCGAACGGATTCTTTACCGCCACCACCGCCCCCGCCGCGGCGGCCAGCAGCACGAGCCCGACCAGGATCCGCCGCCCCAGGTGGCTCCGATGCCCACCTCCTGCCGGCACCGGCAAGCGTCTGGTCCCTGCGTCGCCCCTCCCGAACGCGGGGGTCACCCGCTCACCCACCGCCGCCGGACTTCCCCGCCGTCGGCGGGGCGCCGCCTGGAGCCTTGAACGGCAGGTGCCCCTGGCATGCCTTCTGGGCAGCCTGGAATTGCGGGTTGCTCGGGTCGAGGTCGCTGCCGGGGTGGACCTGGATCCGCAGGCCACCGCCCGACGGGTCGGGGAAGTCCTCGATCCCGTGGGCGCGCATGCACTTCGAGAAGGCGAGCATCTCCTGCTGTCTCTGCGCCTGCTCCTGCGGCGTCGGCTGGCCGCCGTTCGGCAAGAGCTGCTCGCAGGCGCTCCGTGCGGACCCGAACGTCGGCGAGCTCGGGTCGATCCCCTGAGCCGAGCCGAACGTGATCACGCCCTGGCTGTTGGGATCGGGGAAGTTGGTCACCCCGTGCTTGCGCATGCAGGCCGAGAACTTCGCCCCCTGCGTGGGAGTTCGTCGACTGGGAGTCGTTGTTGGAGGGTTGGAGGAGGGGCTGCTCTGCGTCGTGGTCGCGCCGGCCTGCGCCACGTGACCTCCCGACGAGCCGCCGCATGCCGCTGCCAGCAGGGCCAGGCCGGTCGTGGCGATGATCGCGGCCGCGGTTCGCGCCGAAGCCGGCCATGCGTCGCGGTCGCCGACACCTTCTCCTGGTCGGTCGGCGCGCTCATGACCCTGACCCACCTGTGTGTGTCCTGGCCCACACGTTGTAGGCGGAATTCGAGGGAATGTAGGGGGGCCGGTACGTCCGGCAGGCCTGGTTTGCGGCCTGGAACTTCGGCGAGCCCTGATCGACTCCAACGGTGGCAGGGTCGGGTATGCGGCCGTCGCTGCCGGGGTCGGGGAAGTTCGGGACGCCGTGGGCGCGCACGCACCGGGAGAACTGGAGCGCCTGCGCTCTGATCTGCTGCCGCTCGGCCTGGTTCGGCGGCCGGCCGCCGTTCGGGAGCAGGCTCCTGCATGCCGTTTGGGCTGCCTGGACCTGCGAAGGGCCGGCCCCGAGTTGCTGTGGAGTGAGCTTGGACTTGTCGAACGCTCCACTGCTATTGGGGTCGGGCCAGTTCGGCACCCGGTGGGAGCGCATGCAGTTGGCGTAGGCGAGCGCCTGGTCGTGTGTCGACCCGCTGCTGGACGAGCCGCCGCTCGGTGAGCTGCTCTGTGTTGTCGTCGTGCCGAGCTGCGCCACGTGACTCCCCGGCGAGCCGCCGCATGCCGCGGCCACCAGGGCCAGACCGGCCGCGGCGATGGTCGCGGCCGCGGATCGCGCTGGAGCCGGCCATGCGCCGCGGTCGCCGGCGCTCATGACCCACCCCCGCCGGCGGGCCCACGGTTAGGGGGCGGAGGCAAGGGCTTGCAGGCGTTCATCGCGGCCTCGAACCCCGGCGCGTTCTCGACGGAGTCTGGGATTCTGATCCCGCCGTTGCTGTCGGGGTCGGGGAAGTCGGTGATGCCGTGGTTGCGCATGCACCGGGAGAACCTCAGCGCCTGCGCCCGAACTTGCTGCTGCTGCGCGGCGGAGACGGTTGGCCACAGCAACTGGCAGGCACGCTGCGCGCCCTGGAGCTGCGAGTTGCTGACCCCGACCTGCTGCAGGCTGACCTTGGGGATCTCTCCGCCGCTCGTCGGGTCGGGGAAGGCTGGCACCCCGTGCGAGCGCATGCAGTTGGCGTAGTCGAGCGCCTGGCCGGATGTCGACCCGCTGCCGGACGAGCGGCCGCTCGGTGAGCTGCTCTGCGTTGTGGTCGTGCCGAGCTGCGCCACGTGACTCCCCGACGAGCCGCCGCATGCCGCCGCGAGCAGAACCAGCCCGGCCGTGGAGATGACGGCGGTCGCGGACGCGGCGCTCATGGCAGGCCGAGCGCCTGCCGCGCCTGTTTCTCGCAGTTCTTCTCTGCCGCATCGGCCTGCCGCGAGCTCGGCTTCGACCCGACGCCGGTGAAATTCCCGTTGTCGGGGTAGCTCGGGAATCCGTGCGAGTGCATGCACTCGGCGACCTTCTGGGCGAGGGCGAGCTTCTCCCCTCCATGGGCGTTCCGACCGACGTCGAGTAGCCCCGTGCCCGCCTTTGCGTGCCCCGGCACGGTGGAGAGGTACTCGAACGATCCCTCCTGCTCGAACACGACCTCGAGCACGGCCGACCCACCCGGCCTCAGCGTCGAGGTCGCTTTCCCGACGCAACCGTTCGGCGTGGTGGAACCGGTCGCACGAGCGCACACCTTGAAGTCGTGTGGGAGAGCTCCACGGTTGGTGACCTTGAAGACAACGGTTCCAACCGGAACCCGCTTCTTCGAGAGCGTGACCGCGTACTCCGAAGGCCTCCCGAGCGTCACGGTCACGTTCGTCACCACCTTGGACGCTTCGGTCCTTCCAGCAGCGGCCGACGCCTGCGCCGACAGCGCCACCACCAGCCCTGCGAGCAACCAAAACGGCGTCGCCCTGAGCAAGCGGCGACCGGAAGACAGACCGCCGTGACGGCCGGCGGCGCGGACGGTGGCAGGTGCAGGCCCGGTTGCCGACGGGGCTTTCAAAGGTCGCACGCGCCCGCTGCTTGCTCGAACGCCGGCGATTGCACGTCGATCGAGTCTGGGATCGCCAGCCAGGCGACGCCGTTGCTGCTGATCTGGCTGTAGCCGGCCCGGTTGGACGGGGGAGAAAGCGTCGGATCGGGGAACCCCGAGATGCCATGCGCGCGCATGCACTGCGAGGTGTGAAGCATCCGGGCGAGCGCCTGCTGCTGCCCGGCGTGGGTCGGCCGGCCGCCGCCCGGCAGCAGGTGCCTGCAGGACTGTTGGGCGGACATGAACAAGGGCGACTGCGGGTTGACGCCCGGCGCGGAGCCGGAGACCTGGATTCCGCCACCAACCTGCTTCGGATCGGGGAAGTTGGGCAGCCCGTGAGAGCGCATGCAGCGGGAGTAGGCGAGCGACGCGGCATACTTGCCGGTCGCGCTCGGGCCGGTCCTGCTCTGCGGGGTCGTGGAGGTGGTGGAGCCGAGCTGTGCCACCTGACTTCCCGGAGAGCCGCCGCATGCCGCCGCCGGCAGGACCAGGCCGGCCGCAGCGACGATCGCGGCCGCCGTCCGCGCCGCGGGCTGCCATGCCCGCCCTGGGCGTTGGAGGCTGCAAGCGGGGTCGGCGAGCGGGTTCACGCCCTCGATGATCGCTGCCGCCTATAACAGCCGCAGGAGCCGCCGATGAAAAGTCGATGAAAGCGGCTCCGCGGAGCCGTCGGTGGGTCGCGTTTGGGCGACACTGAGTTGGGTGAGCGGCGATGAGGGCACCGGGGCGTCGATCCTGGTCGTCGAGGACGACGAGCAGATCGCGGAGCTGATGCGGGACTTCCTGGAGGCGGAGGGCTTCCGGGTGCGGCACGCGGGAAGCGGGCGGGAGACGAGCGAGCAGCTCGACCGGGGCCGTCCCGATCTGGTGCTGCTGGACGTGATGCTGCCCGACGAGTCGGGCTTCGAGATCTGCCGGCGCCTGCGCCGCGACTCGACCGTCCCGGTGCTCTTCCTGAGCGCCCGCGACAGCGACGCCGACAAGATCCGGGGGCTCGGTCTCGGCGGCGACGACTACATCGTCAAGTCCGCCACCCCGGCCGAGGTGGTCGCCCGCGTCAAGGCGGTGCTGCGGCGCGCCTCCCCGGCCGGCGAGCTGCAGACGCTTCGCTTCGGCGCGCTGGAGGTCGACCTGGCCGCACACGAGGTCAGCTGCGAGGGACGGCGGATCGATCTGACCGCGCGCGAGTTCGACCTGCTGCGCGTCCTCGTCGAGCATCCGCGGCAGGTGTTCGGCCGTGACCAGCTGTTCGAGCTCGTCTGGGGCTCGTTCGGCGACCGGAGCGCGGTCGCGGTGTACATCGCTCGCCTGCGGCAGAAGATCGAGCCCGACCCGGCCAGACCGCGCTACATCGTCACCGTCTGGGGAGCCGGCTACCGGCTCGATCCGGGCAGCAGATGAGACGAGCGCCGATCCGTATCCGCACCTTCATGCTCGGCGCCTTCCTCGTCTTGCTGCTGGTGCCGACGCTGACCGGCGGTGCGGCCTGGGTGATCGAGCGGCACCATCAGCAGGCGGACATCCAGCGGCGGCTGAGCGACGCGGTCGCCTACCTGACCTCCCATCGCACCGAGATACAAGAGCCGGCCTCCGTCCAGGGGTTCGCAAGGTTGGTCGACCGGCTCGGTCTCTTCGCGCAACTGGTTATCGTCGGCCCGGATGAGAAACGCCTGGTCTACTTAAGCCCGGCCCTCCAGCAGGAGCAGGACCGCCGGCAAAAGGCCCGCCAATCCGGCAAGACAGCACCGGCCGCGGCGGCCGAGAAGGGTCCTGCGTCCTTGCCCGATGAGCAGCGGCTCATCCCGATCGCAGCTTCCAAGTCGCGGGCCACTCCGCAGGCCACACTGATTACCGACCTCTACTACCGGCCTACCTCACGTTCCATCCGGGCGCTGGTCGCGCTCCTCAGCGGCATCGTCGCCCTGCTCGCCGGGCTCGCGGTCGTGGTCTGGCTCGCCGGCCGGTGGATGGTGACGCCGCTCGCGAGGCTGAGCGCGCAGGTCGACAAGGTCGCCGGCGGCGACCTGACGATCGCGGTCCCGCGCAGCCGGATCGGCGAGATCGCGAACATCGCGCAGGCGGTCGAGGGCATGACGGCCGCGCTCGGCGAGACCGCGCAACGACGAGCGGAAGCGGACGAGGCGAGACGGTTCCTCGTCACCAGCGTCGCCCATGACCTGCGCACACCGCTGTTCGCGCTGCGCGGGCACCTGCAGGCGATCGGCTCCCGGCTCGGCAACCCGGCCGTCCATCTCGAGCGGGCCGAGGCGAGAGCGGGCGCGCTCGAACGGCTGATCGGCAACCTGTTCGCCTACGCCCGCGACGACTACGCGCAGCCGACGCTCCAGCTCGAAGCCGTCCCGGTCGCCGAGCTACTCCAGGAGGTCACAGCCGGCGTCGAGCACGCGGCCCGCCTCGGCGACCACACGTTCGAGCTCGACGGCGACCAGACGATCGGCGTCATCGTCGACCGCGACCGCGCGAAGCGCGCCCTGACCAACATCCTCGACAACGCGCTCCGCTACAGCCCGACAGGCGCCCCGATCCACCTCGGCTGGGCCGCCCCGGACGAGTCGAGCGTCGAGATCACCGTTCAAGACCACGGGCCCGGGATCGACGCCGACCTCCTCCCGCACATCTTCGAGCCCGGCGTCCGCGAGACTCCGGCACCCGGCTGCGCGGAGGGCGGAGCCGGGCTCGGCCTCACGATCGCGAAACGCCTCCTCGAACACCAACACGCCACCCTCGCCGCCCGCAACCGACCGGGCGGAGGCGCGGAGCTCCGCCTCACCCTCCAACGAGCACCGTCCGCCAATCCCTCCTGAAGATGGAGTAGCCGCGGCCGCCGCCCTCATGCCTGCGCCAACCTGGGCGGAGCACCCGCCCGCGCTGCCCCTCATCACCCCGGCGGCGCGCGCTCAGCCGTCCCAGCGGACGACGATCCGCCCCTCGACACCGGGTAGCGGCAAGGACTCGGCTTCTGCCTCGACCGCAGCGCGTTCCGCACGCGGCAGCCACCGCCAGGGCTGGATCGTCACGTCCGCCTGCGATCGTCGCCACGTCCCGACGAGCTCCCCGGCGACGAGCACGGCCCCCGGCCAGACACGCGGGGTCCAGAGCGGGGCGCGTCGCTCGGCGTCCGGAACCAGGAGCTCGCGATCTGCTCCCTGGAGGAGGAAGTAGGTGTCGCCGCCGGGCAGGAGCCGTGCCGCGGCCGCGGTCCCCGCGGGGACGCGGACGCCGGCTCGTCGCGGGTCAGGATCGACGCCTCTCCGATCGGCGTCCACACCGCGGTGAGCGATCCGGCCAGCGCGTCGAACGCCCTCCGGGCCTCTGCCGGCCCGATACCGGCCCACCTGGCGAACGCCGCGGCCGTCGTCGGGCCGAAGACGTGCAGGTACCGGCGGGCGAGCTCGCGGCGCGCGTCCAGTGGGTCGACCTCCGGCGGCGGGACGGTCCAGACGATCGGCTGTCGCGCGCCGTCCCAGCGGATCAGGACCATGCCGGTCGTCGCGGCGTACCGCAGCCGATTGGCGACTTCGCCGAGACCGTCTCCCGCCTCGCCGTAGATCATCCGCCGATCGCCGAGGAAGGCCTGCAGGCGCGCGGCGAGCCCCTCTGCGACCTGCCGCCCACGGGCATCGTCCGGCAGCCTGCCGAGCGAGAAGACCGCGCGGTCGCGCGCCGCCACGACGTACGCACTGAACCGCGGCCCCCAGAGCTGGACGAGCGATCGATTCTCCCAGGTGAACGGGTGAGCCCCATGGACGCGCGCGTGGATCGAGAGGAGCGCGGCGCGAGGCATGCTGTCCTGCAAGCCCGCCCAGGCCGCACGCCGGAGCGAGCGCGAGCCGGGTGGGAGCCGCTCGTCGAGCGCGCCGACCTGCCGGCGGAACGCCAGGATCTGCGACCGCGTGAGCTCGAGCAGAGATCCCGTCGGCTCACTCTCTCCACGGCAAGCCTCCGCTCCCGGTCGATCAGAACGCCGCCTGCAGGAGGTCGCCTCGAGGTCTGGCTGCGGCCCGACGGGCGGGCGATTCTCCCGGGGCCGGCACGGGTTCCGCTCGCGACGGACGCGAGAGGTGGTGAACGCATGCCTGGCCGGCGGAGTGCCCGTTACGCGACGCGGTCGAGAAAGGCGAGAACACGTTGCTCGACCAGCGTCGCCGCGTCCTCGTCGTAGCCCGGAACGCTGCTGTCGGTGAACACATGCCCGTTGCCGGGGTAGAGGAAGAGCTCCGCGTTCTCGACCGTGCTCTCCAGCTCGCGGGCGGCGTCGATGTCTCCTTCGAGGCCGAACTCGTCCTCCTCCATGAAGTGGATCTGAACCGGAACCGCCGGTGGCCACGCGCCGCCGAACTCGGACGGTGGGAGCGTGGCGTGAAGGAGCACTGCCCCTTTCGCACCGGGACGCGTCTGGGCGAGCTTCTGCGCAGGCATCACCCCGAGCGACATCCCCGCATACACGAGGTCGCTCGGCAGCCCGCCTGCCGCGCGGACGCCCCGCTCGAGGATCTCCTCGAATCCGACCTCTTTCGCGTAGCCGATGCCCTCGTCGAGGCTGTCGAACGTCTGGCCGCCGTAGAGATCCGGCGCGTGCACAGTGTGCCCGGCCGCGCGAAGCTCTTCGGCGAACGCAAGGAATCCCGGCGTCCGTCCATGCGCGTGATGAAACAACAGCATCTCGGTCATACATCCCCCCGATCCTCGGTAGTCGGTCGGCACGAGCGTAGTCGGCCGGCTGCGTCGGCGTCCGGTCATCCGATCGGTAGTCGTTCTCTCGGAGTCGGGGGCAGCGCCACGCGGATGTGCGGTCCCTCCGGTCGTTCGTGATCCACAGAGGTGTCACGACTCGACCCCGGCCAGGCCGAGCCAGGAGGCGAGGTCCTCGAGCTCGTTCCGGACGGCCTTGGTCGTCGTGCGCGTGAACTTCACGTCCTCGTGGATCGCGTTCACGCGCAGGACGGAGGCCTTGCGATCGGCGACGGCGTCCACCTTCCCGACCAGCCGGTCCTCGTGGAGGATCGGGAGGGCGAAGTAGCCCCAGCGGCGCCTGGCGGCGGGCTTGTACATCTCGAGCGTGTACTCGAAGTCGAAGAGCTCCTCGGTGCGGGCGCGGTCGTGAACGAGCCGGTCGAACGGCGACAGCAGCGCCGTCCGGCCCTCGAAGCCGCCCGCGAGGTAGCCCGGGTCGACGCGCCACTCGCCCTTGACGCCCTCGACGACGGCCGGCTCGCCCGCCTCGCCGACGTGGACCGGCTCCATCGGCATCTTCCTCGCCGCCGGCCGGGCGATGCCGAGCGAGGCGAGCCGCCGCTCGTTCTTCCTCCGCTCGGCCTCCTCGACCGCCGGCACGTCCACTTTCGGCGGATAGACGCGCTCGGCGAGGTCCCACAGCCGCTCCCGCCCGACGCGTCCGGCGATCGCCACCTCGCCGCGCATCATCAGGATCTCCAGCATGACCGTGAGGTTGCGGTTGTTCGTCCACCCGCTCGAGGGCCACGGCACGACGCACGTGTCGGGGATCTCGCGCGAGCTCAGCGGGCCGGAGCTGGAGAGCAGGTCGAGGATGTCGCGCCGGAAGCGGCCGTTGTCGCGGAGCCAGGCCCGCGTCCGCTCGTAGCTCGGCCGGTCTGCGGCGCCGGCGAGGTGGAGGCCGAGATCGCCGATCGGCCGCACCATCGCGTCGAGCTCGAACAGAGTGCGGTCCTGCTCGAGGGCGTGTTTGAGCTGGTCGGGCCGGTACGACGAGCCGAGCCGGCTCCAGGCGACGAGGTCGGCGCTCGGCGCGACCGCCGCGGTCGGGTCGATCTGAAGCAGAGTCAACCGCTGCACGACCGCGACGAGCTCGGTCGGCCGCGGCGCGTCGAGCAGCTGCGCGCGCACCGCGATCCGCCGCGCCTGCGCCTTCGTGAGCCGATGCACCGACGGGAGGGTAGCGACCCGGTGTCCTGCCGCCGCAACGGGCGGGAGACTCTCCGATGACCTTCGATCGGTGCGGCCGTCTGGGAGACGAACCCGAACAACAGGAGGCCCGAGATGGCGACACGCCGTTCAAGCGTCACGGCTGGTACCCGGAGATGACGCCGGCATGGACGCGATCGGCCCCGAGACGGCAGGCCACCTGCGCCGGACCCCGCTGCACCAGACCCACGAGCAGATCGCCCGACGCGAACGACCGGCCGACCCACCACCGGCTCGCCGTCCTCCCCGCCGTCACCCACTACGACATCAACCTCGTCCCGGGGCTCAGCGCCGCCGCCGTCCCCTATCTCGAAGACCCGTTCACCCGGCGACGAGCTCCTTGAATGCGGGCTCGTCGCGAATCGGGTCGAGGCCCGAATCGTCCGCCGGCGCGGAAGCGCTCCTACTCGGCCGGCCGGTACGCCAGATGCACGACCCCGCTGTCGTAGGCCTCCGTCCCCGCGAGCGCGAGCTTCGTGGACGGGCCCGAGTCGGCGAACAGCCGCCGGCCGGCGCCGAGCGTCAGGGGAAAGACGAACAGGTGCAACTCGTCGACGAGCCCGTCGGCGAGCATGGCTCGAACAAGGGTGCCGCTGCCGCTGACGTAGATGGCTCCGCCGATTCGCTCCTTGAGGTCGCGAACCGCCTCGGCTCGATACGGGCCGAGGATCGTCGAGTTGTTCCAGTCGGCGCTCTGCAGCGTCGCCGAGACGACGTACTTCGGGGACTCGTTCATGAACGGAGCGCCGGCATCGTCCTCGGCGGTCCGGCCCGACCACGCCGGTGCGAACAGCTCGAAGGTGCGCCGCCCGAGCAGCAGCGCTTCGCTCGACCCCATCAGTGCGCCGATCGCCTCAGCCATCTTCGGGTCGAACGGGTAATCCGTCGTCCAGCTCGGCTCCTCGAAGACGCCGTCCAGCGTGATGAACTCGTGCACTGCGATCTTGCCCATGGTCACTCCTCCACCAATCGACTCCGAGCGTGTTTGCTCGATACCCAGACCTACCCCGGCGCCGAGAATCATCTCTGCCCGGCGTCCGCTTCGCAGCCTGTTCCGGACTGCGAGCTGCCGGGCAGTGGATCTGGGTACCGTCCAGGCTCCCGTCGCCCTGCCCTCGAGGAGGAGATCATGAGCGTCCAGCGTGAAGGTGGGTGCGCCTGCGGATCGGTTCGCTACAGACTCACGTCCGACCCGCTCTTCGTCCATTGCTGTCACTGCCTGAACTGCCAGCGGCAGACCGGAAGCGCCTTCGTGATCAACCTGCTGATCGAGGCCGACCGCGTCGAGCTGCTCGCCGGCGTGCCGCAGCCGGTCGAGGTGCCGCGCGACGACGGCAGCAAGCAGAGGATCTTTCGCTGTCCGGCATGCCAGGTGGCGGTCTTCAGCGAGTACGGACGCCCCGAGGTGCGGTTCGTTCGCGGCGGCACGCTGGACCAGCCCTCCGCGGTCACGCCCGACGTTCACATCTTCACGAAGTCCAAGCTCGGCTGGGTCGTGCTCCCGGGCTCGGCGCCGGCATTCGAGGTCTACTACGACAGGAAAGCCCTGTGGCCGGCCGCGAGTCTCGAGCGTCTGGACGCCGTCCTGGGACGGGCAGGCCACGACGGCTGACAGGTCCGGGCGGCAGACTCGGCGCATCCGGGCCGCCGCCGCTCCCGCGGCGGCGGCCCGGGACAGGCAGGCGGCAGCGACCGGCCCCGACACCGGCGTGGGCCCCGCTTCCTACTCGTACTGGAGCGCCGAAAGGACGTTCAGCCGCGAGGCTCGCCTCGCCGGGAGGAGCGCGGCCGCGAGCCCCGCGACCACGGTGATCGCGAGGAAGACGCCGAGCGTGAGCACCGGCACCTGGTAGGTGACTCCGTAGTCGCCGAGCCGGCGCGTGACGATGGCGGCGAGAGCCAGGCCGAGCGGGAGCCCGGTCGCAGCGCCGATCAGCGCCGTGATCACGCTCTCGTGGCGGACCATCTGCCGTGCCTGTCTGCGCGTCATGCCGACCGCACGGAGCATGCCGAGCTCGCGTGTGCGCTCGAAGACGGAGAGGACGAGCGTGTTGACCATGCCGAAGAGGCTGACGACGATGGAGAGCGCGAGCAGGACGTAGACGAGGTTCAGGAACTGGCCGACGAAGGCGGAGCGATCCTCGATGAAGCCGTCGTAGGTGAAGATCTGCGCTGCCGGGTAGCCGCTGAGCGCCGTCTCGAGCGTGGACCGTTCGACCTGGCCGCGGACGAAGACGAGCAGGTCTTGCGGTCGCGCGAAGGCGCGGTCGAAGGTCGCCTGCGAGATGACGACACCGTCGAGGAGCGGGTCGAGCTTGGACGGATCGCGGATGCCGACGACACGGAGCGCGAGCGGCTTGCCGGCGGGAGTGCGGAGGGTGAAGCGGTCGCCGACGGCGAGGTGGCGGTGGTCGGCGGTCGACTGCTCGAGGACGGCGTCGCCGGGGCCGAGCGTCGCGAGCGTCGTGTCGGAGCCGCGTATCCAGTCGAAGTGGACAAAGCGGGCGACGCGAGCGTCGACGCCGCTGACACCGATGTTGCTGCCGGCGAGGCGGCCGCGGTCGTAGCGGGTGGCCGAAACGGTGAGCCCGGAGGCACGGAGTGCGCGGGCGGCGGCGACGGGGAGCGTGCCGGGGTCGCCGTCTGCCTTGACGATCCAGTCGGCGCTGAGCTGCTGCTCGATCGCGTGCCGGTCGGAGCCGCGGAGGCCGTGGGCGACGACGGCGAAGAGAGTGACGAGCGCGAGCCCGATCATCAGCGCGGCAGCGGCGGAGGCCGTGCGGGCGGGGCTGCGGGTCGCGTTGCGGGTCGCGAGCCGGCCGGCGGTGCCGCCGAGCCTGCGCGAGGGCCAGCCGACACCGGCGACGATGCCCGGGACGAGGCGTGCGGCCACCGTCGCGACGCCCACGAAGAGCAGCAGGCAACCGGCGACGACCGGGATCGGGCTCCCGGCGCCGAGCGTCGAGTAGACGACCAGGGCCAAGCCGAGGCCGCCGAGGGCGAGCCCGGCGAGATGGCGCTTGCGGTGGGCGACGCGCGAGATCGCGCCCTCGCGGACGGCGGCGATCGGCGGCACGCGCGTCGCCTTCACCGCCGGGATCAGCCCGGCGAGCAGGGTGACCAGGACGCCGACCGCCAGCGAGACGACGACGGTACGGGCGGCGAAGACCAGCGGAGCCTCCGGCAGTGCGAGCCCGAAAGCCGAGAGCGCGGAGCCTAGACCCTTGGCGAGGCCGACACCCGCGGCGAGCCCGACCAGGGATGCGCCGAGGCCGAGCGCGAGCGACTCGAGCAGGACCGAGCGGAGCACCTGCCGGCGCGAGGCGCCGAGAGTGCGGAGCGTCGCGAACTCGCGCATCCGCTGGGCGACGGTGATCGAGAAGGTGTTGAAGATCACGAAGGCGCCGACGAAGAGGGCGACGCCACCGAAGGCGAGCAGGAAGGCGCGGACGAAGCCCATGAACCCGGTCGTGTCCTTCTCGCTGGCGCGCGCTTGCTCGGCACCGGAGCGGACCTGCGCGTCCGGGGGCGCGATTCGCTTCAGCGTGTCGACGAGCTGCGCGGAGGAGACGCCGTCTCGGGCGGCGACGGCGATCGAGTCGTAGCCGGGCTTGTGCAGAATCCGGCGTGCGGTGTCGGCCGAGAAGACGGCGATCGTGGCGCCGCCGAGCGAGGAGAGGTCGCCGAGCTTCAGGATGCCGACGACGGCGAACTGTCGCGGGGGGCCGTCGGCGGAGACGCGGATCGCGTCGCCGACCGCGTAGCCGTGGCCCGAGGCGGTGTCGGCGTCGATCACGACCTCGTCGGCGGCGGCGGCCCAGCGGCCGTCCGTCAGCCGGAAGGGGTTGAACCGCTGCGCGCCGGGATCGATGCCGAAGCCGAACGTCGGGCTGCCTGACGTCTGGATGACCTTGCCGTCGCGGTCGAGCAGCTGCGCGGTGTCGCTCGTGTTGGAGAAGTCGAGCACGAGGCCGGCGGCCTGGCCGACCTCGGGGAGGCTCTGCACCCTGGCGAGAAGCGCCGGCGAGACGGTCGCGTTCCCGCTCGTCGACCAGTCGACGAGCTTCTTGCCGCTGACGACGGCGTCCGTCTGCGCGTAGGAGGCTGTGAAGATCGAGTGGAAGGCGCGGTCGATCGTGTCGGTGAGGACGAGGGTGCCGCTGACCATCGCCACCCCGATCACGATCGCGAGCCCGGTCAGGATCGAGCGGAGCTTGCGGCCGAGCAGGCCGCGGAGCGCGACGCGTCTCACTGCGCCGTCACCTCCTCCATCGCCTCGACCACCTGATGCCGGTTCGAGGGGCCGAGGTCCTTGACGATCTGCCCGTCGGCGAGGAAGAGGATCCGGTCGGCGATCGCGGCGGCGTTCGCGTCGTGGGTGACCATCACCGTCGTCTGGCCGTAGCTCGAGACCGCGTCCCGCAGGAGTGCGAGGATCTCGGCCGAGGTGGCCGAGTCGAGGTTGCCGGTCGGCTCGTCCGCGAACATCACCGTCGGCCGCGAGACGAGCGCTCGTGCCACGGCAACCCGCTGCTGCTGGCCTCCCGAAAGTTCGGAGGGCCGGTGCGAGAGCCGCTCCGAGAGCCCGACCTTCTCGCTCAGCTCGCGCACCCACTCGCGGTCGGGCTTCAACCCGGCGAGCTCGAGCGGGAGCAGGATGTTCTCCTCGGCGCTCAGCATCGGCAGCAGGTTGAAGAACTGGAAGATGAAGCCGATGTGCTCGCGCCGGAGCTTCGTCAGATCGGTATCGCCAAGCTCCGTGATGTCGGTGCCGGCGATCGTGACCTGACCCTCGTTCGGGCGGTCGAGGCCCGCGAGGATATGCATGAGCGTCGACTTGCCGGACCCCGAGGGTCCCATCACGGCAGTCAGCTGCCCGCTCGTGACCTCCAGCGACACGCCGCGGAGCGCCTGTACGCAGACGTCGCCGTCGACGCCGTAGCGGCGGCTGACGTCGCGGGCAGCGACGAGCGCTTGCGCGCCGAGCTGCTCGGGCCGCTCCTGCGGTGGCGCTTGGGTGGAAACGGATGACATCTCGTTCTCCTTTCAGCTCTGCAGCTGGAGGTCGGTGGACCCGAGTGAGTCCCGGCCAGGGCAAGCCGCACCCGAGGACGCGTACGCAAACGGGTGATGGAACGCCGCGAGCGCGTCCGCGCCGGCGACCTGGAGCTCGAAGCTCTCGTCGACCCTCGAATCGGAGACCGCTATCTTCACGCGGCCGGTTGCCTCGTTCCACAGGAGCGTGACCTCGAGTCCGTCGCTCTCGCGATCCGCGAGGTCGGTCCAGATGTCGTGCGTCACTCTCACGGTTCCTCCTTCGGAATGGCGGGACCGGCCGGTCACGGAATCTCGACCTCGCTCACGGCGACCACGTGGGTGCGGCTGGCGACGTAGGGCGGCAGCAGCTCGAGCGCCCGACGCCCGTCCGGGGCCTCGACGTCCCACCAGATCGCGTGGTCCCCCTCGCGACACGAGGCGAGGGTGAAACTCCGCCGCAAGGGACTGGCGAACCCCTTCCAGGCCGCGTAGATCGCCGCGCACTCGTCCGCCGTGTGGCGATGATGGAGCCGGAACAACGGCATGCCTCGAGCATGGGTCACGACTGGTGTGCGGACATCGGTGGGCGACCCTGATTTCGACCCTGGTCCGACAGGCGCCCGGCCCCTAGGACCAAGCGCGCAAACGAACGGCGGCCGCTGCGCGCGGCCGGACTACGTGTGACCGTCGGCCGTCCGGGTACGCCCGATCAGCTGAGCGACCTCGCCACGAGAAGAGACGTCGAGCTTTTGGAAGATGTTCCGCATGTGGGCCTCGACGGTCTTCAGACTCAGAAAGAGCTCCTCCGCGATCTCGCGGTTGGTCCGGCGATCGCGAACGAGCCCGGCGACCTCGAGCTCGCGCCCGGTCAGCAACTCCACGCCGAAACCTCCGGGCGTGCCACGCGGCGTCCGGCGATGGACCGCGTGTCCGAGGTTGCGAAGCTGCGCCTCGGCCTGGTCGCGATACCGCAGCGCTCCCAGGGCGTCGAATTCGTCGGCGGCTCGAACGAGTTGAGCGATCGCCTCGCTGGCTCGGCCGGCAGCGGCGAGCGCGCGGCCGGCGAGGGCTCCGGACGTGGCTGCATGGACGCGCGCGCCGATCTCCTCCGACTGCGCAACGGCGGACAAAGCAAGGTCGGCGGCGTCGTCCGGTCTGCCCTCGGCCAGCGCGACTGCGGCGCCGGCGCGGTCGGCCATCAGCCCGGAGAGCTGCAATCCCTGCTCGTCGGCTTGCTCCCGGACCTTCACCGCTGCCGCCCGTGCCTTGTCGAGCTGGCCCAACTCGAGCGAGCAGCGGGTCAGTAGCTCGAAGTAGGTCGCCCGCCAGCTGCCGGCGAGGAGCGGGATGTCCTCGCCGCCGACGCTTTCCAGCAACAGCTCGACCGCTCGCTCGGGCCGGCCCGCCTCACAGAATGCCTGGGCGTGGATGGCACCTGCGAAGGCCGTGATCACGCCGTTGTCGACCTGCTGCGCCAGCTCGACGCTCTCCGCGCCCAGCTCGAGTGCGGTTTCCAGGTCGCCAGCCATCACCGCCGACAGCGCGCGGTTGAACAAGGCGAGTGACAGCCCCTGCGCGTTGTCGACGAGACGCGCGCCTTCGATCGCCTCGTCGAGCACCTCTGCCGAGCGCTTCAGCTCGCCCGTCATCCAGAGAGAGCAGCCCAGGATCGGGATCAGGATCGGCACGAGCTGGGTCCGCCCCGTCGAGCGGGCGAGGGACAGACCGCGCTCGCCGTGAAGACACGTCAGGGCGTGGAGATCCAGATAGAGCTCGGCGGTGGCCAGATTGCTGAGTGCATCAAGCCGGGAGATGAGCTCTTCGTCGTCGAGGGAGTCGACGAGGGCGGCCGCACGGCGATGCAGCTCGCGGGCGAGGTCGACCCGACCTGCGAACGTCGCGCCCATGGTGTACGCGGCGAGCGCAGCAGCCGCAAGCGTGTCGTCCCCGACCGCCTCTGCGGCCTCGACGGCGAGGCGCCCCCATTCGAGCATCCCCGGATGGTCGGCGAGGAAGAGGCTGTTGGCTGAGAGTGCGATCAGCAGCCACACCCGTGCGGGCGAGTCCGGATCCGCAAGCTCGTCGTAAGCGCGCTGCAGGCGCCTCCGTGCCTCGTTGTGGCGACCGAGCAGCTGCTCGATCTCCGCCGTACCGACGACCAGGCCCACTCTGCGCTCCACGTTCTCAGGGGGAGTCGAGGCAACGCACTCGTCGAGCGCGTCATGGGCCTCGGAGAAACGACCCATCGCCGCCTCCGCCTCGGCCAGCGACATGAGCAGGCCGACCCGCTCCTCCGCGGGCGCATTCGCGGGCAGGAGGCGAAGGGCGGCTGCGAACCAGGAGGCCGCGCTCGCCGGGGCCTGCCTGGACGCCTCCTCTCCCGCTCGCCGCAGTGTCTCGATCGCGAAGACGTCACCGTGGCGCGCGGACTGCTCCACGTGACCCGCCAGCACGGCGGCAGGCGCCGCCCTCTCCGCCAGAGCGTCGACGGCACGTCGGTGACAAGACATGCGCACGCTCGGCGAGCACGAACCGTAGACCGCACGCCGCACGAGGGGGTGCCGGAACTGGAAGGTCCGAGGGACGTCCGTTCCCCGAACGAGATCCTTCGACACGAGCTCGTCGAGTCGCTCCCACACTTCGTTCCCCGGCGCGTCCAGGGTTGCGGCCGCCAGATCGAGGTCGAACGGGTCACCGACGACGGCGGCCGCCTCGGCCAGCGTCCGGGCGTCGGGGGACAGCTCTTCGAGCTCTGCCGCGATTGCCCGCGCGACGGTCGGCGGAACTCCCAGCCCACCGTCCGACGCCCGGTCGGCCTCATCGGCGCCGGCGCGTGCGAGCTGCAGCGCGAAGAACGGGTTTCCCCCGCTTTCGTGGTGAAGCCGCTCGACGTCGAGACCCTCGATGTCGCCCACGAGCTGCCCGACGCCCTCCTTCGTGAGCGGGCCGAGCTCGACCGTGTGGACGATGCTCGAGCGCTGGATGTCGGCGATCGCCTTGATGACGGCAGGGTCGCCCAGACCGGTCCGGAGAGCCAACGCGATCATGACCGAGGCCTGGGGCGGCCGACGAAGGAGGTAGGAGACCAGCTCGAGTGAGGCACCGTCTGCCCACTGCAGATCGTCGAGGATCAACACCAGAGCCGACCGAGCGGCGAGGCGTTCGACCAACTCGCGAACCGCCTGGTAGACGCGGAAGCGCTCCAGTGCCGAGACGGGATACTCGACCGCTTCGCCCAGCTCGCGCAACGACGGGAAGACGGCAGCGAGCTCGCCCAGCCGATCCATCGCCAGGCGATCGAGCGCCCGCGTGTCGAGCGATCTCAGGTACGCGTCCAGAGCGTGGACGAGCACCCCGAACGGAAGCTCCCGCTCGAACTCGGCAGCCCTACCTTCGAGCGTCAGGCAGCCACGACCCACCGCGATCTCTGCCAACTCCTCGAGCAGCCTCGTCTTGCCGATCCCCGCCTCGCCCGAGACGAGCACGGACCCGGGATTGCCGTCGCAGGCGGCATCGAGCACGCTCGCGACGAGCTCGAGCTCGTCCTCTCGGCCGAGGAGCAGAGCACCGGTCGGAGTCATGACCGGCACCACGACGTGAGCACGACGGTGCTCGCGATCTCCGCGCCGACCGCAAACGCGATCCCGACGATTGCCGCCGACCTCATGGCGCGACGCGTGCGCGGATCCGGGACGGCGGCTGTGAGACTGGCGGCGATCGCTTTCGCTCCGATCCGACCCCGGTGAGCGCTACCGCCGCGACTGCCGGCGGCCGGCGGGTGATCCTCCGAGCGCCGCGCGCGGAGTGCCTGCCGCACACAACCCTACGCAGCCGGCGGCAGAAAAGCCACCTCCACCGGACTTCGTCGGGCCGCGACGGCTCAGAACGCCGTTGCCGCGTCCAGCCGCGTGAACGCGCGCCGCGCGTGCCAGATGCCCCAGCCGACCAGCGCGACCACGAGCGGCGTGCTGGTGACGACCGAGACGACGGCGAAGCCCACGACGCCCGACGCGACCAGGGCCCAGAGGCGCAGGGCGCCGCGCGCGAGGCAGTAGACGCCCCAGACGATCGACTGCATCCCGAACTCGCGCCGGTACGGCTCGCTGGCGCGGAACCAGGGCGGAAACGGGTACCAGGCGTTGGCGAAGACGCCGATCAGCGGCCGGCGGACCGCGCTCGAAGCGAGGTACGCGAGACCCCAGAGGGCGTTCAGGACGACCGGCTGTGCGAGGTAGACGGTCGTGTTCTGCGACACGATCCCGACCAGCGCCTGGACGACGACGAAGGCCGCGCCGACCGCGATCAGCGCCACCTCCCGCCCGCGCCGCAGCGACCAGGCCGCGAGCGCGAGGGACAGGGCGGCCGAGGCGCCGACACCGGCCGCGAGCCCCTCGGCCCTCCACAGGGCGTAGAAGACGAGCACCGGCAGCACCGCCTCGCCGCCGAACTGCGGCAGGCCGCGCCCGAGCATCGACTTCCAGGTCGGCTCGGGCAGGTCCTCTAGGCGGCCCGGCGCAGACGGTGCTCCTGCCTCTCGCACCACTCGATCCCCCATTCGCAGTAGTCGAGCGCCCAGCGGTAGACGAGGTCGACGAACGGCGGATCCGGCCCGGTCCCGTCGTCGAGCGCACGCAGATAGGCGAGCATGTGCCGGTATCCCTCGCGCCGCGCGGTCAGGAGACCGAGCGCATGCTCGCGGGGCAGCGTGTCCGCGAAGAAGAGGCGCAGCAACGACTCGTCGCGCAGCTCGATCCGAGTCTCGGTTCCGTGCAGCCAGTCGCCGAGCCGGCGCCGCCCCTCCGCCGTGATCGTGTACACGCGCCGCGAGCGGGCGCCGCGAGATCCGTCGCGGCCGTCGATCCAGCCGGCCGCTTCCAGCCGCTTCAGCTCGGGGTAGATCTGCCCGTAGCTCGCCGCCCAGAAGTGGCGGATCGTCCGGTCGACGACCCGCTTGATGTCGTATCCGCTCCGCGCCTGGATGGCGAGCAACCCGAGCACCGCCCACGTGACCGCCGTCGGCTCCATATATCGGAACGATATATCTGCGAGAGATATCCGTCAAGCACACGAGAGCCGGCGCCGGCCGGAGCACGCGCCGTCCTGCGACGACACCCGCCGCCCGTCTCGGGCGGCGGGTGTCAAGCTCGGTAGGCCCGAGGCGTCAGGTCACATCTGGGCGAGCTTCTCGGCCCGGCGCAGGAGCTCCCGCACGTGCGCCAGGCTGCTCTGGACCGCGCCGTGGTTCGGCTTCTTGCCTGCTGCCGCGTCCGAGAGCAGCTTCTTGATCTTGGCGGCCACGTCGTCACGCTGGCCGGCCAGGCCCTTGAGGATCGCCTGCTCGGCGACGTAGGCGTGGTCGTTCGAGCCGGTGCCCGACGCCAGCGCCTTCGTCTCCGCGATCAGCGTGTCGGTGGCGAACCGCCCGACGCTGGAGTTGATCTGGGCGTAGCCGGCGGCGAGCTCCTGCGTGTCCCTCAGCGGCGCCGGAACCGACGAGAGCGCCTGGGTGATCACGTGGCCGTCGGACTGGTAGTCGTCGTGCAGGCCGGTGAGGTACAGGAGCGTCGGCCTGAGGTCGGTCTCCTCGACCCACGTCCCGACCGTGCTGGCCTGCGGGACCGTGTTCTGCGAGTTGGGATCGTGCGGCTGGTTCCCTGCCCCCGGCTGGGGCCCGTCGACACCCCTGACCGCAACGCCCGGCCCGGCCATGCCGGCCCACGTGATGTCGATGTTCGGGCTGTAGTAGCCGTGGTTCCAGGCATACCGGCCGGTGATCGTGACGTTCGGCCCGAACGTCGCGAAGTAGTAGTCGGGCCTGGGGAAGATCGTGTAGGTGGGCGTGCGCAGCGGGTCGGCGGTCTGCATGTGCAGGACGCGCTGCTCCAGCGCGCCGGCCTGGTAGTTGACGATCTTCTCGCCGGCGACTCCCGTGTACGGGTCGTCCACGGCCATCGCGGCCGTGTCCCGCTGGAGCTGGCGGACGGCCGGGTCGGAAGCGGAGGGCCGGCCGTGCACGTACACCGCGGCGCCCTGAGGCTCGATGTCGAAGGCGGTGCCGGCGCTGGCCGTCGTCGAGAGGAGGCCGTTGATGTTGGCCTGCAGCTCGCCGATCTGCCCGACCGCGTAGTTGCACGCGACGTTGACGCCGTCGCAGCCGGCGGGCGTCGGCTCGATCGCCCGGCCCACGTTCGCGCCGTCGAGCTGGTCGTTCTCCTCGGCACCGATCACGAACTCGGTGTTCGCGGGGGTGATGCCGTCGGACGCCAGCCGGGCGAAGAACTTGGCGAACGCCGCGTCGTACGCGGCCGCGTTGCTCACGTAGCAGCTGTCGCCCGGGCCGAGCGCATACCCGATGCCCGTCGCGCTCGCCGTCGTGCAGCCGCTCGAGCCGGGCTTGCGCTCGTGCAGGTCGGAGATGTAGCCGTACGTCACCGGGATGCCGCTCTCCTGCATGTCGGCGAGGTAGGCGAGGGTCTGCGTCGCCGTCGGGTTGAATCCGGGGAAGCCCGGCGCGCCGCTGAACGACTCCACGATCGCGTTGCCGTCGAGGTCGGTGAGGTTGCCGGCGGCGTCGGTGACCGGGTAGCCGTTGTGGGAGAGGGAGGGCGTGCCCGCGCCGAGCTGCGGCCCGAGGTACCTGGCGCCGAAGAGCGCCTGGTAGCCCGTGTAGCCGCCGGGCTCGGTCGGCAGCGAGTCGACGACGGCGGTCGGCGACGGGGTGGTCTGGCCGTACTTCACCGCCTTGGCGTCGGCGCAGAGGGTGTCTTCCTGCGCGCAGTGCAAGGCGACGCCGACGTAGTCGGCGGTCTCGACGTCCTTGAACGAGTCCGGGTCCGCGTCGTACTGGGCGACCTCGGGCGACCCGGCGCCGAAAATCGACGGCAGGTCGAGCTTGGTGTTCTCCAGGACCATGTTGGCGGTGGAGAAGTCGCCGACCGAGCAGCCGGCGCGCGTGAAGGGGACCCAGGGCGCGGGTGTCTGCCGCCCCGTGTTGCCGGGCGTGGCCGGCACCTTCTCCGAGTAGACCATCGTCGGCGTGTCGTCGTGGCCGGCCGTCGGCGGGTTTGCCGTGTCGTAGACCGGGCTGGTCCAGTACGCGAACGAGCCGGCCGGGTCGGTGCTGCCGTCGGGGTTGTACGTCTTGTACGAGTTCGTCACGGGCTGGCCGTGCCGGTCGCCGTAGAGCCCCGTGTACATCGTCAGGCTGTCGTCGGCCGTGTGGGCGATCAGCGGCGTGTGCGAGTTGGAGAACAGGACGCCGTTGGACTTCAGGAAGTCGAGCAGGTGAGGCATCTGCTCGAGGTCGGACGGGACGTTCGGGTTGTCGCGGGAGAAGTGGACGTTGTCGAAGACGATGTTGATCACGTGCGAGACACCGTTGCCGAGAGCACACGACGTGGTGGTCGTGGCCGCGCCTGACTGCGCCGACACCGGGTTGGCAACCGCCGGGCCCGACATGACCACGGCTGCCGCGAACCCGGCGGCGACCGCGAGCACGAGACCCGAGCGAACCACGACATTGCGACGACGAACGACGTTCATGCCCCCCTCCTCACGTTGTTCGGCCTGCGTGACGCCGCGAATATAGTCGACGGCAGCGGCGCGCGGGCCGGTCGCGGTGTGGCTCTGGTGAGAAAGCGGTGTGCGTCCGGGGAACGCCGGCGCACCCGCCGCCGGGACGTGCGAGGCGGCGCCCGTGGCGGCCGTCGAGTCGAAGGCCCGCACGGCCACCCGCCTGACGCCGGGACTATAGTTGGTGCCGGCGGTGCTCGGGACGGTCGCCAGTTGCGCCTGCGGACCGGGCCCGAGCGATGGGCGCTGCCTGCTCGTCCGAACGAGGGGTGCGATGACGACCGTAGTCCTGCTGGGCACGCTCGACACGAAGGGCGACGAGTACGAATACCTGCGCGGGCAGCTGCGTGCGCACGGCGTCGAGGTGCTGCTCGTCGACGCCGGAAGCGGCGGCCCGCCGCTCGTCGAGCCGGATGTCACGGCGGCGGAGGTGGCCGCAGCAGCGGGCGCGGAGCTCGCCGCCCTGACCGACCGCGGCGAGGCGGTGGAGACGATGGCCCGCGGCGCGGAGGCGGTCGTGCGCAGGCTCCACGAGGAGGGGCGGGTGCAGGGGATCCTCGCGCTCGGCGGATCGGGCGGGACCTCGATCGCGACGCAGGCGATGCGTGCTCTTCCCGTCGGCACGCCGAAGCTGATGGTCTCGACGATGGCTTCCGGGGACACGCGGCCCTACGTCGGCGCCGTCGACGTGACGATGACCTACTCGGTCGTCGACATCTCCGGGATCAACGCGATCTCGGAGCGAATCCTGGCCAACGCGGCCGCCGCGATCGCCGCGATGGCGCGGGTCGAGGTCGCCGAGCGCGGCGCGGCACGGCCGCTCGTCGGCGCGACGATGTTCGGAGTCACCACCCCCTGCGTCACCCGCGCGCGCGAGCGGCTCGGAGAGCTCGGCTACGAGGTGCTCGTCTTTCACGCGACCGGCACCGGTGGACAGTCGATGGAGGCGCTCGTCCGCGGTGGCTTCCTCGTCGCGGTCCTCGACATCACCACCACGGAGCTCGCGGACGAGCTCGTCGGCGGAGTCCTCTCGGCGGGCCCGCACCGGCTCGAGGCGGCCGGCGAGCTGGGGCTGCCGCAGGTGGTCTCGCTGGGCGCGCTCGACATGGTCAACTTCGGCCCGAAGGACACCGTGCCGGACCGGTTCGCCGGCCGGAACCTCTACGAGCACAACCCCACGGTGACGCTCATGAGGACCACGCCGGACGAGTGCAGGGAGCTCGGGCGCACGATCGGCCGCAAGCTCTCGGCCGCCCGCGGCCCGGTCGCGCTGTTCGTGCCCCTCCGCGGCGTCTCGATGATCGCGGTCGAGGGCGGGCCGTTCCACGACGCCGCCGCGGACGAGGCGCTTCGCGAAGGGCTGCACGCGACCCTGTCCGACGCAGTCGAGGTGCACGAGCTCGACCTGGACATCAACGATCCGGCCTTCGCGCAGGCGATGGCGGACCGGCTGCACGAGCTCGTGCAGCCGCGTGGAGAGGGGAAGGAGACGAGATGACCCGCAAGCAGGCGCTCGCGCGCCTCCAGGAGCAGGTCGACGCCGGCAGGCCGATCATCGGCGCCGGCGCGGGCACGGGCCTTTCGGCCAAGTGCGCCGAGGCCGGAGGCTGCGACCTGATCATCATCTACAACTCGGGCCGCTACCGGATGGCCGGCCGAGGCTCGCTCGCCGGGTTGCTCCCGTACGGCGACGCGAACGCGATCGTCGTCGAGATGGCCGGCGAGGTGCTGCCGATCGTGCGAGAGACGCCCGTGCTCGCCGGCGTCTGCGGGACCGACCCCTTCCGGCTGATGCCGGTCTTCCTGAACCAGCTGAAGGAGCTCGGCTTCTCCGGCGTGCAGAACTTCCCGACCGTCGGTCTGATCGACGGCACCTTCCGGCAGAACCTCGAGGAGACGGGAATGGGCTACGCGCTCGAGGTCGAGATGATCCGCCACGCGCGGGAGCTCGACCTGCTCACGTGCCCGTACGTGTTCACGCCCGACGACGCGCGCGCGATGGCCGAGGCAGGCGCGGACGTGATCGTCCCCCACATGGGCCTGACCACCGGCGGAGCGATCGGGGCCGACACGGCGAAGACGCTCGACGAGAGCGTCGAGCTCGTGCAGGCGATGCACGACGCGGCCGCCGAGGTGAGCCCCGAGATCATCTGCCTCTGCCACGGCGGCCCGATCGCCGAGCCCGCCGATGCCGAGTACGTGCTCGCGCGGACGGAAGGGGTGGTCGGGTTCTTCGGCGCGTCCTCGATGGAGCGGCTGCCGACCGAAGTGGCGATGACCGACAACATGCGCCGCTTCAAGGCGATCTCGTTCGGCGTCGAGGCGGAGGTGGGGTCGTGAGCATGTTCGTGAAGAGCGCCGACGTCCGCGAGGACGCCTTCGACTGGGGCGCGATCGGCTGGCGGTGCGGACCGGGCTCGACCGGAGCGACGCGGTTCGTGATCCTGGACGTCTCCGTCCTGCCGGGGCAGGGACACGACTTCCACAAGCACCCCGACCAGGACGAGATGATCGTCGTCCGTTCGGGCCGCCTCGAGCAGTACCTCGAGCAGGAGTCCGAGATCCTCGGACCTGGCGACTCCGTCTTCATCGACGCCGGCGTCGTGCATGCCTCATTCAACGCGGGAGACGAGCCGCTGACTCTGCAGATCGTGATGGGCCCGGCGATCGGGACGGACACCGGCTACGAGCTGGTGGACATGTCCGCCGAGGAGCCGTACGCCACGCTGCGACGGTAGGCACGCACCGGCGAACGAGCCCGCTTTGCGCTCCCGGCTGAGCACGGACGTGCCGCCGCCCGCAGGACGTCAGTGGGCGCGCTGCCAGACGCGGTAGCCGGCGCGCGTGCGCCCGACGAAGACGACCCTCTGCGAGAGGCTCTGGCTGGGCAGCAGCGCCCGGTCGGTGATGTAGACGACGACCGTCCGCTGCCAGACCTTCGCGCCGCACTGGGTTTTCACCTGCGGGCCGCGCTGGGTGTCGCGTGACGCGACCGCCGCGGCCACGGCCTGCGGCCGGTTCTCCGCCTTGTCCCCGACGAGCGCGGCGGTCACGGACGGCCCGATCGGGTTCGCCGTCAGCGGGAGGAGGCCGGCCGGGCAGCCCTCGGCGTCCGCCACAGCGCTCGACACGACGACCTTGAACGTCCGCGCCGCAAAGGCATGGGCCCGCTCGCCGCGGGTCAGCGCATAGACGACGCGCGTCGTCCCGGCGCCCACCGCGCGGAAGGAGACCCGCACGCCGCCGCCCTTCGTCGTCGCCTCTCCCACCTCGCGTGCGACCGTCGCGTCGAAGGCACGCGCGATCCGCCAGACCCCGCCGGAGACGTCCGGGCGCGGCAGGCTCAGCGCGAGCGTCTCCCCGACGGTGGCCTTCACGGTCGTCACGGGCCCCGCCGGGAGCGAGCCCACCGGCGGCGCGGTGGAGGACGCGGCCGACGCCGAAAGAGCGGCGGCGACACAGACGACCGTCAGGGCGAGCAAGCGCTTTCTCATTCGATGACCCCTCCTCGGATTGCTTTCTCTCATCGTGCGAGCTGCACCGTTAGCGCCGTGTAAGGACTCGTGCGACCGGTTCATCGTGTCCGCAGCGCCCAGGGGCGCCGAGGAGCCGGTGGAGCCGGCGCGGTGGGTGCGACTCACTTCAGCACATCCATGCCGCCTCCACGCGGCGAGGAGGATGGCTCGAGGCCCGTTCCGGGCCCTCGTCCTGGACTCGACGGCAAGCCGGAGGAGATCAGTCCCGAGCAGCGGCCGTGAGCCTCGCGGCGAGACGGGCGAGGGGCTCTCGCAGCTCGTCGGGGCGGACGATCCTGAAGTCGGCCCCGAGCCCGGCGAGCAGGCCGGCGGCCCAGTCGAGCGAGTCGGCGCGCAGCCCGAGCCGCGTGCCCGTCCCTTCCGCCTCCAGCTCAGCAAGCGTCGCCGGCACTCGCGCCGCCACCTCGCCCGGCGGCGCGTCGAGCACGACCACGACCTCCCACGCCAGGGGGAGGCGCGCAAGGGCCTGGACGACGTAGGCGGCCGGGTCGAAGCCGGGCTCCGGGGGTGCTGCCGGCTCGCCCATCTCCGCGCTCGTGATGCGGTCGGCCCGGAAGGTGCGGAGCTCGCCGCTCGCCCGGTCGCGCGCGGGGACGTACCAGCCGCCCCGCCGGGCGACCAGGCCCAGCGGGTCGATCTCGCGCGTGCTCTGCGTGCCGTCGCGGCGCGTGTAGTCGACGCGCAGCGACCGCCGGCGCCGCACCGCCTCGGCGATCAGGAGCAGTGTCTCGCCCGAGGCCGGCGCCGGGTCGGGCTCGCCCGCCAGGCTGAGCTCCTCGCGCAGGCGCCCGACACGCCGTGCCAGGCGCTCGGGAAGGACGCGCGCGATCTTCGCGAGCGCCCCCTGGGCGCCGCCCAGGCCGCGCTGCTCGGCGATCGCCAGGCCGACCACGGCGGCGGTCGCCTCCTCGTCCGAGAGGGTCAGCGGCGGCAGGCGCGTTCCCGGCCGCAGCCGGTAGCCGCCGCCGATCCCGGGCTGCCCGTCGACCGGGATCCCCAGGTCGTGGAGCGCGACCGCGTAGCGGCGGATCGTCCGCTCGCTCACCCCCAGCCGGCGGGCCGCCTCGCCCCCGTCCACCACCGGCCGGCTCTGCAGCAGCTCGAGGAACGCCAGCAGCCGTGAGGCGGGGCGCGACACGCACCGTATTCAAGCACGCTTGCGGACAGAAACTGACCGCAACTGCCGGTAGGGTGCCGCCTCCCCTCCGACGAGCGGAAAGGAGCACGACCGATGACGAGACCGACGGCACGCCCGGGAACCGCGACGGGCGCCGACGACGGGCGGCGCGATTTCGACTTCTTCTTCGGCACGTGGCAGGTGGCGAACCGAAAGCGGGTCAGGCCGCTCGTCCCGGGCGACGCCGACTGGATCGAGTTCGAGGCGGAGGTCGAGGCAAGGCCGATCCTGGGGGGCATCGGGAACATCGACACGTACACGGCGCCCCGGTTTCCGGGCAGGCCCGGCTTCGAGGGATTCACGCTGCGGCTGTTCGAGCCCGAGACGGGGCTCTGGCGGATCTGGTGGGCCTCGTCGCTCGGCGACGGCCACCTCGACCCGCCCGTCGTCGGCCGGTTCGAGAACGGCGCCGGCCGGTTCGAGTGCGACGACGTCCTCGACGGCGTGGCCGTGAAGGTTCGCTACGACTGGAAGAACGTCGCCGCCGACTCGGTCACCTGGGAGCAGTCCTTCTCCTTCGACGGCGGCAGGACGTGGGACCCCAACTGGATCATGGAGTCGACCCGCGTCGGACGGGACGGCGGATGATCGTCGAGCTGCGGCGGTACACGCTCGTGCCCGGCAGGCGTGACGTGCTGATCGACCTGTTCGAGGCGAGCTTCGTCGAGAGCCAGGAGGACGCCGGCATGACGGTGGTCGGGACGTTCCGCGACCTCGACGACCCGACCAGGTTCGTCTGGCTGCGGGGGTTCCCGAGCATGGAGGCGCGGGCGCCGAGCCTGGCGCGCTTCTACGGCGGTCCGGTCTGGCTGAGTCACCGGGAGGCGGCGAACAGCACGATGGTCGACTCGGACGACGTGCTCATGCTCCGGCCGGCGAGCCCGGCCTCGGGCTTCGCGCTTCCGGAGGGCAGACCCCCGCTCGATGCCCCCGACGGCACCGACCGAGGCGTCGTCGAGACAATCGTCCTCTCTCTCGAGGCCCCTGCGGGCACCGGCACGCTCGAGTACGTCGAAGGCGAGGTCTCGCCGCGCTTCGTGGACGCGGGCGCGTCGTGGCTGGCCGCCTACGTGACGGACGACCGCCCGAACGACTTTCCGGCGCTGCCCGTGCGCGAAGGAGCGAACGTCGTCGTCGCGTTCGCGGGCTACCCGACCCGCGCCGCCTACGGCGCTTCGCACGCCGCGCGCCGCGAGGTGGTGCGGGCCGCCCGATCGGCGCCGCGGCTGATCGCGGATCCCGAGGTGCTGCGACTGGTGCCGACCCGGCGCTCGCTTCTGGCGGGCGGGCCGACCCTGGTCGCGAGCCGCTGAGGGGTCGTTCCTCGACGCCGGTGCCGCGGGCGGCCTCATCCTCTGCGAGGCCGGGGGCGAGCTCGAGATCGCCGCGTCGCTCGGGCCGTGCAACGGGCCGGGATCGCTGGTCCACCGACACCTCGTCGGCGACCGGGTCCTGAAGTCCGTCGCCGAGACCGCGCGCATGTGCCTGCGCGAGGGCGACGTGCTTTTGCGCGATCGCGCCAGGCAGGGCGGCCGCAACAGCCTCGAGCTCGCGGCATAGCCACGCGGCGCGGCCGCGGAGTCACCGGTCCCGGCGGAAGGTGAGGATCGCCACCGCTCCGGCCTGCCTCGTCTCGACGAGAGCGAGCGGCAGCTCCGCGCCGTCGGCGAACAGCCGCTTGCCCTCGCCGAGCACGACCGGGAAGACCATCAGGTTGAGCCGGTCGACCAGGTCTTTCGCGAGCAGCGACCGTACGAGCGTGGCGCTCCCGGCGACGAGGATGTCGCCCGCGAAACGCTCCTTCAGCTTCCCCACCTCCTCCGCCAGATCGCCCCCGAGCACCGTCGTGTTGTTCCAGTCCGCCGACTCGAGGGTCGACGAGACGACGAACTTGGGCATCGCGTTCATCTTCTCGCCGAATTCCCCCGTGCCCTCCATCGTCGGCCACGCCGCGGCGAATCCCTCGTACGTCACCCGGCCGAGGAGCTGCGCATCGCTCGCCGTCAGCTCGGCCAGCTTGAACCGCCCACCCTCGGGCCCGCGGTCGTGGCGGAACGCCCAGCCACCGCGAGGGGTCTTCTCCGCCCCGCCCGGATCCTCCATCACGCCGTCCAGCGTCAGAAACTCGGTCACGACCAGATTGCCCATCGTCCACACCTCCTGCGATCGGGTTGCTCTCGAAGGTAGACCAGGGGCTGGGCCGGAAGTCATCGCCGCCTCCCCGGGCCGGGCGGCATTCGCGGGACAGAGTGTCCTCTCCCGGGCCCGTCGTTCGTCTCAGGGGTGACCATTCCGGAAAGGAGGAGACGATGAGGTACATGCTGCTGATCCACCAGGGCGACACGCCGCTGCCCGGGACGCCCGAATGGGACGGGCTCTCGGAGGACGAGCAGAAGCGGGTCCCCGCCGACTACCAGGCGGTCAGCTCGACGCCGGGCGTGACGCCGGGCGCCTGGATGGAGCCGCCGGAGCTGGCGACGACGGTCCGCGTCGACGGCGACAAGACGCTGACGACGGACGGCCCGTTCGTCGCCGTGAAGGAGGCGCTCGGCGGGTACCTGTTCTATCCCCGACGAGCGGCTCGAGCTCGTCTTCACCTGCTGCCACCCCGCGCTCGCCCTCGACGCACAGGTCGCGCTCACCCTGCGCACGCTGGGCGGGCTGAGCGCCGAGGAGATCGCCCGTGCCTTCCTCGTCCCCGAGCAGACGATGGCCAAGCGCCTGGTTCGCGCGAAACGCAAGATCAAGGCCGCCGGGATCCCGTTTCGCGTGCCGCCGGCCCATCTGCTCCCGCGACCGTCTCGACGCGGTGCTCGCGGTCGTCTTTCTGATCTTCAACGAGGGGTACGGCGGCCGCGGCGAGCTGGCGGCCGAGGCGATCCGGCTCGGGCGCGCGCTCGCCGGGCTGATGCCCGACGAGCCCGAGACGCAGGGGCTGCTGGCGCTGATGCTGGTGAACGACGTCCGACGCGACGCCCGCTTCGTCGACGGTGCGGTCGTGCTCCTCCGGGACCAGGACCGCGCGCTCTGGGACGCCGACCAGATCGCGGAGGGACGGGCCGCGCTCGGGCGCGCGCTCGCCCTCGGTGGGCGCGGTCCCTACGCGCTGCTAGCCCCAGTCGTCGCGCCCGGCAGGCCGGCGCCGGGGGGCGCGTCCTTCCGGCTGCCTCGGGGGCGGACGCTCGGCCACGGGCGGGATCTCGAGCGTGATCGGCTCCGCCGCCGAGACCGCGACCCGCGTGCCGTGGTGACCGATCTCGACCGGGTCGCCCGCGAGGAGCGTGTAGGTCGCGCCGGTCTTGGCGATCTCGACCATCAGGCGCCTGCCGCGGTAGACGAGCCTGAAGGCCAGGCGCTCCAGCCGAGCCGGGAGCCGGGGCGCGAAGGTGAGGGCCCCGTCGTGGTCGCGGGCGCCGCCGAAGCCGGCCACGACCGCGATCGCAGCGCCCGCGAGCGCGGCGATGTGCACTCCGTCACGGGTGTTGTGCTCGAGGTCCCGCAGGTCCATGAGGGCGGCCTCGCCGAAGTAGTCGTAGGCGAGCTCGAGCTGCCCGACCTCGGCCGCCATCACCGCCTGCGTGCACGCCGAGAGCGACGAGTCGCGGACGGTGATCGCCTCGTAGTAGTCGAAGTCCCTGGCCTTCTCCTCGTCGGTGAACGCGTCGCCGCACCAGTGCAGGGCCAGCACGAGGTCGGCCTGCTTGACGACCTGCTTGCGGTAGAGGTCGAAGTAGGGGAAGTGCAGCATCAGCGGGTACTGGTCGGGCCGCGTTTGCGCGAAGTCCCAGAGCTGGTGGTCGGTGAAGCCCTCCGCCTGGGGGTGGACGCCGAGGTCCTCGTCCCAGGGAATCACCATGTCCCGGGCCGCGTCGCGCCAGTCGGCGGCCTCCTCCAGGTCGGCGCCGACGGCGGCAGCGTGCCGGGGATGGCGGGCGACCGCGTCGGCGGCCGCCCTGAGGTTCCGCTGCGCCAGCAGGTTCGTGTAGACGTTGTTGTCGGCGATCGCGCTGTACTCGTCGGGGCCGGTGACGCCGTCGATCCGAAAGCGCCCCTGCGGGTCGTGATGGCCGAGAGACCGCCACAGGCGGGCGGTCTCGACGAGGAGCTCGAGACCCACCTCGCACTCGAACTCGTCGTCCCCGGTCGCCGCCTGGTAGCGGGCGACCGCGTCGGCGATGTCGGCGTTGATGTGGAACGCGGCCGTGCCGGCCGGCCAGTAGCCGGAGCTTTCCTGCCCGCGGATCGTCCGCCAGGGGAAGGCGGCGCCCCGCAGGCCGAGCTCTCCGGCCCGCGCACGCGCGAGGTCGAGCGTGGCGTGGCGCCAGCGCAGCGCGTCGGCGGCGGCGCGAGGGGCGGTGTAGGTGAGCACGGGCAGGACGAATCGCTCCGTGTCCCAGAAGGTGTGGCCGTCGTAGCCCGGTCCGGTCAGGCCCTTGGCGGCGATCGCGCGCTGCTCGGCGCGGGCACCCGCCTGGAGCACGTGGAAGAGGGCGAAGCGCACCGCCTGCTGCAGCTCCGTGTCCCCCTCCAGCTCGATGTCGGCCGATTCCCAGAACTCGTCCAGGTACGCGCGCTGGCCATCGAGCAGCCCGTCCCAGCCCGTGTGCCGGGCCTCGGTCAGCGCGGCGACGACCTGGTCGCGGACCGCCGAGAGGGAGCGCTGGCTCGACCAGCCGTAGGCGAGGAGCTTCACCACCCTGATCCGCTCCCCCTCTCCGAGATTCGCCGCGACGGTGAACCGGCCGACCTCGGGACCGGACTCGGCGGCGGTCTCCGTCCCCTCCGGGCCCTCGACCAGGTGGTCCATCCCTGCGGCCATGAGCAGCTTGCTGCGCCTGGTCGAGTGGGCGAGCAGCACGCGGCCGCCGTGGACGTGATGTTCCTCCGACTGGAGCGGCGCCTCGAGAACCGCGGCAGCCCGGGGATCCACCTCCCGGTGTGCGCCCGGCTCGTTCGCGACGAGTTCGGACTGGACGACCACGCGCAGGGGGCCGGCGAGCGGCTCGACCTCGTAGAGGACGGCGACGGCCGAGCGCTGGACGAACGAGACCAGCCGGGTGGAGCGGATGCGGACGCCCGCGCCGGCCGGCGAGATCCACTCGACCTCCCGGCGAAGGATGCCGGCACGAAGGTCGAGCATCCGCTCGTGCTTGAGCAGCTGCCCGTAGCGGACGTCGAGCGGCTCGTCGTCGACCAGGAGGCGGATGATCTTCCCGTTGGTCACGTTCACGACCGTCTGTCCCGACTCCGGGTAGCCGTAGCCGCCCTCGGCATAGGGCAGCGGCCGCAGCTCGTAGAACGAGTTCAGGTACGTGCCGGGGAGACCGAACGGCTCGCCCTCGTCGAGGTTCGCCCGTAACCCGACATGGCCGTTGGCGAGCGCGAAGATCGACTCGGTCTGCGTCAGCACGTCGAGGTCGAGCGACGTCTCGCGCACGGACCACGGCTCGACTGCGAAGGCGGGGTGCGTGATCATCCCCGGTCGAGGAGCTCCGCCAGGTCGGATACGACCACGTCGGCGCCGTGCCGGCGCAGCGCGTCCGCCTGGCCGACCCGGTCGACCCCGACGACGAGGCCGAAGTGTCCCGCCCGGCCGGCCTCCACCCCGGCCAGGGCGTCCTCGAAGACGGCCGCCTGCGCGGGCCGCACTCCGAGGGCGCGCGCCCCGGCGAGGAAGGTGTCCGGCGCGGGCTTTCCCTTCAGGTGCTCCTTCGCGGCGGCGATCCCGTCGATCCGCGCCTCGAACAGGTCCTCGATGCCTGCCGCCGCGAGCACCTCGCCGGCATTGGCGCTCGAGGAGACGACCGCGCGGCGCAACCCCGCGTCGCGGGCCGCGGACACGTAGCGGGTCGACCCCTCGTACGCCTCCACGCCCTGCCGCCGGATCAGGGCGAGGACGAGCTCCTGCTTGCGGTTGCCGAGCCCGCAGACCGTCTCGGCCTGGGGCGGGTCGTCCGGCGAGCCATCGGGCAGCCGGATCCCCCGGGAGGCCAGGAACGAGCGCACGCCGTCGTAGCGCGGCATCCCGTCGACGTGCTCGTCGTAGTCGGCGGCGTCGAACGGGACGAACGGCTCTCCCGTCCGCTCTGCACGGGCGGCGAGGAAAGCGTCGAACATCTTCTTCCAGGCCGCCGCGTGCACCTTGGCCGTCTGCGTGAGCACGCCGTCGAGGTCGAAGAGACACGCGCGGATCGCAGTCGGGAGCCCCAGCATCTCAGGCCCTGATTCTGCCGCCTGGCGAGCCGTCACGTCGCCGTCCTCAGGCCGAGACCGCGAGTGCCTCGCCGTCGGCGGCGACGAAGTCGCGTTCCCGGACGAGCACGAGCGCGACACCGGCGGCGACGAAGGCGATGATCGCGCCGACGAGGAGGATGGTGTTCAGCCCGTCGACGAACCCGCTCCTCGACGCGTCGACGACGAGCCCGCGCAGCTGCGGAGGCGTCGTCGCCAGGGTCCGGCTGACGCCGCCGGCGGCGATCCCGTGTGCGATCGCATGGGCATGCGACGCGAGCGGGCCGCCGCTCAGCGTCGCCGTCACCGCGGCGCGGACGTGTCCGGCGAAGATCGAGCCGAGCGCGGCGACGCCGGTGGCGATGCCGACCTGGCGCAGGGTCGAGTTGATCCCGGAGGCCATTCCGGCGCGCGCCGGGTGGACGACTCCGACCGCCGTCGAGACGAGTGGGACGTTGACGAGCCCGGCGCCGACGCCCGCGACGATCATCCCGGGCAGGAGATGCGTCCAGGTCGAGGCCGGCGTGAGCCCGCGCATCAGGAGCAGGCCGGCCCCGATCAGCAGGAAGCCGGGCGCGATCAGCAGCCGCCTGGGCACGTGCTCGGTCAGCCGGCCGGCGACGCCGGCGGTGACGAAGATCGCCCCGGTGAGCGGCAGGAAGCGCACGCCCGTGGCGACCGCGGAGAGGCCGAGGACGTTCTGGAGGTAGAGCACGAGGTAGGTGAGCAGCGAGAACAGCGATGCCGAGATCGCCCAGGCGGCGGCCAGCCCTCCGTCGAAGGTCGGCACGCGCAGCAGGGAGAGGTCGAGCATCGGGCTCCGCCGCACGCGCTCGGCAACCAGGAAGGCGGCGACCAGGCCGGCCGCGCCTGCGAGCGAGCCGGTCACCGTCGCCGAGCTCCAGCCGTCGGCGTTGGCCCGGATCAGGCCGAAGACGAGCGCGGCCAGGCCGGCGCTGAAGGTGACGAATCCGACCCAGTCGGGCCGGCTCGCATTCGGGTCGCGCGACTCCTCGACCCGCAGCAGCGTGACCAGCAGGGCGAGCACGCCGATCGGGATGTTGACGTAGAAGATCCAGCGCCACGAGAGGCCGCTCGTCAGGGCTCCCCCCAGCACGGGCCCCACGGCGACCGCAACCCCCGTGACGGCGCCGAAGACCCCGAAGGCGATGCCCCGGTCCCTGCCGCGGAACGCCTCGGCGAGCAGCGCCAGCGACGTCGCGAACATGATCGCGCCGCCCACTCCCTGGCTCGCGCGCGCGATCACGAGAAACAGCGAGCCGGTTGAGAGCCGGCAGGCGAGCGAGCCGAGCGTGAAGATGACGATCCCGGTCGCGAACAGCTTTCGCCGGCCGTACAGGTCGGCGAGCGAGCCGCTCATGAGCAGGAACGCCGCCAGCGTGAGCGCGTATGCGTCGATCACCCACTGCAGGTAGGACAGAGAAGCGTGGAAGCCGCGCTCGATGTCGGGCAGCGCCACGTTGACGATCGTGATGTCGAGCAAGAGCATGAAGACCCCGGTGCTGACGGCGGTGAGCGTCCACCACTTCCGATCCATCGGATCCCCCCTTCGACGTGAATTCCTGAGCGATGTCTCAGATTGGCTGGTATAACTGAGCCATGACTCAAGATATTCCCGGCCGTGCGAAGAAGGACGCCCGGGCGGCGGCCGCACGGCAGAAGCGTCCGCGGGGACGCCCCCCGGCCGGCGTGCGCGAGGCGATCATGAAGGCGACGCTCGCGCTGCTCCGCGAGCAGGGGCTCGCGCACCTGAGCACGCCGGAGATCGCCCGGCGGGCGCAGGTCGCCGAGGGCAGCATCTACTACCACTTCGGCGACAAGGTCGGCCTGCTCGAGGCGGTGCTCGTGGCCGCGCTCGAGCCGGTCCTCGAGCTCGACACGCAAGCGACCGCGGCCGACCCGGAGCTCACCGTCGCCGAGGGCCTCCACCGCCTCGGGCTTGCGATCGAGGCCTTCCTCGCCCGTGCGCTTCCCGTGCTGGAGACGATCCAGTCCGATCCCAGGCTGCGGGCCGACTTCAGCCGACGCCTCGCGGCCGAGGACCGCGGGCCGCACCGCGGGGTCGCGCAGATCGAGCGCTACCTCGACGCCGCCCGGGCGGCCGGCCGCGTCGCGCCGGACGCCGACCTGACCGCCGCCGCCACGTTCCTCTTCGGCACGTGCTTCCTCCGCAGCTGGACACAGCACCTGACGGGCCGGCGGGCCCACCAGCTGCCGCCGCTCGAGCGGGTCACGGACGCGCTGGCGACCATGCTCGCCCCGCGAGCGCCCTGACGGCTCCCGGCGGCGAGATGCCCCTCACGCCGACTCGGCCGCAGGCGGCCGCTCGACCTCGACGTGCGGGAGCCAGTGGAGCCAGCGCGGCAAGTACCAGCTCCTGGCACCCAGGAGGCCGAGCATGCTCGGCAGGACGACCGACCGGATCACGGTCGCGTCGAGGAGGAGCGCGACGGCGACGCCGAAGCCCATCTGCTGGAACATCACCAGCTGACCGCGCGCGAAGCCGACGAACACGACGACGATGATCAGCGCCGCGCCGGTGATGATCCGCGCGGTCGACGCCACGCCCGCCGCGACCGCGTCCCGCGTCGAGCCGTCCTGGTCGTAGCGCTCCTTGATCCGGCTCATCAGGAACACCTGGTAGTCCATCGAGAGGCCGAAGAGCACGGAGAACAGGAACAGCGGTACCCAGGCGTCGACGACCCGCACGTGCTGGAACCCGAAGAAGCCCGCGCCGACGCCGTGCAGGAAGACGAGCGTCAGCAACCCGTACGCGGCGCCGACCGAGAGCAGGTTGAGCACGATCGAGACGAGCGCGACGACGAGCGAGCGGAAGGCGACGGTCAGCACGACGAGGCTCAGCCCGAGCACGAACGCGAGCACGTACGGGGTCGGATTCGTCACGGCGTCGAAGTAGTCGGCGTTCTCGGCCGTCCTGCCGCCCACGTGCACGTCGGCGCCGCTCCCGGCGAAGACGGCGGGGATGATCCGGGCGCGAAGGTCGCGGACGGCTCTGATCGCGGGCCCCGCCACGGCGTCGCCGCGCACCGGAACCGACAGCAGCAGCACCCGTGCCCGGGCGGCACGCTGGATCGTGCCGCGCCCGAAGCGCGGGTCGGCAGCCAGACGCCGTTGCAGCGTCCTCATGCCGGCGCCGACCGAGTCGTTCCCCCCCACGGCGACGATCCGGGCCGGATACGGGCTCTGCGCGGGGAACTCCCGCTGGAGCGCGAGGTAGCCCTGCTTCGACGGCATGCTGTCCGGCAGCGTGCTCACTCCGCTCGCCCCGATGTGCAGGCCGAAGATCGGCACCGCGGCGGCGAGCATCACGGCGACGCTCAGCGCCAGGCTGAGCGCGGGCCGGCGGAGCACTCGCTCGACCACGAACCGCCAGAAACGGCCCTCGGCCGCGTCCGCCCGGCCGAGGTTGCGGCCGAGCACGGGCACGCGCAGGCTGTTCACGCGATCGCCCATGAGACGGAGCAGGGCCGGCAGGAGCGTCAACGCCGAGATCACCGAGACGATGCCGACCACGATCGCGCCGGCCGCGAGGCTGCGCATGATCGTCGTCGGAACGAGCAGCATGCCGAACAGCGCGACGACGAAGGTGCTGCCGCTGAAGAGGACCGCACGGCTCGCGGTCGCGCCTGCGTGCGCGATCGCGTCGTCCCTGCCGAGCCCGAGGGCACGCTCCTCCCGGTAGCGGGAGATCACGAAGAGCGAGTAGTCGATTCCCAGCGCGAGCCCCATGCCGGTGAGCATGTTCACGATGAACACGGACAGGTCGAACTCGATCGTGAGCAGCGCGACCAGCCCGAGGCCGACGACGATCGAGAGCAGGGCCGTGAGCACGGGCACGAGACCGGCGACGACCGCGCCGAAGACCAGCACGAGCACGAGCAACGCCGCCGGCAGGCCGAAGGCGAGCTCGCCGTGCTCGAGGTCGCGCTGCGAGAGCGTGTTGAAGTCGTTGCCGACGCTGTGGTCGCCGGTGATCGAGACGGAGAAGGGTGCCTGGTCGGCCCGTCTGACGAGCGCCTCGACCGGCTTCGCTCCGGCGTCGTCCTCGATCAGGAGCTGGACGAGCGTCTCGTGGCGGTCCCGCGAGACGAGGGCCGTGTTGCCGCCCAGGTAGCTCTGCACGTTGAGCACCTTCCCCGTCCCGCGAAGCTCGTCGACGAGGCTCGCGACCTGTGCTCGAAACCTGGGCGCGTCGACCGCGTAGCGGCTCGAGCCGACGACGATCACGTCGCTCACCTCGCGCTTCAGGTCGGCGGGGGTGGGCGGGAACGCCTTTGCGATCGCGTGGACCGCCTTGCGCGAGTCGGGCGAGCCGTTGACGTGCGCATCGGAGCTGAGGCCGTGGAGCGTGGTCGCGACGAGAACGAGCGCCGCCGTAACCGCCAGTCCCCAGGCGGCGAGTGCCCGCCATGGCCGGGCCGCGCTCGCGCGGGCGAGGCGCTCGGTGATCCCGCGTCCGTGCCCGGTTTCGTCCGGCATGGATCCGTCCGGAGCGTACTACGGGCGGGCGGACCCGGAGCGAGCCGGCCCGGTCGCCTTCGGGCGCAGCCGCGCGGCGGGCGGGGCGGCCCGTTCCTCGGCCCGGCGGGCCGAGCCTCTACACGCCGCCGGAGACGCCGAAGCCTCCGTCGACGGGGACGACCGTTCCGGTGACGAAGCGCGACGCCGGGCTGCAGAGCCAGAGCAGCGTCGTCACCAGGTCGGGCGGCTCGCCGAGCCGGCCGGCAGGCGTGTGCCGGACGAGCGCGTCGCCGCGCTCGGTGAGCCCGCCGTCGTCGTCGACCAGGAGCGCCCGGTTCTGCTCGCCGACGAAGAACCCGGGCGCGATCGCGTTCACGCGCAGCCGGTCGCCGAAGTGCCGGGCGCAGTCGACCGCGAGCCAGCGGGTGAAGCCCTCGATCGCCGCCTTCGCCGCGGCGTAGCCGGCCACGCGGCTGATCGCACGCTGCGCCGCCGTCGAGGAGATGTTCACGATGCTCGCGCCGTCGCCGCCTGCTCGCGGCACTAGCGCCGCCCCGAAGACGTGGCATGGCAGCAGCGTCCCGAAGACATTCAGGCGGAAGACTCCCTCGAGCGCCTCCGGCGGGAAGTCGAAGAACGTCCGGCCCGGCTCGATCGTCGACTCCGGCAGGTTGCCGCCCGCGGCGTTGACGAGGATGTCGATGCGTCCGTACTCGGCCACGACGAGCTCGCGGGCGCGCTCTAGCTCTGCCCGGTCGAGGACGTCCGCGACGAGCGGCAGCGCCGCTCCACCCGAGGCGGCGATGCCCGCCACAGTGCCCTCGACCCGGTCGCGGCGCCGCGCGAGCACGGCGACGGCGGCACCCGCGCGGGCGAGCGCGCCGGCCAGCGTCGACCCGAGGACGCCGGTGCCGCCGGTGACGACCGCGACCCGCCCGTCGAGCGAGAACAGGTCGGCCGCGGTCATCTGCCGCCGGCCGTTCCGCCCCCGGATCGCCGCTCCTGCACCCAGGCGTGCTCGGGCTCGAGATAGGGCATCAGCTCGCGGCCCTCGCCTGCCATCACCCAGAGGTAGTAGAGCGCGTACCCGGGAGCGGCGACCACGGGGTGATAACCGGCCGGGATCGCGACCGCGTCGCCGTCGCGCACGATTCGAGCGCTCTCACGGCCGTCGCCGTAGACGAGCTGGACGGCGAATCCGCCGCGGGGCTCCAGCCGGTAGAAGTACACCTCCTCGAGCGCGACCTCGTCCGGCGGCGCCTGGCGGTCGTGCTTGTGCGGCGGGTACGACGACCAGTTGCCCGGAGGGCTGAGCGTCTCGCCGACGATCAACCGTCCGGCCCGGTCGCCCGGCCCCAGCAGCGTCCGGACCGTCCGCGACCAGTTGCCGGCTCCGACCTCGACGACGGTCTGGTCCCCGGGGCCGATCAGCCTGGCCGGCCCCGGCCGGCGGCCGTCGAGCGGCGCGGTCGCGACCGCCACGACCGCGGCCGACGTGGCCTGGAGCGCCAGCGACGCACCGGGCGGGCAGTAGACGGCGCCGCCGGGCCCGTCGAAGACGTTGGCCCGACCGCCGGCCGTGCCGAGCGGCACCCCGCCCGCCGACGCCTCGACAGTTCCGCCCAGGACCACGGCGCACGTCTCGCCCTCGTCCACGGACTGCGCCCGCTCGCCGGCGCCGAGCTCCAGGAGCCGCAGATCGATGAGCCGTGTCTCGCGGCCGCGCGCAGCCAGCGTCGTGACCATGCCCTCGAACTCTACGTTCCGGCCGGAGCAACTCTCTGCCTATCATCGGATCGTGCGCCGCTCGTGCCTCCTCGGCGTCCTGGCCGCGGCGGCCGTTCTCGCAGGATGCGGCGGCTCGTCCAGGCACGCGGCCACGGGCACGACCACGGGCACCGTCACGGTTCCCGCCTACGGCGTCTTCCCGCAGACGACCGTGAGGGGGTCAGGGTCGGCGCGGAGCCGGGACTGCACGACAGACGCCCGGGCCTTCGCCCGCGGCGCGCTCATGTTCCTCGCCCATTCCGGGCCGGAGGCGGCGTATCCCGCCGATCTCTACTACGTGATCCTCCGCGAGGACTTCGCCGACTTCGAGGCGCGCCGCTGCGACTCCACCCTGCTCGGCGCCGAGCTCGACCGCCGCCTGACGGCCGAGCAGCGCCGCTCCCTCGTCGACGGCCTGCCCCGCGCCATGGCCGGCGCCGTCCGCGCCGCCCTGGCCCGCGCGGGCTCCTGATCCCCTCCGGGACGGAGCCCGCCGGCGCAGTCCTGCAACACTCTGCGCATGCCGGTGACGCCCGTCGCCCGTCCGCCCCGCCCGCGGCCCCTGTTCGCCGACGCGCGCTCGCCCCGGAGGCGACGGCGGTGGCCCTGGGGCCTGGCCGCCGCCGCCGCGGTGCTGGCGGCGGCGCTGACCCTTGCGTATGTCGCGTGGCCGCGCGGCTCGCTCCGGCTCGATGCGACCGGCCTGCCCCAGGTTCGAGGGCCGCGGCTCGCCGGCACCCTCGTCCGGGTCTCCGTCCGCAGCGGTGCGGGGGTGTCGATCCCGGTCGAGCTTCGCCGGGACGGCACGCTCCGTCCGACGCGCCCGGTGCTGCCGGGGACCCGGCTCGTCGTCGAGGCCGTGTTCCGCCGGCCCGGGTGGATCGGCTGGATCGCCGGGCGTACGCAGACGGCGCGGCTGGAGCTGGTCGCGCCGAGCGCGCAGCTCGAGTCGCGCTGGCTGCGGGTCCCCGCCGGATCGCCGGTGCGGGTGAGCTTCGACCGGCCCGTACGCGAGGTCGTCCTGACCGGCATCCGCAGGCACCGGGCCCTGCGCCTCGAGCACCCGGCGCGCACCGTCGTCCTCGGACGTCTCGGCGACGCGGGCTCGGTCGGCGTCCGGGCGGTCGCACAGGCCTGGGAGCGGCTCCCGCCTCCGACCGTCGTCACCTGGTTTCCTGCGGGCAGGAAGGCGATGGTGGTCGCGTCGCCACGGCCGGGCTCGCGCCTCCGCCCGCACACGCACCTCCGGCTCCGGTTCTCCGAGCCGGTGGCGAAGCTGCTCCACGGGCGCCTCCCCGGGCTCCAGCCGCAGATCGCCGGTCGCTGGCGGACGGCCGACTCGCACACGCTCGAGTTCGTCCCCCGGGGCTACGGCTTCGGGCTCGGCGGGCGCGTGCGCCTGGTGCTTCCGGCCACGGTCGAGCGGGCCGGCGCCACGCGCAAGCCGGCCGGGACGATCACCTGGACGACGGCGGCGGGCTCTGAGCTGCGCCTGGAGGAGCTGCTCGCCCTCCTCCGGTACCTGCCGCTGAGCTGGACGGCGGCCACGTCCGACGCGGCGAGAACGGTCGCGAGCCAGATCTCAGCGGCCGCCGATCCCCCCGCCGGCCGCTTCACCTGGCGCTACCCGAACACGCCCGCCCCGCTCGTCGACCTCTGGACCGAGGGGCACTACAACGTCCTCGTCCGCGGGGCGATCATGGCGTTCGAGAACGAGCACGGCCTCACCGTCGACGGCTTCGCGGGCCGGCACGTCTGGCAGGCGCTGATCGCCGACGTGATCGCCGGCAAGCCCCGCGGCGTGGGGTACAGCTACGTCTTCGTGCACTCCGCCGTTCCCCAGTCGCTGAACCTCTGGCACGAGGGGCGGGTCGTCCTCAGCTCGCCGGGGAACACCGGCGTGCCCGCCGCCCCCACCCAGCTCGGGACCTTCCCCGTCTTCGAGCACATCCCGGTCGGCACCATGAGCGGCACGAACCCGGACGGCTCCCACTATCACGACCCGGGAGTCCGCTACATCAGCTACTTCAACGGAGGCGAGGGGATCCACGCGTTCAACCGGTCCTCCTTCGGTACGCCGCAAAGCCTCGGCTGCGTCGAGCTCCCGCTGGCGGCCGCGGCCAGGGTCTGGCCCTACACCCCGATCGGGACTCTGGTCACCGTCGAGCGCTGAGCACGCTCACGGGCCGGGCGCGGTCACCACGCGGGCCGGGGGCGTCGCGGCAGGCCTGCCGAGAACGAGCTCCACGTCCGCCTGCTCGATCACGGCCGCGTCGTGAGTCGCGCAGACGACCGCGGCGCCCGTCTCGCGCGCGAGCCGGCGGAGCAGCTCGCCGGCGGCGCGCGCGTTCGCCTGGTCGAGCCGGGCGGTCGGCTCGTCGGCGAGGAGGATCGCCGGGCGAGCGGCCAGCGCCCGGGCGATCGCGACCCGCTGGCGCTCCCCGGCCGAGAGCCGGTCGGCCCGGTGCCCGAGCCGGTCGGCGAGACCCACGTCGGCGAGCACGGCAGCCGCCGCCGCGGGGCCGTCCGCGATCCCCCGCACGACGAGGCCGAGCTCGACGTTCTCCCGCGCGGTCAGGTGGGGGACGAGGCCGGGCTCCTGCGTCACGAGCGCAACGTGCTCCCGGCGAAGCACGGCGGCCGCCGACCGGCTCAGGCCTCCGATCTCGTTGCCCCGGACGAACACCTCTCCGCCGTCCGGCCGGTCGAGCCCGGCGAGCAGGTGGAGGAGCGTCGTCTTCCCGCTTCCCGACCTGCCGACGACCGCGGTCAGCGTGGCGCTCTCGAACTCGCGCGAGAGGCGGTCGAGGACGGGGTGCGCGGCGCCGGGGAAGTGCCTGACCACCTCGCGCAGCTCGGCGACCACGGCCCGCGGGCGCCTCGGCCGCCGGTCGAGCACCGGTGGCTCGACGACCCGGGCCGCCGCGTCCCCGGCCGCGCCGGTGATCACCACCGTGTTCCCGTGCCCCTCGGCACGGAGCCGGCGGGACCCGCCGACCGAGTCGAGCAGCTCGTCCGGCAGCCGGATCCACCCCGGCTCGGTGACGACCAGGGATCGCCGCCGGCCGGGCCGGCCCTCCTCGACCACCCGGCCGTCACGGACGTAGACGAGCCGGTCGGCGATGTCGGCCGCAGCCTCGTCGTGACTGACGACGAGCGCGCTCGCAGCCCGCTCGCGCACGAGCTCCGCGATCAGGCCGTACACGGTCTCGGCGTTCTCGGCGTCAAGCTCCCCGGCCGGCTCGTCGGCGAGCAGGAGGCGCGGGCGGTGCGCCAGCGCCGCGCACAGGGCCACGCGCTGCTGCTCGCCGCCCGAGAGCGACACGGGCCGGTCGTCGAGCCGGTCGCCGAGCCCGACCCGCCCGAGCAGCGCGACCGCGGCCGAGCGGGCCGCAGCGTGCGACTCGCCGAGCAGCTCGAGGCCGAGAGCGACCGTGTGGACGCAAGACAGGTCGGGCGACAGCGCCCGGGCGTAGTGCTGGTCGAGCAGGCCGAGGTTCTGCGCCCGGAACCTCGCGAGCGCGCCCGGCCCGAGCTCGCCCACGTTCGATCCGAGGACGTGCGCGACTCCGGCGGAGAGCGTGTCGAAGCCCGCGACCGTTCTCAGCAGCGTCGTCTTCCCCGATCCGCTCGGGCCCAGCACGACGACGATCTCGCCCTGCTCGACCCGCAGCGACAGGCCTTGCAGCGCGACCGCGGTCCCCGCCGTCGAGCGATGGATCCGGAAGGCGTCGCGAACGTCGATCGCCGGGCTCATTCGAGGCTCCAGGACGCACGCTCCGGACGCTCGGAGCGGAAGGCCAGCGCGGAGGTCGCCTCGGCGACGAGGAGGGCGGCGGAGGCGAGAACGAGGATGCCGGCGCCCGAGACCAGCCAGGCGGGGTCGAAGCGGAGCGGCGGGTCGGGAACCGTGTTGGCGGCCGAGACGCGCACGAGGGAGACGACGAGCCGGGAGAGAAGAGCACCGAGCCCGGCACCGCCGGCGAGGCCGAGCCCGACGAGGACGGCACCGCGGGCCCTCAGCTGCCGGCGGAGGCTCTCGGGGGGCACGCCCTGGGCCTCCAGGTCGAAGAAGTCGCTCCGCTCGTCGCGCAGCTCGCCGAGGATGCCCACCCAGAAGCCGAGCACGGCGAGAGCGAGCGCGACGATTCCGGCTGCGGCGAGCGCGAGCGCGGTGGCGTGGGCGAGCGGGTCGCCCGCGAGCCGCCGCTCGATCTCCGCACGCGAGGCGACGTCGAGGCTCGCGAACGGCTCCCGGCCCAGCGCCGTCGCCGTCGCCCGGCCGTGCGGGGCCGAGAGCCAGACCTCGTCGGGCGTTCCCTCGCCGGGCGCGTTCGCGTCGATCGCCGTCGACAGCCAGCCGGCGTCCGCGAGCACGAACGGCCCCGAGGGCACGGTCGGCATCCTGGCGGCCACTCCGACGATCCGGGCGTGGACGGTCGTGTCCTCGAAGTCGAGCACGGTCTCCTCGCCCACGCCGCCGGCCGCCTGGGCGATGTCCGGCGAGACGACCGCGGGCATCGGCCGGTTGTCGGTCGGCTCCCTCGGCCGGAAGACGAGACGCGCCCCCGTGTCCTCGAACGCGAATCGGATCCTGGCCCCTCCGGGCCCGTGCGCCACGCGCCCCCCGGCGGGAAGCGACCAGCCCCGCCAGCTCGTCACGGGCGTCAGCCGTCCTCCGGCCCGGAGGGCGCCGAGCTCGAGCACGCCGGCGGGCGCAGCGGAGACGCTGCCCTCCGCCTCGTTGTGCGCGAAGGTGAACCGCTCGCTCTCGGGCAGCGTCAGCTGCAGGCCGAGCACGCGGGCGGGGTGACCTGGCGGCAGGCGGGCGGCGAGGGTCGCGGCTCCGTGCAGGCGGCCCATCGGAAGGACGGAGACCCGGCCGGTATCGTCGGCGACGACGAGGCCGGCGACCACGTCCGGGCCCCGGAGCCGGGCGGCGACCGAGAGCGTCGTCGCCCCGGGCGCGACCGGCACGGCTGCGAGACGCGGCTCGCGGCCGGGCAGGAGCCGCCGGGCGATCGTCCGGAGCGGCAGCGAGGAGAAGTCGGACCGCCAGCGCAGCCGCTCGAGTGCGCCCGGAGCGACGCCGAGGACGGTCGGCGAGAGCACGGTCGAGCCCAGGCCGGGGGCGCTCGAGCTCAGGCGCAGGACGGCGTACGGATGCGCTCCTCCGCCGAGCCGCCGGTACCGGGCGAGCGGCGCGGCGTCGAGGGGCATGACGAGCTGCGAGCTCTCGACAAGCGTGAAGTCGAGCGGGACCTGGAAGGCCGCCTGGTCGGCGGCGCCGCGGTCGAGCGTGGCACGGTAACCGGCGGCGAAGAGGGCAAGCCCGAGGGCGACCGCGACGAACGCGCAGCTGACGACGGTGCGCGAGGGCGCGCGGGCGAGCGCGATCACCGCGAGGCGGAGCGACACGGACCGGGTGCGGGTGAGCCGCTCGGCCGCGCGCATCGCCGGAGCGAGCAGGCGGGCGAGCACCACCGCGACGACGAAGCAGACGAGGGCCGGAAGGATCAGGAGCAAGGCGGTGTTCCCGGACGAGACCGAACCGGGATCGAGCGCCCCGCGGCTCAGGCCGACCGCGATCGTGGCGGCGGCGCCGACCGCCGCGACGTCTGCGAGCCCGACCCGGCGACGACCGCCCGCCTCGTCCCTCGCGAGCGTCGTCAGCGAGAGCAGCAGCGTGGTCGCGAGCCAGCCGCCGGCGAGGGCCGCCACCGCCGAGCGGGCGGCGAGAGCGTGGTGCAGGACGGCGCCCGCCGGTACCCCACCCGCGTCCGCGACCACCCCGACGACGGCCGCGCCGAGGGCGACGCCGGCCAGCGCGCCGGCAACCGTCGTCGATCCGATCTCGGCTCCGAGCGCGAGGGCCACCTGCCAGCGGCGAGCGCCTCGCGCGAGCAGCCGCCGGCGCTCGCTCGCCAGCCCCCGGCGAAGCCCGATCGCGGCGATGACCGCGAACCCGAGCAGGAGCGCGCTCGTCTCGCCCCCGACCAGGACGAGCCGGTGCGCTGCGATCGTCCCGCGCCGGGATGCGTCGAGGAGCGTGTCGTCCGGGCCGGTGAAGCGGTAGGCCGGGTCGGCGGCGTCGAGAGCGGCCTGGGCCCGCGACTCGGCGGCCAGGACCGGCCCGATCTGCCACGTCCTGAGACCGCCCGGCGGGAGCGGAGAGAGCCACGAGTAGACCCGGTAGAAAGGTGCGAGCGCGCCGAGGCGCTGGAGGGCGTCGACGCCCGGCCCGAGCAGGAGGGTGGGCCGGCCGGCGCCGCCGGTGGTCGCGGCCGAGATGTACCCGAAGAGCGCCGGGTCACGAAGGTCGGCGAGACCGACCCGCCGCAGCCGCACGTCTCCCTCCTCGAGCCGGGAGGCGCCCGAGCCGCCGATCTGGAGCACCTCGCAGACCGTCGCCGTGCACGTTCTCGGCAGACGACCCGAGCGCAACCGGACGGCGTCTGCGAGCCGGTCGACCGCCGCGATCTCGACCACCTCCCCCTGCACGCGCAGGGCACGGAAGAAGACCACCCTGCGCGCCCGAGCCGGCGAGACGGGTGCGAGCGCCCGCCGGACGCTCCGGTCGGCCGACCGGTAGGCGGCCTCCGACAGCGAAGTGCCGAAGCGGTCGACGCGGAAGCCGCTCGCACTCTCCGGCACCGACGCCAGCGCCAGGGTGAGCGCCTGCTGGCGGGCGACGAGGCTGCCGCCGAGCACGGAGACGAGCATCGCAAAGGCCAGCGCGACGCCGACGACGACGAGGGCGGGCCGGAGGGGCTGCGCCCTCAGCCGTGCGGCCGCAACCGAGAGCGGCGCTCGGGCTGCAGCGGCCGGACGACGACCAATCACCGGCGAAGAGCTTATAGTGGTGTCGGAGGTGACGCGCACGGCTCCCCGCTACGACGTTCCGAATGCGGCCCCGGAGCCGCTCAGGCTCGTCCAGGCGTTCGTCAACACGGTCAACGTCGAGAGCGGCGACGAGTGGCTGCGCGCCTGGCTCGCCGAACGCGGGGTGCGCGCGAACGGCGCCGGCATCGCGCGTGCGCAGGCGGTGCGAGAGGCGATCCGGGAGCTCCTCTACGCCAACAACCACCACCCGGTCGAGGGCGATCCGTGGGGCTCGTTGGGTCGCGCGGCAGACGCGGCAGAGCTCTCGATCGACTTCACCGCCCCCGAGCTCGTCGCCCGCGCGAACGGGGTGGACGGAGCGGTCGGAGCCGTCCTCGCCGCCTCCTTCGCGGCGATGGCGGACGGCACCTGGCGCCGCCTCAAGGCCTGCCGGAACCACGACTGCCGCTGGGCGTTCTACGACTACTCGAAGAACCTGTCCGCGAGCTGGTGCTCGATGCAGCTCTGCGGCAACCGGACCAAGACCCGCGCCTACCGGGCACGGCAGGCACTCGGGCAGCGGAGGCGGGGCTCGATCGGCGCCGGCTAGGGCGCGTTCGCCTTCGCGGCGGGCGAGTGTCGACGGCCGGCTCGGGCCGGCCACCAGTTCCACCGGCCGAGGATCGCCATCAGCGACGGGACGAGCAGCGCGCGCACGATCGACGCGTCGATCAGGACGGCGAGCGCAATCCCGACGCCGATCTCCTTGACCATGATCACCTCCGAGGTCGCGAACGCGCCGACGGCCACGCAGAACAGAAGGGCGGCGGCCGTGACGATCCTGCCCGTCCGCTCGAGGCCGACCGCGACGGCTTCCCGGTTCGGCAGGCCGGAATCCCGCGCTTCCTTGATCCGGGTGAGGAGGAAGACGCCGTAGTCGGTCGCGAGCCCGAAGGCGATCGCGAACAGGAGCACGGGCTGGGTGAGCTGGAGCGCTCCCTGGCTGCGGTAGTCGAGCAGCCCCTCGAGCCGCCCGTCCTGGAAGACGAAGACGACGATGCCGAGCGCCGCGGCCAGCGTGAGCGCGTTCATCACCAGGGTCTTCAGCGGCAGGACGAGCGAGCCGGTCGCCGCGTAGAGGAGAAGGGCGGTGACCAGGCAGAGCAGGCCGATCGCCGCCGGCAGGTGCGAGCCGAGCGTGTGCTTCTGGTCGAGGTACTGCGCCGTCGAGCCGCCGACCGGCGCGCCGCCGGGCAGAGCGCGCATCTCTCGCACGAGCCCCTGCGAGCGCGTGTCGAGGAACGGCGCGCCGGACGACGCCTGCACCTCCCACACGGCGGATCCGAGCCGGCGGGGCGGGAGGACGCGCGCCGCGTCTGGCAATCGGCGCACCGCCGCCGCGGTCGCCTGAGCCCGGGCCCCGCTTCCTTCGACCACGGCGTAGGCCGGCGAGACGAACGTCGGCGCGAAGTTGCGCCTGATCGCGGTGTCGACCTGGCGGGCACTGATGCTCGCCGGCAGGACCGACGCGTCCACACCGGTGAAGCGGATCGAGAGGAACGGCAGGCCGAGGACGACGAGCACGACCGTCGCCGCAACGGCGACCGGCAGCGGCCGGCGCATCAGACTGTGCGCCAGCCGGTACCAGCCGCCCTGCGTGCCGAGTGCCGCGCGGTCGGCCGCCCGCCGCCAGCGCCCCAACGAGAGCGCGTTGACGCGGGACCCGAGCAGGACGAACAGCGCCGGCAGCACGGTCAGCGCGATCAGCCCGGCGAGCGGGCCGACGAGCCCGCCCGCGACCCCCATCGAGCGGAGGAATCCGAGCGGGAAGACCGCGAGCGTCGCGATCGCGGCCCCGACGGTCAGCGAGCTGAACGCAACCGTCCGGCCGGCGGTGGCAAGTGTCGTCCGCACGGCGTCGGCGACCGTGTGACCGCGGGCGAGCTCCTCCCGGTAGCGAGAGACGAGCAGCAGGCTGTAGTCGATCCCGAGCCCGAGACCGGCTCCGGTGACGATGTTCAGCGCGTAGGTCGAGACCGGCATCCCCAGGTCGATCAGGCGCAGGAGGAGCAGCGACCCGATGATCGTCAGGCCGCCGCAGAGAAGCGGCAGCAGGGCGGCGACGACGCTGCGGAAGACCCAGAGAGCCAGCACGAACAGGATCGGGAACGCGATCTCCTCGGCCCGGGTCAGGTCGTGCTGCACCTGGCGGTTCACCTGCACCGTCGCCAGCGCCGTGCCCCCCATCGCCGTCCCCGGAACCGCCGCGAGCCGCGACTGGACCCGCTCGGCCGCCTGCCGCCAGACGCGTTCCGAGACGTTCGCGCGCCCGTAGCCGGCGACGACCGCCTGCCGCCGGTCACGCGAGAGCAGCGGCGGGGACGTCACGGGGAACACGGGCTCGGAGCGGATCACCTCGGCGACACGGCTCAGACGCCTTCGCGACGGGGTCTGGACCAGGACGAGCACCTGCGCCGCGGCCGACAGGCCCGAAGCCCGCTCGACGGCGGCTTCCGCGCGCAGGCTCTCGCTTCCCCTGGCGACGAACTCGTTCGAGCCCCGGCCGAGCAGGTGGGGAGTCTGCAGGCCGAAGCCGCCTGCGGCGACGGCGAAGACGGCGGCACCGGCGAGCAGCCGCCGCGGCCGGCGCACCACGATCTCGGCGAGCAGCCTCACTCCGGCTTATGTACCGCCGATCCCGGCGCACCGAAAGAGCAAGCGGCGGGCGCACTCCGGGCCTACGGCGAAATACAGACCTGGATCGTGGCCGGCCCCGATGCGGCAGCCGGCCACGCGGCGGAAGATGACCCGAGCAGAAGGAGCAACCGGCCAATGTTCAACAGCATCCTGGTCGCAGTCGACGGTTCCCCGCACTCGGAGCACGCGTTCGAGGAGGCACTCGACCTCGCCCGGAGCGAGGGCGCGCGGCTGACTCTGATCGGCGTCGCCGCGCCGCTGCACCTGATCGCCACCGCCGGCTACGTCCCGCCCGTCCCGACGCAGTCCGAGCTCGAGGCGGAGACCCGGGCCCTGGTCGAGGCGGCCGCCGCCCACGTCCCGCACGACGTCCCGGTCGCGACGGTGGTCCGCAGCGGCTCCCCCGCCGACGCGATCCTCGAGCGGATCGAGCAGGGCGGACACGACCTCGTGGTCATGGGCTCACGGGGCCGCGGCGACGTGCGCTCGCTGCTCTTCGGCAGCGTGAGCCACGCGGTCCTGCACCGCAGCCCCGTCCCGGTCCTGATCGTCCATACCCGGGCCCGCGAGCGGGCAGGCGTCGCCCAGGCCGCCGGGACGATCGACACGTGAGGGCCGCGGCCCCCGCGAGGGTGGACCGCGCTCCGTCCCTGTAGCCGTACGCGGGCCGGCAAGGCCGGTGGTCAGCGGCGGTCGCGAGCGGCGAGCGCGGCCAGCACCCGACCGACCACGTTACGCGTGCTCGTCCCCTCGGTCTCGACCGGGATCGGATCGAGGGCCGAGTAGAGCGGATCGCGGCGGGCGGCCTGGTCGGCGAGAAAGCCGCCCGGGCGGCGCCCGTACCAGGGGCGATGGCCCTTGCGGACGAACCGTCCCGCCAGGGCTGCCGGGCTCGCACGCAGCCACACCACCGCCACGCCCGGTGCGCCGAGGGCCTCGCGGCAGCCGGGGTCCTCGATCGTGCTCGCCGCGGCCGCAATCACGCTCGGCTGTGGCTGCCCGAGCGCGTCCCGCAGGTGCGCCGCCTCGAGCTCGTGCATCGCGACCACGCCGCGCTCGTCGCGCAGCTCGCGCACGGTCCGCCCCGTGCGGCGCTCGATCCAGGGGTCGCTGTCGGAGAAGGGCCGCTCGAGCGCGGCGGCGAGCCGGCGCCCGACGGTGGTCTTGCCCGCGCCCATCAGGCCGACCAGCACGACGTGCCTCGGGTGGTCGGCGGGGGCGCCCACGCCCGAGGTCCTACTCGCGGCGCCGGCCTCGCGCTCGATGGGTTCCCGGGAATCGATCATCCGGGCTCTTCGAGCTCGACCAGCTCGCGGAGGACGTGGTACGCGCTCGCCTGGACCTCCCGCAGGGAAGGCCGAGCAGGACCGCGACCGTCAGGACCACCCACGGGTCACGCCCCGCCGCCGAGGACGGAGATCAGCTCGTCGAGCCCGAACATTCGCTCCCTCTCTGGACACGTGCATGATCCGATCTGGGGACCTCCCGGAACATCATGACCAACCGGAACAAGCGACACGGGCACGTCTGGGCGGCGCTCCTGCGCGGGGTGAACCTGGGCGCGCGGAACAAGGTGGCGATGGCCGACCTGCGGCGGCTGCTGACGGATCTCGGCACCGAGGGCGTCACCACCTACCTGCAGAGCGGGAACGCCGTGTTCCGGAGCACGCGTCCCCGCCCCGAGCTCGCGGAGGCGATCGAGCAGGAGATCGAGGCAGGCCTCGGAGTCCGCACCCGCGTCCTGCTGCGCACCGCTTCCGAGCTCGCCGGCCTCGTCGCCGCGAACCCGTTCGCGGCGCGCGAGCGCGACCCCGGGAAGCTGCACGCGACCTTCCTCGCCGAGCGACCTGCCGCCGACCGCGTGCGGGCGCTCGAGGGGCAGTCGTTCTCCCCCGACGCGTTCCGCGTGACCGCCGGCGCCGTGCTCCTCCACTGCCCACGGGGCTACGGCCGCTCGAAGCTCGGCAACGCGTTCCTCGAGCGGGCGCTCGGGGTTCCGGCGACGACGCGCAACTGGCGGACCGTCCTTGCCCTCGTCGACCTCGCCCGCGACGCCGCCTGAGCGTGGAGCGGAGGCGCATCCGCGTCACGGGCGTCGTCCAGGGCGTCGGCTTCCGGCCGTTCGTGCACGGGCTGGCGCGCCGGCACGAGGCTCGCCGGCTTCGTCCTCAACGACGGGCAGGGCGTCCTGATCGAGGTCGAGGGCGGCCAGATCGATCGCTTCGCGACCGATTTGGTTACAGAACCACCCCCGCTCGCCCGCATCGACGCGATCACGGCAGAGACGATCGAGCCGGTCGGCGAGAGCGGGTTCCGGATCCTCGAGAGCGTGGCGAGCGGTCGCACGGCTCTGATCCCCGCCGACGTCGCCACCTGCGACGACTGCCTGCGCGAGCTGTTCGACCCGGCCGACCGGCGGTACCGGTACCCGTTCGTCAACTGCACGCAGTGCGGACCACGGTTCACGATCGTGCAAGCCGTGCCCTACGACCGGCCGAACACGACCATGGCCGCGTTCCCGCTCTGCGCGAACTGCCGCCGCGAGTACGAGGACCCGGCCGACCGCCGCTTCCACGCCGAGCCGGTCTGCTGCCCCGTCTGCGGGCCGCGGCTCTCGATGCCGCTCGAGCGCGCGGCTGAGCTCCTGCGCGGGGGCGGCATCCTGGCGGTCAAGGGCCTCGGCGGCTACCACCTCGCCTGCGACGCGGCCGACGAGGCCGCGGTCGCGCGCCTGCGCGGACGGAAGCTCCGGGAGGAGAAGCCGTTCGCCGTCATGACCGTCGAGCCCGGGGCGCTCGCGATCGTCCACGCCGAGGAGCGGGCCCTGCTCGAGTCGCGCGAGCGGCCGATCGTCCTGCTGCGCCGCCGGCCGGACGCGCCCGTCGCGCCGTCGGTCGCGCCCGGCACCGAGTTGCTCGGGCTGATGCTTCCGTACACTCCGCTCCACCACCTGCTCCTCCACGACACGGGCCGGCCGCTCGTGATGACGAGCGGGAACCGCTCCGACGAGCCGATCTCCTACGACGACCGGGAGGCGCGCGAGCGGCTCGGCCGGATCGCGGACGCGTTTCTCGCCCACGACCGTGCCGATCCATCGTCGCTGCGAGGACTCGGTGTGGATCGCGGAGAAGCCTGCCGTCTCTCCGCGACACGGGTTTCCGATCAGGAGGTCCCGCGGATACGTGCCGTCCGCGGTTCCGCTCCCGGTGGCCGCCCGTCGCCCCCTCGTCGCCGCCGGCGCCGAGCTGAAGAGCACGTTCTGCGTCGTCCGCGGGCGCGACGCGTTCCTCTCCGCCCACCTCGGCGACCTCGAGACCGAGCTCGCCTACCGCGCGTTCCTGACCGACCTCGAGCTGTTCTTGAAGATGCTCGACGTGAAGCCGGAGGTCGTCGCTCACGACCTGCACCCCGAGTACCTGTCGACGAAATGGGCGCGCGAGCTGGACCTCGACGCAGTCGAGGTCCAGCATCACCATGCGCACGCCGCAGCCTGCCTCGCCGAGCACGGCGAGCGCGGTCCCGCGCTCGCGCTCGTCTTCGACGGCACGGGGTACGGCCCCGACGGCACCCTCTGGGGCGGCGAGCTCCTGCGTGCCGACCTGGCGGGGTACGAGCGGATCGCCCACCTCGACCCGGTCCCGCTTCCCGGCGGCGAGGCGGCGATCCGCCAGCCGTGGCGGACGGCCGCCTCGTACCTCGAGCGTCTCGGCCGGCCCGTGCCGTGGCCGCGCTGGGCGGAGGTGCGCGCGAGCCTGGCCGCCAACGCGCCCCTGTCCTCCGGGATGGGCCGGCTCTTCGACGCCGTCGCCGCGCTCCTCGGCGTCCGCGAGGAGGTCACCTACGAGGGCCAGGCCGCGATCGAGCTCGAGCAGCTCGCCGGCGACACGCCCGCCGATCCCTACCGGTGGCGCTTCGGCGACTCGGACACGCTCGTCGCGGCCGTCCAGGACGATCTCGCCGCCGGCCGCCCGCGCCCCGAGATCGCGGCCTCGTTCCACGAGGCCGTGGCCGCGGGAGCCGCCGCCGCCTGCGCCGACGCCGGCGAGCCGAGGACGGTCGTCCTCTCGGGCGGCACCTTCCAGAACCTTCGCCTGCTCGACTCCACGAGGCGGCGTCTGGAGGAGGACGGGTTCCGCGTCCTCGCCCACGCGCTGATCCCTCCGAACGACGGCGGGATCAGCTACGGCCAGGCCGCGGTCGCCGCGTCACGGGTCTGACCCTCTCGTCGCGCGGCCGTCCGCCGAAGCGCGGTACACGGGACCGAGGGGGCCGGCCGCCCAATCGTCCTCGGGCCAGCGCGGAAGCTCCGGGTAGTAGAGGGTCTCGCGAGGCGGGATCGGCCCCGACCGCCGGCTGCCGTCCGGGAGCAGCTCGGGGAACCCGTCCGCGACCGCCTGCGCCGCCTGCCGCCACAGCGAGGTGACGAGGTCGCCGACGATCGCCGCCCCCTCCTTGTAGCCCTTGCCCGTTCGAGGCAGGTCGAGCCGGATCGGATCGCCCCACACGGCGGCGCACCGGCGGCGATTGCGCAGGCTCCAGCCGAACGTGTCGATGCCGCACGGCACGAGCGGCACGTCTTCCTGGATCGCGATCATCGCGGCGCCCGGGTGCATCGGCCCCGGATACCCGAGCTGCTGGCGCGTCCCCTCGGCGAACATGCCGAGGGCGTGCCCCGCGCGGACGACCCAGCGCGCCACCCGCAGCGAGTCGCGGTCGCCCTCGCCGCGGCGGACGGCGAAGGCGCCGGTCCAGCGCAGGAGCTCGCCGGCGATCGGAACCCTGAGCAGCTCGATCTTCGCCATGTAGTAGAGCGTCCGGCGGCAGCTGAGCCCGACGACCACAGGGTCGACCTCGGAGAAGTGGTTGGCGGCGACGACGGCAGGCCCGGTTTCCGGCATCCGCTCGACGCCGTAGCTGTAGCTCGGCGCGATTGCCTGCGCGATCGGGATCACCGCCCGGCGCGCCAACGGCCAGGTGCGCTCGGGGCTCTCGCCGAAGAGCTTGTACAGGCCGAGCTCGGTCAGCATCGCCCCGCCGAGTGTACGGGCGGTGGTACCGTCGTGGGGTGATCGACGATCCCGCCCAGTCGGCGGTCTTCGAGGTGACCTGCCCGCACTGTAGGAAGCAGTTCCGCGAGGAGCTGCTGACCGGATCGGCGGCGCGCTACACCGGGTTCAAGTGCCCGCACTGCCGGCTCTTCGTCCCGTTCGAGCGAGCCGACGAGCAGGACCTGGTCGAGCCGGCCCCGTAATCTCGGGCCGTGCGGCCTCGGCCCGCCGACGCTCGCCGCCAGCAGGCGATGCGAGCGCAGCGAGCGAGCGGAAGGAGGGGGCCCGCGGGGGAAAGCCGGGCCGTGGCGGTTTGGTTTGTGCACGGCCGGTGCCTGCGACATGCGCGAAGCGCGTGAGCAGAACCATGGTTCCCCCGCGTTCTAGACGCAGTCCTTCAGGCCCTGTGCCTCGGGCAGCGACTCGAGCTTCTTCAGCGTGTTGTTCTCGATCTGGCGGATCCGCTCCCGGGTGACGCCGAACGCGCGGCCGACCTCCTCGAGCGTGCACGGCGGGGTGCCCGTGAGCCCGAAGCGAAGCTCGATCACCTTTCGCTCCCGCGGGGGGAGCGAGTCGAGCGCACGCTCGATGTCCTCTCGCCTGAGCGAGAGGGAGGCCTGCTCGTCCGGCGACTCGGCCATCTCGTCCTGGACGAAGTCGCCGAGCTCCGACTCCTCCTCCTCGCCGACCGGCTTCTCCAGGGAGACCGGGTGCTGGGCCATCCGGAGGATGTCGCGCACCTCGTCGGTGATCATCTCGAGCTCTTCGGCGATCTCGTCGGGGCGCGGCTCGCGGCCGAGGCGCTGGACGAGCTGGCGCTCGATGTGCACGACCTTGTTCAGCTTCTCGACCATGTGCACGGGGATGCGGATCGTCCGCGCCTTGTCCGCGATCGCACGGGTGACGGCCTGGCGGATCCACCACGTCGCGTAGGTGGAGAACTTGTACCCCTTCCGGTAGTCGAACTTCTCGACCGCGCGGATCAGGCCGAGCGAGCCCTCCTGGATCAGGTCGAGGAACGAGAGCCCGCGGCCGAGGTAGCTCTTCGCGATCGAGACGACGAGGCGAAGGTTGGCCTCGATCATCTGCGTCTTCGCGTTCATGTCGCCGCGCTCGATCCGCTTCGCCAGGTAGACCTCCTGGTCTGCGGTCAGCAGGGGCACCTTGCCGATCTCGCGCAGGTACAGGCGCAGCGAGTCGAGCGACGGCTCGACGGTGAGGTCGAGCTTGGGCCCCTTCACCTCCTCGGCGAGCGCAGGCTCCTCGTGCGGCGGGTGCTTGTGCTGCTCGCCCTCGATCAGCTCGACGCCGTGGTCGATCAGGTACGTGTAGAAGTCCTCGACCTGCTCCTTCGTGAGCTCGACGTCCTCGAGCCCGGAGACGATCTCGTCGTACGTGAGGAATCCCCGCTCGGTGCCCAGCTGGACGAGCTTCTGGAGTTCCTCGACCTCGGGAAGAGCGATGTCTACGGTGAGCACGGCACCTCGGCTTTCTCGCGCAACTGGCGGGTTGTCGGTTGACCTACCTGCGACGCAAGAGAGCCGGAGACCCGACGTGCGCCCTCCGGCTCACCTGTGGCGGGCATGCTAGTACGCCCTTCGGAATTTGGGAAGGGGGGCGTGCGGGTGACGCGCGAGGCCCTGGCCCCGGTCGCCAGCACCAGGGCGGCGCCGGCGATCGTCGGCGTGCCCGGCCGAACGCCGCCGCCCCGCCGATCAGGACGCGAGAGGAGACCGGCGCCGGGCGACAAACGAGACCGGGCGGCGGCGGTGATGTCTCAAGACCAACGGCTGCAGGACTCATCGTCGCCGCACGACCGGAGCTTGAGTCGCCGATCGGGGCGACGGATCGCCCGGCCCGGCGAGAAAGGAGCATGAGCCCCCGGAGCGGAGCCTTGTCTCGCCTGGCGATTCGCCTACGCTGTGAGCAGATGGTCGAGCTAACCGCTCGTCACCTGCGGCTGCCCGTAGCGCACGCTGCGCTTGCGCGCGCCCTCACGTACGGCGGCCTCCCTCTCGCCGTGACGGCGTTCGCCGCCGTCGGGACGCTCGGATTCGCGAACGGCGGCTACTTCCCGGTCTCGTGGGGCTGGGCCGGCCTCGGCCTGCTCGGGCTGGTGGCACTGGCGCTCGTCGCCGGCGTCCCGGTCGAGCTGGAGCTGCTCGACCGGCTCTTCCTCGTCGCGCTGGCAGCGCTGGCCGGCTGGGTGGCGCTGTCGCTTTCGTGGACGGGGAGCGTGCCGCGCACCGTCCTCGAGAACGAGCGGATGGTCGTCTATCTGGCCGGCGGCACCGCGGGAGTCGTCCTGCTCCGTCGTGCCTCAGGCTCGATGCTCATCGTCGGCATCTGGCTGGCACTCGCGGTGGTCTCCACGTACGGCCTCGCGACGAGGCTCTTCCCCGACCGGATCGGCACCGTCGACCCGATCGCCACGTACCGCCTCTCGGATCCGGTCGGGTACTGGAACGCCTTCGGGATCCTCGCCGCCATGGGCGCGTTGCTCGCGCTCGGGCTCGCAGCCCGGAGCGTCCCGATCGTCCGCTGCCTCGCCGCCGGAACGACGGTGATCTTCCTGCTCACGCTGTACTTCACGTACAGCCGGGGCGGCTGGATCGCGTTCTTCCTCGGGCTCGCCGTGGCGATCGCCGTCGACCGGCGCCGGCTCCAGCTGGTCACCGCCGCGCTCGTGCTCACGCCGTGGCCGACGGTCGCGATCTGGGTGGCGTCGACGTCTCCGGCCCTCACCCGCCAGGGATCCGCGCAGGCTGCGGCTGCCCGCGACGGTCACGGCCTGGCGGTGATCGCCATCTGCCTGGTGGTGGCGGCGGCGCTGGCCGTCCTCGCGCTCGACTGGCTCGAAGCGGCGGCGGCGGTGCCGTATCGCCTGCAGCGCGTCTACGCCGGCACGCTCCTCTTCATCCTCGCGGCGACGGCGATCGTCGTCTTCGGGCGGTACGGCTTCCCGCCGACGCTTGCCAGGAAGGCCTATGACGCCTTCAGCTCGCCTCCCCCGAACAGCGGCTCCGATCTGAACGACCGCCTGTTCAACTTGTCCGGGAACGGTCGGACCGAGCAGTTCCACACCGCCTGGCAGCAGGTGACCGCCCATCCGGTGATCGGAGGCGGCGCCGGCACCTACGACGAGTTCTGGTTCCAGCACCGGCGCGTGGGCTCGACCGTCAAGGACGCGCATTCCCTCTACCTCGAGACGCTCGCCGAGCTCGGCGCCCCCGGCCTGGCACTCCTCACCCTCCTGCTCGGCGTGCCGCTCGTCGCGCTGAGGCGAGCCCGGTCGTCGCCCCTCGCTGCCGCCGCCGCGGCAGCGTACGTCGCCTACCTCGCCCACGCCGCAATCGACTGGGACTGGGAGATGCCGGCCGTTACACTCGGGGCGTTGTTCTGCGGGATCGCGCTGCTCGGAGCCGCCCGCGGCGAGGACAGAGCCCGGCCGCTGCGTCTGGGAGTGCGCCTGCCCGCGCTCGGTGCCGTCGTCGTCCTGTTCGGCTTCGCGCTGCTCGGCCTGCTCGGAAACGCCGCGGTCTCGGCCAGCTCGAAGTCGACCGACGCGGGCCGGCTGAGCCAGGCGGCGTCGGACGCCCGCCGCGCGACGCGCTTCGCCCCCTGGTCGGCAGAGCCGTGGCGGAAGCTCGGCGAGGCCCAGGCGGTCGCCGGCAACCTGGCCGCCGCTCGCGTGAGCTTTCGGAAGGCGATCGCGAAGGATCGCCGCGACTGGACGCTCTGGTACGAGCTCGCGCTGGCGAGCCGCGGCGCCGAGCGGCGGGCCGCGTACGCCGAGGCATCGCGTCTGAATCCGCTCGACCCGAGGCTGACGACATGAGGGCCCGGCGCGGCACCGACCCGCTCGCCCGCCCCGAGGCGCTGATCCCGCGGGTGTACGCCTATGCCGCGTACCGGCTCGGGCCCGGCCCCGACGCCGAGGACCTGACCAGCGAGGTGTTCGAGCGCGCACTGCGCTACCGGAAGAGCTACGACCGCTCGAAGGGCGAGCCGGTCGCCTGGCTGCTCGGCATCGCCCGCCGCTGCGCCGACGATGCGCTGGCGGCGCGCGCCTCCGCCCGGCCCGAGCTCACCGCGGCGGCCGAGGTCCGCAGCGTCGAGGAGGACAGCGTTCGCCGCGTGACGCTCGCGGGGGCGATCGCCCGGCTGAGCGCGCGGGACCAGGAGCTGATCGCGCTCCGCTACGGGGCCGACCTCACCGCCGGGCAGATCGCCGGGGTGATGGACGCGCAGACGAACTCGATCGAGGTCGCGCTCCACCGCGCGCTCGGACGGCTACGGGCCATTCTCGACGACGCGACCGAGCCGGCGCAAGCACGGGCGTCGGAGGCGGGAGCGCGATAGCACCGCCTCGGCCCTGTAAGGGTTTGGCGGGCGGCACCGGTATCTCTTTACGTATCCGGCAATCCGATGGGAGGGGACACATGGAACGCGAGAGACTCGATCTGGAAGGAAAGCTTCGCGCAGGCCGCTCGACGCCTCGCGCCGATTTCGCGGCAGCGCTCGCGGGCGGGCTGCGGGAGGCGTCGGGGCGTGCGCGCCAGGGCCGCATCGGGCTGATGCTCGCCCTCGCCGGGCTGATCGTCGTCGCGGTCGTCTCGTTCGGGAGCGTCAGCTACGCCTCCTCGAGCAAGCCGGCCGCGACCAAGCACGGGGCGGTGAGCGCGGCCGGCGCGCAGTACGCGCCGTTCACGCCGAAGACCAAGCCCAAGGCCAAGCCGGCCACGAAGCCTGCCAAGCACGAGACGAAGGGGATCACGCACACCCAGCAGACGCCGACGCCGACGCAGCCGCCGAAGTCGACCTCGACGCAGCTGCCGTTCACGGGGCTCACCCTCTGGGTGCCCCTGGCGATCGGCCTCCTGCTGATCGCGACCGGCGCGACGCTCAGGACGCGCGCCAGGCGCCGCACCTCGGGGATCAGCTAGCGGGCCGACCGCCGGCCGGTCCGCTTCCGGATCGCCGGTTCCGACTGTGGGGCAGCCGCGGCTGCCCCACAGTTTGCGTGGTCCGGCCGGGGTGCCCGCCCGTGTTTGCCCCGGGCCGCCTCCCGCCCTACCCTGAGTCGGTGAGCACTCCTTCACGCCCCGAGGCGAAGCCCGCCGCACCGTCGCCGGCGCCGGGCCCCGTTGCCGGCGCCGCCGCGGAGACGCGGCGGCACGGCTTCGCGCTCGGCCGGGCGATGCGGTTCGTCGGCACGACACTCGTCGTCCTGGGAGTCGGTGCCGTCGCCTGGACGATCCTCGTGTGGCAGTGGCAGGACCCGTTCACCGCCCTGTACACCCTCTACCAGCAGCACAAGCTCGCGGGCCGCTACCACAAGATCGCCGAGAGCTACCGGCCGCTGCTGGTGCAGCGGGCGAGGGCGACGCCGGCACCCGCCCCCCACGCTACCCACGCCGCGCCGACGGTGCCGATCGCCGACGAGCGCCGGCTCGTCCGGGCGGACGCGAAGCGCTATCAGGCCACGCTTCACCCGGGAACGCCGCTCGGCCGGATCAAGGTCCACCGGCTCGGCCTGAACGTCGTCCTCGTCGCGGGCACCGACCACGACTCGCTGACGAAGGGGCCCGGCTGGGACCAGCGCACGTACCTCCCCGGGACGGGACGGCTGATCTACGTCGCGGGCCACCGGACGACCTATCTCGCACCCTTCGCCCACATCGACAGCATGCGGCCGGGCGACCTGGTCACGGTCGAGGTGCCGTACGGCACGTTCACCTACCGGGTCCGGTCCCACGTGATCGTCCCCGCCGACGACCTCTCGCGGCTCCGCTCGGACAACCGCCCGGCCGGCGTTCCCGCCGGCGAGGTGGTCGCGCTGCAGGCCTGTCACCCTCGGTTCTTCGCCACCCACCGCTACATCGTCTACGCGGTTCTGGTGCACGTCGCGCCGAAGGGCGGCAGGCCGTACGACGCGCGCGAGTAGCCTGCCGCTCGTGGACACCGGCCTCGCGGGCAAGAGGGTCCTCGTGACGGGCGCGTCCGGGGGGATCGGCGGAGCGTGCGCACGCGCCTTCGCGGCCGAAGGCGCGGCCGTCGTCGGCCAGTACCTGCACGGGCGCGAGCGAGCCGAGCAGCTGGGCATCGGCCGGCTCGTGCAGGCCGACCTCACCGACGAAGACCAGGTTGCGCGGCTCTTCGACGAGGCAGGCCCTCTCGACGCCTGCGCCGCGGTCGCCGGGGCCTGGCCGAGCGAGGACGTGCCGGTGTGGGAGCTGCCGCTCGAGCGCTGGCGGGCGACCCTCGACGCGAACCTGACGGCGACCTTCCTGACCGCACGCGGGTTCCTCGCCCAGCTCGGCGACCGGGAGGGCTCGCTCGTCCTCGTCGGCTCGACGGCGGGAGTCTTCGGCGAGGCGGGCCATGCGGACTACGCGGCCGCGAAGGCGGCGATCCTGGTCGGCCTCCTGCTCTCGCTCAAGAACGAGGTCGTGCGGCGACACCCGCGCGTCCGGGTGAACGCGGTCGCACCCGGGTGGACGGCGTCGCCGATGACGCGGGCGGAGCTGGAGGACCCGAAGCTGGTCGCACGGGTGACGCGGACGATGGCCCTCGCGAAAGTGGCGCGCCCCGAGGACGTGGCCTCGCAGGTGGTGGCGCTCGCCTCGCCCACCGTCTCGGGACACGTGAGCGGCCAGGTGGTCGCGGTCGCGGGCGGCATGGAGGGTCGAGTCCTCCACCACTGAGCCGGACGGCGTCGGCGTGGGGCAGTCGCGACGCCCGTTCGGGTGAGCCCGGCTCAAGCTCCGGGGGAGAACTGCCGATACACGAGGCCGACTCCTTTCGTGCCGGGGGACTGACGGCAACTTTCCTGCGGCTCAGGAGTGCGACGGCGGACGAGAGTCCGCCGTTCGCGTCGGCGACACCCCCTCTACAGTAGGCCCGTGGCGAGCACCTTTCTCGAACGGCTCCTGGACGGCCCGCCGATCGTCGCCGACGGCGGCATGGGAACGCTCGTCTCCTCGGCCGCGCCGCGCGTCCGCTGCCCGGAGGAGGCGAACATCCGCGACCCAGACACGGTCGTCTCCGTGCACCTCAGCTTCATCAACGCCGGGGCCGAGCTGATCGAGACGAACACCTTCGGCGCGAACCGGCGCAAGCTCGCGTCCCGCTACCTCGAGGACGAGCTCGCCCGCATCAACGAGGCCGGCGTCAAGCTCGCCCGCGACGCGCGGCAGGTCTCGGGCAGGGAGGTCTTCGTCGCGGGCTCGATCGGTCCGCTCGGGCTGGAAGCGTCGCCGGCGGAGCCGGCGCCGCCCGGCCGGGAAACCGGGTCGCCTCCGGCGACCCTCGGGCTGGAAGCGTCGCCGGCGGAGCCGGCGCCGCCCGGCCGGGAAACCGGGTCGCCTCCGGCGACCCGGGGGGAAGGGGAGGAGACGTGGCCGGAGGACCGGGCGCCGCTCTTCGCCGAGCAGGCCGAGCTCCTGGCCGGCCGCGGCGTCGACCTCTTCGCGCTCGAGACGTTCTTCGACCTCGACGAGCTCGTCGCCGCGATCGACGCCGTGCGCTCGGTCTCGAGCCTGCCGATCGTCGCGATGATGACCTTCGGCGAGGACGCCGAGACGATCGGCGGCGTCTCGGCGGCGACGGCCGCGGAGCGCCTCACCGCCCTCGGCGTGGCCGCGATCGGGACGAACCACGGCAGCGGCCCGGACTCGGCCCTGACCGCGCTTCGGGCGCTCGGCGGCGCGTCAGGCCCGCCGCCCCTCGCGGCGATGCCCAACATCGGCCTCGCCAGCATGTCCGGCGGGCGGATCATCTACCCGCACGCCGCTCCCGACTACTTCGCCGAGTTCGCCGCGCACGCGCGCACTCTGGGCGCGAGGCTGATCGGCGGCTGCTGCGGGACGACGCCTGCCGAGATCGCCGCGATCAGGCGCGCCCTGGACGAGGAGCGTCTTCCCCGCGCCCCGCTGGGCGTCGTCGAGCGCGAGCTCGCCGCCGCGGTCGAGCGCGAGGAGCGCGAGACGCGCCTGGCGGCGGACCTGCGCGAGGGCCGGTTCGTCACCTCGATTCAGATCGACCCCCCGCTCGGAGCGAACCACGCCGGGCTGCTCGAGGTCGCCGCCGCGATCCGCGACTCGGGCCTCGCCGGCTACGTCGACGTCAACGACAACGCCACGGCACGTGTCGGCATGCACCCGGTGATCGTGGCCGCCGCGATCGAGCGCACGGTGGGCATCGAGACGATCCCTCACCTCACCCCGCGCGACACGACGATCATGGGCCTCGAGTCGATCCTCCTCGGAGCGCACGCGGAGGGGATCCGTAACGTGCTCGCCGTGACCGGCGACCCGCCCGAGGTCGGCGACTACCCTGGCTCCGGCGGGGTCTACGAGATCGACTCGGTCGGGCTCGCCCACCTGATCTCCCGGTTGAACCACGGCGAGAACTACAACGGCAAGGCGATCGACGCGCCGACGGCGTTCTTCACCGGCGTCGCCGTGAACCCGAACGCGGACGACCCCGATCTCGAGCTCGACCGCTTCCGGCGCAAGATCGAGGAGGGTGCCCGGTTCGCGATGACCCAGATCGTCTTCGACCTCGCCGACCTCGAGCGCTTCCTCGAGCGGCTCGGCGGGCCGGCTCCGATCCCGATCCTCGCCGGGGTCTTTCCACTGACGACCTACCGGCTCGCCCTGCGGCTGCACAACGAGGTGCCGGGGATCGTCGTGCCGGAGGCGCTCCAGGTCGCGCTTCGCGACGCGGGGTCGCGGGAGGCCGAGGTCGGCTTCGCGCACGCCCGCGAGCTGCTCGCAGCCGCCCGCGACCGTGCCGCCGGCGTCTACGTCGTCGCTCCGTACCGCCGCCCGCTGTCGGTGCTGGAGCTGCTGACGTAGCCTTGTAACACTGTGTTACTTGGCCCGAGGCGGCCTGCAGCCGAGCCGTTCGACGCTTGTAACACAATGTTACTTGGGTTCGGGACGGCGCAGGCTACGGCGCGCAGGCGCCGGTCGACACCGGTGCGAACGCGGAGTCGAGCACCTTGCGCACGATCGACGCCGGGATGCCGTAGCCGCCGCTCGAGCCGACCTTCGACGCGAACACCGTCACCTCCACGCGCCCGTCGCCGTCGATCGCCGGGCCGCCGGAGTTGCCGTGGCGGATCACGCCGACGAGGCTCGTGATCGTGCGGCTCACCGGCCCGTGCCCGTAGGCGTCGTCGGTGAGCACCGCCTGCGTGCCGCCGATACGGCCGGCCTCGACCTCGAGCGGCCCGTTCAGGGGATAGCCGGCGATCCCGACCGGACGCCCGGGCTGCGGGTCGGCAAGGGCGAGCGGCCGGGCGGCAAGCCCGGAGACACGGAGGACGGCGACGTCGTTCTTCGAGTCGAAGGCGATCGCCCGCGCGTCCAGCCGCTGCCGGCCGTCCGCGGTCTCGACCGAGGTGCTGCGCTCGCCGGCGACGACGTGCGCGGCAGTGACGACCAAGCCCGGCCCCGCCACCCAGCCGCTCCCGGAGATGCCGAGGCCGCAGGCGCTGCCGAGCACCCGGACGACGCTCGCCGACGCCGCCCGAACGCCCGGCTCGTCGACGATCGCCGGGGCGGGCGGCTCGGTCGGGATCGGCGGGCCGGCGATCGATGGAAACGGATCGACCCGGGCGAGCGCGTGCAGCAGCCGGTCGGGCGGGACGATCTCGTTCAGGCGCCGGAGCACCTCCGAGCGCTGGACGGCCTGGCGCAGGGAGCGCTGGCCCGGAAGCAGCAGCGCCGCCGCGCCGACGACCCACACGAGCGCGAGCCCGGCCGCCGCGCCGAGGACGACCCCGCCGGCGCTGTCCAGCGCCCGCAGCGGCGGGAGACGCATCCCGGAGCGGAAGAAGGACCCGGCCATCGAACCGAGCGCCTCCAGGACCGCGGCGCCGATCACGGCGCCGCCGAGGCCGACGAGAGGCGCATACGGCGAGTGCGACCCGCCGTGGAGGACGGCCGGCGCCACGCGGGCGCCGATCACCGCCCCGGCGACGACGCCGGTGATCGCGAGCAGGCCGGCGACCAGCCCCTTGCGAAGGCCGATCAGGCCGGTGAGCGCGACGACGCCGATCGCGATCCAGTCGAGCCGGGTCACGCGAGGTTAGGCTAGTCCTCGCCGTGGACGGGCAGAGGCTCCAGGACGCCGTTCGCAACCAGCCGCCGCCGCTCGAGGGCTACAACCTCTTCGCCGAGAACCGCCCGCTCGTCGAAGCGCTGCGCCGCGAGGGAGGGGGCTGGGCCGAGGAGCGCGCGGTCGCGCTCGGGGCGAGGCTGGGCGGCGAGCCGCTCGAGTGGGGACGCCTGGCAAACGAGCACCCACCGGTGCTGCGCACGCACGACCGGTTCGGCGACCGCATCGACGAGGTCGAGTTCCATCCCGCCTGGCACTGGCTGATGGGCCTCGGGATCGAGAGCGCCCTGCACTCGCTGCCCTGGCGCGAGCCCCTCCCCGGGGCACACGTGGCGCGGGCGGCGATGTTCGTCACCTTCTCGCAGGCCGAGGCCGGGGTGCTCTGCCCGCTGTCGATGACGTACGCGGCGCCGCCGGCGCTGCGCGCGACACCGGGGCTCGCCGCCGAGTGGGGGCCGCTCCTGGCCTCGCCCGTCTACGAGCCGGGGTTGCGCCCGGCGACCGAGAAGGCGGGCGCCCTCTGCGGGATGGCCCTGACCGAGAAGCAGGGCGGCTCCGACGTGCGCGCGAACGAGCTCGAGGCACGCCCGCTGGGCGGCGGCGAGGCCACGCTGCACGGCCACAAGTGGTTCTGCTCCGCGCCGATGTGCGACGTGTTCCTCGTTCTCGGCCGGGCGCCCGCCGGCCTCTCCTGCTACCTCGCCCCCCGCGTCCTTCCGGACGGCGAGCGAAACGGCTTCCGGCTCCAGCGGCTGAAGGACAAGCTCGGAAACCGCTCGAACGCCTCGGCCGAGGTCGAGCTCGACGGCGCCTGGGGGCGTCTCGTCGGCGAGGAGGGGGACGGCGTCCGGACGATCGCCGAGATGATCAACCACACACGGCTCGACTGCGCGCTCGGCTCGGTCGCGCTCCAGCGACGTGCGGTCGCGGAGGCTACCCACCACGCCGCCCATCGCTCGGCGTTCGGCCGGCTCTTGCTCGACCAGCCGCTGATGCAGAACGTGCTCGCCGATCTCTGCCTGGAGGCTGAGGCCTCGACCGCCCTCGCGCTCCGCGTCTCCCGCGCGTTCGACGAGGGCGACCTGGTGTTTCGCAGGCTCGCGACCGCGGTCGCCAAGTACTGGATCTGCAAGGTCACGCCTGCGCACGTCGCCGAGGCGCTCGAGTGCATCGGCGGCAACGGCTACGTCGAGGAGTCGGTGCTCCCGCGACTCCATCGGGAGAGCCCGCTGAACTCGATCTGGGAAGGCGCCGGGAACGTCAACTGCCTCGACGTCCTCCGGGTCGTCCGCAGGCTGCCCGACGCGCTCGAGAGGTACCTCGAGGAGGTCGAGCTCGCCGCCGGCTCGGATCCGCGCCTCGACCGCGCCGTCGCCGAGCTGCGCGCCGAGCTCGCGGACGGAGCCGACCCCGAGCCGCGCGCCCGCCGGATCGTCGAGCACCTGGCCGCCTGTCTCCAGGGCTCGCTGCTCGTCCGGCACTCGGAGCCTGCCGTCGCGGACGCCTTCTGCGCTTCCCGCCTCGACGGCGAGCGGGGCCGGGCATTCGGCACGCTTCCGCCCCGCCTCGCCCTCGCCTCGATCGTGGAGCGCCATCGACCGCAGATGTGAGGACGGCGAGCGCGCCGTATGATCGGATCGCCCGATGGCGCTGCTCGTGCTGGAAGACGTCGAGGCCCGGTACGGGCCGATCCGAGCCCTCCACGGCGTGTCGCTGGCGGTGGAAGAGGGGCAGGCGGTCTCGCTGCTCGGCGCGAACGGCGCGGGGAAGACGACGACGCTGCGCTCGATCTCGGGAACGGTGCGCGCCACCGGCGAGATCACCTTCGGCGGCACGCGCATCACCCGCCGGTCGCCCGAGTCGGTCGCCCGGCTCGGCATCGCCCATGTGCCCGAGGGCCGCGGCATCTACGGTGAGCTGACCGTCTGGGAGAACGTCATCCTCGGCGGCGCGGTCCGCCGTAGCGGGCGCGCGGTCAAGCGCGACGCGGAGTCGGCCCTCGCCCACTTCCCCCGGATCGCCGACCGGCGGCGGCAGCAGGCCGGCACGCTGTCGGGCGGCGAGCAGCAGATGCTCGCGCTCGCCCGGGCGCTCGTCGCCCGGCCGCGCCTGCTGATGCTCGACGAGCCGTCGCTCGGGCTCGCCCCGACCGCGGTGCAGGAGTTCTACCGCGTCGTCCGGGTGCTCAACCAGCAGGAGGGCCTGACCGTGCTCGTCGTCGAGCAGAACGCGCGGATCGCGCTCGCCTCCACCCAGCATGCGTACGTGCTCGAGGTCGGCCGGGTTGCGCTGGACGGCTCGAGCCGCGAGCTCTCCGAGCACGAGGGTGTGCGAGCCTCCTACCTTGGCTACTAGGGCGCGCGAAGGAGGGGGCCCACGGGGGAACCACGGGTTCCCCCGTGCCGGATGACCCAGTTTCTCCAATACGTCGTCGTCGGCCTCGCCAACGGAGGGGTGTACGCGACGCTCGCGCTCGCGCTCGTGCTGATCCACCGCGCGACCGGGATCGTCAACTTCGCCCAGGGCGAGATGGGCATGTTCTCGACGTACATCGCCTGGTCGCTGATCAACCACCACGGCATCCCGTACTGGGGCGCGTTCTTCCTCACGCTCTTGATCGCGTTCCTCGGCGGCGCCGCCGTCCACCAGGCCGTGATCCGCCCGCTCGAGCGCAGCTCGGAGCTCACGGTGGTGATGGCGACGATCGCCCTGCTCGTGATCCTGAACGGCCTCGCCGGCTGGATCTGGTCGCCGCAGGTCCAGTTCCTCCAGAATCCCTTCCCGCTGAAGGTGCTCCATCCGGGCGGCGTGTTCGTCAACGTCCAGGACCTGGGCGTGATCGGGGTCTCGATCGTCTGCGTGCTCGTCGTCTTCGTCTTCTTCCGCTTCACGCGGATCGGCCTGCAGATGCGCGCGTCCGCCGTCGGCCCGGCGACGAGCCGGTTGCTCGGCATCCGCGTCAGCCTGATGCTCAGCGTCGGCTGGGGGCTCGCCGCGGTGCTGAGCGCCGTCTCCGGGCTGATGGCGGCGCCGGCGGTCAATCTCGACCCGAACTTCATGCTGCTGATCCTCACCTACTCCTTCGCGGCGGCCGTGCTCGGCGGCATCGACAGCCCGGTCGGATCGGTCGTCGGGGCGTTCCTGATCGGGATCGGGATCAGCCTGCTCTCCGGATACGCCTCCGGCTTCCTCGGGACCGAGCTCCAGCTGCCGGTCGCGCTCGCCGTCCTGCTCGTCGTCCTGGTCGTGCGGCCGGCGGGCCTCTTCGGCCGCGTCGCGGTGCGGAGGGTCTGAGTGTCCCGCGCGGCCGCGCTCCGGCTCCTCTTCCGCGCCGGCGTGCTCGTCTCCGTCCCGCTGCTCGTGGTCTTCCTGCCGAAGGCGTTCGACGACTACTTCAACTTCCGGCTGGCCTTCGTCGGCATCTACTTCATCGCGATCGTCGGCCTGAACGTGCTCACCGGGTACAGCGGCCAGATCTCGATCGGTCACGGGGCGTTCATCGGCTTCGGTGCCTACACGACCGTGATCCTGAGCGCGAACTACGGCGTCGGCGAATACTGGACGATCCCCGTCGCCGGCGTCCTGACCGGGATCTTCGGCTTCCTCTTCGGCCTCCCGGCGCTGCGGCTCTCGGGCGTCTACCTCGCGCTCGCCACCTTCGGGCTCGCGACCTCGATCCCGCTCGTGGCGAAGCGGTTCGAGGGGCTGACGGGCGGGGCGAACGGCAAGACGGTCGCGCTGCCGTCGTCGCCGATCGGCGGCGTCAGCTCGAACGCCTGGCTCTCGTACCTGACCTGGGCGATCGCCGGCGTGCTGTTCGCGGGCGTCTGGCTGATCCTGCGCGGCCGCCTCGGGCGGGCCTTCCGCGCAGTCCGCGACGCCCCCATCGCGGCGGTTTCCTCGGGTGTGAGCCTCGCCTGGTACAAGACGCTCGCCTTCGGGATCTCCGCCGCCTACGCCGGGGTCGCGGGCTCGCTCCTCGCGATCTCGATCGCCTACGTCAACCCGGACACGTTCCCGGTCTCGCTCTCGATCCTGCTCCTGACCGGCGCCGTGCTGGGCGGGCTCGGCTCCCTCGACGGGATGCTGTTCGGCGCCGTGTTCGTGCAGTTCGCCCCCGGCTGGGCGGAGCGGCTGTCCCGGCACCTGCACTACAACGAGGCGACCGTGCAGTCGACCGTGTTCTACGGAGCGATCCTGCTCGCCGCCCTGTTCGTCATGCCCACCGGCGCGGCCGGTCTCGTCCGGCGGCTGCCGGCAGGGCTCGGCCGGGCCCGGAGCCTCATGGACGGCCGGTCCGGCACCGGGACGACGCGCCCGTAGTGGAAACGGAGGCGCGCGAATGTGAGAATCGCAGCCGATGACCCCGACGCAGGTATCGGTCCGGGCGCGGAGCAACGCCGACGCGCGCCTGCGGCGGCGGATGCAGCTGCTCGACGCCGCCGACCGGGTGATCAGCCGCCGGGGCGCGCACGCCTCGATGGACGAGATCGCGGCCGAGGCCGGCGTCTCCAAGCCGATCCTGTACCGGCACTTCGGCGACAAGGACGGCCTTCACCAGGCGCTCGCCGAGCGATACGTCGAGGCGCTGATGAGCGTCCTCCGGGCGGCGAGGCTCGTCGGCGACCCCCGGTCGAACATCGCCGCCGGCATCGACGCCTATCTCGCGTTCATCGAGCGGGAGCCGGAGCGCTACCGCTTCCTGCTCGGCGCGGCCGACGAGCCGCGAACGTCGGCGCTGGTCGCCGAGTTCCGCCGCCGGCTGGCCTCCGACTGCGCCTCGGTGACGGCCGAGCGGATGCGGCGCCGGAGCCTCGACCCGGAGATCGCCGAGCCCTGGGCGCACGGCGTGGTCGGGATGGTCCGGTCGGTCGGCGTCTGGTGGCTGGAGACGCGGACGCTGCCGCGGGAGCGGCTCGTGGCGCACCTCACCGACCTGCTCTGGGAGGGGTTTTCCGCGTTTCGCACCCGGACGGGAGCGCCTGACCATGCAGGTTGACTCGTTCCGGGGAAACTGTTACGAACGGTAACGCGTAATGGCCAGTGTGTCACCCCGAGGCGCCGGTTAGGCGCGGGAGGAGCGGAGATGAGGAGACTGGTACTCGCTCTCGGCGCCGTCGCGATCGCAGCGGCGGTCCTGCTGCCGGGGGCAATGGGCGGCGCGAGCGCCACCCCGGGCGTGACCGCGCGGGTGGTCACGGTCGGCGGGACCTTCCCGTTCAGCGGCCCGGCATCGAGCTACGCGCCCATCCCGGTGGGAATGAAGGCGTACTTCAGCTACGTCAACGCGACCAGGACGAAGGGGAAGCGCGGCGTCAACGGCCGGCAGATCGTCTTCAAGACCGAGGACGACGGCTACAACCCCGCGCTGACGGTGCAGAAGACGAAGAAGCTCGTCGAGCAGGACAAGGTCTTCGCGCTCGTCGGGGGCCTCGGCACGGAGCCGCAGGAGGCCGTCACCGCCTACATGAACCAGCAGAAGGTGCCGCAGCTCTACGTGTCCACCGGCGCGACCGAGTGGGGCGCACGCAGCCTGCACGCGTCGCACCCGTGGACGATCGGCTGGCAGCCCGACTACCAGGCCGAGTCGGCGATCTACGGCCGGTACATCGCCAAGAACCTGCCGGACGCGAAGATCGGCATCCTCTACCAGAACGACAGCTACGGCAAGGACTACGTCGCCGGCCTCGAGGGCGGCCTCGGGAGCCACAAGAGCCAGATCGTCAGCTCGGAGGGCTACGAGGTCACGAACCCCAGCCTGACGAACCAGATCCTCACCCTGCGGCGCGCCGGCATCGACACGCTGATGATCTTCGCCACGCCGTCGCCGACGATCACCGCGTACGCGACGATGGCGAAGATCGGGTGGAAGCCGACGAACATCTTCCTCAACTCCGTCTCGGCGACCCAGACGTTCATGGGAATCGCCGTCAAGCTCGCCGGGGCGGCCGAGGTGAACGGATCGATCAGCGTCTACTACACGAAGGATCCGGCGAATCCGTCCTGGTCGAACGATGCCGGGATGAAGCTCTACAAGTCGATCATGGCCAAGTACGCGCCGAAGAACGCGAACATCACCGACGGCCTCTACATCTACGGGATGGCGAAGGCGTACACGTTCGTGCAGGCGCTGAAGGCCGCCGGGGCGAACCCGACCCGTGCGAGCCTGATGAAGGCCGTGCTGAACATGAACGACAAGTCGAACCCGTTCCTGCTGCCGGGCGTGGCCACGAAGACCGGGGCGCGAGACTTCTTCCCGATCTCGCAGCAGCAGCTGATCCGGTTCAACAACGGCAACTGGACGCCGTTCGGGCAGTTGACGGACACGCGCCCGACGGGGTAGCGCGTTCGCCGCGCGAACCCGCCGGGAGATCATCGGACCGGGGCCGGCACTCAGCCGGCCCCGGTCCTCTTGTAGGGTCGGCCCGTGGACGACCTGAACGCCGGGCTGCGAGCGGCGATGCCCTTCGGCGCGTTCCTCGGCATCGAGGTGCTCGCCGCCTCCGCGGAGGAGGTGCGCGGGCGGCTCGCCTGGGCCGAGCAGCTGTGCACGGCAGGCGGTGTCATGCACGGAGGCGCGCTCATGGGGCTCGCCGACTCGACCGGCGGCTTCTGCGCCTTCCTCAACCTGCCCGAGGGCTCGGCCGGGACGGCGACGATCGAGTCGAAGACGAACTTCTTCGCCCCGGTGCGCCAGGGCTGGGTGGAGGCGATCTCCCGGCCTCTCCACGCCGGGAAGACGACGATCGTCGTCGACACCGACCTCCACGACACCTCCGGTCGCCGTGTCGCCCGCGTCACGCAGACGCAGGCAGTGCTCTCGTAACCCCGGGCCATGCGCCCCCCGAGCAGCGCGGCCGCACGGCAGGCTGCAGGGGGCGGCCGGGCGGGACGCGCCGCGCAGCCGCCCGGGCCGGGCTGTGACTGCGGAGCCGGACCACCGGGGTCAGACCCCGCTACGAGATCGACACCACCCCTCCACAGAACCGCCCCACCAACAAGGCCCAGCCGAAGTCACACCTCCGCACGGGGTCAGACCCCACTACGAAGGGGTCACGTAGCGTCCACAGGGGGGCGGCCGTGGGTGACTGTCAGCGGAGGAAGACGTCGGTGTAGACCTTCTCGCCCCGGAACCGGCGCCGCCCCTCGTCCCACGGGAAGAAGATGACCACGTTCCACGTCAGGCGCTCTCCGGTCGGCTCGTGCCCGAGCCACGTGCCCCGGTGCGTCCCCGTCACCCGCGCTTCCTCGCACACTCCCTGCGGGCCGATCACGATGTCGGTGAGGTCGAAGTGGAGGTCGGGAAACGCGGTCAGGAGCTCGGTGTAGAAGCGGGCGGCGCCCTCGTGCCCCTCCCAGCGCTCCCCGCCCGGCCGGAGCTCGTAGACGCAGTCGTCGGTCAGGGTCGAGATCAGCCCGGGCAGGTCGCGGGCGTCCTCGGCGATCGAGTGCCGCTTCCAGAGCTCCCTGATCTCGTCGTACTGCTCGGGCGTCCGGCGCAGCTTCTCGACCACCTCGTCGTGCTCGACGTGCGGCAGCTCGCTCACGCAGCGGACCCTACGAGATCAGCTCGAGCGCCGCCCCGGCGAGGAGCGGGACACCGGCCTCGAACCGGGCGGCGTGATCATCCTCGGCCGCGAGCTCGCCCCGGGTGTACCGGCCGTAGATCGCCTCGCAGAAGACGGCCGCCTTCCACAGCGCGAGCGCCTGGAACCAGGCGAGCGGCTCGACGTCGCGGCCGCTTCGCTCCACGTACCGGGCGACGAGCTCGCGTCGCGACGGAAACCCGGGCATCGCGGTCACGGGCGAGGTGCCGAGCGGATTGGTCTCGCCGCCCGGCTCGCTGTAGGTCGCGAGCAGGTAGCCGACGTCGGCGCGGGCGTCGCCGACCGCGCCCATCTCCCAGTCGAGGACGGCCAGGATCCGGGCCGGGTCGCCCGGAGCGACGATCGTGTTCCCCAGCCGGTAGTCGCCGTGGACGACCGTGAGGGGCGCCGCCTCGGGCAGGTGGGCGGCGAGCCACCCGCCGACCTCGACCACGTCCGGCAGCTCGCGGGTCCGGTTCACCTCCCAGAGCTGCGTGAAGCGGCGCACCTGGCGCTCGAGATAGCTGCCCGGCCGGATGAAGCCGGCGACACCCGGGGCGCTCACGTCCACAGCGTGGATCTCGACGAGCGCGTCGACCAGGTCGAGGCCGAGCCGCAGCCGCGCCCCGGCGGTCTCGAGCCCCGGCGGCAGCTCGCGCGTGACGACGTGCCCGTCGAGGAAGTCCATGACGTAGAAGGGGACGCCGATCAGGCTCTCGTCGTCGCAGACCGCGCGGATCGTCGGCAGCCGGATCCCCTGCGGCGCGAGCGCGAGCTGGAGTCGCGCTTCCCGGACCACGTCGTGGGCCGACGGGGGCAGCGGCGGACGCGGCGGGCGGCGCAGGACGAAGCGCCCTTCGTCCCGTTCGAGGAGGAACGAGAAGTTGGAGCCGCCGCCCTCGCCGATCCGGCTCGCCCGCACCGGCCCTCGGCCGAGCCCGCGCGCGTCGAGGAACGCCTCGACCGTCTCGAGGACGAGCAGCGGCGGCCGCCCGAGCGCCTCGGCATCCGCAGCCCGGGCGACGATGCCGGACGTCTCCGCCGTGGCCATGCGAACAGCCTATGACCTGCGCCTTCGCTTCCGCGAAAGGGATCGAATGACCCCGGCGCTCCCCGAGGCGCTTGGCATGGAGAGCCCCGATTGAACCGCGGGCGATCGATCCAGAGGCGACCCGTGAAGCCTCGACCCCGGCGAAAGACAGCCGGCGCGCCTCCCTCGCCCTGTGATCAAGTGATGTCCGGGGCTATGGCCCAGACGATCAGGAAGACCGCCAGCGCGATCCCAGCGACTGCGATCAGGATCGCGAGCACGGCGAACCACCACGAGTACACCACTGGCGGCGGGGAGGGCTACTGTCCATGTGCACTACTACTGCCTCCAATGGGCGGCCGTGGCCCGTAGCTTGACCGGCCAGCACCGTCAGCGCCTGCGAGCGTAGCGAGCGGGGGAGTGCCTGCACTGGAGCGGTGCCTGTCACTCCAAGGCGTGACGATTCCGTGCCGACTCCTCCACCGGCAGTGCCTGGCACTCCAGCCGTGACGATTCCGTGCCGCTTCTTCCACCCCCAGTACCTGGGCACTCCGCAGCGCCTGGCGACATGCGCGGCCGCCGCCCACGTACGGTCCGCCGTCAGCGGGCGACGCGGAGCGCAGCGAGCGAGCAGAAGGAGGGGGCCCGTGGGGGAACCACGGGTTCCCCCACGTCTAGAACCATGGGTTCACCCGCGGGCAGACTGGCCGCCGTCGACGACGAGCGTCTGGCCGGTGACGTAGTCGGAGGCCCGCGAGGCGAGGAAGACGGCCGCCCCCTTCAGGTCGTCGGGACCGCCGAAGCGCGCGAGCGGGATGTGCTCGAGGTAGGCGTCGGGCTGTGCCTCGAGCAGCACCCGGTTCATGTCCGAGGGGAACCAGCCTGGTGCGATCGCATTCACGTTGATCCCGTACCGGGCCCACTTGGTCGCCAGGTCGCGGGTGAACCCGACGACGCCGGCCTTCGAGGCGTTGTAGGCGACCGCGTTCATCAGCTCGGGGGGCGCGCCGCCGAACGCAGCCACCGAGGCGATGTTCACGATCTTGCCGCCCCGCTGCTCGATCATCACGCGGCCCGCCGCCTGCGAGAACAGGAAGACGCCGGTCAGGTTGACGTCGATCACCTTCTGCCAGCCCTCCAGCGGATGGTCCTCGGCCGGCGCCCCCCACGAGGTGCCCGCGTTGTTCACCAGGATGTCGATGCGGCCGAGCTCCGCTCGTGTGCGATCGACGACGGCCTGAACCTGGGCCGCGTCGCGGACGTCGCAGGCGAGGCCGAGCGCGCGGACGCCGAGGGCACGAAGGTCGGCCGCCGTGGCCTCACACCGTTCTGGCTTGCGCGCGCAGAGGACGAGGTCCGCACCCGCCTCGGCGAGCCCGGTCGCCATCTGCCGCCCGATCCCGCTGCCCCCGCCCGTGACGATCGCGACCCTGCCGGTCAGGTCGAAGAGCTCGGACGGCCGCGCCATCAGAGCACGAGCTCCGCGAGCGTGCGCAGGCTCTCGCGGTCGGGAGCCTGGGCGATCAGCGTGGTCACGCCCGATGCCCGCCACGCCTCGAGGCGCTCCGCGACCCGCGCCGGCGGACCGACGAGCGCGACCTCGTCGACCAGGGCGTCCGGCACCGCCGCGATCGCCTCCATCTTCTTCCCGCCCAGGTACAGCTCCTGGATCTCCTTCGCCTCGTGCTCGTAGCCGTACCGCGCGACGAGGTCGTTGTAGAAGTTCCGGCCCCGGGCGCCCATGCCTCCCACGTAGAGCGCGAGGTGGGGCTTGACGAAGTCGCGGGCGGCCTGGAGGTCGTCCGAGATCGCGACCGGTACGGCGAAGGCGGCGACGTCGAAGCCGGGCTTCGCGGCGGCGAGCGCGTCGCCGTGGATCTCCCGGAGCCGCTCGGGCGAGACCCACACCGGCAGCCAACCGTCGGCGATCTCGACGGCCAGCGCGACGTTCCTCGGCCCGATCGCGGCCAGGTAGATCGGAATCCGGTCGCGGAGCGGCCGCATCATCAGCTTCAGCGGCTTCCCGAGCCCGGTCGCGTCCTCGCCGGAGTACGGGATCTCGTAGTGGTCGCCGTGGTGCTCGACGAGCTCGCGGCGGATGGCGGCGCGGACGACGTCGACGTACTCGCGCGTGCGGCCGACGGGCTTGCCGAAGGACTGGCCGTGCCAGCCCTCGACGACCTGCGGGCCGGAGGTGCCGAGCCCGAGCAGGAAGCGCCCACCCGACATCAGATCGAGCGTCGCCGCAGTCATCGCGGTCATCGCCGGCGTGCGCGCGGGGATCTGCATGATCCCCGCGCCGAGCTTGAGCGTCGTGGTCGTCGCGCCGAGCCAGGCGAGGACCGTGACAGCGTCCGTCCCCCACGACTCGGCCGCCCAGGCGGAGTCGTAGCCGAGGCGCTCGGCCTCCTGCGCCAGCTCGATCAGCTCGAGCGGGTTCGTGCCCGGTGGGGCGTACCCGATCGCGAATCCGAGCCTCATACGTGCGATGCTAAACGGATGAGCGTCACCGAACTCGCGGCGGAGGCGGAGCATGCCGAGCTGCGGGCCGCATACCGGGCCTTCATGGAAGAGCACGTCTACGCGGCCGAGCCGGCACTGGCGCGGGAAGACGACGCGGCCGACGCGCTGATCGAGGAGCTCCGCGGACGGGCGAAGGCGGAGGGGCTCTGGGCGCCGCACCTGCCGCCGGAAGCAGGAGGAACCGGCCGCGGCTTCCTCGCCTACGCGCACCTGAACGAGGAGATCGGGCGCAGCATCTGGGCGCAGCTCGTCTTCAACTGCCAGGCACCCGATGCCGGCAACGGCGAGATCCTGCATCTGTTCGGGACCGACGATCAGAAGGAGCGGTTCCTACGGCCGCTCGTCGAGGGGACGGCGCGGTCGTTCTTTTCGATGACCGAGCCTGAGGTGTCGGGGGCGGATCCGACCGGTCTCGAGACGACGGGGGTGCCGGAGGGCGACGAGTGGGTGATCGACGGCCACAAGTGGTTCTCGTCCGGTGCGGAAGGGGCCGGGTTCGGGATCGTGATGGCGGTCACCGACCCGGACGCGGAGCCACACCGGCGGACGTCGCAGATCCTCGTCCCGGCGGACACGCCGGGGATCACCGTCGAGGCGGTGCCTGTCTCGGGCCACCGGGGCCGCGGCTGGTCGACGCATTGCGAGGTCTGGTACCGGGGTGTGCGCGTGCCGGCGGGGAACCTGCTGGGAGGGCGAGGCGAGGGGTTCCGGATCGCCCAGAAGCGGCTCGGCCCCGGGCGAATCCACCACGTGATGCGGTGGCTCGGCCAGATGCAGCGCGCGTTCGAGCTGATGTGCCGCTACGCGCTCGAGCGTGAGGCGTTCGGGGGGCCGCTCGCCGAGAAGCAGACCGTGCAGAACTGGATCGCCGACTCGGCCGCCGAGATCCAGGCCTGCCGGCTCATGACCCTGGACGCCGCGCACAAGATCGACCAGGGAAGCGAGGCGCGTGTCGAGATCTCGCTGATCAAGTTCTACGCCGCGCGAGTGCTGAACGAGGTGATCGACCGGGCCGTGCAGGTGCACGGCGGGCTCGGGTTGACCGACCGCACACCGCTCGCGGCGATGCTGGCGATCGCGCGCGGGGGGCGGATCTACGACGGTCCCGACGAGGTGCACAGGATGGTCGTCAGCCGCCGGATCCTCCGGGAGTTCGCCGCCGGCGGCACCTGGCGCTTCTCGTAAGCCGGCTCTGATCGTAAGCCGGCTCTGACCCCGCGCGCCCCTCGAGGGCCCGGCCGCTCCAACCCTTGTAACACAGTGTTACTTGCCATTCACGGCGGGCGCGACCAGTCGACGAGCGGGCGCAGCCCGAGCTCGGTCATACGCTCGAGGCCGTCGTCCGTCGATCGCAGCGGTGAGGTCGCGATCCGCAGGACGTCGATCACCGACGGGCCGCGACGGATGCGACGAGCCTCGTGCACGAGCTCGCGAACCCTCTGGTAGCTCGGCCTGGTCAGCCCGAGGCGCTCGGCTTCGGCGCCCACCCGGCGGTAGGTCTCCGCGATCGGCCGGTTCCGATCGTCGAATCGGACGATTCCTCGAGCAACCGGCGCGAGATCCGCGGGGCGAGCGTGACCATGCCGACAGCATCGCCGACAACCCGTAACGGCCGTGTGCCGTCTACGTCGCGAAGCAGGCAAGTAACACCGTGTCACTTGAAAGGACCGGCTCGGCGCTACGCCGCGGCCAGGAACTCGACGATCCGGGCGGCGACCTCCTCGCCGGCGTCCTCCTGGACGAAGTGACCCGCGTTCTCGACCAGCTCCGCGGGCAGCGCGCCCGGGATCCACTCCGCGATCCGCTCCGCGACCTCCGGCCGGAAGATCGGGTCGGAGTCGCCGAACAGGACGAGCGCCGGCTTCCTCCACGCGCGAAGCGCATCGCGAATCGCCATCAGCGGGGCCGTGTTCGGGTGGTCGGGCTCGGTCGGCACGTGCTCGGGGAACGCGAGCACGCCGGCCTTCGACTCGGCCGTGGGAAACGGCGCGTCGTAGGCAGCGACGACCTCGTCGGGGAGGCCGCGCGCCGCGCTCGTCCGGATCAACCGCCCCGGCTGGAGCTCGCCTCCCGCCGCACGCACGAGGTCGCGGAAGCGCAGCCACGTCTCGCTCGGCGGCCGGCCGCCGCCGATCCCCGTGTTCAGGATCACGAGCCGGTCGACGCGGTCCTCGTGCTCGACCGCCAGCCGCAGGCCGATCGGCCCGCCCCAGTCCTGCACGACCACGGTGAGGCGGCGCAGGCCGAGCTCCTCGACGAGCCGCAGGATCGAGCCGTAGTGGCGGTCGAACGAGTACCAGGCCTGGTCGGTGGGCTTGTCCGAGCGGCCGAAGCCGAAGTAGTCCGGGGCGACGATCCGGCCGGCGGCGATCAGGCGCGGGATCATCTTCCGGTAGAGGAACGACCACGTCGGCTCGCCGTGCAGGCAGAGGACCGGATCGCCGCTCCCCTCGTCGAGGTAGTGCAAGCGGAGCCCGTCCTGGTCGAGGAAGTGCGGCCCGTAGGGAAACGCGGGCAGGTCGGCGAAGCGCTCGTCGGGAGTGCGGTATGGCGTCATCTCCACCTCGACGCGGGGAGTCTCTCAGACGGCATTTCTGGGAGCGCGGCACCGCTCGTGACTGTCATCGGGGCCCCGGAACCCCGCGGAACTCGTACACGACCGGCTCGCGTCCCGGCTGCACGACCCAGGCCTGCCCCGTCTTCCCGGAGCGCGCCGCCGTCAGCGCCGCGTCCGCAACCGTCGCTGCGGGGATCAGCTCCCAGCCCTGCTCGGCCACCCAGGCGCGCACCTCGTCGGTGACGATCGGCGTGTCCGCAAAGCCGGGGCATACCGCGTTGATCGTGATCGCCCGTTCGGAGAGCTGGGGCGCGACGGCGCGGACGAAGCCGACGACCGCGTGCTTCGTCAGCGCGTAGACGGGGTCGAGCGGCATCGCCGTCAGCCCGGCGAGAGAGGCCGTGACGACGATCGCCGAGCCGGGCTGCATCACCTGTGCCATCCGCCGGACGCCGAGGACGACGCCGTCTACGTTCGTGTCGAGGGCGCGCCGGTACGCCTCGTCCGTGAGGGCTGCGATGTCGGCCTCGCCGGTGGCGATGCCGGCGTTGAGGAAGGCGAGGTCGACCGGCCCGACGTCCCGCCACGCAGCCGGGTCGGCGACGTCGAACCCGGTCACGAGATCGAGCGCCTGCACCTCCGTACCCTCGGCCTCGAGCATCGCCGCCGCCGCGGCACCGATCCCGGACGCGCCGCCGGTGACGAGCGCCGTGACGAACGCACGCACGCTCACGGGTCTCCCTTCACCTGGAACGGCCACGCCGGGCTGGGACTGAAGGCGTGACGATTTCGGGTCAACCCATCCACCGCCAGTGCCTGGCACTGAAGGTGTGACGATTTCGGGTCAATGCATCCACCGCCAGTGCCTGGCACTGAAGGTGTGACGATCCGGGGCCTCTTCATCCACAGCCTCGCCCGTCACGGGACGAGTACGACCTTTCCGACCTGGCGGCGCGCCTCGATCGAGGCGTGGGCCGCTGCCGCCTCGGCGAGCGGGAGCTCCGACCCGACGACGGGGCGCACGGCGCCCTCCTCCCACAGCGCCACGAGCTCGCCGGCCGCGTCGCGCACGACCTCGGGAGCCAGGGTCATCAAGCGGCCGAGGTAGAACCCGGCGACCGAGACGTTTCGGCCCACGACGAGCGCCGGGCTCAGATCGGCCCAGGGACCACCGGCGTACCCGATCGCGACCAGCGTGCCGAGCGGCGCGAGCGCCCTCAGGCTCCGGGCGAAGACCTCGCCACCGACCGGGTCGACGACCACGTCGGCCCGCACCGCCTCGGCGAACTCGTCGTAGCCGTATGCCTCCTCGGCACCCAGCTCGAGCGCGAACGCGCGCTTCTCCTCGGACCCTGCGGTCGCCACCACTCGTGCCCCGAGATGGCGCGCGAGCTGGATCGCCGCACTCCCCACCCCGCCTGCGCCGGCGTGGACGAGGACGGTCGACCCCGGCTCGACCCGGGCCTGCCGCCGGAGCGGGATCCAGGCGGTCAGGAACGTCATCAGGAACGCGGCGCCCTCGGCGAAGGAGGCTCCGTCAGGCAGGGGGACGAGGCCGTCCGCCGCGGCGGCGACCACCTCCGCGTACCCGCCCGTCCGCGGCAGCGCCATCACCCGCCGCCCCTCTACCTCGCCGGCGACCTCGGACCCGAGGATCGTGGGCAGGGTCGGCGGTTGCGGGTACTCGCCGCGGCGGACGAGCACGTCGAGGAAGTTGACCCCGGCGGCCCGGACGCGCACCAGCACCTCGCCTTCGCCGGCATGCGGGGCAGGGACCTCGCCGAGCTCCAGCCGCTCCGGCCCGCCGATCTCCGAGAGGACGACCGCCTTCAGGACGCCGCCGGCTCGCGCGCGGCCGCGCCGGAAGCCGCGGCCGGGAGCGCCGGGAACATCTCCCGCAGCGCCGTCTTCCGGAACTTGCCGACAGCCGTCTTCGGGATCTCGTCCACGAACTCGAACGCGTCCGGCAGCCACCACTTGGCGAACTGGCCGGCGAGGAACTCCCTGAGCTCGTCAGTGCTGGCCGTCTGCCCCTCGCGGAACACGCACACCGCCAGGGGCCGCTCGTCCCACTTCTCGTTAGGAACTGCGATCACGGCCGCCTCCGCGATCGACGGGTGGCCCATCAGCGCGTTCTCGAGCGCCACCGAGCTGATCCACTCGCCGCCCGACTTGATCACGTCCTTCGACCGGTCCTGAATGTGGATGAAGCCGAGCGGGTGGATGGAGACGATGTCCCCGGTCCTGAACCAGCCGTCGGCCGTCCAGCGATCCGCCTGCTCGGGCGTCTCGTAGTAGCCGGCCGCGACCCACGGCCCGCGGACCTCGAGCTCGCCCATCGCCTCGTCGTCCCACGGGATCTCGTTGCCGTCGGCGTCGCGCGCCCGCAGCTCGACGAGCGGAAGCGGGAGCCCCTGCAACGCGATGTAGTCGAACTGCGTCTCCTCGTCAGCCTCGGCAAGCTCGCCCGGCAGCGCTGCCTCCGACGCGACCGGCGAGGTCTCCGTCATCCCCCACCCGTGGACGATCTTCAGACCATGCCGCTGGTTGAAGGCGGCGATCATCGCCCGCGGCACCGCGGAGCCCCCGACCAGCATCCCCTTCATCTTCGAAAGGTCCCACTTCCCCGGCTCGGCGTCGAGCTGAGCGAGGATCCCCATCCAGATCGTCGGCACGCCGGCCGCCCAGGTCACACCCTCCTGCACGAAGTCCTCGAGCAGGCTCTCGGGATCGAGGTGAGGGCCCGGGTACACGATCTTCGCTCCGAACATGGTCGCGAGGTACGGGTAGCCCCAGGCGTTCGCGTGGAACATCGGCACCACCGGGAGGATCACGTCCCGCTCGTAGACCCCGATCCCGAGCGGGTTCGCCGCTGCGACCCCGAGCGTGTGCAGCATCGTCGAGCGGTGCGAGTACACGACCCCCTTCGGCCGCCCCGTGGTCCCGCTCGTGTAGCACATCGCCGCCGCCTCGTCCTCGTCCAGCTCGGGATCTCGCCAGTCGCCCGGCGAGGCCCCGGCGAGGAGCTCCTCGTATGAGTCCTCGACGACGAAGACGTGCTCGATCTCGGTCTTGGCCCGGAAGGAGTCGAGCAGCGGCAGCAGGCTGCGGTCGACGATCACCGCCCGGTCGCCCGCGTGCCCGGCGATGTAGCCGAGGTCGGTCGGGTGGAGGCGCAGGTTGAGGGTGTGCAGCACCAGCCCGCCACACGGGATCCCGAGGTAGCACTCATGGTGCTGATGGTGGTTCCAGCACAGCGTCGCGACCCGGTCTCCGCGCTCGAGCCCGAGGCCCCGGAGGGCGACGGCGAGCTGCTTCGCGCGCCTGGCCAGGTCGCGATAGCCGTACCGGTGGAAGCTCCTGTCGGGGAGGCGGGTGACGACCTCCTTGTCCCCGTGGTACGTCTCGACGCGCCGCAGCAGGTGGGGCAACGTCAGCTGGAAGTCCATCATCTGGCCGCGCATGGACGGATCGTATGGTGCTACCGGCCGCCGAGCAACGCGCGTGCGAACACGCGGTCGCGCAGCCGGTCGGGAAGGAGCTCGACTCCTGCGCGGATCCTCGCGTCGCGCCCGACGAGATACCGCGTCTTCGGGCGCTCCGCGGTGAGCGCATGCTCGACCGCCCGCGCCACCCGGTCGGGTGGCGCCGCGCGCGCCGCGCGCGCGGCCGCCACGGTGCGGAACCGCGCGATTCGCTCCCGGTAACGCTCCGAGACGGCGTCCGCGAGCGGCTGGGGCTTCGTCCAGATCGGCGTCGCGATCGTCCCCGGCTCGACGAGGGACACCTCGATCCCGTCCGGGGCGAGCTCGAGCCGGAGCGCGTCCGCGACCGCCTCGAGGGCGAACTTCGAGATCGCGTAGGCGCCGAGAAACGGCAGGGCGCTACGCCCCGCGATCGAGCCGACGATCACGACGCGTCCGCGCGCCGCCCGCACCGCCGGGAGGACCGCCTGCGTGACGGCGACCTGGCCGATCAGGTTCACCTCGAGCTGCCGGCGGAGCTCGGCGAGCGGCAGGTTCTCGAGGGGCGAGGCGACGGCGATGCCGGCGTTGTTGACGACACCGTTCAGGGTCAGTCCCCAGGGGACTGACACTGCGTCGCCGAGCCGCGCGATCGCCTCCGGGTCGGTGACGTCGAGCAGCAGCTCGGTCGTCTCGTCGGGCGCGTCCCCCGGGGTGCGCACGCCGGCGTAGACCCGCCAGCCGGCCTCCGCGAGCCGCCGCGCGCAGGCGGCGCCGATCCCGGACGAGGCGCCGGTGACCAGGACCGATCTAGCCGAGGAGGACGTCGGCGACCTCCGCCCGCTGCGCGGCCGGGAACCCGTCGAACGCCTGGATCCACTGCGCGCGCTTGTAGTAGCGGTGGAGTGGATGCTCCCAGGTGAAGCCGATCCCCCCGAGCACCTGGATCGAGCGCTCGCACGCCGCGACCGCCGCCTCGGCCGAGTACGCCTTCGCCGCCGCGGCGGCGGTCACGCGCTCGGCATCGCGCTCGGCGACACACCAGGCCGCCCAGTAGGCGAGCGACCGTGCGAGCTCGGTTGCCACGAAGGCGTCGACCAGCGGGTGGGACACGGCCTGGTAGACGCCGATCGGCCTGCCGAACTGCCGCCTGCCCTTCGCGTGCTCCACGCCCCAGTCGAGCGCTCGCTGCGCGATCCCGACCGCCTCGAGGGCCAGGGCGGCGCGCAGGCGCGGACGGTCGATCCTGCCGGGAAGCGGCTCCCGCGTGCCGTCCGGGGCGAGCCGCCCGAGCCTCCGGGTCGCGTCCGTCGTCGGGAGGGTCTCGCCCTCGGCGGCGGCAGCGCCGCCGGCGGTGACCACCCGGTCGACGAGCGCGAGGTCGGGGACGAGCCCGTCCACCTCCGCCGACCAGCGCGTCTCGCCGGCGGCGACGCTCGTGCGCTCCTCGGGCCCGAGCGCCGGCAGCGCGAGGGCGATCGTCGAGAAGTACGGCCCCGGGTACAGGGCCCGGCCGAGCTCCTCCAGGAGCACCGCCTCCTCGAGAAAGCCGAGCCCGGCGCCGCCTTCCTCCTCGGAGACGCTCACGCCCAGCCAGCCGAGCCCCGCGAGCTCGCCCCAGGAAGCGGGCTCCCAACCCGCCTCCGAGTCGGCGAGCTCGGCGACCCGCTCGGGCGGGAACCGCTCCTCCAGGTACCGGCGCGCCTCGGCGCGGAGCGCCTCCTGCTCGGGGGTGAACGCGAAGTGCACCTACCGCCCTTTCGGAAGCCCGAGCACGCGCTCGGCGACGATGTTGCGGAGGATCTCGGAGGTACCGGCCTCGATCGTGTTCCCGCGGCTTCTGAGCTGCACCCACTGCCAGTAGCCGTCGCCGTCGGCGACCTGCGACTCCGGGCCGAGCAGCTCGAGCGCGAGCTTGCCGAGGCGCTGGTTGGACTCCGACCAGTGCAGCTTCGGGATCGAGGCCTCGGGGCCCGGCGCGCCGGTCTCGATCAGCCGGGTGAGGGCGCGGTAGTTCGTCCACTTGAGCGCCTGGAGCTCGATCCAGCTCTGGGCGATCAGGTCGCGGAGCCGGTCGTCGAGCGGCCGGCCGCCGGCGAGGTGGAGCAGCTTGCCGACCGCGACCTCGAACTGGCCGGCGAGCGCGAACCCGAGAGCGGCCCGCTCGTGCATCAGCGTCGTCATCGCCACCTGCCAGCCCTGCCCCGGCTCGCCGAGGACGTTCCCGGCCGGCACCTCGACGTCGGTGAAGAAGATCTCGTTGAACTCGGCCTCGCCGGTGATCTGCGTCAGCGGCCGCACCTGCACCCCGGGCGCGTGCATGTCGACGAGCAGGTACGTCAGCCCCTGGTAGCGCGGCGCGTCGGGGTCCTCGAGCGTGACGAGGATGCACCAGTCGGCCAGGTGCGCGTACGACGACCACACCTTCTGCCCGGTGACGACGTAGTGGCCGTCGCGCCGCTTCGCCCTGGTGCGGACGGAGGCGAGGTCGGAGCCGGCATCGGGCTCGGAGAAGCCCTGGCACCAGATCTCCTCGGCGGAGAGGATCTTCGGCAGGTAGCGCGCCTTCTGCTCGTCTGTGCCGTGGACGATGATCGTCGGCCCTGCCATGCCGATCCCGATCACGCCGATGTGGCCGGGCGCCTGTGCACGGGCGAGCTCCTCCATCAGGATCGCCTGGTGCGAGTAGGGGGCGCCGCCGCCCCCGTACTCCTTCGGCCAGGAGAGCGCCGCGTAGCCGGCCTCGCCGAGCCTTCGGCTCCACTCCCGGCCCCACTCCTCGAAGCGCGCGGCGCCGCCGCGGCGGCCGCGGAGGTCCTCGGTCAGGTTGGCGGCGAGCCATGCCTGCACCTCCTCGCGAAAGGCGGCTTCTTCGGGGGAGTCCCGGAGCTGCACGGGGTGACCCTAACGCTGTTCGCGCAGCGTCATGCAGGTGCTGGTCGCGTGCGCGACGATCCGGCCCTCCGCGTCCACGACCTCGCAGGTGGTCAGCCCGACCGTCCGGCCGCCGTGGACGACACGGCCGGTGGCGGTCAGCGTCCCCTCGGTCACCTGCCGCAGGTAGTTCGTCTTCAGCTCGAGCGTGGTGAAGATCTCCCCCTCGTCCAGCCGCGACGCGTAGGCCATCCCCATCGCCGCGTCCGCGAGCGCGCAGATCACGCCGCCCTGGAGCGTGCCCATCGGGTTCGCGTGCTCGGGCCGCACCTCCAGCTCGAAGACCGCCTCGCCCTCGGAGAACGAGACGAGGCTGATCCCGAGGAGCTGCGCAACGGGCGGCGGGGGGATCTCCCCGCGGAGGTACGCGTCGAGCTGCTCGCGGAAGCTAGCCATTTCCGGCTCCGCCGGACATTGCCAGGAAGGCTGCCTTCTCGGCGTCCGCGAGCGGGCGCGACGCCCCGGTCGCCGGGTCGCGGGCGACGACGACCAGCTCCGCCTCGGCGGCGAGCCGGCCGTCGGGCGCGCGCAGCTCGCAGCCGGCGGTCACGCTCCTCGTCCCGACCCGGGCGAGCCGTACCGACCCGACCGCCTGGCGGTCCTCGAGCCGGAGCTCGGCGCGGTAGTCGATCGAGACGTGCGCGGCGACGTAGTCCCAGACCTCGCCTTCTGCGAGGTCTAGGACCCCACGGATCCAATCGTCCAGCACTTCCTCCAGGTACGTCAGGTACACGGCCTGGTTGACGTGGCCGTACGCGTCCAGGTCACGCCAGCGGATCTCGATGCGCTTCTCGTGCACGGCGGAATAGGCTACGCGTCGTGAACCGCTTCGAGGGCAAGGTCGCGCTCGTCACCGGCGGCGGCCGCGGGATCGGGAAGGCGACCGCGCGCAGGTTCGCCTCGGAGGGGGCGAAGGTCGCCGCCTGCGATCTCGCATTCGACGACGACGTTCCCGGGCTCCGGCTCGAGACCGACGTGACGCAGCGGGACGCGGTCGAGTCGGCGGTCGCCCGGACGGTCGGCGAGCACGGCGGCCTCGACATCCTCGTCACGTGCGCCGGGATCATCCGCGACAACCTCGTCTACCGGATGACGGACGACGACTGGGAGGCGGTGATCGCCACCCACCTGCGCGGGACGTTCCTGGCGACGCAGGCGGCGCAGGCGCACATGACGCAGCACGGCGGCGGGAAGATGGTGCTGATCTCCTCCACCTCCGCGCTCGGGAACCGCGGCCAGCTCAACTACTCGGCGGCGAAGGCCGGGATCCAGGCGATGACGAAGACGCTCGCGATCGAGCTCGGCCGCTTCGCGATCAACGTGAACTGCGTCGCGCCCGGGTTCGTCTCGACGGCGATGACGGAGCAGACCGCCGAGCGGATCGGCGTGGCGTTCGAGGACTTCCAGCGGATGGCCGCCGAGGAGACGGCGCTCCGGCGGATCGGCGAGCCGGACGACATCGCCGGCGTGATCGCCTTTCTCTGCTCCGACGACGCCGCCTACGTCAGCGGCCAGGTGATCTACGTGCGCGGAGGCCCGTAGCCCACCGTCTCCGCCGGGGCCGGCTCGGGAACGGCCGGAGCCGGCTGGAGGGTGGTCGCGGTGTCGGCCGCCGCGCCTTCACGCCGGCTCCCGACGAGGAACGGCGCGGCGACGAGCTGGAAGAGCGAGCCGATCACGAGCGAGGTCGAGTAGCTGTAGGCGTCGGCGGCCTTACCCAGCGCAGGCTGGATGACGACGCCCCCGCTCGATCCCATCAGCGAGTCGAACGACAGGACCGTGGCGCGCTGCCGCGACGGGATCATGTCGTTCAGGTACGCCTGCCGGATCGGCATCTCCGCGGCGAAGACCATCGCCCAGAGGGTGAGGAGGACGAGCGCGACCCAGAACGCGTTCGTCAGGCCGAGCGCGGCCAGGATCGCCGCGCTCCCGACCGTCCCCAGGATCAGCGCCGTCGTCCGCTTCCGGAACAGGCGGCGGAACCACGGAGCCAGATAGCCGCCGAGGATCTGGGCGCCGGCGACGATCGCCGCGGCGAGCCCCGCGATGCTGTACGCCTTCGGGTTGCCCCAGAGCTCCAGCAGATACGGCTGGAGCGCGTAGAAGGTGTAGATGCCGACTCCCGACGAGAACGGAGCTGCCAGCATGACCCAGCGCACGGGCGGGTTCCGCAAGCCGTACTCGACCGACGCGTGCAGCAGGTCGCGCATGTCCGCGAGCGGCCGGTGCGAGGGCTCGGGCGTGAACCCGAGGTCCTGCATCATCCGTCCGGCGACGAAGAACATCGCCACGAGCACGCCCACGCGCATCAGGAACGGCACTCCCAGCGACGTCGCCTGGGCGATCACCCCGCCGAGGACCGAGCCGCCGAGCATCGCCGCGCCGGAGACCATCTGCCCCCGGCCCATGACGGTCTCCAGGCCGCCCTCGTAGCCCGCGAAGCGGAGCGCGTCGACGAGCCACGCCTCGACCGCTCCCGAGAAGAAGGTGAACCCGAGCCCGAGCAGCATCGAGACGATCGCCCACACCCAGAACGGCGCGCTCGCCACCCACGAGAGCCAGTAGAGGAAGGTCGAGGCCGCGAGCGTCAGCGTCCCCAGGAGGTACGAGACGCGCCTCCCCCAGATGTCCGCGACCACACCGGTCGGAATCTCGAAGGCGACCATGCCGGCGGTGAAGAACGCGTTGGCGGCGAACGCCTCCAGGTTCGAGAGGCCCGCGTCGAGAAGGAACAGGGTGTTGATCCCCCAGATGAACGACGCCGCGAGCGTGTTCCCGAGGAGGAGCGTCAGGTAGACCCGCTGGATGCGTCGCGCAAGCTGGTTCATCGCTCGTCCGGGACCAACGACGGTGCCGGTGGAACCTTTCCAGGGGCCGGCCAGGGCGTCTACCGTGCCGCCCGGGCCGCCCCGGTCCGCGGCTAGACTGTCGTGCCCTCGGGGGCGTAGTTCAGCTGGTTAGAACGCCGGCCTGTCACGCCGGAGGTCGCGGGTTCGAGTCCCGTCGCTCCCGTCTCTCAAAGTCCCCGCTTGGAGGCTGTCGCACAAACCCGGTCTTGACCGGGGTTTGTCGTCCGAAGGGGTCGAGACGATGGCACCGTCTTCGATTACGGGAGGTCGACGGTGCCCCAGAACTTCCTTCCCTGTGACCGCGAGCAAGAGCTGCTTCTGCCGCCGAGCTTGCGCGAGTGGCTGCCCCAGGATCACCTCGCCTGGTTCGTGCTGGACGCGGTCGAGGAAATCGATCTGAGCGCCTTCTACGGCGCCTACCGGAAGGATGGCTGGGTCGGGCGGCGTTCGAGCCGGCGATGATGGTTGCGCTGCTGCTCTACGCCTACGCCGTCGGGGAGCGCTCCTCGCGGCGGATCGAGCGGCGCTGCCGCGAGGACGTCGCGTTTCGCGTGCTCGCCGCGAACCGACTCCCGGATCATGCGACGATCGCGCGCTTCCGCGCTCGCCATGAGCAGGCGCTGGCGGCGACTTTCACGCAGGTGTTGGCGCTGTGCGCGCGGGCGGGGTTGGTGTCGGTCGGTCTGGTCGCCCTGGACGGGAGCCTGCTCTCGGGGAGCGCGTCGCCTGCTGCGACGCGGACGTATGCGTCGATTCGGGAGGAGGTCGACGCGATGCTCGAGCAGGCCGCCCAGGCGGACGCTGCCGAGGAGGAGCTGTTCGGGGAGGCGCGTGGCGATGAGTTGCCTGCGGCGCTTGCTGATCGCGGCTCGCGTCGTGAACGGCTTCGCCGCTGCCGCGAGGAACTCGAGCGGGAGGAGGCCGGCGCTCAGGCGAGCTACCAGGCAAACCTTGCCTGGCGGGCCGAGTGGGAGGCCGAGCATGGCCGCAAGCTCACCGGGCGCAAACCGACCCCGCCCGATCCCGAGTCGCTGGCCAAGCGACGGATGAACACGACCGACCCCGACACACGCATGATGAAGCGCATCGGCGGGAGATCGGTGCAGGGCTACAACGTCCAGGTTGTCGCGAGCCCGAAGCAGATCATCCTCGCCGCGCAGGTCGCTCAGTCGGTCAACGACAGCAACCAACTCGCACCGATGGTCACCCGCGCCGCCGGCGAGCTCGTCCGCGCGGGCATCGAGGAGCCCATTGGCACCGTCCTCGCAGACGGCGGCTACTGGAACACGTCGCAGATACGCGAAGTCCGAGCGCGACAGATCGAGGTGCTGATCCCGGCCAAGAACCGCAAACGCAGCAAGCCACGCACTCTCGGCCCTCGCCAGGGCGACGAAGCCGATCGGATCGAAGCGATCCTCGACACTCCCGAGGGGCAAGCGCTCTACCGACGTCGGCAACAGATCGTCGAGCCGGTCTTCGCCAACACCAAGTACCTCCGCCGGATCGACCGCTTCCAACGCCGAGGCTTACGCGCCTGCCAAGCCGAATGGAAGCTGATCGCCGCCACCCACAACCTGCTCAAGCTGTGGCGTGCCGGCCTCGCCGAGACGCAGGCGGCGCGCCCGAAGCCGCTGGCACTGATCAGCTGACCCGCTCGCCAGGCCACGCCGCCCCACCTTTCGACTGACCGCCGCGGGAAGGTGCGGCCCCAGCAATAGAAGAGCCCCGCTCCGAGACTTTGTGCAACAGCCTCGAATGCAGGGTTTTCTGATCTTGGACCCATGTCCGGCGCTATCCCGAGGCGCTGTGCAGGGCGGACCACGCCGAATGACTCAGAGGTTGGTCGTGGTGACTCTCTGGGTTTCGTGCGGGCGGAGGTCAACGGATGTGACCAGCTCGCTCGACACGCAGCCGCCGCCAGCGGATCGGCGCCCTCAGGAGGGAGCGGCTACGGGACAGCAGGCCGCCCGTGCGGCTGCGCGCAAGCGTTCGTCGTAGGTGACGATGCGGGCGAGGTCGTCCCCCAACTCGAGGGCGGTGGCGAGGTGGATGGCGTCGAGCGTGCGAAGCTCGGCCGGCAGCAGCGAACCGGCGGCGGCGAGGATGCGGTCGCTGATCCGGATCAGCTCCAGCCGGCCGAGCACCTCCCGGCTGCGGCGCACCGCCTGCTCGCCGAGCGGCAGCAGCGCCCGCGCAACCTCCACCTTCGCAAGAGCGCTCGAGACGAGTGTCCGCCGGCGGCGCAGGTAGCGGCGAAGCGCCGCCGACTCCGACTCGGCGACCACCAGCTTGACGATCGCCGAAGAGTCGAGATAGGTCGCGCGCTCACCGCTCATCGCGCCGCAGCCGCCCCAGCACGACAGAGGGCGGGTCCTGCCCCTGCGCGAGCGGCAACGGCGCCGGCAGGTCGGACAGATCGCCGGTGGGCGCGCTCGCGTCGCCGGAGGCACGCAGCCGCTCGAGCGGCCCAGCCTCGGGCACCGGCGTGAGCAGAGCGACGGGGCGGCCGCGGTCGGTCACCTCGATCGTCTCCCCAGACTCGACCCGGCGCAGCAGCTCGCTCGCCCGCTGCCGCAACTCCCGCACCCCAACGCTCACCATGGACTACTTGTAGCACATCACGATGGTCTCTCGGGCAGTCGCGGGATCGCGTCCCGTCGCTCCCGTCTTTCGAAGTGCCTGCACATGGGCATATATGTCGTCTGCGTTGGCGCGGCGCAATGCGCGACCAGACAGACGGTCTCAGCGGCACGCAGCCGGTCGCAGCCGGTGGGGCGGCCGAGGTGCGACCGGCCGAAAGCCGGCGTTCGGTGAAGGCCTTACGGAGTATGCCGAGCGCATCGAGAACGGCAAATGGCGTCTCCAACGCGCATCCGCAGCGCTGGCAGGCGTCGTCGCGAAATGCCCGCAGGCACTGTACGTGGATATATCGTTCTCGGTCCGTATATACTGACGGTGTGGCGAAGCACCTGATCGACATCGACGAGGACGCCCTGCGCGCTGCCCGCGCCGAGCTCGGCACCCAGACGATCAAGGAGACCGTCAACCGCGCCCTACGCCAGGCCGGTGACGTCGACCGCACGCGGGTCAAGCGCTCGCTCGACCAGCTCGCGCGCGCCCAGCTCGCAAACCGCGAGGACGCGTGGCGCTAACACATCTGGTCGACACGAGCGTGCTCACGCGCCTCGGCCGGCCGCCGATCCGGGCTGCGATCGAGCTCAGAGCGGCGCGCGGCGAGCTCGCGCGCGCCGGGATCAGCGACCTCGAGGTCGGCTACTCGGCCCGCAGCGCTGCCGGGTGGGATCGCCTGATCGAGGCGCTCGAGGTGTTCGAGGTGGTCGAGACGACCAGCGACCACCTGCGCAGAGCACGGCAGGTGCAGCGGCTGCTCGCCGCCAAGAACCAGCGCGGCCGCAAAGTCCCCGACCTCCTGATTGCCGCCGCCGCGGAGGCCCGCAACCTGAGTGTGCTCCACTACGACGCCGACTTCGACCGCATCGCCGCCGTCACCGGCCAGGCCTGCGAGTGGATCGTCCCCGCCGGCTCCGCCGAGTGAGCCCGATCCCCGCAACGCCAGAGTTGGAAAGCCCTGCTCACGGACGAAATTACCGCAAATCCCGTATCGCGTTGCCTTCAGAGGCGAGAATCGGGCTAGAGAAGGTCTCCTTCGGATGATCGCCGTGAGCGTGGCCGGCTAATGGAGCGAGGAGCTGCTTCGACCGGCGACCGCTGATGTGTTCCGATGGGCGAGCAGTCGTGCGCCGACGGCGGGGATCTCGCCGTGCGCTATCGCGTCTTCCTCGTGGGGGCGGACGGACGCGTCGAGGTCCCAGCGGTAGAGGTAGGGGCCATAGAGCGGTGTGCCGACATGGAAGTGCGGCTCGAGCGCGGCGACGATCCGCGCGAGCGGGTGCAGGTGCGCGCGGTGTTCGCCGACGAGCTCATCTGCGCTCGTGTGCTCTGCGGCTCCGAGCGCGCGTCGCTGTCGCAGCCACCACTCGGCGGCCCGCTTGTCGAAGGCGGCGACGTCGAACTCGTCCACCACCAGCACGCCGCCGGGTTCGAGCAGCTCCGCGAGGCGCCCGATGGATTGCTCGAGCGGCTCGACGTGGTGGAGCGAGGTGATGGCGAGCGCCGCGGCGAACGAGCCGGCCGGCTCTGCCAGCTCGTGCAGCGGGACAGGACGAACATCTGCACCGCCCGACTCGGGGTCGATCGCGAGCACGTCGTAGCCCGCCTCGGCAAGCGCATGCGCCAACGCGCCGTCACCGGCGCCGATCTCGAGCAGACGCGAGGGCGGCGGCGGCAGGTTGGCGCGGACGAAAGCCAGCAGATCCGAGACGACCATTTCCAATGTCACTTGTCGTGGCGGGCCGTCCCAACCGAAGGACCCGAGGACTTCGCCGAGCCGCATCGACGTGTCGTCACCGGCGTTTCATCAGCTCACCGCCCGCTTGACGAGCCCGGCGATCCGCTTCTCGTCGGCCTTGGTCAGCTTCGTCAGCGCGAACGCGGTCGCCCACATGTTGCCGTCGTCGAGGTTCGCCTTGTCGCTGAAGCCGATCGTCGCGTACCGCGCCTTGAACTTCGCCGCGTCCTGGAAGAAGCAGACGACCTTCCCGTCTTTCGCGTAGGCGGGCATGCCGTACCAGGTGCGCGGCGTCAGGCCGGCCGCAGCCTTCATGACGATCGCGTGCACCCGCTGGGCCATCGCGCGGTCGGGGTCGGACATCGCCGCGATCTTTGCGAGCACGACCTCCTCGCCTTCTGTGTCCTTCAGCGTCTCCTTCAGCGCGGCGCGTTCTTCTGTGGTCAGTTTCCTGCTCATCCGCCTCCTTTCCTTCGTTCGACGACCTCTGCAAAGCGCTCCGGTCGTCGATCACTCGGCTGCCCCGCGCCCGACCGTCTTGAAACATCAGATGCGTGAGTACCATGCGGGAACTTGGCGAGCAACTGGCGTCGGGCGGTCGGACTTCGATGCCTAGTCAAGTGGGACACCAAACGCTGCGTACATGGCGTGAAACGCCCAGACGCCCAGGGCGAACAGCGCAGCGATGACGGCGGTCGAGGTCAGGCCGGCGAGCCATGCACGGCCGGGAAGTCTGGTCACCAGCCAGGCGCCGAGCAAGGAGATCGCGCCGATCGCGGGGAGGTAGAACCTGACGACCTGCACGGTGACCGAGGTCGGGTCGGTCGTCCAGGTGTAGGCCGAGTACAGGCCCCAGATCGCAAACCACGACGCGGCGACGGCGAGGCCGACCCCCAGATCGCGGCGGGCAAGCGCCTCGATCTCGCCGGCGGCCCGGCGGAGAACCAGCCACCGCACGACGATCCACACCAGCGCCATCAGTCCGAGCACCAGCATCGGCATGGCCTGCATCAGGTGCGCGGGCATGAGCCGGAGATTCGGCCCGATCGCGCCGAGGGCGAACGTGACCTCGCCGGGCTGGTACCCGGTTGTCAGCGGGCCGCCGTAGACGAGGTCGTCGAAGATCGCCACGCCGGCGCCGAAGACGGCCACCGAGGCAAGCCACCAGCACAGCGTGCGGAGGGGCAGCCTCGCGGCTCGCAGCCGCCACGCCGCGGTCACGGCCACGACGGCGCAGCCGAGGATCACGATGTTGGTGTAGCGGACGAAGGTCGCGAGTCTCGAGCGCCACGAATCCGGCGAGGCCGACCCAGGTGCGCCGCCGGGAACTGGCCTCGGTTGCCAGCATCGCCCACAGCAAGAGTCCGGAACCCGCCGCGACCAGCGAGGCGTCGGTGAACGTCGGCATGTAATCGCGCCAGGCGAACGCCAGCGCGGCTCCGGATGAGCAGTACAGGCCGACCGCTGCCGGGCCGCCGAAGCGGCCGAGCCAGCGCCGGGCGCCGATGAACAGCCCAAGGCAGGCCAGTGCCCCGAAGAACAGCGGCGCCCAGCGGATGATGCCGAGCTTCTCGAACGGCGCCGCGAGGAACGGATAGCCGGGATCCTTCTCGCTGATGTACCGCCCGTCGGTCAGCTCGACCCACTGGTTCGGGGGGGCGGCCGGGTTGTCGCCCAGCTTCCTTGCCAGGGTTTCTGCCTGAGCGGTCGACAACGTCAGGAAATGCCCTTCGGTCATCGCCACAATCGATGCGCGGTAGGCGCCGTCATCAGGCTCTGCGGCCTGAGGCGCGACCGACAGGACCACGACGCACAGCGCCGCGAACGCGGCAACGGCGAGCGCCGCTTCCGCCCAGATCGCGCGCATGCCGTGTCCCGCGCCCGGCACGGCACGGTCGGCGCGCCCGGCCGCACGACCTCGTCGCGGCGAGCGCTGGCGACGTTCATGCTTGCAGTTCTACGCCTCGGCGGATGACATCAGCGCTACCCGCGATGTCGAACGGATGTCACGTCGACCGGCGCATACTTGGGCGGATGCGGGTGTTGGTGGTCGAGGACCATGCGACGCTTGCCGGCCGGATCGCTCAGGGGCTGCGTCAGGCGGGGATGGCCGTGGACGCCGTGCTACGACGGCGCGGCTGCCATGGAGGCCGCCGCGAAGACGGCCTATGACGTGATCGTGCTCGACCGCGACCTGCCGGTCGTGCACGGTGACCAGGTGTGCCGGACGCTCGCCGGCTCCGGCCCGCGGATCCTGATGCTCACCGCCGCCGCCGAGGTCGAGGACCGGGTGGACGGCCTGGAGCTGGGCGCGGACGACTACCTCGGCAAGCCGTTCGTGTTCGCCGAGCTCGTCGCGCGCGTGCGGGCGCTCTCGCGCCGGGCGCCGTCCGCGCCGCCGGTCCTGCGCCGCGGCGACCTCACCGTCGACCGCGCCCGGCACCGCGCCAGCCGCGGCTCGCGGCCGCTCTCGCTCACCCGCAAGGAGTTCGGGATCCTGGAGATGCTGCTGGCCGCCGACGGTGCCCTGGTCAGTGCGGAGGAGCTGCTCGAGCACGTGTGGGACGCCGACGTCGACCCGTTCAGCAACATCGTCTCGGTGACGATGACTCGACTGCGGCGCAAGCTCGGCGACCCGCCGCTGATCGAAACCGTGATCGGCAAGGGATACCGGATGTGAGCCGCCGCCCCCGGCTGACCGTTCGCGCCCGCCTGACCCTGCTCTACACCGGCCTGTTCGCCGTCTGCGGAGCGATCGTCGTCGCGGTCAGCTACACCCTGGTGGCGCGGCTGGAGCCGCAGGGGCAGAGCCAGCAGGCTCCGGCCAGCTTCCTGGCGCGGTGCCGCTCCGAGCAACTGAGCGCCCATCCCAACGACCGCCTCCTCGCCAAGTGCAACGCGTACTTCCAGCTTCAGGGCGCGCAACACCAGCGCGACCTCACCCTCTCGCATCTCCTGCAGTACTCGCTGATCACGCTCGCCGTGGTCATCGCCCTCGCCGCGATCCTCGGCTGGATCGCCGCCGGGCGAGCGCTGCGCCCCGTGCACAGGATCACCGCCGCCGCGCGCGCCGCCTCGGAACACAACCTGTCGGCGCGGGTCGCACTGCGCGGCCCCCGCGACGAGCTCCACGAACTGGCCGAGACCTTCGACGAGATGCTCGACCGGCTCCAGGCCGCCTTCGAGGGCCAGCAGCGATTCATCGCCAACGCCTCCCATGAGCTGCGCACGCCGCTCGCGGTCATGCGCGCGACCGTCGACGTCGTGCTCGACAACCCCGACAGCACGCCCGCCGACCTGCGCGACATGGCGAGCCGACATCCGCGCCGCGGTCGATCACGCCGAGCACCTCATCGGCGCGCTGCTCATCCTCGCGCGCAACGAGCGCGGGCTCACCGTCCACGACGAGGTCGACCTGGCCACCGTCGCCGAAGACGTCCTCGACACCGCCGACCTCGGCGACCGGCGCGTCCACGCCACGCTCGAGCCGGCCGACATCTCGGGCGACCCGGTGCTGGTCGAACGCCTCATCGCGAACCTGGTCGACAACGCCGTCCGCTACAACACCGCCGCCGGCGACATCTGGATCAGCACCCGCACCGTCGCGGGCAAGCAGTCACCTGACCGTGGCGAACACCGGCCCGCTCATCAGCCCCGCGGACGCCGACCGCATCTTCGAGCCGTTCCAGCGGCTCGACGACCGCGCCTCCCACGAGGGCTTCGGACTCGGCCTCACCATCGTCGCGTCCATCGCCGCAGTCCACGGTGGCACCGCCACCGCCCGCCCCCGCGACGACGGCGGCCTGTCCGTCACCGTCACATCCCCTCGGCCGGCGCCCCGGCTCACTTGTTGATCTGATTGCTCGTTCCTATCGCGCATGCTCTGGTGTCAGGGTCGTGGCAAGCTCCTGGCGCGGCGCGGCGAGCTCGACGAGGGCGAGCGGCTCGCGCGCGAGGCGGTCGCGCTCGGCGCAGGATCCGCGGGCGGAGCTCGAACAGGCGCTCGCGCTCTACGAGCGGAAGGGCAACCTCGTCATGGCCAAGCGCACGCGATCGAGACTCGTGGAGATCACGGCGTCGCGGTGGGTCCCATCCGCCGGCCACGTTCGGTGCGTTCTTGCACGGCTTCGGCCTCCTCGGCTTCGATCTCGAAGCCGGGCTCAGGCGAACGACCGGGACATACGACCTCGCGTCCGTTCGCGAGTCGGGCCCGGTTCACGTCGGGATCCGATACACGAAGCCTGAGGTGTTGTCGGCGAGCCAGACCGAGCCGAGACCGGTTGCGAGACCGTGGACGTCGACCCGTCCGCGAGCGGTTGCGACCGTCGTGACCGTCCCGGCCAGCGTCACGCGGCGCACGGCCGTCATCGTCGGGAAGCCGGTGCGGTCGACCGCAACCGTTCGCACGGGAACCCACAGCGATCCTGCGGTCGTCACGACGTCGATTCCCGTCCCGCGCACGTCGATCGAGCGGCGGGTCGCACCCGTCTCGGGATCGACCTCGAGCAGTGACACGCCGCGCCCCGTGATCCAGAGGCTCTCGCCGAGGATCACCATGCGCTCGGCCGCGGCGTTCGCACCGCCGACGGTGCCGAGCCGAGTCGGCCCGTTCGTACGCAGGTCGATGCGAAAGAGCGTGTTGTCGCGGTGGTCGATCACCCAGGCACGCTCACCCCGGAATGCCATGTCGGCAGGCCCATCGCTCACGGTGATGCGTGCGACGACCTTGTTCGCCGCCGGCGAGATCCGCAGGACCCGAGCGCCCTGGTCGTCCGCGACCCACACCGAGCCGCCGCCGATCCAGACGTTGTACGGCGCGGTCGCGTCCAGCTGAATCCTCTTGCTGACCTGGGCCGTGCGCGGGTCGACGCGGTACAGCGTCGAGCCGGTGTCGAGCGCCCACACCGAGCCGAAGCCGACCGCGACCGCGCTGACGTCTCCGTTCAGCTGCACGGTCGCGGTCTTTCGGCCACTCGGGAGGGCGATGCGAAGGAGGCGACCCTGCTCCTTACAGGCGACCCACGCGGTCGTGCCGCTGAGCGCGAGCGTCATCGTCGGCCAGTACGGCCCGGCGGCGGCGCACGCTCGAACGGCGCGCGCTTGCGGGATCCGCCCCGAGTCGGATGCCCCGGCGAGTGGGGCTCCGGCAACGAGGGCGACGCCGGCTGCGAGCGTTGCGAGCTTCATCTGCCTCCAGATGCCGACGAATTCGCACTACTTTAGCGACGACCTCGCAGCAAGTCCACCCCTATCATCCGGACGTGCCTCACGAGGCCGAGCTCCTGCAAGAGGTCTACTCGACCGGGCTCCTCGTGGGGCTGCTGGTGGACGAGGAGCTCGCGAAAGCCGGCGTCTCTCGGGAGCTCCACTCGTTCCTCGGCTGGATCACCACGCTGCAGCCCGTCACCCCCGGCGCGCTCGCGTCCGAGACGGGCTTGCCACCGACGACGATCCGCGACTACGTTCGCCGACTCGTCGAGCGTGGCGACGTTCGCCGAACGCCCAACCCGGCTGACGGACGCTCGTACTTCCTCGTTCTCACGCCCAAGGGTCAGCGACTCATCGACAGCGGTTGGCCGGCGGTGGTCGCAGCCTACGAGCGTGTCGCGCGGCAACTCGAACGGCCGGCTGCCGAGCACCTCGCGCCGATGCGCGACCTACGACGAGCCGTGAAGCTGGCGCTCGCCGAGGGACCGAGCGCCTCACGCGGTCGTCGATGACCATCGCGAGATGGGCAGCTCGTCGACGAAGCCTCCATCGAGGCCCCGGCTGATGATCCATTGTTGAGGGCGCGGGCGACTGCAGCGGCCCGAGTGTGGACACGCAGCTTCTTGAACGCATGCTCGAGGTGCTTGTGAACGGGTCCGGTGAGACGACCAGGAGCGCGGCGATCTCCTGGTTCGTCTTGCCGCGTGCGACCCACGCGCGGATCGGCCTGGCGCGCTGTCAGGCCGTTCCCGTTCGTCTTGGGCGCAACCTGCGCGTCGTAGCGCTCGCGAAGCGCATCCAGGAACGGTCTCAGAAGCTCGAGCAGGCCCGGCTACCTCGGGCGGCCCGGCGCCCAGAAGGCGGGGAGGATCCGGGCGGCCTCGATCTCGGTCTGCCCCATCGTCGTCGCCGCGGCCTCGGCGGAGGGCGCGGCCATGACGACGATGAGCGTCTCGTCCTGCGGCACTCCCACCGAGCCGAGCAGGCGCACGGGGGCCGTTCCCCGCGGAGATGCCCCTGCGGCGGCCGCGAGACGACCGGTGAGCGCGTTCACCTCTGACGCGGTCACGTCCGGAAGGTAGTGCTCGACGAGGAACACGGGGCTCACGGCGGGTGCGCGGCGCGCCCCCGGCCACGGCCGCTCCTCGCGAGTCGTGGCGTCGTGACCCTGCCCGAGGAGAGCTCTGCTGACGGTGAGCGCTGCGAATGGGTTCATGCCGCCAAGCTAGGGCACGGCGAGCCGGCGCGGTAGCGGGATTCCCCTACACGTGCCCCTGGGATTCCCTATGCGGCGGCCGGCGCCGGCGCCCGTTGTCGAGGCCCTCGACCTCGCCGAACCGGCGACGACTGTGAGCTCGCTGCGCGAGCGGATGTCGAGCTTGCGGTAGATCCGAAAAAGCGTGCGCCTCGACGGTGCCGACGCTCATGAACAGCGTCCTGCCCGATCTCGCGGTTCCGCATCCCCTCGGCGACGAGCGCGGCGATGCGGCTCTCCGCCGGCGGTCCGATCTCGCCGCCGGCCCGGCCGGGAGAGGCGCGCTCGAGCTCGCCGGCGGGCCTGCCCCTCCCAGAGCGCGGCGCCCATCGAGGCGAACCGGTCGCGGGCGTCCGCGAGCGCCTCCGCCGCGAGCGTCCGCTGGCCGCCGCGGAGCAGCGCGCGCCCGCGCCAGGAGCAGCGCCCGCGCGGCGCCGGGGCGGTTCGCGAGCGCGTCGAAGCTCGCGACCGCACGCTCGCACGCCGCGGCGGCGGCGTCCGGGGGGGGTCGCCGAGGGCGAGCAGGTGGACGCCGGCGCTGCGCTCCGCCGCCGCCCGCGCCCACGCGCTGTCGACGGCCGCCGCCTGCCGCTCGAGCCGCGCAAGCAGCGCGCCCGCGCCCTCCGCGTCGCCCGCACGGGCGAGCGCCTCGACCGCATCGGGGAGGATCGGCAGCGCGCCGGGGTGCGCGAAGCCCATCTCGCCGAGCAGCCGGGCGCCCTCGGGGAGAGCTCGCGCTGCCGCCGTCGGCGCGTCGTCCTCCGAGAGCGCGAGCAGCCCGAGCACGGGCTGCGGCCGCGCACGATCCAGCGGCCGGGGCGCGCCGCGCCGTTCCGCCCAGTCGAGCAGGGGGGCGGTCGGGCCGCGCGCGCCTCGGCCGCGTGCCCGAGCCAGGTCTCGACGAGGGTCGAGGGGAAGTACAGCCACCCCTCCGCATCGGCGTTCTCGGCGTCGCGCGCGGCCTCGATCCCCTGGCGGGCGAGCTCGCGCGAGCGGGGTCGAAGTCGCCCGCGACGCACTCGAGCAGGGCGAGGTCGTAGAGAGGCCGGTACGGCCGCTCGAGCTCGTTCCCGGAGCGGGGGGTCGGCGAGCACCGCGTCGAGGAGCGCGCGCCCCGCCGCCGCGAGGTCGCCGGCCCAGAGCAGCTGCTTCGCGAGCCCGCGCGCGGGCTGCCGCCGAGGGGGGCGCGGCTGGCCGGTTTCCTCCGCGAGCGTCACCGCGCGCGCCATCAGCTCCGGCCGCGGCGCGCCGGCAGCGCCTCCATGTGGCCGAGATGGGCGCTCGCGAGCAGTCTGCAGCCCGGGATCGCCGACGCGGTCGGCGATCGCCGCCGCCTCGCGGGCGCACGCGATCCCGCTCCGCAGGTCGCCGCGGAACATCAACCGCGCAGCCAGCCGAGCAGGTCGAGCACGCTGCCCCGGAGGAGCTCGTCGTCGCCCGACTCCTCGAGCGCGGCGGGCGAGCAGCGCGTCGGCGGGCGCGCGAGTCGTCGTCGCCGACGTAGAAGCGGGCCGCACGAGCGCCTCCGCGCGGCCGGGCCCGGCCGGCAGCGAGGCGACCAGCAGGTCGGCGGCCGCGAGCGCGCGGCTCGGGGGCCTCGCCGGCGGCGGCAAGGTGGACGATCTCGCGCGAGCGCGCGCCGGCGAGCGTCGTCGGCGTCGCCCCGCGGCGTCAGCCGGACGCTGTGCCGGGCGAGCTCGGCGGCGAGATCGGAGGCGCCGCGCGCGCTCGCCCGGTCCGGCCGCGGCCTCGAGCAGCCCGCCGCGCGCCGGGTCCGGCCGGCGGCCGAGAGCGCGAGATGGCGGGCGCGCGCTCGGGGTCGGCGCGCGGCGGCGAGGCGCGCGTGCAGCGCGCGCCGCGCGAGCGGGCCCATCCGGGTAGACGACCGAGCCGACGAGCGGATGCTGGTAGCGCACCTCGAGGTCGTCCTCGACGAGCAGGAGGCCGTGCTCGACGGCCGCCCAGCAGCGCGTCACGATCCCTCCCGCCAGAGCCCGCGGAGCTCCGCAACGCCCGTCGGCCCGGCCGCGGCGCGCCGCCTCGAGCAGCGGCCGAGCTCGGCGGGAGCGGTCTCCAGCCGCCGCGCGATCGCCGCCTGGAGCGACTCGGGCGGGCGCAGCCGGGTCGCCGGACTCGGCCCCGCCGCGGCGGCGCGCGCGCGAGCTCGATCGCGTAGAGCGGGTTCCCGCCCGACGCCTCGTGGATCCGCCGCAGCGCCGGCCGCGAGATCGCCTCGACCGTCCCGCCGAGCGCCTCCCGCAGCGCGTCGAGGTCGAGCGGGCCGAGCTCGAGCTCCTCGCGCCGCCCGGCCGGAAGAGGCCGGTCGGCCGAGCGGATCGTCGGGGCGTTCGGGCGCCGCGGCCGCCGCAGGTCGCGAGCACGCCGACCGGCTCGTCCGGCGAGCCGGCGCAGCGCGAACCGCAGCGCACGCGCCGAGACCGGGTCGAGCCACTGCACGTCGTCGACCGCGACGACCACCGGCCGCGGGCGGCGAGAGGCGCGCGCAGCGCCTCGAGCACCGCCCGACCGCGGGCGAAGGGATCGTCGCCGGGGTCGAGCGCGGCCGCCGCGGCGGCGACGCCGCCGAAGAGGTCGAAGAGCCCGACGAGCGCGAGCCGCAGCTCCTCCTCGGAGGGGCGCGTGACGAGAACTCGAAGGCCGGCCCGCCGGCACTTGTCGACGCCGTGCCGCCAGACCGTCGTCTTCCCGATCCCGGCTCGCCGCGGACGAGCAGCGCGAGCGGGCCGCCGGGCAGGCCTGGCGAGACGAACGCGTCGACGCGTGCACGCTCGGCATCCCGGCCGACGACGCGCAGGCTAGGCATCCGCGTCCCCGGTGTCGGGGACGGTGCCATCGGCGACGAGCCGCGCGAGCTCGCTGCGCGAGCGGATCCCGAGCTTGCGGTAGATCCGCGTCAGGTGCGCCTCGACGGTGGCGACGCTCGCGAAGAGCGCCGCGCCGAGCTCGCGGTTGCTCAGCCCCTCCGCGACGAGCGCCGCGACGCGCCGCTCCGCCGGCGTCAGCCGGCCCTCCGCGCGGCCGGGCGCGGCGCGCTCGAGCTCCTCGACCGCGCGGGCCTCCCAGAGCGCGGCGCCGAGCCCGGCGAAGCGGGCGCGCGCGGCGGCGAGCGGGGGCGCGGCGGCGCGGACGCGGTGCCCGCGCGGAGGAGCGCCCGGCCGCGGAGCAGCACGGCCCGCGCGGCGTCCGAGCAGAAGCCCATCCGGTCGAAGCTCGCGGCGGCGTCGTCGAGCGGAGCGTCCGCGGCGCCGGCCTGGCCCGGGCGAGCAGCACGCGCCCGCGCCCGCACCGCTGCGGCGCCGCCGCCAGCCGTGCCGCCCGTCTCCTCCGCGCGGCCTCCGAGCCGGTCGAGCAGCGACGCGGCGGCGTCCTCGTCGCCCGAGCCCGCGAGCGCCTCGACCGCGTCGGGAAGCGCGGGACCGACCCGGGGATGCCGAAACCCATGTCCTCGAGCAGCCGCGCCGCCTCGGCGAGCTCCGCCGCCGCGCCCGCCGGATCGCCCTGGGAGAGCGCGAGCAGGCCCAGGACCCGGCGCGCCCGCGCGTGCAGGGCGAGCCGCACGCCGCGCCGCTCCGCCTCGTCAGGTCGAGCAGCGCCGCCTCGCGCGCGCCTCGCCGGCGCGGCCGAGCCAGGCCTCGACGAGCGCGAGCCGGTGGTAGATGGAGCTCTCGCCGTACGTGTTCTCGGCGTCGCGCGCCGCCTCGGTCGCCCGGCGCACGTGCTCCTCCGCGCGCGCGAGGATCCCCGCCGCGCATTCGAGCGACGCCAGGTCGTAGAGGCCCTACGGGCGCGAGCGTTCGTGCCCGAGGGCCCGACGTCCGCCTGCGCCGCCTCGAACAGCGCGCGCGCCGCGGCCAGGTCGCCCGTCCAGAGCAGGTGCTTCGCCCGCAGGATCCGCGGGCCGGGCGAGAGCAGCCGCCGCCCGAGCTCGTGCTCGAGCTCGATCGCACGGGCCAGGAGGTCCGGACGCGGGGTGCCGGCGAGCGCCTCGATGTTCGAGAGGCGGCCGCCGCGGAGATCTGCAGCGCCGTGTCGCCAAGGCGGTCCGACAGCTCGAGCGCCTCGCGGGCGCCGCGATCGCGCCCTGCACGCCGCCCTGGAAGATCCCCCGAAGCTACCCGAGGAGGTCGAGCACCCGGCCCCTCAGGCGGGCGTCGTCGCCGGCGTCGGCGAGCGCTCGAAGCAGGAAGCCCTCGGCCCGATCGAGGTCGTCGTCCTCGAGCTCGGCCCGCCGGAGGAGCGCCTCGGCCCGACGCGGGCCGGGCGGCAACTGCGCGACCAGGCGGTCGACCAGCGCGAGCGCACGACCCAGCTCGCCCGCCGCCGCCAGGATCTTGATCTCGCTCAGCGACCGGCGGAGGATCGCGTCCGCGTCGGGCGTCGGACGTGAGGCGCACGCGTGCCCGGCGAGGTCGGCCGCGAGGTCGAGCGCGCCGTGGCGGCCCGCGTCGACCGCAGCGTCTCGAGCAACGCGGCGACCTGGGCGTCGGGCTCGTCCGTCGAGAGCGCGAGGTGCCGTGCCTGCTCGCGGGGTCGTCCGTGCTTCCGGCCAGCCGGGCATGCAGGGAGCGGCGGCCGAGCGGGCTCAGCCGGCCGTAGACGGCCGACCTCACGATCGGATGCGAGAAGCGCACCTCGAAGTCCTCCTCGACGACGAGGAGCCCGTGGCGCTCGGCGGCGGCGAGCAGGGGGTCGAGATCGAGCGAGGGAAGCGTCTCGCGCAGCTCGGTGACGGTGCTGCGGCCGACCGCGGAGACGGTCTCGAGCAGCGGGGCGAGCTCGGTGGGACTCCTCGAGGCGCTCCGCGATCGCGGCCTGGAGCGACTCGGGCAACGCGATCCGGGGGGTCGCCGTGCGGGGCCGGTCGCCCGGGCGAGCGCCCGCGCGAGCTCGAGCGCGTAGAGCGGATTGCCGCCGGAGACCTCGTGGATCCGGCGCAGGGTCGGCCGCGAGATCGCGGCGACCGTGCCCTCGAGGAGCAGGCGCAGGGCGCCCAGGCTGAGCGGGCCGAGGTCGAGCGCCTCGCAGGCTCCCGCCGACAGGTTGCTCGCCGTCGCGAGCGGATCGCTCCTCCGGGACGCCGCGTGCCGTCGCGAGCACGCCGATCGGCTCGCTCTCGAGGCGCCGCAGCGCGTACCGGAGCGCCCGGGCGGTGAAGGAGTCCAGCCACTGGACGTCGTCGATCGCGAGCACGACCGGGCGGGTCGCGGCGAGCCGGCGCAGCGTCTGCAGGACCTCACGCCCGCACGCAACCGGGTCCGCCCCGGCGGGCACCTTGCCAAACGCCGGCTCGACCTGCTCGAAGAGGTCGAGGAGACCGAGGAGGGGCAGGGACATCTCCTCCTCCGCCGGTCTCGTGAGCGGACGTGGAGCTCGGGGGCGAAGCGCTCCACCGCATGGCGCCAGAGCGCCGTCTTCCCCGCGCCGGGCTCGCCCCTGATCGTCAGCGCCCGCGGACCTGCTGGAAGAGCCGCTGCGAAGGCGTCGAGCCGGGCTTTCTCGGCCTCGCGTCCGACGACCTGCGCGGCGCGGCCGGCTGCGGGGGCGGCGGCGTCGCCCACCCCCCGAGTATAGGAAGGAGACGGCCGCATTCCTAGGGATCGCCGGGCGGTCGTCTAGGGGAATCCCGCTAGCGGGTGCCGCGCCCGTCTTCCCTAGCCTCGGGTCATGGACATCAAGCGCATCCCCAAAGCTCGATCGGCTCGCGCCGGACGACGAAGGTGGCGGCCGCCGCGACTGCGCTCTGCGCCCTCGCGGCGGGAGTGGCGAGCCTGGGCAGCGCCGCCGGCCCCGCAGGAACCGATCACCCCGTGCGCGGCCTCCGCGCCGTGAGCTTCACGCTCCACGGGCGCCTGGGCTACGCCCACCTCCTCCGCCGCCTCCCGCGTGTGGCGGCGCGAGACCGCGAGCAGGACCAGAACGACTTCGGCGAGGTGAACCCCGAGCTGCCCGGGCCCCCGCCGGGAACGGGCAGGTCCGCGCCCAGGCCGCCGGCACTCGTCGACGCGCCCGGAAGGCCGAAGCTCGACCGGCAGCGCCGGAGCGACGTCGCGAACCCGCCCCACCCGCCGATCACGCCGCACGCCGAGAAGCGGACGATGCAGGCGACGGCCATCCACGCGCGCAGCTCGGCCGGCGACTTCACGATCTGGCGCAACTGCCCGCTCGCCCCGGGACCGGCAACACGAGGATCGTCGGCGAGCCGACGGTCGCGAACGACCGCAACGGCGTCATCGTCACCGGCAACAAGTTCGCCGCGATCTCGGGCGACAACGGCTTCACGTGGAGCTACGTCAACCCCCGGACGATGTTCCCGGCGAAGGACGGGTAGGACAACGAGGGCGGCTTCTGCTGCGACCAGATCGCGCTCGCGGTCGACCGCGGCAGCTACTCGCTGATCTTCTGGCTGCAGCAGTACTACAAGGATCCGACCAACGGCGAGGGGCTGCTGCGCCTCGTCGTGTACCAGGCCGGAAGGAGCTGCTCGACCAGGCGGCAACCAGAGCGACTTCTGTGCGATCGACATCAGGACCCGCGACTCAACGCCGGGTTCCCCCGCAACACCTGGTTCGACTTCAACAACATGTCGGCGACGAAGAAGTACCTCTACGTCTCCTCCAAGGTCCAGCGCAGTGACAGCGCCAACAAGGACACGTTCCTGGACGGGCTCGTGTGGCGCATCCCGCTCGACCAGCTCGACGACGGCGACCGCTGCACGGGCGGGCGCGCGACGCGAACCGACTTCTCCGGCCAGGCCTGGACGGGAGACGCCGCCGGCTTCAACCCGACGCTGGTCCAGCAGGACCCGTCCCACACGACGATGTTCTGGGCATCGCACTGCTTCGACGACCGTGACGTGGACAAGAACGAGAACCAGTGCAACGACAAGAGCCAGATCAACATCACGAAGGTGGCCGACGACGAGACCGAGTCCAGATCTACAAGCGCGAGATCTCCAAGTTCCAGGTCACCGACCGCGGAGACGGCAGCTGTCGCCTCCCGGACGGCAGCAATCCCTGCCGGCGGATGAAGGACGTCGTGCTGACCGGCTACCGCGCGGGCAGCGAGCTGGGCTGGTTCTGGAACGTCGGGCAGGGCGACGGCTACCCGTACCCGCACGTGCGCGGCGCCCGCTTCGACACCGGCAAGGTGAAGCTGATCGACGAGCCGGACCTGTGGAACTCGAGCCACGCGGTGATGTACCCGGCCGTCGGCGTCAACCCGGCCGGGCACATCGCGATCACGACGTACACGGCGGGCGGCTCGGACTACGTCCAGGCGCGCGCGGCGCTCGTCGACGGCGTCGCTCCCGACAACGACTGGACGCTGACGAACCACCTGATCATCGACTCGACGAGCGGCATCTCGGTCGACCCGACGACGGGCAAGGGCCGGTGGGGCAACTACGAGGCCGCGCCCGTACGGCGGCTGCACGAAGACCTGGGCCGCCGCCGTCGTGTCGATGCAGGGCGGGACCACGAACGACAACGCCGAGCCGCGCTTCGCCTGGTTCGGTCGCGAAGGCGACGGCTGCCCCGATCTCGCGGTCGTCTCGCTCGGAGCCCTGCCGCTCTCGGTCCACGCCGGCGACGAGCTCTTCATCGGCGAGACCACCCGCAACATCGGCTCCCGCACGGCGGATGCGAGCAAGACGCGCTTCTACCTCTCCCGCGACGCAGACAAGTCCCGCGACGACGTCCGGCTGGCCAGCGCCGTGTCGGTCGTCGCATCCGGCCCCGGGGTGTCGCACGGCGAGCTCACGTCGGCGACGGTGAGCGGCGCCGGGATCGGCACCTTCTACCTGATCGCGTGCGCCGACGACACGTCGCAGGTGGACGAGCTGAGCAACTCCGACAACTGCTTCACGGCGCCGGACACGATCGAGGTCGAGCGGACGGTCAACTCGACCCTCCAGCGTGGACGTCAGCTCGGTCACCGTCTCGTCCCCGGCCGTCACGCTCGGCTCGCGATTCGCCGTCTCGGTCAAGGTCGCGGCGCCGGCCGGCAACCCCGGCAGGCAGACGCTGACGTACTTCCTGGGCACGCGGCCCTCGGCGTCCGGCCACCTGCGGAAGCTCGGCGAGCTTCCCGTCGAGAAGCTCCGCCGCGGGCGCACGAGCGTGAAGGCCTTCCTCCGCGCGCCGAGCAAGGTCTCCGGCCGCCGTCAGTACCTGATCGCCTGCGCCGGGAAGACCCCGGCAGGGGACCACTGTGTCCCCGCGCGCACTCCACTGTTCGTGATCGCACCGGCGAGAGGAGGGAAGAACCGATGAGGACACAGCTGCTCCGCCTGCTCGCGGCGGCCCTCCTGACCACCCCGGCGGTGGCCGCCGGCGCCGCGGCGTCGAGCCGGTACATCGACGACCAGAAGGTCGCGATCCACACGAGCGGTACCGACTTCGACGGGACGATCGACTGGTGGGTCAACGCGGGGAGCCCGAAACCCTCCCTCTCCGGGATCCTCGAGATCACGAAGTCGGCCGGCACGTGCGCGCGAATCCGCATCGACTACCAGTCGAGCGGCGGCACGCTCCTCCTCACCAGCTACGGCGGCGAGGTCTGCGCCGGCGACAACTCGAAGACGAGTGGTCCGTCGACCTCGGCGGCTACACGAGCAGCAAGATCGGCAAGGTCAAGGTCGCCGTCGAGCACCGGAACTCGAACGGCAACTTCACGACGATCGGGTCCGAGGTGCACGCCTACCCGGTCCAGTCCGACTCGTTCACGATCACCGCCAGCGGGCTCGACTTCGGCGGCGACGACTTCTTCGCCGGGGTGCCGACGAACAAGGGTCACCTCGACTGGAAGCTGGCGGACGGGAAGGTCACCCCGCGGCTGACCGGGACGCTCCACATCAACAACGCCGCGGGGGCGTGCGGCCGCCTGCGGCTGACCTACATGACGACGGGCGGCACGACGCTCGCCAGGAAGTACAGCGCCACCAGGTGCGCCTCCGACAACCGCCACCACGAGTTCGCCGTCGACTTCGGCCCCTACGGCGGCGGCACCGTGGGGAAGGTGAAGGTGACGCTCCAGAGCGTCACCACCAACGGCTCCACCGTCGGGCTCGGGAGCAAGACCTACTTCTACGGGTGGGCGAAGAAATGACGCGCTCGGCCGTCCGGGCCCTCGTGCCCCTCGCCGCCCTGGCCGCCGTCACGATCGTCCCGCGCGCGGATGCGTTCCAGTCGCAGCCCGTCGTGAAGGTCTCGTCCAAGATGGAGATCGACGCGGGCGACATCGAGTTCGAGGGCGACGTCGACTGGTACGTGCTGAACGGCAGCCTCCGGCCCGACGTCGCGGGCATCGTCACGATCAAGAACATGAACGGAGCCTGCGCGCGCGTGCACGTCGCCTTCCTGACGGAGACGGGCTCGACCTGGTCGACGTGGGACGGCAAGGACCGCTGCGCCCCCGACGGGAAGAAGCACACGTGGAAGGCGCGAGAGCAGACCTACTCGAGCAACAAGATCGCGAAGGTGAAGGTGACGCTCGAGAAGAAGACGGGCAGCACGTACACGTCGCTCGGCTCGGCCACGCGCGCGCTCGGCACCGTGCACACCGACGTCAAGATCTCCGCCTCGACGTACGACTTCGGGAGCGAAGACCTGCTCGCCGGCTCGCCCTGGCACCCCGCCGACGTGGCGTGGTCGCTCTCGGGCGGGCGCGCGACGGCGACGCTCACCGGGACGTTGCACATCAAGAACGCGAGCGGCGCCTGCGCGCGCATGGAGCTGGCCTACCTCGACGACGGGGGCGCCGTCCTCTCGACGAGAACGGGAGGAACGAAGTGCGCGAGCGACAACGGCCACTTCAAGTTCCCGATCACGCTCGGCGGGTTCGGCGACTACCGAGTCTGGGACCTGCGGGTGTCGCTGGAGAGCATCGCCGCCAACGGCTCGGTCCGGACGGTCGGGACCGCGTACTCCAACTTCGGCGGCTACGTCGAGACGAAGTACGTGCTGACCGGCGGCTCGTGGAGAAAGGAGGATCCGTACCGCTAGGCGAAGTTCACGCCGACCTCCGCAGGCGCATAGCGGCCCACGAGCGGCACCACGATCGTGGTGATCCTGGAACGGCGAGGAGGAGGCGGTGATGCGGCGCAAGCGGCTCGTGGTCGCGATCGGAGTGAGCGCTGCGGTAGCGGCGGCGGCGATCGTCGGTGCCCGGGGCCACGAGGGTCCCACGCTCCGGGCCGAGCCGGCGGAAAGCAGCGCCGCGCCTGCCGCCGAGCACAACCGGGACGCCGACTCCGACCGCGACCGGGCCAAGGCGCCCTCGTACTCGAGCCTCTCGCCGACGGTCTCGCAGCCGGTCGTGATCTCGGCCGCTCGGCACGACACGTCGCCCGCGCTCCGCTCGATCCCGCCGCTCGCCGTCAAGGGCGTGCTCCACGAGGGACCGGAGAACCCGGCCCGGGCGGTCTCGCCGGGAGCTCCTGCACAGGCGGATCCGGTCGTGCAAGCCGCGGCGCCGAGCGCGCCGATGCCCTCGCTCCTCGCCAGCTTCGACGGCGTCCCGAACGTGGACGGCGTCCTGCCTCCGGACACGAACGGCGACGTGGGCCCGACCCAGTACGTGCAGATCGTGAACGTGAGCTTCGCCGTCTTCAGCAAGAGCGGCTCGACGCTCTACGGGCCGGCGAACATCAACACGCTCTTCACCGGGTTTGGAGGCCCGTGCCAGACCACGGACGACGGCGACCCGATCGTCCAGTACGACCAGCTCGCGGACCGCTGGCTGATCACGCAATTCGCCCTGCCGAACTACCCGAACGGGCCTTTCTACCAGTGCATCGCCGTGTCGACGACCGGAAACGCGACCGGCTCCTGGTACCGCTACCAGTTCCAGATCTCGAGCGCAGCGGCGAACCTGCTGAACGACTACCCGAAGTTCGGCGTCTGGCCGGACGCGTACTACGCGTCGTTCAACGACTTCCGAGCCGGGGCAGCCTTCACCGGCGTGACCACCGTCGCCTTCGAGCGCGCGCAGTTGCTCGCGGGAGGCGCCGCCCGGGCCGTGATGTTCGTGCTCGGCACGGCCTTCTACTCGATGCTCCCGTCAGATCTCGACGGGTCGGCACTCCCGCCCGCGGGAGCGCCGGACTACTTCGTCCAGATGGACGACAATGCATGGGGATACCCGCAGGACCAGCTCGAGATCTGGAAGTTCCACGTCGACTGGGCCACCCCCGCGAACTCGACCTTCACCGCGGATCCCGTGTTGGCCACGGCCGCCTTCGACTCGAACCTCGCCGGCATCCAGCAGCCCGGCACGGGCGTCCGGCTGGACACGCTCTCCGACCGCCTGATGTACCGCCTCGCCTACCGCAACTTCGGCTCGTACCAGGCGATGGTCGTGACGCACTCGGTCGACTCGAACGGCGCCGACCGCGGCGGCATCCGCTGGTACGAGCTCCGCAAGAGCGGCGGTGCCTTCGCCATCAACCAGCAGGGCACGTACGCGCCGAGCTCGACGAACCGCTGGATGGGCAGCGTCGCCATGGACCAGAACGGCGACATCGCGCTCGGGTATTCGGCGGGCAGCTCGACGGTCTTCCCGTCGATCTACTATGCCGGCCGCGTTCCGAGCGATCCGGCGGGGACGCTTTCGATGGAGTCGACGCTGCTGGGCGGCTCGGGCTCGCAGACGCACTCGGCCGCACGCTGGGGCGACTACAGCGCGATCACCGTCGACCCGACCGACGACTGCACGTTCTGGTACACGAACGAGTACCTGCAGGTGACGGGGTCCGCCCCGTGGAGGACGCGCGTCGGATCCTTCCGCTTCCCCGGCTGTGGCTCGTCGGGCCCGCCGGCGACGATCCAGCTTCGGTCGGTGTCGTCGGCGTCGAACAACGCGGCGGCGGCGCTGGTCGTGCCGAAGCCGGCCGGGGTCGCGTCCGGGGACGTGCTGCTCGCCCAGGTGACCTACAACTCGACGGGGACGATCACCGCCCCGGCCGGCTGGTCGCAGGTGCGTAGCGACGTGAACGCGAGCTACCTGCGCCAGTCCGCGTTCGTACACGTGGCCGGGGCGGGCGAGCCGGGAAGCTACACCTGGACGCTCGCCGCCGCCCACGGCGCGGTCGGCGCGATCCTCGCCTACACCGGTGTCGACACCTCCAACCCGGTCGACGTCTCCAGCGGCGGCGCGGGCCACTCGAGATCGGTGACCGCGCCCTCGCTGAACGCCGCCGCCGCCGGGGAGCAGCTGGTCGGGCTGTTCGGCGCGAAGGGGCCGGTGACGTTCACCCCGCCTGCGGGGATGAGCGAGCAGTCAGAGGTGTCGTTCACGACCGTCAGCGGCGAGAAGCTCGCCGACGAGTCCGCGGACGCCGCGCTCGCCGCCCCCGGCGCGACCGGAAACCGCAGCGCGACCGCCAGCGCGACCGTCTTCGGCATCGGCCAGCTCATCGCCCTCCGCCCCGGCACGGGCTCGACGCAGAACCAGCCGCCCGTGGTCGACTCCGTGACGATCGACCAGACGAGCCCGGTGACGAACGACGTGCTCACCGCGACGATCGCGAGCCACGATCCCGACGGCAACCCGGTCACCTACGCGTATCAGTGGTCGAGAAACGGGGTGAACATTGCCGGCGGCACCGGCTCCACGCTCGACCTCTCCGCCCCCGGTAACGGCAACAAGGGCGACGCGATCGCGCTGCGGGTGGTCGCGAGCGACGGCTCGCTGCAGAGCGCGCCGGTCACCTCCGCCCCGGTCACGATCGTCGACGCGCCCCCGACGGCGACCGTCGGGCTGAGCCCGACGTCGCCGACCACGACCGACGTGCTGACCGCGACCGCGGCCGCGGCCGACCTCGACGGCGACGCGGTCACGCTCACCTACGTTTGGACGGTGAACGGCGTCGTCCGGCAGACGACCGCCGGCACGTCGAGCCTGACCGACACCTTCGATCTCGGGCCGTCCGGAAACGGCGACCCGGGCGACGTCGTCTCGGTCTCCGTCACGCCGAACGACGGCACGGTGGACGGAACGGCCGCCTCGGCCTCGGTGACGGTCGCCGGCTCCGGCTCCGGGGTGATCGTGCTTCGGTCGGTGTCGTCGGCGTCGAACAACGCGGCGGCGGCGCTGGTCGTGCCGAAGCCGGCCGGGGTCGCGTCCGGGGACGTGCTGCTCGCCCAGGTGACCTACAACTCGACGGGGACGATCACCGCCCCGGCCGGCTGGTCGCAGGTGCGTAGCGACGTGAACGCGAGCTACCTGCGCCAGTCCGCGTTCGTGCACGTGGCCGGGGCGGGCGAGCCGGGAAGCTACACCTGGACGCTCGCCGCCGCCCACGGCGCGGTCGGCGCGATCCTCGCCTACACCGGTGTCGACACCTCCAACCCGGTCGACGTCTCCAGCGGCGGCGCGGGCCACTCGAGATCGGTGACCGCGCCCTCGCTGAACGCCGCCGCCGCCGGGGAGCAGCTGGTCGGGCTGTTCGGCGCGAAGGGGCCGGTGACGTTCACCCCGCCTGCGGGGATGAGCGAGCAGTCAGAGGTGTCGTTCACGACCGTCAGCGGCGAGAAGCTCGCCGACGAGTCCGCGGACGCCGCGCTCGCCGCCCCCGGCGCGACCGGAAACCGCAGCGCGACCGCCAGCGCGACCGTCTTCGGCATCGGCCAGCTCATCGCCCTCCGCCCCGGCCCGTAGGCTCGAGCAAGACGGGCGCCCCGCAGGCGCTGCGTTGCCCGACTCCCGCGGGCCCTCGACCACCGTCCAGCTCGACGGGTCGCCGGTCGATGTCCAGCGGAGTTGCTCGAGGGCGTCGCCGTCGAGGACGGTGGCGTCGACGACGAGCTCCGAGCCGCTGCTTCTCAAGGACTGCGCGACGGTGGTCCCCGGCGGGGACGGCAATGCCCTCGTTCGAGCGGCTCCGCCCTGGACGAGGAGGACTGAGAGGTCGCCCGTGGAGGCGTCCCTGGCCAGCGCCGCGATCCCGTCCGGCAGAAGCGCGAGCCCTCTGATCGTGCCGCCGTCGAGGCGGCCGACGGCCTGCGAGCGAAGCCTGCCCGCGGGCGGCCAGGGCGTGACCCGGCTGATCGCGGTCCGGCTGGCGGCGACCCAGTAGAGCGCGCCGCCGCGGCCGATCAGTCCCCCGCCGATCGCGCGCGTCGCAGTCCAGTGCAGGCCGCCGTCGACGGTCCAGAGGTCGTAGGCACAGGTGCAGCCCGACGGGACGGCAGGCACGCGGATCACGCCCGCTCGCACGGACGTACGCACGACCGTGACCGCCGCCTTCGCGAAGATCTGCCGCCAGCGTGCGCCGCCGTCGTCTGTCGCCCAGACACCGGTCTCGCGGCTCACCCAGCCGTGCCTGGCGTCGATCCAGCTCGAGTGCCCGGTCACGCCCGCCGCGGCCGGCCCGGGGGCGGCCGGCGCCGCCCGGGCCGAGGAGAAGCCGACGAGCTGGCCGGTGAAGGTCGGGACGAAGATCCGGCCGTCGAGGACGGTGGGGGCGGTGACGGCCAGGCCGGGGAGGGCCAGCGAGGCGACGGTCTCGCCCGTTCCCGTGTCGACCCCGAGCAGCCTGGGCCCGGCGGAGACGCCGAACCACACCGTTCCGCCGGCAACCGTCGGCGAGCCGTTCAGCGAGTCGGTCCCGAGCTCGTGCGTCCACGCGATCGAGCCGGAGCAGTCGGCTGCGACGTCCACCCGGACGAGCCGGGTGCCGGTGACGGCGAAGGCGGCGTTTCTCTTCGGATCCCACGCGAGCTGGCTGAGCACCGGATCGTCCGGATCGAAGGTCTCCAGGGTGAGGCTCCAGAGCGGCCCGCCGCCTACGTCCGCGGCCTTCCACGCGAAGATCTGCGCGTTCTTGTCCTGCGCGAGGACGAGCTCACCGCAACCCGGCCGGTCGACGACGACGGGCGAGCCGACGAAGTCGAGGTCGAGCGGCTGGTCGATCGAGACCGGGTGGCTCGCGCCTCGCACCTCGAGGGCGGGCGAGAGGGCGACGACGCTCTCGCCGAACCCCGCAGCCTCGCTGAAGGTGTCGCCGGTGTTCGAGCCGCCCTCGAAGGCGTTGCCCGTCGCGATGAAGAGCGAGTCGAGCGAGCTGCTGTACGCGACCCCGCCCCACCCCCAGATGCCGCCGCCGCCCCCTTGCTCGACCGGCACGGCGGTCCACGTGGACACCTCGCGCGAGCTCACGTCCACCGAGATCACCTTGCCCTGGAAGGGGCCGGCGTCGCAGTACGATCCGGTCGGCACGTACACGCGCCCGCCGGCGAAGGCCAGCGCGCCCCAGGCGAGCTCGCGGGCAGGATCCGGGTAGAGGACGACCGGCCAGCCGCTCCGCTCGGCCCCGGTGGCGAGATCGAGCGCGTGCAGGCGGCCGAGCGCGTCGGCGGCGTACAGCGTCCGTGTGGCCGGGTCGATCGCCGGCGTGCCGGTGATCCCGTACCCGTCGAGCTGCGGGCACGCATGGGGCAGCTGGCCGAGATCGACGCGCCAGCGGACGTAGCCCGTCTCGCTGACCGCGTAGATGCGCCCGGCCGAGGTCGCCACGTACAGGGTGGTCACGCCCCCGGCGGGCACGTCGCGGGCGGCGAGCACCTGCGACGTCACCCTGCCGGTCACCGGGAGCACGAACGCCGGTTTCACCGTCGTCGGCGGAAGGGCGTCGCCGACCGCGCCGGTCCGCCCCGGCTCTCCGCCGTACGTCGGCCAGCCCGGCGCGGGCCCGGCCGCCTGGGCGCCCGCAACGACGGCGACGGCCAGCAGAGCCGCCACCGGCGCCGTTCGACGCCGAGCTCCCGCCGGGAAACGGGCAAGGAGGAGGCGACGAGGCGACATCGTCGGAAGCGGAGCCTACTCACTCTCTCCGAGAGTTCCTCGAGGGTCCTGCCGGCCCGCGCGCCGGGCGGCCCGCCGGTGGGCCGCCCGCCTCGCTCAGGCCGCTTCTTCGAGTGCCGGCGCGACCACCGGCTGCCGCTCGGCGGACGAGCGCGGGGGCCGGATGGCCAGCAGGGAGACGACTGCCCCGGCGAGGAGGATCGCCGCGCCGGCCTGCAGAGCGCGGTGGTAGCCCTGCACGAACTGTGCGGCGTAGCGCGGATCGGCGGTCGCCACGTCGACCCGGGTCGCGACCAGCGTGCCCATCACGGCGATGCCGAGCGAGCCGCCGACCTGGCGCATGCTGTTGATCACCGCCGAGCCGACGCCCGCCTTGTCGATCGGCACGGAGCTCATCGCCGCCGAGGTCGTCGGCGCCATCGTGATCGCCATCCCCAGGCCGCCCACGACGAGCCCGGGCAGGATGTTCCAGAACGACGACCGCGCGTCGAGCGTCCCGAACAGGAGGAGCGATCCGGTCAGGAGCGTCATGCCGGTTCCCATCAGCCACCGTGGCCCGATCCGATCCGTCAGCTTCCCGGCCGCGGGGGCGACGAACATGATCAGGAGCGTCATCGGCAGGAAGGTCGCCCCGGTCTTGATCGCGCTGTAGCCGAGGACGTTCTGCAAGAAGAGCGAGTTGTAGAAGAAGACCCCGAACATGGCGAGACCGACGAGCCCCATGGTGGCGTTCGCCCCGCTGAACGTCCGGTGGCGGAACAGCGACAGGTCGAGCATGGGCACCCGCTGCCGGAGCTCGAGCACGACGAAGAGCGCGAGCAGGACGGCCGCCGCTGCGAGCAGGGAGAAGACGCGGGTCGAGCCCCACGGGTGGGTGTTCGTCTCGACCAGCCCATAGGTGAGGGCGAAGAGGCCCGCGGCCGAGGTGACGAGGCCGGGCAGGTCGAGGCGGCGCTCTCGCGAGGTGTCTCTCGTCTCGTCGACGAACAGCCTGGCGGCGACGATGCCGAGCACGCCGACCGGCACGTTGACGAAGAAGATCCAGCTCCAGCTGATCCGCTCGGTGAGCACGCCGCCGACCAGAGGGCCGATCGCGAGCGCGAGCGCCGAGACGCCGGCCCAGATCCCGATCGCGGTGCCGCGCCGGCGCACCGGGAACGTCGCCGTGATGATCGAGAGCGTCGCCGGGTTCATCAGGGCCGCGCCGGCGCCCTGGACCGTGCGCGCGGCGATCAGCGACGCGGCCCCGCCCGCGAGCCCACACCACAGCGACGCGGCGGTGAAGACCACCAGGCCGGCGATGAAGATCCGCCGCCGCCCGAGCAAATCGGCGAGCTTCCCGCCCGTGAGGAGCAGAACGCCGAAGGTGAGGGCGTAGGCGTTGACCACCCACTCGAGCTCCGAGATCGAGATCCCCAGGTCGGCCCGGATCGACGGCAGCGCGACGTTCACCACCGTGTTGTCGAGCATGATCATGAACAGGCCGAACGACACGGCGACGAGCGTCCACCACTTGCGCGTCTCCGCCGTGAACAGGCGTGCCCTCATCCGGCTCCTCCCGTCCCCCGGGCCTCGGTGAGCCGGGCCAGCTCGGCGCGCACCCGCCGGATCTCGTCGCTGTGCGCCTTCAGCTCCCGGGCGGATGCCCCGCGGACCTCGAGCAGCGCACGCACGTGGACGAGCCCCTTGAGCTGCAGCAGCAGATCGTCCATGCGACGCTTCAGCGTGACGGGCCTCATGCCCGCTCCCGGCGCCGGCAAAGCCGGGCGCCTCCGCTCATCCGTGAGCTCCGTCGAGCCTACGCTCATGCCCGCTCCCGGCGCCGGCACAGCCGGGCGCCTCCGCTCATCCGTGAGCTCCGTCGAGCCTACGCTCATGCCGCCTCCAATGCGGGCGCCCGCCCCTCGCCCGGCTCGACCTCGGCCGCCGCCGGCTGCGACTCGAGCATCAACGCAGAGAGCGCCGCGCCCAGCCCCGCCAGCCCGGCGAGCACGTAGAAGGCGACCTGGAAGCCGTGCGTCAGCGCGGCGCCCCCGAAGGCGGTCGCGCCGGCGTGGCCGTCGACGTAGTGGCTCGTGAAGGTGGTCGCGACCGTGGTCGCGATCGCGACTCCGACCGCACCGCCGATCTGCTGCGTGGTGTTGATCAGGCCGGAGGCGATGCCGGCGTCGGCCGGCCGAACGCCGCTCAGGGCCCCGATCGACATCGGCACGAACGCCAGGGCGAGGCCCAGCCCGCTGATCATGAAGCCGGGGAACAGGTCGGTGAAGTAGTGCCCGTTCACCGGCAGCCGCGCGAAGAGGACCAGCGCGACCGTGGAGAGGGCGAGCCCGACCGGCAGCACCCGGCGCACGCCGATCCGGGTCGCGAGCGCCTGGGCGACGGCCGAGAAGGCGATGATCGTCACGGTCAGGCCGACGTAGGCGACACCGGTCTTGAGGGCCGAGTAGTGCAACACCTCCTGCATGTACAGGGTGAGGAGGAAGAACTGGGAGAAGATCGCGCCTCCCATCAGCAGGCCGGCCACGTTCGAGCCGGAGAGCGTCCGCAGCCGGAAGATCCTGAGCGGCAGGAGCGGGGCCTTGGAGCGCAGCTCGATCGCGAAGAAGGTCGCGATCAGCACGGAGGACAGGGCCAGGAGCGCGATCGTCGCGGTCGTTCCCCAGCCGTGCTGCGCCGCCCGGGTCATCGCGTACACGAGCAGCATCAGGCCGCCCGTGATCGAGGCGGCGCCCGCGAAGTCGAACCGCCGGTGGCCGAGATCGGCGTGGCTCTCCCGCAGGAGCCACGGGCTCAGCGCGATCACGAGAACGCCGACCGGCACGTTGATGAAGAAGATCCACGACCAGCTCAGGCCGCTCGTCAGAGCGCCGCCGAGCAGCACGCCCGCGGCGCCGCCGCTCCCGGAGGCCGCGCCCCAGATCCCGAGCGCGAGGTTGCGCTCGCGGCCCTCCCGGAAGGTCGTGGTCAGGATCGACAGCGCCGCCGGCGAGAGCAGCGCCGCGCCGAGCCCCTGCAGCGCCCGGAAGCCGATCAGAGAGCCCTCCGACCAGGCGAGGCCGTCGAGCAGCGAGCTGACCGTGAAGAGGGCGAGGCCGGCGACGAACAGGCGCCTGCGGCCGAGCAGGTCGGCGAGCCGCCCGCCGAGGAGGAGCACCCCGCCGAACAGGATCGCGTAGGCGGTGATCACCCACTGCAGGCTCTCCTGCGAGAAGTGCAGATCGGTCCTGATCGACGGCAGTGCGACGTTTACGATCGCGACGTCGAGCACGACCATGAACTGGGCGGTCACGATCAGCGCGAGCGCCAGCCAGCGACGCCGGTCCTCGCGTCCGGCAGCCCCTCCTGTCACAATTTCGGTCGTCATCCGTTCATCCCCTTGATCGTTGAGATTTGCCACGATAACACAGACCAACGCTTTCGCGCTACACTTATTCCCCGATGGCAACTTCTGTTACTGATCTCAGCTCGCGGCCGGTTCAGCGGGTCGCGAAGGAGCTGGTCGCGAGCAGCGGCTTCCTGCTCGCGCGGCTCGGCTTCGGGTTCAAGGGGAAGGTCGTGGCGAGGCTCGCGGAAGCGGGCTTCGAGGTCTACGACTACAGCGTGCTCGCGATCCTCGCCGAGGGCGCCCGGGAGACGCAAGCGACGATCGCCGATGCGCTCACGCTCGATCCGAGCCGTCTGGTCGCCCTCCTCGACTCGCTCGAGTCGCGGGGCCTCGTCGTCCGGCAGCGCGATCCGCACGACCGGCGCCGCCACGTGGTCACGATCACGAGCCCGGGCAAGCGGCAGCTGGCGCGCCTTCGCGAGATGGTCAGGGAGCTCGAGGACGAGTTCCTGGCGCCGCTCGACCCCGGAGACCGGAAGACGCTGCACGAGCTTCTCCTGCGGCTCTGCGCCCAGAACGACCCGCGCTGCGCCTTCGGCCGGGCGAACGACGGCGCCTGAGCCGGCTGCAGGCAAGCAGCGGTCAGGCGGCCTCGTCGAGCGCGACCGTCTCCTCGACAGCGGGCTCGTCGCGGGCAACCGTCGCCGGCGCCGCTCGCACGAACGCCGCAGCGATCGCCGCACCGAGCAGCGCGACGCCGGCGAGGGCGTAGAACCCGGCCTGGAAGCCGTCCGCCAGCGCCGCCGCCCCGCCGGAGGCGGGATGCGCGTCGAGGTACCCGCTGGTCGCCGTCGCGGCGATCGTCGTCGCCGCGGCGATGCCGACCGCGCCGCCCATCATCCGGGTGGTGTTGATCAGCCCGGAGGCGACACCCGTGTCGGCCGGGTGCACGCTCTGGAGCGAGGCGATCGTCACCGGAACGAACGAGAGCCCGAGGCCGATCCCGCCGACCACGAGCGGCGGGAAGACGTCCCAGAAGTAGCGGCCGTCGACAGGCATGCGCGCGTACAGGACGGCAGAACCCGAGGCGAGCAGCAACCCGGTGGCCAGGACCCGCCGCGGTCCGAGCCGGCTCGTCAGCGCCTGGCCGAGGGTCGAGAACGTGCCGATCGCCAGGGTGATCGCGACGAAGGCGACGCCGGTCTCGATCGGCGAGTAGCCCAGGACGTCCTGCAGGTACAGCGTCATCAGGAAGAACGTCCCGAACGCGAGCGCGCCGACGGTGACCATCGCCGCGTTGGCGGCGGCGAGCGTGCGCAGGCGGAACAGCCGCAGGGGCAGGAGCGGGGCCGGCGAGCGCCGCTCGACGGCGAGGAACCCGGCGACGAGCGCCGCCGAGCCGGCGAGCAGGCCGATCGTGCCGCTGCTCGACCAGCCGTGATCGCCTGCGTAGGCGAGCGCGTACACGAGCACCATCAGCCCCGCGGTGATCGCGCCGGCGCCCGCGAGATCGAAGTGCCGCCGGGCGACGAGCGCACGGCTCTCGTCGAGGAGCAGCGGCGTCACGGCCAGGACGAGCGCGCCGACCGGCAGGTTGACGTAGAAGATCCACGGCCAGCTCGCGTAGCTCGTGAGCAGGCCGCCGAGCAGGACTCCCGTCGAGCCGCCGGCTGCGGCGGCGGCGCCCCAGATGCCGAGCGCCCGGTTCCGCTCGCGCCCCTCGGGAAACGCGGTGACGATGATCGAGAGCGCCGCCGGCGAGGCGAGCGCGCCGCCGAAGCCCTGCAGCGCCCTCCCGACGATCAGCGTGCCCTCGGACCAGGCGAGACCGGAGAGCAGCGAGCTGAGCGTGAAGAGGGCAACCCCGGTGACGAACAGGCGCCTCCGCCCGAGCAGGTCGGCCAGCCGCCCGCCGAGGAGCAGCGTGCCGCCGAACAGGATCGAGTAGGCGGTGATCACCCACTGCAGGCTCTCCTGCGAGAAGTGCAGGTCGGCCTTGATCGCGGGCAGCGCGACGTTCACGACCGCGACGTCGAGGATGACCATGAACTGGGCGACGACGGTGACGGCGAGGACGAGCCAGCGCCTGCGCTCGGGTGTGGAGCCGAACCTCACTAGTTGAGCCTCCTAAACGTTGACTTCCAAAACCGTAATGCGTGTCAACGCTTCGACGCGCTACCCTATTCCCGCGTGAGCACCACGATTCCCCGCACCTCGCCGGGTGGGGCGCTGCCCCGGCTCCCCGAGGAGCTGGTCGCGTCGACCATCTTCCTCCTCAAGCGTCTCGGCTTCGCCGCCAGGGACCGCGCCGTCGCGGCGTACGAGGAGGCCGGCTTCGGCCCGTACCACCACGCCGTGCTCCTCGTGCTCGACGAGGGCTCGCGCGAGACCCAGGGGGCGATCGCAGACGCGCTTGGATACGACCGGGGGCAGCTCGTGGGGCTCCTGGACGAGCTCGAGGAGGCCGACCTGGTCGAGCGTCAGCGCGATCCGAACGACCGACGACGCCACATCGTCCGGCTGACGAGCGAGGGCAAGCGGGTGCTCGGGCGCCTCCGCGCCCTCGCCCGGCGCCTCGAGGACGAGTTCCTCGCCCCGCTGGACGACGGAGAGCGCGCCGGCCTGCACGCCCTGCTCCTTCGTCTCGCCGAGCAGCACGAGCCTCGCTGCGCGCGGGCCCCCGCCCCGCCCAGAGCCCGGTAACGGAAGGGCCGCCGGGCCGGCTAGGCGAGCCGGTCTCGCTCGCCGAGCGCCCACGCCTCGAGCGCCGGCCACGGGCCGTACCCGGCGTCCGCGTTCACGTGGCCGGCGTCCGCGAGCCAGTCGATCTCGATGCCGGTCTCGGCGCCGATCCGGCGCGAGACCTCCTGGGGGCACCACGGGTCCGTGGTCGAGCAGACGAGCCGGGTCTCCCGCGCGGCGGCGGCGACTCCCTCGCGGTCGAGCGGCACCGGGCGGAAGCCCGGGCTCTGCGGGTCGTCGACGTCGGGCTGGGGCGGCGAGACGAGCAGCGCCCTGGCGGCCGCGAGCGCCGGCCGCGTCGCCGCATGGTGGAGCCACAGCAGCGATCCGAGCGAGTGGCAGAGCACCGTCGTCTCGCCGGCAGGGAGACGGGCGAGCTCGTCTGCGAGCGCCGCCAGCCAGCGCTCCACCCTGGGGTTGTCCGCATCGGGGAGCCGGGGGTAGGCGACCTCGAGCCCGCGTGCCCGCAGCCTGCCGGCGAGCCACGACTGCCAGTGCTCCGGGCCCGACCCCTCCAGACCGTGGAGGATGAGGAACGCCACGGGGGACGACTATCGCAGAGAGCGCTGCCCGGTCCGCGCCGGACCGGCGGCCGGGCCTCATGGGGCTATGGTCGAAAAGAACGGGATTCCTGGTCGAAGCTCCCTAGTCGAAATGGCGCGCATTCCTGGTCGAAGCTGCGGCGTGGACTCACCGTAGTCAAGATCAGCGACCGATCCGATGCGCGCCGGGACCGGACGCACGAGGGTCGGCCCCAACAGGGAGGTACACGTGTACACGAAAACGAAGGTCCTGCTCGGAGCCGCGGTCGTTGCGCTGGCATGCGCCGGCACCGCTGCGGCGCTCCCGCCGACGGCGCACTACCCGTGGGTTCAGCTTCCGGCCTGGGTCGGAAGCGGCACCGCCGGCGTGCTGTCGACTGCGTCGCAGCCCGACGTTCAGCCACCCGCCTGGATTGCGACCGCTCCCGTCACCCGAGCGCCGGCAGTCGCCGGATCGAGCTATCGATGGGTGCAGCTGCCGGCCTGGATCGGGACGAATGCTCCGCGTGCAGCGCTTCCGGCCACCTCGGTCGAGTGGGCGCAACCGCCGGCCTGGATCCCGGCGTACTGAGGCCGAGAGTCCTATGCCGCCGGCGCACGCCGGCGGCATAGGATCCGGCAAGTGCGCGAGCTGCTCGAGCGGAAGCCGATCCTCGGGATGATCCACCTGCCGGCACTGCCGGGCGCGCCGCGGCACGACCGGACGATGGACGAGCTCGTCGCCTTCGCGCTCTCCGAGGCACGGAAGCTCGAGACCGCCGGCCTCGACGCCTGCATCGTCGAGAACGTCGGCGACGTCCCGCTCTTCCGTGACCACGTTCCTGCGACGAGCGTCGCCGCGATGGCGGTCCTGGTCACCGAGGTCCGGCGCGCGACGTCGATGCACGTCGGCGTGAACATCCTCCGCAACGCCTGCGAGGAGGCGCTCTCGATCGCGCATGTCTGCGGCGCGGACTTCATCCGCTGCAACGTCGTGATCGGCGCCTACGTCACCGACCAGGGGATCATCCAGGGCTGCGCCGCCGAGCTCGCCCGGCTCCGGCGCGCGCTCGGTGCCGAGGTGCTGATCTTCGGCGACGTCCACGTGAAGCATGCACACCCCCTGTTCGACGTTCCGATCGAGTACGCGGCCCAGGATCTCGCCGAGCGTGGTGGCGTCGACGCAGTGATCGTCTCGGGGCCGCGCAGCCCGATCCCTCCGACCGAAGAACGGCTCGAGACGGTGAAGGGCGCGGTCGGGCTGCCCGTGCTCGTCGGCAGCGGCATCGGCCTCGACAACGTGAGGGGGTTCTACGACCGCGCCGACGGCGTCCTGCTCGGCGAGCCCGACTTCAAGATCGGCCGGGTGTGGGGCGGCGAGAGCGACCAGGACGCCTACGCCGAGGCGGTCCGGCTCTGCCGCGGCTGATTCCCGGGTGGCCGTCCGGGTCACCATGAGGCAGGGCACATTTCGTTACCATAGGTAACGAAATGGAGAAGGAGGCGGTCGATTCGGTCGAGCTCGCGAACCGGCTGAGACCGGTTCTCCTCCAGCTGAACCGCTACCTGCGCCGCGAGGCGCACGCCGAAGGCGTCACCGCCGGTCAGGCGGCGCTGCTGGCGCAGATCCGCCGCTACCCGCACCTCGGCGTCGGCGACCTGGCCGGCCGCGAGGGTCTCTCGGCGCCGGCGATGACGCGCTACCTCGACCGGCTGGAGAAGGCGGGGCTGATCTCGCGGCTGCGCTCCCCCGAGGACGCTCGGCGTGTCCGGCTCGCGCTGACGCCGAAGGGCGTCCGTGCGCTGCGCTCGGTGCGCCGCAGGCGGACCGCGTGGCTGGCCGAGCGGCTCGAGGGGCTCTCCTCCCGGGAGCTGCGAGCCGTGGGGGAAGCAGTCGAGTCGCTCGCGCGTCTGCTGGGAGAGGACGACTCGTGACCGCCGCTCTGCTCGCGCTCAACTCGCGGACGTTCACGAGCCTGAGGAAGCACCGCAACTACCGCCTGTTCTTCTCCGGCCAGATCGTCTCGGTGACGGGCACGTGGATGCAGGACACGGCGCTGCCCTGGCTCGTGCTCGGGCTGACGCATTCGCCCGTGGACGTCGGGCTGCTCGTCTTCGCTCGCTACCTGCCGTTCATGGTCTTCGGTCTCCACTCCGGCGCGCTTGCAGACCGGTTCGACAACCGCCGGACCGTGATCGTCACCCAGGCGAGCTCGATGCTGGTCGCCGGCAGCCTCGCCGCGCTCGCCTTCTCCGGCGCCGACCGCGTGTGGCCGTTCTTCGTGCTCGCGTTCCTCGGTGGGGCCGCGCTCGTCTTCGACGCGCCGAACCGGCACGCGCTGACCTTCCAGCTCGTCGGCCGTGACGAGCTCCCGAACGCGATCGCGCTGAACTCGAGCCTCTTCAACGCCGGCCGGGTGGTCGGGCCGGCAGTCGGGGGGGTGCTGATCGCGGCCGTCGGCGCCGGCTGGTGCTTCGCGATCAACGCGGTGTCGTTCCTGGCGGTCCTGGCCGGACTGCTGCTGATGCGGGCGTCCGACCTGTTCCCGCTCGACCGCGGGGCGAAGGTCTCGCGGGCCGGCGCGGCGATCCGCGAGGGGCTCGCCTACGCGTGGCGCACGCCGGAGGTCCTCCTCGTCCTCGCGATCACGATGATGGTCAGTGCAACCGGCTTCAACTTCCGCGTGCTCCTTCCGGTGCTCGCCTCGAAGACGCTCCATGCGGGCGCGGCGGTGTTCGGAGCGCTCTTCGCCGCCTTCGGGGTCGGCGCGCTCGCCGGAGCGCTCGCAGCCGCGGCGATGAGCCGCGCGAGCTGGAAGGCGCTCGTCCTCGGGTCGGCCGGCTTCAGCGGGGCGATGCTCCTGCTCGCGCCGGTTCGGAGCGAGGGTCTCGCGGCGCTGCTCCTGATCGCGATCGGCTTCTGCTTCTCGACCTGGAGCGCCAACAGCCAGTCGATCCTCCAGCTCACGGCTCCCGACCGCCTGCGCGGCCGGGTGCTCAGCCTGTACCTGTTCGCCTTCGCGGGGCTGTCGCCGCTGGGCGGCCTGCTGGCAGGCTGGCTCGCGGACGTCGGCGGGACCGAGCTGGCGTTCGCCGTCGCAGGCGCGAGCGGCCTGGCGACGACCGCACTCGCGCTCACCCGTCTCCGCGGTGCCCGGACGCCGAGCAGGCGCGGGCCGGTCGTCGCCGTTGCCGAAGAGGAGCCCCAGGTCTAGGCGGTTGCCGCCCGCAGGCCGGCGTGGCAGCTCGTGCGGCCCTGCTTCTCGAAGTACTGCTGGTGGTAGTCCTCGGCCTCGTGGAACTCGCCGGCCGGCACGACCTCGGTCGTCACGCGGAGCGGCAGGTGCGCCTGGACCCGGGCGCGGGACGCGAGCGCCTGCTCCTCCTGCTCGGCCGAGTGGAAGAAGACCGTCGAGCGGTACTGGCTGCCGACGTCGGGGCCCTGGCGATTTCCCTGGGTCGGATCGTGCGAGCGCCAGAAGAGATCGAGGAGCCGGTCGTAGGAGACCTGGTCGGGGTCGAAGGTGACCTCGACCGCCTCGGCGTGGCCGGTCGTGTCGGAGCAGACGTCGTTGTAGGTGGGGTTGTCCGTACGCCCCCCGGTGTAGCCGACGCGGGTGGCGCTGACGCCGGGAACCTGCCTGAACGCCGCCTCGACGCCCCAGAAGCAGCCGGCTGCGAAGGTCGCTCTCTCTGTCATGTCGAACAGTCTCGCAGGCGGCGCTTGTGTTACGCCCGCCGCCCGTACGGTGGCAGCACCGGTTGTGGATGAATCGTCCCCGAGTCGCCACCGGCCAGTGCCAGGCACCGATGGTTGACGACGTGTTTCGGACTCGTCACACCTCGAGTGCCAGGAAGTCGTTTCACAATGCGGGGGCGAGGTGGCGCCAGCAGACGATCGCCCAGCCGAGGGTGAGGAAGGCGGGTAGAGATCGTCGCGGCGTTCCCAACGGGTCGCGAGCCGACGCATGTACGACAGCCAGGCAAAGGTGCGCTCGATCACGCTGCGCTCGCGGGCAAGGGAGTCGCGCTTTCGGCCCTCGCCGTGCTTGTTGCGGACAGGGATCCGCGGTTCGTAGCCGCGGGCGAGGATCCCCGCGCGGACGGCGCGCGAGTCGTAGCCGCGGTCGGCGAGCACCAGCCGGCCCTGACCGTGGATGCCCCCGCCGGCCGCGTCGATCAGCGGCAGCAGCTGCCCGTAGTCGTTGATGTTCGCCGCGGTCAGAGCGACCGCGAGCGGCAACCCGCGCCCATCGACGATCAGGTGCCGCTTGCTTGCCCTGCGGCCGCGATCCACCGGGCTTGGCCCAGTCTGCGCGCCCCTTCTTTTGCCGGTGCGATGCTCGAATCAACCAGCAGCCGCGCCTCATCCAACGCGCCGCCCGCTCCAGCTCAAGCCGCAACGACACCAAAAGCCGCGGCCAGACACCCGCCCGCTGCCACTCCTCAAGCCGCCGCCAACAGGTCACCCCGGCCACACCAAGCTGCGACGGCACCGCCCGCCACGGCAACCCCGAAAACAACACAAACAAGATCCCCTCCAGACACCGCCAATCGTCCACCCGCAACCGCCCCGGATACCGAAACCGCCGCTCAACCACCGGCAACAACGGCACGACCCGCTCCCACAACCCGTCCGATACCCGCCACGGCTCCCACACCATTCACCCCCAGTCTCGCCATCACCGATGACGGACCGGTTCGCCAGAAAGCCCCGGGTCCCTCCTCATTCAGAAACTCCAGGCACTGTGGAGACAGGTGCTACGCCGCGCGCATGCCCGCGTGGCAGCTGGCCCGGCCGCGCTTCTCCAGGTACTGCTGGTGGTACTCCTCCGCCTCCCAGAAGGCTCCGGCCGGCTCGATCCGGGTGACGACCTTCCGCGGCCAGCGGAGGCCGGCCTGGAGCTCGGCCTTCGCGGCGCGGGCGGCGGCCTCCTGGCCGGGCGTGTGGAAGAAGATCGCCGAGCGGTACTGCGAGCCGATGTCCAGGCCCTGCCGGTTGCGCGAGCGGGGGTTGTGCCTGCGGAAGAAGACGCGGAGCAGCTCCTCGTAGGAGACCTGCTCCGGATCGAAGGTGACCTCCACCGCCTCCGCGTGGCCGGTCCGGTGCGAGCAGACCTGCCGGTAGGTCGGGTTCTCGACATATCCGCCCGTGTACCCGACCCGGGTGGAGACGACGCCGGGGATCTCCCGGAACGCCGCCTCGACGCCCCAGAAGCAGCCTGCCGCGAACGTCGCCCTCTCGGTCATGCTCACCAGTCTCGCAGGCAACCAGCGCGTTACGCAGGGGTCGCACCGTACCAGCGGTCGACCGAGAGGTCGGGACCCGGTGTCCCCGCTCTCCGGACCGCAGCGACAGACCCGAGGGCCGACCAGGGCTCCTTCCGAGGGCTAGGTGATCGTCCAGGTGTCGCCGGCGAGGAGGAGCTCGCGCAGGTCCCCTGCTCCGCGCTTCTCCGTCGCCTCGGCGATCTGGCCGGCCATCAGCTCGTCGTAGACCGGGCGCTCGATGTCGCGGAAGACGCCGAACGGGGCCGGGCCGGTCGGGGTGTGCGCGATTCGCGAGAGCGCGAACGCCAGGCTGGAGGTCTCGTGGTGCTCGTCGTGGACGAGCAGTGCGTCCTCCCCCACGTCTGCGACGTCGATCAGCTCGCACGAGCCGTCCGATCGCTGGATCACGCCCCGCTCGCCGTCCTCGCCGAAGCGGATCGGCTTTCCGTGCTCCAGGCGGATCTGGTTCTCGGGATGCTCCTTGACGGCGTCGAAGGCGCCGTCGTTGAAGATGTTGCAGTTCTGGTAGATCTCGACGAAGGCAGTGCCCTTGTGGGCTGCCGCGCGGCGCAGCAGCTCGGTCAGGTGCTTGCGGTCGGTGTCGATTGCCCGCGCGACGAACGTGGCCTCGGCTCCGATCGCGAGCGAAACCGGGTTGAACGGGTGGTCGAGCGAGCCCATCGGTGTCGACTTCGTCACCTTTCCCAGCTCGCTCGTCGGCGAGTACTGGCCCTTGGTCAGACCGTAGATCTGGTTGTTGAAGAGCAGGATCTTCACGTTCACGTTCCGGCGCAGGGCGTGGATCAGGTGGTTGCCGCCGATCGAGAGCGCGTCACCGTCGCCCGTCACGACCCAGACGGACAGGTCCGGCCGTGACGTCGCCAGACCGGTCGCGATCGCCGGCGCACGGCCGTGGATCGAGTGGATCCCATAGGTCTGCATGTAGTACGGGAACCGCGCGGCACAGCCGATCCCGGAGATGAACACGAGCCGCTCGCGCTCGATCCCGAGCTCGGGCATGAACCCCTGCATCGCCGCCAGGATCGCGTAGTCGCCGCAACCCGGGCACCAGCGGACCTCCTGGTCGGTCTTGAAGTCCTTGGCGATGAGAGCCGTCCGGCCGTTCCCGTTCCCCGCGCTCACAGCATCCCCTGAATCGCCTCGGCGAGCTCGGCCGACCTGAACGGCACGCCGCGCACGCGGTTGTAGCCGGTCGCGTCGACGAGGAACTCGGCCCTGACGAGCTTGAGCAGCTGCCCGAGGTTCATCTCGGGGATCAGCACCTGGTCGTACGAGCGGAGGACCTCGCCGAGGTTGCGGGGGAACGGGTTCAGGTGCCGCAGGTGCGCCTGCGCGACCTTCCCGCCCGCGGCTCGGACCCGGCGCACGGCCGCGGTGATCGGCCCGTACGTCCCGCCCCAGCCGAGCACCAGCAGCTTCGCGCCCTCCTCGTGGTCGACCTCGAGCTCGGAGATGTCGAGGGCGATGCCGGCGACCTTCTGCGCCCGGACCCGGACCATGTAGTCGTGGTTGTCCGGGTCGTACGACACGTTTCCGGTCACGTCCGCCTTCTCGATCCCGCCGATGCGGTGCTCGAGGCCCGGCGTCCCGGGAACCGCCCACGGCCGTGCGAGAGTCTCCGGGTCGCGCAGGTAGGGCATGAACGCGCCGTCGGAGTTCGGCCCGGCGGCGAAGTCGACCTCGATGTCGGGGATCGAGTCCGGGTCGGGCACGAGCCACGGCTCGGAACCGTTCGCGAGGTAGGCGTCGGAGAGCATGAAGACGGGCGTCCGGTACTTGAGCGCGATCCGGCACGCCTCGAGCGTCGCGCCGAAGCAGTCGCCCGGGGTCGCGGCGGCGACCACCGGCACCGGAGACTCGGAGTTGCGCCCGAAGAGGACGTTCAGGAGGTCGCCCTGCTCGGGCTTCGTCGGCATTCCCGTTGACGGCCCGGCGCGCTGGATGTCGAGGATGACGAGCGGCAACTCGAGCGTGACCGCCAGGCCGATCGTCTCCTGCTTGAGCACGATCCCGGGGCCGCTCGAGGTCGAGACGCCGAGCGAGCCGCCGAACGAGGCGCCGAGCGCCGCCCCGGCGGCCGCGATCTCGTCCTCGGCCTGGAACGTCCGGACGCCGAAATGCTTGTAGCCCGCGAGCTCCTCGAGGATCCCCGAGGCGGGCGTGATCGGGTAGGCGCCGAGGAACAGCGGCAGCTTGCTCTTCACGCTCGCGGCGACGAGCCCGAGCGCGAGCGCCTGGTTGCCCGTCACGTTCCGGTAGCGGCCGGGCTTCAGCTTCGCCGGGGCGACCTCGTAGTGGACGCTGAACGTCTCGGTCGTCTCGCCGAACGCGTAGCCGGCCTGGAACGCGCGGACGTTCGCCTCGGCGATCTCCGGCCGCTTCGCGAACTTCTTCCGCATCCCCTCGATCGTCGCCTCGGTCGGACGGGTGTACAGCCAGGCCATCAGCCCGAGCGCGAACATGTTCTTGCAGCGCTCCGCCTCGCGGCTCGTGAGGCCGGTCTCCTTGACCGCCTCCAGGGTCATCGTCGTCAGCGGGATCGCGTGCACCTGGTACTCGGCGAGCGAGTCGTCCTCGAGCGGGTTCGTCGCGTAGCCCGCCTTGTCGAGGTTCTTCTGGCTGAACGCATCCGAGTTGACGATCAGCGTGCCGCCCTTCGCCAGGTCCTTGACGTTCGTCTTCAGCGCGGCCGGGTTCATCGCCACCAGCAGGCTGGGCGCGTCGCCGGGCGTGAGGATGTCGTGATCGGCGAAGTGGATCTGAAAACCCGAGACGCCGGGAAGCGATCCGGCCGGCGCGCGGATCTCGGCGGGGAAGTCGGGAAAGGTCGAGAGGTCGTTCCCGAGCACCGCCGTCTCGCTCGTGAACGCGGCTCCGGTCAGCTGCATGCCGTCGCCGGAGTCACCCGCGAAACGGATCACCACGCGATCGACGTGCTCGACGGCCTTCGCCATTCGGATACGTATAGCGCACACGGCGCCGGACCTGATGCGGGCTTGTCCGCAACGGCGATCAGGCGAGACCCGGGCCGAGGCCCGATATCCTCGCAAAGCTCGACGTTTCCTCCAGCAACGCGTCGAGGTCGAGCGGCGCCGTGAACATCGAGTCCGGCCATTCGTCCCGCGGCCGGTCGCGGTAGAGCTCGACGCCGTTCGCGTCCGGGTCACGCAGGTACACCGCCTCGCTGACTCCGTGGTCGGATGCGCCCTCGAGCGGGATCCCCGCCTCGAGCACGCGTCGGAGGGCGTCGGCCAGTGCCCGCCGGTCCGGGAAGCGGACGGCGACGTGGTAGAGGCCGGTCGTTCCCGGCGGCGGCGGCGAGCCGCCCCTGCTCTCCCACGTGTTCAGGCCGATGTGGTGGTGGTAGCCGCCGGCCGAGAGGAACGCGGCCTGGTCGCCGAGCCGCTGGGTGACGTCGAAGCCGATGACGCCGTGCCAGAAGCCGACCGCGCGGTCGAGGTCGGCCACCTTCAGGTGGACATGGCCGACGTCGACTCGCGGGTCGATGCCCATGGCGCAACCGTACCTTGGTACGGTCGCGCCCTGGGCTCCTCATGGCACATCGCCGGCGACTACTTCGAGTCGTGCAACTGCGACGCGATCTGCCCCTGCCGGACGGTCGGCGGGCGGCCGGTAAGCCGCTCCACCTACGGAGTCTGCTACGGCGTCCTCTCCTGGCTGGTTCGGGAGGGCCACGCGGACGGGACCGACCTCGCTGGGCTGGCCCCCGCGTTCACGATCCCGGGCTGAGATGCCGCACAGCACGGTCTGCCTCACCTTCGACTTCGACGCACTCTCGGTCTGGCTCGCCTACGACCGTGTCGGCCCCGCCATGCTCCAGCGGGGCGAGTACGGCGCCCGGGTCGGCGTGCCCCGGGTGATCGAGCTTCTGCGCGAGCACGGCGTCCAGGCGACGTTCTTCGTCCCCGGCCACACGGTCGAGTCGTTCCCGGCCGAGACCGAGTCGATCCTCGCCGCCGGCCACGAGGTCGCACACCACTCCTACGCGCATGTCGATCCCAGCGGGCAGACCCGGGACGAGGAGCGGGCGGACATGGAGCGGGCGTGGCGCGTGCTCGACGAGATCGGTGCGCGTCCGCGGGGCTTTCGCTCCCCGTCCGCCGACCTCTCCGCGTCCACGCTGGAGCTGGTGGAGGAGCTCGGCTTCCTCTACGACTCGAGCCTGATGACCGACGACTACCGGCCGTTCAGGCCGCGGGTCGGCGACCGGGTCGCGCGCGAGTCACCGCTCGAGCGAGGTCGAGAGGCGCGCTTCTGGGAGCTGCCGATGTCCTTCGAGCTCGATGACTGGGTGCACTTCCAGTTCAACTTCGACCCGTACCGGAAGGGTGGCGCGCCGCCGAGCCGGGTCCTGGAGATCTGGCGCGGCGAGTTCGACTGGATGGACGAGCACGTGGACGGCGGCGTGCTCACTGTCTGCATGCACCCGCAGGTGATCGGGCGCGGTCACCGGATCGCGATGCTGGACACGCTGATCGGCCACTGCCGCGCCGCCGGCGCGCGCTTCGAGCGCATGGCCGACGTCGCGAAGCGCCTGGACAGCGCGGGCTAGCCCTCGGGCGCGTACAGCCCGAATGCGGCGCCGGTCGGATCGGCGAGCACGGCGTAGCGCCCCACGTTCTCCATCGAGGTCGGCGGGACCATCGGGGTCGCACCGAGCTCCTGCGCCCGGCCGGCTACGGCGTCGACGTCCTCGGTCGCGAAGTGCGTTCCCCAGGCGGCGACGGGCAGCTCGTCCGGCTTCTTCATCAGCCCGCCGACGTGGCTCTGGCCGTTGTCGAGGAGGCGGTAGCCATCCACGGGGCCGGGCGAGGTCGTCCAGCCGACCAGCCGCCCGTAGAAGTCGGCGGCGGCATCCACGTCGGCCGCGTACAGCTCGTCCCAGGCGAAGACGCCCCTCGGCGGCTCCTCGCTCCAGGACATCACCCCGACCGTCGCGCCCTGCAGATCGCCGAGCACCGCGAAGTGAAGCGTCTCGCCGATGCTCATCGGGCCCATGTGAACCTCGGCCCCGAGAGCCTTCGCCTCCTCGGCGCTCGTCTCGACGTCGTCCACCTGCACGTACGGGTACCAGTGCGAAGGGATCTCCTGGTGCTCCTTCTTCACGAAGCCGCCGTGCGTCCGCCCGTCCTTGCGCAGCATGTGGTACTGGAAGTCACCCATGTCCGCGGACTCGAGCTCGAGCCCGAGAAGCTCGGTGTAGAAGCGGGTCGCCGCCTCGACGTCGCCCGTGTACAGCTCGTGCCAGACGATCTCACCCTTCATCTCTCGCTCCTTTCGCGATGCCCAGGGACGAGGGCCCCTGCGAGCCACCAGAGACAGTACGCGAGCCACGGCACCCCGAGCGCGTCGGTCTGGACTGCGAGGGCGAGCACGGCGGCGATCCCTGCGGCGACGGCGGCCGCGGCGCGGTCCCCCGACCACCCTGCCCGGCCGAGGCCGTGGAGGAGGGAAAGGCTCCAGGCGACGAACAGCAGCGCGCCCGCGAGGCCGGCCTCGGCGCCGAGCTCGGTGTAGTTCGACTCGCCGGCCTTCAGCTGCACGCCGAAGCGCTGCGCGGTCGTCCCGGCGTTTCCGAGGCCGTAGCCCTGCGGGTGGTGCACGACGGTGCGGATCCCGTCGCGGAGGCTGTCCAGGTGGCTGCGGATCGACGGCTCGCCGAGGCTCGCCGTGCCCGGGAGCCCGCTTCCCCTCGGCAGAGGGCCCTTCGCGCGGGCCTGTGCCTCCTGGTACGGCAGGTCCGATGCGAACCAGTGCGTGCGTGGAGCGATCAGGTGGAAGATCGCCGCGAACCCGAGGCCGGCGGCGACGACGGCCGCGGCGGCAGGCAGGGGCCACCGGCGGCGCCGGGCGACCCCGAGAACGACGAGACCGATACCGAGCGCGACGATCGACGAACGGGAGAACGTCCAGAGCAGTCCGGCGGCGCAGATCAGCCCGAGCGAGACGGCGACGGGCCGCCGGCGGCGCGCGGTCGCGAGCACGAGCAGAGCGACGACGAGCATGTACGCCGTCGCGAGCGGCGAGACGAACGTCGACACGAGCCTCCGGTAGAGACCGTGGCTCGTGTTGAACGCGAAGTTCTCCGGCAGCCCGGCAGGCCCGTGGTAGTCGTACCCGAGCTCCCGGTGGAAGTATCCCACCGCACCGGAGTGGCGCCACCACTCGATCGGCACCGCGTAGACCTCGACCAGCCCCCACCCGGCGACGGCGGCGGCAGCGGCGGCGACCACCCACCGGATCCGCCGCACGTCGAGCGGGAGTGACCGCCCGAGGAGGTAGGCGGCGACGAGGACGAGATCGTGCCGTAGGCCGTACGCGATCGCCTTCGCGCCCGCGTGCCCGCCGAGCACGCTCTGCGGGATCAGCGCGTAGAGGACGACGACCGCTGCGTACGCGAGCGCGAGGCCGTCGATCCAGCCGGGACGAAACGGGAGACGCCGCGCCGTCGCCGCCCGGGCGGCGACCGAGACGAGCGCGGTGGCGAGCACGATCTCCTTCCACGCCTCGACCACCGTGAGGGCGCTTCCGCTGACGCCGCCTCCGTACAGGAGCGACATGACGATGTTGTGCACCGGCAGCCCGAGGGCGAACAGGTAGAGCGCGACGGGCGGGCGGCGCAGAACGGCCGGGACTGCGACCACGAGGAGAACGCCGTAGACGGCGAGGGCGGCGCTCGTCATGCCCGGCGCAGCCGCAGGAAGCGGTCGCGGCAGAAGCGGTAGGCCGAAGGCCCCTCGTCGAAGGCCGCGGCCTGGAGCCCGGCCTCCGCGAGCGCGTCGCCCAGCTCGCGGCCGGTCAGCCGATATCCGCGGAAGGCTGCCCGGCGGTCGGGGCGGCGGGCCAGGCGGACGAGCGGCGCGCGCAGCGTGCGCCAGGCGCGCCCCGCGCCGCCGCCCAGGACGGGCACCTGGACGAACGCCTCGCCCTCCGGCGCCAGCACGCGGGCGAACTCCTCCAGGTAGGAGCGGACGACACGCGCCGTGGGCAGGTGCTGGAGGACGAGATAGCAGATCACGGCGTCTGCGATCCCGTCCTCGAGACCGTCGAGCCGTTCTCCGGAGACGAGATGGAACGACACGTTCGAGGCCTGCACGCGCTGTCCGGCGCGTTCCAGCATCGAGGGAGACACGTCGACGGCGATCACCCGGTCGAACCGCTCTGCGAGGACGCCGGTCATCCGCCCCGGCCCGCAGCCGACCTCGACGCACGTGCCGCCTCGCGGGTCTGCCCCGAGCCGCCCGAGGAGGCCGGCGAGCTCCTCCGCTCCGGTCGCCGGGTCGCCGACGTACGCCGGGGTGTCCGTCCCGGCGAGCGCGTCCCACGTCCGGCGCATCTCCAAGCTGGGCAGAGGGTATCCCCAGCCCTCACGGGCCTCGGGCCTCCCGGTTCTCCACATCCAGTGCCTGGCACTCGAGGCGTGACGATTCCGTGCCGCCTCTTCCACCGCCAGCCCCGGCAAAGGCAGGGTCGGGGCCGGCCAGCCGTTCCCCAGTGACAGTCACCCGGTGACTGTCACTGGTTCTGGGGTGGCGCGAGACGAGCTTCTCGTCCGGAGACGTGGCCACTATTCTCGGCCCATGGTCGCGGCCGACCTTCGCCCTCGCGGGCCGTACTCGCTCGCCCTCTCCGCGCGGCTCGTCGGCGATGCGACGCGTCGCTTCCGCGAGGGCATCCTCACGGCCGAGCTCCCGGAGGGGCAGGGCATCGCGTGGCAGCGTCCGGACGGCGTCGTCTGCCTGCGCGCAAGCGGCGAAGAGGCCCTCGACCGGCTCCGCTTCTGCCTCGGGGTAGACGACGACCACACGCCGTTTCTCCTCCGGTTCGGCAAGGATCCGCTCATCGGGCGGACGGTCCGGCTCCTGCGCGGCCTGCGCCCGGTGCGGACCGCGACCGTCGCCCACGCGCTGCTGCGGGCGCTCTGCGGACAGCTGATCCTCGCCAGCGAGGCCCGGGCGATGGAGCGCAGGATCGTCCGGGCGGCGACGGTGCGCCGCGACCGCCTGAACGTGCCGCCGTCGACCGCCGACCTCGCCCGCTTCGCGCCGGCGGAGCTCAGGCGGCTCGGGCTCCACGCCCGCCGCGGCGCGACGCTCGCCCGTCTGAGCCGCTCGCTCGAGCTCGAGCGGCTGAAGGAACTGCCCACCGCCTCGGTCGCCGAACGCCTGGCGCCCGAGCGCGGGCTCGGCCCGTGGTCGGTCGGCGTCGTCTGCCTCGAGGGCCTCGGCCGGTTCGAGCGCGGCCTGGAAGGAGACCTTGGCCTGGTCAAGCTGCTCGGGGCCGTCCGCGGCCGCCGGGTCGAGGGCTGGGAGACGGCCGAGCTGCTGGAGCCGTACGGCGAGTGGGCCGGGCTGGCCAGCGTCTACCTGCTCGCCGGCCACGCGCAGGGCCTCGTCCCGATCGCCCGCGCCGCGTGATCCCGCTGATCTCGACCGGGGTCGTCACCCGGTACCCCGAGTTCCCCGACCACCGGCGCATCCTCGATCATCCGATCCCGCTCGGACTGGAGCTCTCGATCTATCGCGACTGGGACGAGCGGGTCGTCGACGACCTGCACGCCCTGCCCGTCGCAGTCGCGCACGCCGAGAAGACGATCGGCGCGACGCTCTCGGGCGACGAGCCCGCGTTCGACCGCTTCGCGCTCTCCTGCCGCATCGCCGCAGGCGTCGGCGCACGGCTCCTCGTACTGCACCTCTGGGAGCTTCCCGACGGCGACCGCCACCTCGAGCGCAATCTCGCCCACCTCCCGCGGCTGCTGGACACGGCCGAGGAGCACGCCCTGACCCTCGCGGTGGAGACGATCCCGTGCTCGGCCGGCTCCCCGATCGAGAACGTCCTCCGCGCCTGCGACCGCGACGAGCGCTGCCGCGTGACCATCGACACCGAGTTCCTCGCGCTCCACCGCCAGCTCGACCGCGCAACGGAGCTCGGCGACCGGATCGGCCACGTCCACGCGAAGGACTTCGATCGCGAGCGCTGGGTGAACCGGGCGTGGAACCGCTACCTGATCCCGGGCGAGGGCGAGGTCGACGTGGACGCGTTCCTCGCCGCCCTGCCGTTCGACGGCACGGTGACGCTGGAGGCATCGGCGGTCCGCCCGGACGGCGCCGTGGACGAGGAACGGCTCGCGAAGTGCGTAGCCTGGCTGCGTAGACTCGAGGGATGAGCACCCGCGTCGCGATCCTGGGCTGTGGGAAGATCGGCGAGTCGCTGCTCGCCGGGCTGCTCAGCGCCCGGTGGCGCGCCCCGGACGACGTCGTCGTCACCTGCAGGCGGGACGAGCGCGCCGACGAGCTCGCCCGGCGTTTCGGCGTCGAGGCGACGCTCGCCAACGGCGCGGCCGTCGCCGGCTCCACGCTCGTCGTCGTCGCGGTCAAGCCGCAGGACATCGAGGGGTTGCTCGGCGAGATCGGGCCGCTGCTCTCCTCCGGCCAGACGGTGCTGTCGGTGGCAGCGGCGATCCCGACCGCGCGGATCGAGGCCCGGATCGCTGCGAGCGTCCCGGTCGTCCGCTCGATGCCGAACGCGCCGGCCGTCGTCCACGAGGGAATCGCCGGCATCTGCGCCGGCGCGCACGCACGCGAGGAGCACCTTGCCCTGGCCGAGGAGTGCCTTTCCCACCTGGGGCCGGTCGTTCGCGTTCCAGAGGCGTACATGGACGCGGTCACGGCGGTGTCGGGCTCGGGCCCCGCGTACTTCGCGCTGCTCGCCGAGGCGATGATCGAGGCGGGCATCCTGCTCGGCCTGTCGCGAGAAATGACGACGCAGCTCGTCGTCCAGACCATGCTCGGCACGGCGAAGCTTCTCCGCGACGAGCACGTCCACCCGGTCGAGCTCCGCGAGGCGGTCACCTCGCCGGGCGGGACCACCATCCGGGCGATCCGAGAGCTGGAGCAGGCAGGCGTGCGGGCCGCGTTCCTGAACGCGATCGAGGCTGCGATGGAGCGCTCGCGGGAGCTCGCGGAATGGGAGTGACCGGCGACCTTGAGATCCGCGTCGTCGGCGACGCCGACCTGGCGGGCGAGGCGGCCGCAGCGCTCATCGCCGAGGCGGCGGCCAGGGGCGGCCACATCGGGCTCTCCGGTGGATCGAGCCCCCGGCCGGCGTACGAGCGCGCCGCCGTCCTCCGCCCCGACTGGGGCGGGGTCGAGCTCTGGTGGGTCGACGACCGGTGCGTTCCCCCCGCCGACGGGCGGTCGAACTACCGGCTGGTCCGGGAGTCGCTGCTCGACGGGTTGTCGCGACCGCCTGCCGCGGTGCACAGGATCCACGGCGAGCTCGACCCGAAGGCGGCCGCGGCCGAGTACGACGCCGCGCTCGACGGCGTGACCCTCGAGCTCGCCGTGATGGGCATCGGCACCGACGGGCACACCGCCTCGCTCTTCCCCGACGCGCCCGCCCTGGACGAGGGCGAGCGCCGTGCCGTCGCGGCCGAGGCGGCGCTGGAGCCGTTCGTCCCCCGGGTGACGATGACCCGGCCGGTGCTGGCGGCGACCCGGACGATGCTCTACCTCGTCACCGGCGAGTTGAAGGCGGACGCCGTGCGCCGCGCCTTCGCCGACCCGCCCTCGCCCGGGACACCGGCGAGCCTCGTCCGCGGGCGACGGACGATCCTGCTCGCCGATCGTTCGGCCGCGGCGCAGCTTCCGACCTAGGGCAGAAGCGCCGACTCGAGACCGGCCGCCATCGCCCGGGTCGCGGCGAGGACCTGGAGCACGAGCACGGTGTCCGCCACCGGCACGTCCTCGAGATAGCCGTCGCGGGTCTCGAACGACGAGAGCACCGACTCGATCGCCTCGACGTAGCCGACCACGTCCTCGGCGGCGATCGTCGCCAGCGCGTCGCCGACGTCGCGTGGGAAGTCGTCCCGGATCCGGATCGCGTCGGCGTGGACGCGGGCCTGCCTCCACTCGCCGAGCACGGAGCACGCGAGCGCGGCTGCGTACCGGCCGATCGACGAGTCCGCCTCGCCCGCCCCTTCCCCGAGCGTCCAGCGCGCAGCTTCCTCGGCCGCCGTCCGGTCGCCGGCGAGGATGAGCGCCTTCATCGCCCCGATGGGACGGCCCCAGCTCCCCGCCGGCGCGTCCGCATAGCTCTCCCGCCACCGCGCAGCCGCACGCTCGAGCCACGGCCGGGCGTCCTCCCCCTGCATCAGCAGGCACAGCCCGGCGCCGTAGGCGGCGTTGCCCATCCTGGTGAGCTGGCGCTGCCGCTCGTCGGGGTCGCCGCCCAGCCTGGCCTCGCCTTCCCGGTACCGGCCGGCCTCGCGTTCCGTCAGCTCGGTCCAGTCGGCCACGCACGGAGTATCGCCTCTCCTGCCCGCGTCGCCGCCGTTGCCCGGTGGCGATCGAGCCTGGAAGGCGCACGGACCGTCCCCCGAACACGCTATGCTTCTGGCAGGCGACGCCCTGCCCGGGGTTTTGGGCACCTTTTCTCGAAGCGAAGCAGCGCATTGGCGTCGCGCCCATGCAGGAAACGATCGACCAGCCTTTGACGATGCCTGAGGTGACGGGTGATCTCGTCGCTTCGGCAGAGCGCGCCGCGCAGTGGGCGGGTGAGCCGTTTCTCCACCCCGGCGAGGATCCGGACCAGGTGCTCGTAGGCGGCAGCGCGCGCAGGCTCGCGCTCGACGACGCGCTCGCCGAGATCGAGGCCGGCCGCTCCGAGCCCTCGCCCGACTGGAAGATCCGCTACGCGCTCATGCTCGGCCTCGAGCGCGTCCTCAGCGAGAAGCCCCCGCGCCTCAAGTCCGGCACGGAGCTGCGCCGCCACCAGGTGGACGCCCTCGCGGGGATGCTGACCGAGCTCATCGCCGCCGCGCAGCGCGAGCCCGAGCCGGCGGACGAGCCGGAGGAGGAGTACGAGGAAGAGGAAGACGAGGAGAACGGCGAGAACGGCTCCCTTCACGCCGACGACGGCGGTCTCGAGGAGGCCGGGGCCCCGCCGGCCGTCGACCCGGGCGCCGTCCGCCGCTATCGCTTCCGCCACCCGACCGCATCCGGCAAGACGATCGCGGCGGCCGGCTTCGTCGAGGCGGCCCGCACGGTCGGCGTCCTGATCCTCACGCACCGCCGGCTGCTCGTCAGCCAGTTCAATCGCGAGCTGAGAGCCGAGGGCTACGGCGACCGCATCACCCCGGAGATCACCGGCGGAGGCCGTCCGCCCCGCCGCGATCCGATCACCATCCAGACCTACGCGTGGTTCGCCCGGCACGTGCGCGAGCTGAGCCGCGAGGCGTACCAGCTCGTCATCTGCGACGAGGCGCACACGGCGCTCGGCGAGAAGACGAGCGCGGCGATCCGCAGCTTCCCGGAGCCGATCTTCGTCGGGATGACCGCAACCGAGCAGTTGATCGCCAAACAGGTCTCGGACGTCTTCCCCGCCTCGGTCGACGACCTCCCGCTCGGCGACGCCGCTCGCCGGGGCCTGATCGCGCCCCTCCGAACGCTGCGCGTCCCTCCGGCGGCGGCGATCAACTCGGTGCCGATCGTCGGCGGCGACTTCGACCAGCAGGCCCTCGCCAGGGTCCTCGATCACGTCGCCCTCAACCAGGCTGCGGCGAGCCTCTACCGCGACCGCTTCGACTCGACGCCCGGGATCGTCTACGCCGCCGGGGTCGACCACGCCTACAACCTCGCCCAGGAGTTCCGTGCGGCGGGGCTGAAGGCGGAGGCGGTGAGCGGCCGGACGCCGCCCGTGCGGCTGGCCGAGATCCTCGCCGCCTACGAGCGCGGGGACATCGACGTGCTCGTGAACGCGATGCTGCTCGCAGAGGGCTGGAACTCACCGCGTGCGACCGTGGTCATGCATCTCGCGCCGACGGCCAGCAAGCGCGTCTACCAGCAGCGGATCGGCCGGATCATGCGGCTGCACCCGCGCAAGGAGGCGGGGGTCGTCGTCGATTTCGTCCAGAAGGGCGCGACCCACAACGACCGGGTGGTGACGCTCCACTCGTTGCTCGGGGCGGACTTCTACCGCGAGGGGGCGCGCGTCACCCCCGCGCCGCGGCGCCGCGTCCAGCGCAAGGCGCGTCGAAAGCTCTCGCCGGCGCCGTGGCTCGTTCCGGTCACCCCCGACGTCAACCGCCGGCTCGCCGTCATCCAGCGTGAGTGGCAGCGCGTCGACCCGCGCTACCTCGACGAGGAGGAGCAGCGTTTCTGGGCGCGCATCGCCGGCCGGCAGGCGCGCTTCGACGACCGGCTGGTGCTGTTCGAGAAGCTCAGCGCCCGCGCGAGCCAGGCGGCGCTGGAGCAGTTCCTGTTCACGTGCGCGGCCGAGAACCCGAACCGGCGCCTGCGGCTGATGGCGCTCTCCGACCGGGTTTCCAGGCCGGTCGATCGTGCCAGCTTCGACGACCTGGTCACGCTCGTCACCCAGGCTCCGCCCTGGGAGAAGGACCGCGTCCAGGGTGTTCGCGTGCTGTTCCGGGCGATCGGCGAGACGAAGCCGGACGCGCCGGAGCAGATCCTCGCCCGCTGGACGTGGCGGCTCGCCCGGACGGTACGCAAGGTGCTCGACCGGAAGGCGAGCGCCGAGTACCCCGACGCCAAACGGCTGCTCGGCGCGCTCGCCAACTCGCGCGGGCAGCGACACGAGGAGAACGCGATCAAGCTCGCCGCTGCAGCAAGGCAGCTGCCGATCGGAACAGCGGCCGCCCTGCTCGCATCCGCGGAGGGTTACACGCCGCGGGCGAACCACCAGCTCGAGGCGGCACGCGAGGCGCTCGGCTCGACCCCGGAGGTTGCGACCGCGCTCGCGGAGGACCTCCCCCAGCCGAAGGCGCATCCGGGCCGCCGGAGGCGGCGCAGGCGGAAGAAGAGGTCCGCACCCGCGCCCCAGAGCCGGGACGGACAGCAGCCCGCCGGCCCGCCCGAGACCGACGACCCCGTAACAACCGGACCGGCCGAAGAGACCGTATAGCGGACGATGGTCCTCGCGATCGTCTTCGCGTTCCTCGCCGGCGTGATCACGGCCGTGTCGCCGTGCGTGCTGCCGGTGTTGCCGATCGTGCTCGGCGGCGGGGTGGGCCGGCATCGCAGGCGCCCGTTCGCGATCGTCGCCGGCCTCGCGACGTGCTTTCTCGTCTCGATCCTCTTCGCCAGCCTGGTGCTGGACGCGCTCGGGCTGCCGAAGGACCTCCTGCGGAACATCTCGATCGGCCTGCTGTTCCTCCTCGCGCTGACGCTGCTCCTCCCGCAGGTCGGCGCCTATATCGAGCGCCCGCTCCAGCGGCTGTCTCGCCGTCCCTCGGGCGACCTCGGCGGCGGGTTCCTGCTGGGCGCCGCCCTCGGCTTCGTCTTCGTGCCGTGCGGCGGCCCGGCGATCGGCTACGTGACCAGCTCGGCGGCGGCACACCAGTTCGGGGCGAAGACGGTCGCGGTCGCGTTCTCGTACACGGTCGGGGCGTCGCTCGTGCTGCTGGCCGTCGCGCTGGGCGGGCGGCGGGCCAGCTCCGCGCTCCGAACCGGTGTCCAGCGGCTCCGGGTCGCGTTCGGCGTCGTGCTCGCCGCGTCTGCGTTGGCCCTGATCTTCGACCTGGACACGAAGCTCCAGACCTGGCTCCCGAACTGGACGCACTTCCTCCAGAAGCAGACAGAGGCGAGCGGCTCGGGGCGGGACGCGTTCAAGCGCGGAACGAACGTGGTCGACCGCACGCCGGCCCGTCCCGCCCAGGCCGGCGATCCGCTCCCCGACTTCGGCCCGGCCCCCGAGTTCGCCGGGATCGACACCTGGATCAACAGCCGTCCGCTGACGCTCGCGGACCTTCGCGGCAAGGTCGTGCTCGTCGACTTCTGGACGTACTCGTGCATCAACTGCCTGCGCACGCTGCCACACGTCGAGGCCTGGGACCGCCTGTATCGAAAGGCCGGGCTGGTGATCGTCGGCGTGCACACGCCGGAGTTCGCGTTCGAGGCGGTACCCTCGAACGTGCGCGGAGCGGTGAAGCGGCTCGGCGTCCGCTACCCGGTCGCGCTCGATCCCCACTACGGGACGTGGGACGCGTGGGGCAACCAGTACTGGCCGGCGAAGTACCTGATCGACCGCCGCGGCCACGTCCGCTACGCCCACTTCGGCGAGGGGGACTACGACACCACCGAGGAGAACATCCGCTTCCTGCTCGGCGAGAAGCCCGGCGCACCGGCGGCCCGGCAGCTTCGCGACCTCACACCGGCCGGCCCGATCACCCCCGAGTCGTACCTCGGCTACGACCGCCTCGTCCGCTTCGCCGAGGTCAAGTTGTATCCGGACAAGGAAGCGAGCTACGTCTTCCCGGCGAAGCTCGGCCTGAACGACATCGCCTACGGCGGTCGCTGGCGGGTCGAGGCGAAGCGGATCGTCGCCGGAAAAGACGCCAGGCTCCGCCTGCGCTTCTACGCCCGCAACGTCTACCTCGTTCTCGGCGGGACGGGCCGGGTCCAGGTGCTCGTCGACGGCAAGCCCCGCGAGATCGTCCCGGTGACCGCGGACAAGCTGTACACGCTCGTCCGGGGAACCAGGCTGCGAGACGCCGTCCTCGAGCTGCGCTTCACCCCGGGCGTCTCCGCGTACGCCTTCACGTTCGGGTAGAGACGGCCGACCCCGCGCCTGCGCCGCGCCGCGCGTGAGACAGGCGGCCGCGCTAGGCCGGACCGCTCGCCCCGCCGCCCCCCTTGTCCTGTTCCTCGCGCTCGCGGAGGAAGCGCGAGAGCTCGGCGGCCAGCGACTCGCCCGAGGGGATCTCGGTGTCGCCGAGCTCGTCCACCCGCCGCTCCAGCTCCTCGACGTATGCGGCCGTCTCCTCGTCCGACGCGATCGCCTCGCTCACCTGCCTGACGTAGGCATCGGCGGCCTCGTCGAGCTCGCCCGTGTCGATCTCGGCGCCGAGCAATCCGGCGAGACGCCCGCACAGAGCTCCGGCGGCCTTGGGGCTGGGGGCGAGCGAGACGTAGTGAGGCACGGCGGCCCACAGGCTCGCCGAGGCGATCTCGGCGCTCCGGCACGCGTCGTGGATGACGCCGACGATCCCGGTCGGCCCCTCGTAGCGCGACGCCTGGAGGCCGAGCTGCTGGACCAGCCCCGGGTCGGTGGCGCTCCCGGTGACCGGCGCCTCCCGCGTGTGCGGGACGTCGGCGAGGAGCGCGCCGAGCGTGACCACGAGCTCGACGCCGAGCTCGCGGGCGAAGTCGACGACCAGCTGCGCGAACGTCCGCCAGCGCAGGTTCGGCTCGATGCCGAGGAGAACCACGGCGTCGTGATCGAGCCCGTGCGGGCGAGCGTGGTAGAAGACCGTCTCCGGCCAGTCGATCCGGCGAGTGAAGCCTTCCTCGAGACGGACGTGCGGCCGGTTCGCCTGGAAGTCGAAGAAGCCCTCGGGATCGATCTCGGCGAACCGCCTGGCGTCCCAGAGCTTGGCGAGGTATCCGGCTGCGAGCGACGCGCCCTGGCCGCCGTCGTTCCAGCCCCGGAACGCCGCGACCATCACCGGCCGCTCCAGCGCCGGCCGGCGCGACACGTGTAGCTCCGCCATCGACCCAGTCTACGCAGAACGTCCTCTCGAAAGCCGCTACGCGGCGTCGACCTGCGTCGTGGGCCGACAGCCGCCCGGAGCCGCTCCGCATCGATTGCCTCAGGTGACGGCGGGAGGCCGCCACATGAGCGCAACCAGCGCGACCGTCCACGACCACACCGTCGCGGCGAGCGCGACGTGCACGAGCACGAGGCCCCACGGCAGGTGCGTGCGGTACTGGATGTCCCCGATCGCCATCTGGACGAGGAGGAGCCCGGCAAGCCCGGCCGTGCCGACGAAGTAGGGGCGCAGGGCGGCGCGCCGGGCGAACAGGTACCCGATCAGGAACATCAGACTGCAGCCGAGCACGGCGACGGCCGTGCCGTGCAGGAGCAGCGCCGGGTGCAGCGACCAGATCCGGTAGACGTGCTTGCCGCCGGAATGAGGCCCGGCGGCCGTCGCCACCGAGCCGGTGGCGATCAGGGCGAAGCAGGCCGCGGCGATGCCGACTCCGGCGAGCCTAGGCTCCAGGCCGAGCGGCCGCCCCCGGCCGCGCCCGAGCGCCAACCCCTCCAGCGCGACGACGATCGCGCCGCCCAGCACCGCGATCGACAGGAGGAGGTGAGGGATCACGAGGGCCGGGTGGAGGTGCGCGTACACGGTGATCGCTCCGAGCGGAGCCTGTGCGAGGGTGCCCGCGAACGTTGCGACCGCGAGCCAGCGTGCCCAGCGCGGAAGCCCTCTGGTGATCCAGGCACCGACCGCGAGACCGAGCGTGAGCGCGATCGTCACGCCGGCGACCATCCGGTTTCCGAACTCGATGAACGAGTGGTAGCCCTTCTCGGGGAACGGTTGCCCCGGCTGGCACCCCGGCCAGTGCTCGCAGCCGAGGCCCGAGCTCGTCAGCCGGACGACGGCGCCGGTGGACACGATCAGCCAGAGCCCGAGGACGCTCAGCCCGGCAACGCGTCCGAAGGTCGCAGTCGAGAGCTCGAGCGAGCGCAGCCGGGACGAGACGCGTGGTCTCGACGTGCACGGCTCGAGTGTAGACGGGCTCAGACGACCGCCACGCCGGCCCCGTCGTCCACCCGGCCGACGCGCCGGACGAACAGCCCGCGCGCCTCGAGCTCGGCGACGAGCGCCGGGCCCTGCTCGGCAGGCAGCGACACGAGCAGGCCGCCGGCCGTCTGCGGGTCCCAGCCGAGGGCGACCAGCTCCTCCGGGACGCCGTCCGCCGTGACCTGCGCCTCGGCGAAGTCGCGGTTGCGCCGGTCGCCACCCGTCCTCTCGCCCGCGCGGGCCACGCCGAGCGCGCCGTCCAGCGCCGGCCACGACGCCGACTCGAGCACGAGCCGGACGCCGCTCCGCTCGGCCATCTCGTACGCGTGGCCGAGGAGCCCGAAGCCGGTCACGTCCGTCACCGCGCTCGGCCGGAACGCCCGCAGGACGTCGGCCCAGTCGCGGTTCAGCGTCGTCATCCAGCGCACGGCGTCGTGCACCTGCTCCTGCCGGGCGAGCCCGCGCGCCGCGCCGTGGAGGACGAGCCCCGTGCCGAGCGGCTTGGTCAGGTAAAGGGCATCGCCCACCCGGGAGCCCGACTTCGGCCAGATCCCGTCCGGGTGGACCGTTCCGACGACCGCCAGCCCGTACTTCGGCTCCCGGTCCCTGATCGTGTGACCCCCGGCGAGGATCGCGCCCGCCTCGCGCACCTGGCGGTCGGCGGCCTCGAGGATCGCCGCCACGGTCGCCTGCGGCAGCTCCTCCGGAAACTCGGCGATGGACAGCGCGAGCAGGGGCCGCCCGCCCATCGCGAACACGTCGTTGAGCGCGTTCGTCGCCGCGATCGTCCCGAAGTCACGAGGGTCGTCCACCAGGGGCGGGAAGAAGTCGAGCGTGAAGACGAGCGCGGTCTCGTCGTCGAGCCGGTAGACGGCGGCGTCGTCGGCGGGCGAGAGCCCGACGAGCAGGTCCTCGGCCTGGGCGGGCACGAAGCCGGCGAGCAGCTCCTGGAGCCGGGCAGCCGGGTACTTGGCGGCGCAGCCGCCCGAGGTGACCAGCTCGGTCAGCCTGACGGCCACGGCCACATCGTAGGGCTCGAGCGTGGGTCCCGAGCCGGCCGGGCCCCCACGGTGGTCACGTCAGCTCCGACCGTACGGCCGCAGCCAGCTCGGCAACGGAGACCGAGCCCTCGAAACGCCCCCTGATCCGGCCGTCCGCGCCGACGAGGAACACCCACGGCTCGCTCGGCAGCCGCCACTCGCCGACCCACCGGTTGAACCCCTGCGCAGGGTTGTTGTCCTTGTAGATCTCGACGTGGATGAAGCGGACACCGGTGCCCGCGAAGCGCTTCTGCACCGCCTCGGCGACGTCGACCACGGGGCCACACGTGCGGCTGGTGCAGAACTTCGGGGTCGCGAACACGAGCACGAACGGAGCGTGGGCGTGGAGCGAGTCGGCGACCGAGTAGCGGAGGAGCGACCGGTCGGGCGGACTCTCGGTCGTCAGGGCGGCGAGATCGCCGTGCATGCTCGCGATCGTCGGCGTCCGCGAGGCGATCGCCCTGTCGCCGACCGCAGGCGCCCGGGGGCGCTTCGCGACCTGGAGGCTGCCGATTCCCTGGATCTGCGCCCCGTCCGGCTCGGCGACAATCGTGTACTTGCCCGGCCCGGCCACGCGGAGGCGGGCGACGTAGATGCTCCGCACGCCGCCGCTCGCCGGCTCGGACCGTCCGCGAATGCCGATCGGCTCGAGCACCGCCTCCCCGGTCGTGATCGGGCGCGAGTCGAGCGACCGTCCGACCCAGACTCGCGCATGGGGCCGCTCGACCGGCTTTGCATTCGAGGCGATGACGAGGAACGTGACGCGGATGTCACCGACCGCGTAGTCGCCCGTCCCCTGCGAGAGCGAGACGTCGGGCCCGGGGCGGGCGAGCACCGCCGCCAGCGTCCCTGCACGGACCGCTCCGGTCGGGCTCTTCCCGCCGCCTCCGCAACCGGCCGCGAGCAACGCGACCACCGAGGCGAGCACAGCGAGCCTCACGGGCTGAGTCTAGCCTCCGCGGCAGGCAACGCGCCCCGGCAAGCCGAGGCGCGTCAGGTGAATCGAAGATGGGCGCGCGACGTTACTTCGGGCCGTCCGAATAGGCCATGACCACCACGGCTATGTCTCCTTTCGCCTAGAAGCGGAAGTCCTGCAGCGCCTCGGCTGCCCGCCGGTACCGGCTGGCCGCCTCACGATCCGCTCCCCGTCTTCGTGCGAGATCGCCCTGTGCGACCCAGGCCGCAGCCCGGTGGCTGACCGACGACAACTGCTCGAAGCTGCTATCGGCAGCGAGCAGCATTTCTTCAGCCTCGTTCAGGCGATCCTGCTCGAGCAGCGCACGGCCCAGGACGAGCTGTGCGGTGCCGATCCCCTGCAGGTAGTCCGTCCGCCCGCCGAAGAGCGCGAGCGCCTTCGTCGCCTCCTCCTCCGCCAGCCCGGCCTGGCCCAGATCGAGATGAACCTGGGCGAGCGAGCATCTGGCCAGCCCCGCCTCGGGCTCGTCCCCGCCCTCGAGGGCAACGTCGCGGGCCTCGCGGAGCAGCTCGAGCGCCTGCTCGGGCTTGCCCAGCGTGAAGCTGAGGCCGCCGAGGTTGTTCAGGAGCCGGCCGACGGTCGCGCGATCTTCGAGCTCCTCATAGTAGGCGCGCGCCTGCTCCGCGTAGGTGCGGGCGAGCAGCCAGTGGCCCTCGCGCTCGGCCACGAGGGAGGCCTGGAAATACGCCTGGGCCGCAGCCCGGCGGTCGTTCGCCGCCTCGGCGAGCTCGAGCGCACGCTCGACGTCCTCGCGCGCGGCCTGCCAGTCGCGCTGCCGCCGGTAACAGCGCGAGCGCCAGTCGAGGATGTCGCCGCGCAGCCGGTCGCACGGCAGTCCCGAGCGATCGGCCAGCTCGAGGGCGGTTCCGAGCAGGCCGAGCGCGGTCGAGATGCTCGAGAGCTGGTAGCGGCAAACGCCCAGCCGGAAGAGAACCTCGGCGCGGTCGAGATCGGATGATCCTGGCCCGTCCGCGATCGCGCGGGCGCGCTGGAGGAGCTCGAGCGCCGCCTTCACCTCACCCGACTGGGCCAGCGCCCACGACGCTCCCAGGATGCTGCGCAGCTCCAGGTCGGGCGCGCCGAGCCCGGCGATCTCGTCTCGCGACCGCTCGTACTCCGCGGCCGCCTCCCGGTAGCGCCTGGACTCGTTCAGCGCCTCCGCGCGCGCCAGCGCCGCCTCGACACGGCTCCGCTCCCGACCGCCCACCCCGCTCTCCAGGTAGGCGACATCGACGCCGAGCCTCCCAGCCAGCCAGTGGAGAGTCTCGGCGGTCGGGCGCGTCTTCCCCCGCTCGATCTGGCTCACGTACTCCTTCGAGCACCGCCCCTCGGCGAGGTCGCTCTGCGTGAGCCCCGCGGCGACGCGCAGCGCCCGCACACGTCCCCCGACGCTCTTCTCAGGCTCGCTGTCCACCCGGGTCTCCGTAGTGAAGTGATCGTAGCCGTTTTTGCTTCATTTCTCTACTTGACAAATCGGGACACGGCTCATATAGTCCAGGTTACTTCGCGACCGCCGCCGCAGGAGAAGAACGTCGGAAGCGGGGGACGCGCCGCCGGCGCGTGAGGGTTTCCGGGCACGGCCGGGCCGCAGGGCCGGGCTCGGAGTCCGCGAGGCGACGAGTCGAATCTGATCAGAATGAGAGCCCCGGGAGCCGCAGCCGGGGCTCTCGTGCCTTTACGAGACGCCGCCGGCCAGCGAGCGGCGGCGCGATGCGCGGATGCGCTCGAGGTCTCCCGGCGGAAGCCCACCGAGGCGGCCCGTGACCGCGACCAGCAGCCCGACCGCGACGAAGATCCACGCCTCGGCGCGGGGGTCGCGGTCGGCCGGCATGCCGCCGGCCGCCTGGCAGCCGTGGAGGACGCCGGCGACGAACTCGTGGACCTCCCGCAGGTGACGGCGGAGGTACCTGCGCAGCTCGGGGTCGTCGCCCGAGTCGGTCAGCGCCTGGAGCCACAGCTGCGTGACCGCCAAGCGCTGGTCCCGGAGCTCGAGAAACGCGCTCGCCATCACCTGGGCCCATTCCCGGGGATCGGCCTCGGCGCCGACCGCATGCTCCCAGGCCGCCCGCACGCTCAGCCATGCGTCCTCGATGCACGCGAGGTAGAGCGCCTGCTTCGACGCGAAGTGACGATAGAGGATGGGCTCCGTCACGCCCGCCTGCCGGGCGATCTCGGCGGTCGTCGCGCCGCGGTAGCTGCAGCGGGCGAAGACACGGCAGGCCGTGTCGAGGACCGCTGCGCGCCGCTCGCTCGCGGGCAGCCGGGCGCTCATCCGAGCTCGGTTGCGACGGCGGGCTCGTGCGCCTGTCGCCGAACGGTGGCGAGCGCGACGACGGCGGCGGCGAACGCGATCCCGGCGGCCACGTGCAGCGCCGCCTGGAAGCCGTCGACGAACTGGGTCGGGTACGCCGGGCTCGCCGGAGGCGCGCTCACGTACGAGCCGAGGATCGCGCCCATGATCGCGACGCCCAGCGAGCCGCCGACCTGGCGCATGCTGTTCAGCACTCCCGAGCCCACGCCCGCCTTGTCGACCGCCACCGAGCCCATGGCGGCTGCGGTCGTCGGCGTCATCGCCATCGCCATGCCCGCGCCGCCGACGAGCAGCGCCGGGAGCAGGTTCCAGAACGTCGAGCCGCCGTCGAGGAGCGAGAAGAGCGCGAGCGAGGCGCTGACCAGCAGCATGCCCCCGCCCATCAACCAGCGGCTGCCGAGCCGGTCCGAGAGCCTCCCCGCCACCGGCGCGAAGAAGATGATGCAGAGCGTCATCGGCAGGAACGACGCCCCGGCCTGGACCGGCGAGTAGCCGAGGACTCCCTGGACGAAGAGCGAGACGTAGAAGAAGACGCCGAACATCGACAGGGCGACGAGCAGCATCGTCAGGTTGGCGCCGGTAAAGGTCCGGTTCCGGAACAGCGAGAGGTCGAGCATCGGCAGCCGCTGCCGGTGCTCGAGCGCGACGAACGCGGCGAGGCCGACCGCGGCGACCGCGAAGAGCGAGAGGATCTCCGTGGAGGTCCAGCCCTTGTTGTTCGCCTCGATCAGCGCGTAGGTGAGGGCGAACAGGGCGACGCCGGAGCTGACCAGGCCCGGCAGGTCGAGCCGCTGCTCGTGGGAGGTGTCCTTCGATTCCCTGATCACGACCCGGGCGGCGGCGATCGCCGCCGCGCCGATCGGGACGTTGATGAAGAAGATCCAGCTCCAGTGCGCGTGCTCGGTGAGCAGGCCGCCCGTGATCGGGCCGAGCGCGAGCGCGACCGCGGAGACGCCGACCCAGATGCCCATCGCCATGCCGCGCTGCTTCGGCGGGAAGGTCGTGGTGATGATCGACAGCGTCGCCGGGTTCATCATCGCCGCGCCGACCCCCTGCACCGCCCGGGCGGCGATCAGCATCTCGCCGGACGGGGCCAGCCCGCACGCCAGCGACGAGGCCGTGAACACCGCCAGGCCGGCGATGAAGATGCGCCGGCGACCGTAGCGGTCGGCGAGCTTGCCCCCGGTCAGCATCAGCACGGCGAACGTGAGGAAGTAGGCGTTCACCACCCACTCGAGCGACGAGACGCTGATCTTCAGGTCGTCCTGGATCGCCTTCAGGGCGACGTTCACGACCGTGTTGTCGAGCATGATCATGAACAGCCCGAACGCGACCGCGACGAGCGTCCACCACTTGCGATGCTCGTCGTCGAGGAAGCTGGCCACGATCCTCGCACGCATGGTTAGTGCAGGCTAACAGCGATAGGGTTCCGCGCGTGACCGAGGTGGTGTGGGCTCCGGACGAGACCGTGCTTGGACACGCGAACGTCGTCCGGCTGATGCGCCGCCGCGGACTCTCCTCCTACCGGGCGCTCGTCGCGCCGGCGGCGGCCGAGTCCCGATCGTGAACTGCTCGGGGGGAACCGAGGTCGGCGCCTGCTTCCTCTCCTGCTCCGTCGCCGAGCCGATCAAGGAGTGCTCGCTCGGAGGGCCGGCGATCGGGATGGCGATGGACGTGCTCGACCCCGAGGGCCGCTCGCTGGTCGGGACGGGCGAGGTCGGCGAGCTCGTCTGCCGGAAGCCGTTCCCGGGGACGACCCGCGGGTTCTGGAGAGACCGGGAGCGCTACCTGGAGACGTACTGGCGACGCTACCCGGGCATCTGGACGCACGGCGACTGGGGTTCCGTGGACGAGGACGGGTACTGGTTCCTGCACGGCCGCTCCGACGACACGCTGAACATCGCGGGCAAGCGGATCGGGCCGGCCGAGATCGAGTCGGCCACGATCGCACACCCGGCCGTGGTCGAGGCGGCCGCGGTCGGCGTGCCGCACGAGGTGAAGGGCGAGGTCGCGTGGCTCCTCTGCGTACTCGCCTCCGGGGAATCGGCCGACGCCGACGAGCTCCGGCGTCTCGTCGCGGGCGACCTGGGGAAGGCGTTCGCGCCCGATCGGGTCCTGTTCGTCCCGGCGCTGCCGAAGACGCGCTCGGCGAAGATCGTTCGCTGTGCGGTTCGTGCGGCAGCGCTCGGGCAGGACCCGGGCGACATGTCGTCGGTCGAGAACCCTGAAGCGCTCGAGAGGATCGCGGAGGCGCTCTGAGGCGTGCGCGCGCGGGTGCCGATCCGGCGCGATGCCCCGCTCTACGCGGAAGGACTGCGCACAGCGGTTCGGCAGAACTCGACCGCATACGGGTTCTCGATCATGGTGACCGCGTCGTTCGGCGTCCTCGCCGCCTTCGACCCTCACCTGCGCGTCTGGGAGTGTTTCCTCTTCGCGGTCGGCGCCGCCGCGGGCTTTCCGCTGGTGCTGGTCGCCGCGACCAAGGGTTTCCGCGAGCGGACGTTCGACGCCGACCGGCCCGAGGTGCTCGTCGTCGCCGCCCTGCTCAACGTGTCATCCGTCCTCGCCGGCGTCGGCACCGCGGCCCTCGTCGCCTGGCCGGGCTCCGGGGGCTGGTACGCGTGGCTCTTCGCCCCCGTGGCCGGGAGCGTCGTCTACCTGCTCGTCAACGGCTTCGAGTACACGGTCGCCGAGCAGGAGGAGGACCCAGATTGCGCACAGGCGAAAGAGCGCGGAAGCGCGGACTGATATGGTTTTCGACTGGAAGGCAAAAACCAGGTGAGGCTCGCGCTCGCGCAGATCAACACCGTTGTCGGCGACCTGGACGGAAACCGGGCGCTGATCCTCGCCCGCCTCGAGGAGGCGCGAGACGCCGGGGCCGACCTGGCGCTGTTCCCGGAGCTGGCCGTCACCGGCTATCCGGCGGAGGACCTGCTCCTCCGTCCGGCGTTCGTGCGCGAGGCCGCGCGGTCGCTGCGCGAGATCGCGGCCGCGAGCGACGGGATCACGGCGCTCGTCGGCTTCCCCAACTTCGACGGCGACCTCTTCAACGCATGCGCGGTGTGCGCCGGGGGCGAGGTACGGGCGGTCTACCGCAAGCGCTTCCTCCCGAACTACGGCGTCTTCGACGAGGAGCGGTACTTCGCGTCGGGGCGCGACCTCGTCCTGCTCCACCTGGGCGAGGAGCTCGTCGGGGTGACGATCTGCGAGGACATGTGGCAGCCGGGCCCACCGGCGACAGACCTCGCCCTCGCCGGCGCCCAGCTGCTCGTCAACCTCTCCGCCTCGCCCTTCCACGTCGGCAAGGACCGGAAGCGCGAGGAGATGTTCCAGCAGCGGGCGCGGGACACGTCGAGCTTCGTGGCGTTCGTGAACGCGGTCGGCGGGCAGGACGAGCTGGTCTTCGACGGTCACTCCTGCGTGCTCGACGACGAGGGCCAGGTGCTCGCGCGGGCGCCGGGATTCGAGGAGACATTGCTCGTCGTCGACGCCGACGCGACCGCCGTGATCGGCCGGCGGCTGCGGGACGTGCGCCGGCGGGCCCTCGCCCGCGAGCAGGAGGAGCCGCCCGCGGTCACCGTGGTGGAGGCAGGTGACACGGCGCCACGGGGTTCGGGTCGGCCTCGCGGCGCGGCCCGGGCGGCGGCCGGCGCGCCGTTACGAAGACCGGTCGCGCCGCTCGTCGACGACCTCGAGCAGATGCGGCTCGCCCTCGAGCTCGGGCTGCGCGACTACGTCGACAAGAACGGCTTCCGGGACGTCGTGGTCGGGATCTCCGGGGGAATCGACTCGGGGCTCACCGCGGCGCTCGCAGTCGAGGCGCTGGGCCCCGGCCGGGTGCACGGCGTGTCGATGCCGTCGCGGTTCTCGTCCGAGGCGACACGAACGGACGCGCACCTGCTGGCGGAGTCGCTTGCGATCGACTTCCGCGAGACGCCGATCGAGGCGATCGTGACCACGTTCGAGGAGGCGCTCGCGCCGTGCTTCGTCGACCGGCCACGCGACCTCACCGAGGAGAACATCCAGGCGCGGGCCCGAGGCGTGTTGCTGATGGCCCTCTCGAACAAGTTCGGCTGGCTCGTCGTCGCGACCGGGAACAAGTCGGAGCTCTCGGTCGGGTACGCGACCCTCTACGGCGACATGGCCGGCGGGTTCGCGCTGCTCAAGGACGTGTTCAAGACGGACGTGTTCCGGCTGGCACGGCGCCTGAACGAGCGCGCCGGCCGCGAGGTGATCCCCGGGTCGATCATCGAGCGCGCCCCGAGCGCAGAGCTGCGAGACGACCAGCGCGACGAGGACTCGCTCCCGCCCTACGTCGAGCTCGACCGGGTACTCGAGGCCTACGTCGAGCTCGACCGCTCCCGGGAGGAGCTGCTGGCCGACGGCTTCGACCCGGAGGTCGTCGACCGTGCCCTGGCGATGATCGACCGGGCGGAGTACAAGCGGCGGCAGGCGCCACCCGGCGTGAAGCTGCGCCCGAAGGCGTTCGGTCGAGACCGGCGGACGCCGATCACGAACCGCTGGCACGGCTGAGAGCCCGCCGGCCGGGGAGTGGAGAAACCGTGGCGCTCCCGGCCCGCCTGCGCTACAGACGCGTACGAGGTTCGGTGGTACGCTCGCAGCGGGAGGCGGGTGGCCCGCTTCCCCACCCTGGGTGGGGCGCGTGCCTGGTCAGGGGCCGGTGTCGGCCCGGTCCGGCCCCGGGGACGCGAGAGCGGAGACGAGCTCGCGGAACGCGCGGAACCAGCGGAGGCGCTCCGCGTACGGCACGGCTGCGTTCGCGGGTGAGGTCGACGGCAGGACGTACAGCACCGTCCCGGCCAGCCGACGCTCCTGAAGACCGTGCGCCGGGCGCTCCCGGAACGCCCCTCGGTACGCCTCCTTGCCGACGAACCCGATCGCCAGCGGGCGCAATTCGCGGGCGATGCGCTCCAGCCGTCCAGCCGCGCCGGCGAAGTCCGCGCTGCGCAGGTCGCCCGAACCGGGCGTGGTCCGCGATGCCGCGTTCGTCAGCCCGATCCCGTGGCGGGGCGCCTCGAACTGCTGGTCGGGGCGAAGCAGCCGGGGCGTGAAGCCGGAACGGTGGAGCAGCCGCCAGAAGTCGTTCCGCGGGTTCGCGAAGTGCGCCGCGGCCGCGGCCGCGACCCGCCCCGGATTGATCCCGCAGAAGACAACGTCCAGGTTCGGGCCGAGAACATCCGGAACGGCACTCCTCGCCGTGCCTGATCCCTCCGACCGCGCGCCTACGCCGCTTCCGCCTCCGAGAGCTCGTTCGGGCCCACCAGGCCCTCCTCGAAGAGCTGCCGCAGCTGCTCGCCGAGCAGACCGCCGCTCGGGCGCTCGTGCTCCGAGTCCCGGATCACCGCCACGGTGGAGTCGCGATCGCCGTAGAGCCGCGCGTAGCACTCGGACTCGCTCAGGGGCCGGAGCCGCGTCACGGTCGGAACGTAGCTGCCCGACCGGACGGAGACTGTACGTTTTCCCGCATGCCGGAGCCGAGGGCGCGAGTCTTCCAGTTCGCCGTCACCCTCGACCGCATTGGGCGGGCGACGGCCGAGGAGGCAACGCTCGAGGTGCCCGGCAGCTGGAAGCCGGAGCACCTCGTCCTCGCCGGCCTGCTCGAATGCTCGCTGACGAGCCTCCGTTACCACGCCGGCCGGCTCGGCATCGCCGTCGAGGCACGGGGGGCCGCGCAGGGAACGGTCACGCGGCGCGAGGAAGACGGCCGCTTCGCGTTCGTCGCGATCGACTGCCACTTCGACGTCCGGCTCGACCCGGCGCCTGCCGACGTACCCGGACTGCTCGCCAGGGCCGAGCGCGACTGTTTCGTCGGCGCCTCGCTGACCGCGACGCCCCGGTACGCCTGGAGCGTGACGTGAGGCTCCTGCTGATCGGCGGTCCCCGGTTCCTCGGCCACGCGCTGATCGAGTCCGCGCTCGCCCGCGGCCACGAGGTGACGACGTTCAACCGCGGCCGGACGAATCCCGACCTCTTCCCCGCGGTGGAGAAGCTGCGCGGCGACCGGGAATCCGATCTCTCCGCGCTCGAGGGTCGCACGTGGGACGCCGTCCTCGACACCTCCGGCTATGTCCCCCACGTCGTCCGGGCCTCCGCTGAGCTCCTGGCCGGCGCCGCCGGGCGGTACGCCTTCGTCTCGAGCATCTCCTGCTACGCCGACTACCGCGAGCCGCGCGTGGAGAGCGATCCTCCGGCCGATCTCGGCGACCGGCCCGACGACCGCCTCCTCGAGGACTACTCCAACTACGGCGCTCTGAAGGCCCGGTGCGAACGGGAGGTGGAGCGGGCCTTCGGCGACCGTGCGCTCGTGGTCAGGCCCGGCCTGATCGTCGGGCCGAACGACCCGAGCGACCGCTTCACCTACTGGCCGAGGCGCGTGCAACGCGGGGGACCGATCCTGGTACCGCCCGACCAGCCCGTGCAGATGGTCGACGTGCGCGACCTCGCCGGCTGGATGGTCCGGCTGGTCGAAGACGGACGCAGCGGACCGTTCAACGCGACCTCGCCGCCGCACGCGCTCACGTTCGCCTCGATGCTCGAGGCCTGCGGCGCACGGGAGGTCGTCCGGGTCAGCGCGCGCTTCCTCGCCGAGCACGGCGTCGAGGGCTGGAGCGACCTGCCGTGCTGGCTCCCGCCCGGGGACGAGAGCTTCGCCGCTTTCCAGCTCGTCCCCGTCGACCGCGCGGTCGCCACCGGGTTGACCTTCCGGCCGCTCGCGGAGACGGCCCGCGACGTTCCCGAGTGGACGGGCAAGGCCGGCCTCTCGCCCGAGCGCGAGGCCGAGCTGCTCGACGCCTGGCAGGCAGCGCCGGGCGCCGTCGAGGCGCCGGGGGACGCATGAGGCTCGACGTCGCCGCCGTCCGCGCACGCTTCTCGGCGCTCGAGCGCGATCTCGTCTTCTTCGACGGCCCAGGCGGAACGCAGGTGCCGGACGAGGTGATCGACGCGATCGCCGGCTACCTCCGCGAGTCGAACGCGAACGTCAGCGGCCCGTACGAGACGAGCCGCAGGACCGAGCTGCTCTACGAGCGGGCACGCGACACCGCGGGCCGCTTCCTCGGCTGCTCACCGGACGAGGCTGTCTTCGGGGCGAACATGACGTCCCTCTGCTTCACCCTCTCCCGCACGGCGGGCCGGGAGTTCCGGGCCGGGGACGAGATCATCGTCACGCGGCTCGACCACGACGCGAACGTCGCACCGTGGCTCGAGCTGGCCCACGACCGTGACCTGACCGTCCGCTTCGTCGACGTCCACGACGACACGACCCTCGATCTCGACGATCTGCAGCGCCAGCTGTCGGAGCGGACACGCATCGTCGCCTACCCGGTCGCCTCGAACGCGGTCGGGACGCTGACCGACGTGAGCCGGATCGCCCAGCTCGCGCACGAGGCAGGGGCGCTCGCCTGGGCCGACGCGGTGCACTACGCGCCACACGGCCCGATCGACGTCGCGGCATTGGGAGTCGACGTGCTGGTCTGCTCGCCCTACAAGTTCTTCGGCCCCCACCTCGGGGTCGCGTTCGGGCGCCGCGAGCTGCTCGAGTCGTGGCGGCCGTACAAGGTGCGCCCGGCGCCGGACGTACCCGTCGGCCACCGTTTCGAGACGGGTACGCAGCCGTTCGAGCTCCTGGCGGGTTTCGTCGCGGCCGTCGAGTACCTCGACAGCATCGGCTGGGAGGCGATCCGGGCACACGAGCGTGCGCTCGGGCAGCGGTTCCTCGACGGGCTGCCGGCCCACTGCCGTCTCTGCGGCGTGAACAGCATGGACGGGCGCGTTCCGACTTTCGCCTTCAATGTCGACGGGCTGACGCCGGGCAAGGTGGCGAGCCGGCTCGGCGAGCGCGGGCTCGCGGTGTGGCACGGGAACTACTACGCGCTGGAGGTGATGAGGCGGCTCGGGCTGGAGAACGGAGCCGTGCGCGCGGGGATCGTCCACTACAACACCGCGGACGAGGTCGATCGCCTCCTCGCCGAGCTCGCTGCGCTCGCGTGACCCGGAGGCAAGAGTGGGGCGCGCTCGCCGCGCTCGTCCTCGTGTCCACCGCGCTCCGCACCTGGGCCGCCCTCGAGGTGCCGGTGCCGTGGATCGCGCCGGACGAGATGGTCTACGGCCTCCTCGGGCGCAGCCTCTACCTGCACGGCTCGCTGACGATCCTCGGGGGGCCGACCGCCTACTACAGCTTCCTCACTCCGGTCCTGGCCGGCTTCCCGCTGAGCGCTTTCGGCCTCCACACGGGCTACGACGTGCTCAAGGGATTGCAGGGCTTCACGATGTCACTCGCGGCCGTGCCCGTCTACCTCTGGTCCCGGTCGCTCGTCTCGAGGCGCTCGGCGTTCCTCGCCGCAGCCCTCACGGTCGCGATCCCCGGCCTCGCCTACTCCGGGCTCGTCATGACCGAGGTTCTGTTCTACCCGCTGCTGGCGGTCGCGGCCTGGGCCGGCGCGGAGGCGATCGCCGGGCCTAAGCTGCGGACACAGGGGCTGCTCGTGCTCGCCGTCCTCGCCGCCTCGGCGACCCGGGTACAGGCGATCGTCCTCCTTCCGGCGCTCGCGACCGCGGTGCTCGTCGATGCAGCGCTCGCCCGCTCCTGGACGAAGGTGCGGCGGCTCTGGCCTGCGGCTTCCGGGCTGGCACTCCTCGTCGCCGGCTGGCTGGCCTGGCGCCTCGGCTCCGGGTCGGGCACGCTCGGCGGCTACGAGGTCGTCGCCAGCACCTCCTACAGCGTCGGCCAGGCCGCGCACTACGTTCTCTACCACGCCGCGTCGCTGCTGATTCTCTGCGGGTTGTTTCCCGTCGCCGGCATCGTGCTGCTGCTGATCCACGGGCTGCGCCGCTCGGAGCCCGATCCACGGGTGCGCGCCTACCTCGCGGTCGCCTTCTCGTTCTCGGCCTGGCTCGTCGTCGAGGTCGGCGTCTTCGCGTCGCGATACTCCGACCGGATCGTCGAGCGGAACCTGATCGGGCTCGCACCGGTGCTCTTCGTCGGCCTCGTCGTCTGGCTCGAGCGCGGCCCGGTGGGCGGCTACGTCGAGCGGTCTGCGGTCGGCCTCGGCGCCGCGGCGATCCTCCTCCTGCTCCCGGTCAAGACGTTCGTGAACGTCTTCGGGACGCACGACGCGATGACGCTCATCCCCCTCTACCGGCTGTCCACCTCGACCTCGCTCGACACGGCTGCGCAGGTCTACGCGGCGGTCGCCGGTGCGCTCGCGCTCGTGGTCGCGTTCGCGCCGCGGCGGCAACTCCGCCTCGCGATGCCGGTCGTGCTGGTCGTCGCCTTCGCGCTCGCGTCGGTCGTCTCCAGCCGCTTCGTCGCACAGCAGGCCCGCGCCCAGCAGCTGAGCTTCCTCGGCCCCGACCCGTCGTGGGCCGACGACGCCGGTGCGAAGCGCGCGGCCTACCTCTACGACGGCGAGACGTCCTGGCCGGGAGTGTGGGAGACGCTCTTCTGGAACGCGCGGGTCGACCGCGTCTACGACCTCGGCGACGTCCAGGTGCCCGGACCGATCCCGCAGACGCAGATCGAGGTGCAGGAGGACGGCTCGGTCACCGGCCTCCCCGCCGGCCGGAAGAAGGCGAAGTACGCGGTCGCGTCCACCTGGATCGAGCTGGCGGGCAGGCGGGTGGCGCAGGTCGCGCAGCAGGGCTTGACGCAGGCGGGCCTCACCCTCTGGAAGCTCGACGGGACGCTGCGGGTGCGGTCCCGATTCTTCGGCCTGCAGCCGAACGGCGACATCTACGGGCCGACGACGGGGACGCTGGTCGCCTACGACTGCGGCACCGGGGCGTTCCGGATCACGCTGATCGTCAAGCAGGAGGAGTCGGTCGAGATCCGCCTCGACGGCAAGGTCGTGCGCAGGCTGCAGTTCTCCTCGCCGACGACCGTGCATCTCGACTTCCCGCTGGACCACAGGGTCGGGGCGTGCCGGCTCGACGTGACGCCCACCGGCCTCCTCGGCACGACCGTGTTCATGTTCGACCGCAGTTGAGAGCCTCGCCGTCTAGGATCAGGACATGACCGCCTTCCAGCGCGAGACGCTCCCCAACGGGTTGCGGGTGCTGACGGCGCCGATGCCGCAGGCCCAGTCCGTCTCCTGTTTCGTCATGCTCGCCGCCGGCTCGCGCTACGAGACGCGCGAGACGAGCGGGATCGCGCACTTCGCCGAGCACATGTTCTTCAAGGGCACCGAACGGCGCCCCACGGCACGGGACATCGCGGGCGAGGTCGACTCGATCGGAGGGGAGTTCAACGCCTTCACGAGCAAGGAGTACACCGGCTACTACGTGAAGTGCGCGGCCGAGCACCGTGACGTCGCGCTCGACGTGATCGTGGACATGCTCCGCTCCTCGAAGTTCGACGCCGGCGAGATCGACCGCGAGAAGGGCGTGATCATCGAGGAGATGAACATGTACTTCGACACGCCGCGGGACTTCATCGACGGCGTGTACGAGGAGCTCGTGTACGGCGACCACCCGCTCGGGTGGGACATCATCGGGCGAAAGGAGACGGTCCAGGGGGCGACGAGGGAGACGTTCCTCGACTACCTCGGTCACTGGTATCAACCCTCGCGGATGGTCGTCGGCGTCGGCGGAAGGATCGGCGGCGATCTCGACGAGCGGATCGAGGAGCTGCTCGGCGACCTGGACGACGCGCCGACGGGGTCACCGCTTCCGGCGATGCCGCCGCCGAACGGCTCGCGCGTGAAGGTGCACTCGAAGACGTCCGACCAGGCGCACATCTGCCTCGGCGTCCGGAGCCGGCCGATCGCCGACCCGGACCGGTACGTCTTGATGGTGCTCTCCACGGTGCTCGGGGGCGGGATGTCGTCCCGTCTCTTCACGGAGGTGCGCGAGCGGCGCGGGCTCGCCTACTACGTGTTCGCGACGAACCACTCGTACACCGACGCCGGGTCGCTCTACGCACAGGCGGGAGTGGACATCGACCGGATCGACGACGCGATCGGGACGGTCGCGACCGAGCTCCGGCAGATCGCGGCCGAGGCCGTGCCCGAGGAGGAGCTTCGGAAGGCCAAGAACTTCGCCAAGGGGAGGTTCGTGCTGCAGATCGAGAGCCCCCACGGGCTGATCATGTTCGGGCTGCGCCGCGAGGTCCTCGAGGGCCTGGCATCCGAGCCCGAGGAGGTGCTCGACGGCGTCGAGGCGGTCACGGCCGAGGACGTTCAGCGCATCGCGCAGGAGCTGATCGCCGACGGAGCCCTCAGGCTCGCGGTGATCGGCCCCTTCGACGACGCCGACCGTTTCGACCGGCTGCTCGGCTAGGCCGGAGCGCTTCGCGAGACCCGGGACCGTCCCCGCGTCCGGGCTCGCACGCGATGAAGGCGATGCCCGTGATCCTTCAGCCGCTTCGGCCCCGTCCTCGGCTGCTACAGGGTCGCGAGGTCCTCCTCGAAGTGCGAGCGATCTTCGGGGTCGGCGATCTCGTCGCCCGCGGCCCGCGCCCTGGCCCTCCAATCGTCGGCGGCGGCGGCGTCCCCCGCCAGCCCCCACGCCCGCGCGAGCGCCTCGTACGCGTACGCGAGATCCCAGTCGCCGAGGCCGGCGCGCTCGCACCACTCGAGGCACCGCGACGCATGCCACACCGCCGACTCCCCGCGCCCCAGCACGCAGTACACCCGCGAGACGATCCACTCGCCCCGCGCCAGGTTCTCCGGCCGGCACTCCGGCGCCTCGCCCCAGTGGAACCGCGACGCGTGGGCCATGTGGAGCATCCGGTCGTCGTCCTCGCGCGACTCGATGAGGCGCCAGACCTCGTTGAAGAGGCCGGCTCCGCGCTGCCGCTCCTCCGACCCGGACGGCGGGCTCATTCGTCCGGAGCTTCGAAGGCCGCCCGTTGTCGGATTTCTTCGAGGATGGTTGGTTCGGCGAGGGTGGTGGTGTCGCCCAGGGTGCGGTGTTCGGCGACGTCGCGGAGGAGTCGGCGCATGATCTTGCCGCTTCTGGTCTTGGGGAGTTCGGGGGTGAAGACGATGTTTGCGGGTTTGGCGATCGGGCCGATCACTGTGGCGACGTGGTCGCGGAGTTGGTCGAGCATGTCCAGGGTTCCTTCTTGGCCTGCTTTGAGGGTGACGTAGGCGACGATCGCCTGGCCGGTGGTCGGGTCGCTGCGGCCGCAGACGGCTGCTTCGGCGACTGCCGGGTGGTCGACCAGGGCGGATTCGACCTCGATCGTCGAGATCCGGTGGCCGGAGACGTTCATCACGTCGTCGACGCGGCCGAGCAGCCAGAAGTCGCCGTCCTGGTCGCGGCGGGCGCCGTCGCCGGCGAAGTAGACGCCGGGGAAGCGGCTCCAGTAGGTGTCCATGTACCGCTGGTGGTCGTTGTGGATCCCGCGCAGCATCGCCGGCCACGGCCGGCGCAGGACCAGGTAGCCGCCCTGTCCGGGCGGCACCTCCTCTCCGTTTTCGTCGTAGACGGCGGCGTCGATGCCCGGGAACGGTTTCGTCGCCGAGCCCGGCTTCAGGGTGGTCACCCCTGGTAGGGGGGTGATCAGGATCATCCCGGTCTCGGTCTGCCACCAGGTGTCGACCACCGGGGTGCGGCCGCCGCCGATCTGCTCGCGGTACCAGACCCACGCCTCCGGGTTGATCGGCTCGCCGACCGTGCCCAGCAGCCTGAGCGAGGACAGGTCGTGCTTGTCCGCGTGCTCGGCGCCCCACTTCATGTGCGTGCGGATCGCGGTCGGGGCGGTGTACAGGATGTCGACGGCGTAGCGCTCGACGATCGCCCACCAGCGGTCCTTGTCCGGGAAGTTCGGCACCCCCTCGTAGATCACGCCGGTGGTCGCGTTGCACAGCGGCCCGTAGACGATGTACGAGTGGCCGGTCACCCAGCCGACATCGGCCGCGCACCAGTACACCGACTCCGGCTTGACGTCGAAGATGTACCGGTGGGTGGCCGCCACCCCGACCAGGTAGCCGGCGGTCGTGTGCACGATCCCCTTCGGCCTCGCGGTCGTCCCCGACGTGTACAGCAGGTAGAGCAGATCCTCCGACTCCATCGGCTCGCACGGACACGAGGCCGGATCATCGCTCTCGGACTCGACCAGCTCGTGCCACCACAGATCCCGGCCCTCGGCGAAGGCGACCTCGCCGCCCGTCCGGCGCAAGACGACACAGCGCCTCACCGTCGGCGAGGAGGCCAGCGCCTCGTCCGCGTTCCGCTTCAGCGGAACCGGATTGCCGCCGCGCAACCCCTCGTCCTGGGTGATCAGGACCTCGCAGCCCATATCGTTCATCCGCCCCGCCAGCGCCTCACCGGAAAAACCGCCGAACACGACCGTGTGCGGAGCGCCCAGCCGCGCGCAGGCCAGCATCGCCACCGGCAACTCCGGCACCATCCCCATATAGATCGCCACCGGCGTCCCCTTGCGGACGCCGACGCCTCTCAGCGCGTTCGCGAGCCGGACCACATCCCGCTGGAGGCCGGCGAACGTGAGCTCGCGCCGCTCGTCCTCGGGCTCGCCCTCCCAGTAGTAGGCGACCTTGTCGCCCAACCCCGCCTCCACATGCCGATCGACGCAGTTGAAGCACACGTTCAGCTTCCCGCCCAGATACCACTTCGCATACGGCAGCTCCCACTCGAGCAGAGTCTCGAACGGCTCGAACCACGACACCCGCTCCCGGCCCTCCCCCTCCCAGAACTCCTCAAAATCCCGCGAATAGATCTCCCCGGAAGCATTCGCCTCCGCCGCAAACCCATCCGGCGGCGGATACCGACGCCCCTCGAAAAGCAGCGAGTCGATCGGCGGCTCGCTCAAGGCGAGAGGTCGTAGGGGTAGTCCGTGAGGTTCTCGGCGCCCTGCTCGGTGACGAGCACGAGGTCCTCGAGCCGGACGCCCCCGTAGCCGTGCCGGTAGAGCCCGGGCTCCACGGTGACGACGTCGCCGGCGACCAGCTCGCCCGGGGCTCGGCCGAGCGACGGCTCCTCGTGCACCTCGAGCCCGACTCCGTGGCCGAGCCCGTGGTAGAAGCCGTCCTCCAGCACCTGACCCGGCTCCTTCGAGAGCTGAGTCGGGAGCCCGGCCGCCTGGAAGAGCTCGCAGACGAGCGCGAACAGGTCGGCGCCCGGAACGCCGGGGCGAATCGCGTCGAGCGTGCGGTCGAGCGCCTCCCTGCAAAGCGTGTGGTAGCGGACGACCTCGTCGGAAGGCTCGCCGACGACGAAGGTTCGCGTCATGTCCGCGAAGCACATCGTCTCGATGTCCCTCGGCCAGAGGTCGATCACGATCGTCTCGCCTTCCGCGATCGGGCCCGAGCCCATGTCGTGGCCGACTGCGCTCTGGGGGCCGTGCGAGACGATGAACTCGTCGGCCATCGCCCCGTGGGGGGTGAACGCCGCCATGATCGCCGCCTTGACCCGCTCGGAGGTGAGCGGCTCACCGTCGACGATCAGCGCGGCCCCGTTGCGCCCGGCCCGGCGAAGCAGGTCGCGGGCCGCGTCCATCCCTGCCTCGGCCGCGCGCTGCGCGCGACGCATGCCCGCCAGCTCGGCGGCATTCTTCACCCGCCGCCGTGCGTCGAAGAGCTCGGTGTCGGCGCGCAGCTCGACCCCTTCGGCGCGAAGCCGGTCGGCGAGTGCCAGGGGGAACTCGCCCGGGACGACCGCCGACGACACGTCTAACGCCTTGCAGGCGTTCACCGCCACGCACAGCGCGACCTCCTCGCGCGGCAAGCCCCGCCCGACCAGGTCGTCGAATCCGAACTCCTCGTACGGGTGGGCCTCGGGCCCTCGCGGGACCGCGCGGATGCGGTCGAGCTCGAAGGACGTCAGGACGACGTGACGCGAGCCGTCCAGCTCCACGTAGAGGAAGGGGTCGGGAATCGCGAGCGGCACCTCGTGGCGAAGCTCCGGGGACCGGGCCGTGTCTCCGTAGATCAGCACGTCTGGCACGACCCCGGGAATCTACATCGCCGCCGAGCGCGCGTCTCGACACTGCCCGGCACCGGGCGCGGCTCGCTCGACCCATCGCCCGTCCGGGTAGATTCCAGGCGTGGACGAAGCGTTCGCGCGCGCGCAGGAGCTGGTCGCCGAATGGGACGACGAGCTCGGGCGCGAGCTGCCGGACGGCGCCGAGCTCTTCGACGCGCACCTGCATCTCGGCACCGACATCGACGGGATGGCCGGCGACTACGACGAGCTCGAGCGGCTCATGGACCGGTACCGATTCTCGCGGGCGTTCATGTTCTGCATGGACGAGCCCGACCGTCACCCGGCCTTCCGGGCGCCGAACGACAGAACACTCGAGCACGCAGCACGCTCCGGCGGCCGCCTGATCCCGTTCGTCCGCCTCGACCTCGGCGAGGAGCCGATCGAGGAGGCGACCCGTTGCCTCGACCGTGGCGCCCGCGGGATCAAGCTGCATCCGCGCGCGCAACGGTTCCTGCTGAACGACGAGCGGCTCGCTCCCGTCTTCGCGCTCGCCGCCGAGCGCCGCGTGCCGATCCTGATCCACGGCGGCCGCGGCCTGCCCCCGATCGCCGACGACCTCGCCCGGCTCGTCGAGGCCTATCCCGCGGCACACCTGATCGTCGCCCACGCCGGCATCGCCGACCTCGGCGCCCTGATGCGGGTCTTCGCCGGGAAGCGCGGCGTGTTCTTCGACACCTCCGCCTGGAGCCCGATCGACCTGCTCGACTTCTTCCGCCAGGTCTCGCCGGAGCAGGTCCTCTACGCCTCCGACTACCCGTACGGCCAGCAGCCGTCCTCGCTCCTGATCGCACTGCGCACCGCGCGGGTCGCCGGGCTCTCCGCCGGGCAGATCCGCGCGATGCTCGCCGGGAACGCGAACCGGATCGCCGACGGGGAGGAGCCGCTCGAGCCGACGCCGGCAACCGGAAGCCCCACCTTCAGCCAGCCGATGGTGCTCGCACGCATCCACCAGTACCTGTCGATGGCGACGCCGCTCCTCTGGACACGTCAGGCAGACACCGTCGGCGTCCTCGGCCTGGCTCTGAACGCGTGCGAGGAGCGGAACGGCGACTGCCCGGTCGCGGACGTCGACCGGATCCGCGAGCTCCTGCTCTGCGCGCGAGAGCTCTGGCGCGCGGTTCCGGAGATCGAGGACGACCGTGACCGGTTGCGGGCGATCCGCCACACCTTCCGGTTGATCCACCTCGCGGACATCGTCGCCGTCACGCCGGGCGCGTGACCGCGTGCTCGGGCAGCGCGCGCACGCACGCGAGGAGGAAGCCCGCGAGCAGCATGCCGCCGGCGACGTCGGTGACGGTGTGCGCTCTCGACGCGACGAGCAGCGCCGCCGCAGCCGCCACCCAGAGGACGGCGGCGGGCCACAGCCGCGGCCGGAGCCGGACGACGAGGGCCGCGACCAGCACGATCCGGAGGGCATGCCCGCTCGGGTAGGAGGCGTCGAGGGCGACGACGTGGACGAGGCCGCCCGGCGACGGCGCCCGCAACGGCGGCCGGGTCAGCAGGTGCTTCGAAACCACCTCGACGACGTTGCCGGCGACGAAGACGGCCGCCCAGGTCGCAGCCTCGCCGGCCAGCCCGCGGCGTGCGAGCAGCCAGACGCCCCCGGCGACGAGAGCACAAGAGACGAGAATGTAGCCGGGGAGCGTCACGCCGGCCGTGGCGAAGTCGAGGCCGCTCGGGTGGTCGAGCCCGTAGAACGGCACGAGCGCGCCGGCGAGCGCCGGCTCGTGCGCGGCCCTCGCCGGCGTCAGGCTCTGCGTCCAGTGCCGGAGGACGTACGCGTCCACGCCCGAGAGGGAGCCCGCGGCGACGAGGCCGGCGAGCGACGCGAAGCCGGCACCGAGAACGAGCGCGGCGGGCAGCACGAACGGAGCAATACCAGGCGTGCCCCCCGGAATCGACTCTTAGCGCCCTCTCAGGATCCTCGGCTACCGTGCGCGGCCATGCGCCGCCGCGCCACGGCTCTCGCGTTCGCCTCCACGCTGGCGATCGCCGTGCCGGCGGCCGGGGGCGGCCATGCCCAGGCGCTGCGCGTCCATGCTCCACGGGCGGGGGGCGACTCCCAGATCTCGTCGAACTGGGCCGGATACGCGGTCAGCGGCACCGGTGCGAGCGGCGAGCAGGTTGCGTTCACCGACGTCACCGGGCGCTGGGTCCAGCCCACGCCGGACTGCTCGTCCGGAAACGAGGCGTACTCGGCATTCTGGGTCGGCCTCGGCGGCTTTGCCGCCGACTCGCGCGCGCTCGAGCAGGTCGGCACCGAGGTGGACTGCGCCGGGGGCAGGGCGGTCTCCACGGCCTGGTACGAGATCGTGCCGTCGCCGGCCGTTCCGCTCCGGATGAAGATCCTGCCCGGCGACCGGATGGTCGCGGCCGTTCTCGCCAAGGGAACACAGGTCGTCCTCCAGATCACCGACGCGACCAGGCACGTCCGCGTCACGAAGACCGTCGAGGTGCCCGCGCCCGACCTGACCTCGGCCGAGTGGATCGCCGAGGCGCCGTCCGCCTGCGGCTCGCGCGGCGGCTGCCGCACACTGCCGCTGGCGAACTTCGGCTCGGTCGCGTTCACCCAGGCCGCCGCGACCGGGGACGACCATGCCGGCACGATCACCGACCCGGCGTGGCAGGCGACCCCGATCGAGCTCGCCGAGCGAGGCGGCGTCGACCAGCTCCTCCTCCGGCCGGCGGGGCCCACCTCGGGCGCGGCGCCCGGGGCGCTCTCCGCCGACGGGCGCTCGTTCAGCGTCGCCTGGCACCCCGCCCGCTAGTGCCCGGGCGGCCGCGGGTGGCGGCGGTCGTCCTCGCCGCCGGCGCCGCGACCAGGTTCGGGTCTCCCAAGCAGCGACTGCTCCTCGCCGGCGTGCTCGACCGGGTGGGCCGGAGCGCGGAGATCGACGAGGTGGTCGTCGTCGCGGGCGCGTACGAGCTGGACACGGAGGCGCGAGTCGTCCCGTGCCCGGACTGGTCACGGGGCCCGGGGGCCTCGCTCCGCTGCGGCCTGGCCGCGCTGGGCCCGGACATCGCCGCGGCGGTGGTCGCCCTCGCCGACGGACCGGATCTCCACCCGGCCGCCGTCGACCGTGTGGTCACCGCCTGGCGCGGCGGCGCCGGTCCCGTGGTTGCGGCCTCGTACGGCGGCGGGCGGGGCCATCCGCTCGTGCTCGACCGGGCTGCGTGGGAGCGTGTCCCCGACGAGGGCGGCCGGGCCCTCGAGCCGCATCTCGTCCCGTGCGACGACCTCGGCAGCCCGGGCGACGTGAACCGACCGGAGGATCTCCCGGAGCGCGTTCGCTAGAGCGGCGTCCGCAGCGACGCCAGCTTGAGCTTCAGCTCCGGCGGCATCGCCTCCGCGCACGCGCTGTGCACGAAGACCCGGAGGCTCTCCTCGAAGCGGTAGCGCTTGCGGCAGTAGCCGCACTCGTCGAGGTGCGCTTCCGCCTCCGCCCGCTCCGTCTCGTCGAGGACGCGGTCGAGGTACGGCTGCATCACCTCTTCGCACTTCTCGCAGAGATCCTCGAATCCCATCCTCAGCCCCCGACCGCCTGCTCGGCGAGCGTGCTCTTCAGGATTCGACGCCCGCGGTGGAGGCGGGACATCACGGTTCCGATCGGGATGTCCAGGATCTGCGCTGCGTCCTGGTAGGTGAAGTCGCCGATGTCGACGAGGACGACGACGTCGCGGAAGTCGTGCGGGACCGACGAGAGCGCCGAGACCACGTCGTCCTGCGAGAGTCGCTCGACCACCGCTTCCTGGTCCGAGACGGGCTCGCGCGAGGCCTCCTCGAGCCTGTTGTAGAGGAAGTAGTCGCCTTCCTCGAGCGGCTGCATGTCCGGCGCACGCTGCTTCCGCCGGCCGCGATCGATGTTCAGGTTGGTGAGGATGCGCAGGAGCCAGGCGCGGAGGTTCGTCCCCGGCGTGTACGAGCGCCAGCTCCGGAAGGCGCGGGCGTACGTCTCCTGCATCAGCTCCTCCGCCTCCTCGCGACTGCCGACGAGTCGTCTGGCCACCCGATAGACCTGATCGGCGAGCTCAAGCGCTTCCTCCTCGAACCGCACGCGGTTGCGCGCCTCCGCCGCCAGTCGCCTCGGCTCGGTGGGCGTGACCTCGCTCACCGGGCCACCCTAGCAGCGGCTTTCCGAAGGCTGCAACGAGCCCGCGCCACGGGGTATTCCCGTTACGGATGGCCCGGTCCGGGGTACTCAGCGGCCAGACGACCGAGGAGGAACCGATGAGGGGGTACGAGGTTGTGACCAGCGACGACCGGGCCGTCGGCCGCGTCGTCGACGTCCGCGAGGGGTACCTGATCGTCGAGTCGGGCCGGCTGCGCACGTCTCGACGGCCCCTGCCCCGAGAGTTCGTCCATCCGGTGGACGAGACCGCGAAGGCGTTCGTGACGATCCCGAGGCGGGTGCTCAGAGGCGCGCCGAAGGTGAAGCGCAACGGTTTCTTCGACCGCGACGAGGCGGCCCGGCACTTCGGCCTGGTCGTCTCGTATCCGTGGCCGTCGACCGAGGGCCTCGCCGAGTCGCTGCCGCACCAGCCGGCGTGGGGCGCCGACACCGAGCCGATCGCCGCACGGGAGCTTCCTCCCGAGCATCGCCGGGCCGAGATCCGCAAGCACCTGCGTCCCGGCTACCCGGAGCAGCACCGGCACGCGCAGGCGGCGCTGTTCGGCGAGAGGCGGCTCGAGCGCAGGAGGGCCAGGAAGGGCGAGGGCGACTAGACCGCGGCGATCTCGCGGAACCCGCCCTGGGCGAGCCGCGCGAGGATCGAGTCGCGGTCGATCCGGTCACCGTCCCACGACAGCGTCACCTGTCCCATGAGGTTCGCGGTCGCGGACTCGAGCCCGTCGAGGTCACCGAGCGCGGCTCCGAGCCGGCCGACGCACCGCTCGCAGCGGATCCCCGTCACCTGGATCGTCTCGGTGTGGAGCGCCACCGCGTCAGCGTAGACGATCGGTCCCGCCCGCCGCGGGGGCGGGAGCTCCACGGTCGAGCGTCCGCCCGGCCACGTCCCGCGGAACCGCGGCGATCCCGTCCGCGGCGGCGACCTCGAGCTGGCGCTCGGCCTCGGGGCTGCCCCGGAGGACGAGCGTCGCAAGGTTGCGGGAGGGACCGGTCAGGAACGGGTCGACCAGGCTCGCGAGAGCCTCGACCTCGGCCCGGTGGGGCGGCAGGCGAGTGGCCTCCTCCCGGCGCCGGGCATAGACGTCCCGGTCGTAGGGCGCGGCGTCGCTCGCGGCCGCGGCGGCGACGAGCGCCTGGACGAGGGCCGCGAAGCCCGCCGAGCGGCGGACGTCCGTCTGCATGTCGGTCACGCGCACCTCCAGCGTCCCGTACTCCGGCCGGGGCCAGGCGTCCCAGTGGCGGCGGGACCTGTCCGTGCCGGTCGCATCCGACCAGTCGCCCCAGTCGCGCAGCGCCGGGGGCGTTCCACCGGTCGGCATCTCGAGCAGCCGCTCCGCCCGTTCGGAGCGGCGACCGGTCGCGGCGCCCTCTGCGAAGGGCGAGTTCGCCGAGAGCGCCAGCAGCACGGGCAGCCAGGGGATCACGCCCTCGTACGCGCGGAGGCACGTCTCCGGATCGGGGACGGAGACGTGGACATGCACGCCGCATACGAGCTGGCGACGGATCGGCTCGCCGATCGCGGCGGCGAGCCGCTCGTAGCGCGGGAAGGGAACGATCTCCTGGTCGGCCCCCCGGGCGAGCGCGTGGCTCCCGGCGGCGTGCACGCGCATCCCGTGGGCGGCCGCGCGCCGGCCGATCTCCTCGCGCAGGCTGCGGAGGCCGGCGAGCACCGCCGTTGCGTCATGAAGCACCGGCGTCGTCACCTCGACCAGGCTCTCGAACAGCTCCGGCTTGAACGTGCCGGCACCGACGGCGCCCGGCGCGGTCAGGACGCGGGAGAAGCCGGCGACGGCGTCGTACGAGTCGGCGTCGACGAACGCGAGCTCTTCCTCGACCCCCAGCGTCCAGGGCTCCGCCTGCCCGAACCGGTTGGCGATCACTTCCCGCGGACGCCGTGCACCGGGCGGCCGGCGGCCTCCCACGCGTAGTACGAGGCGCTCGGCCCGAAGGAGGGCCGGTAGGCGGCGACCCGTGGGTTCCGCCCGACCTGCTTCGCCCGCTCGGCGTGACGGAGGAGGTTCGGGTCGTCGCGCTCCTCCCACACGAGGATCAGGTGCGCGGCGGTCATGAACTCGGCGACGAAGTCGCAGCCGGCCGCCGGGCACGGGAACGGGTTGGTCGCGACGCAGAACCAGCCGGAGTGGTCGGTCTCGTCGTCGCCGGTCCAGAGCTCCTCCTCCCCGGCCAGCTCCTCGTCCTCCAGCAGCAGCTCGCCGGGCCGCGGTTCCTGGGTCGCCACCGGCGTACGGTAGCCGCCGAGATACGAAGGCCCCCGGGCAGGCGATCGGAGGCCTTCGTCCTGTCCGCCGCGCCGCGCCGGTGAGGAGCGGCTGGCGGCGGCTTCTACCCCCCGGGGTCAGGGGGTCCTTGCGGACGGCTATCCGGATCGCGACGCCGGTTGCCGTCCAAGCTTCACGTCGAGGGTGGTCTTCTTGCCGGCCCGGTCGACGACGAGCCGCAGGGTGTCGCCCGGCTTCTTCCCGGCGACGACGTCCCGCAGCGCGTTCAGGCTCGCGACGGGCCTTCCACCGGCCCGGACGATGATGTCGCCGCCGAGGTCGTAGCTCTCGCCCGCGAGCACGACCTGCGTCGTTCCCGCTTTCAGACCCGCCTTCGCGGCGCCGCTCCCCGGCTGGACGCTCTGGACGAGCAGCCCACGGGAGACCGGCAGCCGGAAGACGCGGACGAGGTCGCCGCTGATCGGGACCGCGCTGATCCCGATGAAGGCGCGGTCGATGTGCCCCTGCCTGATCAGCTGGGCGATCACGGTCTTCACCGTGTTCGACGGGACCGCGAACCCGACCCCGACGTTTCCGGTCGAGCCGGAGCCGCCGGTCTCGATCTGCGAGTTGACGCCGATCACCTCGCCGCGGCCGTTCAGGAGCGGTCCGCCCGAGTTCCCGTGGTTGATCGCAGCGTCGGTCTGGATGACGTGGTCGATCGTGTAGCCGTTGGGGGCGGTGATCGCCCGCTGGATGGCGCTGACGATGCCGGCGGTGACCGTCCGGTCGAGCCCGAAGGGATTGCCGATCGCAACCACGGGGTCTCCGACCCTGATCGCGTCGGAATTGCCGAGCGCAAGCGGCGTGAGCGCACGTGAGCTGGCGTCGAGCTTGAGCACGGCGAGGTCGCTGGACGGGTCCGTGCCGACGACGTTCGCACGCATGCTGGCCCCGTTCGAGAAGCTGACCCGGATCTGCTTCGCCCCCTCGACGACGTGGTAGTTCGTGACCACGTGTCCCGCCTTGTCGACGACGAAGCCGGAGCCGAGCGACTGCTGTTGCTGCTGCTGCGGGAAGAACGGGCTCCCGAAGAACGGGTCGGCCTGGACGCTGACCACGGTGGTCGAGGTGACCTGGACGACGCCGGGGGCGGCGCGCCGGTAGATGTCGTTTATCGACATGGCCGCGCGGGTCGGCGGCACGCTCGTCTGGTCGGTCGGCGACGCAGAAGCCTGGATCTCGCGGATCGTCGTCGTCGTCCTGCCGGGCCGGCCGAAGACGGCGGCGCCGCCGAGCGCGAGACCGGCGCCGAGCAGCGCCGCCGCCAGCAGCCCGGCCGCGCGTGCGAGCGTGGGCGCGCGTCCTGCCATCCGCGTCCGGTTATACCGCGCCGGTGTTCAGGCGCAGTTGCAGCGGATTAAGGGTGCGTTAAGCCGGCGGAGCGATCTCGAACGAGCCGTTGAAGCCCGCGTAGCGGTGGCGCATGAAATGCGCCTGGGCGGTCATCTTCAGGGCGAGCAGGCGGCCGGTCTTCGGTTCGATCGAGAGCTCGAACCAGGCCGGCAGCCGGGGGTCGTAGAACGACGCGACGCGGAGCCTGCCCGAGCTCAGCAACCGCGCGTTTCCCCTCGGGTCGGAGCCCCAGAAGGGCTGGGGCTGCGCGAGCGGCTCCTGCTCGGAGCGCTGCCAGCGGCCTCCGGGAAGCCGGTCCCAGCGCGTACCGCCGACGATCACCGCCTCCGGGCCTCCGGCGATCGCGTACGCGAGGCGGTCGGGCGCCTGGACCCGGTACGTGGTCGAGATCGCGTTGTGCGCGTTCGAGCCGAGCCGCTCGTGGATGACGAGCGTGCGCAGCGCCCGGAAGACGCGGTCGGCGCGGGCGACGAGCGCGGTCGCAGGCGGCGCCGGCCAGCGGTTCGGGAGCGTGAAGCGAAGCGTCGCCGGCCTGGCACCCGGGCCCTCGAGCGACACGTCGACCTGGCGCGGAGGGGCGGGCAGCGGGATCGTCGCCTCGTAGCAGCCGCCTCGGCAGGCGGTCGCACGCAGGCCGGCGATGCCGACGCTCAGGCCGTCGACGCCCTTGCCGTCGGGGCCGAGGGCGGTGACGCGTACGGCAACTCGATCGCCGCGCGGCGACGCGGCGAGGCCGACGGCGACGTCGTCGTCCTCGCCCGCGAGCACGACCGCGTCCGCCGGCGGGGGGGAAGGACGTGTCGGCGCGAGGATCGCCGCCGGAGCTGCCCGGGCCGGCGGGCGCAGGTCGGTGAGGACCGCGACTGCCGCGACCACTCCGACCAGCAGCACGAGCTCGGCGGCGATGCCGAGGCGCGCGATCCGTGCCCGGTTCGTCCAGGCGACCGCCAGCACGGCGGCCAGGAGCCCGGACTTCACGAGCAGCGCCTGGCCGTAGCCCGTGTGGACGACGTCGCCGGGAGAGGGGAACGCAGCGATCGCCCTCGGGATCGCCCCGAGACCGAGCAGCACCAGAGCGGCCAGCGCGATCCTCGGGAAACGCGCGCGGGCGCGCGGGGTCCGCGCGAGGGCGAGCAGCGCCAGACCGCCGATCCAGGTCGCGGCGGCGCCGACGTGCACGACGTCGGCGAGGCCGGTCAGCGCCCGCCGCCGGCCCGGGTCGAGCGCGTGGCCGGCGAGCGTCGGCGCGAGGAGCGTCAAGGCGGCCGCCGCAGAGACGGCGAGCCTGAGCCGCGGCACGAGCAGCGATCCGAGCGCGGCGGCGAGGCCGGCGCAGGCGGCGACCGCGGCCGCCTCCGTCACCCGGCCGAACCGGGTCGCCTGCGCGGCGGGCTCGAGCGCGAGCAGCCCGAAGCCGCCCGCCGCGACGAGGGACAGCCCGGCCGCGGCGACGCGTGTCTCGAGGGCTCGCTGCGCGGGCGCGAGCAGGAGCCGGCCCGTGACCGCCGCCCCGCCGGCCACCAGCACCCCGACGAGGAAGAGCGCGCGGAGCAGGATCGACCCGGCCGAGAGACCGCCGCCGGCGGAGAGCGTGGGCACGGGGCGCGGCGACCCCGCGCCGACCGCGAACGCGAGCACGCCGGTGATCAGGTGGCCGTCGTTCGAGATCACCCGCCAGCGCACGGTGTAGGCGCCGCGCTCGAGCCGCGGGCGAAGCGGGATCACGAGAGCGCGGCCGTTCTCGCCCAGACGGCGGGCGGCGCCGGCGAGCACGGAGCGCCCGGCGGCGTCCACCGCCCGGTCGCCCCCCGCCGGGCGGATCTCGTCGTCGAAGAGGAGGCGCACGTCGGCGGGCGGCGTGGCGAGCACCGAGCCGTCCGCCGGCCTCGAGCCGACCAGGCGCGCGTGCGCCGCCGCCGTCGCCGGGAAGGCGAGAGCGAGCGCGGCGAGGAGGCCGAGGCTACTACGCCTGCGGAAGGACGAGCTCGAGCAGGTCTTCGCCGGCGGGAACGAAGCCGCGGGCACGGTAGAAGGAGGCGGCGAGGTCGTTGCCGCTCTCGACCACGACCTGTAGCCGCACGGCTCCGGTCGAGATCGCGTAGCCCTCGGCCCACTCGAGCAGCTGTCCGTCAACGCCCTCCTCCTCGTGTGCAGGGTGCACGCAGAGCTGTTCGATCCGGAGGGCGACATCGGTTTCCTCGATCGCGACGTAGCCGGCCGGCTCGCCGTGCAGCTCGGCGACGAAGACCGTGTCGCGCTCGAGCGTCGCGAGCGTCCGGCGGTCGTCGCACTCGGCGAACGCGAGCTTCGCGACTCCGAACAGCAGGCCCTCGTCCTCGCTCCGGAAGGGCCGCATCGTTACCTTGCGGTACGGCACGCCGGGGTGATGCTAGCGGCAAAAGGAGGTTCGGGAACATGGTCTACGCGATCAGCTCGCTCGACGAGCTCGGCGAGGGGTACGGCTTCCGCAAGGTCCGGCGGAGCCTCGGCGTCACCGCCTTCGGGGTGAACGCGATCGTGATGCCGCCGGGCTACGACGGCTTTCTCCACTACCACGACCTGCAGGACGAGCTCTACTTCGTCCACGCGGGGACGGCGCGGTTCGAGGTCGAGGGCGAGTCGCGCGACCTCGGGCCGGGCAGCCTCGTCCACGTCGAGTCGAAGACGCCGCGGAAGTTCTCGAACGCGGGTGACGACGACCTCGTCGTGCTCGTGGTCGGGGGCAAGGACGGCTACGTCGCGCGCGACGGCCACCTCGTCGACCCGGAACGCGACCTGGAGCGGCGGGCGGCGTTCGGCGGGTAGCGCTGTTCCGCAGGTCGGGACACCGTCTTGACTCCCCGGCGCCGACCTGTTCGGATGCCGGCGTGAGCATCGCGCCCGCCCTGCTGCCGCCCGGCGTCTCCGCGGACGACTTCGGGGCCGCCCTCGGCGAGCTCGCCGACGCGTGCGGCAGCGGCGCGGTGCTGACCGCCCGGGACGACCTGGCCGGGTTCCGCGATCCGTTCCAGTTCTCGACGTGGGAGAGCTACTCGGCCTCGGCGGTGCTCATGCCGGAGACGGTCGAGCAGGTGCAGGCGATCGTCCGGATCGCCAACCGGTACCGGATCCCGCTCTGGACGCACGGGCAGGGCAGGAACAACGGCTACGGCGGGCCGGCGCCGCGGGTCGACGGGTGCGTGGTCGTCAGCCTGCGGAGGATGAACCGGGTGCTGGAGATCGACGACGAGTGTGCGTACGCCGTCGTCGAGCCCGGGGCGCAGTGGTTCGACCTCTACAACGCGATCCGGGCGGGCGGGCACCGGCTGATGGTCTCGGTCACCGACCTGGGCTGGGGGAGCGTCGTCGGGAACACGCTCGACCACGGGATCACCTACCTGCCGGTGGCGCAGGACATGGCCGCCTACTGCGGCATGGAGGTCGTGCTCGCGAACGGCGAGGTGCTCCGCACCGGCATGGGCGCCATGCCGCGGAACCGCTCCTGGCACGTGTACAAGCGCAGCCTCGGCCCGACGCTCGACCAGCTCTTCATGCAGTCGAACTACGGGATCGTCACGAAGCTCGGCGTCTGGCTGATGCCCTGGCCGGAGTGCTACATGCCGCTCTGGCTGAGGGTGTGGAACGACGACGACCTCGGCCCGGTCGTCGACACCCTCCGGAGCCTGATGCTCGACCGGACGATCGAGAACGTGCCGCAGATCTGGAACACGATCTCGATGGCGTCGGTGATCTCGAGCCGGTCGCCCTGGTACCAGGGCGAGGACCCGATCCCGGACGAGGTGATCGACCACATGGGGCGCGAGCTCGAGATCGGCCGCTGGATCATGCGGTTCGCGCTCTACGGCGACGAGCAGGTCGTCGACCACCGCTTCCGCAAGGTGAGGGAGGCCTTCGAGCGGATCCCGGGCGCCGAGGTCTGGGGGCAGAAGCACGCGCCGGAGGACCTCGACGGGCTCGAGCACCCGTTCGACCGCGTGCAGGCCGGCGTCCCCAACCTCGACATCAACCAGATGACCGGCTGGTACGGCGGCGAGGAGGGGGGCCACATCGGCTTCTCGCCGGTCGCCCGGCTGACGGGCAAGGACGCGCTCGCGGTACGCGACCTCATCCGCGGGCTCGTCGAGCGCGAGGCGCGACTGGACTATGCGGCCGTCCTGATCCCGACGAACGCCCGCAGCTTCGTGCACATCACGCTGGTCATCTTCGACACGAAGAACGAGGCCGAGACGAAGCGCGCCTACGACACCGCCAGGCTGCTCGTGCGCGAGGCGGCAAAGCACGGGTACGGCGAATACCGCGCGCACCTCGACTTCATGGACCTCGCGCAGGAGCAGTACAGCTTCGGCGACCACGCATACCTGCGCTTCGTGGAGACGATCAAGGACGCCGTCGACCCGAACGGGATCCTCTCCCCGGGCAAGCAGGGGATCTGGCCGGCGTCGATGCGCGCGAGCCGGGGCGGCTAGCGTCCGACCGCCGCCCGGCGCGCGGCGGTCGAGCAGATCACAGGCGCCACCCGTGGCCCGAGCTCGGGAGGGCACGGTGCCGCCTCGAGCGAGCGCCGGCGACGGCGGCGAGCACGGCCATGTGCAGGCCGGGCGGATGCCCCCCCGCACGCGTGCGCGCATCGTCGGCGTCTACAGCGGCTCAGCTGGAAGGCGCGGGCTCGAGGAGCTTTCGCCCGGCGGCCGCCCAGGCCGCCATCCCGCCCTCGAGCTCGACGATCTTCGTGTAGCCGAGCCCCTCGAGCACCGGGACGGCCGCCGCGCTCGCGTTCCCGTGCGCGCAGTAGACGGCGAGCTGTGTCGAGGTGGAGGGGAGCTCGGCGCTCCGGGCCTCGAGCTCGTCGTAGCGGATCGCCAGGTCGGTCCCCCGGATGGACTCGACCCCGGGGCCGAGGACGTTGATCGTCACCGTCCCGGGCTCCGCCACCACCGCTGCAAACTCCGCCGGCGGAACGAGGCTGTGCTGGGTCTTCGCCGAGCTGCCGGTGCCGCCGCAGCCGCCGAGGATCAGCGCCAGCGCCGTCGCGGCGGCGAGAAGCCGCTTCCGCTCCCGGTACCGGTGGATCAGGCCTCGCATGCGCCGATTCTTCCTATCCCGCGCGACCCGTCACATCGGCGAGATCGCGGCCTCCGTCTGCGGACTTCTACGGGGAGCGGAGCTGTAACGTCTGCCTTCGTTTCGTGACTTCCAGGACGTACGGCAGCCGGCTCTCGGGAGACGCTCCGGAGAGCCGGGAGCGGCAAGCGCGAAAGGAGGATCCAATGGCAGGTGCTCCAACCGTCGAGGCAACGCTCGACGAAGAGGCGGTTCAGGCCTTCAGCACGGGCGTACGTGGGGCCGTTCTCCGGCCGGGCGACCCCGGGTACGACGACGCGCGGGCGATCTGGAACGGGCTGATCGACCGCCGGCCGGCGCTGATCGTGCAATGCACCGGCGCAGCGGACGTCGTGGACTCCGTCAACTTCGCCCGCGACCGGAACCTGACCGTCTCGGTCAAGGGCGGCGGCCACAACGTCGCCGGAAACGCGGTCAACGACGGCGGCCTCGTGATCGACCTGTCGCCGATGCGCGGCGTCCACGTCGATCCCGCCGCGCAGACCGTCCGCGCGCAGGGCGGCGCGACCTGGGGCGACTGCGACCGGGAGACGCAGCTCTTCGGGCTCGCCGTTCCCGGCGGGGTCGTCTCGACGACCGGCATCGGCGGCCTCACGCTCCACGGCGGGATCGGCCATCTCCGCCGCAGGCACGGGCTCTCGATCGACAGCCTGGTCTCGGTCGACATCGTCACGGCCGACGGGCAGCTCCGGCGCGCGAGCACGGACGAGAACGCGGACCTCTTCTGGGCCGTGCGCGGCGCTGGGAGCAACTTCGGCGTCGTCACCTCGTTCGAGTTCAGGGGATATCCCGTCGGGCCGACGGTGATGGTCGGCGCGGCCTTCTACCCCCTCGACCAGGCGCGGGAGCTCCTGCCCGCGTGGCGCGACTACATGTCGTCCGCGCCCGACGAGCTGAGCTCGCTGTCGCTCCTGGTGAGCGTCCCCGAGGCCGAGCCCTTTCCGCCGGAGCTGCACGGGACGCCCGTCCTCATCGTCGTCGGCGTCCACTCCGGGCCGGTCGAGGACGGCGAGCCCGTCGTGCAGCCGCTGCGGGAGCTCGGCGAGCCGCTCCTCGACCTCAGCGGGCCGTGGCCCTGGCTCGGTCTCCAGAGCGGGTTCGACGCGCTGTTCCCCAAGGGCGGCTACTACTACTGGAAGTCGAGGGCGCTGGCGGAGCTCTCCGGCACCGCCCTCGACGACATCGTCGAGTTCGCGGGTCGCCGGCCGACCCCGAGCACCGACATCGTGATCTGGCACCAGGGCGGCGCGATGAGCCGCGTCGGCGACGGAGAGACCGCGTACGCCGGTCGCGACGCAGAGTTCCTCGTCACCGGCGAGGCGAACTGGACCGACCCGGCGGACACGGACGAGGCGCTCGCCTGGGGCCGCGAGGTCTGGGACACGATGGGCCGGCACTCGACCGGGGGGCTCTACCTCAACTTCCCGGGGCTGGCCGAGGAGAAGGATGCGCTGGTCAAGGCCGGCTACGGGCCGAACTACGACCGGCTCGCCGAGCTCAAGGCCGAGTACGACCCGGCGAACCTCTTCCACATGAACCTCAACATCCCACCCGCGACCTAACCCGGCGCCCGCAGCGTCCTCCCGGCGCTCACGCCCGGGATGCCCGGCAGTGGGCGGTCGAGCGCACGCCGGTCGCTCATCGGCGAGATCGCGGCCTTCCCCTGCGGACTTCTACGCTCGGGAGCCGGCCGGCACGGCGCAGCTGTCCGGGCGCCCGGCTACCGTCGGTGTGTGCGCGCGGCCGAACTGGGTGCGCTTGTTCGTCTGGGCAAGAGCCTCCGGTTCTTTCGTTCGGGCAACCGCCTCGACGAGAGCCGGCGCGAGGAGATCGCCGCGGGCATCTTCTTCGACGCCCGGGGCGAGCTCGAACCGTACGTCTTCCGCCTCGTCACGCTGACCGCCCTCTCCACGGTGATCGCGGCGCTGGGCCTGATCGCGAACTCGGTGGCGGTCGTGATCGGAGCGATGCTCGTCGCGCCGCTGATGCAGCCGATCATCGGCCTCGCCGCCGCGCTCGTGCTCGGACGGCCGCGGGGCGAGATCACGTCGTTCCTCCTGATCGGGCTCACGACCGCCGAGGCGTTCGTCGTGGCGCTCCTGGTCGGCCTGATCGTGCCGAGCTTCCGTGTGATCACGTTGACGGCCGAGCTGCTCGCGCGCACCGGTCCCACCCTGCTCGACCTCGGAATCGCCGTCGCCGCCGGCGCGGCCGGCGCGTACGTCACGGTGCGCCCCAGCGCCGGCGGCGCGATCGCGGGGGTGGCGATCGCCGTCGCGCTCATGCCGCCGCTCGCCGCCTGCGGCGTCCTGCTCGCGCACGGCAACGACACGCTGGCCGGCGGCGCCTTCTTCCTGTTCCTGACGAACCTGGTCGGCATCGTCCTGGCCGCAGTCGCCGTCTTCATCGCCACCGGCTTCGTCCAGCGAGCGGGGATGAGCCGGCGCCGGCAGCTCGGGACCGTCATCCCGCTCGTCGTCGTCGCCGCGGTCGCGTATCCGCTCGCTCGGCGGAGCCTGCACACCTACCGCCTCTCCGGAGAGGAGGCGCGGGTTCGCGACGTCATCGTTCCCCGGCTCCGCGCTGCCGGGCTCGGGATCCAGAACGTCGTCGTCGTCCACCGGGGGGGCCTGGTGGTCGCGAGCCTCGACGTCACGGGCCCGAACGAGCCGCCTCCGACCGCGTCGCTGGCCGACGCGTTCGCCGCGGGGATCCACCGCCCGGTGCAGGTGATCGTGCGCTGGACGAAGCGCGAGGAGTCGATCGCGGACGCAGCCGGCTGAGCGGAGCCCCTACGCGCCCGACTCGAACCGGCGGAGCTCGTCCGCGACCAGCTCGGCGGAGCGGCGCGCGCGCGGGAGCGCGATCAGGCCGCCCCAGGGGCTGCGGACCGCGAGGGCGTGCAGACCGGCCGGGACGAGCGTGTGGGAGGCCTCGACGCCGCGGGCGCGGATCCGCTCCAGCGCCCGCAGCGTCCTCCGAACGCTCACGCCCGGGATGCCCGGCAGTGGGCGGTCGAGCGCGCCGTGGACGACCGCGAGCCGGCGGCCGTCGAGCCCCGAGACGTCGAGCCCGTCCGGGATCCAGGGGGCGAGGCCGATCACGGTCGACACGCGCGCGTCTCCGGCTGCCGCGATCGCGACCGCGCCGCCCATCGAGAAGCCGAGGAGGGCGATCTCGTCGGCGCGGGCGCTCTCGATCGCCTGCCGGCAGTCCTCTACGCACCAGTCGAGATGCTTCCACGACTTCACGCGGTAGCGCACCTCGACGAAGCTCAGCTCCGGAAAGGTGGGCGCCAGCCGGCGGACGAGCCACTCCAGCGTCGCGCTCCAGGTGCCCGGCAGCTCGCGGGCGGTCCCGCCGTCGACGCAGACGACCGCGCGGCGGCGGCCGGGATTCGTGATCCGCGTCTCTACCCTGCCGCCTCCGCGTGACGGAGGTTGAGGAGCGCCCACAGCCCGAAGAGGGCGATCAGCCCGAAGCCGACTCCGTAGGCGACCGCGACGTCGTACGGCTGGCCCGCGAGCAGGCCGCGGACGGCCTCCAGGAGTCGCGTCAGCGGGTTCGCGACCGCGACCGCGTGGATCCAGCCGCGCAGCAGGGAGAGCGGCACGTACACCGGCGCGAAGAAGAGGATCAGGAAGACCGGCGTCTGCATGATCGGCCCTGCCTGCACGGACTGGAATCGCATCGACACCCCGGAGGCCCAGAGCAGGAACGCGACGTTGACGAGGATCGCCAGCGTGTATAGGCCGACCAGGTCGATCCCGCTCCCCTTCACCTTCATCCCGGCGAGGAGGGCGACGCCGGTGACGACGACCGAGGTCATCATCCAGCGAAGAAGGGCGCCGATCGCGTAGCCGGCGACGATCCCGCTGCGCCGGCTGGCGCCGAGCAGCAGCCGTCGCGAGAAGCCGTACTCGAAGTCGCGGGCGATCCCGAAGCCGGTGAACACGCCCCCGAACGCCGCCGACTGGAGCAGGACGAAGCAGAACTGGAAGCCGGGGTAGCCCGGTGCGTAGTCGAATCCCGGTACGTGGCGCAGCCGTGAGAGCCCGCCGGCGAAGGCGGCGAAGTTGAGCAGCGGGAAGATCATCCCCGGGAAGAGCAGGGTCGGGTTGTGCAGCACGTTGTGGATCGTGCGCCAGCCCACCGCCAGGGCGACGTTGCGCCATTCGCGGATCATGGGCCGGACTCCGGCCCATGGGGGAGGAGAGCGAGGCGGGAGCGAGCGGTCACGTACGGGTCAGCCGTTCCCTGAGCGCGAGCGCGGCGGCCGCGAGCGCGGCGGCGAGCAGCGCCGCCGCGATGCCGAAAGCGAGCCCGAGAGCCTCGCCGTTCCAGCCCTCGATGATCAGGCTGCGGATGCCCTCGATCAGGTACGAGACCGGGTTCGCCGTCGCGAGCCAGCGGAACCAGTCGGCCTCGATCAGGTTCCGCGGGAAGTTCATCGAGGAGATGAGCAGGAACACGAACAGCACCGGGAAGAGCCCCTGGACCGACTCGCCGGACCCGGTGCGGAGGGCCATGAAGACGCCGACCGCCCCGAACGCCACCGCGATCGCCACCCCGAGGACAAGCAGGAGGACGACCCCTCCGGGGCCGGCCGCAGGGTGCACGTTCACGGCGTAGGCGACCGCCACGTAGAACGCGGCCTGGATCAGCGCGACGGCGCCGACCCCGGCGAGCTGGCCGAGCACGAGCGCGACGCCGCGGACGGGCGTGAGCGACAGGCGGCTGAGGAAGCCGGTCTGGATGTCGCGGGCGAGATCGGTGCCTGCGTTCATCGTCGCGAACAGCGCGCCCTGCATGAACGGAACCGCGAGCGCGAACGCGACGAACCGGTGCGTCGGGAAGCCGTGCAGCATCGTCGCCGCCTGGAGGCCGCCGGAGTTCACGGCGAGCAGCCCGAGCGGGAAGATCACGGGCGCGACCACGTTCGCGGGCTGGCGCGACTGGCGGACGACCGACCGGCGCGCGAGCTGGTAGACGTGGCGCCAGGTCTCGCTCAACGCCCCGCTCCGGTGCCCGCCGAGCCGGCACCTGTGCTCATCGGACCCGCTCCCGGCGCCGGCAAAAGCCGGCGCCTCCGCTCATTCATGAGCTCCGTCGAGCCTACGCTCATCGGACCCGCTCCCGGCGCCGGCAAAGCCGGCGCCTCCGCTCATTCATGAGCTCCGTCGAGCCTACGCTCATCGGACCCGCTCCCGGCGCCGGCAAAGCCGGCGCCTCCGCTCATTCATGAGCTCCGTCGAGCCTACGCTCATCGGGCGCCTCCTTCGAACCTACGGCTCACGCGCGCGCGGGCTCCCGCTCCGCCTCCGCCGCCGCGCCCTCCAGCGTCCGGCCGGTCTTCTCGAGGAAGACGTCGTCGAGCGAGGGGGCGTGCAGCTGCAGGTTGGCGGCATGGAGGCTCTCGGCGTCGAGGGCGCGCACGATCCCGGCGAGGTCGAGGTCGCCGTGGGCGAGCCGGACGGCCACGCTGTCGGGCGAGACCTGGACGAGCTCGCCGAAGCGCCCGAGGATGCCGGCCAGGCGGGCGCGCTCCTCCGGGTCGGCGGGGACGACCTCGACCGTCGGCCGTCCGATCTCGGCCTTCAGGGCCGCGGGGGTGCCCTCGGCGACGATGTGCCCGTGGTCGATGATCCCGACCCGGTCGGCGAGGACGTCGGCCTCCTCCAGGTACTGCGTGGTCAGGAAGACGGTCACGCCCTCCTCCCTGGCGAGGCGCCCGACCTCGCCCCAGAGCGCGTTCCGGCTCTGCGGGTCGAGCCCGGTCGTCGGCTCGTCGAGGAAGAGCAGGCGCGGCCGGTGGACGAGTGCGAGCGCGAGGTCGAGGCGGCGCTTCATCCCGCCGGAGTAGGTTCGCACCCGCCGGTCGGCGGCGAGGATCAGGCCCACGCGCTCGAGCAGCTCGTCGCCGCGGCGGGCACGCTCGTGGCGGGGAACGCCGTGCAGCGCAGTCTGGAGCCGCATGTGGTCGCGCCCGCTGAGCAGCGGGTCGAGCGCGGCCTCCTGGAGCGCGGCACCGATCGCCCGGCGGACCTCGGGGCCCTGCTTGACCACGTCGAAGCCGGCGACGCGCGCCGTCCCGGAGCTCGGGGGGAGCAGCGTCGTCAGCATGTGGACGGTGGTCGACTTGCCGGCGCCGTTCGGGCCGAGGAAGCCGTAGATCTCGCCCGGCGCGACGGTGAGGTCGATCCCGTCCACGGCGCGCACGTCCTTGAAGTCGCGCACCAGCCCCTCGGCCTCGATGCCGTCCCGGTCCATCCCGCGACTCTAGCTTGAGGCCGAGGCTACGCTTCCGCGCGATGCACAGGCTCCTTCCGCTCGCGCTCGCGGTCCTCGTCGCCGCCGGGTGCGGTACCACGCGCACCGTGACGGTGACGACGACGGAGACGCGAACCGTGACCCGGACGGTGACCGGGCCGTCGCGCGAGAAGACCGTGCGGGTCTACTTCCTGCGCGACGGGGACGTGGCCCCGGTGGCGAGGTCGTTCGACTCGGTGACGCGGAACGGCCTCCTGCAGGCGTTCTTCGCCGGCCCGACCGACCAGGAGCGGGCGATCGGCTTCACGATCGCCGAGGGTCAGGGAGGCCCGAACGTCGCGCCGATCGTGTACATGCTCTCGCAGTTCGCCCCGGCCGACGCGGTCACCTACCGGGGCGTCGACTACCGGCGGTCCGACTTCGAGGACGTGACGCCGGCGATCCTCGTCGAGTCGCCCTTGCCGTACCAGACGGTGTCGTCGCCGCTGCGGGTGACCGGGACCGCGAACACGTTCGAGGCGACCTTCGACTACGAGCTGCGTGACCGGAACGGGCACGTGGTCTCGCACGGCTTCGTCACTGCGACCTCGGGCAGCGGGACGCGCGGCACGTTCGACTTCACAGTGCGGTTCTCGGCTCCGGCGAGGCCCGCGACGCTGGCCGTCTTCGAACGCTCGGCCGCGAACGGCTCGCGGATCCACGAGGCCGAGATCCCGCTGACGCCGGCGCGGTAGCCGGCGGTCGGCCCAACCCCAGGGGACAGTCACGGAGTGACTGTCCCTGTACTCCCCACCACACGCCCTCGCGCCCGCAGGGACAGACCTCCTGGTCTGTCCCTGCGTTCAGCCCGCCCCGGCGCCGACGGGCTTCAGCGAAAGCGCTGCGGGGAGAGGCGGAGCTCGGCCGCCTCGTAGTCGGCCTGGTCGCCGTCGATCCGCGCGTCGGGATGCTGCGCCGTCAGGCTCGCCAGCGCCTCGTTCTCGGCCGTCGAGGGGAGCTTCTCGTAGACGGTGAAGCGCAGCATCTTGCCGCCGCTGCCGGAGGATGTCCATTCGATCGGAGCGAAGGTGGTCGCGTCGACGAGCACGTCTCGCCGGACTGCGCGGAGACGAGCCGGATCGCGTCGCGCCCGTCGACGGCGACGTGCCCGTCCTCCACGAGCGAGCCCGAGTCGAGCAGGAGGCGGATCGTCTCGTCCGGGGTGTGCAGCCTCGTCGCCTGCGCCCTCTCCGCGGCCGGCAGGACCTTCGCCTTCGGCGGCTAGCTGTTTGCCCGGCACGGAGGCGGGTGCGGACTTCTGCACGGGGCCGGGCGACGTGCTCCCGGACGCCTGCCTCGCCTTCGCCCCGGCCGCGTTCGCGGAGTAGATCGTGTTCGTGGCCGGGTCGTAGACTGCGCGAGGCCTCCCGCGAAGCCTTCCTCCACCCGGCGGCCGTCGGGCTCCGTCTCGATCCGGCGTCCATCGGAGCCTCCGGCCGACTGCCAGTGCTCCTCCTGCCAGCGCGTGACGCTTCCGTCGCGGTTCGTCTCCGCGGCGACGATCCGCATGTGGAGAATCGAGCCGCCGTCCACGGTCAGCGCAGCCTGGGCCCGCTCGACGATCGACGGCCCGTCTCGCCGAGAAGGGCCGCGGCCGCGGCCCCACCGGCGGCGGCGAGCACAACGGCCGCCCCGAGCGGGCGGACCAGGCGCGCCCGCCGCCGGCGGCGGCCGAGATCGCGGGCGGCCGCGCCCTCGAGCTCGGCGCGAAAACGGTTCAGCGTGTCGGGCAGGTCGGTCATGGCTCCTCCTTCGAGGTGGTGAGGGCGAGCCGCCGGAGCGCATGGGACACGCGCAGGCGTGCCGCCGCCGGCTTGATCTCCAGGGTCTCGGCGACCGCCGCGTACGGGAGCCCCTCGACGACGCGCAACTCCAGGGCCCGGCGCTCGTGCTCGGGCAGATGGGCCAGGCAGGCGAGCGACCTCCTGGGCGAGAGCCTCTCCTCGACCTGGGCGTAGCCGCCCTCGGTCGAGAGGTCGAGCGGGAGGCCGAGGCGCTCCCGGGCACGCGTCGCGATCCGGTCGCGCCGGATCGAGTCGCGCAGGACGTTCCTGGCGATGCCGAGCAGCCACGGAATCGCCGAGCCGTCCCGACGGTCGCGAAACCGTCGTCTGGCGAGCCACGCCCGGGCGAACGTCTCTGCCGTCAGGTCGGCCGCGGCCGGGGTGACTCGCCGGGCGTGCCAGTCGTGCACGGCGGCGACGTGCCTCGCATACAGCTCCCCGAAGGCGGCCGGGTCGTGGCGGGCGTCCGACATCAGCTCGGCGTCCGTACGCTGACAGCTCATACCTCTCTATCGCGTCCGGGGCCTCGTGTATCAGCTCAGCGCTCGTACGTCACCTCGCCGCTCTCGACCACCGTCACCTCTCCGTGGCCGGTCGCGATCTCGAGCCGTCCCTCGCGGTCGATCTTCGCGGCCGTCCCGACCGTCCCCTCCACCGTCACCCGGCGGCCGCGCAGGAAGTCTCGCGGCGCGAGCCCCTCGTACACGGCGTCGAGGCCGCCGGCGCACCAGCTCTCGTACCGGTTGGCGAGCGCGTCGAGGACGGCGTCGAGGACCGCCGTCCGGTCCCACTCGCGCCCGGTCGCGGTCCGGAGCGAGCAGCCACCCTCCGGAAGCTGGTCGGGGGCCTGGTTGACGTTCAGGCCGATTCCGAGGACGACGGCGCCCTCGCGTGCCTCGGCGAGGATTCCCGCCACCTTCCGGCGGCGGAGCATCACGTCGTTCGGCCACTTGATCTGGGCGGTGAGGTCGGTCAGCAGCTCGACCGCGTCCGCGACCGCGATCCCGGCGACCAGCGCCAGCTGCGGCAGCGGCCGTGCTGTGCCTGCAAGCGCCGCCGGCGAAGCAGGCGCCGCGCGGGCGGAAGACCGGGGCGCCTGCGGAGCCGGAGGCGGCGGCTTGAGCAGGACGGAGGCGAGCACCGCCGTTCCGGCGGGCGCCTCCCAGACACGGCCCAGCCGGCCGCGGCCCGCGGTCTGCCCGTCCGCGATCGCGAGCGCGCCCTCCGGCATGGACGGGTCGAGGAGCGCCTGCGTCGACTCGCAGGTCTCGACCTCGATGCGCGGCTCGCCGAGCTTCACGGTGGGGTGAATCGTGACATCTCTACGCGCGGCGGGCGTACCGCCGCCCGCTCGCGTCCGAGCCGCCGGGCTCGCGCGAGCGCCCGGGCTCCGGCAGCCGTCAGCCGAGCGGCTCGACCCGGACGGCGGAAACCTTGTACTCGGGCGTCCCGATCAGCGGGTCGCCGACGTCGTGGAGGAGCCAGTTCACCTTCGCCTGCGCGAAGTGGAGCGCCATCCAGACGAGCCCCGGGTAGACCCGGTCCGAGTAGTGCGCGTCGGCCTCGAGCTCCCCGCGCCGGGAGACGAGCCGCGCCGCCTGCCCGTCCGAGATCCCGAGTGACACCGCGTCCTCGGCGTTGATCTCGAAGAACGGACGTTCCTGCTTCTCGACGACGCCTGCCTCGCGCATCGTCATCGTCGCGGAGTTGTAGTGGTACAGCGTCCGGCCGGTCGTGAGCACGAACGGGAACTCGGAGTCGGGCTGCTCGATCGGCGGCTGGAACTCGACCGGGAAGAACCGCCCCCGTCCGCCGGGGAGCGCCGGCTCCGGTGCGTGCAGGTACGGCGTTCCCGGATGGTCGAGCTCGGTGCACGGCCACTGGATCCCGTGCTCCTCGATTCGCGGGTAGCGGATCCCGGACCAGTTCGGACAGAGATCGGCGAGCTCGTTCCAGACGTCCTCCGGCTTCGTGTACCCGGGCCACGACGCGCCCAGCGCCGCTGCCAGCGCGCAGACGATCCGCCAGTCCTCGCGCGCGTCACCCGGACAGTCGAGCGCCTTCCGCACCCGGTTCACTCGCCTCTCGGTATTGGTGAAGGTGCCGTCCTTCTCGGCGAAGCTCGAGGCCGGGAGGACGACGTCCGCGAAGCGGCGCGTCGAGTCGTTCAGGAAGATGTCCTGCGAGACGATGAACTCGCAGCGCTCGAGCCCCTCCTCGACGTGGTGGGCATTCGGCTCGGTCTGCGCGGGGTTCTCGCCGACGAGGTAGAGCGCCTTCACGCGGCCGTCGTGCAGCCCGGAGACGATCTGGTCGAGCCGGTACCCGGGAGCCGCCGGCACGTCCACCCCCCAGGCAGCCGAGAACTTCGCGCGGATCACGGGGTCGTCCACCGGCTGGTACCCGGGGAGGTAGGACGGGTTCGCGCCCGAATCGTTCAGGCCCTGGACGTTGTTCTGGCCGCGGAGCGCGTTCAGGCCGGTGGACTCGTACCCGAGATGCCCGGTCATCAGCACGAGGTTGGCGAGCGACCAGATGTTGTCGACGCCGCAGGCGTGCTCGGTGATCCCGAGCGTGTAGAAGATCGCAGCGTGCCGCTCGCGGGCATACTCGCGCGCGGTCTCGCGGATCGCGTTCGCCGGCACGCCGGTGACCTGCTCGGCCTCCTCGGGCGTGTACCGCGCGACCACCTCCCGCACGGCGTCGAACCCGACCGTGTGCTCCCTGATGTAGTCCTCGTCCTGCAGGCCCTCCTCGAGGATGGTGTGCATGATCGCGTTGATCAGCCACACGTCCGTCCCCGGTCGGAGCTGAAGGTGGCGCTTCGCGATCTTCGTCAGCCAGATCTTCCGCGGATCGGCAACGACGAGGGTCGCGCCCATGCGCACCGCCTTCTTGATCCGCAGGGCGAGCACCGGATGCGCCTCGGTCGTGTTCGAGCCGATCACGAGCAGGAACCGGTCGTTCTCGATCTCCGGGATCGAGTTGGTGCTTGCTCCTCTGCCGAACGACCTGACCAGGCCGTAGAGGGTCGGCGCGTGTCAGGTCGCCTCGCAGGAGTGGACGGAGTTCGTCCCGACCACCCCCCGCGCCAGCTTCTGGATCAGGTAGTTCTCCTCGTTCGTCAGCCGCGCCGAGGCGAGGAAGCCGACCGCCTGTGGTCCGTAACGGTCACGTACCAGGGACAGTCCCTCGGCCGCGGCCGTAAGGGCCTCGTCCCAGGTGACCGGATGGAGCTCGCCGTCCTCGCCGCGGACGAGCGGCTCGGTCAGCCGGTCCGGGTGGTGGACGAAGTTGAAGGCGAACCGTCCCTTCACGCAGAGGTTGCCCTCGTTGGACACGTACGACGGGTCGGAGGTGACCTTGACGATCCGCCTCGTCTCCGGGTCGACGTTCAGGTCGACCTGGCAGCCGACGCCGCAGAACGTGCAAGTCGTCTTCGTCTTCAGGAGGGTTGCCTCGTGGCCGGCCGGCGCTCCCTCGACAGGCTTCTCGTAGATCGCGCCGGTCGGACACACGCCGAGGCAGCCGCCGCAGAGCTCGCACTCGGTGTCGAGCCACGACCGCCCCCACGTCGGGACGACGCGCGCCGCGCCGCCGCGACCCTCCAGCGACAGCGCCGAGCACTGCATCACCTCCTGCGTGTAGCGGACGCAGCGCGCGCAGAGGATGCACGCGTCGGGGTCGTAGCCCATGAGCAGGTTCCGGTCCTCGTACGGCGCCCGCTGCGCGTCGGGGAGAACGAGCGGCGCCTCCACACCGAGGTCGTCGGCCAGCCCGAGCAGCTCGTTCGGCCGGCCGGCGGGACTGCCGTTCAGGTGCTCGGACAGGAGCATCTCGATCAGCGTCGAGCGCAGGCGCTCGACGCTCCCGTTGCTGCTCACGACCATCCCCTCCGTGACGCCAGTAGCGCACGCCGCCAGGGGGCGCGGCGCTCCCTCGACGTCCAGCACGCAGGCCCGGCAGCCGCCGTACGGCTCGAGCTTGTCGTCGTGGCAGAGCGTCGGCACGAAGACGCCGTTTCGCGCCAGCGCATGGACGAGCAGCTCGCCCTCGGGCGCCGAGACGTTCCGGCCGTCGAGCGTGAACGTGACTACGGAGCCAGACATCGCGCCTTCAATCGTGTCACCTCGGCGAGGACGAGGGGCCGCGTGGACCTCCCGATCCTCCGGTTGACGCGGCCGTCGGCCCACATCACCACCCAGCCCGTCTTCCGGCTGTAGAGGTGGAGCGCGGCGAAGTGCCTGGCGCCGCCGATCCGCGCCTGGACGAGAGCGAACCGGTCACCCATGTACCTCGCCTGGCAGACGTCGATCACCTCCCAGTGGCGCGTCCCGTAGAAGCCGGTGACGGCGCCCCAGATCGAGGCGACGGAGGCGATAGCCGCGACGAGCATCATCCGAGCGCCTCCACCAGGTCCGGCCAGTGGCGGAGCACGCTCCGGACGGGGAAGGGCGAGGCCTGGCCGAGGCCGCAGATCGAGGTCTGCGCCATCGCCTCCAGCCACTCCTCGACCTTCGCGCGGGTCATCGCGGCGCGTCCTTCCTGCAGCTCTTCGGCGACGTGGTGGAGCGCGCGGTTACCGATCCGGCACGGAGTGCACTTCTGACACGACTCCTCCGCGAAGAACCGCATCGTCTCGGCGAGCAACCGCAGTACCGGGTACGACGCGGGAAACACCTGGAGGCCGGCCGAGCCCGGTCCTGCCCCCCACTCCGCGAGCGCCTCGCGTGTCAGCGGCACGTCGAGCGCGCCCGGCGGGAGGATTCCGCTTGCCGCGCCGCCGGGAACGACCGCGCCGACCTCGCCGTCGAAGCCGCCGGCGTAGACGTCGACCAGCTGCCTCGTCGTGATGTCGAACGGCGCCTCGTAGCATCCGGGGCGGTGAACCGCCCCGGATAGAGACCACAGCCGGCCGGGAGCCCACTCGCCACGGAGGATGCGTGCAACGTGCACCAGCGTCTCGACGTTGTTGATCAGCGTCGGACGGCCGAGGTAGCCGGACTGGGCGGGAAACGGCGGCCGCAGTCGCGGCATTCCGCGGCGGCCCTCCATCGACTCGAGCATCGCCGTCTCCTCGCCGCAGACGTAGGAGCCGGCGCCGACGACGAGCCGCACGTGCAGGCCGCGCGCGGCGATCGCCTCGGCCAGCCGCGCCCGTGAGGTTGCGTACTCCTCGCGGAGGTAGACGTATGCCTCGTCGGTATCGCAGAAGCGCATCGCGGCGACGAGCCCCTCGAGCAGGAGCTGCGGCCGGAGCTCCATCACGTACCGGTCCTTGATCGTCCCGGGCTCACCCTCGTCGGCGTTGACGATCACGACCCGCGGGCCGGGCTCGCGGCGGACGGCGTCCCACTTGCGCCACGCCGGGAAGCCCGCCCCGCCCATCCCGGTCAAGCCTGAGGCCTCGAGCCGCGCGAGCACCTCGTCCTGCGAGAGCCCGGGCGGGTCGCGCAGATCGTCGGGCTCCTCGAGGAAGCCGTTCGCCCGGTGGGTCACGCCGCCCGCGATCTCGTCACCCTCCATGCGCACGGGCGCGAGGTCGCAGTGGCCGACACAGGCAACCGCGAGCTCGCCCGCTCCTGCCTGCGCACCCATGCAGTCGCACACCGGCCCGGCGCAGACGCGGACGAGATCGACGGGCTCGCCCAGGAAGGAGTAGAACGAGACGACCTCGTGCACCTCGCCGCGGCGGACGTTCATGTGGTCGGCGACCGCGTCGGAGAGCTCGGGGGTGACCGGGCCCACCTCGCGGCGCACCCGGCCGAGGTTGTCGAGGAGCCGCGTCCGGTCCGTCGGCAGGTCGGGCAGGACGGAGGTGAGGGCGAGCGCGTCCGTGACCCGATCTTACGCCTGCAGCACTTGCCTGGCCGGAAGCCAGAGGGTGACGGCGACGGCCGTGCCGACTCCGGCGCCGACCAGGACGTCGCCGGGATAGTGGACGCCGAGCCAGACGCGAGAGATCCCGATCAGGGCCGCGAGCGCGAGGAGCGCCCACCGCAGGCGTGGATGGACGAGCCCGACCGCGACCGCGGCGGCGAACGCGGTCGCCGCATGGCCCGAGGGCATCGAGCCGTCGTGCGGGACCGCGACGAGCGCGTGCACCGAGGGGTCGGCCAGAGGCGGGCGCGGACGGTCGAACGCCCGCTTGAGCAGCGTCGCCAGCCCCGACGCAACGAGGTACGAGACCGTTCCGAACGCGGCCGCCGCCGGCGGGCGGCGGGCCCACAGGTCGGCGGCGAGGCCGACCCCGAGGATCACGAGGCTCTTCACCCACCAGTCGGAGAGGTGCTCGAAGCACCAGTCCGCCGGGCCCCAGTGCAGGTGCTGGAACGCCTCGACCACGGCGCGATCCCACCGGGCGAGCACACGTCCACGATAGCCATGTCAGGGGTCTGACCCCTGTTGGCGGTTCGGGACGTGTCAGGGGTCTGACCCCTGCCCGGACGGTTCGGGACGCGTGTCGAGTATCGGGCCACACGTTCGAGCGGTGCACCGTCCCGCTCGGACCTGGCAGGGGTCTGACCCCTGCCAGGTCCGACAGCGCCTCGGCGTGAACCGACGAGTCGTGCCGCCGGTTGCCGGCTCAGCGGCGCGCGGCGGCGGCGAGCGCGGCAGCCGCACCGACCCCGAGGGCGGCGAGCGTGGCCGCGCGCCGCGCGCGGCGGCCGAGCGACGGCTGCGGCTTCCGGAAGACCTCGTCCTCGCCGACCCCATCGTGAACCAGCTTCAGCACCTGCGCGACGTGGAGGGCGCGGCGCCCCGTCCCGCCCTGCTCGATCTGCGTCTTGCAGGAGAACCCGTCGGCGACGACCAGCGTCCCTCGCTCCGCCTGCCGCACCGCCGGGAGCAGCGCGTGCTCGCCGGCCTGCATCGAGATCTCGTAGTGCCCGGCCTCGAAGCCCCAGGAGCCTGCAAGCCCGCAGCAGCCGCCGGTCACCTCCTCGACCTCGAGCCCCAACCGGCGCAACAGCGCCTGCTCGGAGGCGATGCCACCGGTCGCCTTGTGGTGGCAGTGGCCCCAGAGGAGCGCCTTCCCCTCGAGCGCCGGCAGCGTCGCACCCTGCGCCTGGAGGAACTCGGCGTAGTGGAAGACGTTTCGGGTCAGGCGCTCCGCGTCGTCGTCGTGGGGGAACAGCTTCGGGAGCTCGTCCTTGAAGACGGCGACGCAGCTCGGCTCGACGCCGACCACCGGAACGCCCGCCCTGACGTCCTCCCGGAGCACGCCGAGCGTGCGGCGGAGGTAGCGTTTCGCGAGGTCGAGGAAGCCGTAGTCGTAGAGCGGCCGGCCGCAGCACACGTGACCCCGGGGCAGGACGACCCGGAAGCCGGCCGCCTCGAGCCCCTCGACCGCGGCGACGCCGACGTCGGTGTGGAAGTGGTTGTTGAACGTGTCCGGCCACAGGATCACCTTCGGGCCGTGCGGGTTGACCACTCCCCGTGCCCGGAACCAGTCCTGGAGCGTCAACGGTGCGAAGAGGGGCACGTCACGCTCGGAGCCGATCCCCGCCGCGAGCTTGAACGCCCGCGAGAACGGGGGCGTCGCCGAGAGGAAGTTGACGAAGCCGGGCATCCGCGAGGCGACCCGGGCGGCCTGGTCGATCAGGCCGAAGGCGTAGGCGTGCCGCGGCCGCAGGCGGCCGGCCCAGTGGTGGTGGAGGAACTCGGCCTTGTACGTGGGCATGTCGACGTCGACCGGGCAGTCGCTGGTGCAGCCCTTGCACGCGAGGCAGAGGTCGAGCGCCTCCTTCACCTCCGCGCTCCGCCAGCCGTCGGTGACGATGTCGCCCTGGAGCATCTCGAACAGCAGTCGCGCCCGGCCCCGCGTGGTGTGCATCTCCTCCTTCGTGACGATGTAGCTCGGGCACATCACGTCCACCCCGCCCGGCGTGCGGCACTTGCCGACCCCGACGCAGCGGAGGGCGGCGTGCGCGAAGTCGCCCCGGTCCTCCGGGTAGGAGAAGACGACTTCCGGCCGGGACGGGTTGTAGCTCGTGCCGAGCTTGAGGTTCTCGTCGAGCCGGTACGGGTCGACCACCTTGCCCGGGTTCATCTTCCAGTCGGGATCCCAGATCGCCTTGAACTCGCGGAACGCGGCGACGAGCTCGTCCCCGTACATCTTCGGGAGCAGCTCCGCCCTGGCCTGGCCGTCGCCGTGCTCGCCCGAGAGGGTGCCGCCGTAGGAGACGACGAGGTCGGCGGCGGCCTCCATGAAGCGGCGGAAGGTCTTCAGCCCGTCGGCGGTGCGCAGGTCGAAGTCGATCCGCGAGTGGACGCAGCCCTGCCCGACGTGGCCGTACATCGCCCCGTGGTAGCCGAACTCCGAATAGAGGCGCTTCAGGTCCCGCAGGTAGTCACCGACCCGCTCCGGCGGCACCGCGGAGTCCTCCCAGCCCGGCCAGTGGTCCCTGCCGCCGGAGAACGCGGTCGCCCCGAGCCCGCCCTCCCGCACCTGCCACAGGTGCTTCTCCTCCTCGGGGTCGTCGAACAGGCCGATCTCCTCCTCGCCGATCCCGTGCGTGCGCACGTCGGCGACGAACCCGTGTGCCTGCTCGTCGGCCTCCTCCTGGCTGTCGGCGCCGAACTCGACCATGAGCCAGGCGCCGTCCTCGTGCCTCGCCGGCAGCTGCTTCAGCTCGGAGGGGTGCATGCTCTTGTGCTGCTCGTCCCGGAACAGGACGTGGTCGATCGCCTCGCACCCGACCGGCCGGTGCTCCATCACCCAGGGGACGGCGTCTCCGGCGGCGCAGATGTCGGGGAAGGCGACCACGACGAGCGTCCGCTTCAGGAGCGCCGGGGTCAGGTACAGCCGGGCGCGGAGCACCGTCGCGCAGGTGGACTCCGTGCCGACCAGAGCACGCGCGAGGTTGAAGCCCCTCTCCGGCAGCAGATCGTCGAGGTTGTAGCCGGAGACCCGCCGGGGCAGCTTGTCCACGCTCGGGTAGCGCGCGCGGATCAGGTCGGCGTGCCGGTCGCGCAGATCGCGGAGCGACGCGTGGATCGCGCCCCGCCGGCCGCCGGCCGCGACGATCCGCTCCAGCTCCTCGTCGCTCGTCTCGCCGACCCAGAAGCGCTCGCCCTCGTAGGTGACGACCTCGAGCGAGTGGACGTTGTCCGACGTCCGCGGCCCGTGGCCGTACAGCTGCGCCTGCACGGAGTGGATCCCGCACGAGTTGTTGCCGATGTTGCCGCCGATCGTGCAGTACTTGTGGGTCGACGGGTCCGGGCCGAAGACGAGGTTCCACCTCGCGCAGCGCTCGTTCACCTGCTCGTTGACGGCGCCGTTCTCGACCAGGACCGTGCCAAGGTCGAGATCGGGGTCGCCGATCGCGCGCAGGTACTTGGAGTGGTCGATGACGACGGCGAAGTTGACCGTCTCGCCGGAGAGGCTCGTGCCGGCGCCGCGAGAGACGATCGGCGCCCCGAACGCCGAGCAGGCGACATGGGTGGCGACGACGTCGTCGAGCGTCCTCGGGACGACGACGCCGATCGGCGGCTGGCGGTAGTTGGAGGCGTCGGTGGCGTAGAGGGCCCGCGTCGCGACGTCGAAGCGCACCTCGCCCTCGACCGAGTCGCGCAGCGCCTTCGCGAGCCCGCGGCGGTCGACCTCGGCCGTCGCGGCCATGCCGCCGCGGAAACGGGTGTCGATCCGGGCCGGGACGCGAAGGGCGCTCACAGCCGGTAGGCCTCCGCGTCGGCGTGCCGGAGCTCGAGCCCGTGGCCGGGCCGGGAGCGGTCGGGTCGCAGCGCGCCGTCCTCCGGCTCGAGTACGCCGTCGAAGAGCATCCGCTCGATCCTCACGTGGTCGTGGAAGTACTCGAGGTGACGCAGCCGCTGGACCGCGCAGAGGACGTGCGCGGACAGCTGCGGCGCGCAGTGGCCCGACAGGTCGAGCGCATGCGCGTCGGCGAGCGCGGCGGCGGCGAGCAGGCCGGTGATCCCACCACAGCGGGTGACGTCTGCCTGGAGGCAGTCGACGGCGCCGACGAGATTTACGAAGTCGCGCGCGACGAACGCGTACTCGCCCGCGGCGACGTCGAGCCCGCCCGGCCCGCGGTCGCGAACGAGACGCAGGCCCTCGAGATCTGCCGAGCTGACCGGCTCCTCGAACCAGGAGACGCCCCATTCGCCGGCCAGGCGATCCGCCCACGCGAGCGCCTCCTTGCGACCGAGCGCGCCGTTGGAGTCGGCGTACAGCGCGACCTCGTCGCCGATCTCGGCGCGCACCGCGTCGAGCCTGGCCGGATCCTCGTCGGGGCTCCGCGAGATCTTGAGCTTCACGCGCGAGACGCCCTCGGCGACCCAGCCGCCGAGCTGGGCACGGAGCCGGCCGAGCGGGTAGTTGCAGAAGCCGCCGCTTCCGTAGACGGGCACGCGGTCGCGTGCCGCAGGCAGGACGTCGACGAGCGGGAGGTCGAGGAGGCGGGCCTTCAGGTCCCAGAGCGCGACGTCGACGGCGGAGAGCGCCATGAAGCCGATCCCGGGGCGGCCCACGTTGCGCAGCCCGGCCGCGAGCTTCCGCCAGACGGCTGCGGGGGCAGTCGCATCCTCGCCCTCCACGGCCGGTGCGAGCCGGTCCGCGACCACCTGGGCGGCGGCGGGATGCGCGTACGTGTACCCGAGCCCGGACTCGCCGCCCCCGTGCGCGTGCACGACGACAATCGTCGTCGAGCCCCACGTCAGGGTCCCGTCGGTCTCGAAGCCGTCCGGGCCGTCGGTCGGGATCTCGTAAGCGGCGACCTCGACGGACTCGACGGCGACGCCGGCCGCCACTGCGCTTGCGCTCACGAGCGCCCCGGAACCGACTCCTTGAGCTCCTGCAGCTTGCCGACGAGCGACTTCTCCATCACGCCCATCCGCTCCGGGTCGCCCTTCACCATCGCCTTCGCCATGTTCTTCGCCTGGCTCGCGCGGATGTGCGGCGGCAGCGGCGGGATCTCCGGATCGGTCTTGACCTCGAGCAGGCAGGGCCGCCCGGCGGAAAGCGCCTCCACCCAGGCGTCGCCGATCGCGTCGTCCGAGTCGCAGTAGACGCCGGCGAGCCCGAGCAGCTCCGCATAGCGGTGGTACGGCACGTCCGGGATCCACTGCGAGCCGAGGAACTTCGGGTCGCCGGAGAGCACCCGCTGCTCCCAGGTCACCTGGTTCAGGTCCTGGTTGTTGAAGACGCAGAAGACGAGCGTCGGGTTGTCCCGCCAGTAACGCTCCCAGTAGCGCTTGACCGTGATCAGCTCGTTCATCCCGTTCATCTGGAAGGCGCCGTCGCCGACGATGGCGATCACCGGCCGCTCGGGGAACGCGAACTTGGCAGCGATGGCGTACGGAGTGCCCGGGCCCATCGTCGCGAGCGTCCCGGAGAGAGAGGCCATCATCCCCTTGCGCAGCTTCAGCTGGCGCGCCCACCAGTTCGTCGAGGAGCCCGAGTCGGCCGCCAGGATCGCGCCGTCGGGCAACCGCTGCGACAGCTCCCAGATCACCCGCTGGGGATTGGCCGGCTCGCCGGGCTCCATTGCACGGTCCTCGACGACCCGCCACCACTCGGACACCTCCTGCTCGATCCGCTCCCGCCACGAGCGGTCCTCCTTGCGCTCGAGCCTCGGGATCAGCTCCTTCAGCGTCTCCCTCGCGTCGCCGACCAGGGCGACGTCGGTCGGGTAGCGCATGCCGACCATCCGCCCGTCGAGATCGATCTCGACGCAACGCGCCTTGCCCTCTTCCGGCAGCCACTCCGAGTACGGGAAGCTCGTCCCGACCATGAGCAGCGTGTCGCAGCCCTCCATCATCTCGTAGCTCGCGGTCGAGCCGAGCAGACCGATCGGACCGGTGACGAACGGCAGATCGTCCGGGAGGACGGCCCGGCCGAGCAGCGCCTTGGCGACGCCGGCGCCGAGCGTCTCCGCCACCTCGACGACCTCGTCGGCCGCCCCGGCGGCGCCCTGGCCGACCAGGATCGCCACCTTCTCGCCCTCGTTCAGGATTTCGGCCGCCCGGCCGAGGTCCGCCTCCGGTGGGATCACCCGCGGCCGCGAGTAGCCGATGCTCGAAAACACCGCGCCGTGCATCCGCGGCGGAGACTCGACCGCATCCGCCTCCTGCACGTCCTCCGGGAAGACGAGCGTGCAGACGCCCTTGCGGTCGAGCGCGATCCGCACCGCCCGGTCGACGAGGTGCCGCGCCTGGCTCGGGTCCATGCAGTACTGGACGAACTCGGAGACGTCCTTGAACAGGACCTGGAGGTCGACCTCCTGCTGGTACTGCGCGCCGAGCGACATGCGCTTCTGCTGACCGACGACCGCGACCACCGGCTGGTGGTCGAGCTTCGCGTCGTACAGCCCGTTCAGCAGGTGGATCGCGCCGGGGCCGGACGTGGCGAAGCAGCAGCCCGCCTCGCCGGTGAACTTCGCGTGCCCGCAGGCCATGAAGGCGGCCATCTCCTCGTGGCGCACCTGGATGAGCTCGGGATCGCCGTCGGCCCGGTCGAACGCGCCGAGAAAGCCGTTGATCCCGTCGCCCGGATAGCCGTAGACCCGGTGGATTCCCCATTGCTTCAGACGATCGAGCACATAGTCGGCGACGAGCTGTCCCATGCCACGCTCCGTTTCGGTCGGTGTGTGTGGTTTCGGTCGGTGTGTGTGTCTTCACGACTACCTCGCGGGCACCCCGGTGAAACGCGCGCCTGCCGGCGCGCTCAGACGTGACGCTCGACCTGCTCCTGGTCCTCCGCGGCCTCGCGCGGCCGCTCTCGCACCCAGAGACCGCGTACGAACCGCTTCAGCTGGACGGCCGTCGCCGGGCCCTCCCGGACCTCGCCGAGCTCGCAGGCACGGCGCAGCCTCGGCCACTCGGAGGCGACCTCGGCGCCGATCAGGAAGAGGGTCGCGCTCAGGTAGACGAAGAACATGAAGGCGACCACGGCCCCCAGCGAGCCGTACACGGCGTTGTAGTTCGCGAACCCACGCACGTAGAGGGCGAAGAGGTTCTCGAGGGCGACGAAGGCGACCGCGACTCCCAGCGCGACCAGCCACGTGGGCTCGGCCGACACCGGGGCGGCCGGGATCAGCCGGTAGAGGAGGTAGACGGTGGCGAAGGCGATCGCGAGCGGGAGCAGGACGCCGAGCACCCAGCTCGCCCAGCCGGAGGCGAGGTCGACGCCGATCGCGCTCCCGCCGGCCTCCGAGACGCTGCGCACCGTGACGGTGGCGGCGATCGATGCGATTGCCCCGGCTGCGCCCGCGAACACGAGGCCGACGTCGATCAGCTTCCCCTTCAGGAACGGGCGGGGCTCTTCCACGTCCCACGCGCGGTTCAGCGCGACCCGCACCGAGGCCATCATCCCGCTGGCGGCCCAGATCAGGCCGACGATCCCGAGCAGGCCGAGTGCCGAGTAGTTGCCCGTCACGCCCCCGAGCAGCGTGCGGAGCCGCTGCTCGCCGCTCGGCGACAGCGGTAGGTTGCGCACGACCGCGTCGGCGACGTCGGCCTGGAGACCGGTCACGTGAACGACGATCCCGAAGACCGCGGTCAGCACGATCGCGAGCGGGAAGACCGAGAAGAGGACGTGGTAGGAGATCGAGGCGGCGAGCTGAGGCCCACCGTCGTCGAGGTACTCGGCGGCCGCACGCCGGGCGAGCGAGATCGCGAACTCCAGGCGACCGGGCCGGCCGGCACGCGTCGAGCGCGCGCCGCCCCCCTCGCCGCCACGCAGAGGACTGCCGTCAGCCGCTCTCGGCAAAGCGGCGCCGCGGGAAGACTGCCCGTGGGCGGCCCGGAAGCTCACCGCGGGTCGTGGTATCCGCCCGGAGGCGTCGGTACACCGATGTGAGCAAGGCAACACACGCGCGCGGCGGGCTGCGAGCCCGCGCCGGACGTCGCCGGTCCGACCGCCCCCGCGGTCAGGAGCCCTCGCCGGCCTCCCGGCTCCCGTCGCCGCTCTCGACAGGCGCGTATCCGGAACGGCCGGCTCGGCGGATCCTCCCCTCCACCAGCGCCTCGCGCAGCGCGCTGCGAAAACGACCGGGGCCCCAGTAGCGGGCGCCGACCAGGCGGGCGAGCTCGCGCCGGTCGGCCACGCCCTGCCCGGCGAGCGCGTTCGCGATCGCGTCGATCTCGTGATCGAGGGCGCGCTCGCCGCGGTCGGGCCGCGACCGGACCGCGGTGCCGACCATCGCCGGCGAGTAGAACGACCCGCCCGGCCCGGGCCGGTACCGCCGCAGGCCGGTCACCTCCCGCCGCCTCCGCCGCTCGGCCCGCTCGCGCATCCGCCGCGCCGCGTCGCGCGAGGCACGCCGCCCGTCGACCGGCTCGCGCCGGCGCCGCCCGTCCCGCTCCCCCTCCTCGCCGTCCTCTTCGCCCTCGGGGCCCTCCTCCGCCTCCTCTGCGGTCAGCGGCTTGGCGACGTCCTCGAGCGACTCCTGCTCGGCCTCTACCCCCCAGAAGAGCTCGGCGATGCCGCCGAGCGCCATCACCGCCGCCCCGATGTAGAAGCCGATCGCGACGTTGCCCCGGCTCCCCGAGTCGATCAGGTGCCCGAATAGGAGCGGCCCGGTGATCCCACCGGCCGCGGTGCCGATCGCGTAGAAGAACGCGATCGCGAGCGCGCGGGTCTCCATCGGGAAGATCTCGCTCGCCGTCAGGTAGGCCGAGCTCGCGCCGGCGGACGCGAGGAAGAAGGTGGCGAAGATCAGACCCTCGAGCGCCCAGGCCGAGTCGAGCGTGTGGCCCGTGAAGAGCACGGCAGTGATCGCCGCGATCGCGGCCGAGCCCAGGTAGGTGCCCGCGATCATCGGCTTGCGGCCGACCGTATCGAAGAGCCTGCCCAGGGTCAGCGGACCGAGGAAGTTCCCGACCGCGAAGACGATCAGGAACACCGGGACGAAGCCGGACGAGATTCCGTAGAAGCCGGTGAAGAGCGTCCCCAGGTCGAAGGTGACGCCGTTGTAGATGAACGCCTGGCCGACGAACAACGTCAGGGCGAGGAGCGAGCGCGTCGGATACGCCTTCACGGCGACGGCGGCGATCTGGCGGAACGGGACGGACTCGCGCTGGCGGACGGTGATCTCCTCGTCGGGCTCGGGCAGGTCCCTGCCGGTCTCCTCGGCGACGTCGCCCTCGATGCGGTCCACGATCTGCTCGGCCTCGTCCTCGTAGCCGTGGATGAAGAGCCACCGCGGGCTCTCGGGAACGTGGCGGCGGACGAGCAGGATCGCGAGCCCGAGGACGACCCCGAGCCCGAACGCGATCCGCCAGCCGACGTCCGCCGCGAAGAGCGATGTGTTCAGCAGGACGATGGCCGCCGCCGAGCCCAGCGCGGCCCCGACCCAGTACGAGCCGTTGATGATCAGGTCGACGCGCCCGCGGACGCGGGCGGGGATCAGCTCGTCGATCGCCGAGTTGATCGCGGCATACTCGCCGCCGATGCCGGCTCCCGTGAGGAAGCGGAACACGTAGAGGTACCAGGCGGAGAAGGCGCCGGCCGTCGCCGCGGTCGAGACCAGGTAGACGCCCAGCGTGATCAGGAAGAGCTTCTTCCGGCCGAAGCGGTCGGTGAGCTGGCCGAAGACGAGCGCGCCGATGCAGGCCCCGGCGACGTACACGGCGGCGGCGGTGCCGATCTGCCCCGCGTTCAGGGCGATGCCGCTGCCTTTCTCGGTCAGGCGCGAGGCGACGGAGCCGACGATGGTCACCTCGAGGCCGTCGAGGATCCAGACCGTCCCGAGCCCGACCACGACCAGCCAGTGGAAGCGCGACCAGGGCAGCCGGTCGAGCCGCGCCGGGATCCGGGTGTCGATCGTTCCGGTCTGGACGTCGCTCATCGTCCGTGCGGGTTACCCCGCCCGAAGGCGGTCAATCCTGCTCGTTGCTACGGTCGCCGGGTGCTCCGCTGCCGCATCGCCGGACACCGCTTCCGGTTTCGGGCCGAGGGGAGCGCCATGGTCTGGGAGTGCGGGCGGGGCTGCGGGGCGGGCGGCCGGAAGGAGTACGGGTCGGCCGCGGACGCGGCCCGCTACACGCGGGCGCTCGACCGCGAGGACCGCGACGAGCTCGGCAGGCGCGCGCCGCTCGTCGGCCTGTTGCCCCTGCGCCTGTACCACGCCGCCCGCCGGCGGGCGCGCAGGTGAGCGAGGGCGCCGCGGCGTATCGCCTCGGCGGCCGGACAAGCATCGGGTTTACGCGCGGCCCCGAGCGGCAACGCCGCCGCTCATGCCCGAGCTCGGCTATTCGCTGTCCAGCGAGGAGCACGGCGCTGCCGCCCTCGTTCGCAACGCCGCCCGGGCGGAGGAGGCGGGCTTTCCGTTCGCGCTGATCTCCGACCACTACCATCCCTGGACCAACCGCCAGGGACAGAGCCCCTTCGTCTGGGGCGTGATCGGGGCGATCGCGCAGGCGACCGAGCGGCTCGCGCTCGGGACCGCCGTGACCTGCCCGACGATGCGGATCCATCCCGCCGTGATCGCGCAGGCGGCGGCGACGGCGGCCGCCCTGATGCCGGGCCGGTTTCTCCTCGGGGTGGGATCCGGCGAGAACCTGAACGAGCACATCCTGGGCGACTACTGGCCCGCGGTCGACGAGCGCCAGGAGATGCTCGAGGAGGCGATCGAGGTGATCCGGCTCCTCTGGCAGGGAGGCTCGCGGACGCACCGCGGGGCCCACTACCGCGTCGAGAGCGCGCGGGTGTACTCGCTGCCCGACGAGCTGCCGCCGATCGCGGTCGCCGCGGCCGGAGAGCTGGCGGCGAAGCTCGCCGCCCGGGCCGGCGACGCGCTGATCTCGACCGCCCCGGACGCCTCGCTCGTCGACAGCTACCGGTCGGCCGGCGGCGACGGGCCTCGCTACGGACAGCTGACCGTGTGCTGGGCGAGGAGCGAGCAGGAGGCGGTCCGCACCGCTCTCGAGTGGTGGCCGAACGCGGCGCTGCAGGGGGAGCTGGGCCAGGAGCTGCCGCTTCCGCGCCACTTCGAGCAGGCGGCCGCGAACGTGGACGAGCAGGCGATCCGCGAGGCGGTCGTCTGCGGGCCGGACGTCGACCGCTGGCTGGAGAAGATCACCGAGTTCGAGGACGCCGGCTTCGACCACGTCTTCTTCCACCAGGTCGGCCCCGACCAGGACGGCTTCTTCGAGTTCGCCGAGCGGGAGCTCCTCGTCCGCGCCTGATCGCCCGGGGTCGAAGCTCGCTGACCCACCGACCGCGTCCCGGCCCGGCGCCGGGAGGCCTCGCCGACGGTCCGGGGAGCGCGCGCCAACTTGCGGCATATAGTCACTCGGTGGATCCTCCCTGGACGCGCCAGCCGGAGCCTTCCTGTCGCCACTGCCACCCACGCCGATGAACGAGCCCGGCCCGATCCGGGTCACGGTCTGGAACGAGCACATCCACGAGCGGCGAGACGAGGCAGTCCGCGCCGTCTACCCGCGCGGCATCCACGACGAGCTCGCCGGGGCGCTCCGGGAGCTCGGCGGCGACCGGCTCGACGTGCGAACCCGGACGCTCGACGACCCGGAGCAGGGGCTCGGGGACGATCTCCTCGGATCGACGGACGTGCTGGTCTGGTGGGGGCACCTCGGGCACGACCTCGTCGCCGACGAGGCGGCCGACCGGGTGCACCAGCGCGTCCTCGACGGCATGGGCCTCGTCGTCCTGCACTCCGCCCACCTCAGCAAGCCGTTCGTGCGCCTGATGGGCACGCGCTGCCACCTGCGCTGGCGCGAGGGCGAACGCGAGGTCGTCTGGACCGTCAACCCGGCGCACCCGATCGCACGGGACGTTCCCCCGGTCTTCGTGATCCCGGAGCAGGAGATGTACGGCGAGTACTTCGACATCCCGCAGCCCGACGAGCTCGTCTTCATCAGCTCCTTCACCGGCGGCGAGGTCTTCCGCAGCGGCTGCTGCTTCCGGCGCGGGAAGGGCCGCGTCTTCTACTTCGGCCCCGGCCACGAGACCTATCCGGTCTACCGCCAGCACGAGGTGAGGCGGGTGATCGCAAACGGCGTCGTCTGGGCGCACAACCGCGAGCCGTCGCCGCTCGACACCTCCCGGTCGACCCAATCGCCCGCCGGCTGGTTCGAGTGACCTTCTCGATCCTCCAGGTCGGAGCCGGGCTCTGGGGTCGCAGCTGGGCCGAGCTCGTCGCAAACGCGCGGGGCTTCCGGCTCGCCGCCGTCGTCGACGCCCGCCCGGGGGCGAGGGCCTGGGCGGGCGAGAGCCTGGGCGTGCCGACCTTCACCCGGCTCGACCGCGCGCTCGACGCCGTGCCGGCGGAGGCGGTTCTGCTCGTCTCGCCGCCGGCGACGCACCGGCCGCTGGTGGAGACCGCCCTGGCCGCCGGCCGCGACGTGATCGTCGAGAAGCCCCTCGCGCCGACACTCGACGAGGCGGCAGCGATCGCCTCGGCCGCGCGCGCCAACGGGCGGGTGGTGATGGTCGCCCAGAACTACCGCTTCCGGCGCCAACCCCGGGCGCTCGCGACCCTCGTCCGGGACGGCACCCTCGGAGGGCTCAGGGGCATCCGGATCGAGTTCCGCCGCGACATGCGCAACCTGTGGATCTCGCCGCGGGACTGGCGAGGGCGCATGGCCCACCCCTTCCTCCTGGACATGGCCGTCCATCACGTCGACCTCGTCCGGTCGATCACCGGCCGCGAGCTCGTCGAGGTCGACGCCCGAAGCTGGGCGGTCGCGGACAGCCCTTTCCGCCACCACCCGACGGTCGAGGCGATCCTGACGCTCGAGGGAGACACGCCGGTCGCCTATCACGGCACCTGGGCGGAGGCCCTCGGCCGCGAGACCTCCTGGAACGGCGACTGGGAGCTCGTCGGCTCTCGTGCCAGGGCGACCTGGACCGGCGGCGTGAACGACGCGTTGCGCGGAACGGTGAGGCTCGATCGGTTCGGCGCATCCCGGGAGCGGCTCCGGCCCGAGACGCTCCCGGCGCTCGACCGCCTGGCGGTCCTGCACGAGCTGCGGCGTGCGGTTCGCGCCGGAGACGAGCCGGCGTGCTCGGCTGCCGACAACCTGCGGACACTCGCCGCGCTGCTCGCGATCGCCCGCTCGACCGAGCGCTGCGCGCCGGTTCGCGTCGAGCAGCCGTCCATGCAGTAGGCTCGCGTGGTGCTCGCCGTGGTGGTCCCGCTCGCGCTCGCGGCATTCTCGCCCTTCGTCCACTTCCAGTCGCCGTCCGGGAACATCAACTGCCTCGGCGCACCGGCATCGCAGGGAACCCCGGCATTCGTCCAGTGCCTGGTGCGGCACAACACGTGGCGTGCCAGGCGGGCGAAGCCCGCACGCTGCGACCTCGACTGGGACCCGGCGACGCTGGAGGTCTCGCGCCGGAAGCTCTACGTCGGCTCGTGCCGAGGCGACATCGGGCCGCTCTGCGCGAGCTCGAGCGACAGGTGCACGACCCTCGCCTACGGCCGCTCGGTCGACATCGGGCCGATTCGTTGCACGTCGGCGACGATCGGCGTGACGTGCCGGTACCGCACCGGACGCCGGCTCGGCTTCCTGATCGCCCGAGAGCGCTACGTCCTCTACCGCCGATGAAGTGGGGGGTCATCTCGACGGCCGACATCAACCGGCTGGTCATCCCGCCGGCGCACGAGTCGCCGAAGGTCGATCTCGTCGCGGTGGCGAGCCGCTCCCAGGCCAGGGCCGACGAGTACGCGGCGAAGTGGGCGATCCCGCGCGGCTACGGGTCATACGAGGCGCTTCTGGCCGACGAGGAGATCGAGGCCGTCTACATCTCGCTGCCGAACACGATGCACGCGGAGTGGTCGATCAGGTCGGTCGAGGCGGGCAAGCACGTGCTCTGCGAGAAGCCGTTCACGCGGCACCCGGAGGAGGTGGACGCTGCGTGGGACGCGGCCGACCGCGTCGGGCGGTTGCTCAGCGAGGCCTTCATGTACCGGCACAACCCGCAGACGAGGCGGCTGAGGTCGTTGATCGACGAGGGCGCGGTCGGCGAGGTGCGGCTGATCCGGTCGGTGTTCTCGTACTCGCTCTACGACGCGGACAACATCCGGCTGCGGACGGACGTCGAGGGGGGCGCGCTGATGGACGTCGGCTGTTACTGCGTCAGCGGCTCCCGCCTGGCGGCGGGCGCGGAGCCGGTCTCGGTTTTCGGCTCGGCGTGGCACGGGCCTTCGGGGACCGACTGGGTGTTCACCGGCTCGATGCGGTTCCCCGGCGACGTGCTCGCCGTGTTCGACTGCGGCACGGCCCTGCCGGGCCGCGACGAGCTGGAGGTCGTCGGAAGCGAGGGCTCGCTGTTCCTGGACGACCCGTGGCACGCGAGGACGCCGGTCATCGAGGTGCGCCGCGACGGCGCGGCCGAGCGGATCGAGGTCGAGCGCGAGAACTCCTACCTCCTCGAGCTGGAGAACCTCGGCGACGCGGCCGCAGGCGAGGCCGAGCTCCTGCTCGGCCGCGACGACGCGATGGGCCAGGCGCGTGCGCTCGAGGCACTGCACCGATCGGCGCAGACGGGCGACCCGGTCTCGCTCTAGGCGGACAGGCCGGCCGCGGCGATCGCGCGACGGGCGAGGTCCTCGTCGTCGGCGCCCGGAAGGCCGCTGACGCCGACCGCGCCGACGCGCGACTCCTCCTCGAACGCGGCGACCCCGCCCTTGAAGAACGTGAAGAACGGGTCGAAGCTCGCCCGCTCGACCGGGTCGTCCTTCACCTTCTCCGCAAGTTGCGACGTCGCCCGGGCGTCCGACCTCGCGGCCGTATACGCCTTCCGCTGCGCGTTCAGACGCGTGTCCGGCGCTGCTCCGTCCATCGTCGCGGCCGCCACCACCTCGCCGTGGTCGTCGGCGACGAAGACCGACACCGGCCGCGCTGCCTCCTCGACCACGAACCCAACGATCGCGAGGGCCTGCGCGAGCCTCATTACCCCGATTCTGACGGTCGGCGCCCGCCCGTGCCTGTGGAGGAGAAGTTCGCCCGCTTCACCCGGAGTACCGGGCACCACCGGTGGACGAAGAGTTGCTCTTCCAGAACACCTGCAGTGCCAGGCACCACCGGTGGACGAAGAGTTGCTCTTCCGGAACACCTGCAGTGCCAGGCACCACCGGTGGACGAAGAGTTGCTCTTCCGGAACACCTGCAGTGCCAGGCACTACCGGTGGACGAAGAGTTGCTCTTCCGGAACACCTGCAGTGCCAGGTACCACCGGTGGACGAAGCGGTTCCGAAACGTCACACCTCGAGTGCCAGGCACTGCTGTGGAAGAGCCCGGTCGGAGGCGGTGGCCGCCGACGGAACCGGAGTACCATGGGCAGCCATCTTGCTGCGCAAGATGGCCAGAGACATGAGCGGCAGGACGAGCCTTCCCGACCAGCTTCCGACCGCGGGGAAGACGGCATGAGCGCCCCCGCTCTCGCCGCGCCCCGCGGGCGGGCGCTGACGATCCACGGCACGCGATACCCCGTCGTGCTGCCGGCGTTGCGGGACCCGCGGCTCCACCTCGCCGGCGTGATCACGTCGCTTCACGTCCTCGGCCAGGTCGCGTTCCACTTCCGCCTCTCGATCGCGCAGATCCTGATCTCGCTCGCCGTCCCGGCCGTGCTCGAGGTGGCGATCGCCTTCCGCAAGCAGCGCGTGGTCATGTGGCCGGCGAGCGCGCTGATCACCGGCAACGGGGTCGCGTTCATCCTCCGCCTGCCCGGCACCGAGCACGGCGACTGGTGGAGCCTGCACGGCTGGTGGATCTACGCCGCCACCGCGGCGGCCTCGCTCCTCTCCAAGCACGTGATCAGACTCGGCGGCCGGCACCTGCTCAACCCGTCGAACTTCGGGCTCGTCGCCTGCTTCCTGATCCTCGGCTCCGGCCGCGCCGAGCCGCTCGACTTCTGGTGGGGGCCGATGTCGGCGTGGATGGCCGCGGCCCTCGCGATCATCGTCGGCGGCGGCCTCGCGATCCTGGGCCGGCTCAGGCTGCTTTCGATCGCGATCGCCTTCTGGCTCTCGTTCGCCGCCGGCGTCGGCGTGCTCGCCGTGACCGGCCACGCGATGACGGCACGCTGGCACCTCGGCCCGATCACGGGCGGGTACTTCTGGTGGGTGCTCGTCACCTCGCCGGAGATCCTCGTCTTCCTGTTCTTCATGATCAGCGACCCGAAGACGATCCCGGAGAGCAGCCCGATGCGGATCGCCTACGCCGTGGCCGTCGGCCTGCTCGCCGCGCTGCTGATCGCGCCCGTGCACACGGAGTTCTGGAGCAAGGTCGCCGTGCTCGGCGCGCTCACCGTCGTCTGCGCCGTCTGGCCCCTGCTGAAGGGCCGCGCCCGGACGCTCGCCCCGGGGAGGACGAGGCTCGCGCTCGCCGGCGCCGCCGGGCTCGCGCTCTACGCCGCGGGGCTCGTCGCCGCCGGCCTTCCCGCCCGCCCCGTCGAGACCGCCGCCCCCCTGCGCGACACGGGCCACCTGCCGCGGATCGCGATCCTCCGCTCGAGGGGCGTCCAGACCAGGCTGGACCGGAGGACTGCGCGCGCGATCGCCTCCGACCTCGTCACCGACCTCCGTCTCCAGGGGCGGGCGCTCGCCCACCGCGACCCGAAGACGCTCGAGCGGGCGGCGACCTTCGACCGGCTGCCCGAGCTCCAGAAGCAGATTCGCGCCGCCGCGGGAGGGCTGATCGAGGTGCCCGCCTACCGGCTCGACTCGATGCGCGTCTGGCTCGAGCCCGGTCACGGCCAGGGCGGTGCGATCGCCGTCGCCGCCCTCTCGGGAACCGAGCAGACCACGGCCTACACCGGTCGTCCGCCGGCGATCACCCGCCGCGACCGGCCGGTCGCGTTCCGCCAGACGCTCGAGCTCCAGACCGGCGGAGACCGCTGGCTCGTCGCACGCGTCCGCAGCCCGAAGCCGCAGGCGTCCGTCGCGCCGGCGCTCAGCCCGGCGCTCGTGCGTCAGGCCGCGGGCGCCTTTGCCGGCGTCCGCCTGACCGACGTCGCAGCGCGGGTCGGGCTGGACTTCCGCCAGGGCGCGTTCCGCTACGGGGTCACCCAGGACACGCCGGCGATGATGGGGGGCGGGCTCTGCTGGCTCGACTACGACGACGACGGCTGGGTCGACCTGTTCGTCGTCAACACCTACGGGGAGGGCGACATCGGCGCCTACTCGGCCCGCGGCGGCCTGCCGCGAACGGCGCTCTTCCGCAACGACCACGGGCGCTTCGTGAACGTCTCGGCCGCCTCCGGCGCCGGCCGGGTCGTCCGCGGCGAGGGCTGCGTCGCAGCCGACTTCAACGGCGACGGCTACACCGACCTCTACGTCACCACCGCTCAGGACGACGAGCTGCTCTGGAACAACGGGAACGGCACGTTCACCGAGGGCGCGCGTTCGTCCGGCGTCGTGTCCTACGGCTGGCACTCTGGGGCGGCGGTCGCCGACGTGAACGGCGACGGCCGCCCCGACCTCTTCGTCGCCGGCTACACGGAGGTGAACGCGCCGATCCCCGGCTCCTCGGCCGGCTACCCGACGAACCACCAGGGCGTCCGCGACCTCATGTTCCTGAACGAGGGCAACGGCCCGGACGGCCGCGCCCGGTTCAGGGAGGTCGGCCGGGAGGCCGGAATCGACCCGGCTCCTTACGACCACTCGCTCGGCGCCGTCTTCACGGACGTCAACGGCGACGGGCGGCTCGATCTGTACGTCGCGAACGACGAGGACCCGAACCGCCTGTACCTGAACGAGCGTGGTGGCCCGCTCGGCTTCCGGTTCGTCGAGCACGCAGGAGACCTCGGCCTGGCGGACGCGAACGCCGGGATGGGGATCGCCAACGAGGACTACTCCGGCGACGGCCGCCCCGATCTGTTCGTCTCGAACTCGCGCGGTCAGACCCACGCCGTGTTCCGCACCGCCGGGCGCACGTTCGTCGACACCCGCACCGCCTTCGCGTCCGCCTTCGGGCGAAACTTCACCGGCTGGGGCGACTCGTGGATCGACCTGGCGAACGACGGCCGCCTCGACCTCGTCCTTGCGAACGGCGACATCCCCGTCCGGAACCTCGCCCGGAACGCCGGGCGGATCCAGGTGCTGGAGAACGTCTCCGGGCGGTTCGTCCCCGCCGGCGCCGCCCTCGGCCTCGGCTCGCTGCCGCGGGTGAACGGGCGCGGCGTCGCCGCCGCCGACTTCGACAACGACGGCCACGTGGACGTCGCCGTCAACTCCGTCGGCGGCCGGCTGATGCTCCTGCGCTCGACCGGCGGGACCGGACACTGGCTCGAGGTGAAGCTCCCGCGCTTCGCGCCCGGGGCCGTGGTCACCGCCGTGCTCCCGGACGGGAAGCGGCTCATCCAGGAGGTGCACGCCGGCTCGAGCTACCTGTCGTCGGAGGACCCGCGCGTCCATTTCGGCCTCGGTCCGGCGACGAAGGTGAGCGAGTTGACCGTTCGCTACCCGGACGGCAAGTCGGCGCGGCTGCACGACGTCACCGCCGACCGCATCGTCACTGCTCCGTAATCGGCGACGGTCCCGTACTTCGCGGGCAGACGAACCCGCCGCGCGGCGCGTCGGGTGGAGCTCAGCGGCCTGCTTGGATCTGCCGTCGCCGGACGATGGTGTCGAACGTGACCGCCAGCAGGAGGATCGCGCCGGTGACCATGAAGATCGTGCCCGTCGTGTAGCCGAGGATGAACATGCCGTTGGTGACGGTCGAGATCATCGCCGCCCCGATCAGCGCATTGCGGACCTCGCCACGGCCGCCGAACAGGCTGGTGCCGCCGATCACCGCCGCCGCGATCGCGTCGATCAGCAGCGTCCCGCCGCCGGCGTTCAGGTCGACGCTGTTCAGGCGGGCTGCGAGCACGATCCCGCCCAGCCCCGACATCGCGCCGCCGATCATGAAGACGAGGATGCGAATCCGGGCGACGTTGATCCCGGCCCGCCGCGCCGCCTCGGCGTTGCCGCCGACGGCATAGACGTGCCGGCCGAAGGTCGTCCGCTTGGCGACGTAGGTCCACACGAGGAGCCCGCCGACGACGAGCAGCAGCGCGAACGGTACGCCACGGTCCTTGTTCAGGATCCAGACGGTGACGAGCGCGATCGCCGGCACGATCACGAGCTTGAGGACGAGCAGAACCGGGTCGCGGATCGCGAGCCCGTGCCGCCGGCCGGAGATCGCCGCGCCGAGCATGCCCCCGACGTACGCCGCGCTGACGATGCCGGCCATGATCCAGCCGGCGAGAGTGCTGAAGAAGTAGTTCGAGGTGTCGTTGATCGTGTTGTCCTGGATCACGATCACGCCCTGGGTGATCGTCCGGTTGATCACGCCCTGCCAGATCTCGAAGCCGGCGAGCGTGACCACGAACGAGGGTACGCCGACCAGGGCGACGATCGAGCCCTGGAAGGCGCCGATCAGCGTCGCCGCGAGGATCGCGAGGAAGATGCAGACCAGACCGGGCAGATGGGCGCCGGTCGGGAGCTGCGTCTCGGCGACGACCACGCCCGCGACGCCGCTGACGAAGCTGACGGAGAGATCGATCTCGCCGATCAGGAGGACGAAGACGATGCCGTAGGCGAGCAGGCAGGTGCCCGCCATCTGCGTGATGATGTTCGTGAAGTTGCCCGGGGTGAAGAAGTTCTGCGCGGTCTCGCTGAAGACGAGGACGATGATCCCCAGTGCGAGGATCACCGGCCAGCTGCCGAGGTTCCCGGAGCGGACGTTGTCGAGGATGCGACTCGGGAGCGACCCGAGGGTTGTCACCTCGGCGTCACGAGTGGCGGCGTCGGCGGTCACGATGCCGCCTCCCCGGCGGTGCCCGGGATGCCCGAAACCTTGGTCGGAGCGCCGGCGGTGATCGCGTGCACGACCTCCTCCTGCGTCGTGGAGGCGCGGTCGTAGAGGCCGGCGTTCCGTCCCAGGCGCAGAACGGTAATCCGGGTCGCCGTCTCGAAGACGTCGTGGAGGTTGTGCGAGATCAGCACGACCCCGAGCCCCTGCTCGGCGAGGCGGTTGACGAGCTCGAGCACCTGCTCGGTCTGGGCGACCCCGAGCGCGGCGGTCGGCTCGTCGAGGATCACGAGCCGCGAGTTCCACATCACCGCGCGGGCAACCGCGACCGACTGCCGCTGCCCGCCGGACAGGGTCGCGACGGCCTGGCGGATCGACGAGATCGACGTCACCCGCAGGCTCGCCATCGTCTCCAACGTCTTCGCCTCCATCGGCGGCTCCCGCAGCCGGTGGAACCAGTCGTGGACCTCACGCCCGAGGTACATGTTCTGGACGACGTCGAGGTTGTCGCAGAGCGCGAGGTCCTGGTAGACGACCTCGATCCCGAGCCTTGCCGCGTCCTTCGGCCCGTGGACGTCGACTCGCTTGCCGGCGTAGATCATCTCGCCGCCGTCCATCGGATGGATGCCGGCGACGCACTTGATCAGCGTCGACTTGCCGGCGCCGTTGTCACCGACGAGCGCCATCACCTCCCCCTCACGAACCTCGAAGTCGACGTCGGTCAAGGCCTGCACCGAGCCGAACGACTTGGAGATCCCGCGAAGTTCGAGGAGGGGGGTGCCGCTCACCGGAGCCTTCTCATACCACACGACGAGCGGAGGCGCCCACGGGGGGCGCCTCCACCACGTTCGTTCGACGGCGTCCTAGCAGTACTTCTTGTATTCGCCGTTGCAGATGTCGCCCCTCTTCAGGAAGCCTCCCGTGACCAGGATCTTCCAGTTCTTCTTCGTGATCGACTGCGGGGAGATCAGGTAGGCCGGCTCCTTGCTGCGGCCCTTGGTGGTCACGAAGCCCGTTGTCGGGAGCTTCTGGCCCTTGATGATCCTGATCGCGGCACCCGCGGTCGCGGTCGCCAGCTTCCGGACGTCCTTGAAGACCGTCATCGTCTGCCAGCCCGAGATGATGTTCTGCACGCCCTGGGTGGTGGCGTCCTGGCCACTGAGCGGGATCGGATGCAGCTTGTGGGCCTTGAGCGACGACGACGACGGCGTTGGCAAGACCGTCGTTCGCCGCGGCAACGGCATCGATCTTGTTACCCGTCTTGACGAGCATCTGCTCGAAGATCGTGCCGGCCTTCTGGTTGTCCCAGCCGGGCACGAACTGCTGCGGGCCCTTCTTGAGGGTGCCCTTCTTGTACAGCGGGTTGAGGACCGAGTCGACGCCGCTCTTGAACAGGTACGAGTTCGCGTCCTCCTGGCCGCCCCAGAGCGAGGCGACGACCGGGTGGCTTCGTGTACATCCCCATCCCTGCAGCGCCCGCTGATGACGCCGCGGCCCTGCAGAATTCCGACCGTCTTCCCGTTGAAGGACGCGTACAGGACGGCCGAGCCGCCCTCGACCTGGCGGTCGTAGTCGATCGACTTGACGCCCTTGGCAGCGGCGGCCTTCTCGATCGCGGCCGCGGAGCCGGAGTCGATCGGGGCGATGATCAGGACCTTCGCACCGTCGGAGATGCACTGGTCGGCCTGCGTCTTCTGCTTCTGCGGGTCGCCCTGCGCGTTGACGACGCGCGCGGAGACCCCCGCGGCCTTGAAGGCCTTCTGCAGATACGGCTTGTCGAACTGCTCCCAGCGGACGGACGTCTTCGTGTCGGGCATCAGGCCGCAGGCCTGAATGCCCGCATGCTTCCTGGCCGTTCCCGCCGTCGCCACCGTGACGGCGACGGCAAGGCCGGCGACCGCGGCGGCGAGCCCGACTGCCATCACCTTGCGTGAAAACCTCACGTGCTCCTCCCTCCTTGTTCCTGCCTGAGTTTGCGCGTCGGCTCGGGCGCGGTGCGCCCGGCGCGAGAAACAAGAGTGGTGCATGCGCGGCTGTTAGTCAACCCGGACGTGCAGCCTGCTCCGCGGTAGTGTCCGAGCCGTGAAGACGAGTCTGGGGATCTGGGCGTTCGGGCCGATGGTGACCCGGTTCGTTCCGGGCGGCTACCAGCCGGAGCATGCCGGTGAGACGACGGTGGAGCGGGTGCGGCGTGCGGTCGCGGGGCTCGGCGATCTGATCGACGGGTACGAGTTCCACTACCCGCAGGAGCTGAACGAGCAGAACGTGGACGAGATCCGGGAGGCGCTCGGGCCCGACCACGACGTCTACTGTCTGGCGGGCGGGCTCCATCTCGACCCGCGGTTCGGCCGCGGCGGCCTGGTCAACCCCGATCCGGTCGTGCGCGCGGAAGCAGTGCGGATCGCGTGCGCCGGCGCCGATCTGGCCGGCAGGCTCGGGGTGCCGATGATCGTCTGGCCGGGGATCGAGGGCTACAACTACCCGTTCCAGACGCCGTACGCCGACAGCTGGGCCTGGTTCGTGGACGGGCTTGCCCGGATCGCAAGGAAGCTGGGCGAGCACGGCCAGCTTCTCTTCCTCGAGCACAAGAACTCGGAGCCGGCGATGAAGATCTTGATGCGCAACATCGGCATGACCCTGCACGTGATCCACAAGCTCCGCGCCCAGGGGATCGACAACGTCCAGGTGAACATGGACTGGCAGCACCTGATCATGAACGGGGAGAACCTGGCCGAGTACGCCGCCCTGCTCGCCGCCGAAGGGCTGCTCGGACACCAGCACGCCAACTCCGGCTGGGGCACCTTCGACGACGACAACATCGTCGGCGCGACCGCCTTCATGGAGACGCTCGAGCTCGCGGTCGAGCTCCGCCGCGCCCGCTACGGCGACAACGGCGAACGGCTCGGCTTCGACCTCTACCCCTACACCGAAGACGCCGTCGAGGCCGTACGCCGATCCGTGCTGCAGTGGCGGTTCATCGACGGGGTCGCGGCACGGATCGACGAGGCCGCCCTGCGCGAGGCGCAGGCACGCAAGGACGCGGTCCGCGCCTACGAGCTCGTCTACGCCGCTCTCGGCGCGTGACGCTCGTCGGGCTGGACGTCGGGACGACCGGCGCCAAGGCGGTGGCGATCTCGGAGACCGGCGACGTCATCGCCCGGGCCGAGGAGGAGTACCCGCTCTCGATCCCGCAGCCGGGATGGGCCGAGCAGGATCCCGAGGAGTGGTGGCGGGCGAGCGAGCGGGCGCTGGCCGCGGTCGGTGCGGCCGACGCAGCCTCGGTCGGGCTGACCGGTCAGATGCACGGCCTCGTCCTCCTCGACGCAGCCGACCGCGTCCTGCGCCCCGCGATCCTCTGGAACGACCAGCGAACGGCTGCCGAGTGCGCCGAGATCGAGGAGCGGATCGGCTTCGACCGGCTCGTCTCGCTGACGGGGAACCGGGCGCTCCCGGGGTTCACGGCGCCGAAGCTCCTGTGGGTGCGCAGGCACGAGCCCGACGTGTGGGCGCAGGCCGCGCACATGGTGCTGCCGAAGGACTACGTCCGCCTGCGGCTCACCGGCGAGCGCGCGATCGACGCCGCGGAAGCCTCCGGGACGCTGCTCTTCGACGTCGCCGGGCGGAGGTGGAGCGAGGAGGTGTGCGGGGCGCTGGACGTTCCGGTCGAGTGGCTGCCGCCGGTGCTCGAGTCGACCGAGCTCGGAGGCGCCGGCGACCAGCAGGCGGGCGCGCTCGGCGTCGGCGTTGTCGGCCCCGGCCCGCTCTCGGTCGTGCTCGGGACCTCCGGGGTCGTCTTCGCCGCGCTCGACGGGTACCGGGCCGACCCGGAGGCGCGCGTCCACGTCTTCTGCCACGCGGTTCCCGACACGTGGGAGGCGATGGGGGTGATGCTCTCGGCGGCAGGATCGCTGCGCTGGCTGCGGGACGTCGTCGGCGGCTCGTTCGACGAGCTCGTCGCGGAGGCCGAGCGGTGGCCCGCCGGCACCGAGGGACTGACGTTCCTGCCGTACCTCCAGGGCGAGCGCACGCCCCATGCCGACCCGTCCGCCCGGGCCGTGTTCGAGGGACTGTCCCTCAGACACGACCGGGGAGGCCTCGTCCGTTCCGTCCTCGAGGGAGTCGCCTACGGGCTTCGCGACTCGCTCGAGCTGCTGCGGGCGCTCGGTGTCGAGCCGGTCGCCGGCCGCGCCTCGGGCGGGGGAGCCCGCAGCGAGCTCTGGCTCGAGATCGTCGCCTCCGTCCTCGGAATCCCGATCGAGCGCACCGCGGTCGAGGAGGGCGCCGCCTTCGGGGCGGCGCTCCTCGGCGGCGTCGCATCCGGTGCCTTCGCCGACGCCCGCGAGGCGGTCGAGGCCTGCGTGGGCGTCCGCGACGCGGTCGAGCCCGATCCCGAGTGGCAGCGCGTGTACGAGGACGGCTACAGGCGCTTCCGTTCCCTCTACCCGACACTGCGACGACTGGAGGAGGCATGACTTCACTGGAGGGCAAGGCCGCGTTCGTCACGGGAGCGAGCGGCGGGATCGGCGCCGCGGTCTCGCGCGCCCTCGCGGGGGCCGGGGTGTCGGTCGGCATGGCTTCGCGTCGCGGCGACGACCTGGGACTGGAACGGGCGCTCGGAGTCGCCTGCGACGTGCGCGACCCGGCGGCGGTCGACGCAGCGGTCTCGGCAACCGTCGCGCGATTCGGGCGGCTGGACATCCTCGTCGCGAACGCCGGCGTCGGCGCCTACGGGCCGTTCCTCGAGCTCGCCCCCGAGTTCCTCGAGGAGATGATCGACGTCAACCTGAAGGGGACGCTCTACGCCGTCCGAGCAGCACTGCCGCACCTGCTGGCGAGCGGCGAGGCGGACATCGTCACGCTCGTGTCGGAGGCAGGCCGGCGGGGGCTGCCGTACGAGGCGGTGTACTGCGCCTCGAAGTTCGGCCAGGTCGGGTTCACGCGGGCGCTCGACCACGAGCTGCGCGAGCAGGGCGTGCGCTGCACGAACGTCTGCCCGGGCGGGGTGGCGACCGACTTCGCGCTCGAGAAGGGCCGAGGCCGGACACCGGACGCCCTCCCCGGGATGATGAGCGCCGAGGACGTGGCCGAGGTGGTGATGTTCGTCCTCACCCGCCCGCGGAGCCACCGCATCCTCGAGACCGCCCTCCGCCCGATGACCGAGAGCTCCTGGGGATGATCACGTGGGAGAACCCCTGCTTCTCCCACGAGCCCTCTCCTCCGCTTGCTCGCTTCGCTCGGGGTCGTCTGTACACCCTTGGATCGGAACTGGGCGGCGCCCGCCAGGTCGGTCGCGGCCCGGCACCGCCGTCTGATGGAATAGAGGACGTGGACGCACGCGGGACGCTGACGGTCGGAGGCGAGACGTACGAGATCTTCCGGCTCGACGCGCTGCAGGCCGGGTGGGACGTCGCGCGGCTCCCGTACACGCTCCGCGTCCTGCTCGAGAACGTCCTCCGCGCCGGGAGCGAGAGCGACGCCGAGTCGGTCGCCGGCTGGGTGGCGACCGAGGAGCCGAGCCGCGAGATCTCCTTCCGGCCGAGCCGCGTCATCCACCAGGACTTCACCGGCGTGCCCGCGATCGTCGACCTCGCCGCGATGCGGAACGCGATGCAGGACCTCGGCGGCGGCGCGGCCGACATCAACCCGGTGATCCCGGCCGAGCTGGTCATCGACCACTCGGTCCAGGTGGACGAGTTCGCGACCCGTCTCGCGTTCGGCCGCAATGTCGAGCTCGAGTTCGAGCGCAACCGGGAGCGCTACGCGTTCCTGCGCTGGGGCCAGGGCGCCTTCGGCGGCCTGAAGGTCGTCCCGCCCGGCACGGGAATCGTCCACCAGGTCAACCTCGAGTACCTCGCGCGCGTCGTCGAGTCCCGCGACGGGCAGGCGTTTCCCGACACGCTCGTCGGCACCGACTCGCACACGACGATGGTCAACGGCCTCGGCGTCCTCGGCTGGGGCGTCGGCGGGATCGAGGCCGAGGCGGCGATGCTCGGCGAGGCGCTGTCGATGCTCGTGCCGCAGGTCGTCGGCTTCCGCCTCACCGGCGAGCTCGCCGAGGGCGCGACCGCGACCGACCTCGTCCTGACCGTGACCGAGATCCTCCGCCGGACAGGCGTGGTCGGGAAGTTCGTGGAGTACTTCGGGCCCGGGCTCGCCGCCCTCTCCGTCGCCGACCGGGCGACGATCGGGAACATGTCGCCGGAGTACGGCGCGACGTGCGGCTTCTTCCCGGTGGACGACGCGACGCTCACCTACCTGCGCCTGACCGGCCGCCCGGAGGAGCGGGTGGCGCTCGTCGAGGCGTACTGCAAGGAGAACCTGCTCTGGCACGAGGCGGACGACCACCCTGCCTACTCGCAGGTGGTCGAGCTCGACCTCGAGACGGTCGAGCCCAGCATCGCCGGGCCGCGCCGCCCGCAGGACCGCGTCCCGCTCCGCGTGGCGAAGCAGGCGTTCCTGGAGACCCTGCCCACCTTCGGCGTGGACTACGGCAACTCGAAGGACGAGGCGGTGGCGGAGAGCTTCCCCGCCTCCGACCCGCCGGCCCACGTCGGCCCGGGCCACGAGGAGCCCGTGGCAACGCCCACGCCGGCGGCCGTGGTCGTGGTCGCCGACGAGGAGCCCGCCGCTCGAGCTGCGCACGTCTCGCTCGGGGACGTCGAGTTCGAGCTCGACCACGGCAACGTGGTGATCGCCGCGATCACGAGCTGTACGAACACGTCGAACCCGCAGGTGATGGTCGCCGCCGGCCTGCTCGCCAGGAAGGCGGTCGAGCGCGGGCTCGCGCGCAAGCCGTGGGTGAAGTCCAGCCTCGCGCCCGGCTCTCGCGTCGTCACCGACTACTACGAGAAGGCCGGCCTGACGCCGTATCTCGAGGCGCTCGGCTTCCACACCGTCGGATACGGCTGCACGACCTGCATCGGGAACTCGGGGCCGCTTCCGGGAGAGATCTCGGCGGCGATCGCCGCGAGCGACCTGGTCGCCTGCGCCGTCCTCTCCGGGAACCGGAACTTCGAGGCCCGCATCCACCCCGAGGTGAAGGCGAACTATCTGGCCTCTCCGCCGCTCGTGGTCGCCTACGCGCTCGCGGGCCGGATGGACATCGACTTCGCGACCGAGCCGATCGGGCAGGATCCGGACGGAGACGACGTCTTCCTCCGCGACCTCTGGCCGTCGGCGGAGGAGATCGGCGAGACGATCGCGGCCTCGGTCTCGGGTGACCTCTTCAGCAGCCGATACGCCGACGTCTTCACCGGAAACGACGCCTGGCGCGCCCTCGAGACGCCGTCCGGGGACCTGTACGACTGGAGGCCCGAATCGACCTACGTCCGCCGCCCCCCCTACTTCGACGGCATGCCGCTCGAGCCGCCGCCGGTCGAGGACGTCCACGGCGCGCGCTGCCTGGTCATGCTCGCCGACTCGGTGACGACCGACCACATCTCCCCGGCGGGCGCGATCAAGCCGGACAGCCCGGCCGGCCGCTACCTGGTCGAGCACGGCGTCGAGCGGAAGGACTTCAACTCGTACGGCTCCCGTCGCGGGAACCACGAGGTGATGGTGCGCGGAACGTTCGCGAACGTCCGGCTCCGGAACCTGCTCGTCCCCCGTAGCGAAGGAACGTGGACGGTGCACGCCGGAAGCGGCGAGGAGATGACGATCTTCGAGGCCTCCCAGCGCTACCTCGCGGAGGGGACGCCCCTGATCGTGCTCGCGGGCAAGGAGTACGGCACCGGCTCGTCGCGCGACTGGGCGGCGAAAGGGCCGAAGCTGCTCGGTGTCCGGGCGGTGATCGCGGAGAGCTACGAGCGGATCCACCGCTCGAACCTGCTGATGATGGGCGTGCTCCCGCTCCAGTACTCGGACGGCGAGAGCGCGGAGTCGCTCCGGCTGACAGGGCGCGAGTCGTTCGCGATCGAGGGGATCGAGAACGCAGAGGCGCACGAGGTGACGGTCCGCGCCGACGGCGCGGAGTTCAGGGCCCGCGTCCGGCTCGACACGCCGCGCGAGCGCGAGTATCTGCGCCACGGCGGGATCCTCCCGTTCGTGCTGCGTCGACTGGCGACCGCTCGGTGGAACGGCCGGTCGTCCGACCGCGTCTGAGCTTCATAATTCGCGCCGTGGAGACTCGCTGGCGCAGCCTGATCGACGCCGGGATCGCCGTCACCTCGGATCTCTCGCTCGACGGGGTGCTGCAGCGCATCGTCGAGACGGCGGCGGAGCTGACCGGGGCGAGGTACGCCGCCCTCGGCGTGATCGACCGCTCCGGCCACGCGCTGGAGCGGTTCCTGACCACCGGGATCGACCCGGAGACGCACGAGCGGATCGGCGACCTCCCGCACGGGCGCGGGATCCTCGGCGTCCTGATCCGCGACACCCACCCGCTGCGGCTGCACGATCTCACCGCCGACCCGCGGGCGGTCGGCTTCCCTCCGCACCATCCGCTGATGCGGTCCTTCCTGGGCTTGCCGATCCTGCTCCGGGGCGTCGCCTACGGCAATCTCTACCTGACCGAGAAGGAAAGCGGCGAGGACTTCACCGCCGCGGACGAGGAGGCCGTGTCCCTTCTCGCAGCCCAGGCGGCGGTGGCGATCGAGAACGCTCGCCTGTACGAGTCGGCGACGCGCTGGCTGGCGCAGCTCGAGTCGCTGACCGAGGTCGGCAACGCGCTCTCCGGCGAGACCGAGCTCGGGCCGCTGCTCGAGCTGATCGCGTCGCGCCTCCGCGACCTGATCGCGGCCGACCTCGTGCTGATCGCGCTCCCGGCGGCGGGAGGTGACATGCGCGTCGAGGCGGCCGCAGGCCCCCTGGCGGAGGAGATGAGCGGCACCTTTCTCGGCCGCGGCGGATCGAAGGTCGGCCGCGTCCTCGAGCGCCGGCGCAGCGAGCGGGTCGACTCCACCCTGGAGGACATGGAGGTCGACCAGGACTTCGCGCGCCGGATGGGCCTGCGCTCCGGGCTCTACGTCCCGATGCTCGTGCGAGACCGTCCGATCGGCGTGATCGCCGCCCACAACAAGCGACACCGCGACCCGCGCTTCACGGAGGAGGACCTGCGGCTCGCGGAGACCTTCGCCGCGCGCGCGGCGACCGCCGTCGACCTCGCCGACCGGGTCGCCCGCGACGCGCTGCGGCGCGTGGTCGAGGGACAGGAGCTGGAGCGCCGGCGGCTGGCCCGCGAGCTGCACGACGAGACCGGGCAGGCGCTCACCTCCATCCTGCTCGGCCTCAAGAGCGTCGAGGAGGCGAAGACGAAGGAGGCGGCCAGAGACGCGGCGGCGGGGCTGCGGGCCCAGATCGTCGAGACCCTCCAGGGTGTCCGCCGCCTCGCCGTCGAGCTGCGACCGTCCGCGCTCGACGACTTCGGGCTGGTGCCGGCGCTGGAGCGGCTCTCGGAGGCGTTCGCCGAGCAGTCGGGAATCGCGGTCGACATGCAGGCGAACCTCGACTCGGAACGGCTGCCCGCCGAGGTCGAGACCGCGCTCTACCGGATCGTCCAGGAGTCGCTGACCAACGTGGCGAAGCACGCGAGCGCCACCCGCGTGAGCGTCGTCGTCACGAAGCGCGAGGGCGCGGTGACGGCGGTCGTCGAGGACGACGGACGCGGGTTCGGCGCCGCAGGCGGGGAAAGCGACGGCCTCGGCCTCGTCGGGATGAAGGAGCGGGTGGGCCTGCTCGGAGGTAGGCTCGCGATCGAGTCCACCGAAGGCTCCGGCACGACCGTCGTGGCCGAGGTACCGCTCCGATGACCCCGAAGAAGACCGGCATCCGCGTCCTGATCGTCGACGACCACGCGGTCCGACATGGGGGAACCCATGGTCCCCCCACGCACCCCCTCCTTCGCAAGGCCCCGCGATGACCCCGAAGAAGACCGGCATCCGCGTCCTGATCGTCGACGACCACGCAGTCGTGCGGTCCGGGCTGCATCTCCTGCTCGACGCGGAGGCCGACATCGACGTCGTCGGCGAGGCCGGGGACGTCCGTACCGCCATCTTCGAGACGCGCGAGCAGTCGCCCGACGTCGTGCTGATGGACGTGGTCATGCCCGGCCAGAGCGGGATCGAGGGCGTGCCGCTCGTGCTGAAGGAGGCTCCCCGGACGAAGGTGCTCGTGCTCTCGATGCAGGACGACCCGCGCTACGTGCGCGAGGCGTTCGCGGCGGGGGCGTCCGGCTACGTGCTGAAGGAGGCTGCCGACGCCGAGGTGGTCGCCGCCGTGCGGGAGGTCGCCGGCGGGGGCCGGTACGTTCACCCCGCGCTCGGCGCGCGGCTCGTCGCCGCCGAGGCGGACGCCCGTGCCCGCGAGGAGGCCGACCCACTCTCCGAGCGCGAGCGCGAGGTGATGCGGCTGCTCGCCCTCGGACACACGAACCAGGAGATCGCGAAGATGCTGTACATCTCGGTGCGCACCGCCGAGACGCACCGCGCCCACATCATGCAGAAGCTCCGGCTATCGACGCGAGCCGAGCTGGTGCGCTACGCCATCGAGCAGGGGCTGCTGGAAGAAGGCGCCGCCGGCTAGCGCTTTCGCGAAGCGCAGGCGCTAGGGAGTCTTGTGCCAGACGAGGAGACGGCCCGGCTTCGTGCCGTTCTCCTCGCGCCAGCGCAGCTTCGAGAGCACCGAGACCACGCCGGGCACCCGCTGGACGAACGTCGGGATCAGCTCGGCGTCGCCTTTCGTCTCCACCTCCCCGGTGAGGCGAACCTCACCGTGGTCGACCTCGACCTGGACGGCGTCGGGCTCGATCCAGAGCGTGCGGCGAATGACGTCGTCGCGAATCTCCCGGGCGACGTCCTCGTCCGAGCGGATGAACGCCCGCACGAGGTCGGCTCGGGTGACGATGCCGATCAGCAGCCCGCCGTCGTCGACGACCGGAAGGCGGTTCACTCCCTGCTGGATCATCAGCGCCGCGGCTTCGGTCACCGGCCGCCTGGGGCCGATGGTCTGTGCGGGCGCCGACATCGCCTCGCCGGCGGTCTTGGCGGCGAGCTTGAGCTCGAGGCCCGTGGGCGGTGCCGCAAGCCAGCGGTCGAAGAAGCTCTGCTTCTCGGACAGGCCGCTCTCCTTGAAGAGGATGTCCCCCTCGGAGAGCACCCCGACGACGTGGCGCTCGGCGTCCACGACCGGAACGCCGGAGATCCGGTGCTCGGCGAGAAGCGAGGCCGCCTCCTTGAGCGGCGTGCTCGAGCGGACCGTCACGACGTCGGTGGTCATCACGTCCTGAATCTTCATCTCGATCCTCCTTGGGCGAGCACGGCCGGCACGTGGGTCAGCGCCCCGAGTCTCCGTGCAAGCAGTTGCGCGTGGAGAGCTCCCTTGCCGAAGATCCGGAAGACGATCGGCTCCGATTCGGCCAGCTCGAGAACGACCGACTGGTCCCCCTCGCGGGGAACGTCGCCGTTGTCGGTGGTGCCCACGTGCTCGATCTCGCGAAGCGGGATCGAGAGCGCGACGTCGATGCCGGTGACCGGGTCACGACCGGTGAGGCGAACCCCTTCCGGGCCCGCCGTCAGCGCGCCGACGTAGGTACGACCGACGCCGCGGCGCTGCCAGGCGATCTTCTCGGTGAGAGGCTCCCTCATGGGTGCACTGTCGCCATCCGGGCTGGCGCCTACATCGGGGCGCCCCCCGAACCGCCTGCGGGAATGCCGCAAGCGGTTCAGCGGAGCCTCGGATGGCCGCACGGCGCCCCCGGCGGATCCTTACCGCACGCGGGACATCGCGTCCGGGCGGTGTCCCGCGCCCTGATTCGGGCGGGCGGTGGCGGTTCGGCCCCGGGGCGTCAGCCGCGGAGCGCGCGCAGCGCGTTCAGGATCACCGCGACGTCGATCCCCTCCTGCAGGAGCGCCCCCGCGATCGGGACGATCAGGCCGGCGGCGGCGAGGCCCATCGCGGCGACGCTGAGCCCGATCCCGACCAGGACGCTCTGGCGGGCGATCGAGAGCGACCGCCGCCCGATCCGCACCGCGTCCGCGACGCGGTCGACCCGGTCGACGACGATCACCGCGTCCGCGGTCTCCGAGGAGACGGTGGCGCCGGCCGCGCCCATGGCGATCCCGACCTCCGCCAGGGCGAGCGCCGGGGCGTCGTTGATCCCGTCCCCGACCATGATGACCGGACGGAGGGCGGGCTGCGCCTGCATGGTCCGGACGACGCCGAGCTTCTCCTCCGGGCTGAGCTCCGGATACACACGGTCGATCCCCAGCTGGCGGCCGATCTCCTCGCCGACCGCGGCCCGGTCGCCGGTGACCATCGCGATGTGCCGGATGCCGGCCCGCCGGAGCTCGACCGCCAGCCCCGCCGCGTCGGTGCGAACGTGATCCGCCAGCACGATTGCGCCGGCCGCGCGCCCGTCCACCGCGATCGAGACCATTACCCGCCCCGGGTCCACGTCTGCGCCCCGCCGGAGGCCCTGCTGCAGCCCCTGGCCGCGCAGCCACGCCTCGCTGCCCGCCGCAACCGGCCGGCCTTCGACGAGCCCGGCGATGCCGCGACCCGGCTCCTCCCGGACCTCCGTCGGAAACGACAGCTCGAGACCGCGGTCGAGCGCCCCCTGGACCAGGGCCTCCGCCAGCGGATGGGCCGAGAGCTGGTCGAGCGAGGCGGCCAGCCTGACGAGCTCGTCGGCGGGCAGGCCGTCGGCGACGACGACCCGCTCGATCTCGGGAGCGCCGAGCGTGAGCGTCCCGGTCTTGTCGAGGAGCACGGTGCGAGCCTCGCCGAGCCGCTCGATCACGCCTCCCCCCTTGACGATCACGCCCGCCCGCGCCGCGCGCGAGATCCCCGCGACCAGCGCGATCGGCGCGGCGAGAATCAACGGGCACGGGGTCGCGACGACGAAGACCGCCAGCGCGCGGACCGGCTCGCCGGAGAGCGCCCAGGCAAGCGCGGCGATGACGGCCGTGAGGGGGAGGAAGAAGATCGCGTAGCGGTCGGCGAGCCGGACGAACGGTGCCTTCCTGGATTCGGCGTCGCGGACCAGCCGGACCACCGCCGCGTAGGCGCTCTCTGCCGCCGGCCGCACGGCCCTGAGCTCGAAGACATCGCCGACATTTGCGGTCCCGCTGCGGACGAGAGCGCCCCGCATGTGCACCGCCGGCAGCGGCTCGCCTGTCAGGGTCGACTCGTCGACGACCGCCTCGGCGGTCTCGACCACGCCGTCGACCGGAACGACCTCGCCGGCCCGGACGACGACGTGGTCGCCGACGACGACGTCCTCGACCGGCACCTCCTCGACCGCGTCCCCCTCCCGCCGGAGGTGCGCGACCCGCGGCACCCGGGCGACGAGCGAGGTCAGCTCGCGCCGCGCCCGGCCGGCGGCGCTCTCCTCCAGCGCGTTTCCGCCCGCGAGCATGAGGGCGACGACGGCCCCGGCTCCCCACTCATGAAGCGCGAGGGCGCCTGCGATCGCAACGAGCGCGATCGCGTCCACACCCACGTCCCTGCGGAGGAGAGACGCGAGCACGCCCCAGGTGAGCGGAACCAGCACGCCGGCGGTGCCGACGGCGAGCACGAGATCGCCGGCCGTCGAACGGCCCGCGAGGTGGAGGACGCCGCCCGAGGCGATCGCGATCAGGCACCCGGCGGCGATCAGGCGCCTTGCCACGCGGGCTACCAGGTCTTCGTGCGCGGGGCTCGATCCGCCGGGCGGAGCCGGACACGCGCGTCGACGGCGACGCAGCCTTCCGCGAGGCCGAGAACGGGGTTCAGGTCGAGCTCGACCACCTCGGGCACGTCGTCCGCGAGCCGTGCCAGGCGGAGCACGAGATCGATCAGCGCCTCGGCGTCGACGGGCGGCCGGCCCCGGAAGCCGGCGACGAGGCGGCCGGCCTTCCCGGTCGTGACGAGGTCCTCTGCGTCGCCGCGGCCGAACGGCGCGAGCCGGAACTGCGCCTGGCCGATCAGCTCGGCGAACACGCCGCCGGGGCCGAACGCGACGAGCGGCCCGAACATCGGGTCCTGCACGACACCGGCGAGGAGCTCGGCGCCTCCCTGGATCATCGGCTGGACGAGCACCGGCAACCCGATCCGCTCTGCGGCTGCGCGGACGTCGTCCTCGGTCACGAGGTCGAGCGCGACTCCACCCGTCTCGGTCTTGTGCGCCCCGGCGGCCACCGTCTTGACGACGACGGGCAGCCCGACCTCGCGTGCGGCGTCGACGGCGTCGTCGACGCTCAGGGCCACGCGCTCCGGAACGAGCGGGATCCCGTAGGCGCCCAGCAGCTCGCGCACCTGCGAAGGGGTCAGCCAGGCGTCGTTCGACGATTCGACGACGGACGTGACGAGCGCCTCCGCCGCGGGCCGGTCGATGCCCTCGAGCTCGACGGAACCGCCGGCCGGGCGGCGCAGCCATTCCGAGCGCCGGACCGCGTAGCCGAGCGCGCGCGCGGCCGACTCCGGGTAGTCGAAGGTCGCGACGGCCGCGTCGACGAGGCAATGGGGCGTGCCCTCCGCGCAGACGAAGGCGGCCAGCACGGGCTTGTCGCTCTGCGGGCAGGATCCCAGCGCGCGCGCGACCGCCTCTCCGACCTCCTGCGCGCCGGCGACGACCGGCGGCGTGAAGAGGACGATCACCGCGTCGAAGACCGGGTCGGCGAGCAGGTGCGGGATCACAGCCTCGTACGTCGCGCCGGTGGCGGAGCCGAGCATGTCGATCGGGTTCGCGAGGCTCGCCTCACGCGGCAGGAGCTTCGCCAGGGCGGCACGGGTCTGCTCGCTCGGATGGGTCAGCTCCAGGCCGGTCGCCTCGCACGCGTCGGCGCAGAGGATGCCCAGGCCGCCGCCGTTCGTCAGCACGGCGACGCGCGGTCCCCGCGGGAGCGGCTGCCGCGAGAGCAGGACCGCAACGTCGGAGAGGTCCTCGAGCGAATCGGCCCGGATCACGCCCGCCTGGCTGAAGAGGGCCTCGACGGCTGCGGTCGAACCGGCGAGCGCGGCGGTGTGCGACCCGGCGGCGCGCTGGCCGGCACCGGTTCGCCCGCCCTTCATCGCCAGGATCGGCTTCTTCCGCGCCACCCGGCGGGCGACGCGGCCGAACTTGCGCGGGTTCCCGAACGACTCGAGATAGAGCATCACGAGGTCGGTCTGCGGGTCATCCTCCCAGAATTCGAGCAGGTCGTTCGAGGAGACGTCCGCCTTGTTGCCGATCGAGACGAAGGACGACAGGCCGAGGCCGCGCGCCGACGCCTGCTCGAGCAGCGCCAGCCCGAGCGCGCCGCTCTGGGACGAGAAGCCGATGTTCCCGGCGGGAAAGTTGTGCGGGGCGAAGGTCGCGTTCAGCCCGGCCTGGGCCGAGAAGATCCCGAGGCAGTTCGGGCCGATCAGGCGCGCCCCGTGGGCGCGGACCTGTGCGAGGAGCTGCTCCTGGCGGCGGACGCCCTCGATACCGGTCTCGGCGAAGCCGGCCGAGATCACGCACAGCGCGCGAGTGCCCTTCCGCATCGCGACCTCCGCCTCCTCGATCACCGAGGCGGCGGGCACGCAGAAGACCGCGAGGTCGACGTCGTCGGGCACGTCGGCGACGGACGGATACGCCTTCACGCCTGCGACGGACGCGGCCTTCTGGTTGACGGGGTAGGCGACACCCTTGAAGTCCGACTCGAGGATGTTCCTGAAGAGCTCGCCGCCGATCGAGCCGCGGCGGGCCGAGGCGCCGACCACGGCCACCGTCCGCGGAGCGAAGAACGGCGCCAGCGATGCTGCCACGGCCACGTGATCGCGCTCGTCAACGGCCGCCCGGTACGCCTCGGTCGGCGCGATCTCGAGCCGGACCTCGGTCGTGCCGCCCTCGAGACGGCGGGAGACGGCGAAGCCCGCGTCGGCGAAGACCCGGAGCATCTGCTCGTTCTCCGGCATCACGTCGGCGACGAAGGTGGAGATCGCGTTGCCGGCGGCCGTCTCGGCAAGCTGCTCGAGGAGCCTGGTCCCGACGCCCTGGCCCTGGAGGGTGTCCGCGACCGCGAACGCGACCTCGGCGGTGGACGGGTCTCGCAGGCGGACGTAGTTGGCCAGGGCGACGACCTGCCCGGCCTCGCCGTCGGCAGAGAGCGTCCCGATCAGCGCGCCGCGGTCCTCCCAGTCGGGATCGAGGAACGGCTCGACGATCTCGTTGCGGAGCGCCGGAAAGCCGTGGAAGCGCCGGTAGACGCTCTGCTCCGAGAGACGGGCGAGGAAGTCGAGCACCGCATCCGCGTCGGCGGCGCCCGGAGGCCGCAGCCTGAGGGTCCCGCCGTTGCGGAGGATCACGTCACGGAAGTTGGAGGGGGCGACAGCCATCCCACGCCAGTGTCGAGTCCGTCCTGCGGGCCCTGCATCAGGCCGGCCGCTGAACCACCTGCGGCAAATCCCTGATCGCGTCTCCGCCGGCCCCACGATGGCGTGCCGGCGAACCGCGCGGAGAATCCGGGAGAAAGGAGAACCCATGAACCGGATTCTGATCGCCACCGACGGGTCGGACGGCGCCTGGGCGGCCGTCGAGGAGGGGGTCGAGCTCGCGTCGGAGGTCGGCGCGGCCGTGACCTTCGTCTCCGTCCGCCACGACATGCCGCTGCTCGGCGACCCCTGGTACCAGCGGCGTCTGACCGTCCAGCTCGAGCACGCCCGCGAGGCGCTCGACCGGGCCGTGGCCGAGGCCGAGCGGCTCGGCGTTGCGCACGACTCCGAGATCTGCGAGGGCGACCCCCCCACCTGCATCGCGGACGTCGCGCGCTGCCGCGAGGCCGACCTCGTCGTCGTCGGCTCGCGAGGCCACAGCGCGCTGACGAGCGCGCTGATCGGCAGCGTCTCGAGGGACCTGCTCACCCGGTCGCCGGCCCCGGTGATGATCGTCCGCGACCGCGACCGCTCGCGCGCCGGGACAGCGGCGTGACCGCGGAGCACGCGGGCCCGCCCGTCCCCCCCTGGAAGATCAAGGTCGTCGAGCCGATCTCTCTGCCTTCGCCGGAGCGGCGGCGGGCGGCGCTGGTCGCCGCCGGCTACAACACCTTCCTCCTCCGCGCCGAGGACGTGTTCGTCGATCTCCTCACCGACAGCGGCACCTCCGCGCTCTCGCAGGAGCAGCGAGCCGCGATGGAGCTCGGCGACGAGTCCTATGCAGGCTCGCGCAGCTTCTTCCGGCTCGAGCAGGCGGTGCGGGACGTCTACGGGTACCGCCACCTGATCCCGACCCACCAGGGCCGCGGCGCCGAGCACTTGCTCGCCCGGCTGCTCGTCGAGCCGGGGCGGCTCGTGCCCTCGAACCTCTACTTCACCACCTCGCGGGCGCACGTCGAGCTCCTGGGCGGCGTGTGGGCGGACGTCTCGATCCCGGAGGCGTCGGACCCGGCGTCGGAGCACCCCTTCAAGGGGAACATCGACCTCGTCGCCCTCGAGCGCGTGCTCGCCGCCGCCTCGCCGGGCGAGGTCGCCTTCGTCCGCCAGGAGGCATGCCTGAACATGGCCGGCGGGCAGCCGTTCTCGATCGAGAACCTCCGCGGCGTCCGGGAGCTGACCCGCGCGCACGGCGTGCCCTTCCTGCTCGACGCCACCCGCGTGTCCGAGAACGCGCTGTTCGTCAAGCGGCGCGAGCCGGGCTACTCCGGCCGGTCGCTCGCGTCGATCGTCCGCGAGATCGCGGAGCTCTCGGACGGGGCCGTCTTCTCGTCGAAGAAGGATCACTTCGTCCCGATCGGCGGGCTGCTCGCTCTCGACGACGACGACCTCGCCGCCCGGGCGCGCGAGCTCGTGGTCGTCTACGAGGGCTTCGTCCACTACGGCGGAATGGCCGGGCACGACATGGAGGCGCTCGCGCAGGGCATCCGCGAGGCCGTGGACGAGCGGGTGATCGACCACTACGTCGGCCAGTCCGCCTACCTCGGCGGGCTGCTCCTGGAAGCCGGCATCCCGGTCGTCGTCCCGCTCGGCGCCCACGGGGTGTTCCTGGACGCGAAGCGGTTCCTGCCGCACCTGCCCCAGGAGCAGTTCCCGGCGCAGTCGCTCGCCGCCGCGATCTACCTCGAGGGAGCCGTGCGCACGATGGAGCGCGGAATCGTCTCCGGCCAGCACGGGCACGACCCCTACGACGGCCTCGAGCTCGTGCGGCTGACGCTGCCGCGCCGCGTCTACACCGCGGAGCACCTCGAGTACGTGGCCGCCGCGGTCGAGCGCGTCCACCGGGCCGGCGCGGCCGTGCCCGGGCTGCGGATGACCTACGAGCCGGCCGAGCTCCGCTTCTTCCAGGCCCGGTTCGAGCCGCTGGCAGGCTCCCACCGCCAGTCCGTAGCGAGCACCCGCAGGATTCCGTAGTTCGCCGCACGCGCAGTGCGGCGGTGCCCGGATGTCATTTTGACCATGCGCCTCTTGAATTGCGGCCATCCCCGATCCGCAAGGAGGCACGGAAATGACGCAGAAGAAGCTTTTCGAGTTCGGCGGGTATGCGGCCGCCGTGGTGCTCGTCGCCTTCGGCATCGCCGCCGTCGTGATGGGCGTCAACGGCCGCAACGAGGTCCGCACGGACATCGCGCGTGAGCACATCGTGGGCTCGCCGGACATGAACCGCGCGGCGACTCTCGCCGCGGCCAAGGAGGCCAAGCTGCCGGCGAACATCATCGCCGAGCTGCCGACCTGCAACGTCGCCGGCAAGGAGATCAACACGGGCGCGAGGGCGAAGTGCTTCGCGAGCTACATGCGCGTCCACACGTTCGAGGCCACCGGCGGCAAGACGTACTCCGAGATGGGCCGCTTCCTGACCAAGGACGGCAAGGACACGAGCGACAGCGCTCTGGCCGCCAAGGATCCGAACACGGGCCAGCCGGTCGAGAACGGCGCCCGCAACCTCTGGGTGACCGAGACCGCGCTGACGAACGCGCTGAACACCTCGTTCTTCGCGGAGCAGGTCTCGATCTTCGGCCTGGTCGTCGGGATCGCCCTGCTGCTCGCCGGGCTGGGCTTCGGGGTTCTCGCCTTCATGGCCTTCCGCTGGCTGCCGGCCCAGGAGGCCGCGGCCAAGAAGGCCGACACGAAGGCACCGGCAGGTGCGACGCCGCAGGCCACCTAGTCACACCAGCCGTATCGACACGGAGGGCCGGCCCCGCGCCGGCCCTCCGTGTTTTCCCGCGCCAGATCTGCGGTCACCCCACGATGTAGGTGCCGGCATCGCATCTGCACACTGGTCACATGCACGAGACGGCCGAGACCCGCCGTGAGCCGGAAGCCGGGGTGGAGGTGCATCGAGAGCCGGCGGCCGGGGCCGAGCCCGGCACCGAGGACAGCCTGCAGCTCCTGCTCTCGGAGATCTCCTCCCACCAGCTGCTCACCGCCGCCGAGGAGGTGTCGCTCGCGAAGCGCATCGAGCGCGGCGACCGGGAGGCGAAGCACCGGATGGTCGAGTCCAACCTCCGCCTGGTCGTCTCGATCGCCAAGCGCTACCGGGGGCTGGGGCTCCCGCTGCTCGACCTGATCCAGGAGGGCGCGATCGGCCTCAACCGCGCGGTCGAGAAGTTCGACTGGCGCCGCGGGCACAAGTTCTCGACGTACGCGACGTGGTGGATCCGGCAGGCGATCCAGCGGGCGATCTCGAATCACGCGCGCACGATCCGCATCCCGGTGCACGTCCTCGAGCGCAGGCGCAAGGTCGAGCTCGCCGCGCAGCGCCTCGAGCTCGAGCTCGGGCGCCGGCCGAGCCGCGAGGAGGTTGCCGCCGCGGCGGGCCTGTCGCCCCAGCGCGTCGACGAGGCCTTCGGCCTCGCCCGCACGACCCTCTCGCTCAACCAGCCGTTCGGCACGGACGGTGAGCAGACCGAGCTCGGCGATCTGCTTCCCGACCCGCGCGCCGACAGCCTCGACGACGATCTCGAGCGGCACCGCCGCCGCCGCGTCGTCCACCACGCGTTGCGAACGCTCCCGGACCGGGAGCGGCTGATCGTCGAGCGCCACTACGGGCTGACCGGCGAGCCGCAGACCCTCCAGGAGATCGGCCGCGACCTCGGCCTGACGCGCGAGCGCGTCCGCCAGCTCGAGGCGCACGCCCTGGCGACCCTGTCGCGCGAGCCGGCGCTCCTCCCCTAGCTCTCGGCCACCCCAGCCGTCCGGAAAAGACCTGTCAGGGGTCTGACCCCGGCCACGTCGGGGGTCAGACCCCTGACGTGGCCGGAAGGGACGACGCGGGCAGCGCCTCTGCCGCCGGGCGACCCAACGGCCACGTCTTGGCGCGACGAAAGGGGTCAGACCCCTGACGAGTCCCTTTCGGCCGTGGTTGCTTTCTACTCGAGCACGTGGATGCCGCGGCGGTCGCACATCTCCTTGAGGATGCGCGGCCAGACCGTGACGCTGACCTCGCCGAGATGGGCCGTGCGGAGCAAGAGCATCATCGTTCGCGACTGCCCGATGCCGGCGCCGATCGAGAGCGGGATCTCGCCGCTGACGATCGCCCGGTGGTAGGGCAGCTCGAGGAAGTCGAGCTGGCCGGAGAGCTCGAGCTGGCGGACGAGCGCCTCCTTCGTCACGCGGATCCCGCCCGACATCAGCTCGTGCCGGCGGCGCGTGACCGGGTTCCAGACGAGGATGTCGCCGTTCAGCCCGTGCATCGGGCGCCCGTCGGCCGAGACCGTCTCGGTCGACCAGTCGTCGTAGTCGGCGGCACGCAGCTCGTGGGGGTAGCCGTCCGCGAGCGGCCAGCCGATCCCGTAGATGAAGATCGCCGGGTGCTCCTGGAGGATCGCCGTCTCCCGCTGCTTCCGCGGAAGGTCGGGATACGCCGCGAGGATGTCCTCGGCGTGCAGGAACTCCAGCTGGCCGGGTAGGGGCGGGTACCGCTCGGCGAGCGGCGGGTAGTGCGCGCGCAGGAACGTCTCGGCGTCCTTCAGGACGCCCCAGATCGCGCGGACGGTGCCGGTCAGGTACTCGAGCGTCCGGTCGGCGGGCCCGATCGCCCGCTCCCAGTCCCACTGGTCGACGTAAGCGCTGTGATCGTGGTCGAGGAAGTAGTCCTTGCGCACCGCCCGCATGTCGGTGAGGAGCCCCTCGCCGGGCTGCATCCCGAACTGGCGGAGCGCCATCCGCTTCCACTTCGTCGCCGCCTGGACGACCTCGGCGTCGATCGGATGCTCGTCGTTGTCGTTCGAGATGTGGAACGCGACCGGTGTTCGCGATCCGTCCCGGTCGAGGTAGTCGTTGACCCCGCTCTCCCGGTCGACGATCAGCGGTACCTGCACCATGGTCAGGCCGAGGGCCTTGCACAGGCCGTCCTCGATCACGCGCTTCGCGCCGTACAGGGCCTCCATCGTCTCGCGCGGCGAGAGCGCCGGCGTGTAGTCGTCCGGCAGCACCTGCTCCAGCTCGGCGTAGTTGCCGATGCCGGGGCCGGCGAGGTCGGCTTCCTTCGCGACCGTCATCGTCACCCGCATCGGATCACCGCGTAGCTCATTCGGCATTGGGGTTTTCCCTGAGGGCGAATGCGAGGGGTGCCCGATGGCGCCCTCCGTGCACGGGCGTAGCGTCGCGGGCCACATGACCGCTTCGCTCACCCTGCCCGCCTGGCCGGCGCCGGCGGACGCTGTCTCGCCGAGCGGGGAGCTCGTGATCGTGCTCGAGGTGCCTGGGTTCAGGACCGACCAGCTACGGGTCGACCTCACCGACCGCACTGTCACGCTCCGACTGCCGCCCGACACGCGCGGCGAGCCGGGCCCCCGCGAGCTCGTCAACGCGAGCGCGACGCCCTGCTAGCGTGGGGGAACCCAGGGTTCCCCCACGGACCCCTTCCTTCTCCGCTCTCGCTGACCAGCCGCCCTTGGCCTCCCGCCGGGCAAAGCCCGGCTCCGGCCGCCACCGCCGCGCATCCTCGAGTCGTGCAGCGTCGCGGACCGTCGCGCCTGCACGCCAACGCTCTCCACGCCGCACCGGCGAGGCACGCTGAAGCTCTGCCGCGCACGGCCACGCAACCAAGAAGGGCTGGGCCCGGTCCGGCCCGGCTCAGATCACGCCCGAGAGGGCCCGCGCGACGTCGAGCGTGGAGATCACGCCGACGGGACGCTTCGAGTGGCGCTCGATCGCGATCAGGTGCGTCACCTCGTGCTCGACCATCAGCTGCATCGCCCAGTCGAGCGCGTCGGCGGTCGTCACCGTCAACGCCGGAGTCGCCGCCAGCTGCTGCGCGGTGAGCTCGTCGAGCTCACCGCTCAGCCCGGCCCGGACGAGGTCGGCGTCGGTGACGACACCCCAGTGGTCGCCGCCGGGAAGCTCGTCGTCGTCGTGCGCGTGCACGACGATCGCATGAACACGATATGTCGCCATCATCCGCGCCACCGTGCGCAGCGGGGTCTCGAGCGGACAGGAGATCATCCCGGGGTGCATGACGTCGATCACCCGCAACTGCGCGACCGGCCTGACCCGGTGAGAAGGCTCGAAGATGCTTGCCATCGCCCACCTCCTGGTTCGTGACGACAGGGTCCGGCAAACCGGCTGCCGCGGCATCGGGGAACGCCCGGATCGCCCTGGCCGGCTACAGCTTGTAGCCGATCGTCCGCAGCAGCTCGCGCCGCTCGGCCACGTCCCGCTCGGACTCGACGCCGAGCGGCGACTCGCCGTCGACGACGCCGAGGACGCCTCGACCCTGCCCGGTCTCCGCGACCACGACCTCCACGGGGTTGGCGGTGGCGCAGAAGACCCGGCAGACCTCCGGCACCTGCTTCACCTGGTTGAGGACGTTGACCGGGAAGCCCTCGCGCAGGAAGACCAGGAACGTGTGCCCGGCGCCGATCGCGAGCAGATTTCGCACCGCGAGCTCCACCAGCTCGGAGTCGTTGCCCGCCCTTCTCACGAGCCGCGGCCCGGACGACTCGCAGAAGGCGAGCCCGAAGCGAAGGTGCGGCGAGGAGCCGGCGAGCGCCTCGTAGAGATCCTCGACCGTCTTGATGAAGTGCGCCTGGCCGAGGATCAGGTTCAGGTCGGCGGGCTTGTCGATCCGGACCGTCGTCCAGCGGAGATCGGACACGCCGTCCATGCTTCCCCGCCCGGACGGAGCCGGCATCAGGGTCGCCACGGATGGCGGAGGGCCGTCGCTCCGCGAGGCTTCCGGTCGAATCGAGACTGGAGGAGAGCATGAGCCGCCTCATCGAATCGCTCCACGCTGCCGCCGGCGACACGATCGTGATCGAAGGGCATCGCGTCGGCGAGAGCCACCGGACCGGTGAGATCCTCGAGGTGCTCGGCCCGGCCGGCCACGAGCACTACCTGGTGCGCTGGGACGACGGCCGAGAGACCGTCTTCTACCCGCAGAGCGACGCCACCATCCGGCCGGCACGGCGCAAGCGCGCGCGCTGACCTACACGCTCAGCCCTTCACGACCCCGAGCGGGCGCAGCCGGGCGACGCGGCGTGCGAGGCCTGCCCGCGCGACCACGTCGACCACGCGCTCGACGTCCTTGTAGGCGAACGGCGCCTCCTCGGCCAGTCCCTGGTTCGACGGACAGCGAACGACGATCCCGTCTGCCTCGAGCCGGCGGCGAAGCTCTGCTCCGCCGATCCGCTTTCGGGCGGCCGTCCGCGACAGCGCCCGCCCGGCCCCATGGCACGCCGTTCCGAACGAGTGCTCGAGCGAGCCCGGCTCGCCCGCGAGGACGAAGCTCGAGGTGCCCATGCTGCCGGGAACGAAGACCGGCTGGCCCGAGGCGGCATAGGCGGCCGGAATCTCCGGAGAGCCCGCCGGAAACGCTCGGGTCGCACCTTTCCGGTGCACGTAGACGTCGCGGCCCCCGTGACGCTCGAGCTTCGCGACGTTGTGGGCGACGTCGTAGACCTGCCTCGTCTGCCGGGCCGCCTCGCCTCCGAGCACGCGCCGGACCGCCTCGCGGACCGCGTGGGCGATCGCCTGCCGGTTCGCCCAGGCGAAGTTCGCGGCCCCGGCCATGGCGGCCAGATAGGCCCGCCCCTCGCTCGTGGACGCCGGCGCGCAGGCGAGCTGGCGGTCGGGAAGATCGATCCGGTAGCGGGAGCGGGCCGCGTCCATCAGCTTTACGTAGTCGGTGCAGACCTGGTGACCGAGCCCACGCGAACCCGAGTGGATCAGCACCGTCAGCCTGCCGGCGTCGAGCCCGAACGCTTCGGCCGCCGCCGCGTCGAAGATCCGGTCGACTTCCTGGAGCTCGACGAAGTGGTTGCCGGAGCCTGCCGTGCCGAGCTGGTCGGCGCCCCGCAGGCGCGCGCGCTCCGAGACCGCCGCGGGATCGGCACCCGCGATGCAGCCGCTCGACTCGGTGCGCTCGAGATCGTCCTCGGCGACGAGCCCTCGCGCCGCCAGCGCCCGCGGCCCCTCCCGGAGCACCGCGTCGAGCTCCGCCCCGTCCAGGTGGAGCGCGCCGCGCCTTCCCGCTCCGGCCGGGACCGCCCGCGACAGCTCGTGGACGAGCCGCTCGCGCCGTCCGCCGAGCTCCTGCTCCGAGAGCGGCAGGACGAGCAGGCGCACACCGCAGTTGATGTCGTAGCCGACGCCGCCCGGCGAGATCACCCCGTCCGGATGCGCGGTCGCGGCCACGCCCCCGACCGGAAAGCCGTAGCCCTGATGGATGTCCGGCATCGCCAGCGCGGCCTCGACGATGCCCGGGAGCGTCGCAACGTTCTGGAGCTGCTCCAGGGAGCGGTCGCGGGCGATCGCGCCGATCAGGAGCTCGTCGGCGAAGACCCGGGCGGGCACCCGCATGTCCGCCCGCGCCTCCGCGGGGATCTCCCACACCGAGTCGCCGACCCGGCGGAGGTCAGACGTCGAGAACGAGGCGGGCACGCCAGCAGTCCTCCCCTCTCTTCAGCTCGAGGTCGTGCAGCGTGACCGCCTTGACGAGGTGGCGCGGACGACCGAGGCGCCCCTCGACCGTCGCTCGGAGCGCTCCGTCCGAGAGCTCGAGCGCGCTCGCCCGCTCGGGGAGCAGGTTCTCCACCTCCGCCAGGAAGACGAGCTCCTCCACCCACAGGGCGAGAAGGAGCGCCGGGTCGTCGGCGGCGACCTCGACCTCGCGGCGTGCCGGCCCGGCGTCCGCGGTTCCGGCCAGGCTCGCGAAGGCGGCGAGGGCCTCGCGGAAGACATCCTCCTCCGTCTCGGCCTCGATCTCCAGCTCGACCTCGCCCGTGTGGTCGACGAAGCGGTGCATCGCCCGGTGAAGCGTGTCCGAACCGGCCCCATCGCGCATCCGGGCAGGCCCCGAGGGTCGGTCGCAGCCGGGAATCCCCTGATCGCCTCTGCGGCGAAGCCCCGAAGCCGCAGCGCCCTCCAGGCCCTAGTTTCGTGTCAAACGACGTAGAGGAGGCGGCATGCTGACCGAGCGGCCCGGCCCTCAGGGCCATCTTGGCGATCCGGAAGTGCTCGCACGCTCCGTCGGGCGCTGCCGCGAGGCGGGGATCCGCCTGCCGACGTTCGCCGAGCTCGCCGACCCGTGGTCGATCTCCGCCGAGATCCGCCGCGCCCTCGCCGCCGTCGGCCCGGACGAGCCGCACCCCCTCAACCTGTTCCGCGTCCACTGGTTCAACGACCGCGGCCGCACCGGCCTCGCCGAGGTTCCCGACCACGTCGTCCTGCCGCGTGCGCTCACCGGCGTCGACGCGACGATCGTCGTCGCCCTCGGCGACCGGTTCCCGCTGATCGGCGCCCACAAGGTGCTCGCCGCCTACGGGTGCCTCGCGCCGCGCCTCGTCGCGGGCGAGTTCGACCCGACCGCCGACCGCGCCGTCTGGCCCTCGACGGGCAACTACTGCCGCGGCGGGGTGGCGATCTCCCGGCTGATGGGCTGCCGCGGCGTCGCGGTCCTGCCCGAGGGAATGAGCGCCGAGCGCTTCCAGTGGCTCGAGGAGTGGGTCTCCGACCCCGAGGACGTGATCCGCACCCCGGGCACCGAGTCGAACGTCAAGGAGATCTACGACCGCTGTCACGAGCTCGAGTCCGACCCGACGAACGTGATCTTCAACCAGTTCTCGGAGTTCGGAAACTACGTCGTCCATTACCTCGCCACCGGCCGCGCGCTCGAGCGGGTCTTCGAGCACCTCGCCGCCCGCGACCCGCAGCTGCGACTGCGGGCGTTCGTCTCCGCGACCGGCTCGGCCGGGACGATCGCGGCGGGTGACTACCTGAAGCAGCGGTTCGGGTCGCTGACCGTCGCCGTCGAGGCGCTCGAGTGCCCGACGATGCTCGAGAACGGGTTCGGCGAGCACAACATCCAGGGGATCGGGGACAAGCACATCCCGCTGATCCACAACGTGCTCGCGACCGACGTCGCGCTCGCCGTCTCCGACCGCGCGACCGACCGGCTCGGCGTCCTCTTCGGGACGGATGAGGGCCGCCGCCACCTGGCGTCGCGGCGCGGAGTGCCCGAGGCCGTGCTCGGGGAGCTTCCGTCGCTGGGCCTGTCCAGCATCTGCAACGTCCTCGGGGCGATCAAGACGGCGAAGCACCTCGGGCTCGGGCCCGAGGACGTGGTCGTCACCGTCGCCACCGACGGCGCACGCCTGTACGAGAGCGAGCGCGAGATCGCGATCGCGAAGCACTTCGGCGGGACGTTCGACGAGGTCGCCGCCGCCGAGGTGTACGGCGAGCATCTCCTGGGACAGGCGACGGACAACCTCCGCGAGCTGACCCGGGAGGAGCGCGGCCGGATCTTCAACCTCGGCTACTTCACCTGGGTCGAGCAGCAGGGGGTCTCGATCGAGGACTTCGTGGCGCGGCGCGACCCGGCCTTCTGGACGGAGAAGCAGTCGCTCGCCGACGCCTGGGACGACCAGATCCGGGAGTTCAACAGCCGTCTCGCTTCGCGAGACGGTTAGAAAGACATGAGCCGACCCGTCACGCTCCCTAACCGTTTCCGGCCCGAAGGGACGGAAACGGCAGTGACGCGGCTCGTCTGCGCGGGGTGCGGCGCCTCCCCCGCTCCCGGCGACCCGTTCCCGTTCCGCTGCCCGAACGCGGGCAGGGACGACGCCGACCACGTCCTCCGACGCGAGCTCGACCCGGCCGCGGTCGCGTTCCCGGCCGACGACGGCGAGCCGAACCCGTTCCTGCGCTACCGCGCGCTCCTCCACGCCTACCACCAGGGGCTCCCGGACGACGAGTACCGTCTCCTCGTCGGAGACCTGGACGGCCGCGTCGCGGCGGTCGAAGGGCACGGGTTCACGGCGACGCCGTTCGCGCGCGCCGGCGAGCTCTCGGAGCTGCTCGGCTTCTCCCCCCACGGCGGCATCTGGGTCAAGGACGAGACCGGCAACGTCTCCGGCTCGCACAAGGCACGCCACCTCTTCGGCGTCCTGGTCTGGCTCGCGGTCGCGGAAGCGGCCGGTCTCGCCGACCCGGAGCAACGCCCCGATCTCGCGATCGCGAGCTGCGGAAACGCGGCGCTGGCCGCGGCGGTGGTCGCGGCCGCGGGCGGCCGCAGGCTGAGGGTCTTCGTCCACGTCGACGCGGACCCCGTCGTGCTCGAGCGCCTCGAAGAGCTCGGCGCCGAGGTGACCACCTGCCCGCGGGAGCGCGGGACGACGGGCGACCCGACCGTCCGCCGTCTCCACGAGGCGCTGGCCGGCGGTGCTCTCCCGTTCACCTGCCAGGGCGACCTGAACGGGCTCGCCGTCGAGGGCGGCCAGACCCTCGCCTACGAGCTTGCCGCAGCCGGCCCAGCGCTCGACCGCCTGGTCGTCCAGGTCGGCGGCGGCGCGCTTGCGAGCGCCTGCGTTCACGGCCTGAGGGAGGCGGTCGCGCTCGGCGCGCTCCCGGCCCCGCCCCGGATCGACACGGTCCAGACCGAGGGCGCCTGGCCGCTCAAGCGTGCCTACGACGCGGTCGTCGCCTGCGGAGATCTCCGCTACGCCGCGCGCCATCGCTCCGAGTTCATGTGGCCGTGGGAGCAGGAGCCCCGCTCGATCGCGCACGGCATCATCGACGACGAGACCTACGACTGGCTGGCGGTCGTCGAGGGGATGCTCGCCACGGGCGGAGCCCCGCTCGTCGTCGCCGAGGAAACGCTCGCGCGCGCCAACGAGCTCGCACGCGCCGCGACCGGCATCGACGTCGACGCGACCGGCTCGGCGGGCCTGGCCGCCGTGCTCGACCTGCGCGCCGCGGGAGACATCGCCGACGACGAGCGCGTCGGCGTTCTGTTCACCGGAGTGAGACGACGAAAGGAGACACGAACATGAGGAGCTTCCTGGGCAGGGACATCCTGTCCCTGAAGGACTTCGAGCGAGGCGACTTCGAGCGCGTGTTCGAGGTCTGCGACGAGCTCGCGCCGATCGCGAAGGCGCGGCGGAACGCCGACCTGCTGACGAGCAAGACGCTGCTGACCGCCTTCTACCAGCCGTCGACGCGGACGCGGCTCGCGACCGAGGCGGCGATGCACCGGCTCGGCGGCCACGTCCTCGGCTTCTCCGACGCGAAGATGACGCGCGCCGGCGACTTCTACCAGGAGTCGATCAAGGACACGGTCCACATGCTCGAGTACTACGGCGACGTGATCGCGATGCGGCACTTCGAGCAGGGCGCGCCGGCGGAGGCGGCCAGGTGGGCATCCGTCCCCGTGATCAACTGCGGCGACGGCTGGGGCGAGCACCCGACCCAGGTGCTGACCGACCTGTACACCACGCAGAAGGAGCTCGGCTCGATCGACGGCCGCGCGTTCCTCCTCGTCGGCGACATGCGCATGCGGACGATGCACTCGATCCTGTACGCGCTCTCGCAGTTCGACTCGAAGGCCTACGTCGTCGGGCCGCCCGAGATGTCGCTCCTGCCGGAGTTCACGCTCGAGCTCGACGAGCGAAACGTCCGCTACGAGGAGGCAGAGTCCGTCGACGCGGTGATCGCCGACTGCGACGTCATCTACATGGAGCCGGTGGTCCAGGCCGACTACACGAAGTCGCGGGAGGAGCGCTCCGGCGGGGGCGGGGTCGCGACCACGCCGCGCACCTACCAGGTCACCCGGGAGCTGCTGCGCGAGAAGGCCAAGACCGGCGCGATCATCCTGCACAGCCTGCCGCGGATGGACGAGCTGCCGGCGGACGTGGACGCGACGCGTCACGCCCGGTACTGGCAGGAGGCCTTCAACGGCGTGGTCATGCGCATGGCGCTGCTCGCGCTCGTGCTGGGCGCGGTGGAGTAAGGAGCACCCGTGGAGCTGACGGTCAACGGCGAGCCGGTCTCCGTCGAGGCCGAGGAGGGCGAGACCCTCCTCGACCTGTTGCGCGGGCGCCTCGGGCTCCGGTCGATGAAGGACGGCTGCGCGCCCGAGGGGTCGTGCGGTGCGTGCACGGTGATCGTCGACGGCCGCGCGGTCGTCTCCTGCGCCCAGAAGGCGGCGCGGGTCGAGGGCAAGCACGTGGTCACGCAGGACGGGCTCCCGGCCGAGGCGCGGAAGCTCTGGGCCGACGCGTTCGTCGCCGCGGGCGCCTCCCAGTGCGGCTTCTGCTCGCCCGGGATCGTGATGAAGAGCGAGGCGCTCCTGGCGAAGAATCCCGACCCGTCGCGCGAGGAGGTCGCCCACGCGCTGCTCGGGAACCTCTGCCGCTGCACGGGCTACGTGAAGATCGTCGACGCGGTGCGGCTCGCGGCCGGAGCCCGCCGCGGCGAGCCCCTGCCGGAGCTGGACCCGGGCGGCCGGGTCGGTGCCCGGGCGGCGCGCTACGAGGGACCGGAGCTCGCCCTCGGCGACAGGCCGTTCGTCGGCGATCTGACCGCGCCCGGGATGCTGCACGGGGCGCTGCGGTTCGCCGACCACCCGCGCGCACGCGTCATCCGGATCGACACGGCAAGGGCCGAGGCCCACCCGGGAGTCGTCGCGGTCGTCACCGCCGCGGACGTCCCCGGCGAGCGCGCCCAGGGAACGCTGACGCGCGACTGGCGCCAGCTCGTCGCCGTGGGCGAGGAGACCGTGTACGTCGGCGACGTGCTCGCCGCGGTCGCCGCCGAGAACCGGCGAGCAGCCCGCGAAGCCGCAGCGCTCGTCGAGGTCGAGTACGAGGTGCTCGAGCCGATCGTCGACCCGTTCGATGAGCGGGCGCGCGAGCTCTCGGTCTCGGCCGTGAAGCGGGGCGACGTGGACGCGGCGCTCGCCGGCGCGGCGCACGTGGTCACCGAGACGTATCGCACGCAGTTCATCGAGCACGCCTTTCTCGAGCCGGAGTCGGCCCTCGCCGAGCCCGAGGGCTACGCCACTCTCCACGTCTTCTCGCAGGGCCAGGGAATCTGGGACGACCGGCGCCAGATCGCCTCGTTCCTGTCCGTGCCGGAGGAGTGGGTGCGGGTCACCCACGTGCCGACGGGCGGGGCGTTCGGCGCCAAGGAGGACCTGAACGTCCAGTGCCACGCAGCGCTCCTCGCGACCCGCACGCTCCGGCCGGTGCTCGTCACCCTCAGCCGCAAGGAGAGCATCCGCTTCCACGCCAAGCGGCACGCGATGTGGCTGGAGTACACGGCCGGTTGCGACGCCGAGGGGCACCTCGTCGGCCTGCGGGCGCGGATCGTCGGCGACACCGGGGCGTACGCGAGCGTCGGCGACAAGGTTCTCGAGCGGGCGGCAGGGCACGCCTGCGGCGCCTACAGGGTGCCGAACGTCGACGTCGAGGCGCGCGCCGTGTACACGAACAACCCGCCGTGCGGCGCGATGCGCGGCTTCGGCGTCAACCAGTCCAACTTCGCCGTCGAGGGCGTCCTCGACCTGCTCGCGGAAGCGGTCGGGATCGACGGCTGGGAGATCCGCTGGCGGAACGCGCTCGACGCCGGCGACCGCTTCGGCACCGGCCAGCTCCTCGGCCCCGGCGTCGGCCTCAGGAAGACCCTGCTCGCCGTGCGCGACGCCTATCGCGACGCCCGCCACGCCGGGATCGCGTGCGGGGTGAAGAACACCGGCATCGGCAACGGGGTGAAGGAGTACGGGCGCGCGGTCCTGCGGCCCGAGGCGGACGGGACGGTCTCGCTCTACCACTCCTGGACGGAGATGGGGCAGGGCGTGCACACCGTCCTCCGTCAGATCGCCTGCCAGGCGCTCGGGCTGCCCCCCGGGCGCGTCCGCGTCCTCGTCGACACGGATCACGAGCTCGCGACGGGCCAGACGACCGCGTCGCGCGCGACCGTCCTCGGCGGGAACGCGGTGATCGCAGCCGCCCGTAACCTGAAGGCCGCGCTCGGCGGCCGCCCGTACGAGCAGCTCGCCGGCCGCGAGTTCCCGGGCTCGGTCTCGATCGACTGGACGACCGCGAACGAGGCGGCCGAGCCGGTCACGCACCTCGCCTACGCCTGGGCGACCCAGGTCGCGATCCTCGACGACGAGGGACGGCTCGTGAAGGTGATCGCCGCCCACGACGTCGGGCGCGCGATCAATCCCCTCCTCGTCGAGGGCCAGATCGAGGGCGCGGTGCACATGGGGCTCGGCCAGGCACTGTCGGAGGAGTTCGTGGTCGAGGGCGGCGTCCCGGCGACCGAGACGCTGAAGTCGCTGCACATCGTCCCGCCGACCGGGATGCCCGACGTCGAGTGCATCCTCGTGGAGGAGCCTCAGCCCGAGGGCCCGTTCGGGGCCAAGGGCGTCGGCGAGGCCGCGCTGGTGCCGACCGCCGCCGCGGTGGCGGGGGCGCTGCACGCCTTCGACGGGGTGCGCCGGACGCGCCTGCCGATGAAGGACTCGCCGGCCGCTCTCGCCGCGGTGCCGCACCTCGCGCGGCGCGGAAGAACGCCCGCGTGACACTTCCGTCCGCCTCCGGTCACACGCCGGTACTGGGGTCTGACCCCGTTACCGAAGTGCGACCAGGTGCGGGCCCGGGCCGCCGGCCCCATTTCACCGGTCGCGGCCTGCACCGCGTCACCTTCTGGCCACGCCCTCGTATCGGGGTCTGACCCCTGTGACCGCGTGATCGTCCGCTCGCTCGACCCGCCGAGGCTCGCCGAGGGGGACGTCTGGATGGAGAACGGGCGGATCGCCGAGACCGGCCGCGGCGAGCGGATCGCCGCCGACGGCGTGCTCGTCGTCCCCGGCAGCGTCTGCGCGCATACGCACCTCTACTCAGCGCTCGCGCGCGGGATGCCGTACTCGCTCGAGCCTCCGCGAACCTTTCTCCAGATCCTGCAGCGCATCTGGTGGCGCCTCGATCGCGCGCTCGACGAGCGCTCGGTGCGGGCGTCCGCGCTCGCCGGCGGGCTGGAGGCACTGCTCTCCGGGACGACCACGCTCGTCGACCACCACGCGTCCCCGAACGCCATCGACGGGTCGCTCGACGTGATCGAGGAGGCTCTCGACGGGCTGGGCATCCGCTCGGTCCTCTGCTACGAGACCTCCGACCGCGACGGCCCCGAGCGCGCCGCCGCCGGGATCGCCGAGAACCGCCGCTTTCTCGAGCGCGTCCGCCGTGACCGGCCGCCGCTCGTGCGGGCGATGGTCGGCGCGCACGCGTCGTTCACGCTGTCGGACGAGACGCTCGCCGCGTGCGCGCAGGTCGGCCCGCTGCACATCCACGCCGCCGAGGACGGCGTCGACGCGGGCGCGGTCACACGCCTCGCGAAGCACGGCTTCCTCGACGAGCACACGCTGCTCGCGCACGGCGTCCATCTCGGGCCCGACGAGCTCGCGCTCGTGGGCGAGGCGAACGCGACCGTCGCCCACAACGCGCGCTCGAACATGAACAACGGCGTCGGCCGCGCGCCGGTGACCGGCTTCGGGCCGCGCGTCGCCCTCGGCACCGACGGGATCGGCGCCGACATGTTCGAGGAGGCCCGCGCCGCGTACTTCCGCCTGCACGACGACGGCCTCCCCGCCGGGCCCGACTGGCCGATCGCGAGGCTCGCCGAGGGCGGCCGCCTCGCCGGCCGGCTGTTCGACGAGCCGCTGCTCGGGACGCTCGATCCCGGCGCGCCCGCCGACCTGGTCGTGCTCGACTACGCCGCCCCCGCGCCGCTCTCCGAGGCGAGCCTGGCCGGCCACTGGGTCTTCGGCCTCGGCTCCCGCTCGGTGCGCGACGTGATGGTCGGGGGCGAATGGGTGGTCAGAGACCGGCGGCCGACGCGCGTGGACGCGCAGGAGCTGGCCGCCGCCGCCCGAACCGAGGCAGAGCGTCTCTGGCGCCTCCTGGACGAGATGCCGCCGCACGACTTCGAGCCGAAGGGAGGACGGGCATGGCCGTCGCCGATCCGCACCGCGTAGCGCTCTACCTGCAGGACGCCCACCCGATTCGGGACGGCATGCGCTACGCGCAACTCGCCGAGGCGGCGGGCTTCGAGGCCGTGTGGCAGGCGGAGAGCCGGCTCGTCCGCGAGGCGACCGTGCCGATGGCCGCGTACGCGGCGGTCACCGAGCGCATCGCGATCGGCTCCGGCGTGGTGAACACCTGGACGCGGAACACCGGCCTGCTGGCGGCCACGTTCTCGACGCTCGACGACCTCGCCCCCGGCCGGGTCCGGCTCGGGCTCGGTGCGTGGTGGGAGCCGCTCGCCGCGAAGGTCGGAGTCGACCGCCGCCACCCGCTGCAGGCGATGCGGGAGACGGTCGAGGCGACACGCCGGCTGCTCGCGATGGAGCGCGTCACGTACCACGGCGACTTCGTCCACCTCGACGACGTCGAGATCGACATAGTCCACGGCGACCGCTCGCCGAAGCAGGTGCCGATCTACGTAGGCGCGACCGGCATGAGGATGATGGAGCTGGCCGGCGAGATCGGCGACGGCGTCCTGCTCAACTACCTCGTCGGGCCGGGCTACAACCGGCAGGCGATGGACGCGCTGGCCGCCGGCGCGGCGAGGGCGGGCCGGACGGTCGACGACCTCGACCGCCCGCAGCTCGTCGTCTGCTCCCTCGACCGCGACCGCTCCGCCGCGCTCGACCGGGCGCGGGAGCTGGTCGCGCAGTATCTCGGGCAGCAGCCGCACATCATGAAGGCGAGCGGCGTCGACGGGTCGCTGCTCGAGGAGATCGGCCGCGTCCTGACCTGGCCGGCGACCCCCGAGCAGATCGAGCGGGCGATGGCGCTCGTCCCGGACGGCGTCGTACAGCTGATCACCGCCTCGGGGACGCCGGAGGAGTGCCGCGCCAAGGTCGAGGAGTACGTCGAGTCGGGCTGCACCTGTCCGGTGCTCTACCCGCTCGGAGACGACGTCTCGGCGATGATCGACGCCTTCGCGGTCGCGAGGGCCTGAACCCGGACAAGGAAGGAGACGGACGATGGCAACGGAGCTGGGAGCCGACCGGACGGCGCTCGCCGGCAGGGACTACATCGAGACGATCGACTGGACGGTCGAGGAGATCGAGACGGCGCTCGCCGTCTCGGCGGAGCTGAAGGCGGCGTTCCGGAACGGCGAGCCGCACCGGCTGCTCCCGGACAAGACGCTCTTCATGCTCTTTCTCGACAAGTCGACCAGGACGCGAAACGCCTTCGAGTCGGGCATGACCCAGCTCGGCGGCCACGCGATCTACCTCGACGCGGAGAAGACGCAGGTCGCGCACGGCGAGAGCCCCAAGGACATGGGGATCATCCTCTCCCGCTACGGCCACGGCCTCGCGATCCGCCACGACCTCGCCCCGTACGAGGGCAACGCGTGGATGCGGGAGATCGCCCGCTGGGCCGACGTCCCGCTGATCAACCTCCAGTGCGACGTCGACCACCCGACGCAGACGCTCGCCGACCTGATGACCCTGCGCGAGCAGCGGGGGAAGGATCTCCGCGGCCTGCGCGTCGCCGTCTCGTGGGCGTATGCGCCCTCGTACGCGAAGCCGCTCTCGGTGCCGCAGGGGCTCGTCTCCCTGCTGCCCCGGTTCGGAATGGACGTCGTCCTCGCCCACCCGCCGGGCTGGGAGCTGATGCCCGAGGTCCGGGAGCGCTCGGAGGCGGCCGCGCGGGCCGCCGGCGGCTCGATCACCTACGTCGACGACATGGACGAGGCGTTCGCGGGCGCGGACGTCGTCTACCCGAAGTCGTGGGGCCGGATCGACGCCTTCAGCCGCGAGGCCGAGGCGCTCGCCGAGTCGAAGCAGTACGAGGGCTGGATCTGCGACGCCCGCCGCATGTCGCTGGCGAAGCCGGACGCGCTCTACATGCACTGCCTACCGGCCGACCGCGGCACCGAGGTCACCGACGAGGTGATCGACGGCCCGCAGTCGGTCGTCTACGACGAGGCCGAGAACCGCATGCACACCGGCAAGGCGCTGTGCGCCCTCACCATGGCTTAGTCGACGTGGGGGAACCCATGGTCCCCCCACGCGCCCCCTCCTACCGCACGCTCGCTACGCTCGCGTCGCCTGCTGACGGCAAACCGTTCGGGGCCGCGCCCGCCAGGCCGGTCGCGGCGACACACGTGGGGGAACCCATGGTTCCCCCACGCGCCCCCTCCTCCCGCTCGCTCGCTACGCTCGCGTCGCCCGGCGACGGCAAACCGTTCGAGGCGCGGCTATGCCCGGCCTTCGTCCAGAAGGGAGGCGTGGAATGAAGGCGAAGACGGCGGTCGTCGCCATCGGGGGGAACTCGCTGATCAGGGATCGCGAGCACCAGTCCGTCCGCGACCAGTACGTTGCCGCCGGCGAGACCTGCTGGCACATCGCCTCGATGATCCGGGACGGCTGGAACGTGGCGATCGGCCACGGGAACGGGCCGCAGGTGGGCTTCATCCTCCGGCGGTCCGAGCTGGCCGCCCACGAGCTGCACGAGGTGCCGCTGGACGTCTGCGGCGCCGACACGCAGGGGGCGATCGGGTATGCGCTCGCCCAGAACCTCGAGAACGACTTCCGCCGTCTCGGGCTCGACCGCCACGCGGTCACGGTGGTCACCCAGGTCGAGGTCGCCGCCGACGACCCGGCGTTCGCCGAGCCGTCGAAGCCGATCGGCTCGTTCATGGACGAGGAGACCGCGCTCGGCCGCAGCGACCGGGACGGCTGGGCGGTCCGGGAGGACGCCGGACGTGGGTGGCGCCGCGTGGTCGCCTCGCCCGCGCCGCTCCGGATCGTCGAGGTGGACGCGATCCGGTCGCTGCTCGACGCCGGCTTCGTCGTGATCTCGGTGGGCGGGGGCGGCATCCCCGTCGTCGCGGACGAGGAGGGAAACCTCGCCGGCGTCGCGGCGGTGATCGACAAGGACCTCGCCTGCGCGCTGCTCGCCACCTGCATCGACGCCGAGCTGCTGCTCATCACCACCGCGGTCGCCCAGGTGTCGGTCGACTTCGGCACCCCGGAGGAGCGGCCGATCGACAGGATGACGCTCGCCGAGGCGCGGGCGTACCTCGCCGAGGGCACGCATTTCGCCGAGGGGAGCATGGCGCCGAAGATCCGGGCGGTGATCGGCTTCCTCGAGCGCGGCGGCGCCCGCGCGATCATCACCGACCCCCAGAGCGTGGAGCGGGCGCTCGCCGGGGAGGCCGGCACGCACGTCGTCCCTGGCTGATCCTGCCCGTGTCCGGCCCTGCCCCGCGGAGTGCCACGCGTCGGGCGGTCGTAAAGCCGGTCTCAGGCGGCGCGAGACGGCTGCCGGCGCTGGAGCTCGATCACGCCGTCGTGGTCCTGCTCGGCGCGCTCGTTGCGGTCGAACTTGTCCCAGCCCTTCTCGCTGCGGAGGAAGCTGACCGTTCCGCGGTAGCGCGCCCACATCAGGATCGGGCGGTAGACGACGAGCTCCAAAGGGCCGAGCGCGAGCAGGCGCACGATGTGCCGCAGGCGATACGCGCGCGTCGAGATGTCCTCCATCAGCACGGCCGCGCTCGTCAGGACGGCAAGGCCGAACGTCATCGACGCCAGGAAGACGACGTAGACCTGCCAGGAGAAGACGCCCATCGCGATCCCCGTGACGAGCGTGGCGATCCCGAGCGCCTCGAACGGCAGCCCGAGACCCTCCCCGAGGAGCATCAGCGGCACGCCGACGAGGCCGACGAGCCCGTAGCGCGGGTTGCAGGTCATCCGGCGGTAGCTCCAGAGCGTCTCGAGCGTCACGCGCTGCCAGCGGGCACGCTGGGAGACGAGCGCGCGTACGCGAGCGGGCGCCTCCGTTCGCGCGACCATCTCCGGGATCGACAGGATCCGATAGGGCTGCCCCGTGCGCCGCATGTGCTCGTGCACGCGGAACGTCAGCTCGATGTCCTCGCAGCTGAAGCCGGTCGACCAGCCGCCGACCTCCTCGATGACGTCCCGGCGCCAGAGGCCGAACGCGCCGCTCACGCACATCATGAAGCCGAGCCGGCTCCAGCCGAGCCTGGTGTTCAGGAACGATCGCAGGTACTCGAGGTGCTGGAAGTTGCTCAGCAAGGTCGCGTCGATCAGCTCCCGGTCCTCCTGTCGCCTGCCGATGGTCGTCTCGGGACGCGAGGCGACGGCGATGTGGCCGGTGACTCCGATCACGCGCTGCGGATCGGCGGCCGCGAGCCGCATGCAGTTCAGCAGCGCATCGGGCTCGTACAGGGTGTCGCCGTCCAGCAGGAGCACGTAGCGGTAGCGCGCGTAGTTGAGGCCGCAGTTGCTCGCGTCCGCCTTCGTCCCTCCGTTCTCCTTCCGTACCACCTTGACGCGCTCGTGCCTGCGGCTGCGATACACGCCCGTCACGGGTGCGCACTCGACGATCCGCCGCTCGTAGTAGCCGAACGGCTCGAGGTCGAGCTCGCGGTCGAGCACCTCGAACGTGCGATCGGTCGATCCGTCGTCGACGACGATCACCTCGAGCTCGGGGTAGTCGAAGGCGAGCACCGACTGCACCGTGGTCACGACCATGCCCTCCTCGTTGTAGGCGGGCACGATCACGCTCACCGGCGGCGTGAACCGCGAGCGACCGAGGACGTCGAAGCTCTCCGCGAGGGTCTCGCGCGCCCGGATCGTGTTGTCGAGGGCGGAGACGATCAGCAGCAGCGCCGACATCGCGTACACCGCGAGCATGTACCCGAGACAGACGAGCGTCCCCCAGTAGACGGCGGCGTGCATCGCCCTACCCTGTGATGTCGTCGATCAGGTCCGCTGCCCGGGTCGAGCCGGATGCGACCGCGCGCGTCACCGCCGCGCCCGCGACCGCCCGGCCGCCCGCCGCGAAGATCGACCGCAGCACGCGCAGCGCCAGCTCGTCGCCCGGCGAGCGTTCGAGCCTGCGCATCAGCCCGTTGACCACGCCGATGTTCTGCAGGACCTCGGCGGCGCCGTCGCGCACGAACGCGTCGTCGCTCTTCAGCGCGGGCAGGACCGCCGGCGCCACGTCGTCGCCGAGCTCCTGCAGCGCCTCCTTCGCCGCGGTTCGCACCCACCATCGCGGGTCGGCGAGGAGCGCGACCATCTCCGATGCGTGCTCGACCTGTCCGAGCCGCCCCAGGGCTCGGGCGGCGTGGACCCGCACGAACCAGACCGGATCGGCGAGCGCCGTCACCGCCGCAGGCGCGGCGAGCCTGCTCTCGCTGCGCGTGAGGCTCTTGAGGACGGCGGCGCGAACCTGCGGATCCTCGTCGACGACCAGGGCGGCGACCTCGAGCTCGAGCTCCGGGTCGCGATAGCGGGCGAGCAGAGTCGCTCCCCACTGGCGCAAGGCCGGGTCGGGCTCTTCGAGCAGCGGGCGAAGCAGGTCGCCGATGGGGGCCCGGAAGGCGTCCAGCTGCGCGGCGATCCTGGAGCGGGAGTAGCGGCCCTCGCGGAGCGCCGTCACGAGCATCGACGCACTTGCTCGGTCCGCCTGCGTTCCGAGGATCCCGACGGCGCCCCCGACGACGTCGGGATCGCGGTCACGAAGGGCCCGGGCGAGCTCCGGTCTCGCGACGTTCGAGCCGCCGAGCGACAGGATCCTCAGCGCCGCGAGCCGCCGCCACTTGTCGGTCTCGCTCCGGTGCGAGCGTGCACGGTTCACGATGCGACCACGTCCACGGGCGAGGAGCCGGCGGGCCGCGGCCTCGGCGACCGGGAGGGGAGTCGAGGCGTCGGCGGCGATGCCGGCGAGGGTCCGCCGCGGCAACCCCGCAAGCGCCTCCCGCGGTGAGGCCCCGCGGGCGAGGCGTCGACCGAAGACCCGACCGGCGGTGTGGAACGACAGCCCCGAGAGGTCGAAGAGAGCTCGGGTGACGATCACGTACGACGAGACGCCCACCCAGATGAGGATGAGCGCCCCGAGGGCGAGCGTGTAGGGGGAGATGAATGGATCCACGGCTCCTGGTCCACCTATCGGCATGGCCACGCGAAGCTGAAGCCGGCAGCCCGCTCGTTCCGAAGTGCGGGAACCAGCTCCTCGGACGCGCCGCCTCACCGGCAGCCCTACCGGCCCGATCAGGCGCGGCGCGCACGCCCGTCACCGACCCGGAGAGCGTCGAGCCGGCTCTCGCGGGCGAGGCGGGCACGCACGTCGTCCCGGGCTGAGCCCTATCTTTGAGCCGGGGACGGCGGGGGTGCGGGCTCGCCGGGACGCACGATCGGGCGCACGGTGATCGAAAGGTCGATCTGGAACGAGCCGTCCCGGCTGGCCAGCACGCGCCGGCCGGCACCGTAGTGGTCGCCCGGGCCGTACGAGACGGGAATCTGCTCGCCGACGGTCCCGGCCAGGAAGGTGATGCCCTTGAGAAGCCGTGGAGGCTGCGGGCCCGTGTAGACCGGGAGGTCGAAGGTCTGGGGGCCTTCCTTCGGGACGACCAGCTTTCCCTGGGACGGCACCGTGAACCAGCGGGTCTGCGTGTACAGCCCGTCCCCGCGGCCCGGCACGGCGAGGCTGAACGTGGCCGGGCTTCCGCTCGTGGACCGTCCCACACGCGCCCGCTCGACGACGAGCCGGACCGCGAACGAGGGGCTCGTCGAGCGGTCGACGACGACCGCCTTGGCCAGAGCGTCGGCGAAAGCCCGGTGCCCGCTCGGGTTCGGATGGGCGGTCCCGTCCTCGCTCCCCTCCTGCCGGTACGACTCCTCGATGTGGGTGAACCACGGCGACCCGGAGCAGTAGGCGTGGGGCTCGAACGCCTCCGTCACCCCGCCGACGTAGTTCCAGCTCCAGTCGACGGCGGCGCGCTTCTCCTCCGCGGCGAGGCGCGTCCCCCCGATCGCGATCTCCTCGCCCTCGCTCGCGGTGATCCCGACCCCCGGCAGCCCGAGCAGCCCGCACCCTCCGCCCGCGAACACCTTCCCGGGGTAGTCGGCGAGGTACACCTCGGTGCCCGGGAACCGGTCGTGGAGGACGCGTCCGAGCCGGTCGTACTTCGCGCGCAGGCGTGTCAGCCGGTCGGAGAAGCCGGTGTCGAGGACGCACGCGATGTTCCCTCCGGGCGGGGACGGGTTCGTCGAGCACGACTCGACGATGTCGGAGAAGTGGACGTCGTTGATGCCGACCTCGAGCAGGAGAGCGTCCGCCCGGCGCGGCCCGGAGAGGCCCGTCTCGCGCGGCTTGGCGAGGATCTGCTGCAGCGCGTCGACCTGCGCCGGGAGGGGCGGACGGGCGATCGGCTTCACGATGCCCGCGTACGGGCCGAGCACGCCCTCGTCGATCTCGGCGCCGGAGCAGGCGAGCGAGACGAAGGTCACCGACGAGTGCGGATCCTGGTCCTCGAGTCGCTCCGCGAGCAGCGCATGGCCGGACCGGGCCGAGCGGTGGCAGCGGACGTCCTGCCAGTGGTCGGGGGTGACCTCGTCGACGTTGTAGCCGGTGCCGGTGATCAGGTCGAGCTTGTCGCCGGCGCCGAAGTTGAACTTCCCGGGCACGTCGGGCGACCCCTCGCCCGAGGCAAACGAGTCCCCCAGCGAGACGATCAGCCAGTCGTGGAGGGTGATGTGCGAGAACGTCGCCACCGGGAGACCGCCGCCTAACGTCTCGACCGCGGCCGTGACCGAGTAGGTTCCGAGGCGCGGCAGATCGTCGAAGCGCTTCTTGCAGCTGCCGTCGTTCGACCGCCGCCGGTAGTCGAAGCCCACACCCTCGACGCTCAGGTCGTACCGCGTGATGCGCCGCCCCGCGCCGGACGAGCTGCACAGGTCGAAGTCCACCGTCCACGACGCGGGATGGACGTACGCGTCGAAGTACCCCTGCGTGTACCCGACGACGTTGGGCGGAAAGGGCGGCCCGCCCTGGTAGTAGCTGTGCCACGACAGCGGATACCGCGGCGGGACGCTCCAGGTCAGCCGGGCGGTGGGGAGCGCCTGCGGGGCGGCTCCGGCTCCGGCGCCCGGCTCGCCCAGGACGGCGGCGCCCGCCACGATCGCGAGCGCCGCCAGGAAGACCGGCCGCCGCGCCGTCACCCCGCCTTTCCGGGCCGGACGTTCTGGTTGACGTGGAAGACGTTCTCCGGGTCGTAGATCGCCTTGATCCGGGCGAGCCGCTCGTAGTTGTCGCGGTATGTCGCGCGCACCCGCTCGTCGCCCTCCTCCATCATGAAGTTGACGTAGGCGCCGCCCATGGCGTGCGGGTGGATCGCCTGCCAGTAGGCAGTTGCCCACTCGCCGAGCTGCTCCGCCTTGGCCGGATCGGGGTCGATGCCCGCCATCACCATCGACCAGGTCGCGTCGCGGTAGCTGAAGGCGGTCTCGGCGCTCGGGACCCGGTGGGCCGCGCCGTCGATCGGGTACAGGTGCATCCCGGACTGCACGGTCGGCATCGCCTCGGCGAACTCGAGGTGCCGGGCGATCGCCTCGTCGGGGATCTCGGCGACGAAGTCGGCCTTCCAGTACCACTGCTGCCCGGGTGGGAACTCGGCGTCGAAGGCCGCCTGCAGCATCGGGTAGGGCATCGCCTGCGCGCCGTGCAGCACGGGCGGCGCCGGCTCCTGGACGATCGAGGCGAGCGCGTCCTGCGCCTGCTCTGCCGGACCGGTGCAGCACCAGACGACGGCACACACCTTCTGCAGGTGCAGAGCCTCCGGGAAGGGCGGCTCCGGCGGCACGGTCAGGAAGGCGAAGAAGCCGTAGATGTCCTCGGGCGCCTCCGGCAGGAACTCGCGGTACCAGCGGAGCACCTCCGGTGCTGCCTCGAGCGGCCAGAGGGTCGGCCCTCCGACGACGGTCGACACCGGATGCAGCCGGAAGGTGAACGAGGTGACGACCCCGAAGTTGCCGCCGCCTCCCCGCAGCGCCCAGAACAGGTCGTCGTGCTCGTCTTCGCTCGCCGTCACGAAGGTGCCGTCGGCGAGGACGACGTCGGCGGAGACCAGGTTGTCGATCGTCAGACCGTGCTTCCGGGTCAGGTAGCCGTGGCCGCCGCCGAGGGTGAGGCCGGCCACCCCGGTCGTCGAGACGATGCCGGCGGGGACGGCCAGCCCGAAACCGCCGGTCGCGTGGTCGAGGTCGCCGAGCAGCGCGCCGGCCTCGACCGTCGCCAGCCCGGCATCGGGGTCGACCCGGACGGCGTTCGTGAGCGACAGGTCGATCACGAGGCCGTCGTCGACGCTTCCGAGGCCGGCACCGTTGTGACCGCCGCCGCGGACGGCGAGCTCGAATCCCTCGCTTCGGCCGAAGTCGATCGCCGCGCGAACGTCGGCGACGTCGCGGCAGCGCACGATCAGCGCGGGACGCCGGTCGATCATCGCGTTGTACATGGCACGAGCCTCCTCGTACTCCGGGCTTCCGCGCTCGATCGCCCGGCCCCGGAGGGCGGTGCGCAGGGGCTCGATCGTCTTTCGTCGTCGACATCGGATCCATCCCTTCGTCCGGTTGTCTTCGGTGAGTGAGCGGCTCGCGCCCGATCCGGGCGTGACCGCGGGCCAGCTCGGCGACGATCGGCGAATGCCTCGGCACGGCCATCAGTAGCTGAAGACGGTCGCGCCGTCGCCGATCCACTCCCACATCGGGGTCGCGCCGGTGAGTCGCGCGTTCGGGGCAAGCGCGTCCTCGCCGAGCTTCCGCGCGTTGAAGCAGATCGGGCAGGGCAGGAGCTCTCCGCCGCCGGCCGCGAACTGCTCGAGCAGCCGCTCCAGCGGCGGGCACCCGTCGCACGCGACCCCGACGCCGTGGCCGGCGAGCGCGAGCCTCACGGCTTCCTTCGTCAGCCAGATCCCGACCCGCTTGCCGGCCTCCAGCGCCGCGCCTGCGACGAGGAGCGCCACCGTCACCCGCTCGGCGTCCTCGAGCCCGGTGGCCAGGTTGATCAGGACCTTGCCGTTCTCGTCCTCACCGGTCATGCAAGTAGCCTGGCAACCCCGTCGACGCGGCGCACCGGTGAGAACCCCAAGATCGAGGAGCAAACGGGGGTCACGGACGTCGGCCGCGACCGGGTCGCCCGTCGCGAAGGACCCCGGTCTCATAGCGGTGGCCCCCTCGTCGAGGGCTGTCTAGATCACGGAGGAATCGCGTTCGGGAACCCGGACGGCGTACGCCGCCGCCTCGGCCCGGTTGCGCAGCCCGAGCTTGCGCAGGACGCTGCGCACGTGGTGCTCGACCGTCTTGCGCGTCAGGAAGAGGCGCTCGGCGATCTCCTGGTTGGAGAGTGCCTCGGCGAGCAGCCCCAGGACCTCGCGCTCGCGCTTGGTGAGCGCGGCGGCGTTCCGGGGCCCCGCGCGCGCCGCCTTCACGCCGAGCGTGCGTAGCAGCGCCGCCGTCTCGTCGGCGTCGCGACCGGCTCCGAGGCGCTCGAAGGCGTCCAGGGCCGCTCGCCCCTCGCGCACGGCGGTCTCGCGGGCCCGCGCCGTCCGCGCCAGGAGCAGGTGCGTCCGCGCGATCTCGTACGGCAGCTCGAGCCGCGCGAACGCGGCCAGCGCCTCCTCGAGCAAGGCCACCGCGGCGTCGGTCTCGCCCGCCGCGGCGAGCGCCCGGCCGACCGACCGCGCGGCGTGCGCGACGATCACCTCGCAGCCGGCGCGCTCTCCGAGCTCGACCAGCCGCTCGGCGGTCGCGCGGGCCCCGTCGACGTCGCCCCGGTCGAGCTCGGCGAGCGCGAGCAGCTCGAGGGCCGACGCGGCGTCCAGGCAGACCCCGGCCCCCAGCGGGTAGGGGCCCGGTCGCCGGTGCTCGTCGAGCTCGCGCAGGCGGCGCCGCAGGATCGCCTCGGCCACCGCCGGCTCGCCCCGGGCGAGGCGGACTGCGGCGGTCGCACAGGCGGCCGTCGAGCTGTCCTCGAAGCCGGCGAGCAGGCGCTCGGCCTCGTCGAGCCGGCCCTGGGCGAGCCGCAGCTCGGCCAGCCGGGCGAGCGCCTCGACGTAGAGGGCGCGCTCCGCCATCCTGCCGCTCTCGAGGGCGGCGAGGAGCTGCCGTTCCGCCTCCGGCCAGTCGCCGGTCGCGAAGAGCACGCTCCCGTAGTAGGCGCGGCAGGCCGTGTAGAGATGCGGGCTGCCGTATCGGCGGGTGAACTCGTCCGCGGCCCGGATCCACTGGGCCGCGCGGTCGAGCCCCGCCACCTGGCTGCAGGCGCTGATCATGTTGCAGCTCGTGTAGACGACCGTCCTCAGCTGCTCGCCCTCGCCGCCGAGCGAGGCGGCCATCGCCTCGTCGAGCAGGGCGCCGCCCTCCTCCAGCCGGCCGAGCTCGACGAGCGCCGCGCCGATCTGGCTGAGCGCGCACAGCTCGAGGTCGACGTCGCCGAGCCCGCGCGCGAGGTCGAGCGCCTGGCGCGCCCAGCTCTCGGACGCAGCCGGATCGCCGGCATTGTGCGCCCGCACGAGCAGCACCCAACCCTCGAACGGCACCAGCTCGAACTCCTCCACGAGCCTCGCCGCCCGCCCCAGCCAGCCGCGGGCCGCCGCCGCGTTGCCCAGGCTGACGCGGTAGTGGAAGTAGAGCGTGATCGCCGCCAGGGTGGCCGAGGCGGCGTCGTCCCGGCGGCGGAACTCCGCGTAGGCACGCTCGCCGTACCGGACCGCCCCGCGGGTCTCGCCCAGCCACCACAGCACGTCGCTGAGGCCGAACAGCGCCTCCGCAGTCTCCTCCTGCTCGAGCGACGCCTGGAACGACGCTCGCGCCGTTTCCCAGTCGCCGCTCTCGAGCGCGGCGCGGGCCTCCTCCAGCAGTGCCCCGACCTCTGTCGGCACCGGACCATCTTACGGGCAACCGGCCGTCGCCACTCTCGGCATCGGCCCGGAGATAGGGTCTCGCCGGTGAGCCGGGTCGACGACATCGCAGCGCTCCTCGACGCCTACGACACGCAGTTGCGCACGCACGTCTCCGACCGGATCCCCGAGGCCGTCCGGGTCGAGCGGGACGGCCCGCTTCTCCGGACGGTGGGGTACGCCGGCCGCGGCATGGTCGAGTATCGCGACCTGAGCGGCGTCGGCTCGGACGAGGTCGACCGGCTGATCGCGCAGCAGGTGGAGATCTTCGCCGAGCGGGGCGAGCCGTTCGAGTGGAAGCTGCACGGGCACGACCTGCCGGCCGACCTCCCCGAGCGGCTGCGCGACGCCGGCTTCGTTCCCGAAGACCGGGAGACGGTCGTGATCGGCCCCGTCGCCGCGGCCGCCGTCGAGGCGCGCCTGCCGGACGGCGTGGTCGTGCGCGAGGTGTCCGAGCGCGACGACCTGGTCCGGATCGCCCGGCTCGAGCAGGCGGTCTGGTCGGGAGGCGACGACTTCGGCTGGATCGACGATCTCACCGCGGAGCGGGAGGCCGACCCGGAGGGTCTCCGGATCTTCGTCGCCGAGGCGGGCGACGTCGTGGTGTGCGCGGGCTGGGTGCGGTTCCCGTCGGCGACGGAGTTCGCGACGCTCTGGGGCGGGGCGACGCTGCCCGGCTGGCGCGGCCGCGGGATCTACCGCGCCCTCGTCGCCCGCCGGGCGCTCCTCGCCGCCGAGCGCGGCCGGCGCTACCTCGAGGTCGACGCCTCCGACGAGAGCCGGCCGATCCTCGAGCGGCTCGGGTTCGTCGCGGTGACGACGACGACGCCGTACGTCTGGTCGCCTCCCCCCCAGGCCGACCGGCCCTGACGCGGCCGGCTCGCGCCGCGACCTGGAGCGGGCACCCGGGCGACACCAGGGAATCCCCCGACGACCGTTCCGGCGGGCGCGTTATCGTCGCCCCGATGGCCGATCTCGCCAGACGTCTCGCCGTCGCCAGGGGAGACGAGCCCGCCGACCTCGTGATCGAGGGCGGCAAGGTCTTCTCGTCGTTCACCCGCGAGTGGCTGGACGCGGACGTCGCAATCGCGGACGGCTTCGTCGCCGGGCTCGGCGGCTACGAGGGCCGTGAGACGCTCGACGCCGCCGGCCGGTACGTCGTTCCCGGTTTCGTCGACGCGCACGTCCACCTCGAGTCGTCGAAGCTGCTCGTGGACGAGTTCGCGCGCCTGGTGCTGCCGCTGGGGACGACCGCCGTCGTCGCCGACCCGCACGAGATCGCGAACGTGCTCGGCACGGACGGCGTCCACTGGCTGCTCGACGCGTGCGCCGACCTGCCGCTCGAGGCCTACTTCATGGCTTCGTCGTGCGTGCCGGCCTCCGAGTTCGAGTCGCCGCGCCGCGAGCTGTCGACCGGTGACCTCGAGGGCCTGCTGCGCCGCCATCGGGTGCTTGGCCTCGCCGAGATGATGAACTTCCCCGGCGTCGTCTCCGGGTCGCCGCACGAGCTGGCCAAGCTCGCGCTCGCCCGGCACGTGGACGGGCACGCGCCCGGCCTCGCCGGCAAGGGGCTGAACGCGTACGCGGCCGCCGGAATCGGCTCCGACCACGAGGCGGTCACCCTGGAGCAGGGCCGCGACCGGCTCCGCGCCGGCATGTGGCTGCTGATCCGCGAGGCCTCCGCGGCCCGCAACCTCGCCGCGCTCGTCCCGCTCGCCATCGAGTACGGGCCGGCGCGGATCGCGTTCTGTACCGACGACCGCGAGCCCGAGCACATCGCCGACGACGGGCACGTGAACGCGATGGTGCGTCACGCGGTCGAGCTCGGCGTCGCGCCCGAGGACGCGCTCGTGATGGCGTCGCTGAACGCGGCCGCCTACCACGGGCTCTCCCACCTCGGCGCGATCGCGCCGGGCAGGCAGGCGGACGTGCTCCTCCTCCCCGATCTGGTCTCGTTCGTCCCGGAGCTGGTGCTGAAGCGCGGCCGGCCGATCGACGAGATCCCGCACGTCCGGGTGCCGGACTGGGTGAAGCGGACGATCCACGTCAGCCCGGTCGCCTCGAACGACTTCCTCGTCCCCTGGGCGGGAGGGAAGGCCCGGGTGATCGGCCTCGTTCCCGACCAGATCGTGACCGCCGCGCTCGAGGAGGAGCCGACCACGGTGGACGGCTACGCGGTCGCGGACCCGGCGCGCGACCTGGCGAAGGTGGCGGTGCTCGAGCGGCATCTGGGCACCGGGCGCATCGGCCTCGGCTTCGTCCACGGCTTCGGCCTCCGGCGCGGCGCGTTCGGCGCGACGCTCTCGCACGACGCCCACAACATCGTCGTCGTCGGCGTCGACGACGCAGCGATGGCGAGGGTCGTCGGCCGCCTGCGCGAGCTCGGCGGCGGCATCGTCGTCGTCGAGGAGCAGGGCGTCCGCGCCGAGCTGGCCCTTCCGGTCGCCGGGTTGCTCTCAGACCGCCCGCTCGCCGAGGTGCTGGACGCGAGCCGCACGCTGAACGCGGCCGCCGCCGCGCTCGGGGTCACCTTCCCGGCGCCGTTTCAAATGCTCGCGTTCCTGGCCCTGTCCGTGATTCCGGCTCTCAAGATCACCGACCGCGGCCTCGTCGACGTCGACCGCTTCGAGCTCGTCCCGCTCGCCGTCTGAGCGGCCGGCGCGGGCCGCCTGAGCAGCCTGAGCCCGTGCTCGACCCTGCCGCGCGAGAGGCGGTCGAGCGACGTCATCAGCCCGGCCAGCGGCTCGAGGTAGCGCGCCGACGAGAGCGGCCCGGCATCGGCCGCCTCGTAGCCGAGGTCGCGCACGAGGCCGACGACGGACTCCTTCGCCTCGGCGTCGTCCCCGGCGACGAACACGGTCGCCGGCGTGCCGTCGAAGCCGGGCGCCCTCCGCACGACCTCCGAGTAGAGCGTGTTCCACGCCTTGACGACGTGGGCTCCCCTGGCGTGCGCCTCGATCTCCTCGGCGCCGGACCGCTCCGGCCGGGGAACGTCGCCCTTGACGGCGGGGTTGGTGACGTCGATCAGGATGGCGCCGTCGAGCCGCCCGCCGATCTGCGCCAGCGCGTCCGGCGCGGCCGACCAGGGCACGGCCAGCACGATCGCCTCCGCCTCCGCCGCCGCATCGAGGTAGCTGCCGCCGAAGGACGCGCCGATCTCGTCCGCGATCCCCCGGCCGCGCTCGGGGTCACGGGAGCCGACGCGCACGTCGTGGCCCGCGGCGGCCATCTGCGCGCCGAGCGCGGTGCCCATCCGCCCGGTGCCGATGACCGCGACCCGCATCAGCCGCGGTGCCGTGCAGGCCACTCGTAGGCGATCGTCGCCACGCGCGGCTCGCCGGCGGCGAGGTGCTCCCAGGCCGGGGCGACCGTCCAGAAGTCAGGCTCGGCGAGGATCTGCTCGAGGCTCGTCAGCCCCTCGTCGGTCTCGAAGACGAAGATCGCGTCCGAGTCGGTGAGGAAGACCTGGTGGCGCGCGAGCCCGAGCGCCTCCGGGGCGAAGGGCGGCCCCTCGGCGAGGAAGTCGGCTGCCACCTCCTTCATCCCTTCCCGCAACGGAACGACGACGGCGAGGCAGTGCCGGCAGGTGCCGCCGGCGGCCAGCTCGCCCATGGCCTCGGCGAGGCGGCTCGGTATGTCGAGAGCAGTGGTCATGCCGTTCATGGTCCGCCGGCCCGCGCGCCCGGGAATCCGGGTCGCGCCCGATCCGGGATGCGGATAAGGCCGCACGCGGGCCGTCCCTAGACCGCCAGTGTGGCTCCTCGGCTGCGACGCGCCACGCCGGAGGCCTCCGCAGCGCGGGCGACCGCCTCGGCGACGGCGGGGGCGACGTCCCGGTTGAAGACGCTGGGGATCACGTAGTCGGGCTCGAGCTCCTCGGGCTTCACCACCGCGGCGATCGCCTGGGCGGCGGCGAGCTTCATCGCCTCGTTGATGTCGGAGGCCCGCACGTCGAGCGCCCCGCGGAAGATCCCCGGGAACCCGAGCACGTTGTTTACCTGGTTCGGGTAGTCGGAGCGTCCGGTTCCGATCACCGCCACCGCGTCCTGGATCTCCTCCGGGAGCACCTCGGGCGTCGGGTTCGCCATCGCGAAGACGATCGCCCCCTCCGCCATCGAGCGGATCCCGGCGGCGGTGATCGCGCCCGGCTGCGACAGCCCGACGAAGACGTCGGCCCCGGCGAGCGCGTCGTCGGCGCTGCCGCGCAGGCCGCGCGGGTTCGTGAGCTCGGCGAAGGCCGCCTTGGCCGGCGTCAGCCCGGGCCGGCCGGAGTAGACGATCCCCTCGCGGTCGCAGCCGATCACGTCCGGAACGCCGGCGGCGATCATCATCTTCGTCACCGCGATGCCCGCTGCGCCGACGCCGGTGACGACGACGCGGAGGTCCTCGAGCCGCTTGCCGACCACCTCGACCGCGTTGTGGAGCGCGGCGAGGACGACGACCGCGGTGCCGTGCTGGTCGTCGTGGAAGATCGGGATGTCGAGCTCCCTCTTGAGCCGCTCCTCGATCTCGAAGCAGCGCGGAGCGGAGATGTCCTCGAGGTTGATGCCGCCGAAGACCGGAGAGATCGCCTTCACCGTGGCGACGATCTCGTCGACGTCCTTCGTCGCGAGGCAGATCGGGAAGGCATCGACGCCGCCGAACTCCTTGAACAGCATCGCCTTGCCCTCCATCACCGGCAACGCGCCCTCGGCGCCGATGTCGCCGAGCCCGAGGACGGCGGTCCCGTCGCTCACGACGGCGACGGTGTTCTGCTTGATCGTCAGGTTCCAGACCTTGGCCGGGTCGTCGGCGATCGCAGAGGACACCCGTGCCACGCCCGGCGTGTAGGCCATCGACAGATCGTCGCGGGTCTTGAGCGGCGACTTCAGCGCGATCTCGATCTTCCCGCCGAGGTGGAGCAGGAACGTGCGGTCGGAGACGTTGACGACCTCGACTCCGGGGACCGCGCGGACCGCATCGGTGATCTGGTCGAGATGCCCGGCATCGCCGGCGAGGACGGTGACGTCCCGGATCTTCGAGTCCGCCTCGGCACGGACCAGGTCGATCGCGCCGAGGAGGCCGCCGGCCTCGCCGATCGCCTCGGCGAGCCGGGCGAACGTTCCGGGCTGGTTCTCCAGACGGACGCGGAGCGTGGCGCTGAAGGATGCGGACGGGTGCAGGGTGCTCATCAGGTTGCCTCCAGGAGCTGTGCCGTGTGCACCTCGAGCTCGAGGTGCACGGGGAAGTCGAGCGACGCGGTCACCAGACAGGTCCGCTCGGCGGCCTCGGCCGCGGCGCGGGCCTCGTCCTCGTAGCCGCAGTCGGTTTGCAGGCGGACGTGGAGGTCGGCCCCGGTGAACCCGAAGCGGCCGTCCGAACGCTGCGTGACGCGGCCGCTCGCGTCCGCGTCGAGCCCGCGCAGAGGCACGCTCCGCCGTTCGGCGACGGCGGCCAGCGTGACGGCGAAGCACGCGGCGATCGAGCCGACGAGCAGGTCTTCCGGGCTCCAGACGCCTGCGACCCCGCCCTTGAACTCCGGCGGGGTGGCAACCTCGAGGTCGTCCTTGCCGTGCACCGAGGCGAGAGCCCGCCGGCCCGACAGCCAGCGGACGGACACCGGGAAGTCGAATGCCTTCACGCCCGCCGTCACTGCGAGTCCCGCGTGAGCTCGAGCTCGACCGTCTCGAGCAGGACGTCCTGGGCGCCGTTCGCGGTGGGATCGGTCGCCAGCTCGGCCTGTACCACGGCCCCTTCAGCGAGTGTGCCCGCGGCGGCCTCCGCGAAATGCTCCTGGAAATGCTCCGGGGTGAAGTGCGACAGGGCCCCGAGCTTGACCCGGATGCGGGTGACCCGGTGACCGCTCTCGGCCGCGGCGAGCTCCTCCAGCTTCCGCACCAGGTCCTCGGTCAGGTGCTTCTCGTGCACGTCCTCACCTCCTCGACGACCCGCGAGACGGCCGCTGCGACCTCGGGGGTGAGCCCGCGGCCGAAGGAGAAGTCGGCGCCCTCGATCCCGTAGACCCCGACCTTTTGCGGGAGCCGCCCGAGCGAGCGGGCGAGCTCGAGCGCCTCGGCGAGGCCCAGGGCATGGGTGGACGACGCGCCGAACAGCCTGACCGGCAGCGGCTCGTCGGCGGCCTCGAACCGGTGCACGGTCCCTGCCGGCGCGCCCGAGAACACGGCGTCGACGAGCACGGCCTCCAGGCATCCGTTCAGCGCCTCGACGAGGCCGATCGGCTCTCCGGTCAGCGCGAGGCCGCCGAGCCGGCGGGCGACCTCGGGGCCGGCGCCGTCGTCGCTGCGCCACTCGTTGCCCAGGCCGATGACGTTCATCGCCGGTCGACCTCCAGCTGCAGGAAGTGCGTCGCGCACGAGATGCACGGGTCGTAGTTCCGGATCGCCTGCTCGCAGCGCAGCGAGAGCTCGGCGTCCGGCAGGTCGTGGTAGCGCTCGACGACGCCGTGCAGGTCGGCCTCGATCGTCTTCTGGTTCTGCGAGGTCGGCGGGACGATCTTGGCGGCCAGGATCGTGCCCTCGTCGTCGATCTCGTAGCGGTGCCAGCAGATGCCGCGCGGCGCCTCGCTGCAGCCGTAGCCGACGCCGGCGCGCGGGACGACCTCGACCGCGGGCGCGTCAGGCTCCTCGTACTCGCGGATCAGGCGGAGCGCCTCGTCGGCGGCGTAGACGAGCTCGACCGAGCGGACGACGATCGACCGGAACGGGTTGCGCTCCGACGGCTCTAGCCCCGCCTCGGCCGCCGATTCCCGCGCAAGCGGCGAGAGCAGGTCGGCGTTGAGGGCGTAGCGGGCGAGCGGCCCGACGAGGTAGTTGCCGCGCTCGATCACGCGTGAGTGAAGAGCATTCGACCACTCGACGTGCTCCTCGACGAAGTGCTGCTCGTACTCGTCGACCGGGATGTCGAGCCCCCGGTTGGAGACGAGCCGCCCGAGGTCGATCGGATACAGGCCGGGCTCGGCCAGGGACACGAGCTCGTAGTCCTGCTCGAGCTCCGGGAAATCGAGGCCGGCCGTGAACCGTACGGTCTCGAGGGCGAACTCCCGCGCGCGCTCCAGGTCCTCGACGAGCGTGGCCAGCTCACTCTTGCCCGGGACGCGGTAGAAGCCGCCGACCTTGACGTTGATCGGGTGCACCTCGCGACCGCCGATCACGCGCATCACCTCGTTGCCGGTCTTCTTCATGTGCAGCGCGCGCTCGACCAGCTCGCGGTGGTCACGGGCGAGCTCGACGGCGCTCGGATAGCCGAGGAAGTCCGGCGCGTGCAGCATGAAGACGTGCAGCGCGTGGCTCTCGATCCACTCGCCGCAGTACAGGAGCCGGCGTAGCGCGCGCAGCTGGCCGCCGACCTCGACGCCGCAGGCCTGCTCCATCGCCAGCACGGAGCTGGTCTGGTAGGCGACCGGGCAGATCCCGCAGATCCGCGCCGTGATGTCGGGCGCCTCGGTGAAGTCGCGGCCGCGCAGGAAGGCCTCGAAGAAGCGGGGCGGCTCGTAGATCCGCAGCTTGACGTCGACCGGCTTTCCGTCTCGGATCTTGACGAGCATCGCGCCCTCTCCCTCGACCCGGGCGAGGTAGTCGGTGCGCAGCGTCTTCATCCTCGCCTTCTTCGTGCTAGGCATGAGCCGTGCTCTCCTCCCGGAACGCGGGCGCGTTCGCGTTGTAGGTGCGGAAGACCCGGAGGAGGCCGGGGTCGTCCAACCCGAGCTCCCGCAGCCGGGCGGCCACGGAGGCCGTGTTCGGCGACTCCATCGGCCCGAAGCACCCGTAGCAGCCGCGCGCGTACGCGGGGCAGATCGCGCCGCAGCCCGCCTGGGTGACGGGACCGAGACATGGAGTCCCGTGTGCGACCAGGACGCAGGTGGTGCCGCGCCGCTTGCACTCCATGCACACCGAGTAGGCGGGGACGTTGGGGCGGCGGCCGTGCAGGAAGGCGACGACGACCTCGAGGAGCTGGCTCTTGTTGATCGGGCAGCCGCGCAGCTCGAAGTCGACCTCGACGTGGTCGGAGATCGCCGTCGAGGTGGCAAGGGTGGAGATGTACCCCGGGGTGGCGTAGACGGTCGAGACGAACTCGCCGGCGTCGGCGAAGTTCTTCAGCGCCTGGATCCCGCCCGCCGTCGCGCAGGCGCCGATCGTGATCAGCGCCTTCGACTGCGCCCGCACCTTGCGGATCCGCTCGGCGTCGTGGGCGTTCGTGATCGAGCCCTCGACCAGCGAGACGTCGTACGGCCCGCGCGCGGTCGCGCTCGTCGCCTCCAGGAAGTAGGCGATCTCGACGGCGCCCGCGACCGCGAGCAGCTCGTCCTCGCAGTCGAGGAGCGAGAGCTGGCAGCCGTCGCAGGAGGCGAACTTCCAGACCGCGAGCGTCGGCCTAGCCATTTCCGCTCCCTTCGGTCGTGGAAATGGCTAGAAAACTATCTCGGATATTCTCGATCATTTCACTGTGATCTTTCTTCTAGCTATTTTGCGAAGCAAAATGGCTCATAGTTCGCGCACTCCCAGGTGGGGCTCGATCTCCGGGTAGGGGTACACCGCGCCGTCCCGGCAGACGAGCGACGGGCCGTACTGGCAGTGCCCGCAGAGGCCGACGCCGCACTTCATCGTCCGCTCCATGGACAGCCAGATCTGCCCGGGCCCGACACCGGCCTCGACGAGCGCGCGGGCGGTGAATCGCATCATGATCTCCGGGCCGACCACGAAGGCCACGGTCGCGTCCGGGTCGAGCGCGGCCCGCGGGATCAGCGTCGTGACGACCCCGACCTTGCCGCGCCAGTTCCCCGTCGCGGCGTCGACGGTGACGTCGACCTCCACGTCCATCCGCGAGCGCCACTGCTCGATCTCCTTCCGGAAGACGATGTCCTCCGGGCTGCGGGCGCCGTAGAGCAGGACGACCCGCCCGTACTGCGAGCGGTGCTCGAGCACGTGGTAGAGGGCAGGACGCACGGGTGGCAGGCCGACCCCGCCGGCGACGATCACGACGTCGCGGCCGCTCGCCTCCTCCACCGGCCACGCCGTTCCGAACGGGCCGCGCACTCCGATCACCGAGCCGGGCCGCATCGCGCACAGCGCGCGCGTGACCGGGCCGACGGCGCGGATCGTCTGCACCAGCGGCGGGCCGCTGACCGAGATCGGAACCTCGCCGACCCCGAAGGCGTAGAGCATCGTGAACTGGCCCGGCTCGACGGAAGGCGCGTCACCCCGGGCAGGAGCCAGCGACAGTGTCCAGGTGTCGTACGTCTCGCGGGCCTTCCGCTCGACGCGGAAGGGCCGCGGGGCCATGACACCCGGAACCGAGACCGCCGGCTCAGGCAGCGCTGCCATAGACGTCCAGGAGCTGTAGACGGGTCGCCTCGAGCCGCTCGACCATCACCGGCGCGAACCGGCAGAGCAGATGGAAGCCGAAGGTGTGGTCGTCGTTGCATTTGCCCCGCAGGCAGGTGCCGTCGAAGGCAACGGCGCGGACGACGTCCAGCGCGCGGGCGTCGTAGTGCCAGCGATAGGGCGCGAACAGCCACGACCAGCCGACCACCTCGCCCTCGTCGACGGTCTCGATCGTGAGCGCGCCGCGCCCGGGCACGAACGTCTCGAGCATCACCCGGCCGTGGCGGACGAGGTAGAAGGTGTCCGCCTGGTCGCCCTCGCGGAAGAGGTACTGCCCGGCCTCGAAGCCTGTGTTCTGCCCGCAGCCGGCGATCAGCTCGAGGTATTGCTGGTCGAGCCCGGAGAAGATCGGGCTCTGGGCGACGAGCTCGTCGAGCGTCTTCATGCTTCCTCCTTCCGGGTCGCGCGGATCGCGGCGACCTCCTCCGTGATGTCGATGCCGACCGGGCACCAGGTGATGCAGCGGCCGCAGCCGACACAGCCGGAGCTCCCGAACTGGTCGTGCCAGGTCCCGAGCTTGTGGGTGAGCCACTGGCGGTAGCGGGCCCGCGGGGACTGCCGGATCGCGCCGCCGTGGATGTACGAGTAGTCGATCGAGAAGCAGGAGTCCCAGACCCGGGAGCGCTCTGCTCTCCCGCCCCCCAGCTCGTTGGCGTCCTCGACGGCCGTGCAGAAGCAGGTCGGGCAGACGAGCGTGCAGTTTCCGCACGTCAGGCAGCGCCCCGCGACCTCGTCCCAGCGGGGGTGCTCGTGGTTGTCGCGCAGAAGGTCGCGGATGCCGTCGGTGTCCAGCGTGCGGCCCATGCGGTCGACCGCGCGCTCGCCCTGCGCCGCAGCCTCCCGGTGGTCGGCCTCGCTCGGCTCGGCGCCGCCGAGCTCGGCGAGGACCTCCTCGCCGCGCTCGCTGCCCGCCTCGGCGAGGAAGCGGTGGCCGCTTCCGGCCCCGAGCAGCTCGGTGAGGACGAGGTCGTAGCCCTCGCGGGCGGTGGGGCCGGTGCCCATCGAGGCGCAGAAGCAGGTGCCGCCCGGTTCGTGGCAGTTGACCGCGACCAGGAACAGGCCCTCGCGGCGCGCGGCGTAGTCGCGATCGGCGTAGCGGCCGCCGAGAAAGACCCGGTCCTGCACGGCGATCGCGGCCAGCTCGCAGGCGCGGACGCCGAGGAAGGCAAGCGGCCCGGAGTCGACCGGCTCTTCCTCGACCTCGAGCCCGTCGCCGCGCTGGGTCGCCTGCCAGAGGCGGATTCGCGGCGGAAAGAGGAACTTCTTCCACGAGGTCGGCCCGGCCGCGTAGCCGAACCGGGCCTCGTCGTCTCGGCGCTCGAGCCGGTAGTCGCCGCCGTCCTGGACGTCGGTCCAGCCGGCGGGGAGGTCGGCGGCCGACTCGAGCTCGTCGTGGACGATCGCGCCGTCGCGCACCGTCGGGCCGACGACCGTGTAACCGCGTCCCTTGAGCGAGGAGACCAGACCGTCGAGTCCGGCGACGTCCAGAACCGATGTCATCGCCGAGAGCCTCGCCAGACGGCACGACTACGCCATCGGGACCGGGCCTGACTCCCCCTGCGGCTTTCCCGCGAGTGCTTCCGTAGGGGCACCGATGGTGCCCTGGCACCGCCCGGCGAAGATTGCGCTGTGCGCCGGACAAATTCGACCATTGACGCCTGATGTGCCTCGGCATCCCCGCGCAGCTCGTCGCGCTCGGCGAGCCGGGGCTCGCGACGGCGGAGGTCTCGGGCGTCCGCCGCGAGGTCTCGACCGCCCTCGTGCCCGAAGCAGCGGTCGGCGACTGGGTGCTCGTGCACGTCGGCTTCGCCCTGCACACGATCGACGAGGCGGAGGCCGCGCGCACGCTCGAGCTGCTCCAGGAGATCGAGGAGCTCGAGGAGACCGGATGGTGAGGTTCGTCGACGAGTTCCGCGACGGGCGGCTCGCCCGCCGCCTGGCAGGCGAGATCGCCTCGCTCGTCGAGCCGGGCGTTTCCGTGCGGATCATGGAGGTCTGCGGCGGACACACGCACGCGATCGCCAGGCACGGGCTCGAGGACCTGCTCCCGCCCGAGGTCGAATACCTGCACGGCCCCGGCTGTCCGGTCTGCGTGATCCCGATGGGCCGCGTCGACGACGCGATCGCGCTGGCCGAGCGCGCCGAGGTCACGCTCGCCACCTTCGGCGACCTGCTCCGGGTCCCCGGCGGACGCGGCTCGCTCCTTCAGGCCAAGGCCCGGGGCGCGGACGTGCGGACGGTCTACTCGCCGCTCGACGCGCTCGCGATCGCCGAAGCCGAGCCGGCGCGCGAGGTCGTGTTCATGGCGATCGGCTTCGAGACGACCGCGCCCACCACGGCGGTCACGCTGCTCCGCGCGCGGGCCGCCGGGATCCGCAACTTCTCGGTCTTCTGCAACCACGTGACGATCGTCCCGCCGCTGCGGGCGATCCTCGACACGCCAGGGACCCGGATCGACGCCTTCATCGCGCCGGGCCACGTCTCGGCCGTGATCGGCTCCGAGCCCTATCGCTTCATCGCGGGGGAGTACGGCAGGCAGGTGGTCGTCACCGCGTTCGAGCCGCTCGACATCCTCCAGGCGACGGCGATGATCCTCCGCCAGCGCGCCGAGGGCCGTTGCGAGGTCGAGAACCAGTACACGCGCGTCGTCCGGGCCGAGGGCAACCCGCGCGCCCTGGCCGCGATCGCCGCGACGATGGAGCTGCGCGACACCTTCGAGTGGCGCGGCCTGGGCTGGATCCCGGAGAGCGCGCTGCAGCTCCGGCCGGAGCTTGCCGCGTGGGATGCCGAGTCGCGGTTCGAGCTTCCCGGCGAGCGGGTCCCCGACCGCAAGGCGTGCCAGTGCGGCGACGTGCTGGTCGGCAAGATCAAGCCGCACGAGTGCCGGGTGTTCGGCACGGCGTGCACCCCCGAGCGGCCGCTCGGCACGTGCATGGTCTCGAGCGAGGGCACCTGCGCCGCCTACTACAGCTATGGCCGTCGCGCCGCGTAGCGGTGACGTCGTCACGCTCGCGCACGGCGCCGGCGGACGCTCCACCCGGGCGCTCGTCGAGGGCCTCTTCGCCGCGGAGCTGTCCAACCCGCTCCTCGACGAGCTCGGGGACGCGGCGGTCGGCGACATCGCCGGGGCACGGCTCGCGTTCACGACCGACTCGTACGTCGTCAAGCCGCTCTTCTTCCCCGGCGGCGACATCGGCGAGCTCGCCGTCAACGGCACCGTCAACGACCTCGCCGTCGCCGGCGCGGAGCCGCTCTGGCTCTCGGCCGGCTTCGTCGTCGAGGAGGGCTTTCCTGTGGACGACCTGCGGCGGATCGCCGCCTCGATGGCGCGCGCCGCGGCCCGCGCGGGAGTGCCCGTCGTCGCCGGCGACACGAAGGTGGTCGAGCACGGCAGTGCCGACGGGTTGTTCGTCACCACCGCCGGCGTCGGAGCGATGCGACCCGGCCTCGAGCTCGGCATCGGGCGCGCACGACCCGGCGACCGCGTGCTCCTCTCCGGGACGATCGGCGACCACGGCTTCGCCGTCCTCGTCGCCCGCGGCGATCTCCGCCTGGAGAGCGCCCTGGAGAGTGACACCGCTCCGGTGCACGAGCTCGCCGCCGCCCTCGCCGAGCTGGGGCCGGCGCTTCGCTGGATGCGGGACCCCACCCGCGGCGGGCTGGCGACGACGCTGAACGAGCTCGCGTCCGCGGGTGGCCTCGCCGTCCGGCTCGACGAGAGCGCGCTGCCCGTCCGTCCCGAGGTCGCCGGTGCCGCCGAGATCCTCGGGATCGACCCGCTCTACGTCGCCAACGAGGGCAAGCTGGTCGCGGTCGTCGCGCCCGAGGCGGCCGACGCGGCGCTCGCCGCCCTGCGCGCCGATCCGCTCGGGCGGGATGCCGCGCTGATCGGGGAGATGCAGGAGCAGCCCGCCGGGCTCGTCCTCCTCGACACCGCGCTCGGCGGCAGCCGGATCGTGGACATGCTGGTCGGAGATCCGCTGCCCCGGATCTGCTGACCGCTCAAAGGATCGGGATCAGGTTCCCGACGAGAAAGAGCACGCAGAGGGCCCCGACGTCGTGGCATGGCGAAAGGTGCGCAGCCGACAGCGGCCGGCACTACCGGTGGAGACAGAGGCACGGAATCGTCACACCCGGAGTGCCAGGCACTGGTTGTGGAGGAAGAGGCACGGAATCGTCACACCCGGAGTGCCAGGCACTGGTTGTGGAAGACGGGCGCGGCGACGACGGCCGCTTTTCGGCCCACCCCGTCCGGCCGCTACCGTTCCCGCGACCGGTGCGAGCGGTGGCTGCGGCGGATGATCCCGATCATCTTCAGGTTGATCGCCGCGAACCGCCAGAGCTGCCACGGCAGGAACGTGCGCAGGAAGACCGTCCGGCGGGTGGGCCTGGTGACGTGGGCGGCCCTGTCGTCGTCCATGCCGCTACTCCGGGATCAGGCGCCAACCCGGGCGCAGACGGGCCTTGTGCAGGAAAAGGTGGTGGAGCAGGAACTTGATCCAGTGACCGGCGAGCCCGATCTTGCCGAAGGTGCGCTTCACGTCACGCCCGTACCGGGGGTAGCGGTCGAAGTCGAGGACGATCGGGTAGACCGTCATCGACGCGGCCGTGCCCCTGAAGGGGTTGGCGCCCGCGGAGGCCACACAGGCAGCGCCCATCTCGGCCATCGACGCAGTTCGGGTCGGCGTCTGGGCGCCGCGAACCATGTCGACGATGCTGCGCGCGACCGCCTTCCCGATCGTCGCCGAGGGCATGCCCGTACGGGGAGGCGCCGGCGCTGGCACCGGGCCTGTCGACCGGCAAGCGCAAGTCGCGTCGGCTCCGGCCGGCACGGAGGACGCCGCCAGAGCCAGAGCCTGATCCTCGGCTTGACACCATCGCTCACGATCACTACTATACAACTGTTCACTTGTGGAGTTACAAATGAGCCTCCCACACCCGATACCCGAGAGCCTCGTCGAGCCGATCGCACACCGGTTCCGGCTGCTCTCCGAGCCGACGCGAATCCGGCTCCTCGACCGCCTGCGTGACGGCGAGGAGAGCGTCCAGGAGCTCGCCGAGGGGCTGGCGACGACGCAGCAGAACGTCTCCAAGCACCTCGCGTTGCTCGCCGACGCCGGCATTCTCGTCCGCCGCAAGGAACGCACGCACGTCTACTACCGGATCGCCGACGACGGGGTCCTCGCCCTGTGCGAGCAGGTCTGCGGCTCGCTCGAGAACCGGCTGCGCAGCCTGGCGGCGCTCGTCGACGGCTTCGCCCCATCCACTGACCACGAAGGAGTGATCCACCAATGATCGACGTCACCACCGAGACCTTCGACCGCGACGTGATCGAGCGCTCGCACGAGCTGCCGGTCGTCGTCGATTTCTGGGCCGCCTGGTGCGGTCCGTGCCGCATGCTCGGCCCCGCGATCGAGGCCGAGGTCGACAAGCGCGCCGGCCGGATCGAGCTCGCGAAGCTCGACGTGGACGCCGAGCCGGAGATCGCCGGCCGCTACGGGATCCAGAGCATCCCGACCGTCGCCGTCTTCCGCGACGGAGAGGTCTCGACCGGCTTCGTCGGCGCCTATCCCGCGGCGACGATCGGCCGCTTCTTCGACGAGCAGGTCCTCGCCGAAGTCGAGGAGCAGGCCGCCCAGGCCGCTGCGAACTAGCAGCGCCCCACCGAGCCCGTCAGGGTCAGACCCACGGGTCTGACCCTGAAGCCGGACCGAAGCCGAGCTCCGCAAGGCAGGTTCGGCCCCCGGTCCGACCCTGGGCTCAGGCGACGACGGCGACCGCCGCCTGGAACGCGACCGCCGCGAGCAGGGCCGAGGCGCCGTAGGCGAACACCCGGCGGGCCGGCGCTCGGCGCACCGCCTCCGGCAGCATCTCGCCGACGACCACGGCCAGCATCGCGCCTGCGGCGAATCCGAGCGCGGCGGGCAGGACGCCCCGGAACGCGTGCACGAAGAGAAAGCCGGGAACGGCGAGGAGCGGCAACGGGACGGCCGCGATCGCGGCAAGACCGGTAGCGGCCCGAAGACCGACGCCGCGCGGCACGAGGGCGACGCCGACGGCGAAGCCCTCCGGCAGCTTGTGCACCGCGAGCGCGACCGCGACCGTCAGCCCGAAGGCACCGCTCCCCGCAAAGGACGAGCCGAGGCCGACCGCCTCCGCGGCGGAGTGAAGCGTGAGCACGGCGACGATCAGCGCGGCCCGGTGCCCGTCGGCGCCGGCCAGCCCGGCGGCCTCGAAGTCCCCCACGCGGGCGAGGGCGCGCCGCAGGGCGTGGACGAACAGCAGCCCGGCGAGACCCCCGACGGCGACCAGCCCGAGGCTGCGCTGCGAGCCCTCGACCGCCAGCCCGCCTGCGACGGCGAGCATCACGCCGGCGGCGACGGCGGTGCCGAGCCCGACCCACCCGCGGCGGACCGTCCGCCGCAACGCGAGCGGGGCGACCCCGCACGCGCTCGCGAGCACTGCGAGCGACGCCGCGCCGAGAACGGCGAGGGAGTCAGCCACCGACCGCGTCGCCGGGAGCACCGGAACGGCGCGTCCGGTTCCGGATGGACGCGCCGTTCACGCGCTCTCCCTGTCAGTGAGCAAGAGGCTCGCGACCCGCGGGGAGCTTCGGCCACACCCAGGCCGGATTGACGTCACCGACCAGGAGATACGCACCCGCGAGAATGATCAGGATCCCGGGGACGATGAAGAACCAGGGGAAGAGGCCCATCGACGGCAGCGCGTCGACCGACGCGTAGGTGCCGACGTTCGCCTGCATCGTGTCCACCAGGTTCTTGTAGTAGTCGAGGCCGGGCGGGACGTTCTTGAACGTGCCCGCGTTCGCGGACATCATCGCCAGCAGCCCGCCGAAGTCCTTCTCCATCTGCGGCAGGCCCTGGAACATCGCCGCCATCGCCGGGAACTGCTTGGCGAACTGGGCCGGGGTGATGTGCATCGCGGCGAGGGTCGGGAGGAAGTTGGCCGACTCCTGCTCCATGCCCTTGATGCCCTGGAGGTAGCCGTTGAACTTGGCGATCGTCTGCTGGTTCATCGCCAGCGCGACCGGGCGGAGCTTCGTGAAGGTGTTGTAGTAGTAGTCGGCGGTCGTCTGGACCGCGGCCGGCTGCATCAGCGGACGGAAGTCGTTGACCATCTTCTGCCCGTCGTTCGCACGCGAGAACATCGACATCGACAGCGGCGCGACGATCAGGGCGACTCCGATCACGAACAGAAACGACAAGACGAGACGGCGCATGGCCGTTCACCTCTCTTTCTCGTAGGTACCCGGAATCTCGCCGCCGGCCGGCCCCGCGCCATCGGGGTTTCGGTCCATCGCCGCTACGGGGTTTTCCCTATTTCACAATCCAGCGGTTGTACAGTCGAGGACCAGGCCACAGCCGCCCGCCGTCTCGCGAGCGGCTGCGCGCGACGCGATCGCTCAGGTGCTCTCGCCCTTGCGCACGAAGAAGACGAGCACGTCGCCGTCCTCGTACGACTCGACCAGCTCGTTCCCCGTGTCTCTCGCCCAGGCGGGGATGTCCGCGGCGGCGCCGCGGTCGGTGGCCATGATCTTCAGGACCTGGCCCGGAGTGAGCTCCCTCATCGCCTTCGCCGACTTGACGATCGGCATCGGGCAGAGGAGCCCCTTGGCGTCGAGGACCTGGTCGGCCTTGATCTCGATCAGCTCTGACATCACGCCTCCTAGACGAAGAGGGTTACGTGGGCGTGCCGGGCCTCGGACAGGAACGCCGCCGCGCCGGCGAACTCGACGCCGTCGACGAAGTCCGCCTCGGTGTAGCCGAAGACGTCCATCGTCATCTGGCAGGCGATCAGGCGCACGCCGAGATCCTGCGCGGACTCGAGCAGCTCCCGGATCGTCGCCACGTTCTTGCCCTTGAACATCGACTTCATCATCTGCGTCGCCATCGGCCCCATCCCCGGCAGCGCGGTGACGATGTTCGGCATCGGCACGGGCATCGGCATCGCCGGGTTGCCGATCGGCGAGACCTTGAGCTTCCGCTCGTAGTCCTTGTGGATGATGTTCAGCCCGTAGAAGGTGAAGAAGACGCTCGCGTCCATCCCGGACGCCGCAGCGGTCGTCGCCAGGATCAGCGGCGGGTACGCCCAGTCGAGCGTCCCCTTCGAGGCGATGATCGTCGCCTTCCTGGTCGCGACGTCACGCTTCTGCGCCTGCTCGAGCTCCTCGCGGACGATTCGCCGGACCTCTTCCTCCGGGAGCATCGCCGTGGTCAGCGTTACCTCGTCGAGCATGATCTCCGACCTCCTCTCACTTCGCCCGGCGGACGAAGACGCGGTCGTAGCCGTCTGCCGCCAGGTGGCCGAGATACTCGTGGCCGACCTTGCCCGACCACGCCTCGATGTCGTGCTTCGTCTGGCCGTCGCTCGACCAGATCTCGATCACGTTCCCGACCGCGACGGCGGCCATGCCCTTCTTGGCCTCGAGCAGCGGGCCGGGGCAGGCGACGCCGCGGGCGTCGACGACCTTGTCGGCGGCGAGCCCGGCGAGCTCAGTCTCTGCAAGCACGGTGGACATGTGGGTGCTCCCTTCCTTAGTAGACGAGCGTGTTGGTGGCGGACGTGATCTCGGCGACGAACCGGCCTGCCGCGCAGATCTCGGCGCCCTCGACGAGGTCGTCCTCGGTGAGACGGCGGCCGGTGAGCGACGGCGAGCAGACGAGCAGCTTGCCGCCGAGATCCTGGAATGCCTCGATCAGGTCGGGCAGCGCGGGAAAGTCGGGTGCCTGCACCTTCTCCGCCTGGCCCTTCTGCATGAGCCGGACAGCCTCGGCCTGGAAGCCGATCACGGCGTCGACGTCGGATGCCAGTGCGGCGCTCCCCATCACGAACGGGATCGTCGCCAGCTCGGGGTCTTCCGGGCCGTGCGTGGCCATGATCACGATCTTCTCGTCGGCACTCATGCCGGCACCTCCGTCTTCGTTTGAGGCCCGTAGGCCCGGATCAGGTAGTGGGAGATGTCGCGGAACGGCATCGAGTCGGCGGCCGCCCGCTGCAGGTTGACGAGGCAGAGCGGGCACATGGTCACGCCGGCGGACGCGACCGCGCTCAGCTCGGCGACGCGCCTGGTCGCCTGAGCCAGCGCCTTCTCGGGGTAGAGCGCCTCGACCGGCCCGCCGCAGCACCAGGTGCGGCGGCCGGTGTGCTCGGGCTCCCTGAGCGTGAGGCCGGTTCGGGCGAGCAGTGCGCGCGGCTCCTCGACGACGCCCTCGTACCGGGCGTAGACGCAAGAGTCGTGGAAGGCGAGCTCGCCCTCGAGCGGTGACCGCACCTCCGGCCGCCGCTCGGCGAGCACCTCCAGGTAGCTCTTCACCTCGACGTCGAAGCCGCCGAGGAGCTCCGGGTAGACGCTGCGCAGCATGGTCGTCGTGTGCGGGTCGACGGTGATCGCCGTCTTCACCTCGTGACGGCGGAAGACCTCGGCGACGCGCTTCGCGTGCCGGGTGACCGCCTCGTCCAGCCCCAGGTCCCAGGCGAGCGCGCCCGAGTAGAGGTCGTCCTCGTACAGGTAGCCGAACTCGACGCCGCCCCGGCGGAGCAGCGCGACCACGTCCCTGAGCACGCGGTCGTACGGTGCCCGCTTGCGTCCCGAGGCGAGCACGACCGGCAGGCTGACGTTCACGAGCCGGTTCATGCGCCGGCCGAGGCCGGTCAGACGCGCGAGCGAGGTGCTCCCGAGGCGCTCCTCCATCGCGACGAGCGCCTCGATCGCTGGCACGAGCTGGTACATCAGCCCGGTGTAGAGGACGGTCTCGCCCCCGCGCGGCAGGTCGAGCCCGCGCGCCCACCCGGTCGCTCTCCGGCGGGGCAGCGGCAGGACCGAGCCGCGGAGGCGCAGGTTGTCACCCAGGATCCCGACCACGTCGCCGGCCGGCAGCGCCATCAGGAGGCCCTCCTCACGTTCAGGTAGTGCCGCAGCGAGCGCACGTTCTCGGTGATGTGCGTCTCCCCCGCACAGCAGCAGTACGCCTCGCACAGCTTGCAGAGGAGGCAGGAGTAGACGGCCTCGGTGTCCTCCAGCAGCCTCTCCTCCATTCCCAGCAGCACGTGGCGGAAGAGCGTCCTCGGCTGGATGCCCATCGGGCAGATCGCGGTGCAGACGCCGCAGCTCATGCAGGCGGAGGCCTCGAACGGGCCGGTCTCGCGGACCTCCTCCATCAGGCGCGGTTTCAGGACGGTCGTCACGACGACGCCCCCTCCACTGCCCGGTAGCGGAAGTAGCCGTCGGCCCCGGCCGGTCCGTCCTCGACGAGCCGGCCGTACTTGCGCAGGCCCATCACCCAGAACATCGCCTCGTCGGCCGGCGCCCCGACCGCCTCCGCGATCTCGGGGACGGTCAGCGACCCGTTCGCGAGCGCCGCCAGGATCGGGCCGCGCATCGCATGCTCCTCCCGGACGATCTCGCGGGACTCCCGGCTCATGACGCTACCTCGACGAGCAGCGCGTCGATCATCGCCTTCGTCTGGGCGTCCGTGTAGCCCTGGAGGTCGATCGCGTCCTCGGCACAAACGGGCGCGCAGCCGCCGCAGCCCTTGCAGCCGGCGGCGTCGATCTGGGCCACGGTCTTGCCGGCCAGCGAGAGCTCCGAGATCGCGCCGAACGGGCACGCCTCGGCGCACACGCCGCACCAGGTGCACGCGTCCGGGTCGACCGTCGCCACCAGCGGATCGAGCTCGGCGACGCCCCGCTTCAGCACGGCCGCGCTCTGTGTCACCGCGGCCAGCCCTGAGGTGACGGCTTCGGCCGACGACTTCGGGCTCTGGCAGGCACCGGCGAGGTAGACGCCGTCGACGACGGTCTCGACCGGACGCAGCTTCGGATGGATCTCGTTGAAGAACCCGTCGCGGCCGACCGGAAGCTTCAGCGTCCTGATCAGGTCGTCGTTCTCGCGGGGAACCATTCCGGTGACCAGTACGACGAGATCCGCGGGGATCGTCAGCTCCTCGCCCCCGGTGAGCAGGTCGCGCACGGTCACCGCGAGCCGGCCGTCCTCGCCCAGCACCACGGAAGGCGGCTCGTCGTCCGGGAAGCGCAGGTACAGCGAGCCGCGCTTCCGCGACTCGAGGTACATCAGCTCCTGCTTCCCGTAGGTGCGCAGGTCCCGGTAGAGGTGGTACTGGCGGACGTTCCCGCCGAGATCGCAGACGCCGAGCGAGGCGTGCACGGCCGCGCTGCAGCAGAAGCGTGAGCAGTACTGGTTGCCGCCGGGCTGCCGGCTGCCGACGCAGTAGACGTATGCGATGCTCTCGACCGGCTTGCCGCCGACGGAGAGCGGACCGCCCGCCTCGTCGAGCATCCGCTTGAAGTCCGGGAGGGTGACCACGCCGTCGATCCCGTAGCCGAGCTCGCCGATCTCGGGCTGGTAGCTGTCGAAGCCGGTGGCGACGACGATCGAGCCGACGTCGACCTGGATCGTCTCCGGCGGCTCGACGTTCACCCGGATCGCCGCCTTGTAGTTGCCGAAGCTGCCGGACTTGCCGGTCACCTCGGCATTCGTGAGCACGGTGATCTCCGCACGCCTGCGGACCGCCTCCTTCAGCGTCGCGACGAGCTTGCGGCCGTCCTTGCCGTGCGGGTACATGGCGCCGAAGCCGCCGACCCGGCCCCCGAGCTCGGGCTCCCGCTCGACCAGGAAGACGTCGAGGCCGACGTCGGCGAGCCCGACCGCCGCGCGCAGGCCGGCGATGCCGCCGCCGATCACGAGCGCCTTCGGGGTCGTCTCGACGACGAGCGGCTCGAGCGGCTCGGTGAGACGCGTCCGGGCGATGCCCGCGCGCACCAGCCGGATCGCCTTCTCGGTCGCGCCCTCGTGGTCGTCGGTGTGCGCCCACGAGCACTGCTCGCGGATGTTCACCTGCGTGTACTCGTACGGGTTCAGCCCGGCGCGCTTCGCGACGTTCCGGAACGTCATCGTGTGCAGCTTCGGCGAGCAGGACGCGACGACGAGACCGTCGAGCTCCTGCTCCTTGATGTCGTCGGCGATCTCCTGCTGGGTCGCATCGGAGCAGGTGAACATCGCCGGGCGCGCGACGACGACACCGTCGTCGCCCTGGATCGCGTCGATGACCTCGTCCACGTCGACGTAGTCGGAGATGTTCCCGCCGCAGTGGCAGACGTAGACGCCGATGCGCCGGCCATTTCCGTCCGTTGCGGGCCGGAACTCGTTGTCAGCGCGATCACCCATCGCGCTCCTCCGCCACGGCAAGCTCCGTAACCATTCCCGCGCCACGGGGAATGGCCTCGAGGTGGGCGGCCGCCTGGGCGACCGCGGCCCCCGCGTGCAGGATCGTCTCGGGGATGTCCTTCGCGCCCGACGCGGCGCCGGCGACGTAGACCCCCGGGATCGTGCAGGCGCCGGGGTTCAGGTCCTCGTCGGGCTCGTCCACGTAGTAGAAGCCGTCGAGCCCGAGGGCCTCGTCCGGGAAGAGCCGCTCTGCCGAGCGGTTCGGCTGGACGCCGACGGCGAGCACGACCAGGTCGTACTCGGCCTCGGCCACCCCGCCGCCCTCGACGTCCTCGTAGCGAAGCACGAGGTTGCCCTCGTCCGTCTCGCGGATCTCGCCCACCCGCCCCTTGACGAAGTTGGCGCCCATCGCCTTCGCCTGCTCGTAGAACTCGTCGTAGCCCTTCCCCACGGCGCGCACGTCGATGTAGTGCACGGTCACGTCCGCGAGCGGCAGCGCGCCCATGATCAGCTGGTTGTGCTTGATCGAGTACATGCAGCAGAACTTCGAGCAGAGCGGGTTGCCCGAGGTCTGGTCGCGTGAGCCCGTGCACATCACGTAGGCGATCCGCTCCGGCACCCTCCCGTCGCCCGGGCGGAGGATCGTGTTGTAGGGACGCGTCGGCGCGAGCAGGCGGTCCATCTGCATCCCGGTGATCACGTTCTTGAAGCGGCCGTAGCCGTACTCCGGCTTGAGGTCGGCCGGGAAGAGGTCGAAGCCGGTCGAGACGATCACCGCGCCGACCTCGACGTCGAGCTCCTCGCCCTGCATCTCCAGGTCGATCGCCCCGGCGGGGCAGGCGTCGACGCACGCGTGACACTCGGAGCAGACGCCGCAGTCGAGGCAGCGGAGCACGGCGGAGCGCACCTCGTCCTCGGTCAGCGCCGGCTCGAGCTCCGCGAAGTCGCTCGGGTCGGCGGCGAAGCGCGCGGCCTCGGCGAGGGGCTCCCGGCGGCTGTGCGACCGCTGCCGCGCGAGCACCTCGTCCTTGTCCACGACCGCCAGCTGCCGGTCGAAGTCGGTTCCGTCGAGCTCGACCCCACGCAGGCGGCGGTCGATCATGAACGCCGCCCGACGACCCTGACCGACCGCTTTCGCGATCGTCGACGGGCCGGTGAGGACGTCGCCGGCGGCGAAGACCGACGGCAGCTCGGTCTCCAGCGTGCCCGCGTCGGCCTGGATCGCGCGCTCGGCCCTCATCCCGATCGCGACGATCACCGCGTCGCACTCGATCTCGTCCAGGTCCGCCTCGTCGTACCGGGGGCTGAACCTGCCCTCGGCGTCGAACACGGCAGTGCAGCGCTTCAGCCGGATGCCGCGCACCTGCCCGTCGCCGAGCAGCTCCGCGATCCCCCAGGAGTTGCGCACGGAGACGCCCTCGGCCTCGGCCTCGTCCACCTCCCAGGCGTAGGCGGGCATCTCCGGCCGCGACTCGAGGCTGATCATCTCGACCGTGTCCGCTCCCAGCCGGCGGGCGCTTCGGGCCGCGTCGACGGCGACGTTGCCGCCGCCGATCACGACCACGCGCGCGCCGCCCAGGTCCGGGGATTCGCCGAGCTTGACCGCCCGGAGGAACCCGAGCCCGCTGACGACGCCGGGCAGGTCCTCGCCGGGCACGCGCAGGCCGGCGGCGACCGGCGTGCCGGTCGCGAGCAGGACGGCGTCGAAGCCGTCGGCCTTCAGCGCCTCGAGATCGTCGACCGGCGTGTTCAGCGCGATCTCGACGCCGAGCGCCGTCACGTTCGCGATGTCGCGCTCCACGACCTCCGCCGGCAGCCGGTAGGACGGAATCGAGAGCCGCATCGCCCCGCCGGGCTCGGGCGCGGCCTCGAAGATCTTCACGCGGTGGCCCGCGCGCGCGAGCTGCCAGGCAGCGGTCAGCCCCGCCGGGCCGGAGCCGACGACGGCGACCGCCTTGCCGCTCGGCTCGGCTGCGGCCACCTCCGGGCCCTCGCGGTCGCGGTAGTGGTGGTCGGCGACGAACCGCTTGATCCGGCGGATCGGCACCGGCCCCTCCAGGTTCCCGCGTGTGCATTCTGCTTCGCAGGGCGCGTAGCAGGCACGGCCGAGGCTGCCGACGAGCGGCGTCGCCTCGAGGACGAGGCCGAACGCCTGCTCGTACTCGCCGCTCCGGGCGAGCGCCACGTAGCCGTGGGCCTTGATCCCCGCCGGGCAGCCGAACGTGCAGGGCGAGGCTCCGGCCCGCTCGATCACCGCCTTCTTCGGCACCGCCTGGGGGAAGGCGATGTAGGCGGCGCGGCGCGAGACCATGCCGGCGTTGAACTGGTCGGGCACGGCGACGCTGCAGGCGAACTCGCACTGGCTGCACCCGGTGCAGAGCGCCTCGTCGACGAAGCGCGGCTTGCGGTGAATCCCGACCTCGAACCGCCCGTCCCCGTTTCGCCGGATCCCCTCCACCTCGGAGTAGGTGAGGACGGTCACGTTCGGGTGGTGGATCGTCGCCGCCATCTTCGGCGTCGAGATGCAGCTCGCGCAGTCGAGCGTCGGGAAGACCTTGCTGAGCAGGATCATCTTCCCGCCGACGCTCGCCTCCTTCTCGACGAGGACGACCCGGTAGCCCATGTCGCCGAGCTTCAGCGCCGACTCCATGCCGCCGATCCCGCTGCCGACGACGAGAACGTCGTAGCCCGTGGTCACGCCTTCGGCGTCACCACGTCGCCTCGCACCAACCTCGACAGCTTCGCTGTCGGCTTTGTGCTCGGCTTCGTCTCTCACGCGGCCTCCGCATGGGCGAGCCCCGCCAGCTCGGCGGAGAAGTCGCGCACGTACCTGGTGAAGTGCTCGGCACACACCGAGCAGATCGCAGCCATCTTCAGGCGCTTCGGGTCGTGCCCGTGCTCGGTGAGGAGCGCCTGGGCGTCGGCGACGATCTGCGCCGCCCGGGCGCTGCAGTCCGTGCGGTACGCGCACTCCTCGCCGTCCGCGGCGACGAACACGCCGTCGAAGCCCTGCTCGAGCGCGTACAGGATCCAGGACGGCTTGATCCCGCTCGTGCAGGGCAGGCTGACCACGACGACGCTCGTCGGGTAGTGCATGTGCGAGCTGCCGGCGAGGTCGATGCCCGGATCGGAGATGTTGTTGGTGGAGAACACCAGGAGCTTCGGCCCGGGTCCCCGATCCGGCCCCTGGTGCTCCACCAAGCTCACCTGCCTCGCGCGGCGCGGCGACGACCCGCTCGGCCGACGGTGGACGGACTTTCGACTCTCGACCTACGCATATCGGGCTCACTCCGGGTTCGTGGCTTCCGGCGTCAATCTCGCCGTCCGGGCGGAGCACGGAATCGGGGTTTGAGGGGATCCTCCCTGCGGGTTTCCCCTACTTCACAATCGCCTAGTTGTGGCTAGTCTTCCGGTATGGCGCTCGCCCATCCCCTCCCCGAGCCCGTCGTCGAGCTGGTCGCACGCCGCTTCCGCGTGCTCGGAGAGCCGATCCGTATCCGGCTGCTCGAGCGGCTCCGCGAGGGCGAGGCAACCGTCGGCGAGCTCGTCGAGGCGACCGGGACGACGCAGCAGAACGTGTCCAAGCACCTCGGCGTCCTCCTCCAGGCCGGGATCCTCGGCCGCCGCAAGCAGGGGACTGCCTCGTACTACTCCATCGCCGACGAGACCGTGTTCAAGCTGTGCGAGGACGTGTGCGACAGCCTGGAGCGGCAGCTCAGCGAGCTGGGCGAGATCCTCGCCGCGAGCCGCACGTAGCTCCTACGGCGTGCGCCGGCGCAGCGTCAGCGCGCCGGCCACGAGCGCAACCGCGGTCAGGCCGAGCACGACCGCGACGTCGGCGCCGAGCCGCGCCCCGTAGACCGCCCTGGTCGTCCGGTCGAGCGCGTCGTACGCGTAGGTCAGCGGCAGCCCCCACGAGGCGATCTCGAGCGCCCGCGTCATGTGGTCCCGCGGCGCGAGCAGTCCGCAGAGGAGAAGCTGCGGGAACACGAACGCGGGCAGGAACTGGACCGCCTGGAACTCCGTCCGGGCGAAGGCGCTGACGAACAGGCCGAGCGAGCTGCCGAGGACGGCGTTGCCGACCGCGAGCAGGAGCACGGCCCACTTCGCGCCCGCGACGTGCAGGTCGAGCGCCCAGAAGGCGACGACCGAGACCAGCGCCGCCTGGGCGGCCGCGACGAGCGCGAACGCGGCGGCGTAGCCGGCGAGCAGGTCGAGCTTGGCCAGCGGCATCGTCATCAGCCGCTCGAGCGTGCCGGTCGTCCGCTCCCGCAGCATCGTGATCGAGGTGACCAGGAACATCGTGATCAGGGGGAAGACCCCGAGCATGGGCCCGCCGATCCGGTCGAAGACGAGCGAGCCCTGGAAGACGTACTTGAGCAAGGTGACGAGCACGGCCGGGACGAGCAGGAGGAGCGCGATCGTCCGCCGGTCGTGCCGGAGCTGCCGTACGACGCGCGCCGTCGTGGCGGCGGCGATGCGCGGGTTCATGCGCTCTCCGCGAGTCGCAGGAATGCCGCCTCGAGGTCCTGCTCGCCGGTCCGCGCGCGCAGGTCGCCCGGCGTCACCGACGCGAGCAGGCGGCCGCCGCGGAGGAGGAGCAGCGAGTGGCAGCGGTCGGCCTCGTCCATGACGTGGCTGGAGACGAGGAGCGTCGAGCCCCGCTCGGCGAGCGAGTGGAAGAGCCGCCAGAGGTCGCGCCGCAGAATCGGGTCGAGCCCGACGGTGGGCTCGTCGAGCACGAGCAGCTCCGGGCGGTTGAGAAGCGCCGTGGCGAGCGACACCCGCGAGAGCTGGCCGCCGGAGAGGCTCTCGACGAGCTGGTCGGCCTGCGGCCGGAGGTCGACCTCGTCGATCGTCTCCTCGATCCGGGCCGGCGCGACGTGCAGGATCTGCGCGAAGTAGTGCAGGTTCTCGCGGACGGTCAGGTCGCCGTATACCGACGGCGCCTGGGTCACGTACCCGACGCGGCTGCGCAGCGACGGCGACCCTGCCGGCTGCGCGAGCACGCGGACGTCGCCCGCCTCCACGATCTGGACGCCGACGATCGAGCGGATCAGGGTCGACTTCCCCGACCCGCTCGGCCCGAGCAAACCCGTGACCGACCCGGCGGCGACCTCGAGCGCGAGGTCGTCGAGGACGACCTTCCCCCCACGCCGGACGCGAAGGGCCTTGATCTCGATCGCGCTCCCCATGGAGGCTCACCCTAGGGAGCGGGCCGGGCGGAGCCGGCGCTACACCCGGGCCGTATCGCGCCGGTAGGCGCGCGCCGCGAGCACTCCGAGGACGACCGACCAGCCGGCGACGACGGCCCAGCCGGTTCCACCCCACCCCCCGCCGCCGAGCGCGACGTGGTTCGCCTGGACGAGCCAGTAGGAGGGGAGGGCGCGCCCGATGTAGTACAGCGCCCCGCCGGAGATCGGAAACCACGTCCCCCCGAGCACCGCCAGCACGGCGACGAGGCCGCCGATCGCCGGCCCGATCGCGTCGGCGGTCAGGAGGTGGCCGAGGAGGACCGCGAGCGCCCCGAACGGGACGAGACCGACCAGGATCAGGCCGGTCATCGCCAGCCACTCGCCCGCGCCGAGCCGCACGCCGAGGATCGCGCCCGACATGTACAGGAGGCCGAGGCCGACGAGCGCGGTGGCGTAGGCCGTCAGGATCTTCGCCCGGAAGTAGTCGCGCGGAGAGAGCGGCGTCACCCGCAGCTGCCGGTTCCAGCCCGCCGACCGCTCGGTGGCGATCCGGCCGCCGATCGAGAGCATCGCGTTCATCGCGCCGAACGAGGCGAGCCCGACCATGTAGTACAGCGGCGCCGAGAGCCCGCTGCCGCCGAGGTCGTGCTCGCCCTTGTTCGGCCCGGCGATCAGGAAGTAGAGCGCGATCGGGAAGCCGAGCGCGAGCAGGAAGTAGCGGCGGTTGCGGACCGTGCGGAGGAGCTCGTAGCGCAGGTACGCGACGCTCACGGCGCAACCTCCGGCCCACGGTCGGAGATGAATCCAAGGCAAACGGGGAGGTTCCCCGACGGAACCGGCCTCCGGGAGAAGGGGCCGGGCCGAAGGCGGGCGACGCTCACGCCGCAACCACGTCCTCGGCGTCCTCCTCCTCATCGCCGGCGGTCAGCTGCAGGAAGGCCTGCTCCAGCCCGGCCCCGGCGATCTCGAGGTCGCGTGCCTGCGGATAGCGCTCGAGCAGGGCGCGAATCGCCCGGTCGGAGTCCGAGCAGACGAGGACGACCGCCTCGCCGCGCCGCTCGGCGTGGTTCACGCCCGGGAGCCGCTCGAGCTCGGCGGCGGCCGCGCGCGGCAGCGTCGCCCTGATCGTCCGCGAGCCGACCATCGCCTTGATCTCCGTCGTCGGCCCGTCGGCCACGACCGAGCCGCGGGCCAGCAGGACCGCCCGGTCGGCGTACGCGTCCGCCTCGTCCAGGTAGTGCGTCGCGAACAGCACGGTCCGCCCGCGAGAGGCGAAGTCGCGCATCGTCGTCCAGAACACGTGGCGACCCTCGACGTCCATGCCAACGGTCGGCTCGTCGAGGACGAGCAGGTCCGGGTCGCCGACGAGGGCGATGGCGAAGCGCACCCGCTGGCTCTGACCGCCGGACAGCTTCTGCGTCCGCTGACCGGCGAGGTCGGCGATGCCCGCCAGGTCGAGGAGGCCGTCGACGTCCAGCGGGCTCGGGTAGAGGGCAGCGGTCATCGCAACGAGCTCGCGGACGTTCAGGTCGCGGAGCAGCGACCCGGTCTGCAGCATGACGCCGATCCGACCGGCGGCGACCGATACGGCCGGCTCGGCGCCGAAGACCGACACCGTGCCGCCGTCGGGACGCCCGAGCCCGAGCAGCAGGTCGAGCGTGGTCGACTTGCCCGCGCCGTTCGGCCCGAGCAGAGCCACCGTCTCGCCGGGCGCGATCGAGACGTCGATCCCCCGGACGGCGTGCACGACGCGCTGGCCGGTTCGGTACGCCTTCGTGAGCCCGTGCAGCTCGATTCCGGACACTGCGCTCACCACCGCACGGTACCGATCGGGCACGCCCTTGCGCCGCACCCCCTGTGGACGAACCGTTGCTCAATCGTCATACCCCGTGCCAGACACTGGGTGGCAAACGTCACGAATAAGGCCGTGGCCCGGGCAGGCAGAGAGCGGCTACTGGATCAACCCGAGCTCGCTACCGACCTTCTCGAAGGCCGCGAGCGCGCGCTCGACGTGCTCCTCCTCGATCGCCGCGGACATCTGCACGCGCACCCTCGCCGTCCCTTCCGGGACGACCGGGTAGCCGAACCCGGTGACGAAGACCCCCTCCTCGAGCAGCCGCTCGCTGAAGCGGATCGCGAACGCCGTCTCGCCGACGATGATCGGGATGATCGCCCCCTTGCCCTCGAGCGGGTTGAAGCCGAGGTCGCGAAGCCGCCCGCGGAGCACGCGCGTCGAGTCGCGCAGTCTCGCCACCAGCTCGGGCTCGCGCCGGAGGACGCGGACCGCCTCCAGCGCCGAGCAGGCGACCGTCGGCGGCAGCGCGTTGGAGAAGAGCTGCGGCCGCGAGCGCTGGGCGAGGATGTCGCAGACCTCCTCGCTGGCGGCGACGAACCCGCCGGCCGCCCCGCCCAGAGCCTTTCCGAGCGTGCTCGTGATCACGTCGATCTCGCCGAGGAGCCCGTGGTGCTCCGCGACGCCGCGCCCGGTCTCGCCCATCACACCGGTGCCGTGCGAGTCGTCGACCACGACGGTCGCGCCGTGCTCCCGGGCGAGCTCGACGATGTCGGGCAGCTTTGCCAGGTCGCCCTCCATCGAGAAGACGCCGTCCGTGATCACGAGCGCCCGCTGCCCGGTCTCCAGCGACTCGAGCTCCTCCCGGAGCGAGTCCATGTCTGAGTGCCGGTAGACGGCCTTGCGCGCGGGCCTCGCCAGCCGGACGGCGTCGATGATGCTCGCGTGGTTCAGCTCGTCGGAGAGGATCACGGTCGCCTCGTCGGTCAGGCTGGGAATCGCTGCCTCGTTCGCGTTCCAGCAGGAGACGTAGGTGAGCGCGGCCTCCGTGCCGACGAGCTCGGCCAGCTCGCGCTCGAGCTCGAGGTGCGGCTCGAACGTCCCGCAGATGAAACGAACAGACGCGGTTCCGGCCCCGTAGCGGCGTAGCCCCTCGATTCCGGCCTCGACCACCTCCGGGCGCGCCGCCAGCCCGAGGTAGTTGTTCGACGAGAGCACGAGCACGTCGCCGCGGCCCTCCATCTCGACGACCGGGCCCTGCGACGAGCGGAGCGTGTTGAAGCGCTTGTAGGTTCCGGCGTCGCGGAGCGCCTCGAGCTCGGCGCGCAGCCGGTCGTCGAGGACGGTGCTCATCGCCCTCGTCCCAGGGACAGTCCCTCAGCCGTGGCCGCAATCGGCACGCGTGGCGCAGATTCCGCGTGACCACGCCGAGTACCGGCGGCCGTCGTCCCGGTCGGACCGGTCCCAGGGACTGTCCCTGGGGCACGGCGGGAAGGGACGCGTCCGTGTGGGGTCACAGGTGCTGCCACCGCCCCTCCAGGGGGACGCGCTCGCGCACCCGCTCCACGACCGTCTCCGGCGCGCGGCCGCCCGGGTAGAGGACGATCTTGCAGGCCTCGCCGGCGGCGAGGAGCGCGAACGCCTCCTCGAACTCCTCGAGCGGCAGCTCTCTCGTGATCAGCGGCCGGACGTCGACGACACCGCTCTCGAGCAGCCAGCGGGTCCGGTACCAGGTCTCGAAGATCCGCCGGCCGTTGAGGGCGAGCACGTCCAGGTTCTTGAAGATCAGCGCCTCGGCGACGTCGATCTCGACCGGCCTCGCCGGGATCCCGAACAGGATCACCCGGCCGCCGTTTCTCGCGATCCGGAACGAGTCGGCGATCGCCCGCGGCGAGCCCGACATCTCGAAGACGACGTCGAACCCGTAGCCCTCGTGGCGGTCGAGGAACCAGGCAGCGGTGTCCGGGGTCTCGTCGGCGTTGACGACCGCGCTCGCCCCCATCTCCTCGGCGAGGCCGAGCCGGAAAGGCGTCCGGTCGGACGCCATCACCACCGCCGCCCCGGAGGCGCGCGCGATCGCGATCGTGAAGAGACCGATCGGGCCGCAGCCGAGGACCGCGACTGCGCGGCCTGCGAGATCCTGCTCGCTGGTCGCGAACACGGCGTTGCCGAACGGCTCCTGGAGGGTGGCGATCTCCGGCGGCATCTTCGCCCGGTCGTTCCGCCAGATCACCGACTCGGGAACCGCGACGTAGCGGGCGAACGCGCCGTCGCGGTCGACGCCGAGGATCCGGGTCCGCTCGCACATGTGTGCGTGTCCGGTGCGGCACTGGAAGCAGACGCCGCAGGTGATGTGGCTCTCGGCCGAGACGTAGTCGCCGTTGACGACGTTCCTGACGAGCGAGCCGGTCTCGACGACGGTGCCCGCAAACTCGTGACCGAGCGTGAGCGGCGGCACTATCCGGCCCTGCGACCATTCGTCCCATGAGTAGATGTGCAGATCGGTGCCGCAGACGCTCGCGGTCTCGACCTCGACCAAGACCTCGTCCGGCGCCGGCTCCGGGACGGGAACCTCCTCCAGCCGGAGCCCGGGCTCGGCGGCGGCCTTCCTGAGCGCGAGCATGGCGGTCGTCCGACCCACGGCGCAATCATGCCGTTCTCGTCCGCGTGACGCGATCGGTGCCGCCCCCCATCGCCTCTGCGGGTTCTCCCGGATGCAACCACGAGGAGGGGCGTCCAGGCTCCGCCCCATGGCGATCAGCTTCCAAGGTCTGCGTAGCGTCGTGAACGTGAAGGCGCAGGCGCCGTGCCCGATGTGCGGGCAGGACACCTGGGCCGGCGGCGACCGGCTGACGGAGATCGGCACGATCGGCGAGCCGCCAATCGAGGCGCTGCCGTTCGTGTGCACGAACTGCGGGTTCGTCCGCCTGCACGCGATCCAGCCGCTCGAAACCCTCGACGACTAATCTGACGACGAACCAACGGATCCCCGGACGATGAATCGTCTCCGCAACCGTCGCGCGCTCATGTACGCCGGCGTCGGCGTGGCCGCCGCCGTCGTCGCCGTCGTCCTGATCCTCGTCAGCGTGCTCGGGTCGAGCGGCAAGAAGAACGCCACGACCACATCGGGGCAGACGACGGGAGCGGTCTCGCCGCTTCCGGGCGCGGCCGAGACCGCGCAGGTCTTCCGCGGCATTCCGCAGAAGCTCGAGACCCTCGGGAAGGCGCAGGCACCGGTGACGATGATCGAGTTCGCAGACCTGCAGTGCCCGTACTGCAAGGACTTCGCGCTGGACGCGTTGCCGTCGGTCGTCCGCACCTTCGTGCGCACGGGCAAGGTCAAGGTCGTCTTCTACGGGCTTTCCTTCATCGGACCGGACTCGGAGAAGGGGCTACGCGCCGTGTTCGCGGCCGGGCTTCAGGGCAAGCTCTGGAACTTCCTCGACCTCCTCTACCGCAACCAGGGCGCCGAGAACTCCGGCTGGCTCACCGACGACCTGCTGCGGCGGGTCGGTGCGTCGATCCCGGGCTTCGACACCGCCAAGATGCTGAAGGACACGCACTCGGCCGCGGTCGACACCGAGCTGACGACCGCGTCGCAGCAGGCGGCGACCGCCGGAGTGAACTCGACCCCGTCCTTCTTCGCGGGGCCGACCGACGGCACCCTCCAGCCCCTGGACGTCAGCTCACTCACACCCGACGCGTTCCGCCAGGCCCTCGACGCGCTGACGCAGTGACCGACCGCCGGCTTCGCGCCGCGATCGCGGTGCTCGCCCTCGCCGGCGCGGCGGTCGCGGCCTACCTCGTCTACGCCCGCTACAGCGGCACGCGTCTCGCCTGCACGACCGGAGGGTGCGAGACCGTCCAGCATTCGAAGTACGCCAAGGCGGCCGGCATCCCGGTCGCCGTGCTCGGGCTCGCCGCCTACCTCGCCGTCTTCGCGACCGCGCTCTCCGCGCGCATCGAGGCGGCCGCCCTCGGCGCCGCGGTCGTCCTCGCCGGGCTCGCCTTCGGCGTCTACCTGATCGTGATCCAGACCGCCGTGATCGACGCGATCTGCCAGTGGTGCATGACGAGCGACGGGATCCTCTTCCTGCTCGCGATCGTGTGCGCCGAACGGCTGCGGCGGGCTGCGGGAATGCCGCACGGCGCTTCCGCGGGACCACCGATGGCACCGCGCGCGTAGCTCGCTCAGACTCGACCCATGACGAAGCTGTGCGCGCTGATCGCGGCGATCGGCAACGAGGCGGAGTGCCCCGAGGCGCGCTGCGCCTTCTGGGAGAAGGGCGGCGCGGTCGTCCCGGGCGGATGCGCCGTCGAGCGTCTCGGGCTCGACCTCTCGAACGTCGACCTCGCCCACTACCTCATCGACCTGCGCCGCGCGATCGAAGGGGCGCGCGACGACGACGCGGCCGCCGAGGCGCGCCGCGAGCTGGCCGAGCTCGTTCCGCACGATCTCGCCGAGACCGAGAGCTAGGCGGCCGCGAGCGCGGCCGGGCGCGACTCCGCGACGAGGGCGTCGAGGAGCACCGCCAGCCGCTCGCGCAGCTCGTCGTCGAGGAGGTGCCCGGCCTCCTCGAGCCGGACGTGCGCGCGCGGAACGGCGACCTCGCCCTCGACCACCCGTGCGCCGGCGACGCGGAGCGCCTTGCGGAGCTCTGCCTGCGCCCAGATGCCGCCGAAGGCCCCTGTGCTGGCGCCGACCACGGCCACAGGCTTCCCGCGCAGCGCTGCCGCTCCCCGCGGGCGCGAAGCCCAGTCGATCGCGTTCTTGAGCTGGCCCGGGACGGAGCCGTTGTACTCGGGGGTCGCGATCAGCACCGCGCCTGCCCGTGCGATCGCGTCGCGCAGCGGGATCACGGCCGGGTGAGGCTCTTCCAGGTCGTCGTCCTCGTCGTACGGCGGCACCGACCTCAGCCCGTCGAAGAGCTCGAGCTCGACCCCGGCCGGGAGGAGCTCGGCCGCCTCGAGCAGGAGCCTGCGATTGTACGAGTCCCGCCGCAGGCTCCCGTTGATCCCGAGGACCTTCACGTCCCTACGCCTCCGCCCTGACCAGCTCGAGGTCGGCGGTCAGCCTGACCTCGTTCTCGAGGGCGAGCCCACCGTCCGGCAGCTCCATGTTCCAGGTCATCCCGAACTCGGTCCGGTCGATGACGGTCTCCAGGCCGATGCCCAGGCGCTCGTTCGCCGGGCCGGCAATCGTGCCCGTGAGGCGAACCGGCCTGCGGGCGCCGCGAATCTCGAGCTCGCCCTCGACGACCAGCTCGTCGCCCCTGCGGTGGAGCGTGGACGAGGTGAAGCTCACGCGCGGGAACCGGTCCGCGTCGAAGAAGTCGGGCGAGTGAAGGTGGCCGCTCAGGTTCTCGTCCTGCACCTCGATGCTCGCGGCTCCGGCCGAGCCGCTCAGCGTGCCGTCGGCGAGGGTCGCCTCGACGTCGCCGACGGTCCCCCTGAAGAGCGAGACGCCGGCGTGCTTGACCGCGAAGCCGACCTGCGAGTGAACCCTGTCCAGCGTCCACGTCCCGCTGGGGATCGCCTGCTCGGTGTGTGTGATCGTGCTCATGCCGTCCTCCTCGATGCGCTACAATTATTTGCGTGCGCAAACAATATAGCAGAGAAACGTGAGCGGTCAAATATTTACCACGCAAGCTTCTCATCCAGCCGAGATCACGGTCACGACGTGGTCGACGCTCCTGCGGACGCACCAGGCGCTGACCCGCGAGCTGAACGCTCGCCTGTTCGCCGACCACGGCCTGACCCTGAGCGACTACGAGGCGTTGCTCCATCTGTCCCACGCCGAGGACTGCTCGATGCGGCGGGTCGATCTCGCCGAGCGGATGCTCCTCAGCCCCTCGGGCGTGACGCGCCTGCTCGACGGGCTCGAGCGGGAGGGCTGGGTGACGAAGGCGAAGTGTGCCGAGGACGCGCGCGTGACCTACGCGGTGCTCACCGACGAGGGACGCGAGCGGTTCGAGGCAGCCGCGCGCTCGCACCTGCGCCAGGTGCGCGTGGTTCTCGAGGAGCGGTTCGCGCGCGAGGAGCTGGAGACCCTCGCGGAGTTGCTCGGCCGCCTCCCCGGCGGCCCCGGCGACGGCGAGTCCTGCTCACCCTGAGAGGTCGGTCGGGAGCACCCTCCGAAAGCAGGGTCAGACCCCGGTCTGACCCCACCGGTCAGAGAGGCCGGCGGGCGCGCACCAGGGCGTCGATCGCCTGCACCTCGCCGTCCTCGGTCTCGACGGGCCGGAGCACCCGCTCGGCCCTCTCGATCTCCAGGCCGGGCAGCTCGGCGGCGACCTCGTCCTGCGTGAAGAGAACGCTCGGGTCCTCGGGGCCGCCGTGGCCTCCGCTCAGGTTCTCGAGGTGGTGGCCGACGACGAGCAGTGTCCCGCCGGGCCCGACCGCCCCGGCCGCGTGCGCCAGCGCGGCGCCCCGCTCGTCGGCCGGCAGCTGCAGGTAGAGCACGGCGACGAGATCGAAGGCCCGGGTCGGCGGCTCCCACTCGACCGCGTCCGCCTCCACCCACTCGACCTCGACCCCGCGCTCGGCCGCGAGGCCGGCCGCGTTGGCGAGCGCGACGTCCGAGAAATCGGCCCCGGTCACCGTCCAGCCCTGCTCCGCGAGCCAGACCGCGTTCCGGCCGGCGCCGCAGGCGAGGTCGAGCGCGCGGCCGGGGGACATCCCCTCGACCTCGGCGACGAGGAACCGGTTCGGCACCGCGCCGAAGAGCAGCCCCGCCTCGCCGTGCTTGCGATTCCAGTCCTCTCGCTCCACGGCCCTATTCTCGTGCAAAGCTAGCCGGCACGCCGATGCCTCACTGGCTGACGACAATGCTTCTCGTCGTGCACGTGCTCGGCGCGGCCGTCTGGGTGGGGGGCGCGACCGCGCTCACGTTCATCGCCGTGCCCGCGGTGCGCCTCCTCTCCGGGGAGCCGCGGGGGGTCGCGATGCGCGCCCTCGGCACGCGCTGGCGGCCGATCGGCTGGGGCGCCCTTGCCGTCATGGTCGCGACCGGTGTTCCCCTGGCGGCGCACGCCCTGCCCGGTGGCCAGGCCGCCGCGAAGGGGGTCTTCGCCGCGAAGATGGCGGCCTTCGCCCTCCTCGTCGGCTTCGCCTCCCTCCACGACTTCGTGCTCGGCCCCCGGGTCGCGCGGGAGATCCGGGCAGGCGTCCCGCCGGCGAGCCGCCGTCGTCTCGTGCTCGTGGGGTGGGTGTCGTTTACCCTTACCGTGACGATTCCGATTCTCGGAGTCGTCCTCGCAGAGACCCTCTGAGGACCAGGATGAGCGCATCTAGTCAGATTTCGTCAGGCGCCGCCGCCGCGGGCACGGATACAACCAACCCCATGACGGCGTCTTACGCCGTCGTGGGTCGCTCCGCTACCGGCTCGCTCGAGCGTTTCGTCAGCCTCCTTCGGAATGCACTCGGGCGAGCCGGTCTTTTCGAGACAGGCGACGCGAACGCGGCCGACCTCGTGCTCAACGTCGTCGACGCCGACGACGCGAAGCCGTTCCGCCGGAAGTCGCGCGGGACGTTCGTCGTCGGCCTGTACGAGCGCGGAAGCCATTCGCTGCCCGAGGACTATCCGATGCTCGTTCGCGCTCTCGCGAACATCGCGCTGTGCTACGTCCCCGGCGAAGGCGCCTGGTTCACGACCATGGAGCGTGGCCACTACGGCGACACCGCCGAGCGCGGCGACGAGGCGCTCGCCGACGCGGTCGTCGAGCGCCTCCTCCCGCTCGCCCGGTCCCGGCTCGTGATCGACAACGAGTTCGTCACCGACCTCGAGAAGGAGCTCTGGCGGGGCGACGAGGTGACCTCGGAGATCGTCGCCGCGGGTGCCCGGCTCGGCGACCTCGACCTGCTGCCGTCGCCGTTTCCGATCGAGGACCTGCTGAACGAGCGCGAGCTCCGCCACGTCAAGCGGCTGTACGGGATCGGCGGACTCTCCTACGGCAACCTGTCGCAGCGCAAGGACGGGCGCCGGTTCTGGATGAGCGCCAGCGGCGTCGACAAGTCGAGGCTCGAGACGCCCGGACGGGACATCCTGCTCGTCTCGAACTACGACCACGCGGGCGGCCGGATCGTGCTCAGCGTGCCGCCCGACGTCGAGCCGCGCCGCGTGTCGGTGGACGCGATCGAGCACTGGATGATCTACCAGGCCCATCCGGGCGTCGGCGCGATCCTCCACGTGCATGCCTGGATGGAGGGCATCGTGGCGACCGACGTGAACTACCCGTGCGGCACCGAGGAGCTGGCGACGAGCGTCGCCGAGCTGCTCGCCGCCGAGCCGGACCCGAACCACGCGGTGATCGGCCTCCGCAACCACGGGATCACCGTCACCGGGCCCGGCCTGATGGCGATCCTCGACCGGATCGAGCCGAAGATCCTCCGCCAGGTCCCGATGATGTAGCCGCGCCGGGGCGTGGTTTTTCCGCATGCTCGATCCGCGTCGTCGCCGACGACGGCCCGTGCGACGCGTAGGAGGATTGCGGCGTGGCCGCAGAGTTCAGGTCCGGAGATCCGCTGCTCGTCTTCGACGAGAGTATGACGATCGTCAGCTGGAACCAGGCGGCCGAGGAGCTGACCGGGATCCGGGCGATCGAGGCGATCGGCAAGCGGTGCTGGGAGGTGCTCGGCGGCGTCGACGAACGGGGGTCGCTCGTCTGTCACTCGGGTTGCTCCGGCGCACGGCTCGCCGGAGAAGGATGGCCGGTCCGCTCGCACCGCCTGCTCGTCAAGACGAGCCACGGAACCCGGCGTCCGGTCTGGGTTTCCACGGTCGCAATCCGGAACTCCGAAGCGCCCTTCTACATGCACCTGCTCCGGAACGGTGCAGAGGTCGCGGAGGGTGCCGAGCCGCACGCGCCGACCGGACGGCCGCCGCGGCTGACCCGGCGCCAGCTCGAGGTCCTGGAGATGATCGACCAGGGCCATCCGGCACGAACGATCGCGGAGCACCTCGGGATCGCCGAGCCGACCGTCCGGAATCACATCCGCTCCATCCTGCTCGAGCTCGGCTCGCACTCGCAGCTCGAGGCGCTCGCGGCCGCGCGCCGCTGGCATCTGCTTCCCTGAGCGATTCCCGTCCGCTCGGACGGGAAGAGAGAGCTCGTGTACGCGATCGGCTCGCTCCTCGTCGTCGTCGCGGTCGGACTGCTGATCACCCGGATCGCAACCGTGATGCTGATCGCGACCGGGCTCTCACGCGAGTCGGCCCGCTTCCAGGCCCGCTCGGCGTTCACGGGCGCGGGCTACACGACGAACGAGGCGGAGGCGGTGGTCTCGCACCCGGTCCGGCGGCGCATCGTGTCCGTCCTGATGCTCCTCGGCAACGCCGGCATCGTCACTGTGCTCGGCTCGCTCGTCCTCGGCTTCGCGGGTGATTCGAGCGGCCGCACCTGGTACCGCGTCGTCATGCTCGCAGGCGGCCTGCTCGTGCTGCTCGGCCTCGCCCGGAACAGGCTGGTCGACCGCTACCTCGCCCGCATGATCCGCAAGGGCCTCGCGCGGTGGACCGAGATGGACACACACGACTACGCCGGGCTGCTCGACCTCGCCGGCGGCTACTCGATCGTCGAGCTGATGGTTCGCGACGGCGACTGGGTGGCGAACCGCCCGCTGTCGGAGCTCTCGCTGCGAGACGAGGGCATCGCGGTGCTCGGGATCGACCGGGGCGACGGCAGCTACCGGGGAACCGCGACCGGGGCCGTCGTCGCCCAACCGGACGACACGCTGATCCTGTACGGCCACCGAGACCAGGTCGCCGCGCTCGACACGAGGCCGGCCGGCGCCGAGGGCGACCGGCAGCACGCGGTCGCGGTCGCCGAGCAGGAGAGAAGGCTGGCCCTCGAGGAGCCGCCGGCCCGGCCCTGACCCTCAGGCGTCCGGGAGCGGCCCGCTCCGGTCGGCCTCCTCCTCCACCCGCTTTCGCCTCCGCTCGACCCGCTCGCCGGCACGCAGCTCGGCGCAGACGCGAAACGCGATCCCCGCCGCGACGACCGGGAGCACCCAGACGAGCACGCGGTAGACCCAGAGCTGGCCCGAGTAGGAGAGGCCGAAGAAGACGTAGACGCGGTCGGCTGAGCCGAACAGGAACACGAGGAACACCCAGGTGACGAGGCCGACGCCGATCGCCGTCCTCCAGGGGACGTCGCGAGGGCGGTCGAGCAGATTGTGCAGACCGTCGTCACCGGTCAGCCTCCGCTCCAGCGACGGCCAGAGGAAGAGGATCGCGAAGACGACGAGCGGAAATGCCGCGCCGCCCCAGAACGGGTTCGGCACGAGCGTGTAGTGACCGATCGTCAGGTCGAAGCTCGGCACGAGTCGCAGGCCGCCGATCAGCCAGCCGAGGTACCAGTCGGGCTGCGCGCCGTTCGTCGCCTGGGAGACGTCGTACGGGCCCCAGAGCCAGATCGGGTTGACCTGGACGAGCCCGCCGAGCAGGAAGAGCACCGCCGCAACGGCGAAGAAGAGGCCGAGCGTCCGCGGGACGTAGGCGGGGAGCATCGGCAGGCCGATCAGACGACGCTCGGTCTGCCGCCGCTGCCGCCGGAACTGCGTGTGGTGGCGGGCGACGATCAGGCCGAGGTGGAGCGCCAGCAGCCCGCCGATCGCCAGCGGGAACAGGAAGACGTGCGCGATGTACATGCGCGACCAGAAGGACGGGTGTCCGGGGAAGGGCGCCCCCCAGATCAGAAGCGCGAGGTTCGCGCCGACGAATGGAAGCGACATCGCCACCCCGTAAGCGATCGCCAGGCCCATTCCGGAGAGCAGGTCGTCGACGAGCGAGTAGCCGATAAACCCCTCGAGGAGCGCCAGCATCAGCATGCCCAGGCCCACGTAGTACACGAGGTCTCTCGGCTTCCGGAACGCGCCGGTGAAGAAGATGCGCAGGAGGTGGAGGACGATCGCGGCGATGAACACGTCCGCCGCCCAGTGGTGGGTCTGGCGCATGAGGAGCCCCGCCTTCGTCTGCAGCGACATGTCGACCACGGACTTGTACGCCTGTGACATGCGCGCGCCCCGCAGCGGCTCGTAGCTGCCCTCGTACACGGTCTTCGCGGTGCTCGGCTCGAAGAAGAGCGTCAGGTAGATCCCGGTGACGACGAGGACGACGAAGGAGTAGAGCGCGACCTCGCCGAGCAGGAACGACCAGTGGTCGGGAAAGACGTACCGGAGCGCCTTCTTCAGGACCGGCGCGGCCCCGGCGCGCGAGTCGAGGAACCGGACCGTCCGCCTGATCACGTCACGGCTCCCGCAGCCATGCCCAGTACCTGGCACTCCAGGTGTGACGATCCAGCACCAACCCGCCCCCAACCAGTACCTGGCACTCCAGGTGTGACGATCCAGCGCCAACCCGCCCCCAACCAGTACCTGGCACTCGAGGTGTGACGATTGCGTGTCAACGTTCCCGCACCCCCCACCAGGAGGGGCCGACGGGGCCGGAGAAGTCGCCGCCCGCCCGGAGGTGGCCGTCCCCGTCGACGACGAGCGGGAGCTGAGGCAGCGGGCGGCCTGCCGGCCCGAACAGGACCGTGCCGCCGGTCGCGGGATCGAAGGTCGAGTAGTGGCACGGGCAGACGAGCGCCGGCCGTGGCGCCGTCGGACGGAAGAGCGGCGTCCGGTAGAGTGCGATCGCGCAGGCCGCGTGGGTGCAGGTCTTCGAGTACGCGAGGATCCCGCCCGGAGCCCACCCCTGCCGGCCGGCCGGAAGCCGCAGCTCCGCGGGATCGAGGCGGACGACCACGAGCGGCGCCGCCAGGTCTTCTCTCGGCTGCCCCTCCGGATAGGCGGTGTAGAACGTGCCGCGCTCGATCTCCCCGGCCCGGTACGGCCTCCCGGCCGAGTCGACCAGCCGCCGACCGCGCCGCCAGGGCGTGTGGTAGAGCCTGTCGGTGTCGAACACGGGTCCGAGCGATACCGCCGGTGTGATCAGCGCAGCGCCGAGAACACCGCCGGTGCCGAGCGCCGCGAGCTTCAGGAGCCGCTTGCGGGTGATCCCGTCGCCGCTCTCCCGGACGATCCGGACGACCTCGCGCTGGTCGACGGCGTGCCCGGACTCCGGATAGTCCTCCTCCGCCTCCTCGTCGGAGACGAGCCGCCTGCCGAACACGACGAGCGCGGCTGCGACGAAGGCGAGCATCAGCCCGAACGACAGGCCGAGAAACTGCGTCTGGTGCGGCACACGGTCGAGCGCGTAGACGGCGACGAACCCCGCACCGCTCACCGACGCGCAGCCGAGCAGGACGAGCACGGCGAGCTCGGCGCGTGGCGCCGGCTCCGCCGGAGCGACGATCCGCGGCTCCCCGGCCGGCGGTCGCCGGAGCCAGTGGACGAGCGCCTCGACGAGGAGGCGGACGATCCGGAGCGAACGCGTCACGTCGCTCTCCGCCGCGCGATCAGGACGCACACCGCCACCAGCAAGGAGCCTCCGATCAGCCAGGCGACGAGCCCCTCGGGCAGAGGCCCGAGGTGGCCGATCGCCCAGCCCCCCGCGTCGTGCGGATGCTTCGCGTACCGGACGTAGCGGATGATCGAGTCGAGGTCGCGATCGTCGATCTGGCTCGCGGGGAACCGGGGCATCAGGTAGGGGCCGATCCGAACCGCCTCGGCGATCTCGACGGCGGTCGCGTCCTCGAGCGGCGGCACCCGCGCGCCCGTGACCACGCCGCCTTCGCCGACGATCTGGTGGCAGCCGGCGCAGTGCTCCGTGAAGAGGCGGAGACCGTCGGCGAGGCTGCCGCGCTCCGGGTGGGGAGTCGGGATCCGGGGCCCGTGGCCGAGGGAGGCGACGTAGGCGACGAGCGACTCGAGCTCCTGCTCGGAGAAGAGCACGCGGCTGCGGGTCGGCTGCGAGCCGACCGACCGGAGCGGCATGAATCCGGTGCGGAGGTAGAAGTCGGCCGCGAGCGCGCCCGCGTTCCGGAGCGAAGGGCCCGCACGCGTGGTCGCGCCCACGCCGCGGCCGGGCTCGGCCGGCCGGACACCCTGGCCGTTCGAGCCGTGGCAGGTGGCGCAGTTCGCGCCGTAGAGCGCGTAGCCCCGCGCGGCGGGCCCGGCCGGGGTGCCGGCGGCCGAGCTCGAGCCGGCCTCGGTGTAGAGGCCGGGCGGCGGCGGGTCGGCCCCGGCGGGGCCTCCGACGGTGAGCGCGGCCAGAAGGCCGAGGACGAGCGCCCGCCTCATGCCGACCGGCACTCCGGCTGGAAGAAGGCGCCGAGCCCGTTCAGGAGCACCAGCGTGAGGAAGATCGGCCCGATCACGAGCGCCGCGGCGGCGAGGAAGTGGATGCGTCCGGCCGGCGGGTCGGCCTCGTCGTCCACGCCGCCGGTGGCGCGGAAGGCGAGCAGGGCCGCCGCCTCCGCGGCGACGATCACGCACGCGGCGACGATCATCGCCGCGAGCTGGTACGAGCGGGGGTCGAACGCCCACCCGTGGCCCGCGGGGTTGCACCGGGCGAGGCTCGTCTCCACCCCGACCACGTGCTCGGCGGCGAACGCGAGCGGCCCGGCGAGGAGCCCGGTCCACTGGAGCGCTTCGAGCGCGGGCTGGGAGCGCACCGTCGTCACAGCGACGGCGAGAGCTCGATCAGGACGACGAGGAGCGTCAGCACGTTGACGACGTGCCAGTAGAGGGCGGTCGCCTGCAGTCCCACCCGCCTGTAGGCGGTGACCCGGCCGTCGACGAGCTTCGCGAGCAGGAACAGGTCGAGGAGCAGGCCGACGAAGACGTGGAAGTGGTCGGTTCCGACCATCAGGTGGGTGATCGACGTGTAGGCGGAGCCCTGCGGAGGGTGGGCACGGAGGTCGTCGACGTACCGATCGAGCTGCATCGCCAGGTAACCGGACTGGACGACGAGGGCGAGCGCGAGCAGGAGCTGGGCGGTCCGTGCCCTGCCCAACCGCCCGGCAGCCGAGGCCAGCTGCACGGGGACGCTCGTCGTCATGAGCACGCCCGTGAGGACGAGCGGAACGGCGACGGATGGCTTCGGGACTCCCTCGGGCGGCCAGTGCACCGCCTTGAACCGGAGGTAGAAGTAGGTGCCGAAGATCGTCCCGAAGAGCGTCGACTCCGTGGCGACGAGGAGCACGGCGCCCCACCAGCCGCGCGCCGGCGAGGGCCGCGCCGCCCGTACCACGAGCCCGTTCATTCGCCCGGCTCCCGCCACAGCCAGGCCGCGGCGGCGAGGGCGGCGGCTCCGGCGAACATGCCGGCGACGACGTAGTGCGACACCAGCGCGAGCGCGAACGTCAGCAGCAGGCAGACCGCGACCACGATCGGCCAGCCCGACTCGGCCGGCATCTCGACGACGTCGTCGAGGTAGCCGTCCCGCACCGTGCTCTCGGGCTGCCCGTGCCCTTTCGGGGCGAGCGCTCCGGCCTGCGCGGGCTCCCAGACCGGGTACTCGCTGCGCACGGTCGGGATGACCGCGAAGTTGTAGGGCGGCGGCGGGGACGAGGTCGTCCACTCGAGCGTCGCGCCGCCGAACGGGTTCGGCCCTGCCGGGGGGCCGCGGAACCGGCTGACGGCGAGATTGGCGGCGATGAGGAGGAGCCCGGCGGTGAGCACGAACGCGCCGACCGTCTCCGCGAGGTTGTAGCCGGCCCAGCCGAAGCCCGGCTCGTACGTGTACACCCGCCGCGGCATGCCGAGCAGGCCGACGATGTGCATCGGGAAGAACGTCGACCCGGTGCCGGCGAAGGTGAGCCAGAACGCAGTCTTGGCCCAGCCCTCGTGGTACAGCCGGCCGCTGACCTTCGGGAACCAGTAGAAGATCCCGCCCAGGATCGGGAAGACGGCGGCGCCGAAGATGACGAAGTGGAAGTGGGCGACGACGAAGTACGTGTCGGTCGCCGCCTGGTCGAACGGCACCGCCGCGAACATGATCCCGGAGAGGCCGCCGATCACGAAGAAGACGATGAACGCGCCGACGAAGAGGAGCGGCGTCCTGAACTCGGGGCGGCCGAGGTTGACGGTGAAGAGCCAGGCGTAGATCTGCACCGTCGAGGGGATGACGACCATCATCGTCGCCGCGGCGAAGAAGACGGTCGTGCCCGCCGGCAGGCCGACCGTGAACATGTGATGCGCCCAGACGCCGAAGCCGATGAACGCGACGAGGAGCTCGGCGAGGGCGACGAGCGGCGCGGCGATCATCTTCCGTCGCGCGAACGCGGGGATGATCGACGTCGTGATCCCGAAGGCGGGGAGCACGATCAGGTACACCTCGGGGTGTCCGAAGAGCCAGAACAGGTGCTGCCAGAGCAGTGGGCTGCCGCCGCCGGCGACGTCGAAGAAGTGGAAGCCGGCCTTGCGCTGGAGCTCGAGCAGGACGAGGTCGAGCGTGAGCGGGGGCAGGAGGAAGAGGACCGATCCCGCTCCCGCCAGCTGGGCGTAGCAGAAGAGCGGCATCCGGTTCAGCGACATCCCGGGCGCGCGCAGCTTGAAGATCGTCGTCACCAGGTTGATCGCGGTCGCCGTCGTCGACAGGCCGGTGAAGATGAGCCCGAGGGCGTAGAAGTCGACCCCGGCGCCGGGGTTGAAGGGCTTGAGGGCGAGCGGGACGTAGCTGAACCAGCCCTGGTCGGGGCCCTGGCCGATCGCGAGGCCCGCGTACACGAACAGGCCGGAGGCGAGGTAGATCCAGTACGAGAGCGCGTTCAGGCGCGGAAAGGCGAGGTCCCGCGCCCCGACCATCAGGGGGACGAGGTAGTTCCCGAAGGCGCCGAGGCCCATCGGGACGACGAAGAAGAAGATCATCGTCGTCCCGTGCATCGTCATCAGCTCGTCGTAGGCGGCCGGGCCGAGCACGTGCCCGCGGGGGACGGCGAGCTGGGTGCGGATCAGGAGCGCCTCCACCCCGCCCGCCGCGAAGAACCCGAGCGAGGTGAAGAAGAACATCAGGCCGATCCGCTTGTGGTCGACCGTGGTCAGCCAGCCGAGCACGCCCGGACGCTCTTCCCAGATCACGTCGAGGCGGCCGAGCCGCTCGTCGGCGGGGGCGGCGACCGCAGTCACCGCAGGCTCTCCAGGTAGGAGACGACCGCGTGCAGATCCGCCGCCGGGAGCCCGAGCGCGGGCATCCGCGCGCCCGGCTTGGCGTGCTGGGGGTCGTGCACCCACCGGGTGAGCGTGGCCATGTCGTTCGGCAGCTCCGCGCCCGCGATCGTGCGCCTCGTCGCCAGATGGGTCAGGTCCGGCCCCACCCGCGCATGGGCGGGCGTGCCGCGGATCTGGTGGCAGCCGGAGCACGCGTCGGCGAGGAAGACCTGCTTCCCCCGCCGCTCGAGCGCCGACCGCGGCGCCGGGGCTTCCCGCGCCATGTTCGCGAGCCACGCCCGGAAGCGCGCCGGGCGATCGGCGACGACGAAGAAGCCCATGTGGGCGTGCTGCAGCCCGCAGAACTCGTAGCACTGCCCGCGGTAGCGGCCGGAGCGGTCGGCCTGGAGAACGATCCGGTTCGTGCGGCCGGGGATCAGGTCGATCTTCCGGTTCAGCTCCGGCACCCAGAAGCTGTGGATGACGTCCGCGCTGCGGCCGACGACGTTCACGCGGACGCCGACCGGTATGTGGATCTCGTTCGCGGTCACGGCGCTCGTGCCCGGGTACCGGACCTCCCACCACCACTGGTGGCCGGTCACCTCCACCGTCAGCCCGGTCGACGACGGCTTCGGGGCGGAGGTCGCGCGCAGGACGAAGACGTCGGACCAGACGAAGAGGGCGGCCAGGCTGACGATCGGCGCCGCGACGCCGAGCCCGACGACGAGCGCGGTGGCGGTGCGCTCGCCGCTATGCCCGGGGAGCGCCGGCCGCCTGCGGCGGACCCAGCCGAGGGCGAGCAGGAAGCCGATCAGGCCGAGCCCGAACCAGGCGACGCCCATCATCACCCAGAAGAGCGTCGCGATCTTGTGCTCCTGCGGACTGGCGGGCCGGAGCAGGTTCTCGCGGCCGCCGCACCCGCTCAGCAGGAGTACCGGCCCGAGCGGAGCGAGCCGCGCGAGGGACCTGGATCGGCCGCCCATCGAGCCTCGGCTGTTTCCCGTCGCCGGGCGGGTAAACCGGGGTGCGATGGGTCAGTCGCGCAACGGCACGAGCCGGGCCCCGGTCGCCTTGAACGACGCGACCACGATCTGCCCCCGCGCGAGGCCGAGCCGCTCCGCCGAGGCTGCCGTCACCTCCCCGACGAGCGGCCCGACGCGGACTCGGACACGGTTGCCGATCTTGGTCAGCGAGGCGATCGGCGCGCTCACGTGATTCAGCGCCGAGTCGGCGGCGGCCTGGTGCGCGACCGACACCTCCCAGGGGTAGACGACGACGCCGACGCGGCCCTCGCCCCGGTCGGTCGAGAAGACGACCGCGCCGCCGTCCAGCACGACCTCGGTCAGGCCGTCCGCGGTCGGGCGGGCGAAGCCGTGGAGGAGGTTGCCGCCGGTGAAGCCGGCGACGAAGGGGTCGCTCGGCGAGGCGACGAGCTCGTCGGGCGTGCCGAGCTGCAAAATCCGCCCGTCCGCGATCACGCCGACGCGGTCGGCGAGCGCGGCCGCGTCCTCGAAGTCGTGCGTGACGAGAATCGCCGGCAGTGCGAGGTCGCGAAGGAGCTCCTGCAGCTCGGCCCGGACCCCGGCCCGCGTGTTCGCGTCGAGCGCCGACATCGGCTCGTCGAGGAGCAGCACGGCCGGATCGCGGGCGAGGGCGCGGGCGAGCGCGACCCGCTGGCGCTCGCCGCCCGAGAGCTCGGCCGGCCGCGCCTTCGCGAGGTGCGCGATCCGGAAGCGTTCGAGGAGCGCGGGCACCCGGCCGCGGCCGCCGAAGGCGACGTTCGCCTCCACGGACAGGTGCGGGAAGAGCGCGTACTCCTGGAAGACGAGGCCGACGCGGCGCCGGTCCGGCGGCAGGTCGATCCTGCGATCGGTGTCGAGCAGCCGCTCGCCGTCCAGCTCGACGCGGCCGCGGGCAGGGTGGACGAGCCCGGCGACCGCGTGCAGGACGGTCGTCTTCCCCGCGCCCGAGGGGCCGACGAGCGCGAGCGTCTCGCGCCCGACCTCGAGCGCTACCGCGAGCTCGAAGGAGCGAAGAGGAACGGCGAGGTCGAGCGAGAGCGCCACGCCGGCACCACCTTCAGGGCGAGGAGGACGAACGCGCTGGCGACGACCAGCAGCGCGCCGAGCGCGAGCGCGCCGGTGAAGTCGGTGTCGAACTGCGCGTACACGGCGAGCGAGAGCGTCTGCGTCACCCCCTGCAGGCTGCCCGCGAACATGATCGTCGCCCCGAACTCGCCGATGCCGCGGGCGAGCGAGAGCGCCGCGCCGGCGGCCAGGCCGCCCGAGGCGAGGGGCAGGGCGACGCGGGCGAACGTCCGCCCCGGCCCGGCGCCGAGCGTGCGCGCCGCGGCGAGCATCGTCGGGTCGACACCCTCGAAGGCGGCGATCGCCTGCCGCAGGTAGAACGGGCCGGCGACGAAGAGGACGGCGAGCACGACCGCGGTCTGCGTCAGCGCCACTCGCACCCCGACGGCGTCGAGCGTCCCGCCGAGCAGGCCGAGGCGGCCGAAGGCGGCGAGCAGCCCGATCCCGGCGACCGCCGGCGGGAGCACGAGGGGGAGCTCGGTGAGCGTGACCACGAGCGCGCGGCCGGGAAAGCGCCGGGTCGCGACCAGGTAGGCGGCGGGCGTGCCGGCGAGGAGGGTGAGCGCGAAGGCGATCCCGTTCGTCTTAACCGTCACCCGCAGCGCGTCGAGGACGACCGGGTCGTTCAGCCGCCCCGCGAGGGCGCCGGGCGACACGCGCAGGAAGATCGCGAGCACGGGCAGGAGCAGGAAGGCGAGCGAGGCCGAGGCCGCGGCGACCGTGAGCGCGGTGAAGAGCCCGCGCCTCACGGAAGCAGAAAGCCGGCGGCGGCCAGATGGCGACGACCGACCTGGCCGAGGACACGCGCGACGAACGCCTGCGCGGCCGCGCGATGCCCGCCCGCCTTCACGACGGCGATCTCGTAGCGGACGGTGGGCTGGCCGCGGGCGGGGATCGCGATCGTCCGGACCTTGCCGGCCACGGGCGCGACGTCCGTGCGGTAGACGAGCCCGGCATCGGCCTCGCCCAGCGCGACCTTGGCGACCACTCCCTTCACGTCCTGCTCCTCGCTGACGACGTTCCGGAGCGCCGCGTTCAGGCCGAGGCGGCCGAGCACCTGCCGCGCGTACTTGCCGACCGGGACGGAGGGGGCGGCGAGGACGAGCCGGACGCCCCGCCGGGCGAGGTCGGAGAAGGTCCGCAGGTGGGCGGGATTCCCGTGCGGAACGATCACGGTCAGTCGGTTACGGGCGAACGTCCGCGGCCGCTCGACGACGCCGCGCCGGTAGAGGTCCTGGGTGTACTTCGGGCTCGCGGAGGCGAAGACGTCCGCGGGCGCGCCCTCGCGGATCTGGATCGCGAGCGTGTCCGACCCGGCGAAGCTGTAGCGCGCGTGTGGATCGACGCGCGGGAAGACCTCGGTCAGCGACGCGGCCGCGAGCACCACCGGCCTGGCCGTTCCGGCCGCCGCCGGAGCGGTCAACGCCAGGACGGTTGCGACGAGCGCCGCCGCCCTCAAAGCTCCACCATCACCGACGTCGCCTTCACCACCGCCGCCGCCGACATGCCCGGCTTCAGGCCCAGCTCCTCGGCCGCGTCGCGGGTGATCACGGCGACGACGCGCGCCGGCTCCGTGACGTCGAGCTCGACCTGCGCGAGCAGCCCTTCGACCTTCACGTCGCGGACGACCCCGCGGAAGTGGTTCCGCGCGCTCATCCGCTCGAGATCGCCGCCCTTCAGGCGCGCGATCTCGCCGGCCGGGACGAGCCGCCGGTTGGCCGCGTCCCGGCGGGTCCGGATCCGCCCGGCCCGGTCCCAGCGGCGAAGCGTGTCGAGGCTGATCCCGAGCGCGCGCGCCGCCTCGGCCGCCGTCAAGTCCTTCCGCCTAGGCATTGCCTAGCTAAGGCTACCAGGCCCCGAACGGCCCAGCCCAGCTCAGCCCGGCTCGGCCCAGCCCGGCTCGGCTCGGCCCGAGCCCGGCTCGGAGGCCGGCCTTCCGGCTTTCGGGAGCGACACCCACCCAGGAACCGCCGCAGAACCCGCACCGCAGGACCCAGATTCGGCCGCGCGGCCCGAAGGGCCTAAGTAACACAATGTTACAAGGGCGGTTCGGCCCCGGGTCGCGACCCCGAGCGCGCGGCCGGAACGGCTTGGAGGGCATGCGCAGACGCCGGCTCGCTAGACTCGAGCGCACCGGGGTGCCCGGCAGGGCCGGGCTGAGATCACACCCGTCGAACCTGATCTGGTTAGGACCAGCGAAGGGAGGGTCGAAAAGGTTGAGACGCCGGAGACTCCCAGCCGTTCACCGGCGGAGCGGCGCCCGGGGTGGTGCCGGGCCGGCGGGCTCCGCCCGGCGGCGCCGGCGAGCACGCCTGCCCGGCGCGAGCCCGAGCAGCGGCCCGCCCGGGGCGCAGGAGGGGGCCGACGCGGGATCCGCGGGCTCCACCGTGACCGGAGCCACGGGTGCCGTGCACGCGCAGTGGGGGATCGAGCCCGTTCCCGAGCGGCTGTGGGTGCTCGGGCTCACCGACACCTTCCTGCTCTGGACGAACCTCGGCATCTCCCTGCTCGTCCTCGTCCTGCCGGGCTTCTTCGACCTGCCGCTCGGGAAGGCGCTCCTCGCCACCCTCGTCGGCGGCCTGATCGGGAACACGATGCTCGCCTTCGCCGGCCTGATCGGCGCCGACGGCCGCGTGCCGACGATGGTGCTCCAGCGCGCGCCGCTCGGACACCGCGGGTCGTACCTGGCCACGGTCCTGAACGTGCTCCAGTGCCTCGGCTGGGCGATCTTCGAGCTGATCGTGATCGCCACCGCCGCCGGCCTCCTCTGCGACAAGCTGTTCGGGTTCAGGGCGACCTGGGCGTGGACGCTCCTGTTCGGGGCGGTCACGACCGCGCTGGTCTTCCTCGGCCCGATCGGCTTCGTGCGCCGGTACGTGCGCAAGGTCGCGATCTGGGCGGTCGCCGGCTCGCTCGTGTACCTGACCTGGTGGATCCTCGACGGCTCGGGCGGCCACCACATCTGGTCGGCGCGCGGCCATCACGGCTCGTTCTGGGCCGCGGTCGACATCGTCGTCGCCGTCACCGTGTCGTGGGCACCGCTCGTCGCCGACTACACCCGCTTCTCCCGCGACCGGCGGAGCGCCTTCTTCGGCGTCGGGCTCGGCTACCTGTTCCCCACGCTCTTCCAGTTCGGGCTGGGATCGGTGCTCGTGCTCTCCCGGGTCGTGAACCCCGACAGGCCCGAGCTGATCCTGACCGCGATCGCCGGCGGAGGGCTCGCCGCGGCCCTCTGCCTGCTCGCCCTCACGGTGGACGAGACCGACGAGGCGTTCGCGAACGTCTACTCGACGGGCGTCTCGCTGCAGAACCTCCTCCCGCAGGTGCCGCAGCGGCTGCTGCTCGCCGGCTCCGCCGCGATCGCCACCGGCGGCGCGCTGCTGATCGACCTGCGCAACTACCAGACGTTCCTGAGCCTGCTCGGCTCGTTCTTCGTGCCGCTGCTCGGGGTGCTGATCGCCGACTGGCTCGTCTCCGGCGCCCGGTACACGCGCGACCGGTTCTTCGCCGCGCCGGCGGTCCGGCCGGCGCAGATCGGCGCGTGGCTCGCGGGCTTCGCCCTCTACCAGTGGCTCTATCCGAACGGCCCGAGCTGGTGGCTGTCGTTCATCCATCACCAGGCGGCGCCGTTCGACGTGACCGCGTCGCTGCCGAGCTTCGCCGCCTCGTTCGGGCTCGCCGGCGCCGCCGGCCTGCTCGCGCGCTCCCGGCGGCCGGCGCGCGCTTTCGCCGAGACGTAGCGGTCCGTACGATTCGCGCATGGGTGGAGGGACGGGAGCCAGGCGCCTCATCGCCGGCGGAGCGGCGCTGCTCGTCCTCGTCGCCGTGGTCGGGCTCGCCAGCCGCGCACACGCTCCCGTGGGCGGCGGCCACCCTCGCACGCTGAGCGGCAACATCCTGCTCGAGTACGTCCTCCTCGTCTTCCTCGCGCTGGCGGTCCTCGGCGTCCCGTTCTGGTTCTACCTCTTCGTCGTCGGCCGCGACGAGACGGCCGAGGCTCTGCCGCCGCGGCGCAACTGGATGCTCTCGCTCTTCGTGACGATGACCGCGGTCGGCGTGTTGTCGATCGCGCTCTTCTCGAGCGGATGGTTCAAGCGCCACCTCCACCTCGGGCCGACCGGGCAGAGCGGCCTGAGCGGCATCGGCCACCAGGGCTCGCGTGCGGCGCAGGCGGTGCGCTTCGACTGGGGGCCGGTGGTCGTCGTCGCGACGCTTGCCGTCCTGGGGCTGGCGATCGGCGCGTACTTCCTCCTCCGGATGACCCGTGAGGTGCCCGGGCGGCCCGCGCGAGTCGCAACGGAGCTCGCGGTCGCCCTCGACCGGACGATCGCCGACCTGAGGGCAGAGCCGGATCCGCGCCGCGCGGTGATCGCCGCCTACGCGCAGATGGAACGGGCACTCGCCCGCGCGCATCTTCCCCGGCGCCCGGCCGAGGCGCCGCGCGAGTACCTCGGCCGTGTCCTCCCCGAGGTGGGGGCCGGCGCGGGCTCGATCGAGCGGCTCACCGCCCTCTTCGAGCGGGCCAAGTTCAGCCCGCACGCGATCGACGCGGAGATGAAGGACGAGGCGATCGCCGCGCTCGAGGCCCTGCGCGACGAGCTCCGGAGCCCGAGCTGACCCGCCTCTCCACCTTCGCCGTCGCCGCCGTCGCCCTCTCCGGGGCACTCGGCGTCGCGATCGCTATCTACCCCGGCAGGGCAGCGCTGGCCGTGGACGTGTACCTGCTCGTCACCGGCTCGCTCGCGCTCTCGGTCGCGATCGCGCGGACGCTCGGCGCCCTGCCGCGCGAGCGACCGACGCGCCTCGACGTCAGGCGCGGGCTCCATGCGCCCGCTGCACGGCCGCGCGAGCTGGCCAAGCTCGAGCGCGAAGTCGCGCTCGCCACCGAGACGGCCTTCGACGTCCACTACCGGCTGCGACCGGCGTTCCACCGGATCGCGGCGAGCCGGCTGCGCGCTCGCGGCGTCGACCTCGACGCGCCCGGAGGGGCAGCCGAGGCGCTGCTCGGCCCGGACGCATGGGAGCTCGCGCGACCCGATCGCGTGCGCCCGGTCCGCCACGACGCGCCGGGGATCCCGCTCGAGCGGATCGAGGCGGCGGTCTCCGCGCTGGAGCGCCTGTGAAGATCGACGAGGTCGCCGAGCACTCGAACCGGCTCCTGGACGAAATCGAGCGGGCGGTGGTCGGAAAGCGCGGCGCGCTCGAGCTCGTGCTGCTCGGCCTGCTCGCCGACGGCCACGTCCTGATCGAGGACTACCCGGGTCTCGCCAAGACGCTGATCGCGCGCTCCTTCGCCCGGGCGACCGGGCTCGGGTTCGGCCGCATCCAGTTCACGCCGGACCTGATGCCCTCCGACGTGACCGGCTCCTCGATCTACAACCAGCGCACCGCGGAGTTCGAGTTCCGTGCGGGCCCGATCTTCACCAACCTCCTGCTCGCCGACGAGATCAACCGCGCGCCGCCGAAGACGCAGGCCGCGCTGCTCGAGGCGATGCAGGAGCGGCAGGTGACGACCGAGGGCGAGACACGCGTGCTGGACCGGCCGTTCCTCGTGCTCGCGACCCAGAACCCGATCGAGCACGAGGGCACCTACCCGCTGCCCGAGGCCCAGCTCGACCGCTTCCTGCTCCGGATCTCGATCGGCTACCCGACTCGCGAGGCGGAGCTGGGCATCCTCGAGGCGCGCCGGGACCGGCGCGCCGACGAGGTCGAGCTCGCCGCCGTCGTCGACCCCGGAGCCGTGCGCGAGATGCAGCGGGCCCTCGAGGACGTCCACGTCGCGGGCAGCGTCGGCGGCTACATCGTCGACGTCGTCAGGGCGACGCGAGAGGCCACGGGCGTGCAGGTCGGCGCGAGCCCGCGCGGGACGCTCGCCCTGCTCAAGCTCGCGCGCGGCCACGCGGCGCTCGACGGCCGCGACTTCGTCGTCCCCGACGACGTGAAGGCGGTCGCGGCGCCGGCGCTCGCGCACCGGCTCGCGCTCAAGCCCGAGCTGTGGGTGCAGCAGGTGCGGGCCGAGGACGTCGTCGCCGAGCGGCTCGAGACGGTCCCGACTCCGCCGGCCGAAGAGCATGAGCCGTAGGCTCGACGGAGGCTCGCCGCTGAGCGCAGGCGCCGGCTCGGCCGGCGCCGGAGCATGAGCCGTAGGCTCGACGGAGGCTCGCCGCTGAGCGCGGGCGCCGGCTCGGCCGGCGCCGGAGCATGAGCCGTAGGCTCGACGGAGGCTCGCCGCTGAGCGCAGGCGCCGGCCCGGCCGGCGCCGGAGCGGGAAGTTGAGCCGAGCCGCCTCGCCGAAGGTCACCGCCTACGCCGCGCTCGGCGGCCTCGCGCTGGTCGCGGCGCTCGTCGCGCGCCGGCCGGAGCTGGCCGCGCTCGGCGCCCCGTTCCTGCTCCTCCTCGGCGCCGGCTTCCTCTCCGCCGCCGATCCGGCGCTTCACGCGCACGTACGGGTCGACCGGGACCGCCTGATCGAGGGCGACGAGCTGACGGTGGAGGTCGACCTCGGCGCGGAGCGCACGATCGAGCGGCTCGAGCTGCTGCTCGAGCTCCCACCGGGGATCGTCGTCGTCGAGGGCGACAACCCGGCGGCCGTACGTGTCCCGGCCGGGAGCCCGCGGACGCTCCGCGTCCGGCTGCGCGCAGAGCGGTGGGGCGCGTACCGGCTGGGCGCGCTCACCGTGCGCGCGCGGGACAGCTTCGGCCTGTTCAGCCGTGCGGCCCACCACGAGGCCTCGCTCCCGGTGAAGGTCTTCCCGCGCCGGGAGGCGCTTCAGAAGCTGCTCCGGCCGGCGGAGACGCAGCTCTTCTCGGGAGACGAGCTCTCGCGGCGAAAGGGAGAGGGAACCGAGTTCGCCGACCTGCGGCCGTACGTCTTCGGCGACCGCGTCCGCCGGATCAACTGGCGGGCGAGCGCGCGGCGCGGGGAGCTGTGGATCAACGAGCAGCACCCGGAGCGGAACGTCGACGTCGTCCTCTTCCTGGACAGTTTCGCCGACATTCGTAGCGGCTCGTCCAGCACGCTCGATCTCGCCGTCCGCGCCGCCGCCACGCTCGCCGCCAGGTACGGCCGGCGGCGCGACCGGGTCGGGCTGGTCTCGTTCGGCGGGATGGTGCGCTGGCTCGAGCCGGGCAGCGGCCTCATCCAGCTGTACCGGATCGTCGACGCGCTGCTCGACACGGAGATCACGCTCAGCTACGCGTGGAAGGCGCTCGACGTCGTGCCGCCGCGGACGCTGCCGCCGCAGGCGCTGGTGATCGCGCTCACGCCGCTCCTCGACGAGCGCTCCGTGCGCGCCCTCCTGCACCTGCGCGCCCGTGGGTTCGACGTCGCCGTCGTCGAGATCTCGCCGTTCGCCTTCGTCGAGCCGGGCGCGGACGAGACCGAGGCACTCGCCTACCGCCTGTGGCGGCTCCAGCGCGATGCGCTGCGGTCGCAGTTCCGTGCCGCCGGAGCGGCGATCGGCGAGTGGCGTGACGGCGAGCCGCTCGCCGCCACCCTGGAGGAGGTGACGTGGTTCCGGCGCTCCGCCAGAGTCGTCCGCGCCTGATCCTCGGCGGGGCGGCGGTCGCCGGAGCGGCCTCCCTGGCGGCATACGCCGCGCTCGCCGCGGCCCGGCTCGGCCTGCTGCTCGCGCTGGTCGGCGCGGCGGCCGCGGTCGTGCTCGCGACCGGGCTCTCGCTGAGGGCAACCGGCCTTGCCACATCCGCGCTCGTGCTCCTCGGCGGCGAGTACGCCGGCTTCTTCGCCGTGCGGGGCGGGACGGTCGACCCGCGCGCGCCCCTGTACGGCGCCGGCTTCCTGGTCGTCGCAGAGCTCGCCTTCGCGGCGCTCGAGCTGCGCGCCGGGACGCCGGAGCCCGGGCTCGTCGAGCGCCGGGCGGCCGTCCTGCTCGGGCTCGCGCTCGCCACGATCGCCGCGGGCACGGCGGTGATCGCCGCCGCAGCGCTGCCGCTCGACGGCGGGGTCGTCCTCACGGCGGTCGGAGTCCTCGCCTCGGTTGCGCTGCTCCTCGCGCTCGGCCGCCTCGCCGTCCGCTCACGATGAGGATCGCGGTCGTCGGCTGCCTGTCGCTCGACTCGGTCGGCGGCGGGGCGCCGCGCATCGGCGGCTGCCCCTACTACGCGGCCAGGGCCCTCAGGTCGCTGGCCGCGCCGGCCGTGATCGTCGCGAAGTGCGCCGCGGCAGACCGCCAGCTCCTGCTCCCCACCCTGACCCGCTTCGGCCTTCCCGTCGTGTGGCGGAGCTCGGCGACCACGACCGGCTTCTCGTTCGCCTACGAGGGCGAGCGGCGAAGCATGACGATCGAGGCGATCGCCGATCCGTGGACTCCGGAAGAGGCCGCCGGCGCTCTGGCGGCGGTGCGCTGGGTGCACGTCGCACCGCTGACGCGCGCGGACTTCCCGGCGGAGACGCTGGAGGCGCTCGGCCGCCGGCGTCGCGTCTCGCTCGACGGCCAGGGCCTGACCCGGCCCGCACGGACCGGGACGCTCACGCTCGACGCCGACTACGACCCGGACGTCCTCCGCTTCGTCTCCATCCTCAAGCTCTCCGAGGAAGAGGCAGAGCTGCTCGTCGACGGGTACGACGAGCGGGCACTCGCACGGCTCGGGGTGAAGGAGGTGGTGGTCACGCTCGGCTCTCGCGGCTGCATCGTCTTCGCGGACGGCGTCGCCGAGCTGGTCAAGTCCCACCGGGTCGCGAGCGCCGACCCGACCGGAGCCGGCGACGCGTTCGCCGCCGCCTACCTCGCCGCCCGGAGCGGCGGCTCCGCGCCGACCGCGGCCGCCCGCCGGGCGGCCGCGCTGGTGGCCGACCTGCTCGCCGGGCGCGCGCCGTGATCGCGCAGGTACAGACCGCCGACGGCGTCGCGCTCGTCGACCTCGACGCGGAGACCGTCGTCGTGCTCGATCCGCATGCCCCGTTCGAGCCGGCGCCGCAGCCATCCCTCGGGCTCCCGCGCGTCGTCGCCGCCGCTGCGGCAGGCTCGACGATCGTCGCCGTGGTCGACACGAAGCCGCCGCTCGTCGTCTCGCACGACGCGGGGCGCACGTGGCGCGAGTCGGGCCGCGGACTGCCGCCCGGCCGCTCGGTCGCGATCTCTCCCGGACGATCCCGACATCGTCCTCTACGCGACGCGCAACCGCCTCTACCTCTCCCGCGACGGAGCCCGGTTCTGGCAGGGCCTCGCGCCGGAGCTACCGGAGATCCAAGCCGTGCGCCTCCCGGCGTCTTGACAGTGCCCGGCACCGTCGGGCCGGCCGCGACGCTAGAGCCGGAACTCGCCTCGGGCGACGACGACCGCCGAGCCGCCGACCTCGACCCGCTCCACCCGCTCGGCGCTCCCGTCCACGCGGGCGTACAGAGTCGACGGCCGCCCGATCTCGACGCCCTGGGTGATCTCGATCTCGTCGCCGAACGCGATCCGGCCGTGGCGGGCCAGGTGGAGGGCGAGCGGACCTGCCGCGGAGCCGGTCGCCGGGTCCTCGGCGACGCCGCCGCTCGGTGCGAACATCCGTGTCTTCCAGCGGGCGCCCGAGCCGGCGATGCAGTTCACGCCGAGCACGTCCGGAAGGGACTCCAGGCGCGAGAGGTCGGGCCGCAGCGCCGCGACGGCGTCCTCGGAGCCGAGCGCGACGTAGACGTGGTGGAGGCCGTTGTCGTACAGCTCGACCGGCAGCTCGGAGCGCTCGACGCCGAGCGCCGAGAGCAACAGAGCCTCGTCCTCGTACGGGACGACGGTCGGGATCGGCTGCTCCATCCGCCCGAAGACGATGCGCGCTCCCTCGCGCTCGAGCCGCACAGGCACCACGCCCTGACCGGTCTCCAGCCGGATCTCGCCGAGCTGCAGCGGCGCGCCGAGAACGAACGCCGACCCGAGCGTCGGGTGGCCGGCGAACGGCACCTCGACCGCGGGCGTGAAGATGCGAATCCGCGCGTGCGCGCCCTCCGCCGAGGCCGGGTAGACGAACACGGTCTCGGAGAAGTTCATCTCCCGGGCGAGCGGCTGCAGCACCTCCTCCGGGAGCTCGCGCGCGTCGGTGAACACCGCGAGCTGGTTCCCGGTCAGCGGCGTGTCGGTGAAGACGTCGCAGACGACGTACCGGAAGGCGGTCACGCGCCGAGTGTACGGAGTGCGCGGACACGCTCGCGCCCACGCCGGCCGCCACGTCCACACGCCGGCGCCGGTGCGCATCTAGGGTCGTGACGTGCGCCTGTACCTCGTCCGTCACGCGGAGGCCGCCCGCGGCGAGCCGGACCACCTCCGGCCGCTGACCGCGCCGGGGCGGGACGCGGCGCGCGCCCTCGGCGCCCGGCTCGCAGCCGAGGGGGCGCGGCCGGACGTCGTGCTGTCGAGCCCGCTCCTCCGTGCCCTCGAGACGGCCGCCGAGCTCGCCCGCGCGCTCGGCTGCGCCGTCGAGGCCGACGAGCGGCTCGCGCCAGGCGCGACGGTGGAGACGGTTCGCGCCGCCGTGGCCGGTCGCGGCCCCGAGGTGGTCGTGGTGGGGCACCAGCCCGACTGCGGCCACGTCGCCGCCGAGCTCGGCGGCGGCCCCGAGCCCGAGTTCCCGCCGGCCGGCGTCGTCGTGCTCGAGCTGTGACCGAGACCCGACGGAGGTCAGCGACGAGCGGGGGTGCCGGCCCGGCCGGTGCCGGACCGGCGCATGAGCTCGCGCTCCTTGCGCTCGTACCAGCCGTGCATCCACTCGATCAGGTCGATCCCGTAGCAGAGCGCCTCGGTCGGCGACTCCCGGGCGCCCCAGCCGTGGACGGGCGCCTCGTCGATCTGCCGGAAGAGCGTGAGCACGTTCTCGCACCACTGCCGCCGCCGGCGCACGACCGCGAGCAGCTCCTCGCCGGTGAGCAGGTCGCCGAAGAAGATCTTGAGGAGCGCCTCGTCGCGCATCTCGAACAGCTGGCTCTCGGGATCGGCCAGCCAGTCGTGGAGCACGCGTTCGCCCTCGGCGGTGAGCTCGTAGGCGGTTCGCTTCACGCCGCCCCGCGGCGCAGGCTCGGCCTCGACGAGCCCGGCTCGCTCGAGGCGCTTGAGCTCGGGGTAGATCTGCCCGTAGCTGGCGCCCCAGAAGAATCGCGTCGAGATCTCGATCTTCTGCTTGACGTCGTAGCCGGTCCGGCTGCCGAAGCGGAGCATGCCCAGGATCACGCGGGCCGTGGGTGACAACGAGCGATGTATCTGGTAGATATATCATGCGTGGAGGCGGTCGCCGTCACCGGGTTGCGCAAGTCGTACGGCTCGTACGAGGCCCTGCGCGGGGTGGACTTCCAGATCGAGGCCGGCGAGGTCTTCGGCCTGCTCGGCCCGAACGGCGCCGGCAAGACGACGACGGTCGAGATCCTCGAGGGCTACCGCACCCGCGACGCCGGCTCGGTCTCCGTCCTCGGGGAGGACCCGCAGCGGGCCGGCCTCGGCTGGCGCGAGCGGATCGGCGTCGTCCTCCAGTCGTCGGCTCGATGTACCAGAACCTGACGCGTCGCCGAGACCCTGGCGCTGTTCGCCGGCTACTACGTGCACCCGCGCGACGTCGGGCGGGTGATCGAGCTCGTCGGCCTCGACCGAGAAGCGCGACGCGCGCGTGCGCACGCTCTCGGGCGGGCAGAAGCGCCGGCTCGACCTCGGCCTCGGCCTGATCGGCGACCCCGAGGTCCTCTTCCTCGACGAGCCGACGACCGGCTTCGACCCGGCGGCCCGCCGCGCTGCCTGGGAGGTGATCCGCTCGCCTGCGCGACGCTCGGCAAGACGATCCTCCTCACGACGCACTACCTCGACGAGGCGGAGCAGCCTCTCCGACCGGGTCGCCGTTCTCCGTGAGGGCCGGATCGCGGCGATCGGGCGGCCCGCCGACCTCGCCGGGGCCGCGCCGGCGACCGAGATCCGCTACCGCCGCGACGGCGAGGAGGTCGTCGTCTCCGACCCGCGAGCCGACACGCGTCCTGCACGAGCTGACCGCGCGAGGCGCTGGCCGAGGGGCGCGAGCTCGAAGGCCTGAGCGTGCGCCGGCCCTCGCTCGAGGAGATCTATCTCGCGCTGACCGCGGAGGAGCAGCGGAATGAGGATGTTCCTCCACCAGCTCCGCGGCGAGCAGCGGCTCTACTGGCGCAGCCGCGAGCTCGCCTTCTTCACCTTCCTCTTCCCGGTCCTGATCTTCGTCCTGCTCGGCTCGGTCTACGGCAACACCGGTCAACAAGACGGAGCACGTGAAGAACTCCGCCTACCTGCTCGCCGGAATCCTCGGCTACGGCATCGCGTCGACCGCATTCGCCGGCCTGGCGATCATGCTCGTCCTGCGCCGCGAGAACGGGATCGTCAAGCGGCTGCGCGCGACGCCCCTTCCCGCCGACGACATACCTCGCCAGCCTGATCGCGTCGGCCTCGTGGTGTTCGCGGTCGAGGCGGCAGCGCTGATCGTCCTCGCGCAGGGTGATGTTCCACGTCGCGTTCCCGCATCAGTGGCTCTCGCTCGTGCTCGCGCTGCTCCTCGACGACGCTGTCGTTCGCGGCGCTGGGGATCGCGCTCACCGGCTTCGATCCGCACCGACGAAGGCGCCTCGGCGGTCGTGAACGTCGATCTACCTGCCGATGACGTTCCTCGCCGGCTCGTTCTGGACGCCGCTTGCCTACCCGCGGTTCCTTCAGGTGATCGCGGACGTCCTGCCGCTCACGTACTTCATCCGGCTGATGCGCGACGTCGCCGTGCGCGACGAGCCGATCTGGTCGAGCTGGCACTCCGTCGTCGTCGTCGCCGCGCTGGGGCCTGGCGGGGCTCATCGTCGCGATGCGATCGTTCCGCTGGGAGCCGCGCGAGGGTTAAGGTCTCCTCATGGCGGGGGAAGCTCTGGACAGCGTGGACACCATCCTCGCCTTCCCCGTGCGGACGCCCGAGCAGCCGGGCCTCGAGATCCGGATCAACTTCGGGATGTTCGCCGGCCGGGAGGCGACCGCGGCCGAGATCCAGCAGCTCGGCGAGTCGCTCGTGCCGGAGATCGGCACCGCGGAGATCTCGGCCTTGACCCGGTTCGAGATCGGGCCCGACACCGAGGCCGACGTCCACCAGGTGCGGATCGAGGTGCCGGCACAGGCGCTGCCCGACGACGAGTTCCTGACCGGCGAGCTCGCCGGGCGGCTGGTCGGGATCGCCGAGCGCTGGGCGCGCTACTGCATCGCCGACCGGCACGTCGAGATCAGCGAGCCGTAACGCGCCGGGGCCGGAGCGGCCATCTTGCGACGGGACGCAGCCGCAGGCATCCTGGCGGGGTGGACGAGGAGCAGGGCATCTACCGGGGCGTGGTGATGACCATGATGATCGCGCTCGCCGACATCCAGACCGACACCCGGGAGATCCTCACGATCCTGCGCGACGAGGAGGAAGGCGACGAAGAGGAAGAAGTGGACACCTGAGGAGCGCCGCGCCTGGTGGCAGGCACGCGAGGCGAGCATCCGCGAGCTCCGCAGTCACGCCGAGCGCATCAAGGCCGAGCTCGCGGCCCGGAAGAAGGCGTCCTAGGAAATAGTCAGGGGCGGGGCGCTGATCACCGGGGGCATGGGTGCTCGGGACCGGGCTCGACCGGCGAGAGGCCCGGCCGGCCCGGGCGGCCCGGAAGGCGAAGCTCGTCATCGCCTTCCCCATCTTCTGCGCCTCGCCGACGACCTCGTCGAGCGCGCCGGCGAACCAGTCCAGGTCGTCCTCGGAGAGAACCAGCGGCGGCAGGCCCTTGACCACGTTCACCCTGTGCCCGGCGACCTGGCTCAGGATCCGATGGTCGGTGAAGAGCGGGACGACGACCAGCTGGGCGAAGATCCCGGGCTGCATCCGCTCGAGCATCCGCCAGGTCGTGCGACCGCGGTCGGGCTCGCCGAACTCGATCGCCCACATCAGGCCGAGCCCGCGCACCTCCTTCACGACCTCGTAGCGCTCGACGAGCGGGCGCGTCCGTTCGAGCAGGAGCTCGCCCAGCCGGGCGGAGGCCTCGACGAGGCCGCGGTCGTCGAGCTCGCGCAGCGTGGCGAGCCCGGCGACCATCGCGAAGTCGTTCGGCGCGAACGTCGAGCCGTGGCTGAAGGCGTGCTCGAGCGAGTCGAACACGCCGTCGTAGACCGCGTCGCTCATCAGGAGTGCGCCGACCGGCACGTACCCGCCCGAGAGCGACTTCGCGACCGGCATCAGGTCCGGCTCGAGGCCCCAGTGCTCGGCGGCGAACAGCCGGCCCGTCCGGCCGAAGCCGGTCTGCACCTCGTCGAGGCAGAAGAGCGTCCCGTACCGGCGGCAGAGCTCCTGCGCGCCGCGGAGGTAGCCGTCGGCCGGGAGGATCACGCCCTTGCCGAGGACCGGCTCGACGACGAAGAGCGCGACGTCCTCCCGCGCGAGCTCGGCCTCGAGCGCGTCGAGGTCGTCGAAGGGGACGCGCGCGACGCCCGGCAGGTAGGGGCCGAACCGGTCGGTGAAGGCGGCCTCTCCGTTCACCGAGAGCGAGCCGAGCGTGAGGCCGTGGAAGGCGTGCTCGACGCAGACGATCCGCTCGCGGCCCGTCGCCGCCCGGCCGAGCTTCAGCGCGGCCTCGACCGACTCGGTGCCGCTGTTCGTGAACAGCGCCTTGCCGATCGAGGCGGGTGCCCGGCGGACGAGCTCCTCGGCGAGGAGCGGCGTGACGAGCGAGACCCCCATCTGCGGCGCGTTCGGCGTCTGAAGCTCCATCGCCTCGACGAGCCAGTCGCGGACGCGCGGGTTCGACCGGCCGACGTTGAACATCCCGAAGCCGCCGAGCCAGTCGAGGTAGCGGTTGCCGCCGGCGTCGTAGAGGTGGGCGCCCTCCGTGCGCGCCCAGTCGCGGTCGAACCCGATCGTCCGCAGGACGCGAACCATCTGCGGGTTCACGTAGGCCGCGTGCAGGTCGAGCGCCTCCCCGGCCCGCGCAGCGAGCAGCTCGGCGAGCTCTCCGCGCATGTCGGTTGAGCTTATCCCGAGCCCGCTCGATGGATCTGGCTCATCGAGCCCGATCGGCGGGTTCCCGAACCAGCGTCACGGGCATGCAGGTGTCGCACGTGCCCAGAGCTTGCGCAGGAACGCCGTATGAGACTCGCCTCATGTCGCCTATACTCGGCTTCGGCGCTCCGAGATCGTGGGGAACGAAGCTTGGTGCGCAGTGGGGGGCATTGGTGAGTCGCAGGCCGCATCTGCGAAGCGACGAGAAAACCAGAGGGGCGATGCGCGCCGCCGTGCGAGCGCGCTTCGTCGAGATCGACGGAGAGAAGCAGTACCTGCGCGGCGTCACGTACGGCACCTTCAGCGACGGCGCGGACGGGTTTCCGTACCCGGCTGCCGAGACCGTCGCCCGCGACTTCGCGGCGATGGCCGCGGCGGGGGTCAACGCCGTCCGCCTCTACACGGCGCCGCCCCGCTGGCTGCTCGACCTCGCCCACGAGCACGGGCTGCTGCGTGATGGTCGGATTCGCCTGGGAGCAGCACGTCGCATTCCTCGACGACCGGCGGCAGGCCGCACGCATCGTCGAGACGCGTCGAGGCAGAAGGCCGCGGCGTGCGCCGGCTCATCCGGCCGTGCTCTGCTACGCGGTCGGCAACGAGATCCCGGCGCCGATCGTCCGCTGGCACGGCGCGCCGCGCGATCGAGCGGTTCCTCGAGCGGCTCTGCACGCGGTCGCGAAGGACGAGGACCCGGACGCGCTCGTCACCTACGTCAACTACCCGTCCACCGAGTACCTCCAGCTGCCGTTCCTCGACCTCGTCGTGCTTCAACGTCTACCTCGAGTCGCGGGAGCCGCTTCGAGGCCTACCTCGCGCGGCTCCACAACATCGCCGGCGACCGGCCGCTGCTGATCACCGAGCTCGGCCTCGACAGCCGCCGCAACGGCGTGGACGGCGCAGGCGCGAGTGCTCGACTGGCAGCTGCGCACGGCCTTCGCCGCCGGCTGCGCCGGCGCGTTCGTCTTCTCCTGGACCGACGAGTGGCACCGCGGCGGCGCCGACATCGACGACTGGGAGTTCGGCCTCACCGACCGCGAGCGGCGGCCGAAGCCGGCGCTGGCCGCGGTCGCGCGGGCCTTCGCCGAGGTCCCGTTCGCCGCGACGCGCGAGCTGGCCGCGGATCTCGGTGGTCGTCTGCACGCCACAACGGCGCGCGAGACGCATCGGCCAGATGCCTGCGAGGCGCTCGCGCCGGCTCGACTACCCCGACTACGAGGTGATCGTCGTCGACGACGGCTCGACCGACCGCACGCGCGACGATCGCGAGCGCGTACGACGTGCGCGTGATCAGCACCGAGAACCGCGGCCTCAGCGGCCGCCCGCAACACCGGGCTCGCAGGCGGCGACAGGCGAGATCGTCGCCTACATCGACGACGACGCCTGGCCCGACCCGCGACTGGCTGACGTATCTCGCGCACACGTTCGCGCGAGCGAGCACGCGGCGTCGGCGGGCCCAACATCGCCCCCGCGACGACGGGCCTGGTCGCGCAGTGCGTCGCGCACGCGCCTGGCGGGCCCACCCACGTCCTGCTCTCGGACGACGCGTCGCCGAGCACATCCCCGGCTGCAACATGGCGTTCCGGCACGAGGCGCTCGAGGCGGTCGGCGGTTTCGACCCGCAGTTCCGCATCGCCGGCGACGACGTCGACGTCTGCTGGCGGCTCCAGGAGCGGGGCTGGACGATCGGCTTCAGCCCGGCCGCGGTGGTCTGGCACACCGGCGCCGCTCGATGCGCGCCTACCTGCGGCAGCAGCGCGGCTACGGCCAGGCGGAGGCGCTGCTCGAGCGGAAGTGGCCGCAGCAGTACAACCGCGGCGGCCACGTGGCCTGGGCGGGACAGGTACGGCGGCGGGCCCGGCGCGGGCCGGCCGGCGGTCACGCGATCGTACTACGGCATCTGGGGCGAAGCGCTCTTCCAGTCGCTCTACGAGCGCACGCCGAGCACGCTCGGCGTCGCTGCCCCTGATGCCGGAGTGGTACCTGGCGCTGACGGCTCTGGCCGTGCTCTCCCTCGTCGGGGTGTTCGAGAGGCCACTCGTCCCCTGGACCGCCGGCTCACCCGTCCCCGTCGAGCTGATGCTGCTTGCGCTCGCCGGGGCGGCGCTTGCGGTTAGCGCGGTACTGAGCGGCCTCCGTGCGCCGCGCGCCGGCATGAGCGGCCTCGCGCTCAAGAGCGTGACGGCGCTGCTCTTCCTGCTCCAGCCCACGGCGCGTCTGGGCGGCCGGTTGCGGTACGGGTTGACGCCGTGGCGGCGCCGCGGCGAGGCTCGCTTCGCTCTACCGTGGCCGCGGGAGCGGGAGGTCTGGAGCGAGCGCTGGCGCTCGCCCGACGAGCGACTGATCGAGCTCGAGCGCGACTTGCGTACCCGCTGCATGGCCGTGCGCCCGGGAGGCCAATTCGACCGCTGGGACCTCCAGGTCCGGCTCGGCCCGCTCGCCGCGGCCCGGTTACGCATGGCGGTGGAAGAGCACGGGCACGGCCGGCAGCTCGTCCGCTTCCGGATCTGGCCGCGCTGGTCGCGCGGACTTGCCCCTCTGGCGGTGCTGCTCGCCCTCTGGCTCTCAGCCTCGGCGGTTTCCCGCCCCTATCTGGCCGGCGGACTCGGCGCCCTCCTGCTCCTCGTCCTCCTGCGCGCGCTGCGTGACGCCGGAGCGGGGATGGCCGTCGTCGGCTCCGCCGTCGAGCGCGACGAGGCCGAGGAGAGCGAATTGCCCGAGCTGCTCGACGATCTGCGTATCACGTCGATTCGCACCCCGCTGCTGCCTCGGCCCCCGACCAGGGAAGCAACCGAGGCACTCGAGCCCCGTGGCTGACGGCGCCGGAACGGGAGCCACTACCAAGGCACGGCGCTCGGGCTGGGCGCTCTGGTCCTACGTGCCACGCGCATTCCCATACCTCCGGCCGCACAAGCGGAAGCTGGCCTTCTCAGGGCTGCTCAGCCTCCTGAACACCTTCGTGCACCTCGCCCAGCCCTGGCCGCTTGCGATCATGATCGACAGCGTCGTCCATGGGAGCGCATTCCCCCCGCTGGTGGGCGACCTCCTCCCGCATGGCCGCTACACGCAGCTCGGCATCCTGGTCGGCGCCGGGTTCGCGCTGACCGTGCTCGGCAACGGCCTACATGTGTGGCAGGTCGCCCTCGACGCCAAGATCGAACAGCGGATGGTCCTCGACTTCCGCAGCGACCTGTTCCAGCACGCCCAGCGCCTGTCGCTGGCGTTCCACGACCAGCGCCGCACCGGCGAGCTGATGAACCGCATCAACTACGCGGCGGCGTCGGTCGGCACCGTCGTGATGGCATTCCCGCCGATGCTCCAGGCCCTGCTCAGCCTCGTCGGGATGCTCGCGATCTCGGTGCCTGATCCAGTGGCAGCTCGCGCTGGTCTCGCTGATCGTCGTCCCGTTCCTCTACTACTCGGCCGGCCTGTACGGCAAGCGGATGATGCCGCGGCTCCAGCGGGTGCAGGGGCTCGAGTGGCAGTCGCTCTCGATCGTCCACGAGGCGATGGCGATGCTGCGCGTGATCGTCTCGTTCGGGCGTGAGCGTACGAGTACGGGCGCTTCCGCGAGCAGGGCGAGAACGCCGTCGAGAGCGGGTGAAGCTGACCGTCCGCCAGACGCTGTTCACGCTGGTCGTGAACACGATCACCGCCGCCGGCACGGCGCTGCGTCTTCGGCTTCGGCTCTGCCGCGTGCTCGACGGGCGGCTCGAGGTCGGCGAGTTGATCGTGCTGATGTCCTACATCGCCGCGGTCTACCAGCCGCTCGAGCAGATCACCGGCACGATCGGCTCCTGCACGAGCGAGCTCGTCGCGCTTCGCGGCTCGTTCAACCTGCTCGACACGCGCCCGAGGTGCGCGAGGCCCCGGACGCCATCGAGCTCGGGCGGGCCCGCGGCGAGGTCGTCTTCGAGGATGTCGGCTTCAGCTACCACGGGCGGAACGACACGCTGCACGAGGTCAGCTTCCGGGCGTCGCCGCGGGCAGAGGGTCGCGATCGTCGGGCCGACCGGCGCCGGCAAGACGACGCTCGATGAGCCTCCTCGTCCGCTTCTACGACCCGCAGGCGGGGCGCATCCTGCCTCGACGGCGATCGACATCAGCAGCTGAAACTCCGCTCGCTCCGCGACCAGATCAGCGTCGTCCTCCAGGAGCCGCTGCTCTTCTCGGGCACGATCGCCGACAACATCCGCTACGGGCGGCTCGACGCGACGACGGACGAGGTGGTCGCGGCGGCGACGGCGGCCAACGCGCACGACTTCATCGAGCGCCTGCCGCAGGGGTACGAGACCGAGCTCGGCGAGCGAGGCGCGCAGCTCTCCGGCGGCGAGCGCCAGCGCATCTGCGTCGCGCGGGCGTTCATCAAGGACGCGCCGATCCTGATCCTCGACGAGCCGACCTCGTCGATCGACTCGAAGACCGAGGCGATCATCCTCGACGCACTGGAGCGCCTGATGGTCGGGCGGACGACGTTCATGATCGCCCACCGGCTCTCGACTATCCGCCACGCCGACAGCATCTCGTCGTGGACCACGGACGGATCGTCCAGCAGGGGACGCACGAGGAGCTGCTCGCCCGCGGCGGCCTCTACCGCCAGCTCCACGAGGCGCAGGGCGCGCAGCCGGCGCCGTGACGCCAAGGACGATCGAGGCACGCCGTCGCGCAGGCGCTCGAGCGGCCGCGCGTGAGCGTCCGCCCCACCGCAAGATCGTCCTGCTCGGGATGATGACCAAGATGCCGGTCGCGGGTGTCATCTGGCAGACGGTCCACTACTGTCGGCCTCCAGCGGCTGGGCTTCGAGCCGTACTACGTCGAGGCGCACGCACGCACGCCAGCATGCTCATGCGCGACGAGGGGACGACAGCGGGGCGCTCGCGGCCGGTTCATCGACGGCGTCCTGCGCGCGCTTCGGTCTTGCGGGCCGCTGGGCGTATCACGCCCTCCACGCGGACGGCCGCCTGCTACGGGATGAGCGAGCGGCGAGCTCGCGCCGCCTATACGCCTCGGCCGAGCTGATCGTGAACCTTCACGGCGGCACCGAGCCGCGACCCGAGCACTACGAGACCGGCCGGCTCGTCTACCTCGAGACCGACCCGGTGCAGCTCCAGATCGAGCTGCACGACCAGGAGCAGCACGCGCTCGACTTCCTCGAGCCGCACGTCGCTTTCTTCACCTTCGGCGAGAACTACGGGCGGCCCGGACTGCGGCCTGCCCGTGTCGGACCGCTTCCTTCCGCCCGACGCGCCAGCCGGTCGTCCTCGACTTCTGGCTCGGCGGCGGCGCCGGCACCGGCGCCTACACCACCGTCGGCAACTGGCGCCAGCCCTGGCGCGACGTCACCTTCGAGGGCGAGCGCTACGGCTGGAGCAAGCACCACGAGTTCCTCAAGTTCCTCGAGCTCCCGCCGCACCGGACGCAGCCTTCGAGCTCGCGCTCGCGAGCTACACGCCGCAGGATCGCGAGCTGCTCGAGAGCCGCGGCTGGCGTGTCCGCCACGCGCTCGACTTCTCGAGCGAAATCGACGCCTACCGGGACTACATCCGCGGCTCGCGTGCCGAGTTCACGGTCGCCAAGGACCAGAACGTGCGCCTGCGCACCGGCTGGTTCAGCGACCGGAGCGCCACCTACCTCGCCGCCGGCCGGCCGGTCGTCACCCAGGACACCGGCTTCGGCAACGTCCTGCCGACCGGCGAGGGCTGTTCCCCTTCACCTCGATCGACGACGCGGCCGCCGCGATCGAGACGATCGAGGCCGACTATCCGAAGGCGCGGCAGGCGGCCTTCGAGCTCGCGCGCGAGCACTTCGACGCGAGCATCGTGCTCGGCCGCCTGCTCGAGACGGTCGGCGTGAGCGTCCCGGGCGTCGCGCGGCGCGCCTCGCTGCCGCCGACGCTCGACCTGATCCCGGTCTCGCGCCGGCCGACGACCCTGCGGCCGGAGACGGTCGAGACCGTGCTCGGCAGACCGATCCCCGAGACCGGTGGCGACCGCCTCGGTGCGCGGCGCCACGACGTCTCGGTCGTCGTCGCCGCGGCCGACGGCCTCGCCTTCACGCGCCTCTGCCTGGAGAGCGTGCTGCTCGAGCTCGGCGGACGCCGACCTCGAGCTGATCGTCGTCGACAACGCGTCGACGCGACGGGACGCGCGAGTACCTCGCCGCGCTCGCCGAGCGCGACCCGCGCGTGCGGGTCGTGCGGAACGACGAGAACCGCGGCTTCGGCGCCGGCCGTGAACCAGGGCCTGAGCGCCGCGACCGGCGACTGCTCGTCGTGCTCAACAACGACGCGATCGTCCCGCCAGGCTGGCTCCCCCGGCTCGCCGCGCCACCTCGAGCGACCCGAGATCGGCCTGGTCGGGCCGACCACCAACCGCTCGGGAACGAGGCCGAGGTCGACGCGCCCTACCGCACCTATGGGAGATGGTGCAGCTCGCCGGCGAGGCGGGCCGCGAGCACGCGGGCGTGGCCTTCGACATCGAGGTGGCGACGTCTTCTGCGTCGCGATGCGCCGCGACGTCTACGAGCGGGTCGGCGCCCTCGACGAGCGCTTCGAGATCGGGCTGTTCGAGGACGACGACTACTCGCCGCGCATGCGCGAGGCCGGGCTCCGCGTCGTCTGCGCCGAGGACGTCTTCGTCCACCACTTCGGCGAGGCGTCGTTCGGCGAGCTCGTCCCGACCGGCCGCTACGGCGGAGCTCTTCCGAGGCGAACAAGGCGCCGCTTCGAGGAGAAGTGGGGCGTCACCTGGCAGCCGCATCTCCGCCGCCCGAACGCCTGGTACCGCGACCTCGTCGAGCGGATCCGCGAGGTCGTCGACCGCGAGCTGCCCCCGGACGCGACCGTGCTCGTCGTCTCGGACGGCGACGACGAGCTCCTGCGGCTGGGCGCGAGCCGCCGCGGCTGGCACTTCCCGCAGATGGAGGACGGAACCTATGCCGGCCACCATCCCGGCGACTCGGCGGAGGCGATCGCGCACCTCGAGTCGCTGCGGGAGCAGGGGAGCCGAGTACATCCTCTTTCCCGAGACCGCCGCCTGGTGGCTCGACCACTACGTCGATCTTGCGCGGCAGGATCGCGCCTGCGGGTGTCCCGCTCGGCGGCGAATCGTCGTGCGCCCTCTTCGACCTGAATGCGCTTTCCGCCCCTCTCGGGTCGGCGGCGCGCGATGAAGAGCCCGAGGCCTCGCTGCTCCGTGATCATCCCGGTCCACAACAAGGCCGTGCTGACGAAGCAGTGCCTCGACGTCGATCCTGGGGTCTCCGGCGGAGACGTCGTTCGAGCTGGTCGTCGTCGACGACGCCTCGACCGATTCGACGCGAGCGACCTGCTGGCGTCGTTCGGGAGCCGCGTTCCGCATCGTCCATCTCGAGCGGAACGGCGGCTTCGCCGTCCGCCTGCAACGCCGGCGCGGAGGCGGCGGCGTCCTCCGAGTTCCTGCTCTTCCTCAACAACGACACGATCGCGTGCAGGGCTGGCTCGACGCGCTCGTCGCTACGCCGAGGCCCACCCCGAGGCGGCAGTGGTCGGCAGCAAGCTCCTCTTTCCCGACGGGACGATCCAGCACGCCGGCGTGGTGTTCAATCTCGCCGGCGATCCGCTCCACATCTACGCCGGCTGCTCCCGCCGATCATCCCGCTGTCAACCGGTCGCGACCGTTCCAGGCGTGACCGCCGCCTGCCTGCTCGTGCGACGTCCGAGCTTCGAGGACCTGGGCGGCTTCGACACCGACGTACGGAACGACCTCGAGGACGTCGATCTCTGCCTGCGACTCGGCGAGCTCGGCCAGAGATCCACTACTGCCACGAGAGCGTCCTGATCCACCTCGAATCGGCTTCGCGCGGTCGACCGAACGGCCCCGGCCGCTCCGCGCCCATCTACCGGGAACGATGGGGTCACCGCGTTCGAGCCGACGAGGTGGACTACTACCTCCAGGACGGGCTACTCGATCTGCTTCGAACCCGGCCCGACAAGCTCCCCCTGGGCAGGAGACGTCGGGAGGACGCCGACGTCCTGCAGGCACGCTCGCGCCAGTTGTTCGACCTCTTGCGCGAGACCGTCAGAGCTACGACGTTTGCCACGGCTGGCCCCGTTGCGATGTTCGGCAACGAGCATCGGCTCCAAGCACCGCCCGGAGGCTCCGCGCCGCGCGCTTCGATCTCGCTTACGGGGCGTAAGCGCCTCGAGCAGCGCATCAGCACGCTTCGCGGCCAGCTCGCGTCGTCGCTGTCCGAGCTTGCCGGCCACATCGAGTCATGGGCGACCCGTCCGGGGAGGTCCACGCGGAGGCAGCACCGCCCGCGCAGGCGGATGCGTACGACCGTGTCCTGCGCGATCTCCCCGCACTCGTTGCGCGCGCGACCGAGGCCGGCTCGACGATCCTGGTCGTCAGCAAGGGTGACGACCGCCTGCTTCGCATCGAGGACAGGACGGGCTGGCATTTTCCACGGGCGGCGGACGGCCGCTACGCCGGTTACCACCCGGCAGACAGCGAGGAGGCCGTCGCCCACCTGGAGCGGCTGCGCCGGCAGGGTGCGGACTACATCGTCTTCCCCCAGACGTCGCTGTGGTGGCTCGATCACTACTCTGCGCTCAGGCGGTATCTCGAGGGACGGTACGACGTTGCACGGCGCGACGCGGCCGGCGCCGTGTTCGACGTACGGAGACCGCGGACCGCAGCCGAAGACAGGTCGGCCCTGCAGGGCTCGCCGCAGGCCGATGACACGGACCCGCCCGGTGCGGCGGCGCAGGCCGCCGACCGCGAGCCGGTGCGGCCAGTCGCCTCGGTTGTGGAGGGCCTGCTCCCGAAGGACGCGAAGCTCTTGGTGACGACCGCACAGCCGCACGCGCTCGCCGGGCTCCCACCCGACCGGACAGCTGCAATCGCTCCCGAAGAGGACGCGACACGCGTCCTCGCCGCCGTCCAGGTGCATGCCACAGCGGGAAGCCAGTTCCTCGTCGTGCCGCGCGACACCCTCGCCTGGTTGGCCGATCGTCCGTCGCTGGCGTCCGAGCTACGTGCTCGCTACCCCCTGGTTACCCGCCAGGAACACTTCTGCGAGATCTACGACCTCCGTCTCGACGCACCGCAGGCCGAGCCGACCACTCCAGGCAAATGAGCCGATCGAGAGTCCTCCTCGTGTGCCACAACCACCCCGACCTGCTCGTCGGCGGCGTCGAGATGTACACCCGTGACCTCTACGAGGCCTTGAGCCGCTCGTCGCGTGTCGAGCCGGTGCTGCTTGCCCGGGCAGGACGGCCGTACACGCAATCGCCGAATCCGCATCCGGAGTCGCCGATCTCGATGGCCAATCGCGACCGGAACGAGTATCTCCTGTACACGGAGTTCGGCGAGTTCGACCACTTCTTCGGGCGACTCTCGGATCACACTCCGCTGACGCGCCACTTCGACCGATTCCTTCGTGACCTTCGGCCGGATGTCGTTCATTTCCAGCACACCGCGTATCTCGGATACGACATCGTCCGTGTCACCCGAACGCGCTGCCCGGTGTCCCGATCGTCTACTCGTTGCACGAGTACCTCCCGATCTGCCACCGCAACGGGCAGATGGTTCGCGCACAGGACAACAAGGTCTGCCGGGAAGCGTCGCCCAGACGGTGTCACGAGTGCTTTCCCGGCTTGACGCCCCAGCAGTTCTTCCTGCGCAAGCGATTCATCCAGTCTCAGCTGTCCCTCGTCGACCGCTTCGTCGCCCCGACCGACTACGTCAAGGAGCGGTACGTCGAGTGGGGGCTCGAGGCCGACAAGATCGGGAGGAGCCACAGGGAGTCCGGCACCCGAACGTGACCGCCGACCAGATCGAGGCCAAACGACGGCTGAGACCGCGCCTGCGTAATCAGTTCGGATACTTCGGTCAACTGAACCCGTACAAGGGAGCCGACACGCTGCTCCGCGCGATCGACCTTCTCGGCTCCGACTTCGACGGATACCTCTGGGTGTACGGCGCGAATCTCCAGCAGCAGCTACCGGAGTGGCAACGGCGATTCGGGGAGCTGATGAACCGGCCGCGTCCGAATGTCACCTTCGCCGGGGGCTACCAGCGTTCGGAGCTCGCCGAGCTGATGGCCCGATCGACTGGGCGGTCGTGCCGTCGGCGTGGTGGGAGACCGGCCCGCTCGTCGTCCGGGAAGCCTTCCAGCATCGGCGACCGGTGATCTGCAGTGACATCGGCGGTCAATCCGAGAAGGTCCTGGATGGCGTGAACGGCTTGCACTTCCGGCGCGGTGACGCGGAGTCGCTGGCCCGCACGATGCAACGTGCTGCGGACTCGCCCTCACTCTGGCAGGTGCTCAGCGACGGCATTCCGGAGCGGCCAGGTCATCCGATGCGTCGGCATGTCGAGGCGCTGGTCTCGATCTACGACGTGCTGCTGGACGGAAGAAGCCGGGCGACGACGGGCAGCGGGCGCCGGGCCGCTGGCTCCGGGGCGAGGGCGCTGCGCCGAGCGGCAGCACGGGCGGTGGGCGGATGACCGCGGTGAACGGAAACGGCCGGCCAAGGTTCTCTACGTCACGTCGAATGACCCGTCGATTCGGCCCGGTGGCCTCGAGCCGTACACGCTCGATCTGTACGAGGCGATGCGGGCCGCCGGCAGCTTCGAGCCGATTCTCATCGCGCGCGCAGGGCCTCCCTTCACCGAGGCAACCTGCTACCACGGCTGGTCTCTGTTTACGCTGGCCGGAGAGGACCCGAACCAGTACCTCTTCGAAACGAACACGTTCGCCGACCACTCCCAGTTCGATCCGCTGTTCGGACGCTGGGCGAGCAAACAGGTGCTGACTCGGTTCTTTCGAGACTTCCTGCTGGCTCACCAGCCGGACGTCGTCCACGTCCAGCACACGATCTTCCTCGGGTACGACCTCCTGCGGATCGTGCGGACGACGCTCCCCGATACGCCGATCGTGTACACGTTGCACGAGTATGTGCCGATCTGCCATCGCGACGGCCAGATGGTGCGGACCGTCAGCAACGACCTCTGCCGCGAAGAGTCTCCTCGCCGGTGCAACGAATGCTTCCCGTCCGTCTCCCCCCAGACCTTCTTCCTGCGGAAGCGCTTCATTCAGTCCCATTTCGCGCTTGTCGACCAGTTCATCGCGCCCACGGACTACGTGCGCGACCGGTACGTCGACTGGGGGCTGCCCGCGAGCGGATCGTCGTCGAGCCGCAAGGATGTTGCCCGTTGCCGACCGTGTTCCCGACGAGTCGAAGCCCGCGATTCGCAACAGGTTCGGCTACTTCGGCCAGCTGAACCCCTACAAGGGCGCGGACGTGCTCCTCGAGGCGATGGAGCTCCTCGGCGAAGACTTCGACGGGCACTTGTGGGTGCACGGCGCGAATCTCGAGTTCCAGCCCGTCGAGTTTCGCGCCCGTGTGCAGGCTCTTTCCGACGGCTCGCGCTTCAACATCACGTTCGCCGGCCCGTACGAGCGCGGGGAACTCGGAAAGCTGACGGCCGAGATCGACTGGGTCGTCGTCCCGTCGATCTGGTGGGAAACGGGACCGATCGTCTCATGGAGGTGTTCCAGTACGGGCGGCCGGTGATCTGCAGCGCATCGGCGGATGTCGGAGAAGGTGACGGACGGCGTAAACGGTCTGCACTTTCGAAGACGTGACGCAGCGCACCTTGCGGAGACGATGCTCTACGCAGCCGAGACGCCGGACCTGTGGGAAGATCTACAGGCGGGAATTCCGGCCGGTCCGCCTCGGTGGATGGGCGATCACGTCGACATCCTCAGCGCCCTTTACGCGCGTTTGCTCGACGAACGCCGGACGAGCTCGGAGCAGCTCGTAGTGGAGGTAGGGGCTCGTGGATAGGCGCGCGGAGACGGGGTTCATCGACTCGCCCTGGGCCGAGTTCTCCTGCGCGACCTGGCTGACGGAGGGATGGCTCTTGTGGTCGGCGACGGTGCGTCGATCGATTCCGACGGGCAACTTGATGCGACGCTGGTAACAGATCAGGGCGCGCAGGAGCTGGTGGCGCGCGAGTTCCAGGGGCACGACGGGCGAGAGACGCCTCGCCTCGTTCTGGTCATCGTGTCCTCCGAGGCACTGTACGGGGCGGAGGGCGCAGTGCTGAGGCTCGACTCGGGCCGCACCTCTGCACGGCTCACGGGAGAGAGTGTCCGCACGCTCACCGTTGCTCCGGACGAGGTTGCCCGTGAGTCGCTGGCGTCGCTCGACGCGACGCCTCGCGGTGAGGTCGTCTCCTTTCTCGCGTCGGCGTTGACGGACGTGCCCGATCCCGAGCGTGCGCAGTTGAGCGATCGTCTGTTCCAGATCCGACAGGCTCTGCGCGAACGTCTGCCCGAGCTCGTCAACGCTCCCGATCGCCCGTTGGGAGCCCATGTCGACCGGCTGATGGCCGTCGACGACGGTTCCTTCTACGTCGAAGGATGGTTGCGAAGGGGCGACGCCGGTGTCGTCCGCCTGACTGCGATTTCGCCGGAAGGCTCCCGCGTCGAGCTCCTCGAGCGGCTGGCACGCTGCGGCCGGTCGGACGTCGCCGCGTTCTACGGCCTACCGGGCGGGGAGCCGGAAAGCGGACTCGGGTTCACATGCTTCTTCGAGATGGACTACGGCTACAGCCTGCGCCGCGAGGGGTGGGTCTTCGAGGTCGAGGACGGCCGGGGCGACTCCTGGGAGCTTCCGGCGCCCGCAGTCCTCGACGATCCGCTTGCCGTGCGCCACGCGATCCTCTCCGGCCCGCACCTCGAGCGCCTTCCTGACGAGCAGTTGATGGTGAGGCACATCCACCCGGCGATCACTCGAATCCAGAAGCGCATCAGCACCCCTCCGGTCGTCCGCTCGCTGGGGGAGTTCGGGGATCCGCCGGACTCACCCGAAGTATCGATCGTCGTGCCGCTGTACCGGCAGATCGACCATCTCGAGGCGCAGCTTGCCGAGTTCGCCAACGATCCCGAGCTCTTCGCGAGCGACCTGGTGTACGTCCTCGATTCGCCGGAACGGGCAGAAGAGCTCCTCCAGCGGGCGGCCGATCTGCACCCGATCTATCAGCTTCCGTTCCGTGTCGCCGTGCTGGAGGAGAACGTCGGCTTCGCAGGCGCGTGCAACGCAGGAGCCGATCTGGCCCGCAGCAGGCTCCTCGTGCTTCTCAACTCGGACATCCTGCCGGACCGCCCCGGGTGGCTCGCGACGATGCGCGACTTCTACGACGCGACGCCGAACATCGGTGCCTTGGGGCCGAAGCTCATGTACGAGGACGACTCGATCCAGCACGCCGGGATGTACTACCACCGGCTCCCGGGCTCGTCACTCTGGGTCGACGCGCATTACTACAAAGGCATGCATCGGAGCCTCGCACCTGCCAACGTCGCGCGCCGTGTCCCGCTCGTTTCAGGCGCGTGTTTGATGGTCGACAGACTTCTGTTCCAGCGCACGGGCGGTCTGCCGACTAGCTACATCCAAGGAGATTACGAAGATGCTGATTTCTGTCTCCGTCTAATGGCCGCCGGATTAGAGAACTGGTATTTACCTGCTTCCGAGCTCTATCATCTCGAAGGTCAGTCCTATTCCAGCAACCTGCGTCGTCCCTTCAACCGCTACAACATGTGGCTCCATAACCACCTTTCGCAGGCTGCGATTGACGACGTCGCGCGCGACCCAGACACCTGCAGTCGTCCTAGGCGGAGTCATTCGCATCAACTCGATACATGACAGCAATCGGTAGCGGACTCGCCTTTCTCCACGTCCCGAAGACTGGCGGCACGTGGGCCGTGCGTGCAATGGAGGCGGCCGGCGTCTCTCTGGCGGATATCGGGATGCACGCAGATCGAAACGATCTGCCCTTACACGGCGAGTTCTTCTGCTTCGCCTTCGTGAGAGAGCCTCTCAGCTGGTATCGCTCATGGTGGTGCCATCGCCATACGTTCTGCGACTGGCAGGACGGCCAACCGCTGGATCAGGTCGGACGGGCGCCTTTTGAGCAGTTCGTCAGCGATGCATTGGGCCGCTTCCCAGGCTACGTGTCGGATCTCTTTGAGCAGTTCACAGGGCCTGTTGGCGCTGAAATCGACTTTGTAGGTCGCTATGAGAGCCTCGTCGATGACCTCATCGAGGCGCTCCGCCGAGGAAACCAGACCTTCACCGAAAGTGTGATACGGAGCTACCCCGCAACAAACGTGAGCTCGCGCATCCTTGACACCCATTGTCGCCGCGACATCATCGACCGCTTGAAAGAGACGGAGCACAGGGCGTACGAGCGCTTTTATGAGACCGAACTCACAGCGTAGCTTCTATGCACTCGGTCGCTTTCTCGCGCATCTCTCGTACTGCCGAGGATGAGACATAGGTGCTCAGGAGCTATGAGATATCGCTTGAGCCATCGAGAACCAGCATTATCCAAGACGCTGCGGTTGATGTTCTCAAGAGCAACGGGACGGATGTTGATGTCGAAGCGTACGTGCTTTCCGTCGAAGGCTGGCTTGTCGCGCCGCGCCGAGTCGTGGCAATCGATTTCGATCAGGATGGTGGAAAGATCGAATGGACGCCAGCTCGGCGCGTCCCGCCACAGAGACCGGCCAAGAACGGCGCGGCAATGCGGTGGGCGTTCGCATGCGATATCGGCGCGACCTCGCTGACTCCAGAATTCGAGATCGAGTTGAAGGCGGTTCTAGAAGACGGCAGCCGCATCCCCTTCGCGAAGGTCGCCGGGGCACGCAACCCACTCTGTCGACCGACGACGGACTCGCCTGCGCCTCTCGTTGTCACCACACTCGGCAGATCGGGGTCAACGTTGCTGCTGCGCATGCTCGCGAGTCATCCCGAGCTCGTCGCCTATCAGCCGCCCGGCTGGGCTCAAATCGAGGTGCGCGGAGCAAGCTTCTGGGTTGACGTTCTGTTGCTTCTCACTTCACCGAGTATTGGGCTTCGGCAGGCATACGGCGACCGACCGATGACGCGAGGATGGTCAACCTCTCTTCCGGGCACCTTTGTCCGACCTGTGAGGGACGGCGTATTCAAGTGGATCGCCGACGGAAGCGTCGAAGAGACGATTCGTTTCTGTCAGCGACAGATCGCCGCCTTTCATCGGGCCGCCTCAATAGAGGCCGGAAAGCCGATGGCGCGCTATTTCGTAGAAAAGTCACAACCAACGGCGCAGTGTTCCACAGCAGAGATCGTTCAGGAGATGAGCGGCAGCGCAAAGGAGATAATTCTTGTGCGCGACTTCCGCGACGTGGTGTGCTCTTGGGCTTCTCATGCGGCAAAGGCAGGCCGTCGAAGAAGCGACCTGACCCGAGCCGACGAGGAAGGGATCGCCGAGTGGGCAGGACCTATCGAGCGACTACATCGCTATTGGGAGAGACGATCGGGCCGGAGCCACCTTCTGCGGTACGAGGATCTCATCCGCGCTCCAGAAACCTGTGTCGGCGCCCTGCTGGAGTACCTTGACGTGCGCTCGGATTCAGCCTGTGTTCGAGAACTTGGGCAGCGCGCACGCGTCGTGGCGCCCGACCTGGCCGGGCACCCCACGACCCCCGACGTAACATCCTCCGTCGGCCGGTGGCGCAGCGAGTTCACGCCGGCGATGCGAGACCTTGCCACCAGCCTGTTTGGAAATGCTCTTGAAGCGTTCGGTTATTGTCGATAGGCCGTGGATCCTCCGTCGGCGGCCCACTCGGCACTGCAGGAGGCGGACCGGTTGGTTGGTGAGGGTGGTGGGCATTTCAAGCTGGAGATGCGCGACGCGGGGAGGGAGACACCTTGAACTGGCACTCTGCTAAGGGGAAAGGCGACCAGCCAGATGGACAGACCGGTGTTGTCACGGTGGTCGAGCGCCTGGACACAGCGGCGACCGGCCCGGTGCAAGCCGGCCACGTCGACCGGCCGAAGCTGGGACCGGCCGGAGCCGCCTTGACGGTGGCGGGATGGGCCCTCGAGGCCGACGGACCGGTACCAGCCGTCGAAGTGGTCGGAGACGGGGGGGTGATAGCGACCACGACACCTGGTCATCGCCGCCCTGATGTCGCGCAAGCCCACCCCACCATCCCTCGTGCCGATGAAAGCGGGTTTCAGCTGGCGATTCCGACTCAATCTCTTGTTAACGTGCAGAAACTCGAGGTGTTTGCCGTTTCCAATGACGGAACCAAGACCCAGCTAGCGGTATTTGGACTCGACTCTACAGTCGGTCCGGGTATCGATACGGAGGGCGAGCCCAATAAGTCACGTCTCCGTCGCTGGATGAAGGGCCTGCCGGCAGCCTTCGGCTTTCGCGGCGGCGGCGGCGTGTGACCAGCGCAAGCTCCGAGCAACACGACCTCCGGGTCGTGGCGATAATCTCGACCTACAACGAGGCGGACGTGATTGGTTGGGTGATCCGCCACCTTCTTGAGAACGGTATCGCTGTCCATGTAATCGACAACCATTCCACGGACGCAACCGTTGCAGAAGTACACAAGTGGGGCGGACAAGGAATTGGCTTGGAGCACTTCCCTGCCGCTGGTCCCAAGGGAATGTTCCGATGGCAGGAGCTTCTCGACCGGAAGCTCGCCGTCGCGGAGCAGCTGCGCCCCGATTGGGTCATCCATCACGACGCCGACGAGATCCGCTACGGCCCCTGGCCTCGCGTGCCGCTGCGAGATGCCATCGAGCTCGTCGACCGGCACGGATTCAATGCGATCGACTTTCGTCTCGTCAACTTTCCACCCGTTGACGACGGGTTCGAGCCGGAAACGGATCCCGCCGACTACTTCACGCTCTACGAGGACGGCGCCGAGCGCGATCGCGTGCAGATCAAGTGCTGGAAGTGGCATCACGATGCTCACTTCCTCGACGGCGGCCACGACGTCGAGCTGCCGGGAAAGAAGGTCTTCCCGATCAGGTTCCTCCTCTGCCACTACCCCGTGCGCGGTCAGGCTCACGGTCAGCGCAAGGTCTTTGCGGAGCGCAAGGGTCGCTTCGTCGAAGCAGAGAGGGCAAACGGCTGGCACGTCCAGTACGACGAGATCGAGTCGCCGGAACACGTCTTTTTGCGCAATCCGGCCTCGCTTCGCCGCTTCGACCTCGATTCGATCCGCATCACCTTGCAGCTCGAGCACGGCGGCATCGAGCTCGACCCCGCAGATCCACCGCCTGTCCCGCCGGTACCGCACGCAGGAGTCCTCGACGTCGCCGGACCGGACGTGATCTCGGGCTGGGTGTGGTCACCCGGAAGCGATGACCCGGTGGAGGTTGACATCTGGGCGAGCGATCGTCTGCTCGCAACCGTCCGGGCCGACGTGTTCAGGCCCGATCTTCAGGGCCGCGGCATCGGCTCGGGCAACCACGCTTTTTCTCTGCGAGTAGAGGACCTCCCTGGAGACGGTAGGCGCTGCTGGATCTGGGCGAACATCGCAGGGACTGCCGTCACGCTTGCCAATTCACCGCGTGCCTTCGAGCGCAGGTCTACGGGCGAGCTTCAGCGACGCAAGAGGCGGGTGGGCGTCGCGAAGGAGACGCACTGACGCCGACGGTCTCGGTTGTCATCCCCTGCTTCAACCTGGGGGCGTACATCGACGAGGCGGTCCAGAGCGTGCTCGATCAGACGTATCAGGACTTCGAGATCGTCATCGTCGACGACGGGTCCGACGAGCCGGCGACCCGCCACATGCTGATCTCGTACCGGCGGCCGAAGACGCGCGTCATCCGTACGGAGAACCAAGGCGTCGCAGCCGCGCGCAACGTCGGGCTCGAAGCAAGCCGAGGTCGCTTCGTCTCGTTCCTCGACGCCGACGACGTGCTCGAGCAGTTGTTTCTCGAACGTACGCTTCGCGCGCTCGAGTCCAACGGCTCGCTGGGGTTCGCGGGCTGCTGGCTCAGGGCGTTCGGCGGTGCGGATTTCGACTGGGCGCCGGGGCGGTGCGACTTCCCGCACCTACTGGCGGAGGACACCGTCTGTACTCCGGCCCTCACCCGCCGCGAGCCGCTTCTCGAAGTGGGGGGCTTCGACACCCAGATGCCCGTGGCGGGATACGAGGACTGGGAGGTCGCAATATCCCTCGTCGAGGCCGCGTATTCCGGGACGATCGTCCCGGAGTACCTCTTCCGGTACCGGGTCCGCGCAGGCTCGATGACGGCAACCTGCACCGCGCCCGAGAACCACGCACGCCTGATGGAGTACATCGTCGACAAGCATCAGGAGACGTATCAGCGGTTTCTCCCGGGCGTCATCGCCGTCATCCAACGCCGGACTGCGGATCTCGAAGGCAGGCTCGACACCCCTCCACTGCGACCGGATGTCGCGCACGCGGGGTGGAGGGACGCCGTTCTCGCTCTCGAGAACCACAGACGGGCACTCGAGGCGTCCGCTCTCGCGCCCGAGCCCGACACCTCGCGTGAAGCCATCGAGTGGGGGTCGCTTCGGCATCTGTCACCCGTCAGTCGCGTCTGGGGGCTGGACCGCGGACGACCGGTGGACCGCTACTACATCGAGCAGTTCCTGCAGCGACATGCACAGGACATCACCGGCCGGATCCTGGAGGTGAAGGACGCGACGTACTCGAGCAGGTTCGGCGCCGGCGTGACCGCGATCGATGTGGTCGACATCGCGTCAGAGAACCCGGATGCGACCCTCGTCGCCGACCTCGGGAAGCCGGGTTCTCTGCCCAAGAACCGCTTCGACTGCTTCATCCTCACCCAGACCGTTCACATCGTCTACGAGGCAGAAGAGGTCGTCCGCAACGCCTTCCGGACTCTGCGTCCAGGCGGTGCCGTCCTCGTGACGCTGCCCTGCGTCAGCAGGATCGACTACGAATCCGGCGTCGACGGCGACTTCTGGCGCTTCACCCCCGCCTCGGCGCGCCGGCTGTTCGAAGGGGTCTTCGGTCCAGAGAACGTCGAGATCGAGTCGTGGGGCAACGTCCTCGCGTGCACGGCGTTTCTCCAGGGAATGGCGCAGGAGGAACTCCATCCACAGGAGCTCGTCCACAACGATCCCTATTTTCCGCTGCTCGTCACCGTCAGGGCGGTGAAGCCCGCTTCGGACGGAAGTCCGCTCCTCGTTCGGCAGGCGGAGCCGGCGCAGTTCGAGGTCGTCGAAGTCGCGAGCGAGCGGTGGGATCCGCCGCTGGCGGGTTGCCACGTCGACCTCCCCGCGGCGGGTACCTTCCTCCGCTACCCGACGCTCGATATCGCCGGCTGGGCTCTGACGCGCGACGGCCCCGTAGGCGCCGTCGAGCTCGTACACGAGGGGACGGTCTTCTCCACCATGAGGTCGAGCGGAGCGCGGCCGGACCTCGCCGCGGTCTTCCCGCACATCAGCGGAGCCGAAGAGGCGGGCTTCCGGGTTCGGACGACTGTGCTCGGGCTCGAAGGTGAGGTCGACCTCGAAGTGCGGGTCGTTCTCCGGGACGGAGAGCGCTGCCGGATTGGTCGCGTACGGCTGAGCGTGCCTGCGCCGGAGAAGCCCGGGGCGCAGCTTGCGGCGGTGTTCGCCGTCGGCGGCGACCAACTCGTGCAGGTGGCCGGCTCGGTGACCGTGCCCGTTCGGCTTGCCTTCGCCGTGGGCGGAGCGGAGCGTGCGCGGCCCACCGGTCACGCCGGGATTCACCGGCTCCAGCTCATCGACGCGGATCACTGGGATCTTGGCCGGGATCTTCCCGGCGACGTCGGCGTCTGGTTGACGGATGGAGGCGGTGACGTCGAGGTCAGAGAGGTCTTGCGGCTCGTCCCGTTGGTCGCTGAAGCCGCCGACTTCGCGGCGCTCGTCGCGGAATCGACCGCCGGTCCGCCTGCAGAGCTCGGCCCCGTCTCGGTGCTCAACGGTGTCTCACTTGGCAACGCAGTCGTCGTCAGGCATGAGGCCGTCCGCGAGGCGGGCGGCTTCGACACGGCCGCGCCGAACCCGGACGCAGCGGTGTGGGACATGTGCATTCGCCTGGCGCTCGCGAAGCGCGGCGGCGCCACCGTCGTCGGGCTGCCGCCCGGAAAGTCTTCCCTTGCCGAGCGAGCCGGCCCCGAGGGGGCACAGTGGCTGGTGGAGAAGCACGCGGACGCGTACGCCGGCCAGATGGTCGATGTACTGGCCGGCCGAGAGCAGGGGATCGGCGAGACGCTCAGAAGCAACCACGCGCTCGAGGCGATGCTCGAATCGTCGCTCCGCCCGGCTGCGCGCGCCCTTCGGCGAGAGCGCGACCGGCTCGCAACGAAGCTCCGCAGGCACGAACACGGCGGCCGCCCACGCCCAGAAGCTGTCCGGTGGGGTGACCTGAGCCGGTCGAGACCGTTCAGCGACCTCTGGGGGGACGAGCGCGGGCTCTGCATCGATCGCTACTACATCGAGCGGTTCCTCGACCAGCATCGGCAATCCATACGCGGCACCGTCCTGGACGACGATGTCTACGCGCGGCGTTACGGCGGGGAGAACGTCGCGCGAGCCGACGTACTGGACATGGACCCGAATAATCCAGCGGCGACGATCGTGGCCGACCTTCGTCGTGCTGACGAGATCGCCGCCGGCTCATACGACTGCGTCATCCTGACGCAGACGCTTCAGCTCATCGACGAGACCGAGCCCGCGGTCTGCGAGCTTGCGCGGATCCTCAAGCCCGGCGGCGTCGCGCTGATCTCGGCGCCGTGCGTGAGCCGTGTCGATCCCGAGTCCGGCTTGGACGGGGACTACTGGCGCTTCACGGAGGTAGGGCTCCGCGCGCTTTTGCACGCGGCGTTCCCTGCCGAGCTGGTAAAGGTCCAGCCGAACGGGAATCGTGCGGCCGCCATCGCTTTCATCCAGGGACTTGCGGCTGCGGACGTCGACTGGATCGACCTCGACGCGCTCGATCGGACATGCCCCGTCGTCCTGACGGCAGTCGCGCGGACGCCGGCAGCCTCGTCGTGAGCGGCCGGCAATCGGGCATCGCAGTCGTCGTCACGTGCTACGAGCTCGGGCGCACGCTCGGCGACGCGCTCGCGAGCCTTCGTGAGCAAACGTATCCGCCGGCGGAGATCGTCGTCGTCGACGACGGCTCGCAGATCCGTACACGCGGAGCGTTCTCGCGGCGCTCGAGCCTCCGATCGAAGCCCTCCGGCTCGAGCACCAGGGACCGTCGGCCGCTCGGAACGCCGGAATCCAGCGGACGAGGAGCGAGCTCGTCTTGCTGCTCGACGGGGACGATCTCCTGGCCCCCACGTACCTCGAGAAGGCGGCTGCCCTCCTGGCCGCACGCCCGGATCTGGCGTTCGTCAGCTGCGGCCTGGTCGCATTCGGCAACGCCTCCTATCACTGGACGCCGCCCCCGTACACCGTTGCCGAGTCGATCGCCCGTGGCGCCTGCGGCCACATCTCGACGGTCTTCCGCCGGACGCTGTGGGAGAGCGTCGGAGGCTTCGACCCTACCTCCCCGCCTACGAGGACCTCGAGTTCTGGCTCTCCGCGCTCGAGCTCGGCTTCGTCGGGGAGATCATCGACGAGCCCCTCCTGCACTATCGCGTTCGCCGTGGCTCCCGGTACGAGACCGCGATCTCGCCCGACATTTACCGGCGGGCAAAGGAGGCGGTCCTCTCCAAGCACCGCCAGAGCGTCGAGGCGTATGCGCCGGCCATTCTCGGCCTCATGCTCGACTTCGAGCGCGAGATCCGCGAGCACGGCAGCGGCCTGCTGCGCGCGCAAGGCGAACTCGAGGAGCAGATCGGAGTATGACGCCGAGCGGAGCGAGCTGTCCACCGCGCTTCGTGAGCTGGGGGAGGCGCCGATCGACTGGGGCGATCTCAGAGCTGCCCTGGAGAGCACACCGGCAGAGCCGACCCGCACACCTGTCCACTCCTGGTACGTCGAGACGTTCCTGCGCAGGCAAGAGCTGGAGGAGTCGGGTCGCGTCCTCGAAGTCAGGCGAGTCTGCGACCTTCCTGCCTCCAAACACAGGTACGACTCGATCGTCCTCGTCGACGTCCTCTCTGACGTGCTCGAACCGCATCAGGTCTCGCAGCCTGCAGGAAAGCGCTCGGGCCGGGCGGGACGCTCCTCGCGACATTCCCTTGCCTTGCTCCGGGTGCAGACGGACGTCGACGGTTGTTCACGGAGGCGTCGGTCCGGGCGCTTGTCTGCTCAGTCTTCGATCCGGCCGAGGCGGAGGTCGAGGTGTTCGGCAACCTTCCGGCTGCGGTTGCGAGCATCGCCGATCTCGATGCAGGCGCGCTGGCACCGGAGCAGCTCCTCGTCGTCGACGAGTCTCACCCGGTCACGATCGGAGTCCGCGCGCGTGTGCCTCCGAGGCGCCGGAGCTCCCGTGGCTCACGGCAGAACGGGAGGCGGGCCCGTCAGCCGGGCCGGCCGCTCGACGGGAACGTCGGCGTCGTGCTCGTCTACCACCGCGTCGCCGACGAGGAATCCGACCCGTACCGCATCTGCACCAGCCCAGCCCTCTTTCGGCAGCACATGGAGCACCTCGCGGGAACCTGCAGCATCCTCCCCCTCGACGAGCTGGCGGGACGGGCGCGCTCCGGGACGCTTCCACCGAAGGCCGCGTGCGTCACCCTCGACGACGGCTATCTCGACAACCTCGAGATCGCGTCGCCCATCCTGAGCGAGCTCGAGATTCCGGCGACGTTCTTCGTGTGCACAGATGCTCTCGACGAGGAGCACGAGCACTGGTGGGAGGCGCTCGAGTACGCACTGCTCCACGGAGTGACGCCGACGGAGCTGAAGCTCCAGGCCGCGGGGAAACGGCTCGTTCTCCCAACCGCATCGCCGGACGAGCGCCGCCGGGCGCTGGTCGCCGTCCATGCCGCGCTGATCGAGGCCGACGCCCCGACCCGTAACGCCGTCCTCGACCAGCTCGTCGCCTGGAGGCCGGACGCGGGGTCACCGCGTCGGGCGAGGCGGGCGATGACCGGCCACGAGCTCCGCGAGCTCGGCGCTCGCCCGGGACACGGGCTCGGCGCGCATACTGTTCACCACCTGATGCTCACGGCTCACGACGCCGGCGTCTGCCGGCAGGAGCTGCTCGAGAGCAGGATCGAGCTCGAGGAGCTGATCGGACGTCCCGTCACCGCGCTGGCATTTCCGTATGGTGCGGCGAATCGCCTGACGACGTCACTGGCCGCAGACGTCGGGTTCACGACCGCGTGGTCCGTGGACGGCGACGTCGTCACCGCTCACTCCGATCCGTTTCGACTTCCTCGTTTCGACCTTTCACAGGCCGAGAGCGCGATCTTCAGACACACGCTCAGCGCAGCATTCGAGCCCTATCCCTCGCCGAGGGCATGAACGCACGATCGTGACGTTCTCCAGGGTGATCTTCGTGGTTTGCTCCATCACGCTGGCCGGGGCTGTGGCCCTGCCTGGGGGTGCGGCGAGATCCGATGGCGCCGACCCGTCCGTCAGGCTCAGCGGCAACTCCGAGGTGGTGTTCGATTGGAGCCACGAGCAATGTGCTCGGTCGAACATCCCCGACGCACCCGCCCACGCCTTCCGCGATGCTGCCGGCCGAATCCAGATGATTCTTGCTCATACCCAGAATCGGCGGCTGGTCGGCAGAGACTTCGACCATCTGAGACCGGCGTGCCGAGTAGTCATGGCGTCCAACATGGATGCTAATCCGGCTGGATTCGATGACCGCGAATGCATTCACTCGATCTACACCGTCGACGGACGCAACGTCGTCGCTCTCGTACACGACGAGTACCAGGGCAATCGCCATGGCGGGCAATGCCCATCCGACAGCTATCAGAGGTGCTGGTACAACACGATCACGCTCGCGACCTCCGAGGACGGAGGACTCACGTACACGCAGCAGCGTGGCGCCGGCAAACTGGTGGCAAGCATTCCCTATCGTTACGCACCGGACGTCGGGCCCGTCGGCATGTTCAGTCCGAGCAATATCGTTCGGAATCCGCGAGACGGCTACTACTACGCACTGGTGCGGGTCATTGCTCCGGGCTCCTCGGTGCGGGGGACGTGCGTCATGCGTACCCGGAATCTCTTCAGAGCCGACACGTGGAGAGCCTGGAACGGCACGTCGTTCTCACTGAAGTTCGTCGATCCGTACCTGAGGCGGGAGATTCTCGGTGACGCGCCCATCTGTACTCCTGTCGGCCACGACGAGATCGGGGAGATGACGGATAGCCTCACCTACAATACGTATCTTGACCGGTTTCTGCTTGTCGGTGTCTCCAGGCGATTCGATGTCGCACAGCAGAAGACCGTCTGGGGCATCCTACTACTCGCTCTCCGATGACCTGGTCCACCGGAGCGCCCGCAGACTCCTCAAGGAGGCGGCGCTGCCGTGGACCTACTCGTGCGGCGATTCCGATCCGATCGCGTACCCGTCTGTGATCGATCCACGAAGCCCGGCCCGCACTTTCGATACAAGCGGCCGCAAGCCTTATCTGTACTTCACGTACTTTCATTTCTCCTCGTGTAAGTCGACACCCGATCGCGATCTCGTTCGCGTTCCGCTCCGGCCCTCAAGGTAATCGCGTGCTGCAAGGACAACGATCGCCCGTCGACCGAATACGAACCAGTGGTACGCGAGCACGTTCAAGGCGACGCGCGAGCCACGACTGCGATCCAGGCGCGCGGTCGACGGACGACAGCGTTGTGGGTTCCTACGGCTTGCCGCTGCAAAGGCGGCGCCGCGGCGCCACACGGGATATGCTCTTGAGGCCCGCGCCTAGTCGCGGTACGAGCCGTCTGTGAGGGGTCGCGCTTGCCGTACCAAAGCTTCGAAGACCGGAGCGCAGATTCCGACTCTCACGGCAAGCTGAGCCGAATCGAGCTGCCGGCGGGTCTCGCCGGCTTGGCGGTCCTCGACGTTGGCTGCAACGAGGGCTTCTTTTGTCGCGAGGCCTGGCGCCGCGGTGCTACCCGTGTCGTCGGGATCGACAAGAACGACGCGTTCTCGACCGTGCGCGTGCCCGCGACCATCGAACAGAGTACGTGTGCGTGGATTTCGCCGAAGTGCGCTCCCTGAACGGGCCGTTCGACGTGATCCTCCTGCTGTCGGCGCTGCATTATGCATCCGGTCCTGCGAAGCTGATCTCGGATCTCATGGAGATGCTCACTTCTGATGGAGTATTCATCCTCGAGTGCGGCATCGCCCCAGGAGCAGAGAAGAAATGGGTGTCGGTCGGACGTGACATCGACGACGTTGTGCAACATCCCACGCGCGCAATGCTGATGGACTTGTTCGATCGCGCGTCGGTTCGAACAGTCGGCCTCAGCGTCCATCAGCCCGGAGATCCGGTCCCACGACAGGTCTTTCACATTCGCCATCTCAGGCCGATCGTCCTCTTGGTGTCTGGCCCTTCGCTCAGCGGGAAGACGACTATTCTGGCGGCACTGGGCAGAGCCTCGTCGATCAACCCGATCAACCTCGACTATTTCCTCGCGCATATGGTCGAGTGGTCAGAGCAGCCCATGCTGGTCGATCTCGGGAACGCGCGAGACTTCAGGACCGATCGGCTGTACGAGCTGGTCGACGAGATGACTCGAGCGGGCGTGGAGGACCAGTTCGTCGAGGAGTTCGTCGACAAGCACGCGCGGATAGTGACTGCAGATGCGCGTCCAATTACCGTGATCGAGGGCTTCGCGCTGTCGAGGGGGAAGATTCTTGTCCGCCTTCACCGCACACCTACGCCGGCAGGGCTGCTATGTGTGGCACGTACAGCCGGCAGGGGAGACCGACGATGTTCGACCGTAGCAGCGAATGATGCAAGTGACGCCGCCGGGCCGGCGGCTACGCTCGAGTGTTCCGCACCCCCGTCGCGTTCGGCGGGTCGCCGCTAGCCGGACGTTCCCGCCGCGAAATGTGCCTGCACCTGGGCTGACGCCAAGGAGGCCGGGTAGACGGCGACCTCGTCGAGACGGCCGCTCCAGCCGGACGCAGAGGCGAGACTGATCTGAACCGGCGTCGCGGCGTCGTCCACCGCGCCGGTGTGCACAGCGGAGCCCTGCTCGACGCCGTTCACGTACAGGCGGAGCACCGACCCGTCGTACGTGCCGACCAGGTGATAGGTCGCCCCGGTGGCGAGCGCAACCCCCGCCGCGGTCACGCCGTAGTAGCCGCCCCCGTCGCCGACGAAGAACCGGGCTCGCTGCACCCCACCGACGTTGTCGACCCGCAACCAGTACGAGCCGCCCTTCAACACCACCGTCCGAAACCCGCCCGGGCTCGCGGCAAGACCAGCCGCCCGTACCCATGCCTCCACGCTCACCGCGCCGGTCGGCGACAAGCTCACCGAATCGGGGACGAGCACCCGGTCGTCCAGGCCGTCGAGGGAGACCGACGTGTTTGCACCGGAGATGAGACCCGGCTGCCCCAGCGTCGGACCATTCTGGTACGTCCCGCTGTTCCCGTTCCCGCTCGCATCCACCGCCACCGGCCCCGACGCCTCACCCAGCCGCCAGAACGCAGTCGGGCTGTCCCCGAGGACGACCGTCGGGTAGTCGGGAGGCGGCGCACCCTCCGCGTAGTGCGCCTGTACCTGGGCCGCGCCCAGCATCTGACCGTAGACGGCGACCTCGTCGAGACGGCCGCTCCAGCCGGACGCAGAGGCGAGACTGATCTGAACCGGCGTCGCGGCGTCGTCCACCGCGCCCGCATGCGTGGAGGAGCCCTCGTCCACCCCGTTCACGTAGATGTGGAGAGCCGATCCGTCGTAGGTGCCGACCAGGTGATACGTCGCCCCGGTCGTGAGCGCAACCCCCGTGGCGGTGACCCCGTAGTAGCTGCCGCCGTCCGCGATGAAGAAACGCGCGCGCTGGACGCCGCCGACGTTGTCCACCCGCAACCAGTACGAGCCCCCCTTCAACACCACCGTCCGGAAGCCGCCCGAGCTCGAGGCAAGCCCGTTCGCCCGCACCCACCCCTCCACGCTCACCGCCCCGGTCGGCGACAAGCTCGGCGAATCAGCCACCAATATCCGATCGTCAACGCCGTTGAACGACGCCGCTGGATCGCCACCACCGATCAGACCGGAGGCCCCCAAGGTCACGCCGTTCTGGTACGTACCGTCGTTCCCGTTCACGCTCGAATCAGCCGCCGCCGACCCCGACGCCTCATCCAATCGCCAATAGGCGGCTGGGCCATCGCCGAGGACAACCGTCGGATAGTCGGGGGGCGGAGCCGCGACGGCGTAGTGCGTTTGTACTTGTATTGAGGTCAAGGCGGCGGGGTAGATGGCGGCTTCGTCGAGGTGACCGTTCCAGCCGGAGGCGGCGGCGAGACTGATCTGAAGCGGCGTAGTGGCGTCGTCGACCGCGCCCGCATGCGTGGCCGAACCCTCGTCCGCCCCGTTCACGTAGAGGTGGAGAGCCGATCCGTCGTAGGTGCCGACCAGGTGGTAGGTGCTGCCGGCGGCGAGCGCCACTCCCGTCGCCGTCACCCCGTAGTAGCTGCTCCCGTCGTGGACGAAGAAGCGCGCCCGCTGCACCCCGCCGACATTGTCGACCCGTAGCCAGTACGAGCCGCCCTTCAACACCACCGTCCGGAAGCCGCCCGGACTCGACGCGAAGCTCGATCCATTAACCCACGTCTCCACACTCACCGCACCGGTCGGGGAGAGGCTGACGGAGTCGGGCACGAGCACCCGATCGTCGATCCCGTTGAACGACACCGAGGTGTCCCCGCCAGAAACCAGGCCGGGCCGCCCAAGTATCGGCCCGTTCTGGTACGTCCCCCCGTTCCCACCCCCACTCGAATCAGCCGCAGACAACCCACTCGCCTCATCCAACCGCCAATAGCCAACCGGCGAATACGGCCAGCACCGCCTGGTCGTAGCTGGCCGGAGCGTTGACGGTGATCGAGACGGTCGCCGGCGCACTGTCGTTCGTCCCGTCGTTGACCTTGTACGTGAACGAGTCCGCGCCACTGAAGCCGCCGGCCGGGGTGTAGGTGACCGACGCGGTGTCCGTGTTCGGGGTGCCGGGGGTGCAGGCGTTACCCGTGATCGAGCCGAGCGAGCCGTGGGCGGGGCCGGTCACGATCGAGAAGGTCAGCTCGCACGCCTCCTGGTCGGAGCCGTCGAGCGTGATCGGGAGAGCGACACCCTCGTCGGTGGCGACGTTCTTGGCGCAGCGGCTGGCGGATTCGGATCGGTCGACGTGCAGCTCGGGAACGTGAACGAGCCGATCCGGGTCTGCCAGTTCAGGCCGGTCGTCGCGTAGTACTCGTTCACGTACCAGAAGGTGCAGCCGTCCGGGGCGATGCTCATCGCGCTGTAGTCGCCCCAGCGCTCGCAGATGCCGCCGCAGCTACCCGACTGCGAGCCCCGCGTGACGCCCTGGAGCATCGTCGTCTCGCCCTGCGGCAGGGTGTTCAGCGGGTCGGTCGAGAGCCTGCCCGCGTAGCGGATGTCGGGGTTGAGCGTGGAGCTGGAGACGCTGTAGCCGAGCGCCATGTCCCCGTTCTGGTCGACGGCGAGGCTCCCCATCCAGCGGTACAGGCCGTCGTTCGCGACGTTGCCGTAGATCTGCTGCTGGACCGGCGTTGCCGCGACCGTGCCGCCGGTGACGTCGATCTGCGCCCACTGGATCCCGTCCGGCCCCGACCCCGGGGTCCGACAGTGTGGTTGACCCAAAGCGACTCGGTGCCGCCGATGTTGCGGTACTGGGCCTGCATCATCAGGCGGTCCGCCAGTGAGTCGAGGCTGTTCGCCGGGCTGGGAACGGTCGAGGTCGCTCCCGTGTACGGGGCCTGGCTGACGATCGTCGGTCCGGTGAACGTCGAGCCGCCGCCGGTGTAGTCGACGTGGAACTTGAACACCTCGAACGCGAAGATCGACTGGGACTCGCTGACGAAGAAGTTCGGCCGGCCGGCCGGCGGGGCGCTCCCGCGCAGGTTGCCGGGCAGCATGGTGAAGTACGTGGTCGTGCCCAGGTCGACGATCACCGAGTGGAGCGGGGCGCCCGACTCGAGATCGCTGCGGTTGAGCGCCCAACCGCGCACCTCCTCGTAGGAGGCCGACCCGCAACCCGCCGTCAGGCAGTCGAACATGTTCGCCGACATGTAGAGCCCGTCCGGCCAGATCCCCATCTTCGGGTAGTCGGGGAGCCAGGGGTGGGACGCATCGTCCGCGCGGACGGGGTACAGCCACCAGCCGCCGCTCACCGGGTCGGACGTCTTCGAGACGGCGATGCACTCGTAGTAGGGCCCGTCCCTGATATTGGTCCAGGCGAAGTCGGCGACGATGAAGCGGTCGCCCAGCGGGTCGTAGACGACCGTCGGGTCTCCCCCGTTGCTCGTGTCGCAGGGCGTGCCGCTGCCCGCTGTCGACCAGAGCGAGTCGAATGTGAACGCCGCCTGCTGCGTGCCGGTCTTGCTGTAGATGCCGATCGAGGTGTTGACCGCCTCGACGAAGTTGTTCGGGCCGACGTCGCCGACGGGATCGGGCGGATGGCCCGCGCCCCAGCTGGCGAAGTCGAGGCCGTTGAAGCTGACGGTGGGACTCGGCATCGCCGTCAGGGGGGCTGCGATGGGCGGTGCCTTGACCGGCGCCGACTTCTCCGGGCCGGCCTCCGGCTCGGGAAGCTCGACGTCCCCGAGCGCGGTCGGGCCGATCTGCGGCAGGTTCCGGACGTCGCCCTGGAAGTGCTTCGGCACCACCCTGGGGCCGTGGGCGATCTTCACCTTCGGCGGCTTGTCGGCTCCCGCTCCCTTCCTGGCGGGCGAGCCGAGGCCGGCCGACGGGAGGGCCGCTAGCACGAGGACGCTCGCGGCGATCCCGGCGACGCCGAAGCGGATCGTCCGCCGCTCCCCCCCGGGGGCCCCCCTCATGGGCGCACTCTACGCCTCCGGGTGCCCGGTTGGAAAGGGGCTCGCAAAGGGTCAGGCGAGCGCGTGATCGAGCTCGAGCCCCGCGGGCCGAAGCGCACGGCGAACGCGCCGATCGAACGACCCCACGGTCGACTCGTGGGCCCGGGCTGTTGCCATCGCGAAGCCGTCGGCCAGGCTGACGGCGAGCGTGCGAAAGCGGGCGGCGTCGCGCGCGATCGCGGGCGTCGGCGCGACCAGCCTGACTCCGAGGTCGGCGATCGCCTCGATCGCCGTGCGCAGCGTCCGCTCGTCCTCCGCCGGCCTGACCAGCGTCTCCGCGTAGGTGACGAGCGAGAGCAGGAGCGTGACGTCCCGCTCGATCAGCGAGCGAAGGCCCCCGGCGGCCAGCTGGTGGTGAGGGTCGCGACGATCGAGGGCGGCGATCACGACATCCGTGTCGAGCGTGCAGGCGCTCACGCGCGCTCGCCGGCCCGTAGACGCTCCAGGTAGTCGGGCTCGTAGAGGCCGTCGAAGACACCGAACGCGTCATCCAGGTCGCGCTTCGCACGGCGCACCACGATCCGGTCCGGCCCCTCGGCCTCGACCACGACCTCGTCGCCCGCCTTGAGACGCGCCCGCTCGAGGCTCTCCACAGGGATCGTGATCTGGTTCTTGGAGGAGATCCGGGCCATTCCTTTACTTTAGCGTAAAGGAGAGAGGGGCCGGAACGGGAGCGGAAAAGGTTGGACACTCGACCGTGGCTCGCTGGCCGGCCGGGCGTAGTCTCCGCTGACGGGATGCCCGAGTCGATCGTTATCGGCGCCGCGCTCGCCCACCGCGCCGGCTACGGCGGACACGCCTGGGCGCTGCTCCAGTACGTCCTCGGCTTCCGCGAGCTGGGCTTCGACGTCACCGTCGTCGATCGCCTCGAGCCTGGGATGGGCGACGACGACCAGGCGGCGCTCGCTCACATCGACGGCCTGCTCGCCGCCGACGGGATCCCGTACTGCGTGCTCGGCGCGGACGGCCGCTCGCTCGCCGGGCTCACGCGCGCGGAGGCACTCGCCCGGGCGGCAGACGCGCGCTTCCTGCTCAACGTGATGGGCTTCGCTCGCAACCCAGAGCTGCTCGCCGCCGCCCGCCGGCGCGTGTTCCTCGACATCGACCCCGGCTTCGGGCAGGTCTGGCGGGAGCTCGGGCTCGCCGACGTGCTCGAGGGCCACGACGACTTCGTCACCGTCGGACGCAACGTCGGTCGGGAGGGCTGTGGCGTTCCCACCTGCGGTCTACGCTGGCTGACCATCCCCCACCCGGTCGTGCTCGAGCGCTGTCCCGTTGTCCGGGGAGGACACGACTTCACCAGTGTCGGAAGCTGGCGCGGGCCCTACGACGCGGTCGACTACCGGGGCCGGAGGCTGGGCCTGCGCGCGCACGAGTACCGCAGGCTGGTCGCGCTTCCCCGGCGTGTCGAGGCGACCTTCCGGGTCGCGCTCGAGATCGATCCGGCCGACGAAGCCGACCGGAGGCTGCTCGAGGACAACGGCTGGCAGCTCCTCGACCCCCGGGTGGTGGCGGCGGATCAAGCCGCGTACCTGCGTTTCGTGCAAGGCTCGCGCGCCGAATTCACGGTCGCGAAGGGGATCTACGTCGAGCTCGGGACCGGCTGGCTCGGCGACCGCACCGCCTGCTACCTGGCGAGCGGCAAGCCCTGCCCTCGTCCAGGACACGGGGCTCGCCGGCCACTACCCCCTGGGCGAGGGGCTGGTCGCCTTCTCGAGCCTCGACGAGGCGATCGAGGGCGTGCGCCGAATCGAGACCGCGTATGACGACCACGCCCGCGCAGCGCGCCGGCTCGCCGAGGAGGAGCTCGACGCGCGCCGCGTCCTGGGACGGCTGGTCGAGGAGCTGGGGTAGCCGCTTGGAACAGGCTCCGGCGACGGCGATCAGACGCCTGAACTGGGGATGCGGCAACGACCCGCGGCCCGGCTGGATCAACTCGGACACGAAGGACGAGCCGGGCGTCGACCTCGTCTGCGACGTCCGCGACGGGCTCCCGCTCGAGACGGGGTCGATCGACTACGCCGTCAGCATCCACGCGCTCCCCGAGGTCCCGTACGACGATCTCGTCCCGGTCCTCAGCGAGCTCCGGCGCGTGCTCAAGCCCCGCGGCGTGCTCCGGCTCGCGCTCCCCGACCTCGAGCGGGCGATCGACGCATACCGCCGGGGCGAACGCAGCTACTTCCTGATCCCCGACGACGAGTGGCGCGACCTCGGCAGCAAGCTCGTCGTGCAGCTCGTCTGGTACGGCTACTCGCGGACGTTCTTCGTGCGCGGGTTCGTCGAGGAGCTGCTCGGCAAGGCAGGCTTCGAGGGGATCGTGCGCGTCGGTTACCGCGAGACGACCACCCCGTACCCGGAGATCGTCGACCTCGACAACCGCGAGCGCGAGAGCATCTTCGTCGAGGCGCGGAAGCCGTGAGCCGGACCGCCTGCCGCCGCGGGCGAGTTAGTACACATCGGATGGTGTATAGTCATGTGTATGCGAACGAACATCGTCATCGACGACGATGTCATGCGCGAGGCGCAACGGCTGATCGGCACGCGGACGAAGCGGGAGACCGTCGACGTCGCTCTGCGTGAGCTGGTCGCGCGCCACCGGCGACTCGGCATCCTCGACCTGCGTGGCCGCGTCCACTGGGAGGGAGATCTCGCCGAGAGCCGCCACGGCCGGCCGTGATCGTCGTCGACACGAGCGTCTGGGTGGACGTGCTCAACGACGTCCCTTCGCCCCGGGCCCGCCGGTGCGTGACGCTGATCGAGGCGGGCGAGCCGATCGCGCTGACCGACGTGATCCTCACCGAGATCCTCCAGGGCCTCCGCTCCGACCGAGAGGCGCGCGCGGTCGAGCGACACCTGCGTGCCTTCCCGATCCTCCGTCTCGAGGGCCTCGAGGACTTCGTGCTGGCCGCGTCCCTCTACCGTCGGGCCCGGCGCACCGGGGTGACGATCCGAAAGACGCTCGACTGCCTGATCGCCGCGCCCTGCGTCCGTACCCGCGCCCCGCTGCTGCACGCGGATGATGACTTCGACCGCCTCGCCTCCTGCACGCCGCTGCGAATCTGGACCGAATGATCTCTGTCGCAGTTGCGGGAGCGCTCGCGGGCAAGCGCGGAAACGGAGGTGAGGCGTGGGTGCGGCTCAGCTACGCGCTCGGGTTACGCCGGCTCGGCTGCGACGTCCGTCTCGTCGAGGAGGCTCCGAACGCGACGCCGCGGGACGTCGAGTACGCCCGCGGGGTCGCCGGCCGCTTCGGGCTCGAATACGAGCTCGCGGGCGAGACGCAGGAAGACGGCGACCTGCTCGTCAACATCAGCGGCAACGTCCGGTCGGCCGACGTGCGGCGCCGCTTCCGGCGAACGGCGTTCGTCGACATCGACCCCGGCTTCACGCAGCTCTGGCACGCGCGGGGAATCGAGCAGATCCCCACGCACGACGTCTACTTCACGATCGGAGCGAACATCGGCCATCCGGCGTGCCCGATCACGACGGGCGGGATCGACTGGCGCCCGACCAGGCCGCCGGTCGTGCTCGGCGAGTGGCCGGTCGCCGAGGGCGGCTTCGACCGCTTCACCACGGTCGCGACCTGGCGGAGCCCGTACGGACCGGTCGAGCCCTACGGGCTGAAGCACCACCAGTGGCGGAGATTCCTCCGGCTGCCCGGGCTGAGCGGGCTGCCTTTCGAAGCGGCGCTGCGGATCGACCCGGCCGACGCTGCCGACCGGACCGCCCTCCTGGCCGAGGGCTGGCGGCTGGTCGACCCCTGCACGGTCGCCGATCCCGACAGCTTCCGCACCTACGTGGGAACCTCCGGCGCCGAGTTCTCCGTCGCGCAGGGGATCTACGTCGAGACGCGGAGCGGCTGGTTCAGCGATCGCAGCGTCCGTTACCTCGCGTCGGGCCGCCCCGTGCTGGTGCAGGACACCGGCTTCGCCCGGACCCTCCCGGCCGGTGAGGGGCTCGTTGCCTTTCGGCGGCCGGCGGAAGCGGTCGAGGGCGCCCGCGCGATCGCCGGCGACTACGAGCGCCACGCAACCGCCGCGCGCGCGGTCGCCGAGCAGTACTTCGACTCCGACACCGTCCTCGCGAAGCTGCTCGAGGACGCGCTCGCGTAGCCGCGGGCCGCCCCGGTCGAACCGCTCGACCGCGTGACCTTGCGAGGTGCCGAACCTAGACTTCCGGGGTGCGCCCCTCCTTGCGCGTTCTCGTCGCGGGCATGGTCGCCGCCGATCCGCACCAGGGGGGCGCGACGTGGGCCGTGCTCCAGTACGTGCTCGGCCTCGAGCAGCTCGGGCACGAGGTCTGGCTCGTCGACCCCGCCGAGGCGACCCCCGAGGCGAGCGCGTACTTCGCCGGCCTCGACCTGGGGCCCCGCGCGTTCCTCGGCCGCTACCCCGGCCCCGTGCCCGATCTCCTCCTCAACGTCTCCGGGATGCTCCGTGACGAGCGGATTCTCGGCAGCGCCCCGATCCGCGCCTACCTCGACCTCGACCCGGTCTTCAACCAGCTCTGGCACGCGCAGGGAGTGGACGTCGGGCTCGACGGCCACACCCACTACCTGACGGTCGGACGGCGGGTGCCGGCGACCGGTCACGACTGGATCCACACGCTGCCCCCGGTGGTGCTCGACCGCTGGCCGGTCGCGAGGCAGGTCGAGGTCGACGCGTTCACGACCGTCGCGAACTTCCGAGCCTACGGCTCGATCGAGCACGAGGGCATCCGCTACGGCCAGAAGGCGCACTCGTTGCGTCCGCTGCTCCGGCTTCCGCGGCTGACGGACGAGCGCTTCGCGCTCGCGCTCGACATCCATCCCGACGAGCCCGACCGCGCCGAGCTGCTGGAGCACGGCTGGGAGCTGCTCGACCCCCGGACGGTGGCCGGCACGCCCGACCGCTACGCGGCGTTCGTCCGCGGCTCGAAGGCCGAGCTCGCTGTTGCCAAGGAAGGCTACGTCGTCTCGGGCTGCGGCTGGTTCGGGGACCGCAGCGCCGCGTACCTTGCCTCCGGACGCCCGGTTGTCGCGCAGGACACGGGGTTCGGCGAGTCGCTGCCCACGGGAGCAGGGCTCTTCGCCTTCTCCGACGTGGACGGCGTGCTCACCGCGATCGAGGCGCTACGGGCCGACTACGGCCGGCAGACGAGAGCGGCAAGGGCGATCGCCGAGGAGCACCTCGACTCGCGTCGCGTCCTCACGCGGATCCTGCAGGCGGTCGGCGCGCTGCCACCGGCCGGCCACCGCTCGGTGCACGAGACTCCGGACGCCGAGCTCGCCGAGCTCCTCGGCGCCCGGTCCGTCTCCCGGCGACCGTTCGAGTACCGCTCCAGCGCTCCGATCGCCGTGCTCCAGGTCGACGGGCGCACGCTGCTTCTCAAGGATCTCTCACGCGGATCGCTGACCGAGCGCGTCCGTGCGGCGAAGCTCGACTTCCTCCACGATCCGCGCCGCGAGCCCGAGGTCTACCGCTCGCTGCTGGCGGGGGCAGGGCTCGGCACGGCGGAGCTCGCAGCGGTCGTCATCGAGCCGCAACGCGAGCGCTACTGGCTGGTCGTCGAGAAGGTGCCGGGAATCGAGCTCTACCAGGTCGGCGAGCACGAGGAGTGGCTCTCGGCGGCGCGATGGCTCGCCCGTTGCCACGACCATTTCGCCGGGCTTCCTCCCACCGAGTACCTCCTCCGCTACGACCGGCGGTTCTTCGACCTCTGGCCGGCGCGCGCCGCGTTGAGCCTGCCCGGCTACGAGTCGGTGACGACCCGGCTGGCGAGCCTCCCGCCGACGCTCGTCCACGGTGACCTCTACGCCTCGAATGTCCTCGTCGGCGACGAGCGGGTGTGCGCCCTCGACTGGGAGCTGGCCGGGGTCGGGCCGGGCGTCCTCGACCTCGCCGCGCTGACGCTCGGGCTGCCGGAGGCGGACGCCGCAGACCTGGTGGAGGCATACCGGCGGGCGCTCGATCGTCCGCCGGCCCGTGAGCGCCTCCGGGCCGACCTCGACGCCGCCCGACTGCACCTCGCGATCCAGTGGCTGGGCTGGTCGCCCGAGTGGACGCCTCCGCCGGAGCATGCCCGCGACTGGCGGGCAGAGCTTCCGGAGCTGGCGGCGCGCGCCGGCCTGTGAGTCGCGTGCTCGTCGTCAACGCCGACGACTTCGGTCGCAGCAGCGGAGTCAACCGCGGGATCGCGCTCGCACACGACCGGGGGATCGTGACGAGCGCCAGCGCGATGGTGCGCTGGCCGGCGGCCGAGGAGGCCGCCGCGATGGCGCGGACGCGGCCGGGCCTGGGCGTCGGGCTCCACGTCGACCTGTCGGAATGGATCTACCGCGACGGCGAATGGGCTCCGCTCTACGAGGTGGTCTCGGACGATCGCACGGCGGTGGAGGCCGAGGTCGCGGCACAGCTTGAGCAGTTCGCCCGGCTCTTCCGCCGGCAGCCGACGCACCTCGACTCGCACCAGCATCGGCACGTCCATGAGCCGGTTCGGTCCGTTCTGGTCGAGGCGGGCCGGAGGCTCCGGGTCCCCGTCCGCGGCTGCACGCCGGGCATCGTCTATCGGGGTGACTTCTACGGCCAGACGGGCCGAGGCGAGCCCGTGCCGGATGCGATCACCACCGACGCCCTGCTTCGGTTGCTGTCGTCCCTGCCGGAGGGGATCACGGAGCTCGGCTGCCATCCGGCCGCCGAGCCCGAGACCGGCTCGAGCTACTCGGCCGAGCGGCCGGAGGAGCTACGGGTGCTCTGCGACCCTCGCGTCCGGGCGGCCGTCGAGGCCGAGGGCATCGAGCTCAGATCCTTCACCGGGCTCGGGCAGGCTCCGCAGTAGCACTACCCGAAGGCGCAAGCGCAACGTCGGCGCTGCGCTTCGGCTCGCCGCCTCCGCCCTTTCCGTTCGCGGCGCCGCTCGGGCTCCCCGGATCCTGGGGCCGGCCCTTCCCCTGGCCCTGCGCGCCCGGATCCGCCGGCTGGTCCCTGCCCCTGAGCGCCCGGATCCGCCGGCGGGCCGTTCCCGTTCCCCTGCCCCTGCGCACCGGGATCCTCGGGCGGGCCGTTGCCCTGGCCTTGCGCGCCCGGATCCGCCGGCGGGCCGCTGCCCTGCCCTTGCGCGCCCGGATCGTCGGACGCCCCCTTCCCCTGGCCCTGCGAGCCCGGATCCGTCGGCGGCGCCCTTCCCCTGCCCCTGTCCCTGCCCCTGCGCGCCACCGTCCACCGGCGACCGGCTTCCCAGGGCGGGCGAAGCCCGCCCTGCCGCCGGGCGGTCGCCGGCCGGTTCCGTCGCCGGCGCGTCGAGACCCGTCGGGCGGGGAGTGGCCCGAGCAGGCGGGGATGGGCCCGCGTCCTTCGCCGGCGTCGTCACGGGCGGCGCTTCGGCGGCCGGCGCCGGAGAGCCGGACACCGGCCGCACCGGCCCGACCGTCGCGGCCGGCGGCGTGGCGAGGACGGCCGGCGCGAGCCGCAGGCGGCTCGGCGCGCGACGGGTGGCAACGACCCGCTCAGCCGACCCGGAGCGCACGATGCGGACGAGCGTCGCGGAGGTAGCCGGCGCCTGGACCCGCGCCGGGGCGGAGCGCGACTCGGAGACGTGCGCGGGGACGCGAGCCGGCAGCTTGGGAGCACCGGCAGAGGGAAGCAGGACGAGCGGGACGACGGCCACGGCGGCGCCGACCTGGACGGCGGCTTGCCCCCCGAGCATCGGCTCGAGCATCCCGAGGAGCGATCCCCAGCCCCACTTCTTCCCGGGCACGGTCTCACCCTCGGCGAGCTCCCGCGCCAGCGTTCTCCTCGCCCGGAAGGCAAGGGTGGCGACGGCGGTGTAGGACAGCCCGATCTCGGCGGCCACCTCGCCGTAGCTCAGGCCTCTGATCTCGCGGAGGAGGAACGCCTGCCGCTGCCGCTCGGGTAGCCGGCGCAGGAGCGGGGTCAGGTCGAGGAGGTCGTCCGCGGAGTCGGCACGGGCCGTCAGTGGATGACGCGCCTCGTCGAAGGGCAGGGTCTCGACGCGAGCGTGCCTCGCCCGATGCCGGCTCACGCAGAGGTTCCGCGCGATCGTGATCAGCCAGGCGAGCGGCGCCTCGGGCTCGACTCCTCGCCTCAGCGCGAGCCACGCATTGAGGAACGTCTCCTGGACGACGTCCTCTGCCTCGCCCCGGTCGCCGAGCTCCCGGAGGCAGGAGGCGAGCACGGCGCCGGAGTAGCGCGTGTAGAGCACGGTCGCATCCGTCGCCACGATCGGAGTCTAGGCCCGCGACGACCCACTGCAAGAGGCGTCTTCGAACGCGGGTGCAAAGGTCGGCCTCCTCCGTGCGTCTCAATGGATAGGGGGAGGCTCGACGGGGAGAGGAGGACGGCCGAGCAGCCCGCTCGGGGGAGAGACGGAGGCGCAGGAATGCGTCCACCCGGAAGGAGCGGAGCGCCGGCCGTCCACGCCAAGATCCGGCCGAGGCGGAGTCGTAGTGCCACCCTTTTTCTCCCGTGGCGCCGCGGCGATCGCCTCGGCCGGGACTACCCAGACCTCAGCGCGGCGGCGGCGCTTCGAGCCCGAGCGCCCCGTTCAGGCCGCCGGCAGGCTGCGCCGCTCTTCGACGAACTCGACGTCGCTCACGAGCTCCGGGTGGAGCTTGTGCCAGACGCGGAGCAGCCCTTCGATCTCGAGCCTGATCGCGTGCGGCAGCATCTCCTGCCTCGGGGTGATCTCGAGCAGGTGGTCGCCGAGCCGCTCGGCGTCGCACTCGCTGCGGCGCAGGAACTCGAGCAACTCGTCGCTGACCGGCTGTCCACCGAAAGTGACCCTCATCTCCACTCGCCTTGTAGGCGCGAACGCCCGCCTTTTCAAGTCCCCGCGCCGAGCGCCCGACAACCCGGTCACGCCTCGAGCGGCTCGCAGACCGGCTTGCGCTCCTGCGCGAAGATCAGGTGCGTCTCGAGGTGGGCGACCTCGGCCCGGTCGGCCAGGCGGTCGAGCAGGAAGTCGCGCAGGTGGCCCGGGTCGCGAAAGGAGGCGTGGACGAGGAAGTCGTCGGCGCCCGAGACGTGGAAGACGGCAACCGTCTCGGGCTGGGCGAGCACGTGCTGCCAGAAGGTGTCGACGACCTCGCGCGTGTGCGGGCGGATGCGCACCGCGATCATCGCCTGCTGGTCGCGGCCGAGCGCGCGCGGGTCGACCTCGGCGTGGTAGCCGCGAACCACACCGCGGGCTCGCAGGTTGCGCACGCGCTCGAGACACGACGACGGCGCGAGCCCGACGGCGGCGGCAAGTGCCTTGTTGGAGATCCGAGCGTCCTCCTGCAGGACGCCCAGGATCGCCAGATCCGTTCGGTCAAGGGCGGTCTGAACACTCATTCGACGAATGATATTCGGCTTCTGTTGCCTCTGCCAGGAGAAGGAGTAAGCTGCGGCCGCGATGACCAAATCGACCACCACCGCCGTTCACGCCGGGCGCGAGGAGCTCGCCTCGCTCGGCGTGCACGCCCCCCCGCTCGACCTCTCGAGCACCTACCCGCTGCACGACCTCGCCGGGGCGGTCGAGGCGTTCGACGCCTTCGGCCGCGGCGAGATCGCCGCGCAGACGCCGGTCTACGGCCGCATGCACAACCCGACCGTCGGCCGCTTCGAGCACGCGCTCGCCGAGCTCGAGGGAACCGAGTCGGCGGTCGCGTTCGCCTCCGGGATGGCGACGCTGACCGCCGTCCTCCTCGCTGTGCGCGCCCACGTCGTCGCCGTCCGGCCGCTGTACGGGGGCTCCGACCACCTCCTCGCTTCGGGGCTCCTGGGTCTCGAGGTGACCTGGGCGACGCCGGCCCGGATCGCCGGCGCCGTCCGGCCGGACACCGGGCTCGTCGTGCTCGAGACGCCGCAGAACCCGACCCTGGGTCTGGTCGACATCGAGGCCGCGGTCGAGCTCGCCGGACCGGTACCGGTGCTGGTCGACAACACCTTCGCGACCCCCGTGCTCCAGAGCCCGGCCGCCCACGGCGCGGCGCTCGTCCTGCACAGCGCGACGAAGTACCTCGGCGGCCACGGCGACGTGGTCGGCGGCGTCGTCGCCTGCTCGGAGGAGTGGGCGCGGCGGCTGCGGCAGGTGCGCGCGCTGACCGGCGGGATCATGCACCCCCTCGCGGGCTATCTGCTCCACCGAGGGCTGCCGACGCTGCCGCTCCGGGTGCTGGCCGCGCAGGAGCGGGCGCAGGCGCTCGCCGAGCGCCTCTCGGCGCACCCGGCGGTGACTCGCGTCCTCTACCCCGGGCTCCCGGGAGCCGACCCGTCCGGCCTGATCGGCCGCCAGCAGCGCGGGCCCGGCGCGATGCTCGCGTTCGAGGTCGCAGGCGGGCTGGAGACGGCGGCGAGAGTGATGGAAGGCGTCCGGCTGATCACGCCGGCGGTCAGCCTGGGCTCGACCGACACCCTGATCGAGCACCCCGCCGGGCTCACCCACCGCCTGATCGAGGCGGAGGCGCGCGAGGCGGCGGGGATCACGCCGGGCCTGCTCCGGCTCTCGGTCGGGCTCGAAGAGGCTGACGACCTCTGGGCCGACCTCTCCGCTGCCCTGGGACGGGCGTTCATCGTCACCGCTGCCTGACCGCTCTCCCGCCGCGGCTCTTGACACCCCGCGACCGCCGACGAAGCTGAGTGGGGCGGGCCGCTAACGCGGCCGGCGGGGGAGAGAGAGCCGGACCGCCGGTCGCAAAGGCCCGCCCCACTACCAGTGTCGCAGGCGACGGAACCCTGCCGGAGCCCCTCAGGTGTTGTCGGCGGCGAGCTCCGGGGCCGGCTCGCGGATCAGCAGCGCCCGGCGCGTCCACTGCGGCATCCACCAGTTCGCCCGCCCGAGCAGGCGCATCAGCGCCGGCACGAGGAGGGCGCGGATCACCGTCGCGTCGAAGATGATCCCGGCCGCGAGCCCGATCGCGAACACCTTGATCTCGTAGCCCGGGCTCGACGACAGGACGAGGAACGCGAACATCAGGATCAGGGCCGCGCTCGTGACCAGCTTGCCGGTGCGGGCGAGGCCCAGCTCGATCGCCCGCTCCGTCGAGCCGGTCTCGTCGTACGCCTCGCGCATACGGGTGAGCATGAACACCTCGTAGTCCATCGAGAGCCCGAACAGGAACGCGAAGATCATCAGCGGGATCCACGCGGTCACCGCCTGCGTCGCGTCGATCGACCAGAGCGAGGACCCGTGGCCCTCCTGGAAGACGAACACGATGATCCCGAACGCACCCGCCAGCGAGACCAGGTTCAGGAGCGCGGCCTTGATCGGCAGCACGATCGACCGGAACGCCCGCGCGAGCAGGATCAGGGTCAGGATCAGCACGAAACCGAGGACGTACGGGAAGTTGCCGTAGATCGCGTGGACGAAGTCCCGGTCGACCGCGGGGACGCCGCTCAGCGTCGCGGTCGTGCCGTCCAGCCGCCGGTTGACCCGGTCGATGATCCCCTGGATGCCGGGGGCGGCGCCGTCGATCGCGGGGAACGCCTCGACGATCGAGTCGGGCCCGCGCTTCCAGGCCGGAGGGGCGACGACGCCGGCGAGCCCGTCGACCCCCTGCAGCTTCGCGGCCACCGCCTGGGCGTTGCCGCCTCGCTCGACGAGAATGTCGAACGGCTTCATCACGCCCGGGCTGATGCCGGCGTCGGCGAGCGTCTGCCGGCCCGCGATCGCGGTGCCGGTGCCGGGAAAGTTCTTCAGCTGCGACTCGTTCGGGTTCAGCTGCGTGCCGATGCCGGCGAGCACTCCCACGACGACGAGCCCGACGGCGGCGACCCAGATCGGGCGCCTGAGCACGAACCGCGCCCACCGGCCCCACGCCCCGTCCTCGGGATGCCCGCGGTCGACGAGCCGCTTCGGCATCACGCGCAGGCTGTTGATCCGGGTGCCCAGCACGGCGAGCAGCGCCGGCAGGAGCGTGATCGCGGTGATCACCGACACGGCCGGGATCAGCATCCCTCCGATCCCCATCGAGCGGATGAACGGCAGCGGCAGCACGATCAGCGAGAGGAGCCCGACGGCGACGGTCGAGCCGGAGACGATCACCGAGCGGCCGGCGTGGGTCATCGTCTGGACGAGGGCGGTCTCGACGTCCCGCCCCTCGCGCAGCTCGTCGCGGAACCGGAAGATCATCAGCAGCGCGTAGTCGATCGCGACGCCCAGGCCGACGAGCGCGATCAGGAACTGGACGATGATCGAGACGTTCGTCAGGTACGTCAGCGCCCAGACGAGCGTGAAGGTGTTCAGGATCGCCGCGACCGCGACCGCGATCGGCATCAGCACGGCCGGCAGGGTCCCGAAGACGAACAGGAGGATGACGAGCGCGCCCAGACCGCCGACCATCGCCTCGAGGAGGACGCTGGGACCGCCGCTCGAGCCGTGGGTCGACGCCTCTTCGAGCGGGTCGTGGCCGGTGACGTCGACGGTGATACCGGCGGGAAGCCCGGCCGCCGCCGCCGCGCGCATCCGCTTGGCGCCGCTCTTCGTGTCGAACTTCGCCAGCCCGGTCGGGTGCACCTCCAGGAAGGTCGTGTGCCTGTCGCTCGAGACGTAGGCGAGGCTGCCGGTGGAGAAGTACGAGCTGGTCAGCGCCCCCGGCGAGGTCGCCGCCGCGCGGCTCATCGCCTGCTTGATCGCGCCGCTCTTCGTCGCGTCGCCGGCGGTGTGGAACACGACCACGTTCGGCGTGCGCACGCCTGCGCCGAAGGTCTTCAGCGTCCGCTGGCTCGCCTCGTAGGCGGACTTGCCCGGGATCGAGAAGCTCTGGTACCAGCGCTTCGAGACCTTGCCGGCGGCGAATCCGCCGAACAGGGTGAGCACGATCCAGACGCCGATGACGGGCCAGCGGTGACGGGCGACGAGATGGGCGAGACGAGCGAGCACACTTTCTCCTTCCTGCGAGTACGAAGCTGGTAACTTACAGACGCTGCAAACTTCCTGCAAATGTAACTAGCTGGTTACAATGACCGGGATGGGGCTCCGCGAGACGAAGAAGCTGCGCACGCGGCAGGAGCTCGCCGACAGGGCGATGGAGCTGTTCGCCACGCGCGGCTTCGACCACGTCACCGTAGCGGAGATCGCCGCCGCGGCGGACGTCTCCGAGAAGACCGTCTTCAACTACTTCCCGACGAAGGAGGACCTCTTCTTCGACGAGGTGCCGGCACGCCTCGCGGCCGTTCTCGCCGCCGTCCGCGGACGCCGGGCGGGCGAGTCGGTCGTCGTGGCCCTGCGACGCCTGCAGGCGGGCGAGTGCCGTCGTCTGGGCAGTCCGGGCTTCGCCACCTTCGCGAGGATCATCGAGGAGTCGCCCGCGCTCCAGGCGAAGGAGCTCGAGATCATGGCCCGGTTCGCCGAGACGCTCCGCGAGGCGATCCGGACCGAGCTCGGCGCCCATCCCGTCGATGCGAAGGTCGCCGCCAACGTCCTCGTCGGCGTGCATTGGCAGCTCTTCCGCGACGCACGCGCGCAGGCCCTCGCCGGCCGCTCCGGCCCGCCGGCCGTGCGCCGGCTGCGCTCCGACCTCGATCGGGCGTACCGGCTGCTCGAGCACGGCCTGGGCTCGCTCGAGCCCGAGCCCCGCGACGCCCCCGGCGCGTAGCCGCTTCGTCTCCATGCCGGTCGAGACCGGCCGGCCGCCGGAAACTCATCGCAGGCGTCCGGGCCGGCCTGGACGGCCGGCCCGGAGCTTGCGGTCCTGCCGCTCTACTTCTTCGACGCTTCGATCCGCAGGATGTAGCCGTCGCCGGCCCCGAAGCCGAAGCCGTTCTCGGTCACGTAGAAGGCGCCGTCCGGCCCGATCGCCATCCCGGTCGGGAACTTGAGGCCGGAGTAGATCGTCTCGGCAGGGCGGCCGGCGCGCACGCGCACGATCGCGCCCGTGCCGTACGTCGGCCCGCCCGGGGTCGTGCTCGACTCGAGGGCGTACAGCTTGCCGCCCCTGAAGGCGAGCCCGAGCACCTGCTCCAGCCCGGATGCCTTCACCTCGAGGCGGCCGCTCGGGGTGAGCTGGTAGACGTGCTCGTCGGGCACCGTGCCGTCCTCGGGAGCGAACAGGCCGAGGTTGCCGATGTACCAGACGCCGTGGCGGGCGATCGCAGTCGGAACCACGTGCCCGACCTTCGCCGAGATGTCGGCCACCCGGCTGATCTCTCCCGCCGGCGTCACCCGGTCGAGCTCGCCGTGGTTCGAGTCCATCGGGTAGAGAGCTCCTTCTGCCGACGCCATGCTGTACCACGTCCCGTCGGGCTCGAAGTCGCCGTCGTCCGGACTGGCAACAGGGTTCGCCGCCTGGAACGCGCTCAGGTCGGCGATCATCGACCAGTTGTTGCCGGGGCCGACCTTGAACACGCCGTTCGGAACCGTCGGCACCCCGTGCGTGCAGCCTGCGCCGGCCAGCAAGCCGTATAGCTGCTTGCCGACGAACGCCACGCTGGAGACGCCGCTGACGAGATTGCCCAGGTTCGGGCCGGTCTGGCTCGACGGGAGCGCGTCGACCACGGTCGAGACCACCCCGGACGGGCTGACCTTCGAGATCCGCCCGCCGTTCACCGGATCGCCGGTGCTGCCGCTGTACGGATAGGCGGCCCCGTGGACAACCCCGTTCGGACAACTGGGCGACTCCACGTTCGAGCCCCCTAGCCCGCCCTCGGCGACGTAGAGGTACCCGTCCGGGCCGAACGTCAGCCCGCGCGGGTTGTTGAAGCCGGTCGCGAACGTCGAGACCGCCGGCTGTCCTTCCTTCTTCGCCTGGCCCGGCGACGACTTGCCTGACGCCTGGACGCCGGCGACGAGCACCGCGAGCGCCGCGACGCCCGCGACGAGAAGCCTCCGTCCCATCTGATCTCCCCCTTCGACGTGGACGTGCCTGCCCGGAGCACATCGTAAGCGCGGCGCCGCTGCCGCGCGCAAGCGGCCGGCGGACGTGACGACCGTCCTTCGATCGAGGGGTTGCACCCCTCCCATCGGGGGATGGCCCCCCTCCTACCGGGGGATAACGAGCCTTCGACCGAGGGATGGCAGGCCTCGAGCCAGGTGTCGAGGGCCTGAGGAGTGACACGCCGCACCCGGACAGCTTCTCTGGCAGCCCTCCTCGCAGTCGTCTTCGCAATCGCCCCGACCGGAGCGAGCTCGACCTCGAGTCGCGGCGAGGACGGCGACACCCCCGCGATCTCGATCATGGCCCCCGCTGACGGCTCGACGGTGTACGGCAACGTCGTCTGGGAGGCGGAGTACTCGGGCCCGCCGCCCACGAGCGTCGGCTTCTACATCGACGGCAAGCGCAAGGCGAAGCTGAAGAAGGCACCCTTCCGCTTCAAGGGCGCGAAGGGCATGCTCGCCACCAAGAAGCTCAAGGACGGCGTGCACGTGCTGATGGTCGAGAGCACCACCGGGACCGAGGTCGCCTCTGCCTCGGTCGTCGTGACCGTCCTGAACAACGTCCCCTGCGTCATCAGCTCCATGACCCCGGCCTCGGGCTCGACGATCTCCGGGGACGTCGTCTGGGAGACGCAATGCTCCGGCCCGACGCCGAAGAGCGTCAGCTTCTACGTCGACGGCAAGCGCAAGTGGTCCCAGAAGAAGGCACCATTCCGCTACGGCGGCGCAAAGGGCGAGCTCGTCACGACGAAGCTCGCGGACGGCTCCCACGACCTCAGGGTCGAGACCTCCACCGGCAAGAACACCGACTCCGCCTCGGCCCTGGTGACGGTCGCGAACAACGGGGCGGCGCCCGCGAGCACGTCGCTCCCGACGATCTCCGGAACGCCGACCGTCGGCCAGGTTCTCACCGCCGACCCCGGCGCCTGGACCGGAACCCAGCCGCTCTCCTACGCCTACGCCTGGCTGCGCTGCGCGAGCCCCTCCGACCTCGGCACCTGCACGGCGATCTTCGCGGCGACCGCCTCGACCTACACGGTCTCGTCCGCAGACGCAGGCTCGTACCTGCACGCCCAGGTCACCGCGACGAACTCGTACGGGTCGGCCGCCGCCATCTCTGCCGCCACCGCCCAGGTCACCGCCCCGCCCCCGGCGGGCACGGCACCCGCGAACACCGCCGCTCCGACAATCTCCGGGACCGCCACCGTCGGCCAGACGCTCACCGCTGACCCCGGCAGCTGGACCGGCACTCAGCCGATCTCCTACACCTACGCCTGGCAGACCTGCAGCGACCCGTCCGAGCTCGGTAGCTGCGCCGACATCTTCGCCGCCACCGGCTCCGCCTACGCGGTCGCAGACGTCGACACCGGGTCGTACCTCCGGGTCCAGGTCAGCGCGTCCAACTCCTCCGGCTCCGCCCTCGCCACCTCCGCCGCCACCACCCAGGTCACCGACCGGCCCCCGGCCGGCACCGCGCCGGCGAACACGACCGTCCCGGCCGTCTCCGGGACCGCCACCGTCGGCCAGACCCTGACCGCCGGCCAGGGAACCTGGACCGGCACCCAGCCGATCTCCTACACCTATGACTGGGAGCGCTGCACCGGCCCGACCGACCCGGGCACCTGCACCGGCATCCCCGCAGCGACCGCATCGGCGTACACGATCGCATCGACGGACGAGGACTCGGACCTGCGCGTCCAGGTCACCGCCACCAACGCGTACGGGTCGGCAACGGCCACCTCGACCGCCACCGCCCAGGTCAGCGACGACGACCCTCCGGACGACACCCCGCCGGCGAACACGACCGTCCCGGCGATCAGCGGCACCGCCACCGTCGGCCAGACCCTGACCGCCACCCAGGGAACCTGGACCGGCACCCAGCCGATCGCCTACAGCTACAGCTGGCAGCGCTGCACCAGCCCCTCCAACCCGAGCAGCTGCACCGCCGTCCCCGGCGCAACCTCGTCCACCTACACGATCGCCTCCGCAGACGCCGGCTCGTACCTGCGCGTCCAGGTCACCGCCACCAACACCTACGGAACCGCCGCCGCCACCTCCCCCGCCACCGCCCAGGTCACCACCCCGCCCACCCCGCCCGCCAACACCGCCGTCCCAACGATCAGCGGCACCGCCACCGTCGGCCAGACCCTGACCGCCACCCAGGGAACCTGGACCGGCACCCAGCCGATCGCCTACAGCTACAGCTGGCAGCGCTGCACCAGCCCCTCCAACCCGAGCAGCTGCACCGCCGTCCCCGGCGCAACCTCGTCCACCTACACGATCGCCTCCGCAGACGCCGGCTCGTACCTGCGCGTCCAGGTCACCGCCACCAACACCTACGGAACCGCCGCCGCCACCTCCCCCGCCACCGCCCAGGTCACCGGCCAGAGTGGGGGCGGCGCGGGTGCCTCGCAGGCGCAGTGCAGCCCGTCACCGTGTAGCTACGGCACCTTCACGATCCATTCGATCCGCGTCTCGGACAGCGACGGCAGCGACGCGAAGACCGTCTCGCGCACCTACTACACGGAGCGACCGAACAACCTGGTCGGCACCGCCCCGCTGCTCGTCCTGTTCCAGCTTCCCAGCTCGCAGCACACCCTTCCCTACAACAGCGACGCAGCCTACTGGGAGGACGAGTCGGCAATCTCGAAGTACGCGATCGTGTTTATCCCGGCGTCTCACAACGGAGGTTACGTCGACCCGACGATCGCCGAGAGCGAGTCGAGCCCCGGAACCGCGAACATGGCCGACTGCGGCGCCTCCGGCCAGAATATCTGTGACGACATTCCTTTCGTGAAGGCTGTCCTCGACGCGGTGATCTGCTCTGGCCGTTCGCCCTGCCTCGACGTCGACCCAAACAAAGTGTACGTCGCTGGATCATCAAAGGGCGGCTACATGGTCGAAGATGCGGTCTGCGATGTCCGGGTCTCCGGCTATGTCCATGCGGGCGCGGCCATCTCCACCCGAATGATTTCGGCGAGCACGTCCGGCGATCAGTCCGTCTCGGCTCACTGCCCCGCCATCACCGGGTCGGCGATCAGCTGGAGCGGTGGCTACTGGGGTGGCGGCAACAGATTGAGTCCGAGCACACACATCTCGGTGATGTGGGTGTACGGCACGAACGACATTACCGCCTGTCCCGTCGCCACCTGCCTCGACACCGGCTATTTCGACGTCCACGACCGTTGGCAGTTCTCCAACTCGCAACTCGCAGGCGACATCAGCCCGCCCTCGCCGGGAACGCTAGCGGGAACGCAGGCCGGGATCGGCTACCACATCGGCTGCGACGGCACGCCCTCGGTGGACACCACCTACGGGACGGGAAACAAGTTGCGAAGACGGATCTACACCGGCTGCACCGACTCCGGCCGGGCGACGGGAACGCTGCGGGTGGCGACCGGCGGGCACACTATCCAGGGCCTCCAAGGCGTCGGCGGCGTCAACGTCCCGCATGAGGCCTGGCTGTTCTTCGACGCGTACGGCGGCTAGAGTGCCCCCGGCAGGAGTCGAACCTGCGCACGTGGTTTAGGAAACCACTGCTCTGATCCGCTGAGCTACGGGGGCGGAGCGGCAAACAGCGTAACGCGGGCGGCTCGGAGACCGCCTGCGCCCCATGCGCGTCGACGACATCTCGAGCACGGACTCCCAGATCGCCACCAGGTCGTGCTCGAGAAACCCGTACGACGGGCGGTTGACGATCTCCTCGATGCGGCCACGCAGCGTGAGGCAGCCGTCGCCGTCGAGAGATCCGCGTCGCCGGTCCCGAACCATCCTCCCGAGGAGGCGGCCCCGTTGGCCCCGGGTTCGCCTCGTAGCCCGAAGAGACATTCGCGCCGCGGATCGTGCTTGCGGTCTTCCGAGCCCGCGGGCCGCAACCTGTCAGAGGCGCAGGACGAACATCCGGGGCCGCGCCCTTGCGCACGGGGGCCCCGGACGGGCGACGACGCCAGCCGTGACGCGGCCTCGCGCAGCGCCGCGGTAGCGAAACTCGACCAGTCCGGTTGCGTGGGGAAGCAGGTTCCGGCGGACCGGATGCAGCCTCGCCAGGATGCGGCGCCCTCTCCGGAGGGTCAGCGCCGTGCAGCGCGGACCGATCGTCTCGGTGACGTTGCCCCGGTTCGCGAGCAGGACGTCGAGCAGGCGTGTCCGGCCGGCCCTGCGCACTCTCAGCCGGACCGCGCCCAGGCGGTGGACGATCCGGCCGGGGACGCGGACGACGACCACGACACCGAGGCGCATCCGCACCGCCAGGCCGGCGCGGGCGACCGGACGGGTGGTGAGCAGCACGAGCCCGGGATGGTCGCCCGGCTCGGCGCGCCGGGGAGGCCGCGCCGAGACCTTCAGCGCCGCAGTGGCGCCGGGGCCGAGCGCAAGCCGTTTGGGGCGCACGGTGAGCCACGCCGCCCGGCGCGCCAGCACCCTCGGGCGGCCGCGCAGGTCCAGCGCGAACGTGCCGGGGGCGGCGCCCACCACCACCGCCCGCGTTCCGGTGTTGGTCACCTGCACCGTCGCGGACGCGGCGCCGCGGAGCGCGACGCGCGCCGGCGACGCGACCAGCGCGACCGGGGGCCCGGTCGCCTCCGCGCTCGCGGAGGCGACCAGGACGAGCGCGGCGACGGCGGCGATCGTCACTGACCGATCAGGGTGTAGGTGACCGTCGCCGAGTAGTGCCCGGGTGGCACGACGGGCAGCGGCCCGGTGAAGCCGATGCCCGTCGGCCATACGTCTCCGCCGACGGCGCTCAGGCTCGACGAGATGCCGATGACGAGGTCGGGCGCCGGCGCGACCGGGATCCCGACCATGGCGCCTCCGGCGAGCGGCGGGCCCAGCTGGGCGCCGGGAGAGGCCGAGGCCGAGACCCCGAGCGGCAGGTCGGCGGGGACGAACACGGTGCGGTGGATGGTGAGGGCATAGCCGGCGGCGTCGTTGCTGATCACGGTCACGTGCTCCGCGATCGGCGGGGGCGTGTCGCCCGCGAACGCAGGGCCGAAGCTGAGCGACGGACTCTCGAGCGCGAGCGAGAGCACCGGCTGGAGGTCGACGTCGACCGTCGCGGACTGCGGGACGCCGGAGCCCGGCGGCGGCGTGACGCCGCACACGGTTCCGGACGCAGAGGAGTTGCGCGGAGCCGGCACGTCCGCCGTGAAGTCGGAGGCGCTCGAGTCGGTGTCGGTGCAGCCGGAGCCGGCGCGGGCCGCCGCCGTCGAGCTGCTCAGCGCCGGCGCGGGCGCCGATCCCTCGAAGTCGGTCGCCGAGCCGTACCCGACCAGATCGGCGACCGAGCCGACGGCCGAGCAGCTCCCCGGAGCGGCGCCGCACGTGAGGGGGCTGGAGTCGGTGACGAGCGCCACCTTCCCGCCCGAGACGGCCAGGTTGGTCGTCCCGGTCGCGTCCGCCGCCGGCAGCGGGGCGCCGGCGGCTCCGGCCGACGCCAGGCCGACGAGGAAGTAGCCGCCGGGCGCGATCGAGCCGCCGAGCGTGGTCGCCTGCCACGTCGTCGCCGACGCGGAGGCGTACTGGACGGTCCAGCCGGTGAGATCGACCGCGGCCGCGCCGCTGTTGAACAGCTCGACGAAGTCGTTGGCGAAGCTCGCGCCGGTGTTGCCGCCGCCGGCGTAGACCTGGCTGACGACGACGCCGGAGGGCGAGAGAGGCGCGGCGGGAGCGGCGCAGAGCAGCGCGCCGAGAGCGAGAGCGACGAGCAGGCGAATCCGGTGCATGGGCAGCTCCGATCGGGAGAGGGACTGGTCGTCCTGTGGTACCGGCGGCCGCGCACGACCGAAAGTGTCCGTTTGTGGCTCGGTGCGCTCCCGGCACGCTCTCGTTACATGCTCGACCGATGCGGCGCGGTGCCGCCCGCCGCGCGCCCTCGAAGGTCAGCCGCCGGGGCGCGCGGTGACGACGAATCTGCCGTTCATCGTGTTGAAGTGCGCCGAGCAGGCGTACGCGTAGGAGCCGGGCGTCAGCCTGAGCGTGTACCTGCGCACTCCGACGCCCGGGATGCTGGTCGTCAGCAGGCGCCTGTTCTGCGTCTGCGAGCCGAGAGCGAAGTTGTGGATCTTCGAGTAGTCATGGACGACGAACGGGTACGTGCCGGCGGGGATCCGCCTGACCGGACGGCCGTTCGGGAACGTGAGAGTGATCTTGAAGGTGTCATGGAAGCCCGACTTGCCGATCAGGACGGGGTTCGCGGGCCGAGCGGCGGAGGGAAGCGCCAGCACGACCAGGAACGCGCCGACTGCGGCCAGCCCCAGCGCCCACGATCCTCCGCGCCTCATTTCGAGGAGGATCGCGAGCAGTCGCGACCGCGTCAACTGTTCTCCCGAAG
>CAWIMQ010000003.1:0-99950 GCA_963837265.1 uncultured Actinomycetes bacterium
GCCGCCCTCGGCGACGTAGAGATATCCGTCCGGGCCGAACGTCAGCCCTCGCGGGTTGTTGAAGCCGGTCGCGAACGTCGAGACCGCCGGCTGTCCTTCCTTCTTCGCCTGGCCCGGCGACGACTTGCCTGACGCCCGGGCGCCGGCGACGAGCACCGCGAGCGCCGCGACGCCCGCGACGAGAAGCCTCCGTCCCATCTGATCTCCCGCTTCGACGTGGACGTGCCTGCCCGGCGCACATCGTAGGCGCGGCGGCGTCGCCACGCGCAAGCGGCCGGCGGACGTGACGACCGTCCTTCGATCGAGGGATTGCACCCCTCCCATCGGGGGATGGCCCCCCTCCTACCGGGGGATAACGAGCCTTCGACCGAGGGATGGCAGGCCTCGAGCCAGGTGTCGAGGGCCTGAGGAGTGACACGCCGCACCCGGACAGCTTCTCTGGCAGCCCTCCTCGCAGTCGTCTTCGCAATCGCCCCGACCGGAGCGAGCTCGACCTCGACTCTCGGCCAGGACGGCGATACCCCCGCGATCTCGATCGTGGCCCCGGCCGACGGCTCGACGGTGTACGGCGACGTCGTCTGGGCGGCCGAGTACTCGGGCCCGCCCCGGCAAAGGTCACCTTCTTCGTCGACGGAAAGCGCAAGGCGGCGCTGAAGAAGGCGCCCTTCCGCTTCAAGGGTGCAAAGGGTGTGCTCGCCACCAAGAAGCTCAAGGACGGCGTGCACGAGCTGATGGTCCAGAGCACCACCGGGACCGAGGTCGCCTCCGCCTCGGTCGTCGTGACAGTCCTGAACAACGTCCCCTGCGTCATCAGCTCCATGACGCCGGCCTCGGGCTCGACGATCTCCGGGGACGTCGTCTGGGAGACGCAATGCTCCGGCCCGACGCCGAAGAGCGTCAGCTTCTACGTCGACGGCAAGCGCAAGTGGTCCCAGAAGAAGGCACCATTCCGCTACGGCGGCGCAAAGGGCGAGCTCGTCACGACGAAGCTCGCGGACGGCTCCCACGACCTCAGGGTCGAGACCTCCACCGGCAAGAGCACCGACTCCGCCTCGGCCCTGGTGACGGTCGAGAACAACGGGCGGCGCCCGCGAGCACGTCGCTCCCGACCATCTCGGGCGCGGCCGTGGTCGGGCAGGCGCTGACCGCCGACCAGGGCACGTGGACCGGAACCCAGCCGCTCGCCTACGCCTACGCCTGGCTGCGCTGCGCGAGCCCCTCCGACCTCGGCACCTGCACGACGATCTTCGCGGCGACCGCCTCGACCTACACGGTCTCGTCCGCAGACGCAGGCTCGTACCTGCACGCCCAGCTCACCGCGACGAACTCGTACGGGTCGGCCGTGGCCATCTCTGCCGCTACGGCGCAGGTCACCGACCCGCCCCCGGCGGGCACGGCACCCGTGAACACCACTGCTCCGACGATCTCCGGGACCGCCACCGTCGGCCAGACCCTCACCGCCAGCCCCGGCAGCTGGACCGGCACCCAACCGTTCACGTACACCTACGCCTGGCAGACCTGCAGCGACCCGTCCGAGCTCGGTAGCTGCGCCGACATCTTCGCCGCCACCGCCAACACCTACACGGTCGCGGACGTCGACGCCGGGTCGTACCTCCGGGTCCAGGTCAGCGCGTCCAACTCCTCCGGCTCCGCCCTCGCCACCTCCGCCGCCACCGCTCAGGTCACCGACCCGCCCCCGGCCGGCACCGCGCCGGCGAACACGACCGTCCCGGCGGTCTCCGGGACCGCCGCCGTCGGCCAGACCCTGACCGCCACCCAGGGAACCTGGACCGGAACCCAGCCGATCACCTACAGCCACAGCTGGCAGCGCTGCACCAGCCCGACCGACCCGGGCACCTGCACCGGCATCCCCGGAGCGACCGCATCGGCGTACACGATCACATCGGCAGACGAGGACTCGTACCTGCGCGTCCAGGTCACCGCGACGAACGTGTACGGCTCGGCAACGGCCTCCTCGGCCGCCACCGCCCAGGTCGACGACCCGCCCCCGGCCGGCACCGCGCCGGCGAACACGACCGTCCCGGCGATCAGCGGCACCGCCGCCGTCGGCCAGACCCTGACCGCCACCCGGAACCTGGACCGGCACCCAGCCGATCGCCTACACCTATGCCTGGCAGCGCTGCACCAGCGCCGCGCCCGGAAGCTGCGCGCCGATCTTCGCCGCCACCGGCGCCGCCTACACGGTCGCCGCCGCCGACGCCGGCTCGTACCTGCGCGTCCAGGTCACCGCCACCAACTCCTACGGGTCGGCGTCGCCACCTCGCCCGCCACCGCTCAGGTCGACGACCCGCCCCCGGCCGGCACCGCGCCGGCGAACACGACCGTCCCGGCGATCAGCGGCACCGCCACCGTCGGCCAGACCCTGACCGCCGACCCCGGCAGCTGGACCGGAACCCAGCCGATCGCCCACACCTACGCCTGGGAGCGCTGCACCGACCCGTCCGACCTCGGTAGCTGCGCCGCCGTCTCCGGCGCGGCTGCATCGACGTATGCCGTCGCCTCGGCGGACGCAGGCGCATACCTCCGCGTCGAGGTCGCCGCCACGAACTCGTACGGAACCGCCGCCGCCACCTCGCCCGCCACCGCCCAGGTCGACGACCCGCCCCCGGCCGGCACCGCGCCGGCGAACACGACCGTCCCGGCGATCAGCGGCACCGCCGCCGTCGGCCAGACCCTGACCGCCACCCAGGGAACCTGGACCGGAACCCAGCCGATCACCTACAGCCACAGCTGGCAGCGCTGCACCAGCCCCTCCAACCCGGGCAGCTGCACCGCCATCCCCGGAGCGACCGCATCGGCGTACACGATCACATCGGCAGACGAGGACTCGTACCTGCGCGTCCAGGTCACCGCGACGAACGCGTACGGCTCGGCAACGGCCACCTCGGCCGCCACCGCCCAGGTCGACGACCCGCCCCCGGCCGGCACCGCGCCGGCGAACACGACCGTCCCGGCGATCAGCGGCACCGCCGCCGTCGGCCAGACCCTGACCGCCACCCAGGGAACCTGGACCGGCACCCAGCCGATCACCTACAGCCACAGCTGGCAGCGCTGCACCAGCCCCTCCAACCCGGGCAGCTGCACCGCCGTCCCCGGAGCGACCGCATCGGCGTACACGATCGCATCGGCAGACGAGGACTCGTACCTGCGCGTCCAGGTCACCGCCACCAACGCGTACGGGTCGGCAACGGCCTCCTCGGCCGCCACCGCCCAGGTCGACGACCCGCCCCCGGCCGGCACCGCGCCGGCGAACACGACCGTCCCGGCGATCAGCGGCACCGCCGCCGTCGGCCAGACCCTGACCGCCACCCAGGGAACCTGGACCGGCACCCAGCCGATCACCTACAGCCACAGCTGGCAGCGCTGCACCAGCCCCTCCAACCCGAGCAGCTGCACCGCCGTCTCCGGCGCAACCTCGTCCAGCTACACGATCGCCTCCGCAGACACAGGCGCATACCTCCGCGTCCAGGTCACCGCCACCAACTCCGCCGGAAGCGCAACCGCCACCTCCACCGCCACCGCCCAGGTCACCACCCCGCCGCCGCCGTCCGCCGGCCTGGCGAACGTCTGGGTGTCCCCGACCGGTTCGGACACGGGATCGAACTGCACTCGGTCCGCGACCCCCGTGGCGGAGCCTTCCAACCCCTCGACCGAGTGCCTCACGTGGGACAAGGCGTACCGGGTCGCCTCCCTCGGAGACACGGTCGGCGTGTCGGGAGGCACGTTCCCCGCTCAGACCCTCGCCAGGACCAGCACGAAGCCCGGTACCCCGGGCACCTGCAACGCGGCTGTCGACTTCCAGGGCGGCCCGGTGGACACGAGCTCGTGCGTGACCTTCGACGTGGATTCGTCGGCCTCCGTCAACATCAACGGGCTGAAAGTCTGCGTGTCGTACCTGCGCGTGAGGCTCGAGCCGGGTGCCGGCCTCGCCGGCGGCGGCACGATGGCAATCGGCTCCGGCGACAGCACCTGCGGCACCTCTCCGGTCCACGACGTGATCCTCGACGGCGCCGCGACCTTCCCCCAGCTGGTCCTGGACGGCACCTACAACGTCTCGGTGATCGGGGCAAGCTTCGGCCCGCTCGTGAACAACGCCTCGCTCGTCCAGGGCGGCGGCAACGGGACCCTCTGGCCCACACATCCTCATCGACGGCGCCACCTTCCACGACTACACGCGCACGGATCCTGCGAAGCACATGGAGTGTCTGCACGTCCTCCAGCAGGGGTTGAACTTCACGTTGCGGAACAGCCGCTTCCAGAACTGCGCGATCTACGACGTCAACTTCGAGCCTTCGACCATGAACGGGGCGACGGGACTGTGGAGCAACGTGCTGGTCGAGAACAACTTCTTCGACATGCCCTGCTCACACCCGAATCCGGGCGACGTCTGCGGATCGGCCGGTGCATTCCGGTTCATCAGCCAGCACGGCGTCGGAATCTCCAATGCGACGTTTCGGTTCAACTCCGTGTACGGCACATTCGGCGTCCAGGACGACTTTTCAGACGTCACATTCACGAACGACCGCGTGTACGGGAACGACATCCAGGGGGGTTGTCCGTTAACGGGGCCGCATACGCCCACAACTGGGTCGCCGACCACAACCTGTTCTCTGACACCGCCACCGGCGGCATCTGTGACGGCACGAATGTTTCCGCCTCGACGGCTTTGCCGACTCCGCCGACTACGACCTCCATCTGACGGCAGGCGCTCTTTCGGTCGACTTCATTTCGGCCGGCATCAGCGGCGGCTACCCCGCGGAAGATATCGACGGCAATGCACGGCCGGCCGGCGCCAGCCCCGATGCGGGCGCGGACGAGCGGGTCGGCACGTCGTCGTCAACGGGTAGCACCGGGGCCAGCATGGGCACCTGCAACCCGAGCCCGTGTACGCCGGGAACGCTCCCGAGCTGGCCCTCGACAGCCGTCGTCAACCTTGGGCCCGTCAGCGACGGTGCCAACACGGACACGCGGTATTACGCGTACTACGTCCCCCGCAATCTCGTCACCACGGATCCGAGCCATCCACCTGCGGCCGTCTTCTTCACGGCCGGGGGAGGCGCTGACACCGCTCAATCGGTCCTGACCACCAATGCGGCATTGCAGAGGTCGGGCTTGCAGCCGCTCGCCGATGCCAACAGCTTCGTCGTGATTCTCCTGCTACCGCCGGTGACGGGCGCCAGCCACACTGGATGGAATCATCCGGAGACCGATTGCGGCGGAGCCGGGGGAGTAGCCGGCGGCGGCACCTCCAACCTCGGCACTTCACCGAGCGATGCCCCGTATATCGCGGCGGCGGTGTCCGCAGCGACGGTGCAGTTCAATATCGACCCCGAGCGGCGCTATGTCGTCGGCGGCTCGTCTGGAGCCGATGCCGCTCGTGAGACGATCTGCGATGCACGCACGGCCTCGCTGTTCCGTGGTGCAGCCACGCTGGGCGGCGGCGCGAACGCCCGCTACAAGACCACCGGCCCGGGCTCGTGCCCGAGCGGTGTCAAGACGAAGTTCTACCTCGAGGTGATGGGCAAGGCCACCCAGCAAGACCCGTACAACACGATCGATCTTGCCTCGGGCGACCATACGATCCTCGGCTTCGACGACACTCGTAACTGGTGGTCTTCGTACATGGGCTGCTCGGCACCCGTGCACAGCACCATCGGCTCGGGGGTTCTGAGCGATGTCTACGACTACACGTGCCCGCACGCGAGCTCTCCCCAGTTCGAGGCGGTAGCCATGACCAACGGCGGCCACACATGGTGCAACCTCGACACGACGCCCGCGTCGGCCTGCGGAGTCGGCTCCAACAACACGGGCGGCTGGAAGACAGCCACCTGGGTGTGGCGGTTCTTCGCCAATACGACCACCGCGTCGTAGTCGACCGGCCCTCCAGAGGATCTATGCCCGGTCCCGCCGTTCGGGCCGCACACCTCGCCGGCGGCCGCCTGCCGCGGCGATGGACTAGCCGGATAGCCAGGCACTCGGCGGGTCACCCTCCAGTACCCTGGAAACGTGCCCGCAACCGGCCCGTCAGAAGGGAACGCCACGTCCGGTGGGCTAGACCCGCGAGTGCCGCACCGGCGGAGGTCTCCCGTGATCGCAGCGACGCTTCTCCTCGCCAGCCTGTTCACGGGCGCGGCGGTGGTAGCCGTGCTGGCCACGGACGGCCGGTCGGCCGCCCCGGAGCCGACGCTCTTCGTCTCGACGGACGGCTCCGACTCCAACCCGTGCAGCCAGGACGCTCCTTGCTCAGTTTCGATCGCGCCTATCACGTCGCAACGCCGGGCGCCGTTGTCCAGGTCGCAGGCGGCGCCTACCCTGCGCAGGCCGTGAAGGCCGACGCCACGAAGACCGCTCCGCCGATCGTCTTCGAGCCGGCGCCCGGAGAGCAGGTTACGGTCGACGGCAGCCTCGCGTGCAGGGCTCGCACGTCGAGTTTCAGAACCTGACCACCGCGTCGTGGTCGGCGGGCATCAACTCGAGTCGCGTCGATCAGGGCTCGCAGACGAACGACGTCGTCTTCGAGAACGTCAACGCCCAGATCTTCTTCATCGGCGGTGCCTCGGCGGTGAGCGTCATCGGCGGCTCGATCGGCCCGACCGTGAACAATGCGAGCCAGATCACGAGCTGCTACCTCTGCACGTATCCGGCGCACGACATCTTGATAGACCACGTCTACTTCCACGACTACACCCGAACCGACCCCAAGAAGCACATGGAGTGTCTGCACGTCTACCCGGCGCAGCGGCTGACGATCCGAAACAGCCGGTTTCGCAACTGCGCGATCATGAATGTCTTCCTGTCCAACTTCGGCAGCGGCGGCGACCTCGCCGACATCACGATCGAGAACAACTGGTTCGATCGCCCGGCTCGATCGCCGGCGGGCTGTCCAAGGGCTACTACCCGCTTGCCTTCGGCCCGTTCAAGCGGTCGATGACCAACGTGCGCGTCTCCTACAACTCTCTGCTCGGCTCGATCTCCGTCGATCCCGGTGGAATGCTCACGAACGTCAACTTCGTCGCCAATGTCGGCGCGCAGGCTCGGTACGCTGCGTTCCCGGCGTCGGATACTCCTACAACGTCTGGGCGGGTGCCGCCTGCGGATCGACTGACACGTCGGCGCCGTACGCCTTCGTCGATCCGGCGAATTTCGACCTCCACCTCGTTCGCGGCGCGAAGGCGATCAGCCACGGCGATCCGGCGAGCCACCCTCTGGCGGACATGGACGGCGACGTCCGCCCCACGACCTGGCCGTCCGATGCCGGGGCCGACCAGTGGGAGACGGCGCTCATGGTGCTCGGGCGCTCGATCGGCACCGCACGGATCGGCGAGTCGGAGGACGACGTGGTCGCCTTCTACGGGCCGCCGCGTAGGCGGACGAAGGTCGTGGTCGGAAAGCAGCGGCTCGAACGTCTCATCTACCGGGTCCACGGCGGAAGCCTCTGGATGATGGTCGACAACGGCGTTGTGGTCGGCGTCGGGACGGACACGCCCTACTACACGACGCCGAAAGGGATCGGGGTCGGTGCGAACCCTGCGGTCGTGCGCTCGTGGGCGGGGTGAGCTGGATCGACTGTCGCAAGACATACAGCCGGCGGTTCGGCAGCACCGCGGTCTACGTGGCGCCGGCCGGAGGAAAGAAGGGCACCAGGATCGCCAGCATCCTGATGCTGAAGCCCTTGTACGAAGCGAAGTGCTGAGCCTACTTCCGCGCTCGATCGGACCGGGCCGGGGCCGTGAGTCCTCACGCCGTTCCCCCAGCTCATCCTGGGACCTGCCTGGGCATTGACGCCCCGGGGAGTTCTCGTGTCCGATTCGATAGCCCACGTGATGGCGGAGTATCTTCCGCGGTCCACAACGTTCATCTACACGCTTCTGCGCTTCCAGACGCGGTACGAGCCTGTCGTCTTGGCGCGACGGCTCGCGAATCTCGACGAGTTCCCGCTGTCGTCCCCAGTTCTGGGGCTCGACAAGGCGGGTCGAACCGCGGGCGGGGGTCGAGCGCCCTCCTGGCGCTCCTGGGCGACCGTCGAGACGGCTACGCACACCGCGTGTCGAAGGAGACGACACCGGCACAGTTGTGTCGGATCCATGCGCACTTCGGCTGGTCGGGTCGCACGGGGCTCGTCGCGGCGAGACACACCGGCTTGCCCCTCGTCACCACCTTCTACGGACTCGATCTTGCTCATACGAAGCGGCGGTGGCAGCGCAAGGCCCTTTATGAGCCTCTCTTCGACAAGGGAACGCTGTTTGTTTGCGAGGGGCCCGCGATGGCAGACCACCTCGCGCAACTCGGCTGCCCACGCCGGAAGATCCGCATCGTCCGGAGTCGGGGATCGACCTCGAGCAATTCCCCTTCGCCCCATCGACCAGGGCCGGCCGCTGGTCGTGGCACAGTCGGTCGTCTGGTCGAGAAGAAGGGGTCGATCTCTCGTCGGGCCTTCGCTTCGGCTCGCACCCAGCTCGGAGACGCCGAGCTCTGGATTCTCGGAGACGGAGGCCTGCGTCCCGTTCTCGAGCAGCTGGCCTCGTCGCTCGGCGTGACATCAGTCCGCTTCCTGGCGAGGTCTGGTATGCGAGATACCGTGAGCTTCTTCAGGCCGTTCACATCGGGATCCAGCCGAGTCGAACAGCCCGCGACGGGGACACGAGGGTGGAGACCAACCCGCATCCTGCTCGAGCTGCAGGCTCGCGGATCCCGTCGTCGCCACCCGGCATGCCGACATCCCGTTCGTGGTCGAGTCAGTTGATCTCCGGTCGATCGAGGAGGATGCCGAAGGGCTCGCGGGCGCGCTAGCCGACGTTGCCGGCCTCTCGGACGCCGAATGGCAGAGACGCTGTCTCGGCGGATGTCGTCTGATCGAGTCCGAGCACGCCGCGCCTGTCGTCGCCGCCGCATTGGAAGATGTCTATGCCCGAGGCGATCGAGCTTCGTTCGGCCGCTGTCTGAGAGGAGACCCCGTGCGGGACAGCTTTCTGGTCTTCGGTAGGCCGACGATCGGCGAGGAGGAGATCGCCGAGGTCGTCGCGTCGCTGCGCTCAGGATGGATCGGAACCGGTCCCAAGGTCCAGCGGTTCGAGCAGGCGCTGGCTGGCTACATCGACACGCCGTACTGCCGCTGCGTCTCGTCGTGCACGGCCGCGCTGATCCTTGCGATGCAGGTACTGGGGCTCGGGCCGGGGACGAAGTGCTCGTGCCGGCGATGACGTTCGTGGCGTCGGCGAACGCGGTCGAGCACGCCGGCGCGACGCCGGTGCTGGTCGACGCGGTCCCGGGCACCGGTCACATCGACCTGGACGCGGCGCGCGCCGCGATCACCCCGCAGACCCGCGCGATCATGCCCGTTCATCTCGCGGGCCGGCCGGTCGACATGGGCGAGCTGACGCAGCTGCGCGATCGCCACGGCCTGCTGGTGATCGAAGACGCCGCGCACGCGCTGGGCGCGCGCTGGCAGGGCAGGCCGATCGGCTCGTTTGGCAACGTCACCGCGTTCTCGTTCTACGTCACCAAGAACATCTCGACGATCGAAGGTGGGGCGGTGGTGACCAACCGCGCCGAGATCGCGGAGGAGGTCGAGCGGCTCGCGCTGCACGGCCTCAGCCTGGGGGCCTGGCAGCGCTTCTCAGACGCCGGGTTTCGGCACTACGAGGTCGTCAAGCCGGGCTACAAGTACAACATGACCGACGTCCAGGCGGCGATCGGCCTGCATCAGCTGCCGCGGCTCGAGGCCTGGATCGCCCGCCGCGCCGAACTGTGGGAGCGTTACGACTCGCTGCTGAACGGCCTCCCGCTGCAGACGCCGCCGGCGCCCGAACCGAACACGCGGCACGCCCGCCACCTATACCAGGTGCTGCTCGATCCGGACGCTTCGCTGAGCCGCGATCAGCTGCTCGATCGCCTGATCGAACGCAGGATCGGCACCGGCGTCCACTACCGCGGCGTCCATCTGCATCCCTACTACCGCGACAAGTACGGCCTGGCGCCCGAGGACTTCCCGGTCGCGACGGCGATCTCGGAGCGGACGCTGAGCCTGCCGCTCGGCCCAACGTCGCCGAGCGCGATCGAGGGGCGTCGCCGCGGCCCTGTGTGCCGGGTCGACATGACATTGCCGGTCGTGCTCGGAGGAGCCAGGAGGCCGCCATCACCTGGCGCGGGGTCCGGCCCTGGTGGCTGAGCCGACTCACCTGCCGCCCCAAGTCCGGCGGCTCGATTCCGGCGCAGGCTGGTCAGCTCCCTGATCACGGCCCGACACAGCCAGGCGGTGGCAGGAACATCTACACGCCGATTCCAACGACAACGACGACCAGAAGGCGAACCCACGCGCTGGTGTCGAGGTGCATGAGAACCGAGCGTGCCGCGACGCAGGAAGACGACCATAGCAGCAGTGCCTCGGCCACTCCCGCGAGGTTGCTCAGGAAACAGCGGAGTGATGAGCAAGTTCCCTGGTCACGGCGACGACGAGGTAGGCCTGAACTGGGAAGCGGCAGCGCAGCGTAGAAGGCGGCGGACTCCAACAACGCCCCGGTGGACCCCGGCTGCGAACGCGGTCACGGCAAGGGCTGTGCGGTAGCCGAGAACAGAACACCGCGGCTGCCTGCCCCAGCGCCGTGAGCGTTCGCTGGCCCGCGCGGTGAAGCCCTGCATCAGCGTCACGAAGGCGAGGATGCGGACGACGGTCACACGCCCGAGCCAGCGCTTACCCATTACAACCTCCACGAACTCCGGCGCAATAACGACGAGTCCGAGCATCGCTGGCGCGATGAACGCCCCTACGATGCGACTAAACTCGCAACCAGAGAGCTGCCATGCGAGGGCGATCATGCTGGGTACGTGCAAAGCAGGGGAAGAACGTGTCCTGGACCGGGCCAAGGAGCCGCTGGGTAGGCAGGAGAATCACATTGTAGGCGACGCTGTACAGCCCGAGGGCCGAGGAGCCGAGGTAGCGGCCGATGAGGATGTTGTGGGCAGCTTCCCTGAAGGGAATGGAGCATTCCGGGCTCCCAGGAGGGTTAACCCGAAGCCTCCGAAGCTGCGCAAGCTCTGGAGTGACTGCGTCGAACTTCGGTCGCCCAATCCGAGAGCAACCAGATGAGGATCGTCGAGAGAACGCTGACAGTGACCACCTGAACGACGAGGGCCCACGCTACCGCCGCTGGCAGCAACAGCGATGCCGGCAGCCGCACCGCCGATGATCGCCGCGACAACCCTTCGGACGGTCATCAGCTCGGAAGCTCATCGCCCGCATGAAGAGCACCGCCTGGGTCGTCTGGAGGGCAAGCAGCGCGAAACTTGAGGGAACGACAGTGACGGCGGCTTGACCCTCGGCTCATAGAAGAGCGCTGCGAGCGGTGACGCGAGCGCGATACCGACTGCAGTGAGTCCGAGGCCGACTCCCGCGCTCGTCCAGAACACGGTCGAGCGGTCGTTCTCCGTGATCGAGGCTCGCTGCACGAGCCCGGCGCCGAGGCCCAGGTCCACGAGAGCGAGCACCAGGCTTGAGAAGAGCAGTGCAATCCAGGCAAGTCCGTAGTCTCACGGCGAGAGCAGATGCACGAGCGCGGGACTCCGTCGCGAGTCTGGTCACCTGCGTGCTGACAGCAACGACCGCGTTCCACTTCAGGCCTTCGATGACACTTGCGCGGAAGTTTCTGGCTGCGGTCTCCCCTGCCCGCGCCTTGGTCTCCAGCGCTAGATCACGGCCGTCAGCCGAATCAGGCGAGATTTCAAACACGGCCCGGGCGAACCGAAAGCGACGCACCAAGCCGTCCAGGGCCTTCCGTGCTCCGCGTCGGACCCGTCCGTACAGTGCCACGCGGCGCAGATGTGCGCCGACCGGCACAGTGCGTACCACGCCGAGAACGGCGTCGACATAGGGTGGTCGCGTCACGACGGGCGATTCTCCGGGCGTGGAGTCAACTGTCCAGCGTCGTCTGCCGACGTTCATTTCGTAGGCGGGCTGACCGTCTCCCCGAGAAGGTTCTTGTTCAAGCGATCACCGCGGGATCGACGCCGCATGCAGCGGCAGGACCATGCCATTCCCACGGCCTCGGATTCACTTCCATGGACTTGTACTCCGCCGTCCCCGACTGTCGGTGTTTGAACTCGATTTCTGCCAGCCCGTGATATCTCCAGCCACAAAGATAATGGAGTCCCTGCTCCGCTCCCTCATCGACCCGGGATTCGGCTGAGCCACTCGGCGCACGCCCATTCCTCTCGGCGCCTGACGCAGCTTCCAACCCAGAAGATCCCCAGGGCTTCGCAAGTGAAGGTCACGTATGCGCCAAGCGTGTACAACTGTCGTCTGCTCCAGGAATGTACTCCTGCACCAGCGGATCGAAGGGAAGGGCCCGTTCGACGATGTCGCGAGCTCTTCAGACGTGCGGCAGAGCAGTGCATGGCGCCGGAATGCGCGACGAAGATCGGCAGGATCGAGAAGTTTGACAAGAACAGGAACTCGAGGTCGTCTGAGGACGGCCATCCCGTGTTCGTGGATGAGGTGCTCGACGTTTCGCCGCCTGCTCGACCTGAAATCGCTTGTTTTGAATAGAACCGAGAATGTCCACAACAGGAACAGGTAAAGGAGGCGTTCCCTCTGACTCCGTCTGTCTTCGTCCAATTGCATTCAGAAAGTCGTCGTTGGTGGGAAAGATAGGTATCAGTGCTCCGAACTTCGTCGGGCTCAGTCCAGACATGAACCCCACGAATCATCTTCAGTGTTAACCGGATCCGGGCACAGCATTGCCTTCGAGTAGCGAGATCGAAAGCCAAGTGCGTCCTGCGTAGAGTCGAGCGCGATGACCCGAACGCCCGCCCGTCCAAGCGACCGTATAGCCGCGAGACTGTTCACAAGCCACACTTTGCGACGATCGCTACCCACGACTCCGGTCGGCGGACTCTGGGACCGTATTAAGCAATAAGCGCTGCGCGAAATTTGCCCGGCAGCGGTCGATCCCACACCTTCCGATTCCGATTCAGAACGACATGCGTCCAAGGAAAGCACGTCGCGCTCCAACTTGAGCTCGGTTTGATCATTCTGACGACGCGGAGCCACGGCCGCGTATACAAGTGGCGACGAACCGCCTGCGTTCAGCGCCCCGAAGCTGCGGTTGAACTCGGCGAGCCCCGCATGGCCGCCGCTGGGGTTGAATCCGAACCATATAAGAACCACATGGCACATGGCGTCGATGATGTCCGCGAAGAGGACGGAGCTCGCGTCTACCTCAAGGCCTTCCACCGACGATGCTCCGTGCCCATCGACCACCGTGATCGTTCCAGCAGAAGACCCGGCTCCGGAGATGATCCGTCCGCGGAGTTCGGCGACCCAGAGTTGGATCACGTCTGGATGGTCACATCCCAAGGACTAAGACCACCTCGAAGAATCTCCACGGATAGCGGTCCTTGCTGATCCAGCAACACCCATTGATCGAAGGTAGAATTAATAGGCGCCGAAGTAGGCTTGGTAGTCGTCGAGAGACTCGGCCAACCGAGACTCGATAACCGCGGCGCGGCCCGTTGCGGATCTTGTATCAGCCAGCTCTCCGAAGCTTGGCCGTGCGCCGTTTGTCGGTCCAGCAAAGGCGCAGAACATCGGTGAAGTCCTCAGTCGTCGTAAAGTCTGGATGAGTGAGAGAGTGAGGAGCGAATGGATTTTCAACGAACGTGAACTTGTCCGACATTCCGATCAAGAACACTTTGAACGATCACGTCGTGCTCTTCCTTCGTGATCGCGCCGTCAACAATTGCGTCGCCATAGCAGCCCTGCGCCGTTGAAGTCGAAGCCGTTAGGCGACCTTTTGCAACCCGCCCGTGCTCGGCAAGTGGCAGCACAACCCGTGCACCGCTCGGAAGCGTCGCGATCCGCGTCGCATCTCTCAATGCGGAAACGCGCGACGATTCAGATGAAGCCGAAAGAGGCGTACTGGAAGATGTACGTGTGGGCAGTTCCGTGCCACGTCGAGCCAAGTGGCCTCGTCGGAAGCGTTGGCGCCGATACCGTTCACCGCGTTGCCCCGTGCATCGGTGGCCGGTTGGGCGAACGGCGACTCCCGGTCGTCGGACACACATGGAGCAGCCGGAAGGATATGCACGCCCTTTCTGCAACAGAAACCGCGCGCTCGTTTTCGGACTCCGGCTTCCACTGCCGCATCCCACGATGCCTCAGCCGATCAGCCAAAACTCGTCCGGCCCCGGCAATTCAACCGGACAGACACCCACAGAAAAGAGATGCGATTCTAAGATCAGCGACCCAGCGGTCCTGGTGGTCGTGTCGGGACCACCCGAGCGCCCGCCGGGGGCTGCTTCTTCAGGTGGTCGGAGAGCCGAGCTGGAGTCTCGACGAGCGTGACGAGGCCGACGCCGTCAAGCTTCCGCCGAACTCGAGCTGGTGGTCGTCGACGGCCTCGCGGAAGCGGGCAAGGCGAGGAACGACGAGGGGGCGCTTGCCGTTCGCCAGCGCGACGAGGATCGTGCGGTGCCGCCGTACCGTATCGCCGCTCGCGCATCGCGAAGGAGCCTGACGAGCTCGGCATACGACACGTGGTCGACACAGGTCGCGTTCGCCGGCGCAGCGCGGAGGGGCCGTGCTCGACGAAGACGGGCTCCGCGTCTCCGAGCGCTTCGACCTCGCGAAAGGAGGCGGTCGAAGGGCGCCCCGTTCGTTCCTGTCGTGACGAGGATCACGACTGCCCGAACACGTTCCCGGATAGCGGGCGCGGGGAAGAGAACGGACGAGCTCCGGCCACTGGACGTAGAGCCGGTCGGCGACCGGCCTGATCAGCCGGCGGCCCCCCGACGGCTTCTCGATCCGCGTCAGGCTCTCGATGTAGACGACCCTGGCGCCGACCAGCTCCCCGACCCAGGCGAAGGGAACGCGACGGCGGCGCCGGTGGTGACGATGACGCGGGGTCGCAGCCGCCGCGTCAGCGTCCACGCCGAGGTGGAGGTTCCTGACCAGGTTCGGGACGTTCCTCGTGGTCGGGCCACTTGCGTAGTACACGGATCCTCCCCCGCCAGCAGGGCGTGCGCGTCCTCCCATCGAGCGTGACCCAGGCGTGGGACAGCCCTTGCCAAGCCTCCCCGAGCAGGCTCAGCTGGAGCAGGTGACCCCCGAGCAGGGCGGCACGAGCAGAACGTCGACGCGCCAGTCGACGCCGTGCTCGCGTTCTTCCGGGCGCTGGGCGGCGCTCGCACTCACACGCGTAGACGGTAGGGCTCGCCCGTCATCCCGGCCACGCCCGAACAGGGAGATGCAGGCTAGCCGATCGGCTAGTCGCCGCGGGAAATGCTGCGCCAACGTCGCGTAGCGGTCCGCCCGCTTTCCCCCCTAGCATCGGCCCGGGAGTGGACGCTCATCCGGCCCCTGTATCATCCGTCGACGACCTCTCGCGCCAGGGAGTTGCAGGTGCTGCGGCTCGCCGCGGAGGGATCGACGAACAGCACCATCGGCAGGAAGCTCGGCCTGTCCGTTCACGCGGTCAAGTTCCATCTCGCCTCCGTCTACCGCAAGCTCGGCGTCGACAACCGCACGCAGGCGGCGGCCGCGTTCCTGAGCGCGGGGGCTCGACTGGCTCCCCAGAAGGATGTGAGCTGAGCCATGGATCTTCGGCTGTACTTCGGGGTCATCTGGCGCTTCCGCTACCTCGTCGACCCTCGGTGTCGCCCTCGCCCTCGCGCTGTCGTTCCTCTCGATGTTCAAGGTGAGCGGCCGGCAGATCTCGTACCGGCAGAGCGAGACCTGGCAAAACTCCGAGCGGTTGCTTCTCACCCAAACCGGCTGCCCCTGGTGTCGCACGATCTCCCCGTCTACGCGATCGACCAGGCCACGGGCCAGCCGATCACCAACACGCCGTTCGCCGATCCGAGTCGGTACGCCAGCCTCGCCGTCTTCTAACGCAAGGCTCGCGAACAGCGACGCCGTTCGCCGAGAGGTGACGAAGAGCGGACCGTTGGGCGGGACGTACATCGCGACGCCCGTCGTCGACAGCTCCACCACCTCGAGGGCCGTTCTTCCGTTCTTCGACATCAACGGTTTCTCGACGTCTCCAGAGAGGCGACGCTCATCGTCAAGCGGGTGTCCCAGGAGTTCGTGGCGTATCTGGTCAGAAGCCAGAAGGCGGCCAAGGTGCCGCCCAAGCAGCGCGTGCTCGTCCAGGTCAGCTCGCAGCCGGGGAAGCCGACGCTCGCGCAAGGACGGCGGCTGACCGTCCCGATCGTCGTGTTCCTCACCGTGCTGATCGCCACGCTCGGGCTCGCGTTCATCCTCGAGAACCTCCGCCCCCGCATCCGTCCGATTCCGGCGCCCTCGAACAGGACGACACTGAGCGGGCCGCCGCCGCAGGCGCACAGAACCGCCAGCAGTGAAAGTCATCGTCGGCGAAGGACGGCGCGAGCCTTTCGTCGCCTCGATCATCGTCGTCTCGTCGCTGACGCTGCTGACGACGACAGTCGTGCTCGACACGGCGGTGAAGGTCACGGCGCCCGTCCTCGGCCTCGTCGTGCTGATCGCGGTCGCGCACAAGCAGCTACTGGCCTGGCGCTCGCTGCTCGGGCTCGTGATGATCGCGATCCTGTTCGTCCCGATCAAGCGATACACGCTTCCGGGCGGCCTTCCCTTCAACCTCGAGCTGTACCGGCTGCTGGTCGCGATCGCCTTCGTGGGCTGGCTGATGTCGATCCTGGTCGATCCGCGCGTCCGGATCCGTGCGAGCGGCCTGGAGACGCCGCTGTTCGCCTTCCTCCTGGCCGTCGCTCTCTCGATGATCGCGAACAAGACACGTATCGACTCGGTCGGGTCGGTCCCGTTCAAGCAGCTCTCGTTCCTGATCAGCTACGTCCTGGTGTTCTACCTCGTCGTCAGCGTCGCCCGCCGCCCTCGCGACCTCGACTTCCTCGTGCGGATCCTCACCGGCGGCGGGGCCGTGCTCGCGGCATTCGCAATCCTCGAGTCGGGCACGGGCTACAACATCTTCAACCACATGCATGCGGCGGTGCCGTTCATGCGCTTTCACGCCGCCAGATCTCGCCCTGCACCGCGGCGGACGGTTACGCGTCTACGCCTCCGCGCAACACCCGATCGCGCTCGGCGCGACCTTCGCGCTCCTGATTCCGCTCGGGTGTCTACTGCGCCCGGACGCTGGGCCGGCGCCGGTGGTGGGTGGCCGTCGGCCTCCTGGTCCTGGGGATGCTCGCGACGAGGTCACGGACTGCGATCCTGATGAGCGCGGCCGCGCTGCTCGTCTATCTCCTGACCCGGTCGGTGGAGGTCAAGCGCCTGTGGCCGGCGATCGTCCCAGCCCTCATCGTCATCCACTTCGCCTTGCCGGGAACGATCGGGTCCCTCAGGCAGTCCTTCTTTCCCAAGGGCGGGCTAGTCGCCCAGCAGCAGAACGCGAACGTGGGCAGCGGCCGGCTCGCCACCCTCGGCCCGGCGCTCGACACCGAGTTCAAGGGCAACCCGATCCTGGGCGAGGGCTTCGGAACCCGGATCACGGGCCGACCGGAGCCGGGCCTGCCACCGCCGAACGGGCCGATCCTCGACGACGAATGGCTGGGCGTGCTGCTCGAGACAGGGGTCGTCGGTGCGATCACGCTGTTCTCGCTGTTCGTGGCCGCGATGCGGCGGATGGGGAAAGCGGCGAAGGCCGACTCCTCCCCGCGAGGCTGGCTGCTCGCGGGCACGGCCGCAGCCGTCGCCGCCTACGCCGCCGGGATGTTCACCTACGACGCCTTCTCCTTCATCCAGGTGACGTTCCTGTCCTACCTCGTGCTCGGGATCGGCGCCGCCGCCCTCCTCTCGCCCCGCGAGGAGTGGGAGCGCTTCGAGCGCAATGCCCGCGAGCGGGCGCTCGCCCAAGCGTCAGGCTGAGACGCGCTCGTTACGCCGGCCGAGCGCCTCGGCCGCCCGCAACGGAATCTCGCGTAACCGCTGCTGCCGGCGCAGCGCCGCTCGTGCGGTCGCGTCCGGGCAGCGCGCCTCACGCCGGAGGGCCGCCTGCGCCCAGCCGGCGATCATGCCGACCGCCAGCGGATCCTCGCGAACCCGGTGTAGCGACCGAAGAACGAGGAAGGCGGGTCGATAACCCATGTAGTGAGCGGCCCGGCCGCGCGCCGTCCAGGCGCGCCAGCGGCCGTCGCGCGCGCCCTCGCGCCGGTGGTGGCGAAATCCGAGATCCGTGAACGTGGCCGTCCGCCAGCCCCGTGCCGTCGCCTTGAAGGCGTCGATCCCGTCCCAGCCCATCCGCTCCTCGAGCGGCGAGACCGCCTCGAGGCATTCGGCTCGGTAGGCCCGGCAGGCTCCCCAGACGTGATCGCCGGTGACGTGGCGCGGGCGCCATTCGCCGCCCTCCTCCTCGAGGCAGGTTCCGCTCGCTATGCCGAGGCTCGGGTCGGCGGCGAAACGGCGCAGGAGCTCCTCGAAGTAGCCGGGGTCCAAGGAGATGTCGGCGTCGGCCTTGACGATCACCTCGGCGGGGTCGCGAAGAGCTGCGACGCCGGCCTGGAACGCGCGCACGATCGGGCCGCCGCGGGCGTGGGCCTCCGCGAGCGCGCGAGCACCGATATCCAGCCGTGCTCGCCCGCCAGCCCGGCAGCCGTCCCGACCGTACCGTCGTCGAGCCCGTCTCGACGATCACCCAGGCCGCGGGCGGTACCGCCTGCGCCGCGCAGGCTCTCCGCCAGGCGCACGAGGTTCTCCGCCTCGTTTCTGACCGGCGTCACGACGGCGTACGAGAGGCCGCGCCCGGTCACCATCCGAGCGTCACCGGAGCGGCCGGCTCGGCCGGCGCGCGAACGCGCACGGGGCAGATAGGTGGAGAGCCAGATCTCGAGCATCAGGATCGCGAGCAGGAGGTGGCGCTCGGGCGTCTCGGCACGCACCGCCTGGCGCTCGACGAGACGCCGCAGTGCACCCTGGTCGATGATCTCGGCCGAGCGGGCGTCGGGCCGCAGGAGGTACTCGCGAGATCGAGCGCTCGGCCTGCGCCTGGAACCAGCCGCCGACCGAGCCGCGGAAGAAGCCGACCTTCCGCTTGCCGATCGCACGGTCCGGGAACGACGCCCCGCGCCGCCTGCCTGAGGATGTGCTTCGTGGTCAGCCGCCGTCACCTTGAGGTCCCCGGGCACGGTGGCGCAAAGCTCGACGAGCTCGTGGTCGAGGAATGGAACGCGCACCTCGAGCGAGTGGGCCATCGACGCCCGGTCGAAGTAGTGGAGCATGTCGTCGACCAGAGCGAGCTGGCCGTCGATGTGGAGCGTGGCCGTCAGTGGATCGTCCGGGACTCCGTCGAGCCGGCGGAGCACGCGCGCCGGGCCGCCCCGCCGTCGAGCTGCGCCAGCGGGCCGCGCAGCAGCGTCCCGCGCAGGTCGTCCTCCACCTTGCCGCTCATCGCGAGCAGGCGCTCGGCGGCGTCGGGCGCAGCCAGCGTCCGCGCCGCGCGCCGGAGGCGACGGGGAGCATGCGGGGCCAGCCTGTCTCCGACCGTCCGGATCGGGCCCGGCAGGTTCCGCCATGCCCCGGCGAGCGCAGCCGCCCGGTGCTTCGTGTAGCCGCCGAAGAGCTCGTCTGCGCCCTGGCCCGAGAGCGCCACGGTGACGTGCCGCGAGGCCAGCTCGGACAGCGCGAGGAAGCCGAGGGCAGACAGATCGGCGAGAGGCTCGTCGAGGTGCCAGACGAGCTCCTCGAGGTCGACAGTGTCGTTCGCGAAGGACAGCTCGAGCTCGTGGTGGTCGGTGCCGAAGAACTCGGCCACGTGGCGAGCGTCTTCCAGCTCGTTCTCCGCGCCGGCCTCGGCGAAGCCGACCGAGAACGTCTTCACGGGCTCGCTCATGTGCCTGGCCATCAGCGCCACGATCAGGCTCGAGTCGATCCCGCCGCTCAACATCGCGCCGAGCGGGACGTCGCTCATCAGCCGCAGGCGCACCGACTCGTCGAGCTTGTCGAGGCAGCTCCCGGTACTCGCTCTCGTCCCGGCGCACGGCAACCACCGGCGCCGGGTAGCTGCCAGTAGCGCTCGAGGCGCACCGAGCCGTCCTCGACGACGAGAACGTGGCCCGGCATCAGCTTCGAGACGCCGGCGAGCGGGGTCATCGGCGCCGGGCACGAAGCCGAACGTCAGGTAGGCGTCGATCGCCTCGTAGTCGAGCTCCGGCTCGACGAGGCCGCTCGCGAGCAGGCTCTTCAGCTCGGACGCGAAGACGAGCAGGTCGCTGGAGCGGGCGTGGTACAGCGGTTTGATCCCGAGCCGGTCGCGGGCGAGGACGGCACGCCGCCGTCGCGCTCGTCCCACACCGCCACTCCGAACATCCCCCGCAGCCGGGCGGGAACCCCGGCCCGTGCTGCTCGTAGAGGTGCGGCAGCACCTCCGTGTCGCATCTGCTCGGGAAGGCGTGGCCGTCGCGCTCGAGCGCCGCATCGGACCTCGAGGTGGTTGTACAGCTCTCCGTTCTGGATCGCCCAGACGTCGCCGCCCTCGTTGGACACGGGCTGGTGCCCACCCTCGACGTCGACGATGCTCAGCCGGCGGACGCCGAGCGCGACGCCGTCCTCGAGGTACAGGCCGCGATCGTCGGGCCCCCGGTGCGTCATCACGTCGGTCATGACGCCCCAGCGCCGTCTCGGAGAGACACGGGGCGCGGGCGCCCGTCGACCTGGACGACTCCACAGATTCCGCACATCGCCGTTCAGACGCTAGTGGCCGGCGCCCTGGGTTCTCGATGATCGTAGGCACAGACTCGACGCCTAGCCGGAGCGGCTAGATGAGAGAACGCCGCACGAAACGCCCGCAGGTATCCGGCGCGCGCGGCAGCCCCCTTCGAGGTCAAGGCCGCGTGCGTCAGCGAGCCGAGCGCGATGCCCAGACGCTCGCCCAAGACGGCCGGCCGAGTTGCATGCTTTCGCGCGTAGCGCACCCGGCTGCGGGCGAGCACCGGCAGCAGGCCCGCCCGGGGCGCCGACCCGCCGCCGACGTGCACGCACGACGGCGACCGGGCTCGTAACGAACCTCGTATCCGAGCGACCACAGGCGCCGGCAGATGTCCTTGTCCTCGCTGTAGAGGAAGAAGCCCTCGTCCCAGCCGCCGAGACGCTCGAGCGCCTCTCGCCGCACGAGCATGCATGCGCCCGAGATCCACTCCGACCGGATGCGCGCGCTCGTACGCCGCCGGGTCGCGAACGACCTCGTCGGTCAGCCCGCGCCGGGGGAAGAGCCGGTGGAGGAACAGAGCCTGCGCGTACGTCGAGCGGAGCCGAGGGAACCGGCGCTGCGAAAAGTCGAGCGAGCCGCTCTCGTCCACGAGCCGAGGGGCGACGAGCGCCGATCGAGGGCTGCGACTCGAGGACGTCCACGAGCCGTCGCGCCGACTGCGGCGTCGAGCCGAGCGTCGGGGTTCAGGAACAGCACGTACGGCGCGGAGCCCTTCTTCCAGCCGCGGTTGCAGCCGTAGGCGAACCCGCGATTCTCCTCGAGGGGATCAAGGTCGCGTCGCAGGTCGGAGACGGTCTCGACGCTCCCGTCCTGCGAGTCGTTGTCCACTACGACAACATGCACCGACCCGTCGCGAGAGAGGGCTCGATGCAGCCCCGGAGCGTGTCCGCGCTGTTGTACGAGACGACGACCACGTCGAGGCTCGACATCGCTCGACCGTACCACGCAGCCGGTGCGATTCGGAGGTGCGACTCCCGCCGGGGCAAGTCGAGGTGGTGAGGTGTTGAGGTGGCATCCCGGGCTCCCTTCCGCGCGCTCGCGTCAGACTCCTCAGGTGTGCTCATGGGAATTCCCCAGGTCCGGGCTTCTGGTTTCGCCGCCCTGCTTAGTAGCTGAGCCGTAGGCGAAGCGGAGAAGCGGGGCGGCGGTCCGCCGTCCGGGGCCCTTTGCAGCGTCGCGTTCGAACGTCGACGTGGAGGAGGGCCGGGGCTTGTTGTCGCGGGAGGATGTGGTGGAGATCGTGGCGTTGCGCAGGCGGGGCTGGTCGGTGAGCGCGATCGCGCGCCATACCGGTCGTGATCGCAAGACGATTCGGGCCTGGCTCGCCGCAGGCGAGCAGCGGCGGCGGCCGCGAGCGCCGAGCGTGCTCGAGCCCTACCGCGCCTATCTCGAGCGGCGCCTCGGCGACGATCCGCACCTGGACGCGACGGTGTTGCTGCGCGAGCTGCGCCTGCTCGGCTTCGAGCGTTCCTACCAGACGTTGACGCGGGAGCTGCGCCGGCTTGAGCTGCGCCCGGAGTGCCCGGTTTGCAAGCGCGGCGGCCACCAGCTCACGATCGAGCTTCAGCATGAGCCGGGCGAGGAGCTGCAGCTCGACTGGCTGGAGCTCGCTGAGACGCCGTGGGGCGAGCCGGCGTACGTGCTCGTCGGGGCGCTCTCGCACTCCGGCCGAATCCGTGCGGTGATCGGCGAGGGGATGGACTTCGCGCGGCTCGTGGGCGCACTGGATGGGGTGCTGCGCCGGCTCGGCGGCACGACGCGCTGCTGGCGGACGGATCGGATGGCGACGATCGTCGAGCCGGGCAGCGGCAGGCTGCGCGCGGAGGCGGCCGAGCTGGCCAAGCACTACGGCGTCACCGTGAGCGTCTGCCCGCGCTACCGGCCGCAGCGCAAGGGGGTGGTCGAGGCGGCGATCCGCTACCTCGGCCGCTCCTGGTGGCGCACCGCCCGCGCCGCCGATCCGGCGGAGGCGCAGCGCTCGCTCGACCGCTGGTGCCTCGAGGTCGCCGACCGGCGCCGCCGCGGCCCGCTCACCGTCGCCGAGAAAGCGGCGGCGGAGCCGCTTCTGCCGCTACCGGCGACCCCGTATCCGGCCGAGCTGTGCGTCGAGCGGGTCGTCGGCTCGAGCGCCCTGGTCGCGTTCGAGGGCAACCGCTACAGCGTCCCGCCCGCCCTGGCCGGCCAGACGGTGACGGTCCGCGTCCGGGTCGGCGAGCCGGCCGTGCAGCTCGTCTCCGCCGCCGGTGTCCTGGTCGCGACCCATCGCCGAGCGCCCGCCGGCGCCGGCCAGCTCGTGCGTCTCCCCGTACACCAGGCCGCGTTGGAGCGGGCGGTGCTCGCCGCCTTCACGACCCAGCCGCGCTGCGCGCGCAAGCCGAACCGGCCACCGAGCGCCGAGGCGCTCGCCCTCGCCGGCGCTACCGCGGTCGAGGTCGAGATCCCCTCGCTCGCCGACTACGCCGCCCTGGCCGCCGCCTCGTGAAAGAGCAGAGCGTCTACCAGCAGCTGCGCTCGCATCTCGCCTACCTGCGCCTGAGCGCCGCCGCCGAGCAGCTCGCCGTGGCGTTGGAGGACGCGGACAAGCGCAAGCCCTCCTACACCCGCTTCCTGGAGCGGCTGCTGGCGGTCGAGGTCGAGGCGACCGAGCGCAGAGCGCTCGAGGGCAGGCTGCGCTTCGCCAGCTTCCCCACCCCCAAAACGCTCGCCGACATCGACTACGACGCCCAACCCGCGCTCGACCGCAAGCTCGTCGACGAGCTCGCCACCCTCCGCTTCGTCGAAGAGCACGGCAACGTGCTGCTGATCGGGCCGCCCGGCGTCGGCAAGACGATGCTCGCCGTCGCCCTCGGCCGGCACGCCGCCGAGGCCGGTCACCGCGTCTACTACACCACCGCCGCCGACCTCGTCGCCAAGACCCAGCGCGCCGCGCTCGAGGGCCGCTGGCAAACGACGATGCGCTTCTGGAACGGGCCTGCCCTGCTGATCATCGACGAGCTCGGCTACCTCCCCCTGCCGGCGGAGGCCGCGAGCCACCTCTTCCAGGTCGTCTCCCGCCGCTACGAGCACGGCTCGATCATCCTCGCCACCAACCGCGGCATCGCCAACTGGGGCGAGATCTTCGACGACACCACCGTCGCCGCCGCCATCCTCGACCGGCTCCTCCACCACGGCACCGTACTCACGATCAACGGGCCCAGCTACCGGATGCGCCGCCACCACGACCGCGTCGAACAACCACGCGCCGGCCTCCAAGCCGCCGAACCGGCCAGGCACTGAGTCGCGCCCGACGCTCGCAGGGCGCGAGAACGCCTCTCAACGCGCCGAAGCCGAGCGGTCGGGGTCAGAAACAGCCGAATCGGCCCGATCGGAGCCGCCCTCCACCACCACCAGCCGGTCACCCCCGGCCATGAGCGGCCCTCTCACAGCGCCCCTACCGGGGTGGGGAATTCCCGTGAGCACATCTGGGGAACTCTGGCGAGCCTTGACACTCCTTTCCGCCTGCCGAAGTTTGAGATCGGCACGTCGGGGGAAGGGCGCGCATACGGCGACGCTCGGATGTCTCCCCTCCGCACCGAGCAACCGAGGATTCACCGTGCGTGTCGTCCGTACCGGCGCATAGACGACACACGAATAACAGGACGGTGAGACATGGGAAGCTGCCGCAAGCTGCCTCTACTGACGGTGACGGTGCTCGTACTGTTCGGAGCCGCTGCCGCAGAGCCGGGCACCCAGCAGGGACGAGCCGAGACGGTCGTCCCGCAGCCAACCGAGCTGCGGGTCAAGGTCGAGAGCGGACGAGCCTCCGGCTCTCGTGGAAGGAAATCCACGACGCCGCCGGGTACACCACCTACCTCGACGGCAAGGCCTACCCCGCCGGCAAGGAGGCGGGCACGACGATAGTCACCTGGCGAACGTTCAAGGATCTTGCGTGCGGGACGAGGCATCGCCTCCAGGTCGACGCGTTCAACCGTGCCGGCAGGCACTCGGAGAGAGCGGGCGTGACCGCAACCACGAGGCCCTGCGAGGGCGAGCCTCCGCCGCCCTCCACCGAGCCTCCGCCGCCCTCGACCGAGCCTCCGCCACCGCCCTCCGACGGCGGTCCTCCTCCTCCGCCGGGGTCCAGCTCCGCGCTCTTCGTGTCCACGTCGGGCTCGGATGCGAACCCCTGCACCCAGTCGGCGCCGTGCGCGAGCTTCGACCGCGCCTATCACGCCGCGCGGCCGGGCGCGGTCGTCGAGGTTGCGGGCGGCTCGTATCCGAGCCAGAGGGTGACCCTGGACAGCTCGAAGGCATCGCCTGTGGTCGTCTTCCGGCCCGCATCGGGCGCGCAGGTGACGGTGAATCAGATCGTCGCCCAGGGCTCGTGGGTCGAGTTCAACAACATGAAGGTCGCGCAGGCCTGGTCCGTGGGCCTCAACACGAACACGGTCCCGCAGTCGTCGCAGTCACGCCACGTCACGTTCCGAAACGTGACGACGCCGATCTTCTTCGTCAACGGAGCCTCGAACGTGAGCGTGATCGGCGGCTCGGTGGGGCCGACCGTCAACAACGCGAGTCAGATCAGGAACTGCTACCTGTGCAACTACTCGCCGCAGAACACCCTCGTCGACGGCGTCTACTTCCACGACTACACCCGCACCGATCCCGCGCAGCACATGGAGTGCCTGCACGTCTATCCGGCGCAGGGCTTGTCGATCCAGAACTCACGCTTCTTCAACTGCGCGATCATGGACCTCTTCTTCGCCAACTACGGAAGCGGCGGCAACCTGCGCGACATCACGCTCGTGAACAACATGTTCAACGCTCCGGGATCGCACGCCGGGGCCCTCTCGGGCGGCTACTATCCGGTGCTCTTCGCGCCGAACGGCGGATCGATCACGAACGTGAGCATCCTGTACAACTCGTTCAACGGGTCGTTCAACGCCAATCCCGACGGCTCCCTCGTCAACTGGGAGGCGATCGGGAACGCTTCGCTGGGCCAGGGAGGTGCGTTCTGCCTCCCCGGTGTCAGCTTCTCCCACAACGTCTTCAGCGGCGGGAAGTGCGGCTCCACCGACCGCCAGGCAAACCCCGGCTTCATCAGCGCGTCAAGCTTCAACCTCGACCTGGCCCCAGGGGCCGCCGCGATCGACGCCGGCGATCCAAGCCGCTACCCGGGCCGCGACATCCACGGAACCGCGCGCTATCTCGGAAAGGGGCCCGACGCGGGTGCAGACGAGGCCGGATAACGGGCCGCGTCCGCCGTGCGCGGTCGGCCATCTCGGCGGTCCGCCCGGAGCATGCAGATCGAACTTGACCTGTGGTTGATTATCCACTCTGCTCACGTCGCAGCGATCGGTCACCAATAACCCTGTTGCGCACACTTACCAAGAACGTCATCAACGCTGACGACTTCGCCGCGGTCTTTCGACAGCTTCGACGCCGCCCTCGCTGGGTCGTAGCCCGCCTTCTCCCGGGAAAGCGCCGACGAATTCGTGACGCATGGGCACATGCCGCCGCCCCTCCAACACACTTCTGGGACGTTCCGGATGTCGTTTCGAGGACCAGACGCCTCGCGACCGGAAACGCAGCTGTCGATGTCGCTGACTATCTCACGAAGACGTATCTCCACCGTACCGGATTGAGAGGCTTGTCGCTCGGCTGTGGATCCGGGAACAAGGAAGCCCGGTGGGCGGCGACTGGATGCTTCGCCACCCTGGCGTGCTACGACCAATCGCCGGCGCGCATCGAGCGCGCTCGCGAGCAGCACACTCACTCCGCTCTTCGGTTTGAGGTCGCCGACGCCTATCAGCTGGACTTTGAGAGCGAGGGCTTCGACGTGATCATATTCGAAGATGCGCTCCACCACTTCGCCCCCGTGGAGACAATTCTCGGACATTGTGTGCGATGGCTCGACAGGCGCGGCTACCTCTTCGTCAACGAATATACGGGCCCGCGGAAGTTCCAGTATTCAGATCGACAACTCGAGACTGCGAACGCGATTCTTGCCCTGTTGCCCGAGAACCTCCGCGTCAGCTACGAGCACGGGACAATCAAGCGACGGGTCAGACGGCCCAGCAGATTGCGAATGCGTCTCAAGGATCCGTCCGAGGCAGTCGAGTCGGATGCGATCATTCCCACCATTCACAACCTGTTCGATGTCGTGGAGGAACGAAAGCTTGGCGGGACACTCGTCAACTTGGTGCTCGATGACATCGCCCACCATTTCGGAAGCGAACGTGACTGGTTGCGTCTGATGTTCGCCGTGGAAGACGCGCTGATGTCTGTCGGCGAGATACAGAGCGACCACACACTCATCGTCGCCCGCCGTCGTCTGCAGGGCCTCGTGGGTCGCGACTGAGCATCACGCGCCACTGGTCTCGGCGGCGTGTGATCGGCCCGGGCGGCCAAGTCTCGGTCAGCCGGGGAGTGACCGCTGGCCGACTCCGGCGCGCTCAGCCTGATTCTCTTCGCGGCTGACGCCGAGCGCGTCGAGGCAGGCTCGAGCGATCAGCCGGTGGCCTTCGTCGCCGGGATGGTTCATCCCGTTGACAATCAGCAGGCGCGAGTCGGTCCAGACGGACGGAACGTCGGCGAGAGGCTCGCCGGCTCCCGCAGAGCCGCGAGGTACTCGGGCGTCCGGCCGCTCAGGAGAGCGCTCCCAGTCCGGATGTGCGGGCGGCGGGGAACGAGCAACACGGACGTCGCACGCTGCCGGACTCCCCGGATGATGTGCTGGACGTTCTGCCGGTAGCGGCGCGGCTCGACGAGCACGCGGCGCCGCAGCCGAGACCGCCCGAGCGTCTGGTCGTTCATCCCATAGCTGATGACCACCAAGATCGGGGCGGGAGGCGTGCGCCAAAATAGGCGCACCATCGGCACCCGTCTCGCTCGTAGCGCCGCCCCGACACAAGTACGTGGTGCTCGCCCCGAAGTGCGCAGCGAGGATGCCGACGAACGAACGGGCCGGCACGGTCGCCTCGTCTCCGCGGGCAATCGAGTCCCCGAGAACGAGCAATTCCACCGGCGGAGTGTACAAAGTGCCCGCCGGCCACCAGACGCGAGCCCGAGCGCCGGGTTCTCGCTCCCCGACCGCTCGCTCAGCGCGCGGGCCGGCCCTGGCCCGCCTCGGCCGCCACGGCGTCTGCCGTCGCCCGCGCACGTGCCGGGTTTCCGACGACTACCTCGCCCGGGCGACGTCCCGCGTGACGACCGCCCGGCGCCGACGAGGGCGCGAGGCGCCGATGCGGACGCCGCCGAGAACGACCGCACCGGAGCCGATCGACGCGCCTCGCTCGACCACCGTCTGGAGCAGCGCCCAGTCCTGCTCGGTCTGCAGCCCGCCGTCCTCGGTAGTCGCCCGGGGCACCTTGTCGTTGACGAACATCACGCCGTGGCCGACGAAGACCTCGTCCTCGATCTCGACGCCGTCGCAGACGAACGTGTGGCTCTGGATCTTGCAGCGGGCGCCGATCGACGCTCCGCGCTGGATCTCGACGAAGGGGCCGACCCGCGTCTCGTCGCCGATCCGGCAGCCGTAGAGGTTCGTGAACGGGTGGACGATCACGCCCTCCCCGAACTCGACGTCGGTGATCAGCCGGTACGGGCGCGTCGTTGGCGGGCGCAGTCAGCCACCGTCGAAGTAGTCCCGACGGCCTCGGCGACGCGCTCGACCTGCTCCTCGCGTGATGCCCGGGAAGATCGGCAGCGAGAGTGCCTCGCCGGCGAGGCCTCCGTGACGGGGAATCGCCCGGCCGCGTAGCCGAGCCGGGCGTACGCCCGCGATCAGATGGACCGGCTCGGGTAGTGGCGGCCCGTGCCGATGCCCGCGCTCGCGAGATGCGCGGCCAGGGCGTCGCGGTCGGCGTGCGGACGACGAACAGGTGCCACACGGGCTCGCTCCCCGCCGGCACCGGCGGGAGGCGCGAGGTCGCCGACGCCGTCGAGCGCGCTCGCGTAGAAAGCGGCCGCGCCCGGCGCCGCTCCTCGTTCCAGCCGTCGAGCAGCGGGAGCTTGCGGAGAGCACGAGCGCCTGGATCGTGTCGAGCCGCGCCGTGTAGCCCTCGAATCGTGCCGGTACTTCTCGCGCTGGCCGTGCTCGCGGAGGGCACGCAGCCGCCGCGAGCCCGGCGTCGTCGGTCACGAGCGCGCCGGCGTCGCCGAACGCGCCGAGGTTCTTCCCCGGGTAGAAGCTGAACGCCGCCGGCGAGGCCGGACGAGCCCGCGCGAAGGCCCTCCGCGCTCGGCGCCGTGCGCCTGGCAGGCGTCCTCGACGATCGCGAGCCTCCGTGCGTCGGCGAGCTCGCGCGAGCGCCGCCATGTCGGCCATCTGGCCGTAGAGGTGCACCGGCATGCACGAAGCGCGTGCGCGCGCTGGCGGCCGCGGCCGCCGCGGCCGGGTCGAGGCAGTAGTCCGCTCGCTCGATGTCGACGAGGACGGGGCCGCCGCCGGCCTGGGTCGACCGCCTCGAGCGGTGGCGACGAACGTGATCGCGGGGACGATCACCTCGTCGCCCGGCTCGAGCCCCGGCCGCGAGGAGCGCGAGCCGGAGCGCGTCGAGCCCGCTCGCGACCCCGACGCAATCGGCCGCCCCGCAATACAGCGCGAACGCCTGCTCGAACGCGGCCACCTGGGGCCCGTTCGTGAAGGCCCCGGAGTCGACGAGCCTCGCCAGCTCGGCGAGAATCGCCTCCTTCAGCCCTGCATGAGACGGCGCGAGGTCCAGAAACGGGACGTCGCTGCGCACGAGTCCGACGCTCATCGGCCAACCTCTGGCCCGTGAGAGGGGCGGGCCCCAGGGGAACCGGGAGGTTCCCCGACGGAATCGGCCTCTGGAAGAAGGGGGCACGTGGGGGAAACTTGGCTCGCTCCACGGGAGCGAGCGGAAGGCGAGCGACGCTCATGCAGCCACCTATAGCAGCACCCCCTTTTCCGAGGTACTCGCCGAAAGGCTAGGCCCCCTCGACGGCGGAACGGTCTTTCGAGCCGGGGCTGGAAACGAGGGCGCGCTGCTCGTACGTTGCTCTCCTGAGGGCGTTGGTGACACCGCGGGTCAGGCGTCTAGAGGGAGGGGATGAGAGACATACAAGATTCGAGTGGCGATCCCGCCGAAGCGGGCCAGCCGGGGGTGGTCGCACCGGCGGACGGCGCGAGCGGCGCCGCGGTCGCACTCTCCCCGCCGTACCTCCGGCTTCGTTCCGAGGCGGGCGCCGACCGCGGGCGAGGCTGGCTGCTCCATCGCGCGCTCCTCGTCGCCGACCTTTGCGGGCTCGGCCTGGCGTTCTTCCTCGCTCAGCTCTTCTTCGAGCCTCCGGGAAGCACGCGCGACGTCGTCTCGCCGGGCGTCGAGGCGCTCGTCTTCGCGCTCAGCCTGCCGATCTGGATCTTGATCGCCAAGCTGTAGCGGCCTCTACGGCCGGGACGGGGAGCGGGCCGACCACTCGACGGTCGACGACCTGTCGGCGTCTTCCACTTCGTCACGATCGGCGGTGGATCTCGTCACGGGCACTGGCTCACGCGGATCGCCGCCCGAACCCCCGAGAAGCGTCGCGTTCTGGGTGCTCGCGATCGGGCTCGTCATCGTCGCCCGCGCGCGTCGCGCGGCGATCGCGCGCCGAAGCAAGACGTACCTCCAGAACACGTCATCGTCGGCGCGGGCGACGTCGGCCAGCTGGTGGCGCGAAAGCTCCTGCAGCATCCGGAGTACGGCATCGACCTCGTCGGGTTCGTCGACACGCACCCAGGAGCGTCGCCCGGAGCTCGACCACGTGCGCCTCCTCGGGGTCGCCGGACACCTCCCCGCTCGTCGAGCACTCGACGTCGAGCGCGTGATCGTCGCCTACTCGAACGACTCGCCACGAGCAGCTGCTCGACGCTCGTCCGCACGCTGGGCGGAGCTCGAGTGCAGATCGACATCGTCCCGCGCCTGTTCGAGGCCGTCGGCCCAGCGTCGACATCCACACGGTCGAGGGGCTGCCGCTGTCGGGCTGCCGCCGGCGCGCCTCTCGCCGGTCGCGCGGCTCGCTCAAGCGCGCCGATGGACATGACGGCGCCGCGATCGGCCTGATCTCACGGCGCCGCTCTTCGTCTACATCGCCGTTGCGGATCAAGCGGGACTCGCCGGGCCCCGTCTTCTTCCGCCAGGTGCGGCTCGGGCCTGGACAGCGCGAGTTCACGGTGCTCAAGTTCCGGACGATGCACGTGGGCGGTCGACGACGGAGCACCGCGAGTACATCGAGTCGACGATGGCTCGCCGCGCCCGCCGACGCGAACGGGCTCTACAAGCTCGACGCGAGACGACACGATCACTCCTTCGGGCGCTGGCTCCGCAGGACGAGCCTCGACGAGCTTCCCCAGCTGATCAACGTCCTCGAACGGAGAGATGTCGCCGTCGGGCCGCGGCCCTGCATCCCGCTACGAGATCGAGAGCTTCGAGCCCACCACTTCGAGCGCTTCCTCGTGCCCGCGGGCATGACCGGCCTCTGGCAGGTCACGGCCCGCGCGCACTCCAGTTCGGCGAGGCGCTCGACATGGACGTCGCCTATGCCCGCGGCTGGTCGTTCGGCCTCGATCTGCGCCTGCTCTGCCGCACGCCGCTGGCCCTCCTCCGGCAGGCGAGCGACGGCATGACGGACGGACGGCGGTCGCGAGATCGGCGTCGGTCGGGCCTCGGCTACTGGGGGCCGAACCTCGTCCGAAACCTGAACGAGCTCCGGAGCCGACGTCGCGTATGTCTGCGACCTCCGGCCGCGACGGCCTCGAGCGGATCGGCCGCCGCTATCCGGCGATCCGGAGACGACGAGCTTCGACGAGGTGCTCGCCGACCCGGCCGTGGACGCGGTCGCGATCGCGACCGCCGGTCTCGACCCACTACGAGCTGGCCCGGCAGGCGCTCGAGGCGGGAAAGCACGTCTTCGTCGAGAAGCCGCTGGCGGGGTCCGCCGAGGAGGCCGTGAGCCTGATGCGCGCTCGCGCGCGAGAGCGGGCTCGTGCTGATGCCCGGGCCACACGTTCCTGTACAGCCCGCCGGTCAACAAGATTCGCGAGCTGATCGCCTCCGGCGAGCTCGGCGACATCTACTCGATCTCGACGAGCCGGGTGAACCTCGGGTTGCACCAGCCGGACGTGAGCGTGGTCTGGGACCTCGCTCCCCACGACTTCTCGATCCTCCGCTACTGGCTCGGGGAGACCCCGACGTACGTGGCGGCGCTACGAGAGGCTGCATCATCCCCGACACGCCCGACGTCGCCTTCATCAACCTCGAGTACCCGTCCTGGACGATCGCCCACGTCGAGCTCTCGTGGCTCGCCCCCAGCAAGCTCCGGCGGACGACCGTGGTCGGCTCGCGCAAGATGGTCGTCTACGACGACACGAGCCCGGAGCCGGTGCGGATGTTCGACTTCGGCGTGACGCTCGCGCGACCCGGAGACGTTCGGCGAGTACCAGCTCACCTACCGGACCGGCGACATCGTCTCCCCGCGCATCGACGCCGCCGAGCCCCTCCACCTCGAGCTGGCCGACTTCTGCGCCGCGGTCCTGACCGGGTGACACCGCGGTCGACCGCCGAGCTCGGCATCGACGTCGTCCGCATGATCGAGGCGGTGGAGTCGTCCCTCGAGCAGAACGGCGTCCGGGTCGAGCTGGCGGAGGCCGGAGCCGGCACCGGCACCTGACACCAGGCGACGGGGGGAACCAGGGTGCGACGCTCATGACTCGGGCGACGAGCAGCGACCGCGCCGGCCGCGTGCGCGCCGGATGGGTCGGGCCTGCGTTTCTCGGGCTCTACCGCCTCGCGGTCCGGGCCCGGGACCGGACGTTCTCGACGCTCGCGGCCGGCGGCTTCGCAGCGTACGGACGCCGCTCGGTCATCCAGCTGCCGGTCCGTCTGAGCGGAGAGTCCAGGATCGCGATCGGGCACGACGTCTTCATCGGCGCGGGGTCCTGGCTCCAGGTGCTCCCGGGCGCCGCGGAGACAGTCGCGATCGACGTCGGGGACGGCACGTCCGCCGCGGGCGGCTGTGTGCTGTCGGCGGCGCAGTCCATTCACATCGGCAGGCGCGTGCTGATGGCGCGGAACGTCTACGTCGCCGATCACATGCACGCCTTCGAGGACACCCGCGAGGCGGTGCTCGACCAGGGCGTCGACCGCGTCGCGCCGGTCGAGATCGGCGACGGCGCCTGGCTCGGACAGAACGTGGTCGTCGGGCCGGGCGTTCGCATCGGGCACGGAGCCGTCGTCGGTGCCAACTCCGTCGTGCTCGAGGACATCCCCGACTTCACGGTCGCGGTCGGCGCGCCGGCGCGGGTGATCCGCAGCATCGCCCAGGAAGCCACCCGGGCGGTCGCGCGGTGAGCCGGCCGCTCGTCCACGCGTACTACTTCCCTCCGATCGGGGGAGCGGGAGCGCAGCGACCGGCGAAGCTCGTCCGCTACCTCCACGAGCTGGGACACTCGCCGGCGGTCCTGACCGGTAGCGGCGAGGCCCGGGGCCGCTGGACCCCCCGTGACGAGACGCTCGGGCGGGAGATCCCGGCGGGCGTCGACATCCACCGGGCCGAGGGCCAGCCTCCGGAGCCGCCCAGATGGCAGGCGCGGACCGAGCGGTGGCTGGGGTTCCACAGCAACTGGCAGCGCTGGTGGGTCGAGCAGTCGGTCGCGCTCGGCCGCGAGTTCGAGGACGTCGACGTCCTCTACACCGTGATGTCCCCCTACTCGTCGGCGCTGGCGGCTTCGCGGCTGAGCCGGGAGCTGGGCAAGCCCTGGATCGCCGACCTGGGCGATCCGTGGGCGCTGGACGAGATGATGATCTACCCGACCAGGCTCCACCGCCGCTGGGAGCTGCGCCGGATGCGCCGGCTGCTCGGCACCGCCGCCGCGATCGTGACCACCACCTCCGAGGCCGCCCGCAAGCTGCGACAGGAGTTCCCCGAGCTCGCAGACCGGCCGATCGTCTCCATCCCCTGCGGGTTCGACCCGGGCGACTTCGCCGGGCCGGAGCCGAAACGAGACGACCGCGCCTTCCGGATCGTCCACACCGGCTACCTGCACACCGAGCTCGGCCGGCAGCAGCAACACGCCTCCCTCCCCCGCCGCCTGCTCGGCGGCGGCACCGCCGGCGTCGACATCCTCACCCGCTCCCACCTCTTCCTGCTCCAGGCGGTCGAGCGGCTGATCGCCGACAACCCCAGCCTCGCCTCCACGATCGAGATCCACCTCGCCGGCGTCCTCTCCCCCACCGACCGCGAGGCCGCAGCACGCTCCCCGGTCGTCCGCACCCCCGGCTACCTCACCCACGCCGAGACGGTCACGCTGATGCGCTCCGCCGACCTGCTCTTCCTGCCGATGCAGAACCTGCCCCCCGGCATCCGCTCCGGCACCGTCCCCGGCAAGACCTACGAATACCTCGCCTCCGGACGCCCGATCCTCGCCGCCGTCCCCGAAGGCGACGCCCGCGACCTCCTCCTCCAGGCCGGCACCGCCCACATCTGCCAACCCGACGACACCGACGCGATCGCCGCCGTCATCGCCGCGCAGATGTCCCGCGACGCCAGGCTGCCCGGGCTCGACAGCCGGTTCATCCGGAAGTTCGAGTATCAGCGCCTCTCGGAGCACGTCGCGGAGCTGATCGACCACGTCGTCGAACGACCGGGACGCCGTCCTCGGGCTCGACAGGCGCTCGGCCAGCCGGCGATCACTGCGATGTTCGGGTCCGCAGCCACCGGGCGGCGCTGGCCCGATACCAAGCCGGACGGCGCGAGAGCGATCCTCCTCGCCTACTACTTCCCTCCGATCGGAGGCGCGGGCGCCCAGCGCACGGTGAAGTTCGCTCGCTACATGCCCGAGGCAGGCGTCTCCGTCGACGTGATCACGGGATCGGGCATGACGAGAGACCGGTGGAGCCCGCTCGACGAGAGCCTGAGCGCCGAGCTCCCGGCGAGACCAATGTGATACGCGTCGGCGGGCCGGAGCCCGTGGCCGGGAGTCGCTGGCGGCGGCGTGCTGAGCGATGGCTGGGAGTCGACGGGCCCTGGTCGCGGTGGTGGGTCGGCGGAGCGCTCGCCAGCGGCCTCGAGCTCGGCGGGGAGGTCGACCTGATCATCGCGTCGATGTCGCCGTATATTTCCGCGGAGGCGGCTTCGCGGCTGAGCCGGGAGCTGGGCAAGCCCTGGATCGCCGGCCTGCGCGATCCGTGGGCGCTGGACGAGATGATGATCTACCCGACCAGGCTCCACCGCCGCTGGGAGTTGCGCCGGATGCGCCGGCTGCTCGGCACCGCCGCCGCGATCGTGACCACCACCTCCGAGGCCGCCCGCAAGCTGCGACAGGAGTTCCCCGAGCTCGCAGACCGGCCGATCGTCTCCATCCCCAACGGGTTCGACCCGGGCGACTTCGCCGGGCCGGAGCCGAAACGAGACGACCGCGCCTTCCGGATCGTCCACACCGGCTACCTGCACACCGAGCTCGGCCGGCAGCAGCAACACGCCTCCCTCCCCCGCCGCCTGCTCGGCGGCGGCACCGCCGGCGTCGACATCCTCACCCGCTCCCACCTCTTCCTGCTCCAGGCGGTCGAGCGGCTGATCGCCGACAACCCCAGCCTCGCCTCCACGATCGAGATCCACCTCGCCGGCGTCCTCTCCCCCACCGACCGCGAGGCCGCAGCACGCTCCCCGGTCGTCCGCACCCCCGGCTACCTCACCCACGCCGAGACGGTCACGCTGATGCGCTCCGCCGACCTGCTCTTCCTGCCGATGCAGAACCTGCCCCCCGGCATCCGCTCCGGCACCGTCCCCGGCAAGACCTACGAATACCTCGCCTCCGGACGCCCGATCCTCGCCGCCGTCCCCGAAGGCGACGCCCGCGACCTCCTCCTCCAGGCCGGCACCGCCCACATCTGCCAACCCGACGACACCGACGCGATCGCCGCCGCGATCGAGGACGAGATCGAGCGGTGGCGCTCGGGGCGGCCCGTCCCCGAGGTGCCGCGGGCGCTCCTCGCGCCGTTCGAGCGCCGCAGCCTGGCGGCCGACTACGCGGTCCTGCTGCGGTCGATCGCAGGCGCCGCGTCCGGCGGCACGACCGCCGGACGCGCACTGTCCGCAGCCCTGGCGGCCGCCGCCCTCTAGGCGACTGCCGTCGAGCGAAGCCCCTGCGACGGCAGGAGGCCGTGCAGCTGCGCCCAGCGGCTGGCCTCCGTCCGGTTCGCGACGTTCAGCTTCCGGTACGTGTTCGAGAGGTGGAACTTCACGGTCTGCTCGGTCACCCACAGCATGCGGGCGAGCTCCGCGTTCGAGTATCCCTCGGCCACGAGCCTGAGGATCTCGAGCTCCCGCCGGGTCAGGTCGGCATGGTCGAACGCCTCGTCCTTGACGACCGGCTCCTCGCCTCTGCCCTTCGACCCGGGCAGGTAGATCGAGTGCTCGTACGCCTGCCGGACGGCGACCGCGAGGTCGTCCGGATGAGCCCGCTTCATCACGAACGCGACTGCTCCGGCGGCGAGCGCCGCGTCGATGTCGGCGGGAGCATCGGAGGTGGAGAGCACGATGAACTTGATCTCCGGGAAGCGTTCTCCGATCCCGGCGAGCCACGACAGCCCGTCGGTCGCTCCGTCCGACATGGACGTCTCGACGACGACGAGCTCGGGTCGCAGCTCCTCGACCAACGCGCTTGCCTCCGCAAGGCCCGTCGCCTTCCCGACGACGTCGACCGAGACCCCGGACAACACCTGCTCCACCGCGTTGAGCCACAACGGGTAGTGGTCAACGACGACAGCTCTTCTCTGAGCGTTCACGGCCTCCCCTTACTCGTCGCTAAGAGCTCGTCGCTTTGACGATGCCCTCCCCAAGGGGTGTCATTAAAGACCAAGACTGATCATGTGTAAAGGTGCGAGCATCGATGCTTACCGTCAGTTAACAGTCATTTCTCCGCGCGGTCACCTCGGCTCGGGGTCGGCGCCACGGGCACGGATCTCGATGCGCGGCGACACGGCGCGCACGGCGAGCGCGGCGACGGCGCCGGGACAGTAGTCGGACAGGTCCCGGAGCGACCACTCCGCCGCCTCGGCCGGAGCCCAGGCCGTTCGCAGCAGCCGCGGTTCCTCGCCCGGAGCGAGCGTCACCTCGAAGTCGTGGAGAGGAAGGCTGAGGCCCTCTCCTCGAGCCTTGATGAAGGCCTCCTTCCGCGTCCAGCACGTGAGGAAGCCGCGAACCTGCTGGGCAGGCGGAAGCCGGCGCAGGGCCGCCACCTCTCGGGGGGCGAAGAAGCGCTCCGGGATCCGATCGTCGGCCAGGCCGGGGCGCTCGAGCTCGACGTCCACGCCCACGTCCGCGCAGCGCGTGAGCGCGTACAGCACCATGTGGCCGGAGTGGGAGACGTTGAAGTGGAGGCCCCCGGATTCCTCCAGGCCGGGCTTCCCGTACGCGCTGTACCGGAAGCGCAGGCCGTCCGGCGGCCGCCGGAGGTACCGGCCGAGCAGCTCGCGCAGCTGCCCTCGGCCGGCGACGAAGCGGTCACGGTCCCGGGGAAAGTGAAACCGACCCGCGCGCTCGCGCTCGTCCGCGGAGAGGAGGCCGGTCAGGCGCGCCAGGCGCGACGAAGGCACGTCGAGGCTCGCGACCCAGACGTGCACCTCGTCCGCCTCGATTCGGGTCTCGATCCTCCCGACCGGAAAGCATCGCCTCGTGCAAGACCCGGACACTAGTACGCCGGCATCGCCTCGGCCGGAACCGCTAGCCTCCGCGGCAGTCTCGAGCCGGATCTCTCTCCTTGCCGAAGACGGTCTTCATCACCGGTGCGGCACGCGGCATCGGCCGTGCAACCGCGGTCGCCTTCGCCGAGACGGGCGCGAACGTGATGCTCGCCGACATCTGCGCGCAGATCGAGGAGTGTCCGTATCCGCTCGCGAGCCGTGAGGATCTCGAGGAGACTGCACGCCGGTGCCGCAGCACGGGTGCCGGGGTGGCGGTCGCCGTGGTGGACGTGCGCAGCCAGGACGAGATCGACGCCGCCGTCGGACGCTGCCGGGAGGAGCTGGGCCCGGTCGACGTGCTCGTCAGCAACGCCGGGCTCGTCGGGCCGGCCGGCGTGCCCGCCCACGAGCTGAGCGAGCGCGCGTGGTCGGTGCTGGTGGACGTCGACCTGCACGGCGTCTGGCGCTGCGCGAAGGCGGTGCTGCCGGAGATGGTCGGGCGCAGGAGCGGCGTGATCGTCAACGTCAGCTCGACGGCAGGCCTCGTCGCCTTTCCGCACTTTGCGAACTACGTCGCGGCCAAGCACGGCGTCGTCGGCCTGACGAAGGCGCTCGCGCTCGACTACGCATCGCACGCGATCCGCGTGAACGCGGTCTGCCCGACCTCGGTCCGGGACGAGTCGCCCGACGCTCCGGGGATGCTCCAGGGCGTTGCGCGGATGCTCGGCGTCGGCCTCGCCGACTACGAGATGCTCTCGCTGCCGCACCACCCGCTCGGGACGCTCGTGTCGGCGCGCGACGTCGCCGCCACCATCCTCTGGCTCGCGTCCGACGCGGCGGCGCACGTCACCGGAGCGGTCGTGCCGGTCGACGCGGGCTTCACCGTCCGCTGAGGGGGGGGGGGGCCGGGGCAGGCCCGCGCTCGACGCCGGAATTCGCCCACCGGCGGGGGGGGGGGGGGGGGGGGGGGGGGGGGGGGGGGGGGGGGGGGGGGGGGGGGGCCGCGGGAGGGGGGGGCGGCGGGGGGCGCGGGGCGGGGCGGTCGCGCGGGCGCGCGACGTGGCGGGCGGTGGGCGGCGCGCCGGGCGACGACGTGCGCCGGCGCGCCGGCGCCGCCGGGACGCGGCGGCCGCCGCCGTGTAGCCGCCGCGCGCCGTGGCGCCGCGGCCCGTGACCTGTGCCGCCCGTGATCGTCCAACCCCGCCAGTGAGCGCGTACGCCCGGTAGCGGCGCAGGGGCCGGGCCGCCGCCGGCCGGCCCCGCTGCACGCGTGGCCCGATCCCGAGTAGCCCGACCAGGCCGCGCGCGGGCGGGCGCCGCGCGCGCGAGCGCCGGGCGGGAACCCGCCCTCGAGGGCGCCGACGGCCGCGCGACGGGAGGCGGCCGGCCGCCAGGGGAGCCCGCGGAGCCCGAGGAACGACGCGCCGCAGGCGCCGCGTTCGCCACCGCGGCACCCGAGCCGCGCACCGGCCGGGCCGGGCCAGGGAGGCCGACCGGCGCGCACCGACCGGAGCGGAACCGCCCCGGCCGCGGCCGGACGCGCGCGCGACAGCGCCGAGCACACCCGGCCCCCGCACCGCGAGCGGACGGGCCGGCGAGCCGCGCACGCGCGCGAGGCGAGGCGGCCGCCGCGGGACGGAGGCGAACCACCGCGGAGCGCCGGGGGGCGACGCGCGCGGGACGACGCAGCGGAGCAGCGAGCAGCGGGAGGGAGGGGGGGGGGGGAGAAGGGGGGGGAGGGGGGGGGGGGGGGGACCGGGGCGGCGGCGCCACCTGACCAGTTGGCCAGGTGGGCTTTCCAAGGCTCGTCCAAGGTCGGGTAGGCGCCAAATCGGCTGCTCAATAGCATCAGGATCGTGAGAGATCGGCCGAAGCGTTCCGCCGGCTGGGCCGCCGCCTGCCTCGACGCAGGGCACCGGGACCACGACGGGTCCTGCACGGCATGATCCGGCTCGGCTACGCGGCGAAGGCGGGCTCACCCGACGGCGACGCGCGGACGGAACAGGGTCGGGCGGCGGAGCCGCTCCGCCGGCCGGGCTCGACCGCTCGCGAGCAGGCGCCGCGCTGCTCGTTCGCCCAGGAGCAGTTCTGGTACGTCGACCAGCTCGCTCCGGGCAATCTCGCCCACAACTTCTCCTGGCCGATCAGGCTCCGGGGCGATCTCGACCGCTCCGCGCTCGAGCGGGCGCTCGCCGAGGTCGTGCGCCGGCACGAGTCGCTTCGCACCGGGTTCGCCGCGGAGGACGGCCGGCCGGTCCAGGTGATCGGCCCTCCCGGCGCCTTCACGCTCGCGACGGTCGACGTGTCGGGAGAGAGCGGGGCCGAGGAGGCAGCGCAGCGGCTCGTCGACGAGGAGACGCAGCGGTCGTTCGATCTGCGCAGCAACGGGCTGTTCCGGGCACGGCTGATCAGGCTCTCCGACACAGAGCACGTCCTCCAGCTCGTCGTTCATCACATCGTCTTCGACGAGTGGTCGAAGTTCGTGCTCTACCGGGAGCTGAGCGCGCTCTACGAGGCGTTCGCCCAGGGCCGCCCGTCGCCGCTGCCCGAGCCCCGGGCCCAGTACGCGGATTTCTCGGAGTGGCAGCGCGCGCAGCTGACCGACGAGGCCCTCGAGGAGGAGCTCGCCTACTGGACGGGCGAGCTCCAGGGGGTGCCGACGGTTCTCGAGCTGCCCTCCGACCGGCCCCGGCCGGCGGTCGCGAGCCTCCGCGGCGCGAGGCGGCGACTGCCCCTGCCGGCGGAGCTCACGACCGCCCTCGAAGAGCTCGCCCGGCAGGAGGGCACGACCTTCTTCGACTGCCTGCTCGCGCTCTTCGAGGTGCTGCTCCACCGCTACACGGGCGAGGAGGACTTCGTCGTCGGGGCCCCGGTCGACCAGCGCACCCGGCCGGAGCTCGACGACACGATCGGCGTCCTCCTGAGCACGGTCGTCCTGCGCAGCGACCTCTCCGGGATGCCGAGCTTCCGGACGCTCCTGGGGCGGGTGCGGAGACGTGTCGCCGCCGCGACCGAGCACTCGGATCTCCCGTTCGAGCTGCTCGTCCGCGAGCTCCAGCCGGCACGCGACCTGAGCCGCCATCCACTCTTCCAGGTGCTGCTGGCGATCAACCCGCCCGAGCCCTCGCTCGAGCTTCCCGGCATCGAGGCGACCGAGCTCGAGACCGAGATCGCCGCCGCCGGCGTCGATCTGTTCCTCTTCGTCCAGGAGCGTCCCGAGGGATTCGACGCGCTGTGGGAGTACAGCACCGACCTGTTCGACGGCGAGACCGTCGACCGGATCCACGCCCACCTCGTCCGCCTGCTGGAGGCGGCGGTCGGCTCGCCGGATCGCCCGGTCGACCAGCTGGCGATGCTCTCCGACGAGGAGCGCCGGCAGCTACTCGTCACCTCGTGCGGCCCCCAGGTGGATTACCCGCCGGCCCCGCTCCACCGGCTCGTCGAGGCGCAGGCGAAGCGCTCGCCCGACGCAGTCGCGGTCGCGTCCGAAGGGGACGAGCTGAGCTACGCCGAGCTCGACGCGCGCGCGAACCAGCTCGCCCGATACCTGCGCGCCGAAGGCGTCGGGCCGGCTTCCCTCGTCGCGATCAGCCTCGAGCGCTCGCCCGACCTCGTGGTCGGACTGCTCGGGATCCTCAAGGCCGGAGGGGCCTACGTTCCGCTCGACCCCGAGCTTCCCCAGGAGCGCCTCGCCTTCATGCTCGCCGACTCGAAGGCGGCGGTGCTCGTCACCGAGCAGCGCCTGCTCGCCGAGCTCCCCCCGTTCGAGGGCCGCATCGTCTGCCTCGACGGCGACCGGCCGGCGATCGCCCGCGAAAGCCCCGCCGAGCTCGACGTCGCCGTCCAGCCCGACGACCTCGCCTACGTGATCTACACCTCGGGCTCGACAGGGAGGCCCAAGGGCGTTCTCAACACGCATCGCGGGATCGTCAACCGGCTGCTCGCGATGCAGGACACGTACCGGCTCGACCAGTCCGACCGGCTGCTGCAGAAGACGCAGTCCAGCTTCGACGTCTCGGTCCGGGAGGTGTTCTGGCCGCTCCTCTTCGGCGCCCGGCTCGTCGTCGCGGCACCCGGCGAGCAGGGGAACCCATCGTATCTCGCCCGGGTGATCGACCGCGAGCAGATCACGACCCTCCACTTCGTCCCGTCCATGCTCCAGCTCTTCCTCGACGAAGCGGACGTCGCGAAGTGCCGGAGCCTTCGCTGCGTCCTCTCCGGCGGCGAGCAGCTGCCGGCCGACCTCGCCCGGCGCTTCTTCGAGCTCACCGACTGCGAGCTGCACAACCTCTACGGCCCGACCGAGGCGGCGGTCAGCGTCACCACGTGGAAGTGCGACCCCGCCTACGACAGGCCGATCGTGCCCATCGGCCGGCCGGTCGCGAACACGCAGATCCACGTGCTCGACCCGCGGCTCGACCCGGTCCCAGTCGGCGTCTGGGGAGAGCTCTTCATCGGCGGGGCCCAGGTGGCGCGGGGCTACCACGAGCGGCCCGACCTCACCGCCGAGCGCTTCGTGCCGAATCCCTTCGGGCCCGGCCGGCTGTACCGCACCGGCGACCTCGGCCGCTGGACCGCCGAGGGAGCGCTCGAGTTCGGCGGCCGGATCGACAACCAGGTCAAGGTTCGCGGCTTCCGCGTCGAGCTGGGCGAGATCGAGGCCGTTCTCCGTGAGCACGAGGCGGTGGTCGAGAGCGCCGTGATCGCCGTCGAGTCGGCGGGCGGGGGCGGGCCGAGCGAGCTCGCGGCCTACGTCGTCCTGCGCTCGGACCCGCTCTCCCGGGCGACGGCCCGCTCGGACGTCCAGTCGTTCCTGAGAGCGAGGCTTCCGGACTACATGGTCCCGGGCTCGATCACGGTGATCGAGGCGCTGCCGCTCTCGCCCAGCGGCAAGCTCGACCGGAACGCGCTGCCCAGCCCGGACCGGCAGACCGCGGAGGAGGAGTTCGCCGAGCCCGAGACGGAGGCGGAGCGCACGATCGCGAGCATCTGGAGCGAGCTCCTGGGGCTCGAGCGCGTCGGCAGGAACGACAACTTCTTCGCTCTCGGCGGCCACTCGCTGCTCGCCGCCCGCCTCGTCGGGCGGGTCGGCAAGGAGCTCGGCACCGAGCTGCCGCTCTGCGCGTTCCTGCAGGAACCGACGGTGGCCGCGCTCGCCGCCGAGGTCGCCGCGACCGGCCGGGAGGCGGAGCCGGAGCTGCCCCCGCTGCTTCCGCGAACCGGGGTGCGCGAGTGCTCGTTCGCCCAGGAGCGCTTCTGGTTCGTCGACCAGGTGATGGGGGCGAGCGCGGCGTACAACATCCCGGTGGGACTGCGCCTGCGCGGAGGGCTGCAGGTCGCGGTCCTCGAGCGCGCCCTCTCCGAGATCGTGCGCCGCCACGAGATCCTGAGAACGCGCTTCTCCCTCCAGGACGACCGGCCGGTGCAGGTGGTCGAGCCGCCGCGCCCGGTCTCGCTCCCGGTCGTCGACCTGGCCGAGCACGGGCAGGCCGAGCAGGAGCAGGCTGCGAGGCGCCTCGTCGACGACCAGACCCGGATGCCGTTCGAGCTCACCCGCGGTCCCCTCTTCAGGGCCCAGCTGATCCGGCTGGGGGAGGACGACCACATCTTCCAGGCGGTCTTCAGCCATCTCGTCTTCGACGGCTGGTCGAAGGTGGTGCTCTTCCGCGAGCTCGGCGCTCTCTACGACGCGTTCGCGCAAGGGAGCGCATCGCCGCTACCGGAGCTGGGCCTGCAGTACGGCGACTTCGCCGAGTGGCAGCGCTCCTGGCTCACGGGCGAGCTGCTCGAGCGGGAGCTCGCCCACTGGCGGGAGTCTCTGGCCGGGATGCCGGACGGCGCTCGAGCTGCCCACCGACCGGCCGCGACCGGCGGAAGCGAGCCTCGGCGGAGCCTGGTCCCGGTCGACCGTGGCACCCGGGACGGTCGACCGCCTGCAGGCGCTGGCCCGCGAGGAGGGCGCGAGCTTCTACATGGCGCTCCACGCCGCCTTCGACATCCTTCTCCACCGCTACAGCGGCCAGGACGACATCGCCGTGGGCATGCCGGTGGACAGCCGGGACCGGCCCGAGCTCGAGCACTTCGTCGGCGTCTTCGTCGACACCGTCGTCCTCCGCGTCGACCTGTCGGGGAACCCCACGTTTCGCGAGCTCCTCGGCAGGGTGCGCGCACGCATGCTCGACGCGATCGGGCACCAGCGGCTCCCCTTCGAGCAGCTGGTCCGCGCGCTGCAGCCCGACCGGGACCTCGGACGCCACCCGCTGTACCAGGTGATGCTCACCCTCGTTCCGATGGAGCCTCCCCCGCAGGCCGAAGGCCTGGAGGTGGAGGAGATCACCCCGGAGCGCGCCTCGTCCCCGATCGACCTGACCGTCTTCCTCGAGCAGCGCGGAGACGGGCTCGACGCCGTCTGGGAGTACAGCACCGACCTCTTCGACCTCGAGACCGTCGAGCGCATGCAGTCGCACTTCCAGCGCCTGCTCGACGCCGTCGTCTCCGAGCCCGACCGGCCCGTCGACGAGCTGGCGATGGTCACCGACGCCGAGCGTGCGCAGATGGTCGCCGGACCGACCGGCACGGCTGCCGACTACCCGGTCGCATGCCTGCACGAGCTGTTCGAGCAGCGGGCCGCGGCCGCCCCCGACGCGCCTGCGGTGACCTACGAGCAGACGACGCTCTCCTACCGCGAGCTGAACGAGCGAGCGAACCGCCTCGCCCACCGGCTGCGCGAGCTCGGGGTGGGGCCAGAAACGCCCGTCGCGCTGTGCCTCCACCGCTCGCTCGAGCTGGTGGTCGCGATCCTCGGGGTGCTCAAGGCCGGAGGCGCCTACGTCCCGCTCGACCCGGACTACCCGGCCGAGCGGCTCGAGTTCGTCCTCGCCGACACGCGGGCGCCGGTGCTGATCACCGAGGAGGAGCTGCTCGCGCAGCTACCCGCGCACGACGCGGCGGTCGTGCTGCCTCGACCGCGACGCCACCGCGCTCGCCGAGCGGAGCGACGCGAACCCCGAGCCGCTGGCCGGGCCCGAAAGCCTGGCCTACGTGATCTACACGTCGGGCTCGACCGGGCAGCCGAAGGGGGTCCAGGTCGAGCACCGCCAAGTCGCCCGGCTCTTCACCGCGACCGACCGGTGGTTCGAGTTCGGCCCGGCCGAGACCTGGCTCCTGTTCCACTCCTACGCGTTCGACTTCTCCGTCTGGGAGCTGTGGGGCGCGCTCGCCCACGGCGGGCGCCTCGTGATCGCCCCGCTGTGGACGACCCGCTCCCCGCAGGCGCTCGCCGCCCTGCTCGTCGAGGAGCAGGTCACGGTGCTGAACGCCACGCCGAGCCTCTTCGTCGGCGCGCAGGAGGAGCTGGTGCGGGCCGCGAGACGAGCTCGCGCTCCGCCTGGTCGTCTTCGGAGGGGAGGCTCTCCAGCCTCCCGCCCTTCGGCCCTGGTTCAACCGCTTCGGAGCGGACGGGCCTGCGCTCGTGAACATGTACGGCATCACCGAGACGACCGTGCACGTCACGTACCGGCCGCTCTCACCCGCCGACTGCGAACGGGACGCGAGCCCGATCGGGCAGCCGATCCCGGACCTGCAGCTGTTCCTCCTGGACGGGCACCTGAACCCGGTGCCGCCCGGCGTCCCGGGCGAGCTGTTCGTCGGCGGCGCGGGTGTCGCCCGCGGCTACCTGAACCGGCCCGAGCTGACCGCCGAGCGGTTCGTCCCCAATCCGTTCGGTGCAGGCCGGCTCTACCGGAGCGGCGACAGCGCACGCTACCGGGACGACGGCGAGCTCGAGTTCCTCGGTCGCCTGGACGACCAGGTCAAGATCCGCGGCTTCCGGATCGAGCTCGGCGAGATCGAGGCCGCGCTCCTGGGCCACGAGGCCGTGGCCGAGGCCGCCGTCGTCGCGGTCGAGGCGGCTCCGGGCGACACGAGACTCGCGGCCCACGTCGTTCCCTCCGCGGAGACGGCGGAGGTCGTACGGAGGGCCCTTCGACTGCAGAGGGACGGCGGCGTGGAACCGGGTCACCTGGTGGAGCTGCCCGGCGGGATCGCCGTCGCCGCCGCCGACAGGTCGCAGGCAGAGCTCCTGCACGAGCGGATCTTTTCGCGGCGCACGTATCTCGCGCAGGGCATCGAGATCCCCGACGACGCGGTCGTGCTCGACGTGGGCGCGGGCATCGGGCTGTTCTCGATCCTCGTCCACGAGCTCGCGCCTGGCGCCCGGATCGTCGCAGTCGAGCCGGCCGCGGACGCACGCCGCCTGCTGGCCCTGAACACCGAGATCCACGGCTTGCAGGCGGTCGCTCTGGACGGCGCCCTCGGGCCCGTGCGCACCGTCTCCGACCTCGTTCGCGAGCACGAGCTTGAGCACGTCGACCTGCTCAAGGTGTCGGTCAAGGAGGGCGAGCTCGATGTCCTCTCCGGAATCGACCCCGCCCACTGGCCGCGGATCCGCCAGGTCGTCGTCGAGGTGCGGGGCGGCGCAGCCGACCTCGAGGCGGCGACGCGGCTCCTCGAAGCGCAGGGCCTCGCGGTGACGGTCGACCACGACGACGCCGGCTGGGGGCCGCGCACCGTCTACGCCCGCCGCGCCGCCCTGACGCCGGCCGCACCGCGGCATGCGCCCTCGTGGCGCGGGCCCGAGCAGCTGAGGGGCGATCTCCGGGAGTATCTGGAGCAGAAGCTGCCCGCCTTCATGGTGCCGGCGTCGTTGACGCTGCTCGCCGAGCTGCCGCTGACGCAGAACGGCAAGCTCGATCGCAAGGCGCTGCCTCCGCCCTCCTGGGAGGAGCCGGCCGCGGCGACGTTCGTCCCTCCTCGGACGGAGGCCGAGGAGCGCATCGCGGAGATCTGGCAGGAGATCCTCGGCGTCGAGCGCGTCGGCACAGAGGACAACTTCTTCCACCTGGGCGGTCACTCCCTCCTCGCCGCCCGGGTCGTGACCCAGGTGCGCGAGCGCTTCGCCGCGGAGCTCTCGGTTCGTGCCCTGTTCGAGCATCCCACGCTGTCCGCCTTCGCCGGGCACGTGACCGCCCCGGGCGAGGCGGGTGAGCAACCGGAGGCTGCCCGCAGGCAGGCGGGCGATCCAGGCGAACAGCCCACCTGCCCGCCGTCGTTCCCCCAGCAGCAGCTCCTCTTCATCGGCGAGCTCGCCGCCGGAATCGCCACGTACAACGGGACGCTCGCGGTGCGGATCCTGGGGGAGCTGGACGGCGGCACCCTCGAGGCTGCCCTGCGGGACGTGGTCGAGCGGCACGAGTCGCTCCGGACCGTCTTCGCGTGGGGAGCGGACGGGCCGGCCCAGGTCGTTCTCGACCGCTGGGAGCTGACGCTCCGGACCGTGGACCTCTCCGGCTTCCGCCGGAGGAGCGCGAGGGCGAGCTGCGGCGGCTCCTGCGCGAGGAGGCCCGGCGGCCGTTCGATCTCGGCGGCGACCTCATGCTCCGCCCGACGCTCGTCAGGCTCGACCAGGCCGAGCACGTGGCCCTCTTCGTCACGCACCACATCGCCTCCGACGGATGGTCGGTGGGCGTCTTCTGCCGCGATCTGAGCGAGCTCTACGAGGCGCGCCGCGCGGGCCGGACGCCCTCTCTCCCCGAGCTTCCGCTCACGTACCGCGACTTCGCGCTCTGGCAGCGCAGGCACCTGCAGGGCGAGCGGCTCGACGAGGAGATCGCGTACTGGCGGGCCCAGCTCGCGGGCGCCCCGACCGTCCTGCAGCTACCCGCCGACCGTCCTCGGCCGCCACGGCTGACCTACGAGGGTGCGAGCCACCAGGTCAGCCTTCCCGCCGAGGTCGCCGAGGACGTGGTCCGCCTCTCCCGTGACAACGACGCGACGCCGTACATGCTCCTGCTCTCGGTCTTCGGGGTGCTTCTCTACCGCCTGACCGGGGCGGACGACATCCTCGTCGGCGGGCCGTTCGCCAACCGTGGCCGCGCCGAGCTCGACCAGCTGGTCGGCTTCTTCGCGAACACCCTCGTGCTACGGATCCGGCTGGCCGGCAACCCGGCCTTCAGGACGCTCCTCGCCCGCGTCCGCGAGACGACGCTCGAGGCGCTCGACCACGAGGACGTCCCCTTCGAGCACGTCGTCGAGGCGGTGAAGCCTCAGCGCGACGCGGGGGTGAATCCGCTGGTCCAGGTCAACTTCCGCGCGACCGTCGGCCCGCCGGTCAAGCCAGAGCTCGGTGGGACGACGACGAGCACGGTTCCGGTCGACGCCGGCTTCGCCGCCTTCGATCTCGCCCTCGAGCTCTACGTCCGCGAGCAGGGGATCGCGGGCGAGCTCATCTACAACACCGCGCTCTTCGAGCCCAGCACGGTCGAGCGGCTCGCGGCGGACTTCGAGCGGCTCCTGCGTCAGGTCCTGGCGGACCCGGACACACGCCTGCTCGCGCTCGAGCTGCCGGGCGAGACAGAGGCCTCGACGCCGGACGCGCCGGCTCGAGGAGCCCCGATCCGGCGCTTCCGCGAGGCGAGCGGGTCCGGGGTGGGCACCGTCGCGGGCGAGGCCGGCTCAGCCGGCGACGGCTGAGCCCTCGCGCTCCCACCCGAAATCGGTGCCGACGAGCTCGTAGAGGCGCTCGTTGTGCGGCCGGAAGTACTCGGCGAAGCGGGCTCGCGCCTCGGCGGGCATCTCCTCGTAGTGGGCTGCGTTGAGGCGAGGAGCGCGTCCGAGGCGATGCGGGGGGAGGCCGAGGAACTCGTAGGCGACGTCGAGAGTTCGCTCGGGTTGGTCGAACAGGTCCTCCGCCTTCAGGAAGAGGAACTGCCCGCGGGGGAAGAGCTCGAGCCAGCGCTCCACCTGCTCTGCGTACCTGCTCCGGGCGAGGTACGACCAGCGACCGAACAGCCGGCTGTTGTAGCGCGGATCGGCCGACAGGCGGGCGATCTCGGGACGAAGGCGCTCTTCCTCCCGCGCGACTGCCTCCTCGAACGACTCCAGCTCCTCGAGACCCTCGCGCCGGGAGAACTGAAACTGGGAGTACGCCCGGTCGACCGGGTTCCGGAGCAGGACGATCAGCCCCGCCCCGGGGAGCAGCTGCCGGACTCGCTGCGGTGCCCAGAGGTGGGAGATGTACGTGGGGCTGGCCTCGCCGGTCAGAAACGGCCGGCCGTGCTTGCGCGTGAACTCGGCGCGCTCGCGGTCGAGCGGGAAGTGCGACCGGTACCAATCCAGGCCGCGGTAGAACTCGTAGTCGAAGAAGCGGACCTCCTTCGTGTTTCCGAAGTGCGAATCCTCGGCCACGCAGGGGACGACGAAGGGATGGTCGGTCAGGCAATCGTAGAGGCTCGTCGTCCCGCTCTTGGCGGCTCCGATGACGAGGAAATCTGGCAACAGGTGGCCTCTCCCCGGATTCCGACGGGCCAGCGTCCTGGCGTCGTAGTAGCGCTTGCGGGCGAAGAGGTAGGCGGGCCGGGGAAGCGACTTGCTCAGCCGCGAGTCGATGTGACCCTTCAGTCCCCAGGTCTTCATTCTCGCCCGGGTAGCCCTGCCGAACCCGGACGCTCGACGCCGGGGCTCGTCATACCGGCACCGGCGAATGATCGTGAACGTCCGCCAGGTGCTCCTGCAGGCGCTCGGCGATGAAGCCGACGTTCGGCTCGGCCATGGAGTCCCGGTTGCCGCGGTGGGGCCCCGGAACCTCGAGCGTCTCGATCTCCTCGGCGAGGCCGCCCCAGCCGAGCTCGGGATCGTCGTAGAGACCCGCGCCGTGGAAGAGGATGATCGGCCCGGGGTAGGGCTCCGGCTCGTATTCCACTTCCGCCCGGGCGTTCATCCGCAGGAAGTAGTCCTCCCGGAAGCGCTCGGGAATCGGCCTGCCCAGGCTGAAGGCCCGCTCGAGCCACCACTTGCCGACGCTGCGGTTCGCCGCGCCAGACCAGGTGCCGCGCCCAGCGCTTCATCTTGTCGGGGCTCGTCACGCACGCCCGCCACTCGGTGGGGCAGCGGCCGCGCCGCCGAGTGCGGTCGGCGCGCGGCGACCCGCGAGGGCTGCCCACCGATGCCGCGGAAGGTGCGGATCCATCCTGGGCTCGGCCCGTTGAACATGGTCAACGTCGCAATCTCCTCACCCTCCTTCAGACAAACGGTGTGCCATGTCGAAGGCGACGATGGCGCCGAAGCAGTATCCCGCGATGTGATAGGGGCCTTCGCGGCTGGATCTCCCTCAGCTCCGAGAGGTAGTGGGCGAGACATCTCCTCGACTGTCTTCAGCGGCGCGGCTCCGCCGTAGAGCCCACGTGCCTGCAACCCGTAGAACGGCTGGCCGGTCCCGAGACGGCGGGCGAGTGGCTGCAGGTGCAGGATCGTGCCCGCACCGCCGTGCACGCAGAAGATCGGACGCTTCGAGCCCTGCGGCTGGATCGGAACGAGGGACGTCCACCGCCCGTTCGCCGACCCTTCCTCGGCACCCTCCTCGATCAGCCTGGCGAGCGCCTCGATCGTGGGCGCCTGGAACACGGGCGCGAGCGGCAAGCTCGCGCCCAGCTCCCGTTCGATCCTGGCGAACAGCCCCGCGGCCACGATCGACGTTGCTCCCAGATCGAAGAAGTCGTACGTGACCCCGATCGCGCGGATGCCGAGCTCGTCCTCCCAGATCGCGGCCAGCCTCGACTCGAGCGGCGTCCTCGGTGCCACGTACTCGCCTTCCGGTTCCGCCGCGAGCGGTTTCGGGGGCCGGCAGCGCCTTGCGGTCGATCTTGCCGTTCGGCGTGACGGGGAAGCGCGTCGAGCGTGACGATCCGCGACGGGACCATGTACGCGGGCAGCGTCTCGCCGAGCGAGCGGCGAAGCTCGGCGCGAGGAGACCGGCGGCATCCGACGGCGATCACGTAGGCGACGAGACGCGGCGTCGCCGGCCCGATCCTCACGCGATCGAGACCACCCCGGCCACCGCCGGATGTCGCGCGAGCAGCCGACTCGATCTCGCCGAGCTCGATGCGGAAGCCGCGCAGCTTGACCTGGTGGTCGAGGCGGCCGAGGAACTCGAGCGCTCGCCGTCGGCGCGGTAGCGGGCGAGGTCGCCGGTCTTGTACATGCGCGCGCCGGACGCCGGGTCGAACGGATCCGGACGAAGCGCTCCGCCGTCAGCTCGGGCCGGTTAGGTAGCCGCGCGCGAGCCCGTGGCCGCCGATGTAGCAGCTCGCCCGGCACGCCGATCGGGACCGGCTCGGCGTCCTCGTCGAGCGATGTACAGGGTCGTGTTCGCGATCGGCCGCCCGATCGGCGTCGGGCGCGTCGCCGCGCGTCGAGCGGCCGGACGGCCGACCAGATCGTCGTCTCGGTCGGGCCGTACATGTTCCAGAGCTCGACGCGCCGCGCTCGAGCAGCTGCGTCGGCGAGCACCGCGCGGCAGCGGCCTCGCCGCCGCAGAGGACCTTCAGGCCGCGGATGCCCGGCCAGCCGGCGTCGAGCAGCATCCGCCAGGTCGTCGGCGTCGCCTGCACCACGGTCGCGCCCGGCGGCTCGAACAGGGCGGCCAGCCGCCTCGGCGTCGGCCGCCGTCTCGCGCGGGGCGATGCACGAGCGCGCGCGCCGCGGCGAGCGGCAGGTAGAGCTCGAGGCCGGCGATGTCGAACGAGAGCGTCGTCACGGCCACGAGCGACGTCGTCGGCGCTCGAGGCCGGGGCGCTCGCGCGCATGTGCGTCAGGAAGTTGACGAGCGGCGCGGTGCGGGATCTGCGACGCCTTTCGGCGTGCCGGTCGACCCGGAGGTGTAGATGACGTAGGCGAGGTGTCGGGCCGTCGCCGCGCCGGCGGGAGCGTCGCGGCCGGCGGCGGCGATCCGCTAGGCCGTCGCGGTCGAGGCAGACGATCTCCGCTCCGTGCGCCGGAAGCCCGTCGAGAGGCGACTCCTGGGTCAGCGAGGACGCGGCACCTGGCGTCCTCGAGCATGAACCGCTGCCGGTCGGCCGGGAGCGCCGGGTCGATCGGCACGTACGCGCCGCCCGGCTGCAGCACGCCGAGGAGGCCGACCAGCATCTCGCAGCGTGCGCTCGGAGCAGATGCCGACCAGCGCCCGGGGCCGACGCCAAGGCGCCGCAGCGTGCCGGGCGAGCCGGTGCGCGCGCGCGACGAGCTCGCGCGTAGGTGAAGGCCGGTCGAGCTCGCACTCGACCGCGACCGGCACGGGCGTCGCACGCCGCCTGCGCCGCGATCAGCTCGTGCACGCCCGGCGGCGGGGTAGCGGACGCGCGGTCGCATTCCAGCTCCGCAAGCAGCTTCGCCGCTCCGCCCCGGTCAGGAGCGGAAGCTCCCAGATCGGGCGTCGAGGCTCGGCGACGCCCCCTCGAGCAGCGTGCGGAGGTGTCCGAGCATACGCCGACGCCGTGGCCGTCGAAGAGATCGGATCGAAGTCGATGGTCGCCGTCAGACCCCGCCACCGTCGCCTGGACGCGGAGGGCGACATCGAAGTGCTCGGGTGCGGCCGGGAACGCGGGGCGCGGGGCCTTCCCGCGACCAGGGAAGACGACCGCCTGTCGCGCCGCCCCGGTTCCGTCCCCCGGGCTGCGACGGCGAGGTGCCTGTACATGCGCTCGGCGAGCCCGGAGAAGCTCCGGACGCCCACGCCGAGGTTGACGCGAACCGGCAGTCTCGGAGCCGGCCGGGCGCCCGTCGGCACCGTCCGGAACGGCGGCGATGACGAGGTCGGCCTGTCGCGGTGTAGCGGCGCGAGCAAGGCGGCGAACGCGGCCAGGAGCATGCAGCCTCCGATCGGACCCCCGCGAGCCGGCGAGAGCGTCGATACCGGCGACGAGGTCGGAGCTCGAAGTGGTCTGAGACCGCCCGGCGGGCGGCGATACGAGTGTGCGGGCCGGCGGCCGCGGCCGATCGAACGGCAGGTCGAGCGCCGGAACGTCCTCGAGTTCTCCAGGAGGTCCGGGGCGCCGCATCTCCGGATCCGGCCGGCTGGCTCGAGAAGGCTCGATCCGCCGATGCCGTCCGCCGACCGTGCGCCGGTCGTGGATGAACATCGCCGCTGCTTCGGTTCGGTTGGCGACGCCGAGCTTCCTGTAGACCGAGCTGAGGTGGAACTTCACGGCGTGCACGGTGACGCCGAGTCGACTGTGCCACCTCCCCGTTCGTCAGCCCGAGCGAGATCAGCTCGAGCACCTCGGACTCACGGGGCGTCAGGCCCGCGATCGCCGGACCGGAGTCGACTCGACTCGCCACAGAGGCATGCTAGAACTGCGTCCGCGGCCAGCCTACGGAACGTTGGGGCAGCCTTTGCGGATGCCGCCTAGCCCCGGGTCTAGGGTGGCGGCCAACGCCTCGGGCGGACGTCCTTGCCCGCGGGCGGCGGCAGCCCGCGGCTCGCCGGTACGGCGCTCGGCCGGAACCGGCTCTGCGAGCCTCCTTCCAGATCCCCTGGCCAGTCGGCTAGGTGGGAATTCAAAGGCTGCTCCAATGTTGCGTAGGCCGCTGCGCGAACGGGCTCTAGCATCAAACATGACCCGGTCCGGCGCCCGCACGGCGCCGGGGCCGGCGGAAGCGTCCGCTCGCCAAGAGGACTGCAAGGAACGTGTCGATCCAGGAGACGAAGCCCGACGTCGTCAGCTTCCGGCTCTCGCCCCAGCAGGAGCATCTGTGGCAGATCGAGCCGGACGCCTCGGGGCGCACGGGCGCAGTGCGCCTCGAGCTCCCGGCAGACGTCGATCCTGCCGCGATCCGAGAGGCGATCCGCGGCTCGTCGGACGGCACGAGATCCTGCGTACGACGTTCCAGCGCCGGGCGGGAATGCGGATGCCGGGGCAGGTGATCCAGGACGTCCTGGAGCCGGGCTGGAGCGAGGAGCCGGTGGGGCGCGGAGGACGGGATCGACGCGCTCGTCGCCGACGAGGCGCGGACATCCCTCGACCTCGCGGCAGGGGCCTGTGCTCCGCGCGCGCCTCGTCCGGGCCCCAGGGCCGGCGCAGCTCCTCGTCCTCACCGTTGCAGCGGCCCGTGCGTCGATGCGGCGTCGCTCGGAATCGTCGCCCGCGAGCTCGGCGCAGCTCCTCAGCCCTCGGCGCGACGGACCTCGACGAGCCCCTCCAGTACGCGGACTACGCGGAGTGGAAGAACGAGCTCCAGAGCGCGGAGGACGAGGCCGGCCGAGGAGGCCCGGGCCTTCTGGGCCGGGCGGAGGTCTCCCCGTCGCCGGTCGTCCTCTTCGCTCGCCCCGGCGCCGTCGGCGCAGGCCGCGAGGTGCGGCGCGTGCGCGTTCCGCTCGACCCGGCCGACGTCGCCCGTGGAGCCGCCGCGTCCCACTCGTCCGAGGCGGTCTTCCTCGAAGCGTGCTGGCACGCCTGCGTCGCCCGCCTCACGGGGGAGCAGGAGGTCACGCTCGCGACCGCGGTCGACGGGCGGGGCCACGAAGAGCTCGCGAATGCGGTCGGGCCGTTCGCTGCGTCACTGCCGCTCCGGACCCGAATCGACGCGACGACGTCGGTCGCGGAGGTCGTCGACCAGGTTCGCCGAGCCCGCGGCGCCGCGGAGCGGTGGCAGGAGTGGGCGGGGCGCGACCTCCTCCAGTCCGTCGCCGAGCGCTGCGGCGTCGGCTTCGCGAGCGTGGAGATCGCCCCCCCGGGAGACGCGCACCCCTCGATGCGGGCTCTAGTCGGGCAGCCGGGCCGGCTCGACCTCCAGCTCTTCTGGCTCGCGAACGGCGATGTCCGGATCGCGGAGCTCCACTACGACCCGGCCGTGCTCGAAGCCGACGACGCCGAGCAGGTCGCGCGGGCCACCGCCGCGGTCGTGGCCTGCGCGTCCGACGCGAACGCCGCGGTCGGCGACCTCGACCTGATCGACGACGAGGAGCGGAGACGGCTGCTGCACGCGCTCGAGCCGGTGCCGGCCGACTACCCGGAGGAGTGCGTCCACCGCCTCTTCGAGCGGCAGGCGGCGGCGACCCCCGACCTGATCGCGGTGCACGGCGCGGGCACCAGCCTGACCTACCGCGAGCTGAGCGCGCGCGCGAACCGGCTCGCGCACCATCTCCGGGCGCTCGGCGTCGGTCCTGCCGTCGCCGTCGGTCTCTGCATGGACCGCTCGCCGGAGATGATCGTCGCCCTCCTCGCGATCCTGAAGGCCGGCGGCGCGTACGTGCCGCTCAACTTCGAGCACCCCCCGGCACGCCTCTCCCACCAGCTCGAGGAGACGGCCGCGCCGGTGCTCGTGACGCAGGAGGCGCTGCTCGACCGCCTGCCGGCGTTCCCGGGGACGGTGCTCTGCGTCGACCGGGACGCGGCCGAGATCGAGAGGCACCCGGAGACCGACCCGCCGCCGGTCGGCGACGCCGACGACCTCGTCTATGTGATGTACACGTCGGGCTCGACCGGCCTGCCGAAGGGGGTCGGGGTCACGCACGCGAACCTCGTCAACTACACGACCGCGATCTCCCGACGACTCGAGCTCGACTCGCCCGGCACGGAGACGGGGACGTTCGCGGCCGTCTCCGCGATCAGCACCGACCTCGGCAACACGAGCGTCTTCCCGTCACTCCTCCACGGCGGCTCGCTCCACCTCGTTCCACCGGACGTCGCCATGGACGGGAGCCTGTTCGCCTCCTACCTCGAGGCGCACCCGGTCGACGTGCTCAAGATCACCCCGTCGCATCTCCGCGCACTGCTCGCGGGCGCCGCAGCGGAGCGCGTGCTGCCCCGCCGCTGGCTCGTCCTCGGCGGCGAGGCGGCGTCGTGGGAGCTCGTGGACGGCCTCGCCGCGACGGGCACCTGCCGGATCCTCAACCACTACGGCCCGACCGAGACGACCGTCGGCGCCTGCGCGTTCGAGGTCGGCGGCGGGCGGCCCTCGCCGAGGCCGTCGACGGTCCCGATCGGGAGGCCGCTCGCGAACACGAGCGCGTACGTCGTCGACGGGAACCTGCGGCCGCTGCCGGCGCGGCGTTCCCGGCGAGCTCTGCATCGGCGGGACCGGGGTCGCGCGCGGCTACGTCGGGCGGCCCGAGCAGACGGCGCAGGTGTTCGTGCCCGATCCGTTCTCGGCGGAGACCGGGGCCCGCATCTACCGGACCGGCGACCGTGCCCGGTATCTCCGCGACGGCACGATCGAGTTCCTCGGGCGGCTGGACGACCAGGTGAAGATTCGCGGCTACCGGGTGGAGCCGGCCGAGGTCGAGGCCGTGCTCGCCCGCCATCCGTCCGTTCGCCAGGCTGCGGTCGTCGCGCGACGGGCGGACGACGGCGAGCCGCAGCTCGTCGCGTACGTCGTCGCGCCGGCGAAGCCGGGCGTCGAGGAGCTGCAGGCGTTCCTGCGAGGACTCGCTGCCGGCGTACATGGTTCCGGCGAGCGTTCGTCGCGACCGACGCCTTGCCGCTTCACGGCGAGCGGCAAGGTCGACCGGAAGGCGCTGCCCGACGCCCGACCGACGAGGCGCGGGAGACGGGCGTACGTGGCGCCGCGCACGCCGCTCGAAGAAGGGCTCGCGCAGATCTGGGAGGAGGTGCTCGGCGTCGAGCGCGTCGGCGCCGACGACGACTTCTTCTCGCTCGGCGGCCACTCGCTGCTCGCGACCCAGGTCGTGATCCGCATCCGCAGGGCCTACACCGACATCCCGCTGCACAGCATCTTCGACTCACCGACCGTCGCCGGCCTGGCGGAGGTCGTCCTCCGGGCCGAGCTGGAGACGCTCCCGGTAGCTGATGCCGCCGACGACGGGAACCCCTCGTGACGGAGACGCCGACGAACGAGATCGCGCGCCGCGTCGAGTCGCTGACACCCGAGCAGCGCCGGCTGCTCAAGGAGGCGTTGAAGAAGCGCGGCGGCACCGCGCCGGAGGGAATCCCGCGCCGGCGCGATCCCGGACCGGCGCCGCTCTCGTTCTCGCAGCAGCGCATGTGGTTCCTCGACCAGTGGGACCCGGGCGCGCCGACGTCGAACGGCGCGCGGGCGCTACGGCTGTCGGGAGAGCTCGACGCCGGCGCGCTCCGGACCGCCCTCGCCGGCGTCGTCGAGCGGCACGAGAGCCTGCGGACGGTCTACCGCCTCGACGGACGAGAGCCGAGACAGGCTCCGCTCGAGGACTGGTCGCTCGAGCTGCCGCTCGTCGACCTCCGGATGCTGGCGGCCGGGGAGCGCGAGCAGGCGCTCGCAAGGTCGCTGCGCGAGGAGGCGCGGAAGCCGTTCGACCTCGGTTCCCAGCTCATGATCCGGCCGGTGCTCTACCACCTCGGCCCCGCCGACCACGTGCTCCTGCTCGCGATCCACCACATCGCCTACGACGCGTCGTCCGACCGGGTCTTCAACCGGGAGCTCGCCGAGCTGTACCGCGCACAGCTGGACGGCCGGCCAGCCGTCCTGCCCGACCTTCCGATCCAGTACGCGGACTTCGCCGTGTGGCAGCGCGAGCGCCTGCAGGGGAAGCTGCTCGACGCCCTCGTCGCCTACTGGGGCAAGCAGCTGGAGGATGCCCCGGCACGGCTCCGCCTGCCGACCGACCGCGCCCGACCGGCGGTGCAGCGCCACCGGGGCTCGCATCACTTCATCTCGTTCGGCGGTGGGCTCGGACGCGCCCTCGCCGAGCTCGGCCGCAGCCAGGGCGCGACCGTCTTCATGACGCTCCTCGCTGCCTTCGACACGCTTCTCTACCGCTTCTCGGGGCAGGACGACATCGTGGTCGGGACGCCCATCGCCGGGCGCAGCCACCTCGAGCTCGAGGGCCTGATCGGCTTCTTCACGAACACGCTCGTACTGCGCAACCGCCTCGGGGAATCCCTCCTTCCGCGAGCTCCTCGGGCGCGTGCGCGAGTGCGCTCTCGGTGCGTACGCGCACCAGGAGCTCCCCTTCGAGAAGCTCGTCGAGTGTCTCCGCGTCGAGCGCGACCCGAGCTGGAACCCCCTCTTCCAGGTCAACTTCAGGGGCCGGTCGGCGTCGGACGAGACCCTCGAGCTGCCCGGCTTGTCGGCGCAGACGATCCAGGTCGACCTCGGCTTCTCGCGCTTCGACCTCGCCCTCGAGATCGAGATCGACGACGAGGCAGTCCGCGGCTACTTCGAGTACGACGAGGACCTCTTCGACCCGGCCACCATCGAGACGCTCGCCTCGGATCTCGAGGCACTCCTCCACCGGATCGCGCTCGCCCCCGAGACGCCGATCCTCGCTCTCGCCCGCGGGCAGGGGCGCTCGCTCGGGCGCCGGCAGACGGCGGGCCGCATCTCTCGCAGCGTGCGATAACCATCGGTCAACGAACGAAAGGCGACGGCAATGCAGGAAGAAGCAACGATGAGCTTCCGGCTCTCCCCCCAGCAGGAGCTCCTCTGGTCGACCGACGCCGAGGGGCCGCCCGGCTCGAACCGGGCGACGGTCCTGCTCGACGGCCCGCTCGACCCGGAGCGGTTGCGCGACGCGCTGCGCCGCGTGGTCGCGCGCCACGAGATTCTCCGGACCACGTTCCAGCGCCGGCCGGGCATGCGCACCCCGCTGCAGGTCGTGCGCGACGATCTCGACCCCGAGTGGGAGACGCCCGAGCCAGGGCAGAGCGAGACTCCCCGGCCGTGGGACTTCGAGGAAGGCCCGCTCGTCAGGGCGGCGCTCGTGCCGGTCTCGGCGGATCGGCACCTGCTCCGGCTCGCGGTCCCGGCCGTGTGCGCCGACGCGGCGTCCATCGCCACGATCGTGCGCGAGGTGGCACAGCACTACGGCGGCGCCGCGCCGGCCGAGGATCAGCTCCAGTACGCGGACTTCGCCGAGTGGCAGCACGAGCTGCTCGCCGCGGACGACGACGAGGCGAGGGCGGGCAAGGAGTTCTGGGCCGAGCACGATGCCGGAGCGTCGCCGGCGGTCCCGTTCCTGCGCCGCCCGGAGTCACCGCGGCCGGTCGAGACGGTTGACGTCCCACTCGCCGCGGGAGCGCTGGGCGACATCGACCGGGCCGCCGTGCGCTACGGGCTGACGAGCGCAGCGTTCGTCCAGGCGGCCTGGCATGTCCTGGTCGGCCGCCTGGCCGGAGACGACGAGCCCGTCGTGGTGACCGTCTCGGGCGAGCGCCAGCACACCGAGCTCGAGAGCGCCGTGGGCGCGTTCATCAGGCGGCTGCCGCTCCGGTCGCGCCTCGCCGATGATCCGACCTTCGCGGAGGTGGCGACGCAGCTGCTGCACGCCGGCGAGCTCGCGGCGCGCTGGCAGGACTATCTGCCCTCGGACGCCTCCGCGGATCAGCCGGTCGGCTTCTCCTCGACGGAGCCGTTCGAGCCGACGGACGCGGGGGAAACGCGGTTCTCGCTGGAGGACCATCACGGCCGAGGACGTCACGACCCCGCTCTCGCTCGACTGGACGCCCGTCGCCGGCGGCCGGGCTCGGATCCGCTTCGACGCCGCCGCAATCGAGCGGCCTCACGCCGAGCGCATGGCGCACTACCTCGGCCGCGTGCTCGCGGCTGCTTCAGCGCGGCCGGAGATCCCCGTCGGAGAGCTCGAGCTGCTGGACGCCGAGGAGGTCCGGCGGCTGACCGTCGAGGTCAACGCCACCACCGCTCCGGCTGCGCCCGCGCTGGTGCACGAGCGCTTCGGCGCTGCAGCGGCGGCCGCCGGCGACCGGCAAGCGGTCGCGGACGAGACCTCGAGCATCGACTACGCCGAGCTCGACGTCCGGGCGAACCAGCTCGCCGCCAGGCTCCGCCGAGCCGGTGTCGGACCGGACGTCGTCGTCGGCCTCTGCACCGATCGGTCGATCGACATGGTCGTCGGGGTGCTCGGCATCCTCAAGGCCGGCGGCGCGTACCTGCCGCTCAACTTCGAGCACCCGCCTGCGCGCATCGAGCACCAGCTTCGGGAGACCGCCTCGCCGGTGGTCGTGGCGCAGGAGGCCGTCCTCGACCGGCTGCCCGCCTTCGACGGCGAGGTCGTCTGCCTCGATCGCGACCGTGCGAGCCTCGATGCCGAGCCGGCCGAGGCCCCGGAGCCGGTCGGCTCCCCCGATGACCTCGCCTACGTGATCTACACCTCCGGCTCGACGGGCACCCCGAAGGGGGTGGGCGTCACCCACGCCAATCTCGTCAACTACGTCGACGCGATCGCCTCGCAGCTGGGAGCCGACGAGGAGCCGCTCGCCTTCGGGATGGTGACCGCGATCTCGACCGACCTCGGGAACACGGCCGTCTTCCCGTCGCTCCTGACCGGCGGCACGCTCGTCCTCGTCAGCCCGCCGGCCGCGGCCGACGCGTCGGCCATGGCCGCGTTCGCGCAGGCACATCCCATCGACGTCCTCAAGATCACGCCGTCCCACCTGAGCGCCCTGCTCGCCGGCCCCGAGGCCGCCGGCATCCTCCCGCGCCGGTGGCTCGTCGTGGGCGGCGAGGCGCTCTCGTGGGATCTCGCCGCGCGCGTCCAGGAGCTCGGCGGCTGCCGCCTGCTCAACCACTACGGGCCGACGGAGACGACGGTCGGCTCGTGCACGATGCCCGTCGACGACGGAGCCGGCCGGTTTGCGCCGGTGACGGTGCCGATCGGGCGCCCGCTCGCCAACACGGCCTGCTACGTCCTCGACCCGCGCGCCCGGCCGGTCCCGGAGGGGGTCCGAGGCCAGCTCTTCATCGGGGGCGCGGGAGTCGCCCGCGGCTACGTCGGACAGCCCGAGCTGACCGCGGAGCGGTTCGTCGCCGATCCGTTCGCAGGTGGAGACGCCCGCATGTACGCGACCGGCGACCTCGCGCGGCGACTCCCCGACGGGACGATCGAGTTCCTCGGACGTGCCGACGACCAGATCAAGATCCGCGGCTTCCGGGTCGAGCCCGCGGAGATCGAGGCTGCTCTGCGCAGGATCGAGAGCGTCCAGGACGCCGTCGTCCTCGCCCCCGAGGACGGCCGCGGCGAGCGCCGGCTCGTCGCCTACGTCGCGTCGGAGCAGGGCCCGGAGCAGGACGAGCTCCGGCGCAGGGTCGCGGAATGGGTGCCAGAGGTGATGGTGCCGTCGGCATTCGTCGTGCTCGACTCGTTTCCGCTGACGCCGAGCGGCAAGGTCGACCGCGGCTCGCTCCCGGCGCCCGAGGAGGCCCAGGCCGCGGACGCCCGGGCGTACGTCGCCCCGCGCACGCCGACGGAGGAGGCCGTGGCGGCGATCTGGACGGACGTGCTCGGCCTCGAGCAGGTGGGCGTCGAGGACGACTTCTTCGCACTCGGCGGCCATTCGCTGCTCGCGACCCAGATCGTCGCTCAGATCCGAAGCGACTTCTCGGTCGACCTGCCGCTGCACGCGCTCTTCGGCTCGCCGACCGTCGCCGCGCTCTCGCAGCAGCTCGTCGAGCAGATGGGCGGAAGCGGCGACGACGAGACGGCAGAGCTCCTCGCGCAGCTCGAAGGGCTGTCGGACGACGAGGCCGAGCGGCTCTCGGCCGGGGACGCCACGACGGAGGAGTGACACCCGCACGTGGCTGAAGCAAGCACCTCCCAGTCGCCGACGGCCGAGGCAGACGCATCGTGGCCTGCGATCGGCGCGACAGGCAGGAGCTCCTCCGCTACGTCGGACCTGACAATCGCGGAGTTCTTCCGGCAGCTCGCCCGTTACGGAGAAGGCAGCCGGGTCGCCGAGCAGGACGGCCTGCTCACGTTCGCGGGCGCGCACGGCCACCCGGCCCGTTCCGAACGGAGCGATCCTGCTCGACCACCGACTGGAGGCAGGAGGAGGCGCTCGAGCGGGCGAGAACGTTCTTCGCTCCGCTCCAGCGCAGCTTCGTCTTCTGGGTGCGCGACCGTGACGAGAGCCTGGACCGGTCGCCGGGATCGAGCGTACGAGCTGGTCGAGCCCGACGGCCTGCCCGAGATGGCCCTCAAGGCCCGCCTCCCGGGCTGTAAGGCGCTTCCGGACAACGTCGAGCTCAGGCGCACGACGGATCCCGAGGTGCGGCGCGACTACGTCGAGGTCGTCGCCGAGGGCTGGGGATGAACGGGATCTCGCCGGACCTCGCCTCGGCGACCTTCTTCGATCCGGAGAGCGTCGCCGACCCGAACGTCGATCGCGGTCTGGCGTACTCGACGGGAGGCCGCGTCAGGCGCATGGCGCTCGTCACGACCGGGATCGCCGTGGGCGGTACGGGGAGCGACGGCTCCGTGGGCCCGCCGCCGGGCCTCGCCGACCTTTGCGTCCGCGAGATGCTAACGCGGGGCCTGCCTCGACGTCGCCTACCGCGAGCTTCGGCATCCGCGAGGGATCGGTGGCCAGGGCTCTCCGCTCTCCGGGCAGGGCGTACCAGGGGCGGATGGGGTACCGCGGGATAACGGGCGACATGGGCAACCCCTCCGGTCATCGCCTGCGAGCGGGGAATGAGGCCGAGCAGGCCCTGCGCGTCGCGGGCAGGGGCTCGGGGCCTGCGCCGTAGAGCTCGCCGAGCCCGAACATCGACATGAGCTCGAGCGCCCGGCCGATCTCATCGGCCGTCAGCCGCGTCTGCCACTCGGAGACCGCCTGCCTCACGGACGGCAGCGGCTCCTCTGGGCGATAGGAGGTCAGAGAGGGCTGCGTCAGCCTTTCGTCGACCAGGGGCGGCGGCTGCAGGCTGAGCGTCCCGCAGAGGCGGTCGAGGGTTGCCCTGGGCTGCGCGACCAGATGCTCGTACAAGACGACGGCGATGTCCGACCGCCCGCGAACTGGCGGAGGGGAACGTAGGTCTCGATGCACCAGCCGCGATTTCCCGCTCGAACGGCGTCTCTATCCGCTGCAGCTCGGGGAGGAACGGGCGGAGGTGGTCGTCCCGAGCAGGGGGTCCTCGAGGAGGAAGAGCGGCCGCGAGGTCGAGCGCCTCGTCTCCGAGGCGCCGACGCGACGCGGCGACGGCGCAAGGGTGGCGGATGATGAGGATGATCGGGAAGAAGCGGGAACTGGCCGCGGAACCAGGCGAGTCGCAGGTTGCTGTGCACGTCCTTGATGATCCGGCTTCTCGAGACGATTCGCTCGTTGCCCCGCCGACCCAACGGTTCGACTCGAGCTTTCCCAGGAGAACGTTCCGCACGAGGCCGACCAGCTCGGGATCGTCGACGTCGGGGCGGATGTACCTCGGGAGGTTCCGGTCGCCGAGCGCGCCCCACCTCGGGCGGAGCGGCTCGAAGATGACGCGGTGACGGTTGTCGGCGTTGAGGAGATCGACAAGCCACGTCGTGCCGCTTCGGCCGGTCCCGGCGACGAAGATCAGCGAGTCGAACCTGCGGTTGAGGTCCAGCGGATGCTCGATCGCGATCTTCCGCCGCAGGCGCTTGAGGCGGTCCGGCCGCGACGCGACGTCCAGCAGCCGGCGCCCGCGACCACCACCCGGCCGGGGGCCGCTGCCCTCGCTCTCGGGCGGCGGGGACGCTGCATTCGGCCGCTCGGCGCTGCTCATGCTGGAACCATGAGCCGTGCCCGTCCGCTTCGCCCTAACCGATCGGCTAGATGGGCGACCGGTTGACGCTGCACCAACGTCGGTTGTCGCTGCATCGCCACGCTTCTACGATCGAGCAGTGGTCGGTGCTCCCGCAGCCGCGTCCCCGTACGGTCGCCTGACGTGCGCATGCTCGAGGCGGGCCGCACCGAGCCCCGGTCGGGCGGACGTGAGCGCAGCGCGCGCGAACGGCGCCGGCCGGTCCGGCTCGGAGGACGCCGCGCGCTCTCCGACGCCGTGCGCGCCGACCTCGAGCAGCGCCTCGCCGCGCGCGCCGCCGGCGCGAGGCAGACGATCCCCCGGCGCACCGACGGCTCCGCGCCGCTGTCGTTCGCACAGGAGCGGATGTTTCTCCTGCAGCAGCTGATGCCGGGCGTGAGCGCCTACAACGTGCCCCGCCTCCTCCGGTTTGCCGGGGCGCTCGACGAGAATGCGGTCCGGACGGCGCTCGACTCGGTCGTGGAGCGACACGAGATCCTTCGGACGACGATCTCGGTCGTCGACGGCGCTCCGGCGCAGACGGTCGAGGGGGAGGGCTCGATCCCGCTCGAAGTGGTCGACCTGCGCGGACGCCCGGACGCCCTGGACGAGGCGGACCGGATCGTGACCGAGCTGGCGTGGAAGCCCTTCGACCTTGCCCGCGACGGGATGCTGAGGGCGGCGCTCCTCCATCTCGACGACGGAGACCGCCTGCTCGTCGTCAGCCACCATCTCGTCTCCGACCACGCCTCGGGGCCGATCCTCCTCGCCGAGCTGGCGGAGGCGTACGAGGCGGCCACCGCGGGGAGGCCGGCGTCGCTGCCGGGCCTGTCGATCCAGTACGCCGACTTCGCGGCCTGGCAGCGCGAGCGGCTGGCCGGGCCTGCGCTCGAGGAGCATCTCGCCTACTGGCGTGAGCGGCTCGCGGCGCGCCGGAGCGGCTCGACCTGCCCACCGACCACCCACGCCCGCCGGCAAAGACCTATCGCGGGGCACAGCTCGAGCTCGCCCTGCCGGCTGCGCTCGTCAAGCGGCTGCGCACGCTGGCGCGCACCCGCAACGTCTCGCTGTTCGTGGTCCTTGTTGCCGCCTTCAAGACGCTCCTGCACAGGTACAGCGGTGCGGAGGACGTCGTCGTCGGGTCGCCGATCTCGGGCCGCCACCACGAGGAGACAATGCCGCTGATCGGCTTCTTCACGAACACGCTCGTCCTGCGCACGCAGCTCGACGGAACGATGACGTTCACGGAGCTCCTCGACCGCGTCCGCGAGACGACCTTCGGCGCCTACGCGCACCAGGAGCTGCCCTTCGAGAAGCTCGTGGAGGCGCTCAATCCCCAGCGAGATCTGAGCCACACGCCGTTCTTCCAGGTCGTCTTCACGCATGACGTCTCGTCTCCGCCGATCGAGATCGAGGGACGGCCCCTGACGCCGCTCACGCTGCCCGAATGGCCCTCCTCCCGCTTCGACCTCGCGCTCGGCACGCACGAGCGCGAGGACGGCAGCCTCGGCGGCGCCGTCGAGTACTCGACCGACCTCTTCGACGCGCCGACGATCCAGCGCCTGGCCGGACACTTCGAGATGCTGCTCGAAGGGGTCGCCGCCGACCCGGACCGCCCGATCGGCGCCCTGCCGCTCCTCACTGCCGCCGAGCGGCACCTGCTCGAGGAGTGGAACTCGACCCACGTGCCGACGGAGCCGGACCGGTGCCTGCACGAGCTCGTCTCGGACCAGGCGGGCCGGACACCGGACGCGGTCGCGGTCGAAGGCGGCGGCCGCCGGCTGACCTACGCCGAGCTGGACGCACGCTCGAACCGGCTCGCCCGGCGCCTGCAGGAGCTCGGCGCTGGTCCCGACGTCCTCGTCGGGATCTGCATGGAGCGCGTGCCCGAGCTGATGGTGACGATCCTCGCCGTCCTGAAGACCGGAGCCGCCTACGTCCCGATCGACCCGACCTACCCGGCCGACCGGCAGGCGTTCATGCTCGCGGACGCCGGCGCCCCGGTGCTGGTCACGCAGGAGGCGCTGCTCGACGGCCTCCCTCCGCACGATGCCGAAGTCGTCTGCCTCGACCGCGACTGGGCGGAGACGGCGGCACATCCGGCGGACCCGCTTCCGCGCGCCGGCAGTCCCGACGCGCCGGCGTACGTCATCTACACATCAGGCTCGACGGGCCGCCCGAAGGGGGTCGAGATCCGCCACCGCTCCGTCGTCAACCTCCTCGAGTCGATGCGCGAGCAGCCTGGCCTGACCGCCGACGACGTTCTCGTCAACGTGACGACGTTCGCGTTCAACCTGTCGGTGCCCGACCTGTACCTCGCGCTCGTCTGCGGCGCCCGGCTGGTGATGCTGCCACGGGAGGTGACACTCGACCCGGCGCGGCTCTCAGCGGCGCATCGAGGAGACGCGCGCGACCTTCATGCAGGCGACTCCGACGACGTGGGGAATGCTCGTCGACGCCGGTTGGCAGGGGCTCGAGGGGCTGAAGATCGTGTGCGGAGGCGAGGCGCTGCCGCGCGCTCTCGCCGACGAGCTCATCGACCGCGGCGACTCGCTGTGGCACATGTACGGCCCGACCGAGACGACGGTCTGGTCGTCGACGCTCCGGCTGGGCCGCGGAGAGGGCCCGCCCCCGATCGGAGGCCCGATCAGGAATACCCGCTTCTACGTCGTCGACGAGCGGCTCCAGGCGGTGCCGATCGGAGTGACCGGAGAGCTCCTGATCGGCGGCGAGGGCGTGGCGCGCGGCTACCGGGGACGGCCGGAGCTCAGTGCCGAGAAGTTCATCGCCGACCCGTTCACCGGTACGCCGGGCGCCCGCGTCTACCGGACCGGCGACCATCTCCGCCTGCGTCAGGACGGGACGCTGGAGTTCGTCGGCCGGATCGACCAGCAGGTGAAGCTGCACGGCTTCCGGATCGAGCTCGAAGAGATCGAGGCGGTGCTCGACCGGCATCCCGAGGTGCGGGCCTCGGTGGCCGCCGTGCGCGAGGACGCGTCCGGCGAGAAGGCCCTCGTCGGCTACGTCGTCCTGGAGGCGGCGTCGGCGGTCTCGACCGACGCGCTGCGCCGCTTTCTCGGGGCGTCACTGCCCGCGTACATGGTTCCCTCGGTGATCGTGCCGCTCGACGAGCTCCCTGTAACGGCGAACGGGAAGCTCGACCGGTCGGCGCTGCCCTCGCCGAGCATCGTCAGGCCGATCCTCGAGAAGCCCTACGTCGCCCCCCGCACGCCGGTCGAGGAGCGGCTGGCGGCGATCTGGCAGGAGCTGCTGCCGGTCGACCGTGTCGGGGTCGACGACAACTTCTTCGATCTCGGCGGGCATTCGATGCTCGCGCTGAAGATGGTCGCCCGCGTCCAGGACGACCTCGGCGTCGACCTCTTCCTGACGCGGTTTCGAGCATCCGACCGTCGCGGGGCTCTCGGAGGTCGTCGCCGGCCGGGTGCTAGAGGAGGCCGGTGACGACGACCTGACGGAGCTGCTGGCCGAGCTGGAGACGATCGGAGAGTCGTGAGCACGGCCGATCGAGATCGGGCAGACGTCAACGAGCGCCTGGCGAGGCTCGGCCCGGCCCAGCGCGCCCTGCCTCGAGCGCAGGCTCCTCGAGAAGCGAGCGGCCGCGGCGGCCGCGGCGCGCATACCCCGGCGGCCGGTGGGCTCGCCGTGCCTGCTCTCGTACTCCCAGGAGCTCCTCTGGCTGCTCAGCCAGCTCGAATCGAGCGGCGTGGCCTACAACGCACCGGCCGCCTTCCGCCTGCACGGTCCGATCGACGCAACCGCGCTGCAGCAGGCTCTCGACGCGCTCGTCGCCCGGCACGAGATCCTGCGGACCTCCTACGAGGTGATCGACGGGCGGCCGATGCAGATCGTCTCGCCCGCGGGAACCGCCGAGCTCCGGCTGGTCGACCTGGCCGGGCTCGGGGAAGCGGAACGAGAGGCCGAGCTCCACAGGATCCTGCGCGCGGAGTCGGAGCGGCCCTTCGACCTGCGCAGCGATCCCGTGCTCCGTCCGTGGCTGATCGGCCTCGGCGTCGACGACCACGTCTTCTTCAACGTCATGCACCACATCGCCACCGACGGCTACTCGCGGGCCGTGCTGCACAGCGACCTGACCTCGCTCTACGAGGCGGCGATCGAGGGCAAGGACGCGTCGCTCCCGCCGCTGCAGATCCAGTACGCGGACTACGCCGTCTGGCACCGTGAATGGCTGGACGGCGGCGTCCTCGAGCAGCAGCTCGCCTACTGGAAGGGCATGCTCGGCGCCGCCCCCTCGCGCCTCGAGCTGCCCACCGACCGTCCCCGGCCGCCCGCCCGCACCTACCACGGCGACCACCAGAGCAGGATCCTCGGCATGCCGGTCCGGCACGGCCTCGAGGCACTCGCACGGGAGGGAGACGGAACGCTCTTCATGGCGCTCCTCGGCGCATTCGCGACGCTTCTCCACCGCTACTCGGGCCAGGACGACATCGTCATCGGCACCCCGTTCGCGGGCCGCAACCGGCGAGAGCTCGAGGCGATGATCGGCTACTTCATCAACCCGCTCGCTCTGCGGATCGACCTCACGGGAGATCCGTCGTTCCGCGAGCTGCTCCGCCGCGCCCGTGAGACGACGCTCGGCGCCTTCGCACACGGCGACGTGCCCTACGAGATGGTCGTCCGGGAGACGACGCCCGAGCGCGACCTCAGCCAGACGCCGGTGTTCCAGGTGATGATGGTCCTCCACAACCCGGAGTGGGAGCGACGCCGGCCGAAGTTCGAGCCGGCCGGCGTGACCGCGACCGAGGTCGTGCACGAGAAGGGCTTCTCGAAGTTCAACCTCCTGCTCGGCATGAGCCAGCGGCCGAACGGCCTGAACACGACCTGGGAGTACAGCACCGAGCTCTTCGACGACGCGACCGCCACTCGGATCTCTAGCCACTTCGAGAAGCTCGTCGAGAGCATCGTCGAGGATCCGGACCGGCCGATCTCGCGCCTGCCGATGCTGCTCGACGAGGAGCGTCGCGTGATCGTCTCGGACTGGGCGAAGGCCCCCGCCGACTTCCCGAAGGACGCGATGGTCAAGGACCTGTTCGAGCGGTGGGCGGCGCGCACGCCCGACGCCGACGCGGTCGTCTTCGCCGGGCGAGCGGCGGACGTACGGCGAGCTCAACGCGCGGGCGAACCGACTCGCCCACCGTCTCCGCGGGCTCGGCGTCGGTCCGGGACCCTCGTCGGCATCTACATGGACAAGTCGCTCGACATCGTCGCCGCCGTGCTCGGCGTGCTGAAGACGGGCGCCGCGTACATCCCGCTCGACCCGTTCTACCCGCAGGACCGCATCGAGTTCATGCTCGAGGACTCGAAGCCGGCCGTGCTCGTCACGGCGAGCGGACCCCGGCCGCGCTGACCGTGCCGGACAGCGTGGCGGTCTTCTCGGACTGGGACTCGCTGGACGAGCGAGCCTGCGGGCGAACCTGCCGACGAGCGCCGGGCCGGACGATCTCGCTTACGTGATCTACACGAGCGGCTCGACCGGGCGCCCCAAGGGGGCGATGATCACGAACCGCAGCCTCGCGAACGCGTTCTTCGCCTACGAGGAGGCGTACCGGCTGACCGACGAGACGACGAGCCATCTCCAGATGGCGAGCTTCTCCTTCGACGTCTTCATCGGCGACGTCGATCCGGTCCCTGCTCTCGGGGTCGAAGCTCGTGCTCTGTCCGCTCGAGGTCGTGGTCGACCCCCCGCGCCTGTACGAGCTCATGGTCTCCGAGCGGGTCGACTGCGCGGAGTTCGTTCCCGCGGTCGCGACGCTGGTCTTCGAGCACGCCGAGAGCGTCGGGCGGGTCGCTCGACTTCATGCGCGTGATCGTCGTCAGCTCGGAGGGGTGGAGAACCGACAAGCACGAGCTCTTCGAGCGGCTCACCGGCCCCGGGACACGGATCATCAACGCCTACGGCCTGACCGAGGCGACGATCGACAGCACCTACTTCGAGACCGACGGGGAGCTCGTCCCCGACCGCTTCGTCCCGATCGGACGGCCGCTGGCGAACACGCGAGATCTACCTGCTCGACCGGCACCTGCAGCCGGTTCCGGTCGGGATTCCCGGGCGAGCTCTGCGTCGGCGGCGGGGGTCGCGCTGCGGCTACCTCAACCGGCCCGAGCTGACGGCCGAGCGGTTCGTGCCCAATCCGTTCTCGGACGAGCCGGATGCGCGCCTGTACCGGACGGGCGACCTCGCGCGCTGGCTGCCGAGCGGGACGTCGAGTTCCTCGGCCGCGCCGACCGTCAGATCAAGATCCGCGGCTTCCGGATCGAGCCGGGCGAGATCGAGGCGGCGCTCGAGCGGCATCCGGCGGTGCGCACCGCCGCGGTCGTCCTCTGGCGAGGCGCGCCGGGCGACCCGCGGCTCGTCGCGTACGTCGAGCCCAACGGAACGCGGCCGATACCGGACTGGCAGAAGCTCCGCGACGAGTCTCGGCCGGACAGCTGCCCGGCGTACATGGTGCCGGCGATGTTCCGGCGATGGAGCGGATGCCCTGACGCCGAACGGCAAGCTGGACTCGAGCGCGCTGCCCGAACCCGAGTCGAGCCTAGCGGACGGCGGCGAGCTCGTCGCCGCCGCAGGACCGAGACGGAGCACGACGATCGCGGCGATCTGAGCGAGGTGCTCGCGCCGACGCGCAGATCGGCGTGACCGACGACTTCTTCGCGCTCGGCGGCCACTCGCTGCTGGCGATCGCGTGGTCGCGCGGATCCAGGACCGCTTCGGCGTCGCGCTGCCGATGCGGACGATGTTCGAGGCACCGACGGTCGAGGCGCTCGGCCGCGCGATCGAGGTCGCCCGGGAGGACGGCCCGAGCCAGGACGGGCCCGCGCTCGTCCCGGTCGAGCCCGCGCCGCACGGCGCGTCAGCCTAGGGTAGCGACGGGCGGCGGCCGGCCGGGCCCGACCACACTGACGCCTGACCCTTCCTTGGTCCCGCAGACTCCTGACGTTGTGGCACGTTTGGACTCGCAAGCCGGTCGAAGACTGTTGCCGTAGCTCTCGCCGCGCCGCGGTTCGCGGACGCACAGCCGTGGCGGCCGGAGCCGGGCTTTGCCCGGCGGGAGGCCAAGAGCGGCCGGTCAGCGAGCACGCAGAAGGAGGGGGTCCATGGGGGGAACCATGGGTTCCCCCACGCTAATGCGCGACCCAGAAGTTCCACAGCTCCGCCTCGGAGTTGAGTCCCTGGGCACCGTCGATGCCGTACGCGTGCCCGCCGTGCGGCACGCTGATCAGGCCGACCGCCCGCGCCGGCCTCGCGCAGGACGAGTAGACGTCCCGCCGAAGCGTCCCGCCGGTTCCGACGGTAGTCGCCGGCGTTCGCCTGCACCCGTAGCGCCCCGCCAGGTACGAGGCTCCGTCCTGCTGCCCCTCGAAGTAGTGGCTGCCGACGCCGCGGCCGTCGTACGCGACGAAGTCGTCGGCCTCGCCGGCCTCGAACAGGACCGAGCTGTCCCGGTTGACCAACCGGCAGGTGTTCGCCGCCAGGTTCAGACTCGGGCCGGAGTTCACGAGCGGCGCGCTGACGATCCCGAACCCGCGGAACAGGCCGTTCGTGGACGGGCTGCACATCAGCTCGACCACGAAGTTGCCGCCCTTCGACGCGCCTGTGACGAACACGCTCGCCGGGTCGACGTTCTGGGTGCGAAGGACGAAGCGGACGAGGGCGATCATCCCCGGCTTGTCGTCGCACGGGCCCTCTCCCCCGGCGCCGCAGTCGGGGATCGGAATCGGCTGCCACGGGACAGTCAGCGGGCCGAACCAGAGCGTCGCCACCGCCCTGCTGAACCGGTACGTTCCGGGCCGGTAGACAACGACGATGAACCGGTTGGCGGTGGCGAGCGCTTCCCAGCTCGCCACCGCCGCGGGAGAGAGGAGCCCGTCCCAGCCAGAAGACCGCCGGGGACCTTGTTGGCGGGCGAGTTGGCGAGGCCCTTCGGCCTGTAGACCTTGAAGGCCATCGTCTTCGTCTTCGTCCCGCTTCCGTCGTCGACGGTGAAGCTCGTCCACGACGAGGGCATCGACCCCGCCTCGCACGGGCTGGGGACGCACCTCGCACGTCGAGCCGCCGGTCGCGTCTCGAGCGCCGGCTGCGGGGAAGCCGACGCCCGGACCTGCCCCCGGATCTCGCCCCGAGGACGGAGCTTCGTGCGCGTGACGACGTACACCCGGCCGGCGAGGAGCGCGTTCACGAGCCGCGTGCCGGCGGCGCTCGCCAGCCCGACCGATCCGCGGGCGCCCGAGCGGCAGGAGGTGCACAGCCTGGCCAGCACCGGGCCAGTCTCGCCGCGTCCGCCCTTCCGCAACTCGGTCGCGAGCACGGGACTGCTCAGGCGGAGAGTCCTCAGCTGCCACGCCAGGGTCGACTTGCCGGCGAGGGTCAGGGTTGCGCCGAAGGAGCCTCCGGGCTTCCCGCCGGCTCGATGCGAGGCCGGGGCCTGGGCGACGAGCGTCGCCGACAGTCGGTATGGCTGGCCCGGACCGGCTCTGCGCGGCCTGCGAGGACGCCCGCGCGGCTCGCGAGCGCCGCGAGGGCGAGCACGGCGACCGTGACGGTGACTATTCGCGTCATCTGCATCGGGCGACCTCCCGCATCCCGCTCCCGCGCGTTCCCCGTCCTTCGCCTCTCGCCCGGATCGGCTCCCGCCGGCCGGCGCGCCCGCGAAGCGTAGCGGGCCGCGCAGGCAGGCCGCGGGCGGGCCCGCCGGCGGCCCGGCGGGCCCCTCGGCCACTCGGCTAGGCTCGCCTGACAGAACTGCCCCCAACGGCGCGTAGGCCGCCCGGGGGGCCGTGACTAGCATCGGAGCGTCGGTACCTCGCCCACGCCGTAGCGCGCCGAACGAGCCCTTGCAGTGACAGAGATGCTGTCGAACCGCAGTCGCCGACGGGCGAGGTCGTCGTCTTCCCGCTGTCCTTCGCCCAGCAGCGGCTGTGGTTCCTGGACCACCTCGACCCCGGGAGTGCGGCGTACAACATCCCACTCGTCCTGCGCCTGCGCGGGGTGTTGAACGTCGACGCCCTCGAGCGACGCGCTCGGCTGCTGGTCGAGCGGCACGAGGCGCTCCGGACGACCTTCCTCGAGGATGGGCGACGAGCCGGTCCAGGTGATCCATCCGGGCTCGCGCCGCCGCGATCGAGCGGAGTGACTGACTCGAGCTTGCCGAGCAGCACGGCGAGCTCGGCGCCCGGAGAGCTCGCCGACGAGGAGGAGCATCCGCCCCTTCGACCTGTCCACCGGACCGCTCCTGCGCAGCCGTCCTCGTCCGCACGGCCGCGACGACCACCTCCTGGTCCTGACGATCATCCCATCGTCGCACACGGCTGGGCGATTCGCGTGCTCGCCGCGCGACCTGGCCCGAGCTCTACGCGGCGCTCGTCACCGGGAGGGAGCCGGCGCTCCCCGCCTTGCCCGTCCAGTACGGAGACTTCGCGCTCTGGCAGCGAGAGTGGTTTCAGGGAGAGCGGCTCAACCGGGCGCTCGGCGCCTGGGAGGACCGAGCTCGACAGCGCCCCCACCGTGCTCGATCTTCCCTTCGACCGGCCGCGCCCGGCCCTTCAGCGTCCGATCGCGGTGCCCGCTGCCGGGCGGTCCTCGACGGCGAGCTCGTCGGCAAGCTCGAGCGCCTGAGCCAGCGAGACGGGCACGACGCTCTTCATGACCTTCCTGGCTGCGTTCTCCGCGCTCCTCGGCCGCTACAGCGGCCAGCGCGAGCTCGTCGTCGGATCGCCGATCGCGAACCGCAGCCGAACCGAGCTGGAAGACCTGGTGGGGTTCTTCGCGAACACCCTTGCCCTGCGGGCGGACCTGCGCGGGAGCCCGACGCTTCCGCGAGCTCCTCGCGCCGGACCCGCGAGACAGCCCTCAGGGCGTACGCGAACCAGGACCTGCCGTTCGAGAAGCTGGTCGCCGAGCTGAATCCCGAGCCGGAGCCTGAGCCACTCGCCGCTCTTCCAGGTGCTGTTCCAGTTCCAGGACGTCGATCGCCGGGTCCGATCGCGCTCCACGACCTGACCGTCGAGTCACGAGGACTTCGACCGGGGGCGCTCGAAGTTCAACCTCGCGCTGTCGCTCAGCAGGGCAGACGGAACCGTCGGAGCGTCCGTCGAGTACAGCACCGACCTGTTCAGCAGTCCGCGGATCGAGCGGATGCTGGCGAACTTCGAGACGCTCCTCGGGGCCGTGGTCGACGACCCGGATCGATCGATCGACGACGTTGCAGGTGGTCAGCAACACCGAGCGGGACCGGCTTGCCCGCTGGAACGAGACGGCGACGCGGTACCCGGAACGGACAGGAGCGTGCACGAGCTCGTCGAGGATCAGGTGCGTCCGCACCCCGGAAGCGGACGGCGGTGACGACCGGCGAGGAGTCACTCGACCTATGCCGAACTGAACTCGCGCGCGAACAGGCTTGCCCGGCGTCTCCGCGAGGCCGGGGTCGGACCCGACACCCCGGTCGCGATCTGCATGGAGCGCTACGCTCGAGTCCCGCCCGTCGCGGTCCTGGCGGCGCTCAAGGCGGGCGGCGCGTACGCGCCTCTCGATCCCACCTATCCGGCCGAGCGGCTTCGGTTCATGCTCGAAGACACCGCCGCACCGATGCTCCTCACGCAGATCCGCCTGCTCGACCGGCTGCCCGAGCACGGCGCCCGCACGATCTGCGTCGACGTCGAGGACGGGGACGATGCCGGCGCCGAGGAGGACCTACCTGTCCTGGGCACTCCCGACGCTCTGGCGTACGTCCTGTTCACGTCCGGATCGACCGGACGGCCGAAGGGCGCGGCGATGCCGCATCGCACCCTCTCGAACCTGCTCGCCTGGCAGCGCGACCGCTTCAGCTTCGCACCGGCCGCACGGACGTTGCAGTTCGCGTCGATCAGCTTCGACGTCGCCTTTCAGGAGCTCTTCTCGACCTGGGCGTGCGGCGGCACGCTCGTGCTGATCGACGAGGAGACTCGGAGAGATCCGGACGCGCTCCTGCAGGCGCTCCGGGGGCACTCCGTCGAGCGCCTGTTCCTCCCCTACATCGCACTACAGCAGCTGGCGGAGGCGGCAGTCGAGCGCGGCACGCCTCCGACCTCGCTCCGCGAGGTGATCACCGCCGGGGAGGCGCTGCAGATCACCCCTGCGATTCGCCGGCTGTTCTCTGCGCTGCCGGCGTGCACCCTGCACAATCAGTACGGGCCGACGGAAAGCCACGTCGTCACCGCCTTCCCCCTCCCAAGGTCCGCGGAGACATGGCCGGACCGGCCGCCGATCGGGCGACCGATCGCAAACGCCCAGATCCACGTGCTCGACGAGCGTCTCCATCCCGTTCCGGTCGGCGTCCCCGGAGAGCTGTACATCGGCGGCGACACGCTCGCGCGCGGGTATCTCCACCGCCCCCACCTGACCGCGGAGCGGTTCGTCGCCGATCCGTTCCGGGCGACGCCGAACACCCGTCTCTACCGGACGGGCGACCGGGCGCGGCACCTCGCGGACGGAAGCATTGAGTTCCTCGGGCGTCTCGACCACCAAGTGAAGGTTCGCGGCTTCCGCGTCGAGCCCGGGGAGATCGAGGCGGAGCTGACGAAGCACGCGGCGGTGCGCGAGGCGCTCGTCCTCGCCCGCGAGGACGAGCCCGGCAACCGGCGCCTGGTCGCGTACGTCGTCGCCGACGATTCCGGCTCGCGGGAGCTCGAGGGCGAGCTCCGACGGTTCCTGGGCACCACCCTGCCCGAGTACATGGTCCCGTCGGCGGTCGTCCTCCTCGACGCGTTCCCGTTGAGCCCGAACGGCAAGGTCGACCGCTCGGCGCTGCAGGCCCCCGACGGCACGCGGTCGGAGGCGGTCTTCGTCGCGCCGCGCACACCCACGGAAGAGGTCGTCGCACGCGTCTGGAGCGAGGTGCTCGGCGTCGACCCGGTCGGAGCGGAGGACGACTTCTTCGCGCTCGGCGGGCACTCGTTGCTCGCCACCCGCGTGATCTCGCGGCTCCGCAGGGCGTTCGGCGTCGAGATCGGCCTCCGCAACATGTTCGAGCAGCCGACCGTGGCCGGGCTCGCCGCCGTCCTCGACGGCCTCGAGACCGAGGAGCAGGATCGGCTCCCCGTGCTGACGCCACTGGACCGTCGGCAGTATCGCCTCGCGCACTCCCCGGGCCCGGGCGCCGGCACATGAGCCAGCCCGTCGTCGAGGACCGCATCTCGAGACCCACAGGGCGCCGGCGAGACCTACTCGTTCCCGCTCTCGTTCGCGCAGCGGCGCCTCTGGTTCTTGCACCGGCTCGAGCCCGGCTCGGCCTACAACGTCCCGCTGCCGCGCCGGCTGCGCGGGGCGCTCGACGTCGGCGCGCTGGAGCGGGCGCTGACCGAGATCGTCGCTCGGCACGAGACCCTGCGGACGACCTTCGGAGAGAACGACGGGGTCCCGTTCCAGCTCGTGCACCCGCCCCGGGCGGAGGAACTCGAGATCGTCGACATCAGCGTCGAGCCCGACCCGGAGTCGGAGATGGAGCGCCTGGTCGCGGAGCAGGCGCTGGCGCCGTTCGATCTCGCCGCCGGGCCGCCGCGTCGGACGGTGCTCCTGCGTCTCGCCCCCAGGACCACGTCCTCGCGCTGACGCTTCACCACATCGTCTGCGACGGCTGGTCGGTCAGCGTGCTCTTCCGCGAGCTGGGCGCGCCCGACACCGAGTTCACGGGCGGGCCGGCTGCCCGCCTGCCCGAGCTCGCGATCCAGTACGCGGACTATGCGGTCCACCAGCAGGAGTGGATGCAGGGCGATCTGCGACAGCGGCAGTTGGACTACTGGCGCGCGCACCTCGAAGACGCGCCGACGGCGCTCGACCTCCCCACCGACCACCCCCGCCCGGCCGTCCAGACCGCCGACGGGGGCCACGTCCTCAGAAGTCCTGCCGCCCGAGCTGCTCGAGCGGCTGAAGGCGCTCAGCCGGGAGCACGGGTCGACCCTCTTCATGACGCTCCTCGCCGGTTTCTCGGTCCTGCTCGGCCGCTACTCGCGCCAGCGCGAGCTGCTCGTGGGCGCGCCGGTCGCGAACAGGCATCGCGTGGAGCTCGAAGGCCAGATCGGCTTTCTCACGAACACGCTCGTCCTCCGGCTCGACGCCTCCGGCGAGGCCGGGTTCCGCGATCTGCTCGCGTCGGTCCGCGAGACCGTGCTCGAAGCCGAGGCGCACCAGGATCTCCCCTTCGAGCTGCTCGTCGAGGAGTTGAACCCGCCGCGCGACCGGAGCCGCGCGCCGCTGTTCCAGGTCATGTTCTCGTTCTACAGACACGCCCGAGGCCGGCGCGTGGAGCTGCCCGGGCTCACGGTCACGGGCGTCCGTCTCGGTGGGCGACGACGAAGTTCAACCTGTCGCTCTTCATGCGGGAGTCGCCGGAGGGGCTGCGCGCGACGTTCGAGTACAGCACCGACCTGTTCGACCGCGTGACGATCGAGCGGATGGCGGGCCATTTCGAGACCCTGCTTCGGGCCCTGGTCGACGACCCCGCCCGGCCGATCGACGACGCGGAGATCGTCGGCGAGGACGAGCGACGGCTGGTGCTGACCGAGTGGAACGAGACGGAGCGGCCGTACCCGGCGCAGCGGGTCGACGAGCTGATCGCGGCGCAGGCGGCCGCGACGCCCGGGGCCGTCGCGGTCGAGGACAGCGGGCAGCGACTGACGTACGCCGAGCTGGACGAGCGGTCGAGCCGGCTCGCGAACCGTCTGCGGCAGCTCGGCATCGGCCCCGACCGCCTGGTCGGCCTCTGCGTCGACCGGACGGCGGGAGCTCCTGGTCGCCGTCCTTGGGATCCTCAAGGCGGGTGGAGCCTACGTCCCCCTCGATCCCGGCTATCCCGCCGGGCGGCTCGCCTTCATGCTGGAGGACTCGCAGGCGTCGGTCGTCGTCACGCAGGAGCGCCTCCTCCCCGTCATCCCGCAGACTGCGGCCCAGGTCGTGTGCCTCGACCGCGATTGGGCGGAGCTCGCCGGTCTCCCGGCCGAGGCGCCCGTGAGCGGACCGGACACTCGGAGCAGCCCGCCGTACGTCGATCTACACCTCGGGCTCGACCGGCACGCCGAAGGGCGTCGAGGTCGCCGCACCGCGGCGCTGGTCGAACCTCCTCGCGTCGATGCGGCAGGAGCCGGGCATCGCGGCCGGCGACGTGCTGCTCGCGGTCACCACGCTGTCGTTCGACATCGCCGCGGTCTGGAGCTGTACCTGCCGCTCGATCACCGGCGCGCCGCGTCGTGCGTCGCGCCAGCGGACGCGGCGGCCGACGCGCGCTGGCCGAGCTGCTCGACGCCATCGCGCGCGACGGTCATGCAGGCGACGCCCGCGACCTGGCGGATGCTGCTCGACGCCGGCTGGGCCGGCCGCGCCGGGCTGAAGGTGCTCTGCCGGCGGCGAGGCGCTGCACGCCGGAGCTGGCCGACGCCGCTGCCGCGACCCGGCGTGCGGCTGCTCTGGAACATGTACGGCCCGACCGAGACGACGGTCTGCGTCGACGCCGCGCACGGTCGCGACGCGGGCAGGCCCGCGACGATCGGCCGGCCGATCGCCAACACGACGCTCTACGTGCTCGACGCGCGGCTGCGGCCTGCTGCCGATCGGCGTGCCGGCGAGCTGTACATCGGCGGCGCCGGCGTCGCCCGCGGCTACCTCGGCCGGCCCGAGCTGACCGCCGAGCGTTCGTCGCCGGACCCGTTCGCGCGACGCCCGGACGCGCGGCTCTACCGCACCGGCGACCTCGCGCGCTGCCGCGCCGACGGCGACTCGAGTTCCTCGGCCGCGCTCGACCACCAGGTCAAGATGCGCGGCTACCGCATCGAGCTCGGCGAGATCGAGGCGCGCTCGCCGCGACACGGCGCGTCCGCGAGGCCGCCGTCGTCGCCCGCGAGGACGGCACGGCGCAGCAGCCGGCTCGTCGCCTACGTCGTGCCCGTCGCCGCGCCCGGTCCGGCCGCCGGGCCGAGCTGCGCGCGCTACTTGCGCGGACGCTGCCCGACTACATGGTCCCCGCGGCGTTCGTCGTGCTCGAGCGCTCCCGCTGCACCCCGAACGGCAAGCTCGACCGGAACGCGCTGCCGGATCCCGGACACGAGTCGCTCGGCCTCGTCCACCCTCGGCCGCCGGCGGACGAGCACGGAGGAGGCATCCTCGAGATCTGGCAGCGGGTGCTCGGCATCCAGGAGCCGATCGGCGTCGACGACGACTTCTTCGCGCTCGGCGGCCACTCGCTCCTCGCCGTGAGGCTGATCGCCGAGGTCGAGCGTGTCTTCCGGGTGAGGCTGCCCCTGACCGTGCTCTTCGAGCAGGCGACCGTCCGCCACGTCGCAGGCGCGCTCGAGGCCGGCGGGAAGCTCGGCTGCCTGGTCGCCGATCGTTCCGCTCAGGCCGGGCGCATCCCGGCCGCCGCTCTTCCTGCTGCACGGAATCGACGGCGAGCTGCTCTTCTACCGCGACCTCGTCCGGAGCCTCGATCCCGACCAGCCGGTGTACGGAGTCCAGGGAGTCGGCCTCGACGGACGGCGCCCCTATACGCGCCTGGAGGACATGGCCGCCCATCACGTCGACGAGCTCGTCCGCTTCCAGCCGGAGGGGCCTCTGCTTCTCTGCGGCTACTGCTTCTCCGGGGTGCTCGCCTACGAGGTCGCGAGGCAGCTGCACGAGCGGGGCCGGGAGCCTGCGTTCCTCGGCCTCGTCGACGCATACCCGTTCGGGCATGCGCCGACGCGGACCCGGGTGGAGCTCGAGCGCGTGAAGCTCGCCGACTTCCGGTCGCGCGACCTGCGCGGGAAGATCGCGTGGATCCGGCGGCGGGGACGCGGCCTCGTCGGCAAGGTCGCCACGGAGATCCGCTGGGCGCTCTACGACCAGCTCGCCAGGCGGGGCCGTCGCGTCCCGCGGGCCCTGTGGAACATGCAGGGCGCCGGCCACCGCGCCGCGTTCCGGTACGTCGCTCCCGCTGCCCCCTGGAAGGTGACGCTCTTCCGCGCGGCCCAGGAAGGACGACGGGAACGCGCCGGGGACATCTCCCACTGGCGGCGGCTCGCCGAGGGCGGCCTCGACGTGCGCTGGATCGAGGGCGACGACATCAGGCACGACAACCTCGTCCGCGAGCCAAACGTCGACGGCTCGCCGCCGAGATCGAAGCCTGCATCGAGAACGCGCTCGCCGGCGAGCCGGCCGGCGCGGGGGGGCCGCGGTGACCAGGCGCCGTACGGGCTGCGCGCCGGCTCCGCCTAGCCGATGGGTTAGGAACCCGCGAACGGAAACGCTGCACGTAAGACCGTGGGACGTCCCGCCGCCCCCGACTACCATCGACACACCTGCTCGTGCGCCCACCGAAACGGGCCCTTTCATTATCCCAAGCGGAGCCAACCGAAGGACAATTTGAGCAACGGAGCCGAGTCCATCCGCAGGTCGCCGGGCCTCGGCGCAACGCGCCGCCGGGCGGTCGACTTCACGCGCCTCATCGAGACGAGCCTGGTCGACGGGAACTCGCTACCGCTGGTCGTGCGGCCGGCGGTCGACGGCGTCGACCTCGCCGAGTGGACGTCGAGCAACAAGGACGAGCTGAACGGCTACTTCGACAAGCACGGCGCCGTCCCTTCGGGGCTTCGCCCTCGCCGGCGCCCCGGACTTCGAGCGGGTCGCGTCCTGGTCGCGACCGACCTCTTCGCCGAGTACGGCGATCTGCCGCCCGAGGAGACGGCGAGCGCATCTATCACTCGACGCCGTATCCGCCGGACAAGACGATCCTGTTCCACAACGAGAGCTCGCACCTGCCGACGTGGCCGCTCCGCCAGTTCTTCTTCTGCGTGACCCCGGCGCAGGAGCAGGGCGAGACGCCGCTGCTCGACTGCCGGCTCGTCGCCCAGCGGCTCGAGCCCGAGATCCTCGCCGAGTTCGAGGCCAAGGCCTCGTCTACGTCCGGAACTTCTCGCCCGGCCTCGACGTCCCCTGGCAGGAGTTCTTCAAGACGAACGACCGCGCGGAAGTCGAGCGTGCGTGCGCCGACGAGGGCATGACCTGCGAGTGGAAGGGCGAGGACGCGCTCTGCATCAAGCAGCACGGGTCGGCCGTCACCCATCACCCCGCACCGGCGAGAAGCTCTTCTTCAACCAGGTGCAGCTCCACCACGTCTACTGCCTCGACCCCGAGACGCGCGATTCGCTGCGCCAGCTGTTCTCGGAGGAGGCCCTGCCGCGGAACGTCTACTTCGGCGACGGCTCGGTGATCTCCGACGAGATCATGGAGCGCATCGGGGAGCTCTACGAAGAGCTCTGCGTCGAGCTGCCCTGGGAGCAGGGCGACCTGATCGCGGTCGACAACATGATCGTCGCGCACGCCCGCCGGCCCTTCGTCGGGCCGCGGAAGATCCTCGTCGCCATGGGCGAGATGGTGCGAAGCGGCGACGGCGAGATGCAGGGCGTCTCCCGGTGACCGTCGCGGCGACAACACTCTCGAAGCGGCCGTCGGTCCGGACGCCGATCCCCGGCCCCGAGTCGGGTCGTCTGCTCGCCCGCCAGGAGACCCGCGAGTCGAACGCCCGCACGTACCCGCGCCGCCTGCCCATAGGGATCGCGCGCGCGTCCGGCTCGTACGTCGAGGACGTCGACGGCAACATCTTCGTCGACTTCCTCACCGGGGCGGGGACGCTCGCCCTCGGGCACAACCACCCCGAGGTCGTCGACGCAGTCGAGCGAGCGGCTGGCGAGTTCTCCCACGGGCTCGACTTCCCGACCGAGCTGAAGGACGAGTTCGTCTCGCTCCAGCTGTCGCTGCTCCCCGACGAGATGCAAGGACGGACGAAGATCCAGTTCTGCGGGCCGACGGGCGCGAACGCCGTCGACGCGGCGATCAAGCTCTGCAAGACCGCCACGGGCCGGGCCGACGTCGTCGCCTTCCGGGGCGCGTTCCACGGGAGCACGCACAGCGCGATGTCCGTGACCGGCCTCGTCTCCCAGATGGAGCCAGTGGCGAACCGGATGCCGGGCGTGCACTTCTTCCCGTACCCGTATGCCTACCGCTGGCCGGCGGCGCTCCACCCCGAGACGTGCGGGACGCAGTGCCTGCACTACCTCGAGAGCGCGCTGAAGGATCCCCTGGGCGGCATCCCCAGGCCGGCCGCGGTGATCATGGAGGTCGTGCAGGCCGAGGGCGGCGTTCTCCCGGCTCCCGTCGACTTCGTCCGCGGCGTTCGCCGCGTGACCCGCGAGCTCGACATTCCCCTGATCGTCGACGAGATCCAGTCGGGTTGCGGGCGCACGGGCTCGTGGTTCGCGTTCGAGCAGTACGGCATCGTTCCCGACGCGATCCTCGCGTCGAAGGCGCTCGGCGGCATCGGCATGCCGATCGCCGTCGTCATGTACGACGAGCGGCTCGACGTCTGGGGGCCGGGCGCCCACACGGGCACCTTCCGCGGCAACCACCTCGCGTTCGCGGCGGGAATCGCGGCGACGAGGATCATCGAGCGCGACGGGGTGCTCGGGAACGTGAACGAGCTCGGCACGTATGTGCTCGACCGGCTCGAGGCGTTCCAGCGCGGGCACGACATCGTCGGCGACGTGCGAGGAAAGGGCCTGCTGATCGGCCTCGAGATCGTCGAGCCGGCGACCAGCCGCGCCGACCCGGAGGCGGCTGCCGAGATCCAGAGGCGCTCGCTCGAGCGCGGGCTCATCCTCGAGCTCGGAGGCCGGTACGACGCGGTGGTCCGGCTGCTGCCGCCCCTCAACGTCTCGCGCGAGACGCTCGACCAGGCGCTGGAGATCCTCGAGACCGTGATCTCCGAGGTCGCTGCCAGGGTCGAGCGCGCCGTCTAGCTGCGGCGAAGCTCACGTAGCCGGCGGCGCACCCCGACCCGCCCGCGGGCGCGCCGCCAGGTCGCGACGGCCGATGCCCGGCGGTGCTCGGCCGAGGCGAGCAGGCCCTCGCGGAGCCGCAAGGGGACGAGCTCGGGCGCGACACGGAGCGGGAGGTCGTCGGCGAGCAGCAGCCGCGTGAGCAGCCGCGAGTACACCGGTCGGACGAAGCGGCTCGAGCCACGGCTTCGCCTGAATGTGGTGGAGCGCGAACGGGCGCTCGCCGTCGTCGTAGGCGCAGTCGAGAGACGATGGATCCCGCAGGCGAACGCCCTGGAAGGGTGGGTGCGGAGCGAGTCGGCTCTCCAGCGCGACGAGGCCGTCCGGACGCGTGGCGAGGAGCGCGTTCAGGACGTCCTGGTCCAGGAAGTAGAACGGGTCGAGCGCGCTCCCGGCGCCGATCATCGACCGCGCGGGATCGACCAGCCTCGCCTTGTCGCCCAGATCTGCCAGGAGCCTCCTCCCGGGGTCGCCCGGCAGCGCGAGGAAGCCGCTGTTCACGTACGTCCGCACGACCGGCGCCCCGAGACCGAGGAGCTCGCTCCAGCGCCGGTCGAACCGGTCTTCGAGCCGGTCGGCGAAGCCGACGATGTCCCCGCGGGCGGCCAGCTCGAACAGAAGCTCGACCGACTGCGTGACGATGATGTCGCAGTCGACGAGGAGCATGACCTCGGCCGGCTCGGCGAGCGGCAGAACGTGCTTGAGCAGATGCGGGGTCGAGCCCTCCGGAGCCGGAACCACCGTGGCCTCGCGCTCCAGAAGGCGTCGCTGCTCGTCCTCGAGGCCACAGTCGAGAACCAGGACCGGCTCCCGATGCCCCACGAGCCGGAGCGAGTTGACCATTGCCACGGCTCCGAGGAACACGTTTGCGTCCGCGACGCAGTAGATCGCGCGGGCGTTCACGGTCGGTAGGCCCTCGGCGGAGCTACGGGGCTAGACAGGCTCGGAGATCCACTGGGAGCCGACGTGCACGGGCGACAGCCGTACCACCGCGGGCGGCGTGGGATCGATCTCGGGCCCGTACACGTCGAAGCGTCCGACACTTCGACTGCACCAGCTGGGGCCCGTCGGCCGCCCCGTGGCAGACGCCGGCCCAGAGGTAGAAGCGCCCGCGGGGAAGTGGAAGCGCCTCGACCGAGCAGCGCACGTGCGTGCCGCCGGGCGCCAGCATGATGTGGCTGCCAGGCGTGATCATGAAGATCGGCGTCGCCGTGCCCTCGGTCACTCCGACGTACATCCAGGCGCGGTACTCGTCCTCGGTCTCCAACGTCAGGTCGACATCGAGCCGGCCGCCGCTACGCACCATGCTCTCCCCCTCGGCCGTACCCACCTGAGCGTGTCGCAGGGCGATACGACCGGGCCGGCGTGGGGCCGCATCGGCGGTGGCATCGACGTCGGCGCGGTACTCGTCGAGGACCTCGTTCACCGGGCCGTCGGCGCGCACCTGCCCTGGTCGAGCCAGACCCCGCTTCGGCTGGTCGCCTCGACGCGCGCGAGGTCGTGCGACACGAGCAGCAGCGTCGTGCCGCTGTGGATCACCTCGCGCATGCGGTCGAGGCACCGCTGCTGGAACGCCGCGTCGCCGACCGCGAGCACCTCGTCGACGAGCAGGATCGCGGGCTCGAGGAACGCGGCGACGCGCGAAGCCGAGCCGCATCTGCATGCCCGCTCGAGTAGAACTTCACCTGCCGGTCGACCGCGTCCTCGATCTCGGCGAAGTCGACGATCTCGTCGAACCGGCCGGCACCTGCTTGCGGCTCAGCCCGAGCAGCGTGCCGTAGAGGATGATGTTCTCGCGGCCGGTGAGTTCGGGTGGATGCCCGCCAGCACCTCGATGAGCGCGCCGACCGGGCCGGCGAGTCCGAGCGCCCGGCGTGCGGGAACATGACGCCGGAGATGATCTTGAGCAGGGTCGACTTGCCCGACCCGTTCGCGCCGACGATGCCGACCGACTCGCCGGGCTCGACGCTCGAAGCTCGATGTCGCGCAGCACCCAGCGCCACGGGACTCCCCGCTCTGCGCCGCCCAGCAGGTGCCGGCCCGGCTCGAGGTCGTCGCGGAGGCAGCTGCCGGCTGCGGTCGGCCCGGAACCGCTTCCAGATCTGCTCGGCTTGGATCGTGCCCGTCAGGCAACATCGGCAAAGCCGGCCTCGAGCCGCTTGAAGAGCCAGTAGCCGACAGCCAGGACGACGAGCGCGCTCGCGGCCCGACGCGCGAGGTAGTCCCAGCTGGGGCGCTGGCCGTAGGAGCACGGTGCGGCGCAAGCCGTCGATCGCGGGCCGAGCGGGTTGAGCGCCAGTAAGAGCAGCCGCAGGTCCTCGGGATCTCGGTCGAGCCCTACACGACCGGCGTCACGAACAGGCCGAACTGCAGGAAGAGCGGCAGCGCATGGCGCAGGTCGCGCAGGTAGACGACCAGCACCGAGAACCGCACGGTGAGACCGAGCGTGAAAGCGAGCGAGGACGGGAAGCAACACCGGCACCACAGAGGCGTCTGAGCTTCGGGGCGAAGCCGGTAGATCGGCGAACAGCAGGCACGAGGACGACCACGAGATCACGGTGTCGAACACGGCGACGACGATGCTGCTGACGGGAAGACCTCCGCGGGCAGTAGACCTTGTTGAGGATCGCATGTTGTCGACGAGGCTCTGCCCCCGTTCGAGACGCGAGTTGGAGAAGAACGTCCAGGGCAGGAGCCCGACGTAGGAGAACAGCGCGTACGGGACGCCGGGGTGCCGTCTGGACCTTGGCGAACTGCGTGAAGAAGACGGTGAAGACGAGCATCAGGATCAGCGGGGTGAAGACCGCCCAGGCGAACCCGAGCAACGCCTGCTTGTAGCGGACGCGGAGGTCCCGCTCGGCGAGCGTCACGACGAGCTCGTGCGACCGCCACAGATCTGCGAGGGCTGCGCGGACGTCGATCTTGCGCTTGAACCAGATCTCCGCTCGCGGCTCCGCGTCAGGCGACCGTTCCGCAGCCGGAAGCAGGACATCCGGAGCACCTTGCGCCTGCACGGAAGCACTCCGGACGGCGTCCGTGGGGGATCCCTGCGGGTGTGGAATGACCTCGTCCAGTTCTGCCTCGTCCGGCTCGTATCCGATGCTAGTCGCCCGTCTCGTTGCGGCCTACGCTCCGTTCGTGGAGCCTTTCTTCGACATCTTTAGCCGTTTGGCTAGTGCTCGAGTCGGCGGAATGCGCTAACCGCCCCGGCCCCGCCAGATCACCCGTTCGGGGGATTCCCCACCCGCGCTCTGTCGACCAATGCTGAGAGCAGGAAGCACGAACGATCGACTTCGCCCTGACGAAACCCTGTTCTTGGTGCTACTGGATGACCATGAGCCTCCTCACGTCCAGCCTGGCGATTCATCGAGCCGCCCTCGTCGACGGCCCGGCGGATTGGCGCGACGCGGTCGCCGACGTCCTCTCCGGGCTCGGAATCGAGGTGGTCGCGCAGGAGACGAATGCCGCCGCCGCCATCGCGCAGGTCCAGCGTGAGCGGGCCGATCTCCTGGTCGTCCACGTCACAGCCGACCGTGCCGGCGAAGGCGATGGTCGATTCGAGTGCCTTCGCCTCGTTCGGGAGCGGCGCCTCGACGGCGTGAAGACGATCGTGTTCAGCGACTCGACCGAGCAAAGCCTAATCGACGGAGCGTTTGAGGCCGGGGCGGCCGCCTACGTCGTCGCCACGGCCGAGGCCGAAGACGTCGCCTCGGCGATCCGCCAAGCGTTTGCCCCGTCGCTCTACTTCCCGAGTGCCGGCGGGGCCCGCGGGTAGCCCTCGCCGCTCCGCTAGTACGAGAGTCTTCCGGCGGCAGTCGCGCAGGCGAGCGTCATCGCCACCTCGAGGAGATGCCGCCGCCCGGGGACGGGCAGGTCGTGCTCGTCGTCGCCGGTGCCGGCCGGGGACGCGACGACCACCGGGGCAGAGCCCAGCTCGTCGATGTCACCCGCGAGACGCGGATCGAGGACGACGACGTCGGGGTCGAGCACCTCCACGAGACGGGCGGCCTCGGCGGCGGTCGTCGCCTCCCCGACGACCTCCACCGGCAGATTCCTCAGCTGCACGCGGAGGCGACGCTGCCAGAACAGCTCGCCTGCCACGATCACGACTCGCATCGGCGATCCCTGCTGAACGTGGTTCTGCGGAGGATGCGAAGAGGATGAGGGTTCGGTCATTGCCGTTCAACGGTGAGCATGGTCTGGGTCACCGCACGTCAGGGCATTCTCCCCCCTGCTGCAGCTGGCGACAACGGACGATCGGGGGGCTTTTCCCCTCTCCCGATGGTACGCCGCCTCAACCGGCGCGCAGAGGCCTGAAGACGGCTCCGGCAGCCGATTTCCGCGTGTGATGCGGCCCGCACCCCTCGGATGCGGCACCGGCCGGCAGCTGCACCACTCGACCTTCGAGGGGCCTCGCCCCGCGCGGACGGGGCCTCAGCAGCTCTCGCCCTGGGTTCCGGAGGGCCTCCGGCTCTGCAGGCGCTTTCGCTCCTTGTGGTACGTGGCGGGGTCCTTCGCCGCCTCCCGCCCGGCACCGCCCCCCGCGAACTTCTTCTCGTTGTAGGAGACGAAGTACTCGAAGACGCGGTTTGCCGCCTCGCTGTTCCGGTTGACCGTCTCCTCCTCGAGCCGCCACCGTGCGTCGTAGGTGTCCCTGGGCACCGGGACGAGCTGCGCGATCGGAGGCCAACTCTCTCTCCGGAGCTCGACGAGCTCGCCGGGCCGGTCGAACACGACGTTGAGCCAGACGTCGTACTGGAGCCAGTCCGTCTCGAGGACGGCCTCCATGACGTGGCAGGCACGAGCAGGGAAGTTGACCGGGCTGCGGATGTGGAGCCCCCAGCCGGGCGGTGTCTCGAAGATGCACCCCGTCCAGATCTGGACGACCCCGTCCTCGACCAGGCCCCAGCTGAGCTTCGTGCGCCCGCCCTCGGGCAACCACAGCTCGGGATGCGCCCCGTCGGACTCGTCGAGCAGGAAACGCACGAGGTCTCCGTCAACGTCGGAGTACGGGGTCAACAGCTTCCACTCGAACTCCTTCCCGCCCCGCCACACGACGTCCAGGTCGACGGGGGGAAAGAGCCACCACCCGGACCTGTTCGCGTTCGTGAACGGCCCGCACCAGCGAACTCCGCCCCGGTTCGCGGTCCCGTGCAGGGTCTTCTCCGCGGGCACGATCGGGCAGCCGCTCGGATGGAGGCGCCACACCTTGAGCGTGAGGTTCTCGGTCGCCATGATCCCCGGCGGGGGCGCGGAGTGTAGCGGCTTCAGCGAAGCTCGAACGCGGCCTCCCGCCGCCCGCCGCCACAGCCTCCTCCGGCCTCTAGCCGAATAGCTAGGTCACGGAGCCGTAGGCGTCGAGTACCGTTGACGCGTGACCGCTCCGCGCCGCCGCGCGCCGCTCGAGGCGCAGTTGCGCGTGGGTGTCCTCGCCGAGACCACGACCGCCGGCGAGCGCCTCGCAGGAATCCTCGAACGGCGCGGCATCCACGTCGTCTCGCGTCCGACAGCGCCCAAAGAGCTGCCAGAGCCGGGAGGAGCGACCGGCCACGATGCGCTCCTCGTCGCCTCGGACCGGGCTGGAGACCGCCGGTCGTCGCAGCTGAGCCTGCTCGCGGAGCGATTTCCCGACGTTCCCGTCGTCGTCGTCGCGTCCTCTGCGAGCCCGCGGGAGATCCGCCACGCGCTTGCCGCCGGCGCAGCGGGGTTCGTCGTCGACGATCGCGTGGAGGGAGATGCCGGCCTCGGGGAACGGCTCGCGGCGACCGTGCGCGCCGTGTGCGCCGGCCAGCTGGCGGTTCCGGCCGGGTTCCGGGAAGCAGTCGCGCGACCCCGCCTGTCGTCGCGCGAGAAGCAGATCCTCGGCATGGTCGTGATGGGGTTTGCGAATCGAGAGATCGCCGGCAAGCTCTTCATCTCGGAGGCGACGGTGAAGAGCCATCTCTCGTCGGCGTTCGCGAAGCTCGGCGTCCACTCTCGCGGCGAGGCGACAGACCTGATCCTCGACTCGGACCGCGGCCTCGGAACGGGGATCCTCGCCATCTCCGCCGAAGCCCCACAAGCGGTCGGAGACGAGCGGTGAGCGTTCGGCTGCCCGAGACCGCGTCCACCGCCGGGGCGCCGCAACCGGTACGCCGGGCGGACCCGGGGCAGAGTCATCGCCTCGTCCTCGAAGCGATCACGAAGGCGTGGGACCGAAAGCGAGGGCCTGTTCTCGACGCGGTCGACCTCGTGCTCGAGCCCGGGACGATCGTCTCGCTCGTCGGACCGAACGGAACCGGAAAGACCACGCTTCTGCGAATCGCCGCCGGGCTGATCACCGCCGACAGCGGTACCGTGCGCCTGGACGGGCTCGACCCGCGCACGCGGCGCCGCGAGTTCCAGCGGCGGCTCGGGTTTCTCTCGGCCGGCCAGACGGGCCTCTACGCGCGCTTGTCCGTTCGAGCCCACCTCGACTTCTGGGCGACGATCTCCTTCGTCCCCCGCGGCTCCCGGCGGGACGCGGTCGAGGCGGCGATCGACCGTTTCTCGCTCGGAGACCTCGCCTCCCGCCGCGTCGATCGGCTCTCGATGGGTCAGCGGCAGCGGGTCCGCCTGGCGATGGCCTTTCTGCACGAGCCCAGGCTCGTGCTGCTGGACGAGCCTCAGAACAGCCTCGACGAGGACGGGATCGCGCTCCTGAACGAGGTGCTCGGTGCGTTCGCGGCAATCGGGGGGACGGCGCTGTGTTGCTCGCCCCGCGGGGACATGATCGACTCGCCGAGCGAGGTGCTGGAGCTCCGCCACGGGAAGCTGACGTGACAGTGAGCGGCGTCCTCGCAGTCGCGGACAGCGCGATCGGGCTGGTCAAGCGCGACGCGCGCATCTTCCTGAGCTACCGGCTCCGCTTTGTCAGCCAGGTCTTCGCCGCGCTCTTCAGCGTCATTCTCTTCTACTACATCTCGCGGCTCGTCACGGTGAGCAGCTTCCCCTCGCCGGACGCCTATTTCGCCTTCACCGTCGTCGGGCTCGTCATCCTCGAGGTGCTCGTCTCGACGATCTCGAACCTTCCCGGGCGCGTCCGCCAGGAGCTTGTTGCCGGCACCTTCGAGCGGCTCGTCCTCTCCCCGTTCGGACCAGTGGCCGGAATCGCCTCGATGACGATCTTTCCGTTCCTGCTGGCGCTCTGCACCGGGGTGATCACGCTCGCGTTCGCGGTGGCCGTCTTCGGCATGCCCGTTCAGTGGTCGACGGCCGCGCTGAGCGTGCCGCTCGCCTTCCTCGGGGGGCTCGCGTTCCTGCCGTTCGCGCTTCTGATCGCAGCCTCGGTGATCGTCGCCAAGCAGGCCGAGTCGGGCGTGGGGTTCCTCGTGACCGGCATCTCGCTCATCGGCGGGTTCTTCTTCCCGGTCGCGCTGCTACCGGGCTGGATCGAATGGCTCTCTCACGTCCAGCCCTTCACGCCGACGCTCGAGCTTCTGCGGAACGTCCTCGTGGGAACGCCACTCGAGGGCACGGCGTGGGGCGCGGTGCTCAAGATCGTCCTCTGGGCGGTCGTCCTCCTTCCTCCGGCCGTCTGGACGCTGTCGCGGGCGATCCGGCTGAGTCAGCGGCGCGGGACGATCATCGAGTACTGATGAAGGAGACCGGGCAGGCTCGCGGCGAGACCTCGCCGCTCGTGGGCGCGACGTTCCGGTTGCCGAGCCACGTCGTCTACCGCGCCTTCGTCTTCGAGACCGTCGTGCTGAACCTGGAGACGGGGAAGTACCACGGGCTCAATCGGGTCGGCGGGCGGATGCTCGAGCTGCTCGACCGCTCCGGGAAGACGCCGGAGGTCGCCGCGCAACTCGCCGCGGAGTACGGGCGGCCGCAGGCGGAGGTCGAGGCGGATCTCTACGAGTTCTGCGCCGACCTCCTCGAGCGGGGGTTGATCGAGCTCTCCGATGAGCACCGCTGAGTCGACCGCCTCCCCGGGTCGCATGGATCCGGGGACGGCGGGGCGGTGGAGCGGAGCCGCCTTCGGTCTCGAGATCGACTCGCCGGTCGTCCTGGACGGCCTGATCGAGTCGAGCACCGCAGGCGGCCGGCGGCGGACGACGGTCGAGCTCGTGCCGCCGAAGGAGATCGAGCGCGCGTGGCGCTCGAGCGAGTCGAGCACGCTCCTCGAACGCAGACACCGCGACGGCAGCCTGATGATGGTGATCGACGTCCACCCGGAGCTCGGCTACCGGATCTGGGCGCCTCGACACGGCCGTCACCTCGTCCGGCCGGACGGGCGGCGGATCCTCTCGGCGCTCCCCCGCGTCGCACGCTGGCGCTGGCAGCGGCTCCTCTTCGCCCAGGTGCTCCCCCTCGCCGCGGTCCTCCAGGGGGTCGAGCTCTTCCACGCCAGCGCCGTCGAGCTCGGCGGGCGAGCTCTCGGCTTCATCGCCGCCTCGGGCACCGGGAAGACCTCGATCGCCGTGCACCTGGTGGCGCAGGACGCATCCCTGCTCACCGACGACGTCCTCGCGCTCGAGCCCTCGCCGGAGGGCATCCTCGCGTACCCGGGCGGCGGGCTGGTCAACGTCCCGGTGGGGGAGCTGAGCGCGGTGCCGCCCGCCCGCAGGGGCCGGATCGGCGTCGTACTCGGCCGTAGCGACAAGGTGCATCTCGCCGCGAGGCTCGCCGACCGGCCGCATCCGCTCCGGAGCATCTACTTCCTGCGCCGAGGCGACCGGTTCGCGACCGTGCGGATCGCCGCGAGCGCTCCCCAGGAGCCGCCTCCGCTCCTGCAAAGCGGCTTCATCGCCTACGTCCGCTCTCCGGAGCGGCTCAGGCGTCATCTCGATGTCTGCTCCCGGATCGCAACCCACGTCGCGGCCTTCGACGTCGACGTGCCGGCTACCTATCCCGCAGCCGAGGTGGCCGCCTCGATCCGAGCTCACGCCGGGACGGCGCCTTGAGCGGCGACCAGGCGGTGGACGAGAGCTCGCCGTACTACGAGCTGATCAGGCCGATCTCGCTGCGGGCCAAGCTCCTGCTCGCCCTGGAGATTCTCCGCGACTACGCCCGCGTTCGCCGGCTGCTCCGCCGAAGCGACCTGCCGACGACCGTGGCCACCCTGCGAGCGCCGCGGCCGTCGACGCGCGGGCTCGAAGGCAGACGGGCGCAGGCCGCCGGAGCGCGGCTCGGAAGGTCGGTCGGCCGCGCGCTCGGCCTGCTGCCCTTCGACTCCCGCTGCCTCGTACGGTCGCTCGTCCTCACGAGCATGCTGGCCCGCCGTGGTATCCCGGGAACGCTCGTGATCGCCGTCGGCGTCGAGCCCGCCTTTCGCGCTCACGCCTGGGTGGAGAGCGACGGTGTCGCTCTCCTGCCTCCGCTGGAGGAGTCCTATCACCGGCTCGTCGAGATGTGAGCTCGTAGCCGGCCGCATGGAGGGACGGGGTCTGGCCGGGCTCTACGACCCGAACGGCCTCGACCCGCGGTCGGCGCTGCGCGCTCTCGCGACCGCGCTCGGCAGCGAGGCGGAGCTCCTCGTCGCCGGAGAGGACGACGAATCGGCCGGCGCGAGCTTGCTCCTCGACGGGGAGCTCTTCGACGGCGCCGGCGTGGAAGACGGCGGCCTCGCGGCGGGCTACGAGCGGCACGGCAGGGCGATGCTCGACCGGCTCCGAGGCTCGTTCACGCTTGTCGTCTGGGACACCGGCAAGCGTCGGGGCCTGATCGCCGTCGACCAGCTCGGCTCCCATTCGCTCTACATCGCCCCCACCGGAAGCCGCCTCCTGTTCGGATCGGAGGCGCGGCTCGTGCTCGCGCTCCTCCCTCGCAGGCCGGCACCGAACGCGGCCGCGGTCGTCCACTGGCTGTCGAGCAGCGTCGCCCCTGCCGGCGCGACGCTCTACGACGGCCTGCTCCGGCTGTCGGGAGGCGAGTGCGTCGAGCTCGACGGCGGGTGGCGGAGGCGCACGTACTGGTACCCGCAGTACGAATCGCCCCGCCGCCTCACTCGCGCCGACGCCTCCGCCGAGCTGTGGTCCGCCCTGCTGGAGGCGATCCGCCGCCGCACACACGGCGACCGGGCCATCGGGATCGTCATGAGCGGAGGTGTCGACTCCTCGGCAGTGGCTGCCGCAGCGGCGGAGGCGGCCGGCGGGGGGGCACCGGCTCTGTGCGGGTACTCGGCGGTCTTCCCCGGCCATCCGCACCCGAGCGTCGACGAGTCGGAGCGGATCGCCGAGCTGACCGAGGCGCTCCGGCTCCCGAGCGTGCAGGTCGGCGTGCATCCGGGCGGTGCTCTCGCGCTGGCCCTGGACTACCTGGAAGCGTGGGAGCTCCCGCTGTCGGGGCCCGGGTATCTGATCGAGCGGCCGCTGCTCGAGCTCGCAGCCCGCGACGGCATGACTGCAGTCCTCGACGGGCAAGGGGGCGACGAGCTGTTCGGGCTGTCGGGCTACCTGCTCGCCGACCGCCTTCGCCGCGGCCGAATCCTCTCGAGCTTCCGGCTGGCCCGCTCGTACCCGGGAATCCGGGCACAGCCGCCCAGGATGACCGCTGCGGTCTGGCGCTACTTCGCCCTCCACGGAGCCGTTCCGCACGCCGTCCACACGGCGGCACGACGGATCCGCCCTGAGCGCTACGTGCCCGACTACCTGAGCCCCAGAGGCGCGGATCTCTACCTGCGCTCCGCCGACCAGTGGGAGTGGAAGAAGCAGCGTGGCCCCCGCTGGTGGACGTACAAGGCGGACGCGATCACGCGCTCGCGCAGCCGCGTCGGCATCGGCGAGTACCTCCGGCATCGGGCGGCACTGGCCGGCGTCACGGCACGCCCGCCGCTCCTCGACGTCGACCTGATCGAGCTCGCGCTTCGGATCCCGCCCGAGCTCGAGTTCGACCCGGAGGTCGACCGGCCGCTGATCCGGGAGGCTCTCCGCGGCAGGGTTCCCGACAGCGTCCGGCTGTCGACACGGAAGAGCAACCTCGCCCCCTTCTACTTCGACGACGTCTCGGGGCCCGACCTGGCGCCGATCAGGAGGATCCTCCATGCCCCCGGCGCGGAGATCGGCGCGTACGTACGGCTCGACGCCGTCCGGCGCCTGGTCGACGCGCCTCCGGGCGCGGGCGGCGCGAACTGGCTCGGCTGGATGTCGACCGTCTGGCACCTGGTGGGAGCCGAGTGCTGGCTGCGCTTCCAGGAGGATTCGTCCTTCGTCGATCGCGTCCGCGGAGAGGGCCTCGCGGAGCCGGCGTGGACCGTGCACCGGATGCCCGCGGGCTCCGACTTTTTTCATCCTTGATCTGCGCGCCGGCGCGACTAGTCTTCGCGGAGACCAGAAGCGTCCGGCTTCTGGGCAATCGGCGAAAGGGAGAGACACTCGGATGGATACGGAGCAGAAAGAGCTCGAGGCGGCGGCACCCGAGTACGAGAAGCCGACGGTCAAGGACTACGGCGATCTCCGGGAGCTGACTGCGGCGACCTCCTCGGGCACGCATACGGACGTCCCGCTGGGCACGCCCGTGCCGCCCTTCAGCATCTTCAGCTAGCCGCCGAGAGAGCGGGCGTGACGTGAGCCCGCGCTTGACGGCGCCGGACCGGCGGCGCACCCTACGGGAGATGCCGGGAGCGGACGACTGAGGGCGGGCGAACGCGCGGGCACGGAGGCCGATGAGAGCCGGCCGGCTCTCATCGCCTTCCCGATCTCGCGCGGGCACCGCGCGCGCATCGAGCCGGCTCCACGCTGGCGCGCGTGGATCAACGAGATGGAGGAGCGCTGGGCGAACCGGTGCCTTCCTCTTCTGGTCGCCAACCAGGCGGGCTGGGTGCTGCTGAATCCGATCGCCTTTCGGGCGACCTGGTCCGGCGGGTCCTCCACGTCCGCGACGACGATCGAGCTGACCGAGGATCTCCCGCACCCGTGGCCCGTCGAGAGCCATTTCGGCTACGGCATCCTCACCTGGAGCGTGCCGTACCTCTTCCGGACGCCGCCGGGCTACAACCTGCTCGCGCGCGGCCCCGCCAACTGGCCGAAAGACGGCATCTGCGCACTCGAGGGTCTCGTGGAGACGGACTGGTCGGTGGCGACGTTCACGATGAACTGGAAGCTCACCCGCCCGGCTCACGCGGTCGAGTTCGAGCAGGGCGAGCCGTTCTGCATGGTCGTGCCGCAGCGCCGCGGCGAGCTGGAGTCCTTTCGGCCCGAGCTCCGGAATCTCGCCGCGGATCCCGAGACGCACGCGCTCGCCGAGGCGTTCGCCAGAGAGCGTGACCAGATCCAGATCAAGAAGTTCCTCGCCGGGTACTCGAAGGAATTCGAGGAGTACCGGCGCGCCTGGGAGGGGCACTACTTCAAGGGGTTGACACCGGACGGGACCGAGGCCCCCGAGCATCAGGTTCAGCTCAGTCTCTCTCCGTTCGAGGAGCCCGAGGGCTAGGCGCACCCGTGCGCGATCCCCTCCCATATCCGGGCGTGGATCCCGACCAGCAGGCCGGTGCCTCTCCCGGCGCCGGAGCGCTCTGGCGGGCCGTCGAGCGGTTTCTGGAGCCGAACTTGACCGATGTCGCCGGCATGAACGCCCACGGCCTCGCCGCCCTCGCGGCCGACATCCTGGAGCGGCGCGGCCGGCCGCTCCCGCTCCTCTACGCACAGGCCCAGCGCGTCGCCCGCGTCGCCGTGGTGACCGCACCGGCCGTGCTCGCACGCGCGCGCGAGGCGTGGGAGGGCCCGATGCTCCTGTTCAAGGGGCCCGAGCTCGCCGCCAGGTACCCGCAGCATGCCCGCACGTTCGTCGATCTCGACCTGCTCGTCACGGACGCGGCGGCGGCACAGAACGCCCTGCTTGCCGCCGGTTTCCGCGAGGAGGACGACCCCGAGGGGATCTTCGTCGGCATCCACCACCTGGCGCCGCTCAGCTGGCCCGGGCTCCCGCTGAAGATCGAGATCCACTCGGAGCCCAAGTGGCCGGCCGGTCTCACGCCGCCCGGCGTCGTAGAGCTCCTCGAGACACGGATCCCGGCGGCGGTCGGCGCTCCGAACGTCTTCGCCCCCGGGCCGGCCCCGCACGCCCTTCTCGTCGCCGCGCACGCCTGGGCCCACCAACCGGTCGCCCGGGTGCGCGATCTACTCGACGTGGGCGCCCTCGCCGCCGAGGCGGAGCCGGCGGAGCTGGCCCGGCTGGCACACGCCTGGCACATCGCCCCTGTCTGGCAGACGACGACCGCCGCGCTCGACGCGCTCCTGGCCGGGCGCAGGACGACCCCGCTTCGCCTCTGGGCCCGTCACGTCGTGCAGGTCCGGGAGCAGACGGTCCTCGAGCAGCACCTCGAGCGGCTCCTCGCTCCGTTCTGGGGGCTCCCGCCGCGCCTGGCTACCCGCCAGTCGGTCCGCGCGCTCGCCGACGAGTTCCGTCCGGCCCAGGAGAGCTGGCGCGAGAAGCTCCGGCGCTCCGCGAAGGCCGTCCGCCGCGCCAACGTCTCCGTCGCCTCGCACCGTCGCCTGCTCGGCGACTCGGCGGATCGCCGGCGCAGGACTCCGCCGCGCCGCCCTTGAGCAGCGAGGTCTGGTCGACCCTGTGCAGTTCGCCCGGACGAATCGGCTCGAGGCCGGCGGGGCCTACGGGCTTCTCGGGCTCCCCGCCAGAGTAGTGCCCCCGGCCGGAATCGAACCAGCGCACGCGGGTTAGGAACCCGCTGCTCTATCCACTGAGCTACGGGGGCGCGCCGGTTGCACCTTAGCCAAGCGCCGGCCGGCTGCCCCGTGCGCACAGCACCCGATGTCCCGGGCCACGGTTGCGCGCGGGTGACCGCCGGCTACGGGGCGGGCAGGGCCTCGGCGAGAGCGTCCCGGATCTCGCGCGCGACGAGGTCGACCGCCGGTGGCAGCAGGAGTCGACCGTGATCCGATCCCAGCCGCTTCCACGACCCGGGCCGCCTCAGGATGCCTTTCAGGTACCAGGTCGGCAACTCGAACTCCTCGAAGCCCTCCGAGAGGATCACCGTGGCCGGGACGTCGATCGGACGCGGTCGGTGGCTCTCCCTGATGCGCTCGAGCTCGGGATGAAGCGCGGCCTCGCCCCGCGGCCCGCCCGGCGGGACGCGCCTGGCCCAGCGCGTGAGCCTGCGCTTCACCGCCGCCGTGAAATCGCGCTCGCGCGCCCTGCGCTCGGCGAGCCAGAGCGTGTAGCGAAGGCCCGTCGGCCTGCTGAATCGAGGATCGACGAGGATCAGCATCGCGGTCTCCTCACCCGCGGCTCGGAGCCGGGACGCCATCTCGACCGCGATCGCGCCTCCGAGGCAGAATCCCCCGAGCGCGTAGGGGCCGTGAGGCTGCACTTGCCGCACGGCGTCCACGTACTCCGACGCCATCTCGACGAGCGAATGCGGAATCGAGCCGCCGTCGTCGATCCCGCGGGCCCGCAGGCCGTAACTCGGCTGATCGGGGCCGAGGCGGCGGGCGAGAACGGGGAACGCCAGCACATCCCCGTCTCCGGGGTGCACGAGGAAGAGCGGGGTGCGGGTTCCGGACGTCTGGAGCGGGACGACTCCGGACCGCCCGGCGCCGATCCCCTCGAAGATCTCGCGGGCCATCGCCTCCGGTGTCGGCGCCCGCACGATCGAGACCACCGGGATGGTCGGCTCGCCGACCAGGTCACGGATCCGGGCGACGACCTCGACGGCGAGAATCGAGTCTCCCCCGAGCGCGAAGAAGTCGTCGGCCACGCCCAGGCCCGGGAGCCCGAGCACGGACTCCCAGATCGCCACCAGCTCGTGCTCGAGAAATCCGTACGGCGGCCGGTTGACGCCGCTTCCGGCCGCTACGGCGACACCGAGCCGCTCGGCCAGGCCGATGCGCTGGAGCTTCCCGGTCGGGCCCCTGGGGAGCTCGTCCACGAGGACGATGCGGCGCGGCACCTTGAACGGGGCGAGGTCTGCGGCGACGAAGTCCTGAAGCGAGCGCTCGTCCACCTGCGACTCCGCCGCGACGACGACCGCCGCGGCGACCTCTTCGCCGAGCCGGGGGTCGTCCATCGCGAACGTGACCGCCTGCTCCACGGCTTCGTGGCGCAGAAGCGCGTCGTCGACCTCGAAGGGGGAGATCTTCTCGCCGCCCCGGTTGATGATCTCCTTGATGCGGCCGCGCAACGTAAGGTAGCCGTCCCCGTCGAGAGATCCCTCGTCGCCGGTCCTGAACCACCCGTCCGAGAAGGCTGCCTCGTTCGCCTCCGGGTTCGCCTCGTAGCCCGAGAAGACGTTCCGGCCGCGGATCGCCACCTCGCCGATCACGCCGGCTGTCAGCACGTTCCCCTCCTGGTCGAGGACGGCCAGCTCCAGGCCTGCGGCTCGGCCCACCGTGCCGGGCTTCCGCTCTCCGGGCGGAAGGGGGTTCGATGCCATCTGGTGGGCGGCTTCGGTCATGCCGTACGCCTCGATCACCGGCACCCCGAACGTCGACTCGAGGCCCTCGAGCACCGGTGCCGGCAGGGAGGCCGACGAGGAGCGGATGAATCGAAGCCCGTGGCGGGCGACGGACTGCCCGTGGTCGCGCGCCCGCGAGAGCACGGCGGCGTGCATCGTCGGGACGGCCGTGTACCAGGTCGGGGCCAGCTCTTCGAGCCAGTCGAAGAACCGCAGCTGGTGGAAGCCCGGGCTGCACACAACGGAGGCGCCTGCCGTGAGCGAGGCGAGCAGCGCCGCGACGAGGCCGTGGACGTGGAAGAGCGGCATGACGTTGAGGCACCGATCGGACGGCACGAGGCGGAGCGTCTCCGCCACGTTGCAGGCCGAGACGTGCAGCCCCCCGTGCGTGAGCGGGACGAGCTTCGGTCTCGAGGTCGTTCCCGATGTGTGCAGCAGCAGCGCGGTCGTGCCCGGGTCGGGATCGAGCTCGACCGGCGCGCCCGGCGGCACCCCGTCGAGTGTGAACACGCCGGCGGGAGCCGCCGAATCGACTTCCAGCTCGAGCACCTCCATGCCGCGCTCCGCAGCCACGTCGCGGGCGGGCGTGTCCAGCGTCGCGCTCACCACGATCGCGTCGGCTCGGATGTCCTCGAGGTAGAAGGCGAGCTCGTGTGCCCGGTACGCCGGGTTGAGCGGAGCGACCGCGGCGGCCTGCGCGATCGAGAGGAAGGCGCTCGCTGCCGTAGGTCCGTTCTCGACCAGGAGCGCGATGCGATCGCGAGGCTCGAAACCGCGAGCCCGAAGGCCCCCGGCAGTCGCTCCGACGAGCTCGAGGAGACCCGCGTAGGTCAGCGGCAGGCGTCCGGGCGCGAGCAGAGCCACCGTCTCCGGCTCCCACGTCCCCGAACCACTGAGAATGCCTGCCAAGCCAGGCAAACGTAGCCGCACATGCCGCGGCAGGCAATCTCGGGTCGGGCGCTCGCATCGTCCGAGACCGCATGACGCAAGCAAGTCTCCCGGCGGAGCTCGGATCGGAGGACTTGTCAGGCGGAAGGGAGGGACGGCACGTCAGAGGCGCACGACGAACGTCCGGGGCTGAGCCTTTCCGCACCGCGGGCCCGGACGGGCGACGACGTGCGCCGTGACGCGGCCTCGCGCAGCGCCGCGGTAGCGAAACTCGACCAGTCCGGTTGCGTGGGGAAGCAGGTTCCGGCGGACCGGATGCAGCCTCGCCAGGATGCGGCGCCCTCTCCGGAGGGTCAGCGCCGTGCAGCGCGGACCGATCGTCTCGGTGACGTTGCCCCGGTTCGCGAGCAGGACGTCGAGCAGGCGTGTCCGGCCGGCCCTGCGCACTCGCAGCCGGACCGCGCCCAGGCGGTGGACGATCCGGCCGGGGACGCGGACGACGACCACGACGCCGAGGCGCATCCGCACCGCCAGGCCGGCGCGGGCGACCGGACGGGTGGTGAGCAGCACGAGCCCGGGATGGTCGCCCGGCTCGGCGCGCCGGGGAGGCCGCGACGAGACCTTTAGCGCCGCAGTGGCGCCGGGGCCGAGCGCAAGCCGTTTGGGGCGCACGGTGAGCCACGGCGCCCGGCGCGCCAGCACCCTCGGGCGGCCGCGCAGGTCGAGCGCGAACGTGCCGGGGGCGGCGCCCACCACCACCGCCCGTGTTCCGGTGTTGGTCACCTGCACCGTCGCCGACGCGGCGCCGCGGAGCGCGACGCGCGCCGGCGACGCGACGAGCGCGACCGGGGGCCTGGTCGCCTCCGCGCTCGCGGAGGCGACCAGGACGAGCGCGGCGACGGCGGCGATCGTCACTGACCGATCAGGGTGTAGGTGACCGTCGCCGAGTAGTGCCCGGGTGGCACGACGGGCAGCGGCCCGGTGAAGCCGATGCCCGTCGGCCATACGTCTCCGCCGACGGCGCTCAGGCTCGACGAGGTGCCGATGACGAGGTCGGGCGCCGGCGCGACCGGGATCCCGACCATCGCGCCTCCGGCGAGCGGCGGGCCGAGCTGGGCGCCGGGAGGAGCCGAGGCCGAGACCCCGAGCGGCAGGTCGGCGGGGACGAACACGGTGCGGTGGATGGTGAGGGCATAGCCGGCGGCGTCGTTGCTGATCACGGTCACGTGCTCCGCGATCGGCGGGGGCGTGTCGCCCGCGAACGCGGGGCCGAAGCTGAGCGACGGACTCTCGAGCGCGAGCGAGAGCACCGGCTGGAGGTCGACGTCGACCGTCGCGGACTGCGGGACGCCGGAGCCCGGCGGCGGCGTGACGCCGCACACGGTTCCGGACGCAGAGGAGTTGCGCGGAGCCGGCACGTCCGCCGTGAAGTCGGAGGCGCTCGAGTCGGTGTCGGTGCAGCCGGAGCCGGCGCGGGCCGCCGCCGTCGAGCTGCTCAGCGCCGGCGCGGGCGCCGATCCCTCGAAGTCGGTCGCCGAGCCGTACCCGACCAGATCGGCGACCGAGCCGACGGCCGAGCAGCTCCCCGGAGCGGCGCCGCACGTGAGGGGGCTGGAGTCGGTGACGAGCGCCACCTTCCCGCCCGAGACGGCCAGGTTGGTCGTCCCGGTCGCGTCCGCCGCCGGCAGCGGGGCGCCGGCGGCTCCGGCCGACGCCAGGCCGACGAGGAAGTAGCCGCCGGGCGGGATCGAGCCGCCGAGCGTGGTCGCCTGCCACGTCGTCGCCGACGCGGAGGCGTACTGGACGGTCCAGCCGGTGAGATCGACCGCGGCCGCGCCGCCGTTGAACAGCTCGACGAAGTCGTTGGCGAAGCTCGCGCCGGCGTTCCCGCCGCCGGCGTAGACCTGGCTGACGACGACGCCGGAGGGCGAGAGAGGCGCGGCGGGCGCGGCGCAGAGCAGCGCGCCGAGAGCGAGAGCGACGAGCAGGCGAATCCGGTGCATGGGCAGCTCCGATCGGGAGAGGGACTGGTCGTCCTGTGGTACCGGCGGCCGCGCACGACCGAAAGTGTCCGTTTGTGGCTCGGTGCGCTCTCGGCACGCACCGGTCACACGA
>CAWIMQ010000004.1:0-540476 GCA_963837265.1 uncultured Actinomycetes bacterium
GGCCATCTGAGTTTTCCCTGCTATTCAAGCAGTGGCGTTGTCGGTTGAGACAGCAACGCCGCCCACTGTTACCGAAACTGTTACCACCCTGTTCTACTCGGCCTTAGCGGCGGGCGGTCGGTAGCTTCGTCCGGCCGTTACCCTGCGTGCAGGAGGTCCTGTGGCGCCGCAGGCGGGACGTCGGGCTGCAGGGCCTCGGGCACCGCCTCTCCTGCAACGCGCGACGCCTGCCTCAGGGGCCCGGCGATTCGATCAATCTCCTCACGGGTCGTGATGAAGCCGCTGTAGCCCTCGATGTCGGGATCGCCGGGCGCGCCACACGACCAGTCCTCATGGCGGGCCGGCATCGCGCGCTCGACCTCCTCGATCGCGAGCGTCGTGAGTGCTGCGTACCTGTGCTTGTAGAGCTCGTAGTCCAGTCCATCCTCTGCGTTGCTGAAGCCGGGACGGAGGCTGATCAGGGCTCGCTTGCTTCCACCGCGCGTTTCCTCGAAGACGATCGAGCTCTGGGTGCGGTGCTTGCCGAGGACGTTGCACGTGCAGGGCACCTAGCGCCTTGGCCACGTGCCGCTCGTAGCTGGGCTCGTCGACCCAGGCCCCGGTGAGCGCCCCCGCCCGCTCAGCGATGAGCCTTGCGATCTTGGAGAGCGCCCTGCGGGATGAAGCTGTCGTCTTGTTCACGGTACTTTCTCCTCGTTCGCTCGGATGCGGGTCGCGTCCGATGGGATGCGCCGAGCGTAGGACCGGAGGGCGCGGCAGCCCGACATGGCTCCCGACATGTGCGTCAAGCCGCCGCCAGCCGGTGTCGATGACAACAAGCGGTGGCGTACGACACCGACCGTCAGCCCGGTGAATGGGTCGCTCGGCAAGCGACCGGCACGGCCGCGCCGTCTGGACCATCATCGCGCTGCTCGGGCTCGCCGCCGCGGTGTCGTTCTCCCTCGCGCTCTCGCCGCAGAAGACGCTCGTTGCCGGGCTCGCGGTCGTCATCGCCGTCCTGCTGCTGAAGCTGGTCGGCGAGCGCCAGCTCGACCTCGCCATCCGCTTCCGCCGTGGCGCCGCCGCCGAGCTCTCCGTCGGGGAGACGCTGAACCTGCTCCGCCGCGAGGGATTCATCGTCATGCACGACGTCGAGCACGTCGATGGGATCGGTTAGCGACTCCCACACCACGTGGTGGTGGCGGCGGCAGCGTCCGGGTCCGTCGGCCAAGCTCAAACATCGGAGCCATTACAGCGCTAGCGCCACCCCGCCGTTCGTTCTCGTCGGTGATGATGGGAGATCTGCGCGATCAGTCTCGACAGTCCGCTTCGACGCCTGCGGGGAGCACGCGTGCGGGGGCTCTCGCATCGCTCGGGACGGGACGGTTCGATCTTCTCGTCGTCGGCGGCGGGATCATCGGCGCCGGCGTCGCCGAGTTGGCGGCGCGACACGGGCTCGAGGTGGTACTGGTCGAGCGTGACGATTTCGGCTCGGGGACGTCGAGTGCCTCGTCGAAGCTCGTCCACGGCGGTCTGCGCTACCTGCGAACGGGGCGGTTCGGCCTCGTTCGAGAGGCGCTCCGTGAGGTGCGCACGCTGGGCGGGATCGTTGCGCCCCACCTCGTGCGGGGGCTCCGGTTCGTCCTGCCGGTCTACCGCGGCGGGCCGTACGGCCGGGTTCCGATCCGAGGCGCGCTCTGGTCGTACGCGGGCCTGACCGGGGCGATCTCGGAGCGCGGCCGGATGATCACGCCGGCGGCGGCTGCTGCCCTCGTTCCGACCCTGCGGGTCGAAGGATTGCGCGCTGCCGGGCTGTACGTGGATGCGCAGACCGACGACGCTCGGCTCTGCCTGGCGGTGGTGCGGGGAGCGGCTGCCTCGGGCGCGGTCGTGCTCAATCGCGCGGAGCTCGTTGCCCTGGAGCGGGGGCCCGTTGCGCGTGTCCGCGACACGGTGGGCGGCGGGCTGGTGTCGGTCGAGGCGCGCGCGGTCGTCAACGCGGCAGGACCGTGGATCGACGATGTCCGGCGCCTCGAGGACCCGGCCGCGGGCGCGTCCGTCACGCTCAGCAAGGGGGCGCACCTGGTGCTCGAGCCGCTGGGCGACTGGCAGGCGGCGTTGACGGTCCCGATCGACCGGGCCCGCGTCGCATTTGCAGTGCCGTGGGCGGGGGCGCTGTTGCTGGGCACGACGGACACGCCGTTCGAGGGCGACCCCCGCGGGCTTCGGCCGAGCGAGGACGAGGAGCGGCAGATCCTCGCGGAGGCGAGTCTGGCGATCGCCGGCGACCTCCTCGCCGGGGCCGCGATCCGCGCGCGGTTCGCGGGGGTGCGCGTGCTGCCGGCCGGTGCGCGCGAGACCGCGCGGGCGCCGCGGGAGACGACGTTCTCGCGCGGCCGCCTCGGGATGCTGTCGGTCGCCGGCGGCAAGCTGACGACCTACCGGCGGATCGCACTGGCGGCGCTGCACGCGCTCCGCCCGGAGCTCGCGCTGCACCTGATCGATCGTGTGCCGCGCCCGCTGCCGGGCGCGGCCGACGCCGAGGTCGTTGCCGGTGCGCTCGTCCGCCATGCGCCCGATCTCGACGCCGCGACGGCGGCGCACCTGGCTCGAGCGTACGGGACGATGGCGCCGGATGTGCTCTCCTGCGGATCGCTCGAGCCGCTCGCCGCGGGCGGGCCGGAGGTGGAGGCGGAGGTCGTGTACGCGCGCGACCGCGAGTGGGCGCTGAGCGCGGACGACGTCCTGCGCCGGCGGACGACCATCGCCCTCTCCGGCCGGGCGACGGAGGCGGTGCGGACACGCGTGGAGGAGCTGCTCCGCTCGTGATCCTCGCCGTCGACCAGGGGACGACGGGGACGACGTGCCTGGTCGTCGACGCGGAGCTGAAGGTCCGCGGGCGCGGCTACCGCGAGCTGACACAGCACTTCCCCCGTCCGGGCTTGGTCGAGCACGACCCGGAGGAGATCTGGTCGAGTGTGCTCGCGGCCGCCGACGCGGCGGTGCACGACGCCCGGATCCGGCCCACGGACCTGCGCGCGATCGCGATCGCGAACCAGCGCGAGACGACGGTGCTCTGGGAGAGGGCGACCGGGAGGCCGGTCGCGCGCGCGATCGTCTGGCAAGACCGACGCACCGCGGATCGCTGCCGCTCGCTCCCCGCCGACGTGATCCGCGAGCGCACCGGGCTCGTCCCGGACCCGTACTTCTCGGCGACGAAGCTCGAGTGGCTGCTCGCGCGCACACGGCGGCCGCAGCGCGAGCTTGCCTTCGGGACCGTCGATGCCTGGCTCGTCTGGAACCTGACCGGCGGCCGCATCCACGCGACCGATCTGACGAACGCGTCTCGCACGATGCTGCTCGACCTCGGCACGCTCGACTGGGACGAGCGGCTGCTCGAGGTGTTCGGCGTCGACCCGGTGCTGCTGCCACGGCTCGTTCGCTCGTCCGAGCCAGTCGGCGAAGGGGAGCTCTTCGGCGTCACGCTTCCGATCGCGGGGATCGCCGGCGACCAGCAGGCGGCGCTCGTCGGCCACGGCTGCTTCGCCCGCGGCGAGGCCAAGGCGACCTACGGCACCGGCAGCTTCGTGCTCGTGCACACCGGCCCGGTGCGCGAGCCGGCGCCGCCCGGCCTGCTCCAGACCGCCGCCGCTGTCGGGGGCTATGCGCTCGAGGGCGCGATCCTCGTCGGCGGCGCCGCGATCCAGTGGCTGCGTGACGGGCTCGGCATCCTCGCCGACGCGGCCGAGAGCGAGGCGCTGGCGCGAGCGCTCGCGTCGAACGACGGCGTCTACTTCGTACCCGCGCTGACCGGTCTCGGCTCGCCCCACTGGGACCCGCACGCGCGCGGCCTCGTCACCGGCATCACCCGCGGCACGACCGGCGCGCACCTGGTGCGGGCCGCGCTCGAGGCGATCGCCTTCCAGGTCGCCGACGTGCTCGACGCGTTTCCGAGTCGGCTCGAGGTCCTCCGAGCGGACGGGGGCGCGAGCGCGAACGGCTTCCTGATGCAGTTCCAGGCTGACCTCCTCGGCTGCCCGGTCGAGGTCGCGGCGCAACCGGAGACGACCGCGCTCGGCGCAGCCGTCCTCGGCGGCCTCGCGATCGGAACCTGGCCCACGGAGGACGCCGTGCGCGCACTGATCCCCCCCGGCGCGACGTACGAGCCCGCCGCCGACCCGCACCAGGTGGAACGACTCCGAACCGGCTGGCGGCTCGCGCTCCGCCGCACCCTGCTCACGTGAGCCCCGCACAGAAGAACACCGAGCCGGTGGCGCCTTCGTCCACCACCCCCGCGAGCTTTCCGCCTGGCCCGAAGGCTTCCGCGTACGACTTACAGGAGGGGCTTCAACCTAGAAGCGCTCCGTGCTCGGTGCTCCACGAATCTACGATCGCGCGGCCTGTAGGCAAGACGCGGCTACTCGAAGAATCGCGCAAACAGCGGCTTCTTCTCACTCCACCGCGCCGCCCCTGGGTGTCCGGCCATCGGCCAGGCAAAGCGCAGCGGGCCGCCTCTGGAGCGCGATCGGCCCGCCGCGCGACGGTCGGCGTAGCCTGGACCGCGCGCCACCGGCGTGGGGCAGCGCCCAGCCGGTGGCTTATGCGGCGATCCCGTCGTCGAGCAGGAGCAGACCGGGGTCGTCGTTGCGGACGCTGTTCACCCTGGTCGACGCCGGCACCGCCGCCATCAGTGCGGCCGGGTATGGCTCCAGAAGCGAGAGGGCGTGCTCCTTGGAGACCGTCGGGTCGAGCCAGAGCCCTTCCGCATCGCCGCCGTTGAGGATGACGGGCATGCGGTCGTGGACGGGCGCGACGAGCTCGTTCGGGCGGGTGGTGATGATCGTGCAGCTCTCCAGCAGCTCGCCGGTTTCCTCGTCGGTGCGGGACGTCCAGAGGCCGGCGAAGGCGAACAGTTCGCCGCCGGGCAAGTGGAAGTGGATCGGCTGCTTGGTGCCGTCGCTACCGATTGTCCACTCGTAGAAGCCGTCGGCGGGGATCAGGCAGCGGTGCCGGCTGAGCAGTCCGCGGTAGGCGGGCTTCTCGGTCAGCGTCTCCGCTCGCGCGTTGATCAGCTTGAACGCGACCCTGGTGTCCTTCGCCCAGTGCGGCAGCAGCCCCCACTTCGCCATCACCGCCTCGCGCCCGCGGTCGCGTTCGCGGACGATCAGCGTCCGCTGCGCCGGGGCGAGGTTGTACCGCTCCCGGTACGTGTCGGGGACGGCGACCTGGAAGCGCTCGGCGATCGCCTCTCGGCGCTGGCTTGATGTGAACCGGCCGCACACGAAGCCGGCAGTCTCACCACCAGGCCGGACGGAGCAGTAGGCTGAGAGTCGTCGTCCGGCCCCGGTCGGGAGGGCCGTTGACAGCGCAGGGACATCCACGCGTGATCTTCGAGCGGGCGCTCGAACACGGGAACGCGCTGCTGGCGCAGATGACGGCGCGTGAGCTCGGCCGGATCACGCTCGAGGAGGCGCTCACGCTGACCGCCCTGGTCGCGCAGAAGGAGCCGGGCCGCCGCTCCCGCTACGCCGTCCGCTGGCTCCTTCGCCTGCTCCAGGAAGACGACCAGCTGACGATCGAGGAGGCGGCGCTCGCCGCCTCGGCGCTCGAGGAACGCCAGCGACTCCTTGCGGGCAGCCGAGACCGTGACCTCGTTGATCACGCCGAAGCGGAAGGGTCGCAGTCGCTTGTCGTCGGCCGTGGAGACGTTGTACCGCTCGAACCCCGCTGCGCGCACTCCGCGCAAGGCGCAGCTTGCCGGCTCCGCTCAGCCCAGGCGGCGCTCGGCTTGCCGGGCACGCGTTCGGCCCGGCGACGCGAGTCGAGACCCTTGAGCGAGCCGGCCGCGTGCGTCGCGAGCGGTCCGACGCAAGAACAAGCACTCGCGGGCGACGACGTCTGATCAGGGCGCGTCGCGGACGCGCCGGGGGAGCGATTCGGCGACGAGCGCGTACGAGTGCTCGATCAGCTCCTCGATCTCGTCGTCGGGCACGGTGCCGTCGAGGACGATCGTGTTCCAGTGCTTCTTGTTCAGGTGGTAGCCGGGCTCGACGGCGGCGTAGGCGTTGCGGAGGACCTCGGCCCACTCCGGCTCGCACTTCAGGCTGAGGCGTGGGGGATCGGCGCTCCACGGGATCAGCGCGAACATGTTCCCGCCGACCTTGTAGACCGCCGTGTCCTCGCCGAACGGGTAGGTCTCGGCGGCGCCGCGTCGTGCTGCGCACCTGGCCCGTGCCTCGTCTCGCGTCACGCTGCGAGCTTGCCACGGCGAACGCCACTCCGGCTCGACTGGACGCGATTGGGAGCTGACGGATCGCCAGAAAACACGGATCGTTCTGGGTGTGATTGCGGATGTCTTGTCTGTTGTGAGCCGATAGCTGTAAGGGCGTTTCCGGACTCCGCGGCGGCTGCGGCTCGGCCGAGTCGCGGCGCGTCGCGACGCAAAGGGGTTGATCTTCGTGTCGACTGTTGCGCTTCCTCGCCGTGAGAGGCGGACGATCAGCGCAGGCCTGGAGGTTCGCTGGCTCATCGGCGGTCTCGTCTTCGCCTTCGCGCTCCCGTTCGTGTTCACGGACGTGGTGCACGTGAACCGGGATGCGTATCTCGCGATCTACGTCTGCTCGCTGGGAGCGTTCGTGGCCGTCTGGGCGCACCAGACCCAGCAGCCGATCCGCGCGTTGCTGCTCCGCCGCTGGCGCTGGGGCCTACTGCTCGGCCTTGTCGCGGCCGCCGTCCTCGTGTTCACGGTGCTGCGGGAGCCGGCGACGGCGCGGCCGGGCGGCTGGACGCTCGCCGGTGCGCTTCTCTGGCGCGGGATCGTCTACGGCGCCGCCGACGGCGTCCTCCTCTCGGTGTTCCCGATCCTGACCGTCTTCGGGATGTTCGCGGCGAAGCCGCTGCGGGAGCGCCGGAAGAAGGCGGTCGCGGGGATCGGCGTGCTGGCGCTCGCGCTCTCGCTGCTGTTCACCGCCGTCTACCACCTCGGCTACCCCGACTTCCGAAACAGCAAGGTGTCGAGGCCGCTGACCGGCGATGTGATCTGGAGCGTCCCGACGCTCGTCACGCTCAGCCCGCTCGGCTCGCCGATCGCCCACGTCGGTCTTCACACCACGGCGGTACTGCACAGCTACGACACCGACCTCTTCCTGCCACCGCACTCCTAGGCCGCGGACAGAGGAGCTGACGTGAACACAACGATCGCGATCGTCGGTGCGGGCGGCCACGTCGGCCGTCACGCCGCCGCCGTCTCGGAGGCGGAAGGCTTGACGGTGCATGGGGTGGGACGGGGCGACGACCTCGCAGCGGCGGTGACGGACGTGGACGCCGTCATCCACCTCGCGGGCACATTGCAGGCGATCCACGGCAACACGTATGCGGAGGCGAACGTCGAGACGGTGAGGCGCACGATCGCAGCCGCTCGGGCGGCGGGGGTGCGGCGGATCGTCTTCCTCAGCTACGTCGGTGCCGACCCGGCGGCGAGGAACGCCTACCTGCGGACGAAGGGCGAAGCGGAAGAACTGCTGAGGGACTCAGGCCTCGAGGTCGTCCTCCTGCGCTCGGCGTTCGTCTTCGGCGACCGCGACGATCCGGGGCCGAGCATCGCCGCCTTCGTCCAGACGGACGGGAAACCGGTGCTGGTCGTCGGATCCGGCCGGCAGCGCTACCAGCCCGTCTACGTCGGCGATGTCGCGCAGGCACTTGTCGCCGCCGCGAGCGGCGACGTTCCGGCCGGGACGTATTCGCTCGCCGGCCCGGAGGTGATCTTGGTCGACGAGATGGTCGCGCTGCTCAACGGCCCCGCTGCGGAAGAGCGCCACCTCGAGGGGTTGGTGGCCCGAGCCGCGGCTCTGGTCGCGCCGACCCTGACGCAGGCGATGGTCGGCGTGCTCTCCCGCGACTCGCTTCCCGACGTGCCGCTGCTCTGGCCTCTGATCGATCTGACCCCGACCGCGATGACCTCGGTCCTCGCACGACTTCCCCAGGAGGTGGCCTGATGGCCGTTCAACAGCAGGATCCCACCCGTTTCCTCGCGCAGGTCGAGAACCTGGCGCGCTCGCATCGGGAGCACGAGCTGTACTACTCGCAGGCGCCGCTCGACCAGGCGATCGCCCTGCAGCGGATCTCCCGCACCCTGAAGGCGCTCGCCGGGCACTGGCTGCAGGCGCAGCCGGCGGAGACGGACGGCGCCCACCGCTACGCGGGCTGCGACGACCTGAACGTCCAGGCGGCGATCGAGACCTCGGGCGTCCTGTTCCTCGAAGGGGAGGGCGAGCCGGCCGAGATCGGCCGGATCAAACGCGACCTCACCTCCCAGGCAGAGGAGCACGCCCAGACCGGGGAGTGGCTGGGCGAGGCGATGCAGTCGACCTGGCAGGCGGCGCTCGGTCTGCTGCCGGTGGAGCCGCTGGTCGATCTGCTCGGCGAGCGGCATCGGATCATCGCCGCGAACTGGCAGAACGCCTCCCTGAACACGATCATCGCCGCCCAGCTGCGCCGCGCGGTCGAGATCCTCGACCGGGTCGACTTCGCGCCGGCGGCGATCCGGGACGACCTGCGCGCGAGCCGGATCGTTCCTCGCTACGTGTACGCCGCGGCCGAGCTCGTCGACCACGCCGCCGACCTGCTCGCCCAGGGCGCGATCCTCGTCCACGACAGCGAGCGCCGCTGGCGCGTCTTCTGGGAGCGGGTCAAGGCGTTGAGGGAGGGGGCATGAAGGCCGCCGGCCTGCAGTCGGGGTCCGCCCGGCGTCGGTCAAGGCCGCTCCTCGGCCTGCGGCGAGAGCCGGGCCGTCTGGCGCACCTGGTCTTCCGTCTGCCGCTCCCCCTGTACCGCCTGGGGTGGGGCCGATTCCTCGGCCGCATCTTCCTGCTCTTCACCCATGAAGGCCGAAAGACCGGCAGACGCTACGACGCGATCGCGATGGTGCTCCGCTCCGACCCCGCCACGCGCGAGCTGGTCATCTGCGCGGCCTGGGGCGAGAAGACCGATTGGGTCAGGAACATCCGCGCCCGGCCGGCACTCCGCGTGCAGATCGGCCGCGACACGTTCACGCCCGAGCAGCGTTTCCTGGCCGAGGAGGAGGCCGTCGCCGTCGTGCTCGAGTTCCGCCGGCGCCATCGCGGGCGGGTACGGCTGATCAGCACGATCCTTGGCTGGGGCGACCTCAGCACCGAGCAGGCGGTCAGAGACTTCGTCCGCACCCGGCCGTTCGCCGCCTTCCGCCCGACACAGTCGGAAGATGCGTGACCGTGCCTTCCTGGTGTTCGCGGCCGCCTCGGCGCTGACCGCGCTGCACACGGCCGCGGACGCGTTCCTCGCCCCGGAGCAGGGCACGGCCTGGTCGGATCATCTGCTGCCGGGGCTGGCGACACTCGCCGTGCTCGCTCTGGCCGTCGCCGGGTTCGCCATCGCTCCCGCCGGACTCCGCGCCGTGCTCGCGCTGCTCCTCGGTGTGCTCGCGATCGTCGGTGCGGCGCTCGCGATCCTCGACGCCCGCAACGTCGGTGCCCGCGGCGACGACTGGACCGGGTTCCTGCTCGCCCCGGCAGGCCTGGCGCTCTGTCTGCTGGGCATCGTGCTGCTCTGGCGGTCACGGAAGCCGGGCCGGCTGCGATGGCTCCGCCGCGCCGCCCTCGCCGCCGGCGCCGCGCTCGCCACCTTCTGGGTGGTGGTCCCGCTCGCGACGGCGATCATCGCCACCCACCGGCCCCGGCAGCAGGTCGACCCGGCCGAGCTCGGCCGCCCCTACGAGACGGTCACGTTGCGGACGAGCGACGGCCTGCGCCTGGCCGGCTGGTACGTCCCCTCCCGGAACGGCGCCGCCGTGATCTCCTACCCGACACGCAGGGGCAAGCTGCCGCAGGCGCGCATGCTCGCCCGCCACGGCTACGGCGTCCTGCTCCTCGACGCACGCGGCTACGACGGCAGCGACGGCGCTCCCAACCTGTTCGGCTGGGGCGAGACCAGGGACATCGACGCCGCCGTTACCTGGCTCCGCCGCCAGCCTGACGTGCACGAGGGCCGCGTCGGCGGGATCGGCTTCTCGGTCGGCGGCGAGATGATGCTCGAAGCCGCCGCCGGCAACCTCCGCTTGCGCGCGGTCGTCTCCGAGGGCGCCGGAATCAGGAGCTACCGCGAGAATCTCCTGAATGGGCCGCGCGGCTGGTTCGCGCTCCCCGAGTACCTCGTCCAGACCGCCGCGGTCGCCGTTCTCAGCGGCACGCCGCCGCCGGCTTCGCTGGACCGCCTCGTTGCGCGGATCGCGCCGCGGCCGGCCCTCCTCGTCTACGCCGAGCACGGCCAGGGCGGCGAAGACCTGAACGAGCGCTTTTACGACGCAGCAGGCAAGCCGAAGCAGCTCTGGCGGGTGAACGGCGCCCACCACACCGGCGGCTACCAGGCCGACCCAACCGGCTACGAACGCCGCGTCATCGGCTTCTTCGACCGCGCGCTCCTCGACGATGGGAGCGAGCATCCACGTGACTAGGCACGTGCGCTGGATGGCGGGGCTCGGTGTCGTGAGCGCTGTCCTCGCCGGCGCAGTCGGCGTGTCGGCAGAGGGACGCCTTACGGCGCGTTGCGCCGCGCTTCCGTCCGCGCAGGATCTGCGCTACGCGCGCGAGTACCGGCAGCTGCTGAGCGCGAAGGCGGCCCAGGCGTGGCCGGGGTGGAAGGGTATGCCGCCGCTCCTCCAGCGGTCGGGAGGCTGCGAGTTCCTGATCGGCCACCCATCACCGCCGAAGACGTATCGCAGGACGACGGCCACTGTCGGTAGCTGGAGGGTGTACGCAGCGGCGGCGGGGACGGTGACTCCCGGCGCGGTGGCGACGACGTGGAAGGTCGGCGCGGTCTGGGTGACGATGGTGCCGACCAGGGCTGAGTTCCAGGGCGCGGTCGACCGGCAGGTCGGCCGCGGCGCCGTACGCCTCACCGACACCTCCTATGTGCGCGCGCTCGTGCACGAGGCATTCCACGCCCACCAGATGACCGCGAGCCGCGGAGCGCTCCCCTCGTTCGGCAGCACCCTCGAGCAGGACGACGCCGCCGCGCTGCTCGCGCCCCTCGGCGACGCCGAGCAACGGCTCGCCGGCGAGGGAAAGGCGCTCGCCGCCGCGCTGGACGCGACCTCGCTTGCCGCCGCGCGTACGCAGGCGGCCGTGTTCGCCACGCGCCGCGCAGGCAGGCGTGAGGCGACGAAGGATCCGCGCGGTCTGGCGGCGTTCGAGCAACAGGTCGAGTGGGCGGAGGGCGCGGCTCGCTACGCGGACTTGCGTCTCGTCCTGCTCGCCGGCGCCCGCGGGTACGTGCCGACGCAGGGCATCCGCTACTCCGCCCCTGCTGCGTCCCGGCGCGCGTTCCTCGCCGGGCTCGCCGACCCGGCGCCTCGCGCCGACGGCCTGCGCGGCCGCTGGGAGGACCTCGGAGCCGGGGAGGCGCTCCTGCTCGACCGGCTCGCCGCCGGCTGGCAGGACGCCGTGCTCGCCGGCAGGACACCGCTCGAGTCGGCGCTCGCACAGGCCGTCCAGGTGCCCGAGGCGCTCGCCGACCTCCGCGTCGCGCGCATCGCCGTCGGCCACACAGCGTTCCGCGTCGCCCTTGCCGAGAACGCCGGGCAGTGGAGCCGCGGCCTGAGCGGCGTCAGCGAGCTGCGGCCCCTCGACGGGTTGCTCTTCCGGTTCGGCGAGGACGTGTCGGCCGGGTTCACGACGCACGGCGCGGCGATGCCGCTCCAGGTCGCCTTCTTCGCGCGCGACGGCAGGCTGATCGACGTGCAGACGATGCCTCGTTGCAGCGCCGATCCCTGCCCGGTCTACCGCTCGCCGCAGCCGTTCCGCGACGCGCTCGAAGCGCCAGCTGGGACGCTCGACTCGCTTCGGCGCGGCTCCCACCTCGTCGTTTCGGGCCGCTGAGCAGTGGGATGAGGCCCGATGACCGGAGACCACCGATGACGTTCAAGTCGACCGCACTCGCCGCAGCAGCGCTCGCCGCAGCGGCCGCCGCCTACCGGAGGTTCCTGCGCCGGCCGATCCTCACCTGGGGCGCGACACCCGATGAAGCAGCGAAACGGCTGCCCGGAGACGAGCTACTGGAGGATGCGGCCGGGGTCGCGACGCGGGCGATCACGATCGACGCGCCCCGCTCCGCGGTCTGGCCGTGGATCGCGCAGATGGGGCCCGCGCCGCGCGGCGGCGCCTACACCTACGACTGGATCGAGAACCTGCTCGGCCTGAACATGCACTCTGCCGACCACGTCATCCCCGAGTTCCAGCACCCCGAGATCGGCGACGGCTTCGGCTTCGGCGCCAGCCGGATGAGCTACGCGATCGTCGAGCCCGAGCACGTGCTCTCCGTACGCTCGGCGGACGGCAACTGGGTCTGGACGTTCATCCTGGAAGCGGACGACGGCAAGACGCGGCTGATCAGCCGCAACCGCTTCCGGCTGCCGAAGCTCAAAGACAAGCTCGGGATGATCCTGATGGAGCCCGGCTCCCTCGTCATGGAACGAAAGATGCTCCACGGCATCAAGCACCGCGCCGAGCGGCTCGCGGCAGAAGCGCAGGAGATCACAACATGAGCCGGCAGGTTCCTCGGCATCCCCTAACAAGCTCCCAACGAGGTCAAGTCGCTCGACCACCGATGACGCGGCTCCGTGCATCGGAAGCGATGACCCGAATGCCCTTCCGCTCGAGGCAGGTGCGCTGTTACCGCCGCTGTTACCAAGGAAGCCCCCGAGAACCTGGGAAATCACGGAGCTTCGTAACGCACGATCTGCGTGCAGCCACGCCGGATCTCTAGCGGTCAAGAAACCCTGCGTAGCCTGGCTCGACAACTTCGAAGCTGCGTGCGGAGGTTCGACTCCTCCCGGGGCCGTCCTGCTAGGGGGCCCGGTCGGACGAGGCCGGCTGCTCTTCTCGCCGCTCGTCCTCGGGCGCGGGCGGTTCGATCGCGACCGGGCGTTCCGTGCCGCCGTCCTTGCCGGTGATTCCGTCCTTGAAGTTGCGCATCCCCTGGCCCAGTGACTTGCCCAGGCCGGGCAGACGCTTCGGGCCGAAGATGATCAGCAGGATGAAGACGAGGAGGATGATCTCCCACGGTGAGATCCAGCCGGGCACGCGTCAAGCGTAGCGCGCCCCGGAAGCCGACGGCATGCGCCTGGGAGGATTCGAACCCCCGACCCGCGGCTTAGAAGGCCGCCGCTCTTCCGCTGAGCTACAGGCGCTCGGAGAGAAGGGTAGCGCCGGGCGGTACGGTCATCTGGCGCCGAAGTCGGCGGTCAGGATCGTGACGTCCAGGCCGTGGTAGGCACCGGGCGCGTCGAGGGCGTGGACGCCGCCGACGCCGAGGTCGCGCCACTCGGGCGCGAGGAGGATCTCGCGGTGCTCGCGGCTCTTCAGCCACAGGCCGACCGCCTTCCGGGCGGAGAGGCCGGGCGCGGCCCAGACGATGTTCTCGCTCGCGCACCAGAAGCGTCCCCTCGCGGATGGGTAGACGGACTCGATTCGCAACCAGAAGGACGACCCGTCGTAGGAGGCGTGCGCGAAGAAGCCGTGCCTCGCCATCGACTGGGAGTGGCCACGGGCCGCCGCGGCGAGCTGCCGGTTGAGACGGAGCTCGGGCAGGCCGTGCGCCCGCCGGACCGCGTTGATCGTGACGAAGACCCCGCGCTCGAGCGCGGCGACGGCGATGACCCGTTGCGCGCGGGCGGCCACGCCCTTCTGCGCCAGGGGGCCCCGCGAGGTGTCGTGCGCGCCGCTCCCGACCCCGCCGGCGGACGCCACGGGGATCAGGACGAGAAAGGCCAGTAGAGCGAGAAGACGCCTCACTTACCGACTATCGGGGTCCTCCGGGGCTTCGTCAATCAACCAAACGGAGGATCCTGCTGCACCGCCGGCTCGGCCGCCGCCGGCGAGCGCTGGTGCCGGTGGCGCTGCCAGTCGACGAGGATCACCTGGATCGCGCCTGCGATCGGGATCGCGCCCAGCGCGCCCAGGATCCCGGCGAGCTTCGCGCCGAGGAGCACGGAGACGAGAACGGCCAGCGGGGAGAGCTGAACGGTCCGCCCGTAGATCACCGGTTGCAGGAAGTGGTTCTCGATCTGCTGGTACACGACGAAGAAGACGACGACGACGATCCCGGCGGTGATGCTGTGCAGGAACGACACCGCCCCGATGATCAGGGCGGCGATCGTCGCACCGGCGAGCGGGATCAGGTCGAGGACGGCGACGATCACCCCGAGCGCGACCGCGTACGGAACGCCGACGGCGAGCAGGACGATGGTCGTCGACGTCCCGGCGATCAGGCTGATCAGCAGGTTCCCGGTCACGTAGCCGCCGACGGTGCGGTAGACGTCGTGGCCGATCGACCGCCAGCGGGGCCGCGAGCGCTCGGGCACAAGCCCGTAGAACCGGTCCATCCACATCGGCCCCTCGAGCAGCATGAAGAAGGTCAGGAAGACGATCGTGATCGTCGCCAACACGAGCGCGATCACGCTCTTCGTGATCGAGATCGCCGCGCCGGTGAGCCCGAGGATCTTCGACGCGCCGCCCGTCTTCACCGCGTCCTGGATCTTCTCCACGATGTGGTACTTCGTCTCGAGGAAGCCGAACCGCCCCTTGCCCTTCGTCAGGTCGTCGACGTAGCCGGGAACCGCCTGGACGAAGTCGTTCACCTGGCTGACGAGCGTCGGGACGAAGGCGTAGCCGATCGCCCCCACCGTCACGAGGGCGAGCAGGTACGTGAGCCCGGCCGCATGACCGCGCTTCTTTACCCCGTGGCGCATGAACCACTCCACGGCCGGATTGAGCGCGAGCGCGAGGAAGAGCGAGACCAGGAACCACGAGATCACCTCGCGCGTGATCGCGACCATCGCGATCAGCGCCCAGGCGGCGATCACGAGCCCGATCACGGCGAGGACCGACCGCGTGCTGAAGCGAACCACCCGTTCCGGGCTCACCCGGTGAAGGATCGCCGGCACGCCGGACGGCCACCGGTAGGCTGCGGGCATGTCCAGCGCAACGCTTCACACCAGCCACGGCCCGATCGGCGTCGAGCTCTTTCCCGGCGACGCGCCGAAGACGGTCGAGAACTTCGAGACGCTCGCCGGCAAGGGGTTCTACGACGGGGTGGTCTTCCACCGCGTGATCCCCGACTTCATGATCCAGGGCGGCGACCCGACCGGAACCGGCAGCGGAGGCCCCGGCTACACGTTCGAGGACGAGCCCAACCCGCACCACGTCGAGCGCGGCGCGCTGGCGATGGCGAACTCCGGCCCGCACACGAACGGCAGCCAGTTCTTCATCGTCACCGCGGGCGCGTGCCCCTGGCTCGACGGCAAGCACACCGTCTTCGGCCGGGTGACCGAGGGAATGGACGTCGTCGACGCGATCTCGGCCGTCGAGACGGACGCCACGGACCGCCCGCGCGAGCCGGTGACGATCGAGCGGGTGGAGCTGGCGGTCTAGGCGCGTATCTCCCGGAATACGCCACCGGCGCCCCTCACGGCGTCGCGCACCCCGTAAGGGGCACTGTTGGTCGTATGCTCGGGGAGATCGTCCGGCGGGAACCAGCAAAGCCCCGCGACCTCGGCGCCGGACGGCACTCGCGCCTCGCTACCGATGACGCGGCCTGCAAGGACGAAACGGAGGCCAGGTTGGGCCCTTCGAAGGTGGTCGAGCGCAACGAGGTGGTCGAGCTCGATCGCGAGGGAGGTCCCTTCGGCGACCTCGCGGACGGCAGCCTCGGCGGGAGCCTCGCCGGGCTCAACGGATCCCCCGTAGTCCCCCAGCGCCGCCGACCGTAGTTCTCCTGGACCAAGAGCACCCGACCTTGCTCGTCGCGCAGGACGACTGCCGAAGCGAGGGTCGGCGCAAGCTCGTCCGCCGTCGCTCCACCATCTCCGATGGCGTTCGCTTTCTCTTCACGACCGGCGCAGAGTCGGCAGGGCTAGTCGGGCTAGTTCGGGCTAGTCGAGCCACTCGGGCAGACACCCACGAGACGCGCTATCTCCTTGATCGATCGGCCCTCCTCACGCCGCAACGCCCGTACAAGTTCCCGCTCTCTTGTTTTCATTATGGACAACGTACCAACGCTGTCGGACGGAGCAAGGAGAGAGCGGGCGGCGGGAATCGAACCCAGCGTCTGAGCCTTGGAAGGGCCCTGCTTCACCACTAAGCTACGCCCGCAAAGTCGAGCCTCATTAGCGTACCCGCGGTGCACCCGTACCGCTTCTCGCTGGACGCGGACGCGCTCGTCCTCATGCCCGGCTTCGCCGCCGCCTACCTGATCGCGCGCACGCGCTTCCCCGCCCCACGCTGGCGCGTCGCCTCGTTCGTGGCCGGGTGCGCGCTGATGCTCGCGGTGCAGATCGGGCCGCTCGACACGCTCGCACTCCACTACCTGCTCTCGATCCACCTGCTCCAGAACGTCGTGATCGCCGAGTGGGGCCCGCTCCTGTGCGTCCTCGGGCTCACCCCGCGGATGGCGGCCGAGCTCGAGCGCATACCGGGCGCCCGCCTCGTCACGCACCCGCTCGTCGCCCTGCCGGCCTGGCTCGTCGCCTACGGCGCCTGGCACCTGCCGTGGGCCTACGACGCCGCCCTGCACCACCAGTGGACGGTGCTGCACGCCGAGCACGCGACGTACTTCGCGGCCGGCTGCCTCGTCTGGTGGCCGGTCGTGCACGGCCGCCACTCGAACGGGACGAAGGCGGCCTACACGTTCGGGGCCTTCGTGCTCGGCAGCCCGCTCGGGCTGCTCCTCGCACTGCTGCCGAACGCGGTGTACGGCTTCTACGAGCACGCGCCGCGCCTCTGGGGCCTCTCGGCGCTGGCCGACCAGCAGGTCGCCGGCGTGACGATGGTCTCCGAGCAGGCGGTCGTCTTCTTCGCCGTCTTCGCCGTCTACCTGCTCCGCTTCCTGCGGGACGAGGCGGTCGCGGACGCCTTCCGGGCGCCAACGGTGCCGCGGGCCTGAGCGGGCTAGGCGTGAAGCAGGTCGAGGAGCCGGTGGCGCTCCCGGCCGTTCCGCTCCACCACCCGCGCGAGCCGGGCGAGACCCTCCTCGGTCAGCTCGAGCCAGAAGACGCGTGCATCCTCCCCGGACTGCTCCCGCCGCACCAGCCGGGCGGACTCGGAACGGGTGACGAGCTCGGTCACCGTGCTCTGGGTCAGCTGCATCCGCTCTGCGAGCTCGGTCACCGTCGAGCGGCCGTCCCGGGCCGACCTGATCATCAGGAGCAGCAGGTACCTGCTCGGCGTCAGCCCCTCCTCGCGGGCGATCCTCTCGCTCGACCGCAGGAACTTGCGCAATGCGCCCCGCAATTCAGCCGCCTCGCGGACGGCCTCGGTCGACAACTCCATGGCTGCGTCTTTCCTACTTCAGGCAACCCTCAATCGTCGCCATGTAGGGGTCCTGTGGATGGAAGGCCCAGAGCAGGACCGCGTTGCCCTTGACCTGGAGCACGTCGGTGAGGCCGATGTTCTTGCCGTGGAAGCGCTCGTAGCCGCGAACGATGCTCCGCGCCCCCTCCCGGTCGAGCCCGAAGGAGACGGTGACGAGGTTGTCGGCGAAGTGGACGGTGAGGGCCCCGCCCTCCGCCGCGGAAGCGACGATGTCCGTAGCCGGGGGGCTCGTCACGCGAGCGTCCTCCTTCTTCAGGCACGCGCGCGTCTTCTCCGGAGAGTAGGTCTGCCGGCCGCCGCATGCCGCGGTCGCGAGCACGCAGACCAGGACCACGGGAATCAGGGCGTGCCGCGGGCGCACGACGCGATTCTGGCACGCCGCTCGGAGCCGCCGGGCCTTCGAGCCGTCGCCGGACGCGCTCCACGGGCGGGACCCGGCCCGGCCCGGCGAGCCTCCCTGGCCGGTCAACCGCGGATCGCGTTCCGGACGAAGAAGAAGAGGTTCGCCGGCCGCTCGGCGAGCCGGCGCATCAGGTACGGGTACCAGTCCGGCCCGTACGGGGTCGCGACGAGGACGCGGTGGCCCCGGCGGACGAGGTCGAGCTGGAGCTGCGATCGCACGCCGTACAGCATCTGGAGCTCCATCCGCTCGGGGCCGGCGCCGAGGGCGAGCACCCGCTCGATGCGGCGCTCGTCGTGCGTCGCGACCGCGGTGAACCCGGCGCCGGCGAGGCACCGCTCGACCAGCCGGTCGTAGGCGGCGTCCACGTCGGCCTTCCTCGGATAGGCGATCGCCGCCGGCTCCTTGTAGGCGCCCTTGACGATCCGCAGGTTCGGCTTCAGCGGCAGCAGCGACTCCAGATCCTGCTCGGTGCGGTAGAGGTAGGCCTGGAGGACGGTGCCGACGTTGTCGTGACCGCCTTCGCGCAGCCGGCGGTAGATCCGGAGCGTCGGGTCGACGAGCGGCGCGTCCTCCATGTCGATGCGGACGAAGTTGTCCAGCCGCGCGGCCTCGGCGACGAGGCGCTCGACGTTCGCGTGGCCGACGTCCTCGTCGATCAGGACGCCGAGGTGCGTCGGCTTGACCGAGATGTTGGTGTCGAGGCCCTCGGCCCCGATCCGGCGCAGCACCTCCTCGTACGTCCGGGTCACCTTCTCCGCCACGCCTCGATCGTGGACGTGCTCGCCGAGCAGGGTCGTGTTCGTGTGCAAGCCCCGCTCGCCCAGGCGCCGGAGCACGGCGACGGCCTCGTCCAGGGTCTCGCCGGCGACGAACCTCGCGGCACCGAGCCGCATCCCGTAGCGACCGACGAAGCGGCGGATCCGCGGACTGTTCGCGGCGGCGAGGATCAGCGGGCGGAGGGCGCCGGCCACTACGCGGGCTGGAGGGCGGGCCCGAGCACGCGGTCGAGGCGGGCACGCTCCTCGTCGGCGAGACCGCGTAGCGGCGGGCGCACGTCCTCGCGAATCGGCACGCCGCGCCTGACGAGGACGTGCTTGAGCGCTGCGTGGCGGGGAAAGCGGTCGACCTCGGCGCGAAGCGATCCCGGGTCGACGTCCTGGCCGCGCACGGCGGCCGCGACCACCTCCGGAAAGGCGGACGCGAGCGCCGACACCGCACCGGCCGCGCCGGCCTGCATCCCGCGGCCGATCAGAGCCTCGAAGCCGACGAAGACGTCGAGCCCCTCGATCAGGTACGGCTCGAGCTGCTCCCACGTCCGGTCGGAGACCTTCATGCCGGCCAGGTTCGGCGTGCGCTCGCGCAGCCGCTCGACCACTGCGGGCGTGACCGGGTAGCCGCTCGTCGACGCGAACTCGTACACGTAGAACGGGAGGGGCGCACATGCTCCGGCGGCTGCGGCGAAATGCTCGAGCTGCGAGGTCTCGTCCAGCGGAAAGTACGGCGGCGCGATCACCGCGACGGCGTCGGCCCCGGCCTCGGCGGCGTGCGCTGCCAGCGCGACGGTGTCCGCGGTCGACTGCGCACCGCAATGGACGGCGACCTGGAGCCGGCCGGCCGCCGCCTCGAGGAAGAGGGTGGCCGCCCGCCGGCGCTCGGGGACCGACAGAAGGATCCCCTCTCCGTTCGTGCCGAGCGCAAGCATCCCGTCGAGGCCCCCGGCGACGAGGAAGTCGGCGACCGGCCCGAAGGCATCCTCGTCCAGGCCGGCGCCGCCGGCTTCGAGCGGGGTGATCGAGGCGGCGAGAGCTCCGCGCAGCACGCCGGCGACTCTATCTCCCACTGACCGAGAAGTGCTGGTAGTCCTTGACCGACCCGCTCCAGCTCCCGCCCCATCCCCAACCACGGGCACGGAACGCCTCGACGAGCACGCCGCCCTCGAAGGCCATGCCCCGGCGACGGTGCGAGCGATCGAGGTAGGGGGTGCTCGCGCGGTGCGAGCTGCCGCCGCCGCTCACGTACGGATTCTCGATCGGATTGACGTCGATCGCGCGGCCGAAGGCATGCTCCGACCAGTTGCTCGACCCGGTGGCCACCCGGCAGTTGAACGCCGAGGTGTTGTCCGCCTCGATCGAGCGGTAGTCGTCCCCGCCGTAGCGGTCGACCGGCTCCATCCGCCGGATCGGGAAGCGGGCGGCGTAGAGTCGGCGGAAGACGGCGACGAGTGTCGCGGCGGCCTCGCGGTTCGCGATCAGGCGGCCGGCGTGGTCGCGGCCGTCGAATCCGCGGTAGGTGAGCGTGATCAGCCGGAGGCCGCCGAGGCCGACGGGGCACCCGGCGTGCCAGGAGACACCGGTCATCCGGGCACGCATGGCAGGCGGGATCGGCTGGACGCGCGAGTGGAAGCCCGGCACGAGCGCAGCCGCGGTGACGAGGACGGCAAGTCCCACTCAGTCGGGGCGGGCAGACTCGAACTGCCGGCCTCTGCCTCCCAAAGGCAGCGCTCTACCAGGCTGAGCTACGCCCCGTTCGCCGTCAGTGTAGGCGGATAGCCTGCTCGACTCGTGACCATCGCTCGTCTCCGGCTCGCTCTCGTGGGCGAAACCATGTCTCCCCCAAGGACCCTCTTCTCCCGGAGCCCGATGTTCTCTCGGGACCCTCCCGGTTGTTCCCCCGGGACTCCTCCCCACGCTCACGGGCCGGGAGGCGGCCGGTGAGCGACGTCGCACTGATCCCGGCCGAGAGCGTGACGAGGGAGCGCCGGCCGGCGATCGGGTACGCGATGGCGCTGGGGGCCGGAACGCTCTTCGGGGTCAACGGAACCGTGTCGAAGGTGATCCTCGAGTCGGGCCTGTCCTCGCTCCGGCTCACCGAGGTCCGCTGCACCGGCGCGCTCGCGGGGCTCGCGCTCATCCTGTTCGCGACCCGGCCGGAGAGCTTCCGGACGAGTCGCCGCGAGCTCGTCTTCCTCGGCGGGTTCGGCATCTTCGGAGTTGCGCTCGTCCAGCTCTTCTACTTCCTCGCCATCCATCGACTGGCGATCGGGGTCTCGCTGCTGATCCAGTACCTCGGCCCGCTGATCGTCGCGCTCTGGGCGCGGTTCGTCATGCGCCAGACCATGCGGCGCCGGATCTGGGCAGCGCTCGTCCTCGCGTTCGGCGGGCTCTCGCTCGTCGTCGACCTCTGGGGCGGCGTCTCGCTCGACGGGCTCGGCGTCGTCTTCTCGCTCTGCTCCGCGGCGGCCATCGCGCTGTACCTGCTGCTCGCCGAGCACGCGGTCGGCCGGCGCGACCCGATCTCGCTGCTCTGCTTCGGCTTCCTCTTCGCCACGCTCTTCTGGGCCGTCGCGCAGCCCTGGTGGAGCTTCCCGTTCGAGGTGCCCGGCCGGTCGGTGTCGCTCCTCGGCAACCTCTCGCACCTGCACCTGCCGATCTGGGCGCTGATGTCGTGGATGATCGTCCTCGGGACGATCGTGCCTTTCTTCCTGATCGTCGGCTCGATGCGCCACATCACCGCGACGCGCGCCGGGATCCTCGCGATGGTCGAGCCGGTGATCGCGAGCCTGGTCGCCTACGGCTGGCTGGACGAGACCCTCGGGGCGACGCAGCTCGCCGGCGGTGCGCTCGTCCTCGCCGGGATCGTCCTGGCCCAGTCGGCGCGCTGACCCGTGGAGCAGCAGTCACGCAATCGTCACACCCCGAGTGCCAGGCACTACCGGTGGAAGAAGCGTCACCGAATCGTCACACCCGGAGTGCCAGGCACCGGTTGTGGACGACGGATCGGTCGGCGGGCGGGATCAGCGCTCCTCGATCAGTGCTCGAAGCTCGGCCAGCTTCGTACGGCGGAGCTCCTCGCGCTCGCCCCCCTCGACGCGCTCGATCACGTCGCGGACGAGCGGCGCGAGGTCGACCGGGTTGAAGGGCTTCGTCACGTAGTCGAGGCCGCCAAGATCGAGGCCTCGTGCGCGGTCGCGGAGCTCCGCCCGGGCGGTGAGGAAGACGATCGGGATCGAGCTGGTGACCGAGTCCTCGAGCAGCTGCTCCGCCACCCGCCAGCCGTCGAGGCCGGGCATCATCACGTCCAGGAGGATGACGTCCGGCCGCTCGCGCCTGGCCGCCTCCAGACCGGAGGGCCCGTCACCTGCTTCGAGCACCTCCATCCGCTCGGCCTCGAGGTTGACCCGGCAGAGCAGGCGGATCGGCGCCTCGTCGTCGACTACGAGCACGCGCGGGTTGTCGGTCAACCCGGCACCTCCTCGCTCTCGCGCGAGGGGAGCTCGACCACGAAGCTCGAGCCCTGCCCCTCGGTCGAGCGGACGGTGATGCGGCCGCCGAGGGCGTCGACGAGGCCCTGTGCGATGAAGAGCCCCACTCCGGTCCCGCCCGTCTGCGCGTCGCCGACCCGGTAGAACTTCGAGAAGATCCGGTCGTGCTCGGTGTGGGGGATGCCGACGCCCTGGTCGGCGACGCTGAGCACGATCGTCTCCCCGCGCCGGGCCGCACCGACGGTCACCCGGCCGCCCCCAGGGGAGAAGCGGACCGCGTTGTCGACGAGGTTCGAGAGCACCTGTCGCAGCTTGTCGGGATCGGTCCGCGCGGCCAGCGGGGCCTCCGGCAGGTCGAGCACGAACTCGTGGTCGCCGGCCATCGGCTCGCCGCGCGCGCCCTCGACCGCCTCGGTCACGACCGAGCGCACGTCGACGGGGGCGATCGCGAGCTGCAGATCGCCCGCGTCGAGCCGGGCGACGCTCAGGAGCTTGTCCACGATCGCCGTCAGCCGCTGGGCCTCGCTCTCGATGTAGGTCAGGAACGTGCGGCGCTTCTCCTCTTCGAACTGAACGTCTTCCCGCAGAAGCGTCGCCGCGAACCCGTAGATGGACGTGAGCGGGGCACGCAGCTCGTGCGAGACGGTCGAGACGAAGGTCGCGCGCATCTGCTCGACCACGTGCTCGGCCGAGATGTCGCGGAAGGCGAAGATGCGACCGGCGGTCTCGCCCGCCGGGTCTTGCATCACCGCCTCGGTCAGGGACAGCCAGACCTCGGCGTCGCCGCGGCGGACCGGGACGAGCCGGTCGCCGGCCGCGGCACCGGTCTCCGACCGCAGCTCGCGCTGCAGCACCTCGGGCACCGACCGTCCGAGCGCCTCGTCCGACGGCACGCCGGTGATCCGGTCGGCGGCGGCGTTCCAGAGCACGATCCGCTCGTCCCGGTCGACCGCCACGATCCCGTCCGCCACATTGGCGAGGATCGCGACGCTGCGCTCGCGCTCGAGCTCCACCTGCTGGTACAGCTCCGCCTTCGCGTACGCTACCGACGCGTTCGCCGCGAGCGCGACGAGGGCCTCGATCTCCTCCTCTTGCCAGGCCCGCTCGGGTCGGGCGAAGACGGCCAGCACGCCCTGGAGATCTCCTTCCGAGGCGAAGAACGGTACGGCCAGATACGAGCCGAAACCGTGCGCGAGCATCGGCTCGCCGGCGTGCAGGTTCTCGTCGCCCGCGACGCCGAGGATCGCGACCGGGCTGCGGGAGCTGACAACCGTCCCCGCTGGTCGCGCGTCCACCGGCACCCGGGTGCCGCCGATCTCGGCCGCGCCGGCACCGGTCGCGGCCGCGGCGACGAGAATGCCGTCGTCGACCAGCCGGATCAGCGCCGCGTCCGCCCGCAGGAGCGCAGGCGCCTGCTCGACCACCTCGTCGAGAACGGCGCCGGGCTCGAGCTCGCCGGAGAAGAGGCTGCCCATGTCCGCGAGCTGCTGGGCGAGGAGGCGCGAGCGCCGCTCGACCTCGAAGAGCTCGCTGCGGGCCAGGGCGGCCTTCGCCCGGTCGGCCAGCTGGACGGCGAGGTCGAGGTCGTCGTCGGCGAACACCCGCTGCTCGTCGAAGAGGACGATCGCCAGGGCCGGCCGCTCGCTGCGGGGGACGAGCAGCGGGACCGCGAGCAGCGAGGCCGCCGCCGCGGCAGCCCGGAACGTCTCGCCGAACCGCTCGTCGGCCGGGAGGTGAGGCGAGGCGATCGTGTCGCCCTCCGCCGCTGCCCGCCCGAGCACCTCCGCTCCGGCGGGCAGTCCTCCGGCGAGCGCCGCCCGCAACGGCTCCGGAAGCGCGTGCGCGCCGGCGAGCCGGTACCCGTCGAGCTCCGGCATGAGGACCGCCGCCACGCCGGCTCCGAACGCGTCCGCAGCCGCCTGCGCGACCGCGTCGAGGGTCTCGCTCAGCGAGACGGGCTCCCCGAGCATGCTCGCGATGCGCGAGAAGCTCCGCTCGACGCGTGCAAGCCTTTCGCGCTCCTCGAAGCTCTCGGCGTTCCTGAGCGCCAGGGAGGCGAGCGTGGCGAACGTCGTGAGCGCGTCGGCTTCCGACTCGGTGAACACGCGTGCCGCATCGCGCGTGACGACCCCGATCACCCCGCGTGTCTCTCCCGACCATGCCATCGGCGCGACCATCGCGGCCCGGAACGGCTCGTAGCCCGGGTGGGGGACCGGATCCGCGATCGGCCCGGACGGCTCGTCGCGGACGGCGCTCCCGCGCGCGATCGCCTTTCCGGCCAGACCGTGAGCGGGCTGGAACTCGAAGCCGACGACGCTCGCGTCGATGCCGTGGACGGCGGAGCAGCGGAGCGTGCGCCCGCCGGGGGTGTAGAGGTAGCAGTCGGCGGCCTCGACCTCGAACAGCCCGCTGACCTGATCGACGAGAAGCTGAAGGACCGTCTCCGGCCGCAGCTCGTTGGTGACGACCTGGGCGGCGTTGAGGAGCCCGGCCTGCTGGCGGAGGCGCGTCTCGTTCTCGCGCAGCAGGCGCGCGGTGTGGATGCCGAGCCCGACCTCGCGCGCGACCGCCTCGGCGAGGCCGACCTCCGAATCGGTCCACGCCGCCGGCTCGTCGCGATGGAGGGCGAGCACGCCGATCCTCCGGTCGAAGACCACGATCGGCGTCGCGAGGACGGAGCGTGAGCCGAGCTTCAGGAGCAGGTCCCGGTCGTCACCGGTCAGCTCGGCGCCGACGTCCCCGACCGTCGCGGTTCGCCCGGTCCGCGCCGCCAGGTTCGACACGGCCAGGCGCCCGGCTGCCTCCGGCGGAACCGGGTCTGCCCCGTGGGACTTCCACTCGGCCTCGATCCTCTGCAGGCTCGCGTCGTCCCCGAGACGGACGAAGCAGCGGCTCAGGCCGAGTGCTCTCGCCGTCTCCTCGACGGAGACGCGCAGGACCGCCTCCAGGTCGAGCTCGGATCGCACCTTGCGCGAGATCGAAGAGACGAGCCGCTCGCGCTCCAGCGCGTCTTCGAGCGCAGTGGCCGAGCCCGCCCGCTCGAGAGCGATCGCGGCCTCGGCCGCGACCGTCCGCAGCGGTCCGAGCTCTTCGGGCGAGAATGCCCGCCGCTCGCGCGTGGTCGCGATCGCGAGCACCGCGATCACTCGCTCAGCCGCGACGAGAGGAACGAACGCGGCGCTACGGGCACCAACTGCCTCCGCGATCCTGTGGTTGATCATCGGCGCGGCGTCGGTGTCGTACACCGTCACCGCCGCCGCCTCGAAGGCTGCGGTCGCAACCCCGGAGGGCTCGTTCCGCAGATCGAAGCGCAGGTCCCGCCAGTATTCGAAGTCCTCACCCTCCCGGCGGGCAAGCAGCCCCCGGCCCGCGACGAGGTCCTCGTCGACGAGCACGAGCCCCGTGAACTCGACGCTGAACAGCGCTGCGATCTCGTCCAGCAATATGCGGGCGATCGACTCCGGGTCACCGGCATGAACGAGTGACGAGGAGATCGTCTCGATCGAGCGCAGCTCCCGCTCGCGCAGGGACGCACGCTCCTCGGCGTCGCGGGCCCGGCGGACACCGGCGGCGACCAGCGCCCGGTCTCCGAGCCGCAGCAGCAGCAGCAACCCCGGGACGAACGCGACGAGGATCGCCGCAAACGGCACCCAGACGTCGCTTCCGATCGGGGCCCGGTCGCGGAGCACCTCGATCGCAAACACGCCGGCTGCGATCCCGAACGCCGGCAGGAGCAGGAACTGCGCCCAGTCGAGCAGCGCCGCGCTCGTCCGCCGCCGCAGGAACGTGGGCGCGACGGCCGCGCTCACCACCAGGTACAGCGCGGCGAGCACGAAGAGCGGTACCCCGTTGAACCAGATGGCCTGGTCTTGATGTGTCACTGGGCGGTGCGGATGATAGGCACGGGTGCAGCCGCACGTCGAGCGCGTTTCCCGACTTGCAAAGATGGGCCGGATGGCCTATTGGCGCGGCGGCCGCCGGGGGATACCGTGAGGCGCACTGGGCGATGCGCACCGCGGCTTGTGTCCGCGGTGAGCACCAAGGAAGGGCCCGCTGCGACGACCCCCCCGAGCAGCGGGCTTTTCCGTTTCCGGGGAGGCCGAAGCTCCGGTTGGACACCGGGTGTCCCCAGGGGCGGAGCTAGCATCACCAGCCGTGGTTCGACGCCTGCTTCTCGCCTCCCCCCGCGGGTACTGCGCGGGGGTCGAGCGGGCCGTGGAGACCGTCGAGCGTGCGCTCGCCCTGCACGGACCGCCTGTCTACGTCCGCCGCCAGATCGTCCACAACGTCCACGTCGTCTGCGACCTGGAGCAGCGCGGCGCCGTCTTCGTCGAGAGCGAGGAGGACGTACCGCCAGGCTCGCTGCTCGTCCTCTCGGCGCACGGCGTCGCCCCGGCGGTGCACGAGCGAGCAGCCCGGAGGCAGCTGAGGACGATCGACGCCGCGTGCCCGCTCGTCACGCGCGTGCATGCGTCCGTACGGCGGTTCGCGACCCGCGGATACACGATCGTCCTCGTCGGTCACGTGGGCCACGAGGAGGTCGAAGGGACGCTGGGCGAGGCTCCCGCTGCGACGATGCTCGTCGAGACGGTCGCCGACGCCGAGCGCGTGGAGGTACCGGATCCTCGCCGGGTCGCGTACGCGACGCAGACCACGCTGTCGGTGGACGAGACGGCGGAGATCGTCGCCGTGCTGCGCCGTCGCTTCCCGGCGATCGAGGGGCCCGACGAGGGCGACATCTGCTACGCGACGACGAACCGGCAGCGCGCGGTCAAGCAGCTCGCCGCCCGCGTCGACCTGATGCTCGTGATCGGTTCACGGAACAGCTCGAACTCGAACCGGCTCGTCGAGACCGCCCGGGCCGCCGGCGTGGAGTCGCACCTGATCGAGGACGAGACGGCGATCGACGATCGCTGGCTCACCGGCACCGAGACGGTCGGGCTGACCGCGGGGGCATCCGCTCCCGAGCAGCTCGTCCGCCGGGTCTGCGACTGGTTCGCCGCGCGCGGCGTCGAGGAGGTTCGCGAGACGGCCCTCGTCGACGAGAACGTCTCGTTCCGGCTGCCGGCCGAGATCCGCCGCATCCTGCCGGCGGCTTGACCCGTCTGACGCGGCCGGCCGTGGAGGAATCGTCACGCCCTCGTATCGGGGTCTGACCCCGGGAGGAACGGCCGGCCGACGAGGTCAGGCCTGCTCGAGGTCGAGCGTCTCCCCGATGCCGATCGCGACCGCCAGCGTCTCCGCCTCGATCCGCTCCGAGTAGCGCTCGACGAGGTCGGCGTCCACGGCGGGGACGGTGAGGCGGATCCGGTCCGTGACCTGCAGCCCGCGCTCCCTGCGCAGCACGTTGGCCGAGTGGACCAGATCGAGCAGCCGGCCCTCTCGCAGCAGCTCGTCGTCGAGGCTCAGGTCGAGGCCGACCGAGAACCGGTCGGAGTGGGCCCAGCCGCGCTCGCGCTCGCGCTCGACGAGCAGCTCGTCGGGAGCGAGCTCGTGTCCAGCCGCCCAGACACGCCCCTCCCCCAGCTCCTCGAGCTCGCCCGCCTCGAGCGCCGCGCGCACTTTCGGCAAGTCCGGCCCGAGCCGAGGGCCGAGGACCGGCAGGTTCGGCCTGTAGCGGAAGCGCACCGGTGCCCTGTCGACGAGCTCGATCTCCCCGACCCGCAGCTCGTCTCTGATCTCGTCGAGGTTCGAAAGCGTCCCGTCTGCCCCGGAGAGCCACGCTCGCCGCAGGGGCTGGCGGAGCTTCACGTTCTCCTCCGCGCGAACCTGGCGCCCGAGCTCGACGATCTCGCGGACACGCGCGATCTCCTCGAGCAGACCGCCGTCCGGCTCCTCCACGGCGGGCCAGCCGGCGAGGTGCACCGAGTCCGGCGCGCCGTCGCACGCGCCCGCTACCAGGTTCTGCCAGAGCTCGTCGGCGAGAAACGGCATCACCGGCGAGATCACGCGCAGCCCCTGGACCAGCGCGTACCAGAGCGTGCGGAACGCCGCCTCGTCGTACGAGTAGAAGCGCCGCCTCGAGCGCCGGATGTACCAGTTGGAGAGGTCGTCCACGAACGCCTCGAAGGCGCGCGTCACCGCCGGCGACCAGTAGCGGTCGAACCCGTCCTCGGCCTCGCGCACGAGTCGCGCCGTCCGCGCGACCAGCCAGCTGTCGAGCGGATGGCCGGCCGGCGGTCCCGCGCCGAGATCCTCGTACGCCGGCCTGAAGTCCTCGATGTTCGCGTAGGTGACGAAGAACGAGACGGAGTTCCACAGCGTGAGCAGCCGTCGCTTCACCTCCCCGGCGGGGCCGTAGCCGAACTTCAGGTTCTGCGCCGGCGGGATCTCGCAGAACAGCCAGCGCATGACGTCCGCTCCCATCCGGTCGAAAGCCTCGTTCGCATCGATCGCGTTGCCCCACGACCGGTGCATCTCGCGTCCCGACTCGTCCAGGAGCTTCTCGTAGGTCAGCACGCGCCGGTACGGGGCTCTGCCGACCATGGTCACCGCCATGAAGAACTGCGAGTAGAACCAGAGCCGGATCTGCTCGCGCATCTCGGAGACCCAGTCCGCCGGGAACCACTCCTGCCAGTAGGCGTGGTCGGGCAGGTCGGCGCCGGTCAGACCCTCGGCGGCGCCCGTCGCGTACCCGTGCGGGATGTAGCCGGGGCTCTCCCAGCCCAGGGTCGAGAGCGGGACGATGCCTGCGTCGAGCCAGGCGTCCCCGACCTCCGGGATCCGCCGCACCTCGGCCGAGCAGGCCTCGCAGCGGATCGGCACCTCGTCGATCCACGGCCGATGCAGCTCCCGGAGCTGCTCGAGCCCGCTCGCCGCCCGCTCGGCGAGCTCGGCCCGCGAGCCGACCACGTTCAGGCGGCCGCAGGAGCACGGGTAGAAGGGGAGCGGCAGGCCGAAGTAGCGCTTCCGCGAGATGTTCCAGTCGCCCATGTTCCGGAGCCAGTCGTCCATGCGCTTCCCGTACTGCGGCGGCGTCCATTCGACCGACTGGTTCTCGGCCAGCAGCGTGTCGCGGATCTCGCCCACGCCGATGAACCAGTCGTCGACGACGCGGAAGACGAGCGGCGTTCGGCAGCGCCAGCAGATCGGATAGCGGTGGACGATGCGCCCGGCCTCGACGAGCAGGCCGCGCTCGCGCAGCCGGCCGACGATCGGCTCCTCGGCCTCCCCGGCGGACAGCCCTTCGAGGTCGCTGAAGCCCGGGTAGAAGCGCCCGTCCTCGTCGATCGGCGCGACCACGGCGAGGCCGTGCACGCGCGAGAGCTCGAAGTCCTCGGCGCCGCAGCCCGGGGCGATGTGGACGATGCCGGTTCCCTCGTCCAGTGCGACGTCGTCCCACGCGACCACGCGATGGACGACGTCTCGTACGGCGGGCAGCTCGTCGAACGGGCCCTCGTACTCGAGACCGACCAGGTCGCTCCCGCGCGCGACGCGCTCGTACTCGCCGCCCGTCTCGGCCAGCCGCCACTCTCCGCCCCGGAGGCCGTACTCGGCGTCGGGCTTCACCGCCGCGGCCACGTTCGCAGGGAGCGTCCACGGCGTCGTCGTCCACACGACGAGCGACTCGCCCTGGCGGTCCTTCAGCGGAAGGCGAACGTACAGCGACGGGTGGTCGAGCTCTTCGTAATTGCCCTCCCCCGACTGCTCGTGCTGCGAGAGCGAGGTCCCGCAGCGCGGGCACCACTGTGTCGCCCGGTGTCCCCGGAAGAGCCAGCCGCGCCTGTGCACCTCCTTCAAGAACCGCCAGATGTACTCGATGTTCGTGTCCGAGAACGTGTAGTAGTCGTTGTCCCAGTCCATCCACATGCCGAGCCGGCGGGACTGCCGGGTGATCACCTCGGCGAACTCGGCCACGCGCTCGCGACACCGGGCGGCGAACTCGGCCAGGCCGTACTGCTCGATCTCGCGCTTCGAGTTCAGGCCGAGCGACTTCTCGACCTCGACCTCCACCCAGAGCCCCTGGCAGTCGAAGCCGTTCTGGTAGCGGAGCTCGTGACCGCGCAGCGCCCGGTAGCGCTGGAAGACGTCCTTCAGCGTCCGGCCCCACGCGTGGTGGACGCCCATCGCGTTGTTCGCCGTGATCGGCCCGTCGACGAAGCTGAATCGCGGCCCGCCCGCGTTCAGCCGGCGCAGCCGCTCGAAGGTCGCTTCTGCGTCCCAGCGCTCGAGCACGGCGCGCTCCAGCGCCGGATGGTCCGGGACGGGGGAAAGCGGCGAGTACGGGCGCGCCATGGTTCGATTCTAGAGCGGCCCGGGAAGGGTCCAGCCGCTCCGAGCGTTACCACGTAGGCCCCGAGAGAACGAAAGGAACCGAATGCCGACAGCCGTTACCACGCAGACCTTCGAGCAGGAGGTCCTCCAGAGCGAGAAGCCCGTGATCGTCGACTTCTGGGCCGAGTGGTGCGGTCCGTGTCATGCCGTGGCACCCGTCCTCGACCGCATCGTCGAGGAGCGCGGAGACGAGCTCAAGCTCGTCAAGGTCAACGTCGACGAGGAGCAGGACCTGATGCTCCGCTTCGGCGTCCAGTCGATCCCCACGATCATGCTCTTCAAGGACGGCGCCCCGTCCGCGGCCGTGATCGGCGCGCAGCCGAAGGGCGCAATCGAGCGCGGCCTCGGGATCGAGGCAGCAGCCTAGCGACCGAGCGCGACCGTACTGTTCGCGGGCGTGGCGGCCGGCGCGCGGAGCCTACACCTGTCGCCCCTCGAGCCACCGCGCCAGCGGCTCGGCCATCGCGACCTCCTCGAGCGGCGGAAGCTCGTCCCGCGCGAACCAGCGGAGCTCCGAGACGTCGTCGGCCGCCTGCGGCTCGCCGGCCCGGACCTCCGCGAGCCAGACGAGATTCAGCACGACCCGCGCGCCGGGCGTCTCGCCGTACGGGACGAGGAAGGCGCCGAACCACTCGGTCGGCTCGACCTCGAGCCCGGTCTCCTCGAGGAGCTCACGGCGGAGAGCGTCGAGCGGGTGCTCGTCCTCGCCGAGGAATCCGCCGGGCAGGTCCCACATGCCTGCGTACGGCTCCCAGCGGCGGCGGGTGAGCAGGATCCGGCCCGCGTGGTCCACGCAGAGCGCGCACGCCGCCGGCGACGCGTTCGCGTACGCGACGTACCCGCAGGCGGAGCACTCGGCCCGGCCGCCGCCCGGTGCGACGTCCGCGCCGCAGCGCGGGCAGTACCGCCACTCGTCCAGGAACCCCACGTAGGCAGTATGTGCACGCGATGCCGATTCGCGAGCACGAGTTCAGCCGGGTCGGGCTGCTCGCCGAGCTGCCCGGGCAGACGCTGCGCAAGCTCTCCGACCGGATGCGCCGCGAGCAGGTCGCGGCCGGAACGGAGCTCGTGCGCGAAGGGGACGCGGGCGACCGGTTCTACGTGATCCTCTCGGGGATGCTGACGGTGACGCAGGAGGCGCAGGGCAAGCGGCGGGTGCTGAAGCCCGGCGACTACTTCGGCGAGGTCGCGCTGGCGATGAACATGCCGCGCACCGCCTCGATCCGGGCGATGACGCCCGCCGTGGTCGCGAGCTGCGACCGTGAGACGTTCGACGAGTTCGTGCGGCCGCTCTTCAGCGACTGACATCGAGCCAGGATGGTCTTGCCGGGCCGTGGCTCGAACGGCCCCAAGCTCAAGTAACACTGTGTTACTAGCTCCAAACGCGCCGCAACTCGGCTGGTTTCTCGCCTTGTGACACTCTGTTACTTGGATTCACGGAGCTCGGCGAGGACCGCGTCCGAGAGCGCCGGCCACGCCCCCGTCGCCCACTCGTCGAAGCGCCTGTCCGTCAGGCAGCCGAGGGCTGCCCCGACGTCCGGGTCGACCCACAGGAACGTCCCGCTGCGGCCGAAGTGGCCGAACGTCCGCTCGGAGTTGCGCGAGCCGGTCCAGTGCGGTGCCTTGCGGTCTCGCAACTCGAAGCCGAGGCCCCAGTCGTTCGGATCCTGCCGCCCGAAGCCCGGAAGGACGCCGACGAGCCCGGGGTACTGCACCGAGGTCGCCTCGGCGAGCGTCTCGGAGGCGACGAGCGTCGGCGCGAGCAGCTCCCCGGCGAACACGAGCAGGTCGTCGAGCGTGCCGTGGATCCCGGATCCGGGTCGCCCGTCGAAGCGGGCGGCGAGCCCGAGCGGCTGCACGACCGCGGCGCCGAGGTAGTCGGCGAAGGACATCCCGGCCCGCTCCGCGAGCGCCTCGCCGAGGATCTCGAAGCCCCGGTCGGAGTAGATCCGCCTCGCGCCGGGGCGGGCGATCGGGCTCGCGCCCTCGAACGGAAGGCCGGAGGCGTGGGCGAGCAGGTGGCGGAAGGTCGAGCCGGGCGGCCCCGCCGGCTCGTCGAGGTCGATCGTCCCCTCCTCGGCGGCGACGAGGCACGCGAGCGCGGTGGCGAGCTTCGTCACCGAGGCCCAGCGATACTCGCGGCCCGGGTCGCCGTGGACGGTCGCCGCCCCGCGCGCGGAGACGACGCCGGCGGACACGTTTTCCGCCGGCCAGCCCTCGACGGTCCGCAACGCGTCCACTTCGATGGATACTAGGTCGATGGATCGGCGGCTCATCGCCTCCGGCTCGCCCTACGAGCCCGTGATGGGGTTCTCGCGCGCGGTGCGCGCGGGGCCGCACGTGTACGTCGCCGGCACCGCGCCGGTGATGCCGGACGGCGCCGACCCACCGCCGGACGCCTTCGGCCAGGCGCAGCGGTGCCTGGAGATCGTCGTCGCCGCCCTGCGCGAGGCCGGCGCCGGCCCGGAGCACGTCGTCCGCACGCGGATCTTCGCGACGAGCGCCGACGACTTCGACGAGGTCGCCCGCGCCCACGGCGCGGTCTTCGGCGAGGTGCGCCCCGCCTGCACCTACGTCGTCACGCAGCTGATCGACCCGCGCTGGCGGGTCGAGATCGAGGCGGAAGCGCTCGTCGAGTGAAGCAGGTCACGCCTCCGTCGATCACCGGCAAGGGCGCCGGCTTCGCCCAGGGAGGGAGCGTCCTCGACCACGCCTTCGGCCGCGGCGACCCGTACACGCTCGGCGTCGAGGAGGAGTACATGCTCCTCGACTCGGAGACCTTCGACCTCGTCCAGCACGTCGACACGGTGCTCGCCGCCGTGGCCGGCCACGAGCTGGAGGAGCGCATCAACGCCGAGCTGATGCAGTCGGTGATCGAGATCACGACGCCGGTCTGCCGGACCGCCGCCGACGTCGAGCGTGAGCTGACCCAGCTCCGCTCGTACGTGACCGGGGTGGCGGGGGGCAAGAAGCTCCGGGTCGGCTCGGCCGGCACGCACCCGTTCAGCCTCTTCGAGCGGCAGCGGATCACCGCACGCGACCGCTACCACAACCTCGTCGACCAGATGCAGTATGTCGCCCGGCGAGAGCTGATCTTCGGCATGCACGTCCACGTCGCGGTCGACGGCGCGGAGAAGGCGATCCAGGTGGTGAACGGCCTGCTCGCCCACCTCTCGCAGCTGCTCGCGCTCACCGCGAGCTCGCCGTTCTGGCGCGGGGAGCCGACCGGGCTCGCATCCAGCCGGCAGATGATCTTCGCCGCCTTTCCCCGCTCGGGGCCGCCACCACGCTTCCGCGACTACGCCGACTACGCCGAGGTGGTCGGACAGCTCGAGCGCACCGGCTGCATCGCCGATTACACGCACATCTGGTGGGACATCCGGCTCCATCCCCGCCTGGGAACGATCGAGGTGCGTATCTGCGACGCGGTCACGCCCGTCGAGGACGCGGTCGCGATCGCCGCCTTCTGCCAGGCGGTCGTGAAGATGTACTCGGAGCGGTTCGACGCCGGCGAGGAGATCCCGTCGTACCACCGGATCGTCACGGCCGAGAACAAGTGGCTCGCCGCCCGCTACGGGCTCGAGGCGCCGGTGATCGACCTCGCCACCGGCCGCCGGAACCGCGTCCCCGTCGCGCAGCTCGTCCGCCGGACCCTCCGGGACGTCGAGCCGCACGCGCGCGAGCTCGGCGGCGAGCGCGAGCTGGAAGGGATCCGCGCGATCCTCGGGCGGGGTAACGGCGCCGACCGCCAGCTGCGAACCTACAACGCGAACCGCGACATCGTCGAGGTCGTACGGGGAATCGCGGACGCGACCGAGGCCGTCCCCTCCAGAGCGTAGGCTGCGGCGCGTGAGGCCCCTCGCCGCCGCCCTGGCCGGTACCGCGATCCGCGCATCGACGGCGCTCGCCGGGCTTGTGTGGTGGAGCGGCCCGCTCGTCGGCAACGCGCGGAGCTTCGAGATCGTCGGCGGTAGCCTGCTCCACGTCCGAACCTACGACCACGATCTCGTGGTCGAGATCGTGCGCCCCTGATGCTCGCGGTCGGCGACCCGGTCCCCGACGCGACCGTCTGGCTCGGGCCGCGGGAGCAGCACTCGATCGCCGAGATCGCCGCCGAGGGGCCAGTGCTGCTGCTCTTCTACCTGTTCGACTGGACCTCGACGTGAACGGACGAGATGGAGCTCCTGCGTGACAGGAGCGCCGAGTTCGAGCAGGCCGGCGTGCGCGCGCTCGGAATCTCGCGGGACTCGCCGTGGACGCACATCGCGTGGATGCAGGCGCTCGACCTCCAGGTCGGGCTCCTCTCCGACTGGAACGGCGAGGCGGTGCACGGATTCGGCGTCGCGCAGGAGTACCGGGGCATGCGGGACGTCGCCCGGCGGACCGCGTTCCTGATCGACCGCGAAGGGAGGGTGCGCGGAGCGTGGAGTTACGGGAACGAGCTCGTGCCGGACTTCGACGAGCTGCTGGCGGCCGCCCGGGCTTTGTAGTTCTCGCCTCCACCCTGTTCGCCGTCGCCTCCGTGGTCGCGACGGAGCCGGCCGTCGTCCACGGCTGGTCGAGCTTCATGGCGAGCGGAGCCCCCGGCCACGGCGAGGCGGCGCCCGGCGACCATCTGCAGAGCGAGTACCACCTGTGGCTGGCCGGCCACCAGCTCGAGCACCTGCGGCCGCCCTGGGAGGACCCGTACACGTTCCGCCCCGAGGTCGGCGCGCAGCCGAACCCCGCGTGGTGGCCGTTCGGGCTTCCGTTCTGGCCGCTCGTGCGGGCGTTCGGGCCGGTGGTCGCCTGGAACCTCTTCACCCTGCTCTGCCTCGTCGCCGCCGGCTGGCTCGCGCTCGCCTGGCTGCGCGAGCTCGGGCTCTCGCGCGTCGCCGCGGCCGCCGGCGGTCTCGCCTTCGAGGTCGCCCCGTACCGGATCGAGCAGAGCCGCGGGCATCTGCTCGGGCCGATCTCGCTGCTGCTCCCGCTCGCCCTGTGGACGTTCGAGCGCGCACGGCGCAGCGACCGCCAGGCATGGTGGTGGGCCTCGCGGGCGGCACTCGTCTCGATCCCGCTCTCCGGGCAGGTGCACCTCGCGCTCGGTGCGATCCCCTTCTACGCGCTCTACGCCGTCTGCCGGAGCCGGGAGTACCGCGTCCTCTTCGAGGCCGCCGCGGGCACCGTCGCGGCGGTCCTCGCAGGCCTCCTGATCCGCTACACGGTCATCTCGGGCTCCATCGACGAGGGCGGCCGCTCGCTCGACCAGGTGCGGGTGTACTCGGCGACCGGGCTCGACCTGCTCGCCCGCCACGCACGCCACGGCGCGGAGTCGTTCGTCTTCCTCGGCTGGCTGACCCCGCTCGTCGCGCTCGTCGGTCTCGTCCTGCTGGCCCGCGCAGGCCGGTGGTGGCTGGCGGCGGCGCTGGCGACCGGCGTCGCCGTACCGGTGCTGCTCGCGCTCGGCACGCACGATCCGCTCTACACGGCGCTGTGGCACGTGTTCCCGCCGCTCCGATACCCGCGTGTCCCCGAGCGGCTGATGCCGATCGCGTGCCTCGCGCTCGCCGCGCTCGTCGCCTTCGCAGTCGACCAGGGGCTGCAGCGCCCGGCGGTGAAGAAGGTACCGCAGATCGCGCTCGCCGTCCTCGTCGCCGCCGTCCTCCTCGCCGACCTGCACGTGCGGGCGTTCCACGTCACGGCCGCGGACGGGCACAACGCCGCGTACGCCGCGGTCGGCACCGGCCCGGACGGCCGTCTGCTCGAGCTGCCCGTGTTCCTCCCCGACGTGCACTACGGGAGCGTCTACCTCTACTACGACCAGGGCGTGCGGCGGCAGCGGCCGCTCGGCTACTCGACGACCGCGCCGCGCCGGGCCGACGTCGTCGCCCGCGAGCTCGAGCCGCTCGGCTGTGGGGACTGGACGACGCATGCGGGCGCACGGCTCGCAGACCTCGACGTGACCTCGATCTCGTTCCACCGCGGCCTATACGTCGACAACAACGTGCTCGCGGACACCGCCTGGATGGCGTGGCAGGGCCTCGTCTCGCACGGCTGGCGCCCGGTGCGCACGGACGGCGCGGTGACCGCGTTCGTCCGGGGCCGCTCTGCGGCGGCGCCGCCCTTCGCCGAGCCGCCTCGGGGGGACGCGCTGTTCTGCCGCGGCTGGTTTCCAGCCGACGTCTCCGGCCGCCAGATGAGCGCCTCCCACGCGGCCCTCTGGGTGTACGGCTCCGGGATCGTCCGGCTGTTCCTGATCGCGCCACATCGCCTGCCGGCCCGGATCTCGCTCGACGGCCGGCCGCATTCGAGGCTCACGGTGTACCGGCTGGTCGAGGTCCGGATCGGGCTCGGGAGCGAGCGCTGGCACCTGATCTCGCTCGACACCGGCCGGCTGCCGGTCGTCCGTGGCAAGCCGCGCGGCGTGCGAATCGTCGCGTACGCGCTGCCACCAGGTTGAGCGAACGCGCCGGCCCCGCTAGATTCCGGCGCCGATGCTCGCTCTCACCTGGTACCAGTGGTTCAAGGCCGCGCACGTGCTCGCGGCAGTGCTCTGGGTGGGCGGCGGCTTCATGCTCACGATCTACGCGATCCTCACGCTGCGCCAGAACGACCCGGCCGAGATGGCGAGCTTCGCCCGGAAGGTCGGCCTGATCGGCGAGCGCTTCTTCACGCCGCTCTCGTTCGTCGTCCTCGGCTTCGGCTTCGGCCTCGTCGAGAACGGCAACTTGGGCTACGGCCACTTCTTCGTCCAGTTCTCGCTGGCCGCCTGGGCCGCCTCCGCCCTGCTCGGCATCCTCTTCCTCGGCCCCGAGTCGGGCAGGCTCGGCAAGCTGCTGCCGGCGAGGCCCCCGGACGACCCCGAGGTCCAGTACCGGATCCGCCGGATCCTGATGGTCGCGCGCCTCGACGTGCTGCTCCTGCTCGCGACGGTCTTCGTGATGACGACGAAGCCGTTCTTTCCGTAGCGGCGGCGGGTACGCGCAGCCGGTCGCGCCCGGAGCCTTGCCAGGCGGGAGCCCACGCGCCGTTGGGCACGCGTCCCCACCAAGGAGGGGGGTCACGGGGGGAACCATGGGTTGCCCCGTGCTCATTCAGGAGCGCGGTGCAGCTTCGGCCGCACGAAACGACGCTTCGACGCGGGCGACCCTCTTGCGGATCGCCGTCGGAACCTCGGGACTGATGCCGGCGATCCCGACTGCGTCGTCGTCCAGGCCGAGCACGACGTCTCCTCGTGGCAGCGTGCCCTCGAGGAACCAGCGGACTGCCAGCTCGACCGCGCGGTCGTAGCGTTTCACGGTCGAGACCAGGATGTGCGAGCCGAGATACGAGCGATCGGCGTCCGCCCCGACCCCCCACGCGCCTCTCACGCCCGCCGCGGCGAGCGCGCCGAGACCGCACGTTCCCGCCGCCGCGAAGACGACGGTCGAGCCGCGGTCGATCTGCCGGTTCGCGATCCGCTCGCACAACGATTCGTCGGTGAACGAGTAGGCGTAGTCGACCCGGACCGCAACTCCCGGCTGAGCCTCCCGGGCCCCACGCACGAAGGACCGGACGAGCGCCGTCACGCTCGGAACGGGAAGGCCGCCGACGACGGAGACCATCGGGCTACGGCCCTGGAGGGGTGACCTCCGCGCGCTCACGAGCCCGCTCAGATAGCCCGCCAGGTATCCGGAGTCGCCGTCTGCGAACGGCAGGCCGGTCGCATTGGGGGGCCAGGCGAACGGCGTCCCCCGCAGGGAGGCATCGAGGTACACGAAACGGGTGGAGGTGAGGCGGGAGACGGTCGGCCGGAGCGCGAACCCGGACGGGCCGAGACCCGCCACGAGCGCGAGATCGAAGCCGCCGGTCCGCAGGCTGCGGGCGAGCCGTCCGAGCGCTTCCGCTGTAGGGCTCATCTCGTCGAGGACGAAGGCCTTCGTCTCGAGGTCGTACTCGCGGGCGGCCCGGCGGAGGCCGTCCAGGAAGGGCGGGACGAACGTGTCCTCTCGCCCCGCCTTCGGAGCTTGCGGAAGGATGAGCGCGACCCGCGTGGCCTGCGCTGCAGGGCGGCCGCCTCCTCCGCCGGTTCCACCCCAGACGAGAGCGGCGGTCGCGGCCGCCCCCGCCGCCAGGGCAAGCGCGAGCCCGACCGCCGCTCCGCGACGCCTGCTCGCCGTGCCACGGCCCGCGTGAGCGGGAGCGGCCGGCACGGACAGCTTCGCCTCCTGTCGAACGATCTCCCCCGAGAGGCGCTGCAGCTCCGGCCCCGGCTGGATGCCGAGCTCGTCCTTGAGGAGACGACGCGTGCTCTCGTACGTCGCCAGCGCGTCGGCCTGGCGACCGGAGCGGTAGAGGGCGCCCATGAGCTGCGCGACGAGCCGTTCGCGGTACGGATGCTCGTCGACCAGGCGACGGAGCTCGCCGACGAGCTCCCCGTGACGACCCAGTGCGAGCTCGGCGTCGACGCGGATCTCGATCGCCCTGAGTCGAAGCTCCTCGAGACGCTCGCTCTCCGCCTCCCCGCCGAGGTGGAGCCGGACGCCGGCGAGAACGGGACCGCGCCAGAGCGCGAGCGCTTCGGTCGCGCGCGCGGCGGCGCCCCCGGGGTCTCCGGCCGCGGCCGCCTGCGCTGCCTCGCCGAGGAGCGTCTCGAAGAGCCGCGCGTCGAGGACGGCGTCGCCGAGCCCGATGCGGTACCCGCCGCCTCGTCTCTCGAGCGCGACGCCGCCCGGGACCAGGGTCTGCCGGAGCCGCGACACGTATGCCTCGAGGCTGTGCGCCGCGGACGGCGGGGGGTCGTCCCCCCAGACCTCGTCGACGAGCCGCTCGAGGGAAACGACCTCGTCCGCGCGGCGGCGTCGAAGCAGCGAGTCGTGATCACCGCCAAGGCCGGAATCGACAATTTCACCCTGGCTCCACTGGGGCCGGGAGCGCTCGGCTTCGACTCCGGCAGCGTCGACTCGTGCTGCTTCAGCTCCCGCTCCGTCATCCGTTACGGACAGCACGTCCTGGTCAACGACCCCCGCGTGACGCTGACGGGGAAGCGAGGGACGCTCGTGCTCCGCTTCCGCATCGACTGGCTCGACGCCGGGAACGGATTCCGGGTCGGCGTCAGTACGTGGAAGGTCCTCAGGGGGACCGGGGCTTACAAGAACGTCACCGGAGGCGGGCACGGGGCGCAGTCCTGGCTCCCGCGCGGCCCCGTGAGCTTCCGTGAAGAGGGCTTCCTGGCTTCGAAGTGAGAAGAACGCATAGCGAGGGGGCCGCACGACGCGGCCCCCTCCTCTCGATCGCCCGTGCTCTTCGGGCGCGCCGTCGCCACAGCCCGCAGCGACCGTCTACGCACGGATTGTAGCCAGAGTGCTACAATGAGCGCATGAGTGAGATCTCTGCCCGTGACTTGCGCAATCACACCGCCGCAATCCTGCGCCGGGTCGAGGCAGGCGAGCGGCTTCGAGTAACCGTCAGCCGCCGGCCGGTCGCCGAGCTCGCCCCGCTGGGGCGCCAAGCGTGGATCTCCGGTGCCGCCCTTGAACGCGTGCTTCGGGATGCACCCGCCGACCATGGCCTGCTCGACGATCTCGCCCCGCTCCGCGAACAGACAATCGAGCCGGCGTGAGCCGCGCCGTCCTCGACACATCGGTCCTCGTCGCCCGCGAGCAGGGCCGACCGCTCCAACGCCAACTTCCCGAGCAGGTCGCGATATCCGTCGTCTCGCTGGCCGAGCTCGAGCTCGGCGTCCTCGTCGCTGCCGATGGTGACACACGCGCGCAGCGCCTCCGTACCCTCGGCGAGGTGCGTGCCCTTGCGAGCGCGCTCCCGATCGACGAGCGCACTGCCTCCGCCTACGCGGAACTCGCCGCGCGCACCCTCGACGCCGGCCGCAAACCGCGCATCCACGACACATGGATCGCAGCGACCGCCCTCATCAACAGCGCCGAAGTCTGGACTCAGGACGAGGACTTCACCGATTTCGCCGGCACCGTCACCGTCGTGCGCGTCTGAGACCGGGCCGCGGCGTGAGGAAGCTCGCGCGCCCGACTGGATCACACCGATCGCCCGGGATGGACGAGAACCCGACGTGCGGGTGCCCATAGCGCGCGGTACTCAACTACCTGACCTCCCGCGGCCGTGATCCGCGGCCCGACGCCCGGACACCACCGGGGCAACACGATCCGCGAGCAACACGCGACTCACGTCCAAGGAGCGCCACGATTGCGTCACCGGGACGGTAGGCGATCACGCATCGGGAATGAGCGTCTGTGCGGGTTCGCAAGCCGTCGCAAACGGCTTGAACATGCGACTCGCGTGGCGGTGTGAGACCGCGACAGCGCTCCTCTACATCCCCATCGAGTGGTAGCCGGAGTCGACGTAGAGCGTCGTCGCCGTGACGTTGCGGGCGGCGTCGGAGAGCAGGTAGGCGGCGGCGGCGCCGACGTCGTCCGCGTCGACGTGACGGCGGAGCGGCGCGCGCTCCTCGACGATCGCCTCCATCGTCGGGAAGCCCGCGATCGACCGGGCTGCCAGCGTCCGCACGGGCCCGGCCGAGATCGCGTTCACGCGGATGTTCTTCTGGCCGAGGTCCCAGGCCAGGTACTTGACCGACGCGTCGAGGGCCGCCTTCGCCACGCCCATCACGTTGTAGTGCGGGACGGCCCGCTCGCCGCCGAGGTAGGTCATGGTCAGGATCGAGCCGCCGCCCGCGGCCTCCATCAGCGGCTCCGCCGCGCGGGCGCAGGCGACCAGCGAGTAGGCGCTCACGTCGAGCGCCAGCCAGAAGCGGTCGCGCGGCGTATCGGTGAACCGTCCCTCCAGGTCCTCGGCGGCCGCATAGGCGACCGAGTGGACGACGACGTCGAGGCGTCCGCCGAAGGCCTCGCCCACCTCGGCGAAGACCCGCGCCACGTCCTCGTCAGAGCGGACGTCGCATTCGGTGACGAGGGAGCTCGAGACGGAGCCGGCCAGCTCGCGCACGCTCGACTCGATCCGCTCGCCCTGGTACGTGAAAGCGAGCTCCGCCCCACCCTCGGCGAGGCGCCGGGCGATCCCCCACGCGATCGAGCGCTTGTTGGCGACCCCCAGCACGAGCGCCCGCTTTCCGGTGAAATCGGCGGCCATCGCGAGTAAGCGAGTCTAGCCCCGTTCCGCTACGCTGGCCTCCCTTGCGCCGCTACCTGCTCCCTCTCGCCGGCGCGGCGGCGCTCACCTGCACTACCGTTGCTTCCGCGGCGTTCCAGCCCGTGCGGCGCACCTTCGGAGAGCTCCAGGTCCCGCGCGTGAGGGCGGGCACGGTCTCGGTGCCGAAACGGCACGCCTCGGGACGCGTCACCGTGATCGTCACGCTCGACCGGCCGCCGCTCGCCGCCCGCCACGGCCGTGGCCTCTACGGCATCTCCGGGGCCCGCCGGCTGGACGTCCGCGCCGCCTCCTCGCGGGCCTATCTCGCCTCGCTCGCACGGGCCCAGGCGAAGGCGGCGGCGCAACTGCGGCGCGCGATTCCCCAGGCGACCGTCGGACGCCGGCTCCGGATCATCCTCGACGGCCTGACCGTACGGCTCCCGGTCGGGCAGCTCCCGAAGCTCTACGGGCTCGGATGGGTGGACAAAGTCTACCCCAGCGCGCGGTTCACCAGCACCCTCGACAACAGCCCGTCGCTGATCGGGGCAACGGCCTTCACGAACGCGACCGGCACGAACGGCGAGGGGGTGAAGATCGCGATCGTCGACGACGGGGTCGACCAGACGAGCACCTTCTTCGATCCGCGCGGGTACTCCTACCCGGCGGGCTTCCCCCGCGGCCAGACCACGTTCACGACGGCGAAGGTGATCGTCGCCCGCGCCTATCCCGGCCCCGGCTCGGGAAAGGCGGGTCAGCTCCCGCTCGACCGGAAGGCGTCCTTCCACGGGACGCACGTCGCCGGGATCGCCGCGGGGGACGCGGGCACGACCGCACCGGCCGGGCCCGACCACCCCCAGGTCGCGGGGCTCTCCGGCGTCGCCCCGCGGGCCTGGCTCGGCAACTACCGCGTCTTCGACGTTCCCACGCCGGCCGGGAACAGCGCCTACACGCCGCAGATCGTCGCCGCCTTCGAGGACGCGGTCGCCGACGGCATGGACGTGATCAACTTCTCCGGCGGCGGACCGATGAACAACCCGCAGAACGACGCGCTCGTGGAGGCCGTGCACAACGTCGCCGAGGCGGGCGTCGTTCCCGTGATCGCGGCCGGGAACGACCGCGACCAGTTCGGCCTGGGCAGCGTCGGAGCACCCGGAACGGCTCCCGACGCGATCAGCGTCGCGGCGGTCTCGAACACGCACGTGTTCGGGCCGGTGCTGACGGTGACCGCGCCTGCGGGTCTCCGGCCGATCCCGTTCAACCGCGGCGCGACCGCGACACCTTCGGGCTGGGAGACGCTCGACCAGAAGCTGGTCGACGTCGGAGCCGTGGTCGGCACCGACGGGAAGGCGGTCGACCGCTACCTGTGTGGACCGGCCGGGGAGGTGGAGGCGGACACGAGCACCCTCCCCGCCGGATCGCTGAACGGCGCGATCGCGCTCGTCTCGCGCGGCTCTTGCACGTTCGTGTCGAAGGCCAGGCGGGCGAAGGCGGCCGGCGCCCAGGGGATCATCCTCGTCGACAACCGGCCCGGCGAGGCGAACGGGATTCCCGTCGACGTCGGGCTGCCCTCGGGGATGATCGCCGACGCCGACGGCGCCGCCCTGCGCGCGGCGATGCAGGCGACGGGCGGGCGGGCGACCGTGCGCGTCGGCCGCCAGCCGCTCGACGCCCTGACGGGGCGGGGCGGCACGCTGACCAGCTTCTCGTCCGCGGGGCTGACCCCGTTCGGGCACGACCTGAAGCCGGATCTCGCCGCGCCCGGAGGGAGCATCCTGTCCTCCACCGTGAAGGAGACGATCGGCGAGCCGTTCGCCGTCTTCGACGGGACGAGCATGGCCACGCCGCACGTCGCCGGGGCGGCGGCGCTCCTCCTCGAGCGTCACCCGACGTGGAGCGCGGCCCAGGTCAAGTCCGCCCTGATGTCGACCGCGGGGCCCGCCTGGGGGGACACCGCACGCACGGCCGAGGCACCGGTCCTGCTCGAGGGGGCGGGGCTGATCGACGTCGGCCGCGCGGACCAGCCGCTGATCTTCACCGAGCCGCAGTCGCTCTCGTTCCACTACCTGAACGTGAACAGGGGCGATGCCTACCGCACGCTCGCGGTGACGATCGCAGATGTGGGCGGCGGCTTCGGAACCTGGACGGTCGAGCTCCGGCCGCAGTCGGCGACCGCGGGCGCGATGATCGACCTGCCGCCGACCTTGACGATCGGCCCCGGCGGGTACGCGGTGCTGACCGCGGTCGCACGGGCCTCGGCCTCGGCGGCCGCGGGTGACGACTACGGCTTCATCGTGCTGCGCCGAGGCTCCGAGACGAGAAGGATCCCGTACGCGTTCCTCGTCGAGCGGCCGGCGCTCGAGTCGGTGACGCCCCTGAAGCTCCAGGACTTGCAGGTCGGAGACACGCGGAAGGGCGAGAGCAGGGTGAGCGCGTACCGGTGGCCGACCGAGCCGTTCGGGCCGCCCCCGAGCTACACGGGAGCGCCGACGGACGAGAACGGCGCCGAGCAGCTGTACGTGGCCGAGCTCGCCCAGCCGGCCGTGAACATGGGCGTCTCGATCCTCGCCCAGACGGCGGGCTCGCTGATCGACCCGTTCTTCCTCGCCTCCCGGGACGAGAACGACGTGGCCGGCTACACGGGGACGCCCACGAACGTCAACGGGTATCTCTACTCGTACGGCGCCGACGTCGAGGCGGCCGGGATCCAGTACCCGCTGCAGGGGCAGTACTTCGTGGCCGTCGACTCCGGCCACGATCCGTTCACCGGGAGATCGCTCGCCGGTCAGTACGTGCTCCACTCGTGGCTGAACGACGTGCTCCCGCCGCTCGCCGCGATGGTGACTACCACGGTGTCCGCCGGCCGGCCGACGATCGTCGCCCGCACGATCGACCTCCAGTCAGGCGTCGACCCGCTCTCGCTCGTCCTCTCGTACGGCGGCGTGCTGGTCGGCGCCGCCGCATACGACCCGGTCTCCGGGTACGCCCTGTTCCCGCTGCCCTCCGCCGCCCCCGCCCTGAAGGCCGGCTCGACCGACGCGCTCCTCGTCAGCGGCGACTACCAGGAGGACAAGAACGTCGACCAGGCGGGCGAGATCACGTCGATCCTGCCGAATACGACGTTCGTCGCGGCGAAGGTGAAGGTCGTGGACGGGCCGACCGTGAGCTGGCTCTTCCCGGCCCCGGGAGACTGCGCAGGGGCGAGCACGCAGCTCCTCGTCGTCGCCGGCGCGACGAAGAAGATCGCAGCCGTCCGGCTCACGGTCGACGGCCGGCCGATCGCCAGGCTGACGAGGGGCACGGCAGGGCTCTACAGCAAGAGCTGGGCGTCGAAGGGGCTCCGCTCCGGCACCCACGAGCTGAAGGCCACGGTCACCGACGCCGCCGGGACGACCGCGGAGGCGACGCGCGGCATCCAGGCCTGCGCGAAGAAGTCGTAACCTCCCGGGCCGTGGAAGAGCGGGTGGCCGTGATCACGGGCGGCTCGAGCGGGATCGGTGCCGCGCTCGCCCGGGCGCTACGCGCGGAGGGCTGGACGTGCGTGCTCGTCGCCCGGGGCGAGGAGCGGCTACGGGCCCTCGCGGACGAGCTCGGCGCCGAGGCCGAGGTGTGCGACGTCGCCGACCGCGCGGCCGTCGACGCGCTCGGCGAGCGCGTCACGGCGCGGCACCCGCGGATCAAGCTGCTCGTCCTGAACGCCGGGATCCCGGCACGCGCGGATTTCCTCGAGGGGGAGCCCGAGCGCATCGAGGGAGTCGCTCGTGTGAACTACCTCGGCGGCGTCTGGTGCCTGCGGGCGTTCCTGCCCGCGCTGGAGCGGGCGGTCCCCGCGAGCGTCGTCAACGTCGTCTCGGTCGCAGGCACGGTCGCGATTCCGCCCTCGGGACCGTACGCGGCGTCGAAGCACGCGCAGCTCGCGTTCTCCCGGGCGACCGCAGCCCAGCTCCGCGGGCGTGGGATCCGCGTGCACACGATCCTGCCCGGCTTCGCCGAGACGCCGGGCTTTCCCCAGTACGGCGTGATCCCGAAGGCGTTCGCCTGGACGGTGATCGGCCCTGAGCGGGTCGCACGCTCCATCGTCGCCGCGATCCGCCACGACCGCCGCGAGAGCTTCGTACCGTGGTGGTACCGGCCGGTCGCCGTGCTGCAGGCGACCGTGCCGTCCCTCCTCGCCCGGGTTCTCGCCCGCGGCCGCTACGGCGGCCCCGGCGCGGCGTAGCGTGGGGGAACCCTGGGTTCCCCCACGGACCCCTCCTTCCCAGCCGGGCAAAGCCCGGCTCCGGGCCGCAGGCGGGGTCGATCGGCCGCCCGGCTAGATTTGCCAGACACCGTCGCGGAGGACGGGGACGGCGTCTCCACCCCGGGTGATGCCGGTGACCGCTACCTCGTTGCTGCCGATCATGAAGTCGATGTGGATCGCGCTCCGGTTGCGCCTCTCGCCGTCCTCGGCCGAGAGCCCTTCGCCGCCGCCGTCGCCGAGCGCGATGTGACTGGCGGCGTTCTCGTCGAGCAGGGTCTCGTAGAAGACGGTCCCGAGGGCGCCGATCCGGCTCTCGCGGTCGACCAGGGCGACCTCGCCGAGCCTGGCCGCTCCGTCGTCCAGCCCCGCGCGGCCCCGCATGACGACGGCCCCCTGCTCCGCGTCGATCTCGACCGCCCGTCCGCCCTCGAACCGGACCTCGAGACCGCGGATGATCGTCCCGTCGCTCAGCACGAGCGGCTTCGTCGAGCGCACCCGCCCCTCCGCCCGCTGCGGATCGGGGGTCGCGTACACCTCCTCGGTCGGCAGGTTGGCGAGATGCACGACCCCGTCCACGGTCTCGTCACGCGCGGCGTGGAAGGTAGACGTCGGCAGCAGGCCGATGGTCAGGTCGGTGCCGGGCCCCTCGAAGTGGAGCGCGTCGAAGCCGCGCTCGTTCAACCTGGCGGCCGCGGCGGCGAGCGCGTCGGCGCGCTCGTTCCAGGCTGCGACCGGGTCCGTCTCGTCGAGGCGGCAGACATGGGCCACCTCCTCCCACAGCCGATCCACAGCCTGCTCGGGCGGCAGGTCGGGGTGGACGAGCAGCGCCCACGGCTCGGTCGGGCAGGGCACGACCGTCCAGTTCGTGGTCCGGTCGGCGATCACGGTGAGGATCTCCTTGATGAACGGGAACTGGTCGCGACCGGCGCGCTCGGGGTCGAGATCGTCGAGAAGGCCGGTCGTGGTCGGCCCGACGAGGGAGATCCGCGCCGCCCGCTGCTCGCCGATCTGGAGCATGCGGTGGCTGAACCACGACGGCACGAAGCCGAGCGCGCCGTCGGAGACGTGGGCGATGCGGGCACGCTTGACGTACGGGTCGAAATACTGGACGTCGACGAATCGGGCCCCGTTCGCGTAGGCGCACTCGGCGACCGCCCTCGCCAGCTCGTACTGCCCGTGATCGGCGCCGACGGTGACGATCTGCCCCGGCTGGACGTTTGCCGCCAGGGTGACTGCGAGGTCGGCGAGGCGCGCCGTGAGATCGCTCCGGTTCACCGCGGAAGCTTACGTGCGTGCAGGGGGCTTGGCGGCCAGATACCAGCCGATGAGCGCCGCTGGCTCGCGCGGGGCGAGCGCCGCCGCCCGTTCGCGCGCGTCGCCCTCGCAGCCGGCGAGATCGAGGTACCGCTCGACGTCTCTCGGTTCCTCGACGAACCGCGTGCGCGTGACGACGAGGCCGTTCGCCTCCAGGAGCGCGCGCACGTCGATGTCGGGCAGGAGTCGCTGGTGGTCGGGGTCCCGTGCCCGCTCGAACCGGTCGAGCTCCAGCGCGACCAGCGGGTCGACGGAGGCGATCTGGTCGATCACGAGCACCCGGCCGCCCGGGCGGGTGACGCGCGCGAGCTCGGCGATGACGAGCTCCGGGCGGCGCACATGGTGTAGCACCCGGGCGCACCCGGCGAGGTCGAAGCTCCCCGAGACGACGTCGAGCTTCGTCGCGTCCCCTTCCGCGAACGTGACCTCCGGAAATGCGGAGGCACGGCGGCGCGCCTCCTCGAGGAGCTCCGGCGACCGGTCGACGCCCACCACCTCCGCGACGAACGGGGCGAGCGCGAACGCGAGCGCCCCCGTCCCGGTGCCCGCGTCGAGCACGCGCTCGTCCCCCGCCGGCTGGACGAAGCTCCGTACGGCCTCGGTGAACGATGCCCGCCTCCTCTCCTCGAGCTCGGCGAGCTTCGCCGCCGTCCTACTCCAGCGATCGCCGGACAAGCGCCAGCGCCTCCTCCCGGGTCGAGATCGTTCCCGCCGCCCGCTCCTCCGCGACCAGGTCGAGCAGGCGCCCTACCTCCGGGCCCGGGGGAATCCCGAGCTCGTCGCCGCGCAGCAGCGGCTCGGCAGGCTCGTGCGCCCGGGCACTCTCGACCGCCGGCCCGAGCTGCGGGGCTCCGACGTAGGCCAGCGCCTCGAGCGCGAACGGCTCGGTCGCCCGCCGGAAGCGGTGGATCGCCCGGGCCGAGCCGTCGGCCGGCGCCTCGGCGCGAAGCATCGCGGCGAGAAACCGCCGAAGCTCGCCCGAGATCGGCAACCGCCGCAGGGCGCCCCCGAACGTGACCGCCAGCCGGAACCGGGGAGAGTCGTGCGCGCGCAGCCGCGGGTCGAGGCTGCCTCCGAGCGGATCGAGCAGGCCGAGCTCGGCGAGCCGCTCGATACCGGAGGCCGAGAGGCGGAGCAGCTCCTCGAGGATCCGCTCTCCCGCCGCGCGGGTGACGAGCGCGGCCCGGGCCCGGACGAGCGCCTCGGCACCGGGGTCGAGTCGCAGGCCGAGCTCGTCCTCGAACCGGACGGCCCGGAGCAGGCGCAGCGGGTCGTCGTCGAAGACGCGGTCGGAGACCGGACGCAGGGCGCGGCCCTCGAGGTCGGCGCGGCCGCCGTGGGGGTCGACCAGCTCGCCGCCGCCGACCGGCTCGGCGATCGCGTTGACCGTGAAGTCGCGGGCGGCGAGATCGGCCTCGATCGAGCCACCCCTGAGCCGGGAGAAGTCCACGGTCCGGCTCCGCTCGAGCACGACCCGCCAGGTCTCGAACTGCTCCGAGAGGCGGAAGACGGCGTTGCCCGACCGGGCCGCGAGCGCCCGTGCGGCGCGCTTCGGGTGACGGCAGGCGACGTCGAGGTCGAGGACGGGACGGCCGAGCAGCTCGTCCCGCACCGCGCCGCCGACCAGCCACGCCTCCTCGCCCGTGAGCACGGCCGCAACCTCCTCCCGGCTAGCCATCGACGACCGTGCGGCGGGCGCGCAGCGGAGTCGCGTTGACACCACAGACGACCTCGTATCCGATCGTCGATGCGACGCGCGCGTGATCGTCGGCGAGGACACCCTCGCCGATCAGCGTCACCGGCGTCCCGACGGGGAGCCCGGCCGGGAGCTCAACCGCGAACGAGTCCATCGAGATCGTCCCGACCACCGTGCGGAGCTCGCCGCCGACGCGGACCGCCGTGCCCGTCAGGTCGCGCCGAAAGCCGTCCGCGTAGCCGACGGGGACGATGCCGATCCAGGTCGGCCTCCGCGCCACGAACCTGCGCCCGTAGCCCGTGCTCTCACCCGCCTGGAGCAGCTTGACCCGGGCGAGCTCGCTCCGCCACGCGAGGGCAGGCTCGAGCCCGTCGTCAGCCGGATCGCCCCCGAACGGAGACAGCCCGTACAGGGCGATACCGCAGCGTGCCGCGTCGAACCGCGCGGACGGGAGCCGGAGCGTCGCCGCGCTGTTCGCGATGTGGCGGAGAAGGCCGGAGTACGGAGCCGTCGCCTCGCGGAACCGCTCGATCTGCCGCTCCGCGAACACCCGGTCCGAGTCGGCGGTCGCGAGGTGGGACATCAGCCCGACCACCTGCGTCGGCGGCGTCGGCAGCTCCGAGAGCCCGTAACGGCCCATGCCGGTGTCGAGCTTGAGATGGACGGGGATCCGCTCGGGAAGCGGGCCGTCGTGCGAGACGGCGAGCTCGAGCCCCGCCTCGCGCGCCTGCGCAACCTCCTCGGGCGAGGCAGGCCCCATCACCAGGATGCGGGCCGCCGGGAGCTCCGAGCGGAGAGCGAGCGCCTCCGGCACCGTGGCCGTGCACAGCCCCGCGGCGCCTGCGCCGAGCGCGCCGCCTGCGACGCTCGCCGCGCCGTGGCCGTAGCCGTCGGCCTTGACGACCGCCCACAGCTCGGCCCCGCCGAGAGCGTCGAGGAGCACCTTGGCGTTTCGCCGGACGGCGCCGAGGTCGATGGTGATCTCCGATCGCGGCACCCGTCCGTCCTCATTCGAGGGCGGCCGGCAGCAGGCCGACCACGTCTGAGGCGACCAGGCCGCGGGACGGCCCCAGCCGCGCGGCGACGTCGCAGGCGATTGCCCCGGCCGCCGCCGCGAGCCGCGCCTCCATGCCCTTGGAGAGGAAGGCGGCGATGACGCCGGTGAGGACGTCGCCCGTGCCGGCGGTCGCCAGCGACGGCGGTCCGAGCGCTGCGACCAGCACGCCTTCTCCCGGGGCGGCGACGAGCACGTCGGCGCCCTTCAGCAGGCAGACGCAGCGGAACCGGTCGGCCGCTTCGCGGACCGCGTCGAGCCGGTGCGCCGCCACCCAGGACGACTCGCGGTCGAGGAGCCGGCCGAGCTCGCCTTCGTGTGGGGTCAGCACCGCCGGCGCGCTCCGGTGGAACGGCTGGAGCCCGAAGAGCGCGTCCGCGTCGACGACGGCGGGGAGATCGGTCTCCTCGAGCAGGCGGCGCACGAGCGCCGACCGCTCGCCGGTGCGGCCGAGGCCCGGCCCGAGCGCGAGCGCGTCGTGGCGCTCCACTGCCTCCATCGCCTCGCCGAGCGGCCGCTTCACCGCCTCGACGAGCCGGGTCTCGAGCACCGGCAGAGACTCCTCGGGGGCGCAGACGGTCACGTAGCCCGCGTCGGCGCGAAAGGCGGCGGTGGCGGTCAGGCTCACCGCGCCGGTCGTGCCCGGCGCCCCGCCGACGACGAGCACCGCCCCCGCCGTGTACTTGGTGTCCTCGGGCTGCTTGCGCGGAACCAGGCCGAGCACCCCGCGGGTGACGAGACGGTGCTCGGTGTCCCGGTGCTCGAGGCCGATGTCGGCGAGCACGACGGCGCCCGCGTGGAACCGGCCGGGCGCGACCTCGAGCCCGACCTTGCGACCGTGCATCGTCACGGTCGCGTCGGCCCGGACGGCAGCTCCCGCGACCTCGCCGGTGTCGGCGTTCACTCCCGACGGGAGGTCGACGGCCAGGACGGGCACGCCGGCGCCGTTCAGCTCGTCGATCAGCCGGGCCGCGTCGGGCCTCGGCTCGCCGCGGAAGCCGGTCCCGAACAGGGCGTCGATCAGCACCTCCCCCGTCGTCCCCTCCTTCGCCGACCGCCCCGCCGCACGGAGCACCTCGACGGCGATCCGCCCGTCGCCGCCGTTCGCCCCGCCGCCGCACACCACTCCGAACGAGCGCGCGTCCGGATAGCGTCGAAGGGCTTCCTCCGCGACCGCCCGGCCCGCACGCTCCATCAGGGCCGGAACGTCGTGCCCCGCCTCCGCCGCCCTCATCTCGTCGGCGTTGTAGAGCGGCTCGAGAAACCGCGCCTCGGTCGGGCCGCCGGCCTCAGACACCCGGGCCCTCGGCGGCGACGCAGACGGCGGCTGCGATCTCCCGCGAGTGGGTCATGGACAGGTCGAGCCGTGCCGCCCCGGCCCGCGCGGCCCAGGCGGCCACCCGCCCCGACAGCCGCACCTCCGGCTTCGGCCGGCCGGCAATCTCCACGTCCCGCCAGGCGAATGCGCGCGCGATCCCGAACCCGAGGGCCTTCCCGACCGCCTCCTTCCCGGCGAACCGGGCCGCGTAGTGCTGGGCGGGGTTCGGCCGCGAGTCGCAATAGCGCCGCTCGGCCTCGGTGAAGCATCGTTCCCGGAACGACGGGTGCCGCGTCAGCGCCCGGCGGACGCGCTCGATCTCGATCAGGTCGACGCCGACGGTCACAGCGTACGCTCCAGCCACTCCGGGAGATAGGCGATCGAGCTGAGCACCGCCTCCGGTACGACGGTGGAGCGCTCGAGCTCGTCCGGCCTGAACTTCCCGGTTCGCACCAGGACGGTCCTGAGCCCGAACCGCTGCGCGCCGCCGATGTCGGCGTCGAGGTCGTCGCCGACCATCCAGGTGAGCTCCGGCTCGGCGTCGAGCGCGTCGAGCGCGGCCTCGAAATACGCCCGGCTCGGCTTGCCGAGCACGGTCGCCTCGACTCCCGCGGCGTACTCGAGCCCGGCGACGAAGGCGCCGGAGTCGAGGAGGGGCCCCCGCGAGGTCTGCCACCACTGGTTCTTGTGCAGGCAGTACAGCTCGGCCCCGAGCTCGAGCTCTGCGAAGGCACGTGCAAGGTTCATGTAGCTGAAGACCCGGCCCGTCTCCTCGGTCTCGTCGGCGCCGCCGAGCAGCACCGCGTCCGCCCCCTCGCCGACGAGCTCGATCGCCGCCAGATCCTCGACGAGCGCGCCCATCACGAGCGCGACCACGCGCCGCCCGGCGAGAGCACGCGCGGCCGCCGCTGCGGTCGTCTGCAGCTCCTCGTCGTCGAGCTCGATCCCGCACGAGCGCAGCTCCCCGGCCAGCGTGCTGCGCGCGCGGGTCGTGTTGTTCGTGACGAACCTGATGCGGTGCCCCATCCGGCGGAGCTCTGCGACAGCGTCGGCGGCACCCGGGATCGGCTCACCCGAGACGTGGAGGACACCGTCGACGTCGAGCAGCATTGCCGCCATGCCCGCCGAGTCTATGCTGCTGACGTGGCTTCGCCACGTCACGCAGCGCACCGGTCGCACGAAGACAAACCCGCCGCGGCCGGCTTTCTGCCCGAGGCTTCGCCACGTCACGCAGTGCACCGGTCGCACGAAGACAAACCCGCCGCGGCCGGCTTTCGCGTCACCCGCTCGGTGACCCTTCCCGTCAGCGACATCGAGCTGCGGTTCTCGCGGTCGAGCGGCCCGGGAGGCCAGCACGCGCAGCGCTCGGAGACACGGGTGGAGGCGCTCCTCGACGTCGAGTCCTCTTCGGCGCTCACGCCCGCCCAGAAGCGGCGCGTGACGGGCCGTGCCGGCCCCGTGCTCCGGGCGGTTGCGCAGGACGAGCGGAGCCAGTGGCGAAATCGAGACCTGGCCGTGGAGCGGCTCGTCGAAGCCCTTCGCGCCGCGCTCCGCGTCGAGCGCCCCCGGGTGCCGACGAAGCCGACCGCGGCCGTGCGCGAGCGGCGCCTCGAGGAGAAGCGGCGACGCTCGGAGACGAAGCGGCTCCGCCGGCCGCCGTCGTAAAGCGTGTGTAAGAACCGGCTGTGCGAGGCACAGCCCTCGCTAGTCTGTCCAAGCCGTTTCCGACGCCGAAGGAGCTCCAGCTGATGCGACTGCGCTTGTTCCTCGTCTTCTCGGCCTGCGCGCTTGCGGTCGTCTTCCCGACCGCCGCGTCGGCTCAGCCTCGCATGCTCATCGGATTCCAGGACGATCCGAGCCTGCGCTGGCGCGACGACCGTCTCGCCGTGTTCGACCTCGCACAGCAGGCGAATGCGGGCATCGTCCGCACGACGGTCTACTGGTCGCGGATCGCGCAGGCGCGTCCCGCCAACGCCGCGAACCCGTTCGACCCCGCCTACCGCTTCGACGACCTCGACGAGTTCGTCCGCAACGCGGGGCTGCACGGCATGGAGGTCATGCTCACGATCTGGGGCACGCCCGCCTGGGCGAACGGCGGCCGGGGCCAGAACTACGCGCCGACCCGGTATTCCGATCTCCAGAACTTCGCCAGGGCGCTCGCCACACGCTACTCCGGCCGGTACACCGGCTACCCGTTCGTGCGCTACTACACGGTCTGGAACGAGTCGAATCTCGGCCAGTTCCTCTCGCCGCAGTACAACGCGAAGGGCACGCCGGTCGCCCCGACGATCTACGCGAGGCTCTACCGGGCCGCGTACGCCGGGATCAAGACGGGCAACCAGCGGGCGCTCGTCGGCATCGGCGAGACCTCCGCACGCGGTCGTGACAAGTTCCTCGGCAGGAAAGGGACGCAGGAGACCGAGTCGCCCGGGAAGTTCGCCGAGCTGCTCTCGAAGCAGCGTCCCGTGCTCAGGTTCGACGCATGGTCGCACCATCCGTATCCGACCGCGATCAACGCGAAGCCGACGCAGAAGGTGCGTTGGCCGAACGTCACCCTCACCCAGCTGCCGATGTTCGAGTCTTCGATCGAGCGCTGGTTCAAGCGGAAGGACATCCCGGTCTGGATCACCGAGTACGGCCACCAGACGAAGCCGGAGGAGCCGAAGGGCGTCACCTACGCCCAGCAGGCCGCCTACCTGAGACAGGCGCTGATCATCGCGGCAAAGGACCCGAAGGTCCAGATCTTCATCTGGTTCATCCTCCGCGACGACCCGACGAGCACGTGGCAGAGCGGCCTCCTGCAGCGCGACGGCGTCAGGAAGCCCTCGTACGCCTCGTTCGCCGGGCTCGCCAGGACGTTCGACGGGAGGAACCCGCAGATCTTCGTCAAGCCGGGCGTGTCGAACCCCCTCGTGCGGTTCTCGGCGATCGAGCTCGCGTCGCGCTCCGGCATCGGGGCGAACGTCGGGCTGACGATCGCCGTGTACGACAACGGCAAGGTGATCAAGACGGCCCAGCCGCTGACGAAGATCGCCGTCGACGGATGGATCTCCTTCAGGGCGCCGATCAAGACGGTCAAGAACCACACGTACCAGATCACGATCGCGGCGATCGACCAGAACGGGAACCGAGTCGATCGCTCGGTCCTGCTGCGCGTGATGTGAGCGGAGCGAGAGGAGGGGGGCGCGGGCATCTGCCCGCCCCTCCAACTCGCCCGCTACTCGACCGTGACGGTCTTGGCCAGGTTTCGAGGCTGGTCGACGTTCAGACCGCGCAGGCGGGCGATCCGGTAGGCGAGGAGCTGCAGCGGCAGGACGGCGAGCGCCGCCTGCAGGAAGTTCGGCGTCTTCGGGACGTAGATCACGTCGTCCGCGTGGTGCTGGATGTCCTCGTTACCGTCGGTCGCGATCGCGATCACCTTCGCGCCTCGTGCCCGTGTCTCCTGGATGTTCGAGACGATCTTGTCGTACACGTGGATGTTGGTCGCGACCACGACCACCGGCGTCCCCTCCTCGAGCAGCGCGATCGGCCCGTGCTTCATCTCGCCGGCGGAGTAGGCCTCGGTCGGGATGTACGAGATCTCCTTCAGCTTCAGCGCGCCCTCGAGCGCGACCGGGAGGCCGATGTGGCGGCCGAGGTAGAGGAAGAAGGGGCACTCGTAGTAGCGCCGCGCGATCTCCTCGATCGGATGGTCGCCGTCCAGGAACTCGGCGATCCGCTCGGGAAGCTCGTGGAGCCTGTCGAGGATGAAGTCGATCTGGTCCGGCGGCAGCGTCCTCCGCACCTCGGCCAGCTTGAGGGCGATCAGCGAGAGCAGCGCGATCTGTGCGGTGAACGTCTTCGAGGCGGCCACGCCGACCTCGAGGCCGCAGCGCGTGTAGAGGACGGCGTCGGCCTCTCTGGTGATCTGAGTGCCCATCAGGTTCGTGATCGCGAGGGTGCGCGCGCCGCGCTCGCGGGCCAGCTTCATCGCGTTCACCGTGTCGCGCGTCTCGCCCGACTGGGAGATGCCGACCACGAGCGTGTCCCTGCTGAGCACCGGGTTCCGGTAGATCCACTCGCTGGCGATGTCCGGCTCCACCGGCACCCGCGCCCACTCCTCGACGATGTAGCGGCCGACGACGCCGGCGTGGTACGCGCTGCCTGCGGCGACGACGACGATCCGGCGGAGGTTCTGGATCTCCACCTCCGAGAGGCCGATGTTCTCGAGCACGAGATGGTGGCCGCGCACGCGGTCGCCGATCGTCTCGCGGACGGCCTCGGGTTGCTCGTAGATCTCCTTCAGCATGAACGTCTCGTAGCCGGACTTCTCCGCGCTCTCGTCGTCCCAGTCGACCTCGGTCACCGGGGAGTCGACCTGCTCGCCGTCCGGGCCGTGGAACACGGCGCCGTCGGGGCGGAGCTCGACCACCTGGTGGTCGTCGATGAACTGCACGCGGCGCGTCTCCGGCAGGAAGGCGGCGATCGAGGAGGCGAGGAACATCTCGCCGTCCCCGACGCCGACGACGAGCGGAGTCTGACAGCGCGCGCCGACGAGAGTCCCCTCGTGGTCCGCGTGGACGACGACGAACGAGAAGTGCCCTTCCAGCTGCTCGTAGGCGCGTCGGACAGCGGCGACGAGGTCTCCGTCGTAGTGACGCTCGATCAGGTGCGCGACCACCTCGGCGTCGGTCTCAGACGAGAAGGTGTGGCCGTCGCGGACGAGCGAATCCGTCAGCTCGCGGTAGTTCTCGACGATTCCGTTGAGGACGATCGAGATCCGCCCGGGCTCGCAGCCGGTCAGCGGATGGGCGTTCTCCAGCGAGACGCGGCCGTGCGTCGCCCACCGGGTATGGCCGACGCCGGTCGTGCAGGACGACCGGTGCGACTCCGTCTCCTGCTTCAGCTTCTGGAGGTTGCCGACGACGCGAACGTGCTCGAGGCGGTTCCGCTCGAGCAGGGCGATCCCGGCCGAGTCGTAGCCGCGGTACTCGAGGCGCTCAAGCCCCTGCAGGAGCAGCTGCTTACAGGGCCGCCGACCGACGTATCCGATGATCCCGCACACGTGGCGCTCCTTCCAGAGAATCGACAGCTCGTTCCGAAAACGCGACGAGCCCGGCTTCTCGCCCGCCCCCTCGTCGGGGCGGTCAGCCGAGCTCGCTCGTTACGAGCGCGGTGATGCTAGCACAGAGGTCCGCGGCCTCCTTCTCGCTCTCGGCCTCGGCGAGGACACGGATCACCGGCTCCGTTCCGGACGCGCGCACCAGGACACGGCCGCGTCCGGCGAGCCGCCCGTTCACCTGCGCGACCTCGTGTCGCAGTGCGTCACTCAACTCGCGCCGCGCGACCAGGACGTTCTCCTTCACCTGCGGGTAGCGCTCCAGCACGGAGGCCGCCTGGGCGAGCGGCGTGCCGCGAAGGGCGCCGCAGAGCAGCAGCGCGCCGGCGAGCCCGTCGCCCGTCACGTGCCCGTCGAGGTAGATCAGGTGGCCCGACTGCTCCCCGCCGAGGACGGCCCGTTCGCGGCGGAGGGCCTCGAGCACGTACCGGTCGCCGACGTCGGTGGTGACGACCCGGATGCCGCGCTCTTCCATCAGCCGGTGGAAGCCCAGGTTGGTCATCGCCGTGACCACGACCTGGTCGACGTCGAGGTCAAGGGCGAGCACGGCCAGGATCTGGTCGCCGTCGAGCGCCCGCCCCTCGGCGTCCACCGCCAGGACGCGGTCGCCGTCGCCGTCGAACGCGACTCCGAGGTCGAGCCGCCGCTCGCGCACGAGCTTCTGGAGGGCGCGCAGGTCGGTCGCGCCGCACTCGACGTTGATGTTCGTGCCGTCCGGGCTCACGCCGATCGCGATCACCTCGGCCCCCGTTTGCTCGAACGCTCGAGGCGCGATCCGGGAGTAGGCGCCGTTGGCGCAGTCGACTCCGATCCTGAGACCGGCCAGGTCGGGACCAAAACGATCGAGTACGTGGTCGAGGTAGCTGTCGACCGCGATCTCGATGTCGTCGATCCTTCCTCGGTCGGGATCCTTCGGCGGGGATTCGAGCAAGGCCTCGATCGCCTCCTCGTCGGCGTCCGTCAGCTTGCTGCCGGTCCTGTCGAAGAACTTGACGCCGTTGTACTCGGGCGGGTTGTGCGAGGCGGAGATGACCACGCCGAGGTCGAGCCTCAGCAGCGCGACTGCAGGCGTGGGCAGCACGCCGGCCAGCACCGCGTTCCCGCCGGCGGAGGCGACCCCGCTCGCGAAGGCGCGCTCGAGCTCGAGGCCGGAGGCGCGGGTGTCGCGGCCGATGAGCACCGCGCCGCCGCCGACCCACAGCGCGGCCGCGCGCCCGAGCCGCTCGACGAGCTGCGGCGTCAGATCCTCCCCGACAACGCCGCGAACGCCGTCTGTTCCGAAGTATCTCCGTGCCATCGATCGAGCGAGCTTGAGTGCGCACCGCAGACCCGCGACGCGCCGAAGGCGCAGCTTCGAGCGCCTAACGCTTGCTGAACTGGGGTGCTTTGCGGGCCTTGTGCAGGCCGGCCTTCTTGCGCTCGACGATCCGCGCGTCCCGGGCGAGGAAGCCCTCGCGCTTGAGCACGGCGCGGAGCTCCGGATCGGCCTCGACGAGCGCCCGCGCGATCCCGTGGCGCACGGCCCCGGCCTGGCCGCTGGGACCGCCGCCGTGGACGCGAACGCGGAGGTCGTAGGTGCCTTCGAGCCCGGCCGCCTTCAGCGGAGCGAGCACCTGCGTCCGGTGAGTGAGACGGGGGAAGTACTCCTCCAGCGTGCGGCCGTTGAACCAGGTCGCCCCGTCGCCGGGGCGGAGGATGACACGCGCAACCGACGTCTTGCGCTTGCCGGTTCCGCGGTACGTCGCGAGCTCGCTCACAGGCTCTCCGGCGCCTTCTCGAGCTTCGACGCCGGCGGCAGCGGCTCGGGCGACTGCGCGGCGTGGGGATGCTCGGGACCTGCGTAGATCTTCAGCTTCCGGATCTGGGCGGCCGCGAGCCTGTTCCTCGGCAGCATCCCCTTGACTGCCTTGCGGATCACCTCGGTCGGGCGGCGCTCGAGCTGCTCGCGCAGCGAGCGGCTGCGCAGCCCGCCCGGGTAGCCCGAGTGGCGGTAGTAGCGTTTCTGGTCGAGCTTGTTGCCGGTGACCCTGATCTTCTCGGCGTTGACGACGACGACGAAGTCGCCGCTGTCGACGTGAGGGGTGTATTCGGGCTTTCCCTTGCCGCGCAAGGTGTCGGCGACGCGCGTGGCGAGACGGCCGAGCGTCTGCCCGTCGGCATCGACGAGGTACCAGCGGCGGGTGACCTCGCCGGGCTTCGCGTTCCAGGTCTTCTGCATCTCAGAGGCTCGATGTTCCAGGAAGGTGCTTGCTCACGAAAAAAGCGGCGCACGGGCGTGCGCCGAGGCCGAATGCTAGCAGCAATTCCGGTTTCGCCGTTCCGGAAAACCGTCCGCAGCCTGCAGCACGTAGAGCCGGGAAAGGAGGTGTCGTATGGCGCGGATCCGTCTCTACCCACTGGTCGTGCTGGCCGCGATCGCGCTCGCAACGCTGGTCGCCGGCTGCGGGCACGGCGGCGGCTACTAGCCCTGCCCGAAACGCGCCCGCCCCGCCGTGGGCGGGGTGACGCACGTACGGCGCTCCGGTGACCCGCTCGGCGAGCCGTCCGACGGCGATCACCCGCCGGCCCTCGACGAGCTCTTCCAGGAACGGGCGCGAGGCGTCGACCTCGGCCCGGGTCGGCGCCCGGTTCGAGGTCGCGGTTCCCGGATGGGTCGGGACGACGTTCCAGAGCAGCACCTGCTCCTCGAGCGAGAGCTCGGCGAGGACGCGATGGACGACGGTCGCGGTCGCCTCGGCGGGCCCGCGACCGGTGAGCTGCCGCTCGGACGTGAACGGCAGGCCGCTGATGCGGGCCCCGCGGTACCCGGCAGCCTCGCCGACGAGGACGATCGGCGCGTCGCGACGCGCGTCCAGACATGCCTGTAACCGTTCTCGGCGAAGCCGAGAACGGCCGTACTGGTTGAAGGTGTCGCCGATCCGGGCGGCGGCGAGCCGGGTCACCAGCGTTCCCAGCGGACGACCTCCTCGAGCGGCTTCCAGCCACGCCTCCTCGAGCCGCGCACGGGCTCGGGAGCCGGGTGGCCCACGGTGACGACACCGACGATCTCGACGTCCTCCGGCATTCCGAGCAGCTCGCGCAGCCGGTCGTTCTCGTCGCCGACGAGACCGAACAGGCCCGCGCCGAGGCCCTCGTCGATCGCGGCCAGCAGCAGGAGCATGGTCGCCTTGCCGGCGTCCACCCACCACCAGGGGACGCGCCACTCGATCTCCTCCCCACGCTCGTCGAGCTTGTCCGGCTCCCGGTAGCGGTCGTGGTAGTCGTCCTCGCGCGTCGCGACCACGATGTGCACCGGCGCACGCGAGATCCACGGCTCCAGGCCCATTCCGACGTACTCCTCCTCGCCCGCGAGCTCGGCGATTCGACGGCGGGTGCCGGCCTCGGTGACGACGACGAGGCGCAATCCCTGGCTGAACCCACCGCTGGGCGCCTTCCGGCCGCGGGCGACGATCCGCTCGACGGCCGCGCGGGGGACCGACTCGTCCGTGTAGTTCCGGATCATCTTCCGGCGGCGCAGGATGTCTGCAAGCTCCATGATCGGTACATGATGACGGTCACCACGCTGACGGACGGCGGCCAGCAGCCGGCCGAGGTCGCCCGCGCGCTGCACGACTTCCTCGGACGGGCCAGCTCCAGCCTCGACATCGCCGTCTACGACCTCAAGCTCGAGGGCGAGACGGAGCGTCTCGTGATCGGCGCGATCGAGGACGCGGGCAGCCGTGGCGTCGCCGTCCGCCTCGCCTACAATGCCGACTTCCGCGCGCCGATCCCCGTCCCACCGCCGCCGAAGGCCGTGCCCGACGACGTCGGCTCCCTCCACGTGCCGACGAAGGCGATCGCCGGCATCCCGGACCTGATGCACCACAAGTACGCGATCCGCGACAGGACTTCGGTGTGGACCGGATCGGCGAACTGGACGGACGACTCGTGGTCGCGCGAGGAGAACGTCGTCGTCGTTCTCGACTCCCCTGGGCTGGCGCACGCGTTCACGCTCGACTTCGAGCAGCTCTGGGCATCCGCCGTCGTTCGGGACACGGGGCAGGTGGAGCCGCGGCCGGTGCGGGTGGACGGCGTGGAGGTGCGGCCCTGGTTCTGCCCCGGCTTCGGCGACGCGCTCTCGCACCGGATCGCGAAGGCGATCGGGCGGTCGAGGCGCCGGGTGCGGATCTGCTCGCCGGTGATCACGGCGGCGCCGGTGCTGGCGACCCTGGCCCAGGCGATCGCCGACGGAAAGGTCGACGTCGCCGGGTGCGTCGACCAGACGCAGATCGAGGAGGTCCGCGACCAGTGGGGGCCGACCGGCGTGAGCTCGTGGAAGCTGCCCCTGCTCCGGCAGGTGATCGGCTCGGGGCTCTTCGCCGGGAAGCGCTCGACCCCGTGGGGGCCGGACACCGTGCACGACTACATGCACGCGAAGCTGACGGTCGCGGACGACGTCGTCTTCCTCGGCTCGTTCAACCTCTCGCACTCGGGCGAGCAGAACGCCGAGAACGTGCTCGAGATCCACGACCCGGCCCTCGCGGACCGCCTGGCCGGGTTCGTGGACACAGTGCGGGGCCGCTACCCCGCAGCGAGCCTGGACGGCTGAGATCCAGGAGGGTCGGCCGGGGCCCTGCCGACCCTCGTCTCGACGCGTCGGTCAGCTGCCGGCGGTCAGGTAGTTGTGGATCTCGCCGACCTAGCCTGCCTCCTCTTCCGCCGCCTCGCCGCGCGCGACGATGTCCCCCTCGGTGAAGAGAATCCCCTGCAGGGTCTCGCGCCAGACGGGCTTGCGGCGCAGGAGGTACTCGAGGTCCATGCCGAAGTGCTTGAACTCCTCCTCCTGGGCGTTCTCCATGATCGCCTTCGCCTCGCCGTCGACCTCGACCGCGAGGCGCTGCTCGTACCAGCCGATCGCCTCCGCCTCCTCGATCAGCGACGCACAGAGGCGCGCGAAGGTGCGCGTCCCGGCGGGCAACTCGGACGGCGGCTCGTGGTACTGCTCGAACGGCACGGACGCGAAGTACCCACCACCCCAGTCGTTACTCCTCCGAGCCTGTCCCGCACTCCTCCGAGCCGGTCCCGCCGAGTCCAGGGTCCCGTTCGCCGCCGCGACCGACCTGCGCGGGCGCGGCCCACGAACGCCAGCCCTCAGCAGGCGACGCGAGCGCAGCGAGCGAGCGAAGGAGGGGGCCCATGGGGGAACCATGGGTTCCCCCACGACACGGCCGCGACCGACCTGCGCGGGCGCGGCCCACGAACGCCAGCCCTCAGCAGGCGACGCGAGCGCAGCGAGCGAGCGAAGGAGGGGGCCCATGGGGGAACCATGGGTTCCCCCACGACACGGCCGCGACCGACCTGCGCGGGCGCGGCCCACGAACGCCAGCCCTCAGCAGGCGACGCGAGCGCAGCGAGCGAGCGAAGGAGGGGGCCCCGTGGGGGAACCAGGGGTTCCCCCACGACACGGCGCGACCGACCTGCGCGGGCGCGGCCCAGCACCGTCCGCCGTCAGCAGGCGACGCGAGCGCAGCGAGCGAGCGAAGGAGGGGCCCGTGGGGGAACCAGGGGTTCCCCCACGGTCATTCCCATTCGATCGTCGCAGGCGGCTTCGAGGAGAGGTCGAGCGCGACGCGGTTCACCGCCGGGATCTCGTTCACGATCCGGCCGGAGATCGTCTCCAGGAGGTCGTAGGGGAGGCGGGCCCAGTCGGCGGTCATCGCGTCCTCGGAGGTGACCGCGCGGATCACGATCGGATAGCCGTAGGTGCGCTCGTCGCCCTGGACGCCGACCGATCGGATCGCCGGCAGCACCGCGAAGCACTGCCACAGCTCCCGGTAGAGGCCGGCGCGACGCACCTCCTCGAGCAGGATCGCGTCCGCCTCGCGGAGGATCTCGAGCCGCTCGCGGGTGACCTCGCCGATGACGCGGATCCCGAGCCCGGGCCCCGGGAACGGATGGCGCCAGACCATCGCCTCGGGCAGGCCGAGCTCCTCCCCCACGCGCCGCACCTCGTCCTTGAACAGCGACCGCAGCGGCTCGACGAGCTCCATGGTCATGTCCTCGGGCAGGCCGCCGACGTTGTGGTGCGACTTGATCTTGGCCGCGACACCCTCGGTACCGCCCGACTCGATCACGTCCGAGTACAGCGTGCCCTGGACGAGGAAGCGGGTCTCGCCCAGCTTCGCCGCCTCCTCCTCGAAGACGCGGATGAACTCCTCGCCGACGATTCGCCGCTTCCGCTCCGGATCGGTCACGCCGCCCAGCCTCGCCAGGAAGCGGGCGGCTGCATCGACATGGACGAGCGGCACGTGGAAGTGGCCCTCGAACGTCTCGACCACCTGCACCGCCTCGCCCTTGCGCAGCAGCCCGTGATCCACGAACACGCACGTGAGCTGTTCTCCCACCGCCTTGTAGACCAGGAGGGCGGCGACCGCCGAGTCGACCCCGCCCGAGAGCGCGCAGAGGACCTGCGCACGGCCGACCTGCAGGCGGATCCGCTCCACCTGCTCCTCGATCACCGCCGCGGGCGTCCAGGCCGGCCGGGCGCCGGCGACGCCGTAGAGGAAGTTCTTCAGCAGATCCTGACCGTGCGGGGTGTGAACGACCTCGGGATGGAACTGGACCCCGTACAGGTTGCGGTCGGGCGCCTCGAAGGCGGCAATCGGGGTCGACGGCGACTCGGCGGTGACCGCGGCGCCCTCGGGGGGCGCTGTCACCGAGTCCCGGTGGCTCATCCATACGGTTTGCCCGACGGGCAGGCCTTTGCTTAACCGAGATTCGGGCGAAGCCCGAAGCTCGGCTTTGCCGAACTCCGACGCACCGGTGCGCTCGACGCGTCCGCCGAGCTCCTGTGCCATCAACTGCATCCCGTAGCAGATCCCGAGCACGGGGACGCCGAGCTCGAAGATCCCCGGATCGACCCTCGGCGCGTCGTCGGAGTAGACCGACGCGGGGCCTCCGCTGAGGATCAGCGCGGCCGGGTTCCGAGCCCGGAGGGCGGCGGGCTTCGTCTCGTGGCCGACGAGCTCCGAGTAGACCCGGGCCTCGCGCACGCGGCGGGCGATCAGCTGGGAGTACTGGCCGCCGAGATCGACGACGAGCACGGGCCGCTCCTCCGGAGCGTGCACCGGGTCGGGAAACGGCAGAACCTCAGCGCCGATAGTTCGGCGCCTCCTTCGTGATCGTCATGTCGTGCGGGTGGCTCTCCTGCAGCCCGGCGGCGGAGATGCGGACGAAGCGGGTCTTCTCCTTCATCTCCCCGATCGTCGCGGCGCCGCAGTAGCCCATCGACTGGCGGAGCCCGCCGACGAGCTGGTGGAGCACGGCCTGCACCGGCCCCTTGTAGGGCACGCGCCCCTCGATCCCCTCCGGGACGAGCTTCTCCACGTCCTCGACGTCGCCCTGGAAGTAACGGTCCTTCGAGAACGACCGCGCCTTCATCGCACCGAGCGACCCCATACCCCGGTACTCCTTGTACCGCTCGCCCTGGACGAGGATCACGTCCCCCGGCGCCTCGTCGGTGCCCGCGAGCACCGAGCCGAGCATGACGCAGTCGGCGCCGGCGGCGATCGCTTTGGCGACGTCGCCCGAGTTCCGGATGCCGCCGTCGGCGACCAGCGGGACCCCCTCCACCGCACAGACGCGCGCGCACTCGTAGACCGCGGTCACCTGGGGGACGCCGACGCCGGCGACGACACGCGTCGTGCACGCCGCGCCCGGCCCCTGTCCGACCTTGATCCCGTCGACCCCGGCGCGAATCAGGTCCGCCGCGGCCTCGGCAGTCGAGACGTTGCCTGCGACGAGCCGCACGTCGAGCCGTCCGCGCAGCGTCCGGGCCATGTCGACGACGCCGCGGGAATGGCCGTGTGCCGTGTCGAGGACGAGCACGTCCACGCCGGCGGCGGCAAGCGCCTCGGCACGCTCGGGCGCATCGGGGCCGACGCCGACCGCCGCGCCGACCCGCAGCCGGCCCTGCTCGTCCTTCGTCGCGTCGGGATACTCGATCCGCTTCGAGATGTCCTTGACCGTGATCAGGCCCCGGAGGCGGCCGTCCGCGTCCACGACGGGGAGCTTCTCGACCTTGTTCCGGTGGAGGATCCGCTCCGCCTCTTCGAGGGTGGTGCCGACCGGCGCGGTGACGAGCCCGCCGCCCGTCATCAGGGCGCTCACCGGCTGCCCCGTGTCGGGCTCGAAGCGCAGGTCGCGGTTGGTGAGGATGCCGACCAACAACCCGCCCGCGTCGGTGATCGGGACGCCGGAGATGCGATAGCGCGCCATCAGCTCGAGCGCCTGCGAGACCGGCGCCTCGGGGGACAGGGTCAGCGGCTCGAGGATCATCCCGGCCTCGGAGCGCTTGACCCGGTCGACCTCTGCGACCTGGCCCTCGATCGAGAGGTTGCGATGGACGATGCCCAGGCCGCCCGCGCGCGCGAGCGCGATCGCCAGCCGCGCCTCGGTGACCGTGTCCATCGCCGCGGACACGATCGGGATCGCGAGCTCGAGGTCGCGCGCGAGCCGCGTGCGCGTCGAGACGTCGTTGGGGAGCACCTCCGACTCGGCCGGAACGAGCAGGACGTCGTCGAAGGCCAGCCCTTCCCTCGCGAACTTCTCCTCGAGGGCGAGGAGCCGCTCGATCTCGATCCGCCCTAGCTCCAGCCCCGCCAAGGGGGACAGCTTAGCCGCGGTGTCCGACGCCGGAAACGGGATCGGCGACCGGCCCTTGCGACCGCACGAGCGGGCCGGCCAGCCGATGCTCGCTACACGCCGACGTGCTCCAGGTCGCCGACCTCGACGTCCGCCTGGAGCGCGGCCGCCTCGCGGGGGTCGAAGCGGCCGGCGCCGAGCTCCCTGGTCGAGGCGGCACCCGCCGCGACCGCGGCTCGGAGCGCGTCCTCGGAGGCGGCCCCGTCGGCGTGTGCCGCGACGAAGGCGGCGAGGAGGACGTCGCCGCTGCCGACACTCGAGACGACCTCGACCTGCGGCGCGGTCGCCCGGTAGCGGCGGGCTCTTCGCCCCTCACGCAGGCGGGCGAAGCAGCCGCTCTCGTTCGTGATCAGGACGTTGCGGGCACCGAGCTCCGCGATGCGCTCGAGGGCGAACGCGAAGTCCTGCCGCTCGTAGAACTCCTGGCCGACGAGGGCCTCGGCCTCGCGCTGGTTCGGCGAGACGAGAAACGGCTCCGCTTCGAGCCCGAGGCGCAGCGGCTCGCCGTCCGCGTCGAGAGCGGTGGGCACCTGCCGGCGACTCAGCTCGCGGACGAGCTCGCGGTAGAAGCCGGGCTCGACCCCACGCGGCAGGGAGCCGGCGAGGACGACGAAGTCGGCGCCGCGAGACAGGTAGCGGACCTTCTCCAGCAGGGTCTCCAGCTCCTCGGCCTCGACATGGGGTCCCCACTCGTTGATCTCCGTGTACGAGCTGCCGGTCGGGTCGACGACCGCGGTCGAGGTCCGCGAGTCGTCCGCGATCCGGACGAAGTCGTTCAGGATCGCCTCCCCGGTCAGCTCCTCGACGATGCGGGTGCCGGTCCGGCCGCCGGCGAGCCCGGTGGCGACGACCGGGATGCCGAGGCGCTTCAGGGCGCGCGCGACGTTGATCCCCTTGCCCCCGGCGAGCGACAGGCCGGCGCTCGCGCGGTGACGCTGGCCGAGCTGGAAGTTCGGGACGGTCAGGGTGCGGTCGATGGCCGCGTTCAGCGTCACCGTCACGATCATCGGCTCACCCGAACCACCCGGCCACGTGATGCAGGGTACGGCCCGCGTACCATCCGGCGCGGCCGAAGAGCCCCGGCCTCGCGATCGAGCGGGCGGCGAGGAGCGGCCTGGACGCGAGCAGCTTCGTGCCCGCGTACACCCTCACCTCCCCGAGCGGTTGGCCCTTCGCGACCGGGAGCGAGACGATCGCGGGGGCGGTGACGCGCTCGACCAGTGGGCGGTCGACGCGGACGATCCTGGTGACCGTGCCGCTCGCGACCAGGGCGAGCGGCCGGCGGCCGTACGGCGCGGACGCCGTCGTGTAGACGCGTCCCGTCGAGATCACGCGGACGGTCCGGTACCTGGTCAGCCCCCACTCGAGCAGCGCGGCCAGGTCGTCGTTGCGGACCTGGCGGCTGGGCTCGCCCAGCAGCGTCGCGTAGACGGTCACGCCGTGCGCGCGGGCGGCGGCGACCTCCGACCAGCCGGCAGCGGTCGTGTGCCCCGTCTTGACCCCGAACACGCCGGGAAACCGGCCGAGCAGGTCGTTCCAGGTCGTGAGCAGGCGCCCTCCCGAGATCGAGGCGGTCGGCTCGTCGACCACGTCCCGGATCACCTTGCTCTTCATCGCGATCCTGGCGAGCCGGTTGACGTCGTGGGCGCTCGAGTAGTGACCGGGCGCGTCCAGGCCGTCGGGGTTGACGAAGTGCGTGTCGCGAAGCCGGAGCCGCTTCGCCTCGGCGTTCATCATCGCGACGAACCGCTCCTGGCTACCGCCGCCCACGTAGTCGGCGAGGGCGACCGCGGCGTCGTTCGCGCTCTGGATCAGCGCGGCCTCCACCAGCTCCTCGACCGTCAGCTGCTCTCCCTTCCGCAGGTAGATCGACGACCCTCCGACCGCCGAGGGCTCCCGGCCGACCGTGACCACATCGCCGAGGCGCGCGTGCTTCAGGGCGACGAGGACCGTCATCAGCTTCGTGATGCTCGCGATCGGGAGCCGCTCGCGGTCGTTGTAGCGCGCGAGGGTCTCGCCCGTCACGCCGTTCTGGACGAGATAGGCGTGGCCGGAGACCTGCGGCGCTCCCCCGAACGCCGCCGGGGCGAAGAGCAGGAGGGCCGTCGCGAGCAGCGCCAGCCGGAGCTTCACGGCCGCCAAGCCTAACGTCAGCGGACGCGCACCTGCTCCCCCGGCCTGAGGGCGGTCGGCTCGATGCCCGGGTTCAGGCGCATGAGCTCGTCCACGCTCGTGCCGAGCTGGGCGGCGATCGAGCTGAGCGTGTCGCCGCTACGGATCACGTACCAGCGCTTCGGCGCTCCCGGCTTGCGGGTCGTCGGCGAGGCGGCCCGCGTCCTCGCGGTCGTGACCGACTGCGTCGTCACGCCCGCGGGGGTGCCCGAGCGCAGGCTCGTGCGCACCACCAGGACGACCGCCGTCACCGCGAGGAGGAAGACGGCGGGGGCGACGACGCGCGCCAGGCCGGAGCTCGAGGCTGCGCTTCGCGGCCAGGACGGCCGGCGCAGCCGGAGCCCGGGCAGATGCCTCACCAGCCGGAAACGGTCCACACCTCGTGGCTCAGCCGCGCGGCCTCTGCGGCCGCCGCGGCGCGCCAGTCCTCCTCTCCGTCGCGGAACGCGTACAGGACCGAGCGCGACGCGTTCACGAGAGCGCTCGCGGGGCCGCTCGTGAAGGCGCGGGCGATATCCGCCGGCGTCGCCCCCTGCGCACCGACACCCGGCAGAAGCAGGATCGCCTGCGGCAGCAGCCGGCGCGCCTCGCTGATCGCCCGTGGGTGCGTCGCCCCGACGACCGCGCCGACGCTCGAGAGACCGCAGTCGCCGACGAGCTCGTCTCCCAGCTCTCGCACGAGCACCGCGACCTGCTGCCAGAGCGGCCGGCCGTCCGAGAGCGCGAGGTCCTGGACGTCGCCGCCGCCCGCGTTCGAGGTCTTCACGAGACAGAAGATGCCGCCGCCTCCGCGCCGACACGCGGCGACGAACGGCTCGAGCGAGTCGCGGCCGAGATACGGGCTCACCGTCAACGCGTCGGCGACCGGCTCACGCCCGTCGCGGGGCTCGAGGTACGCGTCGGCGTACGCCCGGGCGGTGGAGCCGATGTCGCCGCGCTTGCCGTCCACGATCACGAGCAGCCCGGCGTCCCGGGCGTATGCCGCCGCCCGCTCGAAGGCGGCGACCCCGTCGGCACCGAGCACCTCGAAGAACGCGAGCTGCGGCTTCACCGCCACCGCGTACGGCGCGACCGCGTCGACGATCCCGCAGCAGAAGCGTGCGGTCGCCTCCGCGGCGGCCGCACGACCGAGGTGCGCATCGCCCCGCAGCTCGAGCGGGAGCAGGTCGAGCCGGGGATCCAGCCCCACGACCAGCTGGCTGCGTCGCTCTCCGACGGCAGCTGCCAGCCGGTCGGCGAAGGTCGTGGTCGCGACCGCGGCCTCGGCGTCCACGACTACAGGCTAGCCGGGGCAGCCGTCGTCGCCACGACGGACCTGCGCGGGCCCGGCCCCCACCGGCTCGCCGACGGCGGGCAACACGACCGCAGCAAGCGAGCCGGAGGAGAGGACCGGTGGGGGAACCAGGGGTTCCCCCACGTCATCAGCCGCCGCGGACGGCTTGCTTGAGCGCGCTCCCCGCCGTGAACTTCGGCACCGTCGCTGCCGGGATGTGCACCTTCTCGCTCGGGTTGCGGGGGTTGACGCCCATGCGCGCCTTGCGATCGGACGTCGCGAACTTGCCGAAGCCGGTGAAGTTGATCTGGTCGCGCCCCCTGAGCGCGTCGGTGATCGTCTCGAGAACGGCGTCGACCGCCTTGCCGGCGTCACCGCGGCTGAGACCGCTGCGCTGCGAGACGGTGTTGACGAACTCTTGCTTGGTCACCTAGATCCTCCTCCTCTGGACGTGATGGAACACGGGGCGGAACCTACCACTCCGTGACATTCCGCTCAGCCATGCGGCCTTGCGGCACCCTACCGCCCCTGCACAACGTCGGCCGCCCGGAAGAGCGGATGCAGGCGCACGCCGAGGCGCGCGAGGGCGTCCACACCGCCCTCCTCCCGGTCGATGACGCAGATCGCCGTGCGGCATTCGAGACCAGCTTGCCGTACCGCTCGGACGGCATCGGCGGAGGCGCCGCCCGACGTGACGACGTCCTCGATCAGGACGATCCGCTCCCCCTGCTCGAAGGCACCCTCGAGACGGTTGCCGGTTCCGTGTGCCTTGGCCTCGTTCCGGACGATCAGGAACGGCTTGCGCGAGGCCAGCGAGGCCGCTGCGGCGAGGGCGACGGCACCGAGCTCCGGCCCGGCGAGACGGTCGGCCTCCGGCTCCACGGCGGCGGCCTTCGCCGCCAGTCGCGCGCCGAGCGCCTCGAGCAGGTCGGGGACGGTCTCGAAACGGTACTTGTCCAGGTAGTAGCGCGACCGCCTGCCTGAGCGCAGGACGAAGTCCCCCTCGAGGTAGGAGTGCTCGCGCAGCGCCGCGAGCAGCGCACCGTCGTCCACTACCGGCGGGCGGTCTCGAGCATCCGCCGGGCGAGCGGGAGCACCGTCGCCGCCTCGGGCGACCCGTCGGTGAGCGAGAACATCGAGCCGTCCTCGAAGTAGACGTCGACTCGCTCACGGCGTCGCGCGGCCCGGCGGCGGAATGCCACCGTGCCGGCGAGCGAGCCGAGGGCGAGCGCCGCCCCGGTCAGCACCCTACGCCGCGGCATCGCTCTCCGCCTTCCGGCGCCTCGGCCGCGGCTTCGGCGGCCCGGGCTTCGGCGCCTCCTCCGAGAAGGTGCGCAGGCAGCTCTTCAGGTCGTAGAAGACGAGACCCACGGTAGGCTCCGAGCCGGTGGTCGCGGCGATCGTCCGCTCTCCGTCCCGCACGATGAACACACTTCCGTCCGGGGTGGCGATCTCGACCTGCACGAGCTCCTTGTCGTCGCGGGCCGCCGCGCGTCCGGCGGCCGCCACGAGCTCCTGCGCGTTGCGCGCGAGCTCGCCGGCGCGCTCCTCGTCGAGTGTCGAGGCGAGCACGGAGCCGTCGCCGTCGAGGACGACCGCCGCCTCGATCTGGGACGAGATCTCGGTCAGCTCCGATAGCGCTTGCGCAGCATCCATGGGCGGCACACGCTAACACAGTGCAGATTCGGGAAACATTCTCGAAGTTCTTCGCCGACCGGGGCACGCACCTCGCGGCGATGATCGCCTACTTCGCGCTGCTCTCGTTCGTGCCGCTACTCGTGCTCGCGCTCTCGCTCCTCGGCCTCGCCGGGCGCGCGAACGAGTCGAGCTACTTCGTCACCGAGCTCCACAAGATCTTCCCGAGCGCGTCGATCTCGACTCTCGTCGGCGCTGCGCAGCAGATCCAGAGGCACTCCACCTCGCTCGGCCTGATCGGCGGAGGCTTTCTCCTCTGGTCGTCCCTCTCGCTCTTCAGCGTGCTCGAGTCCGCGTTCAACATCGTCTACGGAAGGCAGAACCGGCCGTTCCTGCACGGGAAGGCGCGCGCGCTCGTGTTCATGCTCGCCTCGCTCGTCACCCTCTTCGTCGGGCTCCTCGCGGGCGGGATCGGCGCGCACCTGCTGAACAACTTCGCCGGCGGAGTCCTCGGCAACACGGTCGTCGCCCATGTCGTCTCGGTGCTCGTCTCGGCGGCGGCCGTGTTCCTCTTCCTCGTCTCCTCCTACCGGTATCTGACGAACGCGGAGCTGCGCACACGGGAGGTGCTGCCGGGAACGGTCGTGGCCACGGTCGCGCTCGTTGCGACCTTCCAGGTGCTGCCCGTGTTCATCTGGCTTTCGAAGCACGTGCCGCTGGTCCAGGCCTTCAGTCCGGCCGTGCTCCTGATCTGGCTCTACGTGATGGCGAACGTGATCGTCTTCGGCGCGGAGGTCAACCTGCTGCGAGCGCGGCTCGAAGCGCCAGCGCCGCGCGAGCCCGATGGGAGTGTCGCGACTTCCAGGCGTCGCCCAGCTCGGCGACCGTCCGCGTTTCGCCCTCGGGGATGAAGACCGGGTCGTAGCCGAAGCCGGCCGAGCCGCGCGGCTCCTCGGCGACGCGTCCGTCCAGCGCGCCCTCGACGGCGTGCTCGGCGCCGTCGGGGCCGATCGCGACGATCGCACAGCGGTAGCGGGCCCTCCGGCCGGTCACGCCGCGCAGCTTCTCCAGCAGCTCCTCGATCGGCCGCTCGGACCAGCGGGCCGACCGAGGCCCCGGCCGCCAGCCGAGCGCCTCGACCTCGATCCCCGCGTCCTCGCCGAGCACCCAGGCATCCGCGGGGGCGCGCGGCCGCCCGAAGCGTGCCTTGATCCGAGCGTTGTCCTCGTAGGAGCCCCCGGTCTCGTCGGGATATCCGGTCGCGTCGAGAGCCTCGACGTCGAAGCCCGGGACCGCCGCCCTCAGCTCACGCAGCTTGTGCGCGTTCTCCGAGCAGAGGACGAGCCTCACCGCCCTCACCGCTGCCAGCGGGCTTCCTCGACCTGCGGGAGAGTGCCGACCGCCTCGAGCGCCCGGACCCGCTGTGTTCGGTCGATCCGGAGCTCGATCTCCAGCCGCCTACCGTCCCGCCGCAGCGCGAGCAGGTCGCCGAGCCGCTCGAGCGCGTCGAGCACGGCGCCGCTCGGCGCGCCCTCGCCGAGCTCGACGACCATGCGCGTCGCGCCGCGCTGCGGGATCGCCCGCTCCTTCAGCCACTCCAGCGGTCGCAGGCTGACGATCCCCACACCGGTGGCGATCACCGCTCCCCGCCAGTAGCCGGCGCCCGCCGCCATCCCGACCGCCGCGACCAGCCAGAGGCTCGCCGCGGTCGTCAGGCCGCGAACCGTGAACCCCTGCCGGAAGATCACGCCCGCGCCGAGGAAGCCGACGCCCGTGACGATCTGGGCGGCGACCCGCGACGGGTCGAAGCTGACGACGTTGCCGCCGCCGAGCAGGCCGGCGAAGCCGTAGGCGCCGACGAGCGTGAAGAGCGCCGAGCCGACCGACACGAGCATGTGGGTCCGGAGCCCGGCGGCCTTCTCGTCGAGCTCGCGCTCGAGGCCGATCGCGCCGCCGAGCGCGGCGGCGGCGGCGACGCGCAGGAGCGTGCCGTCCCAGCCGACGGAGGCCAGGTCAGCCGCGAGGCGCGTCGACGGCCTCCCGCTGCACGGCGGCGATGCGCTCGATTCCCCGTGCGGCGAGCTCGAGCAGCTCGTCCAGCTGGTCCCGGCCGAACGGGGCCCGCTCCGCGGTCGCCTGCACCTCCACGAGCCGATCGTCTCCGGTCATCACCACGTTCAGGTCGACGTCGGCGGCGGAGTCCTCGGAGTAGTCGAGGTCGACGAGCAGCTCGCCGCCGACGATCCCCAGCGAGACCGCTGCCACCGAGCCCGGCATCGCCTTCGAGAGGCCGAACCGGTCGAGCGCCCGGCGCGCGGCGACCCAGGCGCCAGAGATGGCGGCGCAGCGGGTGCCGCCGTCCGCCTGGAGGACGTCGCAGTCGAGCCAGAGCGTCCGCTCGCCGAGCGCCTGGAAGTCGGTGACGGCCCGGACCGCGCGGCCGATCAGCCGCTGGATCTCGACCGTCCGGCCCTTCTGCCGCCCGGACGACGCCTCCCGCTGCGTCCGCCGTCCGGTGGAGGCCGGAAGCAGCGAGTACTCGGCCGTGATCCAGCCGACCCCTCGCCCCGACATCCAGCGCGGCACGCCCTCCTCGATCGAGGCGGTGCAGAGGACGCGAGTCTTCCCCTGCGCGTAGAGCACCGAGCCGTGCGGCTGCTCGAGGTAGTCCGCGACGATCTCGACCGGCCGCAGCTGGTCGGTCCGCCTGCCGTCCGCACGGCTCATGCCATTTCCCTCCCTCCGGTCGGGAAATGGTTAACCACTTCGAACGCAGCCCGAAATGGCCGCTCCAGCTCGGCGAGCTCGACCTGCTGCACGCCGTCGATCGGCAGCTGGAGGAACCGGGCGCCGGTGACGCGGAAGGTCTCGGGATCGCCCGTGGTCAGGAACCGGTACGTGCCCTCGCGGCCGGCGTCGTTCTCGATCCGCTTGCGCGCCAGCGTCTCCGCCACCTCCCGCGCCGTCTCCTCCGCCGAGAAGACGAGGGTCACCCCGCGCCCGAACACGCGCTGGAAGATCGGCCGGATCAACGGAAAGTGCGTGCACCCGAGGACGACCGTGTCCACCTCGGCCCGCTTCAAGGGGCCGGCGTACTCGCGCACCGCGTCGACCGTATCCGCCCCGAACGGGTCGTCGCTCTCGATCAGCGGAACGAGCCGCGGGCACGCGACGGAGGTCATCCGCACTCCGGCGTCGAGCGTTCGCACCAGCGCCTCGTACCGGCCCGAGCCGACCGTCCCAGCGGTCGCGAGCAGGCCGATGCGCCGGTTGCGCGTCGCCTGCACGGCCGCATGCGCCTCGGGGGTGATCACGCCGACGACGGGGACCGCCAGCGCCTCCTGGAGCTCCGGAAGCGCGGCCGAGGTCGCCGTGTTGCACGCGACGAGGATGAGCTTCACCCCTCGCTCCTCGAGATAAGCGCCGATCTCGTGGGCGAAGCTCGCGACCTCCCGGAGCGGGCGCGGCCCGTACGGCAGCCTGGCGCCGTCGCCCAGGTAGACGAAGTCCTCGTGCGGCATCGTCACGAGGCACTCGTGGAGGACGGTCAGGCCGCCCATGCCCGAGTCGAACACGCCCACCGGACGGGAGTCCATCGCGGCAGAGACTACTGCGTGGAGGGCCGGGCGCATCCCCGTCCCCCGCCCGGCAGTACGCTTCCCGCTCGTGCGCTCTCGCCTCGCAGCGGTCGCCGCTGTGATCCTCGGCCTCGCCGGCGTCGCGGGCGCGGCCCCGTCCGACACCCCCGGCGTCTCCGCCGGGACGATCCTGATCGGCGGCACCGTCCCGCTCAGCGGCCCCGAGACCGCCTACGCCGTCGTCGCCCGCGGCGCCGCCGCGTACCTCGAGTACGTGAACGGCCACGGCGGCGTCAACGGCCGGAAGATCGAGTATCGCTACCTCGACGACGCCTACGACCCGGCGCAGACGGTGCAGCAGACGCGCAGGCTGGTCGAGCAGGACAAGGTCCTGGCGATGTTCAACCAGGTCGGCACCGAGGAGGTGCTCGCCACGCAGCCGTACCTGAACCAGCAGGGCGTCCCGCAGCTCTTCGCCGGCAGCGGGGCCGAGCGGCTCGCGCACGACTACGGCCGGTACCCGTGGACCCTCCCGTACCTGCCGAGCTTCTACGCCGAAGGCAGGGTCTACGGCCGCTTCCTCGCGAAGACGAAGCCGGCTGCGAGGATCGCCGTCCTGTTCGAGGACAGCGACTTCGGCAAGGACCTGCTCGCCGGCCTGAAGGCGGGGCTCGCAGGCAAGGGCACGATCGTGCGGGCGACGAGCTACGCGGTCACCGAGCCGACGCTCGGCTCGCAGCTGGCGACGCTCGCGGCGACGAAGCCCGACACGCTGATGGTGTTCGCCCTGCCCAAGCAGACGATCCAGGCGCTCGTCGGCGCGGACAAGCTCGGCTGGCATCCTCGCCCGTTCATCGCCTCGGTCTCGATCGACCCGTTCGTGATGAGCGTGGCCCGCCTGAACACCGGCGGCCGCGCGACGGCAGGCGCGATCTCGATCGCGTTCCTGAAGGACGCGAGCAACCTCTCCCGCTGGGGCAAGGACCCCGGCGTGAAGCTCTACTACTCGATCCTGAAGACCTACTCGCCCGGGAACGACCCGAAGGCGGTCGCGAACATCTACGGGATGGCCGCGGCGTACACGCTGGTCGACGTCCTCAGGCGGGCGGGACGAAACCCGACGCGGGCGGGCGTCCTGAAGGCTGCGACGAGCCTGGACGAGACGGCCAACCCGTTCGTGCTTCCGGGCATCAGGCTGAGGACGACCCCGACCGACCGCTTCGCGCTCGAGCAGGTGCAGATGTACCGGTACACGAGGGGCGTCTGGCACGTGTTCGGCGGCCTCGTGCCGGCGCGCGCCTGACTCGACGAGGCGGAGTAAGGTCTGCGGCTGACCGCTCTCCGAGAAAGGACTCAGATGACGAAGACGATCCGCGCGGGTGTCGCGGCCGCGGCCGGGGCGCTCTCGCTCGTGCTCACCGGTCAGGCGCTCGCCTCGTACAGCCCCAAGGTGGCGGTGCAGATGGGCGACGCCGGCACGACGATCAGGCTGTCGATCCCGTCCACCGACGATCCGACCGCGAGGCTGACCTTCTTCGCGCCGGCAGGGACCGGGGCCAATCTCGGGGCGAGCGCGGGAACGACGATCGGCACGCTCGACGCGAAGGCGGCCGCGGGCGCCCTCGGCGGGGCGACGCTGCCGCTGACCGGAACGGTCCAGGCTCGGTCCGCGACCGGGACGTACCTGTCGAGCGGCCAGCAGGTGCCGCTCGCCCAGGCCTCGATGGCCTGCACAGGCGTGAGCGCCCACTCGGCGTACTGGGTGCTCGTGCTGACCGCCGCCGGGCAGACGCTCGAGGTGCCGCTGTTCGTCGACGCCGTGACGAGCCAGCCGATCGCCTCGACCGCCGCCTACACCCTCTCCCTCTGCCTGCCGCCCTCGGACATCCCCGAGGCGGCCGGTGGCGCCGCGTTCGGCGCCAAGGTGTTCGAGGCGAACTTCACGGTCAAGGGCGTCTTCTCGCCCACGACCGCCGGGACCAACGTCTGGCGGATGACCGCGTTCCCGTACACGCCGGGGAAGGGCACGCCCAACCTCGCGGGCGGGGTCGAGGCCCAGTCGTACGTCGAGATGGGGAGCATCGGCTTCGGCACGCCGGTCCGCGCGCTGACGCGCACGGCCGCGACGTTCCGGGCGGCAGGGACGATCCGAGTCGACGGGCTCCCGGACACGAAGGCGTCGATCTCGCTCGCGCGCGGAGCCTCCGCCACGAAGCTGGCCTCCTTCGCGCATCCGGCGCCGAGCGCCGAGAGCACGTTCGTGTCCCGCTTCGCCGTCAGGCGAGGCAAGAAGGCGCAGACCCTGTACATCCAGGCGACGGCGAGCGCGCCGCAGCGCGATCTCGACACATCCGCGTGCAAGGCGACCTTCGGCATTCCGTGCATCGCCGCGACGGCCGGCGGATTCGTGGACATCTCACCGGTGCGCAAGATCGTCGTGCCCAAGGCGCCGCCGCCGAAGAAGAAGAAGAAATAAGCGAAAGGCCGGGAGGGCCCCGGAAAGGGGCCCTCCCTCTATCCTCGCGGGCGTGGCGGTGATCCGGATCGGCACGTGCTCGTGGGCCGACGAGGGGCTGGTGAAGCGCTGGTACCCGCGCGGTGTCTCCTCGCCGGCCGCGAGGCTCGCCTACTACGCTGAGCGCTTCGACACGGTCGAGGTCGACTCGCCGTTCTACCACCTGCCGTCGCCGGAGACGGCGGGGAAGTGGGCGGAGCGCACTCCGGAGGACTTCCTCTTCCACGCCAAGGCGAGCGGCGAGATGACGGGACACCGAGAGGCCGACCGCGAGGCCGCGTTCCGCGCGTTCCGCGAGGCGCTCGCTCCGCTCGAGGATGCCGGAAAGCTTCGCGGCGTGCTGCTCCAGTACCCGCCGCGGTTCGTCAAGTCGCGGGAGGCGAAGGAGGAGCTCCGTGCCGCCGGGCCGCTCCTCGAGCCGCTCGTCCCGCTCGTCGAGTTCCGGCACCGGTCGTGGCTCGAGGAGGACGAGCGGGCGGACACGTTCTCGTTCCTGGAGAGGCACGGGCTCGCCTACGTCTCGGTCGACTCGCCCCGGACGCGCGCGAGCAACGTGCTCCCCCGGGTCGCGGCCACGACGCACGCGGTCGCCTACGTCCGGTTCCACGGACGCAACTGGCGCACGTGGAACGTGAAAGGCAGGACGTCCGCCGAGCGGTTCGACTGGATGTACTCGAGCGAGGAGCTCGGGGAATGGGTCGAGCCGCTGCGCGAGCTCGCCGGGCGGGCGCAGGAGGTCTACGCGCTGATGAACAACAACCGCTACGACTACGCGCCCCGCAGCGGGCAGATCTTGCGCGGGCTGCTCGACGAGCAGGGAATACCGGCCACGGGCGGTGTCGAGCCGCCGGAGACAGGGCAGTTACAGTTCGCGACATGAACATCCTCGCAGTCGTCCACGGAATGAATGCTCGTGGCGGCGTGTTCGAGGACGTGGTCGGTGAGGCGGGCCACCGGTACGAGGAGTGGAGCATGGCGTGGGACGAGCCGCCGCCCCGGCCGATCGACGACTACGGCGGCGTGTTCGTGCTCGGCGGGTCGATGCACGCCGACCAGGACGACCGCCATCCGTGGCTGCGCGACGAGAACCTCTTCATCCAGCGACTCCTCGGCCGGCACGTGCCGATGCTCGGAGTCTGTCTCGGCATCCAGCTGATCGCCAAGGCGGCCTGCTCGGGCGTGTACCCGCTGCCGGACGGCCCGGAGATCGGATGGTTCCCGGTCGAGCTCACCGAAGCCGGCGCGGACGACCCGGTGCTCGGCCGCCTGCCCGACCGCTTCGACGCGTTCGGCTGGCACTACTACACGTACGACGTCCCGGCCGGCGGGGAGGAGCTCGCCCGCAGCGCGCGCTGCAACCAGGCGTTCCGCCTCGGCGAGGCAGCCTGGGGAATCCAGTTTCACGCCGAGGTCAAGCTCGAGACCGTCCGCGCCTGGCTGGACGACAAGGACGAGTTCCCGGTCGACCTCGACCGGGATGCGCTCTGGGCGCGGACAGAAGACGAGATCGGCCGGTGGAACGATCTGGGCCGGGCCGTGTGCGGCGCCTTCGTGGAGGTCGCCGAGCGCTCTGCGGTCGCAGCGTAGGCGCCGCCGGTCTCCGAACCCCCAGCCTCGCGCTCAGCCCGCGAGCCCAGGGCCCGTCCCTGCCCTTCCGGATCGCCGGACGATCCCGCTAGCGCTCGAGCGCCAGGTCGTCGTGCCGCGACCACTCGTGCCACGATCCGGTGTAGTTCCGGGCCCTGTAGCCGGCCGAGCGCAGGGCCATCGCGGCGAGCGCCGAGCGCGACCCCGAGTGGCAATAGGCGACGATCTCGGCGCCCTCGGGCAGGCCGACGAGCGTGCGGATCTCCTCCCCGGCGAGCGGCCTCCCGGGCGAGGCGAACAGCTCCCCCACCTCGAGGTGGCGCGCACCCGGGATGTGCCCCTGGCGGGGATCACAGGGGTATCCGCCCCTGCCCGTGAACTCGTCCGCGCGGCGGACGTCGAGGATCGTCAGCTCCGGGTCGTTCAGGCGCCGCCGGATCTCCTCGACGGTCGGCACCGCCTCGAAGCGCGGCTCGAGCTCGTTGCGGTTCTTGTCCAGCTCCACCACCCCCTGTTCCAGGTTCCCCGGCCACGCCTTCAGGCCGCCGGCCATCACCGCCACCGCCGGGTGGCCGGCGAGCTCGGCGAGCTGGGCCGAGGCACACGCGCCGATGCAGTCGCCGCCGTCGTAGAGGATCAGCCGCTCCCCGCCGGTGACGCCGTGGCGGCGCAGTCGCAAGCCGACCTCGCCGGCGAGCGCCTCGAGCACGCCGCGCTCCGTCACGGGCGCCGGCGAGCCGAGCACGAGCGGGATCGAGCCGGGCAGGTGCCCACGGACGTGCGCGTTCGGCCCGCGGACGTCGGCGAGGAGGAGATCCGGCTCGCCGAGATGGTCGGCGACCCAGGCCGCGTCGACGACGGGCGGAAGCGGGCTCACAGCGTGTCCAGGAAGCTCGCCAGGATGTGGTCGAACTCGTCGGGACGCTCCATGCTCGGCAGGTGCCCGCAGCCCTCGAGCACCTCCGCACGACCGTTCGGCGATGCCGCCGCGAGCTGTTCCGCGACCTCGGGCGCGACCATCGGGTCGAGGTCGCCGGCGACGGCGAGCAGGGGAACGCCGCTCGTCACCGCCTCGGTCGAGTCCGGCCGGTCGCGGATCGCCGCGATCGCGCGAACGAGACCCCCGGGCTCCTGTTCCCGGGCGATCTCGTGCGCGCGCGCGACGACCGGGTCGGGCGTCCCCGGCGCGAAGAAGTCCTTTGCCTGTGCCTGCCAGAGGCCCTCGCCACCCCGCTCCGTGGCGATCCGGATCCACTCCTCGCGCAGCGGCGCCCGCTCGGGCGGGTCGGCGTCGGCCCGCGACCCGACGAGGACGAGACCGAGCAGCCGCTCGGGCGCGAGCCGCGCGATCGCCGATGCGCAGTAGCCGCCCATCGAGGCGCCGACGGCGACGAGCTGTCCCGGCACCTCGCGCAGGACGCCGAGCGCCCACTCGTCCATCGAGTCGCCGAAGTCGTAGAGCTTCGGCGTGTGCACCTCGTGCGTCGACAGCGTCCCGAGCTGCGGCTCCCACATCCGCCCGTCGAAGGGGAGCGCATGCAGCAGCGCGACCCTCATGCCAGCGCGGCGACGAGGCCCACCTCGGCGGCGATCGCCGGCCGCTCGGCGAGCTCCTCCAGCCGCTGGAGGATCGCCGGGTACGGCGTGAGGTCGAACCCGAGCAGGTCGCGCAGGCGGACCAGCCACGGGACATACGCGATCTCGGCGAGCGTGTAGGCGGGCGCCTCGGCGGAGAACCGCCGCTCGATGAACGACAGGCAGTACGCCAGGCGGTCGGCCCCGTCCTCCTCGCCGCGCCGGAACGCGTAGTAGGCGTCGCCGAGCGAGTGGTCGAAGCGCTCGACGCGGAGCCGGACGAGTGCCCGGGCGGCCGCATCGGCCGGCAGGAGAGCGGGCTCGGGGTAGCGCTCCTCGAGGTACTCCATGATCACCGGCGACTCCGGCAGGACCAGGACGTCCTCCTCGATCACCGGAACCTTCCCGAGCGGGTTCTTCTCGTACAGCCATCCGGGCCGGTCGGAGAGATCGATCTCGACCACCTCGTGCTCGATCCCCTTCTCGGCGAGGACGATCCGGACGCGGGCGCAGTACGGGCAACGTGCGGCGTCGTAGAGCGTGATCACTCGACGGAGCCTACCCCCAGGACGGCGGCCAGCTGCGCATGCAGCTCCTCGGGAGGAGGCAGCGCGTCGGCCGAGGCCGCCGTGCGCGCGGTCGCGCGCACGCGCGCGGGGTCGGCGCCGGTCAGCCGCTGCGTGACGGTCGGGTTCGCGCCGAGCGCGACCACGTCGCCGGGCGGCAGCGGCCCGTAGTACTCCGGAACGGAGGCGTATTCGTCCGCGACGCCGCCGCGGTCCCAGAGGACGAAGCGCACGACCACGCCCTCCTCGACGCCGAGGGTGAGCACGATCGCCCCGAGCGCGAGCGAGACCTCCCGGCCGAGGCGCCGCAACGCCTTCGGGTCGCGGTCGCAGAGCTCGTCGTCCACCCGCGTCCAGCCGTTCCGCGGCTGGGAGACCTCCGTCGACGCGGACCGGCCGATCCGCGGAAGGTGCTTCGCAACCGCCCGCTCGACCACGTCCCGGTCGTCCGTCTGAACGTACAGAGCGCCGTGCGACGCGGGGCGCAGCCCGGGCGTCGCCCGCGAGGCGACCGAGTCGAGCGAAGCGGCCATGTAGAGCTTCTCCGGCTCGAAGCCGAGGCGTCGCCAGGCGGTCACCCCGACCTCGTTGGCCACCATCACGTTCAGCGTCACCCTGGTCGAGCCTCGTCCGCGACCGTCCTCGATCGTGGCCGCCATCAGCTGCTTGAGCACCCCTTGCCGCCGCGCCCGCGGCCGGACGTGGGCGAAGACCACGTGCCAGACGTCGCCCGGCAGCATGGTCGCCCGAACCGACCCGGCGACCCCTTCCTCGTCCTCCGCGAGGTGGACGGCGCCGCGCCCGCCGATGTCCGCGGACACGTCCTGCCACTCCTCCGCCCAGGTCTCGACGTCCTCGGGCGGCGCGGGGAGCTCGGCCTCGAACTCCTCCCAGAGAGCGCGCAGGGCCGGCTCGTCCGCCTCGGTCGCGCGCCGGACGTTGACGCCTTCGGCGTCACGACATCGCCTCGCACCAACCTCGACAGCTTCGCTGTCGGCTTTGTGCTCGGCTTCGTCTTTCACTCGGCGGCCACCCGCTCCCGGCCCAGGACGCGCAGCCCGGTCAGCAGGTAGTGGGCGACGAGGTTCTGGAAGGGGTCGAAGCGCTCGCCGATCGTACGCACGTCGTCCTCACCATAGAAGGCCGCCACCGCCTTGCGCAGGCCGAGGTCGCCGTGCGGCCAGGCGCGCGGCCGCGCGAGGTGGCGGGCGAGGAACCAGTCCGCGGTCCACTCTCCCAGCCCGCGGATGGCCGTGATCCGCTCCTTCACCTCCTCGTCCGGCAGCGAGGCGAGCGCCTCGAGATCGAGGTCTGCACGCGCGAGGCCGATCACGTACTCGGCTTTCCGCCGCGAGAAGCCCACGGAGACGAGGTGCTCCTCGCGAGCACGCGCGAGCCGGTCCCGCGTCGGGAAGGCGTACGCGTGCTCGGCTCGCTCGCCGTAGCGCTCGACCAGCCGGTTGCGGATCGCGAAGGCGGCGTGGAGCGAGACCTGCTGCGCGGTGATCGAGCCGACCAGGCTCTCGAACGGATCGGGCGCGAGCGGGGGCCGGAAGCCCGCGATCGCGGAGGCGAGCCGGCGGACGACCGGGTCCGCCCGGCGCGCCCACGCGTAGAAGCCGGCCAGGTCGAACGGCGCGCCGAGCAGCGTCAGCACCTCGGCCTCGACCGCGGGGTCGAGGGGCTCGACGGCCACGCCCCCCGGTGCGGCCTCGATCCGCACCTCGCGTCCGTCGACGACCCGGTGGAGGCCGCCCTCGTGCCAGAGGTTCGCGAGGTCGGGCCCGAACGCCCGGAAGCGCTCGGTGGAGACGTCGAAGTCGTACGGCTGGGCGAGCGGCAGCAGCGGCACGGTGGCATCATCGCCGTCCTCGCGCTCGCGGCGGAGACCAGCAAGTGACACTGTGTCACTTGCCTCGGGCAACCGCTTGCCCAGGCGCTCCGGCGAGGCTTGTAACACAGTGTTACTTGGCGTCGAGGGCGCGCGCCACGTCGGCCAGGTCGCCGAAGCGCTCGTACGCGGCGCCCCTGGCGTCGAGGTACTCGGCGAGGCCGTCACGGGCGAAGATCCGGTCGGCGGCGAGCGCGGCGCAACGGTCGGAGTAGCCGTCGCCGACGTAGACGACCTCACCCCCGGCGGGAACCGTCGCCCGCTTGCAGGGCTCGCCGCAGACGGGGCACACCGTCTCGTCGCGCCAGCGGACGCGCCAGCCGTCCGGACGCGGGTCGAGGCGGTTCGCCAGCAGCTCGACCTCGACATCCTCGCGCTCGAGGACCGGCTCGATCAGCTCGTGGAAGCCGCTGGAGACGACGCGGGGCCGGAACCGCTTCGCCAGCTCGTCGAGCCCCGGCCGCACCCGCACGTTCTCGATCACCCAGGCGACCACCTCGTCGAGCGCGGCTCGCACGGTCGTGAACTCGAGCGCGATCACCTCGTGCAGGGTCAGCGACCGGCCGAGGTCCTCCTCGGTGCGCCGGTACGCCGAGACGTCGCCGAACTCGAGCAGCACCAGGTGGAGGCTGTCCACCTCCGTCACGGTCCCGTCCCAGTCGAGGACGAGCCTGACGTCTAGAGATGCGATGTGACTCCGGCCGGGTCCTCGTCGGCGCTCTTCGCTGCTCCCGGCTCCTCGTACCAGGAGTAGGCGTAGGTGCCGTCGTCCAGGTCGCGGGCGAACGTGGTCAGCCTGAGCGGGTGGAAGGTGTCGCACATCACCGCCAGCTCGTGCGTCTCGGTCAGCCCGATCGAGCGCTCCGCCAGTCCCGGATGCGGGCCGTGCGGGATCCCCGAGGGGTGCAGCGTCACCGAGCCGACCTCGACCGCCTTCCGCGAGGAGAAGTTTCCGGAGACGTAATAGATCATCTCCTCCGAGTTCACGTTCGAGTGGTGATAGGGGATCGGGATCGCGAGCGGATCGAAGTCCAGCTTGCGCGGGCAGAACGAGCAGATCACGAAGTTCTGCCCCTGGAAGGTCTGATGGGACGGCGGCGGCATGTGGATCCGCCCGGTGATCGGCTCGAAGTCGTTGATGTTGAACGTCCACGGGTAGACGTATCCGTCCCAGCCGACGACGTCGAACGGGTGGTAGTCGAGGACGTAGGCCTGGTAGCCGTCCCGCACGCGAACCTTGACGACATGCTCTCCCCCCTCGCGGTGCGTGCGCAGGTCGGTCGGCGGGTGGAGGTCGCGATGGTAGTAGGGCGCGTGCTCGAGCAGCTGTCCGTACTCGTTCCGGTAGCGGCGCGGGATCTCGATCAGCCCGGGCGACTCGAAGACGAGGTGCCGCTGCGGCCCGTCGGCGGCGAAGCGGTACGTCGTCCCCCTCGGCACGACGACGTAGTCGCCCTCCCGGTAGGGCAGGTCGCCGAAGATCGTCTCCAGCGTCCCCGCGCCCTCGTGCACGAAGATCACCTCGTCGCCCTCGCCGTTCCGGTAGAAGAAGTCCATCGGCTCGTGCGGGCGGCAGAGCGAGATCTCGACGTCCCCGTTCCACATCAGGAGCCGCCGGCCGCCGATCGGATCGCCGTGCCGGCCGACCTCCCAGGTGCGCAGGTGCCGGTGCGCGTGCGCCTCGGGGACCCACTCGTCGCGCTCGATCGGCTCGAACTCGCCCAGCTCGCGGACGCGGCAGGGCGACTGGAGGTGGTAGAGGATCGACTCGTTCCCCGAGAAGCCCTCGAGGCCCATGACCTCCTCGGTCAGGAGCGTCCCGTTGTCGCGAAACTGGATGTGCCGCTTGCGTGGGACCTCGCCGAGCCGCTGGTACATCGGCATGAGCTGAACGATACTCAGCCCGTGGCGTCCGCCGCGAGGACGGCGAGCCGTGCGCCCACCGCCGGCGCGAACTTGAAGCCGTGGCCCGAGCAGGCCGAGCCGACCACGATCTTGCCGTGCCGCTCCAGGACGAACCGCTCGTCGTCGGTGGTCGTGTAGAAGCAGGTCTCGGCGTGGACGGGCTCCGGGTCGGCGCGCGGGAACCGCTCGGCCGTCCAGGCGGCGATCTCGCCCACGAGCTCCTCGTCCGGCGCCGCCTCGTCGTCCGGGTCGGCCGGCCGGCCGCGCATGTGGCTTCCGGCCTTCAGCCCGTAGAGCGGGTCGGCGAGGGCGTAGAAGCCGTGGCCGCGGGCGCCGATCTCCGCGACCGCCGGCGGGGTCTCGCCCTCGAGGCCGAAGTAGGCGACCGTCTCGCGCGTCTCGACGACCGGCAGGTCGATCCCGGTGTCCGCGAGGAGCGCCCGGGCCCACGGCCCCGCGCAGACGACCACGACCGGCTCCTCGACATCGTCCAGCGACTCGACGCGGCGGCCTTCCTCGATCCGCAGCCCGCGCGCGAAGGCGCGCAGGGCCCGGTCGGCGGAGACGACTCCCGCGTCGGGCTGGAGGAGGACGAGCATGCCCTCGGCGGGCCGGACGCCGAGCCGCCGCTCGGCCTCCTCGCCGCCGAGCAGCTCGTACGCGACCCCGCACTCCTCGAGGGCTGCCTGCGAGCTCTGCGCCGGGTCGCGGGCGAGCTCGAGCAGGCCGGTCAGGGAGAGCAGCTCCTCGCCCGACTCCCGCTCGAGCTCCCGCCAGCCGGCGAGCGCCTCGACGGCGAGCCGCACCCATTTCGGCTCCGGGTAGGCGAGGCGGAAGATGCGCGAGCGGCCGTGGCTCGAGCCCCGGGCGTGCCCGAGCTCGAACTGCTCGTAGACGACCACGTCGCGGCCGGCCCGCCGCAGGGCCCATGCGGTCGCGAGGCCGTTGACTCCGGCGCCGACGACGGCGACCTCAGCCAATCGTGTTCCGGAGGACTCCGATCCCCTCCACCTCCAGCTCGACCACGTCGCCGCGCTGCAGCCACCGCCCGTCGCCGAGCTCGAGGATGCAGCCCGTCCCGACGGTGCCGGAGCCGAGCACGTCGCCCGGCAGGAGCCGCGTGTTCAGCGCGGCCTGCTCGACGATCCGCGCCCAGGGGAAGAACATGGTCCCGAGCTCGCCGCGCGAGCGCTCCTCGCCGTTGACCCGCGCGACCATGGTCCCGCCCGAGCCGTCGAACTCGTCCGGGGTGACGACGACCGGCCCGAGGCTCGTTGCGAAGTCCTTTCCCTTGGCCGGGCCGAGGCCGACCTTCATCTCACGCCGCTGGAGATCGCGGGCCGACCAGTCGTTCATGACGGTGAATCCGCCGATCGCGCCCCCGGCGCCGACGATCGCCGCCACCTCGAGCTCGTAGTCGAGCTCCTCCGTACCGCGTGGGTACGGGATCTCGTCCTCCGGGCCGAAGATCGCGGCCGGGCTCGAGAAGTAGAACACCGGCTCCTCGTACCACTCCGCCGGCACCTCCAGCCCGCGCCGGTCGCGAGCCGCCCGGACGTGCTGCTCGAAGGCGTAGAAGTCGCGGACCGCGGGCGGGTGGAGCACGGGCGCGCGGAGGACGACGTCGGCGAGCGGATAGTCGGCGTGCTCGCGTGCCCCGCCGCCGCCGGTGAAGAACGACTGGAGCGTCTGCGCCGCGAGCTGGACCACGCGGTCGCCGTCGATCCGGCCCGGCCAGCCGCGCTCGAGGTCGAGCTCCTTCGGGCTGAACATGCAGAGCCTCACGAGGGCAGTTTCCAGAAGTCGCCCGTCAGGCCGAGCCGATCGAGGATCGCCTGGTTCTGCTCGCGGGTGTGCGGCCGCCAGCCGGGCTCCACGCGGTCCGCCCACCACGCGTGCGCCAGGTCGCTCAGCGACGCGACGGAGATCGTTGCGCCGCCCTCGCGCCCGCCCAGCCAGCGCTCGACGTGCTCCTCCGACCGGAAGAGATTCATCCCGCTTCAGGTGAAGACGATGTCGTCCCACCAGCGCGAGGCCGGGACGAGGCAGTGGAAGAGCAGCGTCCGGTCGTCGGGGCGGCCGCCCCGAACCTCGACCGTGACCGGCTCGCCGCAGTCGGGGCAGGAGCACTCGATCCGGCCGTCGCTGCCGAGCGCCGCGCAGATCCCGAACGCATCCCACGCGCAGTTCCCGTACCACCACCTCCCGGCCGCCTGCACCCGGTACGCGGTGGGCACGGCCGAGAACGGGTTCGCCATCCGGATCTCGTCGCCGCGCGCGTTGAGGACGATCGCGTGCGCGTCGTGCAGCCGGTGCCAGCCGGCGATCACGTCCTCGGTCGCGAGCCCTGCCCGGGCGGCGATCCGCGCGGCCGCGGGCGCACGGCCGAGCTGCACGAACAGCGCGTACGTGAGGTTCCGCAGCTCGAGGTCGGCGTCGTCGATCACGGCTCGGTGTGGACGATGATCTCCGAGATCCCGGGCAGCTCGCGGCGGATCTGCTCCTCGATCTCGCTCGCTCGCGCGTGCGCCTCCGCGAGCGGCGCCGCCGGGTCGAGACGGAGCGTGAGGAACACGACGAGGCCGTCCTCGGTCTGGAGGAAGCGAAGCTCGCGCGGCGGCTCCCCGGTCCGGTCGGAGACGACACTCGACACCGCCCGGGCGTCCCGCGTGATCTTCACGCCGGCCGCGCGCCGTCCCTCCGCCTCCTCGGCGAGCGGCTCGAGGTGCGTCTGCACCGCGTCCACCCCCGGGAGCGCGTCCTCGATCGCATGCTCGACCTCGTTGGCGACCGCGTGGGCCTCGTCGAGCGAGAGCTCCCCGGGCAGCTTCAGGTGCAGGGACACCTGGGTGTGGCCGTCCACGTGGAGGACGCTGATGTTGTGGATCTCGCGGACGCGCGCAACCCTCATCGCGGCCGCGTGGGCGCGCTCGCGCGTGACCGCGTCCTCCTCCTCGGGCTCGACGTGCACGACGACGTCCGTCTCCGGCAGCGCCCGCTCGACCGCGGCCTCGACGGCGTCGGCGGCTGCGTGTCCCTGCCCGACCGCGGCGTCGGCCGAGACGCCGATCACGACGTCGGCGAAGTGGCTGCCGGCGGCCGAGCGCATCCGCAGCCGGCGCAGCTTCACCGGTGGATCGATCCTCGCGATCGCCCGGCGGGCCGCCTCCTGGGCGTCCGCGGGTGCGCGGTCCATGAGCACGTCCACGTTGCGGCGCATCAGCCGCAGGGCGGCGCTCAGCACGAGCACCCCGACGAAGAGGGCGGCGATCGAGTCACCGGCCTGCCAGCCGGCGCGGACGCAGGCGAGGCCGACGAGCACCGCGAGCGAGCCGGCAAAGTCGCTGCCGAAGTGGAGCGCGTTCGACAGCAGCGCGGCGCTGCGGAAGCGGCGGGCGGTTCGCAGCGAGACCAGCGTCCGCGAGACGTCGATCGAGAGCACCAGCGCGACGACGACGAACGCCCACCACGTCGCGTCGACGTGAATGTGGATCCACCCACCGAGGCGTGCAACGGCGAGGGCGGCGACCCCGGCGCTGACGAGCGACAGCAGCGAGGCCTCGAACAGCGCCGCCAGGTGCTCGGCCTTCCCGTGCCCGTACTGATGCTGCTCGTCGGCCGGCCGAACCGAGACGCCGACCGCGAAGAACGTGAGCAGGGCGGCGACGAGGTCCGTGCCCGAGTGGAGCGCCTCGGCGACGAGGCCGAGCGAGCCGCTGGCGACCCCGGCGGACAGCTTGAGGGCGATCAGCGCACAGGCGGCCGCGACCGAGACGAGCGCGGTGCGGCGCTGCGGGCTCACGGGGGGAAGGGAGGCGCCGCGGCCGGCGCGGTCACAGGTTGCCGCGAAGCGCCTGCTCGCGCTCGATTGCCTCGAACAGGGCCTTGAAGTTGCCCTCGCCGAAGGTGCGCGCGCCATGGCGCTGGATCACCTCGAAGAAGAGCGTCGGCCGGTCCTGGGCCGGCTTCGTGAAGATCTGGAGGAGGTAGCCGTCCTCGTCGCGGTCGACGAGGATGCGCAGCCGGCGGAGGTCGCCCCACGACTCCTCGATCTCCCCGACCCGGTCGAAGGCGTCCTCGTAGTACGCCTCGGGCGTCGACAGGAACGCGACCCCGCGCTTCTGCATCGCCTGGACGGTTCGCACGATGTCGTCGGTCTGGATCGCGACGTGCTGCACCCCCGGCCCGGCGTTGAAGTCGAGGTACTCGGCGATCTGGCTCTTCCGCCGTCCCTCGGCCGGCTCGTTGATCGGGAACTTGATCTTCCCCTCGCCGTCCGCCATCACCTTCGACATCAGCGCCGAGTACTCGGTGTGGATCTGCTCGTCGTCGTAGTGGATGATGTTCTCGAAGCCGAGAACCCGCTCGTAGAAGCCGACCCACTCGTCCATCCCCCCGAGCCCGACGTTGCCGACGCAGTGGTCGAGCACGGTCAGGCCGGTGCCGGCCTCGCCGCCGTCGGCCGCGATGGGCGCATACCCTGGCAGGTGCGGCCCGGCGTAGTCGGCGCGGGCGACGAACGTGTGCACCACCTCCCCGTAGGCGGCGATCGAGGCGACCTCGACCCGGCCGTACTCGTCCTCGAGCCGGCTCGGCTCGCGGACGCCCCGCGCCCCGCGCTCGACGGCGACCCGGTAGGCCTCGCCTGCGTCCGGCACGCGGAGCGCGACGTCGCGGACGCCGTCTCCGTGCGTGCACGCGAACCGGGCGACCTCGTGGTCGGCGGAGAGCGCGCTGGTGACGGCGAGCCTGACCTCGCCCTGGCCGAGGACGTAGGAGGCGCGGTCGCGAACGCCGGTCTCCGGCCCGGCGTAGGCGAGGGGTGTGAAACCGAATGCGTGCTCGTAGTAGTACGCGGCCTGCTTCGCGTTCCCCACCCAGAGCTCCACGTGATCCCAGCCCTCGAGCGGCATCGGGTCGCGGGCGGCCATTACGCCGGGATCTTAGCGCCCTCGGGCTCGCCGGCCTCCCCCGGCGCCTGCCGCCAGCGGCGTTCGAGGACGATCCCGAGCACGATCGTCACGCCGCCGACGACCTGGAGCCAGTGCAGGTGCTCGGAGAGGATCAGGTACGCGAACACCGCGGCGACGAAGGGCTGAACGTTCGCGAACAGCGTCGCCCGCGAGGGCCCGACCCGGTGGACGGCGGTGAACCAGAGCAGATTGGTCAGGAAGAGGGGGCCGACGACCGCGAACGCGAGGCCGGCCCAGACGAGCCAGCCGAGCGAGCCGTAGCTCTGCGCAACGATCTGTGGCGCGCTGGCCGCGGTGAACGGCACGCACATCACGAGCAGGACGACCGCGCTGATCCGGTATGGCGAGTAGCGGCGCATCAGCGGCGCGATCGTCACCGAGTAGCACCCCCAGGTCGCCGAGAGCGCGATCGCGAGCAGGTCGCCGCCGAGATCGGAGGAGAGCTTCCCGCCGGAGCCGGCCGCGACGAGCGCGACCCCGGCGAAGCCGATCGCGGTTGCGACCCAGAACCGGGGCGTGAGCCGTTCCAGGCCGACGATCGAGGAGGCGATCGCGGCGAAGATCGGCGTCGTCCCCATGATCAGGGCGACCGTCGTCGCCGATCCGAGCTTGAGCGCGTACACGAACGAGAACTGGTTCGCGATCAGGACGAGCGAGGCGGCGCCGATCAGGACGAAGCTGCGCCCGCCGCCGACGGCGAGGGACCTCTCCCGTCCGACCGTGACTCCGGCGGCGAGCAGGGCGGCGGCGGCGTACCTGATCGCCCCGTAGGCGAGCGGCTGGAAGCCGTGGGTGAGGACGTACCTCGTCACCGTGATGTTGAACGCCCAGATCAGGATCGTCGCGACCAGGATCAGGTCGACGGAGACCGGACGCCGCATGCAGCCAACGTAGATCATCGGCTGCTTCCGGGCCCATGATCTAGGCTTTCGTCCGTGGCGAGCACCGAGGAGATCGACGCCCTCGTCGGGCCGGCAACGCCGCACTTCGCGTATCAGATCCGGGCGCGCATCCAGGAGCTGGTCCTCGACCTGCCCGAGGACAACCCGGTGCGCCGCTACGCCGAGGAGAAGATGGAGCTGCTCGACCGCCTCGGCCATGCCTCGTCCAAGGCGGAGGAGGGCCCACGCGAGTCGCGCCGCCGTCCCGGGTGGGCCGAGATCCCGAGCTCGGCCCCGGCCGACCGGCCGCTGCCGTCGCGCCGTTGAGAGACGAAGTCGAGGACAAAGCCGACAGCGAAGCTGTCGAGCCTGGTGCGAGGCGATGTCGTGACGCCGGAGGCGCCACCGCCGCGTCGGTCCTCGTCACCGGGGGCTCGCGGGGAATCGGACGGGAGATCGCGTGTCGCTTCGCCCGCGAGGGGGCGCGGCGCGTGGTGATCGGCTACCTGCGGAACGACGCGGCTGCCGAGGAGACGGCCGAGGGCCTGCGGACGCTGGGCGCCGAGCCGGTGCTCGTGCGTGGCAACGTCGCATCGGGCCGCGTCGCCGAGCGGGTGGCAGCGCTCGGCCCGCTCGACGCGGTCGTGCACGCGGCGGCGACGGGCGTGATCCGCCCCGCCCTCGAGACCTCGGACAAGCACTTCGACTGGACGCTCGCCGCGAACGCCCGCGCCTTCCTCTCGCTCGCGCGCGCCGCCGCCCCGCAGATGGCGGCCGGCTCTTCGATCGTCGCCGTCTCCAGCCTCGGCTCGACCCGTGTGCTGGAGAACTACGCCCTGGTCGGAGCGTCGAAGGCGGCGCTGGAGGCGCTCGTCCGCTACCTCGCCGTCGAGCTCGCCCCGAGCGGGGTCCGCGTCAACGCGGTCTCGGCGGGCCTCGTCGAGACGGATGCGCTCGACCACTTCCCGAACAGCGAGCAGATGCTCTCCTGGAGCCGCAAGCGGACTCCGGCCGGCCGCCTCGTCGAGCCGGCGGACGTCGCCGACGCGGTCTCGTACCTCTGCTCGCCGGGCGCCGAGATGATCCGCGGACAGACGATCGTCGTCGACGGCGGCTTCTCGCTGCTCGTATGAGGCGAGCAGGACCGTGGTGCGAGCCTCGAACGGCCCCACGCCCTGCACCGTCCGGGGCGAGTAACACAGTGTTGCAGGCAGCCTGATGTGGCCGACCGACCAGAACCGGCAGGCCTGGGAGCAACGCTACGGGCCGCCGCAGGCGGCTGGGCTGGCGGCCGCCGTGCGAGAGCGCCTGCCCGACGTGCAGGGCAAGCACGTCCTCCACCTCCCGTGCGGGACGGGCGAGGTGACCGCCGAGCTGACGGCGCTCGGAGCGCTCGCGACGGGCATCGACCCGTCGGAGCAAGCACTCGCCGCCGCCCGGGAGCGCGCCCCGGACGCCGCCTTCTTCCGGGCCGAGCTCGAGAGCCTGCCGCTCCAGCTTCGCCGGCGCCGGTTCGCGCTCGTCTACGCGGGGGAGGGGTCGCTCGCAGGCGTCGGCGACCTCGGCGCGTTCGCCTCCAGCCTCGCGGCGGCGCTGCGCAAGAACGGGCAGCTGATCCTGTATGACTGGCATCCGGCCGCGCTGTGCATCGAGCCCGTCGCCCTGCGCTGGCGCGAGAGCTACTTCGAGGAGGGGCGCTGGCGCCTCGGCCAGGTGGTGACGGCGATCGCCTCGGCAGGACTTGCGGTCGCCGAGCTCGATGAGCTGCCGCCACCGCCGACGGAAGTGGGCGGGCGGCTCGATCCGCGGCTGCCGACCGAGTTCCTGCTCCGCGCGGTGAAGACGGAGCGGATCAGCGCTCGCGCATGAAGCCCTGGCGGGCGGCGCTGACGAGCGCCACCGCCTCGGGGAAGAGGACGCGCATAGCGTCGCGCAGAGCGATCGCCTGCTCGTCCGGGCCGCCCCTGGCCTCGACCCGCGCGAGCGCGGCCGCCGTCAGCTCGACGGCGGTGTTCAGCGTCAGCGTCGCGAACTGCTCCCGCTGCGCCTCCGCGACCGATTCGGCCTGCTGCTCGGCGAACTCGCGCAGGCCGCGCATCAGCTCCTCCGGATCCCCGCCGAACGGGAAGTTGAAGCCTCCTTCCACGCCGTACAGCCTACGTGAGCGGGCCCTTGTAGCCGCTCTCGACCGCGAGCTCCAGCTCGCCGACGGCGGCGGATGCGTGCTTCATCGCCTCCGCGAAGGGCGAGCCGGCCCCTTGGCCGAGCGCGAGCTCCAGGCGGCGGGCGGCGGCGCCGACGGCCTCGAGGTGCTCGGGCGAGGCAACCCGCGGCGGGGAGCCGATCACCCGTTCGAGCTCGAGCGCCGAGTCCTCTGCGTCCTCGATCCCGTCCGGATGCTCGGTAGACCGGAGCGAGGCGAGTTGCCGGCGGAGCTCCGCGAGCCGGCCGCCGCCCGCCGACTCCTCGGCGAGCTCGCACAGCGCCGCGATCGCGATCGCGGCGCGCACGGTCTCCCGGTCGGCCAGCGGGGCCCCGTCGGCGTCGAGGGCAGACCAGGTCCTCGGCGGCCCTTCGAAGGCGACGAGGTAGATACGGCGTCCAGGCTCCGGCTCGGTCGGGATCACCCCTGCGACCTCCTCGCCGGGCGAGGCGAGCTCCGCGGCAGCTGCCGCGATCACGTCGAGGTCGGCGGAGAGGCCCACGGGCCGAGGATAGTGGCCTACGATGGCGGCGATGTTCCGGAAGCACCAGACCGACGACCAGCTCCTGGCCGAGGCGAGAGAACGGCTCGCGCAGGTCGTGCGGGTCGAGACCGAGCGCCGCGAGACCGAGCTGCAGCACACGCTCTCGGTCGCCCGAGCCGAGACGAGCGCGCTGCTCACCGAGGAGCACCGCCGCCTTGCAGACGAGCGTCGCGACGAGCTCGAACGGGCGGAGCAACGCGTGCTCACCGAGCTGTCCGGACGGCTCATCTCGGCGCAGAAGGAGATCGAGAGCAAGCTGGGTTCCTGGACGCAGGACGTGGAACGGGTCCGGGAAGGGCTCGCCACGCAGCTTGCCCGGCTCGAGCAGCGACAGCGACAGCTGATGGCCGACGCGGAAGCCCGTTTCGCGGCGGAGACCGAGCGACTCGTCTCCGACACGGAAGACCACCGTGCCGCGCTCGCGCGGCTGCGCGAGGACATCACGAGACAGATCAAAGAGGTGATCGACGAGGCAGAGAGCGAGCTCGACACGCACGCTTCGGAACGGCGACGAGCACTGCACGAGGTCGCCGACCGGCTGCGGATTCGCGAGCGGGCGCTGACCGAGCAGGTCGACCGCGAGCTGACCGAGTCCGTGCGGAAGCTGGGCGAGACGTTCGCCGACGTCGAGCGCCGCCTGGTCGACCAGGTGGAGCGCTCGGTCAGCCGGGAGGCGACCCGGCTGACCGAGGAGGCGGCGATCGAGTTCAACTCGACGATCAGAGCCACGCGGGACGAATCCGCGCGGCGACTCGCCCGGGAGATCGACCGCTCTGTCGAGTCGTTCGCGAAGCAGGCGGAACGGCTGCTCGCCGAGCGGCTGGCCGATTTCACCGACACGGCCGGCGGAAAGCTCGAGCGCCGCTACGAGGGGACGTTGACGTCGGTCGAGCGGCGGATCGCCGAGATCGAGCGGGTCGTCCGCGAGAGCATCGCCTCGTCGACCGAGGGCTAGTCTCCAACTTCCCGGGAGAGGGTTCGTCTACGAAAGAACGAACGAAGCCGCGTGACCGAGATGGCCCAGATCGTCGAGACAGACAAGAACGAGCACGCGAAGGTGCAGAGCTGGCGCCTCCACGTCCTGGTCGAGGCGGGCTACCCCCTGCCACTCGCGGAGAAGATCGCCGACAGCGAGGCCGACCTGCACGAGGCGGTCGAGCTCGTCGGCTCGGGTTGCGCCCACGAGACCGCCGCGCGGATCCTGCTGTAAGCCCTCGTAAGGGCCTTCGCCCGACCTCTACGATTGGGTTCGGTGAAGGTCGAGCCGATCGTCTACGGCGACCGGAAGGTCTACACGGTCGCCGGGTTCAATCTCGGAGTCGCGCACTGGCTCCGGCGGTTGCCCACGCTCTGGGTGGAGGGCGAGGTGACAGAGCTCCGCCGCCAGGCGGGCTGGCAGACGGTCTTCTTCACGCTGAAGGATCCGGAGGGCGGCGCCTGCCTCCGGGCAGCGATGCCTCGCGGCCAGTTCGACGCGCTCCGGCTCGATCTCGCCAACGGCGAGCGCGTCCACGTCTACGGCCGGCCCGAGCTCTGGGAGCACAAGGGCGAGCTGCGCCTTCGCGCGCTGACGATCGAGCGCTTCGGGATCGGAGAGCACCTCGCCGCCCTCGAGCGGCTGAAGGCCAGGCTCGCGGCCGAGGGCCTCTTCGCCGAGAGCCGGAAGCGACCGCTGCCGCGCCTTCCCCGTCGTGTCGGCCTCGTCACCGGCAACGACGCCGCGGCCAAGCGTGACGTGCTCACCGCGATCCAGACGCGCTTCCCGCCCGCACGGGTGCTGGTCGCCGAGACGTTGGTGCAGGGACAGCGCGCCGCCGCAGCGATGGTCGAGGCGCTGGGGGCGATCTGCGCCGAGCCCGAGGTGGACGTCGTCGTGCTCGCGCGCGGAGGCGGCAGCTTCGAAGACCTGCTCCCGTTCAGCGACGAGCGGCTCGTGCGAGCGGTCGCCTCCTCCCCGGTGCCGATCGTGACCGCAGTCGGGCACGAGCAGGACACGCCGCTGTGCGACCTCGCAGCCGACCGGCGGGCCTCGACCCCTACCGCGGCCGGCCGTCTCGTCGTACCCGACCTGGAGGAGCTCCTCGCCGGGCTCCACCGCTCGCGCGAGGCACTCGCGCGAGGGGCGCGGCGGAGCCTCGAGCGGCACGCTGAACGGCTCGCGCACGCCCGTGACCGTCTCCACCGTGCGCCCGCCCTGCTGGTCGAGCGGCGCCGGGCCCGGCTCGTGCAGGCGGGAGGACGGCTCCGCGCGCTCTCCCCTCGGTCGACTCTGGAGCGCGGCTACGCAATCGTGCGTCGCGACGGCGGGCTCGTCCGTTCGGCGGCCGCGGTCGCGCGCGGCGAACGGGTCGTGGTCGAGGTCGCGGACGGCTCGTTCGGAGCGCGGGTCGAGTGACGTACGAGGAGGCGGAGAAGGAGCTGCTGCAGATCGTCGAACGCCTCGAGCACGGCGACGCAGGCCTCGACGAGGCGCTGAAGCTCTGGGAGCGAGGCGAGGACCTGTACCGGTTCTGCACGGCCCAGCTCGAGGCTGCGGAGGGCAGGATCGACGAGCTCGCCAAGAGGGTCGACGCGGCCCGTCCCGCCGGGTAAGCTCACGCCCACCATGGCCGCTCCCGTCGATCTCCTGCGCAGGGTCGATCTCTTCGAACGGTTCTCCGACCGCGACCTCGGTCGGCTGGCCCAGTCGTTCAAGGAGCGGAAGTTCTCCGAGGGTGACACGATCGCGGCCGAGGGGAAAGGAGGGGTCGGCTTCTTCGTGATCGGACAGGGGAATGTCGACTACAGCGTCGCCGGCGAGAAGAAGGGCGGCGGCGGCCCCGGGGACTACTTCGGCGAGATCGCCCTGATCGACGACGGCGCCCGCACGGCGACCGTGACCGCTGCCACCGACGTCACCGCCTACGGGCTCACCTCATGGGAGTTCCGCCCCCTCGTCGAGGAGAACGCGTCGATTGCCTGGGAGCTCCTGCAGGGAATGGCCAAGCGCCTACGGGCAGCACAGCGCGGCTCCTAGCCGCTCGCCGAGCTCGGCGAGATCCTGACGCGCCCGCGAGGGGTCGCCGCTGAGCGCCTGCAGCTCCACCTGTGGACGAAGCGTTTCAGGGACTGTCCCTGTGACACGTCCCCCGAAGACCACACAGCGAACACCCGCCACCGCGCAGCGCGACGCAACCGCAGCCGGCGCCTTTCCCTCCCAGGTGGTCGCGTCCACGGCGCCCTCACCGGTAACGACGAGGTGGTAGGGACTGGGGTCGAAGTGGAGCAGCTCGAGAACGGCATCGGCTCCGGGGACGAGCTCTGCGCCCAGCGAGGCAAGGGCAGCACCGAGCCCTCCTGCCGCGCCCGAGCCCGGTAGCTCGGCATAAGGAGCGAGACGATCCATCGCCCGGAACCGCCTCTCCAGCTCGGCAACCTGCCGCGGCGAGGCGCCTTTCTGCGGGCCGTAGAGCCGCGGCGCGTCGTAGAGCCGGGTCGAGACGTCGCAGAGGACGCGGGTGCGGCCGGGCAGCCGGTCGAGAACGTCGAGCATGCTCTCGCCGCCGTCCATCGTGGCCGTGCCTCCGACGGCCACGACCAGGGGACAGTCCCTGAAACGCTTCATCCACAGGCCGAGACCCCGGCTCGACGCGGCGAGCACGTCGAGCCGCGCCGGGTCGAGCCCGATCGCCTCGGCGGCCTCGACGAGGCGGGCTCCGTCCGGGAGCACGCCCGTGCGGACGATCCGCGACCGCCCGAACGCGTCCACGGTCTCGACCGGCTCGAAGGCGGAGCACAGCGTGTCGAGCGTGCCCTCACCCCCGTCGGCGACGGGCATGACATCGACCGGAACGCCGGCGAGCCGTAGCCCCCGCGCCACGCTCTCCGCAGCGTCGGCAGCGGAGAGCGCGCCTTTGAGGCTAGCCGGGCACGCGAGCGCGCGCAGACTCACGCTCCGTGCCCTCCTCGCGCCGGGAACCGTCCTCGTCGTCGGCGGTGACCGCCCCCGGCATCTCGCGGAGCCCGGCGAACGAGAGGCCTTCCCGCGCCAGGAAGACGAGGCCGATGCCGACGCCGACAGACGCCTCGATCGCCTGGAGTCCGAACCCGAACGCGATCCCCCTCCCGTAGGCGACGCCGTACTGGACGAGCGGCGTCGCCACGGCGACCTGCACCAGCCCGACGTTGCCGGGCCAGAGCGGAACGATCGTCGCAACGTTCATCAGGAGCAACACGAGCCCCGCGGCGGGCACCCCCTCGTGGACGTGGAAGGCGCGCATGGCCGCCCAGACCGCGAACAGCTGGCAGGTCCAGCCGGAGATCTGGCCGAGGATCGCGGTCCCGGCAGCCGGGGGCCGGCGCATCACCCCGAGCCCGAGCCGCCCCATGGTCACGATCCTGCGAACGCTGCCCATTCCCTCGAGCCGTGTGTGGCCGTGATGTCGGGCGCTCGCGAAGGCGAACAGGAAGAGGCCAATCCCGATCGAGAGCAGGATCGCCAGGCTGGTGAACGCCCAGCCCGGGATCTTCGCGGTCGCGAGCACGTAGACGACCAGCATCCCCACCGGGACGAGGTCGAAGACGCGGTGCGCGAAGACGGTGCCGACGAGAGTCGGCCACAGCCCGCGTCGCCGGCCGTTCATCCGCCGCGTGAGCACCGCGACACGGGCGAGCTCGCCGACACGCCCGGGCAGCACGGCGTTCGCGAGCAGCCCGACGCAGAAGGCGGCGAAGACGAGGCGCGACCGCGGGTGCGGCGGCGGCATCGCAGAGCCGATCACCGCGTCCCAGGCTGCCGCCCGCGCGACGATCGAGAGCAGGTTGAGGCCGACGGCGGCTGCGACCCACTCCCAGACGACGGCCGTGAACGCGTCCCGGAAATTCCCCCAGTCCGGGCCGTGCCACCAGAGCATCGCTCCGACCCCGGCGAGAAAGACCAGCGCGACCGCCCCGCGCGCCAACGGCGACCGCGGCACGCGGGGGCGCGCATTCACGCGGCCACGTCCGCGTAGATCTCCTCGAGCCGAGCGGCGATGGTGGCCCACGAATAGCGTTCGACCGCCAGGCGTCTAGCCTTCTCTCCGAACGACTGCCGACGTCGCTCGTTCTCGAGCAGCACGACGAGTGCCTCGGCGAGAGCATCGGGGTCGCCCGGCGGCACAAGGACGCCGGTGTGTCCCGTCATCACCGCCCGGTACCCGGGTATGTCGGAAGCGACGACCGGCACCGCGCACGCGAAGGCACGGGTGAGCACCATCCCGAAGCTCTCCTGCCCGATCGACGGAGCGGCGAGCGCCTTCGCCCTCAGCAACTCCCTCGTGAGCTCTTCCTGGGAGAGGAAGCCGAGGACGTCGATCCCGTCGTGCGGGACGCGGTGCCGGGCGAGCAGGAGCTGGACGGCGAGCGGGTCGGCGCCGACCAGCCGGAGCCTCGCGCCGGTCCGCCGATGGACCTCCGGCCAGGCGCGCAGGAGCACGGGCATGCCCTTGCGCGGATCATGGCGGCCGATGAAGACGATCGTATTCTCTCGATTACCCGCGTCGGCCTCCGGCGGGATGAGCACGCCGTTCGGAATCACCTCGAAGTCCCAGGGCAGCCAGCGTCGTGCCGACAGCCGGGCCTGCTCGGAGACGGCGATCCGGTGGTCGACCCGGCCGAGCAGGAAGCCCCACGACGGGAGGCCGACCCGCATCCAGCCGAGCTCGCCAGCAGCGTGCCAGGTGGCCACGATCGGGCATCTCGCGAGGGCGAGCGTCGAGACGCAGATGGCGGGCGTCATCGGCTCGTGCAGGTGGAGTACGTCAAACTGCTCGGCGGCCAACACTCTCCTCAGCTTGAACGGAACGCCCGGGCTGAGGCAGATATTCGGCAGCGAGCCGTTCGCGGGCACGATCACGGTGCGGCCGACCGGGATCACGTCGGCCGGAGGGTCGTCGTGACGGCCGTGTCGCGGGTGGAGCGCCCGGGTGAATGCACCGGGCGGGTCGTTGCCGATCACGATCCGGACGTCGTGCCCACGGGCGCGGAGCGCTTCACGCTGGAGCTCGGCGTGTTCGAGCACGGCACCCCAGAAGGACCACGAGAACGGCACGACGATGCCCACCTTCATCCCCGGGAAGAGACTAGTGCTTGCCGGCGACCAGGAACGGCGCCCCCGGCCCCTCGAAGAACGAGACGAGCTCCTCCGGGACGCCGGCCTCGCGTGCGTGGCCGTCCAGCGGGAGCCGCTCGACCCGGGCGTCGTCGAACCCGGCCTCGCGCGCCAGCCGGACATGCTCCTCGTCCGAGTAGAAGCGCAGCCGCGAGGCCATCGGCTCGGGAGCCGCCGGGGTGTCCTTCATCGCCGGGTCGGCGCCGAGCGCGACGAAGCGACCGCCGGGAGCGAGCACGCGGCGGATCTCCGCCAGTGCCGTCACCGGATCCGGCAGGAAGCCGAGCACACCCGTCATTACCGCCGCCGTGAACGTCCCGTCGTCCAACGGCAGGACCGCGGCGTCCCCCTGGACGATCTCGAGCCGGCCGGCAGTGATCGCCTCGGAGTTCTGGTCGCGTGCGAGGACGACCATGTCCGGGCTGTGGTCGATCGCGGCGGCGGTGCAGCCGCTCTTCAGCGCCTCGTGCAAGAGCGCGCCGCCGCCGCAGCCGATCTCGACCAGGCGGTCGTCGGCTGTGAGCTCGAGCTCGGCGAGGATCGCGCGGAAGTTGGGCCAGTGGAAGAGCGGGTCGCCGTAGGTCTCGCGCGCCTCCGCCCCGCTCGGCCTCCGCGCGCGCCGGTCGGTGAGCCAGTCGCCGTAGGCGTCGGCCGCCGCCGAGCGCAGGAGCGGCTCGATCGCCTGCGACACGAACCAGGCAGCCAGCAGCTGCGGGTCTCGATGCAACTCGAACGTCACCCGGGTACCGCTTCCGGCCGCCTCGAGCCGCAGGGCAGCCAGGGCATGGTCAGGCGGCTCCCACTCCGCGGCCCGCCACTCGAGCACGATCCCGTCGCCGCGGACACGCGCCGCGATACCGGCGAGGGCCAGCTCGTCGAGGAGAGTCATGCGCGCCTCGGCCGGCGGTTCGGGGAGCTCGACGGCGAGCGTGACCGCGACGGCCTCCATCGTGCGGAAGGTTATGCTCGCCCGGTGCTCGACGACGGCCTTGCCGAGCTGCACACCCACCTCGGCGGCTCCGTCGCCTCGGAGATCCTCTGGTCGATCGCGCACGAGCAGGGGATCGCCCTGCCGGTCAAGGACTACTGGGAGTTCGACCGCCTGGTCACCGTCTCCGATCCCCGCGGCGTCCCGGACCTGGACGCCCTCGACGCGATCTACCACTGGACGGAGCTGATCCAGTCGAGCCCGCTCGCGGTCGAGCGCTCGGTGCATGCGGCGATCGGCGGCGCGTACCGCTCGCAGCGAATCACGACCCTGGAGCTGCGGTTCAACCCGATGAAGCGGAACCGCGGCGGCGAGCGCGACCTGGATCACATCATCGTGGCGGCGGCGCGAGGGCTCGACCGGGCGAGCCTCGAGTACCCGCAGGTGCGTGCGGGGCTGATCCTGATGATGGACCGCACCTTCGACGAGCGCCAGAACGCGATCATCGTCGAGAAGGCGATCCGTTACGCCGCCCGCGGGATCGTCGGGATCGACATCGCCGGCCCGCGGCCAGACGGGGGCCGGTACGCGTACACCCAGCTGGCGCCACTCGTCGAGGAGGCGCGCTCGGCCGGCCTCGGCGTGACCATCCACGTCGGCGAGGAGGGCGGCGGCCACGGCGTCGAGGAGATCGGCGAGGTGATCGAGGCGCTCCGGCCCGAGCGGATCGGCCACGGTATCCTGGCCGCCCACGAGCCCGCGCTGATGGTGGAGCTGCGCGAGCGCGGGATCGTCCTGGAGATCTGCCCGACGTCGAACCTGCTGACGAAGGCGCTACCCGACGAGGAGGCGGTCCGCGACACGCTGCGCACCTTCGTCGAGGCGGGCGTCCGCTTCACGATCGCAACGGACGGTCCGGAGATGATGCGCACCCACCTGCGCGACGAGCTCGATCTGCTCCTTCGGATCGGGGCACTCGACGCCGAGGAGGTTCGCGAGGCGAACGCGCGCGGCCACGAGGCGAGCTTCGTGCGCGGCTCCGCCGTCGCCGCCTGAGCCCCCTGTCGAGTCGACCGCACGAGGGGTGTGCGTACCGACCACCCCTCGAGGGGCAATCGCTCGAAATACGCCTTTCGGTCAATGGCAGCGGCGGCGTCGCCCGTTTACCGTCCACGCATGGTCGGAACAGTGATGAGTGCGCCGCCAGGGATCACGGATCGGCAGCGCCAGGTCGTCGCCCTCATCGCGGCAGGCTGCTCGAATGAGGAGGTGGCGCACCGCCTCCAGATCTCGCCGCGGACGGCGAAGGCACACTCGGATGCGCTTCGACAGAAGCTGGGTGTGCCCCGCCGGCGGCAGATCCCTGCGGCTTACCGCCGGGTGACAGGCGAAGACCCGCTCCGGAACGCCCTGGACGGCCAGTGATCGAGCTCCCCGTGCCCACTGCCTTGGCGGCGGGCACGGGGACTTCGCTTTTCGACGGCGGGCGAGTAGAGTCCCTGCAGGGGAGAGTTCCGCAGGGTGGGCGATGGCGGGCATCGAGACAGCGGTCGAGGCTGCACGCCGCTACATCATCAGGCGGCCCCGCCTCACGCGTCTGCTGAACAAGGCGAACGCCAGGGTATTGATGCTGATCGCGCCGGCCGGCTTCGGCAAGACGACGCTCGCCCGGGAATGGGCGAGCGAGCGGCCCCACGTCTGGTACCCGGGAACCACCGCGACTGCGGATGTCGCCGCGCTGGTCGCAGGGTTGTCGAGCGTGGTCTCGGAGGTGGTCCCGGAGGCCGGCGCGCGTGCCGTCAGCCGAATGCACGCCAGCGGCACACCCGAGCAGGACGTCGACATCCTCGCCGATCTCTTCGCCAAGGATCTCTCCGCCTGGCCGGAGGACACCTGGCTCGTCTTCGACGACTACCAGTTCGCAATGGAGGCGAGAGCGCCGGAGAGGTTCGTCGACCTGCTGCTCCGGAAGTCACCCGTCAAGCTGCTGCTGGCGAGCCGAAAGCGGCCGGCCTGGGCTTCGGCTAAGCGGTTGCTTTACGGCGAGGTCTACGAGCTGGGCCGCAACGAGCTGGCGATGGATCACGACGAGGCTGCGGCGGTCCTGGCCCATCGCAAGGACGGATCGGCTGCCGGCCTGGTCGCCCTCGCGGAAGGCTGGCCGGCGGTGATCGGGCTCGCCGCGCTGACGGAGGACTTTCCGCTCCCGGAGCGCCGCCTTCCCGACGGGCTGTACGCGTACTTCGCGGAGGAGCTCTACCAGGCGGCACCGCCAGACGTTCGGCGCGGTCTGACCCGGATCGCTCTTGCCCCGTCTCTTGGGGCCGGCGTCGCCGAGTTCTTGCTGGGAGACCACGCGGCGGAAGTGATCTCGGAGGGTGTGAGGCTGGGCTTCCTCTCGGCGCGCTCGGGCACGCTCGAGCTGCATCCGCTGCTTCGAACGTTCCTCGACACGAAGACGCGCGAGCATACGCACGAGAACGAGGTGGACGCACGCAGACTGGCCGGCCACCTGGCTGAGCAGGGCTCGTGGGACGACGCGTTCGCCCTCGTCTCGCGGTTCTTCTCGCCGGGGCTGTTCGCGACGCTGCTCGAGCAGGGCCTTCGGACAATGCTTGCCGACGCACGAATGGCCACCCTCGAGCGATGGATCGGTCTGGGCGAGTCGAAGCGACTTGACACGCCGATCATCGACCTAGCCCAGGCTGAAATCGCGTTCCACAAGGGCGAACGGAGGAAATCAGAAGCTCTCGCTGTCCGTGCAGCCCGGCGCCTGCCGGAGACCCATCACCTGGTCTCGCGCGCGCATTACATAGCCGGACTCAGCGCGCACCTCGACTACCACAACCAACGAGCTCGTACGCATTGTGATCGTGCGCTAGCAACAGCCCAGAGCCTGGATGACCGACGCGATGCGGTGTGGGGACAACTCATTGTCTCACTGGATCTCGATAGCCCTGAGGTCGATGCCCTCCTGAGCCAATTTATCGATCTAGATGACCGGAGCGCGCTTAGCGATATCCGGATAGCAGATGCGCGCTTCCAAGTTGCTGTCCGGAGAGGGATCCTCCGGGATTGCGCATCCTACATGCATTCCGCTGCCCACGTCGCGAATCGAATCACCGAACCACACGCGCTTTCGTCGTTCTATCTCCTCCGAGGCGCCCTGCTCGTCCTGGAGGGTGACTACGCGGCCGCGCTTGAAGCAGCGTCTCGCTTCGAGACGTATGCCAAAGACTCTCGGATCACATTCGCTCTCCCATTCGCGAGACGCATCCGTGCGTTGGGTGAACTGGGCCTGCGTCACTTCTCACGATGTCGCCAGCTGGTTGATTGGCTTGATCAAGAAGTCGCGAAGAGCGGAGACGTATTTCTCGGGATTGAGGCACGCCTTATCCGAGCGCGCCTTCTCATCGCTCAGGGTTTGGCCCGCCGTGGTGTTGACGTCTTGCGGGAACCTCCTCAACGCTTTCCGTTCGAGGCTGAGCGCGGCGAATTTCTTGCAACACTCGGCCTAGCACACGCCTGTACTGGCAATTTCTCGCTAGCTCTACGGGCTGTCGACGAGGCGCAAACGGTTTCGCACACAGTCGAGGTGCGAGTGCTCGTTCCGTGCATCCGCACGATCGTCGCTTTGGAGAAGAGCGCTCCGAACGCACATGATCTCGCGATTGAGGCATTCGACGCGGTCACCCACATCGGAAACATCGATTCCTTCGTCGTCTCCTATCGCGGATATCCTGCGCTCTTGGCCGCGATCGCACTGCAGGCCGACACCCGTAGCCGACTCACCGAGATCCTGACACGTGCTCAAGATTGGCAGATTGCAAAGACATTCGCCCTCATCACCGGCAAGAATATGGGCCGCGCGGGCAGGGCACTTTCTCCTCGCGAACGCGAGGTCGCCACCCTAATCGCGCAAGGCCTGACCAACAAGGAGATCGCCCAGACACTCTTCATCAGCGGAGCAACTGCGAAGATGCATGTCAGACACATCTTTGAGAAGCTCGGCGTGCGAACTCGTACCGAAGCGGCGCTGCGTTTCGTCGAAATCGACTAGGCCGCCTGCTCAGACGCTTCAGGTACCAAGGGGGCCGAGTATTTGTCTTGGGCGGCGAGGGTGAAAGCGCTGCCGATTCCCGTGCGGTACTCCTCTGGTGCGCCCGCGAGAATCGCTTCAAACGCTGCGACGACTGTCGTGTCGAACTGACCTTCAACTCCTTGAGCAAGGCGCAGCCGAGCCACGCGGCTGGGCATTGCATCACGATAGGGACGATTTGAAGTCATTGCATTGTATGCATCTGCCACGGCAATGATACGCGCGATGAGCGGAATCGCGTCGCCGGCGATGCCATCGGGATAACCCATTCCATCCATCCGTTCATGATGATGGCGAACGATCGTGGCTATCTCAGCATAGTCCTCGATTTTTGCAAGGATTCGTTCTCCAATCGCCGAATGCTCTTGCATCTTACGACGCTCGTCGAGCGTGAGTGCTCCGGGCTTCTCGAGGAGTCCGGCTGGAAGCCCGATCTTCCCGATGTCGTGAACCAACCCACACCGGTGTGCGATGTCTTGTTCGTCGCCGGTCAGACCGAGACGCTCAGCAATATCGCGCGCATAAATAGCAACAGCAGCCGAGTGACCCGCCGTGTACTCGTCTCGTGCGTCGAGAGCGGCGACGAGAGCCGTTGCGAATGACAGATTGGCACGCTCGAGCCGTTTCTTTGCAAAGCGCTCCTTCTGATAGAGGCCAAAGAGTCCCTGTGCGGCCAAGGCGGGGCCAAAGAAGAGGGGCAGAGTCCAAGGCGAAACGTCTCGATACGCGAACGCGAGGACTGCAACGAGAGGCGTGTAGAACGGGACGGCTAGGAAGACTAGGGGAAGGTGAGTTTTGAGGAGCTCCGTCGGGTTGCCGGTCTTCCTGACCCACAGAGTTGTCGCGGCAAACCCAGCATCAAGGGCCTGTGAAACAAGGGTACCTATGGACGTGGCAATGACAATCGATGCGAGGTGCGTCGCCGAGAAACCTAACGCCCACGAAGTTGTGAGTCCCGTCGCCGCGCCAGTAAGAGCCCGCGTCGCAGTGTACGTCGCCCATTTCATATACGGCGCGCCGAATGCGCCTACCATTGACGCGGCGGCGACCACCATCGCAGCGAGAGGCCCAAGGACCACTGCAGCAAACAGCGTTGGAAGCAGGGAGATCGACTCTTCGAGATAACGGGTCAGCCGTACGCGCTCGTGCTCGGCGATCGCAGCGATTGCGCCGAGGCCGGCCACCAGCCAGACACTGCCGAGCGACTGACCTTCAACCGCCAGCCCGCCAGCAACGAACACAGCCGCCGTAGCGAGCGAGCCCATCCAGACCAACAGCGGGTTGCGGGCAGAAAATGCGCTCATGAGCGCTTGCCTCACTCCCCCAAACGGGGTATAAGGAGTATTGCCGTTAGTCCCTCTACTTAGGAGTCGTATCATGAAAAAGCTCGTCGACGCTCTGATGCGTGCGGCAGCAGCTACAGGCGGAGCAACCGCTTGGGGCGCTACCGCCTGGTAGGTGTCGGTCTTAGCTTCTGTCTTCGCCAGACTCGTGGCGTCCCCCTGTTGAGGGATATCCACAGGCCTGTGGGCAGAACCTAGCGCTAGGTCAGGAGCCCACGCCGGTAGCCAACAGCGACGGCGTGGGCTCGAGACCTCGCCTGAAGCTTCGCCAGCAAGTGCCGGACGTGTGACTTGACCGTCTCTTCGGAGAGGAACAGCATCCGGCCGATCTCGCGATTCACGAGGCCCTCCGAGATCAGCTGGAGGACTTCTATCTCTCGCGGCGTCGGCTCCTGCTCGAGCTCCCTCAGCGGCGCCTGGAACGGGATGATCTCGGCGCCCCCGGCCGTGCGCCGCGCCGCCGCCTGATCGAAGCGGCGCGCGTGGTCCATGTAGCGATTCAAAATCGCGTTGCGCTCGGCGGCATCCATACGAGATTGCGTATCGGCGCTCTCGATCGGCCGCTTGAGCGTGGCTTTCCCCCCGTTCGAGGGAGCAATGTCTCAGAAGTCACGAGCGTACGCCCTCACGGTCGCGATCGAACGGTCTCGCAGGGCGAGCAGCCCGTCACCTCCCAGGTTGCCGTCGACGGTGTGGACACGATCGGGCGACGGCGCCGAGGCAAGCCTGCCGACGTGGTCGGTCGGGTCGCCGCCGACGAAGTTCCAGTCGAAGAACGCGAGGTCGCCGCGGAATGCGCGCGCCGCAGACACGATCTCGAGGCCAGACGCAGCCGCCTCTGCCTCCGCCAGGACCGCGGGCGTGTACAGCGGGTTGAACGCCCGGTCGCGCAGGCCGAGCGACGCGGTTCGCCCTCCCTCGGCGAGGGCGGCCAGGAAGACCGCGAAGGCGCACCACGGGAAGCCCATCGCGCTGTACGCGGGCGCAACCTCCAGCCGCTCGGCAAGCGCGACAAGCATCGGAACCCGGTTCGAGCCGTGCGGCTCCTCGCAGACGCCCGCCGCCGCCCAGGTCTCCATCAGCCTTACGGCGCGTAGCGGCACGTCACCGACCAGCCGGTTGTGCTCGGCGGGCGCCAGCTCGGACGACGGAGCCTCCGTGCCCCGGGAGCGCTTCCAGGCAAGGACCGCGTGCGCGGTCACCGGCCCGTACAGCCCGTCGTCGTCGACGCCCAGGGCACGCTGAGCCTCGACGACGTCGGGCCCGAACAGGTACGGCGACACGAGCCGGAGAGTTCTCGGCTGTGGTTCCATCTGACGGCGGCCAGAGTCTGACGCCGCCGCGCGGGTTACGTCAAGCCCACCCCATGTCCGTGTACCCGCTCGTGGTCGGGGCGGAGACGATCAGCAGCCGAACCGGCGGCTCCCGGTCGTTCCGCACCGTCCGGGCTAGCGCCGGCGCGACCCTCGCGAACGTACCCGCGGGCGCCGGGTGGTCCTCGCCGTCGATCACCAGCACGGCATCCCCCTCGAGGACGACGAAGACCTCCTCCTGGTCGCGTTCGAGCTCGTCGTGCTCCGGGATCGAGTGACCCCGCTCGATCTCCACGACGTTGAGCCCGAACGACGAGACGCCAAGCCCACGACGGACGAGCGACCAGCGGCCGCTCGTCTCGAACTCGCCGAGCCGCTTGATCGTGAACCCGCCCTCGACCATGGCGGGCGGGACGATACATCCCGGGGACAGACCCTGCGGGCCCGTCCCCGAGACACGCCGAGCTACGCGAGGCCGTTCGCCCTCAGAAACGCCTTGGCGACCGCGGCCGGCGTCTTCTTGTCGATCGCGACGGCCTTGTTCATCGCGATCATCGCCTTGTTCGTCAGCTTCGCGCTGACCGCGTTCACCGTCGAGGTGAACCTCGACCCGAGCTGGCCGACGAGCCCCTTGGACACGATCGGGGCCACGTTCTGGAACCCGAAGATGTGCTTCGTGTCGGCGAGCAGCGTGTACTTGCCGGTCGCGAGCACCGGCTCGGTCGAGAAGATGTCCCCGCCGGTGATCTTCCCCTGGTCGATCAGGGTCGAGACCGGAATCGTCCCCAGCGGGACGAACTTCAGGTTCTTCAGTCCGTAGACGTTCTTCAGGCCGAGCAGGCACGTCGGCCGCTTGCGGCACTCGGGGTATCCTCCGTACGACGGGTTCGGGACCTTCTTCACGTCGAAGATCGTCTTCAGGCCGTACTTCCTCGCCGTCGTCTTCAGCACCGCGAAGGAGTCGGTGTCGTAGAACGGCGTCTTCCTCAGAAGCGTGTAGCCGCGCTTCTGCTCGAACGCCTTGGCCACCAGGTACGTCGCCTGGGCGGTCTTCGGCGACTTCGCATGCGCCAGGTCGAGTGCGATCACACCCGTGTACTCGGGGTAGAAGTTGATCTTGTCGCTCGTCAGAGCCGTGTCGATCAGCTCCGAGCTGCCGATGTTCTCCTTGTAGGCGACCGTGAAGCCCTTCCCCTCAAGGGCCTGCTTGTAGAGCTGGCCGAGCACGTACTGCTCCGTGAAGTTCTTCGTACCGATCGTGATCGTAGGCGCGGTCGACTTCGCGCTGGCGTTCCCGCCCAAGACGATCGGAATTGCCAACGCGACTGCAAAGGCGGCCTTGACGGCACGCCGAGCGTGCTTGCGAACCACGGTTGCTCCTTTCTGGAGGAGGGAACCCCTGGACCCTAGACGGCCTGGTCTCCAGAGACGTACGGTCGTGACAAAAGTTTCCTCGTCACACCGAGCACGAATGCCATGGCGAACGCCAGGAACGAGACGACCAGTGAGGCGGCGACCACGCCCGAGAGCCGGTACGTCGCTTGATCGACGATGATCTCGCCCAGGCCGCCGCCGCCCGCGACGGCGGCGATCGTCGCGGTCGCGATCACGAAGACGGCGCCGATGCGGATCCCTGCGAAGATGAGCGGCAGGGCCAGCGGCAACTCGACCCGGAGGAGGACGTCGCGGTCCCGCATGCCCATCGCCCGCGCAGCCTCGACGACGTTCTTGTCGATCGTGTCGACCGCGAAGTAGCAGTTCGTCAGGATCGGCGGAACCGCGAGGACCACGAGCGCGGCCGTGTTGTTCCAGAAGAAGCGGTCCGAGACCAGGAGAAAGACGGCAATCAGGACGAGGCTCGGCAGTGCACGGCCGAGGTTCGAGACGCTGATCGCGACGAACGAGCCTCGATGCAGATGGCCGAGAAGGACTCCGAGCGGCAGCGCAAGCGCGAGCGCGATGCCGAGCGCAGTGCCGGACAACTCGAGATGTTCGAGCGACTTCACGAGCAGAAGATGCGAGTTGTCCCCGATGAAGCGGATCGCATCGGGAAACGTGCCCCAGCTGAACGTGTCGGCGACGATCACGGCGCTCTCCACGGCGTCAGGACGCGACCGGCGACGACGAGCACCGCATCGGCCGCGAGCGCGAGCAGGATCGCGAGAGCCCCGGCGGTGATGATCTCGGTCTTGAACACCTGCTGGTTGATCCCGATGAAGATCGGCCGGCCGAGACCCTGCGGAATCACGAAGGCCGCCACCGTCGCGATCGAGATCGTCGAGACGGTCGCAATCCGCAGCCCGGCCACGATGGCCGGCGTCGCCAGCGGGAGGTCGACGCGAAGGAGCGACTGGAGCCGGGTCAGGCCCATCCCCCGCGCCGCCTCGCGCACGTCGACCGGAACGGCTCGCAACCCTTCCAGGACGTTGCGGTACAGGATCAGGAGGGTGTAGCTGACGAGCGCGACCTCGACGGTGGTCACGGTCAGGCCGGTGATCGGAACGAGCAGCTGGAAGAGCGCGAGGCTCGGGATCGTGTACAGGAAGTCGGAAACGAGGCCGATCGGCTGGTCGAGCTTCCGATATCGGTAGGCGACGAGCGCGGCGAGGAAGGCGATGACGAAGCCGATCGCGACCGCGATCCCCGTGAGCTTCAGGTGCTGGAGCAACGCCGGCTGGAGGGTGTCCCCCCAGTGGTCGCCCACCCAGCCGGGGCAGAAGAGCCGGTTCTCGGTCACACAGCTCGAGCCCGACCCGAAGTCCGGGATCACGGGGCCCTGCCCGATCAGGCCGAATGGGCTCACAGCTCGGAGAGCACCCGCCCGACGCGCTCCACCGAGAGCAGGCCGACCGGCTCTCCCTCGGCGTCGACGACCACGAGCGGGTCGGCCCCTTCGGACATCATCAACGAGAGGGCGTCGCGAAGCGTGGTCGAGCCTGCGGCGCGCGGCGCGTCCGGCGGAGCGCCGTCCACGGGCTCGAGCGCGATCTCGTCGAGCCGGCGGAGGGCGAGCCGCTTGAGGCCGCGGTCGGCGCCGACGAAGCGGGCGACGAAGTCGTCGGCGGGATGGGCGAGCAGACGGTCAGGCGTGTCGTACTGCGCCAGTCGCCCCCCTTCGCGGAGGATCGCGATCCGGTCGCCGAGCTTGATCGCCTCGTCGATGTCGTGCGTGACGAAGATCACCGTCCTGCGCACCTCCTGGTGCAGTCGGAGGAACTCGAGCTGGAGGCGGTCGCGGGTGATCGGGTCGAGCGCGCCGAAAGGCTCGTCCATCAGCATCAGCGGTGGGTCGGCAGCCAGCGCGCGGGCGAGGCCGACCCGCTGGCGCTGACCGCCGGAGAGCTGGGACGGATACCGCTCCGCGTACTCGGGCTCCAGGCCGACGAGGTCGAGCAGCTCGGCCGAGCGCTCCCTGATCCGGGCTCGCGGCCAGCGCAGGAGGCGAGGAACGGTGGCGACGTTCTCGGCGACGGTCATGTGCGGGAAGAGGCCCACCTGCTGGATCACGTAGCCGATCCCGCGCCGGAGCTCGGTCGCATCGTGGTCGCGGATGCTCGTCCCGTCGATGCGGATGTCCCCCTCGTCGAGCTCGATCAGCCTGTTCACGAGCTTCATCGCCGTCGTCTTGCCGGCGCCCGACGGACCGACGAGAACGCAGATCTCGCCGGCGGCGATCGTCAGCGAGAGCCGGTCGACGGCCGCCTCGTCGCGGCCCGGATAGCGCTTCGTGACCTGGTCGAAGACGATCTCCGCGGCGGCCGAGCGTTGCATGAGCGGCCAATGCTACGCGGCCTCGGCGGGTTGCCCCTTCCGGCGCTCTCATGCAAATCTCAGCAACTGCTCCTACGGTCCGGGATCGCATGCTGGCACATATGCGACGCCGGTCCGGACGATCGACAGATCCGCCCCCGAGGGGCGGCGGGCGGGCGGCCGGCCTGCTCCGGCCCACCTCGCCGTGGAACCTGCTCAACGCGGCGCTCGTGGCCCTTGCGGTCGGAGCCGGAATCGCCGCCTACCTCGTCATCGGCACGAAGAGCACGGCCCAAGCGCAGGTCACGACCGGAAGTGTCCAGCGAGGCTCAGTGCTGTCGACGGTTTCGGCGAGCGGCAACGTCCAGCCGTCGCGCACGCTCTCGCTCAACTTCTCCGGCAGCGGGAAGCTCGTCGCCGTCTACGTCAAGACCGGACAGCATGTGCGCAAGGGGCAGCCGCTCGCAAAGCTCGACGACACCAGCGAAGTAGCGGCCGTCCGCACCGCGCGGGCGAACCTCGTCTCCGCACAGGCGAACATGGCGAGCCTCGAGCAGCCGTTGACCCCGGCGACACAGCGGCAGAACCAGATCGCGACGGCACAGGCCCAGGCAGGAGTCGCCAACCAGCAGACGGCCCTGAAGGACACTCTGGCGAGCGGCGCCCAGGACCGGACGTCGCTGCAGGCGGCGGTGCACGATGCCGTGGTCGCCGCCGCCCAGGACCGGACGTCGCTGCAGGCGGCGGTGCACGATGCCGTGGCGGCTGCCGCCCAGGACCGGAAGACCCTGCAGAAGAGCGTCGACCAGGCGAGGGCGGCGTCGAAGCAGGCGCAGCAGTCGGCGAGCCTGAACGCGACCTCCCTCCGCCACGCCGTCGGCGAGGCGAAGGGGGCCTGGCTGGAGGCGAAGGCGGCAGCGGCCAACGACCTCGCGAACCTCCAGGTGGCGCTCGACCAGGCGAATGCGCAGCTCGCGCGCGACCAGGCGCAGCTCAACTCCGACCAGAGCGACGTCAACACCTACACGGCGCAGGTCGCGAGCACCACCGGCACGGTCAACAGCCGCCAGGCGCAGGTGGACGCGGACAACGCGCAGGTCGAGGACGACCGGACGCGGGAGCACAAGGACAAGTGCGACCTGCCGAGCCCGCCTCAGCCGAAGTGCGCCAACGACGCGTACAAGCTCTCGAAGGACCAGACCCAGCTCTCGAGCGACCAGGCGAAGCTCTCGACCGCGCAGGCCGACCAGAAGACGGCCCAGGCGAACCTCGACTCGGCAACGTCCGCGGTCGCCTCGGGGCAGACGAAGATCGTCCAGGATCAGCAGGCGATCACCGGCGCCGAGAACTCGCTCGCCTCCGGCAAGCTGAAGGATGCCCAGTCGGTCACCCAGGCCTACCGCTCGTGGATCAACGCGCAGACGTCGCAGAAGTCGGGCCTGGCCTCGAACAGGCAATCGGTCCAGAACGCCTCGAACACGCTGCGAAACGCGATCCAGAGCATGAAGGCAGGCGTGGCCAAGGACCAGCAGGCGATCCAGAGCGCCCGCCGAAGCATGAAGGCCGGCGTGACCAAGGACGAGCAGGCCGTGGCGAGCGCCCGCCAGAGCCTGAAGGCGGGCGTCGTCAGGGACCAGCAGTCGGTCCACAACGCACAGGCCTCTGTGAAGAGCGCCAGGCAGTCGCTCGACAGCACCCTCGCGGCGAACGCCGCGAAGGAGGAGTCGGCTACTGCGGGCCAGCTCGCGAGCGCCAGCGCGCAGATCACCTCGGCCGAGGTCTCTCTCGCGAACGCGATCAGCGCCGAGCGGCAGATGACCCTCGTCGCCCCGGCCGCCGGGACCGTGTCGGCGGTGAACGGCACGGTCGGCGAGGCGCCGAGCGCCAGCTCGTCCGCGTCGTCCTCGTCGTCGGCGTCGGGCTTCATCACGCTCGTCGACCTCGAGCGTCCCGAGGTGCTGTCGACCTTCAGCGAGACGGACGCCGCGAAGGTCAAGGTCGGGCAGGCGGCGACGATCACCGTCGACGCGCTCCCGGGCCGGGAGCTCGCCGCGCACGTCGTCGGGATCGACACGACCCAGACGGTCGTCAACAACGTCGTCACCTACGGCGTCACGCTGCTCCTCGATCGCACGGTCCCCGGGCTGAAGCCCGGGATGACCGTGAGCGCGGCGGTGATCGTCTCCAAGCGAGACGGGGTCCTGCATGTGCCGAACGCGGCCGTGCACACCACCGGGGGATCGAGCTTCGTCACCGTCGTCGACGCGAACGGGACGCAAGCCGAGCGGGCGGTGCAGGCCGGCCTGGTCGGCGACGACTCGACCGAGATCGTCAGCGGGCTCACAGCCGGGGAGCAGATCGTCGTCTCCACGATCAGCGCGCTGACGAGCACGACCCAGACCGGCGGCGGCCGGGGAGGATTCGGCGGTAGCGGGCCGGTCCTCCGGTTCGGAGGGCCCGGCGGATGAGCGGGCGGCGACCGCTGATCGCCCTCCAGCGGGTGACGAAGTCGTACCGCATGGGCACGCAGACCGTCCATGCGCTCCGCGGGATCACCTTCGGCATCGGCGAGGGCGACTACGTGGCGATCATGGGCGCCTCCGGGAGCGGCAAGACGACGCTGATGAACATCCTCGGCTGCCTCGACGTCGCGGACGGAGGCCGGTACCTCCTCGACGGCGTGGACGTCCGCTACCTCGAGGACGACGAGCTCGCCGTGATCCGCAACCGCCGGATCGGATTCGTGTTCCAGAGCTACAACCTCGTCCCGCGAACGACCGCGCTCCAGAACGTCGAGCTGCCGCTCGTCTACGCTGGGATCCGGCGGAAGGCGCGCGAGCGGCTTGCCTACGCGGCGCTCAAGCACGTCGGGCTCGCCGACCGGGTCCGGCATCTGCCCTCCGAGCTCTCGGGGGGCCAGCAGCAGCGCGTCGCGATCGCCCGCGCCCTCGTCAACAACCCGGCGGTCGTGCTCGCCGACGAGCCGACCGGCAACCTGGACAGCCACTCGGGGGCCGAGGTGCTGGAGATCTTCTCCCGCCTGAACGGCGAGGGCCGAACGATCATCATCATCACCCACGAGGACTTCGTCGCGGAGCGGGCGCGACGTGTAGTCCGCCTCCGGGACGGCCAGATCGTCGAGGACGTGCGGCTCCGCCCGCTGGTGGAGGCGGTCGCGTGAGCCTGTTCATGCGCCCTCAACCGGGGAGGCGGAGCCGGGGGGGCCGAGAGGCCCCCGCCTGCGCCGTACGCCGGGTTTCCCGGGGCACGGCGGCAGACAATCGGGAGGCGGTTGCGTGATCGCGATCGAGAGCCTGCGCATCGCCGTCCAGGGCATCCTCGCGAACCGGCTGCGGTCGCTCCTGACGATGCTGGGGGTGATGATCGGGGTCGCGGCCGTGATCATCCTGGTCGCGGTCGGCACCGGGTCGTCGGCGGCGGTGCAGAACCAGCTCCAGGCGCTCGGGACGAACGTGCTGACCGTCTTCTCGGCGAGAGGCTTCGGGTTCGCGCGCGGCGGCGGGGGCCGCTCCACCGTCGGCACGCAGAGCCGAACGGGCGGGCTGACGATGAAGGACGTCACAGCCCTGCAGAAGCGCGTGAACGCCCCGGACCTGAAGAGCGTCAACCCGGTCGTGAACGCCCAGGTGACCGCCACGTACCAGGGCGCCACCTACCAGCCGGGACAGTTCGTCGGGACGACACCCGGCTACTTCGAGGCCGAGAACTACAAGATCGCCGCCGGACGGGCGATCACGCAGGCAGACGTCCAGAACCACACGCCCGCCGTCGACCTCGGCGTGACCGTCGTCCAGAACCTGTTCGGCAGCTCCAACCCCCTCGGGGAGACGATCGCGCTCAACGGCGTCCAGTTCCTGGTCGTCGGCGTCCTGGAGTCGAAGGGCAACCAGGGCCTCCAGGATCAGGACGACGTCGCGATCGCACCGTACACGGCCGTCCAGGGCTCGCTCACGGCCGTGGGCAACATCAGCCAGATCGTCACCGAGGCGAACTCGAGCAAGGTGACGGCGCAGGCAGAAAGCGAGATCACCGCCACGCTCCTCAGCACGCACAAGATCACGAACGGCCAGCCCGACTTCCAGGTGCTCAACCAGGCGAGCTTCATCTCCGCCTCGAACGCTTCGCACCGGACCTTCACGGTGCTGCTCGGCGCCGTCGCCGCGATCTCCCTGCTCGTCGGCGGGATCGGCGTGATGAACATCATGCTCGTCACCGTCACCGAGCGCACGCGCGAGATCGGCATCCGCAAGGCGATCGGCGCCCGGCGGGCGCACATCGTCGGCCAGTTCATGGTCGAAGCCGTGCTGCTGTCGATGCTCGGCGGGCTGATCGGAGTCGGTGCCGGCCTCGCGGGCAGCCGGTTCACGATCATCGGCATTCACCCCGTGGTTGCGCCTTACTCCGTCGTCCTCGCCTTCTCCGTCTCGGCGGCGGTCGGGCTCGTGTTCGGGATCTATCCCGCCGGGAGGGCGGCGGCTCTCCGGCCGATCGAGGCACTGCGCTACGAATGAGCGACGAGCCCGGAATCCGCGGTCCCGAGGACGCACCGACGGAGGGGTCTTCGCCGGCGATGCGCGACGACGGCTTCGACTTCGACCTCGACTCCGAGCTTCCGCCGCCTCCGCCGCGGCGGAGACGCACGCCGCTCCTCACCGCGGCGCTCGCGCTCTGCGCCGCCGCCGGTGCCGGCGTCGTCGGCGGGATCGTGATCGAGAAGCACTGGGGCGGCGGAGGTGCCGGCAGCGGTGGGCGGTCGTCCGCGCTCGCCGCGCTCGCGGCCCGGAACGGGCAGCAGGGCGCGGGATCGGCCGGACGGGCGGGCGCACGGGCCGGCGGCGGTGCCTTCGCGCGCGCAGGTACCGCCGGCCAGGTGAAGGCGATCGACGGCACGAGCCTCTACGTCACCGACCTCCAGGGCAACACGATCAAGGTCACGACCGCTCCGGGCATTCAGGTGCGCGTGACGGGCAACGGGACGCTGAAGAAGATCCACCCGGGCGACTACGTGACGGTGCAGGGAACGCAGACGACGACCGGGTACCGGGCGACCTCGATCACGGACAGCGGCACCGAGTCGCCGTTCGGCGGAGCGTTCGGCGGCGGAGCGTTCGGCGGCGGAGCGGACGGAGGCGGCTCGGGCTCCGCGGGCGGCCAGCAGCCAGGCGGCACCGACGGGAACGGCGGTGGTGGAGGCAGCACCACCGTCCCGGCGCTACCGGGGCTCGGCGGCGGCTAATCGGCGAAAGGATTGACGATGCGACACCAGCTCAGGCTCAAGCGGAAGGCGGCGGCGGCCGCCCTTGCCGCCGTCCTCGCCGCGCTCGCCGCGGGCTGCGGCGGCGGCTCGGCCTCCGGGACGACCGCTGCCACGACGACGACCCCGACCACGACCACTCCCGGCGCGGCGGGGGCCCGAACGGCCGCCGAGAGAGCGCTCTTCACCTACGCCGCCTGCATGCGCGGGAAGGGCGTCGACATTCCCGACCCGGTGCGGGGGACGAACGGCCGGTACGCGTTCCCGCAGATCCCCGCAAGCGTCACGAACGCGGCCGGCGTACGCGCCAAGGCCGAGGCGTGCGCGGCAACGCTGCCACAGGGCTCCTTTCGCCGCGGGAGGCGCCGTCCGGCGCCCAGCGTGCAGCGTTCCAGAAGTTCTCCGACTGCATGGAGAAGAACGGCGTCACGTTCGGCGCGCCCGGGGGCCGGCAAGGCCGCAGGGCCAGCAGGGGCAGACGACTCCGAACGGACCGCGGGGCGGGTTCCCGATCGTGCCCGGCCAGCGCCCCCAGGGCCAAGGGTCGCCGGGCCAGGGCCAGGGCCAGGGAGGCCGTGGCGGCTTCTTCAATTCCACCGACCCGAAAATGAGGGCGGCGCTCGCGAAGTGCCGCAACCTCCTCCCCGCCGGCTTCCGCAACCCGGGAACGCAGACGCCGTAGCGAGGCCGGCGGCGGCCGGACGGCTGCCGGGCGTAGACTCGGCCGGTGGCGGGCGTTGTCGTGCTCGGCGGTGGCTCGACTGGCGAGCACTTCTGCGGCGCGCTCCGCCGCCTCGACCCCGACGTCGAGGTCACGCTCGTCGAGAACGCGCTCGTCGGCGGCGAGTGCAGCTACTTCGCGTGCATGCCGTCGAAGACGCTGCTCCGCGCGCCCGAGCTGCGGGCGGCCGCGGCGCGAACGCCTGGGCTCGGGCCCGGGCCGCTCGATCTCGACGCGATCTTCGCCTGGCGCGACTGGGTCACCTCCGACTGGGACGACAAGGGGCAGGTCGAGTGGCTGCGCGAGCACCGGGTCGACCTCGTACGGGGTCGGGGTCGTGTCGTGCGGCCCGGGGTGGTGGAAGCGGACGGCAGCGAGCTCGAGTACGACCGCCTCGTGGTCGCGACCGGCTCCTCCCCGGTCTCGCCGCCCGTGGACGGGCTGGCCGAGGTCGAATCCTGGACGACCCGGGAGGCAACCTCCTCGCACGAGGTCCCCCCTAGCCTGATCGTCATGGGCGGCGGGGTGGCCGGCTGCGAGCTCGCGCAGCTCTACCGCCGTCTCGGCGCGGAGGTGACGGTCCTGCAGCGCGGCGGGCGGCTGATGCCGCGGGTGGACGCGGAGGCTGCCGGCGTGCTCCGCGAGGCATTCGAGGAGGAAGGGATCCGCGTCGTGCTCGGGGCGGATGCGCGGTCCGCGAGCAGGGTCGGGGCCCGGGGGTCCGACCCGGCGGTGAGGGTGGAGCTGGGAACCGGCGAGAAGCTGGTCGCCGAGCAGCTGCTGGTCTCCACGGGACGGCGGCCGAACGTCCAGAACCTCGGGCTCGAGCAGCTGGGCGTGGAGCTGACCGAGCGCGGGATCGTCGTCGACGACCGGCTCCGGGCGGCCGAGAATGTCTGGGCGATCGGCGACTGCACGGGCATCGCGCTCTTCACCCACGTCGGCAAGTACCAGGCTCGTGTCGCCGCCGCCGGCGTCACCGGCGGCGACGCCAGGGCCGACTACCGGGCGATTCCGGCGGTCGCGTTCACCGACCCGCAGGTGGCGATGGTGGGCACGACCGAGGGCGACGGGCTCGTCTCCGCCCGCTGGGCGGTCGACTCGACGCCCCGCATGTCCACGTACGAGCGCCCCAAGCGGCCCGGCTTCGTCAAGGTCGTCGCCGACCCCGATCGACGCGTCCTGGTCGGGGCGGTGGCCGTCGGGCCAGAGGCGGGCGAGTGGTGCCAGCAGCTGACGCTCGCCATCCGAGCCGGCATCCCGGTCGACGTGCTGCTCGACGTGATCCAGCCGTACCCGACGTTCTCGGAAGCCGTCTTCTTCGCGCTGCGCGAGCTCGCCGTCTAGGGTGCCCGCACGATGCGGTTCGTGGTCGGGGCCGACGACGAGGGCGAGACCGCCGACGCGGCGGTGGACGAGCTCCGGTCGCGGGGACACGAGGTGGTGGTGCTCGAGCGCGCCCGGTGGCCGCAGGTCGCCGCGCGGGTGGGCCGCGCGGTCGCAGCCGGCGAGGCGGACCAGGGCCTGCTCTTCTGCTGGACCGGGACCGGAACGGCGATGGCGGCGAACAAGGTTCCGGGCGTGCGAGCGGCGCTCGCGTGGGAGCCGTGGATCGCCGAGGGCGCGCGCCGCTGGAACGACGCCAACGTGCTCGTGATGAGCCTGAAGCGGACCGCACCGGATACGGCGCGCGCGATCCTCGACGCCTGGCTGTCGGTCGAAGGCCCGGACGAGGACGAGCGCGGGAACATCGCCGAGCTTGACCGCCTGTGAGCGTGCTCGGCGCGGACTGGGTGACGATCTCCGCGCTCGCGACCGCCGCGGGGACACTCGTCCTCGCCGCGGCGACCTTCGCCGCGGTACGCTCGGCGAATCGTGCCGCTCGCGTCGCCGAGCGGTCGCTCCTCGCCGGGCTACGGCCGCTGCTCGTCCCTTCGCGCCCGGACGACCCGTCGCAGAAGGTCGGCTTCGCGGACGAGCGCTGGCTCGTCGTCGGCGGCGGGCGGGCGGCGCTCGAGGCGAGCGCGGACGCCGTCTACATCACGATCTCGGTCCGGAACGCGGGCGCGGGGATCGCCGTCCTCCACGGCTGGCGCCTATCACCGAGGCGGGAGCTCGGCGGCGACGCAGGGCCGCCTGCGCTCGAGGAGTTCACGCGGCTCACCCGGGACATCTACGTCCCCGCCGGCGACGTCGGGTTCTGGCAAGGCACCTTCCGCGACGCGTCGAGCGCGGCATTCGCGGCGGCGAGCAGCGCGATCGCCGAGCGCGAGGCGCTGACCGTCGATGTCCTCTACGGCGATCACGAGGGCGGCCAGCGGACGATCACGCGCTTCGGGCTCCTTCCCAGAGGCGACGGCGACTGGATCGCCAGCGCCGCCCGCCACTGGAACGTCGACCGCGCGGACCCGCGCTAACAGCTTCCTAATCCGGCCGCGCTACAGTCGCCGACAGGTTGAGGGTCGCAGGGGCTGCTGCGCTGGCGTTGCTGACGCCGCTCGTCGCGGCCGCCGGGCCGGCAACCTCGACCCCGTTACTCGAGGTTGCCGCGACGTCGGGCGCGACCTCGGCGGTCGTCCGCTGGCACGCCCCCCCGGGCGCCGGAGTGACCGTGGAGTACGGCCGCGACCACAGGCTCGGCCTCTGGGCGCCGCCTGCCGCGGCTGGGACGGCCACGACCGTCCTGACCGGGCTGGAGCCGGCCACGCCCTACGACTACCGGGTGACCGTCGATGCGGGCGGACGGCGAGCCCGGGCGGACGGGTCGTTCACGACCCGTGCGCTCGGCGACGTGAGGGCGGAGATCAGGAGCGGGACGCTGGTCGTGAACGCGAAGCCGATCTTCCCCCGGATGGTGTTTCGGTCGTGTGTGTCCGCCATCACCGCCGACCTCCTCGCCGGGATCAACCTGTTCATGGGCGCCTGCGACGGCCGCGAGGGCGACTTCGTGCGGGCGCTAGCCGGCCGGGCGTTCGCAGTCCCGAACATCGTCGGGCGCGCGGACGGCCGCGGAGTGATCGGCTGGCACCTGCTCGACGAGGCGGACCTCTACGTCCGGCCGCGGTCCCTCCCGCTGCTGCCCGCGTCGGCGAAGGGAAGGCGGGTCACCTTCCTGACCCTGACCAGCCACTTCTGGGCCGGTGCGGCCCCGGGGCCCCTCCCCCGTGAGCTGTACCCGGAGATGGTCGCCCGCGCCGGGGTGATCGGCTTCACCGCCTATCCGCTCACGTCGTGGTGCCGGCGCGCGTTCGGCGCGGTGCTCGGGGCCCAGCAGGCGCTGGTCTCGCTGGCGGCCGGGAAGCCGACCTACCAGTGGATCGAGGCGGCTCCGATGGGAGACAGCCGCTGCTACCGCAACGGCCGATTCACGCCGACGGCCGGCACTGTGCGAGCCGAGGTCTGGCTTGCAATCGTCGGGGGCGCCAAGGGCATCGGGTACTTCCCGTACGACTGGCCGCCCGATGTGCGAACGGAGGTCGTGTCGATTAACCAGGAGATCGCCGCCCTCGCCCCGGCGCTGCTCTCGCCGCTGATCCCGCCCTTGACCTCCAGCGGCACCGCTCCCGTCAAGGCGACGGCCCGGGCGTACAACGGTGCGACCTACGTGATCGCCGTCAACTCGACCGGCCGGGCGCATGTGGGGCGGTTCGCGCTTCCCGACCTGAAGCAGGCGGCCTCGCTCTCGCTGTGGGGTGAAGGCCGCTCCGTCGAGGTGGGATCGGGCGGGAAGGTGGTCGACACCTTTGCTCCGTTTGCGGTCCACGTGTACATCGCGGCACCGGTGCCCGCCGGGACCTGAACGGCGAGACCGGCCCCTCGGCCGCTCGATACGCGCGGCGTACCACCGACGGGGAATCGGCGGCGAGGCGCAGCCGGACCGTGACGAGAACGGCACCGGCGACGGCGGGTCGCGAAAGGTGCCGCAGGCTGCTCCGGCGGCCCGGGACCCCCGCGGCAGTCTTTACGGTGCCCGGGGTCAGCGAAAGAGCGCGCTGTAGGCGTGCAGCGCAGGCTGGCCGCCGAGGTGCGCGTACAGCACGGTCGCACTGCGCGGGATCTCGCCCGTGGAGACGAGGTCGATCAGCCCGGCCATCGACTTGCCCTCGTACACCGGGTCGGTCAGCATCCCTTCGAGGCGGGCTGCGAGCCGGATTGCTTCCAGGGTCCGCTCGTTCGGGATGCCGTAGGTGCCGGCGTGATAGCGCTCGTCGAGGACGATCTCGTCGGCTCGAAGCTCACGGCCCACCCCGATCAGCTCGGCGGTCGCCCGGGCAATTCGCGTGACCTGCTCGCGGGTCTCATCCGGCTTCGCCGAGCCGTCGATGCCGATCACGCGGCGCGCGCTGTCCTGGGCGGCGAAGCCGGCGACCATTCCGGCCTGCGTGCTGCCGGTCACCGAGCAGACGACCACGGTGTCGAAGAAGACGCCCAGCTCCTGCTCCTGTTCTGCCACCTCGCGCGCCCACCGCGCGTAGCCGAGACCCCCCAGAGGATGGTCGGATGCTCCCGCAGGGATCGCGTACGGCCTGCCGCCCCGAGCCTCGACGTCGGCGAGCGCCTGCTCCCAGCTCTGCTTGAAGCCGATCCCGAAGTCGGCCTCGACGAGCCGCACGTCTGCGCCGAGGATCCGGCTGAGCAGGATGTTCCCGACGCGGTCGTAGACAGCGTCCGGCCAGGACACCCAGCTCTCCTGGACGAGCACGCAGTCGAGCCCCGCACGGGCGGCGACCGCCGCCACCTGCCGGGTGTGGTTCGACTGGACGCCTCCGATCGAGACCAGCGTGTCGCACCCCTTGCCGAGCGCCTCCGCGACCAGGTATTCGAGCTTCCGCGTCTTGTTGCCGCCGAAGGCGAGCCCCGAGGCGACGTCGTCACGTTTCGCCCACAGCGAGGCGCCGCCGAGGTGGGCCGTCAGCCGCTCCAGCGGCTGGATCGGCGAAGGGCCGAAGAGAAGCGGGTAGCGGTCGAACCGGTCGAGCCCCGCAGGCACGCGGCGAGTCTAGACACGTCCCATGCCCGGCAGCAGGTGTGACGATTTGCCGACTCTTCCTGCACGGCCGGTACCTGGCACTCCAGGTGTGACGATTCCGTGCCTCCTCCTCCACTGGCGGTACCTGGCACTCCAGGTGTGACGATTCCGTGCCTCCTCCTCCACTGGCGGTACCTGGCACTCCAGGTGTGTCGAAACGGGAACGTTCGTCCGCGGAGGCGGGCAAGAGCCTCGCGCTCGGGTTCCGGCCGGCTGCGCGTGCCCGCTGCGCCTCTCCGTCCGCTACGGCCTCCCCGTCTACCCGGCGGTCGCTGCGGGTGGTTAGGCCCTACGGTCAGCGAGAAGGAGAACCGCTCACGGCGGGCTCCGGCAGCCCGACGAGGCACTTCAGCTCGTCGAGGGAGACGACGTCGGCGAAGCCGTTCTGGAGGGTCGCGAACGTGACGCGCGCGATCTCGTCCCGGCCGACCACCAGGCCGTCGGGGCCGACGAGGTCGAATGTCTCGACCGCGTCGGCGACGAAGTAGCAGCGGTAGCCGAGTGCCTGGGCGGCGCGTGTCGTCGTGTCGCAGCATTTCTGTGTCTGCATGCCGGCGACGACGACGGCGTCGATTCCGGCCGAGCGAAGCAGATCGTCGAGATCCGTCTCGTGGAACGAGCTGGCCGTGTGCTTGACGACCCGGGCCTCGCCGGCGCGAGGCGCGACGGACTCGTGGATCTCGAAGCCCGTCGTCCCGGGCACGAAGCCGCCCTTTCCCGAGCCGCCGCGGCGCGCGTGCTGGACGTGGACGACCAGCATCCCGGCCTCGCGCGCGAGCACCAGGAGCTCCGCGGCCGCCGCGACGAACCCGGCTCGCGGCTCGCGCGGCGGCAGCCAGTAGTCGTTCTGGATGTCGACCAGGAGCAGCGCCGACTTCCGCGGGTCGAGCGGCACACACCGACGCTATGCCGTCGGCGACCCGGGTGCCTGATCAGGATCGGCTGCCGACCGCGCGCGGGTTCGGCAGCGGCGTGAGCAGCGGCTCGACCTGCTCGCGCAGGTGCTCGAACGCAGGCGGCAGCGAGAGACGCTCGCCGAGGTGGTCGGCCGGCTCGTCGACCGCGAAGCCCGGACCGATCGTCGCGATCTCGAACAGGACGCCGCTCGGTTCGCGGAAGTAGACGGATCGGAAGTAGAACCGGTCGATGACGGGAGTCGGGCTCGCCCCGGCATCGAGCACCCGCCGGCGCCAGGCCTCGTGCTCGTCCATCGGTGAGGCCCAGGCCACGTGATGAACAGTCCCCGCTCCTCCCGTGCCGGCCGTGTCCGGGCGGTCGTAGACGTAGAGGGAGCCGCGTTCCTCTCCGCGCGACTCGAAGGCGTCCTCACCCGCCGGTGCGAGCCCCATCCCCTGCTCGAGGAAGCGACGGCTCTGCCCCGGGTCGAACGCATACGCACGTACCGAGTCGAAGCCCTGGAGGGCGAGCCCGGCCGGGATGTCCGGATGGTCGGCGACCAGCGGCGGGTCGTCCGCCCTCGAGGTGAGAAGCTCGAGCTCGAGGCCTTCGGGGTCGTGGAACAGCAGGCTCGACTCGGCCCGCTCCGCCTCCACCCCGGCCGCGGCGAGCCGGCGCTCCCAGAAGTCGAGCGCCTCGCCGGAAGCGACGCGCCAGACGACCCGGTAGACCATGCCTGCCCCGGCACGGCCGCGGCGAGCGCCCGGATATTCGAAGAACGTCAGGTCGGAGCCGTACGAGCCCCGCTCGTCGGCGTAGAACAGGTGGTAGACGGTCGGGTCATCCTGATTGACGCTCTTCTTGACCATGCGCAGGCCGAGCACGCCGACGTAGAAGTCGACGTTCGCAGGCGCGTCGGCGGTGATGCACGTGACGTGGTGGATGCCCTCGAGGCGCATCTGACGTTCATGGATCATGCCCGACGTCGGTCGGGGCCCGCGGCCGGAGTGCTCGCTCAGCCGCCGATGGGGAGCTCGAACCAGAACGTCGAGCCCTCGTCCTCGACGCTCGTGAACCCGATCTGGCCGCCGTGCGCCTCGACGATCTCGCGGGCGACCGAGAGGCCGAGTCCGACACCCGGGATCCCGCTGGCGCGAGCCTCGCCCCGGAAGAACTTGGTGAAGACGCGCGACTGGTGCTCCGCGGGGATGCCGAGACCCTCGTCCTCCACGGACACGCGAACGCGATCGCCGTCGCGCCGCCCGACGACGGCCACGCGGCCGCCGTCGGGCGAGTACTTGACCGCGTTGGCGAGCAGGTTCGAGACGACCTGGGCGAGGCGGTCGCGGTCGCCGCGCACGACCATCCCCCCCGTCGGTACGTCGACGACGAGCTCGTGCCCCTCCGCGTCGGAGGCGGCGAGCTCGACCTCGTTGCGCACCACGCCCGCGAGGTCGACCGGGTTCGACTTCAGCTCGAGGCGGCCGCTGTCGCCTTCCGCCGAGAGGAACCCCTCGACGAGCCCGGCCAGGCGCTGCCCCTGGTCGTGGATGATCTCGACGTAGCGGCGCAGCGCCACCGGCTCCGTGTCGCGCCGCAGGATCAGGCTCGTGTAGCCGAGGATGCTCGCGAGCGGCGTCCTCAGCTCGTGGGAGACGATCGTGATCAGCTCCGACTTCGCGGTCTCGCTCTGCCGGAGCTGCTCGTTCTGGCGCTCGAGGCTCCGCCTTCCCTGCTCGAGCGAACCGGCCATCGAGTTGAACGCGCTCGTCAGCTCCTGGACCTCCGCGGGCCGGCCCTGCGGGATCCGGATCGAGAAGTCGCCGCCGGCGATCCTGGCCGCGCCGCCGGCGACGTCGCGGACCGGGTGCGCGACCGAGCGGACGAGGTAGCTCATCACGAGGAGCAGGACGAGGCCGGAGGCCCCGAGCGCGATCACGCCGGCCAGCACCGCCTGGCTCGCCCGGTGACGGGCCGCGGAGGCATGGCTGGAGGCGAGCTGGTCCTCGCTGGCGAGGAGCTGCGACAGGCCGCTGCGGATCTCTCCGATCCGCATCAGGCCCTCCCTCGAGGCGTCGGCCGACTGGGCGGCGGCCGGGCTCTGGATCGCGATCGAGATCAGCGGAATGCCGTACTCGGACACATACGAGCGGATCCGGCCGACCGTGGTGGCCACGAGCTTCGCCTGGCCCGGCTGGTCGGCGACGAGGAGCTGCAGCTCCGCGGTCGCCGCCGGAAGGTTCTCTCTCGCGAGGTTCCAGCTCTCGCGGATCCGCGAGTTGCGCGTCAGCGCGAACCCGCGCAGGCTCTGCTCGAGGTCGTCGACGACGCGCTCTAGCCGGAGCGTGGACGCCGTCACCCGGTTGACGTTGACCTGCTCGTCCGTCGAGCCGCGCAGGTTCGACATCGCGAGCAGCACGAGCGCGAAGGCGAGCGAGACGAGCAGGGCGAGGAGGCCGATCGCGCCGAGCACGCGCGCGGCGATCGGCGCGTCGCGGACACGGATGTAGACACGGTGCAGCCGGTCGCGCAGCCGCCCGGGGGCGGAGGGCTCAGGCTGCCAGGCCAAGGAGCGCCGCAACCGTCGCGGACAGCTCGTCCGGGTCGAACGGCTTGGACACGAATGCGACCGCGCCGGCCTGGCGGGCCTCCTCGCGATCGATCTCCGCGGCGAAGGCGGAGACGACGACGCAGTGCGCCGCCCCGGGGCCGGAATCCGCGCTCAACTGCCGCACGACCTCGAGCCCCGAGCCTCCGGGCATCATCACGTCGACGAGGGCGACGTCGGGCCGGAACCGCCTGGCGATCTCGATCGCCTCGGGGACGGTGCCCGCCTCCTCGAACGAGTAGTCGCCCACCAGCGCGACCCGCATCAGCTCCCGGAGCGCCGGCTCGTCGTCGCAGATGAGGATCCTGGCGACTGTGCTCCTCCTCTCAGACGGTCAGCCGGAAGACGAGGAGCTCGCGCACGACCGGCTTGCGGTGCAGGGACGTGACGGTCAGCGACCCGCGGACGTTGTCGTACAGGCCCGTGCCTCCGGCGACTGCGAGCGCGTAGATGAGGCGAGAGCCGATCACGCCTTCCGCGACGATCGAGCCCCTGGGGAGGACGTAGGTTGCTGTGCAGCTCTGGCTGGACGGAGCGACCACGGTGCAGAGCATGGTCACGCGACCGATCGACTTCGGCGTGATCCGCTTGTTGTACAGTCGCGCGACGTAGACGTCGACATCGCCCACGCCACTCCCCGCCTCACCCTGGTCCAGATGCGTGTGACGTGCCCCGACGGCGCTGATCGTAATCACTCCCGGGCCCGTCAGCGCCTCGGCCCCGGACAGGGCGAGTGTCGCGGAGAGCGACACAGCGGCGACGGTGACTCCTGCCAGCAACCGCCCTGAGTTCGTCATCGAGGTGGTCCCCCTTTGTCGATGAGCCGCGAATGATGCCCGGTGTCGAGGCACCTTGGAGACGTGGCTCACCTGATCCGATGCGTTGCCGGGCGGCAACGAGACGTGTCCCGAATGGTTCGCCTCGGGACCGGCGGCTCCTCCGATCGGCCAGCGGCATCGTGCCGTGAGGCTAGCGCCGCGGCCAGGCCGGGGAAACACTCGAACGAGGGACTTCCGGGAGAATTGCCGGCGTGGACGAGCTCGACCTGCTCGACTGGAAGCGACATGTCTTCTCGGCCTACGCGGACGTGCGGTCGGCGTCCGATCCGCCGAACGCGTGGCGGCGGTGGCGCGCGGCCCGCGACGCCCTCTTCCGGGAGCACCCGCAGTCGCCCCTCCCGGCGGTGCGGCGAGACGGGTTCGCCGGCCTCACGTACTTCGGCTACGACCCGGGATTCCGCGTGCTCGGGGCGGTCGATCCTGCCGCCGCCGCAGGAGACGTTCGCGACGTGGCTGCAGGTGGGGGCGAGGCGGTCCGCTTTCGGCGCTTCGCCGTCGTGCGGTTCGAGCTCGGCGGCGTCTCGCACGGGCTCGCGCTCTTCTGGCTCGAGGCGTACGGCGGCGGCGTCTTCCTGCCGTTCGCCGACGCCACCAGCGGCAACGAGACCTACGGCGGCGGCCGCTACGACCCGCGCTGGGCCTGCCCGCTCAGCCCGCCGGAGAACCGGCTCCCGGTCGCCGTTCGCGCCGGCGAGACCCACCCTGCCCGGTCGTCAGCCGTCCCACAGGCGGAAGCCGCCGACGAAGGCGTCGGCGTTCCCGCCGAGGCGCAGGCCGTCGGGGATGACGCCGAGCTCGTCCGCGAGACCGCCTCCGAGGACGACGTACTCCGGCAGGAGCGCCCTGCGGAGCAGCTCGACGGTCTCGAGCACCGCCTTCCGCCAGCGCCCTGAGCCGAGGCGCTTCCGGCCGTCGCGGCCGACGTAGTCCTCGAACGTCGCCTTCCGGAAGGGGAGGTGGCCGAGCTCCATCGGCTCGAGCACGCCGTCGACGATCATCGCCGAGCCCATTCCGGTCCCGAGCCCGAGGAAGAGCATCCGCCCGCCTTCGTACGCGCCGAGCGCCTGCATGGCGGCGTCGTTCACCACCCTCGTCGGCCGCCCGAACGCGGCCTCGTAGTCGAAGCCCACCCAGCCGGGCGCGAGGTTGACCGGCTCGCGGATGAGCCGGCCCCGGACGACCGGAGCCGGGATCCCGACCGAGACGCGCTCGAAGGCCCAGCCGGACGCGAGCTCGAGCGTCCGCTCGACCATCCGCGACGGGGTCAGCCCTGGGCCGGACCTGAAGCGCCGCCGCCTGTCCGCCGCCTGGACGAGCGCCTTCACGTGGGTGCCACCGACGTCGACGGCGAGGATGGGCCGCTCCGGCACTCCCTCAGCTTCGCACGCGGAAGGGATGCAGGCGCCAGGCGGCCCACCGCCAGTACCAGCCCGGAAGCCGCAGCGGCGCCGCCGGTCGGGCGCCCGCACGCCCGTGCTGCTGCCAGGCGAAGAGAGCCCACGTCCAGCGGGGAAGCCGCTCCGGGACGCCGGCGGGACGCGGGGCCGGCACGACGGTCACCGGCGTGGACGGCCGGCTCTCGTTCCCGGCCGCGTCGACGGCGACGACGCGGTACACGGTCGGGCCCTGCGGATGGAAGGAGTGGACCGTGGCCCGGGTGGCGGTGCCGGACACCGTCAGGAGCGGCCTGGCGTCGAGGGTCACGCGGTAGGCGGCGATCTCCCCGCCGTTGTCGGTGGCGCGCTGCCAGCCGAGGACGAGCGCACCCTTCGAGAAGCGCCCGGCGACGCCGCCGGGCTGGGCCGGGGCGGTCGTGTCGCGCAGGAGGCCGAAGAGCCCGGTCGTGACCGTCACGACGTCAGTGGTGCCGTCGGGCTCGACCGTGTAGCCGGCCACGGCGCCGGCAGGGAGCGTCGGCCCCGCGAGCCGTGGAAGCCTGCTCCAGGCCGTCCCGTCGCTCGAGACGACCGGCACGGCGCCGGGAGCGACGAGCTTGAAGCGGATCGTCAGCGGCGCGGTGAACACGTTCACGATCGCTCCGGTGGCGGTGTCGGTCGCGGCGAGCCGGGCGGCGTAGCCGGTGCCCAGGCCGGTCACCGGCGAGCCGACGTCGGTGGGCGTCAGGGTGACAAGGACCGACCTGGGGATCGTCCCGGCCGGCCAGCTCGCGATCGCCTCGCCGTCGCCCGAGCCGACCGAGCCGGCGGGGGATACGGGCGGCGGCGGGGCCGGAAGCGCGCTCGCGGCGACGACGGGACCGTCGACGTAGTCGCCGTCGATCTCGAGGCTCACGCCGCCGTAGCTCTCCCGATGACCGCCCGTGAACTGGTGCAGCCGCTGGTGGCCGGCCCAGAGGTCGTCCGGCACGTACTGGTCGCCGAAGACGGTCGGAAGCCCGTTCCAGTGTGCGATCCAGACCGCGTCCGGGGCGACCGCCCCCGGGGCCCGGGCGAGCGGGACGAGATCGCGGACCGTCGAGGCGGCGCTGCCGTAGACCCCCGAGACGTAGCCGAGCGCGTGCAGCTCCGACGTCCAGGCGGACAGGAACGTCTGCACGGCCCGGGTGCAGGCGGCGTCGTTCGTGGCGTAGCCCTCCATGTCGAAGTAGAGCGGGCTACCGGGCGGGAGCCCGAACGTGCCGGCGCGCGCCGCCGCGTCGGCGCCCGCCGCTGCTCCCTCTGCCGCGGCGCTCGCCGGGTCGACGCGGACGAGCCCGCGCTGGGTCACGCAGGGCGCCTGGCGGCCGACGTACAACGGAGCGAGCGCCCATCCGGCCGCGACCGCCGCCGTCACCCAGGCCGCGGAGAGGTTGCCGTCCGCGCACGCCCGGTTGACCCCGCCGACGTAGATCCCGACCGCCCGGTAGGGCGAGGCCGTCCAGGCCGCCAGCGTCGCCGCCGACGGCGCGCTGCACGTGTCGAAGCCGTAGCCGGTGAAGACCTGCGCCCGGCTCGAGAGCGGCGCCGCCGAGCCGCCGGCCGGAACGGCGCACACGGCGAGCGCGAGCACGACCGCCCCGGCCCACCGCGTCTTCCCCATCGTCCGACGTTCCCCGCCGGCGGCCACGCTCCTCGTGCTCTACACGGTGCGGCAGTCGCCGCAGGCGCCGCGCAGGAGCACGTCGTGGCGCTCGACGTCGAAGCCGGCCTCGGTCTCGATGCGGCGGATCGCCGACTCGAGGCTTGCGTCCGTGAACGCCTCCACCCGGCCGCAGTCGGTGCAGACGAGGTGGTGATGGTGGGCGCGCCGGTCGACGCGCTCGTAATGGGCATGGTCGTCGCCGAGATCGAGCTTCTCCGCGAACCCCTTCTCGGTCAGCAGGTCGAGCACGCGGTAGACGCTGGCGAGGCCGACCGGCCGGCCTGCGGCGCGAGCGGAGTCGTACAGCTCCGGCGCGGTCACGCAGCAGTCGCCCGCGGCGAGCAGGTCCAGGACGATGCGGCGTGCGGCGCTCCGGCGGTGGCCCTGCACCGCGAGAGCCTCCTCGGTCCTTCCGGCCCAGTCCGGTCTCTCGCTCACGCGCCAGATGATAGCCGTTCTCATCTGCCAGTGAGAATCAGTATGGTTTGGCGGGCGTGCTCGCGCCCTTCCACTACGCGTTCGTCCAGCGCGGCCTGCTCGAGATCGTCGCCCTCTCGGCCGGCGCCGGCCTCGTGGGGACTTGGATCGTGCTCCGCGGCCTCCCGTTCTACTCGCACGCCGTCGGCGCGGCGACGTTCCCCGGGCTGGTGATCGCGGACGGCGTCGGGGTTCCGGCCCTCGTCGGCGCGCTCGGCGGGGCCGCGGTCTTCGCGCTCGCGGTCGCCGCGTTCGCCGGAGCGCGACACCGCGACCACGGCCAGTTCACTGCGCTCGTGCTCGTCGGAGCGCTCGCGCTGGGCGTGATCCTCGCCAGCGACGTCTTCCACTCCCGCGCCAACGTGGAGACGCTGCTGTTCGGCAGCCTGCTCTTGATCGGAACGCAGGACCTCGTTCTCGCCGCGGCGTTCAGCGCGACCGTCGTCGCGGCGACAGCCGTTCTCGGCCGGCGCTGGCTCGCGACCGGGTTCGAGCCGGCCGCGGCGCGCGCCGCCGGTGCCCGCTCGCCCGCCCCGGACGCGGTGCTCCTGCTCCTAGTCGCCGCCGGGGTGGTCGCCTCCGTGAGCGCGCTGGGGGCGTTGCTCGTCACCGCGCTGCTCGTGATCCCCTCGGCGACGGCCAGGCTCCTCACCCGCAGGCTGCGCGGCTGGTGGCTCGCCTCGAGCCTGCTCGTCCTCGTCGAGGGAACGATCGGACTGTGGATCTCGGTGCAGGCGAACGTTCCGCCGGGCGCCGCGATCGCCGTGCTGGCGGGCGGAGTGTTCGCCGTCGTCGCCCTCCTGCGCGTGCTCGGGAGGAGAGCGGTGCTCGGGCTGACGGCGCTCGGCGCGACTGCCCTCGTCGCCGGCTGCGGCGGCGGCTCGCCCGGGCCGGGCGGCGCCTCCGTGGTCGCGACGACGACGCAGATCGGGGACTGGGCCCGGGTGGTCGGCGGGGACGCGGTCGCGGTCCACCAGATCCTCCAGCCGAACACGGATCCGCACGAGTACGAGCCGCGGCCCGCGGACGTGATCGCGACGAGCGGCGCCAGGGTCGTGCTCGAGAACGGGGACGGGCTCGACTCGTGGATGGACAAGGTCGTCTCCCAGGCCGGCGGCCACCCGGCCGTCGTCGTCCTCGGCGAGCACGTTCCCGTCAGGCGTGCGGGCGAGGCGAGCGGGCCCGAGGCCTCCCGCTACGACCCGCACTGGTGGCACGATCCGCGCAACGCCGAGAGCGCGGTCCGGCAGATCCGCGACGCGCTCGTCCGCGCGGTACCCGCCGGCAAGGCGCTCTTCGAGCGCCGCGCCTCCGCCTACCTCGCCAGCCTGAGCCATCTCGACCGCGGGATCGCAGCCTGCCTCGCCCGGGTGCCCCCCGGCGAGCGCAAGCTCGTCACCGACCACGACGCGTTCGGCTACTTCGCCGCCCGCTACGGAATCACGGTCGTCGGCACGGTGATCCCGTCGCAGACGACGCAGGCGCAGCCCTCGGCCGGGGCGACCGCGCGCCTGATCCGGCTCGTCCGCCGCGAGCACGTCCGGGCGGTCTTCCCCGAGTCGTCGATCAACCCGAAGCTGGCGCAGGCGATCGCCCGCGAGACGGGCGCCACGTCCGGCTACACGCTCTACGGCGACACGCTCGGGCCGCCCTCCTCCGACGGGGCCACCTACCTCCGCATGGAGGCGGCGAACGCGGACGCGATGGTGCGCGGGTTCACCGGAGGAGCGCGGCGATGCCGGATCTCGCCCTGACGCTCGCCCACGTCGAGGGGCTCGCGGTGGGCTACGGCGGCCCGGCCGTCCTCGCCGACGTCTCCTTCGCCCTCCACCGCGGCGAGACGGTCGGCGTCCTCGGCCCGAACGGCGGCGGCAAGTCCACCCTCTTTCGCGCGCTCCTCGGCGAGCTGCGCCCGTCGGCGGGCTCGGTCGCCGTCGCGGCCAGGATCGGCTTCGTCCCCCAGACCGAGCGCTCCCGGCTCGACTACCCGGTCAGCGCCCTCGACGTCGCCCTGATGGGCACGCTCTCGCGGGTGCCGTGGTGGCGGCCGCTCGGACGGGCCGAGCGGCGCCGCGGCTTCGATGCGCTCGACCGGGTCGGCCTCGCGCCGCTCGCAGACGCGGCCTTCGGCGAGCTGTCCGGAGGCCAGCGACAGCGTGTGCTGGTCGCGCGCGCGCTCGTGCAGGACGGCCCGCTGCTCCTCCTGGACGAGCCGTTCAGCGGCGTCGACCAGCCGAGCGAGGAGGTCCTCACCGCCCTCTTCGCCGCCCTCGCCGCCGAGGGGCGCGGGCTGATGATCGCCACCCACGACCTGGAGCAGGCGCTCTCCTGGGACCTCGTCCTCTGCCTGAACCGCCGCCAGGTCGCCTTCGGGCCGCCCGCCGAGACCCTGACGCGCGAGGTCTGCGAGGCGACCTACGGAGGCGCGATCGTCGCGCTGCCGGGCAACACCCAGGGCCTCCTCCCGCCCCACCACCACCAGCACGCCGGCTGATGCACGCGCTCGCCGAGCCGTGGCACCACGCCTTCATGCAGAACGCGGGCGCGGAGCTCGTCCTGCTCGGGCTGGTCGGAGCCGTGGCCGGCTGCTGGATCCTCTTCTACGAGCTCGCCTACAGTGCCGAGTCCCTCGCCCACGCGCTCTTCCCGGGCCTGGTCGTGGCCGCGCTGGTCGGCCTTCCGCTCGTCGTGGGCGGGATCGTCGGCGTCCTCGTCGCGGCCGCCGCGATCGCGCTGGTCGGACGAGTCCCGGTCCTGCGCGGCGACACGGCGGTCGCGGTCGTGATCACGAGCCTGTTCGGCCTGGGCGTGCTCGTCGCGCTCGCGCCCGCGACCCCGCCCGGTCTCGACGGCCTCCTCTTCGGAGACTTGCTTGCCGTCACCCACACCGACCTCGTCTCCTCGGGCCTCCTTGCCGGCGGAGCCCTCGTCGCGCTGGCCGCGCTCCACCGGCCGCTGCTCGCCACCGGCTTCGAGCGCTCGACCGCCCGGGCGCTCGGCCTCCGCCCGGCGACAGTCGACCTCGCCCTGCTCGCGCTGGTCGCGGTCGCGATCGTGGTCGGCGTCCAGGCCCTCGGCAACCTGCTCGTGCTCGCGCTCCTCGTCGGACCGGCCGCGACGGCGCGCCTGGTCGCGCGCCGGATGACGAGGATGATGGCGCTCGCGGCGGGGCTGGCCGTGGCTGGCTCGCTGGGCGGCCTGTACCTCTCGTACTACGCCGACCTCGCCGCCGGTGCCTCGGTCGCGGCCGTGCTGGTCGGCTGCTACGTCGCCACGCTGGCCGTCGAGCGTCTCAGGCCAGCCCGAGCAGGCGGACCGCGTTCTCCTTCAGGACCAGCGGCCGCACCTCGTCCTTGAACGGCGCCTCGTCGAAGTCGGCGAGCCAGCGGTCCGGGGTGATCAGGGGGAAATCGGACCCGAAGAGCACCTTCTCGCGCAGCTGCGAGTTCGCGTACCGGACGAGCTGCGCCGGAAAGTACCGGGGCGACCACCCCGACAGGTCGATCCAGACGTTGCTCTTGTGCAGGCACACGGAGATCGCCTCGTCCTGCCAGGGGAACGACGGGTGGGCGAGCACGATGTCGAGCTCGGGGAGATCCGCGGCGACGTCGTCGAGGCACATCGGATCCGAGTACTTGAGGCGAAGGCCGCCGCCCCCGCGCAGCCCCGTCCCGATCCCGCTGTGGCCCGAGTGGAACAGCACCGGCAGGCCGGCCTCGGCGATCGCCTCGTAGAGCGGATAGGCGACCCGGTCGTTCGGGAAGAACTCCTGCAGGTTGGGGTGGAACTTGAACCCCTTGACGCCGTGTCCCGAGATCAGCCGGCGTGCGCGCTCGACGGCGTCCGGCCGCGCCGGGTCGACGCTCGCGAACGGGATCAGGACGTCCGGGTTGGACGCGGCGGCCTCGGCGATCTCCTCGTTCGGGATCGGAGGGATGCCGCTGCGCGACTCCCAGTCGACGGTGAAGACGACGGCGGCCAGGTGCCGTTCGCGGTAATACGCGGCGACCTGGTCCACCGTCGGCAGCGGCTGGTCGCTGTTGAAGTAGCGCCGTGCCGCCGCCCGCAGCTCGGCCGGCATCGGGTCGTGCCCGGACCGGGTGAGCTCGGTGTGGACGTGCACGTCGATCGCGACGACGGCGTCGAGGTCGATCACGACCCGATCATCTCACGGGAGGCGCAGGGCGACCCGCCGGGCCGTGCTATACACGGCAGTCGCATGGCGCCCCGCCCGAGCCCGCCGTTCCGCGCCGACCACGTCGGCAGCCTCCTGCGGCCCCCCTCGCTCCACCGGGCGCGCGCCGACCACGCCGCCGGCCGGATCGACGCGGCGGACCTTCGCGCCGCCGAGGACGAAGCGATCCGCGACGCGGTGCGGATGCAGGAGGAGACCGGCCTGCGCGCGGCGACCGACGGCGAGCTTCGCCGCGCCTCCTGGCACATGGACTTCATCTACCAGATCGACGGGATCACGCGGGAAGCGGGCCAGATCTCCGTCAAGTTCTTCAATACGCAGGGCGAGACCGAGTTCACGCCCGCCGCGCTGCACGTGAACGGGAAGCTGGGCGTCTCGACGGCGATCTTCGGCGACGACTTCGCGTTCCTCCGCGACACGGTGGCGGCGGCCGTGCCGAAGCTGACGATCCCGTCGCCGAGCATGGTCCATTACCGCGGCGGCAGGGCGTCGATCGACCCGGAGGTCTATCCCGACCTCGACTCCTTCTGGACCGACCTGACGGCCGCCTATCGCGAGGAGTTGCGCGGGCTGGGCGAGCTCGGCTGCACGTACCTCCAGCTCGACGACACGAGCCTCGCGTACCTGAACGACCCGCGCCAGCGCGGGTACGTCGCATCCATCGGCGGCGATCCGGACCGTCAGCACGTCGAGTACATCCACCACATCAACGAGGCGCTCGCCGGGCGCCCGCCGGGGATGGCGGTGACCACGCACATGTGCCGCGGCAACTTCCGCTCGTCGTGGGCCGCTTCCGGCAGCTACGACTTCGTCGCCGAGGCGCTGTTCAACGAGCTCGAGGTCGACGGCTTCTTCATGGAGTGGGACGACGAGCGCTCGGGCGGGTTCGAGCCCCTCCGCTTCGTGCCGAAGGGGAAGGTCGTGGTGCTGGGGCTCGTGACGACCAAGCGCGGCGAGCTCGAGCAGGCGGACACGCTCGAGCGCCGGATCGAGGAGGCGTCGCGCTTCGTCGACGTCGACCAGCTGTGCCTGTCGCCGCAGTGCGGCTTCTCCTCCACCGTCGAGGGCAACGAGCTCACGGCCGAGCAGCAAGCCGCGAAGCTCCGCCTCGTCGTCGAGGTGGCCGAGCGGGTCTGGGGCGGCGCGTGACCCGCACCGTACGCGACGTCACGTTCGACCTCTTCCGCCGGCGAGCCCTGACCACGATGTTCGCGAACCCCGGCTCCACCGAGGTGCCGTTCCTGACCGGGCTGCCCGGCGACCTCCGCTTCGTCCTCGGCCTGCACGAGACCTCCGTGGTCGGGATGGCGACGGGCTTCTCGATCGGGCGGGGCGAGCCGTCGCTCGTTCTGCTGCACACGACGGCCGGGCTCGGGACCGCGGTCAGCGCCCTCGCGACCGCGCGGGTGAACAGGGCGCCGCTCGTCGTGATCGTCGGCCAGCAGGATCGTCGGCACCTCTCGTTCGAGCCCTTCCTCGCGGGGCGGCTCGCCGGCCTCGCCGGCGACTACCCCGTCCGCCTCGAGCAGCCGGCCGAGGCCCAGGACGTGCCCGCCGCGATCGAGCGCGCCTATCACGCGGCGGCAGTCGAACGCGGGCCCGCGCTCGTGATCGTGCCGATGGACGACTGGGCCGCGCCGGCGGACGAGGAACGGGAGCCGGCCGCAGCGGCCGGGCCGATGGTCCACGCGGCGGCGGCGAGCCCCGAGGCACTCGACGCCCTGGTCGCGTTCCTCGGGGAGGCGCGGTCGCCCGCGCTCGTGGTCGGCGCCGCAGCAGACGATCCCGAGACGTGGGCGGCCCTCGTCCAGCTGGCCGAGCGCGTCGGCGCCCCGGTGTTCCAGGAGGCGTTCGGGGGCCGTGCGGGGTTCCCGCAGGACCACCCGCTCTTCGCCGGCGTCCTCCCGGCCGACCGGGCGCGGCTCCGCGAGACCCTGGCGCCGCACGATGCCGTGCTCGTGGTCGGAGCGCCCGCGTTCCGCCAGACCGCGTACGTGCCGGGCCGGCTGGCGGAGCCCGGCACGCGGCTCGCGCTCCTCGGGGACGATCCCGAGGAGGCGTACCGGAGCCCGACGGAGCTGACGGTGCTCGCGCCGCTCGCCGCCGCCTGCCGGGAGCTCGCCGTGCGGGTGCCGGCCCGCGAGGCGGAGCCGCCGGAGCCGCTGCGCCGCCCGGATGCGCCCGAGCCGCCGGCGCCGGGCGAGCCGCTGCTCGCGAGCCACGTGCTGGCCGCACTCGCCGAGCGGCTTCCGCACGACGCGGTCGTGGTGGAGGAGGCGCCCGTCGACCGGCCCGACATCCACCTCCGCCTCCCTGCCCGCGAGCCGCTCGGCTACCTCAGCGCCGCGCATGGAGGCCTGGGCTTCGCGTTGCCTGCCGCGGCTGGGCTCAGGATGGCTCTACCCGAGCGCCCTGTGGTCGCGGTGGTCGGCGACGGCTCGGCGCTGTACGGGATCCACGCGGCCTGGAGCGCCGTGCACTACGGCCTCGGCCCGTTGTACGTGGTCCTCTCCAACGGCGGCTACGTGGTCATGGACCGCCTGGCCGAGAAGCACGGCGGCGGCGCCGGTCCGTGGCCCGGGTTCGGCGACGTCGAGCTCGCCACGATCGCCCGCGGCTTCGGGTGCGCCGCCCGTCGGATCACGACCCACGACGAGCTCGTCGGCGCGCTCGACGAAGCCGTCCCCGCGCTCGCCGACCGGCGCCAGCCGCTCCTGCTGGACGTGGTCGTCGCCCCGACGGAGACCTTCGCGCCCTGACGCAGCCGCGCCCGCGCGGAAGAGGCCGTTCGCGGCCGAACTGTCCCAATAGTTCAAACGCTGTCTTGCGGAGAGAGCCATTTTGTGAGATAGATCGGCCTCGGCACTCAACCGGTCGTGCCGCCATATCCCGGGCGGACCGGATCACGCACCCGTGTTTCACCGAGGAAGGGAGGAAAGGATGATGGTTCGGAGGGCAGCCGTGGCCGTCTCGCTGGCGCTCTTCGCCACGGTGGCGATCACCGCCGCCGCGACGTCGGGCACGGCCAAGGTCGGCTCGGGCACGGCGTCGGCGGCCAAGAGCGTTTGCGGCCTCGGCAACGGCAAGAAGGCAAAGGGCGCCCCGATCAAGCTCGGCGGAATCGACATGCTCATCCCGGGCGTCGACTTCACCACGATCGGCAAGACCGCCAAGGCCTACTTCGACTGCGTCAACGACAACGGCGGGATCCGCGGCCGGCCGGTCAAGTACATCCTCTACACCGAGCAGCTGAACCCGGCCCAGGAGGCGTCGCTCGCCAGGAAGCTGATCGAGAGCGACAAGGTCGTCGGCGTCGTCGGCAACACGAGCTTCGCCGAGTGCGGCACGAACTGGAAGTACTACAAGGGCAAGCGCTTCACCGTCATCGGAGCCGGCGTGCAGGCGGAGTGCTACAGCACGCCGTCGTTCGTCGAGACGAACATGGGCCCGCGGTACAGCAACGTCGGCGCGGCACAGGCCCTCGTCAAGGCCGGCGTCAAGAAGCTCGCGATCGCCTCGCCGGACACGATCTCCGCCTACGCCGACGGCGGGCCGGCCCTGGTCGCAAAGGCGGCCGGCATTCCGGTCAAGATCTTCCCGACCCACCTTCCGGTCACCGACGCGACCTCGCAGCTGATCCAGATGTACCAGTTCGTCGGCGACGGCGGCGGCATCATCCTCGACTTCACGCCCGACACCGCGCCCGCGTTCATGAAGGCCGCGATCGCGCAGGGGATCGTCAACAAGGTGAAGTGGGGCTCCTCGACCCCGATCGCGAATACGTTCATGGCCGAGCAGTTCCCGCAGTTCGACGGTCATCTCTGGATCGATCAGGAGTTCAGCAACGTCGACCCGAAGGTGGGGCCCGACACCGCGTTGATGTTCGACATCCTGAAGAAGTACGCCCCGAAGATCGCCCCGCAGGCGTTCGCGCAGATGGGCTTCATGGACGGGATGTTCGCGACGCACGCTCTCCTGAGCATCAAGGGCCAGATCACCGCGGCGTCGTACAACAAGGCCGTCAGGGCCCTCAAGAACCAGAAGACGGACATGCTGTGCAAGCCGTGGTACGCGGGCGACCTCCCGTACCACATCCCGAACAACTGGGACATCATCGTCGACTACAAGGCCGGCCAGGTCGTCGTCAAGCAGGGGTGCTTCGCGATCCAGGCCGTGGACAAGTCGGTCTCCCAGACGCGTGTCTGGGAGAAGAAGTACAAGCTCCAGGGCTGAAAGAAGGGAGTGGCGAGAACGACGAGATGACGATCAGGGTGCCCGTGGGGCAGCGATGACCGAGGTGCTCGCGTTCAGCGTGTTCGGCGTCGAGTGGCAGTTCCTCAAGCCGTTCATCGTGATCGGCCTGGCGTTCGGGGGGGTCTATGCGCTCTCCGGCGTCGGGCTCGTGGTCCTGTACCGCGCCACCGGCGTGCTGAACCTCGCGTTCGGCGCCATCGGCGCCGCGGGCGCCCTGATCGCCTATTACCTCGTCAACCACACCGGCTGGCCGCACTGGCTCGCCTACACGATCTGCGTCCTGTTCGGCGGGGTCGTCAACCTTGCCTACGGCATGGTGTTCGGCCCCGCCTTCGCGCGCCGGGACCCGCTCGTGAAGATGATGGGGACGCTGGGGCTGGCTCTCATCCTCCTCGGACTGATGGCGTGGCGGGCGCCCGTGGGCGGCGCCTTCGCGCGCTTCCTGCCGTTGCCGAGCTCCGAGCACCACTACCGGGTCTTCGGAACGACCGTGAGCCTGACGCAGATCATCGCCCTCGGGCTCGCGCTGGTGATCACTGCCGCTGCCAGCGTCTTCCTGCGGGTGACGAAGCTCGGAACCGCGATGCGGGCGCTCGCGAACGACCGTGAGATCACCGCCACCCTCGGCGTCCCGGTCCGCCGGGTCGAGGCGGCCGCCTGGTTCGGCTCGGGGCTCGCCTGCGGCGCGGCCGGGCTGTTGCTGCCCGACCTGCTCACCTCGCTCGACTACTCGGCGCTCACGTTCCTCGTCATCTCCGCGCTTGCAGCGGCGCTGATCGGCCGGCTGCAATCGCTGTGGGCGACCATGTTCGGAGGCCTGGCCGTCGGCCTCGCCCAGTCGGTGCTCAGCCCGTACACGACGGTCTCGGCCTACCGCTCGGCAGCGCCTTTCGTGCTCGCGATCAGCGCGCTGCTCTACCTCTCGCGGCGGCGGGTCGTCACGATCTCGCGGACCACCCACTAGGCTGGTGCGGATGACGACGGCAGCCAGCAGGAATCAGCCTGCCGCCGTCAGAGCAGCGCTCGATCTCGACCGCACGACCGCCGTGCGGACGCTCGCGATCGCGGCCCTACTCGCCCTGGCGCTGGCCGCCGCGCCCCACTTCGTCGGCACCGACTGGATCTTCACGTTCACGAGCGTCGCCATCTACTCGGTCGCGGCTCTCGGGTTCAGCGTCCTGTACGGCCGCGTCGGCATGATCTCGCTCGGCCAGATCGCCCTGTTGACGATCGGCTGCTGGGTGGGCACGCGGCTCTCCTACGCGACCTCGCTCCCGTTCCCCGTGCTCCTGCTCGCCGCCGGTGGGATCACGTGCGTGATCGGCGTGCTCGTCGGCCTTCCGGCGCTTCGCCTCTCCGGCCTCTACCTCGCCCTGATCACGCTGATGTTCGCCGGCGCCACCACCGTCGTCGTGTCGGTGACCGACTTCCCGAACGGCGGCGGCGGCTTCACCGGCCGGTCGGTGACCGGAGCCCTGACGACGAGCACGCCCCCGGTGAGGAGGCCGTCGTGGGCGATCGGCGACGTCGCCTACTACCGCTACGTCGTCGTCGTCTGCGCGCTCATGTTCCTGCTCACGCTGATCCATGTCGCCGGCAAGCCGGGGCGTGCCTGGGCGTCGATCCGCGAGAGCGAGCCGGCCGCGCTCTCGGCCGGCGTGAACATCACCCTCTACAAGCTCTGGGCGTTCGCCCTCGCCTCGTTCATGACCGGGGTGACGGGCTGCCTGCTCGCGGCGCAGGTCGGAGTTCCGCGGGCGATCACGTTCCAGACGCAGGACTCCCTCACGCTGGCGGCGACCGCGCTGATCGGCGGCATCTTCAGCCTCTGGGGCGCCATCGTCGCCGGCGTCTTCAACCAGCTCCTCCCCTTCCTCTTCCAGGCCCAGTGGGGGGTGAACTCGAACTTCCTGCTCATCATCTTCGGCGCGGGCCTCCTCCAGGTGCTCCTGACCGCTCCCGGCGGCCTCGTCGACCAGTTCCCGAAGGACATGGCCAACCTCGGGCGGCTCGTCTACCGCGGGCTCCGCAAGCTGGGCGACGCCAGGGCGAGGGCATCGTGATCGAGATCCGGAATCTGACCGTGCGCTTCGCCGGCATCACCCCGATCGACGACATGAGCGTCGTCTTCCCGGGTGGCACCTGCGGGCTGATCGGCCCGAACGGCGCCGGCAAGACCACGTTCTTCAACGTGATGAGCGGCTTCGTCAAGCCGGTGTCCGGGTCGATCACCGCCTTCGGCGAGAACCTGCTGAAGATGGCCGACTACCGGCGCGCGCGCTGGGGGCTGCGGCGCACCTTCCAGACCGAGATGGCGATCGAGCGGCTCTCCGTCTACGACAACGTGGCGATGATCCACGAGCACTCGGGGGCGAAGCGGGCCTCCCGCCGGGCAGACGTGTTCGCCGCGATCGAGTTCGTCGGGCTCACCGCCTCTCCGAGGGCCCGGGTGGGCGGGCTCGGCGCCCGCGAGCGGCGCCTCGTCGAGATCGCCAGGGCGGTGGTCGGGCGGCCGCGGCTCGTGCTCCTGGACGAGCCCGCAGCAGGCTTGCCCGACGAGGAGACGGGGCACCTCAGCAGCCTGATCCGGACCATCCCGGGCGAATTCGGCGCTCTCGTGATCCTCGTCGACCACGACATGAGCCTCGTGTCGGCCTGCTGCGAGACGACCGCGGTGGTCGACTTCGGGAAGCTGGTCGCGTCCGGGCCGACGGCGGAGATCCTGCGCGACGAGAACGTGATGCAGGCCTACCTCGGCACGGAGGACCTGCAGTGAGCGAGGGGCGGGGCATGCTCCGAATCGACTCGCTGGCTGTGGCACGGGGCGGCCACCCGGTTCTGCACGGCATCTCGCTCGAGATCCCCGCGGGCGCGGTGACGACGCTCCTCGGCCCGAACGGCGCCGGCAAGTCGACGATGGTGCTCGCGGTCGGCGGCGTCCTCCGCGCGGCGGCAGGCACGGTGAGCCTGGACGGGTCGAATCTCACCCGCCTTCGTCCCGAGCAGATCCGCCAGGCCGGCGTCGCGGTCGTCCCCGAGGGGCGCCGGCTGCTGCCGGACCTGACGGTCGAGGACAACCTGCGAGTCGCGACCTACGTGCTCGCCCGGGAGGAGGCGCGGCGCGGGGTCGAGTACGCGATCGAGCTCTTCCCCCATCTGGAGACGCGGTGGAAGGCGGTCGCCCGCACGCTCTCGGGCGGCGAGCAGCAGATGGTCGTGCTCGCCCAGGCTCTCGTCTCCAAGCCGAAGTTCCTGCTCGTCGACGAGCTCTCGCTCGGGCTGGCGCCGGTGGTCGTCCAGCGGCTGATGCCGGCCCTCGAGGAAGCCGCCTCGCGAGGCGTCGGCGTGCTCCTGATCGAGCAGTTCGTGCACGTCGCCCTCGCTCTCGCGGACAGCGCCTATGTGATCGAGCGCGGCCGGATCGTCTACCACGGCACGGCGGCCGACCTCAGGGAGCACCCCGAGCGCCTTCACTCCGCCTACCTGCTCCGGGAGAGCGCGCACGCCGCCGAACTGCTGCCCGATGCGGCCGAGCAGGGCGCCCAGTAGGTTCTGCCGGCGATGCTGAGGACTCTCGACCCCGAGCGTGCCGAGATCCTCGAGGCGCTCTGCGAGCTGATCGTCCCCGGCTCGAGCCGCGTCGGCCCCGCGCTCTACGTGGACGCGCTCCTGACGGAGATGCCGCCGCCCGCCCGCGACCACGCGCTGCAGGCGATCGACGCGCTCGCCTCCGCGGCGGGGGGAGGCGCCGACGCACTCGCCCGGCACGAGCGGACGCCGGAGTTCGCCTTCGTCCGAGCGCTGGCGATCGAGGCCTACTACAGCGACTTCGTCGCTCCCGGCCGGGAGGCGGCGGGAGCCTGGGCGGAGATCGACTTCAACTCGCCGCTCGCGGCGCGCCTGGCCAAGGACTGGTCGTACCTGGGGATCGCGTGAGGACGGAGTTCGACGTCGTCGTCGTCGGCTCGGGCGCAGGCGGCGGCGTCGTCGCCGGCGAGCTCGCACAGCGCGGCCGCGCCGTCCTCCTCCTCGAGCTCGGCCCGCACCTGACCGCGGTGGACTTCTCCCGCTGGGAGGCGAAGGCGACGCACGATCTCTTCTGGCCGCTCCGGCTCGCGCACCTGCCGGACGGCGACGTGGTCGCGTTCCTCGCCGGGCGCTGCGTGGGCGGGACGACGACGATCAACACGAAGGTCGCGTTGCGCGCGCACGCGCGCGACGTGGCGAAGTGGCACCGGGAGACCGGCCTCACCAACACGCGGGGCGAGCCGTTCGCCGTCGCCGACCTCGACCCGTACTACGACCGCGTGGAGCACGTGCTCGGGGTCCGCGAACGCAGCGACTGGACGAGGTGCGTTCGCACGGTGGAGGCCGGCTTCCACGCGCTCGGCCACGAGCTGGAGCCGGTGCGCTCGTACACGGACGGCAACTGCATGCACTGCGGCTCGTGCCTCCAGGGCTGTCCCACGAACGCCGGCAAGTCCACCGCGAACACGTACATCGCCGATGCCTGGGCACGCGGGCTCCTGGAGCTGCGCGCGAACGCGGCGGTCGAGCGCGTCGTGATCGAGGGGGACGAGGCGACGGGGGTCGAGTACCTCGATGGGGACGGCGTCCGCCACTCCGTCCGGGCGGGCGTCGTGGTCGTCGCCGGCGGGGCGCTGAACACGCCGCAGATCCTTCGCCGGTCCGGTCTCGACGCTCCCGCGGTCGGCCGGCACCTCGGCCTCCACCCCGTCCGGCTGGTCTACGGGCGCTTCGACGAGCCGCAGGACGCGCACATGACCTATCCGATCTCGTCGCACTGCATGGCCTTCCAGCACGACGAGGACGGCGGCTTCGTGATCGAGGCGGCGACGATCCAGGATCCGATCTCCTTCGCGACGACGCTCCGCGACGACGCCGGGCCGATGTGGGGACCGCGGCTCGTCGAGGCGCTTCGCGGCTTCCGGCACTGGGTCGGCCTGCTCGCGATGGTCAACGACGAGAACAACGCGACCGTGGCCGTGCAGGAGGACGGGAGCGAGCGATTCGACGTCGACTTCCAGCCCGGCGAGCTCGCGCGGATGGACGCGGCGTTCGAGCTCAGCCGCAACGTGCTCGAGGCGGCCGGTGCGAAGCAGGTCTGCTGGACGGGCCTCGCCTCGACCCACGCCCAGGGCACCTGCCGGATGGGCGACGACCCCGAGCTCTCGGCGGTCGACCGCAACGGCGAGGTGCACGGGCTGAGGCGGCTCTTCGTCGGCGACGCGTCGCTCGTCCCGCGCACCCTCTCGGTGAACCCGTCCCTGACGATCATGGCGCTCGCGACCCGGCTCGCGGAGCATCTCGACGCCGATCCGAACGGCTACCTCGCGTCCACGGCGGCAGGCGCGACCGCGGCCGCGTGAGGGCGGCGCTCCTCCGCGAGTACCACCGGCCGCTCGAGCTCGTCGAGCGGCCCGAGCCCGAGCCGCGGGCGCCGCGGGACGTCGTCGTCGAGATCGGCGGCGCCGGCGTCTGCGCGACCGACCTGCACGCGATCGACGGACTGATGGAGCCGGCCGGCCTGCGGCCGCCGGTCGTGCTCGGGCACGAGAACGCCGGCCGGGTGCACGCGACCGGGGACGAGGTGACGGCGGCCGCGGTCGGCGACGCCGTCCTCGTGTACCCGCCGTACAGCTGCGGGCTCTGCGTACCGTGCCGGCGCGGCCTCGACATGCACTGCGAGCGCCACCAGTTCACGGGCCTGACCCGCGACGGCGGCTTCGCCGACTACGTGCTCGTCGACGAGCGCTCGCTGCTGCGACTGCCGGACGGCGTCGAGCCCGCCGAGGTCGCCCCCCACGCCGATGCCGGGATCACGGCCTACCACGCCGTCAAGAACCTGCTCCCCCGCCTTTCGCCCGGCTCGACCGCGGCCGTGATCGGCGTCGGCGGCGTCGGGCACATCGCGCTCCAGCTCCTGCGCGTCCTCGGCGGAGGCGCGGTGATCGGGATCGACACGGACGAGCGGCGCCGGGCGCTCGCCCGCGAGCTCGGGGCCGACGAGGTGCTCGGCGAGCAGGAGGACGTCTCCGCCGCCGTGCGGGAAGCGACGGGCGGGGCCGGCGCCGACGTCGTGCTCGACTTCGTCGCCACCGATGCGACGCACGGCGCAGGTCTGGACATGCTCGCCCGGCGCGGCCTCTACTCGACCGTCGGGTACGGCGGCACGATCAGCGTCCCGTCCGTGGCGATGGTCGTCGGCGAGGCCGCGATCGCCGGCAACCTGGTCGGAAGCTGGATCGACCTCTGGGAGCTCCTCCAGCTGCACGCCCGAGGCGACGTGACGCTGCGGACGGAGACCCACGCTCTCGAGCAGGTGAACGACGTGCTCGACCGGCTCCGCGCGGGCGAGGTCACCGGGCGCGCCGTGCTCGTGCCGTGAGCCCGCCCGCGTGCTAGAGCAGGGACAGATTCTGTGGGCGCCGTCGGCGGAGCTTGGCGAGCGGTCGGAGCTCGGGCGCTACCTCGCCTGGCTGCGGGCAGTGCGGAGCGTCGACCTCCCCGGCTACGACGAGCTCTGGCGCTGGTCGGTGACCGACCTCGACGGCTTCTGGTCGTCGCTCTGGGACTTCTTCGGGGTCCGCGCGCACGCGCCGTACGGCCGTGTGCTCGGCTCGCGGGAGATGCCGGGCGCCGAGTGGTTCCCGGGCGCGCGGCTGAACTACGCCGAGCACATGCTGGGCCGCGACGAGGACATCGACGCGGTCGCGGTCGTCGCGCGCTCCCAGTCGCGCGAGCCGTTCGAGCTCACCTTCGGCGAGCTCCGCGACCAGGTCGCCCGTGCCCGTGCCGGCCTGCAGCGGCTCGGGGTCGAGCCCGGCGACCGGGTCGCCGCCTATCTCCCGAACATCCCCGAGACGCTGGTCGCGTTCCTGGCGACCGCGAGCCTCGGGGCGATCTGGGCGACCTGCCCGCCCGAGTTCGGCGTGCGCAGCGTCGTCGACCGGCTGGGCCAGCTCGAGCCGAGGGTGCTGCTCGCGGTCGCGGGCTACCGGTACGGCGCCAAGCTCGTCGACCGGCGGGAGCAGGTGGCCGAGATCCGCGCGCGCCTGCCGAGCGTCCGGCACGTGGTCGACGTCGCCTATGCCGGCTCCGCGCTCCCGGACGCCGTGCCCTGGAACGAGTTGCTGGCCGAGCCGGGGCCGCTCGAGTTCGATCCGGTCCCCTTCTCCCATCCGCTCTACGTCCTCTTCTCCTCCGGGACCACGGGCCTGCCGAAGGCGATCGTGCACGGCCACGGCGGGATCCTGATCGAGCATCTGAAGAACCACGGCCTGAGCTGGGACCTCCGTCCCGGCGACCGGCTGCAGTGGTTCACCACCACCGCGTGGATGATGTGGAACGCGCTCGTCTCGACGCTGCTCGTGCGGGCGTCGATCGTGATGATCGACGGGAACCCCGCGTACCCGGACCTCGCGTTCCAGTGGGAGCTCGCGGAACAGACGAGGCCGACGCTGCTCGGGATCAGCCCCGCGTTCGCGCTCGCCTGCCGAAAGCAGGGCGTCGATCCGGGGCGCCGCTTCGACCTCTCGTCGCTGCGCTCGATCGCCGTCGCCGGCTCGCCGCTGCCCCTGGACGGGTTCGAGTGGATCTACGAGCAGGTCGACCCGGGCGTGCTCCTCAACCTCGGCAGCGGCGGCACCGACCTCTGCACCGGGATCGTCCAGGGCTGCCCCCTGCTGCCGGTGTACGCCGGCGAGATCGCCGGACGCTGCCTGGGCTGCGACGCGGCGGCGCTCGACGCGGCGGGCGACGAGGTGGTCGGCGAGCTCGGCGAGCTGGTGATCCGGAAGCCGATGCCCTCGATGGCGGTCCGCTTCTGGAACGATCCGGACGGGGCGCGCTACCGCGCGGCGTACTTCGACCACTACCCGGGGATCTGGCGGCACGGCGACTGGATCCTGTTCACGGAGCGCGGCAGCTCGGTGATCACCGGGAGATCGGACGCGACGCTGAACCGCGGCGGGGTCCGCCTCGGGACGAGCGAGTTCTATTCCGTCCTCGAGGAGCTCGAGGAGGTCCTCGACGCGCTGGTCGTCCACCTGGAGGACGCAGACGAGTTGATCCTCTTCGTGGTCCTGCGCGAGGGCCTCGAGCTCGACGACCTGCTCCGCGCCCGCATCGCCGGCGCTCTTCGCGACGCGCTCTCGCCCCGCCACGCGCCCGACACGATCGTCGCCCTGCCGATCATCCCGCAGACCCTGACCGGGAAGAAGCTCGAGCTGCCGGTGAAGCGCATCCTCTCAGGCGTCCCGGCCGGGGAGGTCGTCAGCCCGGACGCGCTCGCAAACCCGGCATCGATCGAGCCGGTCGTCGCCTACGCGCGCACGCGCGCGCGCCCCGCCGGCAAGGAGTGAGGACCGACCCGAACGGCCTACGGATCGAGCTGAACGTCCGGGCGGACGAGTCGTGACGATGTGACAGGTCTTCTCGGCCTTCTTGGCGCAACGGCTCGTCGCCGGAGCCGGGCTTTGCCCGGCGGGAGGCGTGCCGGGGCACATGGGTCGATGCGGCGAAGGAGGGGGACCGTGGGGGAACCATGGGTTCCCCCACGCTCTAGAACGGGAACGGCGAGGCCTTGTCGCGCGCCGTCTGCCATTGCCACTCGGTCCAGAGCTCGAGGTTCGCGACACCGCCGAAGTGGCCGCCGTTGCTCGAGCAGCCGAAGCCGCCGAACGGCGCCGGCGGCTCCTCGTTCACCGTCTGGTCGTTGATGTGGACCATCCCGGCGTGCAGCTGGCCGGCGACCGCGGCCGCGCGCTGCGGCGATGCCGAGTGCACCGCGGCCGAGAGCCCGTACTCGGTCCCGTTGGCGAGCTCGACCGCCTCGGCGTCGTCCGAGAACGTGATCACGGGCGCGACCGGGCCGAAGATCTCCTCGGCGTAGGCGGGCATGCTCGTCGTCACCTCGCCGAGCACCGTCGGCCGGAAGAACGGCCCCTCGTTGGTGCCGCCGGCGAGCACCCGCGCGCCCTGCTCGACGCTCTCGTCGACGATCCTCCGCACCCGCGCCACCTGGCGCTCGTTGATGATCGGCCCCAGCGCGACCTCCTCCGTGGCGGGGTTGCCGACCGGCAGGCGCTCCGCACGCTCGACGAGCGCTTTCGTGTAGGCCTCGGCGATGCTCTCGTGCACGAGGTGCCGGCTGACGGCGATGCAGATCTGCCCCTGGTGCAGGAAGGAGCCCCAGGCGCCCGCAGACGACGCGGCCTCGACGTCAGCGTCCTCGAGCACCACCAGCGGGCTGTTCCCGCCCAGCTCGAGCACCGTGCGCTTCAGCATCCGCCCGGCCGTCTCGCCGACGAGCCGCCCGGTGGCGGTCGAGCCGGTGAAGCTGACCATCCGCACGTTCGGGTCGGCGACGAGCGCCTGCCCGACCTCCGCGCCGCCCGGCAGCACGTGCAACAGGCCCTCCGGCAGGCCGGCCTCCTCGAACAGCCGCGCGATCGCGACGCCGCCCGTGACGGGGGTGTTCGCGTCGGGTTTGAGCACGACCGCGTTGCCGAGCGCGAGCGCCGGGCCGATCGAGCGCATCGCCAGCACGTACGGGAAGTTCCACGGCGTGATCACGCCGACGACGCCGACCGGCACGCGCCGGGCAGTGCTCGTCCGGCCGGGGGTCAGCGAGGGGAGCACGAGGCCGAGGGGATGCGAGATCAGCGCAGCCGCCATGTCGAGCTGGCCGATCGACGCCGTCACCTCCACGTCGGCCTTCCCGCCGATCGAGCCGGACTCCCGGATCAGCCAGCGCACGAGCTCGGCGCGGTGGCGCTCCATCAGCTCGGCCGCCCGGCGGACGACCGCGACCCGGTCCGTGAACGGCGTCTGTGCCCAGGCGGGCTGGGCACGGGCGGCGGACACGGCCGCACGAGCGATCGTCTCGGGGTCGCCCCCGCCCGCCGCACCGAGCACCTCGCCGGTCGCAGGCTCGACGGTCTCGATCTCGACCGGTGCGTCGACCCAGCCGTCGCTGTAGATCTTCCCGGTCCACCGGCTCCCGTCGAGCAGGCTCTCGACGGCGGTCTCGGGTTCGTGCGTGACGGTCATTGCGCTCCTTTCGTGGTCTCTCCCGGTGTCCGGCGCTCAGCCCGCCGCCTCCGCCCGGGCGGGCGCAAGCGCTCGCCCGGCGATCAGATCGGCAGCCTTCTCGGCGATCATCATCGTCGATGCGTGCGTGTTGGCCCGCGTGACGGTCGGCATCACGGACGCATCGACGATTCGGAGCCCCTCGACGCCGAAGACCCGGAGCTCGGAGTCGACGACCGAGCCCATCGCGCACGTCGAGGTCGGGTGGTAGACGGGCTGTCCGACGCGGCGGGCCCACGCGAGAATGTCCTCGTCCGAGCCGGAGGCGGGGACGCTGAACGGCGCCCGCTCGACGGCCTTCAGCGCGGGCTGCGCCGCGATCTCGAGCGCGATCCGCACGCCGGCGATCATGCTCTGCCGGTCTTCCTCGGTGGTGAGGAAGTTGCACAGTACCCGCGGCTTGGAGTCGGCCATCGGCGTGCGGAGCATCACCTTGCCGCGCGAGGCCGGCTTCACGACCACGGGCCCGAAGGCGTAGCCGTGGTCGTGCGGCGCCGTCAGGCCCTCGTCGTAGAAGAGCGACGGCGAGAAGTGGAACTCGACGTCCGGCGCGGGCAGGTCCGGCCGGCTGCGGAAGAAGCCGCCCGCCTCCGGGAGGTTCGAGGTGAGCGGCCCGCGCCCCTCCTGCTCGAGCCGCGCGAAGTTCTCGGGCGTGAAGATGCCGAACAGGGCCGGCTCGTCGCTGAGGTAGTTCAGGTTCGCCATGCAGTGGTCCTGGAGGTTGCGGCCGACCGGCAGCTCCTCGCGCACGGGGATCCCGAAAGGCGCCAGCTCCTCCTCGAGCCCGATCCCCGAGAGCATCAGCAGGACGGGCGACTGGTAGGCGCCGGCGGCGACGATCACCTCGCGCTCGGCCCGGACCGTCTCGCGCGCTCCGTTCCGGACGACCTCGACCCCGACCGCGCGGTCGCCCTCGAAGACGATCCGCTCGGCGAAGGAGCAATCCCGCACCTCGAGGTTGGGCCGTCCGGCCGCCGGGTGCAGGTACGCGTCCGCCGTGCTGCAGCGCAGGCCGTCCCGCTGGACGAGCTGGAAGCGACCGACGCCGTCCTGCTGCTCCCCGTTCAGGTCGGGGTTGGCGGCGTACCCTGCCTGGCCCGCCGCCTGGAGCATGGCGTCGACGAGCGGATGCATCGAGCGGCTGTCCGAGACCGGCTGCGGCCCGCCGACGCCGTGGTAGGCGTCCTCGCCGCGCTCGTTGTCCTCGGCGCGCCTGAAGTACGGCAGCACGTCGTCGTAGCCCCAGCCCTCGCAGCCCTCCACCGCCCAGCCGTCGAAGTCGAGGCGGTTGCCGCGAAGGTAGATCATCGCGTTGATCGAGCTGGAGCCGCCGATCATCCGGCCGCGCGGCAGGTACAGCCGCCGCCCGTCCAGGCCGGGCTCCTGCTCGCCGAGCAGGTCCCAGTCGAGGCCCGACTTGAACATGATCGGGAACATCGCCGGGACGCGGATCTCGCGAGCAGTGTCCGGGCCGCCGGCCTCCAGCAGGAGGACGGTCGTGTCCGCGTCCTCGCTGAGCCGCGCAGCGAGCACGCAGCCTGCCGAGCCCGCACCGACGATCACGTAGTCAGCCACGATCGAGCCTCCGCTGTCGCTTGCCGCCGGCGGCAATCATCCCACTTGTCGGGACGCATGTCCACAAGTTAGATTCCCGAGCACGGTGGCGAGCGGCGACCTGCTCGGGCTCTACTGGACGACCTCCGGGCCGGTCGAGGTCCACGTCGGGCGCGAGTGGAGCCTCTTCGACCTGCGCGAGCGCTGCGAGCAGGCGGCCCGCGTGGGCTTCAGCGGCATCGGGCTCTGGCACGCCGATCTCGAGCACATTCTCGAGACCCGCACGCTCGGCGACGTGAAGCTGCTCCTCGACGGCCACGGCCTGGAGCACCTCGAGCTCGAGTTCCTAATGGAGTGGTTCCTCGATCCGGGCGACGAGCGCCGGCAGGCCTCCGACCGGACGCGGGCGCTTCTCTGGGAGGCTGCCGGCGCGCTCGACGCCCACCACGTCAAGGTCGGGAACATCCCGGGCACGCGGTGCGACCTGCCGGAGCTGACGGAGCGCTACGGGGAGCTCTGCGCCGACGCGGCGGAGCACCACGACGCGAGGGTCGTCTACGAGCTCATGCCGTTCGACGCGAACGTCCGCGACCTCGACTCGGCGTTCGCCGTCGTCGAGGGCGCCGGGGCGCCGAACGGAGGGCTCGCGATCGACACCTGGCACATGGCGAAGCTCGGCATCGGGCCCGGGGACCTGCGGCGCGTCCCGGCGCGCCACCTCGGCTGGGTCGAGCTCAGCGACGGCCGCTACGTGAGCATGCCCGACCTGGTCGACGAGACCGTCAACCACCGTCTCCTCCCGGGCGAGGGCGAGTTCCCGATCCGCGGCTACGTCGAGGCCTGCCGCGAGGCCGGCTACGACGGCCCGTGGGGCGTCGAGGTGCTCTCCGACGAGCTCCGGCGCCTCCCGATCGAGCAGATCTTCGACCGAGCGTACGAGACGAGCAGCGCACAGCTCGCTGCCGGGGAAAGGAGCCTTGGTGTCTGAGCACGGACTGGACCGGGAGCGCCTGATCTGGATGCTCACGCAGATGCTGCGCATCCGCGAGTTCGAGGAGCGGGTGAAGCGCACGTTCGAGGAGCACGAGGGGGTGATCCGCGGCCACACGCACCTGGCCGACGGCGCGGAGGCCTCGATCGTCGGCTCGCTCGCCGCCCTCCGGCCGGACGACCAGCTGCTCGCAACGTACCGGTGCCACGGCTACCCGCTCGTGCTCGGCACCGACCCGAAGGCGATGATGGCCGAGATCTACGGCCGCTCGACGGGCCTCTGCAAGGGCTACGGCGGCTCGATGCACCTGACCGACGTCGAGCGCGGCTTCCTGGGCACCTCGGGGATCGTCGCGCAGGGCATCCCGCACGCGACCGGCGCGGCCTACGCGGCGCAGATCCGCGGCCGGGGCCAGGTCGTCCTCAGCTTCTTCGGCGACGGCGCCTCGAAACAGGGGGCATTCCACGAGTCGCTCAACATCGCCTCGCTCTGGAAGCTTCCCGTCGTCTACGTGATGGAGAACAACAGCTACAACGTGGTCACGCGCGTCGAGCAGGAGGACGCCAACGCCGCGGCCGGCGAGCCGCTCGCGGTCAAGGCGACCGCCTACAGCATGCCGGGCGTGACCGTGGACGGCGGCGACCCGGTCGAGGTCTACGAGCACGTCGCGGCCGCGGTCGAGCGCGCGCGCTCCGGCGCCGGCCCGACGCTCGTCGAGTCGCGCCTCTACAGGCTGAGCGCGCACGGGAACATCATCGCGCCGCCGGGCGTTCCGCTCCATTTTCCCGAGCACGAGGCGGTCACGGTCTTCGGCAACGCGGCCGAGTACGAGGCCGCGAAGCGCGGCGACCCGGTCCCGCGCTTCCGCGCCCGGCTCGTCACCGACGGGACGCTGACCGCCGAGGAGGCGGACGCGATCGGCGAGGCGGTGCGGGACGAGATGCAGGAGGCGGTCACCTTCGGTCTCGAGAGCCCCTTCCCGGCGCCCGAAGCCGCCGTCGAGCACGTCTACGCCTAGGAGGATCGAGACCCATGGCACACGAGCTTCCGTACATCGCCGCGATCGAGGAGGCGATCCGCGAGGAGATGGAGCGCGACGAGACCGTCCTCTACTTCGGCCAGAACATCGCCACCTCCGAGAACGACCCGTTCCTGCAGGCCTTCGGACCGGACCGGGTCCGCGTGACGCCGATCTCGGAGACGGCCGAGATCGGGATGGCGGTCGGCGCCGCGTTCGCCGGCTACCGGCCGGTGGTCGAGCTGTACATGGCCGAGTTCATGCTCGTCGCGATGGACCAGGTCGTGAACGAGGCGCCGCGCTTCCACTACATGTCGGGCGGGCAGGTCAAGGTGCCGCTCGTCCTCAAGGCCGGCTACGGCTTCACCGCCGGCTGGGCGGGCCAGCACACCGGCACGATCTACGGCATGTTCATGGGCGTCCCGGGCCTCAGGGTCGTCGTGCCGTCGACCGCCGCCGACGCGAAGGGCCTGATGACCGCGGCGATCCGTGACGACAACCCGGTCGCCTACTTCCACCACTACCTGCTGACCCTCGAGCACGGCGAGGTCCCGGACGGGGAGCACGTCGTGCCGCTCGGGGAGGCGGTGGTGCGGCGCGAGGGCGGCGACGTCACGGTGGTCGCGATCGGCTGGTGCGTCGGCAGGGCACTCGCGGCGGCGGAGCAGCTCGCGGCCGAGGGTGTCCAGGCCGAGGTGATCGACCCGCGGACGCTCGCCCCGCTCGACCTTGCGACGATCCTCCGGTCGGTGGAGAAGACGGGGCGCCTCGTCCTCGTCGACCAGTCCACCCGCCACGGCTCCGCAGCCGCGGTGATCGCGGCCGAGGCGGCGTCGGAGGCCTTCGGGGCGCTGAAGGCGCCGGTCAAGCTCGTGACGGCTCTGGACGCGACGATCCCGTACAGCCGGCCGATGGAGGAATACGTGCTGCCGGACGAGGCGAAGATCGTCGAGGCCGTACAGCAGGTGCTCGGCTCCTCGCCGGTCGCCGCCTGAGAGTGGCGGTAGGCTCGGGCCGATGCTGACCGTCGCGCTGCTCGGGCTCGGCGAGGCGGGCGGGCGCTTCGCCGTCGATCTCTCGGCCGTCGGCGTCGAGGTCCGCGCCTACGACCCCGACCCGGACCGGCGGTCGCCGGTTCCGCGGGCCCCCGACCCGGCGACCGCGGTCGCCGGCAGCGACGTGGTGCTCAGCGTCAACACGGCACGGGCGGCCCTCGATGCGGCGCAGACGGTTCTGCCGGCCCTGCGGCCCGAGACGGTCTACGCGGACCTGAACACGGCCGCCCCCGAGCGCAAGCGCGAGGTCGCCGCGGTCGTCGGCGCGGCCGGCGCGCGCTTCGCCGACGTGGCCCTGCTCGGCCCCGTGCCCGCCCGCGGCCTGCAGACTCCTGCCCTCGCCTCCGGAGCGGGCGCGCGCGGCTTTGCCGACGCGTTCGGCCCGCTCGGGATGCCGGTCGAGGTCGTCGGCGCCGAGCCGGGCGACGCCGCCGCGCTGAAGCTCCTGCGCTCGGTGTTCATGAAGGGGCTCGCCGCCGCCGCGGTCGAGAGCGTGCAGGCGGCCGAGGCCGCCGGCCACGGGGCCTGGCTGAAGGCAGAGATCGCCGAGGTGATCGGCCGGCCGCTGCTCGAGCGGCTGCTCGAGGGCAGCCGCCGGCACGCGCGCCGGCGCGTGGAAGAGCTGGACGCCGCGCGCGACCTGCTGCTCCGGCTGGGGGTCGAGCCGCGAGTGGCCGCCGCGAGCGCGTCGCTGCTCGCAGAGCTCGCGGACAAGGAGGGAGCGGACGATGCCGGCGAGGCCCGCTGAGGAGCGACCGAGCGACCGTGCACGCGGGCTGGTCGAGGGTGCCTACGACCTCCACGTCCACGTCGCCCCGGACGTCCCTCGGCGGCGGATCGACGACCGGGCGCTCGCCCGCCGCTTCCGGGAGCTCGGCCTCGCCGGCTTCGCCCTCAAGTCCCACTACACCTCGACCGCCGAGCGCGCGCAGGTCGTCTCCGCCCTCGAGCCCGGTGTCGAGGTGCTGGGGACGCTGACGCTGAACCGGGCGGTCGGAGGGATGAACGCGCTCGCGGTCGAGATCGCCGCCCGCGAAGGCGCGCGGATCGTCTGGATGCCGACCGTCGACTCTCCCGCGGAGACCGCCGGCCGGGCCGAGCCGGGACCCGGCGACAACCTGCCCCAGTGGGCGCGCCTCCAGCACGAGCTGCGCGCGCTCGGCCTCGGCGTCGAGGCGGTGCAGGTGACGGACGCAGAGGGCAGGCTCCTGGACGAGACGCGAGACGTGCTGCGCGCGGTCGCGCGGCACGGCCTGATCCTCGCGACCGCGCACCTGGGCCGAGACGACACGTTCGAGGTCGTCGACGGCGCCCTGGCGGAGGGAGTGGAGATCGTGGTCGTCACACACCCCGAGTTCCCGGCGCAGGACTTCTCGATCGAGGACCAGGTCGCGCTCGCCGGGCGCGGCTGCCTGCTCGAGCGCTGCCTGACCACGCCGTACAGCGGGAAGACGACCTGGGAGCACGTGCTCGACGGCGTCCACGCGGTCGGCGCGGAGCGCACCCTCTTCTCCAGCGACCTCGGCAACCCCGACTACCCGCCGGTCGAGGACGGGCTCGCGCTCTGGGCCGACCGCCTGCTCGGAGCGGGCTTCGACGACGCGGACGTCCGGGAGCTGATCGTCGGGCAGTCCCGCCGGCTCGCGGTGCCGGCGTGAGGAGGCTGCTCGTGATCGGCGCGCACTCCGCCGACTTCGTCTGGCGGGCGGGAGGCGCGGTCGCCGTCGCCACCACGGGCGGCGGCTCGGCGTGCGTGCTCGCACTCTCGTACGGCGAGCGCGGCGAGTCGGGGGAGCTGTGGAAGGAGCCCGGCCAGACGGTCGAGCGGGTCAAGGAGATCCGGCACGGAGAGGCGGAGCGCGCCGCGGCGGCGCTCGGCGCCGAGTTCGCGTGCCTCGACCTCGGCGACTACCCGCTCGAGGTCGACCGGGACGCGCTGATCGCCCTCGCCGACCGGATCCGCGACTTCGCCCCGGACGTGCTCGTCACGCACACCGATCGCGACCCGTTCAATCCCGACCACGCCGCGGCGTTCTTCGCGGTCGAGCGCGCACGGGCGCTCGCGGCCGGCGCCGGTGTTCCGAGCGCGTTCGAGACCGTTCAGCCGCCGGAGCTCTTGCTCTTCGAGCCCCACCAGCCGGAGCTGTGCAACTTCGTCCCGACGACGTTCGTGGACATCACGCCGGTGATCGACCGGAAGCGGGCGGCGATGGCGGAGATGAAGGCGCAGTCGTACCTCCGGACGTACTACGACCAGCGTGCCGAGCAGCGTGGCAATCACGCGCGGCGCTCGTCGGGCGACCCGGCGATCCGCTACGCCGAGGCCTTCCAGCGCGTGACGCCCCAGGTGGTGGGCGCGCTGTGACGGCCACGTTCGCCGAGCTGGCCGCGCTCGGGAGCGCGACCGTCCACGAGGCGGCCGGACGCGACTCCCTCGTCGACGTGCCTCTGATCCAGGTCGTTCCCGGCTCGCGCGCCGCCGGGCCGGCGCGCACCGTTTCCTGCGGCCAGGACGACAACCTGATGGTGCACGCCGCGGTGGCGGAGGCGCTCCCGGGGGAGGTGCTCGTGCTGACGATGCCCGAGCCCGCCCCGGTCGCTCTCGTCGGCGAGCTGCTGGCCACGCAGGCGAAGGGGCGGGCCGTGGCGGCCCTGCTCGTCGATGCGGCCGTCCGTGACGTCGAGGAGCTCCGCGGGCTCGGCCTGCCCGTCTGGGCGCGCTACGTCCGTGTCCGCGGCGCCGGAAAGCGCGTCAAGGGCTCGATCGGCGAGCCGGTCGAGGTCGGGGGCGCGACCATCCGCCAGGGGGACGCGGTGGTGCTCGACGCCGACGGCGCGGTCGTCGTCGGGCTCGAGCGCATCGACGCGGTGCTGGCAGCGGCGCGCGGCCGGGCCGAGCGGGAGCGCGAGAAGCGCGCCAGGCTGCAGGCCGGTGCGCTCTCCTACGACCTCGACGACCTCCGGAAGCTCGTCGAGCCGTGAACGTACCGCTGCACGAGGTCGCGCGGATCGGGCACGCGGAGCTGTTCACCCCGAGCCCGGACGCGAGCCTCCGGTTCTTCGTCGACGTGCTCGGCCTCGAGGAGGAGGCGCGCGAGGGCAGGTCGGTCTACCTGCGCGGCTGGGGCGACTATCTCCGCTACAGCCTGAAGCTGACCGAGTCGCCGCGGGCCGGGCTCGGCCACCTGGCGCTGCGGGCGTGGAGCCCGGAGGCGCTCGAGCGGCGGGTCGCCGCGATCGAGGCGGCCGGGCGCGGGATCGGCTGGACGGACGGGGACGTCGGCCACGGTCCCGCCTACCGGTTCACCGACCCCGACGGCCACGTCTTCGAGCTCTACTACGAGGCCGAGCGGTACCGGCCGCCCGACCACCTGCGTCCCTCGTGGCGGAACCAGCCGCAGCGCTACCTCGGCCGCGGGGCGGCGGTGAAGCGGCTCGACCACGTCAACCTGCTCGCGGCGGACGTGCGGGCGAGCCGCGAGTTCGCCCAGGAGCAGCTCGGCTACCGGCTGTACGAGCGGATCGAGCTCGAGGACGGCACGGAGACCGGCGCGTGGCTCAGCCTGTCGATCGCGGCGCACGAGCTGATCTACGTCCGTGACGCGTACGGCGCGAACGGGCGGCTGCACCATCTCGCGTTCTGGGTCGACACCCGCGAGGAGTGCCTGCGGGCGGCGGACCTCTTCGTCGACAACGACGTCCCCATCGAGGCCGCACCGTCGAAGCACGGGGTGGCGCAGGGCTTCTTCCTCTACGCCTTCGAGCCGGGCGGCAACCGGATCGAGGTGACGACCGGCGGCTACTTCGTCTACGACCCCGATTTCGAGCCGATCACGTGGACGGCGGCGGACCGTGCCCGCGGCCAGTTCTGGGGCGTTCACACGATCGAGAGCTTCCACACCTACGGGACGCCCGACGTCGAGACGGACGCGTGACCGCGGTCCTCCCGTTCCGCGAGCGCCTCGCGCAGCCCGGCGCCTTCGTCGTCGCCGCCGAGCTCGTCACGAGCCGCGGGCTGATGACGGCGGACGGCGGGGGCGCGGTGCTCGAGCTGGCGAGGGAGCTGGCCGCCGACCCGCGGATCGACGTGCTCTCGATCACGGACAACCCGGGCGGGCACGCGATGCTCGCCCCCGACGCGCTCGGCACCGACCTGATCTCGCGGGGCCAGGAGGTGATCATCCACCTCGCCTGCAAGGACTGGAACCGGAACGCGCTCGAGAGCCGGGGCTGGCAGCTCGCCTCGCAGAGCTTCCACAACGTGCTCGCCCTGTCGGGCGACTACCCGGTCAAGGGGCACCGGGGGCTCGCCGCGCCCGTGTTCGACATCGACTCGGTCGGGCTGCTCGGCCTGCTCTCGGACCTGAACGGCGGCCTGCCGGACGAGCGGCACCCCGGCCGGCGCCTAGCGCGGACCGACTTCTTCCTCGGCTGCGTGGTCACGAACCACAAGCGGCACGAGCGGGAGGTGATGCCCCAGTACCTCAAGCTCCGCAAGAAGGCGCGGGCAGGCGCCCGCTTCGTCATCAACCAGATCGGCTGGGACACGCGGAAGGACGACGAGCTCCTGCGCTGGATGCGCCGCGACGGCCTCGAGCTCCACGCGCTCGCGAACGTCTACCTCCTCTCCCCCGCGGCCGCGCGCTCGTTCCGCGCCGGGAAGATCCCCGGCGTCGTCGTCAACGACGAGCTCCTCGCCCTGGTCGAGCGCCAGGGGGCGAGCCCCGACCGGGGCCGCGCCTTCTTCGTCGACCTGGCCGCCAGGCACGTCGCGGTCGCCCGGGGCCTCGGCTACGAGGGCGTCTACCTCGGCGGTCACATGCCCGCGGCGACCTTCGGCGAGATCCTCGACCGCGCCGCGGCCTTCGGAGGGGCCGACTGGCGCGAGCTCGCGCGCGAGATCCAGTTCCCGCTCGAGGACGAGTTCTACTTCTTCCAGCGCGACCCGGACACCGGGCTCTCGTCGGGCGAGGTGAGCGCCTCGTACCTGGAGTCGAGGGAGCGCAGGCGAACGGACCTGCGCGTGCCGCTGAAGTACCGCTTCAGCCGGCGCCTGCACGAGACCGTGTTCGCGCCCGAGGCGCCGCTCTTCCCCGCCGGCAGGGCGCTCTACCGGGACGTCGAGGAGGCGCCGCGGGTCGTCCGGAGGGCGGCCCACGCCCTCGAGCAGGCGGCGAAGGTGCCGCTCTTCGGCTGCCGGGACTGCGGCGACTGCTCGCTCCCGGAGATCGCCTACGTCTGTCCCGAGTCGCAGTGCGCGAAGAACCAGCGCAACGGCCCGTGCGGAGGCACCCGCGACGGCCTCTGCGAGGTCTACGACACCGAGTGCATCTGGTCGCAGGCGTACGAGCGGCTCAAGGCGTACGGCGAGGAGGAGTCGATGCTCGACGGGCCCGTGGTGGTCAAGGACAACGCGTTGCAGGGGACGAGCGCGTGGGCGAACACCTTCCTCGGCCGCGACCACGCGGCCCGCCGGGCCGGGGACGAGCGGGACGGGCAGCCCTCCTAGACGACCCCGCGGCGCCGGTGCCACGCGAGCCCGCCGGCGGCCGCGGCGCCGAGGACCGCCGAGGCGGTCGCGAACGGCGCCCACGTCCCGATCCCCGTGGCGGCCCAGCCCGAGGCCGCCGCCCCGGCCGCCGCCCCGATCGCCTCCGCGGTCGTCACCCAGGTCAGCGCCTCCGTCGCGCGTGCCGGCGCGAGCGCGTCGAGCGCCTCGAAGAGCGCGATCGTCGCGGGGCCGTAGCCGGCGCCGGCGACGACGAGGAGCGGCGCCAGCGTCGCCGATCCCGTGGCGGCGAGCGGCGGGGCGAGGCCGAGGGCGAGCCACGAGACGGCGACGAGGTAGCGCCGCTCCGGCGGGCTGCGCCACTCGCGTCCGGCGAACCAGAGGGCGCCGCCGACGCTGCCGAGCGCGAAGGCACCCAGGAGGAAGCCCGAGTAGGTCGCGTCGCCCCACCGCGTCGCCGCCGCGGGGACGGCGACCTCGACCAGGCCGAGCGCCGCGCCGAGCGCCACCGACACGACGAGGAGCGTCCGCATCGCCGCCCCGGCGACGAGCGAGCCGCCGGGGTCGCCGCCCTCGACCGGGGGCCGGGGCGGCGCCGCTCCGGCGACCGCCGCGGCCGCCGCACACGCCCCGAGCGCGCAGACGACGAGCGGGGCCCAGGGGGCGGCGACGAAGAGCACGCCGCCGAGCGCGGGCGCGCCGACCGCGCCAACGTCGCCGACGAGCGAGGTGAGCGCGTAGGCGCGCCGGAGGAGCGGCGGCTCGACGAGCCCGCTCCACAGGCCGCGGATCGTCGCCACGAGCGGCGGCGCGGTCGCTCCGGCCACGGCGGCGCAGGCGACGAGGGGCCATCCGGGTGAGCCGCCGCGCGCGAGCGCCGCCAGCAGGACGAGCGCCGAGCCGTAGCAGACGGCAAAGGCCGGCAGCCACCGTCTCGGGCCCCGCCGGTCGACCAGGCGGCCGCGGGCGGGGGCGAGCGCCCCGGAGCCGGCCGAGAAGGCGGCCACCGCGACGCCGGCGAGCCCGTAGGAGCCGGTCGCCCGATGCACGGTGAGGAACAGGGCGAGGCCGACCATCCCGTAGGACAGCCACGCCGCCGAGAGCCCGGCGAGGAGCCTTCCCGTATGCCCGTGCCCGAGCAGGGCGCGGTAGCTCTGATCAGCCATGCCTTCCTTCCGCTGCGCGCGTTGCCGGCGACCGACGTGGGCGCGCTCCGACCGGAGCGAGCGCCCGGACGCGCGGCTACGGCGGAGCCGGCGTGCTGCGGAAGGCGATCATCCGCCCCGATCCTAGACGACGCGGGGGCGGCCGGTCCGGGCTCCATATCCCATTTACTCGTATAGGATCTCGCCGGTTGGGACAGACCAGCCGGCGCGATCACGCCTGCGACCAGGAGGGAGGTACGAGGAATGACGCCCCGTAGCTTGGAGGACGTGCTGCAATCCGCCGGAGGCGCGGTCGAGCTGGCGCGCAACTCGCAGATCGGGCCGTACGTGTATCCGAAGGTGCCCGCCGAGTTCTCGAACTGGCGGGACGAGCAGGTCGCCTGGCGCGAGACGTCCGCGCTCTTCGACCAGACCCATCACATGACCGACCTCTACGTCGAGGGCCCGGACGTGCTCAGGCTGTTCTCTGCCCTCGGCGTGAACAGCTTCGCCACCTTCGAGGTGAACAAGGCGAAGCAGTTCGTCGCCTGCAACCACGACGGCTACGTGATCGGCGACGGCATTCTCTTCTACCTCGACGAGAACAGGGTCAGCCTCGTCGGGCGGCCCTCCGCCCACAACTGGGTCCAGTACCACGCGGAGACGGGCGACTACGACGTGACGGTGGAGCGCGACGAGCGCACGGCGGCGAACCCGACGGGCAGGCGGAAGATCTACCGGTTCCAGGTGCAGGGGCCGACGGCGCTGCAGGTGCTCGAGCAGGCAGCCGGAGGAGCGCTCCCGGAGATCAAGTTCTTCAACCTGGGCGAGTTGACGATCGCGGGCCACGCCGTGCGCGCCCTGCACCACGGCATGTCCGGCGTTCCGGGCCTGGAGCTCTTCGGCCCGTGGGACGAGATGGAGGACGTCAGGGCGGCGATCGTCGCCGCCGGGGCCGAACACGGCCTCAGGCAGGTGGGCTCGCGCGTCTACGCCACGAACACGCTCGAGTCCGGGTGGATCCCCTGCCCGCTGCCGGCGATCTTCACGGGCGAGGCGATGAAGCCGTACCGCGAGTGGCTGCCGGCGAACGGCTACGAGGCGACCGGCTCGCTCGGCGGCAGCTTCTACTCCGACGACGTCGCCGACTACTACCTGACCCCGCACGACCTCGGCTACTGGCCGTTCGTGAAGTTCGACCACGACTTCGTCGGCCGGGAGGCGCTCGAGGCGATGGGCGACGAGCCGAAGCGGAGGAAGGTCACCCTCGCCTGGAACGGCGACGACGTCGCCGCGGCGATGCGGACGCTGTTCGAGCGCGGCGATGCGGCCAAGTACATCGACCTGCCGCTCTCGAACTACTCGACCTGGCCCAACGACAGGGTGCTGCTCGACGACCGGCTGGTCGGCGTCTCGACCTTCTCGGGCTACAGCTACAACGAGCGCTCGATGCTGTCGCTGGCGGTGCTCGACGCGGACGTCGAGCTCGGCACCGAGGTGACGCTCGTGTGGGGCGAGGAGGACCGCGGGTCGGCGAAGCCGGTGGTCGAGCGCCACTCGCAGGCCGAGATCCGGGCGATCGTCAGCCCGTGCCCCTACTCGGAGGTCGCCCGCACCTCCTACGCCGAGGGCTGGCGAACGAAGGCCGTGGTCGCCTGAGCTCGACGGCGGAGCCGGGAGACCCGGACGGCGCCGGGCTAGCCGCCGACGAGCTCGAGGAGGGCGCCGACGAGCTCGCTCGTCGCGGACAGGTACGGGGCATGGTCGGCGTCGAGCTCGATCACGCGCACGCAGGGATGCTCGGCGACCATCCGGCGCTGGAGCGCCGGCGGGATCGACTGGTCGGCGGTGGTGAGCACGTAGGAACGGGGAATGGAGTCGAGCACGGCGTCGTCGACCTGCACGGGCGTGGCGAAGGGAGCGACCGGCTGCGGGCGGCGGCGGGCGGCCGCCCAGGCCGCCTGCTCGGGCGTGCAGCGGTTGTAGATCGCCTCTCGCGTCGCCTCCTCGGCGAGCGTGGCGACGGGCGGCTCGCCCTCGATCACGATGTTCGCCTGGATCATGTCGTCCTTGCCCTCGGGAAGGTGCGCGAGGTCGAGCAGGCTCTGCCCGTTCGCCGGCATGAACGCGCAGACGTAGATCAGCGACGCGATCCGCTCCGGCGAATTCCCTGCCGTCTGGGTGACGACCACCCCGCCCATGCTGTGACCGACGAGGACGGCGGGCTCCGGCCGCCGCTCCAGGACCGCGCGGACGCGCGCGGCGCAACTCTCGAGCGTGACCCCCTCGACCGGCGTCAGGTCCCCGCCCGCCCCCGGCAGGTCGAGCGTCTCGACCGTGTGGCCCGCCGCCTCCAGCGCAGGGCCGACCGGCTCCCAGCACCAGGCGCCGCCGAAGGCGCCGTGGACGAGGACGATCCGGGCCATGGGTGGATCCTCGGCTGCGACGGCGGCTCAGTCAACCCTGAGCACGAGCTTGCCCTGCGTGCGGCCGGCCTCCCCGAGCTCGTGGGCGCGGGCCGCCTCCTCGAGGGGGAACGTCCGCTCCACGTACGGGCGCAGAGCGCCCCCGGCGACGAGGGCAGCGAGCGCTTCCATCCCCGCCCGGTCCGGCTCGACGAGGATCCCGGTGACGCGTACGCGCCCCGCGGCGGCCGCTCGCAGCGCCGGGACGGCGGACCCGGACGGCACGGTGACGAGCAGGCCGCCGTCGCGGAGGGCGGGAAGCACACCCGCCGCCGTCTCGCCTCCGACCAGGTCGAGGACGACGTCCGCGCCGGCGACCCGGTCCGCGACCTCCTCCCGGGTGTAGTCGACCGCCTCGTCCGCGCCGAGCTCGGCCACGAACGGGTGCTTGGCCGCGCGCGCGGTGCCGATCACGTACGCCCCGCGGGCCTTGGCGATCTGCACCGCCAGGTGCCCGACACCCCCTGCGGCAGCGAGGACCACCACCTTCTGACCCGGCTGGACGTCGGCGGTCTCGACGAGCGCCTGCCAGGCGGTCAGGCCGGCGAGGGGCAGCGCGCCCGCCTCGACGTCGCCGAGGCCGTCCGGGATCCGCGCCAGCTGGCGCGAGGGGGAGGTGACGTAGTCGCCGTAGGCCGCCGCCTCGGCCGGGAACCGCGGCATCCCGAACACCCGGTCGCCGATCGCGAACCGCGTCACCCCCCAGCCCGCCGCCTCGACCACCCCCGCGACGTCCCAGCCGACGGTGAAGGGGGGCTCGCCGAGAAAGCCGCCGCGGGCGCGAGTCTTCCAGTCGACCGGATTCACACCCGCGGCCGCGACCCGGACGAGCACCTCTGTCGGGCCCGGCTCCGGCCGCGCCACCTCGACGAGCTCGAGCACCTCGGGGCCGCCGAGACGCCGCTGTCGGATCGCGCGGGGCACGATTGCTGTATACAGGTCGTCCGTCCAGAAGGAGGAGCCTGATGGCCGCTCCGGCGCCGACGGGCTCGGCGTTCCCGAGCCCATACGAGATCGCGACTCCCCCGGGATGCGAGGGGTGGCAGGAGATGTACCCGTACTACGCGCTGTTCGACGAGGCGCGGCGAGGGTCGGACGAGGGCCGGTTCTGGTTCTGGAACTCGATGCACTTCCCGGTGCCGATGCCCGCCTTCGACGTCGCCTGCATCGACGCCCCCTACCAGGCCGTCGGCGCCTGGCAGAACCGCGTGTTCGCGGTGCCGCCGGCCATGGGCATCGACTACCGCATCGTCAACGGCTACGTCTACATCTCGGGGAACCCGGTCACGGACCCCCGGAAGGTCGCCGAGCGCGTCGAGTTCTTCCAGCGCCGCGCCGGCCACTACTACCAGCACTGGGACGAGCTGTACGCGCGCTGGCGCGACAAGATGGAGGCGCTGATCGCGGAGATCACGACGCTGCGCGTCCCGGATCTGCCCGAGTACGAGCCCGACGAGGTGATGTTCGAGGACGAGCGCCAGACCGCGTTCTACGAGGTCCTCGACGCCTACAGCCGCACGCTTCGCTGCGGCGACCTGATGTGGCAGCACCACTTCGAGTTCCTGCTCCTCGGCTACGGGGCGTACATGACCTTCAGCGAGTTCTGCCGCGCCCAGCTCCCCGACATCCCCGAGCAGCACGTCGCGCAGATGGTCGCCGGCATCGACGTCCTCCTCTTCAAGCCGAGCTCGGAGCTCGGGCGGTTGGCGAAGCTCGCGCTCGACAGTGGCGTCGACGGCGCGTTCGCCGAAGGGCGGACGCCGGCCGAGGTCGACGCCGAGCTCGCCGGGAGCGAGGCGGGCCGGGCCTGGCTGGAGGCGCTCGAGGAGGTCAAGGACCCGTGGTTCAACATGGCGGTCGGCGACGGCCTCTACCACTTCTACGGGAGCTGGTACGACGATCCGAGCATCCCCTACGCCTCGATCGCCGGCCACATCCGCGCGTTGAAGGCAGGCAAGCACGTCGAGCGTCCGAGCGAGGAGATCGCCCGCGAGCGCGACCGGCTGGCCGAGGAGTACGGCGCGCTCCTGGACGACGAGACCCGGAAGACCTTCCACGACCTGCTCGGCCTCTCGCGCACGGTCTTCCCCTACGTCGAGGAGCACAAGTTCTACTGCGACTACTGGTTCCTGACCCGCTGGTGGAACAAGCTCCGCGAGTTCGGCGCGCTGCTCGCCCGCCACGGCTTCCTCGAGGACCGGGAGGACATGTTCCAGCTCAGCCGCCACGAGGTGGCCGAGGCTCTCGACGAGCTGCTGCTCACCTGGGCGACCGGGGGCCTGCCGGCCGGCCCCAGCCACTGGCCGCCGATCGTCGCGCGGCGCAAGCAGCTGCTCGAACGGCTCGCGGCCTGGACCCCGCCCCCCGCGATCGGGGCAACTCCGGAGGCGATCACCGACCCGATGTCGATCATGCTCTGGGGCGTCACCACCCAGCGCGTTCAGGAGTGGGCGAGCGCGCAGGAAGGCGGCGCCCGTCTCACCGGCTCGGCCGCGTCGCCGGGCACGGTCGAGGGGCCGGCCCGGGTCGTGGTCGGGGTCGACGAGATCGCCGGCATCCTCGACGGCGACATCCTCGTCTGCCCGATCACCTCGCCCGCGTGGGCGCCGATCTTCCCCAAGGTCCGGGCGGTGGTCACGGACATCGGCGGCGTCATGTCGCACGCGGCGATCGTCTGCCGCGAGTACGGGCTGCCGGCAGTCGTGGGCACGGGCCGCGCGACGGCCGCGATCCGGACGGGCCAGGCGATCCGGGTCGACGGCTCGACCGGCGTCGTCACGATCCTCGACGCGTGAACGGGTGACGGCCGGCTACACCCGCCCGCTCGCGGAGCTCCGCCGCTCGGACGCCGGCGAGTACGGGGGCAAGAGCGCGAACCTCGGCGACCTGATCGCCGCCGGGATCCCGGTGCCGCCGGGCTTCGCGCTCGGCGCCGGCGCCTTTCGCGCGTTCGTCGAGGCGACCGGCCTCCGGGGGACGATCGCGGCGGCGATGTCCCGCGTCTCGGCAGCAGACGTCGGGTCGGTCGACGCCGCCTCGAAGACGATCGGCGAGGCGATGCGGTTCGCCCCGCTGCCCCGGGCGATCCGGGTCGAGCTCGAACGGCGCTACGAGGCGCTCGCACAGGCGGCCGGTGCCGGCGGTCGTGGCCGTCCGCTCGAGCGCGCTCGGGGAGGACGGCCACGACGCCACCCATGCCGGACAGCAGGAGAGCTACCTCTGGGTGCGCGGCGTCGAGCAGGTGTGCGACGCGGTCCGCGACTGCTGGGCGAGCCTCTACACGCCGCGGGCGATCGGGTACCGGGCGGCGCTCGAGACCCCGGTCGAGGAAGCGATGGGCGTGACCGTGCAGCTGATGGTCGACGCCGAGGTCTCCGGGGTGATGTTCACCTGCAACCCGGTGAGCGGCGACCCGAGCATGCTGGCGGTCAACGCGAGCTGGGGGCTCGGGATCGCGGTCGTCGGCGGCGAGACGACGCCGGACGACTACCTGGTCAGCAAGGTCACGGGCGAGGTGGTGCGCCGGACGATCAGCTCCAAGCACGTCGAGTACGTGCCCGACGCCGCCGGCCGCGGGACCGTGCGCCTCGAGGTGCCGGCGGAACGGCGGGACGCGCCGACGCTCGGGGAGGACGGGCTCGCCGCGCTCCTCGAGGTGGCGCGGCGCGTCGAGCGCCACTTCGGGTGCCACCAGGACGTCGAGTGGGCGATCCGGCGCGGGCGGGCGCTGCCCGAGTCGCTCGTCGTCCTCCAGGCGCGTCCCGTGACCGCGCTCCCGGAACCGTCGCCGAATCTCTCCGCGTCGGCGCTGTCGCTCGTCATGCAGACGTTCGGCGCCGCCCCGGAGACGGGAAGGCGGGCCTGAGGCACGCATGCCGCTGAGCGACGACGACGTCCGCGAGATCCTGCGCCTGATCGACGGGTCGGACGTCGAGGAGCTCCGCGTGGAGACCGAGGCGTTCTCCCTCCACGTCGTCCGCGGCGCGGGGGCGCCTTCCCCGGCCGCCGACCCGCCCGCGGCCGCAGATGCGGCGTCGGGGAAGGAGCCGGGGCTGCTCACGGTCGAGGCGCCGATCGTCGGCACCTTCTACCGGGCGGGGGCGCCCGGGGCGAAGCCGTTCGTCGACGTCGGGGCGGCAGTCGAGCCCGAGACCGTCGTCTGCCTGATCGAGGTGATGAAGATGATGAACCCGGTCCCGGCGGGCGTGGCCGGAACGGTCGTCGAGGTCTGCGCCGACAACGCCCAGCCCGTCGAGTACGGGGCACCGCTCTTCCGGGTCCGGCCGCGATGAGCGTCGTCGACGTCGTCGACACGACGATGCGCGACGGCAACCAGAGCCTCTGGAGCGCGACCGGGCTGACGACGCCCGACGTGCTCTCGATCGCGCCGACGGTCGACCGGGTCGGATTCCACGCCGCCGACTTCACCTCGAGCACGCACATGGCGGTCTCGGTCCGCTTCCACCGGGAGGATCCCTGGGAGCGCATCCGGCTCGTCAGCGCCGCGATGCCGGCCACACCGCTGAGCTTCATCACGACCGGGATGCGCTTCATCACGTGGGTCCCGGCCGACCGGGAGGTGATGGAGCTCGTCTTCAGGTGTGTAGCGCGAAACGGAATCCGTCGCTTCCAGATCGCCGATCCGTCCAACGACCCGGCCCGGCTGCGGAGACTGGCCGCGATGGCGCGGGCGGCCGGGGTCGAGGAGGTCGTGGTCGGCCTCACCTACTCGGTCAGCGAGGTGCACACCCACGCCTACTACGCCGAGCGCGCCGCCGCCCTCGCCGGCTGCGAGGACCTGGACCGCCTCTACCTGAAGGACCCCGGCGGGCTGCTCACCGCGGACGCCGTGCGCGAGCTGGCGCCGCACTTCCTCCGCGCCGCCGGGAACCGGACCGTGGAGCTGCACAGCCACTGCACGATCGGGCTCGCGCCGTTCGTCTACCTGGAGGGCGTGCGGGCCGGGCTGCGGGTGCTGCACACGGCGGTCGGCCCACTCGCCCGGGGCACCTCCAATCCGGCCGCCGAGACCACGCTCCGCGACCTCGAGGCAGAAGGCTTCGCCCACAGGCTCGACGCCGACGCCCTCGCTGCCGTCTCGGCCCACTTTGCGGAGATCGCCCGCACGAAGGGCCTCCCGACCGGGGAGCCGCAGGATTTCGACGCCACCTACTACCACCATCAGCTCGCCGGGGGCATGGTCTCGACCACCCGCCGCATGCTCGAGGAGCTCGGCCGGCCCGAGCTGTTCGACGCCGCGCTCGAGGAGGTCGGCCGCGTGCGCGCCGAGATGGGCTACCCGATCATCGTCACGCCGGTCTCGCAGCTCGTCGCCACGCAGGCGGCCCGGAACGTGATCGACGGCGAGCGCTGGGCGAACGTCTCCGACGAGACCGTCCGCTACTTCCTCGGGCACTACGGCGATCCGGCCGCGCCCGTCGACCCTGCGGTGGCCGAGCGGGTGCTCTCGCGGCCGCGCGCCGAGGAGCTGCGCGGGCTGGAGCCTCTGCACCTCGAAGGCGCGCGCGCGCGCTTCGGGCGCCGGATCTCCGACGAGGAGCTCCTGCTCCGGCTGACGATGCCGGCCGAGCAGGTGGACGCGATGCTCGCGTCGCCGCAGGCCGGAGCCGGCTCGCGGCCGCCTGCCCCGAAGCGCCACCCCGTGGTCACGCTCCTGAATGCGGTCGCCGAGCGCCGGCCGGTCACGCACCTGCGCGTGCAGGCCGGCGACGAGCTGGTGGTGTGGCGCCGTGCGACTTGACGACGTCCGCGGCTTCGTCCTCGACATCGACGGGACGCTGGTCCACCGGGCGGGCGACGAGGTGCGCCTCCAGCCGGGCGCAACCGACGTCCTCGCGGCGATCCGCGCCTCGGGGCGGCGGCTCGTCCTGTTCACGAACGGCAGCCACCTGGCTCCCGAGACCTTCGCCGCCGGCCTGCGCGCGGCCGGGCTCGACGTCGCCGACGACGAGCTCCTGACGCCGCTCCGGAGCGTCCAGTCCTACCTCGGCGCGCAGCGGCGCGGCGGCCCGGTGCTCGCGTTCGCCACCGACGAGGCGCGCGAGTACCTCGTTCGGCAGGGCGTGCCGATCCTCGCGGACGCGAGGGCGCAGCCCGCCGCCGTGTTCGTCGCGCACGCGGACGACGTCCGGTTCGAGGCGCTCGAGCGGGCCGCGCGCGCGGTGCTCGCCGGCGCGCGCCTCCTGACCGGGAGCTACGCGCCCGCGTACGCGGGCGCGAACGGGCCGATCATCAGCCGCGGCGCGATGCTGACCGCGGCGCTCGCGAAGGCGACCGGCGCGCGTCCGGTCGTCGTCGGGAAGCCCTCGCGGGCGGCGCTGCGGACGATCAGCGAGCGCGTCGGCGCGCCCCCCGCGGAGCTTGCGGTGATCGGCGACGATCTCGGCATGGACATCGCGCTCGGACGCCTGGGCGGTGCCCGGACGATCCTCGTCCGCAGCGGGATCAGCGGCGACCTCGAGCTCGACGACGTTCCCGCGCGCAGGCGCCCGGACGCGGTCGTCGACTCGGTGGCCGAGGTGCTCGACTGGCTGTGAGTCAGGCCGGGACCGGCGCAGCCGCGGGCCGATAGCCGGTGCTGGCGGAGATCTCGTCCGCGGTGTGCTTCAGCGCCGGGCTGAGCCGGACGACGAGATCCTCCATCGAGACCAGCGAGCGGTGCACGGCGAGGTTGATCGCCGCGGAGACGGCGCCCGACCGGTCGCGTACGGGCACGGCGATCGAGCGCAGGCCGTAGGCGAGCTCCTCGTTGTTGACGGCAAGGCCGGCCTCGCGCACGACCGCGAGCGCGGCGGCGAGCGCAGCGCGGTCGGCCAGCGCGTTCGGCCCGCGCTGCTGGAACTGGACGCGGTCGAGCACGGCCTCGCGCTCCTGCTCCGGGAGGAAGGCGAGCAGGACCTTGCCCATCGAGGTGCAGTAGGCGGGCAGGCGGGAGCCGACGTGGAGGTTGAGGTCGATCTCGCGCTGGCCCTGCTGGGTGGTGCGGCAGCGCTCGATGTAGACGATGTCCGTCCCGTCGAGGATCGCCATGTTCACCGTGTGCCCGGTCTCGTCCGAGAGCTGCTGCAGGTGCGAGGCGGCGATCTCGCGGAGCTCCATCGAGTTGATCGCGGAGAAGCCGAGGTCGAGGACGCGCGGGCCGAGCCGGTACTTGCGCGACTGCGGGTTCTGCTGCAGGTAGCCGAGCCGGGCGAGCGTGGCGACGTATCGGTGCGAGGTGCTACGGGTCAGGCCGAGCTCGCGGGCGAGCTCGCTGATGCCGAGCTCGGCCCTCGCCGGCCTGAACGCGGACAGGATCGCGAGGCCACGCTCGAGCGACTGGGACTGGCCGACCCCGCCGGATGGCTCAATGCGCGCATCCATCGCCCGAATCGTAGAACACTGTCTCGGCCAGCGGATCTCACCACCGGAAACGGCGGGGGAACGGAGCGTGCGGCGGGTGCCGGGCGCCGGCACCCGGGCACCCGCCGCAGCCCGCACTCAGACGACCTTGAACGTCCCCTTCAGGGACGCCGTCGCGTCGCTCGAGAAGGTGTACGTCCCCTTCCCGAGCTTGAGCGTCCACGTGCTCCTGCCCGCCTTCTTCACGCCGGTCGACCGGTTCACGCCGGGACCGCGCAGGTGGAAGTTCTGCCTGGCCGAGCGATCGGCGACCACGAACGTGTAGCTGCCGGCCTGGAGCGTCTTGAAGGACTTGCCGTCGACCCTGAGCGAGATCGTCGACTTGCCGACGTCGCCCTGGATCGTCAGGCCGGTGGCGATCGAGGCCGGGACCAGCTGCGTCAGGTTCGGGAGCGCCGTGATCACCCCGTACTGCTTCGAGTACTTCGCGAGCGTGAGCAGCTGCCGGCGGTCGATCAGCGGGCTCCAGATCGGCAGCCGGATGTTCCTGATCGCGGCGGGCAGCAACCCGCGTACCTCCTCGGGATGAGCCTGCGCGTAGGCGAGCGACTGGCCCATCGCGTCGTGGAACTTCTTGGCCAGGTCCGGGTTCTTCGTCGTCCAGTCGTCGAGGCCGACGTAGGTGCCGATCGGGAAGTACTTGCCGAGCACCGGCCCCGGCGCCATCACGATCCGGTCGCCGTCCAGGGTCAGGCCCTGCGTGACGAACGGCTCCGGCGCCCAGTAGGCGTCGATCTGGCCGTTGTTCAGCGCCGTGCGCATGGCCGGGAACGGGATCGCGACCAGCTTGATCGAGTTCGGGTCGACGCCGACCTTCTGCAGGGCGGCCTTGATCATCACCTCGCCGACGCCCTTGAGCGCGTTGGCCGCGATCGTCTTGCCGGCCAGGTCGGCGGCCGTCCGGATCGAGCTGGAGCCCTTGACCATGATGTTCTGCCAGTTGTCGTCCACCGACGTGCCCTCGACGTCGCTCGCCGACACCGTCGTCACCTTGATCCCCTGCGTCCACGCGATCATCGCCGGCACCCACCCGACGTAGCCGATGTCCGCGGAGTGGTTGGCGAGCGCCAGGACGATGTCGTTGCCGCTCTGCAGGACGACCTTCTTGATCTCGATCCCCTGGGCGGCGAAGAAGCCCTTGGCGATCCCGAGGTCGAGCGGGAAGCCGTTCGCGATCGGCAGCGTGTCCAGCGTGATCGTGGTCAGCGCCCGCCGCTCGGGCTTCTGCGGGGCGCTCGTCGCCGGCCCGACCGACATCAGCAAGAGCGCCGCCGCGGCGACGATCGCCACGGCGATCGGGTGCCGGCGGCTCCTCGTGACTCTCATCAGTTCTCCCTCCTGCGACCTGTCGCAGCCGCGAGTGATGTGAACGTCCGGGCAACAGCCTTGCGTGGCGCCCAAGTATGACCCACAGTTGATCCGCTGACCAGACCTCTGTTCCGGATAGCGGGACTCCGTCAGCGGTGCGTGGGCGCCCCCCGGTCGCGCTTGATCAGCCTGTACACGTGAGCGCGAAGGTGCGTGAACTCCGGTAGCTCCTTCGTCTCGATCTGGTCGCGCGGCCGCGGCAGGTCGACCCGGATCAGCTCCTCCACCTCGGTGGGCGCGTGCGTGAGGACGACGATCCGGTCGGAGAGGTAGACGGACTCGTCGATGTCGTGGGTGACGAAGAGGATGGTGATCTCGAACTCGTCCCGCACCCGCAGGACGAGGTCCTCCAGGTCGCCCCGGGTCTGCGCGTCGACCGAGGCGAACGGCTCGTCCATGAGCAGGATCGAGGGCTGGTAGGCGAGCGCGCGGGCGATCGCGACCCGCTGCTGCATCCCCCCGGACAGCTGCCACGGGTACCGGTCCATGAAGCGGACGAGCCCGACGGCGCCGAGCGCCTCCTCGACCAGCGAGGCGCGCTGCCTTCTGGTCAGGTCCTTGTGGCGCAGCGGGAGCAGCACGTTGTTGCGGACGGACGTCCAGGGCATGAGCGAGCGGCTGTACTCCTGGAAGACGAGCGCCATCTCCTCGGGCGGCCCCGTGACGGGCCGGCCGCGGAGGGCGATCTCTCCCCTCGTCGGCCGGAGCAGGCCGGCGACGCACTTGAGCAGCGTGGTCTTGCCGCAGCCGGACGGGCCGACGACGCAGACGAGCTCGCCCGCCTCGATCGCGAACGAGACGCTGCCGATCGCGTGCGTCTCCCCCGCGCCGGTGCTGTAGGTCTTCCCGAGGTCCCTGATCTCGAGCATCGCCTCAGCTCGCCGCCGCCCGCCACCCGCGGTGCCAGGCGAGCAGGCGGCGCTCGAGGAGGAGGAAGAGCAGGTTGAGCACGTAGCCGAGCACGCCGATCAGGAGGATCGCCGCCCACATCGGCACCAGCTGGAAGGTGTTCTTCGAGATCAGGAGGACGTAGCCGACGCCGCTCGTGCTGGAGAAGTACTCGCTCAGCACCATCATGATCACCGCGAGCGAGACGCTGTTCCGCATCCCGGCGACGATCTGCGGCAGGGCCGCGGGCAGGACGATCCGCCCGATCCGCTCGAGGCGCGGGATCCCGTACGAGCGTGCCGTCTCGATCAGGGTCGGGTCGATGCCGCGGACCCCGTCCATCGTGTTCAGCAGCACCGGGAACAGGCAGAAGAAGGCGATGAAGGAGACCTTCTGCGTGTTTCCGATCGAGTGCACGAGGACGATCGAGATCGGCAGCAGCGCCGGCGGCGGGATCGCCCGCCAGTACTCGATGTGCGGCATCGCGGCGCGCCGGGCGATCGAGGAGAGCCCGAGTGGGATCCCGAGGGCGACACCGGCGACGACCGCGATCGCGAAGCCGAGGCCGATCCGCTCGAGGCTCGGGACCACGTGCGTGCCGAACTCGGAGAACAGCCACAGCCTGCGGAACTCGACCAGGATCGTCGTCGGCTTGGGGAACCTGGACGAGTGGGCCGCGGCGGTCCAGAGCTGCCATCCGGCGAGGAGCGCGATCGGCACCGCGAGCTCGACCAGGACCCTGGTGATCCGGTCGGCACGGGTGGTCATGCCGCCTCCCGCTGCGACGGGTGCCAGCGCAGCGCCAGCCGCTCGCCAGAGCTGACGAGTAGGTGAATCGCCACGCCCAGGAAGCCGGTCGCGAGCGCGAGCGCGTACAGCTGGTCGTTCAGCCCGAAGGCCTGGGCGTAGTTGACGCTCTGGCCGAGCCCGGGGATGCCCATGAAGAGCTCGGCGGTGAAGGCGAGGATCAGGGAGACGGTCGAGGAGATCCGGACACCGGTGGCGATGTAGGGTACCGCGCTCGGCAACGTGATCCGGTATAGGCGCTCGAGCCTGCCGATCCCGAACGAGCGCGCGGTGTCGACCGCAATCGGGTCGACGTCGCGGACGCCGTACATGGTCTGGACGAGCAGCGGCCAGAACGCGCCGAACGTGGCGAGGAAGACCTCGCTCTTCAGGTTCGTGCCGAGCGTGAGGAAGAGGAGCGGGATCAGGGCGGCGGAGGGGATCGGGCGCAGGAACTCGATCGGGACCCGGAACGCCGCCGCGGCGAGCGGGCTGGACCCGAGCACGATCCCGACCGGCACGGCGAGCGCCGCCGCCAGCCCGAGCCCGATCGCCCACCCGCGCACGGTCTGCCCCAGCGCGATCCAGAACGACGAGGTCTGCACCAGCGACCACAGCTCCTCGACCGCGGTGCTCATCGCGGGCAGGTCGCGCTCCGAGATCGCGCCGGTCCGCGAGATCAGCTGCCAGAAGCCGAGCGCTGCGAGAACGGAGGCGACCGGAATGGCGAGCTCGAGCAGCCTTGCGGCCGCGCGCGACGTGCCTCGACCGGTCCGCGGGCGGGGAGGACCGGCGAGGCTGCCGGTGCTCACGTTGCTGCTCATCGCGGTCCGCATATTAGAACGCCGTCTTGACAGGTGATAAAGAACCGCATAGGTTCGCTCATCTTTACTCTGAGCCGACAGACTTCTCTCCACGTGCGCGAATCGCCCATGAAATCGCCCTTTGCCGGCTCGCGGATCACGAGGCCGGACCAGGGGGCGGCCGGCCGGAAGGGAGGACGATGACGACGACCGAGACCGAGGTGCGGGACCTTCACCACTTCATCGGCGGCGAGTGGGTACCGGGTGGGGCCGCGTTCGACGACACCGACCCGTTCACGGGCAAAGTGGTCGCGCGCGCGGCGGCCGGCACCCGCGAGGACGCGCGGCGGGCGGTCGAGGCCGCGGACGCCGCCTTCACGGCCTGGTGGAAGACGCCTCCGGCCGAGAAGCAGCGCGTCTTCCTGAAGGTGGCCGACCTCCTGGAGGGTCGCGGCGAGAGCGTCGCCGGTTGGCTCACGCGCGAGACCGGGTCCACCTTCGGCTTCGCGATGTTCCAGCTCCACTTCGTGGCCGGCCTCCTCCGCCAGGCGGCGGCGCTCGCGTATGCGCCGATCGGAGAGGTGATCCCCTCGGACGTCGGGCAGTTCGCGATGGGCCTGCGCCGCCCGGTCGGCGTCGTCGGCGCGATCGCCCCGTGGAATGCCGCGCTGATCCTCTCCGCGCGCTCGATCGCCGCGCCGCTGGCGCTGGGGAACACGGTCGTGCTGAAGCCGTCCGAGCTCTCCCCCTACTCGGGCGGCCTGATCTGGGGCGAGCTGTTCGGCGAGGCCGGCCTGCCGGGCGGCGTGCTGAACGTCGTCACCCACGCCCCCGGCGACGCCGCCGCGATCGGCGACGAGCTGATCGAGAGCCCGGCCGTCCGCCGGCTCAACTTCACGGGCTCGACCGCGACCGGCCGGCGGCTGGCCGAGGCTGCGGGGCGCCAGCTGAAGCGGGTGGTGATGGAGCTCGGCGGGTACAACCCGCTGATCGTCCTGGCGGACGCCGATATGGACTACGCCGTGAACGCGACCGCCTTCGGGGCGTTCCTGCACCAGGGCCAGATCTGCATGTCGACGCGGAAGATCATCGTCGAGCGTGCGATCGCGGACGAGTTCACGCAGAAGCTCGCCGAGAAGACGAAGTCGCTGAAGGCCGGCGATCCGAGCCAGCACGACACGATCATCGGCCCCCTGATCACCGGCGGCGCGCTCGACCTCGTGGCGAGCCGCGTCGCGGACGCGGTCCAGAAGGGCGCGACCCTGCTGGCCGGCGGCGGAACGGTCGGGTCCTGCTACCAGGCGACGCTGCTCGCGAACGTCCCCGAGGACAGCGACTTCGCGCGGCACGAGACGTTCGGCCCCGTGGCGGCGATCGAGGTCGTCGACGACGCGGCGGAGGCGGTCGCCCGGGCGAACGCGACCGCGTACGGGCTCTCGTCCGGGATCATCACCCAGGACGCCGACCGGGGGCTCGCCCTCGCTCAGCAGATCGACGCGGGGATCGTCCACGTCAACGACCAGACCGTCGCCGACGAGCCGCAGATGCCGTTCGGCGGCGTCAAGGACTCGGGCTTCGGCCGCTTCGGCGGCAGCGCCGTGATCGACGAGTTCACCGAGCTGCGCTGGGTCACCGTGACGAGCGGGTCGCATCCCTTCCCGTTCTGATGGCCCAGATCCTTTCGCTGCACGACGCGATCGCCGGGCTCGTCCACGACGGCGACGTGGTCGCGGTCGAGGGGTTCACCCACCTGATCCCGCAGGCCGCGGGCCACGAGCTGATCCGGCAGGGGCGGCGGGACCTGACGCTGATCCGGATGACGCCGGACATCGTCTACGACCAGATGATCGGGATGGGCTGCGCCCGGAAGCTCGTCTTCTCCTGGGGCGGAAACCCCGGGGTCGGCTCGCTGCACCGGTTCCGGGACGCGGTCGAGAGCGGCTGGCCGGTGCCGCTCGAGCTCGAGGAGCACTCGCACGCCGGCATGGCCGCGGCGTACGCGGCGGGCGCCGCGAACCTCCCGTTCGGCCTGCTCCGCGGCTACCGCGGCGGCGACCTGCCCTCGCGGACGCGCGTCGCCTCGGTGACCTGCCCCTTCACCGGCGAGGAGCTGGCGGCCGTTCCGGCGCACCGCCCGGACGTCGGCGTCGTGCACGCGCAGCAGGCGGACCGGCGGGGAAACGTCCAGCTCTGGGGGATCTCCGGGGTGCAGAAGGAGACGGTGCTCGCCTCGACCCGCTCGATCGTCACCGTCGAAGAGGTCGTCGACGAGCTGCAGCCGCGTCCGGGCGCGGTCGTGCTGCCGGGCTGGGTGGTGGACGCGGTCTCCCCCGTCCCGTACGGGGCGCATCCCTCCTACGCGCACGGCTACTACGAGCGCGACAACGACTTCTACGTCGCCTGGGACACGATCAGCCGCGACCGCGACCGCTTCCGGTCGTGGATGAAGCAGCACGTGCTCGGGACCGCGGACACCGCCGAGTACCGGGCCAGCCTCGCCGCGGAGGCCGCGGTCGCGTGACGGCGAACGGCTTCACCGCCGACGAGATGATGGCCGTCGAGGCCGCCCGGCGTCTGCGCGACGGCGCGGTCTGCTTCGTCGGGATCGGCCTGCCCAGCCTCGCCGCGAACCTGGCGCGGCACACCCACGCGCCGCGCTGCGTGCTCGTCTACGAGAGCGGGACGATCGGAGCGAAGCCGACCGAGCTGCCGCTCTCGATCGGCGACGGCGAGCTGGCCGAGACCGCGGACGCGGTCGTGTCGGTGCCGGAGATGTTCGCCTACTGGCTGCAGGGACGCCGGATCGACGTCTCCTTCCTGGGCGCGGCGCAGATCGACCGGCACGGCAACCTGAACAGCACCGTGGTCGGCGACTATGCGATACCGAAGGTCCGGCTGCCGGGCGGCGGCGGCGCGCCCGAGATCGCACTCGGGGTCACCGACGTCTTCGTCATGCTCCGGCACTCGAAGCGGGCGTTCGTCGAGCACCTCGACTTCACCACCAGCCTGGGCGACAACCTCCGCGTCGTGATCACCGACCTCGGAACGCTCGAGCGCCGCAGGGGCGAGCTCGAGCTCGTCGCCGTCCACCCCGGGGTCTCGGTCGAGGACGTCGCCGCCGCGACCGGGTGGCCCCTGCGGGTCGCCGGCGAGGTCGCCGAGACCCCCGCCCCGACCCACGCGGAGCTGACCGCGCTGCGCGCGCTGAGGACGAAGGGAGAGGTTCATGCCACCGGCTGAGGTCGAGTCGCCCGTCGTACTGCCCGACGATCCAACCTTCGGGCCCGAGGTCCAGGTCGACTATCCCGGCTACCGCTCGACCCGCTGGCGGGCGCCCCGGCGGCCGCTCGTCTCGCTGCCGGAGGCCTTCCACGCGCTGGAGGGCCCGGTGTTCGGCCACGAGACGATCGGCGAGCTCGACCACGACCTGACGCGCCAGCACGAGGGCGAGCCGCTCGGCGAGCGGATCATCGTCACCGGCCGCGTGCTCGACGAGGACGGCCGCCCGGTGCGAGGCGCGCTCATCGAGATCTGGCAGGCGAACGCCGCGGGCCGGTACCACCACGCCGTCGACCGGCACCCGGCGCCGCTCGACCCGAACTTCTCCGGCGCCGGCCGCTGCCTCACCGACGCCGACGGCCGGTACCGGTTCGTCACGGTCGAGCCCGGCCAGTACCCGTGGGGAAACCACGAGAACGCCTGGCGCCCCAAGCACATCCACTTCTCCGTCTTCGGGCGCGAGCTCACGCGGCGGCTCGTCACCCAGATGTACTTCCCGGGCGATCCGCTGCTGGAGTTCGACCCGATCGCACACGCGGTTCGCGACCCGAGGTCGCGTGAGCTCCTGATCGCACGGTTCGACCTCGAGACGACGCAGCCGGAGTGGGCCCTCGGCTACCAGTGGGACATCGTGCTCGGCCGCGGCGGCGCCGGCACGACGCCGATGGAGAGCCGGGCGTGAGCCTGCCGAGAACCCCCTCGCAGACGGTCGGCCCGTACTACTCGATCGGGCTCGCACGGGCGCCGCAGAACGAGCTCGCCCCACTCGCCGATCCGGCGACCGTGCGGCTGGTCGGACAGCTCCTCGACGGCCAGGGCACGCCGGTCGACGACGGGATGGTCGAGCTCTGGGACCCGGCCGGGCGGCGCTGGGGGAGGAGCAGCACCGATTCCGAGGGCCGCTTCTCGTTCGCGGTCACGAAGCCCGGCCCGCCGGAGGGGCAGGCGCCCCGCTTCGACGCGTTCGTCTTCGCGCGCGGCCTGCTGCAGCACCAGCTGACGCGGATCTACTTCCCCGACGAGCCGGAGGCGAACGCAGCGGATCCCGTGCTCTCCGCGCTCGACGAGGACGCCCGGGCGACGCTGGTCGCCGAGCACGAGGATGGCGCTCTACGGTTCGATATCCGCCTGCAGGGCGACCATCAGACCGTGTTCTTCGCGCATTGACGACCTTTGCGCCGATCTTCGTCCCGGGATCGCTGCGCGCGGCGGTCTCGGACGGGGCCTGGCTCGCGGCGATGCTCGACGCGGAGAGGGCGCTCGCGGAAGTCACCGCGGACGCGGACGCCGCCCGCGCCTGCCGCGCGGAGCTCTACGACATCGGAGAGCTGTGCGAGGAGGGCCGGGCGCACGGGAATCCGGTGGTGCCGCTCGCCAGGGCACTTCGGCAGCAGGCGCCGGGCGCCCACCGAGGCGCGACGAGCCAGGACATCCTCGACACGGCGGCGATGCTCGTCGCGCGGAACGCCCGGGAGCTGATCCTCGCCGAGCTCGACGGTGTCGCCGCCGCCTGCGCCTCGCTCGCGGACGCGCACCGCTCGACGGCGATCGCCGCCCGGACGCTGCTTCAGCAGGCGGCGCCGACCACCTTCGGCCTGAAGGCGGCGGGCTGGCTCGTCGCCCTCGTCGACGCACGGCGGCGGCTCGCCCATGCTCGCCTTCCGGCCCAGCTCGGGGGGCCCGCGGGCACGCTCGATCCGGAGCTGACGGCGCGATTCGCCGCAGCGCTCGGCCTGGAGGAGCCGACCATTCCGTGGCATGTGCACCGCGCGCCGGTCGCGGAGCTGGGAGGAGCGCTCGACGCGGCCGCGGCCGCCTGCGGAAAGGTGGGCCTCGACGTCGTGCTGCTCGCGCAGACCGAGGTCGGCGAGGTCTCGGAGGCGGACGGAGGCAGCTCGTCGTCGATGCCGCACAAGCGGAACCCGGCCGCGGCCGTCCTCGCCAGGTCGTGCGCGCGAGTCGTCCACGCGAACGCCGGGCTGCTGACGGGGGGCGCCCACGAGCACGAGCGGGCGGCCGGCGCCTGGCAGGCCGAGTGGCCCGCCCTCTCCACCGCGCTCGCGTTCGCGGGCGGCGCGGCCGCCGCCGCTCGCCGCTCCCTCGAGGGGCTCCAGGTGCACGCCGACCGCATGCGCGCGAACATCGCGCTGGAACCGCCGGCCGGCGAAGGCGCCGAGGCGACGAGCGCGCTCGTCGACCGCGCGCTCGCCCACTACCGCGAGGCGGGGGCGTGAGGCTCCACCACCGCCTGGAGGGGCCGGAAGGCGCGCCCGTCCTCGTCTGCTCGAACTCGATCGGGACGACGCTGGAGCTCTGGGCCCCGCAGGCCGCCGCCTTCGCCGTCTCCTTCCGGCTGCTGCGCTACGCCGCCTGCTGCGACGCGCTCGCCAGGTGGGACTTCCGCGGGGAGCTCGGAAGCGTCTCCGCCCCGGCGCTCGTCCTCGCCGGCGCGGAGGACCCCGCAACTCCGCCCGAGCAGGTCGCGGCGATCGCGGAAGCGATCCCCGGCGCCCGCCTGATCGTCCTCGAGGGCGCGGCGCACCTGCTGAACGTCGAGCGGCCCGCTGCGTTCAACCGCGCCGTGCTGGATCATCTCCGCGTGCGGGAGCAGGTGTGAGCAAGCGGCGGAAGCGCGGGATGGAGGTGCGTCGCGAGGTGCTCGGCGACGAGCACGTGGACGCGGCGATCGAGGGCACGACGCCGTTCACGGCCGACTTCCAGGACCTGATCACGCGGTACGCGTGGGGGGAGATCTGGGCGCGGCCCGGGCTCGACCGCAAGACCCGGAGCGCCGTGACGCTGACCGCGCTCGTCGCGCTCGGGCGCGACCACGAGCTGGAACTGCACGTCCGCGCCGCGCTCCGCAACGGGCTCACCGCCGACGAGATCAAGGAGGTGCTGCTCCAGTCGGCGATCTACTGCGGCGTTCCGGCGGCGAACTCGGCGTTCGCGATTGCCCGGCGCGTGCTCGACGAGCCCTGATGCGCACGCAGGTCGGGATCGTCGGCGCCGGGCCAGCGGGCATGACCCTCGCCCGGCTGCTCGAGATCGAGGGGATCGAGTCGGTCGTCCTCGAGAACCGCAGCCGGGACTACGTCGAGCACCGCATCCGGGCGGGCGTGCTCGAGCAGCGGACGGCGGATCTGCTCGCCGGCGCGGGCGTGGGCGCACGGATGGCGCGTGAGGGGATCGTGCACCACGGGATCGAGCTCCAGTTCGACGGCGAGCGTCACCGGGTCCCGCTCAGCGAGCTGACCGGCGGCAGCACGATCGTCGTCTACGGGCAGACCGAGGTGGTCAAGGACCTGATCGCCGCGCGCCTGGAGAGCGGGCTGCCCCTCCACTTCGAGGTCGAGGACGTCACGGTCCACGACCTCGACACCGAGCGCCCGCAGGTCCGCTTCCGCCGTGACGGACGCGACGAGCTGCTCGAGTGCGACGTGATCGCCGGCTGCGACGGCTTCCACGGCGTCTGCCGCGCGAGCATCCCCGAGGGTGCGCTGCGCCGTTACTCGCGCGAGTACCCGTTCGGCTGGCTGGGCATCCTCGCCGAGGTCGCACCCTCGGCCGACGAGCTCGTCTACGTCCATCACGAGCGCGGCTTCGCGCTGCTCAGCCTCCGCTCGCCCACGCTGAGCCGGCTCTACGTCCAGTGCAGGCCGGACGAGGACCTCGATCTCTGGCCGGACGAGCGCGTCTGGGGCGAGCTCCACGCCCGAACGGCGCTGGACGGCTGGAGGCTCTCCGAGGGCCCCGTGCTCGAGAAGGGCGTCACCGGGATGCGCAGCTTCGTCGTCGAGCCGATGCGTCACGGGCGCCTGTTCCTGGCCGGCGACGCCGCCCACATCGTCCCTCCGACCGGCGCCAAGGGGCTCAACCTCGCGATCGCGGACGTGCGGCTCCTCGCCGAGGCGCTCGCGGCCTGGTACGGGGCCGGGAGGGCCGAGCTCCTCGACGGCTACTCTGCCGCCTGCCTCCGCCGCGTCTGGCGCGCGGAGCACTTCTCCTGGTGGATGACCTCGATGCTCCACCGCCAGCCGGCCGACGACCCCTTCGACCTCAAGCTCCAGCTGGCCCAGCTCCGCTACGTGACGACGTCGCGGGCGGCCGCTCGGTCGTTGGCGGAGAACTACGTCGGGCTCGAGACGGTGTAGCCCGGGACGGACGGGGGCGACAAGGCACGACGACCTCTGCCCCCCCGGCGGCGGCCGCGCCACGGCGGATCGATCGTTCCGGGCCCTACGGGAGGGCGTCCCACCTCCGGAACCGCATCCAGGTGAACTCGTAGACCGCGGCGACGATCAGCACGGCGCCGAGCAGACCGATGCCGCCCACGATCAGCAATACCCACGCCCAGACAGGCACGATCCTCCTCTCTTCGTAGTTCTTTTCGACCAATGATCGGTCCGGCCGGGCGTGCGGGCATCGGGAGAAACGCGTACGGCTCCTGCCCGGCAGGGTCGGCCCGGCCGGCCCGGGCCGGAGGATGCACGGGTAAGCTGGTCCACTGATGGACGCCGATCGGGCCCGTGAGCTCCTCGCTGCCGAGCGCGCCCGGATCGAGCGTGCGCTGGGCCGGCTCGGCCGCCAGGACGACGGCGAGCCGGCGGACGAGTACGACCCGGCGAACCTCGCCTCCAACCTGTATCAGGACGAGCTGGACGAGGGTCTGGGAGAAGATCTCCGCGAGCAGCTCGCGGCCGTCGAGCGAGCCGAGGAACGGCTTGCCGCCGGAACCTACGGTCTTTCGATCGAGAGCGGAGAGCCGATTCCCGACGAGCGGCTCGAGGCGATACCGACGGCCGAGCTGACGGCGGACGAGCAGCGCGCCCGACGGTGAAGCTCGCGCCGTGCCCGACGCGCCGATCGAGCGTGGCACTCTCGCCCTGCCGCTGAAGACGACTCCGCTCGAGCAGGCCCGCGGGTCTGTCAGACTCCCCGCCGGTATCCGGGCCGGAGGTCGGTGATGAGCAACGTCGCGATCGATCCGCGCACAGGCGTGCTCGTGATCGAGGGCAAGAAGGTGTTTCCGATCGGCTTCTCGAACCCGCCGCCGGCGGACGGGAAGGCGCCGAGCGGCAAGAACGGGCTCCGGGAGATCGCCGACGCGGGCGGGAACCTGATCCGGACCGGGATCGCCGACTGGAGCCTGAACGCGGTCGACGCCCAGATCGCCGATGAGCGGGCGAAGCTGGACGCGGCTGCCGCCCACGGCCTGCACGCCTGGCTGTGGCTCGGCAACGTGCCCAACCTGCCGCCGGCGGGCGGGCCGCCGTCCGACAACCCGGCGCTCCTGACCAGGATCGTGAACGGGCTCAAGGGGCACCCCGGCCTCGGCGCGTGGAAGGCGATCGACGAGCCGCGCAATCCCTTCCGGGGCGAGTGGATCCGGCCGGACGGGCTCGTCCGCGCCTACAAGCGGCTGAAGGCGCTCGACCCCGACCACCCCGTCGTGATCATCCAGGCGCCGATGAACACCGCCGCCGAGCTCGCGCCCTACCGGCCCGCATACGACATCACCGGCGCCGACATCTTCCCGATCGCCTACCCGCCCGCCCATCACTCCGACAGCCCGAACCGGGACCTCAGCGTCGTCGGCGACATGACCGCGAAGATGCACGAGTCGAGCTCCGGAAAGCCGATCTGGATGACCCTGCAGATCGCCTGGACCGGCACCGTCCGCTCGAAGACGCGCCCGAACGTGGTGCCGTGCTTCCCGACCTTCAAGGACGAGCGGTTCATGGCCTACCAGGCGATCGTCAACGGCGCACGCGGCCTGATGTTCTTCGGCGGGCATCTCACCCAGGTCTGCACCCCGGAGGATGCCCGGGCGGGCTGGAACTGGACGTTCTGGCAGCAGACGCTGGGGCCGCTCGTCGCCGAGCTCGCCTCACCCGAGCTGCAGCCCGCCCTCCTCTCCACGAACGCCAGGACGGTGACCGTGAAGACGCACACGAGCGGCGCGACCGACGTCGAGCTCGTCACCCGCCGCGGCGCCGGCTACTTCTTCGTGATCGCCGTCAAGCGCGGCGGCGACGCGGTCACGGTCGACTTCGTCGGCCTGCCTCCGAAGCGGGACGGGACGCCGATCAAGAGCGGCGAGGCCCTGTTCGAGTACGTCCAGGCCCCCCCGCCCCCGCCGATGCAGCCGGCCAAGCAGGTGCACAGGCCGGTCGCCGTCGCGGACGGCGGCTTCCGGGACACCTTCGCGCCCCACGACGTCCACGTCTACCGCTTCCAGCTCTGAGAGACCGCTCGACCTGAAGCGCGCCCCGGCCTGCCGACCGCTGCAGTCGTGGAAGGAGTCTCGCGTCGCCGGGCGAACGAGGGCGTTTCGTGCATGCAGGACGCCCGCCGCTCCCGCCCAGCGGCAGCGTCCGCGACAGAGGGGGGTTCGCGATGACTCCGTTACGTCGGTATCGGCCGACGCCTTCGATGATCGTTGCCTGCGTCGCGCTCGCGGTCGCCATGGCCGGGACGGGCTACGCAGCGACGGTCTTGCCTCGAAACAGCGTCGGCACGCTTCAGCTGAAGAACAACGCCGTGACCGCGGCGAAGGTGAAGAACGGGTCGCTGGTGCGTCAGGACTTCAGGGCCGGCCAGCTACCGGTCGGACCGCGGGGCGTGGCGGGGCCGGCCGGGCCGGCAGGACCGGCAGGGCCGGCGGGGCCCGGAGCGAAGTGGGCGCTGGTGCGTGGCGACGGCGCGATCGTCGCCCAGTCGGGCGGGATCTCGCCGACGGCCAAGCCCTCGACCGGCGCCTACATCCTCGACTTCGGCGCGTCCGTGGAGGGCAAGCTGATCCTGGTCTCTTCCTCGAACACCGGCGACACCGGCGACCGCGGGACGGTCAGCGCCGGGATGTGCGGCGGGACGACGGAAGGAAGCACCTGCCCCTCCGGAAACGACACGAATCACGTGCGGGTGATCACCCGCAAGGCCGGAGACAGCGTTGCCGCCGACCACCCGTTCTACATCGCGGTGATCGGCTAGAAGAGCTCGGCAGGCAGCAGACGGGGGCGGGCCGCGCACAGGTGGCCCACCCCCGTCCCTCCTCGAGGCGTCAGCCGGACGGCAGGAGCGCGCCGTCGAGCTCGAACGTCTCCGCGTAGATCAGCCGCCCCGCCTGCTGGGCGCTGCGGGCGGCGCCCGAATCGCCGCGGACGACGTACTCGTGCTCCTCGACGAGCAGCCGGAACTGCCCCGCCCTCGGCGTCTCTGCGAACGTCACCGTCCCGGACCAGATCGCGAGGTCGGGGTCTCCGGCGACCGGGGCGTCGATCGCCGCCGCCGCGGTCGCGGTCCCCGCGAGCGCGTCGCGCCAGCCCAGTTCGGTCGGCACCGCCTCGTCGCGCTCCTGAACCCGCACGCGAACCCTGGTCGGCGGCATGCCCGGCGCCGGTCCCGGGCCCCGCGGGGCGACGCCGGACACCGTGACCCTGAGACGCCGCGGGTGGAACGGGTCGCACGTCACCATCGCCGAGCGGTCGGGGGTGAGCTGGGCGAAGTCCGCGAGGACGACCCTCGAGATCTTGGCGTCGAGCAGGGCGTGCGGCTGGTAGCGGACGAGGGCGAGCCGGAGGAACGGCATGTACGTCTCGGTGAAGGTGTCGACGGTGAGGTCGGCGAACCAGAGCCCGCGCTCCCCGTCGAACTGCGGCTCGAAGCCGACGACGTCGACCCGGCCGGGATCGCCGCCCGTGCTCCTCGCCGTCGCCTCCTCGAGCGTGACCGCGTAGTCGTGGGCGGCGGCGTCCGTGAAGTTGCCCACCGACGGAGCACCGGCCAGGCCGGCCGTCTGCCAGATCGGATCCATGCCCCACTGCGTGATGAACGGCTTGAACGTGTCACGGCCGTCCTCGTCGAGCGAGCCGTTCTCGTAGCTCCACAGCGCCACGCCGAGCAGCTCGCCTTCGCCCGAGCTGAACCAGGGCCGGTCGAGGTAGACGCGCAGCCCTCCGCCGAAGCGGACGCTCCGCATGAGGTTCGTCTCGGTCTGACGCTGCCAGCCGAACGTCGGGACGACGTAGAGGACGCTCGGCGCGAGCGGCCGCGCCGAGGCGGGCACGTCGACGACGACCGGATCGCTCCGGCGCGTGAAGTCGAGCCCCTCGTCCTGCGGGAAGTACTCGCGGAAGCGCGAGGCGGAGACCGCCGTGTAGGCGACGCGGTGGTGCTTCGTGTCGTTCAGCAGATGGCGCGGCGCGGCAGTGACGAACTCGAACGGAGCCCGGCCCGGCCGCCCCATCGAGTCGCCGGACCGCACGAAGCCGATCTGGTCGTGCTCGGGGTCGTAGTAGCCGACGAGGCGCCGATCGGCTCCGCTTGCGGTCAGATACCACTCGCGGAGATCCGCCAGCGGCAGCTCGTCGGCGTGTGCCTCGTGGTGGGCCGACGTCCACGCAGGCTGGGAGAGGTCGTCGACCGGGTCGTCCCAGCTCGCGAGGAGATCGACCCTGGCGGTGCTCGCGCCGTGGAGCCTGAGCGCTCCCATCAGGTAGGCGTCCGTCGCGCCGGGCCGGCGCCACGCCGTGATCGGAGCCAGCTCGGTCGGATCGCGCCGGCCCGCGATCGGCTCCGTCTGCAGCGGCTCGTCGTCCGTCGAGCGCTCTGCATCGTGCTCGACGTCGAGCGCCGTGAACTCGGGACGCCCGACCGGCTGCTGCACGGCGTGGACGAGCGTCAGCAGGCGCGGCGGCGTGAGCAGCCAGTGACCGCCCTCGACCGCGCGCTGGAGGACGTGGGCGATCCGGTCCGCGTCGCTGCCCGGAATCAGGTGCTGCCGTTCCGGTTCTTCGACCGTGATCCGCTCGACGTGCTCGCGCAGCCACTGCCACTGCCCCATCAGCTTCAGGCCGTCGGGGCGCACGTAGCTCGTGAGCGGGACGACCGCGTGCGTCCCCTTGGGCAGGCGGACCGTGAGCACGCGGCCGGCCGGGTCCCACTCCGGCCGCGGGTCGTCGTCGCCCGGAGCCGGCTCGGCCAGCACGAGCCGGAATCCGCGCTCCTGCTGCCAGTCGCCGTCCTCGCCGAAGGAGATCAGGGTCGCGGAGCCGGGACGCGGGTTGGGATCGGCGAGCGCCGCGTAGTCCACCTTGCCGGCCGCGCCGCCGGACGCCGCGCGGCCGATCGCGCCGGAAGGGCCACCGGGCAGGTCGCGGATCGCCGCCCCGGCCGAGAGCGCGTCCGGCAGGTAGGGAAGGGGGTCGACGGCGTCACCCGGCTCGAGCGGGTAGCTGCTGGTCTGGCCGGCGACCGCGATCGCCTCCTGGTGGAGTTCTCCCCCGTCCCGGTCGGCGATCAGCTGCCAGGTCGCCGCGTCGCTTCGCAGCTCCCCCGCCGGCGAGTCGAACATGCCGAGGCGCTCGCCCATTTCGACGCTCGTCCGCGGCGGCAGGATGTGCCGGTCCGCGCCGTCGAGGCTCGCCGGGGCGGTGTCCAGCGTCGGGTCGGCGTTCGCGGTGCGAATGACGATCCGGTCGACAGCCGACCCGGGGCCCGCGACCGCGCTCGCCTCCCGGATCACCACGACGGGAGCGGCGACGGGCTCGTAGCGCAGGTAGGCGAAGCCCTCCGGGTCCCGAGGCAGGGCGAACGCGGCGGAGAGCTGGTCGGCGACCGGCGCGTCGAGCTCGAGCCCGCCGCCGGCGAGGTCGACCGCGCGCGCCCGGAACCGGTAGCGGCGGCCGAAACGGAGACGGGGCAGCGTCCCCTGGACGATGCCGAAGCTCGGGATCAGCTTGAAGGGGGTCACCGGCTGGTTCATCCGGTAGTCCGGATCGTCTCCGTCCGGCGGGACGGCCCTGTCGGGGTCGGCGTACCGGCTCAGGTGCTTGCCCGGCATCTCGACGGCCAGGCTCCAACCGGCCCAGCGCGCGATCGCCTCGTGGAGGTACAGGTCGTCGCTCGCCGGCTCCGCCCCCGCGGCCGGCTGCATTGCCGCGAGCTGCACGAAGCCTTCCTCCACCGTCGCCGGGAGCGAGGCACCCGCCTCGACCGCGTACTCGGCCCGGCGGAAGTGCAGCGAGTGCCAGTCGCCCGTCGCCGAGTCCCAGACGTCCAGCCGGTAGCCCTTGACGAGGTCCTCGGCGAAGAACGGCCGCCGCTGGGCTCCCCCACTCGCGACCGCGTCGTTGAACGCCTTCGACTGCTGGACGGTGTCGAGCAACTGCTGCGCGCGCTCGTCCGCGAACAGCGAGAAGCCGCCCGACCGGAGGGCGGGCAGCGTCGCTTCCGGGTCGAAGACCTCCGGATGCTGCGCCGGCTCGGGCTCGGCGTCGGGCTCGAGGTTCCGGCCCGGATCGGGATCGTGCCAGGTCTCCGCGAGGATGATCGCCTTGTGCATGGCGCCGTCGACGTCGACCTGCGAGAGGCCGAAGCGAAGCGGATCGAGGTCGAGGAGGCCGAGGATCGGCGGCGCCGACGCGTAGGGGTCGGCGACCGCCCGGGGCGCGGTCACGAACACCCGCCGGCCGTCCTCCAGCTCGAGGTGGACGCACGCGGTCTCGAGCTCCGGCACGACGGGCACGGGCGACCACTCCCAGCCTGCGCCCACGCCGGCGACGGAGAGGGTGGCGACCTGGCCGCCCTGGCCGAGCGGGACGAAGCCGGCCGGCAGCTCCAGGTCGAAGACGATTCCGAGCGCGCGCTGCAGAGCGGGGTAGGCGTTGAGCGAGCTGAGCGCCTGGTGGAAGTCGAGCTGGGTGTCCCAGTCCGGGGCCAGCTCGTCGAGCGCCGGCGTCGGCATGTGGTGGAAGACCGCGAACGGAATCGCGACGGCGCGATTCGTCGCCGGGTCGGCCGATCCGGGCAGGAGCCCCTCGCGGTCGAGCTGCCCGGCCCCGGCAACCGGGCTGCTCGTCCCGGCAAGGCGCCCGAACTGCTGGGCGCGCCTGACCTGCTCCCGCCAGCGCTCGCCGGAGTCGGCGTTCCAGTGGACGTCCAGGCCGTCGGTCAGCTCGCGAAGGACGCGCCGGTTGCCCCGCTCCTGCTCCGCTCCGCCGCTGTCCGGGAGCGCGAGGCGGACTCCCGCTTCCTGGTAGATCGACTTCAGCGCGCTCAGCGTCCGCCGCACCGGATACGAGATCACGGGACGGCCCGAGTAGTCGTCGAAGGCGTGCGAGCGAACGAGGGTGGCCTCGGTGAACAACCCCTCCCAGACCGCCGGCGCGAGCGGCTGCGGATCGACGGCGGCGTCGAGCGTCGACCCGGCGCAGCGCAGGGTGAGCGTGAGCCCGTCCTCGGCGACGCGGCGAGTCCACCGCAGCCAGTCGGGGAACGCGCCGAGCCGGTCGGCGCCCGCGAGGCGGGGCGAGAGGAAGACGGAGACGGGCAGCGTGTCCGTGTCGACTGCGATCCCGCGGGGAATCACCGTCATCAGGATCGTCTGCTCTACCGCCATCGGGACGTCGCTCCTTTCACGCGAACGCCTTCGCGTACTCGGTCCACACCTGCGGAGCCGTGAACAGGTCGGCGAACTTCGGGTCACCGCTCTGGCCTCCGAAGCCGCGCTCGACCGTCAGGTCGACGGACGTGCTGAAGAAGGCGATCTCCACCTCCACCGTCAGCGTGGCGCGTCCGTACGCCTTGTCCTTGCCGCTGTCGTAGGTGAAGCTGAGGTTGAACTCGACCGAGACGGTGATCAACGCCAGCACGCTCAGCGAGCCGCCGACGCGCAGGTAGCCGGAGAGCGTCGCTGCCAGGTCGTTGCCGGGCTCCTGCCGCTGGAGCGAGAAGTAGATGCCCGCCATCATGTGGACGCTGCCGCTCGCGACGCCCAGGTCGAGCGACGCCGTCGCCCCGAACTCGAGCGCGGCCTCGAGCTCCTTGATCCCGGCGGTGTCCAGCTGCAGGTGGAAGAAGCCGCCGCCGCCGAAGATCGCGACCGCGAGGCAGAACGGGTGCTCGCGCTGCGAGACGTTGAAGTCGAAGACCGGCTTGCCGTCGGTGAACGGAAGCGTCAGCGCGGCTCCCAGGCTGACCTCCTGGAGGGAGAACACGCCCACGGCGAGCGGCGGCAGGGCGATCGCGAAGCCGGCCCGGATCCCGGTCGGGGCGATGTCGAGGCTCGGCCCGTCGCCGAACAGGCCGGGCGGGATCGCCTTGCGCAGCTCCTCGACGAACTTCAGGTCGCCGCCGAACTCGACGGGCTTCGCCGGATCGAGCCGGACGGTGACGTCCGGCTTCTGCTCGCTCCGGGCCGTGAAGCTGAACTCGACGAAGTTGACGAACACCGACTTCAGCACGCTGACCTGGAAGTCGTTCAGGGTGCCCGTGAACTCGAACGTCGGCGGCTCGGGCGCGCCGGCGAGCTTGACCGTCTTCTTGATCACGCCGCGGACCTCGAGCTGGGTGTGAGCACCCCCGCGGTCCTTCTCGAACGCGACGACGACGAGATCGCGGTTCCTGACCTCGGGCGCCCAGTCGAGCGTCGTCACGACCAGCTTCCCGTCCGGGATGTCGCTCGTGCTCGTGCGCAGCTTCGGCGCGTTCGTGCCGAGCGTGGAGGCGGGCAGCAGGTCGCCGAGGTCGAAGCTCCCGAACAGCTTGGCGAGCCCGGCCGGGAAGAAGCTGGCCGGGTCGAACGTGTCCGTGAGGGCGTCGGCCACCTTGCCTGCGAGGGGCCCCAGGTCGCGTGACAGCGTCGCGACGCCGAGGTTCGGGGTGGCGAAGCCGCCCGCCTTGTCGGAGCTGAAGTCGACGCCGAGCGTGTCCGCGACCATGCCCGCGAGCGGGTCGGCCGCGGTGAACTTGCCGAAGTCGGGCTTCGCGATCTCCGCGAAGACGCCCGTCGCCGCGTCGAAGTCGCCGGCGACGTAGCCGCCGAAGAGCCGGATGGTCGTCGGCGCGTCGGTGCCGAGGAGCTCCTGGACCTGCGGGATCCTGACCTCGGCCTTCAGGAGCTCCGGTCCGCCGCCGGCGGGATCGAGGACGAGGTTCAGCGACTCGGTGACGAGCTGGGTGTTCCGCCTGGCCGGATCCGCGTCCGGCTTCGCGAATGCGAGCTGCTGGCCGGGGATGCGCAGGTCACGGCTCGCCAGCAGGCCGGCGCTCGTGCTCCGGTTGTATTCGGCGAGCGCGAGGGGCAGCGTCGTCTCGGTCTCCTTGATCGAGACGAACATCATCGGGATCGTGAAGTCGACCTCGTTTCCCGCCACGTCGGTTCCGACCCCGTGGAAGGCGAAGCGCTCGGTGCCGGCGCCGGCCGTCACCTCGACCCAGAACGAGCGCTCCGTGCCGGGGATCACGGCCGGGTAGGCGATGTCGGGGGTGACGAGCGTCGTCAGCCGAACGTGCTTGAACGGCATGCCGCGGTCGGCCTCCGCAAAGGTCTTCTCGGGCTCCCGGACGACGATGAACATGCGCTGGAAGAGGTACGCGCCGACGATGCCGCCGTTCTGCGCGAACTTGCGCTCCGTGACCTTGATCAACGCCGCCCGGTTGCCGAACGGCTTCAGCTCGCCCTCGTAGACGATACGGACGTAGTGGTCCCGTCCCTGCGCGGCGACGTGAACCCACTCCGAGAGGTCGAGCCGCTCTCCCTGGCGCTCGAGCGGCGCGAGCACGGCCGGCAGCAGCTCCGCGGCCGTCGGCGCCCCGGCGCCGGCGGGCGACCCGGCGTGGGCAGCGACGTCGCGCTGCAAGGGGGCGTCGACGAGCGAGAGGACGGCGCGAAGGTCGGGGCGGGACGGAAACCCTCGGAGGACCTGGTACGGAGGCGTCCAGTGGCCGCGGGAGCGGAGCCACCCTCCGAGCGGAGACAGCATCAGGAGCTCGGCCCCGAACGGCTCCGGGACGTACGGGAACGTCCGGCGAAGGGGGACCCGCCTCAGCGCCGCCCCCGCCGGCCGGGCGGCCTTGAAGACCGGGAACAGCTCGAGGTCGACCTCGTACTCGTAGCCGTGGAATGCGGATGTGAGGATCACGATCTGGTGGCGGTCGTTCGGCGCCATCGCCGTGAGGCCCAGGTCGGGGTCGACCTCGGTGGGCGCGGGCGGGTCGAACGGGTGGTAGTCGGGCGACCAGATCGCGCGCAGCGGAGCGGGGTCGGCACGCGAGGTCTCGACGACGCCCTCGGGCGTGCGCAACCCCAGCCGCGTGTGCCACAGCTCCGTCCGTCCCCGCGACGTGAACGGCCCGCTGCGGTGGATCCACGACACCGCCCGGTTCGGGGAGATCACCAGGCGGTAGGGGAGCTCGAGGGCGGTCTCGGCCGCCTCCGGCGGGCGGATCGCCGGCGCAGCGGCGATCTGCTCGGCGGTGGGGTCGGGCGGTATCGCCGCGATCGGGCTGACCGCGGGCTCGAGCCCCGACCAGTCGAGGAGCCCCTCGACGGTGAGCGGCAGGCGGGCGCCGGCGGGGACGTCGAAGGCGAGCCGGCTGCGATCCGCGAGCCGGGCGACGCCGGTGCGCGGAAAGACCGGCGAGCCCCCCACCTCGCCGGGCAGGTCGAGCGGGCGCTCGCCGGGCGGCGGCGGCGGAGGGTTGCCGGGGTCGGGCGCCGGCTCCTCGCCCGGCACCGGGGAGGAGCGGAAGTACGCGGTCTCGGCGATCGTCTGCGGCGGGAAGGTGACGATCAGCCGGGCGGGCTGCTCGGGATCGTCGACGACGAGCGCAGGCTCGGCGCCACCGTCCAGGCGCAGGTTGAGCGCCGAGAGCTCGAGGTTGAGGAGGTCGTCCGGCCGGATCAGCTCGATCCGGAGCGCCGCGGGCGCAGGCGGCGGCAGCTCCTCCTGGAGCGCCGCGCTCAGGGTGACATGATCGAGCGGCTCCTCGCCTCGTCCCTCCGTCGCGTACCCCGAGACGACGACCTCGGAGAATCGCCAGCGACGGGTCGCACCGGCCGCGGCCTCCGGATCGTGGATCGTCAGGACCGCGTTCGCGATCCGCGTGCCGTCCGCGCAGGCGACGAACAGCGCGGGCGACGCCCTGCTCGAGCGAGCCGCGAAGTCGACGACGCACGCGCCGCCGCCGGCAGGCGCCTCCCAGTCGACCGACTCCAGCTCGAGCTCGCCGAGGTGGTCGGGATCGCGGCTCTCGCCCTCGACGCCGTCGATCTTCAGGAAGTAGGCGGGAGCCATCTTCGCCTCCGTCGGCCGGGGCTCAGATCTTCTTGTTCGCTTTCAGGTCCCAGCCGGCCTTGAGCCCGGCGCCGAAGCTTCCGTCGGCCTTCTGCTCCTTGTACTCGACCTCGACCTTCCCGAAGGAGAAGGTGACCTGGTCGTGCGGGGCATCGCCGGCCGAGCCTTCGGTCTGGTACGACGAGACGAGCAGGTCGGAGAACGTCCACTTCAGGAAGTAGTCGGCCTTGTCGCCGGCTTCGCGCTCGGCCGTCAGCCAGGCGGCCTTGATGTGCTCGCCCCCGGCGCACGCCAGGAACAGCTTCGGCGACGCCTTGTTCAGCTTCATCGTGAAGCTGACGTCGTCCATCCGCACCCGGCCCGCGGCCGCCCCGGCGCCGGCGGCGCGGGAGCCGGACTGCGTCTCGCCCCAGCTCCAGGCCTCGACGTCGATCTCGGCCTTGTGCCCGCGCGAGACGCTCTCGCCGTCGATCCCGTCGATCTTCAGGAAGTAGTCGACCGCGGCCACGTTCCCCCCTGCGCGTAGATGAGCCGCCCCCGGGCACCGGGGCGACCGTCGGAACCATAACGCGCTGCGATGCGACGTGGCAAGCGTAGAGTCCGGGCGTGGCGCTCGACGACCCGATCGCCCCGGGAGAGAATGCGATCGTCGAGCGCCTTCGCGCCGTTCTCGGCTCGATCGGCTACACGGGCGCCGCCGTGCGAGAGCTCCTCGGGGACGACGCGTATCAGGCCCGCCTGCGCGAGGTGCCCGTGCAGCTGCGCCGCCTCGAGGCGGGCACGCCGCTCGAGACCGCGATCAGGCTCTTCTTCCTCGGCGTCCCGGTGTCGCGGCCCGAGCTCGAGCTGGCCCTGGCGCCGCTTCGGGCAGACGAGCTCCAGCGGCTCGGAGTGATCGAGCAGGGCGACACGCCGTTGCGGGCGACGGTCCGCCTCGTGCCCCACGCCGAGCTCCTGCTGGCCGGCAGCCGGTACCCCGACGACGTGCCGGACGGCGCGCCGGCCGACTATGTCGCCACCGTGACCGCGCCGTCGGCGGTGCTCGCGAGCCTGACGGTGCGCCGGCCGGTGCGGACGGCGCTCGACATCGGTACCGGCTCGGGCGTTCAGGCGCTCTGGGCGGCCCGCCACTGCGAGCGCGTCGTCGCCGTCGACGTGAATCCGAAAGCTCTCAATCTGACCGCCTTCAACGCGCGGCTGAACGGGATCGACAACATCGAGCTTCGACAGGGGAGCCTCTTCGAGCCGGTCGCCGGAGAGCGCTTCGATCTGATCGTCTGCAACGCGCCCTACGTCGTCTCGCCCGAGGCACGCTACGCGTACCGGGACGGAGGCGTCCCCTCCGACGGGTTCAGCGAGCAGCTCGTGCGCCAGGCTCCGGGGCACCTCGAAGAGGGTGGCTTCGCCCACCTGCTCGTCAGCTGGCTCGTCCACGGTCCGGACTGGGCCGACCGGCCGAGACGGTGGGTGGAGGGCAGCGGGTGCGACTGCTGGCTCCTGCTCGGCGTGTCACGCGATCCGGTCACGCACGCGGCGGTGTGGAACGAGGAGCACGCCGGAGACCCTGTGCGGTACGGGGAGGCTCTCGACCGCTGGCTCGCCTACCTCGCGCAGCTCGGCGCCGACGCGGTGAGCGAGGGCGCGGTCGTCCTTCGGCGGCGGGCGGGGAAGCTCAACTGGTTCCGATCCGACCGGATCCCGCCCGGCCGGCCCGCTCCGGGCAGCGAGCACGTCTTGAGGGTCTTCGACGCCAACGACTACCTGAGCACGCTGGCCGGCGACGCGCCCCTCCTCGACGAGGCCTTCCGCCTCGTCGACCGGGCCCGGATCGAGCAGGAGCTCGTCTGCCGGGACCAGGGATACGTCGTCGAGTCGATGACGCTCGTTCTCGACGAGGGCCCGGGCTTCCGGGCCGGGATCGACCAGAACACTGCGGGCCTGCTGCCGCTCCTCGACGGCACGCGTCCGCTGCGGGAGACGATCGCCATCGCCGCGAGATCGCGCGCGCTGGACGAGGACGACCGCCGGGCGTTCGCCGCGGGCGCGGTCGCCGTCGTGCGGACGATGCTGGAGCTCGGATTCGTCACGCGGGCAGACGCCGGGCCCGGCGCGGCCGGGTGAGCCCCGCCGACGGCGAGCCCACGACGGCGCAGGATCACGCGGGGGAGAAACGGTCGGGAAGCTCGACCGCTCGGGTCATGCCGGCCAGCCCTTCCTGGGCGGCCACGATCGCCTGGAGCGCCGAATCGTCGGGCGCTCCCGGGACGGACACGATCGTCCCCCGCTCGAGATCCGAGAGGCTCGCCTCCACGACTGCGCCGGGCTCCATCCGAGCCACGTCGCTCAGGTCGATTCCCTGGCGGGAGTGGAACTCGGTGCGCACGACCCCGGGGCAGACGACCATCGCCCGCACGCCGGTGCCGCGCAGCTCGCTCGCGAGCACCTGGGTGAAGGTGACGAGGAAGGCCTTGGTCGACGCGTAGACCGCCCGCCGGGGAAGGTGGGGCCCTTCCCAGGCGCCGCTGAACGCGAGCAGCGACGCCACGTTGACCACGCTGCCCGCTTCGCGCTCGATCATCCCGGGAATCACCGCCCGCGTCAGCAGCACCGGTGCCAGCACGTTCAGCTCGACGAGCTCCTGCGCGTCCGACGACGTCAGCTCGGCGAACGGGCAGTAGTGGGCGAGCGCGGCGTTGTTCACAAGCAGCTCGAGCCCCAGGGCGGCCGCCGTCGCGGAAAGCTCGCCCAGCTGCCCGGTGTCGGCGAGATCCGCGGCCACCACCTGCACCGAGGCACCGTGGTTGCCGTGCAGCCTTTCGGCGAGCTCCGCCAGCCGGTCGCGCCTGCGCGCGACGACGACGAGGTCCCATCCGTCGCGGGCGAGCCGCTCGGCGTAGGCCTCACCGATCCCGGACGAGGCTCCCGTGACCATCGCCAGCCTGGCCATGCCGCTCGAACAATAGAGCCGGCGCGAGGCGGTGGCCGCGCCCGCCCTCCCGGAGCGCGGCGAGGGCGCGGTCTCCCGCGCCCTCGCGCTGCCGGATCAGAACGGAGCTAGGTGCAGACGCCGCCGATCACGATCTGGGCCGACGGCCCGGCCTTGGCGGCCGTCTGGTTCTTCGAGGTCGCCTGGACGCAGTACGACGAGGCGGTGCTCGCGCCGAGCGCGTAGGTCGACGCGACGATCCCCTGGTCGTAGCTCGACTTCAGCCCGGCGACGGTCATCCCGGAGTAGGTGCCGTTGTCGGAGAAGTACGACTCGATCGAGGGGATGATCGCGCGGACGTCCGCGCCGGCCGCGCTCTTGTTCGCGCGGTCCTTGAAGCTCAGGTAGGAGGGAATCGCGATCGCGGTCAGGATCGCGAGGATGATCATGACGACGAGGAGCTCGATCAGGGTGAACCCCTTCTCGCCCCTCAGACGGTTCCGCAACGTGTTCGGCATCTCGCTTGCTCCTCGTGTTCGGTGTCGAGTCTCCTATGCACCACATAGGGGCGTTCCGGGCCGATCACCAGCCCTCGGCCGAGTGATCGGAAACCCTCGAACGAGGGATTCAGGCGCGCTGGGCCTCTCTGTGTGCTCGGAGCCGACGGTCAGTCGGCGACGTACGCGCTCCAGCGCTCCTCGATCCGGCGGGCCCGCCAGAGGACGGTCGAGGCTGCCCACGTGAGGACGAAGAGGGCGACGATGCAGTAGCCGATCGTGCCGAAGTCGAGGCCGTTCAGGAAGCTCCAGAAGCCGGTGTCGAGGCCGAGCCTCGCCGCCGCCACCTGGAGCAGCTCGATCGTGCCGATCAGCAGGGCGACGGCGACGGAGAGGCTCGTGACGGTCAGGTTGTAGTAGACCTTGCGGACCGGGTTCGAGAACGCCCAACCGTAAGCCTGGCTCATGAACGCGCCGTCGGCCGTGTCCATCAGGCTCATCCCGGCGGCGAACAGGATCGGCAGCGAGAGCACGGCGAGGATCGGAACCTGGTGGGTGGCGACGCCGGCCGCGAGCGCGAGCAGCCCGACCTCGGTGGCGGTGTCGAAGCCGAGGCCGAAGAGGACGCCGAGCGGATACATCTGCCAGGAGTGCGCGATCCGTCGCGCTAACCGGCCGAGGAAGAAGCGGTTCATGAAGCCCCGGTCGAGGAGCCGCTGCTCGAGCCTCTCCTGGTCGCACGACCCGGTCCGCATGTCGCGGAAGATGCGGACGACGTCGAGCAGGACGAGCAGGTTGAGGATCCCGATGATCCAGAGGAAGGTGCCGGACACGCCGGCGCCGACGGAGGCGCCGTAGTCCTGAAGCGCCGGAATGCTGCCGTTCACGGTCCTGACCGCGACCGCGAGCCCGGCTGCGAGAGAGAAGACGATCGTCGAGTGGCCGAGCGAGAAGAAGAATCCGACTCCGAGCGGGCGCTTGCCCTCCTGGAGGAACTTTCGAGTCGTGTTGTCGATCGCCGCGATGTGGTCGGCGTCGAAGGCGTGCCGGAGCCCGAACGTGTATGCGAGGGTCCCGAGACCGGCGAGCGCGGGGTTGCTCCGCGAGTAGTAGAGGAACAGGCCCCAGCCTGCCGCGTGCAGGAACGCGACCGCGGCGCCGAAGCCGGACAGTCGCAGCCACTCCGCACCGGTCAACACGCTCGTCCAGCGCCTCATCCTGTTGCCCCTTTCCGGAGGTTGGACGCTAACGCAAACGGCTTGCAACAGCGTCCGTAGTTGCCACTGGTTCGGAGGAAGCCCGAAACCGGTTCGGACCGGCATGGCACGATGCGCCGGAGATGACCAGAGCGAGCTCCCGAGGCCACGGGCACCGGCATCTTCCGCCGGAGGGCCCGGCCGCGCTCCGGCCGCGCGGCCGGCGCCTCACCAGGCAACGGCAGCTCGTCTGGGAGGCGCTCGTCTCCGAGCCGGACCTCCACCTGAGCGCCGACGACCTCGTCCGCAGCGTGCAGGCCGAGCTACCCAGGACGAGCGCCTCCACCGTCTACCGGACGCTCGAGGTGCTCGTCGAGGAGGGCATGGTCGCGCGCGTCCATCTCGGCGAGGGCCGCGCGTACTACGAGCCGGCCGCCGAGCACGCGCACCACCATCTCGTCTGCGAGCGGTGCGGGGCGGTCGTCCACGTCCACGACGACGCGCTCGGCAACCTCCGCCGCCGCGTCGAGGCCGTCTCCGGCTACCGGCTCGGCCCGGGCGCCGTCACGCTGTTCGGCTCCTGCCCGGACTGCCGGCGCTCGGATTGAGCAGGCTGGCGGGTCGTGCTGGACACGCGCATCCCCGTGCCGCCTCGCGGCCGCACGTACTCCTCGACCCGCCGCGTTCGCCTCTCCGATATGGATGCTCACGGCCGCCTGCGGCTCGATGCGCTCGCCCGCTTTCTCCAGGACGTCGCCATCGACGACGTGCAGGAGACCGGCTGGGGGCTGCCGGAGCACCTCTGGTTCGTCCGGCGGATCCGCATCGACGTGCTCGCGCCCTTCCTGGACGACCGCCGGATCGGGCTGACGACCTGGTGCAGCGGTGTCGCCGCCATCGCGGCGGGCCGGAGGTGGTCCCTCGCAGGCGATGCGGGGGGACGGGCCGAGGTCGACAGCGTCTGGATCCACCTCGACGCGCGCGGAAGCCCGGCTCGAATCGAGGAGTTCGGCGTCTACGGCGAGGCGGCCGGTGGACGTCCCGTCTCGACGAGGCTCGACCTCCCGGGCCCGCCCGCGGACGGCGTCGCCGAGCGCAGGCGCTGGTCGCTTCGCGCGACGGACGTCGACCTGCACGGCCACGTGAACAACGCCGTCTACTGGCAGGCGCTCGAGGAGCTGTTTCCGGCTCTGGCCGTGGATCCACGGCGCCCGTTGCGGGCGGAGCTCGACTACCGTGAGCCGATCGACCTCGGCGAGGAGATCGGCCTCGTCGTCTTCGACCACGAGGGCCGCGGCAGCGTCGCGTTCGTGGCACCGGAAGCCGCGGTCAGGGCAGTCTCCCGCATCGGGCCGGTCGAAGACACCCCACGCGGGAGAGCAGACTAGGCTGGCTCGATGACCGAGGTCGCCGCGGAGCGCTACGTCCGGCTGGGGCTGCAGCTCGGCCGGCACGTCGAGGGGATCGTCGACGCGTACTTCGGGCCGCCCGAACAGGCGGCGCTGGTCGAGGCCGCGCCGCCGGTCGAGCCCGCGGCGCTCGTCGCCGCCGCGGAAGGCCTGCTCGACGAGCTCGAGGACGGCTGGCTCCGCGATCAGGTGGCGGGACTGCGCACCTACGCCGGGGTGCTCGCGGGCGAATCGGGCTCGTACGCCGACGAGGTGGAGGGCTGCTGCGGCATCCGGCCGGCCCACACCGACGAAGCCGTCTTCACGCAGCGCACGAGCGGCTCGAGGAGCTCCTGCCCGGCGACGGGCCGCTGGCCGAGCGTCGTGAGCGCTGGGAGAGCTCGATCCGGGTGCCCACCGATCTGATCGAGCGCACGATGGCGGCGGTCGTCGAGGAGGCGCGGGTCAGGACGCGGGACCTGTTCGGCTTACCGGCCGGCGAGGAAGTCGTCCTCGAGATCGTGCGCGACGAGCCGTGGCTGGCGTTCTGCGAGTACCTCGGCGACCTCCGCAGCCGGATCTCCGTCAACGTCGACCTGCCGGTCTCCGCCCTCGAGCTGCTCGTGCTGTCGATGCACGAGACGTACCCCGGCCACCACGCCGAGCGCTGCAGCAAGGAGCACCTGCTCGTGCACGGGCGAGGGCTGCTCGAGGAGACGCTGGTGATCATGTGAGCGGCGAGCCCCGGGGTCATCAGCGCCCAGCGCTCGAGGTACGTGATCACCTACCCGGCCGGGCTCGAGCTCTGCCGCTCGTACGTGCGGCCGAGCCGCAGCGCTTCCGCCGCCTGCTGACGGAGCAGGTGCGCGTGCGCGACCTGCTCGAGGCCCGGAACGCAGGTGCGGCGGCGTCGGCGGGCCGCGGCGGACCCGGAAGCTTCGGGTCGAGCGCGCCGCGGGCTTCGCCCTGACGCCGGCGCGGCCACGGCTCGGAGGCCGGCCGGCGCGCCTCGGTGTCCGGCTCCCGGGGAGGCACGCCGTCCGGCACACCTCACGCCCGGGCAGCGCCGCTACGTTTCGGATCACATGCGCCTGTACGACTATCCGGCTTCGGCGAACTGCCTGAAGGTACGACTGCTGCTCGCGCTCCTCGGCCGCGACCACGAGCGAGTCGAGGTCGACATCTTCGCCGGCGACACGCTCACCGACGACTACGCGGCGCTCAACCCCGCGCGCGAGACCCCCGTCCTCCGGCTCGCAGACGGGAGCGTCCTCCTGCAGTCGAACGCGATCCTCTGGTTCCTGGCGGAGGACACCCGGTACCTGCCATCGACCCCGGTCGAGCGCGCGCACGTCGCGCAGTGGTTGTTCTTCGAGCAGGAATGGGTCGTCCGCGGCATCGGCTCCGCCCGTTTCTGGATTCTCACCGGTCGCCACCCGGAGGCCGTCGCCGCACGCGTCGCGCACGGCGAGAAGGCTCTCTCGATGCTGGATGGGCACCTGGAAGGCCGCGCGTACCTCGTCGGCGGTGCATGCACGATCGCGGATCTGGCGAACTTCGCGTACACACACGTCGCCGGCGACGCGGGCCTCCGCCTCGGCGACTACCCGGCGGTGTCCCAGTGGCTCCGCCGCGTCCAGGCGGAGCCCGGGTTCATCAACGACCTCGTGCCCTACCCCCGGAACGCGAGAGCGGGGGCGAGCCGGTCGATCTACGACCCGTGACCGTCCCGCCGCCGGCGCGCCGCGCCGGCGCGGATCGTGGGTCGGCCCGGGACGCCAGATCCCACGCAGGCGGCATCGCCGCTGGGCCGCGATGTCAGGCGGAGAGCGAAGAGCCGCCGACGATCCCGGTCCGGACGCCGGGGAGATCGGCGGACGAGCTGCCTCGGGGCTCTACGGCGGGGCGAGGCGAAAGATCCGGTCGGCGTTCTCGTGAAAGAGCGCCCGCTGCTCGGCGTCGCTCAGGTCCGAGACGAGCTCGGCGTAGGCGTCGAGCACGTCTCCGTACGACGAGAAGAGCCTGTCCACGGGCCAGTTCGTGCCGAAGAACGAGCGGTCGGTGCCCCAGGCGTCGATGCACTCCTGCACCCAGGGCCGCCACGAGTCCACGGTCCACTCGTGGTCGCACATGCCGAGCCCGGAGATCTTCACGACCGTGTTCGACAGCGCGGCCAGCTTGCGCATGCCCGCGCTCCACTCGGCGAAGTACTCCTTGTCCCGGAGGCGGGGGAAGCCGGCGTGGTCGACGCAGTACGTGATGCCGGGATGGCGCTCGACGAGCCGTGCCGCGTCCTCCATCACCTCGACCATGGGGTCGTCGCAGCAGATCAGCTCGTGCTTCTCGAGCATCGCAAAGCCCAGCTCCCAGTCCTGGCTCGTCAGGTAGTCGTCGTAGCGGAGGTCGCGGATCCCGCGCACGTTGGCGTACTCCGCGTGACGGCGGATCGTCTCCTCGGCGCCCGGGCCGGCCAGGTCGACGAAGGCGACGATTCCCTGCGGCACGCCGAGCCTGTCCGCGAACGCCTGCAGCCACCTCGTCTCCTCGACCGGGTCCTCGATGCCGAGCGCCGCCTGGACGTGGATGACGTTGGCGACGTTCTGGAAGCGCGTCTCGGCGACGAAGTCGTCTGCGCGGTAGCGGTCCATCTTGATCGCGCCGTACTCGCCGAGCTGCGGGTGCTCCGCCTCGGGGTCGAGCCAGTGGTAGCCGCCCAGCTCGGGCAGGTGCCGGTCCCAGAAGTGCACGTGCGTGTCGGTGAAGGGAAGTCGCGTCATGTCGCTCCTCGCTCAGTCGAGATGCCAGACCTCGTCGTACGTGACGAGGTTGCCCTGCTCGTCGGTCAGGCTCGGGATCACCTCGGGGACGAACCACTCCGACCACCGCCGGTTGGCGTCGGTCTCGCCGATGCGGGCGAACGCGGTCGCCGCGTCCGGCTCGCACTCCGCGTAGGCGACGATCTCCGTCCCCCGCCGGAAGAGCGAGTAGTTGGAGAGCCCGGCGTCCTTGATCGCCTCCACGAGCTCCGGCCAGATCTCGTCGTGCCTGCGCTTGTACTCGTCCTCCTTGCCGGGCCTGATCTCGAAGGTGAAGCAGATTCGTTCCATGGTCACCTCGCAGTGAGTCGGATTCGAAGCTGGTCGAAGGACACCGCCGCGATCAGCAGCGCGCCCTGGGCGACCTGCTGCCAGAAGGCATCGACGCTCAGCAGGTTGAGCCCGTTGTTGAGCACGCCGATGATCAGCAGGCCGAGGATGGTCCCGAGGATCGTGCCGCGACCACCCGCGAGGCTCGCCCCGCCGAGGATGACGGCCGTGACGACCTGGAGCTCGTAACCGACGGCCAGGGTGCCGGACGGCGCCGCACCCACCTCCGAGACGAGGATGAGGCCGCCGAGCGCCATCGCCAGGCCCGACAGGACGAAGCCGAAGAAGATCAGCCGTCGCGCACGGATGCCCGTCAGCCTCGCTGCCGCCCGGTTCGAGCCGATCGCGTACATGGATCGTCCGTAGACGGTGTACCGCATCACGAACCAGAAGACCGCGAGGACGCCTGCAAGGATGATCGCGGAGACCGGAACGTCGAACGGCGCGCCGGCGATCCGGCCCTGGCCAAGCGAGCTGAAGGTGTCGAGCAGGACGGTCTGGCCCTTGGCGACCACCTGCGCGAGGCCACGCAGGACGGCGAGCATCCCGAGAGTCGTGATCAGGGCGTTGACCCCGACGACGGTGACGAAGAAGCCGTTGATGACGCCGATGCCGAGACCGCACGCGACGGCGAGCACGACCCCGAGCAGGATCGAGTGGCCGATGCTCGGCGGCTGCCGGCCCGAGATGTAGGACATCATCACCGCGGTGAAGGCGACGCCCGAGCCGACCGAGAGGTCGAACTGGCCCGCCACCAACAGGAGCGTCGCCGGCGCAGCGAGCACGCCGTAGATCGCGATCGCCGTGAGGATGTTGAACCAGTTCTCGCGCTCGAAGAAGTACGGCGACTTGACGCCGAAGAAGACCAGCTCCGCGCCGAGGAAGAGGATCAGCGCCCCGGCCTCGGGAATAGCCAGCCCGCGGCGGCGCGTGCCGGCGGTCGCCAACGTCGCTCCGGTCGCCACGCTAGCCCCCCGCCGCCTCGGCCAGGCGCTGGGTGGTGATCTGGTCGCCTTCGAGCCTCGCGACGATCTCTCCGCGTGCCATCACCGCGGCGCGGTCGGCGACCTGCACGACCTCCTCGTAGTCGGAGGTCGGGATGAGGATGCCGACCCCCTCGGAGCTCAGCCTGCGAACCGAGCGGTAGATCTCCTGCCGGGCCCCGACGTCGACGCCGCGCGTCGGCTCGACGAGGAGCAGCGCATGCGAGCGCCGTTCGAGCCAGCGGCCGAGCACGACCTTCTGCTGGTTGCCGCCCGAGAGCGTCGCGATCATCTGCCGCGGATCGTTGCGTGAGCGAATCGTCAACGCCTCGTGCCAGCGCCGGTAGGCCAGCGCCTCGGCCCGGTGCGTGATGATCGTGCGCAGCCTGGCCAGCCGGGACCACGACGGCACGCTGATGTTCTCGGCGACCGGCCGCACCATGAACGCTCCCTCTCGCTGCCGGTCGGCAGGCAGGAGCCCGACGCCGGCCGCGATCGCCCGCGCAGGGTCGCGAAACGCGCGCGGCGTGCCGTCGAGCTCGAAGCGGCCGGCGGTCAGCCGCCTGACCCCGAAAGCGGCCTCGGCGACCTCTGCCGTACCCGAGCCGATCTTCCCGTAGAGCGCGACCACCTCTCCCGGGTACACCTCGAGGTCGACGTCCCGGAAGGCAGGCTCGCTGGCGGCGTGCTCGAACCGGATCACGGGGGTCTCGCCCAGCTCCCACGTCCGCGGCTCCGGCCGCTGGATGTCCTCGAGCTTCCGGCCGACCATCGCCGAGACGAGCTCTCCCCGGCCGGTGTCGGCCGCGCGACCGCTGAGCACCGAGTCGCCGTCGCGGAGCACCTGGACGTCGTCCGCGATCCGCTGAACCTCGTCGAGCCGGTGCGTGATGTAGATGAGCGCGACGCCGCGGTCGCGCAGCCGCCGGAGGAAGGAGAAGAGGCGCTCCACCTCCTGGCCGGAGAGCGCGGCGGTCGGCTCGTCCAGGATCAGGCACCGGGCCTCGTCCGACAGGGCGCGGGCGATCTCGACCACCTGCCGCTCGCCGATCCGCAACGAGTCGACCGTCCGGTCGGGATCGATCTCCACCTCCAGCTCCCCGAGGACGCCCTGCGCCCGCTGCCGGAGCGCGCGCCAGCGGACGATTCCCCCCCGGTTCGGCCAGCGCCCGAGCGAGATGTTCTCTGCCACGGACAGGCTGCCGGCGTCCGCGAGCTCCTGGAAGATCATGCGGATGCCGAGCCGCCTGGCGGTCAGCGGATCGAGCGTTCCCCGCTTCTCGCCGTCGACGACGATCTCGCCTGCGTCCGGCTCGTAGTCGCCGGCGAGGATCTTCACGAGCGTCGACTTGCCGGCTCCGTTCTCGCCCAGCAGCGCGAGCACCGAGCCGTGACTCGCGACGAGATCGACCCCGTGGAGGACCTCGACGCCGCCGAACGACTTGCGGATGCCGCGCGCCTCGAGCCGGAAGCCGGGTGAGCGGCCCGGAGGGCCGCTCACCTCGACGTTCTCTGCACCTCGTTCCACGACGACCGGTGCCTACCGACCGTCTAGCAGCCCTTCGGCTTGTAGAACTTCGCGAGGTTCTTCCCGGTGATGATCACGTGCGGGACGTAGAGCTGCTTCGGGATCTTCTGTCCCTTCACGAGCTTGATCAGGTAGGGGATGCCGATGTTGCCGTACTTCTCCGGGAAGTAGGCCGAGTCGGCGATCCACTGCTTGTTGTTCTTGATCAGGCACCAGGCCGACGGGTCGGCGCCCTGACCCGACACGTAGAGATCGTTGCTGCGTCCGCCCGTCTTGGCGGCGGCGAGAGCCCCCTCGATTCCGTCGTCGTTGATCGAGACGACGATGATGTGGCTCTGACCGGGCAGCGACGTCAACGCGTCCGCGAACTTCGTCCGGGCCGGATCGATGCGGTCGGCACCGTCGATCTTCTTGAGGTTGTGGATCTTCCCGCAGACGGAGGTGAATCCCTGGCGGTAGCCACCCATCCGCTGATCGTTCACGACTCCTGCGGCCGACGACTCGAGCGAGACGAACGTGTCGTACTTGCAGGCGAAGTGCTGCTTGAAATACAGCCCGACCGCCCTGCCCGAGATGTAGCCGGCGTAGAGGTTGTTGGCACCCATGAAGGACACCTCGCACGGTGCCTGGTGGATGTCGATCGCGATCACCGGGACCTGTGGCCCGGCCTTGCAGATCGACGCAGAGGCGTTCTGGGTGACCTGGAAGTTGAGGTAGCCCTGGACCCCCTGGGTCTTGAACGTCTTGGCGCAGTCGAGCGCCTTGGCCGGATCGAGCGCGGAGTCGCAGAAGACGAGCTGGGCCCCGGCACGCTTGGCCTGGGCCTTGATCCCGTTCGAGACGAGGCGGACGAAGGGGACCGACTCGCCGAGCGAGATGTAGCCGAGCTTCAGGCCCTTGCCGCTGCCGGGCGCCGCATTCTGAAACGGAACCGACTTCGGCTTCGGCGGGCCTTTGAAGGCCGCGCCGTAGGCGGTGGCGGCGAGCATGCCCACGGCCACGAGCGCGACGACGCCGATCCGCCAGCTTCTGATGTGCATGATGCGACCCTCCCTCAGTGGACTGGAAACGGTTCCCGAGGAGTCTACGAGCCTTCCGCCCGCGCGGTCAAGCCGGACGTGACCGGCTTGCCTCAGGTGCCGGGCTTCCGCCTGCCGATTCGCTCGTAGGCCTCGGCCGGAATCGCCTCGAGCGACCGGTAGATCGTCCACGTGCACTGCTTCGGGTGCTCGCCCGTGGCCTCGTCCGGGTAGAGAGGCGAGTCGACCACGCGGATCGGGTGCCCCCACTGCTCCGCCGGCCAGCGCTCGAGCGCGAAGCAGCAATGGGCGCAGTAGTAGCAGACGCCCTTCTCGTTCCACGCCCAGTCGTGCTCCGCCTGCGTGACGCCGAACCGGTAAGGCGGCTCCGCTCGTGGCGGCGTCCCCTCGATCGAGTCGCCCCGCTGCATGCGACCGCCGGATCCACAGGGATCGAATCTGACCACGACCCGGTCCTCGTGCTCCTCCAGCTCGAGATTCCCCTCTCTCCCCGGTCCACAGAGGTGTGCGCGCATCGCCTCGAACGTCAGGTAGAGGTTGCGGTAGACGGTGTCCTCGTACGGCTGCTCACGGACGTCGAACGGCCTGTAGCGCTCCTGCAGGTACGGCTCAAGGACGTGGCGGTAGCAATCCTCGATGCGCGCCTCCCCGAAGCGGACGGCGACGAACGTGAGCAACGCCGCCTGGAAGTCGGCGCTCCGGTCGTGGAGCCGGCGCCAGCTCTCCCGGAGCTCGCGCAGGGCCCTGATCGCGTCGTCGGCCTCGGTCTCGAAGGCCCGGATCCGGTTGGCGAGCAGTCCCGCGGCAACCCCGAGCGCCTCCCACCGCGGCGACGCCTCGTAGCGGCCGCCGTCGGGGAAGGCGAGCAGCCTGCGAATCCGGTCGAGCTCCGCCGCCAGCTCCTCCTCGCCGACGCCCTCCTGGCGCAGCCAGTCCAGGAAGCCCTCGGTCCAGACCTGGTAGATGACGTAGACGACCTTGGCCTCTTCCATCGCATAGTCGACGAGCTGCGCGGCGAGCTCCCACTGGCCCGCCGAGATCGCCTCTTCCACCTTGGAGTAGGTGGAGATCGCCTGCTCGGCCCAGTCGCCCTCGCGGACGCGCTTGCCGAGAGCATTCGACCACGTGAGCCGCGCAACCGTGGGCGCCTCGCTGCCCGAGATCGCCCGCGGCGCCGGGCTAGGCACGAGGGGGCATGCAGCTCGGGCGTGAGACGTACTCGGTCGGCAGGACGACCTCGCTCTCCAGGTTGCCGTTCTTGAGGCGGGCGAGAATCAGCTCCGCCGCCGCCCGTCCGATGCCCTCGTTGTCCCTGCGGACGACGGCGATCGGCGGGCGGTGGAGGCTGGTGATCGGGATGTCGTCGCACCCCAGGAACGAGATGTCGGAGCCGATCTCGAGGCCGCGCTCCGAGATGACGGCGAGCGCGCCGATCATCAGCTGGTTGCCGCCCGCGATGATCGCGGTCGGCCGCTCGGCGGCGTCGAGCAGCTCCCCGGTCGCCTGCATGCCGAACTCGACGGAGAACCGGCCGTGGACGACGGGGCCCGGCTGCAGCCTGCGGGCGGCATGGGCCTCCTCGAAGGCGCGCCTCCGCTCGTGCGTCGGCCTGATCGGCTGCCCGAGGATGAGGCCGATCCGGCGGTGGCCGAGATCGAGCAGATGATCGACCGCGGCCCGCATTCCACTCGCGTGATCGGAGAGAACGCGGCTGGCCGGGATCGACGCCGGCAGGTCGCGGTCGATGAGAACGATCGGGCCGTCGATCGCCTGCAACGCCTCGATCGTCGGCTGGTGATCCTCCTGCGCCAGCGACAGGATCAGCCCGTCGGTGCGCCGCTGCTCGAAGAGCCGGACGTACACGGCGTCGAGGTCGGGGTCGCCTTCCGAGTTGGTCAGCAGCATCGCGTATCCCGCCTCGCGCAGCGTCGTCTCCGCCCCCTTGACGATCTCCGCGAAGAGCTGGTTCGAGATGTCGGCGACGACGAACCCGACCGTCCGGGTCTCCCGGCGGCGCAGGCTCTGCGCGAGCAGGTCGGGCTTGTAGCCGAGCTCCTCCACGGCCAGGAGGACGCGCTCGCGCATCATCGGGCTCACGTCGGGATGGTCGGAGAGGACACGGGAAACGGACGACATCGCCACCCCCGCGTGCTCCGCCACCTCGCGCATGCTCGCGCGGGCGCGCCGCTCCACTATCCGGCTCCCGGCATCCCGGCCTTCACGTCCGGCAGCTCGGCGCTTCCTAGCGCCTTCGAGCCGAACCCGTCCGGCTTCTTCCGGCCCGTCCGCTCGTAGTACTCCTCGGGCACGTTCCTCGGGTCCTTGAACATCTGCCACTGGCACTTCTGCGGTCGGCCGTCCTCGTCGACGGCGCCGTACCGGGGCGGGTCGATGACGCGCACGGGGTAGCCGAAGCGGTCGATCGGCATCTCCTCCATCAGCGCGATGCAGTGCGTGCAGTAGTGGCAGACGCCGGTCTGGAAGTGGTTCCAGGGGTGCGGCTGCTGCGACACCGTCCAGCCGTACGGCGGCTCCATGCGCGCCGGGGTGCCCTCGATGGTGTCGCCACGGATCGTCCTGCCGCCCGAGCCGCAGGGATCGAACCGGAGGATGTAGCGGTCGTCCGTCTCGACCAGCTCGAAGTCTCCGGTCCGCTCGGGGCCGACGAGGTGCCCGCGCATCGCCTCGCAGGCGACCAGCATCAGCACCTCGAGCCCCTCCTCCCAGGCGTGCTTGTCGATGTCGAACTTCTCGTAGCGCCAGGCGAAGAGGGGTAGGAGCACCTTGTTCCACATGTCGCCGATCCGGTGCTCGCCGAGCCGGGCGACGATCTCGCTCATCAGGCCATAGGTGTGGTCGACGTCCCTGTCGTGGCAGCGGCGCCACGTCTCCTTCGCCCGGTCGAGCGCGGCGAGGGACTCGTCGACGCGCTCGCGGTGAATCAGGCCGACGAGGTCGTCGATCTCGTTGATGAAGGCGTCCCACTGCCGGTACGGATCCCACGGCCGGCCGTCGGGAAGCGCGAGCTTCGCCACGATCGCCGCGTTGACGCCGTCGAGCTCCTCCTTGTCGACGCCGTTCTCGGCCAGGAAGCCGTTCAGGTCCGGGATCCACTGGCGGTAGATCTGGAAGCAGACGCGCGCCTCGTCGACGAAGTAGCTGGCGAGCCTGGCCGCGTCGTCGAAGCGGCCCTCGCCGATCGCCTCGCGAATCTTCCGGAAGGTCGAGATCTTCTGGTCTTCCCAGCTGCCGAGACGGATCCGGCGTCCGACGTGCGGGGAGTATTCGATCTGGGTGTCGGTCATGGCGATGACTCTATTGGTACCGATTCCAGCCCGCAAGGGTACGATCCGCAGGTGAGTCGGCCAGCCCCGAGCGTGGGCCTCGTCCTTCCCTACTGGGACTTCTGGGAGCAGTCGGTCCCCTACGACCTGCGGGCGGAGCGCGAAGCCCTCGCCCGCAGGGTCGCCGACTCTCTCACCGCCGACGTGGTCGCCGTCCGCGTCGTCGACTCGGAGGCCGCCGGCCGCGCGGCAGCGGACGCGCTCGAGGAGGCGCGGGCGGAGAGCGTCCTCCTGCTCCAGACGATGGCTGCGCCGCCTGCCTGGGCGTTGCTCGCGCTCGGCGGGCTTCCGACGGTCGTCTGGGCGGCCCAGAAGGAGCCGGCGGTGCCGGACGACTTCGACCACGGCGGAATCACGAGCTACGGCGCGACCGTCGGGGCGCCGATGGTGACCAGCACGCTCGTCGGCCGCGGCCGCCCGTTCGAGCTGATCGTCTCGCCGCTCGGATCGGTCGCGCCCGTCGACGCGGCCCTGCGGGCTGCGTCGGGCGCGACGCGCCTCGCCCGCGCGCGCGTCGGCCGGGTCGGGCCGACCCAGGAGGGCTACGTCCACGTCGCCGCCGACCCGGAGCGTCTGCGCGCCGAGACGGGAATCGAGCTGGTGCCGATCCAGGCCGCCGAGTTCCGCGACCTCTACGCCGGCGTGGCGGCCGAGCAGATCGCCGATCTCGAGCGCGAGACCCGCTCGCTCTACGCGGTAGACGTCGACGGGGACACGCTCGAGCGCTCGCTCCGGGCAGCCTGCGCGCTCGACGAGCTCGTCGGACGGTACGCTCTCGACGCCGGGGCCTTCAACTGCCACGTTCCGGAGATCCGACTCGGCGACGAGGTCGGCATCGCTCCGTGCTTCGCGCTCGGGCGCTCGACCACGAACGGCGTTCCGTGGACCTGCACGGGCGACGTCGTCACCGCCGTCGCGATGCTGGTCTCGAAGCTCCTGGGCGGGGCGGCGCAGTATCACGAGCTCGAGGCGCTCGACGAGGAGACGGGAGAGCTGGTCGTCGCCAGCTCCGGCGAGCACGACCTCGAGCTGGCCGCAGGCGCTCCCGCCCGGCTGATCGCGAACGGCTGGTTCCGCCACGACCCTCGCTGCGGGGCCTGCGCGTGCTTCACCGCCCCGGCCGGAGCGGCCACCCTCGTCGGCTTCGTCCAGCTGGACACGGGATTCCGCCTGATCGCCGCCGAGGGAGAGCTCACCGGCAAGGGCTGGCCGGGCGTCGGGACGGCCAACGGCGCGTTCCGCTTCGCGAACGGCGCAGCGGCAGAGGCCTGGACGCGCTGGTGCCGCGCCGGCGCGACGCACCACGGGGCCGCGAGCCACGGCCTGCTGGGCGCCGGCGTCGAGGCCCTCGGTCGCTACCTGGGCATCGAGACGGTTCGCGTCTAGGGAACGAGGACGGACCGCAGCACCCGGCCGGCGCGCAGATCCTCGAGTGCCTCGTTGCCCTCCTCGAGCGGCCTCACCCGCGACGTCAGGTGATCGGCGCGGATCGCGCCGGCCAGGTAGAGGTCGATCACGTCGGCGATGTCCTCCGCGGTGAAGCCCCTGGAGCCGAGGAGCGCGAGCTCGCGCCAGATCAGCTCGCTCGCACGCACCTCGAACGCCTCCGGGACCGTCCCGACGAAGACGACCCGCCCCCCGTAGCCCGCAACCTCCACGGCCATCCGGTCGAGCTCGGCCGAGTCCGCGCACTGGACGACGACGTCGGGGCCGAGCGGGCCGCAGGCCCCGGCCGCCTGCGACGGCGCGACCGCCGCGGCCGCGCCGAGCCCGAGCGCAAGTGCCCGGCTCTCCTCGCTCCGCGCCACCGCGACGACGTGCGCTCCGAGATGACGGCCGAGCTGAACGGCGTTCGAGCCGATTCCGCCGACCCCGAGAACGAGCAGCGTCTCGCCGGCCTGCAGCCCGGCGATCCGGACGAGCGCGTGGTAGGGCGTTCCGACCGCGTCGGTCAGCACGGCCAGGGTCGCCGGATCGATCTCCGCAGCCGGCCTGACGAGTGTCCGAGCGGGCCTGACCACGTACTCGGCGAAGGCGCCGTCGACGTCGACTCCCATCCGCGTCACCCCGGGGCCGAGGTTCGGGCGCGGCGCCCCGTCGGCGTTGTCGATGTACCAGATCGCGACCTGGTCTCCCTCTGCGAGCCCGTCGACCCCCGCGCCCAGCGCGTCCACGATGCCCGCGGCCTCGTGCCCGGGCACCCGCGGCAGCTTGTCGGCGCCGAAGCCCCCTTTCTGGAGAAAGAGGTCCGATCCGCACACGCCGCACGCCTGCACCCGAACGCGGGCCTCGCCCGGCCCGGGCTCCGGCACGGGCCGCTCGACGAGGCGGAGGGGCATGCCGACTCCGGGGAGCTCGAGGGCACGCATCCGGACCACTAGCCCGACGCGATCCGTGCGGCGACGGCGTCGCCGACCTCGACCGTGGACGCCGTCCCGCCCACGTCGCGCGTGCGGGGCCCCTCTCTGCACACGGCCTCGAGGGCCGCCGTGACGCGACGTGCCTCTTCGGTCCTGCCCAGGTGCTCGAGCATCAGGGCGGCGCTCCAGATCGCGCCGCACGGGTTCGCGACTTCGCGGCCGGCGATGTCGGGCGCCGAGCCGTGCACCGGCTCGAACAGCCCGGGCACGCTCGTGCCCGGCGCGACGTTCGCCGAGGCGGCCATGCCGAGGCCGCCCTGGAGCGCGGCAGCCAGGTCGGTCAGGATGTCGCCGAAGAGGTTCGACGCGACGACGACGTCGATCGAACCGGGGTCGCGCACCATCCGGGTGCAGAGCGCGTCGACGAGCACGCGCTCGACCCGCACGTCCGGGTACTCGGTCCCGACCTCGGCGACGACCTCGTCCCAGAAGACGTACCCGTAGCGGGAGGCGTTCGACTTCGTCGCGTTCGTCAGCAGCCCGCTTCGGGCGCGCGCGAGCTCGAAGGCGTGCCGCACGATGCGCTCCGTGCCGGCGCGCGTGAAGACGCTCACCTCGACCGCGGTCTCGTGCGCGAGCCCGGGGTGAACCCGCCCGCCCGCGCCCGAGTACTCGCCCTCGGTGTTCTCCCGCACGAAGACCATGTCGACGTCGGCCGGCCCGCGCCCGGCGAGCGGAGAGGGAATGCCGTCCAGCAGGCGGGCCGGGCGCACGTTCGCCCACAGGTCGAGCTCCTGCCGCATCCGGAGGACGAAGTCCCAGAGCGAGACGGGGTCGGGCACGGCAGGGTCGCCGATCGCGCCCATCAGGATCGCGTCGTGCCGCCGGAGGAGGGCGACGCCGTCCCGAGGCATCATCTCGCGGTGCTCGCGCCACCAGGCCGAGCCCCACAGCAGCTCCGTCCACTCGACCGGGGCGCCGGTCGCGTCGACCGCCTTCCGTGCCTCGGCGACGACCTCGGGCCCGACGCCGTCCCCGGGGAGCAGGGCGACTTTCACGACAGGAGCTCCAGCGGCGGCTCGAGGTCGGGGTTGAGCGCTCGCCACTTGGCCACGAGCTCCTCGTCCGTCGGCACGTGCGCTTCGACGCAGATCGCCTCCCGGCCGCGGGCCTCGACCCGGGAGACCGGTCCTTCCCGAAGCTCCACACTTCCCAGGAGGGCACGGACGCGGGAGTCGTGCAGGAGAGACCGGTCTCCGAGGTCGAGGCCGAGCAGGGTGACCGCGACGGCATAGGGCAGGCTCCACCACGCGTCGTCGTCGGTCCGGGGATCGCCGTTGCCTGCGAGGGCGACGGCGGCGGGGGGAGCCTCGACGACGACGGGGCCGTCGCCCTCGACCGGTGCGAGCTCCATCGCCGCCTCCACGGCGGCCTGGGCGAAGCCGGTGGTCGCATGGATCCGGAAGGTCGTCTCCTCGAGCGCGAGCCGCTCGCGCTCGAGGAGAAGCCCGGCCGGAGAGCCTCCCGTCGCGGCGAACAGGCCGCGATCACCGTCGAGACCGCCGCGCGTGCCGTCGAGGCCGGACGCAGCCGCCCTCGCCGCGGCGATTCCCGTCGCGGCCGCGTGCGCACGATGGAAGAACCGGGTGCCGCGGCGCTCCACGATCGCGAGGATCGAGCCGCCGGCGACCGAGATTGCGTGCGCCGCCGCGTCCACGATCCGGTCCTCGTCCAGATCGCAGGCGATCGCGGCCGCGATCGCCGCGCCGACCGAGCCCGCCGTCGCGCTCGAGTGCCAGAAGCGACGGTGCTCGGCGCCGAGGGCTGCGCCCAGCCGGGCGGTCGCCTCGTAGCCCGCCGTCGCGGCGCGCGCATCCCCCCCGCACTCGCGGACGACGCTCCAGACGGCGGCGCCGGGATGCGTCACCGACGGCCAGTGCAGGTCGTCCCGGTCCAGCAGAGCGGCGGCGGCGGCATCGGGCAGAGACGGGCTCACCCGGCGGCCCGCCTCCAGGCAGGCAAGGTGGTCGAAGAGCGCCCGGCCGGCCGGCCGGCGGATCCGATCCGTGTCGGCGGCCGCGTCGAGGGCCAGCCGGACGAGCCCTTCCGTCAGTGTCCGCTCGCGCGTCTGCACGCGAAGACGCCCGTCAGTCGAGCGGGGGAGTGGGTGCGTAGATGTCGTTCCAGATCGACTCGGCCCCCGTCAGGGGCGCCTGTTCCGCCTCGGCGCGAACCGTGCCCGCCCACTCGCGCGTCTCGGACTCGATCCGCTCGAGCTCGGCCTCGGAGGTCACGGACCAGCCGAGCAGACGCTTCCTGTAGCGGGCGATCGGATCGACACGCTCGCGCGCCGCCTTGCGCTCCTCGGCGTCCGCCCCGCCGGCCGAGAACCCGGAGTGGTGCTCCCAGCGCAGCGTCTTGCACTCGACGAAGGTGGGCCCGTTCCCGGCCCGCGCCCGCTCGACCCCTTCGGCGATCGCCGGGCGGACCGCGAGCACGTCGTTGCCGTCGACGATCGCCGCCGGCATCCCGAAGCCGCGCGCCCGATCGGCGATGTCCGGCGTCGACTGGCTCTTCGACGTCGGCACCGAGATCGCCACGCCGTTGTTCTCGCAGACGAAGACCAGCGGCACACTCCAGAGCTGCGCCATGTTCAGCGTCTCGAAGAAGTCACCCTCGCAGGAGGCTCCGTCCCCGAAGAAGCAGAGGACGACCTGATCGGTCTTGCGGAAGCGGCAGGACAGGGCGACGCCGCCGGCATGGGGTATGTGACCGGCGACGATCGCGTTCGTCGTCATCAGGCCGACCGAGGGGTCGGCGAGGTGCATCGAGCCGCCTTTGCCGCCGTTGATCCCCGTTTGCCGGCCCATCAGCTCCGCCATGATCGCGACCGGCTCGACCCCCTTCAGAAGCGCCTCGCCGTGACCGCGATAGGTGGCGAGGACGAGATCCGACTGCTCGATCACGTCGAGCGCGCCTGCCTTGATCGCCTCCTGGCCGATGCAGGGGTGCGTCGAGCCCGGGACCAGGCCGGCGCGGAATGCGTCGATGATCTCCTCCTCGAAGACGCGCACTCGGATCATGTCGACGTAGAGCTTCAGCAGGTGCTCGTCGGTGAGGTCGGCCGGGCGTTCGCCGACCGGCGCCTCCTCGACCGGGACTGGGGTGACGGTCATGCGCCCTCCTTCTCAGACACGGCTGGGTAGCTCGTTCAGGCACCGCTCGAGGGCGGCGAGGAAGCGGCCGCCGGCCTCGCCGTCGGCGCCGCGATGGTCGATGGCCACGTTCGCCCACATCCGGTGGCGGACGGCGAGCATGCCGTCGATCGCAACGGGCCGCTCCACGAGCCGGCCTGTCGCCAGCATCGCGATCTGAGGGCCGGAGACGACCGGCGCGAAGAAGTCGACCGGATAGGCGCCGAGGTTCGTGAGGGTGAACGTCCCGCCGGCGAGGTCGTGGGGGTCGGGGGTGCCCGCCCGGGCGGCGTCGACGACGCGCGCGCGCTCCCGCGCCGCTTGCGCCAGCGAGAGCTCGTCCGCGTTGCGGATCACCGGCGCGACGATCCCGTTCGGGGTCGCCACGGCGAGCGCGAGGTGCACGCGGTCCGACGGCTCGCCGAGCGTGCCGTTCAGCTCGGGGACGTCGCGCAGGGCGGCGGCGACGGCGAGGATCAGGAGATCGGTGATCGTGACGCTCTCGCCGCCGGCGGGCCGGGCGCGGCGCCTGGCCTCGATCAGGCCGGTGCCGTCGAGCTCCCCGCCGATCTGGATGTGCGGAATCTGCTGCCAGCTCGCCACGATGTTCGCCACGACCGCCTCGCGGAGATCCCGGGTCGGCGGGGCAGGCGCGGCTGCAGGAGCATCCGGCAGGTCCTTCGCCATGATCCGCCCGCCCGGGCCGCTGCCGCGGACCCGGGTCAGGTCGATCCCCCGCTCTGCCGCGATGCGGCGGGCGGCCGGCGAGACCTTGCCCCGTCCGTCACGGTCAGAGGCGGCGGCCGCCCCCGGAGCCCTCGGGCCCGCGGGCTCGTCCCGGCCGGAAGCCGCCGGCGCGGCCGGCGGCGGAGGCGCGGCGGCCTGCTCGGGCTCGGGCTCCGAGTCGTCGGCGGCGATCTCGGCGATCGTCGAGTCGACCGCGAGGATCGAGCCCTCGGGGGCCACGATCCGCACCCGTCCTCCGGCCGGCGCCTCGACCTCGACGGTCGCCTTGTCCGTCTCGATCTCGACGATCGGCTGTCCGCTGCTCACCGGCTGGCCGTCCTCGACGAGCCAGCGGAGCACCTTGCCCTCCTCCATCGAGATGGAGAGTTGCGGGATCGCGACGGGGATCACGAACGCCCCAGCGTCCGTTCCACGGCGGCGACGACGTCGTCGGCGCTCGGGTAGACGGCCTTGATCGCCTCGGGCGCGCAGGGGATCGGCACGTCGAGGCCGCACACGCGCTCGACCGGTGCGTCGAGATGGTCGAAGGCCTGCTCCATGCAGCGGACCGCGATCTCGGCCCCCGCGCCGCCGGTTGCGTGCGCGTCGTGCGTGACGACGAGGCGCATGGTCTTCCGCAACGAGGCGACGATCGTGTCCATGTCGAGCGGCGCGAGCGTGCGCGGGTCGATCACCTCCGCGGAGATGCCGCGCTCGGCGAGGACGTCGGCCGCGGCGAGGGCTTCGTCGACCATCCCGGAGAGCGCGACGACGGTGGCGTCGGTGCCTTCCCGCGCGACCCGGGCCTGTCCGAACGGTATCGCCCGGCCGACCTCGACCTCGGACCGGCGACCGTAGAGGCGGACGTTCTCGACGAACAGGATCGGGTTCGGGTCGCGGAGCGCGGTGCGCATCAGACCGTAGGCGTCTGCGGCGTTCGACGGCAGCGCCATCTTGATTCCCGGGATGTGCATGAACCAGGCCTCGAGGCTCTGGGAGTGCTGCGGCCCCATCCCCATCCGCGCGACGATCGGCAGTCGGATCACGAGCGGAACCTGAAGCTTTCCGCCCGTGAAGTAGTGGAGCTTCGCGGCCTGGTTGAAGATCTGGTCCATCGCCACCCCGGCGAAGTCGAAGAACTCGATCTCGACGATCGCGCGCACGCCGGAGATCGCGAGCCCGATGGCGAAGCCGACGGTCGCCGACTCGCAGAGCGGCCCGTCGCGGATCACCTCCTCGCCGTACCGGTCCCAGAGCCCGCGCGTGACGCCGAAGGTGCCCCCGTGCGGGCCGATGTCCTGGCCCAGGTGCATGATCGGCTCGCCGCTCGCGAGCGCCTCGTCGAGTGCGCGGTTGATCGCCTCGCCCATCGTCAGCTCGGCGGTCTGTGCCTCGGTCTCGATGCTCGTCGTCGTCATCTCGCCTCCGTCGCTCAGTCGATGAGGAAGCCGCCGTTCACGTCGACGACCTCGCCGGTGATGAAGCTCGCGTGGTCCGAGCAGAGGAACGCGACCACGTCGGCGACCTCCTGCGTCGTTCCGAACCTCCCGAGTGGAACTCTCTCGCGCATGTCCGGCATCACCGCGACCATCTCGGTGTCGATCAGCGCGGGCGCGAGGGCGTTCGCGGTCACGCCGGTGCCGGCGTACTCGCTCGCGATCGACTTCGCCATCACCATGATCCCGGCCTTCGACGCGCCGTAGGCGGCGATCGATTTCGCCCCGCCCGTCTTCCCCGCGCTGGAGCCGATCGCGACCACGCGTCCGTATCCACGCTCGCGCATGCCGGGAAGAGCCCGGCGGGCACAGAGAAAGGCGCCCGTCAGGTTGACGTCGATCGTCTGCCGCCACGATGCGAGGGTCGTCTCCTCGAACGACTCGATCACGAAGATCCCGGCGTTCAGGACGAGCAGGTCGACGGGGCCGAGCCCGCCCTCGACGCGGGCGAACGACGCCTCGACCGCCTGCTCGTCGGCCACGTTCATCTCGAGCCCGAGCACGCCGTCGATCTCGGGTGCCCGCAAATCGCCTCCGGCGACGCGCGCTCCCTGGTCGCGCAGCGTCTCGGCGATGCACCGGCCGATGCCGCGTGCCGCCCCGGTGACGAGCGCGACCCGGTCCCGGATGCCTTCGAGCTGCACGCGACAATCATAGGAAACGTTTCCAGAGCCTGCACGGCGATGCGGCGCCGGCGAGGACCGCCCGTCGGGCGGCACCCCTCGCCGCCGACCGGCTCGCTTCCCGGCCCGAGGGGCTCCGGCTGCTCGCGCGGCACGGCCGGCCCGGCTGTGTTAAGAAATCGTTTCCAGCATGCGCGTCGGCATCGACGGTTACACGTACCACCGGCTCCTGGGCGAGCTGCGCCCGGGAGAGGAGGATCCGGGCGAGCGGCTACCCGACGGCGGCCCCGCGGTCGTCGCGGAGGCGCTCGCCCTGGGCGTGGACGCCGTCTCCCTCGAGACGTGCTACCTCGACGCCCCGGCCACGCTCGACGTGGGGCGTCTTCGGGACGCCGCGTCCGCCCTCGAGCTCGCTCTGTCGTGGGGCGCCCCGGACGGCCTCGAGCTGGGCCGCAACCCGGCAGCGCTGGACGAGCTCCTCGAGTGGGTCGAGCTCGCCCCGCCGCTCGGCTGTCGCCTGATGCGGATCGTCGCCGCCGGCCCCCGCCTCCGCGCGCACGCGGACGAGTGGCCGAACGCCGTCGCTCCGCTGCGGACGGCGGCGGAGCATGCCGCTTCCCGCGGGGTCGAGCTGGCGCTGGAGAACCACGGCGACCTGACCGCGGCCCTGATCGACTCGCTGCTCGAGGCCGTCGACCGACCCGGCCTGGGAGTGTGCTTCGACACCGCGAACGCCCCGCGCGTCGGCGACGACGTCCTCGAGGCCGCCCGGCTCCTCGGGGATCGGGTGCGGATGGTGCATCTGAAGGACGTGGAGCCTCCCGAGAACGCGGCCGACCCCGTCGCCGGCCCGCGCTCGCTCCCGTACGGCGAGGGAGTGATCCCGCTAGACGGCGTGCTCGACGAGCTTGCGGCCAAGGGCTTCGACGGGCTCGTCTGCGTCGAGGTCGCCCAGCTCGCGCCCGGCGCCGACGAGCGGCAGCTCGCCGCATCGTGCGTCGCGTGGCTGCGCGCGCGACAGACCGCAGGACAGCCGGCGTGAGCAGGGCCGCCGGCGCTCGGCCGGGCGTCGCGGGCAAGGTGGCGGTCGTCACCGGAGCGAGCCGGGGGCTCGGTCGCGAGGTCGCCGACGGGCTCGAGTCGGCCGGGGCGCTCGTCGCCCGCGTCGCACGCACCGCGGACTACCGCTGCGACGTAACGCGGCCCGAGGACGTGGCGCGTCTGAAGCAGCAGGTCGAGGAATCCCTCGGCACGGCGCAGCTCCTCATCAACGCGGCGGGGATCTTCGGCCCGATCGAGCCGCTCGCGCGAGGGAATCCCGAGCGCTGGATCCAGACGATCATGGTCGACCTCGTCGGGCCCTACCTGACGTGCCGGGCATTCGCCGAGGGGATGGTCGCGAGCGGCTGGGGGCGGATCGTCAACGTGACCTCGGCCGCCTCGCTCCATCCTCCCGGCGCCCTCGGCAGCGCCTACGCGACCGCGAAGGCAGGGCTCAACCACCTGACCCGGCATCTGGCCGCGGAGCTCGACGGCACCGGCGTGACCGCGAACGTCATGCATCCGGGCGACGTCAAGACGGACATGTGGGCGGACATCCGCAGCCAGGCGCTGAGGCTCGGGCCCGAGGGCGAGGCGCTGCGGCAGTGGGTGGACTGGGTCGAGGAGACGGGCGGCGACCCGCCCGCGAAGGCGGTCGACCTCGTGCTGGAGATCGTCGGCTCGGACGTGAACGGCCGCTTCCTCTGGATCGACAGCCCGCTGCAAGCGCCGATCTCGAGCTGGGAAGAGCCCCGGGAGTCTCAGCCCTGGCGTAAGTAGCGCGGTGAGCGCCGGGCCGAGCCGCAGAGGAGCGCCGGGGCCCTGACCGGGTCGCTCGTCGCCCTCGCCGCGTCGGCAGCGGCTGCCGCGGGCTACGCGCTGACCAAGCGCGTCGTGCTGGAGTACCCGCCGCACGAGCTGATCGGCCCGCTCTTCGCCCTGAACGCGCTCGTCGTGGTGCCGTTCGCCCCGCTGACTGCCTGGCGCTTCTCCGCCCGCGTCGCGCTCCTGCTGCTCGCGTCGGTGGCGACGATGGCGGTCGCCGCGGGCCTCGTCTTCGCGCTGCTCTCGCACGCGAGCGCGGCGACCGTGGCGACCGGTCAGGCTCTCTCGCCGCTGCCGGCGGTGGTCTTCGCGGCGCTGCTCCTGCCCGGCCGGATCGGCGCGCTCCACGCCTGCCTCGCCGCCCTCGTCGCCGTCGCCGTGCTCGCCTCGCTCGGCGACGTCTACGGCGATCTCGGCCGCCATCGAGCCCTGATCGCGGCCACCGGCGCGGCCACCTCCGGGGGCCTGCTCGTCGTGCTGACGAAGCTCCTGACGAACGAGGGAGCCGGCCTGGCCGAGATCTACGTCCTCCGCACCGCCGCCGCCGGCGCCGTGTGGTGCGTGATCGCGCCGCCGCGCTCGATCCCGCCCCGCGCGCTGCCGGTGATGTCGCTGCGCGCCGGGCTGATCTCGCTCTACTTCGCGCTCGTCATTCTCGCGGTCGAGCGCGGCAACCCGGTCACCGTGCAGACCCTCGTCGCCACCTCGCCGCTCATGCTCCTGCTCGGCTCGCTCGTCGTCCACGGCGAGCGGCCCCCGCGGCGGGTGGCGTTCGCAGCGTGCGCCGCGACCGCCGGCGTGCTGGTCGTCCTCGTGACCTAGTCAGCGCGGCGGCTGGAACAGCTCGAGCGTGTGCCAGTCCGGCGGCACCCGCAGATAGGACGCCCGCGCCCCCTGGTTCGGCCCCGCGTCGACCTCGATCGGGCCGCCTGGATGCACCGGCCGCGCGCCGCAGGCGAGCGCCCGGTCGAACATCGCCTGGATGTCGTCGACCGCGAGGCAGAGGTGGGCGTGGCCCGGGTTGGCGCTGCCCTCCTCGAGTCGGGTGCGCGCGACGTCCTGGTAGTCGAGCAACTCGAGGATGCCCGAGCCGGGGAGGTCGACGAAGGCGGCCCGGATCCGCACGCCGGCGTAGCCGACGTGCTTCGAGATGTACGGCCGCTCGAGCACGGTCTGCCACCGCGCCTCGACGTCGAGAAAGCGCTCCCAGAAGGCGAGCGCCGCGCCGAGGTCGGAGACCGACATCCCGACGTGGTGCACCCTGCCCTCGATCACCGCCGGGACGCTAGACGCAGCGCTCCCGGCGTGCAAGTTGACGGCCGGAGCCGACCGCTGTAGATTCGCCCGGTTGCTGGGATCGGTTCCAGTCTCTCGCCGTCCGCGCCCCGCCGATCCGCAGAGCGCGTCGTGCTCGTGCACGACGGCCAACCATTTCCCGGCCGGAAGGCGGGGAATGGCGTGAGCGGCGAGCGGAAGGCGGTCGTCACCGGCGCGGCCAGCGGGATCGGCCGCGCGACGGCGGAGCGGCTGCTGCGCGAGGACGTCTCCGTGCTCGCGGTCGACCTCGACGGCCCGCGCCTCGCCGACCTCGCGGAAGCCGGCGCGGACGTGCTCGTCGCCGATCTCGCCTCGCCGGCGGAACGCGAGCGGGTGGTCGAGGCCGCGGGCGAAGCGGACTGGCTCGTCAACGCCGCGGGGATCATCCGCCTGAAGCCGATCCTCGACGTCACCCTCGAGGACTGGCGCGAGACCTTCGCCGTCAATGCCGAGTCGACCTTCTTCCTCTGCCAGCGGATCGGCCCGCGCCTTCGTGAGGGCGGAGCGATCGTCAACCTCTCGTCGAGCTCGGCGAAGCTGTCGACGACCACCGAGGCGTGCGTCTATGCAGCGTCGAAGACGGCCATCCTCTCGGTCACGCGCTCCTTCGCCTACGCGCTCGCGCCCCGGGTCCGGGTGAACGCGATCTGCCCCGGGATCGTCGACACGCCGATGCAGGATCGGGTGCTCGACGAGGTCTCGGCCATCCGCGGAGTCGCGCGGGAGGAGCTCGAGGCAGCGCGGACGCGCACGGTCCCGCTGGGCCGCGCCTCGTCGGCGGACGAGTGTGCGGCGCTGATCTGGTTCCTGCTCTCGGAGGCGTCGATCTACATGACCGGCCAGGCAGTCAACTGGACAGGAGGGATGGTGACGTGGTAGCAGCAGAGATCGAAGTCGTCGCCGAGGGCCTCGGGCATCCGGAGGGCCCGGACGTGCTGCCCGACGGGCGCGTCGTCTTCGCGAACACCTACAGGAGCGAGGCGAGCGTCTGGGAGGCCGGTCGTGGCGTGTCGACGTACGCGTACACGGGCGGAGGGCCGAACGCGTGCATGCTCGGCTCCGACGGCTACGTGTACATCACCCAATGTCCCACGGTCGGAGCATGGGTCGCGCCCGACCACCGGCCGCCGTCGATCCAGCGTGCCGCCCCGGACGGCACGGTCGAGATCGTCGCCACCGAGATCGGCGGGCTCTCGTTCACCGCCCCGAACGATCTCACGTTCGGCCCTGACGGGCGACTCTACTTCACCGACTCCGGCGACTGGGACCCCGAGTCCAGGCCGCACCGCGGCTACATCTTCGCCCTCGACCCGAGCGGGAAGGGCGAGGTGCTGGCCGAGCTCGAGCCCGTCTACCCGAACGGGATCGTCGCCGAGCCGGACGGCGGCGTCGTCTGGGTCGAGTCGTACACGCTGATGGTGCGCCGCCGGCGGCCCGACGGGGTGATCGAGGACGTCTGCCGGCTCCCGGAGGGCCACATCCCGGACGGGTTCAAGATCGCGACGAACGGCGACTTCTGGATCACCGCCTTCAGCTCGGGGTGCGTCGACGTCGTCAGCCGTGACGGCGACCTGCGCGAGCCGCTCCGGCTCGACGGCGTGCCGCTGAACTGCGTCTTCGACGGAGAGGGCAACCTGTTCGTCTGCGACTTCGGCACGGCGGACACGTCCGGCGCGAGCATGGGCGGCCGGCTGCTCCGGATCGCCGTCGGCGAGCAGGGGATGCCGCTCTTCCGCGGGGCGATCGGCTGATGCTGATCGAGTCGGTCGAGGCGATCCCGGTCAGCTACCCGGAGCCGAACGACTTCAACGCCCTCCGCCACCTCTGCCTCGTCAAGCTGACGGCTGACGACGGCCGGGTCGGGTGGGGCGAGTCGATCACGCAGTTCCCCGAGGCCTCGTTCGCCGCGAAGGCGATCGTCGAGGGGATGGCGCCGAACGTCGTCGGCCGCAGCCCGGTCGACAACGACGCGATCTGGCGGGCGCTCAAGGAGCAGGCGTGGTGGTACGGCTACGGCGGCGGGATCGCCGCCTACGCGATCGCCGCGATCGACATCGCGCTCTGGGACCTGAAGGGGAAGGCCCTCGGCTGCAGCGTCCTCGACCTGCTGGGCGGCCCGGTGCACGAGCGCCTGCCGGCGATCGCGTGCTGCCACGCCCACGAGGAGTCGATCCCGGCGATGGCCGAGGAAGCGGCCGGCTGGCTCGCGGACGGGCTCCAGGGCCTGAAGGTCGGGTTCGGCAAGCGGGGCAACGCCCGGCTCGGGTACGAGCACGACCGCGACGTCGCGTACGTCAGGGCGGTCCGCGAGGCGGTCGGGCCCGGCAAGATGCTGATGATCGACCTCGGCTACGCGATCAAGTGGGACGTGGCGACCGCGGTCGAGCGCACGCGCGCCTTCGAAGAGCACGGCCTGACGTGGATCGAGGAGCCGCTCGGGGCCTGGGACCCGGAGGGGTACGCCACCCTGCGCTCGAAGACGACGACGCGGATCGCCTACGGCGAGCGGGAGTGGACGGTCGAGGGCTTCCAGCGCGTCCTCGACACGGGCACGGTCGACGTCGTCGGGTGCGACCCGGGCCGGGCCGAGGGGATCAGCGGCTTCAGGCGCGTGACGCAGCGAGTCGAGGCTGCCCGGCGGCAGGCGAACGCCCACGCCTGGTCGTCGGCGATCGTCAGCGCGGCGAGCCTCGCCGTCTCCTTCAGCTCGCCGGCGTGCAAGCTCTTCGAGCTCAAGCCGCTGCGCAACCCGATGCAGCACGAGCTGGTCGCCGAGCCGTTCGAGCACCTCGACGGCTGGATGCTGCCGCCCGGCGGCCCGGGCCTCGGGATCGAGGTGATCGAGGAGGTCGTGGAGGGATTCCGGAGCGAGAAGGTGCTGGCCTGATCGGGGCGCAAATCGTTTCCGGTACCGATTTGACTGTCCCTGGCCCGGGGTTCATACTCGGCTCGGTCCGGGCCCTTGCCGAATCAACAGCCTGCGAGCGCCGGGCGGCGCAGGCCGGATCAGGCTCCAGGAAGGAGGAGGAATGAGGAACCGAGCAGCGCCTAGCCGGAAGCCGAGTCCGAGCCGGAGGCGGCGGACGGTCGCGGTGGTGTCCCTCGCAGCGCTCGCAGCGCTCGTCCTCGCGGCGGTCGGCGGGGCGGCGGGGCCGCCGTGGACGGTCAAGCTCCGGCACGGGGGCACGTTCACGCTCGCGAAGTCGATTCAGGACAAGGTGAAGAAGCACCAGGCGATCAACTACGTCTTCTCGTACGGATCCTGCTCGATCCAGGGTTTCTCGGAGCAGTACCAGGCCGGCTACGACGCCTCCCTGCCGGCGGCGAGCAAGATCTATCCGGTCAAGGGGACGAGGCTCTGTCCCCCGCAGACGCAGCAGGACGTGAACACGCAGATCAACCAGATCCAGGCGCGCCTCAACGTCAACCAGGTCGACTGTCTCTCGATCGAGCCGCAGGCGAGCACGACGATGCAGCCGCTCGTCGAGGCAGTCCTGAAGAAGGGCATCCCGGTCTTCACGGTCGGGCTGAGCACCTTCGGCAACGAGCTCACGAACTTCACCCAGGTTCCGCTGAAGGAGGGCATGACCGCGGCCGCGACGGTCGTGGCGTACATGAAGGCGCATCACCTGAAGTTCAAGTCGTTCGCCGTCTCCGGCGGTGACCCGACGCAGTACTGGGCTCAGAACCGCGCCAAGGGCTTCCGGCTGGGGATCATGAAGGCGATTCCGGGCGCGAAGTTCGTCACGACCGAGAAGAACATGCTGAACACGACGTACGACCCCGGAAAGACGTACGACGCGTTCAAGGCGTTCCTGTCCGGCGCGGGGAAGAACGTCGACGTGATCGAGAACGTCGACATCGGCGCCGGGTTCGCCGCGCAGGCGATCAAGGACAAGGGGCGGGCCGGGAAGGCGTTCAGCCTCGGCTGGAACGTGATCCCGAACGAGATCGCGGCGCTGAAGAACGGCACCCAGATCGCGCTCTTCGATCAGAACTGGCCGCAGCAGGCGGCGTTCGGCGCGATCGCGTGCGCGACCTTCATGAAGACCGGCAAGGTGCTTCCCAACACGCAGAAGCTGACGGTCATCACCAAGGCGAACCTCAAGCAGGCCCAGGCGAAGCTCGCCGACATCAAGACCTACGCACTCACCGGGTTGCCCTAAGCAGCTCCCATGACAAGGCGTCGTCAGGGGCGGCCCGGGCCGCCCCTGACGGGTCGCGTCGAGATGACGAACCTCTCGGAAGACGTCGCCCCCGCCCTGACCGGCCCGCCGGTCGGGCGGAATCGTTTCGCCTGGGCGCGGAGCACGCTCGCCCGCCTCGGGGGCGTGACGCTCGCCGTCGTGATCGTCGGCGCGTACTTCAGCGTCCGCACGCACGGAGACCTGCTCGTGACCGCCAACCTGCTGGGGATCCTCCGCGGGCTGAGCACGATCGCGATCATGGGATTCGGGCTCACGGCGGTGATCATCACCGGCGAGATCGACCTCTCCTTCGCCGCCGTCTACGGCCTCAGCACCAACATCGTCTCCGTGCTGTGGATCACGCACGGCGTGCCCGTGTACCTGGCGATCGTGATCGCGTTCCTCGCAGCGACCGTCGTCGGTGCCTTCAACGCCTTCTTCACGGCGGTCGTGAAGATCCCGTCGTTCATCGCGACACTCGGCTCCAGCACGCTCGTCTTCGGGTTCACGCTCTACATCGGGCAGACCCAGAACCTGAGCTACCAGTATCCGCCGATCGGCCACACCGTCCCCAGCGGCGAGGCGAGCTTCTTCAAGAACCTCGGCAACTCGGCGCTGCCGGGGAACTTCCCGGAGCAGGGCCTCTGGACCGTCGCGCTGCTCGTGGTGTTCGCCTTCGTGCTCGGCCGCACGCTCTTCGGCTTCCGGCTGAAGGCGATCGGCGGCAGCCGCTCTGCGGCGGAGATCGTCCGGCTCCCGATCACCCGCTACGTGTTCCTCGCCTTCGTGATCTCCGCCTGCACGGCCTGCCTGGCCGGGCTCCTCGACTTCTCGTTCGTCGGCACGGCAGGCCCCAACGACGGGCAGACATATCTCTTCCCGGTGTTCGCGGCGGTGATCATCGGCGGCGCGAGCCTCGCCGGCGGGAAGGGAGGCGCCGTCGGCACGGTGACCGGCGCGCTGCTCCTCGCCGTCCTCGCCAACGGCTTCGCCCTGATCGCGGCCGGCCCCTTCGCGCAGCAGCTCCTCCTCGGGACCGTGACGGTCGGCGCGGTCGTGATCGACAGGCTGACCAGCAAGCGCGCCTGAGATGAGCGAGGAACGTGTCGGCGTTCAGATCCGCGGCCTGCGGAAGCGCTACGGCGACACGGTCGCCCTCAACGGGCTCGACCTCGACGCGCATCCGGGCGAGATCCTCGGCATCGCGGGCCCGAACGGCGCAGGCAAGAGCACGATGGTGAAGATCCTCGCCGGAGAGGTCGACCGGGACGAGGGCGAGATCGTCGTCGACGGGGACCCGTGGTCGACGGACTACGGCTCTCACCGCGTGGCGGTCGTGCACCAGGAGCCGCAGTTCTTCCCGAACCTGACCGTCGGGGAGAACGTCTTGGCCGGGCAGGAGCGGAGCGGCTGGCGCTGGCCGAAGATCGGCGAGACGCACCGTGCCCTGCTCGAGGAGCTCGGGATCGAGAGCCTTCGCGACATACCGCTCGGCCAGCTCGGCCTCGCCGCCCATCAGCGCACGGAGATCACCCGCGCGCTTGCGCGCAATGCGCGGGTGATGCTGTTCGACGAGCCGAACTCGGCGCTCACGCCGGACGAGTCGGCGGACTTCTTCCGCCTGATCCGGCAGCTCGCCGACAACGGCCGGGTGGTCCTGCTCATCTCGCACCGGCTCACCGAGCTCGCGGCCAACTCCGACCACGTCGCCGTGATCATCGACGGGCGCTGCGTCCGGCTGCTCGAGGGGTCGGAGCTGACCGCCGAGAACGTCGCCGAGACGCTCGTCCAGGGGCTCGAGGCGACGGCGGCCGAGGGGCAGACCTCGAACGGCACGGGCTCCCTCGACGTGAACGGCTTGGAGCTCGTCGACCTCACCGACCACGCGCGTGCCTTCCGGGAGCTCGACCTCGGGGTTCCGAAGGGAGCCGTCACCGCCCTGATCGGCGTCGAGGGATCAGGCGCGCGTGAGATCGTGCAGGCCTGCGGAGGCCTGCGGCGCGTTCAGGGACGGATCCTCGTCGACGGGAGCCCCGTGCGGCCCGGACGGCTCCGCAGGCACGTGAGCTTCGTCGCCGCGGACCGCGCGGCAGGCCTCTTCGGCAACCTGAGCGTCGGCGAGAACCTCCTGATCCGGCTCGACCGCGAGATCTCGCGCGGCCCGCTCGGCCTCCGCCGGCGAAGGATGCGAGTGCTGGCAGAGGAGCTGCGGGCGAATTTCCAGATCAAGTCGGCGGGAATCGACATGGGCATCCGCTCGCTCAGCGGCGGGAACCAGCAGAAGGTTGCGATCGCCGCCGCGGTCGGAAGCAGGCCCCGTGTTCTCGCTCTCGAGGAGCCCACGCGCGGCGTCGACATCGCCAGCAAGGCCGAGATCTACAACATCCTGCGTCGCTTCGCCGCGGAGGGCGGCACCGTGCTGCTCTTCTGCACGGAGATCCCCGAGGTGTACGAGGCGGCCGACCGCCTGTGCGTCGTCTCGGGCGGCCGGCTCTCGGAGCCGCTCGACGTCTCGGCGTTCCCCAACATCGAGACGCTCGCGAAGGCGGTCGCGAGCCTCGAGACCCACGCCTCCCCCACGCCCGGCGACGCCGGCCCGTGAAGGCCCCGGCCCGGCCGGCGTCCGCAGCCTCGTGCCGGCGAGCCTCCGGCGGGCCGGCCCCGGCTCGGTCGGCGGGCGGCACCGGGAGGCTCCCGGTTGACGCCGGGTTGCCGGCGTTGTAGGGTCGGCTGGTATCGGTTCCAGCGTTGCCAGCGGCTCGGGACGCGGCGGCGCGCCGGACAGGAAGGAAAGACGTGGATGGCCCGTATCGCCGGCATCACGCCGTTTGCGGTCTCCTATCCGGAGCCGAACGACAACGGCAACACCCGCTACCTGGTCTTCGTCCGGGCCGAGGCGGACGACGGCACCACCGGCTGGGGCGAGGCGATCACGCAGTTCCCGGGCTCGACGAGGGCGGCGGTCAGTCTCGTCGAGGAGATGGCCGACCTCGTCGTCGGACGCGACCCGATGGAGAACGTCGACGTCTGGCGGAGGATCAAGGCCCACACCTGGTGGTACGGGTACAGGGGCGGCGTCGCCGCGTTCGCCCTGTCCGCGATCGACATCGCCCTCTGGGACCTGAAGGGCAAGCTGCTCGGCCAGCCGCTCGTCAACCTGCTCGGCGGGGCCCACCGCGAGCGGCTGCCGGTGATCGCCTCGACGCACGCGTTCAACGCCTCGATCGAGTACGAGGCCGAGCGCCACGGCCGGTACGTGCGCGAGCAGGGTTTCCAGGGCGTCAAGATCGGAATGGGCAAGCGCGGCGAGGCACGGCTCGGCTACGAGGTCGGGCGCGACGTCGAGTTCGTCCGCCTGCTGCGCGAGGCGATCGGGCCCGACGCCATGCTGATGATGGACCGGGGACAGTCCTTGCCGTGGACGGTCGCGGACGCGATCCGACGCACGAACGCCTTCGAGGAGCACGGCCTGACCTGGATCGAGGAGCCGCTCGAGCCGTCCGACGCCAGGGGGTTTCGCGTGCTCCGGCAGCACTGCAAGACGCTCATCGCCACCGGCGAGCGCGAGTGGGAGCCGCGCGGGTTCAAGGAGTTCGTCGAGAGCGGCATCGTGGACGTCGTCGGCTGCGACATCGGCCGGGCCGAGGGGATCACCGGGACGCTGAAGGTGATGGAGGTGGTCGAGGCGAACGACGTCTGGTTCAACTCGCACGCGTGGTCGAGCGCGGTGAACACGGCCGCGTCGATCGCCCTGTCGGCGATCACCCCGCGCTGCCTGCTCCAGGAGCTGAAGCCCGATCCGAACCCGATGCAGCACGAGCTCGTGGACGAGCCCTTCGAGCAGCGGGAAGGGTTCATCGACGTGCCTCGCCGGCCGGGGCTCGGCGTCGAGCCGAAGGAGAGCATCCTCCGCAAGTACGCGCTCGAGTGAGCCGGACCGTCGTCGTCACCGGCGGGGCCCGCGGGATCGGGGACGCGATCGTCGCCTCGTTCCTCGAGGCCGGGGACGAGGCCGTCTCGCTCGACGTGATCGACTGCGATCGCCGACGCGACGGGTGCCGCTACCTCGCCTGCGACGTCACCGACCCCGAGAGCGTTCGCTCCGCGTTCGGGGCGCTCGACCGGGTCGACGTCCTCGTCAACAACGCCGGCATCCAGCGGGTCGGGCTGATCGGCGAGCTTTCGTACGACGACTGGCAGGCGGTTCTCGCCACGCACCTCACCGGCGCGTTCCTCTGCGACTCGCAGGCGGTGCCGAAGATGCGCGCGCAGGGCTCCGGCGCGATCGTGCACATCGCGTCGACGGCGGCGGTCGTCGGCCTGCCCGGGCGGGCCCCCTACTCGGCGGCCAAGGCGGCTCTCGGTGCCCTGACGCGGGTGATGGCCGTGGAGCTCGCGCCGCTCGCGATCCGGGTCAACGCCGTCGCTCCCGGCTTCACGCGGACCCCGCTCGTCCAGCAGGCGCTGGACGAGGGCTACCTGCAGGAGGACTGGATGGTCGCGCGCGTGCCGATGGGCAGGCTCGCTCGACCGGACGAGATCGCCCGGGTCGTTCGGTTCCTCGCATCCGACGACGCGTCGTTCGTGACCGGTCAGGTCGTGGTCGCCGACGGTGGCTGGACGGTGCAGGGAATCGGCGAAGCGCCGGGCTGGCTCGGCTCCTAGCCCGGGCAGGCGACCACCCGAAGCGGTCGTGGGCGGCCCCCATCGCCGATCCGTTGAAAGCACCGATGCCGGCGACGAGCGCCCGGGTGATGCTGGGAGGGCATGGAAGCAGCCCTCGAGACACACCAGGGCGTGATCCTGATCGCGACGGACGGGTCGCCGGCGGCGGACGCCGCCGTCGAGGCGGGGCTGAGGCTCGCGCGCTGCCTTCGGGCGCCCGTCAGGTTCATCCACGCCGCCTCCCCGCTCGCCGAGGACCTCTTCGCGGAGTTCGCCCTCACCGGCCCGCCCGAAGACGTGATCCTGGCCCGCGACCACGTCCTGAGGGACGCGGCCGCCGCGGCGGACGCGCTCGAGGTCGACGCCGATTTCGAGGTTCTCACCGCGGAGCCCGCCGGCGACCTCGCCGCCGGGATCGCCGGTCTCGCCGAGGGAATCGGCGCGTCGATGATCGTGGTCGGCTCTCGCGGGCGCGGAACGGTGGCGGGCGCGGTGCTGGGCAGCGTCTCCCACAACCTGCTCAAGTACGCCGCGATCCCCGTGCTCGTCGTTCACGCTCCCGACCCGCAACGCTGGTCGCCTGGTCGACTGGGCGATCCTCCGGCCGCCGTGGGCCGGCCGGCCGCGCGGACACGCTAGCCGGGTCGAGCCGGGTCAGCGGGTCTTTCGCCCTCCTCGTCCTCGAACGGGAAGAGCGGCATCGGCCGGCGGCGGAAGTCGAGCAGCTCTAGCCGGCACGTCGTCGGCCCGCCGGTCTCGGCGATCACGCTCCGGTCGGTGAGCGGCTCGAAACCGGCCTTGAAGCTGATGTGCGACTTGGCCTGCATCACCGCCGAGCGGGCCGCGTCGGCGCCGAGGGTCAGGTAGAGCGCAGGGTCGATCACACCGACGCTGCGCGTGTGCACGACGATCCGCAGGGGGCCCGCGGAGAGGAGGGCGGCCGGACCGGTCGCGGCCCGGTAGCCGGCGTTGACGGGATGCATGTAGACGACCTCGCCGTCGAAGAGGCCTTCGACGGTGACGTCGAGCTCGACCCGCTCGTTGTAGGCGCCCGCGTCGCCGCTCCCCAGCGAGACCTCCAGGCCGGCGCCCGCGCCGACGGCGGCCGCACGCCCGGCGGCCTCGGCGTCGCGGATCGACAGGAGCACCGTTCCGGAGGTGCGAGGCCGTCGCAGCACGGCCCGAAGCAGCTCCGTGCTGTCTCCGACGGCACCCCCATTGGTGGCGTCGCCGGTGTCGGCGAGCACCACCGGGGGCGGCCCGGCGAGAGCTTCGGCGAGCGCGTCGTCGATCGGCAGCCGGCGGCCGCCCAGGAAATCCCGGCGCGCACCCCAGGCCTCGTCCATGATGCGCTCGGCGAAGCGCCGCGCGGCGGCGGAGTCTCCGTCGGTGGTCACCACCGCCTTCCACGAGAGCTCGGGAACGTCGATCCACGGCTGCACGGGAAGCAGGGCGGACGCGAGCGCCCCCTCGCGCTCGACCGCGTCGTTCAGGGCCATCAGCCGCCGGAACGGGTCGCGCGACGAGTCGTGGAGATCCGGGGGCGTGATCATCGGCCGGATCGCGACCGCGGTCACCGGCCGCACGCGCCCGAGAAGGGTGTCCGCGAGGAGCCGGCCGGCCTGCTCGCCCGTCCGGCGCGTGTCGACGTGGGGGCAGGTGCGATAGGCCGTGAAGGCATCGGCCGCCCGCACCATCCGCTCGGTCAGGTTGGCGTGGCAGTCGAGGCTCACGACGATCGGCCGGGGGCCGAGCCGGTCGCGAAGGGCGGCCAGCAGCCTGCCCTCGGGGTCGTCCTCGTCCGCGGCGACGCACGAGCCGTGCAGCATCAGATACGCCCCGTCGACGGGCCGGTCGAGCGGCGCGACGACCAGATCGACGATCTCGTCGATCACGCCCGCCGCGAGCGGGCGGCCCGGTCCCGACCACGTGGCGACGGACGGAACGATCTCCGCCCCGGCCTCGGCGAGCGCCGACCAGGCACCGGCGAGCTCGCTGTCGGGCCCGAGGAAGTCGCGGTGGAGCTCGGCGCCGACTCCGAACACCTGGGCCCGAAGGTCGTCGAGCGTCGTCGCGCCCGGCGCGAACGTGTTCGACTCCATCGAGAACCCGCCGACGAGAACGCGCATCCGGTCCTCCTAGTACATGGTCAGCCCGCCGTCGGGGGCGATCTGCTGCCCCGTCAGGTAGCCGGCCGCCGGAGAGAGGAGCCAGACGATGGTCTCGGCGCACTCGGCCGGGCTCGAGGTCCGGCCCAGCGGCACGAGGCGGAGGCGCGCCTCGTGCAGCGCCTCCGGGGTCGTCCCACGGGCATGAGCCGCGGCCTCGAGGAAGCGCTCCTGCATCGGCGTGTCGACGATGCCGGGAAGCACCGCGTTCACCCTGATCCCGCGCGGGGCGTACGCGTACGCGAAGCTGCGGGCGATCGAGCTGACCGCCGCCTTGGACGCGCAGTAGACGGACTGCTCGAGCGACGCCGCGCTCCGCGCCGACACCGACGAGAGCAGCACGATCGAGCCTTCGTCGGCCAGCACCGGCCCGAAGGCCTTGCAGAGGAAGTAGCAGGCCTTCGCGTTCACGGACATGACCGCGTCCCAGTCGTCCTCGGTCGTCTCGTCAATCGGCCTGGTGCGGACGATCCCGTGCGCGAGGACCAGGTGGTCGCAGGCGTCGACGCGGTCGAGGAGGACCGCCCGCCCGCCGGCGGTGGCGAGATCGCAGGGGACCGCCTCGGCCCCTTCCGCCGACAGCGGGGCGAGCGTCTCGGCGGACACGTCCGCCGCGAGCACGCGCGCCCCGAGCTCGAGCAGGCGCTCTGCCACGGCGCGGCCGATGCCGCCCGCCGCTCCGGTCACCACGGCCCGGCGGCCGCCGAAGTCGAGAGGGCCGCCGGCCGTCATTCGCCCGCGAGCCTGAGGCGCAGCTGATCGATCGCGACGGCGGCGATCAGCAGGAAGTTGCGGACGACGTCCTGCCAGAAGGAGACGACGTTCAGAAGGACGAGACCGTTGTTGATTACTCCGATCACGAGCACGCCGAGGATCGTCCCGACGATCGAACCGCGGCCGCCCGCGAGGCTCGCGCCGCCCAGGATCACGGCGGTGATCGCCTGGAACTCCAGGCCGATCGCCGCGTTCCCCGAGCCCTGCCCCGTCTGCGAGGTGACGAGCAGCCCCGTGAGCGCGACCGCCACGCCCGAGATGACGAAGCCGAGGAAGACGATGCGTCGCGTCCGGATGCCGGCCAGGCGCGCGGCGGTCGGGTTGGCGCCGATCGCGTACAGGGCGCGGCCGAACGTCGTCCGCTTCATCACGACCGCGGTCATGCCGACGATCGCGAAGAAGATCCAGACCATCCAGGGGATGTTCAGGAGCGGGCGCTCGATCCCGAGCGTCGTGAATCCCTGGAAGCCGACGGCCTGGCCGTCGGTGCGGATGTATGCGAACGCACGCATCGCCCCCATCGTCCCGATAGTCGCGATCAGCGCGTTGACGCCGACGACGGTGACCAGGAAGCCGTTGAAGAGACCGAGGCCGAGGCCGGTCGCGAGCGAGATCAGGACCGCGACCGCTACCGGGTCGCCGTGCGTGACCGAGAACGCGAACATCGTGGTCACGAGGGCGACCCCGGCGCCGACCGAGAGGTCGAACTGCCCGGCGATGAGGAGCATCGTCGTGGAGCACGAGATGATCCCGACCACGGACGAGGCGATCAGGATGTTGATGAAATTGTCGGTCTGGAAGAAGTACGGGGAGCGAATCGAGAAGAACGCCACCAGTGCCCCGAGCACGAGCACGAGAGCGGCCCATTCGGGGACGCGGCCGATCATGCGACGCGTGCGGGCGGACCACGGGGCGACGGGCTCGCCGCCCGCCCCGGCCTCACCGGCGACCACCGCTCCGGGAGCTCCCACCGGCACGTCGTGCTCGCCCATCGACCCCTACCCTCCCGCCTCGGTGAGGAGCCTCTGGGTGGTGATGGCGTCGCCCTCGAGTTCCGCGGTGATCCTCCCGCGGGCCAGCACGAAGCAGCGGTCGGCGACCTGGACGACCTCCTCGTAGTCGGAGGTGGCGACCAGCATCGCGATCCCCTCTGCGACGAGCTCCCGCATCGAGCGGTAGAGCTCGGCGCGGGCGCCGACGTCGACGCCGCGCGTGGGCTCGATCATCACGAGCAGCGGCGAGCCACGCTCGAGCCAGCGGGCGAGCACGACCTTCTGCTGGTTCCCGCCCGAGAGCGTGCCGATCGGCTGGAGCGGGTCGTTGCGGGAGCGGATCGAGAGCGCCTGGTGCCAGCGATAGTAGGCACGCGCCTCGGCGCGGCGGGAGATGAAGAGCAGCCAGCGGGCAAGGCGCCGCCAGGAGGGGACGGCGACGTTCTCGGCGACGGGCCGGACCCCGAGAATCGCCTCCCGCTTCCGGTCGGCGGGGACGAAGCCGACGCCGCGGTCGATCGAGGTCGCCGGCCCGCTGGCCGAAGCTGGCCTCCCGCCGACGAGGAGCTCGCCCGAGTCGAGCTCGCGCAGGCCGAAGACGGCTTCGGCGATCTCGGCCGCCCCCGACCCGAGCTGGCCGTAGAGGGCGACGATCTCGCCTGGGAAGACGTCCAGCGTCGTGTCGCGGAATGCCCGGTCGACGCGCGCCGCGAGCAACTGGAGCACGGGGCTCTCGCCGGCCGCCCAGGTGCGTGCCGGGGGTCGCGACACGTCGCCCGCCGACCGGCCGATCATCGCCTCGACCAGCGCCCGCCGGTCGAAGTCCTTCGTCTCTCCGAGCGCCGCGATCGAGCCGTCGCGCAGCACCAGCACGCGGTCCGAGATCGCATGGACCTCGTCGAGGCGGTGGGTGATGTAGATGATCGCGGCTCCCTGGTCGCGCAGGCGCCGGATGAAGGCGAACAGGCGCTCGACCTCCTGCTGGGACAGCGCCGCCGTCGGCTCGTCGAGGATGAGCACCTTCGCCTCGTCCGAGAGCGCCCGGGCGATCTCGACGATCTGCCGCTCTCCGACGCGAAGCGCGCCGACGGTGGCGTCGACGTCGAGGTCGACGCCCATCTGCTCGAGCACCGCCCGCGCGCGGCGCCGGACGTCGCGCCAGCGCACGAAGCCGCTCGCCGCGGGGAGGCGCCCGAGCGAGATGTTCTCCGCGACCGAGAGCGACGGAGCGTCCTGGAACTCCTGGTGGATCATCCGCACCCCGGCGGCGCGGGTCGCGATCGGCGTCAAGTGGTCGAACGGCCGGCCCTCGATCTCGAAGTCGCCGGCGTCCGGCGTGTAGTCGCCGGCCAGGATCTTCACGAGGGTCGACTTGCCTGCGCCGTTCTCCCCGAGCAGCGCGAGCACGGAGCCGCCGGCGGCGTCGAGGTCGACTCCGTGGAGGACCTCGACGCCGCCGAACGACTTCCGGACGCCGCGAGCGCGGAGGAGGGCGGTCACGGCTCCCGCGGCGCCGCCACTACTTGCAGGCCGCCGGATAGATGGTCTTGATGTTCTGCGGGCCGACGACGCGGTGGTTGATGTACACGAACTTCGGCTCCTTCTGGCCGTCGATCAGCGACAGCAGGAGCGGGACGACGGTGTCGCCGTAGCGCTCGGGGAAGTACGCCGTGTCGGCGACCCAGTTCTTGAACGGGGTCTTGCCGCAGATGTACGGCCACGAGGTCGGGTCGGCTCCCTGCCCGCCGACGTAGATGTCGCGCAGGCGACCCGAGGCCTGCGCCGCCTTGATCGCGCCGATCGACTGGTCGTCGTTGGTCGCCCCGACGAGCAGCCGGTGCTTGCCCGGGAGCCGGGTGAGAGCGTCGGTGAAGGGCTGGATCGACGAGTCCGTCGTCGCCTTCGTCGTCACCTTGATCAGCCGCAGCTTCGGGCAGGCCGACCGCACGCCGGAGATCCAGCCGTTCTCGCGGTCGATCACGACCTTGCCGGCGGTGGGGGCGTTCAGCGACAGCATCGCGTCCGCCTTGCAGCCCCACTTCTTCTTCGCGTACGTCCCCAGCGCGACGCCGGCCAGCCGGCCGGCCTGGAAGTTGTTCGCGCCGTAGAAGACCGTCTCGCACGGCTTCTGGTGGATGTCGATCGCGACGACGGGGACCTTGGGGCCCGCGGCGCACACGCGCGGCGCGGCGGTGGCGTCGAGCTGGAAGTTGATGATCCCCTTGACGCCCTGGGTCTTCAGCTGGGCCGCGCAGTTGATCGCCTTCTGCGCGTCGAGGTTCGAGTCGCACTCGACCAGCTTGACGCCGTTGGCCTTGGCCGCCCGCTCGATGCTCTTGCGAACGAGGACGACGAACGGGAGCTGATCGGAGAGATTGATGTAGCCGATCTTCAGCTGCGGCGCGGCCGGCGTCGCCGGCTTCGCCGTCGCCGAGCTGATGCCGAGGGCCAGCACGCCCGCGACGATCGCGATCGCCACGAACCCGCGGCGTCCGAACTGTGACACAGCGCTCACCTCCAGTGGGCAGGTCCGGGCCATCCCCGGATTCGATTCCAGTGCGACCCTATACTGGACTCGGAGAGCATTGCAACCCCTTTCCGGAATGGATTTCGGCTCGCCGCCGAAGGCAGTACGATCCCGCTCGATGAAGACGGACGGCGCGCTTCGGGAACGAGCACGGACGGCCGGGCTGCGCTACGAGCGGCTGAACCCGGCCGAGCTCGAGGCCGCCGTCGAGCGGGCTCCGCTCGCTTTCGTGCCGATCGGGACGCTCGAGTTCCACGGCCCCCACCTCCCGTTCGGCGTCGACCTGTACGAGGCGCACGAGCTCTGCCTGAGGGCCGCGGCGCTCGCCGGGGGCGTGGTGCTGCCGCCCGCGTACCTCGCGTCCGGCTGCCTGGACATGCCGTACACGCTCACGTTCGGGAACGAGCTCGTGCGGGCCTGGGTGGCCGCGACCCTGGCGCAGCTCCACCACCGCGGGTTCCGCGCCGTCGTCGTCCTCACCGGCCACGGCCCTCTCGACCTGAACCACCTGCTCAAGCGCACCTGCGCCGAGGCGGAGTCGGCGTGCCCGGGCCTCGCCGCGTACGGACTGTGCTGGCTCGAGCTGAACGCCGCGCGGATGGAGCGGCCGGACGAGGGCGAGCCGACGGTCGTCGACCACGCCGCGCTCGTCGAGACCTCGTGGATGCTGGCCCTCCGGCCCGGGCTCGTGCAGCTCGAGCGCCTCAGCGCCGACCCCGACGCACAGCACGCCGGCGTCTACGGACGGAATCCCCGCTTCACCGCCTCTGCCGAGCTCGGCGAGGCGCAGGTCGAGGCGAACGCGGAGCTGCTCGCGGCCCGTGCTCGCGGACTGCTCGAAGGCCGGCGGCCGGACGCCTACGGTGATCTCCGGAGGTTCGTCGAGCTCGCCTGGCCGGAGCGCCTCGAGCTCCGGCCGAGCCCCGGTCGCGCCGGCACCTTCCTGATCGAGAACCCCGGCCGGTCGTCGCGGTACCTCACCTCCCTCGCGCTCGACGTGGACGGCGAACGCGTGGACGCCTCCGCGGTCACGTTGGAGAACACGAGCCCGGGCGAAACCGGCGTGCCCGTGCGGTGCGACAGCCTGGGCGCGGAGAGCGGCCTCTACCTGCGGCGCGGCCAGTCGGCAACGGTCGAGCTCGCGGCCGCGGCCGACCGGGCGCGCCGCCGGCGCCTCCGGGCGGAGGTCGGGCTCGGCGGGGTGACGACCGACGTGCTCGAGACGGAGATCGAGCTCGCATACATCGACAGAGGAGAGAACTGATGGCCAAGCTGCGACTCGGGGTGATCGGCGCCGGCTCCTGGGCGATCGCCTCGCACCTGCCGAACTTCGCCACGCGGAGCGACGACGTCGAGCTCGTGGGCGTCTGCCGGAAGGGACCGGAGCTGCTCGAGAAGATCAAGAACGACTTCGGCTTCAGCGTCGCCAGCGAGGACTACCGCGACGTGATCGACGCGGGGATGGACATCTGCCTGGTCGCGAGCCCGCACGGCTTCCACTACGAGCACGCCAAGGCGGCGCTGGAATCGGGGGCGCACGTCCTCTGCGAGAAGCCGTTCACGCTCGACCCGGCCCAGGCCTGGGACCTCGTCGCAACGGCGGACCGGCTGGGGCGCCACCTGCTCGTCTCCTACGGGTGGAACTACCTGCACTGGGTGCGAGAGGCGAAGCGGCTGATGGAGGAGCAGGGCATCGGGGAGATCGAGCAGTCGGCGCTGCAGATGGCGTCGGTCACGCGAGAGCTCCTCGCCAACCTCGGCGACTACCCGGGCGCGGCGCCGGAGGCGATCCCCGAGCAGGCGACGTGGACCGACCGCCGAATCGCCGGCGGCGGCTACGGGCAGGCGCAGCTGACGCACGCCCTCGGCGTCGCACTCTGGCTCACCGGCCTGCGCGGCGAGGCGGCCTTCGCCCTGATGAAGTCGGTGCTGGACGCCCCGGTCGAGCACCACGACGCGGTCGTCATCCGCTACGACAACGGCTCGATCGGGACGATGTCCGGCGGCTCCTGCCATCTCGGAGCCGGCGGCAACCGCCACCAGCTCGAGTTCCGCGCGATCGGCTCGGAGGGGCAGCTGGCGATCGACCTCGAGCGCGATCTCCTCTGGCTCTGGCGGCCGGACGGAGTCGAGGAGCGTCCCGATCTTCCAGCCGAGGCGTTCCTCTACAACTGCGACGGCCCTCCGAACACGCTCGTCGACCTCGCTCTGGGCAGGGAGGTCGAGAACTGCTCGCCGGGCGAGCTGGGGGCGCGCACGGTGGAGATCCTCGACGCCGCCTACCGCAGCGCGGAGAGCGGGAAGATCGAGGAGGTGACGCGCTGACCGGGCGAAGGATCAGAGGCTCCGCAGCGCGCGGGCGATCTCGTCGAACGCCTCGCGTGCCCGCAACGTGAGCGCGGGCATCCGTGCGAAGCCGTGGATCTGCCCGTCGTAGCGCGTCAGCGTCACCGGGACGCCCGCCTCGGCGAGCCGCCGCGCATAGGCCTCGCCCTCGTCGAGCAGCGGGTCGTACTCGGCGGTCTGCACGAGCGCGGGCGCCAGCCCGCGCAGATCGGGGGCCTGGAGCGGCGAGGCTTCCGGCTGAGTGCCGTCCGCGTCGGCGAGATAGAGCCCCCAGTACCACGCCATCTTCTCCCGGGTGAGGTTCAGCCCCGCGCCGTGCAACCGGTACGAGTCCGTGTCCAGGTCACAGTCGGTGACGGGGTACACGAGCACCTGCAGCCGGACGGGCACCTCGGCGTCGCGCGCCCGCAGCGCCACGACCGCGGCCAGGTTGCCGCCGGCGCTGTCTCCGCCGACAGCGAGCCGGGCAGGGTCGGCGCCGAGGGCCGGCGCCTCCTCGGCGGCCCACCGCAGCGCCGCCCACGCATCCTCGAGGCCGGCCGGGAAGGGATGCTCCGGCGCCAGTCGGTAGTCGACCGCGGCGACGACGCACGGTGCCCCGGCGGCGATGTCCCGGCAGAGCGGATCGTGCGAGTCGAGGCTGCCGACCACCCAGCCGCCGCCGTGCAGCCAGAGCAGGAGCGGCAAGCCAGGATCGGCGCTCGGGCGATAGACGCGGACGCGCACGGGCCCTGCCGGCCCCCGCAGCTCCCGCTCCTCGACGGAGCCCAGACCGGCGGCCGGTCCGAAGATCTCCCCGGTCTCCTCCTCGATCCCGCGGCGCAAGTCGTCGAGGGGTACCTCCCATGCCGGCGGCGCCGCGGCGGCGGCGGCGACGTAGTCGGCGAGGCGGGGGTCGAGCGGGGCCATCTCAGTGCGGCACCGCGGGTGGAAGGTCCGCCACGGTGATCCACCCGGGGGCGGCCTCGGCGACGCGCCGCACCGAGTTGGCGACGACGGCGGCGGAGCCGATCTGCGGGTTGATCCCTGGTTGCACGGTCAGGCGCAGGGGCGTCTCACCCTCGACGCGGATCTCGTCCAGCGGCTCGAGGCCGAGGTCCGGGAGCGAGACGTGGCCGGTGAAGAGCGCCTCGAACCAGGGGCCTCCCCGGGCGACCGCCGTGTAGCGCTGCTCGAATCCGGCCGTCTCCCCCGCTCGCACCGTCAGGCTCGGCCCGGAGATGTCGCGGCCGGCGAGCAGCGGCTCCAGGGAGCGGTCGATCCTCTCGATCTCGACGTCCATGCGCGCCGCGACGACGCGCATCGACTGGGGGAAGCCGATGTGGCCGGTGATCGTCCCGTCCCGCGTGCCCCGGGCGAAGGCCTCGACGGGGTGCCCGACCCCGATCCGCCTGAGGACGGCCTCCCCGAAGCCCGAGAGGTCGACGACCCGCGTCACCCGCAACGAGCCCACCTCCCAGGCAGCCCCGCAAGCGGTGAGGACGAGCGCGTCGAAGGCGAATCCCGGGTTCAGCCCGGCGCCCAGCACGCTGACGCCGCGGCTTCGCGCCAGGGCGTCGATCCGGTCGGCGAGGAGCGGGTCGTTGGCCCACGGGTACGCAGCCTCCTCGGCCGTGGTGATCACGTTCGACCCGGACTCGACGGCGTCGCGGACGTCGTCGGCGATCGCCGCCAGGAACGAGGTCGTCGCGATCACCACCACGTCCGCCCCCGACCGCAGAGCCTCGTCGCGCCGGTCGCGCCCGAACGGCCCCCGCACGTCCACCGCGTCGCGCCGGCGCAGCAGCGCCGCGACGTTCGTCCCCGCCTGCCCGGCTCCGTAGACGCTCACCCGGAGAGGGCGCTTCACGACGACTCCCGCTCGGGGAAGAGCCGGCGGAGGACCCGGAGCCCCGTCTCGACGAGCTGTTCCTCGCAGCCGGGCGTGACCTGGGCCGGAAGGCCGTAGGTTCGATTCCCGTAGTCCGGCTCGTACCCGCCCTCGGAGAACGCAGCCGCGGTCGGCAGGTAGGAGACGGCGCCGTTCGTGTAGCCCGCGTACAGGGTCACATCCGCCGGGGAGCGCGAGCGGACGGCGAGCCCGATCTCGGCGAAGACCTCGCCCGGGCCGGTCACGATCGCCCCGTCCCCGACGCGAAGCGCCCCGACGGGCCCGTCCGCGGAGGTCGGCGCCGTTCCCTCGCGGATCGCCCGCTCCGTCCGCCGTGCCCAGCCGGAGTTGTAGCGGAGGGTGTTCAGCCGCCAGCCCGGCTCCCCGGCGGCACGGGCGGCCGCCGTCGCCGCCTCGAAGCGCTCCCTGAGGTCGGCGATCTCCTCGCGGGACGGAAGCGGCTGCAGGGCGAACGAGACGATCTCCTCGGCGGCGGCGAGCGCCGGCGCGCCGTCCCGGCCCGGTACGCGCCGGTAGATCGAGATCGGCGTCACGGATCCGCTGTCGGCGCGCTCCACCCGCCCGGGCCAGGCGCTCCGGTCGACGAGGGGAGCGAGGGCGGCCACGCCGAGCCGCCGGCCCAGCCGCTCGGCCTCGGCGCGATCCTCCCGAAAGGCGTAGAGGGGCAGGATGTTCCCGGCCGCGCCCTGGAGGAAGACGCACTCGCCGCCGGTCGCCGTGCGGACGAGATCGCGGAGCGGGCCGACGAAGTCGGGGTCGTAGGCGAGCACGTCCCAGCCGACGGTGACGGTGTGGCATCCGTAGCCGACGATCGTCGCGACGGTGCTCTCGTCCGGACGGCGAAGCTGGAGCGCAGGTACGTCCAGATCGACCGGCCCGTTCGGGTCCCACCCGAGGATGACGCGTCCGTCGGCGTTGCGCTCGCGCCGGTTGACCGCTCCGTCCGCATGGCCGACGCCCCAGACCGGACGGGCCGGCTCCAGCCGCGAGGCGGCGAGCCGAGCCGCCTCGACGACGCCGTCGTGCAGCCGGTCGACGTAGGCGAGGCAGTCGTCGTCGAGGGCGTCCGCCATGTCGCCGCCGAGGTTGACGATCGACCGCCCGCCGGGAGGGGCGCAGTGGGTGTGGTTCCAGTTCAGGAGGACGGCCTCGCGGGCCGCGCCTGCCGCGGCCGCGACGCGGTCTCGCAGCACGTCGACCTCAGGGGCCTGGATTCCGAGCGTGTCCACACCGGCGACGACGGCCCGGACGCCGTTCGACTCGAGCGCGACCGCCGTGACCTCGAGGGGGGCGCCGACGCCCCGTGCCCGCTCGTGCCTGCGGACGAACCCCACCATCGGCAGTCCCGGAGGCGGGTCGACCCCCACGGCCGCGGCGCCGGCGGAGAAGATCCCGGCCATGCCTAGCTCGAGCCCTCCGGCCGGCGCGAGTCGCCGCCGGAATCGAACCGGTGGCCGCAGTACCGGCAGACCGACGCGGCGGCGAGGACCCGCTCCGCGCACCCGGGACAGCGCTTGACCTCCTCGTGCGCCTTGAGGTTGAACAGGCGGCCGAGGGGCGACGGGCGTCGCCATCCGGCCTGGAGGTCCTCGACGCAGTGCCTGGTGTAGGCGACGAGCTGCCGCGCGTTCTCCTGCCGCCGGGGAGCGAGCCGGGCCTCGATCCCGGAGACGAGCTCGGCCACCGCGCCGAGGACGTGCTGGTCACGCTCGAGGACTGCCTGCCGCGTCGCCTCCCAGGCCTCCGCCAGGCCCCGGTTGAGCGCCCCGCGCTCGACCGCGCGGCGCGCCCTGTCGAGCCGCTCCCTGCCCTGCACGCCGGTGGATCGTCGCAGGTCGGAAGCGGCCGTGCGAGCCTGGTTGGGCAAGGGCGCGGGCACGCTCCCCGCTCAGTACATCAGCTGGCCGCCGCTGACGTTCAGCGTCGCCCCGGTGATGTAGCGGGCCTGCTCCGAGGCCAGGAACACGACGGCGCCGGCCAGCTCGTCGGGCGTCGCCAGCCGGCCGATCGGCACCATGGCCAGGAAGGTCTTCAGCTGCTCCTCGGTCTGGTTCGCGGTCATCATCGGAGTGTCGACGGCGCCCGGGGAGACGACGTTGACGGTGATTCCGTCCTGCGCATACGTCCGGGCGAGCCCTCGCGTCATCGAGGTGATGCCTCCCTTGCTCGCCGCGTAGACCACCGAGCCCCCGAACCCGCCGGTCCACCAGCCCTGCGAGCTGAAGTTGACGATCCGACCGCCGCGACCCTGCTCCCTGAACAGCGTCGCCGCCGCTCGGTTCAGGAAGAAGGTCGCCTTCAGGTTGACGTCGATCTGCAGGTCCCAGTCCTCCTCGGTCACCTCGTCGACGGTGAAGCGACGGCGGAGGACGGCGGCGCAGTGGGCGAGCACGTCGAGACGGCCGAAGGCCTCGAGCCCGCGGCGCAGAAGCTGCTCGTGGCCTGCGGTCTCCCTCAGGTCGACACCGGCGGCGAGGTGCCGGTCCGGCCCGGGGAGCGTCGAGACCACGGCGTCGACGGCGTCCTGCTCGAGGTCGACGGCGAGCACGCGCGCGCCCTCCTCGGCGAACATGCGCGCCGTCGCGCTGCCGATGCCGCCGGCGGCGCCCGTGACGACGACGCCCCGGTCCTCGATCCCGAGCCAGGTCATGCTCGCGACGCCGCCGGGCCCGGTGCCTCCGTTCGCTGGTCGCCGCCGGCGAGCAGGCAGCTCATGCCGGCCTGACCCGGTGGTAGTCGATGTAGTCCTGGTCGAGCTCCCAGCCGAGGCCCGGGGCGTCGGGAAGCTCGATCTGCCCGTCCCGGAGGGGCGGCCGGTTGACGACGAGGTTCCACCAGATCGGGTCGCGGTCGGGGTGGAAGCACTCGACGAACCTCCCGTGCGGGATCGAGGCGAGCAGGTGGCTCGCCACCTGCGGCTCCTCGTGGTGACCCATCTCGATGTCCAGGGCGAAGGCCGCCGCCGCCACCCGCCGCCACTCGGTCGGCCCGCCGCTCCACGACGCGTCGAAGTTGCAGACGTCGATCGCGCCGGCGAGCATCAGGTCGAGGCACCCGGTGGCGCTGAGCTCGCTCTGCCCCGCGCACACCCGGCAGCCGGCTCCGAGGCGGACGTCGCGCATCGCCCGCCGGTCGTTGTGCCATCAGCAGGGCTCCTCGAACCAGAGCAGATCGTTGTCGGCGACGAGGCGGGCGAACCGGATCGCATCCTGCGGCTTCCAGCCCTGGTTCGCGTCCGCCGCGAGGACGAAGTCGGGCCCGGCGGCCTGTCGGGCGGCGCGGAAGCGCTCCGCGTCCTCCTCCGGCGACAGCCCGCCGACCTTGAACTTCATCCCCGCCAGCCCCATCTCCTTCAGCTCCGCGACCTCCGCGGCGATGTCCGCGTCCGGGCCGTAGTAGCCGCCGATCGCGATCATCGGCAGGCGGTTGCGGTACCCGCCCCAGAGCCGCCAGAGCGGCTGGCCCAACGCCTTCCCGACCACGTCCCAGAGAGCGGTGTCGACCCCGGCGCACGCGACGAGGCCGAACCGGCGGTCGCGCAGGATGTCGAACGTCGCGGGACGGGCAAGCTGCCAGCGGCGCTCGATCGCGAACGCGTCCTCCCCGACCAGGGACGGGGCGATCTCGTCCTGGACGATCCGGTCGATCTCGGCCAGCCCGGCGTCCTCGTCCCCGGCGTAGGCCTCGCCGACGAGCCCGTCCTCCGTCAGCACGCGGGTGATCAGCGTCGAGCGGTGCGTCATCTTGTACGCGCTGCCCTTGTACGTGCGGCCGAGCGGGACACGGATCGGGATCGTCTCGATCGCCCGGATCGGTAGCCGAGTCCGCACGACGGGCACGGGTAGCTCACGCGCGAGGGTCACTGTCTTCGGTTCGTGGAGGTGCTGGTAACGGTTCCAGCACTTGGGGGCAGCTTAGACCGAAACGCCGCCTCGCGTCAACGCCGAGCGCGCCTCCAGATCGAGTCAGGACCGCATCGGGCCCGGGGCGGGCTCAGACGGTCCAGGCGGTGTCGGTGCCTGGAAACGGGAACTGGCCGCCGCCGGCGTCCCTCCTCGGGATCATGAACGTGCGGCGGAACTCGCAGACGACCTCCCGGCGCTGGTTGATGCCGCGGCAGCGAACCGAGACGATCCCGACGTCCGGGTTCGACCGGGACTCGCGCTTCTCGACCACCTCGCTCTCCGCCCAGACGGTGTCACCGGCGAAGACCGGATTCGGGAGCGTGATGTCCGTCCAGCCGAGGTTGACCCCGCCCGCCTCGGTGAGGTCCGGCACGGTGAGCCCGACGACGAGGGCGAGCGTGAACGTGCTGTTGACGAGCGGCCGCCCGAAGCGCGTCGTCTCCGCGAAGGCGGCATTGAAGTGGATCTGGTTCGTGTTCATCGTCAGGCAGGTGAACCAGACGTTGTCGGCCTCGGTCACCGTCCGGCCGAGCCGGCTGCGGTAGACGTCACCGACTCCGAGATCCTCGTAGAACCGGGCCATCACTCCCTCCCTTCCGTGCTGCGCAGGATTACCTGCGCCCGCTTGACGACGGGCAGGTCGACCATCTCGCCCTCGACCGAGACGACCCCGCGACCGCCGGCAACGCCCTCCTCGTAGGCGGCGAGCACGCGGCGGGCCCACTCGACGTCCTCTTCGCGCGGGGCGAAGGCGCGGTTGACGACCGTCACCTGTGCCGGATGGATGCACCCCTTGCCGCCGAAGCCGAGCGAGCGGGCGAGGCCGGCCTCCCGCTCGAGCCCTTCCAGGTCGCGGACGTGCGGGTGCACTCCGTCGAAGGGCGCGGCGATTCGGGCCGCGGCCGAGTCGAGCACGAGGCGTGACCGCGCATGGAGGAGCTCGAGGCCGTCGGGCCGCGGCTCGAGCCCGAGCTCGGCTCCGAGGTCGATCGCACCGAGGAACAGCGCGCCGACGCGGGGGTCTCGGGCGAGCTCGAACGAGGCACGCAGGCCGCGGGCCGTCTCGACGATCGCGACCACGGGCGGACCGTCGACCGGGAGCCGGGCGAGCGTCTGCGGCTCGGCTTTCGGGAGGACGACGGCGTCGAGCTCGAGCCGCCCGACCGCCTCGAGGTCTGAGCCCGACCCCGGGTTGATCCGCACCATGCGCGCGACCGCGCCCGCCTCCCCGCTCAGCACGCGGATGACCACGGCACGAGCGGCGTCCTTGGCGCCGGCCGCGACGCCGTCCTCGAGATCGGCGACCAACGCGTCGGTGTCGGAGGCGAGGGCCTTCACGAGCTTTCCCTCGTCGTCTCCGGGGGCGAAGAGCAGCGATCGAATCGTTTCCAGCCGCGTCACGGACGTGTTATACGTCAGCCCATGACCCTGCCGCTCGCCGACGTCCGGGTGATCGCAGTCGAGCAGTTCGGAGCAGGCCCGTGGGCGACCCTCCAGCTCGCCGACCTCGGCGCCGAGGTGATCAAGATCGAGGACCCCACCTCGCGGGGCGACGTCGGCCGCTACGTGCCGCCGTTCCAGGAAGGCGAGAGCTCCCTGTTCTTCGAGACGTTCAACCGGGGCAAGAAGAGCGTCTCGCTCGACCTTCGCCACCCGGCTGCACGTCCGGTTCTCGAAGACCTCGTCCGGGTCTCGGACGTCGTCTTCTCGAACCTGCGCGGCGACCAGCCCGAGAAGCTCGGACTGCGCTTCTCCGACCTGCAGGACGTCAATCCCCGGGTCGTCTGCTGCTCGCTCTCCGGCTTCGGGATGACGGGCCCGCGCGCGCGGGAAGGCGGGTACGACTACGTCATGCAGGGCCTGGCGGGCTGGATGAGCCTCACGGGCGGCCCCGACGAGCCGCCGACGAAGAGCGGGCTCTCGCTCGTCGACCTGTCCGCAGGCTACGTCGCCGCGCTGGCCGTCATGGCCGGGCTCTGGCGCGCGCGCCGCGAGGGCGCCGGCTGTGACGCCGACATCTCCCTCTTCGAGACCGCCCTCTCCGAGCTGATGTACGTGGGCACGTGGGTCGCGAGCCGCGGGTTCGTGCCCAGGCGGATGCCGGAGTCGGCGCATCCGTCCATGGTCCCGTTCCAGAACCTGCCGACGGCCGACGGCTGGATCGTCGTCGCCGCTCCGAAGCAGAAGCTCTGGGCGGGGGTGTGCGCGGCAATCGGCAGGCCCGACCTCGTCACCGACCCGAGGTTCGAGGACTTCGCCGCCCGCGACGCGAATCGCGAGACGCTGCTGCCGATTCTCCGGGAGGAGTTCCGCAAGCGCCCGACGGACGAGTGGGTGCACCGGCTCGGCGCCGAGGGAGTCCCCTGCGGGCCGGTCAACACCGTCGCCGAGGCGCTCGCCGATCCGCAGGTCGGCGCGCGAGACGCCCTCGCCGCGTACGAGCATCCGGCGCTCGGCAGCGTCCGCCAGGTCGCCTCTCCGCTCCGGATGGACGGCGCCCCGGCCCCGGCGGCCCCCGCACCCGCCCGGGGCGAGCACACCGCGCAGGTCCTCACCGAGCTCTGCGGCTACGGGGCCGGGCGGATTCGAGAGCTGACGGCGGCGGGGGTGTTCGGCGACGCCGTCGCCGCTGCCGGATAGCGCCGCGCTGCGACCGTAGGATGTCGGGCGATGGTTCGTTCGGCCGGCGGAGTTGCGGGACCTCTGAGCCTGATCCGGCGGGCTGCCGGGCGGGCGGCGGAGGACGTGCGCGCGGCGCTGACGGGTGACCCGGCGGCGCGGTCGGCGATCGAGGTCGTCCTCGCCTACCCGGGCGTCCACGCGTTGTGGGTGCATCGGGTCGCCCACGCGCTCTATCGCCGTGATCGCCTGCTCTCGGCGCGCCTGGTCTCGCACGCCAACCGGTTTCTGACCGGGATCGAGATCCACCCCGGCGCACGGATCGGCAGGCGCGTGTTCATCGACCACGGGATGGGGGTCGTGATCGGCGAGACGGCCGAGGTCGGAGACGACTGCCTGCTCTACCAGGGCGTGGTCCTGGGCGGAACCTCGAATACGAAGGGGAAGCGCCATCCGACGCTTCGGCGCGGCGTGACGGTGGGGTCGAACGCCTGCATCCTGGGGCCGATCGAAGTCGGTGAAGGGGCACGGGTGGGAGCCGGCTCGGTGGTGGTGAAGCCGGTTCCGGACGAGGCGACCGTCATCGGCGTCCCAGGCCGGATCGTGCAGCCGAAGGAGCGCCATCGCGAGCCCGATCTCGATCACGGCAGGCTGCCCGACCCGGTGACGGCCGACCTGCGGCGGGTGCTCGACATCGAGCGCGCCCTCAGCGAGCGGCTGCACGACGTGGAGGAGAAGCTCGGCATGCCCCGGGCGGAGGAGCCGGCCGAGGTCGGCCTGCTCGTCTTCGAGCTGGACCTGTTCGACGAGGGGAGCGGCATCTAGCCGCGCCCGCCGCGCAGCACGAAGGAAGGGACACATGCAGATCGCGAACGACATCACGGAGCTGGTCGGGAAGACCCCGCTGGTCAGGCTCAACCGGGTAACCGAGGGTTGCGTCGCGGAGGTCGTCGCCAAGCTGGAGATGTTCAACCCCGTCTCGAGCGTGAAGGACCGGATCGGCGTGGCGATGATCGACGCCGCCGAGCGCGACGGGCTGGTCGACCGGGAGACGGTCTTCGTCGAGCCGACCAGCGGCAACACCGGGATCGCGCTCGCGTTCGTCTGCGCGGCACGCGGCTACCGGCTCGTCTTGACCATGCCGGAGACGATGAGCCTCGAGCGGCGGGCCCTCCTGAGGGCGCTCGGCGCCGAGCTCATCCTCACACCCGCCGGGGAGGGAATGAACGGAGCGATCGCCCGGGCCGAGCAGATCATCGGCGACCGGCCCGGCCACGTGATGCTGCAGCAGTTCAAGAATCCGGCCAACCCGGCGATCCACCGTGACACCACCGGTCCCGAGATCTGGGCCGACACGGAGGGACGAGTGGACATCCTCGTCTGCGGCGTCGGCACCGGCGGCAGCATCACCGGGATCAGCGAGTACATCAAGCCTCTGAAACCGTCGTTGCGCACGATCGCCGTCGAGCCGGCGGCGTCTCCCGTGCTCTCCGGCGGAGCAGGAGGCCCTCACCCGATTCAGGGGATCGGAGCCGGCTTCAAGCCCGACGTGCTGCGAATGGATCTGGTCGACCAGATCGAGACCGTCGAGAACGACGACGCCGTCACGATGACTCGACGGCTGGTGCGCGAGGAAGGGCTGGTCGTGGGCGTCTCCTCCGGCGCGGCGGCCCACGTCGCCTGCCGCGTCGCCTCGCAGCCGGAGAACCGCGACAAGCTGGTCGTCACCATCCTCCCCGACACCGGCGAGCGCTACCTGACCACGCCGACCTACGAGGAGCTCGCAGGAGCTGGGCCCTCGTAGGCCCTCACCGGCGGGGCTTGCGCCCGCTGCCGCGCTCCTCGTCTTCCCGAGGCGCGACGTGACCGGCGAGTAGGCCGGCGGCGTGGGCGCGTCGTTCCTCTTCCTCGCCGCGTTCCTGGCGAGCGCGGTGGAGATGGTCGAGGCGCTGACGATCGTGCTCGCGGTCGGCGTCACCCGCGGCTGGCGCTCGGCGCTCGCCGGGGCAGGAGCGGCGACCGTCGCGCTCGCGGCGATCGTGGCCGCGCTGGGGCCGGCGCTGCACCGGGTGCCGATCGACGCGCTCCGCCTCGTCGTCGGCTTCCTCCTGCTCGCGTTCGGCCTGCAATGGCTGCGCAAGGCGATCCTGCGGGCGAGCGGCTTCAAGGCGCTTCACGACGAGGAGGAGATCTTCTCGAGGGAGCGCGAGGAGGCCCGGCGCGCGGGGCTGGAGCTGCGCGCGGGGCTCGACTGGTACTCCTTCGTCCTCTCCTTCAAGGGTGTGCTCCTCGAAGGCCTGGAGGTCGCCTTCATCGTCGTCACCTTCGGCAGCACCCAGGGAGACATTCCGCTGGCCGCGGCGGCGGCAGGCGCTGCGCTCGTGCTCGTGGCCACCGTAGGCGCCGCGGTCCGGGCCCCGCTCAGCCGCGTGCCCGAGAACACGCTGAAGTTCGCCGTCGGAGTCATGCTGACCACCTTCGGGATCTTCTGGGGCGCCGAGGGGACGGGCGTTCGCTGGCCGGGCGGGGAGCTCGCCCTCGTCGCCGTCCTCGGGTTCGTCACGCTCTCGTCGTGGGCGCTCGTCCGCCTCGCTCGACGCCAGCACGCAGCGCTCGTCGCGGTCGGGATGCCGCGATGAGGCAGGCCCGGGCGTTCGCCCGCTTCTGGTGGGACTTCGTCGTCGGCGACGACTGGCGCATCGCCGCCGGCGTGGCCGCCGCGCTCGGGATCTGCGCCCTCCTCGTACACGAGGACGTGGTCGCCTGGTGGCTCCTCCCCCTCGCCGTCCTCGCCCTTCTCGCCGAGTCGCTCCGCCGAGCCACACACAGCTCCGGCTGAGCGCCTTCGCCCGCGACCGCGGCCGGGGCCGTCAGAGGCCGAACGGCTTGCGCATCGACGCCGTCCCGGGGTCGCAGGCATGGGCGAGGCAGCCCAGGCCGAGCAGGCTCTCCTGCGTCTGCAGGAGCGAGTAGTGCGAGAACGCCACCTGCGAGACGGTGCCCCTGGGCGTCGACGGGCTGACCACGACCGTGTAGACGCGGTTGTCGTCCTGCGAGCCTTCGTCGTAGGTGACGAAGAGCGCCGTGCCCCCCGTCCTGTAGGCGCGCGAGGCGAGGATCCTGGGCACCCAGCGCGCGAGCCATGTGTCGCCCACGCCGACCGGGCAGTCGTGCTCGTCGTTGCAGAGGTCGGGGGTGATGAAGCTGTAGCGGCGCAAGCGGTTCCCGCGTAGATCGGAGATCAGCGCGCCTGACGTCGGCGTTCCCAGCGGGACGGCGTCGTGGGCGTACGCGGCGGCGAGCCTCGTGTAGTAGGCGGCCGGGTTGTGCCTCTTCGCGTAGGTACCGGCCTGGCTGCCGGTGAACCCGGCCGCGGGCATCGACTCCTCGTAGGCGCGCCATCCTCGCGATCCGACCTGGTCGAAGATCGAGCGGCTCGAGACCGAGCAGCTCGTGCAGTCGCCGGTGATCCCGGCCGTGCCACCCGAGGTCAGCGCGATGTAGTTCGGCAGGCTCGGGTGGGTGATCGCCGAGTAGCTCTCGGCCAGCCCGCACGCTCCGGCGAGCTTGTTCAGGTACGGAGAGCTGCCCGCGATCGCGGAGAAGGCATGGTTCTCGAGCACGATCGTGATCACGTGCCGGTACACGCGGGGCGGCCGCTGGGGGCGAAAGCCGCACGGGGCGAGCCCGGCCGAAGGCGCCGCGGCCGCGGCCGGCACAGCCTCGCCGGGCGACGCGAGCACGACGGCGGACACGAGCATCGGCACCCACCGCGACGCTCTCACCGCCGCGCTCACGGCACCCCGACCTTCGCGAGCCGGTCGACGATCGGGAGCGTCAGGACGAAGGTCGTCGCCTGGTCCGGCCCGTTCTCGCCCCAGATCTTCCCGCCGTGCGCGTCGACGATGCCGCGGCAGATCGCCAGGCCGAGGCCGGCGCCGCGGAGCCCCCGCTGCTTCGCGTTGTGCCCCCGGTAGAACGGCTCGAAGATCTGCTCGAGCTCGGATGCCGGCAGGCCGTCCCCGCGGTCGGTGACGCTCAGCACGGCGTACCCGTCCTCGGCGAGGAGACCGACCTCGACCGGCGATTCGGGGTCGGAGTAGCGCGCGGCGTTCTCGAGCAGGTTGTCGAGGACCTGCTCGATCCTGAGCGCGTCCGCGAGGACTGTGACGTCCTCGTCCGGCAGGCCGAGCGTGAGGGTGTGCCCGCTCGCCTCGAGCGACGGCCGCGCCTTGTCGACCGCGTGCTCGAGCAGCGCGCCCAGGGCGACCGGGACGCGCTCGATCGGCAGCCGCCCTGCCTGGAGCCGGCTCACGTCGAGCAGCTCGCCGATCATATGCTCGAGCTTCTCCGTCTCCTCGTCGATGATCTCGAGGAAGTGGCGCCGGGTCGCCGGCTCGATCGGCGTGTCCTCGCGCAGGAGGGTCGTCGCGTAGCTCTTGATGAACCCGAGCGGCGTCCGGAGCTCGTGCGAGACCGCGGAGATGAGCTCGTTGCGCATCCGCTGCACCTCGTGCTGCGCCTCGAGCCGCCGGAGCTCGGCGGCGAGACTCATGTTCTCGACCGCCACCGCGATCTGGTCGCAGATCGCCGTCAGGATCGGGCGTGCCTCCCGCGTCGGGAGCGGGCCGTGCCGGTGGCCGACGGCGAGGGCTCCCAGGCCGCCGCTCGGTCCCCGGAGCGGGAGCAGCACGAGCGCCTCGGCCGAGACCGCACAGCCGGGATGGAATCGAAGGCGCGCACGCGAGTCGAGGTAGAGCGCCTTGCCGGCCGTCGCCTCGATGCACCCTTCGCAGGGGAAGTCGCTCCACGTTCCGCGCGCGACGATCTCGGTCGGGTGGCCGTCGCCGCCGTCGAGCAGTCGTACCGCCGCGGCGTCCATCCCCGTCTGCTCGAGCACCACGTCCAGGCAGCGCCCCAGCATCGTCTCGAGCTCGTGGGTCTCGTTCGCGGCTGCCAGGACGGCGCTGACCGCGGCCAGCTGGCGGTTCCGGGCGTTCAGCTCTGCGGTGCGGTCCGCGACCTTGAGCTCGAGCTCCTCCCCCCAGCGCCGGACCGTCTCGAGGGACTCCTTGAGCTGCGCGCGCATCGTCTCGAGGCTCTCCGCGAGCACGCCGATCTCGCCGCCCTCCGACACGCTCACCGTCCGCTCGAGGTCGCCCGACGCCATCTGCTCGGCGGCGCTCGTCAGGTCCCGGACCGGCCGGACGAGCAGGCGGGCACCGAGGAGCGTGAGGAGCCAGAGCGCGGCGAGCGAGCCTCCGCCGGCAAGCATCAGCGTCTTCCGGAGGTGCCGCGCAGGTGCGTAGGTCTCGCTGTCGGTCCCGCCGAGCGCCACCCCCCACGGTGCGTTCCCCAGGCGGACGAACGCCATCGCGTGCCGCTCGAGCTTCAACTCGGCCGGCTCGCGACGGCCGGCGGTGACCGGGACGTTCGCGATCCCGGGCCGGTCGGCCTTCAGCATCTCGCGGTAGAAGGCGAGATGCTCGCCGGGGACGAGGACCGCGCCCGCCTCGGTGGAGGCGAGCGCGATCCCGTTCGGGCCGACCAGCTCGGCGTGGCCGGTGGTTCCGAGACGCCGTGCGGCGTCGAGCCGCTCCGTCACGTCGGGCCCGGCCAGGTCGAGCGTGCCGACGAGGGCACCGTGGCCGCGGACGGGGACCGCCAGGGCGACGACCGGCCTGCGGCGCGGGTCCCGGAACGGCGCCGAGATCGTCCGGCGCCCGTTCGCGAGCACCCGCGTGACGTAGGGCTTGCCCGCGAGCACGGTCCCCACCGGCGGCGCACTCGGCCCGAGCGAGCCGACGACCCTGCCGCTTCGGTCGAGCAGGAAGAGCAACGTGAACGCCCCGCCGCTCGCGTGGTAGATCTCGGCGAGCAGGCGGCGGCGCACGGCCCGCGACGACGGGCGCGCGTCGAACGCGGTCAAGTCCGCGAACCGGTGCTGCAGCAGCCCGTCGAAGTCCTCGGCCAGCTCCCCGGTGATCGCGAGCCGCTCGTGCAGGATCCGGTTCGTGCTCGCGTCGACCGCGCGGATTCCCAGCACGCTGAAGCCGGCGAAGAGGACGATGAAGCCGACCGTGACCCCGATCGCCAGCCGCGGCCAGAGCGTGAGCCGCCGCCAGAAGGCGCGCGCGTCGCGGAGGCGGGTACGGTTCACGGACACAGTGTCGCGCGAGAGGGTCGGAGCCGCTACCAATGGCCGGTGAGCGCGTTCTCGCAGTCGACGACGAGCCTCGCTACCTGGAGATCATCCGCTTCAACCTCGAGGCCGCCGGCTACCGCGTGGCGTGCGCGGCGAGCGGCGAGGAGGCGCTGGAGCTCTTCGCCGAAGACGACGCCGACCTGATCGTGCTCGACGTGATGCTGCCGGGGATCGACGGCTTCGAGGTCTGCCGGCAGGTTCGCGAGCGCTCGAGCTGCCCGATCATCATGCTGACCGCCCGGGGCGCCGAGGAGGACAAGGTCAGGGGCCTCCGTCTGGGCGCCGACGACTACGTCACCAAGCCGTTCTCGGCCCAGGAGCTGCTCGCCCGCGTCGAGGCGGTGCTCCGCCGGGCGCGCCCGCCCGAGGACGAGCGGCAGCCGGCGACGATCTCGATCGGCGACCTCAGCATCCACCCGCAGCGCAAGCAGGTGACCGTGGGCGATCAGGAGGTGCGGCTCTCGCCGACCGAGTATCGCCTCCTCTGGTGCCTGGCGACGAACGCGGGCACCGTGCTCGCCCGCGACGAGCTGCTCACGCAGGTGTGGGGAAGGGCCTACACGGGCGAGGACGAGATCCTGCGCGTGACCCTCTTCCGCCTGCGGCAGAAGCTCGCGGACGACCCGAGCGCGCCGCGGTACATCGTCACCCGGCCGGGCCTCGGCTACATGCTCGCGGCGCCCGACCAGCCGTAACGGACCTGTGACGACCCTGTAATGGCGCCGTAACGGCCGTTCCGCTGATCCTTGACGCGAACGAGCGAGAAACCGGCATCTGCCCTCAGCGGGCCGTCACCAAGGAGTCGAAATGAGCAAGCGCGTCGCAATCTCGATCCTCGCCACCGTGGTAGCCGCCACCATGCTCGCCTCGGGCGTGGGGCTGGCGTCGGCCGCCGGGGCGAAGCCGCGGGTCGTCCCGATCGTCATGCGCGATCCCGGCTGTCACTGGTTCCAGGCGGGCGGGAAGTACAAGCTCCGCCTCGCCGTCAACGGCAAGACCACCTTCCGCAACCTCGACGAGGCCGCCCTGATCTTCAAGGGCAAGAACTTCGTCCGCCAGGTCCCGGTCGGCAAGAGCCTCACCATCGCGAAGCGCGGCGTCTACCACATCACCATGGTCGATCAGGCTCCCGACGACAACCACCTCGTGCTGATCGTCAAGTAAGGCAGCTCGACTCGGAGACGGCGGGAGGCGCTGCGGCGCCTCTTGCCGTTCCGGGCCGCGGCCATGCTCTTCGGGGGACAGCCCCCGGGGCTCCCGAGCTGCGCCGTGTGCGGGTACGAAGCCGGCGGCTCCTTCACGTTCTGCCCGAGTGCCGCGCACCCGCGGACGTGCCGGCGCGCGAGCGGCGGAAGGTCGTGACCGCTCTGTTCTGCGACGTCGCCGACTCACGGCGCTCGGGGAGTCGCTCGACGCCGAGGCGTTACGCGCTGGCGCCCGCGGGCCGCACTCCCCGGCCGGAGCTCGACCGGCCGACCGAGCTCGCGGTGCCTCTGTAGGTTGCTCGCGTCCGACGATCGCCGGACGGCGACAAACGCTCGGGTCTGCTATCCCTTCCAGATCACGTGCGACGGCGGAGACGACTGGCCCTTCCGGCGCGGAACGGGCCGACGCGATGAGGCGATGCCTCCCCCTCGCGGCGGCCCTGGCGGTGCTCGCCGGGCTCGCCGGCGCCGGGTCGGCGAGGCCGGCATCGGCGCCGGCAGCTTGCCGCCCGACGCTCTCCCAGGGCGGCGGGCCCTTCGAGACGAGCGCCGCTCCGGCGCCCAGGCGCGCCCGGATCGGGCGAGGTCATGTCCTCACCGGCCGCATCCTCCGCGCCCCGGACTGCGCGCCCGTCCGCGGCGCGCTGGTCGAGTTCTGGCAGGAGAGCCCGAACGGACGGTACGACCGGCGCGGACGCGCGAGCGTCGTCACCGGCCGGACCGGCGCGTTCAGGTTCCAGGGGCCCGTTCCGCCGGGCGCGCTCGGCCTGCCGCCCCACATCCACATCCACGTGAGCGCGGCCGGCTACGAGGACTTCGTGACCACCTACCGGCTCGCCCGCGGCGAGCGCCAGGGACGGATCACGATCGTCCTCGTATCCTCGCTCTAGATCCAGACACCTCGAGCGAGTGCCTCCCGCCCGCAGGCAGCCGGCCGGGGCTCGCGACGGGCCGGCGCCCGGCCCGTTATGCTCGGGCTCCGGCGGATTCGGCGCCGGCGGCGTCCGAGAGGAGGAGCTGTGAGGAGCGTGATCCTGACGGTCAACGGCGTCCTCCACGAGTTGGAGCTCGAGCCGCGCGAGCTGCTCGTGTACGTGCTCCGCGAGCGGCTCGGGCTGACCGGGACGACCGTCGGCTGCGACACCTCGTCGTGCGGCTCCTGCACGGTGCTGCTCGACGGCGAGTCGGTGAAGTCGTGCACCGTGCTGGGCGTGCAGGCCGACGGGCACGAGCTGACGACGATCGAGGGGCTGGCGGAGAACGGCGCGCTGCACCCGTTGCAGGAGGCGTTCCACGTCCATCACGCCCTCCAGTGCGGCTACTGCACCTCCGGGATGATCCTCGCCGCGGTGAGCCTGCTGGCGGAGAATCCGCACCCCGACGCGGCCGAGATCCGGCATGCGCTCGAGGGGAACATCTGCCGCTGCACCGGCTACCAGAACATCGTCGACGCGATCGAGGCGGTGGCCCGATGAGCGCGCAGACGCAGGTCGAGACCGGCGCCGTGATCGGCGTCGGGGTCGAGCGCAAGGAGGACCTGAAGCTCCTCAGCGGCCAGGCGCAATGGGTCGACAACATGCGGCTGCCCGGCATGGTCTACCTCGCGGTCGTGCGCAGCCCGTATGCACACGCGCGCATCCGCAGCGTCGACGTCGCACCTGCACTGGCGCACGCCGACGTGGTCGCCGCCTGGACGGGCGACGACCTCGCGGAGGAGTGGAACGGCGGCCTGCCCTGCGCCTGGCTGCCGACCGAGGACACGAAGGCGCCGCTGCACCTGCCGCTCGCGACGGACAAGGCACGCTACGTCGGCGACGGGATCGCCGTCGTCGTCGCGACCGGCCGCGCCGCCGCCGAGGACGCGGCGGAGCTGGTCGAGGTCGACTACGAGCCGCTGCCGGCGGTGACCGACCCCGAGGCGGCGCTCGCCGACGGGGCGCCGCTCGTCCATGACGACCTCGAGACGAACCGCTGCTACACGTGGACGCTCGAGAGCGAGGGCGGCGTCGAGCAGCTGTTCGCCGACGCAGCCGTCGTGGTCGAGGAGCGCTATCGCCAGAACCGGCTGATTCCGAACGCGATCGAGCCGCGCGCGGTCGTCGTCAATACGATCCCGGCGGCCGGCGAGTTCACGATGTGGTCGACGACGCAGGTGCCACACATCGCGCGCGTCCTGCTGAGCGGGCTCGTGGGCATCCCGGAGGCGAAGCTGCGCGTCGTCGCTCCCGACGTCGGCGGCGGCTTCGGCTCGAAGCTCAACGTGTACGCGGAGGAGGCGCTCGCGCTCGCGATCGCGCGCCGGCTGGGCAGGCCCGTGAAGTGGACGGAGACGCGCACCGAGGGCTACACGTCGACGATCCACGGCCGGGACGTCTGGCAGGAGATCGAGCTCGCGGCGACTGCGGAGGGGAAGATCACCGCCGTGCGCGTGCGGCTCGTCGCCGCGATGGGCGCGTACCTGCAGCTCGTGACGACCGGCGTCCCGCTGCTCGGCGCCTGGCTGTACGGCGGCGCGTACGACGTCCAGGGCTACAGCCTCGAGTGCACCGGAGCGTTCACGCACACGACGCCGACCGATGCGTATCGCGGAGCCGGCCGTCCGGAGGCGACGTACGCGATCGAGCGCGCCGTCGACGCGCTCGCCCGTGCCGTCGGCAGGGACCCGGTGGACGTCCGGCGGCTGAACTTCATCCGCGAGTTCCCGGCGACGATCGCGTCGGGGCTGACGATCGACTCGGGCGACTACGACGCCCTGCTCGACAAGGCGCTCGAGAACGCCGGCTACGAGGCCCTCCGCGCCGAGCAGGCAGAGCGGCGCGCGGGCGGCGACCCGAAGCGCCTCGGGATCGGCTTCTCGACGTATGTCGAGATGTGCGGGCTCGCCCCGTCGAAGATCCTCGGCGCGATCCGCTACGGAGCCGGCGGCTGGGACGCGGCGACGATCCGCTGCCTGCCGACCGGCACCGTCCAGGTGCTGATCGGCACCTCGCCGCACGGCCAGGGCCACGAGACGACGATGGCGCAGATCGTCGCCGACCGGCTCGGCTACGAGCTGGACGAGATCGAGGTGCTGCACGGCGACACGGCGGTCGTCCCGCTCGGGATGGACACGTACGGAAGCCGCAGCCTCGCCGTCGGCGGCGTCGCCGTCTACTTCGCGGCCGAGCGGATCGCCGAGAAGGCGAAGCGCATCGCGGCGGGCCGGCTCGGCGTCGACGTCGCGCAGGTCACGCACACCCGCGGGACGTTCGCCGCCGGCGACGGGTCGGTGACGCTGAAGGAGATCGCGCTCTCCGCGTGGACGGCGCACGACCTGCCGGACGACGTCGAACCGGGGCTCGAGGCGAGCTTCGTCTACGACCCGCCGAACTTCTCCTGGCCCGCGGGGGCGCACGTCGCCGTCGTCGAGGTCGACACGGAGACCGGTCTCGTCGAGCTGCGGCGCTACGTCGCCGTCGACGACGTCGGCACGGTGATCAATCCGACGGTCGTGGACGGCCAGGTGCACGGCGGGATCGCGCAGGGCGTGGCGCAGGCGCTCTACGAGGAGGCGCTCTACGACGAGGACGGCAATCTGCTCACCTCGTCGATGACGACCTACCTCGTCCCGTCCGCGGCGGAGCTCCCCGCGTGGGAGACGGACCGTGTCGAGGTGCCGAGCCCGACGAATCCGCTGGGCGTGAAGGGCGTCGGGGAGACGGGCGCGATCGCCTCGCCGGCCGCCGTGATGAACGCGGTCGTCGACGCGCTCGCCGGGGACGGCGTGACGCAGATCGAGATGCCGGCCACGGCCGAGAAGGTCTGGCGGGCGCTGGCGGAGGCGCGGGGATGATCCCCGCCCCCTTCTACTACGAGGTCGCCGACTCGGTCGGGGACGCGCTCTCCCTGCTCGGCGACCGCGAGGACGCGAAGCTGCTCGCCGGCGGGCACTCGCTGCTGCCGCTGCTGCGACTGCGCATCGCGCGTCCGGCGCTGCTCGTCGACATCGGCAGGCTCGAGGAGCTCTCGTACGTCCGCGACGCGGGCGCATCGGTCGCGATCGGCGCCCTCACCCGCCACCACGACGTCCACCACGCTCCGCTCCTCCGGGAGCACAACCCGCTCCTCGCCACCGTCGCCGGGATGATCGGCGACCCGCAGGTGCGGCACCGCGGCACGATCGGCGGCTCGATCGCGCACGGCGACCCTGCCTCCGACCTGCCGGGCGTTCTCCTCGCCCTGGACGCCGAGATCGACGTCGCCGGAGCCGGCGGCGTGCGCACGGTCGCGGCCGCCGACTTCTTCCAGGGCGTGTTCACGACCGCGGCGGGCCCGCAGGAGATGGTGACCGAGATCCGCGTGCCGAAGCTGACCGGCGACCACGGCTGGAGCTACCTCAAGTTCCGGCGGCGCGCGCAGGACTGGGCGACGGTCGGAGTCGCGCTCGTCGCGAAGCGCGCGAACGGCGGCGTCGAGTCGGCTGCGGTCGGGCTCGTGAACATGGGCGCGACGCCGCTGCGGGCTCACGCGGCGGAGGAGGCCCTCGTCGCAGGGGCCGATCCCGGCGCGGTCGCCGCCGAAGGGACGGATCCGCCGAGCGACACGCAGGCGAGCGCCGAGTACCGGCGCCATCTCGCCGGCGTGCTCGTGCGCCGCGCGGCCGCGGAGGCGACGGGCTAGCGAAGATGCCGCGCGAGCCAGTCGCGCGTGCGCTGCCACGCGTCGATCTGGTGCTCTCGCTCGAGCCAGCCGTGCCCCTCGCGCGGGTAGACGACGAGCTCGGTCTCGCAACCCGCCTCGACGAGCGCGTTGTAGAGCTCGGCCGCCTGCGAGAGCGGCGTGCACAGATCGTCCTCGCCGTGCAGGATCAGCGTCGGAGTCCTGCAGTTGCGCCCGTGGTAGACGGGTGAGCGCCTCGGATACTCGCCGGCCGGATCGAAGGGGTCGGCGTCCATGTGCAGCCGGTCCCAGCGCCCGATGTTCGTCGTCAGGTGGAAGCTCAACCAGTCCGCGACGACGGCGAGCGGGATCGCGGCGGCGAAGCGGTCGGTCTGCGTGACCGCCCACGCCGACATGAACCCGCCGTAGCTGCCGCCGGTGATCGCGACCCGCTCGTCGTCGGCGATCCCGTCGCGGACGAGCGCGTCGACGCCGGCGAGGAGGTCCTGCAGGTCGGCGCCGCCCATGTCGCCGAGGTTCGCGCGCGCGAACTCCTGGCCGCGGCCGACGCTGCCGCGCGGATTCGGGAGGAAGACCGCGTAGCCGGCCTGCGCGAGCAGCACCGGCAGCGGCATCACCATCCACGACCACGTGCCCGTCGGGCCCCCGTGCACGAGAACGACGAGCGGCAGAGGGCCGTCGCCGCGGTCGCGCGGCAGCGCGAGCAGCCCCTCGATCTCGAGGCCGTCGAACGACTCCCACGTGTACGCGCGCCAGTCCGCCGTCCGCAGCCCCGGTTCGAGCTCGGCGTTCAGCGACGTGACGGAGGTCGTGGCGCCGTCCTCGAACAGGACGACCTCGGGCGGCGCCTCCGCCGTCTCGAGCACCGCCGCGAACCGCGCGCCGTCGCCGCTCGGCGAGACGCGGGGCTGGAACCGCCCGCCGATCAGCAGATCGCCGCCGTGGAGCTCCTCCGCGGAGCCGTCGAGGCCCAGCCGCCCGAACGTCGAGCCCGAGCGGCGCCAGCCCGCGTACCAGAGCGCCTCCTCGCCGGCGAACTCGATCCACGTAAGGTCGAGCTCGGGCGCGACCGCGCCGACGCCGAGCACGTGCGCGGTTCCCGTCACGGTCGCGCGGTCGGAGGCAAAGCCCTCGATCCAGGCGACCCGGCCTCGCGGCGAGATGCGCGGGCACTGCAGCTGCCACTCCGCGGTGTGAACGCGCTCGACCGTGCGCGACCCGATGTCGATCAGGCCGAGCCAGGCGTCGTACCAGGCGCCCTCGGAAGGATCGTCCGTGCAGACGGCGACGACCTTCCCGCCGGCCCAGTCGAGCTCGAAGACGTTGACGCCGTCGGGCCCGGACTCGCGCGTCTCGCCCGACTCGGCGTCGACGAGGAAGAGGCGCCGCCAGTACCGCGCCGGCCGGAAGACCTTCGGATCGTCCTCCTCCGTGCCCTGCTCCTCGATCTTCGTCGCGGTCTGCGCGCCCGCGCGGTCCGAGCCGAGGTCGGCGGCCAGCACGAGCAACCGGCGGCCGTCCGGTGACCAGCGGATCTCCTCCACGGAGCCGGTGACCGAGCCGAGCTCTCCGCGGCCGAGCAGCCGCAGGCTCATCCGGCCGGGGTGACCGCGGTCGGACGCGAAGGCGAGCTGCGCGCCGTCCGGCGAGAAGCGCGGCAGCGCGTCGGTCGCGCCGGCCTTGCCGGCCGGAGCGGGCTCGCCGCCGGCGTCGCCGGTCCAGAGACGCGTCTCGAGCCCCTTGCCCCGCTCCTTCGCGGCCGGCGCGACCGTGAAGGCCACACGCCCGCCGTCCGGGGAGAGCTCCACCTCGGCCGGCCGCCGGAGCCGGAGGAGCGAGTCGAGCGTGAAAGCGCCGGCTTCCTCGGCAGTCGTCGCGCCCATCTCCGGCCAGCCTATTCCTTCGCCGATCGGCGCGGCGCTCGTGCGCCGGACGGACATCGCCGGCCGTCTCCGCGGCGGCCTCAAGTCCGGGCTCGTTCCGGCCGATACCGCTGCCGAGATGCGCATCGTCGCACTCGTCACGATCTGTCTCGCGATCGTTGCCTCGGCGGCGGTCGCGCCGGCGGCTGCACCGCCCCCGACGCCTCCGTGCCCGGAGGTCGAGGGCTGGACGGCCACGGCGCCCTTCGGGCCGATCGACAACGGCAATGCCGTCCAGTTCGAGTGCAACTACTCGTTGCCCGGACGGGCGCAGCAGCTGGTGCTCGACCTGCACTGGTACAAGCCGACGGCACGCGACGTCGACGTCGACTACAACCAGTGCGGCAGAGCCACGTCCGGGGGCGCCTACTACACCGACATCTGGAGCAAGTCCAGCTTCGTGCACGAGGAATACGTGGTCAACTCGGGCACGGCCCCCGACAATGCCGCCGTCTTCCGCGCCGAGCAGGAGCGCATCCAGAAGGCGGCGCTCACCCTGCTCGCGGCCACGGAGAAGCTCGCGAAGTCCTGCACGACGAGCACGCCTTCGGCGGAGACCCACCGCGACACCACGCGCCCGACGGTCCGCGTCCGGCCCGCCAGCGGCCACGCCGGAGCGACGATCGCGCTGCGCTTCACGGTCGCCGACGACAGCGGACGGGTCGGAATCCTCCTGAGGATCTACCGGAGCCGGGCGAACAGGACGGTGCTCCTGAGCAAGAGCTACGGCACCGCCGGCGCAGTGGCCCCCGGCCGTTCGCACACCGCACGGGTCCGGGCCCCAGGCCGGGGCACGCACCTCTGGTGCGTGACCGCGACAGACGCGGCCGGCAACAGGGCCACGGCCTGCGGCACGCTCGTCGCGCGCTGACCCACGGACGACCCAGGGTCGGGCCCGAGCGGGCCGGACCCGCTTTCGGAGCGCGGTCGGGAAGGTCTCCCGTCGCGGTCGAGCCCTCCCCGTGGCGGGCGACCGGTCGCGCTCGCCCCCAGGGCGAAACGTGGCCAGGCTGTCCACACGGAGGAGTTCTCCTCCGCAGCCCGTACTCGGAGACAACGCGTTGCAACTCGAAAGGACCCCCATGCTTCGCTCGACGACGCTCACCACTGGTCTCCGACCGGGCGACCGCCACCTCCTTCACGACCTTGCCGTGCTTCACCTCGCGCTCGACGCAGAACGCGCGCCTGCGCGGAAGCGCCTGGAACGGCAGCTCGGAGCCGGGTTCGCTCGTACCGTGCTGTGCTCGCTCGCCGACACGGCGGCGGCCAGGGCCGCCTGACGAACCGGTCCGGCAACAAGCCGCGGAAGCCCGCGAGCGCGCGAGCCTGCCCTACTCGGCCCCGGCTGCCCGGCGCTCGGCGTTGATCCTGCGGTAACGCTCGATCATCTCCTCGAGGCGACGAGTCAGATCCGCGTCCTTGAGGCGCCTGGCCTCGAGCTCCTCAGGAGTCAGCTTCCTCCTCTTCTTCTTCATCGTCACCTCCTTCGAAGACCGCACCGTGAATGTCGCGAGCGTTGCCCCTGATGTCGAACAGGGTCTCGAGCATCAACTGCGTCGCCTCCGGATCGTCCACCGCTCCATGGTGCCCTCGGCCGGGCAGCCTCCGCAAGTCGTCGCATCCGGCCGAACCGGCGATTGCAAGCCTGTTTGCCGCCGCCGGCGTCAGGGCTCGAGATCTGTCAGGCGGTCAGGTAGCGCACCGCGGCCCGGACGACGGCGGGCCGCGGGAGCGCGGGCATGAACGCGACGTACCTGGGGCGCCACTCGGTCGGGACGAAGCGGGCCTCGTAACGGGCCATGGCACGAAAGCCGTAGCGGCGATCGAAGCCGCGAACCGTCAGCGCCAGCGCGGTTCCGAGCCAGCGCGCACGCCGATCGAGCTGGTCGTCGACGCCCCGCATCGGCGCGAGCGCGAACGCCGCGGCGACTTCCCCGTCGGCTCCCAGACGCCGGAGGGCCTCCGCGACGAGGAGCTCGGTCGCCCCGTTCGCCGCCCTCGGCACGCGGACGAGATCCTCCAGGTACCACACGCCCGCAGGCAGGCGGGCGCAGGAGAGAACGGCCACGGCGACTCCGTGCCGGCGGGCGACGAAGATCCTCTTGGCCTCCGCCTGCTCGAGCGGGGCGGTGCGCATCAGGGTGTCCGGCTCGGGCCGCCGGAGGGCCGCACGCCACTGCCGGACGACGTCGGACACCTCGGCCTCGACTCGAGTGTCCCGTCCGGCGCCCGGGCTGTACTCGGCAACATCGACCCCTTGCCGGCGCGCGTGGTTCACCGCCCAGCGGTACTTCTTGCCGCGGTCGCCGCGCGGCGGGTGCCACGAGCCCAGGTCGAACCACGGCTCTTCTCCCACCTTGAGCGCCGAGAACCCGGCCCGCAGCGCGGCGCGGGCGGTCGTCTCGTTGACGGCGACGAGACAGACCCCCCTTCGCTCAGCGCGCATCGCCCGCACGAACGCGTCGAGGAGCTCGGGCAGCTCCTCCGTCCCGCACAGCGGATCCGACCAGGCAACGGCGGCCCGGCGGGCCTCGAGGTAGCAGACCGCGCCGTCGCCGAGCGAGAAGCACCGCCAGGGAGCGTCGTACCGGACGAGGAAGGACAGCGGGCTGGCGCCGTAGCGGTCGAGCGCCCGCAGGGCGGCTGCTCGCCCGTCGCCGGGCGAGGTCACCGGCGGGGGACCGTGGACACGAGCCGCAAGGTCGCTTCCTCCCGGTAGCGGGCGCGCCCGATCGGAAGCGGCCGGCTCGTCCTGCTCGTCAGGACGAGCCGCAGAGGAAGCCCGCTCGCGGGCTTCAGCCACCAGTCCACTGTCTCGGTCCCCGAGTCGCCGCCCTCGATCCGGGCCACCGTCCGCACGTGCAGAGCGGGCACCACCCGCCCTCCTACCCGGACGTCCTCCCGGCCGAGGAGACTGAGCCGCCCCGCCTGGCGGTCACGTCCCGAACGGCAGCGAAACGGGCGGTCGCCGCTCTCTCCGGCCGCGGGCTCGAGCACCGCGCCGTCGCACGTGTAGGTCGTCCGGTCGTCCTGGCCGAAGAACCGATGGGCCTCGGCCGAGACGCGCAGCTCGAGCCCCAGCCGAGTGCGGCAGAGCGTCCAGGTCGTCGAACGCCCCTGGAGCGCCTCCCAGCGCAGGCGGATGCCGCACGCGGCCGGAACGACCGTGATCCCCGTTCTCGCGGGATAGACATGATGCGCGCTGACCACCGCGCTGACGGACTCACCGCCGCGCGTCTCGTAGACGTAGACGCCGCCGATCCCCCCGCCTGTGCTGCGGACGCCCAGGCGGGCCACCGCCGCGGCGACAGAAGCCGGCTCGGCCGTGTCGTGCAGCAGCAGCCCGCCTGCGACTGCGGCGGCAAGGCCACCGCCGACCACCAGGGCGCCGAGCAGGATCGCCAGAGCGAGCCGGCGCGAAGCACGCAGCCGCCCCGGCACCATGCAGCGGAGCCTAGACAACCCCACGGGGGTCCGCTCAGCCACCCGCCCGCCCCGTCGCCTCGCGGGCGGCTCGGGGTGGCTAACCCGGGTTTTCTACGGACTCGCCCGGCCGACCTGCCTGATATACCCCACTCGGGTATACAGCGAATCGAGGAGCCGAGATGCCCCAGACGATCACGTACGCAGTCCCCGGCATGAGCTGCGATCACTGCAAGCACGCGGTGGCCGAGGAGCTGACTCGAGTCGGCGGCGTTGCCTCGGTCGACGTCGACCTGGAGACGAAGCTGGTGACGGTGAAGGGCGAGCCGCTGGACGACGAGGCGCTACGCGCGGCGATCGTCGAGGCCGGCTACGAGGCCGCGTGACGGCGGCGGTCGTCGAGAGGCTGGAGCGGACGCCGAAGCCGGACCGTGTCGAGCTGGCGCTGGAGGGGATGACCTGCGCCTCGTGCGCGGCCCGGATCGAGAAGCGGCTGAACAGGCTGGACGGCGTCGCCGCGACCGTGAACTTCGCCACCGAGCACGCGGCGGTCGCCTTCGACCCGGAGCAGGTCTCGCTCGACGATCTGATCGGAGCGGTCGAGGCGGTCGGATACCACGCCTCGCTGCCGCAGGAGGCCCTGGACGGCGACGACCCGGTGAAGCCGTACCGGCTGCGCCTGGTTTTCGCTCTGGCGCTGTCGGTGCCGCTCGCCGTGCTGGCCTGGGCGCCGCCGCTCCGGTTCGGAGGCTGGGAGTGGCTGTCGCTGGCGCTGGCGACGCCGGTCGTCGCCTGGGCAGGCTGGCCGTTCCACAGGGCAGCGGCGCTGAACGCGCGCCATCTCGTCGCGACGATGGACACGCTGATCTCGGTCGGCACGCTCGCGGCCTGGATCTGGTCGACGGTCGTGCTGGCGGCCGGGATCTCCGAGGATCTGTACTTCGACGCGGCGGCGCTGATCACCGGGCTGATCCTGCTCGGTCGCCTCCTGGAGGGGCGGGCGAAGCGCCGCTCGGGCGAGGCGATCCGCAGGCTGCTCGCGCTCGGCGCGAAGGAGGCGCGGGTGCTCCGCGACGGCGGCGAGGTTCTGGTGCCGGTCGAGGAGCTCGGGGTCGGCGACCTGTTCGTCGTGCGGCCGGGGGAGAAGATCGCCACCGACGGCATCGTCGAGTCCGGCAGCTCGGCGGTCGACCAGTCGACGCTGACCGGCGAGTCGGTGCCGGTAGAGGTCGCACCCGGTGACGACGTCGCGGGGGCGACGATCAACACCTCCGGGCGGCTGCTCGTGCGCGCGACGAGGGTCGGCTCGGCGACCGCGCTGGCGCAGATCGCCCGCCTGGTCGCGCAGGCGCAGGCCGGCAAGGCGGAGGTCCAGCGGCTGGCCGACCGTGTCTCCGCGGTGTTCGTGCCGGTGGTGATCGGCCTGTCGCTTGCGACGCTGGCCGGCTGGCTGGCGCTGGACGGGAACGCGGCGGCGGCGTTCACGGCTGCGGTCGCAGTGGTGATCATCGCCTGCCCGTGCGCGCTCGGCCTGGCGACGCCGACGGCGCTGATGGTCGGCACCGGCCGAGGCGCCCAGCTGGGGATCCTGATCAAGGGGCCCGAGACGCTCGAGCAGACGCGGCAGGTGAGCGCAATCGTGCTCGACAAGACCGGGACCGTCACCGAGGGACGGATGGAGGTGGCCGCGCTCGTCCCCGCCGGCGGCTCGTCCGAGGAAGAGCTGCTGCGGCTGGCCGCCGCCGCCGAGGACGCGAGCGAGCACCCGATCGCCCGCGCGATCGCCGACCACGGCCGCGAGCGGCTCGGATTGCTGCCGGCGGTCGACGGCTTCACGAACCGGGCCGGGCTCGGCGTCGAGGCGGTGGTCGACGGGCACGCGGTCGTCGTCGGCCGGCCGGCGTTTCTGGCCGACTGGGGCGTCGAGCTGCCGGACGCGCTCTCGGTCGAGAGCGCTCGCCTCGAGGGCGGCGGGAAGACGGTCGTCGCCGTCGCCTGGGACGGGCAGGCGCGGGGCCTCGTCGCGGTCGCCGACCGGGTCAAGCCGTCGAGCCGGGCGGCGATCGCCGAGCTGAAGGAGCTGGGCCTCACACCGGTGCTGCTCACCGGCGACAACGAGCGGACCGCCCACGCGGTCGCCGCCGAGGTCGGGATCGAGCACGTGCTCGCGAACGTGCTCCCGGACGGAAAGGCCGCCGAGGTGATCCGCCTCCAGGAGGCCGGAGAGGTCGTGGCGATGGTCGGCGACGGCGTCAACGACGCGCCCGCGCTCGCACAGGCCGACCTCGGGCTGGCGATCGGGACCGGCACCGACGTCGCGATCGAGGCGTCCGACCTGACGCTCGTCTCCGGCGACCTGCGCGCCGCGGGAGACGCGATCCGCCTCGCCCGGCGGACGCTGCGGACGATCAAGGGCAACCTGTTCTGGGCGTTCGCCTACAACGTCGCGGCGATCCCGCTTGCGATCTCCGGGCTCCTGAACCCGATCGTCGCGGCCGCGGCGATGGCCTTCTCGAGCGTGTTCGTCGTCTCGAACTCGCTGCGGCTGCGGCGCTTCAGCAGCGCGCGCGAGCGCCGGGGATCGGGCACGGGGCGCCCTGCACGTCAACCCCGTCTCCAGGAGGAGGTCGTATGAGCCCGGCCGCACCCGCCGCCTACGGCTACGTCGCCCACAAGGAGTCGCTCGTCAAGCGCTTGCACCGGATCGAGGGGCAGGTGCGCGGAATCGAGAAGATGGTCGAGGACGACCGCTACTGCATCGACATCATCACGCAGATCTCCGCGGTGACGACGGCGCTCGAAGCGGTCGCCTTCAAGATCCTGGACGAGCACGTCAACCACTGCGTCGCCGACGCGCTCGCATCGGGCGACAGGGAAGCCGCCGGCGAGAAGAGCCGCGAGCTGCTCGAGGCCGTCCACCGCTTCGCCCGCACCCGCTGACGGTCCCCGGCGTGCGCTTGGCGCCGGGCCGTGCAGAGGACGCGAACCGCCTCGCGCCGCTCGTCGAGGCGCCGGGGCACGGTCGCTCCGTGCGTAGTCTGCGGTGCACGATGCTGCTGTCTGCTGTCTTCCCGGCATCGGGCCGTGCCGGCTGATCGGTCGGCCGGGCCCGGCACGTGGACGGCGGCGGTGTCGGTCGTGCTGCTCGTCTTCCTCGCCGGTCTCGTCGGGCCGGCGCATCCTGGCGAGCCCGGGCTGACGATCTCCGGGCCGAGCCCCTTCGCCGGATGCTCCGGGGGAGGACTGGACGGCCTGTTCGAGGATGCCGAGGTCGAGCCGTCAATCGCCGTCGACCCTCGCGACCGGCGGCGGCTGATCGCCGTCTTCCAGCAGGACCGCTTCTCGAGCGGTGCGGCCCGCGGCCTGGTCGCGAGCCGCTCGGAGGACGGCGGCCGAAGCTGGTCGGAGGCCGAGCTGCCGTTCAGTGTCTGCGCCGGGGGAGAGACGACGGGCTGGCCACGGGCGAGCGATCCCTGGGTGTCGATCGGCCCGAACGGGCGCGCGTACGTCGCCGGCCTCGGGCTCGGCGTCGCCGTCTCGACCTCGACCGACGGCGGCAGGCGGTGGAGCGTGCCGGTCACGCTGGCCGCCGGCAACACCACCGAACTGGTGGACAAGTGCGCCGTCACCGCCGACCCGGCCCGCGCCGGCGTCGCCTACGCGGTCTGGCAGCGCTACCGCCGGCGTGCCGGCGGCCCGCCGATCGAGAGCGACACCCTGCTCGGCATCACCAGGGACGGCGGCCGCCACTGGAGCACTCCCCGGGTCGTCCTCGGCCGCAGCACGGGTACCGGCGACGTCGCCAGCGTGGTCCTGCCCGACCCGGCCCGCGGGCGCCTGTACCACCTCGCCTACCGGCAGACGGGCGGAGTTCCCGGCCCCGGCCCGGGGCACCTGTCGCTGCTCCTCGTCCAGCGCTCGGACGACGGCGGCCGGACGTGGACGAAGCCCCGGCGGATCGCCCGGATCCAGACGGTCGCGGCGAGCCTGCACGACCCGGCGAGCGGAAAGCTGATCCGGCCGGGGGTCGCGTCGTTCGCCCTCGATCCCGCCGGTCGCCTCTACACCGTCTGGCAGGACTCCCGATTCGGCGGCGGCGGCATCGACCAGGTCGCCTTCGCCCGCTCCGGCGACGGCGGGCATACCTGGACGAGGCCTCGGCGGCTGGACCTCGGCAAGGGGACGCTCGGGATCGTCCCGACCGTGGCCGCCGCCGACGGGGTCGTCGCCGTCTCCTACTACGCGGTCTCTTCGGCCCAGGGCGCGCGCGACGCCCGAGCCTGGCTCGCCGTCTCCACCGACGCGGGCAGGACGTTCCACCGGCAGGCGGTCGGCCCGGCATTCGCCCTCGGCGACGCGCCCCTCCTCGCCGGCGACCCCGCGCTTCTCGTCCCCCCCGGCCTGTTCCTCGGCGACTACACGGGCCTCGCGGCCCGGAAGGGCACCGTCTACGCAGCCTTCCCCACCGCGAGCGCCGACCCCGGCAACCCCACAGACGTCCGCTTCGTCGCCCTGCGGGCGAGGGGGTGAGCTCCCCGGCGCCCGGCCTGAGGTTCTGCGGTACGCTCGCCGATCTCCTAGATCGACGGTGGCTCGGGATCGGCTGCAACGACGGCATCACCCGGGCGACCGGGAACATCCTCTTCGACGAGAAGATCGCCGGGACCGTGCACATCGCGATCGGCGCCGGCTACCCGAGCGTCGGCGGGACGAACGTCAGCGACCTGCACTGGGACCTGATCAAGGATCTGCGCGGGGGCGGTCGGATCGAGCTCGACGGCGAGCCGGTGCAGCAGGACGGCGCGTGGCTCATCTAGCCGTCGCACGGAGCCCGTACGCGCTCGTACTCCGTCTCCCCGGCGCCCGCCCGCTCGTGGCCGCAGGCATCACGGGGCGAAGCGCGCATCTGATGACGGTCCTCGCCGTGGTCTTCTACTTCTCGTCGACGAGCGGGTTCGCCCTCGCCGGCGCGGTCGCGGCCGGCTACCAGGTCGGGTACTCGGCGTTCACGGCCCGTCTCTGTGACCGCTACGGCCAGAGCCGTGTCCTTCCGTGGGCAGTGGCCGGAACCGCGATCGCGCGAACGGCCGTCCTCGTCGCCGCGTGGAGGGAGGCGCCGGGATGGGGCATCGTCGCGCTCGCCGTTCTCTCCGGCGCGGCGATGCCGTCCGTCGGCTCGCTGGTCCGCGCCCGCTGGAGCCATCTCCTCGATGCCTCGGCGCGGCTCGCGACGGCACTCTCGCTCGAGTCCGTGATCGACGACCTGATCGTCGTCGCCGGCCCGGTTGCGGTTGCGACTCTGGCGACCGCGGTTGACCCGGCGGCCGGACTGGTCGGCGTGACCGCACTCGCAATCGCCGGCCTCGCGGCACTTGCCTCGCTGCGAGGCACCGAGCCGCCGGCGCGGCCCGAGTCCCTCGCCGGCCGCGGCGCAGTGCTCTCCGCGCCGCGGCTTCTCCACCGTCGGCAGCTGCGTCTCGAAGTGGGCCGTCACGGAGGGAATGACCTGGCTGACGACCGCGATGGGCGTGGGCATCGTGATCGGCACGTCAGTCGGGGGCAAGGTCGTGGACGCCTGGGGCAGCCGGGCCTCGTTCGGCGCGACGGCCTGCTATGCGGCCCTCGGCATTCCGGCCGCGCTGCTCGCAAGCCGGGCGCTCGCGCGACGCGAAGCGCTCTCGCTGCCGGAGGTGACGGCCGCCGAGTCGAGCTGACCGACTCGGGCACGCTCGACGGCCGCCACTGCGTGTCGGATCGCTGCTACGGCGCCGGCGTGAGACCGTGGCGGCGCATGACTGCTGCGATTGCGGCGAGGTCGGGCGGGCCGCCGGCGGCGGCCCGGGCGATCGCGGCGAGCTCGTGGAAGTAGTCGGGACCGAGGACGCCGGGCGTGACGATCGCGAGCGCCGTTGCGTCCGCGCCGTGCGGGTTGTCGAACTGGTGGACGACGCCGCGCCGGATGCACAGGGCCTCGCCGGGGCCGACCTCGGTCGGGCTCCCGTCGACCGTCCAGGTCAGCACCCCGCTGAGCCCGTAGACCGTCTCCTCGTACCCGTCGTGGCTGTGCGCGATCGGCACCTTCGCGCCGGCGGGAACGTCGAACTCGAAGATCGCGACCGACCCTGCCGACTCCCGGCCCTCGACCAGGAACCTGATCGCCATCTGTCCGACGGTGATCTCCTCGCGCGTGCTCGTTGCCATCCCGGTGCCTCCTCTTCTCAGGTGGTAAAGTGGTTTGACGATATATGCCCGCGAGCAATTCGTCAAGTCGCTTTACACAATCGCCGGCCGCGCCGCCGTCCCTCGGGCCGCCGCTGATCGGCGCGCTCCTGCGCATGCCCCTCGAGGTCGTACGGCGGCACATGCTCGAGCGACTGCACGAGAACGGCTTCGACGACCTCGAGGCGGCCCATCTGGTCGTCCTCCAGTATCCCGGCCCGCAGGGCATGAGACCTTCCGACCTGGCCGCCGAGCTGCGGATCAGCAAGCAGGCCCTCAACTACCAGCTCGGCCAGCTCGAAAGCCTCGGCTACCTCGAACGGCAACCGGATCCCGACGACCTGCGCTCCAAGCGCATCGTCCTCACCCCGCGCGGACGCTCCCTGATCCCCGTGATCCGCGAAGCGGTCGGCGAAGTCGAAGCCGCCTGGGCGCGGCAACTCAGCCCGAAGCGCTTCTCCCAGCTCCGCAGCCTTCTGATCGACCTCAACCAGGTGACCTAGGAGCGTCTCAGGCGGCGATCGGCCGTCTCGGCCGCAGCTGCCCCTCCTCCCGGCGCAGCCCCTCCACCGTCGTCGCGAGATGCTTCCGGTAGTCCATCTTCTCCTTGATCCCGGCGCGCACGAGCCGGCGGTTCACGGGCCAGGCGGTGAAGTAGCCGAGGATCATGCCGATCTGCATCATGAACCAGTGGCTCGAGGTGTCGACCTCGAGCGGCGGCTGGAAGAGGACGAAGTGGCTGATCGCCATCCAGCCGAACAGACCGACCTGAAACGAGACGATCGAGAGCGTGTCCACCTTGATCGCCTGCCAGATGCCGGCCAGCCTGCCGACCTCGTCGCGCATCGGGAGGATCGTGAAGTACTGGAAGACGACCCCGAGCGTCCACGCGAGGGCGAAGTCGACGACGATCTCCCAGCCGAAGGTGCCGGTATTGCCCAGCACGGGCGAGGCGAAGATCCCGAACAGGATCCACTCGCCGCCGATGTCGCCGAGCGTGCAGCCCGCGCCGCAGTGCGAAACGGCGTCACCGATGTGCCACGGCCGAAGATCCGTGCCGCGGGTCGACTCACCCGCCTTCTTCAGCCGCTCGACGTCGGCGCCCTCGTCGACGAGTCGCCGCGCCTGCGCGCGGAGGTACGCGTGCGAGCTCTTCCGGCCGTGCCGGAAGTACGCCCACAGCCAGACCGGCCCCCAGTAGAGCGCCGTGATCGGGTGGACGAGGTTCATGACCGCCATGTGCTGGCGGTGCCCGGGCAGAAACTCATGGGCGAGGATCACGAGCGCGCTCGCAAAGCCCGACCCGAGGGCGATCCAGCTCACGATCATCAGCCAGTGAGACTCCATCTTCCTCCTTCGCGATCAGATGCCCGGACGTCGCCGCGCTGCCCGCTCAGAGGTTCGTCCCGAGATCACGAGCCCTGAAACAACGGTCCTGAACGGCTCGACGAGCGCGTAACCGGAGTCGCGTTTCACCAGCGGTGGTGCGCGCGGCCGGGGCCTGAGATCCTGTCTCACACCCGACGAGAGCGAGGGTTGCGCGTGCGCAAGACGATCGTGTTCTTCCCCGAGGGTGCCTACGGGCCCACGAACAACTGCGTCGGCATCGGCCAAGTGCTTCGGGCCCGCGGCCACCGCGTCGTCTTCGTGATCGAGGAGTCCTTCGCCGGCAGCCTCGAAGCGCAGGGCTTCGAAGAGCGGCCGATGCGCCTCTGCTCCCCGCCCGGGGCCGAAGAGGCGCCGGGCCAGTTCTGGAAGGACTTCATCAGCGAGACCTCACCCGTGTTCCGCAAGCCGACGGTCGAGCAGTTGAGCGAGTTCGTCGAGCCCACCTTCCGGGCGCTCTGCGACGGCTCGCGCTACGTCGACGAGCGGCTGCGCGGGATCTTCGACGAGCTGCAGCCCCACGTGATCGCCGAGGACAACGTGGTCGCCTTCCCCGCGATCGCTCACTCGGGCAAGCCGTGGGCGCGCCTGCTCTCGTGCAACCCACTCGAGCTGAGAGACCCCGCGATCCCGCCCGTCTTCTCCGGCTACGGGTACGACGACCGCGACGGCTGGGGCGCCTTCCGCGTCGAATACCTCCGCGCCCATGCGGGCCTGCACGACGAGTTCAGCGCCTTCTGCGTCGAGCGGGGAGCCGACCCACTGCCCGCGGGCGAGTTCATGCACGAGTCGCCCTGGCTCAACGTCTACCTGTACCCGGCGGAGATCGACTACAGGCGGTCGGCCCCGCTCGGCCGCACCTGGCACCGGATCGAGTCCTCCGTACGCCGCGAAAGCGGAGAGCTCGAGCTGCCGGACGAGATCGCAGGCGGCAGCGGACGGCTCGTCTACCTGTCGCTCGGGAGCCTCGGCTCCGCCGACGTGGAGCTGATGCGCCGCCTGGTCGACGTGCTCTCCCGGTCGCCGAACCGGTTCATCGTCTCCAAGGGACCGCGAGCCGACGAGTACGCGCTGGCGGACAACATGTGGGGCGCCGAGCTCCTGCCCCAGCCGTCGTTGATGCCGCAGGTCGACCTGGTGATCGCACACGGCGGCAACAACACGACCACGGAGTGCTTCCACTTCGGCAAGCCGATGATCGTCCTCCCGCTCTTCTGGGACCAGTACGACAACGCGCAGCGCGTCCACGAGACCGGCTTCGGCGTCCGGCTCGCCACGTACGCGTTCGAGGAGCACGAGCTCCTGGACACGGTCGAGCGACTGCTCGGGGATTCCTCCCTGAGCGCCCGTATGGGCGCGATCGCCGCTCGGCTGCAGCGCTCACCGGGGCACGTCCGCGCCGCCGACCTGATCGAGCGGCTCGCCGTCACCGGCCGGCCGGTCACGCGGTGAGCACCTCGATCGAAAGCCTCGCCGTGTTCGTCGCGATCAGCCGCCGATCGCCTTCAACAGGACGCGCTTGCGCCGCCGGCCGTCGAACTCCGCGTAGAAGACCTGCTCCCACGGCCCGAGATCGAGCCGGCCGTCCGTGATCGCGAGCACGACCTGATGCGCCATCAGCTGCCGCTTCAGGTGCGCGTCGGCATTGTCCTCGCCCAGGTTGTGCCGGTACTGGGCGACCGGCTCGTGCGGGGCGAGCCGCTCCAGCCACTCGTCGAGGTCCTGGATCAACCCCGCCTCGTCGTCGTTGACGTAGACGGCAGCGGTGATGTGCATCGGGTTCACGAGACAGAGCCCGTTCGCGATCCCGCTCTCGCCCACGAACTCCTCCACCTGCGGCGTGATGTTCAGGTAGGCGCGGCGCTCCGGAACCTCGAACCAGAGCTCCTTGCGAGCGTGCTTCACGCAGCGAGCCTAGTAAAGACTGCGTCGGTGGGCGCGTCCCGCACACTGTCGGTATCGCCCACGTGGTGCTCGAGCCTGCGCGCAGACCGAACCGGAGGCGGCTGGTGGCCGCCGGGCTCCTGGCTGCGCTGATCGGCGGCGGAGCCATCGCGGTGCTGCTGGCGCTCACGGGCGACGGGAAGCCGCCGCTGCTCGTTCCGCGGCCGGACATCGGTGCCCGTGACCCCCTCGCTTTCAGCCCAGGCCAGGAGACCGCTCTCGAGCGGGCGGCTGCTCTCGGGCTGGCCCATGTTCTGTACACGAAGAGCCCGGGGGGCGTGGTTGCCGCCGCCGAGCGGACGGCTCGCTTCCGGCCGCTGGTCGAGCAGGCGGCGGCAGGGACGGCGGTCGACCCTGATGTGCTCGAAGCGGTTGTGTTCCTCGAGAGCGGCGGCCGTCCGGAGGTGATCGCCGGCAGCGATGCGGCGAGCGCGGCCGGCCTGACCCAGATCCTGGCCGAGACGGCCCACAACTTCCTGCACATGAAGGTCGACCTCGCTGCGAGCCGCACGCTGACCCGGAAGATCGACGCCGCGGCGGGCCGGGGTGACCCGGCGGCCGTCGGGCGGCTGCAGGCGCGCCGGCGCCGTGTGGACGCCCGCTTCGACCCCGCCCGGGCGCTGGCCGGCGCCGTCCGCTACCTGACCACGGCCCGTGCAAGGTTCGGCCGGGACGATCTCGCGGTCGCCTCCTACCACATGGGGATCGGCAACCTCGAGTCCGTCCTGCGCGACTACGCCGGCGCGCACGATCTCGAACCGATCGCCGACCTGGTCGCGAGCGACGAGCTCTCCTGGGCGCGGCTCTACTTCGACGCCTCCCCCGCATGGCACGCCGCCGCCTGGCGCCGCCTGGCCGCGTTCGGGGACGACTCGCAGACCTACTACTGGCGGGTCCTCGCCGCGGAGGAGATCATGCGCCTCTACCGCCACGGGCGCGCCGGGCTCGAGCGACTCGCGGTCCTCCAGAACGCCGCGTCGAGCGCGGAGCAGGTCCTCCACCCGCCCGACCGGACGCCGCGCTTCCACACCCACGCCGACCTCGAGCACGCCTGGCAGGGCAGACACCTGCAGCCTCTCCCCGACCGGCCCGCGCGCCTCCACTTCCGGATCGACCCGCAGATGGGCGCGCTCGCCCCGCGACTCGACGCCGTTCCCTCGCTGTATCGCGGCCTGCGCCCGGAAGCGCTCGCCCTCCTCCTCTACCTCGCCGACCGCGTCCACGCCCTGAGCGGCCAGCCGGCGCCGCTCACCGTCACGGCCACCGTCGAAGACGACGCCTACCACCAGCTCGCCGCGCCCCCCGAGGCGAGCCGGAGCTACTCGCTCCACACGACCGGCTACGCCTTCGACATCCTCCGTCACTACCGATCCGGCGCCCAGGCAGCCGCCTTCCAGTACGAGCTCGAACGACTCCAGGCCCGCGGGCTGATCGCCTGGACACGCCAGCCGACGACGATTCACATCGCCGTCTCCTCCGACGCGACGACGCTGATCGCCACGATGCTCGAGCCGGCTCCGGCGATGCGGTGACTGCAGGGCCCCTGAGCGTCCCCCCGCTTCGGCGGCGGGCGGACCACCCGAGCATCGTCTCACGACCGGTATCCCGATCTCGAACTACGCGGGCTTCACGAGGGCGCTCACCCTGGGGCGAGCACGTCGACGATCTCCGCACGGCGCCCGTTCCCCAGAGCCCTCGCCACCCGCCCGGCGTGCCTGTCGAGGACGACGGGCCCGACGGGCCCATGCTGGAGGAGCCGGTTACTGCTACCGTGGACTCAACGAAGAACGGGTCCGGTCTGCGCGATGCGCCTTCCCTACGCGTTCACCAGCAGTAGGGGAGGTGTTTTCTATGGCTAACGGAACCGTGAAATGGTTCAACGATTCGAAGGGGTACGGCTTCATCACCCCTGCCGACGGCTCGAAGGACGTCTTCGTCCATCACTCGAGCATCGCCGGCGACGGCTACAAGTCGCTCGCCGAAGGTGCGCGGGTCGAGTACGAGCAGCGCGACGGCGCGAAGGGCCCCGAGGCGACGAACGTCGTCCCGGTCGCCTAGCCCCGGACGGTGGTAGCCCGGGCCGCACCGGCTCGGGCTACGTGACCGCTACTTCGAGGCGGGAGGGCGATCGCGTAACTGGATCTGTCCGGCGCAGCCTGGACGGACAGCCGGTGTACGAGGGCAGCGTCCCGGGTCCACGCTCGCGGTCGGCGCGCCCGGCATCGAGGCGGTGAGCATGCGCCCGCTCGACGCCTGACCCGTCGAGAGCTCGATCAGGCCGAGCTCGTCCGCGCAAGGCCGCGCCGGGCGACCATGCGGAAGGCGATCGACGCGAGGACGCCGCACATCGAGGCCGTGACTGCACTCGCCACGAGCAGGAGCCCGGACGCGAGCGAGAAGTTGATCGCGATGTCCTTGCCCACACCCAGCGCGAGGAGGATGGCGACACCCGCTCCCGCGTTCACTACCACCCCGCCCGAGGTGATCGGGATCACACCGGCCGCAGCGGCCAGACAGATCACGGCCAGCGCCGCGCGCGGGGAGAAGGAGAGCCCGAGGGCGCTGAGGAGGGCGGCGCTGCCGAAGGCACGGGTCGACCAGCACGCGAAGAGGTAGACCCAGGCCACGACGGCGTCCTTTCGGCCGCCTCTCGCCGTGTGGCGGGAGACGTGCTCGGCGAGCGCGCGCAGGCGCTGGCTTCGGCGCATGAGCGGCAGGCGTGTCATGCGCCCGCCGACGACGAGCAACGTGCAGCTGCCGACGCCGAAGACGACGACTACCAGCAGCGGGCCACGGAGCACCGCGTTGCTCGTCGCGGTCGCCGAGATCGAGAGCGGGAGCATCGCGATCGCGTCGATCATGCCGAGCGACACAATCGAAAGGACGATCGCCCCGAGCCCAACGCGAATGCCGCCCAGCTTGCGTAGCACGCCCACCTTGATCAGGTAGTCGAGGCGAAACGGGAGGACTGCGCCGCTGGCCGCGGCAGCCCCGACCGAAGCCAGGCAGCGTGCCTGGTCGGGGCACTCGTTGCGCGGGAAGAGCCGGTGCCACGCGCGTGCGCGTAGGACGAAGCTCGCCAGATAGGCCAGGGCCGCGGCCACGGCAAGCCACGGCTCAACGTGCTCGAGCGGCCAGGCCGAGTGGGTCAGCCGGCGGGCGACGAGGAGTGACGCGCCCACGGTGAGGATCGCGAACAGCGCGCTCGCGACGAACCGGAGGCGCACCCCCACCGCGGTCGACTGCGAACCGAGCATGCGAGCCTTGCCGGTCACGTCGGCAAGACGAGGCAGCGGTCCTCGCCGGCTTGCTCGGCGACCCCCGGAACTTGGCGAAAGAGCGCGATCATGAACGCCGAGCAGCGTCCGGGCTCGAGAACGTCCTGACGGCGGATGCGCCCGAGCCGCTCGAATGTCTCCCAGCACTCGCGGATGCTCTCCACGGCAAGCCACTTCGAACCGACGTTTGACTCGAGCATGACACGCCGCCCGTGCTGGTGGCGCGTGATCCGCGTGGTCGGCGCGACCGCGGTGGGTACCGGCGCGCCCGTCGTGACGAGACGATCGAGCAACTCCTCGACGTCGTCCCACGACGGTAGCCGGCGTTTGGGCAATGCTCCGAGATCAGCGGGAAGCTGCTGCCTCGGAAGCTTGCTGCGGGTGCCCAAGCGCGGTCCCTTCTACGACGACGTCCGACCTGCCAGACGCGAGGACCTCATGCGCTCAGCCGTCAGGCGAGCATCCGAGAAGATGGGCACCCAAGGCAACCGCCTCTGCAGACCTCAGCTTAGCCGCTTTCGAGCGAGATCGCTTGCTGCCGTACCTGCCGACGGACGACTCCGGTGCGGACGTACGCACCCTCGACACGCTCGACCACACGAACGGCGGCGCCGCAGCAGTCTCAACGCTCGACGGTGATTCTCCACGGCCGCCCCAGTCCTACCCGTCGGCGATTCCAAACTCGAGAACCCGAGGCGTGGAGATGACGGAGGTGAATAGTCATGGCTGCAGGCACCACAGCGAACGCGAACCTCGATGCAAGGACGCCGGTCGACGTCAGACCGATGCGGCACGACGATCTCGAACCGGCCGAGCGGGCCTCGGCGGCCGTGTTTCTCGATGCCGATCGGCGCTCGCGGCGTGTCGACGACCCGGAGCCGGTGCCGAGGTCTCCTGCGGGCTCGAAGCAGTGGGTCGAGCGGATGCGGCACTTCCTGAGCGTCGATCCGGCCGGCTGCTGGGTCGCCGAGGAGGACGGCAGGATCGTCGGGTTCGCGATCTCCCAGAATCGTGGCCGTCTGTGGTTTCTGGCGACGTACGGCGTCCTCGGCGAGCGGCAGGGGACGGGCATCGGCAAGCGGTTGCTGGACGCCGTGCTGAGACATGCCGAGGGACGACCCGGCCTGCTCTCGTCCACGATCCACCCGGGCGCGACTCGTCGCTACCGGCTCGCCGGCTTCCTTCTCCATCCCCAGATGCGGATGGTCGGGACCGTCGACCGCTCGGCGCTGCCCGATCCGAGGGGGCTGCGGGACGGCAACGCCGCCGACGTCGAGTGGATGGACGGGCTCGACGAGAGCTTGCGCGGAGCCGGGCACGGCGCCGATCACGCGTACATGCTCCGAACGATGCGGCTGGTCGTGTCGGGCTCCGCCCGGAAGCCCGGGTACGTGTACATCGACGACCGCGGCCGGCCCGGCGCTGCTCGCCGCCGCGGACGAGGCGACCGCGCAGAAGCTCCTCTGGGCGGCGCTCGCCTCGTCGCGCGGCGAGACGTTGGTCAATTGCATCACCACGGCGAACCATTGGGCGATCGACGTCGGACTCGCCGCGCGCCTCGACATCGGGCAAGAGGGATACCTCGCCGTTCGCGGGATGGCCGAGCCGGCGCCCTACCACGCCAGCGGGCACTTCCTCTGAGATGGCCGGCGATGCCGGCGCCAGCGGCGATGTGGCCGAGCGTGGCCGTTGTCGAGCCTGCCCCGGTTGCCCTGGCGATCGGGCAGATCTCACACACCGGTTCGACCGCGCGTTCTAGATTCGTGACATGTCGCGTACGGTCGTCGACAGTCCCATCGGCCCGCTCGGCCTCGTCGCGTCCGAGGCCGGCCTGCAAACGGTGCTGTTCGACGGCGGAAACATCCGCCCGGAGGGCAGGTCTCCCGTCCTCGCCGAGGCCGCACATCAGCTCGACGCGTATTTCGGCGGCGACCTCGTGACCTTCGACCTGCCGCTCGAGTTGCACGGAACCGAGTTCCAGCGGCGCTGCTGGCTCGCGCTCGCGTCCATTCCCTACGGCCAGACCGTGAGCTACGGCGAGCAGGCGCGCCGGCTCGGTCTCGACCCTGACGCGGCCCGGGCGGTCGGGGCCGCGAACGGCCGCAACCCGCTCCCGATCGTCCTGCCGTGCCACCGCGTGATCGGCGCGGACGGCTCGCTCACGGGCTTCGGCGGCGGGCTCCACGTGAAGCGCTTCCTCCTCGAGCACGAGGGCGCGCTCCTCCCACTCGGCTAACCGCGGTCTGGAGGCGGGAGGCCGGCCCCGGGACCTGCTCCCCGCGCTCAGCGCCGGCACTCGGCGAGTGTCCTGGGCGCTCCTCGACGAGGGAGCTTGCGGCTGATCCGGGCGAAGCGGCCGCCTTGGGGCCCGGGGTTCTTGTGCCGGCAGAAGCCGGGCGAATGGCAACAGCCGAAACAGCCCGCCATCCGTAAGCCGGATGCACCTGCCGGGTGACACTTCGGTGTGAAGCGTCCGTACAGCTCCGTCCGATCGGGCGGCCAGGCTCGGGCCATGAACGGGCCTCCGAGCGAAGTCGTCGCGATTGCGGGCCCGCCGGGCATCCTCCGCCGCCGCGACGAGGTGCCGACCCCTTTGGGGTACGGGATCTTCGACTGCGAGACGACCGGAATCGATCCGGAAGAGGACGAGATCGTCTCGTTCGCGGTCGTGCTGCTCGACCGGGACGGCCTCGAGACGGGACGGTTCAGCTCGCTCGTCCGGCCGTCCTGCCCGATCCCGGAGGGCGCGACCGCGATCCACGGCATCGGCGACGCGGACGTCGCCGGGGCACCGGGGTTCGCCGAGCTTGCCGCACGATTGCACGGACTGCTCGAGGGCCAGGTGTTCGTGGCCCACAACGCGAGCTTCGACCTGGCCATGGTCCAGCGCGCCTTCCACGCTGCCGGGCTCGAGTACCGGCCGGACGTCGTCGCCTGCACCCTGGACGCGTTCCGGGTGCTCGAGCCGTTCGCCGGCGACCACCGGCTCGAGACGCTCTGCGCGCGCCACGGCATTGCGCTTGCGGATGCGCACGACGCAACGAGCGACGCGCACGCCGCCGCCGCGCTCGTCCGGGTCCTGCTCGAGCGCGGCCTCGCACCGGAATCGGTGCAGCTCGACCTCGACGCCTTCATGCGGCTGCGCACCCGCGGCGACACCCGGCCCGCCTCCGACCCGCAGGTTCGACGCGTGTTCGCGCTCGCCCGCGTCGCGGGGCTCACCGGGCCCGACGGCCGTGCCGACCGCAGCAAGGTCTGCGACCTCGTCCGCCGCGTCGCCGGCGTCGACGAGCCGGACCTGCTCACCCGCGAGCAGGTGCAGGACGTCTACGACGAGCTCGAGCACCTGATCGCGGAGAACGACCGGCGACGCGCTGCAGCGACGATGTAGATGCTCGCCCGCTTGTGAGAAGACGAACTCCGCTCACGGAAGAGGACCCTCGAGGAGTTGCACCGCAGACGGCGCCGTACTGCAGGAGCTGCGTGTCAGCCGAGAGCACGCTCGCGCAACGAGTGATACCAAGCTGTGGCGGGTTCAGGCGATAAGCAGGCGAACGCCAAGCTCTGCCGCCTCGAGATCGAGGAGGTCGCGGTTGCGTTCGGCCCACCGACCAGATGCGAGATCATCACGGAGGCTGCGCACTGCCCTCTGTTCGGCGTCCGGCCCGACGCTGGCCCACACCGATATTCCGCGACGGACGTTCCCGTCCAGGTACGCCTCGGGCCGGCGCCAGTAGGCCTCGAAGAAGCCGTCAGCGCAATCCCACGGAATGAGCACCGGCTCCACCCGGGCTTCGATCGCGCGGGCCAGCTCGGTAGCGAGGCCGACGCGGGAGGCAGCGACCTCGGGGAGGTAGTCACGAGTCAGCCAGAACCGGCGACGCCAACTCCGGTCAGCGGTGTCGCACGTGAACACCACCACGCGGCGAGCAACGCGCCGCATCTCGCGCAGGCCGGCAATCGCGTCCTGCCAGTGATGAACGGTGGCAAGAGCCATCGCGGCGTCGAAGGACTGGTCCTCGAACGGAAGGCTCTCCGCGGTGGCAGCCACGCACGGCGCTGCGCCTGCAGGACGCTGCGCACGCATGACTGCCGACGGCTCCACCGCGGTGACCTCACGGTCGGAGGGTTCGTAGGAGCCGGTGCCAGCCCCGACATTAAGCACGGTCCGCGCATCGCCGAGCGCGGCCCAGACCTGCGCGGCGATCCGCGGCTCGGTCCGCCGCGTCACGGTGTATGTGGCTCCGATGGTGTCGTACAACTGCTCGTTGGACATGACACTGTCGTCCCGGCTGTCACCACCGCTTCGCATAGCCAAAGGGTAATGCCATGGCTACTGCTGAAGCTCACGCGATCGGGACGTGGATTCGAGCTCAGGATGGTTTGAGTGCTGTCCGCTTACTTCGAGAGCGAACGGAATAGTGCCTTGATCCTGTTTGCAGGTACTTCCGTTGTAGTTGTGACATCAAGCGATTGGAGCCGGCCGGACTCGAACCGGCTGGTCGGCGAACTCGCTCCGCTCGGCGCAGCCGGCGCAGTTCGCGACGCCGGTCAGCGTCCCTCCGCAAGGCGCGCGCCGCCCACGTCGAGCAGCCGGGCGAGCACGCGCTCGGGCAGCGTCGATCAGCGCGGGGAGAGCGCCGTTCCAGCGCGTCACCGTCCGTCTCAAGCCGGGACAGAGCAGCCGTGGCCGTCACCGCCGGGCGGGCACCACACTGTCCTGCAGTCGATCACCGAGTCGGGGAACCTGACGATCGCCAGCCGGAAGAAGTGATGGAGGATCCCGCGCGGCGGCTCCGACTCGAGTGGCTCGACCGACGCGTCCGCGGTCCGGGCGGCGAATACCCAGTGGTCGCCACCGTGGAAGCTGCCGCCGGCGGGCTCGACCTCGAACGAGAGCTGGACGCCGTCCTCGAGGTCGATCGGCTGGCCGGCGACCGCCGGCACTTGCACGATCCCGCCGGCCGCGTCGACCTCGACCCCGCCCTCGTCCCAGCGGCGGACCCGCATGTGCCGCGACCGATCGAGCGGGTCGAACGCACCGGCGGGGAGTGCCGCCGCGAGCGTGATCGTCTCCTCGCCGTCGGCAACGTCGGAGACCTTCCGCAGCTCACCAGGCAACCCGTTCAGCTCGCGCCAGTCGTCGGTCACCTCGACCCAATCGCGGATCGAGATCCGGGCCACTGAGTCGCGACCGGTCTGCGTCGCCGTCAGCCTGGTTCGTGCCGAGTCGATCCCGGTCACGGGGAACGCGATCGAGCCGTCGTCGCGCGACCACTTGAAAGTCGCCGTCCCGAGCGGCCCCGCCTCGTGGATCTCGACCCGATACAGGCGGTTCTCCGTGCCGCGGTAGCCGCCCGTCGAAGCGACCGTGCACGGATCGTCCTCCACGGGTCCGACCGCCTTCGTCGTCAGGCGGCCGGCGGACGGCGCCGTCAGCGCGTCCCATTTCGGGAGCTCGGTCCCGCAGGTCGTGCCGGCGGGCACCTCGAGCAGCCGCACCTGCCAAGCAGTCTGTAGGCGGGTCGTGGTCTCGACGCCGACAGCCTTGTCGACCAGATCCGGGTCCTCGAGCGCGGTCACCTCGCGCCGCCAGACGTCGAGGTAGGCGAGGTGCGTCCCGCTCGTCGGACGCGGCGCGACCACGGCCGCGTTCGGCAGGTACCGCTGATGCTCGTAGTCGAGCGGCAGGCTGCCGTGCCGCTCGCCGAGCACCGGGTCGTACACCTGAGGGTCGCCCCCGTGACACTCGGCGAGGATCCCGTCCACGTATGCCCGCCCCCGGCCGATCGTCAGCCTGCCACCGGTGAGCCCGATCCTGAACCCGTCAGGCGTCTCCCCCGGGACGACGCACCGCCCGACGAGGTCGATCGTCCCGACACGCAGCCGGCGGTCGATCAGGTCGACGAGCTCGTTCCAATCCGCATCGAGAGCGACATGCCCCTGCTGCATCAGCACTCCCGCGTAATCCCTGTCCGGGTCGAACGTCACCCGCGTGTAGTCACCAGCCATCGTCTCTCCTCGCCACACCTAGAAGGTCGGCCTCGAGCGCTCCCGAAGCGCGAGCGCGATCCCGCCGTCGCGCTGGCTCAGGTACGCCGGCGAGGACTTTCACCATCAGGTCGAGGTCGCTTGCCACCCGTCGACGATCATAGGAAGGGCTTCCACCGATTTCGAGCCCTCTGAGCGCGCTGGTCCCGCCGTCACCCTTCGCGTCGGGGGTCGGGGCTCCGGGTCGCGGCGCGCAACGACGCGGACGGGCCGGCAACGCTCGCAGAGAACGGCAAGACCGGCCGAGCGAGTCCCTCGAACGGGGGATCCTGCAGCCGGGATAAGTACCGATGAGCCGGACCGCGGCGCCATCGATCCTTCTGCCATGACCAGCATCCAGCCGAGATGGTCGCGTCCTCGGCGGGCGCCGGTGCCGGTTCACCGGGCGTCCTCCTGGGTCGGCCGCTCCCGCGGGCGCCTGACGACGATGACCTCGCTGGCCGTCGTCGCCATCCTCGCCATCGTCGGCGTGATCGTCTTCCTGATGCTGGGCGCACTTCGAGCCCAGGTGAACGCGCCCCGAGCGGATCTGAACTCCGACCTGCTGGCGGTGGAGCGGCTCCGGGCGGCGTCGCTCGAGACGCAGGCCGGCGTGCGCGGCTACCTCGTCGGGGAAGACAGGCGGTTCCTCACGCCGTGGCTGGAAGCCAGGGCGAGTCTGGCGTCCGCGTCGGCTGCGCTGCTCCGCGCCACCGCTCACCAGCCTGCCGAGCTGGCGTCTGCTCGGACGATCGTCGCCCGGAGCGACTCGCTGGTGCGAGAGTGGCAGATCCCGCTTGTCGCGCTTGCCCAGCGAAATCTTCCGGAGGCCCGGGCCCGGTTCGCCTTGGGCGAGGCGTTTCGGAGGACGGCCGAGATCGAGCGGCTGATCACCCGGTTCGCCGCCTCTCTCACGCGCGTGTACACCGCGCGCGAACGAGCGGCCAGGACGGCCCGGCGTGACGACCTGGTCAGCGCGTTCCTCATGATGCTCGTCCTCCTCGGTGCGGTCGCGCTGTTCGGTGGATTCGTCGTCATGCGGATCGCCCGCCCCCTTACGCGGCTCTCCCGCGCCGTCTCCTCGCTGGGTCGCGGCGACTCCGGCGTCCGGGTGTCGGTCCAAGGGCGGGGCGAGCTGGCGAGGCTCGGCGGCGCCTTCAACGAGATGGCGAGGAGCCTCGAGACCGGCCGAGCGGAGCTGGAGCGGGAGCACGCTGCGCTCAACGCGATCTTCAGCAACTCGCCGGTCGGGATCGCCATCTTCGACCGCGAGCTGCGCTTCCGGGATGTGAACGAGGCGCTGGTGAGAATCGGAGGCGGGACGGCTGCAGAGCGGATCGGCCGCACGCCGACCGAGTTCCACTCCGGCTACCTCCCGATCGAGGAGGAGCTTCGGCAGGTGCTCGACGAGGGAACGGCTGTCGGCGCCGAGCTGTTGCTGACCATGCGGGACGGCGCCGACCGGACGATCCTCGCCAACGCCTATCCGATTCCGGACGGGCGGGGCATGACGAGCGGTATCGCCCTGATGTCGCTCGACGTCAGCGAGCGCAAGCAGGTCGAGACCGCACGCGCGCAACTGGAAGCCGCGCTCGCCCAGGCTGAGAAGACGGACGCGATCAGCCAGCTCGCAGGCGGAATCGCGCACGACTTCAACAACCTGCTCGCCGTGATTCTCGGCTATGCCGCGCTCCTCAAGCGTGCGTCGCTCGACGAGCGTGCGTCCTCGAGCGTCGACCAGATCGAGGTCGCGGGCAAGAAGGCGGCCGCGCTGGTCTCGCAGATGCTCGCCTTCGGGCGCCGGCAGATGCTGCAGCCGCGCAGGCTCGACCTGAACGAGCTGATCGACGCAAACGAGCCGATGCTCCGATCGCTGCTCGGCGGCATCAGCCTCCAACTCGATCTCGAGCGGCCGGCGCGGCCGGTCGTCGCCGACGAGAGCGGCCTCGAGCGCGTACTGGTCAACCTGATCGCCAACGCCCGGGACGCCCTCGGCGGGGGCGGCGGCGAGGTGCGGATTCGCACCCGGAACGTCGAGCCCGACCCCATGTTCGCCGAGAGCCGCGCGTTGCCGGGCGGCGCTCACGTTCTGCTCGAGATCGAGGACACGGGAAAGGGGATGGACTCGCGGACGCTGGCCCGGGCGTTCGAGCCCTTCTACACGACGAAGGAGGTCGGCAAGGGAACAGGGCTGGGCCTCTCCAGCGTGTACGGGATCGTCGAGCAATCCGGCGGGTCGATCGAGCTCGGCAGCAGGCCGGGACACGGCACCACCGTCTCCATCTACCTGCCGGCGGCGGTCTCGGCACGCCCGACCAAGCCCGCGCCGGAACGGACCGACCGCCCCACGGAGCGGGAGGCGGCGACCATCCTCCTCGTCGAGGACAACGAGGCGCTCCGGTCGATGGCCACTTCCGCGCTCGAAGAGGGCGGCTACCGCGTCCTCGCGGCCGGCTCGGGCCGAGAGGCGCTGACGCTCGCCTCGACCGGGGCACGGATCGACCTGCTCCTCACCGACGTGATCATGCCGGCGATGAACGGCCCTCGGCTAGCGGAGCGCATCTGCACGCAGCGGCCGCTTCTCCCCGTTCTCTTCATGTCCGCCTTCTCGGACGAGACACTCGCCGAGCGGGCTGGGCTGATCGCCGGAAACGCGCTCCTGAAGAAGCCGTTCGCGTTGGAGGAGCTGCTCACGCGGGTCGCCCAGACGCTGCGCCGGGCACGGCCACACGAGGCCGAGCCCCGACGGCCGCTGGCCTGATCCGCGTCCCGCCTCCGAGCCAGGGCGACGGCCCGATGATCGGCTCCCCTCCCCGGAGGTGAGGGATTCCACGGATCAGCCAAAGGACGAAACACCGATGGACTTCGCTCAGCCCCGGAGCATCATGGCGTCATGACCTGCGGCACAGGATCCAGCGACGGCCGGCACGACGCGAGCGAGGCGGTGACCGAGGCGAGCGGGAGCTGCCGTGCCGGATCGAAGGTCCTGCTCGCGGACGACAACGAGGGCGTCCGCATCCTGCTGGCCGGGATCCTGGAGAGCGCCGGGTACAAGGTCACGCTCGCGTGCGACGGGCGCGACGCGCTCGATCTGTTCGAGGCGAGCCCGGACGGATTCTCGGCGCTCGTGCTCGACATCGTCATGCCCCGGTTGGGCGGCGACGAGGTCTACCGCGCCGTACGTGCGTCCGGACAGGAGCTCGGCGTCGTCTTCGTCAGCGGCTTCGGCGGCGACGCCGTCGCCCGAGAGGCCCTCACCGACCAAGCTATCGCCTTCGTCGAGAAGCCGTTCGCCCACGAGCGACTGCTGGCCGCGCTCGTCGGCGTCGGCGCGAGCCCCTCCGCCGCGGCGGCGGCCTGATCCGGCTCAGCACCAGCCGCTCAGTCGAGGCCCGAGGCGTCGTCATCGACCCCCGCCTCGGTTTTCCATTCAAGGGGAGTGAGGCCTCAGGTCGCACGGCCGTGCAGGCGCTGGGTCGCTTGGGCTTCGGCCTCCCGACGTCAATGACCGCGAGGCAGCCCGAGCAGAGACTGCGAGAAGAGACCATCCCGCGCGTCTCGCAACTTCCGGGCGTCGTCGCGGGCTACTGGACTCGCTCTGACGGCCCAGACGGTCTGTCGATGGTCGCGTTCGAGTCAGAGGACGCCGCTCGGGCTGCAGCGGATCATGTGCCGCAGACGGCTTCCGAGTCGGTCACTCTCGAGAGCGTCGAGGTCCGCCAAGTGGTGGCGAACGTTTAGCCGGAGCAGGAAGGGCGACGGTCAGGACGGGACGCGACGCTCATCCCGGCCCCATTCGATGCTGCCGCCCGAGCCGCCAGGATCCGTCTGATCGCCGGCTGTCCGCCGGAAGATCCGCGTCCGGGAGCAACTCTCGAAGGCGACTAGCGTGAGGCCCGCACGCCGGAAGCCGCTCAAGACTGAGGCGCTCGGCGCGATGTCGTGCTGCTCCCCCAGCTCGTAAGTCTCGATTTTCTCGGCGTCAGGCGACGGCGGCTCGTACACGCCGGTGCCCTGGCTGAAGGGAGAGATCGCCTGACCGTTTGCGTCGAAGAGGCGCGGCGCGAGGATGAGCTGTGGGTATGGCAGGCGTAGGTCTCAAGGCACAACCCTCCGCATTACGCAGTTCCGCGTGCCTTTGGGGCGGAGATAGCTGAAGCCGGCCCCCTCGTACAGGGACCGTGTGCCGTTGTAGAGGACGGACACCTTCTTGCCGCCGGTGTCATGCGGGTACCCCTCCACAACCCCGCCGCCGGCCTGCGCAATCAGATCCACGGCACCACGAAGGGCGGCCGCCGTCACTCCTTTGCGCCGGTACTTCTTGTCCACGAAGATGCAGGTGATCCGGTAGTCGGGCGGCCTGTCGAGAGCGGCCTCGTACTCCTTGCGGTGGTGGATGTTCGGCAGTTCTTCCGGGCTGCCGTACTGGCACCATGCAACTGCCTCATCACCGTCGAACACCAGCGCAGCGTGTGCGCGCCCCTCCTTGACCAACCGCTTCTTGAGGGCGCGGTTGCCCTCGGCGGTGAACGTCTTGTCGGCGTGGAAGGTGTGGAACCAGGTGCACCAACAGCCACCGAACACGCCGTTGTGCCGCTCGACGAGCCGCGCGAACGCCTCCCAGGTATTCGCATCGAGCGGCTTGACCACGTAGTCCGTCATGGCGCTGACCGGGAGCCGCGGTTAACGCTCTCCGTCCCAGTAGTCGAGCTGCGGGGTGCGACGGATCAAGTGGTCGAGCGCCTCGTCATGGCGCCCCCAGATACCGACCTTGTCGCTGTCGGGATATTCGACGATGCCGAACTCGTGCGTGTTCGAAAAGAGGGCGACGCGGACGGGGTCTTCGGTCGCGTTGCCGACGCGATGCGCGCCCGCGGGTCCTACGGGAAAGCACACGACATCGCCGGGCTCGAGCGTCCGTTCGCCTTCGGGAGTCCGAAGCGTGGGCGTCCCGGCGAGGACGATCAGCCACTCCTCATCGCCCCAATGGAAGTGATAGGGGCAGACCGCCTCCCCCGGCGGCAGGTCATAGACCGTCATCCCGAGATGGGCGGCTCCCAGCCTCGGCCCGATCCGAGCGGATCGAGCCCGGAACCCCGGCGGATCACCCTCGCCACCGCTCGTGCCGTCATGGAACAGGTTGAACGTTTCGATGCGGCAAGCATTGCATGATCGCCGAACATCTGGAAAGCGCGTGAGCCCAGTCCCGGCATGCGCCGCCTCGCGGCGTCTTTCGTTGTGGTCGTGACCACGAGCGAATGGAACTAGCGGACGAGTAGCCGCTTGTAGTGGTGAAGCCAGGCAAAGCGACGACCCAGCGAACACGGCCCGGACCGGAGCCGTTGAAGTACACCGCCGTGGGCTCGCCCCTTGTGGTCAGGCGGAGATAGGTGCCTCTGGCTCGGCGAGCTCGAGTGCCTTGGCTAGCGTCAGCTGCCGGCCGATCTCGGTGGCACGTGCCAGTTCGTCCGCCGAGAGCGCGGCCCGAGCCTGCGCGACGAGCTCGCGGCCGGGAGTCTCGTCGGAGTAGACGACGACGATGCCCTCCTCCTCGGCGAGCACCTCGGCCGCCGCCGCGATCTGTGCCGCGCGCTCGTAACGGCCGTCCACGGCTGCGGCGGCGGCCAGCCCGACGAGGGAGAGCCCGACGCCGCGCACGCTCGCGATGTCCGTGTGGGCCTGCACCGAGTCGAAGAAGCGGCGGCGTGCGAGTGTCGTGTCGCCACTCGCGAGATGTGTCCACGCCATCTCGGACAGGATGCGGGCCTCCTCGCCTCGATCACCGCACGCCTCAAACGACGCAAGCGACCGCCCGTAGAGCTCTAGCGCGTGTGCGACGTCGCCCCGGCGCACGGCGAGCGAGGCGAGGCCGCCGAGCGACATGCCTCCACCTTCCCAGTCGCCGAGCCGCTGCTGGATGTCGAGCGCGCGGGAAAAGCTCTCTGCAGCGGCTGCGTCGTCGCCAGCGACCGTCTCCAGCATCCCGGTGACCGTCGCACCGATGCCCTCGCCCCAAGCGAAGCCAAGTTCGCGCCCGCGCTCGAAGGCCTCACGCGCCACCGCGAGCCCCGACACGGGATCGAGGATCATCAGCGCGAGCGCGCGGGCGAACGCGGCGATGCAGAGCTCGCGCTCCGCCCCGACGGCGGCAGCGTTGGCGTATGCCTCGTCCCACTCCGCGCGGGACTCCTCGTACCGGCCCGACATCCACGAGCCGAGCCCCGCGGTGATGAGCGCGCTGGCGCGGCCCGGACTCGCGTCCTCGCCGACGAGCTCGAGGAAGGCCGCTGCGTAGTCCCTCGCCGTGAGGTTCTTGCCGCGGATGTGCCAGTACATCCACAGGTCGCCGGACATCTGCAGGCCGCGCTCGAGGCTGTCGGCATCGCCGGCTCGCGCGGCGGCGAGGAGCGTGTCGAGCGCAGCGCCGAGGTTCTCCTCCTCGCGAATCCCGCGCTCGACGGCGGCGAGCTGCTCGGTCCCTTCGATCGCGTCGCGGATCTCGCGCGCGACCTCCGCGTAGCGACGTGCGTGCCGGCCGGCGACCTCGACCGCGTCGTCCGAGGCTTCGAGCTGCTCGCGGGCGAAGTCGGCGATCGTCTGGAGCATACGCAGGCGGCCGTTGGCCCGTACGAGGGCAGCGTCGACGAGCGACTCGAGCTCGTCGAGCGTCTCCGCGCCGGTGACCGCCTCGGCATCCTCGAACGTGCAGCCGCCGGCGAAGACGGCCAGGCGCCGGAAGACGCGCCGCTCCGCCTCGTCGAGCAACGAATAGCTCCAGTCGATCGTCGCCCGCAGTGTCTGGTGACGCTCGTGGCTGTCGCGCGCGCCGGTCGTCAGCAGGTCGAGCGCGTGGTCGAGGCGGTCGTGCAGGCCCTCCGGCCCGAGCAGACGCAGCCGCGCAGCAGCCAGCTCGAGCGCGAGCGGAAGCCCGTCAAGGCGTCGGCAGATCTCGGTGACGGCGTCCCGGTGCTCCTCGGTGCGGAAGGCGGGGTTCACCGCTCGCGCGCGAGCCGCGAAGAGCGCAACGGCGTCGTCGGCCGGAAGAGGCTGCAGCGGGTAGAGGCACTCGCCGGCGATCCGCAGTGGCGTCCGGCTCGTCGCCACGATCCGCAGCCCCGGGCAGCGGCTCACGAGCTCCGCCACATCGGGCGCGGCCGCGATGATCTGCTCGAGGTTGTCCAGTACGAGCAGCACTCGCCGGTCGGCGACCAGCGTGACGATGCCGTCCATGACCGAGCGCTCCTCGGCCTCCTTCACGTCGAGCGCAGCGCCGAGCGCCGGGAGAAAGTCGGACGCCTCTGTCACATCGGCGAACCCGACGAGGGCCGCGCCATCCGGGGATTCGGAGAGGAGCCGCGGGCCGAGCTCCGTCACGAGCCGGGTCTTGCCGACGCCGCCCGGCCCCGTGATCGTCACGACGCGGTGCTGGTGCACGAGGTCGGCGAGCTCTGCGAGGTCGCGGTCGCGGCCGAGGAGCTCGGTGCTCGGCTGCGGCAGCGAGTCGCGTACGGTGACGACGACGTCGCCCTTCCCCTCGAGCGTCGCCCGGTCGGGGACGACGAGCCCGGGGCCTGCGATCGCATAGAGGTCGACCGGCCGGCCGACGTTCTTGAGGCGGAAGGAGCCCAACGAAGCCACCTCGACCTCGGGCTGATTCCTGATCTGCTCGTATCCAGTGTCGGAGACGAGGACGGAGCCCGAGACGGCGAACGACTCGACCCGCGCGGCCATGTTGACCGCATCGCCGGTCAGCCGCTCGCGCTCAACCAGCACCTCTCCGACATGGATTCCGATCCGCACCGGAACGTCCACCGCAGCCAGCTCGCGCTGCATCGCCACACCCGCCCGAACGGCGGCAAGCGCGCTCGGAAACATCGAGAGACTGCCATCGCCCAGCCGCTGCACGATCGTCCCTCCGGTCGCCGAGTGCTGGCGCTCGAGCGCCTCTACATACAGGTCACGCTTTTCGACCGCGCTCCGCTCGTCTGCCTGCATCAACGCCGTGTAGCCCGCCATGTCCGTGAACATCACTGCCACGAGCCGACGCTCAAGCTCTTCGTCCATCAGCGCGACCTTACCGCGACGAGTCAGCCGGCTAGAGGCTCGCCGCGGGGGTTTCTGCCGTGACGGCGGTGAGCGCCTGCTCGACGAGGTCGTCGAGGTTCGCCTCGGCCGCTGCGGCACGAGCGGCGGCGAGTTGCTCGTCTGTGAGGTTTTCCTCCAGCGCGACGAGCGCCGGTCGTGCCGCGAAGCTGTAGGCGGGCGGTAGCTGCTCGTGCCCGAGCGAGAAGATGAGCAGCCGGGCGGCCTGCTCGCGCTTGCCCGTCTCTGCCAGCACGGCACCGATGCCGCTCAGCGCGAGCAGCTGGAGGGAGATCGCGGCCGACGCACGCGCCCGCCCGAGCGCCACCTGGAAGTTGTCGCCAGCGGTGACGACGTCGCCCAGCGCCAGAGCCGCGAATCCGATCCGGCACAGGGCGGAGGTCGTGCCCCAGCGGTGGTTGACCTCGCTGAACGCCTCGTAGCCGGCGCGCCCCAGCCGTAGCCGCCTCCTCGTAGTTGCCCATACCGTGCGCGCTGAGGCCTGCTCAGGCGGCTGAATGAGCTGCACAGGCGACTCGTCGGCAGAGCCAGACCGAGTTTGAGCAACCCCGGCGGGCCCCGCCCAAGTCAAGGCCGGCGCTCGAGGTTCGTCGAGTGAGGGTCTACGACAGCGCTCGTCCTGGCGAGGACATCGAAGAGCCCGTCGGGAGGTCGTAGACTCGCGCCGATGGTGGCCTGTCCTGCGTGTGGGAAGGAGAATCCGGACGGATTCGCGTTCTGCGGCTTCTGCACCGCACCACTCTCGGCGCCTGCCCCGACTGCGGGAGCGAAGGAACGGAAGGTGGTATCGGTGCTGTTTTGCGATCTGGTCGGCTTCACGGCGACGTCGGAGAGCGCCGACCCGGAGGAGGTGCAGGCGCGGGTCGCTCCGTATCACGCGCGGACGCGGGAGCGGATCGAGGCGTTCGGTGGGACGGTGGAGAAGTTCATCGGCGACGCGGTGATGGCGGTATTCGGCGCCCCGACGGCGCACGAGGACGATCCGGAGCGGGCGGTGCGCGCGGGATTGGCGGTGCTGGATGTGATCGACCAGCTGAACGCGGGCGACGGGTCGCTCGCTCTGTCGGTGCGGGTGGGCGTGAATACCGGTGAAACGGTGGTCTCGCTCGATGCGCGGCCGGAGCTGGGCGAGGGGATCGTGGCCGGAGATGTCGTCAACACCGCGGCGCGGATCCAGTCGCAGGCGCCGGTGAACGGTGTCGCGGTCGGGGCGGGCACGTTCCGGGCGACGGAGCGCGTGTTCGAGTACGAGCCGCTCGACCCGATCGACGCCAAGGGGAAGGCTGAGCCGGTCGCGGTCTGGCGGGCGCTGCGTCCGAGGGCGCGGTTCGGCTCTGACGTGATCCGTTCGATGACGACGCCGCTCGTCGGGCGGGAGCTCGACCTCACGTTGCTGCGCGGCACCTTCGGCAAGGCGGTCGCGGAGCGGTCGGTGCAACTCGTGACGGTCGCCGGCGAGCCGGGGGTGGGGAAGTCGCGGCTCGTGGCGGAGCTGTTCGCCTACACCGATGGATTGGACGAGCTGATCACGTGGCGGCAGGGCCGCTGCCTGCCTTACGGGGAGGGGATCACGTTCTGGGCGTTGGGCGAGATCGTCAAGGCCCACGCGGGAGTCTTCGAGTCCGACCCGCCGGACGTTGCGACGGTGAAGCTGGATGCGGTGCTGCCCGAGTCCGACGATCTGCCGTGGTTGCGGGCACGGTTGCTTCCCCTGCTCGGGATCGACGCGGGCGATTCAGCGGCCCAAGAGGAGCTGTTCACGGCGTGGCGTAGGTTCCTGGAGTCGGTGGCGGAACGGACTCCATTGGTGCTGGTGGTGGAGGACGTCCACTGGGCCGATCCGGCGCTGCTCGCCTTCCTCGAGCACCTGGCCGACTGGGCGCAGGGTGTCGCTCTGCTCGTCGTCTGTACCGCCCGGCCCGAGCTGTACGAGACGCATGCCGCCTGGGGCACAGGGCTGCGCAACCACACGGCGATCAACCTTTCCCCGCTGTCCGATACGGACACGGCGAGACTCGTCTCCGCCCTGCTGGAGCGGTCTGTGCTGCCGGCGGAGACGCAGCAGCTTCTGCTCGAGCGCGCCGGCGGGAACCCGCTCTACGCCGAGGAGTTCGTGCGGATGCTGCGCGACAGCGGCTTCGAAGCCGAGGACGTGCCGGTCCCGGTGTCGATCCACGCGTTGATCGCGGCACGCCTCGACACCCTTTCCCAAGAGCGGAAGGCCCTTCTCCAGGACGCGGCGGTGCTGGGGAAGGTGTTCTGGGCCGGCGCGGTCGCCGCGATGGGGCGCCGCGATCCGCACGAGGCCGAGCAGGCGTTGCACGAGCTCGCGCGCAAGGAGCTGGTTCGCCCTTCGCGCCAGTCGTCGATGGAGGGCGAGGCCGAGTACGGGTTCTGGCACGTGCTCGTCAGGGACGTCGCCTACCAGCAGATCCCCCGCGCACAGCGCGCGGCGAAGCACCTTTCCGCCGCGGACTGGTTGGAGGCCAAGACAGGGCAGCGTGTCGAGGACGTCGCCGAGGTGCTCGCCTACCACACCAGCGAAGCGCTCACCTTCGCCCAGGCGACCGGCGATACCGCTCTGCAAGCCGAGGTCATACCCCGCGCGGCCCGCTACGCGCTCCTCGCCGGAGAACGCGCACTGGGCCTCGATACGACCAAGGCGCTGGGCCTGCTCGACCGGGCGAAGTCGCTCACTGCCGAGGACGATCACGGCTTCCCGCTCGTCCTCCTGCGCTGGGCCGAGGCCGCCCGCGAGGCTGGCCGCCTGCGTGAGGCTGCCGACGCGCTGGAACGGGCGATCGGCCGCTTCGATGCGCTCGGAGACGTGCTCCGGACGGGGCGGGCCCTGTCGCTCCTTTCGAACATCCGCTGAAACCTCGGCGAGCCGGACTCCCTCGCGCTCGCCGAACGGGCGGTCGCCTTGCTCGAATCGATCCCGGGGCCTGAGCTGGTCGAGGCTGTGGCCAGGGTCGCCAGCAAGCAGTTCGTCGAGGGCAGCCATGGGGCGGCCGTCGAGGCGGCCGATCGTGCGCTCGCGCTCGCCGAGGAGCTGGCCCTTGTCGTACCCGGCGGAGCCTTGGCGACGCGCGGCTTTACCCGCTGCAAGCTCGGCGACCTGGACGGACTCACCGACGCGGAGCGTGCGCTCGAGCTCCTGATCGCCGCAGGACAAGGGCGTGACGCAGCCGTCGTCCAGCACAACCTTGCCTGTATGCGCTCGTACCTGGAGGGACCAGCGGCTGCTGTCGCCGGGCTCGAGGAGGCACGGGCGTTCTCGACCACCCGCGGCCTGGTCGAGCAGGTGAGTATCCACATCGCGAGCAGCGTCGTGTTCCTCGTCGGCAACGGCCGGCTCGACGAGGCCCTCGCCCGGGCGGACTCGATCCTGCCTCTTCTGCGAGAGAGCGGCAACCGGCTCTTCGAGCACGTCGTGCTCGCCGGGCAAGCCGTGGCGTTCGACGAGCGCGGCGAGGACGCCCTCGACCCGGCCGAGCAGGCGCTCGAGATCGCCCGCGGCAGCGGCCATGCGGCGCACTTCGCCTGCGCGGCCTGGGGAACCGCACCGGCCCTCATCTCGGCCGGCCGGATCGACGAGGCAAAGGAGCTGCTCGCGGAGGTCGCCGACGCCGCGGGCCACGACCATCCCGACTACGGCCACTACCTTGCCAGGCTTGCCCGCGCGGCCCACGCTCTGGACGACGACGATCTGCTCGCCCGCCTCGCCGCCGGCGTCCCCGAGACTCTCCCGACGCAGCGGCACGCGCTCGCCGTCGTCCGCGCGATTCAGGCGGAACGCGCCGGCGAGCACGCCGAGGCCGCCGCCCTCTACGCGGCTGCCGCGGACCGCTGGGAGCGGTTCACGGAGGTGCTCGAACAGGCCCACGCCCTCCTCGGCCAGGGCCGCTGCCTCACCGCCGCCGGCAACCCCGGCCCCGACCAGCCGCTCCGCCGGGCCCGCGCCCTATTCGACCAGATCGGCGCACGCCGCCGGGTCGACGAATGCGACAGCCTGATCGCGCAGGCGAGCAAGCTCACCTCATAGAAATGCCCTACGCCGCCGTCAACGGCTCGACTGTCACTGACAGCGGCCAAATGGCCGCACTGGACTCGAACGCGCTGAGAGGAGTGAGGGCTCGTACCTGAGCGTTGTCCTCTTGTGATCCTCGCTGTAAATCGAGCCAATGGAACTCATATGGAGATTGCATTGGGGCGCGAGTTTGGGGCGGTCCGCGTTGCCCGTCGTCGGCGCTGACGGTGTGCTGGCGGGGCGGCACGAGCGGAAGGTCCAGTCTGGTCAACGCCGGGGCGCTCTTGTCGGGGTCTGGTCAGTCATCCAGCGTGGCGGCCTCCCACAAGAAGCCGGCGAGCTCGCGCGCGCAGGCGATCGTGACGACACCGGTCGGCTTGCCTCGCTGCTCGCGCAGGTGTTGCCAGCGCTGGTAGAGCCGCCGCTGGGCGCGCCAGGCGATCGCGAGTAGGCGCGCGTCCTGGCCGTGCTGGCGGCGGGCGAGCGCCTCGCCGATCCGCGGTGGCCGCCGGTAGTGGTAGGCGGCTTCGACGAGCAGCCGACGCGCGTGCGGCGGCCCGGCCTTCGTGATCGACCCCTGCCGCCGCTTCTGGTCGTAGGTGTGCTCGCAAGGAACGATCCCAAGGAAGCCGGCCAAAAGCCGCGGCTGCGGGAAACGGCGGAAGTCGACGATCTCGGCCGCCAGCCCGGCCGCCGAGAGCGTGTCGATGCCGCGGAAGCAGCGCAGCCGCGATCAGCGGCACGTGGCTCGAGACGGGCACCGCCTGCTCGAGCGCCTCGAGCAGGCCCGCGCGGCGGCCGCTCAGCAACTCGACCGAAGCCAGGTAATCAGCGAAGGTCGCCTGCGAGCAGGCGTCCTCGCAGCGCAGTCCGTGCAGCGACGCCGACCTGCTCGACCGAAGTCGTTGGAGGCGACCGTGAAGGCGAGCTTGGACGCCGGATCATGGTCGCTCGCGTTGGAGCAGCATCTCGGCGATGTCGCGGAAGCGACTGGCGGCGTGCGAGTCGCCGAACGAGGCGGCGAGCATCGAACCCCACATCAGCGAATGCCACGACCAGGCGAAGTCGTCCGGATCCGCGACGCCTACCTCCTCCGCCAGGCCTCGGATGAACGAGCGGACGTTGGCCAGTGCGGCGAGGCTCGCCTCGGCGACCGGGTTCGTGGGGTCGTGCACCTCGAGCAGGCTGTTGATGAAGAAGCAGCCCTCGTAATCCTCGCGCCGGAACCATTCGCTTAGGACGTCGAAGACCGCGAGCAGCGTCTCGTCCGGCGTGCGGCTGCGCCGACGGGCTTCCGCTTCGAGCCAGTCACAGCTCCAGAGCTCCTCGCGCCGCTCGATCACGGCGACCGCGAGCTCCTCCTTGGACCGAAAATGGCGGTAGAGGGTGGTTTTCGCGACGTCCGACTCGGCGATGATCTGGTCGATCCCGACCGCCTGTAGGCCGTGACGGCAGAAGAGGTCGTAGGCAGTGCGCAGGAGCCGCTCTCGTGCGTCATCGGCGGCGACGGCGCTCTGGCCGAGGGTGGTCGCCGCGCGGCGCGGACTCATCCACGTCCCCTGAAGGCGGCGGTCGTCGGGCGCCAGCGGGACGGATGCCCAGTTGAGCTATCCTGAGGCACAGGGTACAGACCTGTCTGTACTTCTTCGGAAGCTCACGTAAGGGGATTATGACGCTGAAGCCGGCAATCCAGACCGCGCGCAGCTTGCAAAGGAGATGCCCCCGGCAAGGTTCGTTGAGGCTCGATGCTTGAGCCAGGGGCGTATCCAACTGACAGTGAGCTTGCTGCGATTGTCGAGTCGTCTGATGACGCGATCATCGGGAAGACGCTTGATGGCACGATTACCAGCTGGAACCCTGCTGCTGAGCGGATGTATGGCTATTCGGCGGTCGAAGCGATCGGTCGCTCGATCATGATTCTGTTGCCTTCCGGTCGCGCCGGCGAGTTGTCGGAGATTCTCGAGCGGATCCGTACTGGTGAGAGGATCGAGCACTTCGAGACGGTTCGCGTGTGCAAGGACGGAACGCAGATCGACGTCTCTTTGACGATCTCGCCGATTGTGCGCGGTGGGTCGATAGTGGGTGCCTCGACGATTGCTCGTGATGTCACGAGCCGTCGGCGCGCTGAGAGTCGAGCGAGCGAGACACTGGCGCTTCTCGAGGCGATCGAGGCGACGGCGCCGGTCGGGCTCGCGTTCGTCGATCGGGAGTTTCGTATCGTCCGCGTCAACCAGACGCTGGCGGCCGTCCGGGGCACGACCGTGGAGGAGTTGGTCGGTCTCCCGATTGGCGAGGTGATCCCCGAGGTCTGGCCTGATGTTCGGAGTGTCCTTGCCGACGTGCTCGAAACGGGCGAGCCGGTGGCTGGCCGGGAATTCGTCTTCCCGAACGCGGCCTTGGCGGGGGAGGTCCGTCATTGGCTGACGAGTTTCCATCCGGTTTCGGTTGACCGGGCGACCAGCGGGATCGGGATCGTGGCCTTCGACATCAGTGAGCGCAAGCAGATGGAGGAGGCTCTTCGTACCGCGAAGGAATACGCGGAGCGCCTGATCGATACGTCGAATGCGATCGTCCTGGTCCTCGACGCCGACGCGAACGTCAAGGTGATCAACAAGGCTGGGGAGGAGATCACCGGTTACACACGCGACGAGCTGGTGGGGCGCAACTGGGACATCGTCGTGCCTCGAGACCGCTTCCCCGTGGCCTGGGGGGCGTTCGAGACGTTGATCGAGGGCGGGTTGGAGCGTTATGAGAACCCGATCGTGACGAAGTCGGGCGAGGAACGCATCGTCCTCTGGCGGAACGCCCGGGTGGTCGAGAACGATGTCGTGACGGGAACGGTTTCGTTCGGGATCGACGTGACCGAGTCTGTGCGGACGCGCCGCGAGGCGGAGCAGAGCCACGAACTCTTGCGGGTCGCAGACCAGGAGCGGAGAGCGCTTCTCAGGCGGCTCGTGCATGCCCAGGAGGACGAGCGCCAGCGCGTCGCCGGCGAGATCCATGACGACCCGCTTCAGGTGCTGTGCGCGCTGGTGATGAATCTCGAGCTTCTCGCGAAAGGGGTCGACGATCCTGCGTTGCTCTCCAACCTGTCCGAGGCGAGAGAGTCGGTGCGCACGGCCGTCGCGAGTCTTCGCCAGATGATCTTCACGCTGCATCCGCTGGTCCTCGAGCAGGAAGGGCTTGCGCGGGCGCTGGACGACCAGCTCGAGATGATGCGTCAGGAGACCGGGATCGACGTCGGTTTCGACGACGCGCTTACCCAGCGGCCGCCGAAGGCGACGGGAGTGATCGCCTTCAGGATCGCGCAGGAAGCTCTGATGAACATCCGGAAGCACGCGCAGGCCCGGCAGGTCGACGTCCGCCTCGCCGAGACCGCCGAGGGGCTTGTCGTGCGGATCGCCGACGATGGTCGCGGGTTCGGGTTGAACGTCAACGAGCCGGGGCACCTGGGACTGATCTCGATGCGGGAACGGGCAGAGATGGCGGGCGGCTGGTTCAGGATCGAGTCGAAGCCCGGGCAGGGAACGACGGTCGAGTTTCTCCTGCCGCCAATCGCGGAGTGAACACAGCCGCCGATTCCCGCACGCGGGTGATGGTGGTCGATGACCGCACCGACATGCGTCGAGCCCTCGGCCGGATCATTGAGTCCCAGCCGTCGCTCCTCCTGGTCGGGCTGGGCTCCGATTTCGAGTCCGGCCTAAAGATCGCCGAGCACGAGCAGCCGGATGTCGCGCTCGTCGACTACAAGATGTCCGGCGGCGGGCCCCGCCTCGTCCGAGAGATTTGCGCCCACTCTCCCAGGACACGGGTCGTGGCTCTGTCGGCGTACGAGGACAGCTCCGCAGTGTTCGCGATGCTCCGTGCCGGAGCGGTCTCCTATCTGGTCAAGGGCGAAGGGATCGAAGAGATCGTGCAGACGATCGAGCGCGCCGCGGCCGGCGAGTCGACACTGTCGGAATCCGTTACGTCGGATGTCCTGCGCGAGTTCAGCGAGCATCTCCAGGATCGCGAGGCCGCAGAAGACTTGCGGCGGCAACGCGTGTCCGGCATCCGCCAAGCGATCGACTCGAGTGTAATCGAGACCGTCTACCAACCGATCGTGCGGCTTCCGAGCCGGTTGCCGATCGGTTTCGAGGCCCTCTCCCGCTTCAGATCGAAGCCCGAGCAAAGCCCCGACAGATGGTTCGCGGACGCTCGTTCAGTCGGCCTGGAGCTCGAACTGGAACGGGCCACCCTGGCCTCAGCACTCGAAGACCTGGACCGGATCCCTGCGGACTGCTTCCTATCGGTCAATCTCGGCCCGGCCGCTCTCCTCGACGACCGCAGCCTCGAGCTGCTCGCAGCGCACGAGCCGAAACGAATCGTCCTCGAGCTGACCGAGCACGCCCCCATCCACGACTACGACCTCATACGCCACGCGCTTCTCGACCTGCGCGCGCGTGGACTTCGACTCGCGATCGACGATACCGGTGCCGGCTACGCAAGTCTCCGCCACGTTCTGAGGCTCGCTCCGGACATCCTCAAGATCGACGCGAGCCTCACCGCACAAGTGGAACAAGATCGCGGAGCCCACGCCCTCACGGCTGCGCTCATTTCGTTCGCCCTGGAGATGGATCAGCTCGTCATTGCCGAAGGGATCGAGCGAGAAGAGACAGTCCGCAAGCTCGTCGCGCTCGGCGTCGAGTATGGTCAAGGACTCCTCCTCGCCGTGCCGAAGCAGCTCCCACCGCGACCGCCTCGTCTCTGAAACCCGCAAGGTTCGAACCGAACGGCTACCGCTTTACATCACGTTTTCGGCGAGGCGCTCAGACCCGGACAGACGTGAACAACCGACAGCAGCGACAAGTCTGACGTAGCCTGAACCGGCGGGGCGGCCTTTCCAGCGCGGGAACCGCGGTCGCGGCCAGGTCGCGGTCGATCCTCGCGCAAGCAGCGTTCTCGAGCTGCGCGTCGGCCCGGACGCTGCGCGTGTGCGTGCAGGAGGTCGGTGATCGCAGCCCCGGGCTCGCGCGGACCGGGTTGGGAGCGAACCACGTCCCGTTGTCTGCGGTGGTCGTCGACAATCGCCACCGTTCTTGCGTGGTTCAGCTCCATTCAGCTATAAGTTAGGCGTGGTTCTAAAAGAAATGCACGCACTGGAATTCTCCGCTGCCGTCGAGGACTACGCGAAGGGGATTTACATCCTCGAGACGCGCGAGGGAGCGGCGACGACGACGGCGCTGGCAACGCGGCTCGGGGTGAGCGCGCCCGCGGTCTCCGCGATGGTGCGCAAGCTGATCACGCTCGGTCTGGTCGAGCATGAGCCGTACCGTGATGTGCGTCTGACCGAGCGCGGCCGGCGGGTCGCCCTGGAGGTGATCCGCCACCACCGGCTGCTCGAGCTGTACCTGGTCGAGAGCCTGGGCATGCGTTGGGATCAGGTGGACGCCGAGGCGGAGGTGCTCGAGCACGTGCTCTCCGAGGAACTCGAGGAACTGATCGCCGTGAAACTCGGCCACCCGACACACGATCCACATGGCGATCCGATCCCCAGCCGTGAGCTGACGATCACGGACAGCGAGAGCCGAAGCCTGTATGCGCTCGAGCCGGGTGACCGGGGCACCTTCGTCCGCGTGTCCGACTCCGACCCCGAGATGCTCCGCTACCTCGGCGAGCGTGGCATCGCACCCGGCGCCCTGGTCGAGGTGATCGAGCGGCAACCGTTCGAGGGGCCGCTCTCGATCCGCTTCGGCGATGAGGTACACGTGCTCGGTGCGGTGCTGGCGCGCGCGATGCGAGTGACGACCGCAGAGGCGAGTTGACACCGCCGCCTCCCGACCTACCGCTGGTCGCAGCGACCGACGCCGGCCTTCTTCCCCACCCGTTCGACGAGGAGGCGAGCGCGCTCGAGCGGTTGCTCGCGACGGGCAGGCTCCGGGCGACGGTGGCGATGCTCGGACCGGCGTTCGTGGCGGCGATCGCATATGTCGATCCGGGCAACTTCGCCACGAACATTCAGGGCGGCGCCAAGTTCGGCTACCTGCTGCTCTGGGTCGTCCTAGCGGCCAACCTGATGGCGATGTTGATCCAGTACCTGTCCGCCAAGCTCGGCATCGTCACAGACCGCGACCTGCCCGAACTCTGCCGCGACCACTATTCGCGTCGCGTCTCCTGGGGGCTGTGGGTACAAGCGGAACTCATGGCGATGTCGACCGACATCGCCGAGTTCCTCGGGGCCGCGCTCGGACTCAATCTGCTGTTCCACGTCCCACTGCTGATCGCCGGAGTGATGACCGGCTTCATCGCCTTCGGAATCCTCGAGCTCCAACGGCACGGCTTCCGCCGCTTCGAGCTCGCGATCACCGCACTGCTCGGAATCATCTTCCTCGGCTTCCTCTACGAAACGTTGAAGATCGGTCCGTCCGCCTCAGGTTCTGCCGGTGGCCTGCTGCCCGGCCTGCGCGGGTCTGATTCGCTCTACCTCGCCGTGGGCATCATCGGCGCGACCGTGATGCCACACGCGATCTACCTCCATTCCGCGCTGACCAAAGGCCGCATCCCCGTCCGCAACGACTCCGAACGGGCACGCGTGCTCCGCTTCGAACGGCTCGACATCATCGTCGCGCTCTCCCTCGCCGGCCTGATCAACATGAGCATGCTCGCCGTCGCCGCCAAGCTCTTCCACAACCAGCCCGGCTACGCCGACGTGAGCACGATCCAGGAGGCCCACGCCGGCTTCGGACAGCTCGTCGGTGGCACGGCCGCGATCGCCTTCGCCGTCGCCCTACTCGCCTCTGGCGCCTCCTCCTCCAGCGTCGGCACCTATGCCGGCCAGGTCGTCATGGCCGGCTTCGTCAACCTCCGCATCCCCCTGCTGCTCCGCCGCGCGATCACGATGGTTCCCGCGATCGTCGTGCTCGCGCTCGGCGTCAGCCCGACCAGCGCCCTCGTCCTCAGCCAGGTCGTCCTCTCGTTCGGAATCCCCTTCGCCCTCGTCCCGCTCCTGCTCCTCACCCGCCGCGAGGACGTGATGGGCATCCACGTGAACCGCCGCGCCACCACCTGGATCGCGGTCGCAATCGCCGTGTTGATCAGCGCCCTCAACGTCTTCCTCCTCTACCAACAGTTCGCCGGCGGCTAACAGCCTCGCCTCGCCGGCGCGTGCGATCAGCCGCCCAGGACGCCGCAATGCACTAGCCCAGCCTGCGCGCCAACCCCCGACTGGTCAAGCGCAAGATGAGCCGCTGGCACGTCAAGCGCCCCGAACACCGCAACCGGCCCCAACCAACCAGGCCCGCCAGACGACCGCATCATGATCATGGCCGCTTAAGTAAACGGTATTGGAGCTAGCCGGACTCGAACCGGCGACCTCCTGGGTGCGATCCAGGCGCTCTCCCAGCTGAGCTATAGCCCCGGGCGCTCGACAGTGTAGCGTTCGTCCCGCGTGGAGCCTTTCAGCCAGGTCGAGCTCCAGCTTGCGGCGCGCAACCACGGGATGCCCCTCGAGGCGCTCCGCTACCCGGTCACGCCCGCCGGGCTGCACTACCTGCTCATCCACTACGACATCCCCGCGGTCGACCCGGACGGCTTCCGGCTCGACGTGGGCGGGCGCGTCTCGCGGCCGCTCACGCTCTCGCTCGACGACCTGCAGGCGCGGCCGACAATCACCCGGGAGGTGACGCTCGAGTGCGCGGGCAACGGGCGGGCGCTCCTTCCCGATCCACGGCCGGTGTCCCAGCCCTGGCTCGCCGAGGCGGTCGGAACCGCCTCCTGGACCGGCACGCCGCTCGCGCCGCTCCTCGAGGAGGCAGGCCCGCTCGACGACGCCGTCGAGGTGGTCTTCTCCGCGCTCGACCACGGCGTCGAGGGAGGCGAGGCACAGCGGTACGAGCGCAGCCTGCCGCTCGCCGAGGCGCTCGCCGGCGACGCCTTCCTCGCCTACGGGATGAACGGCGGGCCGCTCCTCCCCCAGCACGGCTTCCCGCTCCGCCTGGTCGTTCCCGGCTGGTACGGGATGGCGCACGTCAAGTGGCTGACGCGGATCACGCTCGTCGACGAGCCGTTCGAGGGCTACCAGCAGGCGCACGCCTACCGGTTCCGACGCGACGAGGACGACCCCGGCACGCCGCTCTCGCGCATCTTCCCGCGCGCGCTGATGATCCCGCCCGGCGCGGCCGGCTTCCCCGAACGAGAGCGCACGCTCGACGCCGGGCGACACACTCTCGAGGGACGGGCCTGGTCGGGCTGGGCGCGGATCGACCGCGTCGAGGTCTCGACCGACGGCGGCGCGACCTGGGCCGGGGCGACACTCGACCCACCCCCGACCTCGGCGCACGCCTGGCGCGGCTGGCGGCACGAGTGGGACGCGACCCCGGGCGAGCACGTCCTCTGCTGCCGCGCGCGCGACGCGGCCGGAAACGCCCAGCCGGGCGAGGCCGACTGGAACGTCGGCGGCTACGCGAACAACGGGATCCAGCGGGTGGCCGTGCGGGTCGGCTAGGCCGGCTCGGCGCCGCCGCGCTTCTCGTCCAGCCTGCCCGCCCGGATCGTCGCCGCCATCCCCTTCGACTGCTCGCGGTAGACGGAGCCGTCCTCGAACTCGATCACGGGGTACAGGCGCTGGCCGGAGATCCGCTCGAGGTCGTCCCGCTTGCCGCGGCGGACCGGGCCCTTCACCACCTCGTACTCGATCCCCTGCTCGTCGAGGGCGCTCTGCACCTTCCAGCACGGATGCCCCTGGATCTTCACCCACATGTTGGAACAGCGATGGAGCTTGATCGCCATGCTCCGTACGATACTCCGGTGCGCGCCGTCGTTCTGGACGAGGAAGGACGGCCGTCGCTCGCCGACCTGCCGCCGCCCGACGGGCCGGGCGAGCTGGTCCGCGTGCGCGCCTGCGGCCTCTGCGGCTCCGACGTCGAGAAGCTCGACGACCCGTCCCGCGCCGGCGCCGTGCTCGGCCACGAGGTGGTCGCGGACACGCCGGCCGGCCGTGCGGCGCTGATCCACCATCTTCCCTGCGGCGAGTGCGACCGTTGCCTGGCCGGACACGAGTCGACGTGCGAGCGCTTCCTCGCCGGGACGATCCGGCCGGGCGGCTTCGCCGAGCGCGTCCGCGCCGATTCCTGGGTCCGCCTTCCTTCGAACGTGGACGACGCATACGGGACGATGGTCGAGCCGCTCGCCTGTGTCCTCCGCGGCGCCGAGCGCATCCCGCGCGGGCGGGTGCTCGTCGTCGGGCACGGCTTCGTGGGCCGGCTCTTCGCCGCGGTGCTCTCCCGTCGCGGCGACGAGGTGTTCGCCGCCGACCGCGACCCACGCCGGGCCGGACGCACGCCGGATGGACCGGTGGACGCGGTCGTCGTCTGCGCGCCCGGCGGCGCCGCCACCGCCCTCGACGCGCTCGAGCCCGGCGGGACGCTCCTCGTCTTCGCCGACGCCGGCGCGTTCCCGGCCGCCCAGATCTACCGGCGCGAGCTGACGCTCGTCGGCTCGCGCTCGGCAACGCCCCGGCACATGGAGAAGGCCGCCGCCCTCCTCCCCGAGCTCGACCTGCCCGAGCCCGCCGTCCTGCCGCTCGAGCACTTCGCCGAGGGCCTCGACCTCTACCGGCGCGGCGAGGCGCTCAAGGTCGTCTTCGCGCCGTGAGGGCGCTCGTCTTCCACGGCCCCGGCGACGCGCGCCTCGAAGACGTGCCCGACCCGGAGCCGGGGCCCGGCGACGTGCTGGTCCAGGTCGAGGTCGCGCTCACCGACGGCACCGACGCGAAGGCGCTCCGGCGCGGCCATCCGGTGCTGCTCGGCCCGCCCCCGAGCCCCTTCGGGCACGAGTTCTGCGGAACCGCCGTCGCCACCGGCCGGCGCGTGGTCGCCGCCAACTCGGCGCCGTGCGGCGACTGCCCGCCGTGCCGCCGCGGGCAGGAGACCCTCTGCGAGCGGCTCTTCCCGCTCCTGAACGGCGCGTATGCCGAGCTGATCCTCGTCCCCGAGCGGATCGCGCGCCGGAACCTCCTCCCCGTCCCCCACGGGCTCGCGCCCGAGGTCGCCGCGCTCGTCGAGCCGCTCGCCTGCTGCCTGCACGGGATCGAGCGGGCCGGGATCGAGGCCGGCGACACGGTCGCGATCCTCGGCGCGGGCCCCGTCGGGCTGATGCTCTCGGCCTGCGCCGCCGACGCCGGGGGTCGGCCGTTCGTCGTCGGCGGCCGCGCCCGGCGCCGCGAGCTGGCGCCGCTCTTCGGCGCCCGGCCGGCCGCCGGCCAGGCGGACGTCGTGATCGAGGCGGCCGGCACCGGGCAGGCGTGGCGGGACGCGCTCGGGCTCGTCCGGCCGGGCGGCACAGTCGTCTTCTTCGGCGGACTTCCACGCGGGAGCGAGGTCGCCGTCGACACCTACCGCCTGCACTACGAGGAGCTGACGCTGCGCGGGGCGTTCCACCACACGCCGGCGACCGTCCGGGCCGCGCTTGCCTTCCTCGCGAGCGGCGCCTACCCCTGGGAGCGGCTGATCACCCACCGGGTCGGCCTCGAGGGCGTCGCCCGGCTCCTCGCCGACCCGCCGCCGGACTACCTCAAGGCCGCCGTCCTTCCGTGAGAGACGCGGCCGAGCACAAGGGCGAGAGCGAAGCCACCGGCCCTGGTGGGAGACGATGGCGTGGCGCCGAAGACGCCTGCCTCCGCCGGCTTCAGCGGGTCGTCCAGGATGCCTGGCGCGAGCGTGGCCCGCTCGTCGAGCTCCACGTCGGCGACGTCGCCTGGGCGAGCCGCGAGCCCGGATACGAGATCGGCCTCTGGCCGGGCGCCGGCGCGATCCTCGCCGAGGGTGACCTGGAGCTCGTCGGGGACGTGACCGCCGAGGCGCTCGACCGCTTCGGGCCAGACTCGGTCTGGGCGCTCGAGCACGACGCCGCACGGATCGCCGAGCTCGACCGCCGCGGCTACCGGCGCGACGAAGGGCTCTTCTTCCTCCATCTGGCCCGCGACCTCGACCGCCTGCCCGACCCGGAGCCGCCGGTGGGCTACTCGATCCGCCCGGCAGCCGACCTCGACCGGCGCGTCTGTGCACAGCAGGCGGCGTTCGCCGGCTCGACGCTGACGCGCGAGAAGTACGAGCGGCTCACGCAGACGTGGCCGTACCGGCCCGAGCTCGACCTCGTCGCCGAAGCCCCGGACGGCTCCTTCGCCGCCTTCTGCACCGCCTGGCTCGACGACGAGAACCGCGTCGGCGAGCTGGAGCCGGTCGGCACCGACCCCGCGCACGGCCGCCGCGGCCTCGCCCGCGCGGCCTGCCTTGCCGCGCTCCACGCGCTCCGCGCGCAAGGGGCCGAGCGCGCGATCGTGTACGCCCGCGGCGACGACGCGTACCCCGCGCCGCGCGCGCTGTACGGCTCGCTCGGCTTCGAGGAGGTCGGGCGCAAGTACGCCTACGTGCCGACGCGCCGAGCCGGGACGACTCCGAGCCCAGCGCTCTCGGCCGCGGCGCGAAGCTCACGGTCCCACGTTGCCACGACCAGCGTCGGATCCGAGACGCGGTGAGCTGCGGCCAGGTGAAGCGCGTCGAGAGCGCGGAGGCGGTACCGGTCGGCGACGGTCTCTGCGGCCGCGACCAGCGTGCCGTCGACGCCCACGATCTCGATCTCGTCGAGGCGATCGGAGAGCTCGGATCGCGCGAGCGCGGCCTCCCGGGCGCGCAGGCGCCGTGCGATCGCGGCTCGGGCCTCGACCCGCACGACGGCCGCGCTCACGACTGCGTCGGCCCGCGTCCAGAGACCCCGCATGTCGCCGGCTCCCGGTTCGTCGAGGAGCAGCTTCACCAGCGCCGAGGCATCGAGGTAGAGCCTCAGTGGCCGTGCCCGTCGATCACGACGTCGGAGAGGTATGGAGGCCCGATCTTCGGCAACGACTCGAGCGGCGGGAGAGGTCTCCTGGGCTTCCTGGCAGGCGTGACCAGGCCCTCTTCGATCAGCCGCTCGAGGTTCGACGGCCCCTGAAGCCGCGCTACCGGCCTTCCGTGCTCGGTGATGACCACGACCTCTTTGCCCTCCTTCACGAGATCCAGGAAGTGGCTGAGGTTCTCGCGGAACTTGCGGACGCCGACGGTCACGCTCACGAGCGTAGCGTACACCTCAGCGCAGCGTAAGTGTCCACAACGGACTAGCGGCGCTCGACGCGAGACCCGCCGACGATCGCGTCGCGGCCGCCCGCGAATCGCACCCATGCCTTGCCCTTGCCGTCGTAGTCGGGCGACCAGACGACGACCGTCGCCTCCTCCCCGCCGACCCGGCACGGCTCGGTGCCCTCCGGGTCGAGCCCGCGCCAGACGCGGACGAACGGGTTCTCCTCCCACTCGCGGCCGATCGTCGTCTCCTCGGTGTGGCCGGGCAGGACGCGCATCGCGGGCGGCAGCGCCATCAGGACGTCCATCACCGACCTGCGCACCGCCTCGTAGTCGTCGCGGGTGCCGCCGACCGCGTCCTTGAAGAGCGTGTCGCCGGTGAAGCACGCCTCGCCGTTGACGACGAAGGAGACGCCGTCGTCCGAGTGCCCGGGGGTCGGAAGCGCCTCGATCCTCAGGCCGCCGGCCTCGAAGTCGCCGGTGACGACGGGGACGCCGAGCTCGTCCTCGTGCTCGACGTGGTCGCCGTGACCGTGCGTTCGGAGCACCGCGACCGGCCGAACGCGCCAGCGCTCGGCGGCGGCGAGCAGCGGCCCGAGCGGCGCGCCGCTGTCCACGAACACGGCGGCGCCGCCCTCCTCGTCGGCGACCAGGTAGGCGTTCGAGAGGTAGCCCGGGTGCATGCTCCGCTCGACCAGCACGGCCGAAGGCTACGCCATCATCCGCCGGATCGGGCACAATGGGACCACGGCTTGGGTGTGACGGGCGCTCCGGCTCGCCGCAGATGCGGACCCCCAGCCTCCCTTCCCTCGGCCGTCTCGCCCGCTCGCGCCGGATGCGGCTCGCGCTGCTCCTCGGGTCGAGCCTCGCGGCGACCGGGGTGACCGCGCTCACCGTCCGCCACTACGCCACCGGCGGCTGGCCGCTCTCGGGCGCGAACTCGTGGCTCCTCGCCGCGGCGGGCGTCCTCTTCCTGCTCGCATTCGCGCTCAAGGGGGCGGGCTGGCGTCGCCTGTTCGCCCACGGAGAGCGTCCGGGGTCGCATGCGCTCGCCGCCGCCAACGCCGCCGCGTCGGTGACCGGGCTCGCGCTCCCGGGCCGCTTCGACGACGTCGTCCGCATCGCCGTCGCCCGCCGGTTTCGCTCGCGTGCCGGCTTCGGCGCCCTCTGCCTGTCGCTGGTCGTCGTCGGCCTGATCGACAGCGCGGCCCTCTCCCCGCTCGCGTCCGTCGCGGCGGGCGTGACGAACGTCTCCGCCGGCGTGCAGGCCGGGCTCGCCGTCGTCGGCGCCGCCGGTGTTGCGGCCGCCGCCGCCGTCCTCCTGCTCCCGCGGATCTCCGCGAGCGCCAGGCTGGCCCGCTTCGGGCTCGCCCGCTGGGTCTCCGGCCACACGGCCTCGACGCGGGAGAGCACCCGTGCCTGGGCGATCGTGTCCGGCTCCTGGGTCGCGCGCGCTCTCGCCCTCTACATCCTGCTCGGGACGCTCGGCATCGGCCACTCGTTCCCGCTCGCGCTGCTCTTCCTGTCCGCCTCCGCCGGCGCGTCGGTGCTGCCGCTCGGCCCCGCGGGCGCAGCGACCCAGGCCGGTGCCGGGGCCGCGGTGCTCGTCGTCGCCGGCGTGAAGGCATCGGAGGCGGTCGCCTTCGGGCTCGCCGCGCAGGCGTTGCTCGTGCTGGCCGGGGGGGCGACGGTCGTGCTCGCGGGCGCCTGGGAGGCGCGGCTGCGCCTCGTCGCGGCACGCACCGCCGTCTAGTCCAGAATCGGAGCCCTTGAGGAAAGGGCTCGCCGCACTCGTCCTCTTCGGGCTGCTCGCCGGGCCCGCGCGGGCGGCCGACGTCAGCGTCCTCGTCGTCGCCCCCTTCGACCCGGCCGCGTACGCGGCGCGCGGAGCGGTCGGGCTCTTCGTCCCCGGCTCGGGGCCGACGGTGAGCAGGCGGGTCGCGCTCGCCTCGCTCCTCCGCGGAAAGGTGGAGCCGTGGGTGCTCGACGGCGGCGTCCCCTCTGGGCCGCCCCTGATCTCGCCCGGGCGGGGGCCGGCGGCCGTGACCGTCTACGTCGCGCTCCCCCCGCCGGGGAAGCACGCGAACACGAGGCGCTACCCGATCGCGATCGTCGGCGGAGGCTACCGGGGCATCCTGGTCTCCGGCTCGACGCGGATCCGCGGGCTCGTCTCGATCGCCGACATCGCGCCGGCCGCGCGCTCGCTCGCGGCCGGGACGGAGCCGAGAATCCGCTCCAGCGAGGACGCGGACGCCCCCGCCGACCTCGCCCGGCTCGACCGGCGTCTGACCCAGGCGCACGACGTCCGGCTCCGCGCGACCCTGATCCTGGTCCTGGCCGTGCTCGGCGGTGCGCTGCTCGCGGCCGGCCTCCGCTCCGAGTACGTCGGCCGCGCCGGCGTCGCCGCCGCGCCTGCCGTGCTCGCCGTGTCGCTCGTCCTCTCTGCGGCCGGAGCCGGACGGCCCGGCCTGGTCGCGCCGCTCCTCGCCGCCGGCACGATCGCGGCCGCGCTCGCCGCCGCCGCCCCGCGCCGGCTCCTCCCCTGGGCTCTCGCCGGGCTCGTCGCTGCGTACCTCGTCGTCTACACGGCCCGGCCCGAGGTGAACGCGTTCGCGGCGATCGGGGCGCGGCCCGACGGAGGCGGCCGCTTCTACGGCGCCGGCAACCTGACGGAGACCGTCCTGCTCACGGTCTCGCTCGAGGCGGCGGCGCTGCTCGGCCGGCGCGCGATCCTCCCCGTCGCCGTGCTCGCGATCGTCACGGTCGGATGGAGCCGTGCCGGGGCGGACGGGGGCGGGATCGTCGTCCTGCTCGCCGCCTTCGCGGTGCTCGCAGCGCGCACGTACCGGGTGCGGCTCACGCTGCGCCGCGGGGCGCTCGCCGTCGCGGCGGGGATCGCCGCCGTCGCGGCGATCGTGGGCCTCGATGCCGCGACCGGCGGCTCGAGCCACGTCACGCACGCCTTCCGGCGCGGCCCGATCTCGCTCGCCGGCGACCTCGCGCACCGGCTCCACATCTCCGCGGCGGCGATCGGGGCGAGCGGGCGCGAGGCGGCGGTCTTCGGAGTCTCGGTCGTCGCGCTCGTCGCGCTGGCGGCGAGGCCGCCGCGCTTCCCGGCCGGCGACGCACTGCTCGCCGGGGTCGCGGTATCGCTGCTCGTCAACGACAGCCCCGGCGACGTCGCCGCCGCGGGAGCGCTGTCGTACGCGGTTCTCTGGGCCTACGAACGGGTACGCGAGCCGGCGCATGAGCCGCCGCCCGGCGATAGCCTTCGGGTCGATGCCCCGCGCGTCACCCCTCGCGCGTGAGGCCGCGCTGTCCGCAGCCGTCGCGGCCGCCTGCGCCGCTCTCCTCGCGTGGGCCGGCCCTCCGGGCACCGACCTCGCCGCGCACGTCTACCAGCGCACGGTCTTCGTCGACCACGGCTTCACCTTCTGGAACAACTTCTGGTACGCCGGCCGGTACAGCTTCGTCACCTACAGCCTGCTCTACTACCCGCTCGCGGCCTGGCTCGGGATCAAGCTGCTGGCGGTCGCGACCGTGGCGACCGCGACGCTCGCCTTCGCCGCCCTCGTCTGGAACGAGTGGGGCCCGCGGGCGCGCTGGTCGAGCCGGACGTTCGCGGTCGTCTGGGCCGGGATCGTCCTGTCCGCCGCCTTCCCCTTCGCGCTCGGAGCAGCGCTCGCCCTGCTCGCGCTCTGGGCTCTCCAGGCACGGCGCCCGTGGCGCTTCGCCGGGCTGGCGGCGCTGTCGGCGGCGGCGAGCCCGGTGGCGTTCCTGCTCCTGTTCGTGATCGTCGTCGGCCTTGCAATCGGCCGCCGCGCCGACCGCTGGCTGAAGGTCACAGCCGGCGCAGGCCTGCTCGCGGTCGTCCTGCTCGAGGCGCTGCTCTGGCGCATCTTCCCGGGCAGCGGGAGCTACCCGTTCTCGACCGCCGAGGTCTCGGCGGCGTGCGTGTACTGCGCGCTGTCGACGATCTTCTCGTGGCGGGTCGAGCGGGCGCGGACGCTGCGGTGGGTCTTCCCGGTCTACGGCGTCGCGTGCCTGACGTTCTTCTTCGTCTCGTCGGCCGTCGGCGAGAACGTCGCCCGCCTCCGCTACGCGGCGATCCCGCTCGCCGTGCTCGTCCTCTCCCTCCGCGACTGGCGCCCGCGGCTGCCGGCGCTGGTCGTGCTGGCGCTGGCGATCTCGTGGAACGTCACCCCGCTGGCGTCGAGCTACGTGCAGGCCAAGGACGACGCAGCCGCCCATGCCGCCTACTGGCAGCCCGCGATCGCCTACCTGCGGACGCACCTGACGCCCTCCTATCGAGTCGAGGCGGTGGACACGGCGGGGCACTGGGCGGCGCTGTACCTGCCGCGCGCGGAGATCCCGCTCGCCCGCGGCTGGTTCCGCCAGGACGACTTCCCGCAGAACGAGCTGCTCTACGACAAGCTCGGCGCGCAGGCGTACATGAGCTGGCTCCGCCACCTCGGCGTCCGGTACGTCGTGCTCACGGACGCGCCGGTCGACTACAGCGCGCGCGGCGAGGCGGCGCTCGTGCGCAGCGGCCGCACGCCGCTTCGCCCCGTCTACCGGACGGCGCACCTGACCGTGTACGGAGTGCCGCACCCGACGTCGATCCTGACCGGGCTCGGCCGGGGCCGCGTGCTCCTGATGACCGAGTCGCGGATCGTGCTCGGCGTCCGGCGGCCCGGCTCGTACCGCCTCGCGGTCCGGTTCTCGCGCTACTGGCGGCCCTCGGCCGGCTGCGTCGCGCGGACGAAAGACGGGATGATGTTGCTCACGCTGCCGCGCGCAGGCACGGTCCGGCTCGACTTCGCCCCGGACGCGGGCCGGGCGCTCGCGGCGCTGGCGGGCGGCGCATCGCGCTCGTGCGCCGGTTGAGGGATCTCTCGCGGTCCTGGACCCGGCAGGCGCACGTCCCATCCCTCGACGACTTCACGACCCCAACCGGGCGTCAACGGGCCTCTCCGGGAACTGCACCAAGCCGGGCTGGGCCTGGAGAGGCTCCTGCGCCGAGGTCGATGGCGGTGACGTGCCAGCGTCCCAGGTTCGCGCAGAACGCCGTCGAGCCGCGGAAGGCGATGTTGGTCGGATGAGCCAGCACGATCGCGTCGTCGTCGCGGACGAGTACGGACACGCCTCCGCCGTCGTCGATCCGGATGATCTGGCTCGGCTGGTAGCAGGCGACGTACAGCTTGCCGTCGGGTCCGATCGCGAGTCCGTCGGGGAGCGCGCCGGGCAGCTCGGCCACGAGTTCCGGCGGGCCGGCGGAACCGTCGGCAAGCAGGGGCACCCGGCTGACTCTCCTCGACCAGGTCTCCGCGACGAAGACCGATCGTTGATCCGGCGAGACCGCAACACCGTTGGCGAACAGGAATGGACCGGCGCTCCACAGGCGGCCGCCGCCGTCCGGGTCGATCTGGTAGACGCCGGGCCCGGGATCGGTTGCCGAGTAGCTCTCCGTCAGGTACAGACGTCCCTCCGCGTCGAAGGCGATCGCGTTCGGCATCAGGAGGTCGTGACCGCCCACGGCGCCGCTGACGAGCGGCTCCGGATCGCCGCCGTCCGGATCGAGCCGCATCACGGCCCGGCGTGCCAGGTCGACGTAGTACAGGAGGCCGTCCGGCCCAAAGGCGAGCGCGAGCGTGAACCCTTCCGTGTCGTCGACGCGAACCTCCAGGGAGCCTCCGTCCGGAGCGATTCGGTAGACCTGCCCGGCCTCGCCGCCACACCAGACGCTGCCGTCGGCGCCGACGGCGACGCCCTCCGGGTGATCGAGGCGGGCGGGCCCGAGCGAGGCGTCGTGAAAGACCCGGGCCGCTGAGAGGTCGAGCAGGGGTGCCGGGCCAGTGTTCGTCACCGTCTCGCGATCGTACGGCATCGACCTTGCGTTGCCGCGGTGATCGCACTCAGAATGTCCTCTTCATATCGGCGGCGGCGCCGCCGAGGCACGGGAAAGGAGGCTGATCGATGAGACACCCTGCAACCAGGTGGGCGGCGCGTCTTGTCGTCGTCGCGGCGGGGGCGTGTGCGCTTGGCGTCCTGTCGGGCGGCGCCGGCGCGAGGAGCGAGGGGGCCGGCGCAGGCCCCGTCCGGATCGCCGTCCTGCTCTCGGCAACCGCCAACACGTACGAGCAAGCCGATCTGAAGGGCGTTCGCGCGGCGGCCAAGAAGTTCGGCGGCAAGGTGGTGAAGGTCTTCGACGCCAACTTCGACGCGAGCAAGCAGTCGTCCCAGGTCGAGGACGCCATCACGTCGAAGCAGTACGACGCCTTCGTGATCCTGCCGCAGGCCGGCAACGCCCTCGTCCCGCAGGTCAAGGACGCGGTCAAGGCGGGCATCAAGGTCGTCTGCCTCCTTTCCCCCTGCGGCTTGGATCAGCAGTCGAACGCACGCCAGATCCCAGGCTACGTGACCACGGTCGGCTACCAGTTCGCGGACAACGGCAGGGACATCGCCAGAGCGATCGTCATTGCCTGCGGAAGCCTGAACCCGTGTAACGTCGCCTACGAGCCGGGGTTGCTCTCCTTCTCGACCGAGAAGTACCGCACCGACGGCCTCAAGGCGTACCTGAAGAAGTTTCCGAAGGTCAAGATCGTCGCCGAGCAAGAGGGCAAGTACCTGGCCAACACCGGCCGGACGGCGATGCAGAACATCCTCCAGGCTCACCGCGACGTCAACGTCGCGGCCTCGAGCGGCGACCAGATGACTCTCGGCATGGAGCAGGCCGTGAAGAGCGCGGGGCTGACCGGCAAGGTCAAGCTCGTCGGGAACGGAGCGAGCGTGCCGGGCGTCGCCGCGGTCTCCGCCGGCCGCTGGTTCGCAACCGTCGCGAACCTTCCGTACACCGAGGGCTTCCTCGGCGCGAAGTTCGCGATCATGGCGGCCAAGGGAACGCCGCTGTCCAAGATCCCGGGCTTCGTCGACGACCTGAAGTACTCACCCGTCGGAACGACGATCATCACGAAGAAGAACTCGAAGAGGTTCCACGCCCAGTGGGCGGGTTAGGGACAGTCCCTTCCGCGCAGAGGGTGACCACGTAGCCCAGACCAGCCTGCGTGCCGCCCCGGGGCCGTCGTTGGGGCCCGGGGCGGCACGCAGGCGTGAGGCCGGGGACACATGGATGAACGGCGAGCACTCGAGCGCCCGGGAGCGGCTATCCGCCTCCTCCCGATGGCACGCGCCTTTGCGGGAGCCCTCCGCGACTACGGCATCGTCGTCTTCTTCCTGGCGCTCTTCACGGCCCTCAGCCTCCTGAGCAACGTCTTCTTCTCGAAGACCAACTTCCTGAACATCCTCGACCAGACGGCGCCCGCCGGGATCATCGCCTGCGCGATGACCCTCGTGATCATCGGCGGCGGCTTCGACCTCTCGGTCGGCGCCGTCTTCGCCCTCGGGGGCGTCGCGGCGGCGCAGACGGCTTCCCACATCGGCGTGTGGGAGGCGATGTTCGTCGGCTCCCTGTTCGGGGCCGGTCTCGGCATCGTGAACGGGTTGCTGATCACCGTGGGCAGGATCAACTCGTTCATCGCCACCCTCGCCTCGAGCTTCATGTTCTACGGTCTGGGCCAGGTGATGACGGGCGGCTTCCTGGTCACGGAGTCGAACCCCTCGTTCGCCTCTCTCGGGAACAACGGCTTCGCCGGGGTCAGGTACTCGATCTGGCTGTTCGCGGCGGTTGCGGTCTGCGCGGCGGTCATCCTGTCGCGCAGCACCCTGGGCCGCTACATCTTCGCCGTCGGGGGGAACACCGAGGCCGCACGACTCTCCGGCATCCGGGTCAATCTCGTGCGGGTGGCCACCTTCGCGCTCAGCGGGCTCGCCGCCGGTATCGCCGGCGTCCTCGTCGCCTCGCGCATCTCGCAGGGACAGGCGAACAGCGGCAGCGATCTGACGCTGACCGTGATCGCCGCCGTCGTCATCGGCGGAACGAGCATCCTCGGCGGGGAAGGCGCAATCTGGCGGAGCGTGCTCGGAGTGCTGCTGCTGGCGCTGATCGGCAACGGCTTCAACCTGCTCAACATCGATCCCGTCTACCAGCAGATCGTCGAGGGCGGGATCATCGTCCTCGCGGTCGCGTTCGACTCGTGGTCGCGTCGAGGTGGGGAGTGAAGCCCCCCGCCGCGCGAGAGACGGTCCGGGCGTCGGTCGCGTCCCTGTCGGGCGGGCAGGAACTCGACCTCGCTCTCCATCGCGTGCGCGGCGCCCAGCCGGGCCCGCGGCTCGGCGTCGTCGCCGGGATCCACGGCGACGAGCCGCTCGGGATCGAGATCGTCCGCCGATTTCTTCTCACCGTGCAGGACGAGACCTTTGCCGGAGAGTTGACCGCGATTCCCGTCGCAAACCCGTGCGCCTTCGCGACGCTGACACGGCACACGCCGGTCGACGCCGGCAACCTCAACCGCTCCTTTCCCGGCAACCCCGATGGAACCCTCTCCGAGCAGATCGCGCACGTCGTGGCTGCGGAGCTTCTCGAGCGCTGCGACTATCTGGTCGACGTCCACTCCGGAGGTCCGCTTGCCACGGTCGACTACGTCTACGCCGACGCCGACGAGCAGCTTGCCAAGGCGTTCGGCTGCGAAGTGCTCTATCGCGGGGCGCCGCCCCCAGGATCGCTCGCGGAGGATGCGGCCGGACGGGGGATCCCGACGCTGATCGTGGAGCTCGGCGGGGGCAGGCAGCACGACGAGCGCTTCGTGTGGAAGGGCATGCGCGGCCTGCGCAACGTCATGAAGCACCTGAGGATGCTTGGCGGCGAGCCCGAGCTGCCACCGGCGCAGACGTTCGTCAGCGAGCTGGCCGATCTGAAGCCGCATCACGGCGGCCTGATGCTCTCGCGGTACGGATCCGACCGGCTCGGCGATCTCGTCCCGGCGGGAGAGGAGCTCGCGCAGGTGGTCAGCCCGTACAGCTTCGAGACCCTGGAGCAGATCGTCGCTCCGTTCGAGCCGACGTTGCTCGTACTCGTCCGAGACGGCGTGACGAAGGTCGACCCGGGCGACTACGGGTTCATCGTCGCGAACGGAGACACCGCGGCGGCGGCGGCCTGATGGCGAGACGGATCGTGACGGGCTGGAGCGAAGCGGGAGAGCCCGCCGTCCTCTTCGCGGGCGAGACCCCGGTCGTCGACTTCGGCACGACCGAGGCACGCGAGGTGTGGATCGCCGACGTTCCCGCCGACCCGACGGTCCGCGACGACCCCGCAGCCCGCGAGTGGCGGCTCGAGCCGCCGGAGGGCGGCGCCGCCTTTCGGCTCGTGACGTTCGAGCCCGGAGCGGAAGTCGATCTGCACAGGACGAACACGGTCGACTGCTGCGTCGTCCTGTCGGGCGAGCTCACCCTGGTCCTTCCGGGCGAGGAGTTGAGGCTCGGCGCCGGCGACACGGTCGTCCAGCAGGCCACACCACACGGCTGGAGGAACGGCGGAGCCGAGCCCTGCACGATCGCGGTCGTCCTGCTCAGCGCAAAGGGGGAGCGATGAGGTTCACGGAGTCCTTCGTCCTGCGCGGAGCGCAGGTCCTCGACACGTCGGGTGGGTTCGACGGGCCTCTCGACGTTCACGTCTCCGGCGGGGCGGTCATCGACGTCGGCCCGAGGCTCTCGGTCGAGGGAGCCCGGTCGATCGACGCCTCCGGGCTCTGGCTCCTTCCGGGGCTGTTCGACTGCCACGACCACCTGTCGATGTCGTCGCTGTCGCTCGCCGAGTCGCTCGCGACTCCACTGAGCCGCTGGACGCTCGAGACGGCCCGAAACGCTCGGGCAACTCTCGAGGGCGGCATCACCTTCGTCCGAGACATGGCCGGCGCGGACGCCGGTATGCGTGATTCGTTCGCGCTCGAGCACGTGCCGGGACCGACGCTGCAGATCTCGACGGTGCTGATCTCGCAAACCGGCGGGCACGGCGACGGCTTCCTCGCCGGCCCCGGCCTCGAGCTCTCACCCTCCTATCTCGTGCCGAGCTACCCGGGGAAACCGCGCTTCGTCGTCGACGGGGTCGACGAGATGCGCGCCACGGTCCGTGAGGTGATCCGATCCGGCGCCGACTGGATCAAGCTGGCGACGACCGGCGGGCTCGTCTCGGACCACGACCACCCGCTGGTTGCCGACTTCACGCTCGCAGAGGTGGTGGCCGCGGTCGAAGAAGCCCGCCGCAAGGGCAAGCCCGTTGCCGCACACGCCTACGGTGGCGAGGGCCTGGACAATGCGGTCGCCGCCGGCGTCAGGTCGATCGAGCACGGCGGCTTCCTGACAGAGGAGCAGGCGCACCGGATGGCGAGGGCGGGCTGCTGGCTCGTGCCGACGCTCTCCGCCATGCGGGACACCCTGCGCTGGGCCGAAGTCGGCGTGCTCACGCCCGTTCAGTGCCGCAAGATCCTCGACTTCGGCCTCCAGCTGGGCGCCGCGGTTCGCATCGCGAAGGAGCACGGGGTGCGCCTGGCGGTCGGCACCGACTACATCAGCCGGGAGCAGCACGGCTCGAATCTCGAAGAGCTCGCGCTCATGCAGGAGGCGGGTCTGACCGTGGAGGAGGTGCTCCTGGCGGCGACGATCGGAGGCGCCGAGCTCTGCGGAGTCGAAGACCGCTACGGGCGGATCGCCCCGGGCTTCGCCTTCGACGCGGTCGCCCTGACCCGCGAGCCCGGGGAGCTGCGGGCGCTGCTCGAGCCTGGTGCGATCGCCGCCGTCTTCAAGGCCGGACGCCCGGCGACCCTGGACGAGAGCTTCGCCGCGCGGATACCCGCATGACCGCTCGGATCGAGCTCCACGGCATCGGCAAGCGCTTCGGGGGTGTCCGGGCGCTGCGCGGCGTCGACCTGACCGTCGAGCCGGGATCGATCCACGCGCTCGTCGGCGAGAACGGAGCCGGAAAGTCGACTCTCGGCAAGATCATCGCCGGCGTCCACCGTCCCGACGAAGGCGAGCTTCGCTTCGCCGGGCGTCGCGTCGACTACCGCACGCCCCGGAGCGCCCTCCGCGACGGCGTCACGATCATCACCCAGGAGGGAGCGCTGGTCCCGCATCGCTCCGTGATCGAGAACATCTTCCTCGGGATCGAGAGCGGCTCGGCCGGCCTCGTCCGCGGCCGGGCGATGCGGAGGAGGTTCAGCCTCCTCCTCGACCAGGTGGAGCTCGATCTCCCTGCGAACTCGCTCGTACGCGACCTCTCGCTCTCGGATCGAAAGAAGGTCGAGGTGCTCCGCGCCCTGGCGCGGGAGGCACGCGTGGTCGTCATGGACGAGCCCGCGGCGGCGTCGACTCCAGACGAGGCCGGGCGGCTGTTCCGGATCGTGCGCGGCCTCCACGAGCGAGGCTCGACGGTGGTCTACGTCTCACACTCGCTCGGCGAGGTGCTCGCGCTCGCGGATACGGTGACCGTGCTGCGCGACGGGAGGATCGTGCGGAGCTCGCCGTCTCGCGACGAAACGCCCGAGCGTCTCGTCGCGGCGATGCTGGGCCGAACCGTCGAGCTCACGTTCCCTCCCAAGCACCCACCCGGACCGGACGCCCCGGTGGTGCTGTCCGTGCGCGATCTGCGACGTCCTCCGGCGGTGAACGGGGTGTCGTTCGAGGTTCGCGCCGGGGAGATACTCGGCCTGGCCGGGCTGATCGGCAGCGGCCGGACGGAGCTGGCGCGGGCGATCTTCGGCGCCGATCGGCGCGACCGCGGCGAGCTGGAGCTTCTCGGGCGCGCCCAGCGGCTGCGATCGCCTCGCGAGGCAATCGCACGCGGCATCGTCCTGCTGCCCGAGGACCGGAAGGCCCAGGGTCTCCTCATGAGGCGCTCAGTCGCCGACAACGTTCTCCTGCCCCACCTGCGAATGCTCAGTCGAGGCGGGTTGATCGCGGAGCGGAAGACCCGACGCACCGCCCGCTCGCTGATGGGGCGGGTGGACGTGCGTGCCCTGGGCCCGTCGACCAGGGTGAGCACCCTCTCGGGCGGCAACCAGCAGAAGGTGCTCTTCGCCCGCTGGCTCTTCCGTCCGCCGACGGTCTTCATCGCCGACGAGCCGACGCGGGGAGTGGACGTGGGGGCAAAGCTCGCCATCTACGATCTCATCCACTCGCTGGCGGCCGATGGAATGGCCGTGCTGTTGATCTCGTCCGAGCACGAAGAGGTGCTCGGGCTCGCTCACCGCGCGCTCGTGATGCGCGAAGGCAGTGTCGTCGCGGAGCTCGCGGGCGAGTCGATGACCGAGGACGCCGTGCTGAGCGCTGCGTTCGGAACCGCCGCCAAGGGCGCACCGTGATCGTCTCCGTGCTGCGTCTTCCGGTGCGTGACGGCTGCGAGGAGGACGTGGCCCGCTTCTACGCCGACCGCGACGTGTTCGGCATTGCCGCCCGGATCGAGGGCTTTCGCTCCGGCTCGCTCCTCAGGCCGGAGGAGAGCGGGGCTCCGTTCCTCGTCGTCGCGGAGTGGGAGGACGCAGCCGCCTACGAGCTGTGGCTCGCCTCGCCGGAGCGCGAGGAGCTCGGCCACGGACTTCTTCCGCTGCTTCGCGCCACGCCCGATGGCAGCATCTACTCGGTCACGGGCACGAGCTCGGAGGAGACGGCATGAGTGGTTACCGCGTGGCGATGGACATCGGCGGCACCTTCACCGACTTCGTCGTCGTCGATGCCGCGCAGGACGGGCAGACCGGCTCGGGCAAGGTGCTGACCACGCCGGCGAATCCCGCCGACGGCGTCCTCGAGGGTCTTCGACGGCTCGTGCCCCGGCTCGAGAGCGTCGAGTTCCTCGTGCACGGCACCACCGTGGGGCTCAATGCCTTCCTCGAGCGAAAGGGCGCCCGCCTGCTACTGGTGATGACGGAGGGCCTCGGGGATGCGTACTCGATCGCCAGGCACGACCGCAAGGAGCTCTACGCGCTGCGCTACCGCAAGCCGGAGCGGCTGGTGCCTCGACGCAACGTGGTCGAGGTGTCGGAACGGCTGCGCTGGGACGGTTCGGTGGAGACCGCACTCGACGCGTCGACGCTCGAGCCGCTGTACGCCCGAATCCGTGACGAGGACTTCGAGGCGGTTGCGATCTGCCTCCTCCACGCGTATGTCAACCCCGTACACGAGCTCGAGCTCCGCGATCTTCTCCGCTCGGAGTTTCCGGCGCTGTCGATCACGCTCTCGCACGAGATCGCACGGGAGTGGCGCGAGTACGAGCGGGCGTCGTCCGCGGCGCTGAACGCGTACATCGCTCCCCGGGTCGAGCGCTACCTCGGGACGCTCGAGCATGAGCTCGGGAAGCTCGACGTCGCCAGTCCGCTGTACGTGATGCAGTCGAACGGCGGCATCACGAGCGCGCGGAGGGCTCGCGCGGAGCCCATCCAGACGCTGCTCTCAGGCCCGGTCGGCGGCACGATCGGCGGCGCCGCGCTCGCCGGCGCGACCGGCCGGCGAAACCTGCTCTGCGTCGACATGGGCGGAACGTCGTTCGACCTCAGCCTCGTGGTCGAGGGCCGGCCGACCGTCTCGACGGAGACGGAGCTCGAAGGGCTGCCCGTGCTGATGCCGCTCGTCGACATCCACACGATCGGAGCGGGCGGCGGCTCGCTCGCCTGGCTGGAGGCAGGCGGTCTTCGCGTCGGTCCGCAGAGCGCGGGCGCCGATCCCGGCCCAGCCTGCTACGGCCGGGGCGGCACTGAGCCGACGGTGACGGACGCCAACCTCCACCTCGGTCGGCTCGACCCCGGGTACTTCCTCGGCGGCCGGATGGGCCTCGACGCCGCCGCGGCGGCACGAGCCCTCGAGAGGATCTCCCCCGAGGTCGAGCTCGACTCCGTGGCGCTCGCCGAGGGCATGCTCGCGATCATCAACGCGCGGATGGCGGACGCGATGCGGACGATCACGGTCAAGCAGGGGATCGACCCGCGCGAGTATGCGCTCGTCGCCTTCGGCGGAGCCGGGCCGATGCACGCCGCCTGGCTCGCCGACGAGCTCGAGATCGGCGAGGTGATCGTCCCCTGGAGCCCGGGGACGTTCTCGGCCTGGGGCATGCTTCAGACGGACATGCGCCACGACGTCGTCCGCAGCTTCTACCGCCCGCTTGCCGGGCTCGGGGCGGACGAGGTGTCGCAGACCTTCGACGCCCTCCAGGCAGAGGGGGCGGAGCTGCTCGAGCACGAGGGAATCGGCGTGGGCGAGCAGTACTTCGCGCGCTCCGCGGACATGCGCTACGTCGGGCAGGAGTACACGGTCAACGTGCCGGTCGACGGACGGATCGACCTCGAGGTCGTCGACGGCTCGTTCCACGACGCCCACCGCGTCCGCTACGGGCACTCGACCCCCGGTGCGCCGGTGGAGTTCGTGAACCTGCGCCTCGCCGCGCTCGGACGGATCGCCGCCCAGGCAGCCCCCGTCCGCGCGCAGACGGACGGAGGCGATCCGTCCCTCGGCGTGCGGAGCGTCGTGTTCGACGGCGAGGCCCGCGAGACGGCCGTCTTCGTCCGCGACCGGATCGCACCGGGATCACGGTACGAGGGCCCGGTCGTGATCGAGGAGGAGAGCTCGACGACGATCGTCCCTCCGGGCTACTCGACGACGGTGGACGAATTCGGGAACCTCGTGGTCAGGAGGGGCTCATGAGCACGGTCACGGCAGATCCGATCACCACCGAGATCATCCGAAACGCCTTCGTCTCCTGTGCCCAGGACATGAACGCGACGCTGATCCGGAGCTCCTACACGCCGATCATCTACGAGGGGAAGGACTGCTCGGTCGCAATCCTCGACGAGCACGGCGACGTGCTCGGTCAGTCGCTCGGTCTGCCGCTCTTCCTCGGCAACCTCGAGATCTGCGTGAAGCTCGCCGCCGAGATGTTCGGCTGGGAGGCGTTTCGGCCCGGCGACATCTTCTACATGAACGACTCGTACATGACGGGCACGCACCTGAACGACGCGACCATCTTCGGCCCGATCCACTGGCGGGACCGCCTGGTGGGATTCTCGGCGACGCGTGCGCACTGGCTCGACGTGGGCGGCAAGGACGCGGGCGGCCCCATGGACTCGCGGGAGATCTACCAGGAGGGGATGCGCTGGGCGCCGACGCGCATCTACGATCGCGGCGAGCCCCGTCACGACATCATCGACCTGCTGCGGCGGAACGGGCGGTTCGGCTACTCGCTCGTCGGCGACATGAACGCTCAGGTCGCTGCCTGCCGCACCGGCGAGGCGCGCTTCCAGGCGATTCTCGACCGTTTCGGCTACGAGACGTACGTCGCCGCCCGGAGCGAGATCTACCGACAGTCGGAACAGCTCGAGCGCGTGGCGGTCACGGCGATCGCGGACGGGACGTACCGGTCGGAGGGCTTCGTCGACAACGACGGCCTCGGTCATGGGCCGATCCCCGTCCACGTGCGCATCGACGTCGAGGGAGACCACATGACGATCGACCTCGACGGCTCGTCGCCGCAGACCGAGGGGCCCGTGAACTGCGGTTTCGCACAGACCGTCTCGGCCTGTCGGGTCGCCTTCAAGCTGCTGATCAATCCGGAACGGCCGGTCGACGGAGGCACCTTCCACACCCTCGACGTCAAGGCTCCCGAGCGCTCGATCTTCGACGCGCACGAGCCGGCGGCCTGCCAGTGGTACTTCACGCCGCTCGGCCTCCTGATCGACCTCATCGTCACGGCGCTCGCTCCCGTGATGCCCGACAGGGTCGCCGCCGCCCACTTCGGCGACTCGATGGTGCTCTTCCTCGCCGGCAAGGATCCCCGAAACGGCGACGTCCCCTTCCTGCACGTCATGCCGCACGCAGGCGGTTGGGGAGGCTTCGAGGGCGGCGACGGGCAGGACGGCCTGATCAACAACGTCAACGGCGGCTTCAAGGACTATCCGGTCGAGGTGTTCGAGGTGAAGTTCCCAGCCCTGGTTCGCCGCTACGGCTTTCGGATCGACACCGGCGGCCCCGGGCGGTTCCGCGGCGGGTGCGGGCTCGTCCGGCGCTTCGAGGTCGAGCCCGCGGCTTTCCTTTACCTCTGGCTCGACCGGTCCGTGACGCCCGCCTGGGGCCTCTTCGGAGGCCGGGAGGCGATCGGGCCCAATGTGACCATCGCCCCGGGGCTCCCCGAGGAGAGGCAGATGCTGAAGGTGAACGCGCACCCACTCGCCCCGGGGACGGTGATCGACCTGCACACCGGGGGCGGAGGGGGATTCGGTCGCCCGCTCGAGCGCGACCCCGAGCGCGTTCGCGTCGACGTGCTCGACGGCTACGTGAGCAAGGAAGCCGCGAAGCGAGACTACGGCGTCGTGCTCGACGACCGGCTGGACGTCGAGGCGGAGGCGACGAGGACGTTGCGCGATTCCCTCGCCGCCGACTGAGCACGCGCCGCCCGCTCACCTTCGCCCCCGGCACGCTCGGGCAAGGGTCGACGCCTCCCCGCCGTCGGGAGCAGCGCTCCGGACCGACGCAGCCGCCGTGCACGGACGCGAACTCCTCGAGAGTTATTCCGCTCCACGGAGCCGTTTGCAGCCGGTGCGCGCCGGTCTGGGCGTCATGTGTGCTTCGGCGAGCGGGTTCGCCCGGACGGGGCGCAGGCGCCGTCGGCGCACACCGCGCTCGCGAGGCTCTTCCTCGTCCACTCGCTTCGGACGATCAGGGCGTGGAGCTTGGAGCCGAGGCACAGGCCGAGCGCCGACTCCATCCACATCGGCGTCAGGCAGATCAGGCAGATGGTCCTGGGGAGCAGGCCGCGGATGCCGCTGTTGGTGATGATCGTCATCGCGCAGGTCATCCCCAGACCAAGCGTCCAGGCGAACCGCTTCGGCTTCGCGGAGACCCACTGCGGCGGCTGGTCGAGCATCATCAGTCGTGCGACCACACCGATCGGGCTGTAGCGGATCCCGGCCGTCACACGCACCAGGAACTCGAGGAAGAACAGGCTCGCGACGGCCTGGAGCGGCACGTATTGCCGGGTGAAGTAGGCGTAGCCGAACGCCACGGCGCCGATCGCCATCGTCAGGCCGGCTGCGGCGCGCACCTCGTTCTCGTTCACGACGGCGGCCCGGACCCCGTCGCCGTCGACGACCAGACCCGGAATACCCTGAAGCGACTCGTCCATCGCCCAACCGTAGGCCACCACCTCCCGCCGGTCTAGCTGGTTTCCCCTAGTCTCACGCGGCGAATCCCTACGCTTCGCCTCAGAGTGTTCGGCTCACGCCCGACCTCGCCGACCGGCGCCGGGCCGGTCCGAGCCGGCCCGTCTCTCAGCGCACCGGGAGCGCGAGCGGTCGAGTAGACTCGCGCGCGTGCGCCGGAGAGCCTTCGTTCTCGCCGCCTGCGGACTCGTCCTGGCCGGCTGCTCGGGCGGCAAGACCGTCTCCCCGGCGCCGAAGACGGTCGAAGGGACGCTCCCGACGACGCCGACCGTCTCCGCCGGCGACCCGGCCGCGGGCAAGCAGCTCTTCACCGCGCAGGGTTGCAACGCCTGCCACGTGTTCACGCCGGCGGGCTCGGCCGGCACGGTGGGACCGAATCTCGACAACCTCGCCGCCGACGCCCAGAAGGCGGGCCAGCCGCTCGCCGACTACACGCAGACCTCGATCGTCGACCCGAGCGCGTACGTCGTCCCGGGCTACCCGGACGGGGTCATGCCGACGACCTACTCGTCGCTCAGCGACCAGCAGATCGCCGACCTGGTCGCCTTCCTGACCCAGAAGTCCTGACCCTTCCGGACGACTTCCCGCGCGTCGTCCGGGCGTTCGCCTGCGACCTCGACCGCACGCTGATCGGCGAGGACGCCGAGCTGCGACCGCGGACGCGGTCGGCGATCGCGGCCGCCTGCGCGGCCGGCGTCCACGTGACCATCGCCACCGGCCGGATGTTCCGCTCCGTGCGGCCGTACGCGCAGGCGGCCGGAATCGACGACCCCGTCGTCTGCTACCAGGGCGCGGTCGTCGCCGATCCGGTCAGCGGCCGGTTCCTCCTCCACGAGCCGATCCCGCTCGAGCTCGCCCGCGAGGCGATCGCCGCCGTGGAGGCGGAGGGCTATCCCCTGAACTGCTACGTGGACGACGAGCTCTTCGTCGCGCGGCACACGCCCGCGTCCGAGTCGTACGCGTCCTTCCAGAACCTGGAGGTGCACGCGGTCGGCGACCTGCTCGCCTGGCTGGCGGAGCCTCCGACCAAGCTCGTCGCGGTGGGCGACCCGGCCGGGCTGGACGGGCTCGAGCGCCGGATGCGGATGCATTTCGACGGGCGCATGTACATCTCCAAGTCGCTGCCGTACTTCCTCGAGTTCGCGAGCCCGGAGGTGACGAAGGGCTCGGGGCTCGCGTTCCTCGCCGAGCACCTCGGCTTCGCCGCCGAGGAGACGGTCGCCTTCGGCGACGGCGAGAACGACGTCGAGCTGCTCGAGTGGGCCGGCTATGGGGTCGCCGTCGAGAACGGTCACGCACGGGTGCTGGCGATTGCCGATCTCGTCTGCCCGCCCGTGCAGGAGGAGGGCGTCGCGCAGGTGATCGAGGCGTACCTGGCTCTCTAGACTCCGTCGCGTGATCGACCTCCGCGCGGCGCGCAACGATCCGGGCTCCTTCCGCGCGGCCCTCGCGCGCAAGGGCTCGGCGGACGCCTTCGACGCACTGCTCGAGGCGGACGAGCGGTGGCGTGCGCTCGTCCCGCGGGTCGACGAGCTGCGCGGCCGCCTGAAGGTGAAGGGCAAGCCGTCGCCGGCCGAGCTGGAGGAGCTGAACCGGGTGAAGGACGAGCTGCGCTCGGCGGAGGAGGCGCTCGCCGCCGTGGAGGCCGAGCGCGACCGCCTGCTCGAGCAGGTGCCGAACCCGCCCGACCCGTCCGCGCCCGACGGCAGCGCCGAGGAGGATGCCGAGGAGATCCGGCGCCGGGGCGACCCGGCCGCCGAAGGGCCCGAGCACACCGAGGTCGGCCGCTTCGAGATGGAGCGGGCGGCCCGGCTCTCGGGCTCGCGGTTCGGGTTTCTCGTCGGCGACACCGCCCTGCTCGCGCTCGCGCTCTACCGTTTCGCCGTCGACCGGGTGGTCGCGCACGGGCACGTCCCGATGCTGCCGCCGGTGCTCGTCCGCGAGGAGGCGATGTACGGCACGGGGTTCTTCCCCACCGAGCGGTCGAACATCTACGCGCTCGCCGACGACGACCTGTACCTGACGGGCACCTCCGAGGTCGCGCTCGCAGGCTTCCACATGGACGAGATCCTCGACGAGCTGCCGCTCCGCTACGCGGCCCTCTCGACCTGCTTCCGGCGCGAGTCGGGCGCCGCCGGCAAGGACACGCGCGGGATGTTCCGCGTCCACCAGTTCAACAAGGTCGAGCTTTTCGTCTTCTGCGAGCCGGAGGCCTCCCGCGACGAGCACGACCGGCTGCTCGCGCTCGAGGAGGAGCTCGCCAACGAGCTCGGGCTTCCCTACCGCGTCGTCAACGTCGCCGCCGGCGACCTGGGCGCGTCCGCGGCGAAGAAGTACGACATCGAGGCCTGGTTCCCGCACCAGCAGCGCTACCGCGAGATCACGTCGACCTCGAACACGACCGACTACCAGGCGCGCCGGCTCGGCATCCGCTACCGCCCGGAGGGCCAGAAGGGCACCGAGGTCGTCCACACGCTGAACGGCACCGCGGTCACCGACCGCTGGGTGCTCGCGATCCTGGAGAACCTCCGCGGCGACGTGCCGCCCGCGCTCGTCCCGTTCGGCGCGCCGGAGACCGTGTCGCGGTAGCCTCGTCCGCGGCGGGGTGCCGGAGCGGTCGAACGGGGCGGTCTTGAAAACCGTTGGGCGCGAGAGCGTCTCGAGGGTTCGAATCCCTCCCCCGCCGCCTGTCGAGGCAGATCTGGCTCAGGCGCGCACGCCGCCGCCTGCGTCGCCGTCCGGGGACACGCTCGGCTCCGGCTCGCAGCCCGAGACGCCCGGGGCGGGCTCGTGCGCCGGCGGCTACCCGCGTCTCATTGTTCGGCAGTCTTCACCAGGTCGAGCACCTGACGGAGGGTCGCGCGGGACTGTTCGCGCTCCGCGTAGAGGAGCTCGACCTCCCGCTCGAAGCGTTCGAGCTTCTCCCGCGTTCGACCCAACGTCTCGGCCAAGCCATCCAGACCGCCACGAACCAGGTCGAACTGCTCGGCGCCCGAGTCGAGAGCCACTCTCAGCTCCGCGAGCTCGTCCAGTAGGGGCTGGCCCTCGCTCCCGGCGTCATCGGCATCAAGGCCGAGCTGCGCGGAGCCGACCACCTGACTCTCCGGCACGTCGGCGGCCGGGACGAAATCCAGCGCCTGCGGGCCTCCGAGCCAAGCTTGCAGCTCGCTTCGCGGCACGACCACGGGGCTGACGTCGCTCCCCAGCAGGCCATGAAGCGCCTCGAGGCGCTCCTCGCTCGGATCCGCCAGTGCGACGACGAGCTTCCCCTCCTCGTGCGAGAGCACGTACGCCTCCAACCGGTGCGCCTCGCCGTCCGGCAGCATCTCCCGCACCGCCGGATCCTGAGACGGCGAGACGCCGGACTTGAACGGAAGCTCCCACTGCTCTGCCAGCACCCGTGCGACCTCCTCCTCGCTCGTCCACCCGCGCCGGACGAGCACCTCCCCGGGCCGCTCACCCGTCCTGTTCCCCTCCTCGAGCGCCTGGCTGAGCTGGTCGGTGGTAACGATTCCCGCGTCGACTGCCAACGCGCCGAAGGATTGTCGCCGCGCCATGCCGACCGCGTTCGTCGCCGGCGCCAAGTCTCGGAGCAGATTCTCGCCCATGTTCACCCTTTCTTGCTGCAATCGGCCAAACCCTTGTCCGATCCGCATCGGCAAGAGCGGCGGGATTCCTTAGCCCATCTTGGAGACGACTGATGCCGATCCCGTCTCGGACGCATCGACGATCCCCAGGCCCAAGTGCCGAGCGGAGCGGGCCGCGAGAGGCTCGTTCCCCGTGATTCGCAGGTGTCCGCGGAGGCAAGGGCGGTACCGCTTCCTGTGGCGGGTGCGGAGGAGGACTGTGGACGGCCGCGAATCCCCCGCCCGTGCGCCTTCGGTGGGGTGTTCTTCTGGTCGCTGGGCCGATCCTGCTTCAGGCCGGGAATGCGCACGCGGCCGACCCGCAGGTCGCCGCGCTCCAGGTTGCGCTCGCCGCCAAACGCTTCTACGCCGGCTCGGTGGACGGCATCTCCGGCCCGGCGACCGTGAGCGCCCTCCGTTCGCTTCAGCGCCACCAGGGGCTGCCGCCGAGCGGGGTGCTCACGGCTCGCGACCCGCGCCGGGCTCGGCCGGCTCGGACGGCCGCTGTTCGGGGTGCGCGTGATCAAGCGCGGGATGGAGGGCTGGGACGTGTCGGTTCTCCAGTTTCTGCTCGCAGTGCACGGGCTCGAGGTCGGAGCGCTCGACGGTCGCTTCGGCCCGCAAACCCGCGCCGCGCTGGTCGCGTACCAGCGGCGCGCGCGGCTGATCCCCGACGGGATCGCCGGGCCCGCGACGCATGCCGCGATCTGCCCCCGGCCCGGTTGCGCGGCCCCGCCCCCCCTCCCGAGGCGGACGACTGCCGGCTACCGGGTACGGGCCGGCGACACCCTGACCGCGATCGCCGCCCGTGCGGGGACGACGGTCGCCGACCTGGCCGCGACGAACAGGCTCGACCCTGCGGGCGTCCTGCCCGTCGGCGCCCGCCTGCGCCTGCCGGGCCGCGTCCGGCTCCAGGCGGCCTGGCCGCAGGCGGACGTCCCGGCGGCCCGCGTGAAGGCGATCATCGAGCGCGTCGCCGCCCGCGCCCATCTCGACAGGCGCCTGGCGCTGGCCGTGGCCTGGATCGAGTCCGGCTACCAGGCGAACGTCCGCTCGTCGACCGGCGACTGGGGGCCGATGCAGGTCAGCGCGGGCGCGTGGGACTTCGTCGAGACCGTAGTCGTCAAGCACCCGATCCCGCACACCACGACCGGGAACATCCGCGTCGGGGTTGCCTACCTGCACCATCTGCTGCGTGACTTCCAGGGTGACGAGCGCCTGGCGGTGGCCGCCTACCACCAGGGCCCTGCCAGCGTCCGCCAGCGCGGTGTCCTGCCCGCAACCGAGCGCTACGTCGAGGCCGTGCAGGCTGTGAAGCAACGCTCGTAGCGACGCGGCGAGAGCAGGGGCAGGGATCCGCGGCCGCGGCCCGAACTAGCTGCGGAGCAACCCCCTGGCAACGCGGTGCGGCCGAAAGGAGTGCGTGATGAGAGCGGTCCTGCTCGTCCTCGGGGTCTCGACCGCGCTCGTCCTGCCGGCCGCGGCCGCGAGCGACTCTCCGCCGCCCAACGTCGGCGACACGGTGCTGCTCGCCAAGCGGACGAGGACGAGCGGCTGCACGCTGGGCGCGAACGCGGACCGGCGCTGCTCACCCGGCGGCTACTACAGCAGGCTGACGAAGGCCGTGCTCTGCTCACCCGACTTCCGGACGGGCCCGATCCGCAACGTCCCCGAGTCGGAGAAGTTCGCGGTCGAGCGCGAGTACGGGATGGAGCCCGGCCACTACGGCCGCTCGCTCGAGATCGACCACATCGTTTCCCTCGAGCTCGGCGGGTCGAACGACATCGCCAACCTCTTCCCCGAGCAGCTGGAGGCGCATCCCGGCTACCGGGTGAAGGACAAGCTGGAGAACAGGCTCCACGCCCTCGTCTGCGCCGGCTCGATCACCCTGCGCGCCGCCCAGCGCGGGATCGCGAGCAACTGGCAGGCTCTGTACGAGCAGGTCTTCGGGACGCGCCCGACCGGATAGCCCGGCAGCGCGCGCCCTCCGGCCGGGAGCCGGCGCAGCAGGAGATCCATCGCGGGCCGACGTTTGTGGCGACCGATACGCGAGCAGAACAGGAACGTGAACGCGGATCGAAGGAGCCGTGCGGAGAAGGCCTTTCAGGCTCGGAAGGCGGAGGATCTGACCTTCCTTCGTCACCTGACCGCGAGAGCGCGCGTTCAGCTCCGGACGATTCGGGCGCGGACTGCTTCGCAGTCGTCTTCTTCGTTCCGCGTTCGGCGCTAGTACTCGGTCTCGTCCACTCGCGAGCCGAAGCGCCACAGGCGCGGCTCGAAGACGTGGCCGTACTTGAACAGCAGGTGGCGGACGACGTCCGACGCGGCGTCGCGCCTGCCGCGCACCGTGCGCGCCCGCAGGTCGAAGACGGTGTCGGCGCCGACGACCACCGTCGTTCCGTCCACGACCACCTCCGCCTCGAGGCCCTCCCGCGCGAGCCTTCCGGCCCACACGGCGGCGCCGGCCTCCTCCGGCTCGAGCGTCCAGCCGAGGACGGCGAGCGCCTCGCCGTTTCCCTCGAAGATCTCGCGGACGAGCGCCGCCCGGTGGGCCGGGTCGAGCTCCTGCCTCTGCTGCCGCTTGACCACTGCGGCGGGGATCCCGCCGACGAGCGCTCGGGACGGCACGTTCGAGGCGACGACCGAGTTCGCCATCACCGTCACCTCGGGCTCGAGCACGACGCCGGGAAGGACCAGGCTGCCGGGCCCGAGCCAGGAGCGCTCGCCGATCGACACCGGAGCGTAGGAGAACGGATAGCCGTCGAGCGCCTCGAGCCACTTGCGGTGCGTGTACAGCCGCACGCCCGGACTGAGACAGACGCGCTCGCCGAGCGTGAGGTCGCGGTCGGTGTTCAGGTAGGTGTCGTAGGCGACGAAGCAGAGGTCGCCGACGCGGCAGTCGTGGATTCCGCCCTGGCCGTCGACGACTGCGACATTCCAGCGCAGCGTGACGACGTCGCCGGCGACGAAGTCGCGGCAGAGGAAGCGGCAGCCCGCACCCACCTGGCCGAGCTCTCCGATCGTGAACCGCCGCGCCCGCACGACCACGTCCTCGCCGATCGAGGTGTCGTCGCCGATCTCGACGTACCGCGCGTCGATCAGCGTCCGCGCGCCGATCGCGACCCGCGCGCCGATTGCGGCGCCGTGCTCGCGGTAGAGCGCCACCTTCTCCTCCGGGGACAGCGCCCGGATCGACTCGGGATCGTCGCGAAGGCGCGTCGTGAGCTCGTCAGAGAGCCGGCCGGCGGCGGGCTCCGCTTCCTTCCCTCCGGCTGCGGCCGGCTCCGCGCCGGCCGTTGCCCGCTCGGCGAGCGCGCGCACGTCGCTCTCGCGGACGATCCCCGAGCCCGGAACGTCCTCGAGCGACACGCCGAGCTCACGCGCGAGGCGCGTCGCCGGCTCGGTCGCCAGGCGCCCCCCCGCTCCGGCCCGCTCCTCGACGCCGGCAGGGCGCTCGACCGTCCAGGAATCGCGTTCCTCCTCGGTCGGGAACAGCCAGCCCACGCTCGCGAGCACGCTCACGCGGTCGCCCACCGCGACGCTCCAGAGGACGAAGCCCTCCGCCTCCGCCGCGACCTCGGTCACCGCCTTGCTCGTCTCGACCGAGAACAGGGGCTGGCCTCGCGTGACGTAGCCGCCGGCGAGCTCCACGACCACGACCTCGTCGTCGTTCTCGTTCAGCTTCGGGACGACGACCGGTTCGGGCATCAGACGATGTCGCCCGCGAGAGCGACCGTCTCGGCCCCGGCCTCGACCGGCAGGAAGCACGTGTCCACCCGCGGGGCACGGAACCGCTCCTCGTGTGCGGCCCAGTCGATCGGAGGCCGGGTGGAGTAGGCGATCGCGAGCCCGAGCCGCTCGCACACCCGTTCGGAGCGCTCGTCGTGGTCGCCGTACGGGTAGTTGAACCAGGAGGGCGTCTCCCCGAGGAGCCGGCCGAGCCATGCGACCGACTCGCCGATCTCCCGCTCCTGGTCGCGCTCCTCCAGCCGCGGCAGCGAGGGGTGGCCGACCGAGTGGCCGGCGATCGTGTGCCCCCGCCGGGCCAGCTCGACGATCTCGCCGGTGGACAGGTACAGCTCGTGGATGAAGCCGCCCTCGTCCGGCGAGACGTGCTCGGCGAACAGGCGGTCCATGACGCGAACGGAGACGTCGAAGGGGATCAGCCTGTTCGACGCGTACTTGAAGCGGAGGTACTTCTCGCTTCCGCGGCGGTACTCGCCGATCGGCGCGCTGTCCACGATCCCGGAGACGTCCACCTCGGGCGCGACGTCGGCGGCCGCCTCGAGGTAGGCGTCGGGCAGGCCGTCCTCACCGAGCCGGCCGCGCACGAACTGGTTCTTCTGGACGAACGGAATCCGCCCCTCGAGATACGGCAGGCCGATCGGCGCGAAGATCGCGTGCAGCCCGTGCCGCTCGAGCACGGGCAGGGCGTTCTCCCAGTGGTCGCGCACGCCGTCGTCGAAGGTGAGCACGAAGCCGTTCGGAACCGGTGCGCGGTCGCGGGCGGCGGCGAGGAGCGCGTCCGGCTCGAGCGGCTCGTAGTGGCGGAGCAGGTGCTCGACCTGGCCTGCGAAGTCGGCGGTCGAGATCGCCGCGATCCCCGGATGCTCCGGGTCCGGGTCGCGGACGTAGTGGTACATGACCAGGATCGCGCCCATCGTGCTCGCCCGAATCTAGCGCCCGGCGGTGAGAGCGCCCTTCTCGACCGCGAGGCGCTCCAGCTCCCGCCGGATCGACCGCTCGGTCGGGAGCACCACGTCCTCGAGCGTCTTCGCGGCCGGAATCGGCGAGGGGGCGGCGGCGATCCTCGCGAACCGGCCCTGGAAGCCCGCCTCGGCGAGCCGGGCGGCGACCTCGGCGCCGAAGCCGGCCTCGCCGGGGGCCTCCTCGACGGTGACCACGCACTCGGACGCCAGCGCGGACGGGAGGATCCCGTCGAGGTCGAGCGGGGAGAGCTGCGACACGACGCAGAGGTCGGCGGCGATCTCGCGCTCGATGAAGAGCTGCCGGACCGGCTCCCACGCGAGCGAGGCGCAGCGGCCGTACGCGATCACGGTCAGGTCGGGGTCCTCGAACCCGACCGGGCTCAGCCGCACGTTCGGGTAGACGGTGCCGGTGGTGCGGCTGGAGAAGTGCTCGACCAGGCCGTCCCGGGGCTCGCGGACGCGTTCGGCGTAGACGGCCTTGTTCTCGACGAACAACACCGGCCCCGGGTCGGCGGCGACCGCGTTCGAGAGCAGCGCGTACGGATCGACGAAGGCGGAGACCGCGACGACCCGAAGGCCGGGGATGCCGAGGAACATCTTCTCGAGACTCTGGCTGTGCGTCGGCCCGTAGCCCCGGCCGCCGCCCATCGGCAGGCGGACGACCAGGTTGACCGGCGACTCGCCCCGGGAGAGGTAGTGGTGCTTCGCGGCGCTGTTCGCGAGCTGGTCGGCGGCGAGCGCGACGAAGTCGCCGAACATGATCTCGGCAACCGACTTGCCGCCCGCGAGCGCGTATCCGGTCGCGCTGCCGACGATGGCCGCCTCGCTGATCGGCGTCGGGTGGACGCGGTCGGGGAAGCGCGTCGAGAGCCCCTTCGTGACCGCGAAGGCACCGCCGTACGGGTCGAGCAGGTCCTGGCCGAAGACGCGGACGTCGGGGTCGCGGTCGAGCAGGTCGTGGAGAGCGGCGTTCAGCGACTCGACCACGCGGGGCTGGCCCGGCCGCGCCCAGCACCTGACGGCGGCGCTCTCGTCGAGCGGCGGGAAGACGTCGCCCAGGTGCGACAGCTCGTCCGGGTCTGCGCTCGCCTCGGCACGGGCGACCGCCTCCGCCAGCTCCGCGGCGGCGTCCCGCTCGGCCTGCTCGACGTCGGGCGGGTCGAGCGTCGCGGCGAGGCGCGCGACCGGGTCGCGGCTCGCGAGCTCGGCCAGCTCGGCCTCGGAGCGGTCGTCGTCTCGCTTCGAGTGCGGGCCGAGCCGGACCGTCCGGACGACCCGGAACCGCGGCTGCGGATCCGCACGCATCTCGTCGAGGAGCTGCGCGAGCCGGCGGTGCAGTGCGGGCGCGTCGGAGCCGTCCAGCTCGGCCGCGTCGATCCCGAACGCCTCGGCACGCTTCAGCATGTCGCCGGCGACCGCCACCGACGACGGCGTCGTCTGGGCGATCGCGTTGTCCTCGAGCACGATCAGCAGGGGAGCCCGCCAGAGCGACGCCAGGTTCATCGACTCGTAGAGCGCGCCCTGGCCGAGCGTCCCGTCGCCGATGAAGACGATCGCCACCCCGTCCTCGCCGCGCAGCTTCTTCGCGAGCGCCACCCCGAGGGCGACCGGGACGAGCTGCCCCTGGATCCCGGAAGAGACGAATCCCGGTACGTGCAGGTGCTGGCTGCCGCCGCGGCCGCCGCAGGCCCCGTCCGCCTTCCCCATCAGCTCGGCGAGGAACGCCGTCAGGTCGCCCCCCGAGGCGAGGAAGTGACCGTGGCAGCGGTGAGTGCTGAAGACGGCGTCGCCCGGCCGCAGGCGGCTGAGGAGGCCAACCGCGATCGACTCCTGTCCGATCGACGTGTGCGTGGTCCCGTTCAGGAGCCCCTGCGAGTGCAGCTCGAGCAGCTTCCGCTCGGTGAGGCGGATGCGCAGCATGCGCCGGTAGAGCTCGAGGTCGTCGAGCGCGGCGGTCTGTTCGGGCTCTGGCACGCGCAATAGGGTACTCGCCGCCGCCGCCGTGCAGACGGGCTCGCGGCATGACGGGCGCTACGGCCGGAACGCGCTCGTGTGCCAGCTGCGCCTGACCACGAAGCGAAGACGGTTCCAGTGGAAGCGGACGTGGTCGAAGCCGCCGGTCGGGCAGCAGTTCGGGTCGTGCTTGCGGTAGACCGGTTGCGAGCTGACCAGGTCGTCCCCGATACGGAAGATGCCGAGCTTGTACCCGCTTCGGGCGAGGGCGACCTCCCAGCCGGACCCGGTGCTGCGAAAGACGGCGAAGCCGACGTCGCCGGCGGTCCCGCCGCTCGCGATCGTGACCGCGAGGTCGAGCCGGCCGTCGCGCGTGAAGTCGTGGCAGATCACCCGGTCCGCGCCGGCCGGGCTCACGCGCGTCGGGCGGTCGCCGAGCAGCGTCATGCGCAGGTGCGTGGCCCTGATCGCCTGCTTCGCGACCGCCCGGCCGCAGGCGCCGCCGGCGGACCGTGCCTGCGCGGCCGTCGCGGCGAGCGCGACGAGAGCGAGGGCGAGCACGCGCACGGGCTGAGCATAGACTCGCCGGCGATGCCGACGGCCACGATCACCCGCTCGGCGAGGGCGACCTCCATCCAGGCCCGGTCGTCCCGCGCCGGCTATGGCTCGACGGGGCGCCGGTCGGCCGGCGTCGAGCCGGCCGAGCCGATGACGCTCGCCACCGCGACCCGGGAGGGCACGCCGCCGCGGCGGATCGCATTTCCGACGGTCCGGGAGCTCCGGCCGCACCGGCACGAGCTCCACGACCGCTTCCACCACCGGCCGGCGAACGGCGGCTGGATCGTCGAGCGGCCGGCCTCGTGAGGCCCGGGCTGGAGCAGGTCGAGGCGACCACGGCCGGCGACGGCGCGCTCGCGGTCCTGGCGTGGCTCGCGGGATCGGCACTCGAGCTCGAGGAAGCCGAGCTGCGCGGCGCGCTCCGCCGGGCCGTGCTCCTGCTGGCGGCGGGCGGCGATCCGCACCGCGCGGTCGAGCTCGACGGACGCGCGGTGACGGCGCTCGCGGCGGAGCTCGACCTTCCCGGGCGCCGGGAGGCGCTCGCGCGGGGGCTGGAGGGCCTCCGCCGGGACGCCGCGGGCCTGCCGACCGTGAGCGCGGCCCTCGAGGCGCTCGCCGCCGACGGCGGCCTCGCCTGGCGCGCCTACGCAGCGGGCCTGCTGGGCGAGGAGCTGGCCGCCGACTAGCATCGCCCGTCGTGGACGAGCGTGGCCCGGATCTGCGGCTCCTGATGCGACGCTTTCCCCAAGGTGTCGCGGTCCTCTCCGTGGACGCCGAGGGCGAGCGGCTCGGCCTGACCGTCGGGTCGCTCGTCTCCCTCTCCCTGGAGCCGCCGCTCGTCGGGGTCGCGATCGGCCGGCACGCGGCGATGCACGAGCTGCTCAGGCGGGCGGGCGGCTTCGCGCTCAGCCTGCTCGCAGCCGGCCAGGACGCGCTCGCCCAGCACTTCGCGCGGGGCGTCCCCCCGATCGCGCTCTGGCACGGGATCGCCTCTCGCGAGGGCGCCGCCGGAGCGCCGCTGCTCGAGGGAGCGCTCGGCTGGCTCGAGTGCCGGCTCGACCGCGAGGTCGCCGCCGGCGACCACACGCTGTTCGTCGGCGAGGTGCTCTCGGTCGAGCTCGGGGAGCCGGCGCCCCCGCTCGTCCACGTCGACTCCGCCTACCGGTCGCTGTGACGAGCTCCGTGCCTCAGTGCGACCCCGACCCCTGTGGACGAACCGTCAGCCTCTCGTATCGGGGTCTGACCCACGAGAGCGTGCCCAGCGCTCCACAGGCGTCGACCCCGCCAGGCTGCGCCGTACGGTGGACAGACCGTATCGTTCCCGTATCGGGGTCTGACCCCGCCGGTGGAGCCAACGCTGCTCCTGCTCGCCCTAGATGCGGCCGAAGAGGACGCAGCCGTTGTGGCCGCCGAGGCCCATCGCATTCGAGAGGGCCACGTCGACCTGCGCGAGGCGCGCCTCGTTGGGGACGTAGTCCAGGTCGCATGCCGGGTCGGGGATCTCGTAGTTGGTCGTCGGCGGGAGGACGCCCTCGTGAAGGGCGAGAACGCACATCATCGCCTCGATCGCGCCCGCCGCCCCGAAGCAGTGACCCGTCATCGACTTCGTCGACGAGACGGCGAGCTCGTATGCGTGCGCGCCGAACACTTCCCTGATCGCCCGGGTCTCGGCCTCGTCTCCGAGCGGCGTCGACGTGCCGTGCGCATTCACGTACCCGACCCGCTCGGGCTCGACGCCGGCCCGCTGGAGCGCCGAGCGCATCATCTCCGCGACCCCGGTCGCCTCCGGCTCGGGGGTTGCGAGGTGGTACGCGTCGTTGGACGCCCCGTAGCCGAGCACCTCGGCGTAGACCGTCGCGCCGCGAGCCCGGGCGGCCTCGAGCTCCTCGAGCACGAGCACGCACGCCCCCTCCCCCATCACGAACCCCGCGCGGGTCGCGTCGAAGGGGCGCGACGCGCGGGGAGGGTGGTCGTTCTCGGCCGCCAGCCCACGCATCGCGCAGAACCCGGCCAGGATGAGCGGGTGGATGCACGCCTCGGTCCCGCCGGCGAGCACCGCGTCGGCGTCGCCGCGGCGGACGACCTCGGCGGCCTCGCCGACCGCGGTGGAGCCGGTGGCACAGGCGGACACAGGCGCGTAATTCGGGCCGCGTACCCCGAGCGTGATCGCGATCTGACCGCTCGCGGTGTCCACGAGCACGCTCGGGATGAAGTACGGCGAGACACGGTCGGCCCCACGCTCGACCAGCGTCCGGTGCTGGTCGGCGATCCCGATCACCCCGCCGATCGCCGAGCCGAACAGAACGCCGACCCGCTCGGGCTCGTACGCCCCGTCGAGCGAGGCGTGCGCCGCCGCCTCCGTGGCGGCCGCCACCCCGAGCAGCACATTTCGGTCGAGGCGCCGCGCGTCCTTGACGCCCAGGATCGCGGCGCCGTCGAAGCCCTTCACCTCGGCGGCGATCCGCACCGGGAACCCGGTCGCGTCGAAGGCCTGGATGAAGTCGATCCCGCTTTGCCCCGCGAGCGCGGCCTCCCACGTCGAGCGGTGGTCGTTGCCCAGCGGGGTAACGGCTCCGAGCCCGGTCACGACGACACGCCGCATGGGCGGAGAGCCTAACGACGGTTAAAAAACCGAAGGGCGGGTAACGATCTATCGCCCTGGCGGCCCGGCCCGAGTGCCGCCGGATGTGTCAATTCCAGTTGAGGGGGAGACGATGGCGCAAGCTGTTGCAGCCGCGACCGACTATGCCCGGGCGACCCGGCCGCGGCTCGTGTTCTTCTACTCCCGGGTCTCCGGGAAGTGCCGGCGCGTGGAGGGCTTCGTCGCCCAGGTGCTCCAGCGCCGCGCCAACCACGGCACGTTCGCGCTGATCCGAATCGAGGTCGAGGAGCGCCCCGATCTCGTCGAGCGGTTCCGGGTCGAGGACGTGCCCACACTCCTGGTCATCGCCGACAAGCGGGTCCGCGGACGCCTGTCGCACCCGAGAGGTTGCCGCGAGATCGAGGAGCTGCTCGGCCCCTGGTTGAACTAGCGTTCGCCGGGTGCCCGGCAAGGACGTCCCCTTTCCGCCGATGGAAGCCGAGCTCGCGAGGGAGCTCCCGCCCGGCGACTGGCAGTACGAGCCGAAGTGGGACGGCTTCCGCGGCGTGCTGGAGCGGGGCGGCGGCGAGCTCGCGCTCTGGAGTCGCAACGGCCGGCCGCTGCTCCGGTACTTCCCGGAGCTGCGGCCGCTCGGCGACCACCTTCCGCCCCACTCCGCGCTCGACGGCGAGATCGTGATCGACCGCGGCGGCCGCCTCGACTTCGACGCGATGCAGATGCGGCTGCACCCGGCGGAGAGCCGGGTCCGCAAGCTTTCCGCCGAGATCCCGGCCCGGTTCGTCGCCTTCGACGTCCTGCTCTGGAAACGGAAGGCGTGGCACAGGCGGCCGCTGGAGGAGCGGCGAGCGTTCCTCGAGACGCTGCCGTTCACGATCTCGCCGGCGACGCGCGACCGGAAGACGGCCGCGGGCTGGCTCGACGCCCTGGACTCGGCCGGCCTCGACGGCGTGATCGCCAAGCGGCTCGGGATCCCCTATCTCCCCGGATCGCGCGACGGGGTCGTCAAGGTGAAAGCGCACAGGACGGCGGACTGCGTGGTCGTGGGCGCCCGCTGGAAGGCGAAGCCGACCGCGCTCGCCACGCTCCTGCTCGGGCTCTACCGCGACGACGGCGGGCTCGACTACGTCGGCTCCTGCGCGGTCGCCGCGAGCCGGCACGCCGACGTGCTGGCGCGGATCGAGCCGCTCCTCGTGGGCGCGCCCGAGCGCGGCTTCTCCGAGCCGAACCGCTGGGGAGGCGGCGAGCTCGAGGAGTCGGCGCTCCGGCCGCAGCTCGTGGTCGAGGTTCGTTACGACAAGGTGCAGAGCAACCGCTTCCGCCACGGCACGAAGCTGATCCGCTTCCGCGACGACAAGGATCCCAGGGCGTGCACGTGGCGCGAGGTGCGCCCACCGCTCGGCTCGGGCGACCTCACCGTCGCCCGACTCCTGTCCCCATAGGACGCGTCCCTGCGAGCCGAGTTCCAGGGACAGTCCCTGGACCACCGCAAACGGACAAGGGGGCGAGCGCGACCCCGCTCCGGTACTCATCCTTCGTTCGTTCGGGACACGGCCAGGGGACTGTCCCTGGGACCCGGCCAGAGCGGCCGAGAGAGCTCGCTACGGCGGCCTCAGGCCGAGGGTCTCGAAGCGCGAGCCGAGGCTGACCTTCCGGCGCCACATGCCGGCCGTCAGGTCGCCCACCTGCTCGATGCGCTTCCGCATCGTCTGCAGCGTGAACTCGGACGGCTCGCATCGCGGTACCTCCTCCCAGAGGAGCGGAGCGGACGCGCGCGCATCCGCCGTGGGACGGATCGAGTACGCGGACGCGATCGTCCGGTCGCGCGCGTTCTGGCCGTAGTCGACGAACACGCCGCGCCGGTCGGCGACCTTCCACGTCGTCGTCGCCACGTCCTGGTCGCCGATCCGGCGTTCGACCTCCTTGGCCAGCGCCTTCGCGAAGTCGCGCACGTGCGGGAAGCGAAGCTCCGGCCGGATCGGCGCGAGGATGTGCAGGCCCGTCGCCCCCGAGGTCTTGGGGAACGAGATCAGGCCGAGCTCGTCCATCACCTCCTTGACCACCATCGCGATCTCGCGCACATGCGACCACGGGTTGCCCTCGCTCGGGTCGAGGTCGATCAGGAGGTAGTCGGGCCGCTCGACGTCGTCCACCCGCGAGTGCCACGTGTGCAGCTCGACGCAGCCGAGGTTCGCGATCCAGGCGAGCCCGGCGGCGTCCGCGACCACCGGGAAGTCCGCCGACCGGCCGCTCGGGAAGCGGATGTGCACCGTGTCCAGCCAGTCGGGATGCGGCTCCGGAACCCGCTTCTGGTAGAAGAAGAAGCCGTCCACGCCGTCCGGGTAGCGCTTCATCTGCATCGGCCGCCGGCGCACGTGGTGAAGGACGCAAGGGGCGACGTCGACGTAGTAGGCGATCAGGTCGCCCTTCGTCAGCCCGGGCTCGGGGAAGAACGTCTTGTCGAGGTTGGTGACCCGGACGTCACGATTGCCGATGCGCATGCCGTGATGTTCTCTCTCCCGGTTACGCTTCATCCATGCTCGAAGAGACACAGCCAGTGGTGACGCTCGACCCGCTCGACGACTACGTCGTCATCGAGCCGAGCGACGAGGAGGCCGAGACCCGGCACGGGCTGATCATCCCCGCGAGCGCCGAGGCCGGCTCGCGCACCGGGATCGTGATCGCGGTCGGCACCGAGCCCGGCGGCGTCGAGCCCGGCGAAAAGGTGCTGTTCCCGCGCGAGGCCGGCTTCGACGTCCGCCTCGCCGGCACCGCCATGAAGGTGATCCGCCGGGGCGACCTGATCGCCCGCGTCCACGACTGACTCCCGGCCGCCTCGGCCCGAAAACGGAAAACGCCCGCCGAAGCGGGCGTCTCCAATGCCGGTGGGGGTATGTGAGGGGAGATCCGGCACGCCCAGCATGCCCCCGAATCGAATTCCGGGCATGCCCACGAAGGGGGATCTTGCGCATGGCCCGGAAGGGGGATCTCCCCGGGCCGCCGAAAGGCCGTTCGCTAGCATGTCCCGTCCCGGAGAAGTGGCCGAGTGGCTGAAGGCGGCGCCCTGCTAAGGCGTTATGTGGGTGAATACCTGCATCGAGGGTTCGAATCCCTCCTTCTCCGCTTCGGCCCCGCGCGGGCCGGCTCGGAGGGGTGGCAGAGCGGTCGAATGCGGCGGTCTCGAAAACCGTTATCCGTCGTTAGGCGGATCGAGGGTTCAAATCCCTCCCCCTCCGTGGGACGTGGGGGAACCCAGGGTTCCCCCACACGCCCCCTCCTTCCGCTCGCTTCGCTCGCATCGCCTGCTGACGGCGAGCCGATCCGTGCCGCGCCCGCGCAGGTCGGGCGCGGCGGCGGAGCGGTCAGGCTCGAAGGCCCCGGCAGCCGGCCTTCTGCGCTCTTCCTGCCGATCTCGACTCAGCTCAGGGCTCGGCCGCTTGACAGCGGGCGGTCTGGTTGAAAGGTTGCCGGGCGTCACCTGAACCGGGGGGGTTCATGCACACGACCGAAGTCGAGAGGACGGGTCGCCGATGAGTGACCCGATCCAGCCCTGGCCGCTCGTCGGGCGAGGCGCGCGGGAGCACCCGGTGCGTACGCTCCAGCACCTGCTGCGGGCGCACGGGCAGAGCATCGCCGTGGACGGCATCTTCGGGCCGCTGACCGAGGCCGCGGTGAAAGCCGTCCAGCAGAGGGCAGGCGTCACCGCGGACGGCATCGTCGGGCCGGTGACCTGGCCGAAGACGATCGTCCAGGTTCGGCAGGGGAGCACGGGCGAGGCGGTCCGCGGGGTGCAGGAGGAGTTCCAGTTCCGCAACCTCTCCGGCGATCCGAGCCAGGGAGTGCAGATCGACGGGATCTTCGGGCCGCAGACCGACGGCGCCGTGCGCGGGTTCCAGCAGGCGCTCGGGATCGGCGCCGACGGATTCGTCGGACCGCTGACCTGGCGGGCGCTGGTGAGCGGGATGCTGTCCGGATGAGCGGCCGGCGGGTGCCCACCGGCACGGCTGCGGCGAAGGCGCCGGCGGCGATCGCGCCGCGGGCCCGGCCGGCGACGGCCTAGACGCCGGGCCGTGTAGGGAGAGTCGTGCCGCTCGACTCGATCCCGATCCCGCTGGCCTCGCTGCCCGGCATCGTCGCAGGCCCGGTCGTGCGCCGCCTGACCCGAACGTCGGTCAGCGTCTGGGTTGCGTGCGTCGCGGCCGACCCGGTCACGCTCACCGTCCGCCGCCACGGCGCGGGCGGTCCGCCGCCGGCCACGGCGACGGCACGGCCGGCCCAGGTCGGAGCGAGCCTCTGGACGACCGTGCTGACGGCCGCGGCACCCGGCGGGCAGTTCGAGGCCGGAGAGGTCTACGAGTACGAGCTGGCCGCTCCGTGGGAAGCCGGCCGCGGCCCGATCGCGTGGAACGAGCTCTCGCTTCCGGGGGCGACGAGGCCCACGTTTCTCGCTCCGCCGGCCACCGCCGCCGAGCTCGTCCTCTGCCACACCTCTTGCCGCAAGCCGCACGGCGGCGGCCGGGACGGACTGGCGCTCGCGATGCCGGAGCTTCTGAGCCGGTTCGCGGCCGCGCCCGCGCCGCAGCCGCACCTGCTGGTGATGTCCGGCGACCAGATCTACGCCGACGAGGTCGGTCACGCGCTGATGCCCCGCGTGCTGCGCGTCTCGCAGGACCTCGTCGGCGTGGACGAGACGGACGTGTTCGGCCCGCCGCCCCCGATCGGAGGGCGCGGGCCGGTCACCCGCGCGCTCGGCTACACGGGGGCGACCGCCAACCAGCTGTGGACATACGGGGAGTTCATGGCGATGTACTTGCTGGCGTGGTCGCCGGTGCTGTGGGCGGCGGCGCTGCCGGAGTTTCCGACCAATCCCCCGTTCGGGCCGCCCGACGTGGATCCCGGAGTGACCAAGGACTCGTGGGACGAGGAGCTCGCGAACCTGGAGCTGTTCCGCGCAGTCCTCCCCGACGTACGCCGCATCCTGGCGAACCTCCCCTCGCTGATGATCTTCGACGACCACGAGATCAGCGACGACTGGAACATCGACCACCCCTGGGTGAACGCCGTCTACGGCAACCGGGGCGGGAGGCGCGCGGTCACGAACGGCGTGCTCGCCTACGCTCTCTGCCAGCACTGGGGGAACAAGCCGGACGCGTTCACCACAGCCGGATCGGCCGAGCAGCGCGTGCTCGACCTCGTCTCGGCGTCGGTCGGGGCCTCGCCGCCGTCGAGCCCGGCCGACGAGTGCCGCCCGCTCCTCGGCATTCCCTCCGGCCCGCTGCCCTCCGCGCCGCCCGCGCAGGCGCTGCGCGACCTGAGCGCGCCCGGGGCGATCCGCTACGACCTGACCGTCGGACCCGACGAGGGCTGGCCGGTGCGCATCGTGCTGCTGGACGAGCGCACCGTTCGCGAGTATCCGCGAGACGACAGCCGCGGGGCGCGCATCTCGCGCGCCGGGCTGGCCGTGCAGCTTCCCCCGCCGGCGAGCGCGGTGCCGTTGACGATCGTGGTCGCGGCCGCGCCGGTGCTCGGAACCGTGCTGGTCGAGAACGTGATCCAGCCCCTGTTCGAGCTGGTGGTGCCCGGCGGAGCCCGGTACGTGGACTTCGAGTCGTGGTCGGCCGTTCGCGCGAACCACCAGGACCTCCTCGCCCGCCTGGCCGCCCGCGATCCCGTCGTCGTGCTGTCGGGTGACGTCCACTACGGCTTCACCACGCGGCTCGCCCGCACCGAAGGCGGGGCGACGACGCGGGTCGCCCAGCTCACCGCGTCGGCGGCGAAGAACGTGGAGATCAAGAACGCGGCGATCAGCATGTTCAGCGAGTTGATCATGCGCCTCGGTCTCGAGCGCGCACGCGAGACGTCCGGGTTCGCGTCGCTCTCGACCTCTGACAGGACCCGGCTGCTGTCCGCGCCGCCTGGGGGCACGGCGCTCGCCTGGGACGAGACGGTGGACGTGCTGCTGGGCCGGATCGCGCGAGAGGGCGCGTCCGCGCCGGCGGCGATTCCCACCCCGGTTGCAGACGCCTACGGGCTGGCGGCGCCCGGGTGGACGTACCTGGTCGAGCCCGTCGACGACCCGATGAAGGACTTCGCCGCGCCGGCGGTCGACCCGCCGTGGGACGGATGGGACCCGGCGAAGTCGCTGCGCATGAGCGCGGCGCTGCAGGAGGCCGACCTCGAGCGCCTCGCACGCGTGTTCGTCGGGCTGCCGCAGCTCGCCGTCGTCTCGTTCGAGGTCGCGGGCCCGTCGCTGACCGTTCACCACGAGCTGCGCTGTCCCGTCGGCGACGTCGAGCCCGGCCCGCCCGGGGCCGACCGGCACGTGGTCAGGACCGAGGTGGCCCTCACGTGACCGACGCCGGCTCGGTCTTCGCACCGCTGACCGCGGCGGCCGGCGAGGTGATCGACACCGCAGAGTCCGGCCTCGTCACCGTGTCGCCGATCCTGGAGGCGGGCCTCGCGGCCGCCGACCCGGTGCAGCTCGCGCAGCTCCTCGAGGAGCTCGCCGCCGACGCGGCGCTGACGCTCGCCGCCCGGAGCCAGGACGACTTCTGCAACGCGATGCGGGCGTGGGGCGACGATCTCGCCGGGCTGGCCGCCGTCGTGCTGGCGCCGGTCGCCGCCGCCGGGGTCGTCGGGGGGGAGCTGGTCGAGGCGCTCGCGATCGAGCTCCTGCGCGCCAAGTTCCCCCGCCTCGCGGCGCTGCTCAGCCTGGCCGGCGCGATCGTGGAGAGCCCCGGCCTCGGGTCGCGCGTCGACTGGGAGGCCCTGCGGAGGTTCATGCTCGGCACCCCCGACCTCGTCGACGAGACCTTCTGGGACGACCTCTTCGGAACGGCGGACCTGGACGTCAGCGGCCGCATGCCGGCGCTGCTCGCCGCGCTGCTGATCGTCGCCCCGGAGACCCTGGGCGCGCTGAACGCCGGCGACCTGCGGATCTCGCCGCTCGAGCCGCCGCCGACCCCCGACGCGGCGTCCCCGGAGTGGAAGAGCCTGCGCGCGAACAGCGCGGGCTGGGTGCCGATCACGCTACCGCTCCGCACGGTGGACGGCCGGCTCCTGATCTCCAAGCTCGTCGCCCTGCGGGGCGGCTTCGACCCGGAGCTCGCGATCAGCGTGCTGATCCGCTCGCAGCGGCGGCCCGCCGGCGGGCGCCCGGTGACCGACTTCGAGCTGTGGGTGCACCCGAGCGCCGACGCAGCCGGACACGAGGTGCGCACGTCGTCCGGCTTCGTGACGCGGCTCGAGCCGGGCGTGCGTGTCGGGCTCGGGTACGACGGCGGCGCAGGAACGTGGAACGCCGCCGTCGAGCCGCGCGCCGGGTCGTCCGTCCCTCCGAGCGCCAACGAGGCGACGGTGCGGATCCAGCGCGAGACCGACGAGGGCGTTCCCGACCTGCTCTTCGGGCCCCCGTACGACACCAGGGTCGTCGTCCGCGATCTCGGCCTGGAGCTGCGCCTGCGCGAGCTCGGCGAGCCGAGCGTCGAGCTCGCCGGCCGGGCCGATGGCTTCGGCCTCGTCGTCACGAACCGGTGGTTCCGGTCGCTGGGCGAGCTCGGGTCGAGCCTCCGCGAGGGCCTGCGGTTCGACGTCGACCTCGAGGCGCGCCTGACCGAGGGCGCCGGGTTCAGCTTCGCCGCCCAGGGCGCGCTCGCGGCGCGGCTGCAGCTCGGCAAGACCTTCAAGCTCAAGGTGCTCCAGATCACGGTGCACTCGATCCTGTTCAACGTCCCGATCCGCGCCGACCAGGACCATTTCGACATCCGCGGAGAGGTGCGGCCGCACTGGTCGGCGAAGGTCGGCCCGGTCACGCTCGTCATGGACGGAGCCGGCGGGTGGGTGGGCTGGTGGGCCGACCAGCCCGGCGGCGCGAAGGCGTGCATCGGGCTGCTGCCGCCGACCGGAGCCGGGCTCGAGCTCGAGCTTCCCGGGGTGACCGGAGGCGGCTTCCTCGACTTCACCGGCGGGCCCAACGACCGGTACGGCGGCCTGCTCACCCTGGGCGTCGGGCCGCCGAAGGGCCTGGCCAGCTGGAACGTGACCGCGTACGGCCTGCACGAGCTGACCGGCTCCCCGACGGACACCGACCGCCGCCGGAGCTTCGTGCTCGTGATCGGCGCGTCGTTCCGGCCCGGCGTCCAGCTCGGCTACGGGATCGCCTGGATCGGCGCGGGCGGCATCGTCGGCATCGACCGGCGGGCGGACACCGACGCCCTGCGCGAGCGGCTGACCTCGGGCGCGGTCGGCGACATCCTGTTCGCCGACGACCCGGTGCGCAACGCGCCGGTGCTGCTCGGCGACCTCGCGGCGCTGTTCCCGCCGAAGCCGGACGTCTACGTGCTCGGGCTGACCATGCAGCTCGGGTGGATTCCGATGAAGCAGTCCTACCTCGCCCGGCTCGCGATCGGCGTGATCGTCGAGTTCGACGAGGACTCCGGGCCGACGAAGGTGATCGTGCTCGGCTCGCTGCGGATCGCGATCCCGAAGTTCGAGCACTTCGTCGACGTCCAGGTCGACGCGGTCGGCGTGTTCGACGTCGTCCGGCACACGCTCGAGGTCGACGCGACCATCCGGCGGGGCAAGGTCATGGGCCTGTTCAAGGTCACGGGCGACGGCGGCCTGCGCGCGAGCTGGGGCGACACCCGCTATCTGATGGCGACCCTCGGCGGCTTCCACCCCGACTTCCACCCCGAGCCCGCCGTCTTCCCGAAGCTGCAGCGGATCCTGATCACGGTCGACGACGACGTGCTCCCCGACGCGGTCGAGCTGAGCGCATCCGGGTACTTCGCGATCACGTCGAACACGATCCAGTTCGGGGCGGAGTTCACCGCCGCGATCAAGTCCGACCACTGGAAGATCGAGGGCAAGATCGGCGGCGACGCGCTGATCCGGATGCCCTTCGCGTTCGACGTCACGCTCAAGGGCGGCGTGCACGTGAAGTACCGCGGCCACAACCTGATCGGCGTCGACTTCAAGGGCGGCCTGAGCGGCCCGTCGCCGCTCGTGCTCCGGGGCGAGGTGTGCGTGTCGCTGCTCTTCTTCGACGCCTGCTGGAGCGACAGCTTCAAGCTTGGCGACCCGGGCGCCATTCTCGGCGCGACGATCACCAGCCTCGTGGGGGTGCTCGCCGACGAGCTGGCCCTGGCATCCAACCTCACGGTTGCCGAGGGAGACGACGGGCTCGTGCTCGTGAAGCGCCACGACGAGTCGGACCGCATCGTGCTCAGCCCGCTCGGCGTGCCGACCTGGAGCCAGAACCGCGTTCCCCTGGGCCTCCCGGTCGAGACTTTCGAGGACGGCAGGCTCGACGCGCCGCAGCGCCTCGACGTCCGCGCGTCCGTTCCGACCACGCCCCACCTCGACTGGTTCAGCCCCGGGTCGTTCGTCGAGCTGACCGAGACCGAGGAGCTGGCGCTGCCCGCATTCGAGCAGCACCAGGCCGGCGTGGTCGTGTCGCTCGACGTCACCCGGTCCGCCGGCGCCGCCGCCGACATCGGCTTCGAGGAGATCCGGCTGCCGAGCACCAGGCGCATCGTCGACGGGCTCGTCGTCCCGGGGTTCGTGCTCGACCGGGCCCTGGCGGTGGCCGCGCCGCCGTCGATCCGCCCCCGGCCGGCCCGGTTCGGGATCCTCGACGACCGCTTCACCGTCGAGTCGAGCTCCGGGGCGGTGCTCGCTGCGAACGTCGGAGCGGTCGCCGCCCACCTCGCCGGGCGCGGCGGCCGCGGCTCGACCCAGCACGCCGCCGACCGGCTCGTAACGGTGACGGCCTGATGCCGACCGTGACGTTCTTCGGCTGGTGGCGGCCCCCGGGCGCGGCCGCGGTGTCGTCGGGCGCGCTGAGCGCAGGCCGCCTCTCGGCCACGCTCCAGCTCACCGCCGACGACCTCGACAACCCCTCCGACGCCGCCTCCCGGGCGCTCTCGTACGACCTGGTCGGACCGGGCGACGTCACGGGCCTCGCCGGCGGCGCGGTGATCCACACCTACCCGTCCCCCGGGGCGCGCAACGTGGAGATCGACAAGGCCGTCCACGCCGAGGTCGCGTCGCCCGACCTGCCGTGGCGCCACACGGTCGCCCTGCCCCAGGGCAAGGCGCTTCGCCCGTGGATCGTCCTCCTCGTCGGCACCTCCGAGGAGATCGAGGTGGCGGGCGAGATCGTGCGGCTGCAGCCGTCGGTGCTGGACGCCCATCCGCTCGCCGCCTCGGCCCGGGGCGCGCACGTCGAGCAGGACGCGAGCGGCCGTACGGTCGCCCGGCTGATCTCGCCGCGTGCCCTGGTGCCCGACCTGGACCACCTCGCGGTGATCGTTCCCGCGTACACGGCCGCGGGCGCGCCCGCGTGGACGACTCCCGCCGGCCGCGCGGTCGAGCTCGCCCTGTACCACTACTGGACCTTCCACACCCGAGCCGGAGGCGACTTCGCGGCCCTCGCGCGGCGGCTGAAGCTCCGCCCGGCCGGCCCCGACCTCGGGTCGTGCGACGTCGAGTACGGCCCGCTCCCCGAGGCCGGGGCGATGCCGGTGAGCGGCGCGCTCCTCTCCACCACCGCTGCTCCCTCGACCCCGGTTCCCGACGACGTGGCCGCCGACGTCGGCGCACTGACCGCTCCGCTCGGTGACGCGGCGCACCCGGTCCTCGGCCTTCCCGACTACGCGGGGCCCTGGCCGCCCGCGCCGCCCGACGCCGGGCAGGCCGGCTGGCGAGACGAGCTGCACCGGGACTACCGCCGCCGCGCCGTGACCGGCCTCGGAGCCGCGGCCGGGATCGCCAACCAGGAGCTGCTCGCCCGGGAGGCCGGGCGGCTCGCCGGGGCCTACGAGGAGGCCGCCGACCGTCTGCGCCGGCTGACCCTCGGGCTGCTCGCCTCGCGCTCGCTCTGGAGGCGCCGCGTCCCCGCCGACGGGGCGCGCCGCCTCGGACTGCTCGGGCCGGCGCTGCGCGACGTGCTCACCGCGAACGGGCCGGTCGCGGAGGCGATGGAGCATCCGGACCGCGCGCTGGAACGGAGCCTGTTCTCCTCGGCCGCGCAGCGGGCGCTGCGCCCGCGTGGAGCGGCCGACGGCTCCGCTCCCTCCCCCTCCGCCGCTGCGGGCACCGTGCCCGGCGCGGGCATCGGCGCGACGCTGCGACTCGCCGCCGGCGCGCCTCCGCGCCGCGTCCGCAGCGCTCCGGCAGCGATCCACACCGACGCGTTCGCCCGCGCGACGAGCCGCTCCGCGCTCGACGACGCCCTCGTCAGGCGGGCGCCGAGCACGACGCGGCTACGCGCCGCTGCGGCGCGCCTCTCCACCCGGCTGGACCGCCGCAACCTCGACCCGGACACGGTGTCGTTCGTCGACAACCACGTGCGCGCGGTCGTCGACCGTCTCGGCGCCGGTCTCTCCGCGCCGATCCTGCCCCTGCTCGGGCTCCTCGACAGCGGCGCGCGCCCGTCGCGTGAGCGGCTGCGGGTGCTCGCCGCCGCCCTCGACGCCGAGCCCGACTCCGACGATCTCGCGGCGCTTGGAGCCCTGGTCGCGCGCCCCCCCGCCCAGCCGATCGCGACGGCGTTCGACCTCGACGGGGCGGCCGCGGAGGTGGGCCCGGCGTTCGATCCCACCATCGCCAGTCCGACGATCGTCGACCGCGTGCTCAGCGGCATCACCGACGCGATCGGCTCCGTCGAGGCCGACCCCACCGCCCCGGTCGAGCTGACTCCCGACCTCGACCTGCCCGCCTGGACGTTCCTCCGCGACGGCGAGCCCGAGTGGTTGCTTCCGGGCGCAGGCGAGCTGCCCGACGACTCCGTCGTCGCCCTGACCACCAACCCGGCGTTCGTGGACACGTTCCTGCTCGGGCTGAACGCGCAGGTCGTCGCCGAGCTGCGGTTTCGCAACTACCCGCTGATCCCCGGCTGGGCCCCTGTGCGGACGTTCTGGGACCGGGCCAACGCGGCAACGGGCGAGGTCGACGAGGACATCCTCGAGATCGCCGCCTGGCCCGCGGGCTCGCCTCTGGGGGCGGCCAGCCACCAGACTCCGTCGGCCGCGAGCGCCGATCTCGTCGTGCTGTTCAACTCGGCCCTCTTCCGCGAGTACCCCGGCACGCTGGTCTACCTCGTGCCCGCGCTCCGGGACGCGTCCGGAGAGCTCGACTGGGCGAGCCGGCCGAGCTTCGACGCCCGCCAGTTCCCCGCGTTCCAGGGACGGATCTCCCCCGACCGGACCTTCTTCGGATTCGACCTCGACCCGGCACTCGGCGCCGAGCGGTGGGTCGTGCTCGAGGAGACGGTCAACGGACGGCGCTTCTTCAACGCCGCCGCCAGGCCGAGCGCGGCGACGAACGGCGCCGATCTCGCCCGCCAGACGGTCAGCCCGCCGCGGCGCGTCCTGATCCGCGGCGACGTCCTGCTCGGAGGAGCCCAGCCGTGACCGCGCCCCAGATCGGCGTGCTCCTTCCGATCCGCCTGGAGACGCGCTTCGTCGCCTCCGGCCGCGGCCCGCGCTGGCACCTTCGCGTGCGGGTCGTGCCCGACGCCGTCTCGATCACCACTCACGACGAGCGGCCCTCCGCGGTCGAGCTCGATGCGATCGAGGCGATGTGGCGCGCCGCCGGGGGACAGGATCTCGAGACGCCGGACGGGCGCCGGGCGTGGCGCGCGCTCGCGGCCGCGGTCGGAGCCGAGCGGGCCGCCTGGCTCGCCCGCACCTTCCCGCCGGTGACCGGCCCCGGCGGAGAGATCACGGTCGAGCGGCCCACGGAGACCCGAACCGAGATGAGGGCGCCGCGTGTGGTCGGGCTGCCGCCCGCTATGGAGATCTGGATCGGCCGGGGCGGCGGGCCCCCGGCCCGGGCGGCGGCGCTCACCGTGCTCGCCGACGAGATCGACCTCTCGCTCGACGATCCGGACAGCTCGAGCCAGCCGTGGTGGACGTCGTTCGCGGAAGCGTTGCGCGTGGGCCTCGCCGCCGACATCGATCTCGGCACCGCTCCGCCGGTCGACATCGACGTGGTGTACGCAGTGGGCATCGGCGGCGGCGACCCCGGCCCGCTGCTCACGCAACAGGCCGACAGCGGCCGCCTCGGCATCCTCGCTCCCGGCTCGCCGACGAGCACGGTCGACGGCGAGGAGGCGGCGTCGCTCGGCGACGCCGACGCGTGGCGACGGCTCGTGCCGGTCGGCGCCGAAGCACAGGCCGGCACGGCCGCCGTCTCGACGGCGCTCGCCGGCGCGCCCGTCGTGCGCGGGGTCGTCGGGGGCGATGCAGACCACCGGCCGCTCAACCAGGCCCTCGTCGGCGCGCTCTGGCCCGCCCTCTGGGGCCACTCGCTGGCCAACGTCTGGGGGTACGGGACCGACGCCGACGAGCTGGGATTGTGGGCGGCGGCGAACCTCGTGCCGGAGGGGCCGCTGCCGTCGATGCGCATCGTCGACCAGCCGTACGGGCTCCTGCCCGCCACGTCGCTGCACCGCTGGCGGTCGGCCGCCGGAGATCCGGGCATCGAGTCGCGCCTCGTGCCGCTCGTGCGCGGGCTGGTCGACACGTGGGCGGCGGCGGCCGAGCAGCAGGCCGCGCAGCCGGCCGACCCCCTCCACGACCTCGTCCGCAATCCGACGGCAACGCGCTACGCCTGGCGGTGGCTGCTGCCGACGACGCTGGTGCAGGCCCTCTCGTTCCGCTTCGGCCAACCGGTGCCCTCGGGCGAGCTCGCGGCGTGGTGGACGCGCCAGGCGCAGCAGGCGCCGCGCCTCGACCCGGCTGCGACGCCGGGCCGGCAGCTCGTGTCGACCGGCTGGGGCCACGACCTCGCACTCCCGCTCGCGCAGCCGGACGATCTCCCCGCCGGCACGAGCATGGGCCGCGGGCTGTCGCGCCTGGCGGCCGCGTCGGTAGCGGACCTGCTGGCCGCCGGCCCCGTCGAGGGGCGCACGCGTACGGCGCCGCCGTGGGGCACGAGCGTGCTCACCGAGCTGGCGAGGCACTCGCTGCTCGCCGCCTCGGCCGCCGTCGCACGCGGCGCCGCCGGGCAGGGCCGCGCCGTCGTCGAGCCGGTCAGCGCCGACCGGCGGTCCGCGACCGTGACCGAGACCTGGGCGGCGCGCCTGCGGCCGGCGGACCTGGGCCGGCGCGGCGATCCGACGGCGGGCGTCCGCCGGAACGTGATCGGCGGGCTGAAGGCGCTCGCCGGCGAGCAGGCGGCCGACGTCGACCGCGGCCTGCGGGCGGCGCTCGAGACCGCGACGAACCGGCTCGACCCCTGGGCGACGGCGGTCGCCTGGCGGCGGTTGCAGGATCTCGCCGCCGCCCCGCGCACCCTCGGGGCGTACGGCTGGGTCGACGCGCCACGCCCGCGACCGTCGGACGGCGACCACCGCTTCCTGCTCGCCCCCTCGAGGGAGCAGGCCACGGTCGCGGCGCTGCTGCGCGACCGGGCACTCCGCGACCCCGATGCCGACCGGTGGCAGATCGACCTCACGTCGGACGCGGTCCGCGGGGCGCTGCGCCTCGCCGACGAGACGCGCCAGGGCAGCCACCCGGCCGAGTCGCTCGGGCGGTCGGTCGAGGCGATCGTGAACCGCCCCGACGTCGTCGACCGCCTGCGCGCGGCGTTCCCGACGGCCCGCGGCGTCCCCCGCCCCGACTTCCGCGTCCGCCGTGTCTGCGACGGAGCGGCCGTGCTCGACGCGGCCGAGAACCGGCCGGCCGAGCTCGGCCAGCTGGGCGTTCGCCAGGCGGAGATCGCGGCGCTCGTCGAGCTGGCGGCCGCGGTCGACGCGCTGGCCGACCTGCACCTCGCCGAGGCTGCGCTCGGCTTCGTCAAAGGCCGGCCCGCGGCCGCATCGGCCGCGACCACGGCCGCCGCCGGCCAGGCGCCCCCTCCGGGCTTCGAGGTGGTGCGCACGCCGAGAGGCGGCCGGGCCGTCAACACCGTCGCGCTCGTCGTCCTGCCCGACGCGGCGGCCCCGAGCGGGGCACTGCCGAGCCCCGCCGCCCTCGCCGACCCCGCAGTCGCCGCCTATCTCGACGACCGTGCGGGGGATCCGGCCGGTCCGGCGTGGACGTGGGCCACGCTCGACGGCGCCGGAGCGCCGGTCGGCACCCTCAGCCTGGCCGACGTCGGCCTGCGCCCGTGCGACACCGTCGGCCTCGGCACGGGCAACCTCCGCGACGTCGTGCGGGATGCCGGCGCCGCCGCCGGGCTCGGCCCGACCGATCCCCCCGGACACGCCGCTCTGCGCGCGCTCGCAGCCGCCCTCGCGGGCGAGCCCGCGGTTCCCGAGGACGCCGGCGCACCGGCGGATCCGGCGGACGGCGCGGCCGCCGAGCTCGCCGGCCGGTACGCGGCGGTGCGTGCGGCGGCGGTCGACGCCGCCGCCGACGCACGCGCAGGCGCGGCGCCGGCCGCCACCGAGGCGGCACGGCAGGCCGCGCTCGGACGCATCGCGCGCTGGGGGATCACGCCCCTCGCCGCGGACGTCGCCGACCCGACCGTGGGCGGCCTCGCCGACCGCCTCCGGCGTGCCGCCGAGCTGCTCGAGCGACGCATCGCCGAGTCGCCCGCGACGCTCGACGGGGCGACCGTGTCGGTGCTGGCGTCGGCGATCACCGCTCTGGTCGCGCCGGAGGGCCCCTGGCCGGTGCTGGCCCGCCTGCCCGCGTCTGCTTTCGCGGGCGTCCGCGCCGAGCCCGCCGGCAGCGGGACTGCGCCCCGCCTCGACCCGGATTGGCTGGAGACGGTGGCGCCGGTGCGGCCGGCCCTCGCGCGCCTGGAGGCAGCGCAGCTCGGCCAGCGGCTCGCGGCGGGCGGGAAGCCGCTCCGAGCCTGGACCAGCCGCCCGGGCGACCCCTGGCAGACCGTCGCCCCCTCGCCCTCCGACATCGAGGTGGTGCGGGCCTCACGGCTGATCGCCGCATTCGGTCCCGTGGGCGTGCTGCCGGCCCGTCCGAGGGCGACGACGCCCGGGTCGGTCGCGGTCGGCGTGGTCGACCGCTTCGCCGAAACGGTTCCCGACACCGAGCAGATCGGCGCCGTCGCCTTCCCCCACGACCTGCCGACGGCCCGGGCGCCTCAGGCGGTCGTGCTCGCGGTGCCGCCGGTCGTCGACGAGGAGCTGGCCCCGGACGTGCTCGTCGACATCGTCGCCGAGGTCCGCGCGCTCGCCAGGGTGCGGATGGCGGACGCGGCGGCGATCGGCGCCGCCGCCAGCTCGCTGCACCTGGCGGCGGTGCCGGCGAGCGGACGAGCAGGCGTCGACCTGGGAGCGGGCTGATGCCGTATCGCTTCGATCTCCACGTCCGCCTGGAGGCGATCGCCGACGTGCACTCGCCGCAGGCCGTCCGTGCCGCGCTCCGTGCCGAGGTGCACGATCCGGCGTGGCTCCTCGGCCGGCAATGGCAACGTGGCGAGCACCGCGGCCGCGACGCGGCCTCGCCCGCGCTCGTCCACCTCACGGTCACGGAGACCGCCGTCTCCGGCCGCTCCAGCGCACCGGAGGACGACCCGCGGATCACGCCGCCGGAGGCGATCATCGAGTCGGAGCCCGAGCAGTGGTGGACGGTCGGGCGGCGAGTGCGCGTCGGTCGGGCGCTTCGAAGCGCCGTTCCGGCGGCGAGGCGCAAGGACCCGGCGCTACAGCTCGCCGGGCTGGGGGCGCCGTACGACCCGCTGAACGGCCGGGCCCTCGACGGGCTCGCGCTCTACCGGGCACGGGCGTCGCTGGGCCTGACCGCCGCCCAGTTCACGGCCCAGGGCGTCCCGGCCGCCGAGCCGGCCGACGACTGGCAGCCCTCCGAGCTCGCCTACTCGGCGACCTTCGCCGCCGGGCCGACCACCCTGACCGTCCCCCGCCACGACGGCGGCGACGTCGACTGGTACTCGGCCACGGCCACCGGGCCGGGCCCGCCGGCGCCGTCGCCTCCCGTCGAGCGCACGAGCTATCCCACCCGCGTCGCCTACGACGGCTCGCCGCACCCGCGCTGGTGGCAGATCGAAGATCGCCGCTTCGACCCGGGTGCCGTCGCCCCGCATCGCACGCAGCTCGCGTCGCTGATGCTGATCCAGGTCACGGCGTCGCACGGCGACGACTGGTTCACGGCGCCGCTGGTCAGCCCGTCGGGCACGCTCGTTGCGGTGACGAGGATGCAGGTCGAGGACGTGATGGGCCTGACCACGACGAGCAAGCCGGCCGACGGCTGGTCGCTGTTCCACGTCGGCGGACGGGGGCCGAACGAGCTCCTGGTCTGGCCGACGGTCTCCAACCCGCTGACGGGCACGACCGCGCTCGACGAGGTGCTGCTCGGCGTGGACGAGGACGCCAACGTCCTGTGGGCGGTCGAGCGGCGCGTCGACGGCGTCGAGCTCGCCGAGCCGGACGAGCCCGTCGAGCCGGCCCCCGCCGAGCCTCCCGCCGGCCAGGTCGTCGTCACCGGCGCCCGGCGCTACCGCTACCTGCCCGCGACGAGCGTCCCCAGGCTGTGGCACCCGTACGTGCCCTCCGACGCCGGCAACGCCCGCCGCTTCACCCAGGCGCGACTGGCCGACTTCGGCGCGCGGCCGGTGGCACCTCTTCCAGGCCCGACCAGCCGCCTCCTGCGCGACCCGGCCGCCGGGCCCGCCGATCCGGCCCACCAGATCCTGCCTGGCGCCGTGCCCCGTGCCGGCGTGCGCCTCGACCGCCGCCACGTCCTCGGACGCCGCACCGACGGCCAGCCGGTGCTGTGGGTCCAGCGCCGCCGTGCCCCGCTCTTCGCGCCGCCCGTGTCCGCGCTTCGCCTCGACGTCCTCGAGCAGGTCCCCGAGATCCGGCCGTGACCCGGACGGAGGCCGGGGAGCGACTCCGGACGTCCTGGGGCTCGCCGGCCGCCCTCCGGGAGCTATCGACAACGACGCTCCCGGAGGGCGAGCCTGCAGGTCCGTCAGGTCTTCGTCGTGATCGACTTGCCGGTCCCGGCCTCGAGCACCCACCAGAGCGCGCCGAAGCCGTTCGAGCCCTGCCCCTTCGAGTCGCCGGGCTGTGCGTCAGGAAGGAAGTTGTAGACCGGAGCGCCGCCGTAGGTCAGCATCGAGGTTCCGTCCGTTCGCCTGGCCACGCCGAGCAGCGAGGCATCCGCGCCCGCTGCCGCCACCGGCGGGCCGTACGCGAAGGAGGGCGGCCAGAACACGGAGCAGCGTCCGTAGCACGAGCTCTGCGTGCCCCTGTCTCCCTCCCACCGGTAGAGCGTCCGGCCGCGGTCGTCGACGAGGATGGTGCCGAGGCCGGTCGTGCGGGCGGCGACGCCCTGCATCGCGTGCCCGACCTGGCCCCGGATCTCGCCGGCCGCGTTCGCGGACGTGTGGACGTTGACGTAGGTCGCGCCGCTCTCGATCGCGGCGGCGAGCTTGGCGTCGATCGCCTTGCGACCGTGGGCCCCGGACGTGCACGGCCCGCAGAGCGCGAGCGCCACGGGGCCGGCCGCCCCCGCCTTGCCGAGATGGACGTGAGCGGCAACGCCGGGACCGCTCAGCCCGCCGAAGTCGAGCGACCAGACGATGAGCGGCCTGGTCCCGATGTCGATCACGATCGCGGAGAAGGCCCCCTTCGCCGCATCGGGAACACCCTTCGGCGCCGGTGTCTCGGACGTCGCGTCGAGCGCGGCCGCGAGCCCGTGGGACGTTCCGATCTGCCCGCGGATCTCGCCGCCGGGGTTCTTCTTCGTGTGAACGTTGACGTACGCGCCGCCGCTCTCGATCGCGGCGGCGACCTTGGCGGTGAGAGGGGCCTTCCCCTGCGCCCCGGACCGGCAGGGGCCGCAGAGCGTGACGGCGACCGGTCCCACCTGCCCGGGCTTGCCCAGGTGAATGTGAGCCGCCTGGGCCGGCCCGCTCAGGCTGCCGAAGCTCAACCTCCAGGAGATCGTCTTCGTCCCGCCGGACTGCGTGACGATCGCGCTGAACAGGCCGCCCGCGCCCGGTCGAACGCCTGTCGGCCCGGGACGTTCTCCACCGTGGCCCAGTGACGCTGCGTACGCGGTGATCTGGTCCCCGGTGGCCGCCTGCGTTGCCGACCCGAGGGTCGAGACCGCAAGGCCGGCCACGATGAACAGGAACATTGCGCTGCGCATCCGTCCCCCTCTGTGTCGAATACGGGATGGCCGGGTGTACGGACGCCAGGGCCGACCGGATTGCGGATCGCCGGGTGACCAGGCCGACGGACGGCCGGGGGGTGGCCTCGACGGCGCTACCCTAGGTCGGCCCGGAGAGGTGTCCGAGCGGCCTAAGGAGCGCGACTGGAAATCGCGTACGTGCCGAAAGGTGCGTCGCGGGTTCAAATCCCGCCCTCTCCGTAGACCACGGGGGGAACAGCCGGTTCCCCCCGTGAGCCCCCCTTCCACTACAGACCTTCGTGACCGTGCTGTGCCGCGGCCGCGCATGTCGGCCGCGGCGACGGGATCAGCGCGGGCCGCTCGGCGGTGGGATGGCGAGGCCGCGGCAGATCTTTCTTGCCAGTCCGAAGTCGATCTCGCGGTGACGCACTACGGACCGAGCGCCGCCGGGTCCAGCCCAGCGAGTGTGATTGCCGCCCTCGTCGATCTCGCGGCAACCATGGCCGTGCAGATGACGCTCCAGGTCACGGCGCTTCACGCCGCAATCGTCAAATGCAGCTGCTCGCGCTCGCGCTGATCGTCATCGTCGGCCGGCTCGGGCGAGAGCATCAGCCGTAGCGCGTCGATCACGTTCGCGCGCGCCTCCTCGCGGGTCTTGCCCTGGCTGTGGACGCCCGTGACTTCGGGGATCGAGGCGACGATCCTTTGTCGAGGACGCGCGGAGTTTCCCTCCGCGGGAGGCCCCCCTTCATCACATTCCTGCGCTCGCTCGCTGCGCTCGCGTCGCCCTGCCGGCAGCGAGCGTTACTGGACGGCGGTGTTGGTCGAGACAGAGGCTCTCGCTCGCCGTCGCCTCGGCGCCGGCGTCGCCCGCCGACTCCTCGAGGACGTCGCACCGATTCTGGAGATCGCCTGGGTCGACGCCGCGTTGCACGAGGCCGCCGTGACAGCGCATCTACGCTCGCTGCGGCGGCGTTCCTCACTCGTCGACCACGTCAGCTTCGAGTTCATGCGCCGGAGAGGAATACGCTCCGCACTCGCCCTCGATCGCGACTTCGGCCGCGAAGGATTCGACCTCGTCCTCAGCCGCTGAGGAGCTTCGGGAGTCTCCACCTCGAGCAAGTGCGACAACGCTCGCAAAGCGCCCACTGGCGCCTGCCGGCCGCCGGGAGGCCGGCCGCCCCGGCGCTTCCCCCTGGCCCTCGGTCTCGGCTGGGCCGATCCTCAGGCACCGCCGATCGCCATGTAGCGGTAGATCCGGTTCCCGTGGGAGTCCGACAGCTCGAACGAGACCACGTAGTCACGGCCCTTGCGGACGCGCGGAATCGGCGTGCGGATGCGGACGTAGCCGCTGGGCGCAGCTGCCGCCGGAGGGGGCTGCGACGCGGCGACGAGCTTGCCCCCGAGGTAGGCCTTCACGGTGCTGTAGACCTTCGCACGGGGACCGCCTCGCGCGGCGAACTCGAACGCCGGAACCTCGACGACGGGGCGCCTGGTGCCGCTGCGCACCGTCACGACCCGGTTCCTCCCGTCCACCAGCCCGGCGAGCACGGGGAAGACCTTCGCCGCCGGCTTCTCCCGGCCGTTCCGATACAGGACGCCGCTTTGCCACGTGCTCGTCGGGTCGTCCCGGAAGATGAACCAGACGAACATCTGCACGTACGGCATCCTCCGGGCCATCGAGACCGCCGTCCGCAGGTACGCCGCCTGCTTCGCCGGCGCCACGCCCTTCCGCTCGCCCGGCTTCGTCTGGAAGGCGTACTCGGTGATCCAGATCGGCGTCGACGTGCGCCCGAACCAGTCGTTCAGATGATCCTCGAACGACGGCAACAGCGGCAGGTTCGCGTTCGGATAGCGCATGCGCTGCCTGGGGCCCGTTCCGAGGGTGGAGTAGGGATGGTGCGACCAGGCGTCGAACCGGACTCTCGGCCGGGCCCTCGCGAGCAGCTGAGCGAAGACCTGCGGCGCCAGCGTCTCCTGCTTGCCGGTCGTGCCCAACGGGGAGCGTCGGCCTCGCGGAGCGGTCTCGCCGATTCCGACGAGCGCCTCGGGATTGCCGGCCCTGATCCCGGCGTAGGCCGCCCGGTACAGCCGGGCGTAGATGAAGGGCGAGACCGGCTTTCCGTTCTTGCTGTACTGGGGAGTCAGGAAGAGCCCGAGGTTGGGCTCGTTCCAGACGCCGTAGAACTGCACGGCCGGGAGGCCTCGATGCTTGCCGTCGTAGCGACTCGCGACGGCGCGGGCGAAGTCGGTCAGATCCTTCGGGTGCGCCGGCGCGACGTTTTCGCCCTTGCCGCCGTTCGCCCAGCCCGGGGTGCCCCAGATCGTCAGCATCACGGCGATGCCGCGCGTCTCCGCGTTCCGGACGAACTCGTCGAGGTCGGCGAAGCGGTAGGCACGATCGAACGGGCTCGCCGGGCGCGCGGGCCGTCGCGGCGCCGTTCGCGACCAGTAGACGGTCGTTCGGACGACGGACGCGTCGAACTGCTGGACGCGGTCGAACGTCGCGCCGCGACCGTGACGCCAGCGCAGGGCAGGATCGTCTTGGAAGCCCATCCACATGTGGTCGGCGGCGCTCGCGGAGGTCGCGGCGGCGCCCGCTACGAGCAGGCAGACGAGAATCAGGCGAGAGCGAAGAATCATTGCGCGAGCTCCTCCTTCCGATCTGGGCGACACAGTCGGGCTGCGGTCGCAACATCTCGAGAGCCGTCACCGGATCGCGCAGTTCTTAACCGTCGGCGATCATCTCGAGCAGCGCCGACAACGTTCATAACGGTCTCCGGCGCCTCCAGCAGACAGTGACAGTCACTCGGTGACTGCCCCTGATCGCGGCACGGCCCGCCCGGCTCCCGCTCGCCCCGGTCGCGGGGTCGACCTACGCGAACGGGCGCGGGGTCGCGCTCACCTTGGGCACGACGACGCGGGCGATCGTCGAGAAGGGAGACGGCCGGCAGGCCTGGCAGACGCCGACGTCGCAGGCGACGGAGAGGAAGACGAACGCCTCTTCGATGGTGAGCCGCCATTGGTCGACGAGCAGCCGCGCAGCCTCCTCGGTCGCGAGCCGGAGCGCTTCCATGAAGTCGGCGCCGGCCGTGGCGTGGGCGACCCAGCGGTCCGGCAGCTCCGTGACCGGCCAGGTCGCCTGCTTCCCCTTCAGGACGTCGAAGCGCGCGACGACCTCGCCGGCGATCTCGACGCCGGTGCCGCAGATCTCGCCGTCGCCCATCGACGCGTGCATGTCGCCGACGGCGAACATCCCGCCGGGCTGGCGGACGGGGAAGTAGAGCGTGGCCCCGGGGCCGTGCAGGTGGTCGTCGAGGTTTCCCCCGTGACGGCCCGCCCACCCGTTCGCCACCGTCTCGCCGTCGGTCGCGACGCCCACGACGCCGACCATCGGCCGGAGCGGGAACGACAGCCGCTCGTTCATGTGGACGGTGCCGCCCTCGACGCGGAACGCTTTCGTGACGGGCGAGGAGACCGCCTCGATCAGCTGTCCGAACCCGGGGATGATCGTCGCGAACCCCTGCTCGGCCGGCCTGACCTCGAGGAGCTCGACGACGAGCGAGTCGCCGGGCTCGGCTCCCCGGACCGCGACAGGCCCGGTGGCGCCGTTGACACGGTCGAAGTCGATCTCGGTGACGAGATCGTCCTCGGAGGCGATCTGCCCGGTGAAGCAGTCGTTCGTCTCGAACCGGACGACCGTGCCGGGATCGACCTCGAGCACCGATTCCATCTCGGGGCCGAAACCCCAGACGACCTGATCGCGAGGGACGACGCGATCCGTCAACACGACCACCTCCTAGCGGCCGACCGCATACCCCTGCATTCCACGCGGATTCGCCCCCGCAACGAGGACGCCGTCGCGTTCCCGCCCGACACAGCTGACGCGGCCGAGCGACCAATCCGGTGCGAGCTCGACGACGTGTCCACGCCGCCGCAGGTCCTCGACGACGCCGGGAGCGAAGCGCGACTCCAGCTCGAGCTGCCCCGGCGCCGCCTCCCGGGGGTAGAAGGAGCTCGGGAAGTGGTTGGTGTGGAAGCAGGGGGCGTCGATCGCCTGCTGCAGATTCATCCCGAAGACGACGTGGTTGAGAAACGCGACGAGCGTCCACTGGTCCTGCTGGTCTCCGCCGGGAGTGCCGAACGCGAGGTACGGCTCGCCGTCGCGCAACGCGAGCGACGGCGAGAGGGTCGTGCGCGGGCGCTTGCCCGGGACGAGGGCGTTCGGATGGTCGGGATCGAGCCAGAACATCTGCGCGCGCGTTCCCAGCGGGAACCCCAGCCCGGCGATCACGGGAGAGGACTGGAGCCAGCCGCCGGAAGGAGTCGCCGAGAGCAGATTCCCGTGGCGGTCGGCCACGTCGAGATGCACGGTGTCGCCGCGTGTCGGCTCGCCCGCGCCGGCCAGGCGAGGCGAAGCACCCGGCAGCCGCGGCAGTCTCCCTTCCGCGCCGGGCCGGAGATCGAGGGAGGCGTCCGCGCCGACGAGCCGCCGCCGCTCGTCGGCATAGGCACGGGAGAGCAGACGCTCGACCGGGACCGAGACGAAGTCGGGATCGCCGTAGAACGCCTCCCGGTCGGCGAACGCGAGCTTCGCGCACTCCGTCACGGTGTGGACGTATTCGGCAGAGCCGGGGCCCATCCCCTCGAGCTCGAAGCCTTCGAGCAGGGCGAGCTGCTGGAGGAAGACCGGCGCCTGGCTCCAGGTGCCGGCCTTGCACACCGTCGTGCCCTGGAAGTCGAACGTCAACGGCGCCTCCAGCCGCGGGCTCCAGCCGGCGAGGTCGCCGCCGGCCAGCAGCCCGCCGTGCTCGGCCGAGAAGCGGTCGACGGCGCCGGCGACGGGCCCGCGGTACCAGGCGTCGTCGGCGCGGTCGATCTCGGCCTCGCGCGATCCGCCCCGCGAGCTCTCGGCGATCCGCCGGTAGGTCGCGGCGAGCTCCGGGTTCCGGAACAGCCGCCCCGCCCGCGGCGGGGGCAGGTACAGCCGGGCGGACGCGGGCCACTCGCGGAGCTGCTCCTCGACGGCCTCGATCGTCCGGACGATCCCGGGCACGACCGGGAACCCGGACTCGGCGTAGCCGATCGCAGGCTCGAGCACGTCTGCCAGGCGCCACGTGCCGAAGTCGCGAAGCAGGCGCAACCAGCCGCCGAAAGCACCGGGCACGCAGGCGGCGAGCAGGCCCGTGCCGGGGATCAGCTCGTGGCCCAGCGCGCGGAAGCGCTCGATCGTCGCCGCAGCCGGCGCGGGCCCCTGGGCGCAGAGCACGAGCGCCTCGCCACGATCGGCGCTCCAGAAGATCGCCGGCAGGTCGCCCCCCGGCCCGTTCAGGTGGGGCTCGACGACCTGAAGCACGAAGCCGGCCGTGACCGCCGCGTCGAACGCGTTGCCTCCTCGCTCGAGCACCGACATCCCGGCGGCGGAGGCGAGCCAGTGCGTCGAGGCAACCATCCCGAAGGTCCCCCGCAGCTCGGGTCGCGTGGTGAAGGTCTCCGGCGCGCGACTCACTCGAAGTCCAGGTGGCACGCCACGAAGTGGTCCCGTCCGACGAGCCTGAGCGCCGGCACCTCCTCCACCGAGCGCGGTGCCGAGCGCTCGGCGAGAGGGCAGCGTGTCCGGAACCCGCAGCCGGTCGGCGGCGCGAGCGGGCTCGGGATGTCTCCCGCGAGCACGACGCGCCGCCGCGACCGCTGCACCTTGGGGTCGGGCACGACCGCAGCCGAGAGGAGCGCCTGCGTGTAGGGGTGCCGGGGCCGCGCGAACAGCTCCTCCCGCGGAGCCAGCTCGACGATGCGCCCGAGGTACATGACCGCCACACGATCGCAGAGGAATTCCACCGTCGACAGGTCGTGGGTGATGAACAGGCACGAGAAGCCCAGGTCCCGCTGCAGGTCTCGGACGAGGTTGAGGATGGACGCCTGCACCGACACGTCGAGCGCCGAGACGGGCTCGTCGGCGATGAGCACCTTCGGGGAGACGGACAGCGCCCGGGCGAGCCCGACGCGCTGCCGCTGTCCGCCCGAGAGCTCGTGCGGGTAGCGGAAACGGAGCTCGGGGCGCAGCCCGCACCGGTCGAAGAGCTCGACGACCTGGCGGTCCAGGTCGCTGCCCCGGGCGAGGCCGTGCAGGCGGAGGGGCTCGCCGGCGATCTGACCGGTGGTCAGCCGCGGGTTGAGCGACGAGTAGGGGTCCTGGAAGACCATGTGCATGAGCCGCCGGTGGGGCCGCATCGCGCGGCGGGACAGGTGGGTGATGTCCTCGCCGAGGAGCCGGATCCTTCCGCGCGTGGGCTCGGTCAGGCGGAGGACGCAGTTGGCGACCGTGGTCTTTCCGCTCCCGGACTCGCCGACGAGGCCCAGCACCTCGCCCGGCGCGAGCGAGAACGAGACGTCCTCCACGGCATGGACGACGCCGGCTCCGCCGAGGAGCTTCGACCCCGTCGTGAAGCGCTTGACGAGGCCCTCGACCTCGAGCACGGCGTCCGGCGCGGGGGCGGCGGCGTCTCTCATGCTGCTGCGGCCGCCCGGCCCGGGTGGATGCAGGCAACCCGGTGGCCCCCGCCCATCTCGACGAGCTGGGGCTCGGCCGCCACGCAGAGTCGGTCGGAGCGGGGACAGCGCGCGGCGAAGACGCACTCGGGCGGTAGCTCTGCCAGCGAGGGCACGCGGCCGGGAATCTCCTGCAGCCGCGGCACGCCCGCCCGCGGGACGGCACCGAGCAGCCCGATCGTGTACGGATGCTGCGGGCGCTCGAACAGGTCGAGGACGGGCGCCTCCTCCACCTTGCGGCCCGCGTACATGACGACGACACGGTCTGCGATGTCCGCGACGACCCCGAGGTTGTGGGTGATCAGGACGATCGCCGTCCCGAGCCGCTCGCGCAGCTCTCGCATCAGGTCGAGAACGCCGGCCTGGATCGTCACGTCGAGCGCCGTCGTCGGCTCGTCGGCGATCAGGATCTTCGGGTCGCAGGCGAGGGCCATCGCGATCATCACGCGCTGGCGCATGCCGCCCGAGAGCTGGTGGGGATACTCGGACACGCGCCGCGCGGGGGCCGGGATGTGGACCAGGTCGAGGAGCTCGACCGTCCGTTCCCTCGCGGCCCGCCGCGAGAGCCCGAGGTGCTGCCGCAGCACCTCCCCGATCTGACGCCCGACCGTGAACACGGGGTTCAGGGAGGTCATCGGCTCCTGGAAGACGAAGGAGATCTCCCGCCCGCGGACCCGCCGGAGGTGTCCGACCGGAGCCTGCAGGAGATCGACGCCGTCGAAGATCACCTGTCCGCCGACCGTCGCGCTCGGCGGAAGCAGGCGGAGCATCGCCATCGAGGTCACGCTCTTGCCGCAGCCCGACTCGCCGACGATTCCGAGCACCTCCCCGGGCGCGAGGGCGAACGAGACCCGGTCGACCGCGTGCGTCGTCGCCTGGTCGGTGTGGAAGCGCACCGAGAGCTCGCGGACGTCGAGCAGGGTCTCCTTCACCGGTCGGTCCTCGGGTCGAGCGCGTCGCGGAGGCCGTCGCCGAGCAGGTTGAAGGACAGCGAACAGAGGAAGATCGCCACCCCGGGATAGACGGCGAGCCTCGGCGCCTGGCTGAGGTACGACTGCGCCGCGGACAGCATCACGCCCCAGGAAGGCGTCGGCGGCTGCACGCCCAGGCCGAGGAACGAGAGCGTCGCCTCGCCGATGATCGCGGTCGGAATCGTCACCGTGGCCTGGACGAGCAGCGTGCTCATCATGTTCGGGACGATGTGCCGCGCGAGGATCACGGTGTCGGAGGCGCCGTTCGCGATCGCGGCCCGCACGTAGTCCTCCTCGCGCAGCGCGAGCGTCTCGCCGCGGGCGATCCGGATCAGGACCGGTGCGACGCCGACGCCGAGCGCGATCGTCGCGTTCAGAAGAGAGGGCCCCAGGATCGCCGCCAGCCCGACCGCGAGGATCAGGAACGGAAACGCGAGCAGCACGTCCGTCAGCCGGGCGATCACCGGGTCGACCCAGCCGCGGTAGTAGCCGGCGACGAGACCGATCGGGATCGCGATCCCCATTCCGAGCAACGTCGCGAGCACGCCCGCCTGGATCGAGGCGCGCGACCCCCAGATGATCCGCGAGAGGATGTCGCGCCCGAGCTCGTCGGTCCCGAGCAGGTGGTGAGACGACGGCTTCGCGAGCACGCTCGCGAAGTCCGTCGCGGACGCGCTGTAGGGCGCGATCCAGGGCGCCAGGATCGCCGTCAGGACGAATGCGACCGCGACGACGAGCCCGCCCACGGCAAGCGGCCTCCGCAGGAACCGCTTGACGAGGAGCCGCCGGCGCCGCGCCCGCGGCGAGACGACCGGCCCCTCGAGCGCCGCTCCGGCCTCGATCTCGACGAAGCTCACGCCATTTCCCTCCCTTCGGTCGGGAAAGGCCTAGGGGCACTTCCTAACCATTTCGCGCAGCGAAATGGCCTCACGCCGGCGCCCCCGGGGTGCGGATCCGCGGGTTGAGGAACGAGTAGACCACGTCGACGCAGAGGTTGACGACGACGTACCCTGCCGCCGCGACGAGGACGACCCCCTGGATCAGCGTGTAGTCGCGCTGGTTGACGGCGTCGATCGTCAGCCTGCCGAAGCCGGCGATCCCGAAGATCTGCTCGGTGATCACCGCCCCGGAGATGAGCTGGCCGAGCTGGAGGCCGATGATCGTCGTCACCGTGATCAGGCTGTTCCGGAGCGCGTGCACGGAGACGACCCGCCACTCGGGCAGGCCCTTCGCCCGCGCCGTGCGGACGTAGTCGGCCGAGAGCGAGTCGAGCATCGCCGAGCGCATCTGCCGCATCACCACCGCCGAGTACCCCGTGCCGAGCACGGTCGCGGGCAGCAGCAGATGGCGCAGGTTCTCCACCGGGTCGTGGCCGAACGAGACGTACCCGCTCGCAGGCAGCCAGCCGAGGTTGACGGCGAAGAGGATGATCAGGAGCAGCCCGAGCCAGAAGTGCGGCACGGACAGGCCGAGCAAGGCGAAGGTCGTAGCCCCGTAGTCGGAGGCCTTGCCCCGTCGCCAGGCGGCGACCACCCCCGCGGTGATCCCGACCACCGAGCCCAGGGCGACGGCGAGGAACGCCAGCTCGAGCGTGATCGGCAACCGCGTCACGATCGTGTGCGCAACGGGGAGCTGGCGCGTGTCGACACCGAGGTCGCCGTGGAGGGCGAGCCACATCCACTTCGCGTACTGAACCGGGAGCGGCCGGTCGAGCGCGTACTTGTGCCGGATCGCCGCGAGCACGGCGGGGTCGCGCTCCTCGCCCCCGAGCGCGAGCGCCGGGTCGCCCGGCAGCGCCCTGATCCCGCCGAAGACGAGGATGCTGGCGAGGAAGACGACGATCAGGGCGGCCCCCGCCTTTCTCAGCAGGAAGCCGCCCATGATCGGTCGCTCGCTCCTTTCGCTACTTCAGGCTCGCGTGGTACGCGCGGATCAGCCCGTCGCTGTACACCACCACGCCCTGGACGTTCTTCGACACGCCGTAGTAGTTGACCGGATGGTAGAGGTAGATCAGCGGCCGGTCGCTGTGGATGATCTTCATCGCCGCCGCGTAGAGCGTCGTCCGAGCCTTCTGCGTCACCGACTTGCGCGCGCCGTTGAGGACGTAGTCGAGCTTCGGGCTCGAGTAGCCGGCGTCGTTCAGCGTCCCCTGGGTGTGCACGAAGCCGAAGATGTTGCCGTCAGGGTCGACGCGCCCGGACCAGCCGATCGCGAACGCGTCGAACGTCCCGGCGTCGGCCTTGTTCAGCGACGTGACGAACTCGGTCGGGTCGAGGACGACGTTGAAGCCGGCCTTCTGCTCCATCGACTGGATCACCTGCCCGAGGCGCGCCGCCACGGGGTCGGTGCCGATCATCAGGTGGACGGTGATCGGCGTGGCCACGCCCGATGCCTTGACCAGCTTCTGGGCCAGCGTCGGGTTCGCCTTCAGGCTGCACTGCAGGCCCTTCGTGGTCACGTACCACGGAGAGACGGGCGAGATCGGATAGCAGTCCGGCAGGTTGAGGCCGTTGAAGACGACCCTGTTGATCGTGGTGCGGTCGAGGGCGGCGTCGAAGGCGCTGCGCAGGTACTGCGAGCGCGCGAGCGGCGTCCCCACGTTCTGGTACGGGAGCTTGAGCAGCCCGTTCTTGTTCCCCACGTTGATCGTGATTCCCTGGTACCCGATCGTCGGGACCTTGAGCACGGACGCGCGCGAGTCCTTCTGCAGCGTCGGCACGTCCGTCGACTGGATCCGGTCCTCGACCTGGATGTCGCCGGCCCTGAGCGCCTGGCTGCGCGCGTTCGGGTCGGTCGTGATCCGGAAGACGACCGACGAGAGGTGGACGTTCTTCGCGTCGTAGTAGTTCGGCGCCTTGACCAGCGTGATGTGGTCGCCCGCGACGCGGTCCTTGAACATGAAGGGGCCGACGCAGACCGGGTTCTGGGCGAACTTGTCGCCCTCGCTCGTCATCGCCTTCGGCGACAGGATCATCCCGGCGCGGTCGGCGAGCTGGGCGGTCAGCGGCGAGAACGGCACGGACAGGTGCAGCGTCACGGTGTTGCCCGAGGCGGCCACGGAGCTGATCGGCGAGATCTCGCTCTTGCGGGTCGAGCCCTTGAACGTCAGGTAGCGATCGAGCGTCGCCTTGACGGCCGCCCCGTTCAGCGGAGTGCCGTCGTTGAACTTGACCCCCGACCGGAGCTTGATCGTGTAGGTGAGCTTGTCCTTCGAGATCGTCGGGAGCGCCGCCGCCAGCTGCGGGACGATGTTCAGGCTCTTGTCGAGGTCGTAGAGCTTCTCGCACATGTGCAGGAAGACGATGCGGCCGACGAACGTCCGCGCCACGGTCGGATCAAGGGCGTCCGGGTCCTCGGCCAGCCCGATCGTGAGCGTCCCCCCCTCCTTGACGGCCGTGCTCGTGTGGTCGCTGCGCGCGCCGGCGACCGCGGCACCGATGGCGACCACGGCGGCCGCGCCTAGCGCGAGTACCGCGAGGCGCCCGAGTGTGCCTCTCATCGAATACCTCCTCCTCCTGGCGAAGCGGTGGTGGATCGCGACATCAGCTGACGCGTCCTTTCGTCAAGCCCGAGACTGTAGATTGGATCCAACTCGACGTCAAATGGATCCAAGGGTGCTATCGTCCCGCCCGAATGAGCCTGCCCTCGCCCGCGGAACCCCTGGCCCCGGCATGGACGCGAGTCCGCGCGCTGATCGGCCTCGACGGACGACTGGTCGTGATCGGCTTGCTCGGAGGCGTGCTCTCCGGACTGCTCGGGATCGGCGGGGGGGTGATCATGGTGCCGCTCCTCGTTCTCTGGGCCGGCTACGCCCAGCGGGACGCGCACGCTGCCTCGCTCGGCGCGATCATCCCGATCAGCATCGTCGGCGCGGCGACGTACGGCGTCGCCGGGAAGGTGCGCCCTGCGGAGGCGGTCGCGCTCGCCGTGGGCGCGGTCGCGGGTGCGCGGCTGGGCGCCGGCCTGCTCGCCCGGCTCGACGAGCGCGTGCTCAAGCTCGTCTTCGGCCTCTTCCTCGTCGCCGTCTCGGTCCTGATGGCGGTGCGCAGGTGAGCGGCCCCGCGCTGTTCGTCGTCCTGCCCGTGTTCGGCCTCCTCACCGGCGGTGCCGCCGGCCTGCTCGGGGTCGGTGGCGGGATCCTGATGGTTCCGTTCCTCGTCTTCGTCGCCGGGCTCTCGCAGCACGAGGCGGAGGCAACCTCGCTGCTCGTCGTGCTCCCGACCGCGATCGTCGGGAGCGTCGTGCTCCATCGACGCGGCATCGGCCAGCTCGGGACCGCGCTCCGCTTCGGGCTGGTCGGCTCCGCAGGGGGCGCGGCCGGCGCCCTGCTCGCTCTCGCCCTCCCCGGAGCGACGTTGCAGATCGTCTTCGCCGTCTTCCTCGGGCTCGTCGGCCTGCGGCTCGTCCGCGACGCGGCGCGGTTGCCGTGAGCGGCCCGCTCGACCGGCAGGCGCTCGTCGACCACATCGCGGCGACACTCACGGGGCGGATGCTGCGCGGCGAGCTCGGGCCCGGGGAGCGCCTGCGCCAGGAGTCGATCGCCACCGAGTTCGGGGTCAGCCGCACGCCGGTGCGCGAGGCGCTTCGCAAGCTCGAGGCGAGCAGCCTGGTCCGGCTGGAGCCGCATCGCGGGGCCGTCGTCCGCGGCCCGACCGCGCGGGAGATCCGCGAGGCGTACGTCGTCCGCGCCGAGCTCGAGGGGCTCGCGGCCGAGCTCGCGGCGCAGCGGGTCCGCGAGGAGGAGCTCCAGCGGTTGCGCGAGTCCGTCACGCTCTTCAGGGAGTCGGTCGGAGACCTGATCGAGCGGCGCCGGAGAGACGGCACGGCGCGGACGAGCGCCGACATCGCACGCTGGACCGACGCCAACGACGGCTTCCACCAGGGGATCCAGGACGCCGCGGGCAACGAGCGCCTGAAGGCCGTCCTCTTCGACCTGCACCTGAGCTTTCCCCGCAACTTGACCGGGGTCGTCCTCGGCCAGAGCACGCGGCTGCTCCAGGAGAACGTCGAGCAGCACGCGGGGATCCTCGAGGCGATCGAGGCCCGCGACCCCGCAGAGGCCCGCCGGCGGATGGTCGAGCACGTCCGCAGCGCGGGCGAGCTGGTGACGCACCGCTTCGAGCAGCAGTCGGGCTGAGGTCGAGCGCCTCGAGGCCGCTCCCTGTGATGCGATATGCTTGCCTCATGAAGCGAACGACGATCATGCTTCCCGACGACATCGAGGCACGGCTCCGATTGGAGGCCCGGCGCCGGGGCGTGCCGATCGCGCAGGTCGTGCGCGAAGCAGTCGCGCGGGAGCTCGCAGAACCGGAGCCCGGCCGCCCACTCGGCTTCTTCGGAGTCGGCGAGGGCGGGCCCGCCGACGCCTCGGAGCGTGTGGACGAATACGTGACCCGGGCCTTGCGCAAACAACGACGCACCTGATGCTCGTCGTCGACGCCGGCCCGCTGGTGGCCGCCGCCGCCAGCCGCGACCGAAATCACGAGCGTTGCGTCTCGCTGCTCTCAGGGGCCCGTCGTCCGCTCGTCGTGCCGGCCCTGGTCGTCACCGAGGTCGCCTACTTCCTCGGAGACCGCATCGGCCCCAGGGCCGAACAGGCATTCGCGCGATCGCTCCGCGACGGCGAGTTGCTCGTCGAGCCGGTGGAGCGGCAGGACTGGCGGCGCATCGACGAGCTGCTGCGTGACTACGCCGACCTGCCGATCGGTATCGTCGACGCCTCCGTCGTCGCCGCCTGCGAGCGGCTCGGGGCGACGACGCTCGCGACGCTCGACAGGCGTCACTTCCGCGTCGTACGGCCCTTGCACTGCCCGGCGTTGACGCTGCTCCCGGACTGACGGGCCCCGGGGGCTCAGCCGCTCTGCGCCAGGAAGGCGACCAGGTCGGCGATCTTCTTGTCGCCCAGGGAGGCGAACGTGGTCGGCATCACGCCGTCGGGATAGCCCGGAACGACGTACGCGCCCGGGTCCTCGATCGACTCGGTCGCGTACTGCTCGAGCGAGCCGCGGTTCGCCTTCCTCACGTCCGCGGCGAGGTGGTCGAGGTTCGGGCCGACCGTGCCGGCCGATCCGGCTGGCGTGAAGGTGTGGCAGGCCGTGCAGCCCTGCGACGTGAACAGCTGCTTGCCCGCCGCGGCGTCGCCGGCCGAAGGCGCGGGGGGCTTCGGGGACGGAGCGGTCGTCGGCGCCGTGGTCGTCGTCTCTCCGGCCGCCCGCGACTCCTTCGGCTCGCGCGCCAGCACGATGATCGCCGCCAGCATCCCGGCCGTGAGCAGCACCGCGACCGCGACGAAGGGCCCGACACGCTCGCCGGGGAAGGACGCCGAGAGCGTCGGCAACAGGAACGAGGAGGCGAGCGCGAAGGCGATGAAGACCCCCGCGACGACCAGGATCCCGACCTTGTGGCCGGAGGAGAGTGCCGCTAGCACGGGCCGGACGCTAACACCTTCATCCCGACCCCGCGCGCCGACGCGAGAGGGCGCGGATCCCCTCGCCGAAGGTGACGACCCGGGCCGCCGGCCCGGGCCGGGCGGGCGTCATCCGCTCGGTCCCGGCCAGCCTGCGGGCCCGCGACACCAGCCGCCGCCGCTCCGCCTCGAGCTCCGTCCGGAGGCTCCCCAGCGCCTCCTCGCGTGCCTCGAGCGCCGCGAGCGACCGCGCGAGCTCGTCCTCTCGGGCCTGGAGCAGCGTGGCCCGCTCGCCGAGCCCGGACGAGCGTCGCTCGGCGTCGGCGGCCCGTGCTTCGGCCTCCGCGATCCGCGCCTCGAGGGCGCCCAGCGCCGCCCGCTTCTGCCGGAGGGCCTCGCCCCGCTGCGTGACCCGACGCTCCTGGGCGGCGGCCTCCGCACGCGCCTGCGCCAGCCTCCGTTCCGCCTCCTCGAGGGTCCGCGCCTTCGCGTCCAGCCACGCCTGATCGGGTTGCCGCTCCCCGGCCGAGACCGGCACGGCGCCGGCCGGCTCCCCCACGCTCTCCCCGGCGGCGGCTCCGCCCTCGCGTCCATGCGCCCGCTCGCGGGCGTCGAGCTCGGCCGCCCGCCGGGCAAGTGCGGCGGCGCTCTCTCGCTCGACCTCGACGAGCTCGTCCACCCTCCGTTCGAGCTCGGCCTCGCGTGCCTCGAGCTCGGCCGCCCGCGCGGAGAGCGCCTCAGCCTGCTCGAGCCCGACACGGCCGGTCGCGAGCGCAGCCCGGGCGTCGCGAAGCCGGATCGCCTCGGTCGCGGCCTCCTCCGCGGCACGGGCGACCGCGCGCTCGCGCTCCGCGACACGCTGCTCGCGCTCGGCGAGCGTCCGCTCGCGGTCGGAAGGACCGGGCTCCCCGCCCGCCCCACGCCGGCCCCGCCCGCCGAGCCGCCCGAGGAGACTTGCCTTTCGCTCCAGCCGGCGCCGCGCCGACTCCAGCTCGCGCTCCCGTTTCGCCGCCCTTCCGGCAGCATCGCGGAGCACCTCGTGCATCCGCGCGATCTCGCGCGCCGCCGCCTCCTGCACGCGGTCACGCTCGGCGGCGAGATTCCGCTCCAGCTCCTTCAGGCGTCGCCGCTCCTCCTCGAGCGCCTCGATCGTCGGCTTCGCGCCCGGTTCGCCCGCCATCCCGCGATGATAGGGCGCGGCAAGCCGGTCGCGGCCGGTGCCCTGCGACGCGCGGCATTGCCGCGCGGGCGGAAAGCCCGCCGCGGCCGAGTTCCCGCGGCCGGTGCCCTGCGATGCGCGGCGTCGCCGCGCGGGCGGAAAACCGCCGCACGGTTCTCAGCCAATACTCAGGAAAACCTGCTTACCTGCCCGGACCGACCAAGGAGGCCACGTGTCCGAAGACCGTCCCGAAGCCGCCCAGGCCAGAGAACGGCTCGAGCGCGCCCTGTTCGAGATCCGGCGCGTGATCGCCGGTCAGGACGCGATGCTCGAGCGCGTCCTCGTCTGCCTGCTCGCCCAGGGGCACCTCCTGATCGAGGGCGTGCCCGGGCTGGCGAAGACCCTGACGATCAAGACGACGGCCGCCGTGCTCGGCGGCACGTTCAAGCGCGTCCAGTTCACCCCCGACCTCGTGCCGTCCGACCTGGTCGGCACCAGGATCTACCGTCCCGGCGAAGGCATCTTCGACACCGAGCTCGGCCCCGTGTTCTGCAACTTCCTCCTCGCCGACGAGATCAACCGCGCGCCGGCGAAGGTGCAGTCGGCCCTGCTGGAGGTGATGCAGGAGCGGCAGGTGACGATCGGCCACGACACCCACCTGGTGCCGGAGCCGTTCCTCGTCATGGCGACGCAGAACCCGATCGAGTCAGAGGGCACGTACCCTCTGCCCGAGGCCCAGGTCGACCGCTTCATGCTCAAGATCCTGATCGGCTACCCGTCGCACGACGAGGAGCTGACGATCGTGCAGCGCCAGCTCGAGGCCGCGCCGGAGCTGCGCGAGACGCTGACGCTCGACGACCTGCGCGACCTTCAGCGCGAGGTCTTCGACGTCTACGTCGATCCCGGGCTGATCAGCTACTCGGTCACGCTCGCGGACGCGACCCGCAACCCGGCCGCGCACGGGCTCGACGAGCTCGTTCCCTACGTGTCGTACGGGGCGAGCCCGCGCGGGCCGATCAGCCTCGTCCAGTCGGCCCGTGCCCTGGCGCTCCTCCGCGGCCGCGACTACGTCGTCGTCGAGGACCTGCACGCGCTGGCCGCGGACTCGCTCCGCCACCGCCTCGTTCTCTCCTACCAGGCGCTCGCAGAGGAGGTGACTCCGGACACGATCCTCCAGCGCGTCATCGCAGCCGTCCCCGTTCCGCAGATCGACCTGGCGGAGACGAGCGCCGCGTGAGCGTCGCTCCCACGCCCGCCCGCGCTGCGCCCTCTCCTGCCCGGCCCGGGCCGGGGCCGATCCCGGACCCCCTCCTCCGCGCCCTCGACGTCACGATCGGCCGGAGGATGGAGGGGCTGCTCGCGGGCGACTACCGCTCGTCCCTGCTCGGGGAGGGAACCGAGCTGGCGCTGATCCGGCCGTACACGCCGGGCGACGACGTGCGCCGCATCGACTGGAACGTCACCGCCCGAACCGGCGAGCCGCACGTGCGCGTCCAGCTGGCGGAGCGCGTGCTCGTCACCTGGCTCGTTCTCGACACCTCCCCGTCCATGCGCTTCGGCACGGCCGACCGCCGCAAGGCCGACGTCGCCGAGGGAGTGGCGATCGCGATCGGGCACCTCGCCACGCGGCGCGGGAACCGGCTCGGCGCCTTGACCTTCGGCGACGAAGAGCCTCGGTCGTTGCCCGTCCGGCAGGGCCGGATCGGCCTGCACGGGCTCCTCGGAGCCCTTCGCCACGAGCCGGATCCCGCGCCCGGCCGCATCGGCGCGACGTCGCTGGGAGAGGCGGCCCGACGCGCCGGGGCGCTCGCCCGGCAGCGCTCGCTCGTGGTGGTCGTGTCCGACTTCCGCGGGCCCCGCGACTGGCGAAAGCCGATGCTCCAGCTGGCGGGACGCCACGACGTGATCGCGGTCGAGGTCCGCGACCCGCGCGAGCAGGAGCTTCCCAACGCTGGTGAGCTCTGGCTCGTCGACCCCGAGACCGGACGCAATCTCCGGGTCGACACCCGCAGCGAGCGGCTCCGCGCTCGCTTCGCGGCGGCGGCCGAGGCGGAGCGCCAGGGCCTGGCGACCGACCTGGCCTCGATCGGCGTCCGGCACGCCGTCGTCAGCACGTCCGGCGACTGGCTGCGTACACTGGTGGCGTTCCTGCGCCGAGGACGATGAGCTTCGCCTCCCCGTACTCGTTGCTCTGGCTGCTCGCGATCCCCGCGCTCGCCGGCCTGTACTACCTCCGCGAGCGCCGAAGAACGCGGTTCGCGGCACGCTGGACCACGCCCGGGCTCCTGCCCAACCTGGTCGACCGCGAGCCCGGCCGCCGCCGCTACCTGCCGGTCGCGATCCTGCTCGCCGCGCTCGCCGCGCTGATCGTCGGCGTCGCCAGGCCGCATGCGACCGTGAGCGTCCCGCGCGAGGAGGCGACCGTCTTGCTGGCGATGGACACCTCGCGGTCGATGGGCTCGGCCGACGTCAACCCGAGCCGCCTCGCCGCCGCCCAGAACGCGGCCTACCGCTTCGTCGACCTCGTCCCGAAGAAGTTCCGCGTCGGCGTCGTCTCGTTCTCGACGCGCGCGCAGGTCGCGGTCGCGCCGACCGAGGACCGCGACCTGGTCCACCAGGCGATCGCCGCGCTCAAGCCTTCGGAGGGAACCGCGATCGGGGACGCCGTCCTCCTCTCCGCACGCCTCGGACTGCGCCAGCGCACGAGCGACGGCCACGTCCCGCCGACGACGGTGCTCCTGATCTCGGACGGGGCCCGGGACGGCGGCCGCACGGCTCCCCTCGCGGCGGCGCAGCAGGCGCTCCGGCTGCACGTTCCCGTCTACACGATCGCGGTCGGCACGCCGAACGGTACGGTTAGGCACCAGCTTCCGGGCGGGTACACCGAGATCATCCAGGTGCCGGCAATGCCGCAAACCCTCCAGCAGATCGCCCGGACGACCGGCGGCCAGTTCTTCACGGCCGCGACCGACACGCAGCTCAAGGGCGTGTACGAGCGGCTCGGCTCGCAGCTCGGGCACAAGAAGGTCTCGCGGGAGCTGACCGACGCGTTCGGCGGTGGAGCGGCGCTGCTCCTGATCGCCGGAGCCGGCCTCTCGGCGTTCTGGTTCAGGAGAGTGGTGTGAAGCCCGGACGCCTTCTCCTGCTCGCCTGTGCCCTCGGGGCCGCCAGCCTCGGCGTCACGGTCACCCCCTCCGTTGCGGCCACGAACGAGTGCCGCGGGCTGAACCCGTGCGTGCCCGTGGCAGGGCCCTGGGTGATCGTCCCGGCCGCGCAGAGCGTGCCTCGGCCGCGCGCCCGGTACCAGCTCACCTGCCCGCAGGGGTTCGTCGTCGGAGGCGTCGACGCGGAGCTGAGCGACCGCGCGATCGATCTCGCCTTCCTGGGCGCGTCCGGCAGCCCGGTCGGCCCGGGCGTGACGACCTCGCGCACGATCCTCTTCGTCGCCGCCTACGTCGGGACCGCGCCGCAGGCACCAACCTTCCGCCCCCACGCGGGCTGCGTGCCCGCCACCGGAGGCGGGCAGCGGACGCCCACGGGGCTCGCCGCCGTCTCCCCGCCGGGGCAACCGACCGTCAGGCGCGTCGTGACCACCCGCGTTCGCTCGACGAAGCGGATCGTCGCCGCCTGCCACACCGGAGAACGGCTCGTCGACTGGTACGTGTCCCGCGGTCTCGCCACGACGTCCCCGCCGCCGGCCGCCCTCGTCGCCGGCCTGACGGCGAGCGGGCGGGCCGTCGGCGAGCGGGTCGCCGCCGTCGCCCGGGCGAGGCGCGGCGCAGGGATCGTCCAGGTCGGCGCAGTCTGCGCAGGTGGCGCATGATGGTCGCTCGCCTTCGGCTCGCTCGCGTGGGGGAAACCATGTTTCCCCCACGGACCCCCTTCTTCTGGAGGCCCGCGTTCGTCGAGAGGCGATTTCGCTTCGCGAAATGGTTAGGAGTGCTTGCTAACCATTTCGCGACCGCAGGGAGGGAAATGGCATGAGCTTCGGCCATCCTCTGCTCCTCCTGACGCTGCTCGCGCTGCCGGCGCTGGTCGCGCTCTACCTCTATCTCGACCGGCGCCCTGCCCGGTATGCGATCACCTTCACCAACCTGGACGTGCTCGCGTCGGTCGTGCGCGGCCGGTCGGTGCGCCGATACGTGCCGCCGGTTCTGGCGCTGCTCGCCGTCGGTGCGCTGTGCGTCGCGCTCGCCCGGCCGCACCGGAGCACGCTGGTCCCGTCCGACGAGGCGACCGTCGTGCTCGTCATCGACGTCTCCGGCTCGATGCGGGCGACGGACGTGAAGCCGAGCCGGCTCGGCGCTGCCCAGGCCGCCGTCCGCACCTTCCTGAAGAAGGTGCCCGCGCGCGTCCAGGTCGCGCTGGTCGCGTTCTCCGGCGACCCTCAGGTCGCCGCGCCCCCGACCACCGACCACGATCTCGTCCTCTCCGCGCTCGACAGCCTGAGCTTCTACTCGGGCTACGGCGGGACCGCGATCGGAGACGCGCTTGCCGCAGCGGTCGACCTCGTCAAGCCCGTGCCTGCGGGCGGTGCCCAGACGATCGCCCTGACGATCGCCAACCCGGCGAAGAGCCCGGTGTCGATCCTCTTCCTCTCGGACGGCCACCAGACCCGCGGCCTGCTCCAGCCGCTCGAGGGCGCCCAGCGGGCGAAGGCCGCCGGCATCCCCGTCTACACGATCGCGCTCGGGACGCCGAACGGCGTGCTCGACTCCCCGGGCGGCTTCGGAGGCGGAGGCGGGTTCGGAGGCGGAGGCGGAGGGTTCGGCCCCGGCGGCGGCGGCGGAGGAGGGTTCGGAGGCGGGCGGATCGCCGTCCCGCCCGACCCGACGACCCTGCGCGAGATCGCGCAGACGACCGGCGGCCAGTTCTTCAACGCCCGCTCGGCGAAGGCGCTCTCGTCCGCGTACTCGCACCTCGGCTCGCTGATCGGGCGCAAGCGCAGCTCGAAGGAGGTGACGGCCGAGTTCCTCGCCCTCGCCGCGCTGCTCCTCGTCGCCGCGGGCGGCGTCTCGGCCCTCGTCGGGCCACGCCTGCCCTGACGGACGTCGAGGCTAGGCCACTCGCCGGCGACGCAGGGCGATGCTCAGCAGCCGGCCGACGAGCAGGCCGCCTCCGACCGAGAGCGTGAGCCAGGCGGCGATTGCGAGCAGGAGGAGGATGATCCACTGCGGCATGGGCTCGTATCCACCGTAGGTATCGGCCCGGACGCTCTCTTGCTGAAGGGCACGCTCACGCGCCGCGCCCGGTACCCGGCCGCTGACTACAGTGCCGCGATGAACGTCGCCTCGCCCAGACGGCGACACGCGCGTGCGCTCTTCGCCCCGCTCGGACCGACCTACGACCGCTACGCGCGGCTGCTCTCGCTCGGCCAGGACCCGCGCTGGCGGCGGTTTCTCGTCTCGTGCGTGAAGGCAGGCCCGGGCGACACGGTCCTCGACGTGGCGACCGGGACGGGCGCCGTGGCTCTGGAGCTGATCCACCGGAAGCGCTGCGCCGTCACCGGCCTCGACCAGAGCCCGGAGATGCTCGCAGTCGCCCGCCGGCGCCTCCCCGCGGAGGTCACCCTCGTCGAGGGCGACGCCGGCGACCTGCCGTTCGCCGACGCCTCGTTCGACGGGCTCACCTTCACCTACCTGCTCCGGTACGTGGACGACCCGGGTGCAACCCTCCGCGAGCTCGCCCGCGTCGTCCGGCCGGGCGGGACGGTCGCCGGGCTCGAGTTCGGGGTCCCGCCGACCGCGGCCCCACGGGCAATGTGGCACGTGTACGTGCGGGCCGGCCTCCCGCTCGCCGGGCGGCTCGTCTCGGCCGGCTGGGGCGAGGTCGGCTCGTTTCTCGGCCCGAGCATCGTCGACCTCTGGCGACGCCTGCCGCTGCCGCGCATGCTCGAGCTGTGGGCCGAGGCGGGGATCGAAGACGTGCGGTCGCGGAGGCTCAGCCTCGGAGGCGGGATCGTGATCTGGGGCACGCGGGGATGAGCGTCGAGGCGCGGCCGGCGTTCTACGCGCTGGCGCCTGGGGGCTGGCGGGACTACGTCACGGTCCTCCACGCCCCGTACACCCTCTGGCATCTCAGCTACGTCGTGATCGGGGCCTCGCTCGCGCCCGAGTGGCGGCCGGGGCGGCTGGCGGCGACCCTGGCGGCGTTCTTCCTCGCGGTCGGGATCGGAGCGCACACGCTCGACGAGCTCCACGGCCGCCCGCTCTCGACCCGGATCCCGGACCGCGTGCTCGCGGCCCTCGCCGCAGGCTCGATCGGGGCGGCGATCGGCATCGGGATCGGCGGCGCGATCGCCTTCGACCTCTGGCTGCTCGCGTTCGTCGCCGCGGGAGGGGTCGTCGTCTGCGCCTACAACCTCGAGCTCTTCGGCGGCCGCCTTCACGGCGACGTCTGGTTCGCGCTCGACTGGGGAGCGTTTCCGCTCCTCACCGGCTACTTCGCCGCCGCGGGCCGGCTCCGCTGGGAAGCGATCCTCGCCGCCGCTTTCGCCGCGCTGTCGAGCTACGCGCAGAGGCGGCTCTCGGGCCAGGTGCGGCGGCTTCGCCGCCGCGTCGCCTCGGTCTCGGGTGCGCTCGAGCTGAGCGACGGGACCCGGGAGCCGCTCACCCGCGAGACGCTGATCGCCGGCAACGAGGCTGCTCTGCGCGCGCTGGCCGCAGGGATCGTCGCGCTCGCAGTCGCGCTGGTCGTGCTGCGGGCAGCCTGAGCAGACCCGCCCCGCGAAGCGCCCGGGGCGGGCCTGCTCGCCGATCACGCCTGCGCGCGCGGCGCGCCGCCGGGCATCCCCGTCTCGACGGCTGTGACGGCGAACTGCCTGTCTACGTACACGGTCGCGAGCGTGCCGTCCGCCTCGACCATGTGTGCCTCGTAGGCGGCGTGGCCGTCGGCGTCAGTCTCCACCCGGACCACCGTCGCGCCCGGGAGCTTTGCGACCGCCGCGGCCCGCACCTTGGCCCCCGTGTCGCCGGTGAGCGCCGTCTCGTCGCTGCGCTGGACGCCCCACGGCTGCCGGGTGCCCTGCGAGGACGAGGCTGCCAGGCTCTGTGCAAGCGTTCCGAGGCTCGACTGCGAGCTCGACGCAGGCCCCGTCGCCGCTGCGGCGATCCCGTAGCTGCCGGCGGCCAGGCCGGCGGCGATCGCGCCGGCGGCGACGAGCCGCGGCAGGCGCCTGAGTTGCGTGTCCATCGGTGTCTCCTTTCGTCGTGCGCCCACATGGACGCCCCTCGATGCTCGATCGGCGACCTGAGAGCAGCCTTGGCGCAGGCTGAGAGGAGGGTAGGAAGGCTCGGCGACACATGGCCGCCGACCTAGGCAGCGGCCACGGCTGAGGGTAACGTTGTGAAGGTGAAGGGCGCAGACAAGCAGAAGAAGCTCGCGAAGAAGCCGGCGCAGAAGTCGCTGAAGGAGAAGCGCCAGGAGAAGCGGGCCGCGAAGAAGCTGGGCGGCTAGCGACGCGCTGCCCTTCCCGTCCCGTGGAGAACGGAGGGGTCACCGCACTCCGGCGAGCTGGGACCGCCGCGCTCGTCGCTGCCGCCTTCGCCGCGCTCGGGCCGCTGGGCCCGTCCGGCGCATCCGCGAGACCGGCTCGGCCTCCCGGCGCCGCCGGCTTGCCGGTCGCCGCCTGGCCGGTGCCCGGCGGACGCGCGCCCGGCGTCCTCACCCGCTCGGCGAGGCAAGAGCAGTGCGGTACGAGCCCGGGCCTGCAGTGCATGGTGGTGAACGTCCCGCTCGATCCGACCGGGGCCGTGGCGGGAACGGTGCCGCTGCACGTCGAGGTCGCGCCCGCCCAGGGCCCGCCGAGAGGCGCGATGTTCCTGATCGCCGGCGGGCCGGGCCAGGGATCGGCGCACGTCTTCGGGCTCGGCTCGGATCAGATCTCCCTCTACCGTTTCCTCTTTCCGGGGTACACGCTCGTCGCCTACGACGATCGGGGCACGGGCGACTCGGGCCTGCTCGACTGCGGGCCGCTCCAGACGGCGCTCACCGCCCAGCAGCAGCGAGACGCGGCCACCGCCTGTGCGAGCACGATCGGGCCCGCTCGTGACTTCTACAGTACGGCCCAGCACGCCGAGGACCTCGAGGCCGTGCGCCAGGCAGTCGGCTTCGACAAGATCGCCCTGTTCGGGGTGTCGTACGGGACGAAGCTCGCGATGGCGTACGCCCTCGCGCATCCGAGCCACGTCGAGCGGCTCCTGCTCGACTCGGTGCTCCCACCCGAAGGAACGGATCCGTACAGCGCGAGCGTCCTCCGCGCCCTCCCCGCCACGCTCGACGCCTTCTGCTCCGACGGCGGCTGCCGCGCCGCGACGAGCAGCTTCGGCGCCGACGTGGCCGCCGTCGCGAACGCGCTGGCCGCGCAGCCGCTCCGTGGCCAGGTGCTCCTGCCAAGCGGGAAGACCGTGGCGAAGCAGGTCGACGGGCTCACCTTTCTCTCCGCGGTTCTCGACGCCGACCTGAACCCCGGACTGGCGGCCGAGCTACCCGCGGTCGTCCGCGCGGCGCGGACCGGGAACACCCAGCCGCTGCTCCGGCTCGTGTTCCTGCACGACCTGACCTCGTCCACGCCGTCCGCCGAGCTCAGCTTCGCGCTCAACGCCGCCACGGTCTGCCACGACGGGCCTTTCCCCTGGTCTCCCGACACCGCGCCCGCCGACCGCCAGGCGATCCTCCAGGCCGCCGTCGCCGCGCTTCCGGCCGGCACGTTCGGCCCGTTCGGAAGCTGGGCGTACCGATTCGGGACTGCGGACTTCTGCCTCGGCTGGCCGAGCCCGTCCGGCGGCGCGCCGCTCGGGGCCGGCCCGCTGCCCGACGTCCCCGTCCTCGCGATCAGCGGAGGCATCGACATGCGGACGCCGACCGCCGGTGCGGCCTCGGTCGTCGCGCGCTTCCCGCAGGGCCGGCTCCTCGTCGTCCCCGGCCTCGGCCACAGCGTGGTGACGGCCGACGCAGCGCTCGACCCGTCCGGTTGCGTGGTTCTGGCCGTGCGCACGTGGATGACCGGAGGCTCGCCGCCCACTCAATGCGCGCGCCCGAAGGCCGTCGTGCTGCCGGCCCCGGCCCTGCCTGCCCCGGCAAGCCCCAAGCAGCCGCTCGGCGCCCTCGCGACGTACTCGATCGCGGCGAAGACGATCGGCGAGGCCGAGGCAGCCTGGCTGATGGGCGCGTTCTCCGGCTCCTCGACGCTTCCGGGCGTCTTCGGCGGCAGGCTGGTGGCCGGGTCACGCGGGCTGACGCTCGTCCGGTACAGCATCGCGCCCGGAGTCGCGTTGAGCGGAACGCTCCAGCCGGCGGGCGGGATCCTCCCTCTGCGGTTCAGCGGCGCCGTGACGGTGGGCGGCCCGGCCGGGGCGATCGGGATCCTCGGAGTCGCCGGCACGAGCGTGCGCGGCGCACTCGACGGGCAGCTCGTCGGCCGGTAGGCGGGGGCGCGCCTTCCGCGGCGCTCGCGTCACGCCCCCGTATCGGGGTCTGACCCCCATACCGAAGCGCGACGGGGGTGTGACGCCCGCCGTCACGCGCGGCGACAAGCTGCGCCCGCCCTCGCGGGGGAATGGCAGTCGATACCGTGACACTTTCGTAAACGGGGTCTGACCCCGGTGGCCGGGCGGCCGCTGACTCTAGGAGAATGTCGCGGAGAACGCCCGGGTGAGCCGGACACCGCCGACGGTCAGCGTGATCGTCCCGCGGATCCGCTTCCCCTTTGCCGTCGTCGGGATGCGCCAGATGCACGTGGCGACGCCGTTCGTGAGCACGTGGCGGACGGCGGCGACCCGCTTGCCGGCAAGGGAGGCGGCGCAGGCTACCGTGCCGGCCTGCACCGGGCCGCTCGTGTCGTTCTCGATCGCGGCCATCGACACCGAGAACGGCCTCCCGGCCCGCGCGGGCTTCGGTGCAGTCGTGAACGCGGTCGCCTTCAGCACGAGCTTCGTCAGCACCTGGTAGCCGTAGGACCCGTGCCCGGGGTCGGGCGCGGCGTCCGTGTGGACGTTCGTGAAGTCGAGGTTGCCGCTGGCGTCGGTCGCGACGCCGGAAGCGGCGAAGACGTTGAAGTCGAGCGCCTTGGTCCGGCCGAGGTCGACCGCGCTGACGCGGATCGTCGGGCCGGTCGCCTGGTAGCCGTACGTGACCGAGGTCTGGGACGGCGCGGCGGTGAAGTCGGAGCCGTTCCACTTGAACAGGCCCACCGCCCCCGGATCAAGCTCGATTCCGTATTCCGCGCCTCCGAAGTCGGCTCCGCCGGTGGCCGGGTTCTGGTCGGTGTCCAGGAAGATCAGGAAGTACATGTCCTGGGTGAACGCCGGCCGGTTGCTGATGTTGATCTGGAAGGTGATCAGCCCGGCGTCGTCGTTCGAGACGGCGACGCTCGTGATGTCGGGCGCGCTCGGGTCCTCGCCGACCGAGTCGTCGAATGTCTGCGCGTTGGCCGTGCTCCGGGCGGCGCCGCCGAGCGCGGCGGCCGGCAGACCGACGAGGAGCGCCCCGAGCGCCAGCAGGACGAGCACACGTGCGTTCACGTGATCGGCACCAAGCTCGCGACCGACTGTAGCGCGATCGACGCCAAAGCGCCCGCGCGTGTCCCGCCCGGCGATCTCGAGCTCTTCCGTCGACCATTTGGTGACGTCGAGCCGCGGCTCGCGCTCTAGTTGTGGCCGTGCGGCTTGTGAGCGTCCCCCTTGCCGTGCTCGCCGCTCTTGCCCGGAGCCTCGGTGGTGGTCATCTGCTCGGTCGTCGTCGTCGTGGTGGTCGTCGCCACGCACGCTCCGAGAGCGTCGCCGTGGCGCTGGTGGGCTCTCCACGCCTTCAGGCTGACCGTGATCGTGACCGACGGGTGCCTCGGCGAGTGCGTCTTGTGGCAGATCGTCACCTTGCCCGGTGAGTGCGGGGCGGCCGGCGGCGAGCCCTTCGCCAGGCCGATTCCGGCCAGGGCGCCCGCGGCTGCCAGCGTCAGCGTGACGGCCGCGGCGGCGGCGGCGGTCCGGAAACGCCGATCGTCGAAGCGTCTCTCGTTGTCCATGGTCCCCCTTCGCTCGTACGCACGCATCTACCTCTATTGACGCCGCCCGCCGGCGAATCTTGCGGTGCCGGCCGATCGGGCCTCAGCGGCCGGCCGTCCAGGGGCCCTGGCCGGCGACGCGCTCGACCCGGATCCGGGTCACGTACCCGGGCGGTGGATCGGCCATCGGCGGAAAGGTCACCCCGGGCCCGACGTACGTGTAGGCGAGCCGTTGCAGCAGGTCGGCCGCCCCGCCTTCGGTGATCCGGGCCGTGCCGTAGACGACGGCGTAGTTGCGCATCCCGATCTCGTTCGCCCCCGGCGCCTCGAGCGACAGGGCGACGCGAGGATCGCGGCTCAGGTTCTCGACCTTGCGGTGGCGGAACAGGTGCCCGCAGACGATCTCGTCGTCCTCGATCCCGATCCAGACCACCGTCACCTGCGGGCTCCCGTCGGCGTTGAGCGTCACCAGGTGGGCGAGTGGCCCCGAGTCGATCAGCTCCCGGAGGGAGTCGAGCGGCATGCTCATCGGGACAGAGTAGAGTCCGGCCGTCGCAGCCGGTGACAGAACTAGCCGATGGGAGGTCGGACATGCTGGGAGGCAAGAACGCTGCAGCCACGATCGCGGTGAAAGACCTGCAGGTCGCGCGCGACTTCTACGAGAACGTCCTCGGCCTGGAACCGGCCCGCGAGGTGCCGGGTGGGGTCATGTACAGGAGCGGAAGCTCGGTGGTGCTGGTCTACCCCTCCGAGTACGCCGGGACGAACCAGGCGACCACCGCGTCCTGGGCAGTGGGCGACGAGCTCGACGCGGTCCTGGAGGGCCTCAGGGCGAAAGGGGTGACGTTCGAGCACTACGACCTGCCGGGCATGACTCGGGAGGGCGACGTGCACGCCATGGGAGACGTGAGGGGCGCATGGCTCAAGGACCCCGACGGCAACATCCTCGCCCTGGTCGACCAGACCATGTAACCCGCGTGCTCCAGCAAACAGGATGACCAGCGTCGCTCGGGGAAGGATCGTGTTCGTTCCCTCGAGCTGCTGGCCTGGACTCGGCTGATGGCGGCCTGCCCTTCCTGCGGGAAGGAGCTTCCGGGTGAGTTTCCGTTCTGCCCGTTCTGCGGCGCACGGCTGGCCGAGACGGCGCCCGAGCCCGCGCTGGAGGAGCGGAAGGTGGTGTCGGTCCTGTTCTGCGATCTCGTCGGGTTCACGGCGGCGTCGGAGCAGGCCGACCCGGAGGACGTACAGGCTCGTCTGCGTCCGTACCACGCTCGTCTTCGGGACGAGATCGAGCGCTACGGGGGCACGGTCGAGAAGTTCGTCGGCGATGCGGTGATGGCGGTGTTCGGGGCCCCGGCCGCGCACGAGGACGACGCCGAGCGGGCGGTGCGGGCGGGCCTTCGGATCCTGGAGGCGATCGAGGAGCTCAACGAGGCGGATCCGGCGCTGTCGCTGCAGGTTCGGGTGGGGGTGCATACGGGGGAGGCGGTGGTGGCTTTGTCGGCCCGCCCCGAGGAGGGTGAGGGGTTCGTCGCCGGGGATGTGGTGAACACGGCGTCCCGGTTGCAGGGGGCGGCGCCGGTGAACGGGGTCGTGGTCTCGGAGCAGACCTACAGGCAGACGGAGCGGGTGTTCGAGTTCGAGGCACTGGAGCCGGTGGTGGTGAAGGGAAAGGCGGAGCCGCTGGCGATCCACCGGCCGCTCCGGCCGCGGGCGCGGCTCGGCTCGGATGTGACCCGGACTCATGCGGCGCCCCTGGTGGGGAGGGAGCTGGAGCGGCCGCTTCTGATCGGGACGTTCGAGCGCTCGGCGCAGCAGCGCTCCTGCCAGCTCGTGTCGGTGGTGGGCGAGCCGGGGGTCGGGAAGAGCCGCCTGTGCGCCGAGCTGTTCGGCTATCTGGAGGATCGGCCGGGGCTGGTGCGCTGGCGGCAGGGCCGCTGCCTGCCGTACGGGGAGGGAATCGCGTTCTGGGCGCTGGGAGAGGTGGTGAAGGCGGAGTGCGGGATCCTGGAGTCGGACTCGGCCGAGGCGGCGGCGGCGAAGCTGGAGCGGGCGCTGCCGGCGGGCGATCCCGACCTGGCCTGGTTGCGGGCGCGCCTTGCTCCACTCGTGGGGGCGGGTGGGGAGCCGGCGGCGCAGGAGGAGTCGTTCACCGCCTGGCGGCGGGTGCTGGAGTGGTGGGCGGAGGGGCGCGAGACCGTGCTGGTGTTCGAGGATCTCCACTGGGCCGACCCGGCCCTGCTGGCGTTTCTCGAGCATCTCGCGGACTGGTCGGAGGGAGTGCCGCTGCTTCTCCTCTGCACCGCCCGCCCCGAGCTCTACGAGCAGCATCCGGGCTTCGGGGCGACCGCCCGCAATGCGCAGCGGATCAACCTCGCCCCGCTGAGCGACGAGGAGACCGCGTCCCTGATCTCGGCGCTGCTGGAGCGGACCGTGCTCCCGGCACAGATGCAGCAGGCGCTGCTGGAGCGCTCGGGCGGAAACCCCTTGTACGCTGAGGAGTTCGTCAGGCTGCTCGCCGACCGCGGCGAGCTCGGCCAGGGCGTTGAGGTGCCGGACTCGGTGCAGGCGCTGATCGCCGCCCGCCTGGACACGCTCTCCCCCGAGCGGAAGAGCCTGCTCCAGGACGCCGCCGTGATCGGCAAGGTGTTCTGGGCAGGGGCGCTGGCGGAGATGGGCGGCCGCGAGCCGCGCGAGGTGGAGCAGGCCCTGCACGAGCTCGCCCGCAAGGAGCTCGTCCGTCCCGCCCGGACGTCGTCGATGGCGGGGGAGGCCGAGTACGGCTTCTGGCACCTGTTGGTCAGGGACGTCTGCTACGGGCAGATCCCGCGGGCGGGGCGTGCGGCCCGCCACCGGTCGGCCGCCGCCTGGCTGGAGCAGCAGGCGGGCGAGCGTGTCGAGGACCTCGCCGACGTGCTCGCCTACCACTACCTGCAGGCGCTCGAGCTCGCCCGGGCCGCCGGCCGGACGGGCGAGGCAGAGGAGCTGCAGGCGACTGCGGTCCGCTACCTCGCGCTCGCCGGCGAGCGCGCGCTCGGCCTCGACGTCGCCCGCGCCGAGCAGCAGCTCGCCCGCGCGCTCGAGCTCTCCTCGGAGGACGACCCGCAGCGGGCGGTGCTGCTGGAGCGCTGGGCGCAGGCAGCACAGCAACGGGGGCGGCTGCAGGAAGCACGCGCCGCCCTCGAGCAGGCACTCACCCTCGACCAGGAGCAGGGAGCAGAGCTCGCCGCCGGGCGGGTGCTGACCGCGCTCTGCAACGTGCTCAACCGCCTGGGCGACCCGCGAGCGGAGGAGGCGATCGCCGACGCCCTCGTGCTGCTGGAGGCGCTGCCGGCCGGGTCGGAGCTGGTCGAGGCCCGCGCCACGCTGACCGGGCTGTGCCTCGTCCGGGCCCGCTACCGGGAGGCGCTCGCGGCCGCCGAGCAGGCGCTGGCGCTCGCCGGCGAGCTCGGCCTGCCGCCGCCGCCGCGGGCGCTCGGCGGCCGCGGCATCGCCCGCGCCTACCTGGGCGAGCAGGAAGGGCTCGCGGACATGCGCCGCGCGCTCCAGCTCGCGCTCGAGCAAGGCCAGGGCCGCGCAGCCGCGATCCAGTACCACAACCTCGCGATCTCGAGCTGGGTGCACGAGGGGCCGCCTGCGGCGCTCGCCGCCCTGCGGGATGGAATCGACTTCTGCGAGCGGCGCGGAATCACCGAGCTCGCGCTCGGGATGATCAGTGAACGCCTGCGCCTGCTCGCCGAGCTCGGCCAGACGGAGCCCGCGCTCGGCGAAGCCGGGCCGCTGGCCGACCGGCTGCAGGCGGCCGGCGCGATCAACTTCACCGAGCCGCGCTCGGTTCAGCTCCGCCTGCTCGCCGAGCGCGGCACCGTCCAGGACGCCCCCGGCGTCGCCGAGCTGGTCGCCTCCGCCCGCGAGAGCGGCGAGCCGCAGGCCTGCGCGGACGCGTTCTCGGCCGCCGCCCGGCTGCTGCTCGCCCGGGACGAGCGCCGGCAGGCACACACGCTCCTGGCCGAGCTCGACCGGCTCCCCGCCACGCGCGCCGACCCCTACTACGCCTCGCACCTCCCCGAGCTCGTCCGCGCCGCGCTCTCGCTCGGAGACACAGCCCTCGCCGGCAGGCTCGCCGACGGCGTCGAGCCGGTCGCGGCCCTCCGCGCGAACGCGCTCGCCGCGTGCAGCGCCCAGCTCGCCGAAGCCGCCCGGGACCATGCCCGGGCCGCGACCCTCTACGCCGACGCCGCCGCCCGCTGGGAGCAGCTCGGCAACGTCCCCGAGCGCGCCTACGCCCTCCTCGGCCACGGCCGCTGCCTCGCCGCTCTCGATCGGTCGGAGGCAGAAGCGCCGCTCCGCGAGGCACGCGACCTGTTCGCGTCGATGGGCTACGAGCCCGCGCTCGCCGAGACCGAGGCGCTCCTCGCCGGGACACCCGCACCCGCGGCGTAGGCCGGAAAAAAGCGCGGGGCGGCCGCCGGTGGCATCATCCCGGCAAGTCGTGACTCGAGGACAAGCCTGGCCGGCGGCTGCGGCGATCGCGGTCCTGCTCTGCGCCGGCGGCGCCGTCGCCGCCGCGGCCCTCGCCAAGCCAGGGCCGAAGCCGAAGCCGCCGAAGCCTGCGGTCCACCGGGTCGGCATCCGGACGGTGAACGGCTTCTCGGAGCTCTTCGACCGGCGGACCGGGAAGCGCTTCGTCCTGCGCGGCAACGACTACCACCGCGTGGACGAGACCCAGGCCGGCACGGACCAGATCACCTTCGGAGTCGGCCGGTACGACGCCGCGAGGGCCGAGGCCTCCCTGGGCGCGATGCAGGCGCTCGGCTACAACAGCGTCCGCGTGTTCATGGCGGGCGAGTGCCCGACCGGCTGCATCGGCAACCCGGGCACGAAGCGCCTCTCAGGGGCGTACCTGGCGAACGTGGCCGACTTCCTGCGCCGCGCCAAGCGCCATCAGATCCTCGTGATCCTGACCATGGGCTTCCTGCCCGGCGGAACGCTGTACGACACCCTCGTCGGCCGGGACTCGAGCGACCTCGTCCAGAACGTCAACCTCAACTACCTCACCCGTGGCGGCATCCAGGCCTGGCAGCTCTTCTGGCAGGACGTGATCAAGGGCCTCCGGGCGCGCAAGGCGCCGCTCGACGACGTGCTCGCCTACGACATCCGCAACGAGATGGCGTACGTGAACAGCGCGCCGCCGTTCAGCCTCACGTCCGGGCTCGTGCACGCTCCGAACGGCAGGACGTACGACCTGGCGAGCGCGGACGCCCGCGTCCGGCTGATGGACGACGGGCTCGTCTACTACGTGAACCGGGTCCGCCTCGCGATCCGCAAGGTCGATCCGACCGCGCTCGTCGACGCCAGCTTCTTCGTCCCGGAGGCGCCGAACCCGACGCGGATCGGCGACATCCGCATCCTCCGCACGCAGGGCACGATCGAGCGCTCGCAAGCCGACCTGGTCGACCTCCACATCTACCCCGGCTTCGACCTCACCCTGCCCCAGTTCATGCAGAACTTCGGCCTGTCGGGGCCGGCGAGGAAGGTGGTGATCGTCGGCGAGTACGGGGCCTTCAGAGACGCGTACCCGACCGCCCCCGAGGGGCTCGCGGCGATGAAGGCACTCCAGGCGGGCACCTGCCCGTACGGGATCGACGGGTGGCTCCTCTGGACGTGGGACACCAGCGAGCAGGGCGAGTCGCTCTGGAACGCGACCGACGCCGGCGGCCTGCTGGCAAACGGGCTCGCGCCGAAGAGCCGGCCCGACCCCTGCGCTCCCTAGCCGGCGGCTACGAGACGCTCTGCCCGCCGGGAAGCATGCGTTCCCCGCCGGGACACCCCGCGCACATCAAGGGACAGTCACACCTGACTGCCCCTGATCTCCGCCCAGGCCGAAAAGCAGGGACAGTCACCCCGTCCGACCCGGGCACGCCGGGATCGTCCGCTCGAGCACTTTGAACCCTCGACCAGTGGTCGAGCAGATGAAAGGAAACTGTAAAGCCGGGCGGACGACCGCAAAGGTCTGGCGCGCTCCGCCTCTCTGATCGAAAGGCCCTCGCGGAAGGGCCACGGAGAGCGACCAAGCCAGGGGGGTTGACGATGAACGCATTGCGCTCGGCGTTGACGGCTGCCGTCGAACGGCGGCCGACCGGACCAGCGGAGACGGCACGGGGAGGTGCCTCGTGATCGCCGCCGCCGCCCAGTTTCCCGCCGGAGTGGTCGTCCCGATCGCCGTCTACACCCTGCTGACGGCGATCGCCGCGACGGCCCTCGTCCTGCAGCCCAGCACGTATCCACGGGTGAAGCTCAGCCCGATCCGCAGCCAGGCGTTCCTCGCTGCAGCCGCGCTCGTCACGGCGGCGATCCACGCGGTCGCAGTCGGGTTCGATCCGGCCCGCGCCCTCCGCGCCCTCCCGGTGCACGCCCTGTCCCGGCTGCCGAGCTGGCAGGCGCAAGCGCCGATGTGGCCCACGATCCTCGCGACCGTCGCGGTCGGCGCGGCCGGGTCGGTGCTCGCCCTGCGCAGGGCGCCGGCGCGCGGCCTGGGCGCCGGCGCGGCGCTGATCGTCGCGACCTGCGCCGCGTTCGGCCTCGCCACCGTGCACGCGATGCTGGGAGGGATCGCGGCCGGACGGCCCTGGGTCTTCGACGTCTACGCCGGCGCGGTCGGCCTGGTCGCCTCGGCGATCACGTGGCGCATCCTCGCGCCCCCGCCCGCGGCGGCGAGCGCGGAGCGGTCCCGCGCGCGGGCGTTCGCGTGGCCGAAGCTCGGCCCGTGGGTGGCGGTGCGGGCGGTGAGCACGACCGCCGCTCTCGCCCTGATCACGGCGCTCGTCGTGCGCCCGCACTGGGCCCTGCCGGTGTTCTGGGGGCTGTTCATCCCGGCGCTGCCGATCGTCTGGTTCGTCGCGCCGGGCCTGTGGCGCAACGTGTGCCCGCTCGCGGCGGTCAACCAGGCGCCCAGGCTGTTCGGCTTCACCCGTGGGCTGACGCTGCCGAAGCGGGTCGCCGACCGCGCGTACCTGATCCCGGTCGCGATCCTCATGGTCGCCATCCCGACCCGGAAGGTCGTGTTCAACACGAACGGCCCCGCCGTCGCCGGCCTGCTCCTGTTCGTCGGCACCGCGGCCCTCGCCGGCGGGTTCGTCTTCAAGGGGAAGAGCGGCTGGTGCTCGTCCATCTGCCCGCTCCTTCCCATCCAGCGCCTCTACGGGCAGACGCCGTTCGCGACCGTGCGGAACTCGCACTGCAACCCGTGCCTGGGCTGCGTGAAGAACTGCTTCGACCTCGAGCCGAACGGCGCCTATCTGCGCGACCTGACCGACGACAACCCGTACTGGGCCGGACAGCGGCGACTCTTCGCCGGCGCGTTCCCGGGCCTGGTGCTCGCCTTCTTCCTGCTCGGCGGGCCGAAGGGGCACCACGGCATCCCGCTGATGTACGGCCGGTTCGCGATCTTCGTCCTCGCCAGCGTCGGCCTGTTCCTGGTGCTCGACACGATCGTGGACTTCTCGAAGGTGCTCGTCCCGACGCTGTTCGCGGCGACGGCCCTGAACGTCTTCTACTGGTTCAACATCCCGCAGCTCTCCCAGCGGATCGCGCACGCGCAGCCCGTCTGGGTCGTGTGGGGCGCCCGCGGGGCCCTGTATGCCCTCAGCGCGTTCTGGCTGTACCGGTCGTACACGAGGGAGCGGCGCGCCGCGGCTCCGGCGACCGGGGCCGCCGCGCCGGCTGCCTCCGCCGAGGTCCCGGCTGCCGACGGCGAGCCCGGGGTGAGGCTGATGCCGGAGGATCGCCAGTTCGCCGTCGCAGCCGGGACGTCCCTCCTGGACGCGCTCGAGCAGGCCGGAGTCGCCATGGAGGCCGGGTGCCGGATGGGGATGTGCGGAGCCGATCCGGTCTGCGTGACCGCCGGGCGGGAGAATCTCTCGCCCGCAAGCGACCAGGAAGCCGCGACGATCTCGCGACTCGGCTTCGGCGAGTCGACCCGGATGGCGTGCTGCGCGCGCGTCCGGGGGCCGGTGACGGTCTCGATGTCGCCGGGAGCGGAAGAGGAGGACGAAGCGGAGGCGAAGCCCGCCGAGGGTGTCGACACGTCGATCGAACGTGTTGTCGTGGTGGGCAACGGCATCGCCGGGATCACCGCGGCGGACTGGGTGCGACGGCGGCATCCGACCTGCGCCATCGACGTCGTATCCCGGGAGCACCACCCGCTCTACAACCGGATGGCGATCGCCAAGCTGATCCACGGCCGGTCGGGCATGCGCGGCCTCTACCTGCAGCCGGACGAGTGGTACGAGAAGAACCGGATCACGACCTGGCTGAACACCCGGGCGACCGCGATCGACCGCGCGGGCCGCACGGTCACGCTCGCCACGGGCGAGCGGCTCGAGTACGACCGGCTGATCCTCGCCCCGGGCAGCTCGAGCTTCGTGCCGCCGATCACCGGCATGGGCATGCCGGGCACGTACAGCCTCCGGGAGGCCGAGGACGGGATGCGCATCCGCGCGTACGTGCAGGAGAACGAGAGCGGCCGGGCAGTCGTCTCGGGTGGAGGCCTCCTCGGGCTCGAGGCGGCCTACGCGCTCCAGCAGATCGGCCTGCACGTCACCGTGCTCCAGCGGGGCGAGCGGCTGCTCAACCTCCAGCTGGACGAGCACGGGAGCGAGCTCCTGCTCCAGCACATGCAGCGGCTCGGAATCGACGTCGTCTGCCGGGCGGAGGTGGTCGAGGCGCAGGGGGACGAGCGCCTCGAGCGCGTGGTGCTCAAGGACGGCGGCGTGCTGGAGTGCGACGTCCTCCTGATCGCCACCGGGATCAGGCCGAACGTCGAGCTCGCCGGCGAGGCCGGCCTCCAGGTCGAGAAGGGGATCGTCGTCGACGGGCTGATGCGGACGAGCGACCCCACGATCTTCGCCGCCGGCGACTGCGCCCAGCTGGAGGGGAAGGTACCGGGCCTGTGGCCGACCGCGGTCGAGCAGGGCCGGATCGCCGCCTTCAACGCCCTGGGGGCGGCGGAGGGCTACTCGGAGCCGCCGCCGGTGACGATCCTGAAGGTGACCGGCGTGGACGTCATGTCGGCCGGCCGGTTCGAGCCCGAGGACGGCGAGAGCGTGATCGCCCAGGAGGACGTGGAAACCCATCGCTACCGCAAGCTCGTCGTCCGCGACGGGAGGATCGTCGGCGCCATCCTCTTCGGCTGCCCGCGGGAGGCTCCGGGCGTGGCGGAGGCGATGAAGCAGGAACGGGGCCTGAGCGGCGACCTCGAGGCGTTCGAGGCCGGCGACTGGAGCGCGTTCTGCCCCGACGCCGCGCCGCCGGGAGACGGCGAGCCGGCGCCGGCCTGGCAGCCGGTCGTCGCGCGTCCGCGCCCGGAGCCGGAGGCGCGCGCCGCCAGGGCCCCGGCCTCGGCGGCGGAGGCCGAACGGCCGGCGAAGCCCGAGGCGACCGCCGAGCCCGAGGCGTCGCCAGAGCCAGAGCAGGTGGCCGTGCCCGAGACGACCGCCGAGGCCGACGCGATTGCCGAGCCGGAGTCGGCCCCAGAGCCCGAGCCCGCGGCCCTGCCCGAGGCGGCCGCCGAGGCGGAGCGGCCGGCCGAGCGAGAGCCGGGGCTCGAGGAGGAGCCGGTGTCCGAGCCGGAGCCGACGCTGGAGGAGGAGCTGGCGCGCCTGAGCGGGCAGGCGCCGGAGCCGGAGCTCACGCTCGAGGAGGAGCTGGCCCTCCTGAGCGGGCCGGCGTTCGAGGACGAGCCGATCAGCCCCGAGCTCGTGCTCGTCTCGCGCGGGGTGGCCGGGTACTCGTCCTAGCGGCCGCGCGAGGCTACCCGAAAGGCGACCGGGCCGCGGCGGCGGCCCGGTCGCCCACGATCGGGACGCTCCTCCGTCGCGATCGGCTCGCGGCGATCTCGATGTCGGCCTCGGCCCGACTCGAAACCGTTCCGCTCCGATCGCCGTATCTCCTTGCCGAGACCAGCAAGCGGCCAAGGGAGCATGTGATGAGATCGACGACAAGGAAGATGGACTGGACCTGGAGGCACGCCTCCGCCGTTACCCTCCTCGCCGTCCTCGCCGTCGCGGCGGTGGCGGCGATCGAAGCCTCGGGCAGTTCCGGCCGAGCCGGTGCGGGCACGCTCGTCAAGATCCGAAAGACGGGGCTCGGGCGGGTGCTCGCCGACCAGCGCGGCCTCACTCTCTACCTCTTCGAGCCCGACCGGTTCGGGCGCAGCGTCTGCACCGGCAAGTGCGCGACCTTCTGGCCGCCGGTCCTGACCGCCGGCAAGCCGCGGGCGGCCGCCGGAGCACAGGCTGCGCTCCTCGGCACGACGAAGCGCGCCGGCGGCAAGCTGCAGGTCACCTACCAGGGCTACCCGCTCTACCGGTTCGTCAAGGACACGAAGCCGGGCAGCACCGCCGGACAGGGCGTCGACGCCTTCGGCGGCGAGTGGTACGTCCTCGACGCCCAGGGGCGGAAGATCGAGGACGGCCGGCACGGCGGCGACGCGGCGACCGTGGCCATGCACAAGACCGCGCTCGGTCGCGTGCTGACGGACGGCCGCGGACGGACGCTGTACCTCTTCGAGGCGGACAAGGGAACGACGAGCGCCTGCTACGGCCAGTGCGCGGCCTTCTGGCCGCCGCTCCTCACCACCGGGAAGCCCCAGGCGGCCGCGGGAGCGAGGGCCGGCCTCCTCGGGACGACCACCCGCAAGGATGGAACGGAGCAGGTCACCTACCGCGGACACCCGCTCTACTACTTCGCCAAGGACGAGGCGGAAGGAAACACGTCCGGCGAGGCGATCGACGCCTTCGGCGCCGAGTGGTACGCGCTGAACGCCGCCGGGACCAAGGTCGAGCAGCACGGCAAGGGCGGCGGGAGCGACGATTCGACTACGACACCACCACCACCACGACCACAACCGGCGGGGGCTACGGCGGAGGCTACGGCTAGTAACACTGTGTTACATGCTCGCCTGCACCGCGCGGCTACGCGCTTTCCAAAGGCTCGTAACACAGTGTTACTTGCCCGGCCGGGCGGGCGCGGCGGCACGGCGGGAGCGCGGCCCTTCGGGAGGCGCTCCGCAGGGCTCGCACGAGCTCCGTACCGGCCCGATCTCCGCGTCGGGCGCGGCTGAGCTCGGGCCGCCCTGCAACCTCGGGTCGCCGCCGGCTCGGTTGTCGAGCGCGAAGGGGAGCGACGCCGTCGCCCTGTTTCCGGAGCTGTCAACCGCCTGGACGTCGAGCTTGTAGCGGCCGTTCGGGAGCAGGTGGGTGCTCCAGGTGCACGCGAGGTAGAAGCGGTAGCAGCCGGGCTCGTTCGGGTGGTTCTGTCGCGTCCCCGGCGCGTAGACGGCCGCGTACCGGTCCTGGTCGAGCATCCGGCTCCGTACGCCAGCCGCCAGCGCTCGGCGAAGTGGACGTGCCCCCACGGGCCTCCACGTGCGCGAGCACCTGCTGCCGGGTCACCTGCTGCCGGTGCGAGACGGCGGGGACGACGTGCCGGTAGCCGAACGCCCGGCCGCCGGGAGCGACGACCGAGAGCGAGCGGCCGCCCTCGAGATGGACGGTGCCTCCCTCGACCGCGTGCACGGCCGTGCCGTCGGGCGCCGAGATGCCGATCCCGAAGTGGAACGCCCGCGAGCGGCCCGAGATGCGCGCGTCGTTCAGGTAGGCGCGCACCGGGTGCGCATGCTCGAACGGGCGGATCGGCCAGCAGTACCCCTCGAAGGCGCTCTCCCGCCACCGGCTACCTCGGTCGAAGGATGCGCCCGGGGCCGGCCCGCCTCCGCGGAGACGCGGCCCCCGCGCTCGATGAGAAAGCACCCCGATCCCCGGGATCCTGGGCGGAAGGGACCGAAGGTCCTACCGCTCGGCTCGCCGGGTCCTAGCGAAATCAAACCGCGGTCCTGGGCAAAAATACGGATGCCGTATCCCCCCCTGCTCGACAACATGCTGTTTGTTGCATGTCCAACAGGCACAGGGATCAGGGAGGCAGCCTGCCTATGAGCGCTCGTTTCACGCCGTTCTAGACGCGTAAGACGGCGTCTTCGAGCCCGCCCGGGAGGAGCCGGTCTCGGAGCGCCGACGGGGGATCAATCCAACGGACGCGGCCCAGTACGTCCCTTCCGGAGGAGAAAATGAACCGAACCACACGAAATCGACTGAGTCGGCTCCGCCGGCGACCGCTGTGGCTCGTGCTGCTCGCCCTGGTGTTCTGCTTGCCGGCGATCAGCTCTGCCGCACCCGGCTCGCCGACGGACGAGACCAAGGTCCCGCACTACTTCGGACCGTATGCGAACTGGGCGAACAGCCCGCTCACCCAGGCCGACGCGACGGTGGCGATCACCGATCCGACGGGCACGGGAGCGACGGCGACCGCCCAGGTCGGCGTGAACGGGGCCGTCACCGGCCTCACGATCACCGACCCCGGCAGCGGCTACAGCGCCCCGACCGTCGCGATCGGCGGCTCGGGAAGCGGCGCGACCGCCACAGCCGACTTCTCGGTGAGCGGCGCCGTCACCAAGGTCGCCGTCGACACGCCCGGCGCCGGCTACACCAAGCCGGCCGTCGCGTTCACCGGCGGCGGCGGCACCGGGGCGGCCGCGACTGCCTACGGCGGCGTGGACGCCGTCCAGCTCGTCGACGCCGGCACCGGCTACACGTTCCCGACGGTCGCATTCGACCTGCCCGACGACCCGAACGGCGTGCAGGCACAGGGCCATGCCGACTGCGTGGAGGCGAACTGCCAGCCGACGAACCCCGGCGACACCGTCAACATCCTCGGCGTCACGGTCGACGACCCCGGCAGCGGCTACTCGTCCGCCCCGGGCGTGGCGATCCTCGACGGAACGCAGTTCGACCCGGTGACCCACGATCCGACCGGCCCGCCGTTCCTCGAGGCCACCGTCACGTCGACGTTGAGCGTGCAATCGGTCACCGTCGACACCTTCGGCACCGGTTACACCGCGGCGCCGACGGTCGACATCACCGACCCGACCGGCACGGGCAGCGGCGCGACCGCGACCGCCTCGATCGACGTCGGCGCGATCACCGCGCTGACGCTCGTCACGGGCGGCTCCGGCTACGTCACGCCCGGCGGGATCAAGAAGTTCACGGACGAGCTGCCGATGCTCTGCGACCCGACGGTGGGCGGCAGCTGCGTCGACAACGCCAACGGGCAGCATCTCCCGCTCGGCGTGCCCGACACGACGACGTTCCCGAACGCGGACTACTACGTGATCGCCCTCGTGCAGCACCGGGCCCAGATGAGCTCGAGCCTGCCGCAGGGAACGCTCGTCCGCGAGTACGTGCAGCTGAAGATGGACTCCCTCGGGAATCCGGATCCCTCCGGAGTCGCGCTCTCGAACGACCTGCTCGACGGCAGCTCGACCCCGGTCCTCCTGCCCAACGGCATGCAGGCCTACGGCGTCGACAGCCCGCAGTACCTGGGCCCCGTGATCGTCGCGCAGAAGGACAAGGCGGTCCGGATCGTCTTCTACAACCTGCTCCCGACGGGGGACGCCGGCGACCTGTTCCTGCCGACGGACTCGTCGATGATGGGCTCCGGGATGGGGCCGATGAACATGGCCGCTCCTCCCGACCAGGGCAGCGTCATGGACGGCGTCCGCAACCCGGAGTGCACCGAGTACACGAAGGGCACCGACGTCAACTGCTTCAAGGACAACCGGGCGACCCTCCACCTGCACGGCGGCGTCACCCCGTGGATCTCCGACGGGACGCCGCACCAGTGGATCACCCCGGCGAACGAGAACACTCCCTGGCCGCAGGGCGTCAGCGTGCAGAACGTCCCCGACATGGTCGGCGGCTCGCAGCCGGCGAACGTGCCGGACTGCGCGGCGACGAGCGACGGCTGCCAGACCTTCTACTACACGAACCAGCAGTCGGCCCGTCTGATGTTCTACCACGACCACGCCTGGGGCATCACCCGCCTGAACGTGTACGCGGGCGAGGCGGCAGGCTACGTGATCACCGATCCGACCGAGCAGAAGCTGTTCGGCTCGAGCGGTGCCTATCCCAGCCTCGGCGAGGGCATCCCCCTGATCATCCAGGACCGGACCTTCGTGCCGAGCGATGCACAGCTCCTCAACACCGACCCGAACAGCGGCCCCCTGGGCCAGGATCCGACCTGGGACCAGAGCCGGTGGGGCGGCGAGGGCAACCTCTGGTACCACCACGTGTACATGCCCGCGCAGAACCCCGGCGACCCGAGCGGCCTGAGCGCGTTCGGGCGCTGGATGTACGGGCCGTGGTTCTGGCCGCCTGCAACCCCCACGCACGGGCCGATCGCCAACCCGTACTACGACCCGAGCTGCAACCTCGACGATCCGGCAACCTGGCAGTACCAGTCCGACCCGTTCTGCGAGCCCCAGCAGATCCCGGGGACGCCGAACATCTCGGCCGGGATGGAGCAGTTCAACGACACGCCGATCGTCAACGGCACGGCGTACCCGACCCTGACGGTTGACCCGAAGGCCTACCGCTTCCGGATCCTGAACGCGGCCAACGACCGCTTCTTCAACCTGCAGTGGTACGTCGGGGATCCGAACAGCGTGGCCGATCCCACGATCGGGCCGACCGAGGTCGCTCTGAAGCCCGCCGAGGTTGCGGCGGCGCAGACCGACCCGAACGTCTTCCCGACGCCGGACACCACGGTCAGCCCGAAGGGCCCGAACTTCGTCCAGATCGGCAGCGAGGGCGGCTTCCTGCCCGCCCCCACGGTCGTTCCGAACCAGCCGATCACCTGGATCACGGACCCGACGCGGTTCGACTTCGGCAACGTCGACCAGCACGCGCTGGCAATGGCTCCCGCGGAGAGGGCCGACACGATCGTCGACTTCTCGCAGTACGCGGGCCAGACGCTGATCCTCTACAACGACGCGCCTGCCGCCTATCCGGCCAGGGTCGCCTGCTACGACTACTACACGGGCGGTCCCGACCTGACCCCGGCCTGCGCGCCGAGCACGCTGCCCGGCTACGGGCCGAACACCCGCACGATCATGCAGGTCAAGGTGTCGAGCAACGCCGCTGATCCGGCCTTCGACGTGGCCGCGCTGAAGGCGAAGTTCACGCACAAGGCCAACAACTCCGGCGTGTTCGAGGCCGGCCAGCATCCGATCATCATCGGCCAGGCCGCGTACAACTCGGCCTACGGCAAGACCTTCGCATCGAGCGGGAACTGCACCAACCCGAACGGGACGAACAAATGCGACGGGTTCGCCAGGATCAACCAGCAGGGCGGCGACCAGTTCAGGTTCGACACCCTGCGCGGGCCGCAGCTGAAGATCCCGCTGCAGCCGAAGGCGATCCACGACGAGATGAACGCGGCGTCATTCGACGAGTTCGGCCGGATGACGGCGAACCTCGGGGTGGAGGCCGTTCCGGCCAGCCCCGCGGCTCAGAACATCACCCTCTACCCGTTCGTCAACCCGCAGACGGAGCTGATCGACGCCACCGGCCTTCCGGTCGGGGACGTCAGCGTGACGGCGATCTCGAAGGGTGACGACGGCACGCAGATCTGGAAGATCACCCACAACGGGGTGGACACCCACCCGATCCACTTCCACCTCTACGACGTGCAGGTGCTCAACCGGGTCACCTGGGACAACATCATCATCCCGCCCGACCCGAACGAGCTCGGCTGGAAGGACACCGTGCGGATGAGCCCGCTGGAGGACACGATCGTCGCCCTCCGGCCGGTGATCCCGAAGCTGCCGTTCGAGATCCCGAACAGCGTCAGGCCGTTGAACCCGATGATGCCGCTCGGCGACACGTCGCAGTTCAACAACGTCGACCCGAACGGGAACCCGACGGCGAACATCGTCAACAAGATGGTGAACTTCGGCTGGGAGTACGTCTTCCACTGCCACATCCTCAGCCACGAGGAGATGGACATGATGCGGCCGGTCACGGTCGCGGTCCCGCCGATCAAGGCCGACGGCCTGGCAGCATCGGTCAACAAGAAGGTGCTGACTCTGAGCTGGAACGACAACTCGATCAACGAGACCTCGTTCCTGGCCCAGACGTCGACCGACGGAACGACCTGGACGGACGTCGCGACGCTGTCGCAGCCGCTCGCCCAGTCGCTCCCGACGGGCCACGGGCTTCGCAGCCTCGTCGTGTCGACGAACTACAACGTCAACAACGTGGCCGCCTACCGCGTGGTCGCGCAGAACACGGTCGGCTACGGGGCGGAGTTCCCCTCGATGACGGTCAAGTCGACCTCCGACTCGATCGTCGTCGGCAACCCGCCGGCGGCTCCCACCAAGCTGTCCGCGACCCTCCAGTCCGGACCGCAGGTGAGGCTCACCTTCACGGACAACGCGCAGAACGAGGCGTGGTTCGTGATCGAGCGTGCCGTCGGCACCGGGCCGTTCGCCGCGATCGCAACGGCGCCGGCACGGAACGGCACGGGCAGCGTGACGTACACCGACACGACGGTCTCACCGAGCACGACGTACTCGTACCGCGTCGCGGCCAGGAACCTGGCCGGCGGGTCGAGCTACTCGAACACGGCGACCGTCGCGATCGGCGCGCTTCCCGGCACGCCGGCGATCACCAATGCGACAGCCGCCCTCGCGGGCAACAGGGAGCGCGTCACGGTCACGTGGACCGCGGGCGCGCCGACCAACCAGACCGGGTTCACGGTCCAGTGGAGCGCAACCAGCGACTTCGCGACGATCGCCGGATCCGGCACCACCAACGCAAGCGCGAGGACCTTCACTACCGGCCAGATCACCAGCCAGGTCTGGTACGTGCGCGTCTTCGCCCAGAACGCAGTCGGGCCGTCGCCCTTCTCCGCGGTCACCAGCGTGCCGTCCGCGTAACGAAGAGCGTCACCCAGGAAGGCAGGGAGGGGCCCCACACGGGGCCCCTCCCTCGTTTCGGCGCCCGCGGCTCAGGTGGCCCGATCCGGCGGTCGGCCGAGTCGGCGGCGGAGGGAGCGCCACAGCGCGAGGGCGAGCAAGCGGAGGCCGCCGACAGCCGCGGGCAGCGGGCTCTCCTGCGACGACCCGTCGAGGGGCGCGGCAGCCAGCTTGCCGGCGATGCAGTCGGCGAACCGGGCGGTCAGGCGCGAGGCGACGTCCGCGACCACGCCGCGGCCGTGCTGCGCGACCGCGCCGCGGAGCGTCAGCTCGGTGACGATGTCGACTCTCGTCCCGTCGCCCGCAGGAGCGACGGTCGACTCGATGCGCGCCTCGGCGCTCCCGCGCCCGCGGGCCTCGCGTGCCCGGACGGCGAGGACGGCGCGGCGCTCCGTCTCGTTGACCGCCTCGCGCGCCACGTCGGCGAGGAACCTGAGCGCGATCGGGCCCAGCCTGACGTGGAGCGTGACCTTCCAGCGGTCCTCGTCGACGACCTCGACGAGCTCCGCGCCGGGCATGCAGGGGACGACCGCCGGCGGGTCGTTGAGCAGGAGCCACGCGGCCTCGACCGGGGCGGCGACCTCGAAGCGGTTCTCCAGGCGCATCGCGGCCCTACGAGGTGACGATCGACGCGTCCCAGCCGGCGTCGTCGTGCGAGCAGGGGATGGCGGGGTCGTCGTGGTCGGTGACGAGCCTGCCGTCCACGAGGACGGCGCAGTAGCCCTCGACGTGCGGGTCGCCGAAGTCGACGTTGCAGCGGGTGACCGGAACCTGCTTGTACGTGCGACCGACGCGAACGCAGGCGACCCAGCGGAAGTCGAGGCCCTTGGCGCTCAGGCGCTCGGTCAACAGGCGCTTGGCAGCGGCCGGGCTCGCCTCCTCCAGAGCCGCGCCGCCGCCCGAGCCGCCGCACCCTGCCGCAAGAGCGAGCGCCACCACGACGAGCGCGACCGCGCCCCTCACGGCGAGAGCACCACCTTCGTCGCCTCGCGCGAGTCGAAGAGGCGATAAGCCTCGGCCGCTTCGGAGAGCGGCAGCCGGTGGGTGACGACCGGCGTCGGGTCGAGCTCACCGCTCGCGAGCTTGCCGAGAAGCAGGCCGCCGTCCGCCGTCGGGTCGCCGATCGAGAAGCGCAGTGTCAGCTCCCGCTCGAACATCAGCGCGTTGTCGAGCGGGAAGTCGGGCTCGAAGTGCGCGCCGACGACCGAGACCGTGCCGCGGCCGCGCGCGAGTCGGAGCGACGCGTCGAGGCCGCCCGGCGAGCCGGCCGCCTCGATCACCACGTCCGCCCCCATCCCGCCGGTGGCGCCGGCGACCGCGTCCGGCGCCTCGGCGGGCGTCGCCGGCTCGGCGCCGAGCCGCCCGGCCAGCTCACGGCGGGCGGGGACGCCGTCGACGGCGATCACCCGGCCGGCAACGCCGACGCCGCACAGCACCGCCATCAACCCGACCGGGCCGCAGCCGACCACGACCACCGTGTCTCCTGCCGAGACGCCCCCGCGGACGACCGCTCCATGGCCCGTCGGGAGGATGTCGGCGAGAAACACGGCGGCCTCGTCGCCGACCCCGTCCGGGAGCACGCGCAGGGCGCGGTCGGCCTGCGGGACCCGGACGAGCTCGGCCTGGCCGCCGTCCAGCCGCGGGTAGACCCCGGAGTAGCCGAACATCGAGCGCCCCTCACACTGCGTCACGCGCCCGGCCCGGCAGGCGGGGCAGGTCCCGTCCGAGATCATGCTCGCGTTCACGACCCGCTGGCCCGGCCGCACGCCGCGCACGCCGGGGCCGACCTCGACCACCTCGCCGGCGAACTCGTGCCCGAGGACGGTGCCCGCCTCGAAGCCCGGCGTCAGCCCGTGGAAGGGGAAGAGGTCGGCGCCGCAGATCGCCGTCGCCCGCACGGCGACGATCGCGTCTCCCTCGGCCAGGATCGCCGGGTCGGCGACCTCCTCGAGGCGGACGTCCCCAGGCGCGCGCAGGACGACCGCCTTCATCTGCCCCCCTCGCCGCTTCTCGCCGGCGGTTTCGCGGCCGCGACCGACATGGCGGGCGCGGCCCAGAACGGCTGCTGAGGGGCGGGAAGGCCCGGGGAAGGGGGCTCGCGGGGGAAACCGGCTGTTTCCCCCGCGAGGAGCGAGCCGAAGGCGAGCGGTCGACGCGGGCTGCTCGATCTCGACCAGGTAGCCGTCGGGGTCGACGCAGAAGAACCGGCAGCCGCCCCAGGGAGGCTCGTACGGATCGGCGAGGAACCGGACGCCGGCGGCCGCGAGCCGCCCGTGCTCCGCCGGCGCGTCGTCGACCTCGACCACGAGCACGACGTCCGCCCGCGCCGGATCGGCAGGCACGGCCAGCTCCACGCCCGGGCGGTCCTCGGCCGGGTGCCCCTGCTCGGCGAGCGACAGCCTGGCCCCGGCGAGGGTCAGGGTGGCATACGGCGGATCGTCGTAGAGCGCCTCGACCTCGAACCCGATCAGGTCGCGGTAGAAGGCGACCGACCGCCCGACGTCGGCGACCGCCAGGATCGCTCCCGCACGCCGGGCCATCAGTTGTGCGTGTGGCCGCCGTCGGCGACGATCATCTGGCCGGTCACCCACCCCGCCTCCTCGGAGGCGAGGAAGGCGACGGCGGGCGCGATGTCCGTCGCGACCGCCCGGCGCGGGATCGCCTGGAGCATCTGGACGAAGTCGAACGCCTCGGCGTGCTTGCCGGCGAGCACGCCCTCGGTCTCGGTGAGCCCCGGCGCGACCGAGTTCACCGTGATCCCGTGCGGCCCGAGCTCGCGCGCGAGCGCGCGGGTGTACGCCCAGACGCCGCCCTTCGAGGCGACGTAGTGGGCGAGGTTCGGCGTGCCGGCGAGGATGACGTTCGAGGCGACGTTGACGATGCGGCCGTAGCCCGCCGCCCGCATCGGCTTGTGCGCGTGGTGCGTGGTCAGGAACACGCCGTCGAGGTTGACGGCCATGATCCGGCGCCATTCGGCGAAGTCGATCTCGTCCCAGGGCGTGAACGGGACGATCGCCGCGGCGTTGACGAGCACGTCGAGCTGCCCGTGCCCGGAGACGGTGTCGTCGACCAGCTGCCGGACCTCGTCCTCCTTCGAGACGTCCACGCGCGTGCTCGACCCGCCGGCGGGGACCGGCGCCTCCTGCACGTCCGCGGCGACGACGGTCGCCCCCTCGTCCGCGAGCTTGTCGGCGACGGCCCTGCCGATCCCCTGCGCGGCGCCGGTGACGATCGCGACCCGATTGTCCAGCTTGCCCATCGCCTGTGCCTCCTCGATGATTGAGCGCTAAATCTCGTAGAAGTCGGGCGCGTGCCTGTACTCGTGCCACGCGTCCATGTCGTGCGAGAAGAAGATGTCGGCGCCGCGCTCCTCGGCGATCGCCTTGACCCGGTCGATCGAGCGGACGCCGGCGACGGGGTCGTTGTGGAAGCCCGGCTGGATGCGCTTCTCCAGCGCGGCGGCGGTGTAGGCGACGTCGAACGCGAACAGCATCGGCGTCGCCGCGCCCTCGGGGGCGACGAGCAGCGAGTAGTGGCCGACGGTGTGGCCCGGCGTCTCGTACAGCCAGAGCCCATTCGCCAGCTCGAAGTCACCCGTGACGGGGACGAACTGCGCGCCCTCGCAGTCCCAGGAGTGGTCCGAGTACCCGAAGAACTCGAACGGCTCGTGGTTGCGCGCCTGCGCCAGCTCCTTCGCGTGGAGGACGTTCGGCGTCCCCGCGAACAGCTTGTTCGCCCCGACGTGGTCCATGTGCAGGTGGGAGTTGACGAGCTTGGTCACGTCGCCGACCCCGAACCCGGCGGCCGCGAGCTGGGCCGGAACCGTCTGCTCCTCGGTCTGCTCGGGCAGCTCGAACGGGAGCACGCGGTTCAGGTGGTCGAGGTCGATGCCGGTGTCGAAGAGGAACAGGCCGTCGGCGTGCTCGATCAGGACGCTGTAGACGGGGATCCGCACCTGATCGCCCGGCACGTTCCACATCAGCTGGGTGTGCTCGATCACGATCGAGCCGTTGTCGAGGAGCCAGATCTTCATCGCTAAGAGGCTCTCACATAATGACGTTCGCCGATCCGGGTGCGATCGGCGAGTGCGATGCAAGGACGCAAGGAGGCCCGATAGTTGCACTATCGGGCCGACCGAGGACGCGGCAGCGCGCCGCCGAGCGCGGCCGGGCGACACAATCGCTCATTGTGTGAGAGCCTCTTTGCCCTCCAGCGCCTTCCGCACGGCGACGAGCTTGCCCGCCCGTCGCGCGCGCAGCGCCTCGATCTGCTCCGGCGTGTAGTCGTAGATGCCGCCGCCCGTCTTCATCCCCAGTCGCCCCTGGTCGATCAGGTCGCGGATCGTCGACGAGACCTCGCCGGACGTGGACAGATCCTGGTTCAGGTACGAGCCGACAGCGTTGTAGATGTCGAGCCCCGCCATGTCGAGGAGCTCCATCGGCCCGATCACGGCGAGCTTGTAGCCGATCCCCCAGCGCACGTTCAGGTCGAGCCCCTCGGGATCGATGATCCCGCGGTCGACCAGGTCGAGGCACTCGCGCAGGATCGCGTAGAGGATCCGGTTCTCGACGAAGCCGGCCACCTCCTTCTCGACCACGGGGTGGTAGCCGAACCTGCGGACGAGCGCGGACGTCGCCTCCACCGTCTCGGTCGAGGTCTGCTCGCCGGGGATCACCTCGATCATCGGGATCAGGTGCGGCGGGTTCGACCAGTGCATGCCGACGACCCGCTCCGGGTGCGCGCAGACCTCTGCGATCTTCGTGATCGGGATTCCCGAGGTGTTCGAGGCCAGGATCGCGTCGGGCGCCACCGCGGCCTCGAGCCGGGGAAAGAGCTCCTGCTTCAGCTCGAGCTTCTCGGGCACCGCCTCGAGGACGACCTGCGCTCCGTCGAGCGCCGTCTCGAGCTCGGTCTCGAAGCGGAGACCACCGCCGTCCTCCTGCGCCGCCTCGAGCCGCTCGAGCACGCCGGCCGCCAGCTCGGCGCCCGCCCTGGCCCGCTCGAGCGCCTCGGCGCTCACGTCGTAGAGCGCGGTGTCGATCCCGGCACGCGCGAGCACCGCGCCCATGCCCGGCCCCATGGTCCCGGTCCCGATCACCGCTGCGCGTGTCACTGCTGCCACGTTCCCTCCTTCTCGAGCTCTCGAATGCGCCGCCAGACGCGCTCCGGCGTCAAGGGCAGCTCCGTCATCGGCACGCCCGCGTCCGCAAGAGCGTTCACGATCGCCGCCGGCACCGCCGCGAGCGCGCCCTCGCCGCAGCCCTTCGCGCCGTACGGGCCGGGGCCGTCGCCGTTCTCCACGATCACGCACGTCATCTCGTCCGGGAGATCCTCGAAGCTCGGCACGCGGTAGTCGAGCAGCGTGTCGTTGAGGAGCAACCCGTCCTCGTACACCATCTCCTCGAAGAGCGCGTTGCCGAGCCCCTGGAGGGTCGCTCCCTCGTCCTGCCGCTCGACGAGCTGCGGGTTGATCGCACGGCCGACGTCCGCCGCCGTCGCCGTCCGGCGGACCTTGACGAGCCCCGTGCGCGGGTCGACCTCGACCTCGGCCGCGCCGACGCACACCTCCCAGAAGACCGGCCCTTCGGCGTACGAGCCCGTGCCGAGCGGCGTCACCTCGCCGCGACCGATCAGCTCGCCGCCCGCGAACCCGAAATGCGTGCGCATCAGGCCGAGGATCTCGCCGGGGTCGATGTCGCTCGTGCCGGCGATCCGCTCGAGCTGGGCGCGGATGTCGGCGGCGGCGCGCTGCACCGCCAGCCCGGCGATGGTCGTCGAGCGGCTCGCCCCCGTCGAGCGGTCGTAGGGCGTGAACCTCGTGTCGGCGCCGCGGACGGTGACCTGGTCCGGCTCGACGCCGATCTCCTCCGCGGCGATCTGGGCGAAGGCGGTGCGCGGGCCCTGGCCCATCTCCGTGGTGCCGACGAGGACGACCACCCGGCCGTCGGCCTCTAGACGGCAGACGGCGCTCGAGACCGGGTGCGCTCCGGCCGCCAGCAGGCCGACGGAGACCCCGCGTCCGACCAGGGGCGGCTTCTCGTCGGTCCAGCCGACGGCGGCGGCGACCTTCTCGACGTCGCCGACGAGGTCCGCGTCGAGCGGCTTGCCCCCCGGGCGAACCTCCTCGCCCGGGACGAGCAGGTTCGTCCGCCGCACCTCCAGCGGGTCCAGCCCCGCCCGGCGCGCGACCTCGTCGACCTGCGACTCGCCGATCCACTGGAGGTGGGTCGCGCCGAAGGCCCGGTAGGAGCCCGCGGGCGCGAGGTTCGTGTAGACGCAGGCGGCGTCGACCCGGTAGGCGGACCAGCCGTACGGGCCGGGCGCGGCGTCCCCGGCCGTGGCGGTGACGCGCGGCCCGTTGTCCGCGTAGGCACCGGTGTCGAGCAGGCAATCGACCTCGCGCGCGAGCAGACGGCCCTCGGAGGTCGCGGCCGTGCGCATCCGGCAGACCATGTTGTGGCGCCGGGTCGTGACCATCGACTCGCCGACCCGGTTCTGGATCCGCACGGGCCGGCCCGCCTTCCGGGCGAGGGCGACGGTCAGCGGCTCCATCTTCGTGTACGACTTCGAGCCGAAGCCGCCGCCGAGGTACGGGACGACGATCCGCACGTTCGCAACCGGCACGCGGAAGAGATCGGCGATCTCGGCGCGGACGAGGAAGGGGTGCTGGCAGGTCGCCCAGACGGTGATCTCGTCCCCTTCCACCTGGGCGACCACCGTGTGGGTCTCCATCGCGTACTGGTAGACCGAGGGGAACCGGTACTCGCCCTCGACGACGATGTCGGCCCGCGCGAAGACGGCCTCGGGCTCGCCGCGGTCGATCCGGTACCGGTAGCAGACGTTCCCGTCGCGGGGCGGGAGCTGCCCGAGCCCGTGGAAGAGCCCCGGAGGGGAGTCGCGCTCGCTGACGAGCGGCGCGCCGTCCGCGACTGCGGCCTCGGGATCGGCGACCACGGGCAGCTCGTCGTACTCGACGGCGATCGCGTCCACCGCCGCCGCCGCGGCCTCCGGGGTCTCGGCGGCTACCGCGGCGACCTGCTCGCCGTGGAAGCGGACCTTGTCGATCGCGACGATCGGCCGATCCTTGATCGCGTGCCCGTAGTAGGGGTCGAGGTCGCGCAGGTCGGCACCGGTGAGAACGCAGACGACGCCCGGGATCCTCTCCGCGGCGGCGGTGTCGATCGAGACGATGCGCGCGTGCGCGACCGTGCTGCGCAGCACCTTCCCGTGGAGCATTCTCGGCACCAGCAGGTCGCCGACGAACTGCGCACGGCCGGACAGCTTCTCGCGTGCGTCGAGCCGGGGATGCGAACGCCCCACCTGGCCCCGCGCCTCGGTCTCGTGGACGGTCGTCGTCATCCGAGGGCTGCGAGCTCCGCGACGGCTTCGAGAATCCCGCGGTACCCGGTGCAGCGGCAGAGGTTGCCGGCCAGGTCGCGCTTGATCTCCTCCTCGCTCCCGAGCCCGCCGGAGTCGAGCAGCGCGCTGACGGTCAGGAGCATCCCCGGAGTGCAGAACCCGCACTGGAGCGCCGCGTGGCGGGTGAAGGCCCGCTCAAGCCGCTCGAACTCGGCCCGCTCCGCGAGCCCCTCGATCGTCGTCACCTCGGTGCCCGCCGCGTCGGCGGCGAGGTAGCAGCACGAGCTGACCGGCAGGCCGTCGACGAGAACCGTGCACGCTCCGCACACCTGCACGTCGCAGGAGCGCTTCGCACCGGTCAGCCCGAGCCGGTCGCGGAGGAAGTCGAGGAGCAGCTCGTGAGGAGCGACGTCCCGGACGACCTCGCGGCCGTTGACGCTAAACGCCGTCTCCACCGAGCCCTTCCCGGCCCCGCCCCACCCGGCGCTGCCACGCGGCCCAGTACTCGTCGACGAACTCGTCCCTGTACTTGACCGGCAGCAGCTCCCGGGCGAGCTCGACCGGGATCGGACGAAGCTCTCCGAGCGTCGACGCAAGCGACTGGAGCTGCGCGGCCCGCTCCAGCGTGGCCGCCGTCAGCACCGCCCACGGGACGTCCTTGCCCACGACGAGCACGCCGTGGTTGTTCAGGAGCAGCGCGCGGCGCGCGCCGAGCGCGGCGGCGACCCGCTCGCCCTGCCCCTCGTCGACGATCAGGTCCGGGTCGTCGAACCGGCCCACCCCCTCGGCGAACAGGATCCCGTCGTGCGTGAGCAGCTCGAGGTCGGCGCCCGTCGCCCCGAGCGCTGTCGCGTACGGCGGATGCCCGTGGACGACCGCGCCGACGTCCGGCCGCGCGCGGTAGACGCCGGTGTGCAGCACCGTCTCCAGGTGGAGCACCGCGTCCGCGTCGTCGCAGCCGACGACGTCGTCGGGCCCGACCTCGTCCAGCGACACGCCCTTTCGCTTGATCCAGATCTCGCCGTCGGGGCCGCGGGCTGAGACGTGGCCGAGCGTGAGGTCGGCGTAGCCCTCGCCGGCGAGGATGCGGCACGCCCAGGCGACCTGCTCGCGGAGGCTCTCTGCGACCGCGACCACGCCCTAGCGCCGCTCCGTCGGCGGGTACTCGGGGTGCGGGAAGCCGAACACCATGACGACGTCGGCGTCGCCGGTGTTCGCGACCGCGTGCCAGACGCCGGCCGGGATGTGCACCGCGTCGCCCTGGCGGAAGGGGACGGTCTCGCCGTCGAGACGCAGCTCTCCCGAGCCCGAGACGACGTACGCGGCCTCTTCGGTGTCGTGCTTGACCGGCCCGACGACGGTGCCCGGCGTGAACACCGAGCACCCGAGCGACGAGGCGTTCCCGTCGACCCGTCCCCGGGTGACGAGCATCCGGCTCCAGCTTCCGGCCGGGAGCTCGATCGCCTCCACGTCGGCCAGGTTGACGACCGCTACAGCGCCCACTCGCCGTCCCTGAGGATGTAGGTGCCGTCGTCGACGATCTGCAGCGTTGCGTTCAGGAACACGCCGTCGAGATGGAGCGAGCAGTGGTTCTGCCCGCCCGGGTAGGCGTTGTGGTTGTCCCCGAGCGCGAGGTGGACGGTGCCGACGCGGCCCTTCTCCGAGGGCGTCCCGAACGGCGCCTTCTCGCTCGTGCCGAAGGCGAACTCGCCGATCACGGTGGCGTTCTCGACGCCGTCGATCGCACGCCGGAGCCGCTCGGCCTCCTCGCCGCCCTCGATCGCGACACACTTGCCGCCCTCCAGCGTCCAGCGGATCGGCGCCGCCACCTGGCCCTCGAGGCCGATTCCGAGCATCACCCCGTCGACGACCGCCGTCCCGTGGGTGAAGTCCTCGATCGCGGCGAACGCGACCTCCGTCCAGAGCGGGATCGGGCTCATCATCTGGCCGCGCGCCTTGTAGGGCGTCAGCTCAAGAGGCGGCCGGCCTTCGATCGAGACGTGGAAGTCGGTGCCGAGCGGGGTGGTGACGTGGCACTGCTTCTTTCCCGCGAGCGCGGCGACGGCGTCCCTGGTGCGCCTTGCTGATCGCTCCAGGTCCTCGCGCGTGAGCCCCCACTCGCCCATGCCGGGCTCGATCGACGCGATCTTGCCGTTCGCCTCGCAGGTCTCGCGCACCGCGTTGACGTGGGCGAAGCGGTTCGCCCACTCGAGGTTCGCGATGATGATCACCTCGTCCGAGCCGACCATCGCCCGGTGCAGGTTCGCGGGAGGCGCCATCGGAAAGCGCACGTCCGCGCGGCCGCGGCGCACCTGCGCCTCGTTGTTCATCACCACCGGCCAGCCGCCACGCCCGACGACGACCTCGGCGACCGCGGCCGCCTCCGCCGTGTGCTCGTCGTCGCAGATGATCGTCACGACGTCGCCCTCCTCGACGGAGAAGCAGGTATCGACGATCAGCGCGGCGTCCTTCAGGAGATTGTCCGTTGCGGCCGTAGCGGCCATGGCTCACCTCACCCTCTCGGCGGAGAACAGGGGCAGAACTTCGCTCGCGAACCGGTCGACCTGCGCGTGCTGGTCGATCGCGCCGAACCGGCAGATGAAGTGGTCGACGCCGGCGTCGGCGAAGGCACGGAGCCACGAGGCGATCTGGTCCGGGGTGCCCACCGGCCCCCAGTTCGACAGGTCCATCGCCTGCGAGAGCTCCGGGTAGTACTTCGAGATGTACTCGTCGAACGCGGCCCGAGCGGCGTCCTCGGACTCGCCGATGTTCATCGTCACCTGATACGCGATCGCGAGCCGGGAGAAGTCACCGTCGTGCTCGTCGGCGTAGCGCTCGATCGCGGCGAGCTGCTCGACGAGCTCCTCTGGGTGCTTGGCCCGGCAGCAGGTCATCCAGCCGTCGCCGTGGTGCACGATCCGCCGGCACGCGTCCTCCAGCCGGCGCTCGATCACCTCGGGCGGAGCATCGCCCTTGAGCCTCGGGTTCGACACGACCCAGATCGGCGGCGGCGACTGGACCGGCATCAGCGGCGCCATCTCCGTGCCGGAGTAGAAGGAGACCCCGTCGTAGTCGAAGAACTCGCCGTGGAAGTCGGCCCGCCCCTCGGTCCAGAGGGCGCGGATCACCGCCAGTCCCTCCTCGAAGAGCGCGCCGCGCCGCACGTAGTCGAGCCCGAGCGCCTCGAACTCCCGCCGAACGCCCTCCTCCGGGTTCCCCATGCCGGTGCCGAGGATCGTCCGGCCGCCGGAGATCACGTCGAGGGTCGCCCACTCGAGCGCGAGGTAGAGCGGGTTGCGGGTCGACGAGACCATGCACGCGGTGCCGAGCCGGACTCGCGAGGTGCGCTGCGAGACCGCCGACAGGAGCGAGATCGGCTCGTACCGCGGCTTCGAGAACAGCGAGTCGCCCACCCAGACGGAGTCGAAGCCGGCCTCCTCGACCTCCTCGGCCAGGTCGAGCAGCATCGGCACGTCGTAGTCCGGCGCGATCAGCGGCTCCCGGTTGTTGAGGTTGACGCCGAACTCGATCGGCCGCCCGTTCAACGGCCGACCTCTGCGGCCGCGAGCTCCTCCTCGCTCAGCCCCTTCAGCCGCCGCTGGGGGACGCGGACGTGCTCGGACATCAGGTGCGCGGCGCGGTCGGCATCCCCCCGCTTGGCGGCGCGGAGGATCGCGGCGTGCTCGGCGATCGACCGCTGGAGGTTCCCGCGCAGGATCAGCGACCGGATCCGGTAGCGCCCCATCTGACCGAGCAGCTGCCGGTAGAGCGCCTCGAGCTTCGAGTTGCCGGAGGCCTGGAAGAGCCGCGCGTGGAACGCGGCGTTCGCCTCGAAGAACTCGGAGACCGCCCCGCGCTCGGCCCGCTTCGACATCGTCTCGATCAGCTCCTGCAGGGCGGCGACGTCGTCGGCGGTCAGCCGCGGCACCGCAAGCCGCACGGCCATCATCTCGAGGGCCTCTCTGACCTGGTAGAGCTCGAGGAACTCCTCCTTCGAGAGCGAGCGGACGACCGCCCCGCGTCGCGGCCGTACTGTGACGAGCCCCTCCACCTCGAGCCGGCCGATCGCCTCGCGCACCGGCCCCCGGCTCACGCCGAGCTGCCGGGAGAGCGCGACCTCGGCGAGCTCGGTGCCCGGCTTCAGCCGCCCCGCCAGGATCTCCTCCCGGAGATGGTCGTACACTCGCTCCCAGAGCGTCAGGTTCTCGAGACGAACCGGACGGCTCGGCGCTGTCCCGGTCAGCATTGCAATCACTCTCCGGACTGGTTAGGGTACACGCCAATCCTGGATCTTGTTAACAGTCAGCAAGCGGCAGCCTATCAACGGGTCCGGGAAGGACGCAAGCGCACCGCCCGGCACGGAAACGGCGCCGGGAGTCAGCCCGATTCCCCGGGAAGGAAGGAGAGTGGCGTGATGCACAGACGTCTATCCGGAGCGCGGGTCGTCGCCGTCGCGGCGGCCGTGGCACTGGTTGCCGCCGGCAGCGTGTACGCGGCCGGAGCGCTCAGGACGGCAAAGGTGACGAAGGTCGGGATCGCCACGCCGGCGAAGGCGAGCGACTACGGCTGGAACGCGCAGGGGTACAACGGCGCGAAGGCCGCGGCCGCCGCGAACGGGGCCTCGTTCACGGCGATCACGAACATCGGCTACGACAAGACCGACGTCGTGCTCCGCCAGCTCATCAAGGGCGGGGCGAACTTCATCGTCGCCCACGCGAGCGGCTACGACACGATCGCCGCGCGGCTCGCGAAGCAGTACAAGGTGCCGATGATCACCTACGACGTGCCGTCGAACCTGACGAAGGGATACGTCTCGTACGTGACCACCTCGAGCCAGGAGGGCTCCTATCTCGCGGGCATCCTGGCGGCGAGGACGACGAAGACCCACAAGGTCGGAATCATCATCTCGGCCGCCGACGACAACTGGTACAAGATGAGCGGCGGATTCGCGGCCGGCTTCCGGAGCGTCGACAAGACGTCGAAGATCTACTTCGCGACGGTCAGCCCGACCGGGTACGACGACGCCGCCGGCGGCAAGCGGGTCGCCAACAGCGTGATCGCGCAGGGCGCGGACGTCCTCTTCACGATGGGCGACAACGCGTCGTTCGGCTACCTGCAGGCGATCGAGAGCGCGAAGGTGGGCCACAAGGTGTGGATGATCGGCGACATCGGCGACATGACGCCGATCGACAAGAACCACGTGTTCCTGTCGTCGGTGCTCTGGAACTTCGCGGGCACCTTCAAGCAGGCGATCAAGGACGTGAACAACGGCACCTACGGCACCCACGGCTACAACCTCAGCCTGAAGAACGGGGGCATCTCGCTGCTGCGCTCGAAGTACGTCTCCGCGGGCACCTGGAAGCAGGTCAAGAGCGCGCAGGCGAAGATCATGGCAGGGAAGATCAAGATCCCCGTCACGCACAAGGCGGGAGACGTCCAGAAGCTGCTGAAGTAGGGAGGCGGGTTGCGGTGCGCCCGCCCGCGGCCGGCCGGCCGCGGGCGGCGCGCCCTTCTCGGGCACACTGGGCCGACACACGGTGAACGCGAGCAACGACACACCGATCGTCGAGCTGGTGGGGATCACCAAGGCGTTCCCGGGGGTGCTCGCGAACGACCGCGTCGACCTGACGCTGCGCCACGGCGAGGTTCACTGCCTGCTCGGAGAGAACGGCGCCGGCAAGTCGACGCTGATCGGGATCCTCTCCGGCCTGATCAGGCCCGACGCGGGGACGATCCGGATCGAGGGGGTCGAGACGGCGATCTCGTCTCCCCGGGCGGCGCTCGAGCTCGGGATCGGCACGGTGCACCAGCACTCGGCCCTGATCCCGGCCCTCACGGTGCTCGAGAACCTCATGCTCGGCGACAACCGCAGGCTGCGGCTCGACGCCGCGGCCGCCGAGCGGCGCCTGGCCGACCTCGCCTCCTCGCTCGGCGTGTCCGTCGACGCGAGCACGAAGGCGTCCGACCTGGCACTGGGGCACCAGCAGCAGGTCGAGATCGTCAAGGCGCTCTGGCGCGGCTCGCGCGTCCTGATCCTCGACGAGCCGACCTCGATGCTGACACCTCAGGGCGTGGTCGAGCTGGCCAAGGTGCTCGCCCGCCTGAAGGAGCAGGGCCAGGCGATCATCTTCATCACGCACAAGCTCCACGAGGCGCTGTCGCTCGGCGACGAGATCTCGATCCTCCGCCAGGGACGCCTCGCCGGGACGATCGACCGGAACGCCCTGCGCTCGAGAGGCCAGGAGGAGCTGCGGGCGGAGATCGTGCGGATCATGTTCGGCGAGGAGGCGCGTACGGTCGCCGGCGTCGCCGAGCTGCAGGAGGAGCTCGAGCTGGTCGAGAGCCGCGAGCGCAGGGTCGACCGGGAGGCACCCACCGTCCTCGAGCTCCGCAACGTCAGCTCCCCCGGGCTGGGGGCCGAGTTCGGGATCGAGGACGTGTCCCTCGAGCTGAAGGAAGGCGAGATCCTCGGCGTCGCCGGCGTCGACGGGAACGGCCAGGGCGCGCTCGCACAGGTGATCGCCGGGCAGCGCCACGCGTCGCACGGCGACGTGCTGCTCTACGGGGCCGCGGTCACGGGGTTCTCCGTCTCCGCACGCCAGAAGGTCGGGCTGCGCTACGTGACGGACGACAGGCTCGGCGAGGGGATCGTCCGCCCCCTGCCGGTCGGCCTGAACCTGTTCCTGAAGCGGATCGGCCAGCACCCGTTCTGGCGGCACGGACGCATCCAGCAGGCGGTCGTCGACCGGCGTGCCGCCGAGCTGGTGCGCGAGTTCGACGTCCGCACGCCCAGCGTCTCCACGCGCGCCGGGACGCTCTCCGGCGGCAACATCCAGAAGGTCCTGCTCGCCCGCGAGCTGAGCTTCGAGCCCAAGGTCGTCGTCTTCCACAAGCCGACCTACGGGCTGGACGTGAAGACGACCGCGTCGGTTCGCGACCTGATCCGCAGGCTCGCCGGCGGCGGCGGCTCGGCGCTCCTGATCTCCACCGACCTCGACGAGCTGCTCGAGATCTGCGACCGGATCGCCGTGATCTCGCGCGGCCGGCTCGTCGGCGTCGTCGCCAACGGGCCAGGAGCGGCCGAGCGCGTGGGCGAGCTGATGGTCGGCAGCGCCGACGCGGAGGCAGCCTGAGTGCGTGTGACCCGGTCACCTAACCATTTCCCGACCGAAGGGAGGGAAATGGCCGCATGAGCGTCGAGACCGCCACTCCGGACACCGCCCTCGCGGTTGCCCGCCCCCGGACGGAGCGGTACGGACGCGCCGAGCAGGCCTTCGACCTGCTGATCCGCTCGATCGTGCCGGTCGCCCTCGCCCTCGTCGCCGGCGGGATCGTCTTGCTCGCTCTCGGTCGCAATCCCGCCACCTTCTACGCGAACATCTGGAGAGGCGGGATCGAGGCCGGGGCGTGGCAGGACAGCGCGATCCGGATGGCGCCGTTCCTGCTGATCGCGGCGGGCCTCACGGTCATCTTCCGCGCGAACATCTGGAACCTCGGCTACAACGGGCAGTTCTTGCTCGGCGCCGCGCTCGTCTCCGGATACGGGCCGGCGCTCGTCGCCCACCTCCCGCTCGCGGTCGCGACCGTCGTCCTCTTCCTGATGGCGGGCGCGGTCGCCGGGCTCTGGACCCTCGTGCCGGCGCTGCTGAAGGCCCGTTACGGGACGAACGAGATCATCACCACTCTGATGATGTCGTTCATCGGGGTCGACCTCGCGAGCATCCTGATCAAGGGCCCGTTCCACGACCCGACGACGCCGCTCCCGCAGACGAGCGTGCTGCCGTTCGAGAAGATGCTCCCGAGCATCCCCGGCACGCGCGTCCATGTCGGCCTGCTCGTCGCGTTCGCCGCGATCCTCGTCGTCCACTACGTCCTGACGCGTACGTCCTGGGGCCTGCGGCTCCGGATCATGGGCGCGAACCCGAACGCCGCCCGCCATCTCGGGATCGACCTGCCGCGGCTGATCGTGGTCAGCTTCGTCGTCTCGGGCTTCCTCGTCGGCCTCGCCGCCGCCGCCGACATCCTCGGCCTCTGGGGCTACATCCGCACCGGCTGGAACCCGGCCTACGGGGACACGATCATCCCGTTCGTCTTCCTGGCGCGGCTGAACGCGCTCGCCGTCGTCCCGTTCATCGCGTTCTTCTCGGTGCTCTCCACGGGCGGCGACCTGGCCGCGCAGCAGGCGAACCTGTCGACCGACTTCCTGCTCGTGCTCGTCGGCCTGATCCTCTTCTTCATGACCGTGATCGAGTTCCTCGGCCGCCGGCGCGAGCTCGGCGCGAGCTATCTGACGCCCGGCCTGCGACGGGCCCTGCGGGCACCGCTCTTCCGGAGGCGGTCGGGGTGATCCTCGCCAGCCAGGTCTGGACGGAGGTGTTCTGGACGAGCGCGATCTCCGGCGGCCTGGTCGCGGGCGTCCCGCTGATGTTCACCGCGCTCGGAGAGACGATCTCGGAGCGCGCAGGCGTGCTGAACATCGGCCTCGAGGGGATGATGCTGCTCGGTGCGTATGTCGGGTTCCTCGGGGCCTACTACGGGGGCTCGGTCTGGGTCGGCTACCTCACCGGCATCCTCGGCGGCATGCTCGCCTCGGTGTTCATGGTCGTCCTCTGCGTCTGGCTCGGGCTCGACCAGATCGTCGTCGGGATCGCGATCACCCTGTCGGCCGAGGGGATCACGAGCGTCCTCTACCAGACCCGGTTCAGCACGAGCGAGCCCCGGCTCGGCGCCGCGCCGACGGACCCGATTCCGCTGCTCGACCGGATCCCGGTGCTCGGGAAGGCGATCAACGGCCAGTACCCGCTGTTCAGCCAGCCGCTGATCGTCTACCTCGGCCTCGCCTTCGCGGTACTGCTCGGGTGGATCTTCCGCTCGACGAACGTGGGCCTCAACCTGCGCGCGGCCGGCGAGAAGCCCGACGCGCTCGACGCGGCGGGCGTCAGCGTCCTCGCCACCCGAAGCTATGCGGCGCTCGCCACGGGCGCGCTCGCCGGGCTCGGCGGCGCCTACCTGGCGATCGTCGGCACGGGCGGCTTCCAGTCCTTCCTCACGCAGGGGCAGGGCTACATGGCGATCGTGATCGCGATGCTCGCCCGCGGCCGGCCGCTCGGCGTCGTCGCGGGGTCGCTCCTGTTCGGGATCGCCCTCTCGCTGTCGACGCTCCTCCAGCTCGCCGGGATCAACCTCTCGACCGAGGTCGTCCACATGCTGCCCTTCGCCGCGATCATCCTCGCGCTGATCCTCTTCGCCCGCCGTGCCTACCTCCCGCCCGCGCTCGCGCTCCCGTACGTGCGCGGCGCCCGCTGAAAGGAGATTCGATGCGTGACCCAGATTTCACCCTCTCCGCCGGCCCGGTGTCTGCCTCGCCGCGCGTGCTGGCCGCGCTCGGGTCGCCGATCGTCTACCACTACGACCCAGCCTTCATCGAGCGCTTCCGTGCGACCGAGCGAAAGGTCGCCGACGTCTTCCTGACCGACAACGACATCCTGCTCATGCAGGGCGAGGCGATCCTCGGCCTCGAGGCTGCCGCGCGAGGGCTCGTCCGGCCCGGAGCCAAGGTGCTGAACCTCGTCCAGGGCGTCTTCGGCAAGGGAATGGGCTACTGGCTGAAGGACTTCGGCGCCGAGCTGCACGAGCTCGAGGTCGCCTACGACGACGCGGTCGACCCGGCCGAGGTCGAGCGCTACCTCGACGAGCACCCGGGGATCGAGCTCGTCACCGTCGTCCACTCCGAGACCCCGTCGGGGACGTTCGCCGACCTGGCCGCGATCGGCCCGGCCGCCCGGGCCCGCGGCGCGCTGACCCTCGTCGACTGCGTCTCCTCGCTCGGCGGCATGGAGCTGCGGACCGACGACTGGGAGCTCGACGTCTGCGTGGCCGGCGCGCAGAAGTGCCTCGGTGGGCCTCCCGGGATAGCGCTGATGTCCGTCTCCGAGGCGGCCTGGACGCGGATCCGCTCCAATCCGGCGGCGCCGCGGGCGTCGTTCCTCTCGATGCTCGACTGGAAGGAGCAGTGGATCGACGGCGAGAAGTTCCCGTTCACGCCCTCGGTCGTCGACGTGCACGGAGTCGAAGCCGCCTGCGACGAGCTCCTCGAGGATGGGCTCGAGGCGTCGATCGCGCGCCACGAGCGCTCGGCGGCGGCTTGCCGCGCCGGCGTGCGGGCGATGGGCCTCGAGCTCTGGCCGCGAAGCGACGCGATCGCGGCCGCGTGCGTGACCGCGATCGCCGTTCCCGAGCCGCTGACCGACGTCCAGGTGCGCGCGCACTGCCGCGAGCGCTACGGCGTGATGATCTCGGGCGGGCAGGGCGCGGGGAACCTCGTCCGGATCGGGCACATGGGGCTGTCGGCACGGTCGCTGTACCCGGTGATCGGCCTCGCCGCAGTCGGGCGGACGCTCGCCGACCTCGGCGCGCACGTCGAGATCGGCGCGGGCGTCGAGGCCGCCCTCGCCGAGGTCTCGCAGACGACGGCCGCGCTACGCTGATCGCCGGCCCACGCAGGCACACCGGCTGACTCGGGGGAGGCGAGGGAAGCTCGAGCCGGAGATCACGCGCCGATCGTCTCGCAAACCGAGGCGGCGACGGCGGGAGCGTGCTTGAAGGCGTGCCCGGAGCCGTCGCCCAGCAGCCAGACCGGCTCGTGCTCGGGGTGGCGCACGAGGCGGACCTCGCCGCCGAGGAGCGCGGCCGGCTCGGGGAGCAGCGGGTCGAGCACGACCGTCTGGCAGCTCTCCGCCGCCCGACGCGGAGCCGACGCGAGAGCCGGGAAGCGACGGGCGAGGTACCGCCGCGCCTGCGTCTCGTGCTCCACGACCGGGTCGCGGTCGAGCCTGTCGGGCACGACGGGCGGCCCGGGGACGTCGAGCCCGATCTTGAAGCCGTCGCCCCCGAAGTCGCCGGCGCCCGTGACCGCCTCGAGATACGCGCCCCACGCGGGCACGGGCGGGGCCGCCCACGCAGGCGGCGCGTCCAGATAGAGGACGTCCTGCTGGATCACCGTACCGCCGACGAGCCCGGGAAAGAGCGCCGGCGTCCAGGCTCCGCACGCCCAGACGATCCGGTCGGCGCGAAGGCGGCGCGACCCGGCCCTCGCCTCCGAGCCCGAGGGCGTCGCGCGGCCGCGAAGAAGCTGCGCCCCGTGGGCTGCGGCGTCCTCGAGCAGCGCGTGCACCGCGGTGCGCGCCCGCAGGAGCCCGGCGTGCCGCTCGATCAGGACGTGGTCGAGGTCGTCGACGACGAGCCCCGGGAAGCGCCGGCGCGCGGCGCCCGGAGCCAGCCGTGTGACGGGAGCGCCCTCCGCTTCGAGAACGCGCCGGCTGTCCTCCTCCCACGTGGGATCGTCGGCCGGCGCGAACCACGCCATTCCGATCTCGCTGTAGAAGCGGATGCCCGTGTCGCGCTCGAGCTCCAGCCAGAGCCGGCGTGCCTCGAGAGCGCTCCGCGTCTCGGCGACGTCCGCTCCGTGGGCGGTGCGCAGGAGCCGCGAGCGCGACGCCGATGCGGCCCGCGCGTCGCCCGGTTCGTGTTGCTCGACGAGCGTCACCTCGCAACCGCCCCGGGCGAGGGCGCGGGCGAGCGCCGCACCGAGCACTCCGGCGCCGACGACGACGGCCCTCACGGCGGCATGCGGTGCTCGTCCCGGAAATGGCAGGCGACGAGCGCGTGCGAGCCACGGGCGACCGCGAGCACCGGCGGCTCGACCGAGCACCGCGCCTCGGCGCGGGAGCAGCGGGGATGGAAGTGACACCCGGAGGGCCTGCTGGCCGGGCTCGGCGGCTCGCCCGGGAGTCGCACGCGCACGCCGCGGGCGTCCTGGCGGATGCGCGGCGAGGCCGCGAGCAGAGCGAGCGTGTACGGGTGACGCGGGTCGGTGAAGATCTCGCGGCGGGAACCGAGCTCGACGATCCGCCCGAGGTACATGACGGCGATCCGGTCGCACAGGTGCCGGATCGCTGCGAGGTTGTGGGAGATCATCAGGATCCCGAGCCCCAGCCGGGAGCGCAGGCTCTCGAACAGGGCGAGGATCGTCGCCTGGACCGAGACGTCGAGGGCCGAGGTCGGCTCGTCGGCGACGATGACCTCGGGCTCGACCGCCAGCGCGCGGGCGACGGCGATCCGCTGGCGCTGGCCTCCCGAGAAGGCGTTCGGATAGCCGTCCAGCGCACCCGCCGAAAGTCCGACCAGCGCCATCAGCTCGCGACAGCGCCGCTCCGCAGCCGCACCCCGCGCGAGGCCGTGGACGGACAGCAGCTCCGTGAGGGTGGAGCGGACGCTGAGGCGGGGGTTGAGCGAGGAGTACGGATCCTGAAAGACGATCTGCACCGTGCGCCGCTCGGCACGGGTGCGCGTGCCGGTCACGTCGGCGCCGTGGAGCAGGATCCGCCCGGAGTCGGGACGGCGGAGCCCGCCGATGCAGCGGGCGAGAGTGGACTTCCCGCAACCCGACTCGCCGACGAGCCCGAGCGTCTCGCCGCGTCCGAGCGTGAGCGAGGCACCCTCGACGGCGACGAGCTCGCCGGCCCTCGATGGGAAGCGGACGGTGACCTCCTCGACCGAGAGCAGGTCGGTCGCCGCGGGCCGGAGGACGGCGCTCATCGGCGCACGAGCCGGTCGCGGTGGATGCAGGCACTGCGATGGTTCGGAGCGAGGCCGGCTGCCGGCGCCAGCTCCGGGACGGCTGCGGCGCACTCGTCCGTGGCGAGAAAGCACCGGGGGTGGAACGTGCAGCCGGAGGGGAGTCGCTCGATGTCCGGCAGGGAGCCCGGGATCGGCGTCGGCGCGCCGACGGGGTCGTCGAGGTCGACGATCGCGCCGAGCAGTCCTCGCGTGTACGGGTGGATCGGCTCGGCGAGTACCGACGCGCTCGGTCCCGTCTCGACGAGCCGGCCGGTGTACATGACCGCCGTCTCGTCGCAGAGCTGGCGGATGACCGCCAGGTCGTGGCTCACGAACACGATCGCGAGGTCGAGCCGCCGGCGGAGGTCGTCGAGGAGGTCGAGGATCTGCGCCTGGACCGTGACGTCGAGCGCCGTGGTCGGCTCGTCGCAAAGCAGCACGGACGGCTCGGTCGACAGGGCGATGGCGATCGCCACGCGCTGCCGCATGCCGCCCGAGATCTGATGCGGATACGCATGAGCCGTCGACGCCGGGTCGGGGATCCCGACCAGGCGCAGCAGCTCGATCGTGCGCTCCCAGGCGCGGCGTCGGGACAGCCCGAGCAGCCGCCGCGGTGCCTCGGCGATCTGGCCCCCGACCCCCTGGACCGGATCGAGCGCGCTCAGCGAGTCCTGGAAGATCATCGCCATCTCGCCGCGGCGGGCGGCGCGGGCGCCCCGGCCGGCGGTCGGCAACGATCGCCCGTGCAGGAGCACGCGTCCGGCCTCGACCCGGGCCGCCGGCGGCAGCAGCGAGATCACCGCGCGCAGCGTGAGGCTCTTGCCGGAGCCGGACTCGCCGACGAGGCCGAATGCGGAGCCGGCCGCGACCGCGAACGAGACGCCGTCGACGGCGAGGTACCGCCCTTCCGATCGCTGCACCGAGACGGTGAGCTCGTTGACGGAGAGGGCGAGGCCGGCGCGTGCGCCGCTTCGCCCGGAGCTGCCCCGGGAGCCTCGCGCCGGTGCGCGGCCGCCGCGGCTGCCGCGCGAGATCACGGGCGGAGGACGGTGGCGAGCCCGTCGCCGATCAGCGAGAGGCCGAGGCCGGTGATCACGACCGCGAGGCCCGGAACCGTCGCGAGCATCCAGCTCGTGGTGAGGAACTCCTGGCCGGCGCTGATCATCGAGCCCCAGTCCGCCGTCGGAGGCTGGACGCCGAGGCCGAGGTATCCGAGCGTGACGACGGCGACGATGACGAGCACGATGTCGTTCATGGCGTAGACGATCGCCTGCGTGACGGTGTTCGGGAGCACGTGCCGCGTCAGGACGCGCAGGTCGCCGAGCCCCGCGGCACGCGCCGCGGCGATGTAGTCCGACTCGCGCACGACGAGCGTCGTCGAGCGGGTCGCACGGGCGTAGACGACCCAGTCCGCGACCGCGAAGGCGATGTAGATGCCGCGGATACCCGGCCCGACGACGAAGACCAGCCCGATCACGAGAACGTAGAAGGGGAAGGCGATGACGACGTCGACCACCCTCATCGCGACGGTGTCGAGGATGCCGCCGTAGTACCCCGCGAGCGTGCCGACGGCGGTGCCGAAGCAGAGAGGGAAGAGAATCGCGAGCACGCCCACGCGCAGATCCGTCCGGGCGGCGTAGAGGAGCCGCGAAAGCTCGTCACGGCCGAGCTCGTCCGTGCCGAGGGGGTGCTTGCCCGAGACGCCGCCGAGCACGTGGAAGAGATCCTGCTGGTTCGGGTCGGCGGGGCTGAGCACGGGCGCCAGCACTGCCGCGGCGACGATCAGCCCGATGATCGTCAGGCCCGCGAGAAGAGCACGGCTCCGGCGTACGCGGCGCCAGAGGGCACGCCGCCGGACGGGCTCCAGGTCGAGCTCGGGCTCCGCGAGGACTGCCGTCATCCGAGCCGGATCCGCGGGTCGAGCCTCGCTGCCAGCAGGTCGGTGAGCAGGTTGATCAGGACGACGCCGGTCGCCAGGATCAGCGTCACCGCCTGCACGACCGGGAAGTCGCGCTCGGAGATCGCGCTGAGCAGCAGCGACCCGAGGCCGGCGAGGCCGAACACGCGCTCGATCACCACCGTGCTGCCGATCAGGTAGGCGATGTTGATCCCCAGCAGGTTGAGCGCCGGCAGCACCGCGTTTCGCCCCACGTGGGCGAGCACCCGCAGCTCGCCGAGCCCCTTTGCCCGCAGCGTCGCGACGAAGTCGGCGTCCAGGACCTCGATCATGCCCACCCGGAGCGAGCGAACGAGGATCGGCGCGATCGCGAACGAGGCGGTGAGACCGGGCAGGACGAGACCCTCGAGGTGGGCGCCGAACGAGTCGCCCCAGCCGCCGACCGGGAAGAGGTGCAGCCGGAGGGCGAAGATCTCGATCAGGACGATGCCGAACCAGAAGGCCGGCAGGCCGAGCCCCGCCACCGAGAGCGCCCGGACGGCGTGGTCGGGTAGGCGCTCCTTGCGGGCCGCCGCGAGCACGGCCAGCGGGAGCGTGATCAGGATCGAGAAGAGCGTTGCTATCCCGACGAGCGCTGCCGTCACCGAGATCCGGGTCCGGATGAGCGACGTGGTCGAGGTCCGCGCCAGATAGGACCGCCCGAGGTCGCCGTGGACGATGTCGCCGAGGTAGCGCCTGAACTGGCTGCCGAGCGAGGCGTCGAGCCCCCATTCCTGACGGAGCGACTGCACCTCTCCGTTCGTGGCGTGCTCGCCGAGCACGGCCCGCGCCGGGTCGCCCGGCTCGACGTGGAGGATCAGGAACGTCGCGACCGCGACCGCCAGGACGACCACTGCCGCCGACAGGAGCCGGCTCCCGGCGTAGCGGAGCATCCGCTCAGGCTAGCCAGACATTCTCGAGCCGGTACGCACCTCCGGGATTGACTGCGAAGCCGTTGACCTTCGTCGAGTACGCGTTGATGTACGGCGGGTAGTCGAGCGGGACGAAGGGCGCATCCTGGGCGACCGCGTTCTGGATCTGCGCGTACAGCCTCGCCCGCTTCGCCGAGCTGAACTCGCGCTGTGCCTGCTGGACGAGCTTCGTGACCGCCGGGCTGTTGTAGCTCGACCAGTACGACGAGGAGCCGCCGTTCTTGAAGTCGAGCTCGAACGACGCCATCTCGTCCGGGTCGCTGATGTCGTTGATCGCGTAGTCGATGAACATCTTGTAGTCGAACTTCTGGAACGCCTCCTCGAACGCGGCGTGGTCGAGCGGCCGGATCTTCACGTTGATCCCGACCGGCTTCAGCTGGTTCTGGATGATCTGGGCGAACGTCCGCCACTTCTGGACGCCTCCGTCGATCAGAAGCTCGGTCGAGAATCCCTTCGGGTACTTCGACTTGGCGAGCTCGGCGCGGGCGGCGGCGAGCCCGTGACCGAGGAGTCTCGTCTTCGCGGAGTAGTACTGGAGGCTCGGAGGGAAGAACGAGCCGCCCGCGCCCGCGGTGCCGAAGCTCGCGGCGTGGGCGAGCGCCCTGGAGTCGATCGCCCGGGTGATGGCGCGCCGCACGTGCCGGTCCGCGAAGTGCGGGTCCTTCTGGTTGAAGACGAGGAGGTCGACCTGCCAGGAGGACGAGACGAGGACGTGGACGTTGGAGTTCGCCTTCAGCGAGGCGACCTGCGACGGTGGGACGAGGTCGATCGCGTCGGCCTGACCCCCGCGGAGCTGGAGGAGCCGCTGGTTGTCGTCGTCGACGAAGAGGAACGTCACGGCGTCGAGGTACGGCCTCCCCTTCTGCCAGTAGGACGCGTTGCGCTTCAGCGTCAGCGACGGCGCGTTCGGCTTGAAGCCGCTGACGGTGAACGGCCCGGTGCCGATCGGGTTGGCGAAGAACGACGCCTCGGAGGCGCCGCCGAAGTTCGCCGGCATGATCGAGTTCGAGAAGGCGGAGAGGTCCGAGAGGAGCGGCGCCCAGGGCTGGGACACGTGCACGACGACCTTGGCGTCGCCGGCGGCACCGGTCGACTTGATCGCGAAGTCGAGGAACGAGAGCGGGCCCTTCGAGTTCTTCCGCGAGCGGTCGAGCGAGAAGACGACGTCGGCCGCCGTCAGCGGCTTCCCGTCGGAGAACTTCACGCCGGGCCGGAGGTTGAACGTGTAAGTCTTCCTGTCCTTGCTCAGCGTGTAGCCGGTCGCGAGCCAGGGGGTCAGCTTCCCGGTGGGCGAGGTGATGTAGAGGGGCTCGAACAGCTTGTCGAGCGTGTAGATGTCGCCCGCGATGATCGTGTTGGCGGGGTCGAGCGTCGTCGGCGCGATGCTGCGGGCGAACTTCAGCGTCCCGCCGGTCTTCGGGTCGGCTGCAAGCACGCGGCCCCCGGCTGCGGAGCTCCGGCGCGGCCACGCGCCGACGGCGATCGCCGCGGCACCGGTGGCGCCGTAGCGAAGCAACGCCTGACGCGTGAGTGTCCGTTCTCTGTCGGTCACGACAGGTTCCCCCTCTCGTTCGTACGACCCTGTGCTGACTGTCGACAACCGGGCGATGCTAGTCGATCCATGTGCGGAGTTCAACGTGTCGGCTCCCTTCGGTCGAGCAGCCCCGAGCTCCTTGCGCCGCGCCCGGACCGGGACGTACGCTCCCGGACGTGGGTCGCCCGAGGCTTGGAGCTCCTGACGCAATGACCAGTTGTGTCCCTGGGCTGTACTGGGCATGATCTTCGACTCGCACATGCACGTCGGCTCCTTCGAGTCGATGTTCGGCGTCTCGCTCGACCGGGACGGGATCGCGGCGCTGATGGCCGAGCACGACATCGGCGGTGGGGTCGTGTTCCACCCGGACAACGCGTACGTGGCCGAGGTCGTCGAGTCGATCCCCGGCCTGTACGGCCTCGTCTGGGCGAACCCGCGGCTGCCGGGCTACCTCGAGGAGGCCGAGCGGTTCCTCGGTCACCCGAAGTTCCTCGGCATGAAGCTGCACCCGCTGATCGACGGCTATCACCCGAACGACGCCGCGGTCCACCCGCTGATCGAGCTGCTCGTCCCGCGCGGGCTGCCGGTGCTGATCCACTGCGGGCACCCAATCTTCACGCTGCCGTGGAGCATCGAGGAGCTGGTCGTGAACTTCCCGGACGCCAGGGTGATCCTCGGCCACATGGGTCACGGCAACGTCGTCTACATCAACGGCGCGATCGAGGTCGCGATCCGGAACCCGAACGTCTACCTCGAGACCTCCGGGATGCCGATGCACACGAAGATCAAGGAGGCGGTCGAGCGGGTCGGCGAGACGAGAGTGCTGTTCGGCTCCGACGTGCCCTTCCACCATCCCGTCGTCGAGATCGCGAAGGTGCGGCTGAGCGGCCTCGGGCCGGAGGCGGTCGAGCGGGTGCTCGGCCGGAACGGGCGCGCGCTCTTCTTCGGCGACGAGGACGCCGAGGCGCCCGCCGGATGACGCTGCCTCCCTTCGACCTGCACCGCGCAGGCTCCGTCGACGAGGCTCGCGATCTCCTCACCCGGTACGGCGAGGACGCGGCGGTGATCTGCGGCGGCACGGAGCTGCTGCTCCTGCTCAAGCTCGGCTTCGCCGCCTACGGCCATCTCGTCGACGTCAAGGGCATCGGCGAGCTCGGCGGCGTCCGGGCGGAGGACGGCACGCTGGTGATCGGCGCGACCGCCACCCACCGTGAGATCGAGCGCTCGCCGGTCGTTCTCGAGCAGCTGCCCGCCCTAGCGGCGATGGAGCGCCGCGTCGCGAACATCCGCGTCCGGAACGTCGGCACTCTGGGCGGCAACCTGTGCTTCTCCGATCCGCACTCGGACCCGGCGACCTTCCTCCTGGCGCTCGACGCGGCGGTCGACTACGACTCGCGCCGGGTTCCGCTCGCGGAGTTCCTGGTCGGGCCGTACGAGACCGCGCTCGAGCACGGCCAGCTCCTGCGCGCGGTCCGGATCCCCGTGCCGCCGCCCGGGAGCGGAGTCGCGCACAGGAAGCTCGCCTTCCACGAGCGCCCCGCCGCGACCGTCGCCTGCCTCGTTCGCCTCGAGGACGATGCGGTCGTGGAGACGCGGATCGCCGTCGGCTCGGTGGGCGCCCGCCCGGTCCGGGCCACGGCCGCGGAGGAAGCGCTGACCGGACGACCGGCCGGCGACGCCGGCGCGCTGGCCAACGCCGCCGAGCGGGCGGCGGAGGCATCGGGAGCGGTCGAGGACGCGAACGGCTCGGTGGAGTACAAGCTGGAGCTCGTGCGGGTGCTCGTCGAGCGCTGCTTCCACGACGCCGCGGCCGCCTGCGGCTAGGAAGGCGCCTCCGCCCGGAGCAGGGCACGGTCGAAGAACCCGACGACGCGGCGCTCGTGGAGCCCGCGGCCCGGGCGACGGCGGGCCGGTGGCGCTTCTCGCTACGCGATCGCCGCGCGGATCGAGAGCTCGGGCCCTTCGAAGCGAACGGCGAGCGCGTTCACGACGCGGCGCAGCAGCGCGATTGCAGCGCTGTTGTCGCTGGACACGACGGCGGTGACCTCCGTGATCCCGGCCGCGCGGGCATCCGCGATCAGCTCGGCCGTGAGCGCCGACCCGATGCCACGCCTCTGGTACTCGTCTGCAACCGCGAAGGCGATCTCCGCGCTGCGACCGTCGCGGACGAGACGCGCGATCGCGACCGGCCGCGGGTCGCCCTCGACGTGCCCGACGAGCGCGTGACGGGTCCGGTCGGCCAGGGCGAGCTGCCGGAGATCCGACCTGGTGAGGCACGGCTTCGGCCCGTTGAAACGGGCGCGGCGCGACCGCTCGCTCAGGCGCTCGAAGACGGCCAGGACGGTGCGGACGTCGCCGTGCCGGAGGGGCCTCGCGAGGACCGCGGGGCCGGACTCCGGCTCGAGGAGCCGCGTCTGCAGGTGCGGGAAGGCGGCCGTCATGCCGCCCTCGGCGCCTCGTCGTCCTGGGACCGCTGCTGCTGCTGCCCGAGCCAGCTGACCACCTCGGGCCGGCTCAGCTCGAGCCAGGCGATGATCTCGGGCTGGCTCAGCAGCAGCTCGAGCGCGACGTCCTCTTCTTCCACCATGCCTCCTCTCAACGTCCTGGGTCGGGGACGACTTCCCCCGTCGGACGAGCCGAGGGGCAGATGTCGTTGCGGTCAGTACGTGCGAGCGGTGCCGTCGGTTTTCGCCCGCTGACGAACCGGCGGGCGCCCTGCGGCCGGGCTCAGCCCGCCGCCGGGCCCTCGCCGCGCCGGCGGCGCAGGAACGGGATCGCCGTCTCCGGGCTGCGGAGCGCGCCGCCGATCGCGAGCACCGCGAAGCCGATCCCGCTGAGCAGCAAGGCAACTCCGACGACGATCCCGAACAGCGACGTCTGGGACGCGAGGTAGCTCGTGTTCAGCGCCGTCGTCAGGGCCGTGTAGGTGACCCAGATGTCGCGCCGGCCGTTCGAGACCGGCTGGTTCGTCTTCGGATCGACGACCGCGTACTTCGGGTCGTTCGTTCCGCCCAGCCCGTCAGTGCTCTTGACCGGGGCGTCCGGCTTCGCCTGGAAGCGGGCCATCTGCGAGTAGGTCAGCCCGCTCGTCGCCTCGAAGGTGTGAATCCGCATGTACTTGGCGAAGCACCGTGCCCGGTCGCCGCTGTTCACGAGCTTCCCCGCGACCGAGCAGCTCGGGTTGGTGATCGGCGACGGGGCGATCTCGACCCCGGCCGCCCGCAGCTTCGAGACGAGCTGCGACTGCGCCGTCCTCGCCGCCGACACCTCGGAGGCGACCGCCGCCGGCGTCATGTCGGACGACCCGTAGATCTGCTCCTGCTCGAGGCTCGACCCGACCGTCGAGCGGCCGTCCGCGCCCAGGACGATCGCCGCGATCCCGAACGCGATCAGGACGGCGGCCGCGACGAGCCCGCCGACCTCGAACACGCTGCGCAGGCGCGGCTTACCCACGACGAGGGCCACATACCCGTGCACCCGCATTCGAAACAGCAACACGCGGTCTGCCCCGCGCCGCCGGACGGTGCCGCGTACGATGACACGCGACGGTGCCCGCAGCCGAAGCCCCCTGGCGAGCGAGGTCTCGCCTGTGTCTCCTCCTGGCGTCGGCGCTGGTCGGGTCCGTCCTCGCCGCCCCACCGGCGATCCTGGCCTCACTCCGCGACGGCGGCCCCGACCGGGCGATCACGAGCGTGTTCCCGGTCCAGCATCCGCGCGGCGTGCTCGCGACGAGCGGTGGCTGGGCCTACTGCCTGCAGGTGCAGGCCCTCGCGAGAAGATTCCACTACACCCTCGTGTGCGGCCGCTACTACGAGGACGGGTACACGGACTACGGGCTGCGGTCGCGGCGGCGCCTCGACTGGGGTGACCCCGGGTATCTCGCGAGCTTCGCGGCGAAGATCGCGGCCCTCCACAGGGAGGTCGGCGGCGAGCTCGCCCTCCTCGGCGTCTCGTACTCGGGCTTCGGCGTCGCCACCCTCGCCTCGCACCATCCCGAGCTGCGCCCCGACCGGCTGATCGTGATCGACTCGTTCCTCGACCTCGCCGCCCGGCGGGCGGCGGCCGGCTCGGACAAGACGGGCGCCGAGATCGACGCGGTCACCGGCGGCTCGGCGACGGCCCTCCGGAAGCGGAGCGTCGAGGTCGCCGGCCTCGCCCGCCTGGTCAGGGACGGCACGCAGCTGACGGCGATCTGGAGCATCTCGCCCGACGAACAGCGCGAGTTCAACGGCGCCACGTGCTCGCACAGCGCGAACGCCGACATCCTCGCCACGCTGGCCGCCGCGCTCCGACGCCCCGTTCAGGCGTGGGTGACGCAGAGCAGGCACGGCCACGACCTCTGGGACAGCGGCCGCAGGATCATGAACGGCCACCCGCCGGGCCGGGAAGTGGTCTTCGAGCCGGGCGGCGGTGTCCCGTCCGGCTCGACGTGCTCCTGAGTCATGCCTCGGCGCCGACGAGCACGGAGAAGACGCTCCGGTTGCCGGCCGTGTCGCTTGCCTCGACATCGATCCGGTGCCTGCCGAGCCCCTTCCAGCTGCGCTCGAGATAGAAGCTGAAGCAACCCCGCTCGCCCTTGTGGTTCTGCCGCGTCGCCGCGGTGAAGATCTTCAGGAAGGAGGACCGGGGAAGCATCGTGGCGCGAAAGTCCGCAGCCGTCCGCCAGCTCCCGCCGTCGACCCGCCAGCGGAGCAGCGCCGGCGTCACGGGCTCGTTCGCCCATGCGCCCGGAACCCGCGGGTAAGGCGTGTCGTGAGCGACCACGACGAGAGCGGAGCCCACGAGGCCGATCGAGTCGACGGTGGGCGCCTTCCGGTCGACGTAGGGGCCGAGACCGCCGTCACGGAGCGGGTTCACGTACTCCCCGCCGCGCCGCTCCGCGAAGTGGACGTGCTCCCAGCCGGCGCCGACGTGCCCCAGCAGCTGGTGCCGGGCGACGTACTGGTGGCTCTTGACGACGGGGACGATGTGCCAGTACCCGAAGCTGTGCGATCGGTCCGGAGAGACGACTGCGACCGCGCACGGGGAGTCGAGGTAGACGGTTCCGGCCTCGACCGCGTAGACCGCCGTCGCGTCAGGAGCCGAGATGTCGATCCCGAAGTGGAATGCCTTCCCACCCTTTGCCCCGATGCGCGGGTCGTTCAGGAACGCCCGGACGGGATGCTGCCGGTCGAACGGCTTGACCGGCCAGCCGTACGACGAGCTGCGCGTCTTTGTCGAGAGCGTCGTCACGACCACGCGAGGAGCGGCGGCGGAGCCGGCCGCACTGGCGCGACCCGCCAGGGGAGCGGCGGCGCCGGCCGCGATCAGGGCGGCCGAGGCGACGAGGACGAGGTTGCGGGCGGAGCCGCGAGGCCTGATATGTGGGGCGATCGTTGTCATGGCCCCACCGTCGGGCCCGGTCCAAACCGGCCGTTAACGGCCCGCCAACGGCCCGCCAACGGCCCCGTGCGGGCGGGCGGTTCACGAGGTTTCCGGCGATCACGACCCGGGGCGGATCGCCGGCCGAGCGGCTCGCCGGGCTGACCGGCTCAGCGGTCTGGAGCTGAACCGTGCGATCGCCGTCGCCGAGGTCGAAGGACGAGCTCGAGCGCCGCTCCCTACGGCGGCGCGCCGCCGAGCCCAGCGGGTAGCTGTCCCCTCCCGCCGCTCCCGTCCGTCGCATGACGACACCACTCGAAGGGGAAGCCCTTGTCTGCACCCGAGAAGAGCTCGAGCGATCGGTCTGACCACGGCCGCGACCGTCGTGCGACGGAGCGGGCCGAGCGATCCTGCCTGCCGGCCCGCTGCACGAGTTCGGCTACCCGCACCCACGAAAGCCTGACCGCCGTACGGCGCGGGGCATTCGGGCGGGGCACCCTCGGAGCGAGCGAAATGAGCCAGCGGAGGAAGGAGAACCACCGATGAGCGCCGAGCCCTACGCGAACGTTGCGTCTCTCGATCAGGCGTCGGAGGCGTCGTCGCTCCAGTCACGGCGCGGCATCGCGATCCTGCTCCTGCTCAGCCTGGTCCAGTTCATGGACATCCTGGACGCGTCGATCCTCAACATCGCCCTGCCGTCGATCAAGAACGACCTCGGCTTCAGCCAGCAGGGCCTGCAGTGGGTCGTGAACGGCTACATCCTCAGCTACGGCGGCTTCCTGCTGCTCGGCGGCCGGATGGCCGACCTGCTCGGGCGCCGCCTCGTCCTCGTCACCGGCCTGGTCGTCTTCGCCGGCTCGTCGCTGACCGGCGGCCTCGCCCACTCGAGCTCGCTGCTCGTCGGCGCGCGCTTCGCCCAGGGGCTGGGCGCCGCCATGCTCTCGCCTGCGGCGCTCTCGAGCCTGACGAGCACGTTCCGCTCTACCCGTGACCGCAACACCGCCCTCGGCGTCTGGGCGGCGGTCTCGGGGATCGGCGGCGCCGCCGGCGTCCTCTTCGGCGGCCTCTTGACCGAAGGGCCCGGCTGGCGGTGGGTGCTGTTCGTCAACGTCCCGTTCAGCCTGGTCGCCTTCGCCGGCGCCTTCGCCCTCCTGAAGAAGGAGCGCATGCGGGCGCGCCTGGCGAGCTTCGACGCGCTCGGCGCCCTGCTCGTCACGGGCGGGATGCTGCTCCTCGTCTACGCCCTCGTGAAGGCGCCCGATGTCGGCTGGGGCGCGACCCGCACGATCGCCGAGCTCGCCGCGTCGGCGGTGATCCTGGCCGGCTTCGTCGCCAACGAGCTGAGAGCGGCCAACCCGCTCGTCCCGATGTCGATCCTCCGCGTCAGGGGCGTCGCCGTCGCCGACGCCACGCAGATGGTCGTCGTGGCCGGCTTCCTGCCGATGTTCTTCTTCCTCACGCTCTACATGCAGACGGTGCTGCACTACTCGCCGATCCAGACCGGCACCGCCTACCTGCCGCTGACGGGCGGCTTCATCATCGCCGCCAGCATCTCCTCACAGCTGTTCGCACGCATCGGCACCAAGCCGGTCGTCCTCGTCGGGGCCGTGATCGCGACCGGCGGCCTCTACTGGCTCTCCCGGATCCCGGTCGACGGCTCCTATGTCTCGGACATCCTGCCCGGCCTCCTGGTCGCCTCGATCGGCCTCGGCGGCGTCTTCACGGGCCTCACGACGGCGGCGAACGCCGGGGTCGGCGAGGACAAAGCCGGCCTCGCGGCCGGCCTCCTGAACACCGGCCAACAGCTCGGCGGCGCACTCGGCCTGGCGATCCTCTCCGCCCTGGCGACCGCACGTACCAGCTCGCTTCTCGACGGCGGTCACGGCACCGTCACCCAGGCGGCGACCAACGGCTACCAACGCGCGCTCCTGGCAGGTGCCGTCCTGGTGCTCGCGGCCACGATCGTCGCGATGCTCGCCCCGAACACCCGCCAGAGCAAGCCGGCGATCGAGGAAGAGCCGGCACTCGACCTCGCAGCCTAGACAGGTGAGGGAGCCGCACCCGGCTCCCTCACCAAACCGCCTCTCGACAGCCATCTCCTCGGAAGGAGGAACCAGCGATGTCCACCAGCCGTCTGAATCAGCCCGCGCCGCACGGCACGCGACGTGAGCTCGCCGGGCTCATCCGGCGGATCCAGGCCCTGACGCTCGAGCTCGCAGAGCTCCGGCAGCACGGAGGAGCCGCTCCGGGGCTCCGGGCAAAGGAGCGCACCCTCGACCAGCTTCGCTGGCGGCTGGCGAATGTCGCCCGCCGCGCCGCAACCGACGATCTCGGCGCCGCCGCATGACCATCGACGGCGGCCGCTGCGATCCCCGCAGGGACGGCGCCTGACCACGTCCGGGTCAACCCCTGCGAACCTCCAAGGGGCGTTCCCCAAGCGGCCAACGCACCGGGAGACCTGACAAGCATCAGCGGAGCGGATGGGGACCGGGAGGTTGGGGTGTTCTTTGGGTGCGCTGATGCGCACCCAAACGAATAAGGTTGGCAGGACGGGTTCATGCCCAAGGTGTCACCGTCTGACCAGCTGAACCGCCGACCCACGTCCCTGACGGCCGAGTAGCGCGGCCGCGGCCATGAGTATGCGCACGCACCCGGTCATCGGCGCCGTTTCACTGTGCCTTGCGCACGTGCCCGACCTCGTTCGGCACGGTTCGAAGCCGAGGCGCGAGATCGAGAAGGACGAGCAGCTGTCCGCGAGGCTTGCGGCGGCCCGCAGGAGCTTCGACGACGCCGTTGCCTATGCGCCGAATCAGGTCTTCGTCGGGAATGCGGCTCCGGCGGAGCTCTGGGATTACGCCGAGCCGTGGTTCTCGCACCCGCGCTCTGGAGCTTCACGCTGGGGCCCGGACGGCGAGATCATGCCGCAGAGCGAGTTCTATTGCCTGATGTGTGCGTGCGACCAGTTCGATCTCGTCTGGCTCAGCGAGGACTTCCTCGCCCGTGCCGTCCCGACTTTCCACGAGCATCCGCACGTCACCGAATCCGACGTGGCGCGGCTCGGTTCAGGCAGGCCGCTGCGGGAGATCGAGGAGAAGATCAGAGTCGGCGAGGCGATCGCTCTCTATGACGGAGACCAGGCGGCCGGATGCGTTCTGCACGGCCACGGCGAGGACGAGTCCCTCGATGCCGGAGTCCTGCTCGAGAATCTGGCTGCGAAAGCCTCCGGCGTCCTCGCGCTGAGGCATGCGCTCGCCGCCGCGCCGCTGGACCCCGCCGCGGTCGACTACGTCCTCGGCTCGGGCGAGGAGGCGGTCGGTGACCGCTACCAGCGTGGCGGCGGAAACCTCGCGAAGGCAATCGGCGAGCAAGGCGGGTGTCTCCAGGCGACGGGCTCGGACACGAAAGCATTCTGCTGCGGTCCCAACCACGCGATCGTGATCGCTGCCTCGCTCGTCGCCACCGGGACTTTCGAGTCCGTGGCCGTGGTGGGCGGCGGGTCGCTCGCGAAGCTCGGGATGAAGTACGCGGGCCACCTGAAGCACGAGATGCCAGTGATCGAGGACGTTCTCGGCTCGGTCGCGGTCCTCCTCGGCCCCGACGACGGGACGAGCCCGGCCGTCGATCTCTCCTGTGTCGGGCGCCACCGCATCGGCGCCGGATCGTCGCCGCAGGCGATCGCTGAGGCGATCGTCGTCGAACCGCTCGAGCGCTGCGGCATGGGTCTCTGCGACGTCGACCGCTACGCGACTGAGTTGCACAACCCCGAGGTGACTCTGCCCCAGGGGAGTGGGGACGTGCCGCTCACGAACTACCGGATGGTCGCCAGCCTTGCCGTTCGGCGAGGCGAGATCGACAGGAGCCAGATCGACGACTTCGTGCGGACGCGCGGCATGCGGGGCTTCGCGCCTACGCAGGGCCACGTGGCCTCGGCTGTACCATTTCTCGGGCATGCGCGGCGCGAGCTCATGGCGGGACGGAGCGAGACCGCGTTCTTCTTCGCGAAAGGTAGTCTCTTTCTCGGCCGGATGACTCGACTCAGCGACGGTCTATCGTTTCTTCTCAGGCGTAACGGCACGGGCTGACCGCGTGGGCGGACTGACAACGGTGGCGGCCGAGACGTTCGAGGCGAACGTCCTCCGGTCGGACGTTCCGGTCGTCCTGGACTTCTGGGGACCGCGTTGCGTTCCGTGCATCCGGCTGGAGCCGTTCGTCGAGGAGCTGAGCGCTGAATTTGCCGAGCGCGTAAAGATCCACAAAGTGATCGCGCCCGAGAACCGGCGCCTGTGCATCGAGCTGAAGGTGATGGCGCTGCCGACGATCCTCGCGTTCGCCGGCGGCGAGGAGGTTGGGCGCCTCGCCGGCGAGGCTGAGGTGACCCGTGAGAGCATCCGAGCCCTGGTGGAGCAGGTCACCGCGCTGAACGGCGTCGTCCGGGGCCGCGAGTGACGATCGATCGACGTATGAGAGGAACAGGAGCCAGATGGACGTGAAGGGCAAGACGGTGATCGCGTTGGGTGAGCGTGACGGCGTCCCCGGCCCCGCGATCGCCGAGGTGGCGAAGGCTGCGGGCGCGGGCGACGTCGTCGTCTTCACCCAGTGCTTCGTCTGAACGGCAGCCGGCGCAATTGATCTGGAGGATCAATCCGTCATCAAGCAGGTTGCCGCGGAGAAGGGCCGCGAGAACGTGGTCGTGCTGCTCGGATCGCCAGACGCCGACAGCGCGTCCATCTTCGCCGAGACCGTCGTCACCGGCGACCCGACGTGGGCGGGGCCGCTCGCCGGAGTGGCGCTGGGGCTGCCTGTCTACCACGTGCTCGAGGATGAGGTGCGCGCCGGTGTCGACCCGGACACATACGAGCGGCACGTCGGGGTCATGGTCGACGTCCTCGATGTGGACAGCATCGCCACCGTCGTGACGCAGATTCGCGAAGGGGGCTGACCCTAACTCAGGCCGCCCGTCAGCGGCATCGATTCGCAGATCTCCTGTAGCGCCTCGGCCAGGAGGGCGTTCTCCTTGCTGCCGAGCAGCGAGACCCTGATGCACTCGGCGGTCTCGAGCCCCCGGTACTCGCGCGCGTCCCGGACGAGCAGCCCGCGGGCACGAAGGGCAGCGACGACGCCCGCGGCGTCTATGCCGTCGAACTTGACCAGCACGAGGTTAGAGAGGGCGCTCATCACCCGGCAGCCGGCGGTGTCCTGCAGCCGCTCTGCAAAGCTGCTCACCTCCCGCTCGAAGAAGCGCCTGCTGTGCTCGAGGAAGTCGGCGTCGGGGAGGGCCGCGAGCGCGGCTTCGCTCGCGACCTGCGTCACGGTGAACGGCGGGCGCAACGCTTCCAGGGCTGCGATCTCCCCGGGCGGGCCGACTGCGTAGCCGACGCGTAGGCCCGCGAGCCCGAAGTACTTGGAAAACGTCCGCAGCACCACGACGTTCGGGCGCCGGGTCGCAAGGTCGAGCATGCCGAGCTCGAGTGGGTAGATCATCGCCTCGTCCACGACGATCCGCGTCTGCGGGCTCGCCTCCGCGAGCCGGCCGAGGTCGGGCTCGCCGATCGTCGTTCCCGTCGGGTTGTTGGGGAGGCAGAGGAACGCAGCCCGGATGGGATGGGTCTCGAGCGCCTCGGCCACGCGCTCCACGTCGACGTGCCAGGGGTCCGGGCCCTCGACCGGGACGACGCCGACCCCGTGCGCCCGAAGCTCGATCTCGTACCGTGTGAAGGTCGGGACGTGGACGAGGGCTTCTTCCCCGGGCCGCGTCCAGGCGTGCACCGCCAGCTTGATCAGCTCGTCGACGCCGCAGCCGCAGACAACGGAGTCGATCGGAACCTGATGGCGGGCGGCGAGGGCGGCGCGCAGCGACCGACCGTCTTCGGTGGGATAGAGGTGAGCGCTCCGCAAGGCGCGCGCCGCCGCTTCGAGGCTCGCAGGCGGCGCGCCGCACGGGTTGACATTCAGCGTGAAGTCCAGCACGTCACGGTCCGGATCGCCGCCGTCCCCGCTGTGAGAACGGGATCGATCTAGAGCGGCGGGGCGGCTCTCATCCCCTCGCAACGCCTTCAAACACGGTCGGCTGCTCGACCTGCGTATGCAACGCCTCGAGCGTGACCTCGACCACCTGCCGGCGAAGCTGCTGCTCTCGGTGCGGCGGGAGATCCGGATTGCCGAACGGATACGGGATCGCTTTACCAGTGACGATGCGGTTCGCGCCGACCGACTTCGCGAGCCGCGGGATCGCGGTCACGACGACGGTCGGGATTCCGGCTCGTTCGAGCTCCTGCGCCAGCGTAGACCCGCTACGCGTTCCTGTCCCTCAGGTGCTGCCGACGATGGCAGCGTCGACCCCGATCCTTCGCATGTCCTCGGCCATTTCGCGCCCGATCCGCTGCATCTCCGGGATCGAGCCCATGTTTCCGCACGTGGCGTAGACGGTGTCGCAGACCGAGACCTTCCCTTCTCGCTCGAGCGCCCGCAGCATGCCCAGCGGTAGCAGCCGCTCGGGATCGGCGTTGCCGGCGGTTGTGTCGAAGCCGCCGTGGACGATCTCGAACGTGTCGGCGCTCAGCTCCGCGCGCCCACTGACCTCGTACTTTGCCCACACCTGGCACCAGCCGGCCGGCATCCGTTCCGGATTGCCCTTCGGAACGAGACCTGCTTCCGAGACAAGCGCCACCAGTGGTGGTCGACCGTTGCCGAGCGCGGCCGGTGCCGGAATGCGCTGGTACTTCGGTAGCGGCAACTCGGTAGTGAAGGACTCTCCGGCGAGCCGGGTGGTGAGGAGGCGCAGCGCCCGGGTAGAGCCACGCTCGGCGGCGGTCTCGTTCTTTTCGGATCCCGCGCGGAAGGTACCCCTCGTCGTCGGGCGGTCCGAGTGGCGCTCCCTGCGCCAGCTTGAGCGCCAGCCGAGCGAGCACGGGGATCACCTGCCCCATACCGGAGGCGGTCTCGCCGGTCGGCACGGTGAGCACCTGCCTCCGGACCTGGTCGGTGACAGGCGACTCCGTGTGCATCGCGGTGATCGCGGGGATCTGTAGCCGCTCCTGCACGGCTGTCGCTACCTCCGAGCACGCCAAGCCGTACCGGCCGGAGGCAAACGAGGGGCCGGCGATGACGACGTCCGGGCGAAAGCCGCTGATCAGTTCGACGACAACGTCGACGGCCGTCCCCTCGTTCTCGGCGATGAAGTTGTCGCCGCACCACACCGTCCCGACGATCTCGCCCGCATCGCCGAGGCTCTTGCCGATCCCGACTCCCGGCCCGACCGGGCCTTCTTTCGAATCCGGACCGACATCGGCCTTCTCCTCGCCTCCGATACCGGCGAAGAACTGATTGAGGTAGTGAACGATCCGGACCATCAGCCGCTCTCCTTTCCCGCTGCTCGGAGGCTTGCCGTGCTGTTCGCGTTCACGTCAGATCACCACTCCTGAGCCCGGAGAGGCTCGAATCCGAACGGATCGGTCGAGGCAAGGATCGAGCGAAGGGTGACCTCGAGTCGACCGCTCGCGTCCTCGCCGGTTTCGAGCAGCGTGTCGCCGCCCAGAACCTTCTCCACTGCCGGAAGCTCGATCGGCTGCTCGTAGTTCCCGGTGCTGACGATCGCCTTCGCTTCCGGCACGAAGTCGGCGAGCCCCGACTCCTGGGGGTCGGCCGCCATCTCGGGGAGGAGAAGAACCGTCGTGATTCCGCTGCGCTCGAGCAGCTCGCAGACCATCATCACGTCGACGATGGAGTGGCCGCTGCCGAGGTAGGTGAGAATCGCCCCGTCGGCCTCCAGCAGCGAGGCGAGCTTCGCCGCGTAGTACGCGTTCCGCTCTTTCCGCCGAGCCTCGTCACCACGGTCGTAGAGGATGACGCCTGCGAAGTCGATGCTCCCGCGGTGCTGTGAGTACAGATCGGTGATGACCGGGTGGTTCTGGATCAGGTAGGTGACGTCGCGGTGGCACGCCGGCCCTGCCCACGAGTTGATCACGGCCCCGTCGAGGACCTGGTTCGGGTGGATGAGGGTCGGCAGCTCTCCCGGACCGCCACTGCCGTTTCGGATGCTCTCGCCGTAGACGTACGGACGCCCCTGGTAGAAGTACACGACCCTCGGCTTGCCGGCGTTGCGGTCGATGACTGACAGGTCGAAGCGCTGGACGTCCGGCGGCTCCAGCTCTGCGGTGGTCGCAGCCAGGTGGACGCCCACGTCCAGACCGGCCCGGCGCACCGCGTCGTTGTAGGCGACGACGTCCGCAGTTCCCGAGAGGACATCGTACGAGGCCTCTTCCTCGTCCAGCCGCGAGAACTGATCGGGGTTTGGGCTGAAGGTGAGCGCGACGTTCACGAGCTCGCCGAACGGCGAATGGTCGGCGCCCGGGCCGCTCATGTCGAAGATCGCTTGCCGCCAGTAGGCTGGCTCGCCCGGTACCGGCTCGGCAAGCTCGCACACCGCCACGCCGCCCAGCCTGTGGGTGCGGCCGGTGCCGGCCGTCTTCGGCGGTCCGAGCACGCCGGGGAAGTCCGATCCAGGATCTGAGACGCGTGCGCGAGGCTCGGCGGCGTCGAGGACGTTGTGGATGCGAACTCTCTCGCCCGGCTTGACGACGTCGACCGTCACGTCGGTGAAGCGAGGATTCTGGAGCACGCGCGCGCGGATCTCGGCCGGGTCGATCGTCAACAAGCCGTCGCGATAGGCGGTCTCGCTGCCCAGAACGACGTCAGTTACCTCGAACGTCCCCAGCTCAAGGGCCATGGATCCACACTCCTACCACATGTTGGCAACCGCTCTTCACTGCTGGAGCACTTTCGACAGAAAGGCTGCGGTTCGTGGATGGCTCGGGTTGAGGAGTACGTCTCCGGGCGCGCCGGCCTCGAGAACCTGCCCTTCGTCCATGAACGCAACCACGTCCGCGATCTCGCGCGCGAACCCGATCTCGTGCGTGACGACGATCATCGTCATGCCGCTTCGCGCCAGGTCGCGGATCACGTCGAGCACCTCTCCGACGAGCTCCGGGTCGAGCGCTGAGGTAGGCTCGTCGAACAGCATCAGCCTCGGCTCCATCGCGAGTGCCCGGGCGATCGCGACCCGCTGCTGCTGCCCGCCCGACAACTGCCTCGGATACGTGTCGACGAAGGTGCCGAGCCCGACACGCTCGAGCAGCCCCCTCCCGCGCGCGACCGCATCCCGGACGGGATCCCCCTTGACCCGGATCGGAGCGGTGACGACGTTTTCGAGCGCCGTCAGGTGCGGGAAGAGATTGAAGCTTTGGAACACCATCCCGATCTGCGCACGCTTGCGGGCAGCTTCGCGCTCGTGAATCTCGTACAGCCGTCCATGGCGCTCGGAGTACCCGATCAGATCGCCGTAGACGTAGATGCGCCCCCCATCGATGCGCACGAGGTGGTTGACACAGCGCAAGAGCGTACTCTTTCCCGAGCCCGACGGCCCGAGCACGCACATGATCTGCTTCGGGGCGACTTGGAGGTCGATCCCCCTCAGGACATCCACCTCGCCGAACCGCTTGCGGACGCCGCGGGCTTCGACCGCCCAGTCCGGACTCACTACGCCCGCTCCTCGGCGTTCTCGCCTCCGGCCGTGCCTCCTCTTGCGTGCCAACGGGTCAGATTGCGGCGCATGTACCACGACATGCGCTTCGCCGGCGTTCCCCGGTGTCCGCGGCCGAAATGCCGCTCGATGTAGTACTGCCCGACCGTGAGCACTGAGACGACGATCAGATACCAGATGCTGGCGACGATCAGGAGCGGGATTGTCTCGTAGTTGACGAAATAGATGCTCTGGACCGTGTAGAGGAGTTCCGGAATCGCCATGACACTGACGAGCGACGTGTTCTTCAGCATGCCAATGAGTTCGTTGCCGGTCGGCGGGACGATGACCCTCATCGCTTGTGGCAGCACGATCTTCCGCAACGTCAGGAAGCGCGACATGCCGAGCGACTGAGCTGCCTCGGTCTGGCCGGTATCGACCGCGAGGATTCCCGAGCGGACGATCTCCGCCATGTAGGCGCCTTCGTTGAGCGAGAGCCCCAGGATCGCCGCGACCCACGGCGTGATGACCGCGTTGACGCTCATGGTTCCGAAGTTGGTTCCGAACGGAACGCCGATGCCGATTCGGGGATAGAGGTACGCGAGGTTGTACCAGAAGATCAGTTGAACCAGCAGCGGCGCGCCCCGGAAGAACCAGATGTAGGAGATGCTCACGCTGCGCAGCAGCAAGTTCGTCGAGAGCCTCATGACTGCGAATACGATCCCGAGCGCAACTGCGATCGACATCGCGATCGCGGTCAGCTCGATCGTGTGCAGGAGCCCCTCGAGAACCAGTCTGCTGCCGAAGTAGTGGCCGACGACGCCCCACTCGTAGTGGGGGTTGACGACCAGCGAGCGGAAGAGCAGACCGACGAGCAGCAGTACAAACGCCGTCGCCACCCACTGCCCCGGGTGGCGAAGCGGAACCGGCTCGGCCTCAGCTCGAAAGTCGCCCGCCTCTTGCATGGCAGCTTCGTCCGGGTCCGACCGCACGCGCGGACCGGCTCGTCGCGCGTGCGGTGGAACCTCGGACGAGGTCTGCCCTTCCAAATGCATTACTCCGACGAAAGGACCGTTAGCTCAGCCCTCCGTTCACCGTGAACTTCTTGAGTACGTTGTTTGGAATGCCGTACTTTGCGAAGATCCGCTTGTAGGTGCCGTTGATCCGCAGCTTGTCGAGCGCCAAGCGGATCGGATTGAGCAGCGGGGAGTGCTTCGGGAAAACGATCCCGCTCACGCCGGTGAAGAAGTTTGGCCCACCCGCCACCAGCGTCCCCTGCGAGTTCTTGGCGACCCACGCATTCGTCTCACTCGCGTTGCAGGTCGCGTTGGCGCGGCCGCTCCTCACAGCGAGGACGGACGTGTCCTGACTCGGGAAGCTCATCATGTGGATCCCCGGCTTGCCCTTGGCTGTGCATTTCTTGCTGATCGCAGTCACGTATCCGACGGCGTCGGAACCCTGGTTGACGGCGATCTTCAGGCCGCAGGCGTCGTAGATCGTATTGATCGCATGACCGCCCTTCTTCCACATGAAGCCTTGGCCCTGGCGGACGTAGTCGAGGATGTCAGTCTTCACCTCACGCGATTTCAGGTCGGTGGCGTCCGACCAGGCGAGCGGATATCGACCCGACTGGACACCGGGAATGACCGATGACCATGGAATATTGATAAACTTGAATTTCACGCCCAAAATCTTCCCGACTTCGGTGGCAAGATCGGGGTCAATTCCGGCGACCGTCTTCCCATTCGACGCTATGTACTCGTAGGGCGGATACTCGGCGTTCGTCGCCGTCGAGATTACACCCGAATTCCTGACCGATTCCGGCAGCATCGCATGGAGCTTCGGATCTAGTCCGTTACCGGCGGCCAGACGATGGGCGGCAGAGGAAAACGGGCCCCCGGATGCGGCAAGGCTGCTTCCCCCGACGGCGGTGAACAATCCGAAGAGGGATGCAGCAATAGCCACCATGCGCAACGGTCGTCTGCCGTGCAGTGAGTGTGAGGTCGAACCTCTCATCTTCCCTCCGTTTCTTTCGAAAAGCAGTGCGAAACGCCTCGATTCGAGCGTGCGCAGCACCTCCTCCGACAGGTTGGGCTGGTCTCGGGTACTCCATTTCTCCGTGGTCAGCAAACAACCGTTCCAGCCGAGGACCACGTGCTACCCCGGCCTTCCAGATCACGTCCTGCTCACCCGGGCTCGCCACGGGATAATCCCGCCTCGGGCCGTCGTCCCTTAGCTGACCGAGACCGCAGCTTTTTCAGCCGGGACATGAACCGATGCTATGAGGTGGCCACTTGGAGGTCAAGCAGGATTCCCGACAGCGTTGCGGGATAGCTCGCCGTCCGGGTTCGCCGGCCAAGAACTCGTGAGCTGCCCGATCTCCCGCTCGACCGCGGCAAGAACGTCGCCGCGCTCGACAGTGGCTGCCATCGCGTTGTGGTCGGGGTAGAGCGGCCGGTCCTCGTCGAGATGCTCGACCACGGCCCGCACTGCGTCCCTGGCAGCGCGTGTGCCCGCCCCGGGCGTGAAGTCCCGAAAGTCGAGCGCCTGTGCGGCCCCGATCAGCTCGATCGCCAGCACGCCGTAGGCGTTGCGAAGGATCTGCTTCGTCTTCAGCGCAGCGTTCATGCCCATCGAGACGAAGTCCTCCTGGTCGGCCGCCGCCGGGATCGACTGGATGCAGGACGGCGCCGACAGAATCCGCTGCTCGGCGATCAGCGTGTCCGCCGTGTACTGGGAGAGCATCAGTCCCGAGAACATCCCCGCCCCCCTGGTCAGGAACGCCGGCAACCCCACTGACAGCGCCGGGTTGAGGAGGCGGTTCAGCCGACGCTCGGAGAGCACGCACACCATCGTCACCGCCGCGCCGACCAGGTCCAGCGGCAGCGAGACCGGCGTCCCCTGGAAGTTGGCGCCCGTGAGCACGAGGTCCTCCTCCTCGACGAAGATCGGGTTGTCCGCCACCCCGTTCAGCTCGATCTCCAGCTGCCTGCGCGCCCAGGCGAGCACGTCCCGCAGAGCGCCGACCACCTGTGGTGTCGAGCGCATCGAGTACGCGTCCTGCACCTTCACCTTCAGCCGCCCCGAGACCAGATCCGATCCCTCCATCACCTTGCGCAGGTTCGCAGCGGAGGTGACTGCACCGGAAAAGCCACGCAACTCGTGCAGCCGCCCTTGGTACGGCTGCATGTTCGCGAGCAGTGCCTCCAGCGACATCGCCGCCGCGATCTCCGCTTGCTTCACCCACTGCTCCGCGTCGTGCAGGAGCAGGCAGCCGATCCCGGTGATCAGGTTCGACCCGTTGATCGCCGCCAGCCCGTCGCGCGCCCGCAGGCCCGGCACCGGAATTCCCGCCTGCTCCAGCGCCGTCGCCGTCGGCATCCGCTCCCCGGCGTAGAAGCACTCGCCTTCCCCCATCAACGTCAGCGCGATCTGGCTCATCGGCGCCAGATCCCCGGAAGCGCCCACGCTTCCCTTCTCGCAGACGACCGGCGTCACCCCCGCGTTCAGCATCGCGACGTAGGTCTCGGGAACCGCCGCCCGGCAACCCGAAAACCCCCGCGCGTGGACGTTCACCCGCGAGACCATTGCCGCGCGCACATGCTCCACCGGAGCCGGGTCGCCAATCCCAGCCGCATGGTTATAGACCAGGTACCGCTGGAACTGTCGCACCTGCTCCTCGGTCAGGACGACCTCGGAGAACTCGCCGATGCCGGTGTTGACCCCGTACATGATCTCCCCGGCGTCGATCTTCCTCTCCAGCATTCCCCGGCACTGCTCGATCCGCGAAAGCGCCTCAGCGGAAAGCTCCGCCCTCGTGCCATCGCGTGCCACAGCGACAACGTCCTCAACCGCCAAGTGCAGCCCATCAAGCATCACAGTCATGCCCCACCTCCTCGCCAGTCGTCGGGGGAGCAGGCTCCCTACGCGACGATCATACGACCCGATCGGGCGGCGGCCGTCGAGCGCCGCGGCGGCGTGACGCCCACCACTTGCTCATCCCTGGGGCAAGGAAGCTATGGACCTTTCTGGAGGGGAGCGGTCACATTCGGGGGCACCGCTGTCCGCGCTATCCAAAGACGAAGCGCAGACCAAGACGACCCTCAGACAGTCGGTCTCGGTTGCTATCACAGCTGGCTCGGGCCTCACTGAGTGAGCCGCCGATCGGATCGCGCTGGCGATCTGGTCTTCCCTCCACGCTGGATCACTCACAAGACGGCTCCCCCAATGACCGCGAGCGTCATCTCATGCTCTCCCAGTCCTCAGCGTCCTGATTCGCCTGCGCGCGCCACTTGCGCCTCATAGCCCTCCAGTGATCAGGCTTGGGCGGCTCCTTCGGCTTCTTCAACCTCTTCGACTTCTTCAACCACTTCATCTGTTCCTCGCCGGCTCCCGAAATCAGGTTGCCCGCGCACACGCCAACTCAGCGAACCTGCAAAGCGCATTGGCGAGCCGCATCTGGTCGATGGTGCGGCAGTTGACCTCGAGTAGCCGCGGCGAGCAGACGAGGTAGGCGAGGCACTGCGCCCGCGAGATCGCCACATTGAGCCGGTTGCGTGAGAGCAGGAACTCGAGGTTGCGGGGGACGTCGTCCCCGCTCGAGCTGGTGAGCGAGTAGAGGACGACCTTCGCCTCTTGCCCCTGGAACTTGTCGACGGTTCCGACCGGGACCCCGGGCGGGAGCAGATCGCGGAGCAGGTTGACCTGGGCGTTGTAGGGCGCGACGACCATGATCTCCTCCGCTCCCACGCCCGCGGCGCGCAGGCGCTCGACCTCCTCGCGCACGCGCTCGGCTTCTTCGCGAGACTCCTGCCGGCAGGCTTCGTGCTCGACCGGAAGCCACCGCAGCCCGGTCCCGAAGGGTGTCGTCCGCGTCTCGCAGACGGGCGCCGTTCCCAGCCGGCCCTCGTAGAACTGTTCCGAGATGTAGCCGCAGACGTCCGGATGGAGCCGGTAGGTCCGCTCGAGGAAGAGGCCGCGGTCGGGCGGGATCGTCGCGTGACCTGCGAGCAGGTGCTGGAGCACCGAGGCGTCCGCGCCGTCGGGATGCGACCCCTGCGATACCTGGGCGAGTTGCTGCGGGTCGCCGACGAGGATCATGTTGCGGGCGCAGGTGGCCATCGCGACCGCGTCTGCGAGCGAGACCTGCCCGGCTTCGTCGATGAACAGGTAGTCGAGTGTCCGGTCGAGGTCTTGGTGCGCGTACAGCCAGGCCGTTCCGCCGGTGAGGGGCGCGGCCAGGCATCCGTGCCGGTCGTCCGAGCTGGTGATGTGCTCGCTCTCGTAGACCGACTCGGGGTTGCCGCCGGTCGACTTCTTCACGCCGTTAAGCTCGATTCCGGCCGCCTCGACCTCGTCGAGCAGCTTGTGGATCGCCTTGTGGCTGGTCGAGGCGACCCCGACGCGCTTGCCTTCGGCGAGCAGCCGGGCGACGAGCCGGCCGGACACCCAGGTCTTGCCCGATCCGGGAGGCCCCTGGATGACGAGGTGGCGTCCATCCAGCGAGAGCAGGAGCCGTGCCATCTCGTCGAGGTGGGTCGTCTGCACGTCGTGGTCGAACGGCTCTCGGGCGAGCACCGATTCGACGGCCGGGTAGCGACCGTCGCCGGCGATCAGCGAGCGCCCGATCCGCAGCAGGGCGTCCTCCTGCGCGTCGGTGCGGTAGGGCTCCCCGGGCAGGAGCGCCCGGGGCAGCGCGACGTCCTCGAGTGAGGGGCCGCGCCGGAGCGCCAGCTCGCGGGTCTCACGGTCGATCGCGACGATCTCGCCCGCGTGGTTGCCCTGCTCGTCGAAGGGGTGGTCGCCGACGCCGAGCTTGTGCTCCTGCGGCGGGTAGACGAGCCGGTAGACGAAGGAGAATGCGGACGGCTCCCGCCTGCCGGTGGGATCGAGGAGCGCGATCGCCTCGGCGTCGTCGACCAGCTCCTCCGGGCTCCGTTCGAGCCGGTCGAAGAACGCCCACCAGACGGGCTTGCGCTCGCGGTCGTGGTAGTCGAGGAGCTGAGCTGCGAGCTCGTGGCCGGCCGCGAGCAGCGCGTCGCGGAGCCTCGCTCGTGCGATCTTCTCAGGCGGCGTCTCCTTCGGCTCCTTCGGCTCCGGCTGCGGGAACGGCCCGAACGCCTCCAGCGCCTCGGCCCGCCGCTCGACCAGCCAGTCGCGCAGGACGCGCGTGGCGATGCAGTCCTCGCGGTTGTAAGCGGCGATCGAGTCGAGGATCGCCGGATCCCGTGTCTGCATGAACCGCTCGTATTCGACGATCGAGGTGCCGCCGTCCCTGATCTCCGCCTGGCGCGGGAAATCGAGGAACACCTCCATCTCCTTCAGCCCGTAGCCCGGCACCGACGCCTGCAGGCCGCCGCGGACGACCTTGAGCAGATCGACCAGCACCCCGCGGCGCAGCAGGTCGTCGACCTCGGCCTCGCGCGTGCCGTACCGGCCGGCGAGCCGCCGCAGGACGCTTACCTCGTAGCCGGCGTAGTGGTAGACGTGCAGCGCCGGATCCGCGGCAAGGCGGGCGTCGATCAGGTCGACGACCTCCTCGAACGCGCGCCGCTCGCTGTCGTGGTCCTCCGCCCAGCGCGCGCTGAACTCGTCCTGCGAGTCCGAGATGCCCCACAGGTACTCCAGCGATCCGAGCTCGTCCCAGAACGGGTTCCCCTCCAGGTCGAAGAAGAGATCCCCCGGCGACGGATCCGGCAAGACCGCGAATCCCGTCTCCGCGCGCGGCTGCAGCAGCTCGAAGACGGGCTCGCCCGTCTCCCTGCGCTCGAGCTGGAGCCTTGCCTGACGGTGAAGCCTGGCGAAGCGCTCGCCGTTGAACCCGACCGGGTCGACCGCGTGGGCGAGCGCGGTCAGCGTCGCGATCCCGCCGGGCTCGAGCTTCTCCATCTCCCGGCGCCCCACACCGGCGACCAGGCAGAGGCTGTCCGTCTCGACCCACCCGGCCTCGCACAGCGACTTGAACTCGCAGATGCCGCACTGGCCGCACGGGTACGAACGCGTGGCCGGCCGCTCGACGACGAACTCCTCCAGCCGCCGCCGCACCCGCCGAGCGTAGGCCGCGAACTCGCGCGGGCGAAACGACAGGCGCTCGCCGTTTCCGAGCAGCACGTGAATCTGCTCCGGCTCGCGCCCCTGGATCCGCGCGAGCCGCTCGGAGTAGAAGCAGAGCTGAAGGATGTACGCGGGCTTCGCGTGCCGCGCGAGCTTCGTGTCGACCGCCTCGAAGGAGCCGTCCGACTGGCGCTCGAGGAAATCGGCGAAGCCGCGCCAGCCGTCCGCCATCAACAGGCCTTGAAAGACCACGTCGACGCCGCGGCGGATCGCCTCCTCGGTCTCGCGCGCCGCCCGCTCCCAGTCGTGCTCCTCGAACGGGATCTCGACGACCTCGCGCCCCTCGCCGCGCAACCGCTCGAGATACGCCTGCTCGTGCTCGCGCCCCTTGCGGAACACGAGCTCGGCCTGCTCGTCATGCAGCTCGGGCCTGGCAATCTCCCCGCGCGCAACCCGAACCGCGAGCGACGTCAAATGCTCGCAGCCCAGGTGGCCCGTCACGTCCGACGGCGACAGGAACAGCTGATCCGCGACGAGTTGCACGTACCTACTGTCGGCCGATCAGGCGCGCGGACTTACAGCACCGGCCGATCCAGAGCGCACCAGTCATCGCGGCATCAGAGACCAAGCAGATTCCGGACGAGGCCGACCAGCACCCACATCAGCACGACGGCGACGAGCAAATCCTTCAGGCCCATGCGGCGGCCGCGATACCCGCTCGACCGGAATCAACCTGAGCCCGTCGAGCCGCCTCTCCGTTCTCCGGGTCGACAGCCAGGCGAGGAAGCCGAACATCTCCTACGCAGCCCCGCCCTTGTCGGCCGCTCCGATCTCTTGTTCGAGCTGGTCGAGTGTCGCCTTCAGGTCGTTCACGAGGGCGACGAGATGCCCCGAGGCCTGATCGATCGCCGTTCTCGCCTTCGTGTGGTCGCCCTTGATCGCCGTGGCGGTCTTCAGGGTCAGGCGTGCCGCGTCGATCAGCGACTGCACTCTGGCCTCGTCGATCGTGTCGCAAGCCTCGGCGTCCTCGCGGCGAGCAGTCCAGCGCGCCCACAGGCAGGCGAGCCGCAGCGCGGATGCGTCGAGCGCCTCCTTGTCGAGCACGGCCAGCGCCTTGTGGTCGAACCATCGGAACGGCTCGTCGCCCGGGCAAGCGCTCTGACCGGCGAACACCATCAGGCCGGCGTCGGCGTCTCGGTTTCGCATCGCCGCGTCGAGCTCGTCGAGCGCCTTCTTCAGTCCCATCGGCTTGTCCTTGGCCTCGATCACGTAGCGGACGACGCGTCCGGGCGTCTCGGTCGGGTTGATCGAGACGACGATGTCGCCCACCTTGGTGCCGTCGCTTCCGATCACGTCGCCGACGTGCTCGGGCACGTCCTCGTGCGGGGTCACGATCGGATCGAGCTGCTCGAGGACCACCTGCTCGAAGGTGAAGCCCTTGACCGCCGTCTGTCCGAAGACCTCGGCCTTCGCTTCCCCGACATGGAGCTGCTCGCGAAGATCGTCGAGCGCCTCTTCGATCGACTCGCCCTGCTCCTTGACCGTCCTCACGATTTCGGAACGCCACCGGCAGAGCGGGCTCTCCTCGTTGTCCGGGTCAAGAAGCTGCTTGACCGACCTGACCTGCTCCTTGCGCGCCGCCTCGAGCACGTTTTCGAGCTTCGCGATCGCACTCTTCTTGCCGTTCTCGTCGAAAGTCGCATCGAGCGTCGACTCGACCTCGTCGAGCCACGCGTGCAGCGCGAGGGCGAGCTTGCCCTCCTCGTCGTCGAGCAGGCTCCCGGCCGACTCGTCGACCCGCTTCGCGAAGTCCTCGATCGAGTGGTCGAGGTCGCTCGTCATCTCCTCGAAGCGGTGCTCGACCAGCTCGCTGTCCAGCGTCGCGCCGGCCACCCGTAGCACGCGCGCCCCCATGGCGAGACAGCGGTGCACAGCCACCTCGGGCTCGTCCGCCTCACGCACGAAGTCGACGACGTCCGGGTCGCGCTCGCGGAAATCCTCGAGCACGAGCTCGTTGGCCTCCAGGTAGGCATGTCCAGATTTCTCGGGGATCGTCACAGCCATCTCGTCACTCCTTGGTCAGGGCGCCGCGCGGAGGTTCTTACGCTGGCTCGTCGAGCCTCCATCGAAACGGCAACTCGGACATCAGCAGCGACCCCTACCCAGTGTCGGGGTTTGAGCGGATCCGAACTATTGTTGGATGCGTTCGGTCACCACGGGAGGTGTCCCATCGCTCACCGGAACGTCGAGCAGTACGAGCGTGCGAGGCGGGCGATAGCCAGGACCTGCGAATCGACCATCGCCAGATGAACGGCCGGTTCTGGAGGCTCCATGGGATGAGCCGCACCCACGATCGACACTGCGCTCGCGGTTACTTACCGACGACCGGTGGCGAGACGGATCCGCGGGGGCGCTTCAGCGTGCAGACGCCAAGCAGGAGCAGCTACGCGAACACGCCGAGGAGCGCTCGCACGCGAACGGGACGCGCTCATCGCCTCGCTGCACCCCGAGCCGCCGCGCCACAGCCCTGCGATCAAGCTCGAGCGCGAACCGCCCCGCCTCGGACTCGAGCTGTGACTCACCTCCGTCGGCGAGACTGCCCTCTCGCTCCGGCGGATATGATAACTTCATATCGATGGCGAAGCTGCTCTCCGTTTCGATCCCCGATGACCTGATGCGCGAGGCGGAGGCGATCGCACGTGCTCAGGGCAAGACGAAAAGTGAGCTTGTGCGGGACGCCCTGCGCCGGCAGATCGAGCTCGAGCAGTTTCGCGAGCTCCAGCGCTACGGGCGCCGGCGGGCCGAAGAGCGCGGCATCGGCCCCGAGGACGTCGAGCGGCTTGTCGACGAGGTCCGAGCCAGCGGGCGAAGCTGACGCTCCGCGTCCTCTGCGACACGAACGTGCTGGTGTCGGCGCTGATCGCCGACGGGCCGCCGAGCCGAGTCCTCGAGGAGGTGGCCGACGGCCAGATCGAGCTCGTGGTTCCCGAGTTCGTCCTCGGAGGACTGGAACGCGTGTTGACCGACAAGCTTGGCTTCGAGCTCGAACGTGTGCACGTTGCGCGGAGCTTGCTCGAGCGTCTCGCCGTGACGCTGCCGCAGCAGCCGGCGCAAGTCGAAGCGGTCGCCGGCGACCCGGACGACGACGTGATCCTAGCCTCCGGGGTCGAGTCGCAGGCCGGTGTCCTCGCCACCGGTGATGGCAAGCATCTCCTGCCGCTGCGCGAACATCGCGGCGTCCGCTTGCTGACCCCCCAGGCCCTGCTCGCCGAGCTCCGAGCCAGCTGACCGACGAGCCGCAAGCAGACCCGCCTGCACCGATCTCGTCCGGATCGCGCGGCTCATGCACCGATGCTCGGCACGGAGTTCGGCCTTGGTCACCGGCTGATCGTTGCAGTCGTGAAGGACGCGAACTTGCCTGGACTACAAGAGTGATTCGCCCTGCTCGGGTCGAGGAATCGTCAGCTACTGGCGTGACGTGATCGACCTCCCAATGGCCATCGGGTATGTCCGACCATCCTGCGCTCAAAGACGATCTCGTCGCCGCAGAAGTGACAGTGTCCATCCGTCTTCGCGAAGATCTCGCGTAGCGCTGCTTCTCTCATCGACGACATCCTCGCGCAATCGAGCGGCAGACGCGGCGGCGCGAAATCTCAGCCCTCGTCATCGGGTGATCGTCGCAGACACGGCGGGCGAACCCGGCACGTCGAGCGGGATGATCCTCGTCCGGGGCGGCCAGCGCCGGAGCCTGGTTGATGCCGAAGTGGCAGTCGGACCGTGGCGAGGCTGAGACTGAGCGGGTCCTCCCAAGGGTCGGCAGGGCCGAGGTCGATAGCTATGGGGTCAGCTCGGAGTCAGCTTCTTCCGCTCGTCCCAACCGGCGGGAGCCGATGCCTGTGCTGCTCGAAGAGTAGGGCTGCAAGGCGTTGTACCCTGTCGCGAGGGCATCAAGGAGCGCGCTCCTCTCACGCTCTCTGGCCGCGAAGTTCTCTCGTATCGCTTCTCGACCTTCTTCGGTTGTCGAAGCGTCTTCGAGAACCTCACCCGGCAGCTCCGGCCTACCGGCGTCTCCCATGAGCTCAATGCTCCCATAGGCGTTTACGACCGACTCAATGACCTCCTGCGGAAGCTCGGCGCAGATGTCCGGCGCGAAACGATCCCACGCGACTGTCGAGAGTCGAGGCAGACTCTCCGACCCCTCGGGATGCGACTTGATCTTCGCATGAGCCACGCGAAGTTCCCCTGCAACCAGGCGCACCATGCCACGAACACGACCGAGTTTCTCGTCGCGCAGACGCCGGTCTTGCGCCCGCGCCCGCCTCTCTTGCACAAACAGGGTGAGGCCGGTGCCGCCGAACCCGAGCGCCGCTCCGCCTGCCGTTCCGATCACGCCGACCCAGGCTGAACCCATCGGCGCGACCCTACCGCACCACTAGCCGCTTCCGACCAGGGCCTCCCCACGAGGAGCCACGTCAGATTCCGCTCAGGAGAGGCTCATCGTTGACGGGGGTGGCCGGGGTAGGCTCCGGTCATGGGGGACGAGCCGTACAAGGCGATCAGCGACTTCGACTTCTGTTGCGGCGGCGAGATCGCCGTGCTCGGCTACGCCAAGAGCGATCCGCCTTGGGTGGTTCACCAAAGTGCTCGGGGTACTGCACAAGCTGCGCGGTCACGGCCTACGCCTCCTCGAAGAAGTTCGGACTGCCGTGCTCCTGCAGGCGTGGCAGCCGGAGGGCGATCCGTTCGCTGATCGGGTCGGGCCGGGCATCTGAGGCGGTGGCTCACTCCCAGGGATGCTCCTTTCCCGGGTCCCTCAAGTACCACCCATCGTGTCGGAAAAAAGGCTTGGTTGAGCCATGGGCGCGGCTGGGATCGAACCAGCGACCTCCCGCGTGTGAACGGTGAGCGGATGGGGATTGAAGAGGACCACAGGGGACAGTTGAGCCGTTTCCGGCGCCAGGCAAAGGCCGTGCTTCCCCCGCCCTCCCCCGCTCTACTCACCAAAACTCACCAAGCAGGCTGGTTGATGCCTTTCCCGCAAGAGGCGACACGCACGGGTGCCTCCAGCAGATGAGAGCTCGCCCGGATCGGTGAGATGGCTGGGCAGTCTCGCTCGCGCGGGACCAGGTGGCGCGCAACACTGTGCGAGTGCAGCCGGAAACGCACTACGCGAGGAGCGGCGATGCCTCGATCGCCTACCAGGTTATGGGCGAGGGCCCGTTCGACCTCGTCTTCGTGCCGGGCTCGATCTCACACGTTGAGCTCGCCTGGGAAGTCCCAGCGTGGGCAGCCTTCTACCGCCGCCTGGCTTCGTTCTCGCGTCTGATCGTTTTCGACAAGCGGGGAACCGGCATGTCGGACCGCGTCGCCGGTGCTCCGACGATCGAGACTCGGATGGACGACGTGCGTGCGGTGATGGACGCGGCCGGCTCGGAGCGCGCTGCCGTTCTCGGCCTCTCCGAGGGAGGGCCGATGAGCGTGGTTTTCGCCGCGACATACCCGGATCGAGTCTGGGCGCTCGTGCTCTGTGGGGCGCTAGTTCGCGCACTGTGGGCACCCGATTTCCCCTGGGGCTCCACCGAGGGCGAGTGGAATCGGGCGTGCGAGGATGAGCTGCGGCATTGGGGCGAGCCTGAGTTCACCTGGGAGACTGTGCTGTCGGTGGCTCCAAGCCTCGACGAGGAGAACCTGCAACAGATGGTCACCTTGTTCCGGCAGGGCGCGAGCCCGGGCGCAGTCGACGCGCTCAACCGCATGAACAAGGACATCGATGTGCGCGACGTTCTGCCGACCATCCGGGTGCCGACGCTCGTTCTCAACCGAAGTGAGGAGGCGGAAAAGCTTCGCGAAGGATCCCGGTACGCGGCGCGCCACATCCCCGGCGCGAGGCACGTCGAGCTTCCCGGCCCAGACCACGCGCCGTTCGCCGGCGACTCGGAGTCGTACCTTCACGAGATCAAGCAGTTCCTTACCGAGACCTGGGAAGCCGGATGGGAGGAGGCCGAGCCGGATCGCGTGCTCGCCACGGTGCTCTTCACAGACATCGTCGGCTCGACCGAGAAGGCGACGGCCGTCGGCGACCGCGCCTGGAGGGAGCTGCTCGAGCGTCACCACGAGCTCGTGCGGCGGCAGCTGGTTCGCTTCCGCGGCAAGGAGGTCGATACGGCCGGGGACGGGTTCTTCGCCTCCTTCGACGGCCCTGCGCGGGCCATTCGCTGTGCCTGCGCCGTGGTGGACGCGCTGCACGAGCTCGACCTCGAGGTGCGCGCCGGCCTGCACACGGGCGAGTGCGAGCTCGTGGACGGCAAGGTGGCAGGGATCGCAGTGCATACGGGCGCCCGCGTCTCCTCCTTCGCGCGACCCGGCGAGGTGCTGGTCTCAAGCACGGTCAAGGACCTGGTGGCCGGTTCCGGGATCAGCTTCGAGGATCGTGGCGCCCACCAGCTCAAGGGCATTCCGGGCGAATGGCGAGTGTATGCGGTCACTCGCGGCGACTAGAGAGTCGAAGAAGCAATAAAGCCGCCCAAGTCGCACCACACTGTCGCACTTCCGCCAGAAAGCGACACGCTGTCGCACTGCCCGCATTTCGCAACGGAGGAGTCCCGCCGGCCCAGCCCGGCAACGAGCCTCTGCGATCCCGCACGCTCTCCTGTCGTCTTAGACTGCCGCGAGGAATGCCCGACGCAGCAGATGCATGGCGCCCTGCGGTGAGTGTTCACCTGCGGATTCGGGTCACACCGGGCCGAAACGACGAGTTGCAGGTGTTTCTTCGCAAGGCGATCCCTTTCTATGAATCGCCAGGGGGGATCCGCGTTCGCCTCCTTGGCGATACAACCGCACCGGATCGTTTCATTGAGGTCATCGAGTACGCCAGCGAACACGCGTATTCGGAGGACGAAGAGCGGGTCAAGTCCGATCCGACCATGGCGCAGTACCTCGCTCGGTGGCGAGCGCTCCTCGCTGAGCCACCCGCTGTCGAGATCTACCGAGACATCGACACCGCGTAGCCCTGGGGTTGGTTCGCGTTCGTCGGGCAAACAGAACAGCTGTCCGGTATCGCGGATCAGATGCGCAACGTCTGAGCGCGACGCTCTCGCCGGGACATAGACACAGGGTCTTGTCGCCTTCCCACCGGAAAGCAACACGCTGTCGCACTTCCCGCATTCCGCGACACTGCCCGGCTCCCGGTCCGCTCCAGTTGCTCGTCGACGCACCACTTGACGGGACGTGGCCCCCCGATCAGGAGCACGATCTCCATCTGGGAAGCATGCCGTTCAAGCAGGGGCGGCGGCCGCCGGGGTGTGTGGCAAGCGTTGGCGGCTTGACGGGCGGCTGGTGCTGCGAGACGCTTGTCGTTGAACCCGCGCGTGGTTGGGCGGGAAGAGCGGAGGGGAGGGGTGATGGGCGCTCGGCGGTGGCACCGGCTGATGACAGGTGCGGTTCTTCTGGCGGTGGTTGCGCTTGTGGGCGCTCCTGCAGGTCTGGGCGGCTCGTCGGTTCCCGAAAGCAGGTTGGTCGGGGGCCCTTGCACAAAGGTGACCGCAGGCAAGCTGGAGATCGACACGGTCGCGTCTGTTGTCTGCGGTGCTTTCCTTGGGCCTGGTAGCCGGGCGATGGTCGTCAACCTGACCACTGGCAACTGCTTGCCGTTTGTCGGTTGGGACGTGTTCGCGCTTACCGGTGGCGCCTGGCAGAAGGTGCCGCTTCCGGCGCACGGCGGCCTGAGCGGCACACCTGTTGTCGCAGCCGGGGCCGGTCTCCGCGAGACGCTGCCGATCCGGCGGTCCGGAGACCCGCTCTGCAACCCAACGGGCGGCTTGCAGACCCGGATCTGGCACTGGAACGGAACCGCGCTCGTCCCCGGCGCCTGGAAGCACGCGACGGCGTCACCCACTGCCGCGAACACGACGCATGCCGCGATCTACACGCCGAGCCGGAACATCACCTGCACGATCGCAGACAACGGAAAGACGGGGGGCGTGTATTGCTTGATGCGCCAGCCTCCGAGCAGGGTGAGCATGGACAGCCGGGGTCGGCTGAACGTCTGCCGTGGCTCGACTTGTCTGGGCAACTTCGACGAGAACGAGAAGTTCAACGTGCTTCCGTACGGGCGCTCGATCACGGTCGGCCGCTTCCGCTGCCGCTCCCAGACCACAGGTCTGACCTGCATCGTCGCCGCGACCGGGAAGGGCTTCCTGATCGCAAGAGCCGGAGTAAAAGTGCGCGCGCCGGTTCGCGACCGATGTCGAGCGGGTGCTGTTCGCGCTGGTCGCGAATCGGGCGCTTGCGCCTTGCTCGAAGCTGGCCGCGGCCGAGTGGGTCTGCGAGGACGTGGCGATCCCGGGGCTCGAGCGGATGGACGACGATCAGGCCTACCGCGCGCTCGACCTGCTGGTCGAGGCCGACGCGGAGAGCGAAGCTGCAGGAGGCGGTCTTCTTCGCCTGCGCCGACCTCTTGAATCTCGAGGTTGATCTGCTCTTCTTCGACACCACCTCGACCTATTTCGAGGCCGAGCCCGACAGTGCCGCCGATGGCGAGGCGGAGCAGGCGCCCTTCCGGGCGCTCGGCCACTCGAAGGACCACCGGCCCGACCTGCCGCAGGTCGTGATCGGGCTGGCGGTCACCCGCGAGGGGATCCCGGTGCGGGTCTGGGTCTGGCCCGGCAACACCAACGACCAGACCGTGATCAGCGAGGTGAAAGACGACCTGCGCGGCTGGCGGCTCGCCCGTCGGTTGATTCATACCGGTCGTGCGAGCAGCCTGAAGAAGACTTACGGCAGGCGGTCAAGGACGACGATGTGCTTTCGGTCGTGACCGTGCGAGCTGCCGGAGCCGACCGGTGAACTAAGCGTTCTTCTGGACCGGAGTGAAGAAAGGGCTGCGCCGGTCCGCCCCGCAGGCAGCCTCTTTTAGGGTCAGCTCGACCAGTCGAAAATGATCTCGGGCGGCGGCCCCTCCATCGGGGCACTTAGATCGACGCCTGTGATCTCTTGCACGCGCTGCCGGAACCAGACGTCGAACGGCTCGTTCGACTCGGCCAAACCGGCGAACGCTCCCTCGACGTCGTCAGTCTCGAATCGCACGACGACCAACGAGCCCATCGGCGTCTGCTGCAACGACCACTCCTCCTTGGTCACACCAAGCCGCTGCTGTGAAGCATCGAACTCGTCCCGCCTGTCGCGCGTCTCTTGGGCGAACTTCCTTGCTTCGTCGTCCTTGCCCTCCAAGACTGGGAAGGCACCCAGGAACACGGCCATCTTCGTCCTCCCTTCGTCGTCGGTTGGACGCGAGCATAGGACACATCCATGGAACCGGGGATCCGGTTTGCACGGGCCGCCTGATGACCGTGATGGTTAGGCGGACTAACCAGAGAGCACGCAGAGGGCCTGCTCGTTGGCCCGGCCCTGACCATCGCTCTGGCCGGGGCCAGGTCTGGCTGGTGCTCTTCGTTGGATGGTGCCTGAGGGAGACCTGCCACAGGGTGGGCGCTTCCTGCGAAGACCGGGGGCTTATCCGTACAGCAATCGACGTGATCGGCAAGGCGTGGGGTTCGCAAACTCAGGCGGCGTCGTATTCGTGGATGAGTCCGCCGAGGAGATCGCGGCGGCGGAGGCCTGCAGGTGCGGTTCCCGGCGTTGGGTCGCGGCCGCAGGGTGGTAGGAGGTGAAGTGCGCGGTGCGGCCTGTGCTCGTTGTAGTGCCGGCGGTAGACGCGGAGCACATGCTCGAGGTGGCGGCGGCCTAGGATGAGGATCCGGTCGAGGCAGTCGGCGCGAACCGTGCGTACCCAACGCTCGGCGAAGGCCAGCCAGCCGCCTCCCGTCCTTTCCGTCTGGCCTGCGTTCGCGCGCCCAAGCAGAGCCGTGGCGCCTCGGCCTTTAGGCGGACCGGCTCTCTTCAGGCGCTTGTCAGAGCCCGCGCCGTACCGCTCGCAGCATAGGCCACGCGGCGGCGACTACCTATCCAGGCTGAGCGAGGAGGCCCTTTCGGCGTGCCTCGCTCTCGAGGCTCCGACGCGGCTACGCCTTCCCCCCGAGCCTCAGCCACTTGCGGATCTTCGCGATCAGGCTGCCCATCGGGCAACTCTACGACCATCCCGGACGTTTCGCCAATGATTTCGCCAAGCCCTCGCGGCTGCTCGACTCCGCTCCGCCGCGCTTAACGGAGCTGGATCGCGATTGGCTCCTCCGACATCACCCTGGCCGCGTCGCGCAGGCGCTCGGAGGCCTGGAACTCGCCCTCGGCGTTGATCACCTGCCAGTCGAGTTGCTCGCCGGGGGCTTCCGCCGCGGACGGTACGGCCGACCCCACGCGCTTCGGTTACTGTCTCGAGCAGGAGGGAGACAGAACGAGCCCGCTGATCCCGATGGTGATCGAACAGACGGCGCTCGGCGAGCGCGCGTTCGATATCTACTCGCGGTTGCTGAATGAGCGGATCATCTTCCTCGGCACGCCGATCGAAGACGAGATCGCCAACCTCGCTGTCGCCGAGCTCCTGCACCTCGAGTCGGAGGACCCGGGCAAGGACATCTCGATCTACATCAACTCGCCCGGCGGCTCCGTCTACGCAGGCCTCGCCATCTACGACACGATGCAGTTCGTCAAGCCGGAGATCGCAACGATCTGCGTCGGGATCGCGATGAGCATGGGCGCGCTCCTACTCGCCGGCGGGACGAAGGGAAAGCGGATGGGGCTGCCGAACGCGAAGATCCTCGTCCATCAGGTCTGGGGCGGCTTCGAGGGGCAGGCGACCGACATCGAGATCCACGCCCGGGAGACGATCGCCCTGAAGCGGAAGATGGAAGAGATCATGGCCAAGCACACCGACCAGCCGCTCGAAAAAGTCTCGAAGGACATGGAGCGCGACTACTTCATGACCTCCGAGGAGGCCCAGGAGTACGGGATCATCGACCGGGTGATTGCCCGGCGCTCCCAGTGACGGACGGCTGAGATGAACCTGCCGCGATGTTCCGCGTGCGGGCGCAGCCGGCCGTAAACAGCGAGCGGAGGGAAATGGACGATCGTCACCAGCGCGGCCCTCCTGCGATCCGGGTCGTGGTCCTCGACGACCATGCGGTCGTCCGTTCGGGGTTGTGCCTGGTGCTCGACGCCGAGCGGGACATCGAGGTCGTCGGCGAAGCGGGCTCGGTCGACGCGGCCGTTGTCGCGGTGCGTGAGCGCAAGCCGGACGTGATTCTCCTCGACCTCGTCCTGCCGGGCGAGAGCGGGATCGAGGGCATGCCGAGCCTGTTGGCGGCGGCGCCGGAGGCGAAGGTGCTCGTGCTCTCGATCCAGGACGACCCGCGCTACGTCCGCGAGGCATTCTCCGCCGGCGCCTCCGGCTACGTGCTCAAGGAGGCCGTAGACGTGGAGGTCGTACAGGCGGTGCGCGAGGTCGCCAGAGGCGGCCGCTACCTGCACCCAGCGCTGGGCGCGCGGCTGGTCGCCGCCGAAGCCGAGGAGAAGGCGCGGGAGGAGGCCGACCCGCTCTCCGAACGCGAGCGCGAAGTGACGCGGCTACTCGCCCTCGGCTACACCAACCAGGGGATCGCGAAGATGCTCCACATCTCCGTCCGCACGGCCGAAACCCACCGGGCGCACATCATGAAGAAGCTCCGCCTCTCCACCCGCGCCCAGCTCGTCCGCTACGCGATCGAGCAGAGAATCCTGCACGAGGAGGAGGGCCAAGCGTAAGAGCCCGGCCATCGCCGGCACCCGCTGCTACACCCCGAGGTTTCGGGTGAGTGCGAGTGGGTGGTGGGATAGCGAACTCTTCCGGGGCGGACGAGTACGCCGACGATGACGCCGGCGGAGAGGAGCTGAACCCAGGCTGGCAGTCTTCCGGTGCGGTGCCACCCGTGGAGACGGTGGGAGGGGAAGAGCTTCCGGCCGCCCGGCTGGGGCAGCGGGAGGACGTGCTCGAGGTCACCCGAGTTCCGCACGAGGTAGGCACGCTTGAGGCGCGCGATCCCGCATGAGCAGCGGGATTGAGGGCGTTCTGAGCCGTTGAGGGCGTGTGCCTACGCCGGCTGGGGCGTGGCGGCGGGGGTGATGCGGCCGAAGGGTGGCGGCTCGGGGACGGCGAGCGCGGCGTGGAGGCCGTGCTGGCGGCGGGTGAGCTCGCTGGTCTGGGTGAAGTCGCCGTCTGCCGATTGGAAGTGGCCTTGCCGGATCTGGCCGAGCTCGGCGCGGATCGTGCGCCAGGTCTCGCCGGTGCGCGTCTCGGCGAGGCGCACGAGCACGAGCGCGAGGAAGCAGATCAGCACGTGCGCGCGGATGCGGTCGTCTTTGCGGTGGAAGACGGGCCGGAGCAGCAGCGTCCCTTTCAGGTCGCGGAAGGAGCGCTCGGCCTCTTGGAGCTGCTTGTAGCCGAGCGCGACGTCCTCGGCCGAGAGCGCGGGATCGGACGTGGTGAGCAGGTACTTGCCGTCGAGCCGTTGCTCGGCCGCGATCTTGTTGCGGTCGAGCAGGAGCCGGCCGCCCTTGCTCTGGCGCAGGTAGCGCGACAGGGTGGGATGGTCGCGGAGCGCGCACTCGCCGCGCAGGTGCTGCTCCCGCTCGGCCTTCGTCCTGGCGCGCTGGCGCTGCGTCTCGAGCCGGGCGAGCTCGACCTCGATCCGGGCGAGCCGCCGCTCGCGCAGGGCGCGGTCGCGCTCGGCCTCGGCCGGGTTGTGGCAGACGACGTAGCGGACGGCGGCCTCGCCCTCGCCGACGCGGACCTCCTTGACGCGCAGGTTGTCCTTGACCTGCCGGTAGCGGCCCTGACGGGAGAGCGCCTGTTCGGTCTCGGGCATGCCGGAGCGGAGCTTGACGCCGGCGATGTAGTGGCCGCCGCCCGCGCGCAGCCGGCGCAGGTTGTCGCGGCCGGAGAAGCCGGAGTCGAGTACGTAGATCGCCCGCCCCAGCCGCCAGCCGGCCAGATCCTGTTTCACCTGCTCGACCAGCGTCTGGTCTGAGGCGTTGCCCGGCCACACCCACACCCTGACCGGGATCCCCTCTCGCGTGACGGCCAGCCCGATCACCACCTGCGGCAGGTCGGGGCGGTGATCCTTCGAGTGCCCCTGACGCCGCAGCGACCCCTGCTCAGCGGACTCCTCGGACGGCTCGTCCTCCTCGTTGCTTTCGTCGTCGACGTCGACCTCGAAGTACGTGCTCGTGGTGTCGAAGAAGATCACGTCGACCTCGACGTTGAGCAGGTTGGCGAGCGAGAAGAAGACCGACTCCTGCACCCGCTCCGAGCAGGCGAGCAGGAAGTCCATCGCCCGATACAGCTCGTCGTCGGAGACGGCCGCGATCCCGTCGAGGACGACGTCGCGACCCAGCCAGCGGGTCGCCTCCAGCTTCGAGGCCGGCTCCAGGCAACGCTGGCAGACCATGGTGAAGATCGCCCGCTCCACCCCCGAGCGGCCGCGGCCTGCGCCGACGACCCGACTGATCGCCTTGCCGATCCCCAGCTGCGACCACAGCTCGTCGAGCACGTGCGGCCCGCCCGCCTCCGGCGCGCCCAGGAACCGGAAGCCGTCCGGCGCCTGGGCGCGCAGCGTCTCCTCGCTGCCGAGGAAGCGCTGGATCGAGCCCACCAACCGCTGCAGCGCCTCCCGGTCGAGCCGGTCCTCGCGGCCGAAGTTGTGGATCACCCGCGCCACCGGCACGCCGCGCTCGTTGCGCTCGTTGTGCGCCAGCTGCAGGTAGCGCACCGACTCGCCCCGCTTCGTCCGCTTCACCGTCGCGCGCAGATACATGATGCCTACACGATGACAGTCCCACCGGACAAAGGCGCGGTAAGACCCCAAAATGGTGTGCCTACAGGATCCGAGGCGCGACGAAGCCGAAACCGCTCAACCAAGCCAAAACCGGCCGCCCAAACGCCCGAACCCGCCTACGTCGTGCGGAACTCGGGGGTCAGGGGGCCGAGGCTGCGAGCGCGCCGACCACGGCCGGGTCGGCCGGGCCGCGCGCCGCAGCCAGCAGCGCGATCAGGGCGACTCCAGAGCTGATCTCGAATCGTCGCGAGTGGATGTCCTGGTGCGGCAGGCGGTCGCCGGCGAGATGTGCCAGCAGGCCGAGCGCGAGCGCGCCGAACCGCGATCCTGCGGCGGCGCCGGCTGCAGCGCCGGTCGCGACGTGAAGCGAGACGATCACGCAGCCTCGGCCAGAAGGAGCTCGGCGACGCCGGCCCGACGGCAGACGACCGAGAGCCGGTGGCCGCGCTGGAGACCGTCCGCGTCGAGCTCGAAGGCGCCGAAGACCGTGCTCGTGCGGAGGGTGCGCGCGGCAGCGAGCGGATCGGCCGGGTCGAGCTCGAGGCAGCGCTCCGCGACCAGCGCGGCCGCGTACGCCTGCGCGCCGACGTAGTCCGCGAGCGTAACCGACCCCGGCCCGAGCGTCGGCTCGCAGGGCAGGTCGGGGTGCCACTGCACGGGTGCCAGCGTCCCTTCCGGCCACGTCCCGATGCCGGCAACGGAGGCGAGGCCGGCCGAGACGCTGCCGAGCAGGATGTCGTCTCGGTCGCCGAGCCGACGCAGCCGCTCCTGTTCCCACTCCAGCGGGCCGCAGAGGAAGACGGCGTCCGCCTCAGAGACGTCCCCGACCAGCTCCAGCCCAAGCGCCGACGCCTCGCCTTCGAGCCCCTCGCTCGCGAACCGCGCGAAGCGGCCCGGCGCAGTCAAGACGGCGACGCGGGCGCCCGGCCGCAACCGCGCGACCGCGCGCCCCAGCGCAACCAGGTACCGACTCGACGGGGCCGAGACGGAAACGACGCCCGGCAGCCGCTGGACGTCATCCGCGGCCCCGCCGTGGTTCCAGACGACCGCGCCCAAATGCGCTCGCGCGACCGCGCGCGCGCAGTCGCTCCCGTACGGCCCGAGCACGATCCGGCAGCCTCGGGCGATCAGCTGCCGGGTCGCCCGCACCGAGCCCGCCGGCTCGCTGCCGTCGTCGACCACCACCAGTCCGAACCCCGCCCAGCGGGCCCAGTGCTCGAGCGCGGCGCGCACTGCCGCCCCCTGGACGGCGTACCGCCCAGAGAGCGGGACCGGCGCCCCGGCCTCAGGCGTCGTGGCGATAGACGTCCGTCGGCTCGATCACGGAGCCTGACCCGCTCCATACGACTTGCTCGTCGATCCAGGTGTCCGCCTCCGCCTGTCCGAGTCCACAAGCCGAACCGATCTCTCCCGCAAGCAGCTCCCGCGCCCGCACATACAGCCTCCGCTCGCTCTCCGAGAGCTTCGGCGCGCTGCCTTTCCCCGCCAGCGATCCGTCGCGGCGCATCCCGTCCCGCACGACCTCCGCAAGCTCGAGCGGATCGCCGCTCGCGAGCTTCGCCTGTCCCTGCCTCAACCGTGTGCGCCAACCGCCTTCGCTCGCTTCTCCAACCTCACGCAGCCTCCGCTGCACCCGCCGCACATCCGCCTCACTGACCAGCGGGCGCAGCCGTTCACGCGCCAGCTGTATCGGCAGCGTCACCAGGAGGCCAGCCCCGAGCTCGAGCACAACGACTTCCTGCGCGGCGCCGAGAACCGTTCTCGGCTCGCGGAGTGCCACCCGACCCACCCCATGCACCGCATACACAACAGCGTCGCCGACGGCCAACCTCATACAACCAGGGTAGCCGCGGCAGCGTCATCGAGTCGTGCGGGCGTACTTGCGGGCGCCCGCCAGCCCGGAGGCTCCGGCACTGGGTAACGACCTCGTCGCCATGCTCGCCAGTCTCGTGAGCGACGCCAGGCGCCTCTTGTCGTATGCGCCTTGTAAGCGAGCGATCGTCGTATCGAGCTGGGAGGGCCGCTGCCCTCGCAGGAATCCGCGCGTCAGACCGTGCTCGTTATCAGACGCACAGAGCCTACTCCTCCGGCAGAGCTAGAGCTTGATGCGCAGCAGCACGGTCTTGTTCTTCCTGTCGACGGTCGCGACCGCATCGAAGAGGAGAACGCGCCTCTGCCGGAACAACCCTCGGCGCACGACGATCTCGTCGGGATAGTCGGCGTGGCGCTCGTAGCGAACGTGATCGAGGCGCCCGCAGGGACGCCCCTCCTCGTTCAGGACGAGGTAGCCCTCGGCCGAGGCAAGCAGCCGGCCGAGCTCGCCCCGCTCTCTCAGCTGACTCTCGGCGCTTGCGCCACGGTCATGCACGAGCCGAACGCTACGGCCTCTGGCAGACGGGGCCGCCAGCTTCCCTTTCGCCCTACTCTGACGGCCGACGCCGGCGCAGCGCGGGCATCCACACGTTGGCACCCGAGCGAGCTTCCGCGCGCTACCGCCCGCCGACTTGAACGTCTGTCGCCTGCGGCCCCTTCTGCCCCTGCGTCACCTCGAACGAGACCTTCGCGCCCTCGTCCAGCGTCTTGAAACCGCTGCCAGCGATCGCGGAGAAATGCACGAACAGATCCTCACCGCCCTCATCAGGCGTGATGAAGCCGTAGCCCTTGTCGTTGCTGAACCACTTGACAGTTCCGGTTGCCATGAACACACCTCCCCCCCACGGCTCACGAACGCTACCGAAGGCATGGAGCGCAACCGATACGCGTTCCTTGCTTCCGACTGGCAGACGATCGTACCTCGCCCCGGCAGGGAACAAGGTCACGCCTCGCTTCGCAAGCCGTTCAAGGGATCTACCCGGCGTAGCGCGAGCGAGGTTGCGTCTGCGGCTCCCGGGAATCACCGACGTAGGGCAGAAGCGCCATCTCACGCGCGCGTTTGATCGAGACCGCGACCTGAACCTGGTGTTTCCGGCAGGTGCCCGTGTTGCCGCGGCCCTTGATCTTGCCCCGCTCGGTGATGAAGCGGCGGAGCTGCGCGATGTTCTTGTAATCAACTGCCGCGATCTTTTCCTTGCAGAAGAAGCATGACCTCCGGCGCCGATCCACGCCCTTGCGGTCCTTCCGCGGCCCAGTCGACGACGGCGCATCCCGGGTGTTGCCTCGCTTCGCTCGCGCAGCCACCGGCTACCTCCAAATGGTCTGACTCAGCCCAGCCCACACTGGACGCGTCCGTGCCGCTATCGCAGCAGCTTCGCGAATGTGCGCCTGAGACCGCCGTGGGTTGCGCGCGCCTCGCGTTCGCTGCGGTCGCCGACAGCTTCCGCAGTCGTGCACATGTGCAACTTGTGAGTGACTGCGTCCGCTGCGTACCACTCGAACCCGTTCCAGCGCCAGTCGGCGTTGTCGCACCACGGGCAGGCGCGAACGTCCGGCTTGGCGGTGGCTTCCATGCGTATGGATTCGCGCAAGCGCCGCCATCTCCTCCACGTGCCCGGCAAGAAGCCCCGGAAGCGTCGGAATCACATCAACTAACGGCTGAGGCCATCGCCTCCCTGATCCTTTGCCTCTTTGTCCACGCCATGCTCATCGAGACAGTGACGGAGAACGGCAATCTCATCGGACTCGGCAGAAGACACCGACCGGATGCCAGACAGGGCGCCGCATCCGTACTCACCTTCACTCACCAATCGACCCCAACAGGAGACGCCACAAGCCCCGATACGGCTCGGTTGAGCCAACATGGGCGCGGCTGGGATCGAACCAGCGACCTCCCGCGTGTGAAGCGGGCGCTCTCCCGCTGAGCTACGCGCCCCGGGATCGCCCAGTCTAGCGTGGTACGCTGGCCGGGCCCGGTCGCGCTAGGCGGGGAGCTAGCGGTTCCCTGAACCCGCAATCCGCTCCAGCGGGGCCGACATACCGCCCGAGGGGCGGGTTCTTCGGGGCCTGGGCCCGACAGCGCAGCGTTGACGGCCAGGTTCCGCGCACTGGGAGCCTTCGAACCGCGTCAGGTCCGGAAGGAAGCAGCGCTAAGGAGTCCCTCTCAGGTGCCGCGGGCAGGCCTGGCCCGAGCAAGCGGCTCGGGTTCCTCCCGGGGAGGCCGTTTCGACGGCGGCCGCGCGGCCGGGCGCTACCCCTCGATCGCGGCGACGTACCGCTCCGCAGAGCGGCGCACCGCGCCCTTCCCGTCCTCGGCGACGATCCGGCCCCACCAGCCGCCGTAGACCTTCTCGAACTCGTACGGCTCGAGCTTCTCGACCATCCGGCGGATCGTCGCCGCCGGCAGCGGGATCAGGTTCGGGTACGAGTACATGAAGCTCACGAAGCGGCGGTCGGCGACGACGGTGACGATGTCGCCCGAGAGGAGCGCGCCGCGGCCGTCCGCTCCGCCTGCCCAGTGGAGCACCTGGCCGCCGGTGAAGTGCCCGCCGAGCCGGATCAGCGTCAGGCCCCCACCGAGGTCCAGCTCCTCGCCCTCCCACAGCTCGAAGCACGGATCCGGGCGCATCACCCACTCGCGGTCGTCGGCGTGGACGTAGACCGGGACACCGCCGAACGCCCGGCTCCACTCGACCGCGGTCGAGTGGAAGTGCGGGTGGTCGATCGCGATCGCGCGCAGGCCTCCGCGCGCCTCGACCCCTTCGGCCATGCCGTCGAGAAGCGGCGTGCAGTCCCAGAGGACGTCCCCGACGAGCAGCGCGCGCTGGCCGATCGCGAACTCGGGCTCACAGCCGATCCCGAGCAGGCCGGCGTCCTCCTCGCGGATCTCCGCCCGACGCGAGGCGCGGAGCTCGTCGAGCGTGGTCCAGCGCTGCCCGCGCGGCCCGACGTACTGGCGCGCGTCCTCGCAGATCGCGCAGCGCTCGGGCGGAGCGTCGCTCTCGGCGTGCTGCACGCCGCAGGTCTCGCAGATCCAGGCCGTTTTCGGCATGCACGGACAGCATGCCGAAAACGGTTAGGAGATCGCCTCTCGCAGCGCCCGAGCTCGTACGGGCCCCACATCAGGCACCCGCTGCCACTCGTCCTCACCGGCGGCAACGATGCTCGCAACAGACCCGAAATGCCGAAGGAGAGCACGCGCGGACACAATCGAGATCCCGGGCACGGCCGCGAGCATTGCCTCGGGGACCATGTCCCTCGCCGGTTTGAGACGCTGGGCGTAGGCTGGACGGTCTCTGCCGAGGCCCCGGTCGCGCCGACGGCGCGCCAACAGCCAGAGCCAGCGCGCGGAATCCGACGCGCCCCGGGTCCTGAGCACTGGAACGCCTTGACCGATGACCGCGAGACATGCGCCGCGAATCGCGTTCGGGCAAACCCCGCCGCGAACGTCCAGCTCCTCGCCTTCGACCAGAAGGTAGGGAAAGCGGCACCTCCGCAGGCGACCGATCTGTTCCCAGAGCCTTCCCCGCTGGAGCGAGAGGTGCAGGTCAGCCACGGTCTTCCGCTCGACGACGGTATCCCAACCCAGGTCGTAGTCGCCCGCCGGCAAGTGACGGCGCAGCACACTGACTCCGAGACGGCCCAGCTCCGCAACGACGCCGTCGTCGGGCTCGTGGACGTCGGCGACGATCAGGCAGACTGGGTACGTGGCGATGTCCCCGAGTATGTGGAAGGATCGACGGCGAGCGGTGGCTGTGCGCAGATTGTCTAACCATCTTTCGAGCTAAGCGAGAAAGATGGCCGCCCTCTACCGCAAGTACCGTCCGCAGGACTTCGGCGAGGTCGTGGGGCAGGACGCGGTCGTGCGGACGCTGAAGAACGCCGTCGCCGGCGGGCAGGTGCGGCAGGCGTATCTCTTCGCCGGCCCGCGCGGCACGGGCAAGACGTCGATGGCGCGCATCCTCGCGAAGGCGCTGAACTGCGCGCAGGGGCCGACGCCGGAGCCGGACAGGACGTGCAACGCGTGCGTGACGATCGCGGCCGGCACCTCGCTCGACGTGATCGAGATGGACGCCGCCTCGCAGCGGGGCATCGACGACATCCGGGAGATCCGCGACCGCGTCGTCCTCCAGCCGGTCGAGGGCCGCTACAAGGTCTACATCCTCGACGAGGCGCACCAGCTCACCGACGCGGCCTTCAACGCGTTGCTGAAGCTGATCGAGGAGCCCCCGCCGCACCTCGTCTTCATCTTCTGCACCACCGACCTGGCGAAGATGCTCCCGACCGTGCGATCGCGCTGCCAGACGTTCGTCTTCTCACGGCCCCGGCTGCCGGACCTGGTGAGGCTGCTGCGCGTGGTCGCCGACGGCGAGGGCTTCGAGGCGCCCGACGCCGCGCTGTCGCTCGTCGCCCGCTCGGCCCGCGGCAGCTTCCGCGACGCGGTCTCGACGCTCGACCAGCTCGCCGCCGCGACCGAGGGGAAGATCGCCGTCCAGTCCGTGCTCCAGCTCCTGGGCGCGGTCGAGGAGGATGCGCTCTTCCGGCTCTGCGACCTGATCGTCGACCGCGACACCGCCGGCGCGCTCCTCTTCGTCGAGGAGCTCTCCGAGCAGGGACAGGACCTCGGCCGCGTCGTCACCGACCTGCTCGAGCACCTGCGCCACCTGCTGCTCGTCCATCACCTGCACGAGGTGCCGGAGTCGCTGCCCGTCACCGAGGAGACGCGCGAGCGGCTGCGCGCCCAGGCGAACCAGCTGCCCGAGGCGACGGTGCTGCGGCTCTGCGACCTGCTCGCGGTGGCGGTGGAGGACATGCGCCAGGGTGGCGACCCGCGGCTCCCGCTCGAGCTCGCTCTCGTCAAGGTCACGCGGCCGGGCTCCGACCTCTCCGCCGAGTCGATCGCCTACCGACTGGAGCTGCTCGAGCAGCGCGGCCACGCCGGCTCCGCCGGCGTGGTTGGTGCTCAGGTTCCGGATACTCCGACGGAGGCGAACCCGCCCGCGCCCGAGCCGCCGTCGCTCGAGCTTGCGCAGCTCCAGGAGGCGTGGCAGCGAAGCGTCCTCCCCGCCGTCGAGCGCCGCTCGATCCCGACGGCGTCGATGCTGCGGGAGGCGCACCCGGCCGCGCTCCAGGACGACCGGCTGACGCTCGAGTTCCCGGCCGGCGCGAGCTTCCACCGGCAGCTCGCCGAGGAGCCGAAGAACACCAAGCTGCTCGAGGAGGCGCTCTTCGAGGTCACCGGCCGCAGGCTCCGGCTCGAGTTCGCGCTCGGCGAGAACGGGGCCGAGGCGGCCGAGGAGGCCGAGCCGCCGACCGAGGAGGACCTCGTCGCCCTCGTCAAGGAGACCTTCGACGCGCGGGAGGTGGACGAGTGATGCCCGGACAGCGATTCGACCTGAACGAGCTGATGAAGCAGGCCGAGCAGATGCAGTCGCAGATGGCCCAGGCGCAGCAGCAGCTCGCGAACGAGATCGTCGAGGCCTCGGCCGGCGGCGGCCTCGTCACGGTGAAGGCGACCGGCACCGGCGAGATCCGCGAGATCAAGATCGATCAGAAGGCGATCGACCCCGACGACCCGGAGCTCCTCGAGGACACGGTCCTCGCAGCGGTGAACGAGGCCCTGCGCTCGGCGCAGGCCCTCGCCGAGTCGAAGCTCGGGGGCACGCTGGGAGGCTTCGGGCACCTCCCCGGGCTCTGAGCCGGCCATGGGGGCGCGCCGGACCCGGCCGGACGCCCGCCCGGGGCTCCGGCCCGGATCGGCTCGGCCCTGCTAGTGTCCTGAGTCGTTAATCCGTTGGCAGTAGGCGGCGAGGCTGTCGAGGATCTCGTCCGCGCTCTTGTGCCAGACGAACGGTTTCGGGTTGTCGTTCCAGTTCGTGATCCAGGTGCGGATCGAGGCGACGAGGTCGCGGACGGAGCGGTGGCTGCCGCGCTTGATCCATTTCGTCGTCAGCTCGGCGAACCAGCGCTCGACGAGGTTGAGCCAGGAGCTGTAGGTCGGGGTGAAGTGGAACGTGAACCGCGGGTGGCGGACGAGCCAGCGCTGGATCGACGGCGTCTTGTGCGTCGAGGAGTTGTCGAGCACCACGTGCACATCCAGGTCGGCCGGCACCGCGGCGTCGACCTGGTTGAGGAAGCGCTTGAACTCCTCGGCGCGGTGCCGCGGCCTCATCTCGCTGATCACCTGACCGGAGGCCACGTCCAAGGCGGCGTACAGGTTGGTTGTCCCGTAGCGGACGTAGTCGTGGCTGCGCCGCTCGGGCACTCCGGGCATCAGCGGCAGCACCGGCGCCGTCCGGTCGAGCGCCTGGATCTGCGACTTCTCGTCCACGCACAACACGACCGCCGCCTCGGGCGGGTTCAGGTACAGCCCGACGATGTCGCGCACCTTGTCGATGAACTGCGGATCCGGCGAGAGCTTGAACGTCTCCGTCTGGTGCGGCTTCAGCCCGAACGCACGCCAGATCCGGCTGACCGCGCTCTGACTCATCCCGGTCGCCGCCGCCATCGACCGCGTCGACCAATGCGTCGCCCCTTTCGGCTGCTCCTCCAATGTCTTCACGATCAGCCGCTCGACATCCTCGTCGCTGATCGAGCGCGGCTTGCCCGGCCGCGGCTCGTCATGAAGCCCATCAAGCCCACGCCGAGCGAACCGACCACGCCACCTCCCGACCGTCTGGCGACTGCACCCCAACTCGTCCGCGATCTCGGTGCTCGACTTCCCCTCCGCCGCAGCCAGCACAACCCGGCACCGGAACGCGAGCGCCTGCGCGCTCGACCGCCGCCGAGCCCACCGCTCGAGCACCTCCCGCTCCTCCGCACTGACCACAACCTCGGCACGCTCCCCCATGACCTCTCCCATCGTCGTCGTTGACGACGACGGCATTCGCCACAAAACCCCAGGTCCCTCCAACCCGTCCGCGAACTAACGACTCAGGTCACTAGTCGCCGCGGACGGCCGCCGGCAGGATCGTCATGTCGAGCACCTCGTAGCCCTCGAACCCGGGCGGCGGGAAGCCGCCGGCCTGGAGCGCCGCCAGGACGCGCGGCTCCTCCGCCATCGCTTGCCGGCCCTCCTCGTGCTCCCAGAGGTTGACGATCATCACTCCGCCGTCGGTCCGGCAGATGATCGTGCCGAGCCCGCCGTGGCCCGGGGCGAGCTCGCGCCCAACCGGAGCGACGTGCTCGCGCAGCTTCTCGACGAGGTCGTCGGAGTCGCCGGACATCTTCATGATCGAGAGAACTGCCATCGAGCCTGCCTCCTTCGTCGGGGTCGGCGCGTAGCCTACGGTTTTCGCCGTGTTCTCACCAGCCGTCCAGAACCTCGTCGCCCAGCTGACCCGCCTGCCGGGAGTCGGGCAGCGCACCGCGCAGCGGCTGGCGTTCCACCTCCTGCGCGCGCCGAAGGACGAGGCGCTCGCGCTCGCCGCCGCGATCGAGGAGGTGAAGGAGCGCGTCCGCTTCTGCCGCGAGTGCGGCAACCTGACCGAGGAGGACGTGTGCGCGATCTGCCTCGACTCGCGGCGCGACCACTCGGTGATCTGCGTCGTCGAGCAGCCGGTCGACCTGATCTCCGTCGAGCGGACGGCCGAGTTCCGCGGGCTCTACCACGTACTCGGCGGCGCGCTCTCGCCGATCGACGGCGTCGAGCCGTCCGACCTGCGCATCGACGAGCTCCTCCGGCGGGTCGAGCGGAACGGCATCGAGGAGGTCGTCGTCGCCACCAACCCGAACATGACCGGCGAGGCGACCGCCGCGTACCTCGCCGACCGCCTGCGCGGCCGGGTGCGCGTCACCCGCCTGGCGAGCGGCCTGCCGGTGGGCGGGGACCTCGAGTACGCGGACGAGGTCACGCTCGGCCGGGCACTCTCCGGCCGCCGTGAGATGTAGATTCCTCGGTGTCGCACCGGTTGGCCCTCGGGTCAGCCGGTTCGGCGTTTTTTGGCTGGGAACGCCGGGCGGGGTCTCCCTCAGGCCGCTCCTTCCGCGTGCCGGACGGGGTGGTTCGACCGGAACAGGTCACCGGGATCGATCGTCTCCTTCAGGCGGCACAGGCGCGCGTACGCCTCGGCGGTCCAGAAGGTCTGCGGATCGCGTTTCGTCTCCGCGAAGTTGAGGACCATGTGCCGGGCCGTCCACGGCGACAGTGCCTCCTTCACGGCGCCGACCTGCGCCTCCGACGCGGCCGACAGCTCGGGCGTGGCGGCGATCCCGACGCCCCAGAGCGCATAACCGGCCTCGACCGACGCGAGCGCCGCGTGCTCCGGCCTCGGTCGCCCGAGCGCGCCGCCGAGATGGCGCACCTCGACCGACAGGAGCGGCGAGCCCGAGCCTGGGCCGGTGACGCGCACGAGCTCATCGACCGCCTCCGCCGGCAGAACGTCGAGCATCAGCCCGTCGCCTGCGGCCGGGACGGGATGGTCCGGATCCATGTGCAGGACGCTGAGCTCGGGCAGCGGAGTCGGCTTCATCGAGTCCATTTCCGGCCCGAGAGCCCGGAGCGGCGCCAGCAGCGCATCCGCTTCCGCGGGCTCGCCGCAGTGGATCGCCTCGACGACTGCGAACGACTTGCCCCGGAGCGGCTCCGGGATCTCCGGCAGCGGGGGCAGCTGAAGCAGGCGGCCGATCGTCGTCAGCTCGTCGGGGAGGTCGCCGCGGGTGAGCTCGGCCCAGGCGTGCAGGACCTCGGACGCACGCTCGAACGGGAACCAGAGGATGCCCGCGTGGACCTCCGTGAGCGGCAAGAGCCGGACCTCGAGCGCGGTCACGGCGCCGAAGCTCCCGCCTCCGCCGCGCAGCGCCCAGAGGAGCTCGTCGTTGGAGTCGTCCTCGGCGCGGACGAGGCGTCCGTCCGCAGTCACGACGTCGGCAGCGACGATCGTGTGCGCGGCGAGGCCGTACTTGCGGCCGAGGAAGCTCAGACCGCCGCCGAGCGTGTACCCGGCGACGCCGACGTCCGGCGACGAGCCCGCGAGCGGCGCCAGCCCGTGCAGGGCCGCCTCCTTGACGACCTCGAGCCAGAGCGTCCCGGCGTCGACCCGCGCCACGCGCGCGTCGGCGTCGATCTCCACGCCGCGCATCCGCCCGGTCCGGAGCAGGAGCGTCCCCGTGAGCGGTTCGAGGCCGGACGGGGTGTGCCCGGTTCCCTGAACGGCCACCTGCAAGCCGCTCTCCCGTGCGTAGTCGACCGCACCGACGACGTCGGCCGCCGACTCGGCGAGCACGATCGCGTCCGGACGCTGGTCGACCGCGAGGTTCCACGCGCTGCGGGCATCGTCCCACTCCGGCGCGTCCGACCGGAGGACGCGCGGCCCGCGTCCGCCTTCGTTGCTGGCCATTTGTTCTCCCTCCTGGTGCGTGCGTTGTCCCGACACCGGCGGGCAGAAGGAGCCAAGAGACCGCCCCGGCCCGCCCGCAGGCCGATGCTTACTCCGGTCTCCTTCGCGCCGCATCGGCCGAACTGACCAGTGTAGGAAAACGTCGCAAAGAGCGGACTTTGGCCCGCCGGCCGGCCCGCGCCCTCTTGCCAGCCGGGCGGGCGCCGACTAGATTCCCGGGCGTCGAACCGGTTGGCCCTCGGGTCAGCCGGTTCGGCTTTTGTGGGGGCGTTTTCCCGAGGCCGCTACCCTTTCGCAGCGATGGCGGCCACCGACTACGAGCAAGTCCCCGGGATCGCTCAGGACGACGAGCGGCGGGTCGGCACGCTCGTGATGAAGTTCGGCGGCACGTCCGTCGGCGACCCGGAGCGACTGCGCTCGGTCGCCCGCCGGATCGTCACCGCCAAGGAGGACGGCCGCCGCGTCGTCGCCGTCCTCTCCGCGATGGGAGACACGACCGACGAGCTCGTCGACCTGGCGCACCGGGTCTCGGAGCGACCGAAGCCACGGGCGATGGACATGCTCATCTCGGTCGGCGAGCGCATCTCCTGCGCGCTCGGAGAGATGGCGATCGAGGACCTCGGCCACGAGGCGATCTCGCTGACCGGCTCCCAGGCCGGCATCGTCACCGACACCACGCACACGAAAGCCAAGATCGTCGAGGTGCGTGCCCAGCGCATCAACGCAGCGCTCGACGACGGGAAGATCGTCCTGGTCGCCGGCTTCCAGGGCGTCTCCACCGGCCTGGAGATCACCACGCTCGGCCGCGGCGGCTCCGACACGACCGCGGTCGCTCTCGCCGCGGCGCTCGGCGCCGAGAGCTGCGAGATCTTCACCGACGTCGAGGGCGTCTACACCGCCGACCCACGCCTCGTCCCCGACGCGCTCAAGCTGCCGGTGGTCACCTACGAGGAGATGCTGGAGATGTCGGCCTCCGGCGCGAAGGTGATGGCGCTACGCTCAGTGGAGTTCGCGCGCAACCACGGCGTCCGGCTGCACGTGCGCTCGGCGTTCGGCGACTCCGCCGGAACCTGGATCCAGAGGGAGGACGAGCTGTTGCTGGAGAAGGCGGTCATCTCGGGAGTCACGCACGACGTCTCCGAGGCCAAGGCGACCCTGCGCGGAGTGCCCGACCGGCCGGGCGTCGCCGCCCGGGTCTTCAGGGCGCTCGCCGACGCCGGCGTGAACATCGACATGATCGTCCAGAACGTCTCCGCCGAGGGCACCACGGACATCTCGTTCACGCTCCCGAAGAGCGACCTCGCCGTCGCCGAGCCGATCCTCGAGGCGGCCTGCGAAGAGGTCGGCGCCGGCGGCTGGACGCAGGACTCCGATATCGCCAAGGTGTCGCTGATCGGCGCCGGCATGCGCACTCACCCGGGGGTCGCCGCGGACATGTTCGAGGCGCTGTCGGAGGCGGGGATCAACATCGAGATCATCTCCACCTCCTCGATCCGCATCTCCTGCGTCGTGCGCGCCTCCGACGTCGACCGCGCCGTCCAGGTGGTGCACGACAAGTTCCGGCTCTTCGCCGAGGAGCGCGCCGGTGCCTAGGATCGGGGTGGTCGGCGCGACCGGCGCGGTCGGGGCGGTCACGCTCGAGCTGCTCGCCGAGCGCGGCTACGACGACGTCCGTGCCTTCGCGAGCGCGCGCTCCGCCGGGACGCGGGTCGCCCTCGGCGGCGAGGCGCTCGTCGTCGAGGAGGCGACGCCCGAGGCGCTGGCCGCGGGCGACCTCGACCTCTGCTTCTTCTCGATCGGGACCTCCGGCTCGCGCGAGCTCGTCCCCCACGCGGTGCGCGGCGGGGCGGTGGTCGTCGACAAGTCGGCGGCCTTCCGGCTCGAGGACGGCGTGCCGCTCGTCGTCCCCGAGGTCAACCCCGCGCGGGCGCTCGAGCACGACGGGATCGTCGCCAACCCGAACTGCTGCACCATCCCGCTCACCTGCGTGCTGAAGCCGCTGGCCGACGCCGCCGGCCTCGCGCGCGTCCGGGTCTCGACCTACCAGTCCGTCTCCGGGGCCGGCGTCGGCGCGATGCAGCGCCTGGCCGCCGAGCGCCCCGACCAGCACGACCTGCGCATGGACTGGGACTTCGACGGCGTCGAGTTCGACGAGGAGTCGAAGCTGCGCGAGGAGACGCGCAAGATCATGGAGCAGCCGGACCTGCCGGTGAGCGCGACCTGCGTGCGCGTGCCGGTGATGATCGGGCACGCCGAGGCGGTCTGGATCGAGACGGAGGAGCGGCTCTCGCCCGATCGGGCGCGCGGCCTGCTGGAGCACGCGCCGAGCGTCGACGTCGTCGACTTCCCGTCGCCCGGTCGGGCCGCCGGCGGAGACGAGGTCCTCGTCGGCCGGATCAGGCAGGATCCGGCCGATCCCCGGGGGCTCGTCCTCTTTCTCGCCGGCGACAACCTCCGCAAGGGCGCGGCGCTGAACGCGATCCAGATCGCCGAGCTCCTGCTCAGCCGCGAGGCCGTCGCGGCCTGAGCCCGGCATCCGCCCGCGGGCACGGGCATGGGTCGCCTACCGGCGCCGAATCGTGAACGCCGGGCTCGTCGCCGTTGCCGGCGGTCCCACGTTCTGGGTCGCCACCGCCCGGATCGTGTACCGGTAGGTGCCCGGCGCGAGCCTGGCCTGGCGGAAGTCGACCCGCTTCGCGAGCCGGCCGGTCGCCCGGCCGCGGGCCTCGAGCGTCGTGCTGTGCCCCGGCAGCTTCTCGAGGCGGAGCACGTAGACGCAGTCGACGTCGCAGGTGAGCACGACCGGGAAGGTGCTCGGCCCGGATCCGGGCCGCTCGCCCGGGAACCAGTTCAGGCGGAGGATCGGCGTCACCTGGATCGGCGGGCACGTGGTCAGGACGTTCCGGCGCAGGTAGCTCGCGGCGGTCGCGACCGCCTGCAGCGACGACTTCGGCGTCGCGTCCACGTAGTAGACACCCGACTGCCAGCCGGCGCGGTTCACCTCGTCTCGGAGCGAGAAGACGAGGAAGCCTTCGACGTTCGGCTGGCAGAAGGCGAGCTGGAGCGCCTGCACGTAGTACGACGCCTGTGTCGCCTCGTCCACGGGGTGGATCGTCTTGGGCTCCGTGCTCACGTAGAGGCCCTCCTTCTCTGGCGGGATCGTGCTCTCGACGCCGAACTCGTCGTACAGGATGGGCAGGGTCGAGCCCTTCTGTGCCGTGCCGTCGAAGGCCTGGCCCAGGAGCTGCACCAGCTTGTCGTAGTCGGCGATCGTGATCGTCGTCGAGCTCGGGTGCGCGAGCGTCGGCGGCTCGTCGGAGCGGAGCATGTACGGGTGGAAGGTGAACGCATCCATGATCGGCCGGTCGCGGCCGCTCGCCCGGTAGGCGCTGCCCAGGTCCTGGACGAACGCGGTCGGCGAATGCGTGTCCCGGCCGGTGCCGGGCTTGTCCACGCCGGCGTGGGAGAGCGCCCCGCCGAGCACCTCGATCGACGGCGACACCGCCTTCAGCGCGTCGTAGGTGCGGGCGAGGAGCGAGACGTAGGCGGGAGCGGCGACGTCCTCGCCCTTCGGCCCGAACTGGGGCAGCCAGAAGCGGTTCAGGTTCGGCTCGTTGCCGATGATGAAGTGGTGCTCCTCGGGCACCGCGCGCGCGATCGCGGTCGCCCAGACGGCGAAGTCGCTCTGGTCGGAGTCCGAAAGGGGAGTCTGCGAGCTGCCGTACGGGTAGAGGGCGACGTAGAGGGACGCCCCGCCCGCGGCCGCGGCCTGCGCGGCGCTCCGCAAGGCGTCGACCGCGTCCTGGCCGGGCGCCGTCCGGCCACGGGCCCAGGTGAGCTCGACGCGTACGGCGTCGCCGAGCCCGGCGTCGCGGGCGAGGCCGAACTGGGCCTCGGCATCCGTGAGCGCCCCCTGGAGCAGGCTCTGGTTGACGGCGCCGACGAGCATGTGCGGCCCCCCGGCGAGCGCGGCCGGCGCCGCGGCGAAGACGCCGAGCAGGGTGAAAGCGACCGCGGCGGTGCGTCTCATCCCGCCCCGCCCGTGCTCCGGGCGCGAATCGTGTCCTCGGATCGTCCTCATGCGCGTCGTAACAGTGCCTGGCATTGATTAAGAATCGGTCAGGTCGTGGAGCCGGTTGGCCGCCCGGCGTGCACCGGACGGGCGTTCCATCAGGGCCGCTCCGGCACGGGTGCGGGGACGAGCGCCTCCTTGAGCGCCCGGAAGACACGTACGCGCATCCCGTCGTACACGGGAACGAGGCCGCCGAGCTCGAGCCGCGCCAGCTCGACGCGACCCTGCGCCCGCACGGTGTAAAAGCCGAAGTCGGCGAGGAAGTCCGAGGGGAAGACGGTCCGGTGGACGAGGAAGCGCTCGTAGGTCGACTCGCCCTCCGGGTAGCGGTAGGCGAACGCCTCCAGCGCCTTCGCGCCGCGGTCCTTCGCGTCCCCGATCGCCGCGAGGAACAGCGACTGCATCACCCACGGCGTCGCGGAGCTGGCCACGTAGGCGCAGGTGACGAGCACCGCCTCCCCGGAAGGAGGGCCCGCCGGCAGCTCGGCCGCACGCGGGAAGAGGCCGGAGGGCCCGTACTGCATCGAGCCCAGCAGGTCTCCGTTCTCGTCGTAGTAGACCGTGCCCCAGGCGCCCCACTCCTCCTCCGCCTTCGCGATCCAGCGGCGCTTGTCGGTCTGGCGCGAGCCCCGCGCCTGCCACCAGACGCACTCGTGGCAGACGGACGGCGCCGTCTCGATCGTCGCGCCGGTGAGGCCTGCGACGCGCGGGGGCATCAGCCGCCGACCGGGCCGACCTCGTCGACGACGACGTCGACCCGTACCGGACGACGATCGGTCATCCGCTCCAGGTAGTCGGCGACCCGGCCCTGGACGGCCGTGCCGACCTCGCCGAACGCAGCGCCCCACGCGAGCGCGAGGCGAAGGTCGACGGACACCGCGCCGTCCGCCCCGAACGAGATCCGCACGGGCCGGTGCCGGGGCAGGTGGCTCTCGACCAGGCCGTGGACGCCCTCGACCTCGAGCGCGGCGTCGGCCGCGTAGCGCGCCAGGACGTCGGGCGAGATGCTCGCGTGCCCCTCCATCACGTCGATTGTAGGACTTCGGCCTCCCGCGCCCGTGGAACGGGGGGCGCGAGAACGAGCTCGGTCGCCTCCGGCCGGGCGAAGAAGCGGAAGGGCACGAACGTGGTCCCGAGGCCCGGAGACACGTGGAGCAGCCCGCCCGGGCGGCCGTAGAGCCCGCGGTTGTACGGCGCGCGCGGATGCGCGAGACGCAGCTTCCCGCGGGGGTACGGGATCGTGATCTGGCCGTCGTGCATGTGGCCGGAGAGCACGAGGTCGAAGGCGCCCGCGGGCAGCGCGTCGACCACCCGCGGGAAGTGGCAGAGCAGGATGCGGAGCTCCGCGTCCGGGTCGGCGAGCGTCCAGGGACGAGCCTCGGCGCGCAGGTACGTCCGCGGGTCGACGCCGACGAGCTGGATCCTGCGGCCGCGCAGGTCGAGCGTCACCGTCTCGTCCGACAGCAGCCGTCCGGGCCCGAGATCGATCCTGCCGACCGGCTTCGAGAACGGGTCGCGGCTCTCCGCGTAGTCGTGGTTGCCGAGGACGGCGTAGACCGGCGGCAGCCGCTCGACCAGCGTCCGCAGGGGCTCGGCGCCCTCCGGCCGGGCGAGCAGGTCGCCGGTGACGAGCACGAGATCGGGCCGCCGGTCCGCAACCCAATCGACGGCCCGCGCGACCGCCCGCGCGCCAGGCGAGGGAACCCCCAGGTGGAGGTCCGAGAGGTGCGCGATCCGCAGCCCGGCGAGCGCCGGCGGCAGCCCGGCGAGCGGCACCTCGAGCTCCGCGAGGCGCACCCAGGCGGCCTCGTACAACCCCCAGGCGATCCCGCCCGTGACGACGCCCGCGAGCGCTGCGAGCCCGGTGCGAGCCGCCTCCCGCGTCAGACGCTGAGCTTCTCGACGACCGGGTCGACCGGGACGACGTGCCGCTTGAACTTCAGCTCCGACTCGTGGAGACCCGCGGCGACGCCGACGAGCTGCGAGAGATGGAGGATCGGCAGGCCGAACGTCCGACCCGTCGACGCCTCCAGCTTCTGCTGCCACGCGTCGAGCGAGAGGTGGCAGAGCGGGCAGGGCGTGACCATCACCTCGGCACCGGCCTCCATCGCCTGCTCGATCGGCTGGATCAGCTCGCCGAGGGCGGTCTCCTCGCGGGCCTGGATGATCGGAAAGCCGCAGCACTTGATCTTCGCCGGGTAGTCGACCGACTGCCCGCCGCACGCCTGGATGATCGCCTCCAGCGACCAGGGCCGGTCGGGATCCTCGAAGCCGAGCACCTTCGACGGGCGCAGGATCTGACAGCCGTAGAAGGGCGCGACCTTCAGCCCCTTCAGCCCCTTGTGGGCTACCTGCTTGAGCTGCTCGTAGCCCTCGCCCTCGGCGATCAGCCAGAGCAGGTGCTTCACCTCGATCGTCCCGGAGTACGGCGGCACCCCGACCCGCTGCAGGTTCTCGTTCACGCGGGCGCGCAGACCCTCGTCGTTCCGCAGCTGCCAGTTCGCCTGGCGCAGGTTGAGCGTGCAGACGTTGCAGATCGTCATCAGCGTGTCGGCGCCCGTCGCCTCCCCGTGGGCGAGGATGCGCGCGTTCAGGTGGAGGTAGTAGTCGGGCTCCGCCTCGTGGATGTCGCCGGCGCCGCAGCAGGTGACAGCCTCCAGCTCTTCGAGCTGGAGGCCAAGGCGAGCGGCAAGCGCCTGCGTGGAGCTGTCGAGCTCCTTCGCCGACAGCGAGGCCAGGCAGCCCTTGTAGTAGGCCACGCGCATCCACGGCGATCCCTTCGTCACGGACGCTCCTTTCCGGGCCTCCCGGCTCCTGGAAGCCGAAACCCGTCGTCGATGGCCCGGGTCACCCGCTCCCGCCCTCCGCCTCGTGATGGTGCATCCTGGCCCGCTCCTCCTGGTGGTGCTGCTTGCCGTGCTCCTCGGCGAACTCGATGTACGCGAGCCCCTTCTCCCCCTGGACGATGCCGGCCGCCCCGTCGCGGCCCTGCTCCTTGACCAGGTTGTAGAGCGCACGCGACTGCTTCACGTCCTGCGCGACGTGCGGCGGGACGGGCGGCGGGACCTTGCCGCGCCTGGCCAGGCTCATCGCGAACTTGATCTGCCGGATCGAGGAGACGACGCCCTGCGTCTTCGGCACGAGCTCGGTCTCGCGGAGCCACCCGGTCGTCTTCGCCGAGGTGACGAACCACTTCGCGTGCCTCGCGCCCAGGTCCCGGTCGATCCCCCGCTTGATCGACTCGGCGCCCAGCTTCGCGATCGCGTCGCGCGGGTCGACCCCCTTCGGGCAGCGCTCCTGGCAGAAGTAGCAGCGCGTGCAGTCCCAGATCCCGTGCTCGGAGTTGTAGGCCTCGAGCCGCTCGACGCTCGCCTGGTCGCGCGTGTCCCCGACGAAGCGCATCCCCTTCGCGAGCGCCGCCGGCCCGAGGAACTCCGGGTCGGATTCCATCGAGTTGCACTCGGAGACGCAGCACCCGCAGTTGATGCAGAGCGACTCCTTGTGGATCGCCTCGGCATCGTGCGGCGAGACGCGGAACTCCTTGCCGTCGGACGACTCCGTGTAGCCCGGCTCGAGCCACGGCTTCATCGCCCGCATCTTCTGCCAGAAGGGATCCATGTCGACGACGAGGTCCTTGACGATCGGCAGGTTCCCCATCGCCGAGATCACCGGCACGTGCCCGGCCTCGACGATCGGCAGCATCGGCTCCTTGCAGGCGAGCACGGCCCGGCCGTCCATGCGCATTCCGCACGAGCCGCAGATCATCATCCGGCAGCTCTTGCGGTAGGCGAGCGTCCCGTCCACGCGGTCCTTGACGATGTCGAGGACGTCGAGCAGGCAGGCCCACTCGGGCGCGTCGATCTCGTAGTCGCGGAGCGCCCGCTCGCCGGTCTCGGGGTCGTACCGCCAGATCTTGAGTGCTACATCCATCAGCTGTTTGCCCTCTTTTTGTGCCTTCGAGCCTCTTTTTGTGCCTTCTAGCCTCTTTTTTGTGCCTTTTTGCCTTCCCCTAGCCTTCCCCTAGCCATTCGCGAAGCGAATGGCTAGTACACCCTCGCTTCCGGTTGCCATTTCGTGACTGTCACCGGCTTCCAGTCGAGGACCGGCCGGTCGGCGATCCAGCGGACGATCGTGTGTCTCATGTAGCCCGCATCATCCCGGTTCGGGTAGTCGTGCGGCCGGGCGTGCGCGCCGCGGCTCTCCTTCCGCGCCAGGCCCGACTCGACCATGCAGTCGGCCAGCTCCAGCAGGAAGCCGAGCTCGAGCGCCTGCGTCAGGTCGTTGTTGAAGACGTTCCCCTTGTCCTCGACGAGGACGTGCTCGTAGCGCTCGCGCAGGCCGGCGACGATCTGCTCCTGCCGCTGCATCTGGTCGTCCCGCCGGAAGACGCCGAAGTTCTCGTGCATCGTCTCGCCGAGCTCGTCGCGGATCCGCCACGGCCGCTCGCCCTCCGTGCGGTCGAGGAGCGTCTTCAGCTCGCGCTCGGCGTCGGAGACCGCGCTCTCGGGGACGGTGACCGTCGTGTGCGAGAGCGCCCACTCGGCCGCGTGGCGGCCGGTGCGCTTCCCGTAGGTGATCGTCTCCATCAGCGCGTTGCCGCCGAGCCGGTTGGCGCCGTGGACCGAGACGCAGGCGCACTCGCCGGCGGCGTAGAGGCCCTCGAGCTCGGTGCTCCCCCAGACGTCGACGTCGATGCCCCCCATGTGGTAGTGGGCGCCCGGACGGACCGGGATCGGCTCCTTGATCGGGTCGACGTTGACGAACACCATCGACAGCTCGCGCGTGCCGTGCAGCCGCTCGACGATCGTCTCGGCGCCGAGGTGGCGGAGGTCGAGGAGGACGTTGCCGTCGATGCCGCGCCCCTCGTCGATCTCGGTCTGCTCGGCGCGCGAGATGACGTCGCGGGAGGCGAGCTCCATCGCGTTCGGCGCGTAGCGGGTCAGGAACCGCTCGCCCTCGGCATTCAGGAGGAACGCACCCTCGCCGCGGCACCCCTCGGTGATCAGCACCCCGGACGGCGCCAGGGTGGTCGGGTGGAACTGCATCATCTCCATGTCCTTCAGCGGCACGCCGACGCGTAGGGCCATCGCCATCCCGTCGCCCGTGCACGCGTAGGCGTTCGTCGTGCCGACGTACAGCCGGCCGGCGCCGCCCGTGCACAGGATCACCGTCTTCGCCTTGATCGTCTCCAGGCCGCCGTGCAGGAGGTCCCAGCAGATGACGCCCTGGCAGCGGCCGTCGTCGACGACGAGCTTCCAGGCGAAGTGCTCGTCGTAGACCCGCAGGTCGCGCTTCGTCACCTGCTCGTAGAGCACGGAGACGAGCACGTGACCGGTGATGTCGGCGGCGTAGGCGGTGCGGGGCTCGCCGGCGGCCCCGAACGGACGCTGTGCGATCCGGCCGTCCTCGGTGCGCGAGAAGACCGCGCCCCAGTTCTCGAGCTGGTAGACGTCGCCGGGTGCCTCGTTGCAGAGGATCTCGATCGCGTCCTGGTCGCCCAGGTAGTCGGAGCCCTTGACCGTGTCGTAGGCGTGCTCCTCCGGGCTGTCCTCCGAGGCGTTGCCGAGCGCCGCGTTGATCCCGCCCTCGGCTGCGGCCGAGTGGCTGCGCACCGGGTGGAGCTTCGAGACGAGGGCCACGTCGGCGCCGATTTCGAATGCCTCGATCGCCGCCCGCATGCCCGCGAGCCCGGCGCCGACCACGAGGACGTCATGGGTGCCCCCCATCCGAGGGGTGAAGCTATCGGAAACCGGCCGAGGGCCGCGTCAGGTTCGTCTGCGCCGCGCGAGCCGGCCGACGAGCCTCGCGAGCGGGTCGTAGCGGCGGTCGACGACGCGCTCCTTCAGCGGGATGATCGCGTTGTCCGTGATCTTGATGTCCTGCGGGCAGACGTCGCCGCAGCACTTGGTGATGTTGCAGAGCCCGAGCCCGCCCTCGGCCGAGACGAGGCCCGTGCGGTCGAGCGCGTCGAGCGGGTGCATCTCCAGGCTCGCCACCCGGACCATGAACCGCGGCCCGAAGTACTGCGGCTGCAGCCGGTGGTCGCGGAGCACGTGACAGACGTCCTGGCAGAGGAAGCACTCGATGCACTTGCGGAACTCGCCCATGCGGTCGACGTCCTCCTGGCCGATCAGCCACTCGGCATCCGGCTTCGGCGTGAAGGGCGGGATCCGCTTGTTCACCTCGTAGTTCCACGACACGTCGCTGACGAGGTCGCGGACGAGCGGGAACGCCCGTAGGGGCTCGACCGTGATCGGTTCGTCCTCGGGCAGCGCGTCGAGGCGCGTCTTGCACATCAGCTTCGGCCTGCCGTTGATCTCCGCCCCGCAGCAGCCGCAGTGCGCGGCCTTGCAGTTCCAACGCACGGCGAGATCCTTCGCCTGGCTGCGCTGGATCTCGAGCACGGCGTCGAGGACGACCATGCCCGTCTGTGCCTCGAGCTCGTAGTCGGCGAAGGAGCCGCCGCTCGCGTCGCCGCGCCAGACCCGGAGCGCCCGTCCGCTCATGCCCGTGCATTCCTTCCGGTCGAAGCCTCGGCTGCCTCTCTAACCATTTCGCGCGAGCGAAATGGCCTCATTCCGGCTCGACCTCCACTCCGGCCTCCGCCGCCTTGCGCTCCTCGACGAGCGGCGCGAGGCTCTCGACGGAACGCACCGGCCGGGGCTCGAGCTGCATCCCGTCGGCACTCTTCCGGATCACGATGTTCCGGCCGCCCCAGCGCTCGTCGTAGTCGGGGAAGTCCGTCCGGCTGTGCGCGCCACGGCTCTCCTCGCGCATCAGCGCCGCCCTCGCCACCGCCTCGGCGACCGTGAGCTGGTTCGGCAGGTCGCGGCACAGGTGCCAGCCCGGATTCCACTCCTTGCCGGGGAGCGGCGCACGAGCCCTCGCCGCGCGTGCCTTCAGCGAGTCGAGCTTCCCGATCGCCGCGGTGAGCCCCTCGGCCTCCCGGAAGATTCCGACCAGTTCCTGCATCGTCTGCTGGAGGTCGCCCTGGACCTCGTACGGGTCCTCGCCGGCCCCCTCGAGGGATCTCTCCATCTCGGCGGTCGCGGCGGCGACCTGGTCGTCGTGGAGGACAGGCGCCTCGGCGCCGGCGGCGTGGGCGCCCGCATGCTCGCCTGCCCGCCTGCCGAACACGAGGATGTCGGAGAGCGAGTTGCCGCCGAGCCGGTTCGCGCCGTTCATGCCGCCGGTACACTCGCCCGCTCCGAAGAGTCCGGGGACGGCGGTCGCACCCGTGTCCGAGTCGACCACGAGCCCGCCCATGAAGTAGTGGCAGGTCGGGCCGACCTCCATCGGCTGCTTCGTGATGTCCACGCTCGCGAGCTCCAGGAACTGCGCATACATGCCGGGAAGCTTCTTCTTCACCATCTCCGCCGACAGGTGCGAGACGTCGAGGTAGACGCCGCCGTGCTCCGTCCCCCGGCCCTCCTTCACCTCGGTGTAGATCGCCCGCGCCACGACGTCGCGGGTCGAGAGCTCGAGCCGCTTCGGGTCATAGCGCTCCATGAACCGCTCGCCGTCCCTGTTCCGCAAGATCCCGCCCTCGCCGCGAACGGCCTCGGTGACCAGCAGGCCGATCACGCCGGGCGGCCAGACCATCCCGGTCGGGTGGAACTGGACGAACTCCATGTCGACGAGCTCGGCGCCGGCGTCGTAGCCGAGGGCGTGCCCGTCACCGGTGGTCTCCCACGAGTTCGAGTTGATGCGCCAGGCCTTCCCGGCGCCGCCGGTCGCCATCACGATCGCCTTTGCACCGAAGGCGACGTACCTGCCGTCGAAGCGCCGGTAGGCGAAGGCCCCGCAGACCCGGTCGCCGTCCTTGAGCAGGCGGGTGACGATGTACTCCATGTAGACCTCGATGCCGCTGTGCACCGCCTTGTCCTGGAGCGTCCGGAGCAGCTCGAGGCCGGTACGGTCGCCGATGTGGACCAGACGGCGGTAGGTGTGGCCGCCGAACGGCCGCTGCGACATCTTCCGGTCGGGCGTCCGGTCGAAGACCGCGCCCCACCGCTCGAGCTCCTCGACGCGGTCGGGCGCCTCCTTGGCGTGGAGCTCCACCATCCGCCAGTTGTTCAGGTACTTGCCGCCGAACATCGTGTCCTGGAAGTGCACCCGCCAGTTGTCGTCGGGGGCGACGTTCCCGAACGAGGCGGCGACGCCGCCCTCGGCCATCACGGTGTGCGCCTTCCCGAGCAGCGACTTGCAGACGACCGCCGTCCTCGCACCGCTCTCGGCCGCGGCGATCGCGGCGCGCAGGCCCGCGCCGCCGGCGCCGATCACGATCACGTCGTAGTCGTGCCGCTCCGCGTCCAACTCAGAAGATCCTCGGGTCGTGGAACACCCCGGCTGAGGCGAGCCGGATGTAGAGGTCGGTCGCGGCGACGCTGGCCAGGCTGATCCAGGCCCACTCCATGTGTCGCAGGTTGAGCCTGCTCACGCCGCGCCAGGCGCGATAGCGCGCCCGCGCGGCGGGGGTGCAGGTGAAGCAGTCGAGCTTGCCTCCGACGAGGTGCCGGAGCGAGTTGCATCCGAATGTGAAGAGCGTCAGGAAGACGACGTTGGCCAGCATGATCAGCGTCCCCAGCCCGAGCCCTGCGTGCAGCGAGCCGTCCGAGGTGCGGAAGAGGAACGCGCGGCCGGCGTCGTACCAGAGAAACCCGAGCACGACCGTCGCCAGGTACAGGAAGTAGCGGTGGACGTTCTGCAGGACGAAGGGGAACGAGGCCTCGCCCCGGTAACGCTCGCGACGGGGCCCGGCGACGGCGCAGGCCGGGGGGGCGAGGAAGAACGACCGGTAGTAGGCCTTGCGGTAGTAGTAGCAGGTGACCCGCAGGCCGAGCGGTACCCACATGACGAAGAACGCGTACGTGTCGAAGGGCACGCCCCAGCTCCTCAGGTCGGGCGAGTAGAACGGCGAGAGGTAGTGCGCTCCGTGGCCCGTGTACAGGAAGTCCGAGCCCATCGCGGCGATCACGAGCGAGTAGACGCCGAAGGCCGACAGGCCGGCGCCGGTGATCAGGGGTGCGAGCCACCAGCGGTCGCGCCTCGAGGTCGCGCCGAGACGCGCCGCTGCGGCCGGCGTGCTCACGGCGTGACGCTATGCGAGCCCACGACGCCTCGCCTCCGTAGTTTTCCTAGACGGTAGGCCCGGCCGCGGTCACGGTCGGCCCCGCCGACTCCGCGAACTGCTCGAAGTTCACCCGAAACATCCGCGCGAGCTCACGGGCCCTGCGGTCGTACGCGTCCGGGTCACGCCAGGTGGAGCGCGGGTCGAGGAGAGCCTCGTCGACACCCGGCACGGACACCGGCACCTCGAAGCCGAATACCGGATCTACCCGGTACTCGACGCTCCGCAGGCCCTCGTCGAGCGCAGCCCGCAGGAGCGCCCGCGTCGCCGAGATCGGCATCCGGTGTCCCTCGCCGAACGGCCCGCCCGTCCATCCCGTGTTCACCAGCCAGACGGTCGCGTGCGGGTGGGCGACCAACTTCTCGCCGAGCATCCGCGCGTAGACCGAGGGCTGCTGCGGCAGGAACGGCGCCCCGAAGCAGGTCGAGAAGGTCGCCTGCGGCTCGGTGACGCCGATCTCGGTGCCGGCCACCTTCGCGGTGTATCCGGAGAGGAAGTAGAACATCGCCTGGTCACGGGTCAGGCGCGCGATCGGCGGGAGGATGCCGAACGCGTCGGCGGTGAGCATGATCACCGCGCCGGGGTGGCCGGCCTGCTTCGTCGGCAGCGCGTTCCCGACCTGCTCGAGCCTGTAGGCGGCGCGCGTGTTCTCGGTCTTCGAGCCGTCGTCGAGGTCGAGAACGCCGTTCTCGTCCACGACCACGTTCTCGAGGATCGTGCCGAACGTGCGGGTCATCCGGTGGATCTCCGGCTCGGCCTCGGCCGACAGGCGGATCACCTTCGCGTAGCAGCCTCCCTCGAGGTTGAAGATGCCGCCGTCGCCCCAGCCGTGCTCGTCGTCGCCGATCAGCGAGCGATCCGGATCGGCGGAGAGGGTCGTCTTCCCGGTGCCGGACAGCCCGAAGAAGATCGCCACCCGCCCGTGGTCGTCGACGTTCGCGGAGCAGTGCATCGGCAGGACGCGCTCGAGCGGGAGCCGGTCGTTCATCAGCGTGAAGACCGACTTCTTGATTTCGCCCCCGTAGAAGGTGCCCCCGATCAGCACCTCGGCGCGGGTCGGGTGGAGGACGACGAACGTGCCGGTGCGGGTCCCGTCGCTCTCCGGGTCGGCCTCGACCTCGGGCGCGTGCAGGACGAGCGCGTCCGGGTCGAACTCGTCGAGCTCGTCCGGAGCGGGCTCGATGAACATCGTCTTCGCGAAGAGGGCGTGATAGGGCCGGCCGGTGATCACGCGTACGGCGAGCCGGTGCGCCGCGTCGGCGCCGGCGAAGGCGTCGACGACGTACAGGTCCCCTGCCTCCAGATGGCCGGTGACCTTGGCCCGCAGGCCGTCGAAGCGCGCCTCGGAGAACGGCTGGTTAACCTTCCCCCACCAGATCCGATCCTCGGAGCCCGGCTCGCGGACGACGAACTTGTCCGTCGGCGAGCGTCCGGTGAAGCGTCCGGTGTCCACGCACAGCGGGCCTCCTTCGGCGAGGCTGCCCTCGCCGCGCGCGAGCGCGTGGGTGTAGAGAAGAGCCGTCGTCGGGTTTCGGTGGACGCGACGCTCGGGGCTCAACCCGTGCAGATCCAGCGGCGTCTCGGTGGTGATCGCGATCTTGCTGCCTCCTTCGGATCCGAATCCTACGCGCGCCGGGTGAGCAGGCGGTGAACGTGCATCCGCACGCGGCGGCCGACGACGGTCGCCTCCGCCACGCAGAGCGCCTCGTTGACCCACCCGTATCGTTCGTGGTCCGACTCCAGGGTCATCGCCAGGGCGACCTCGAAGGTGCGGCCGTCGCCTGCACGGCGGCCGAGGCCGGCGAGAGAGAAGACGATCCGCGCGCCGTCGTCCGTGGCGATCGCGCCCGCGAGGTCGGCGAGGAGGACGCCGTCCCCGCGGACGCGCGGGTTGTTCGAGAACCGAACCGCGCCCTCGACGCGTGGCCCGGTCGCCCGGCCCGAGCCCGAGGCGTAGCCGACCCCGTCGAGGCCGCCGTACGGCCGCACGACCACGTACTCCCCTTCGTAGCGCAGGTCGAGGTCGAAGATGTGCTCCAGCCTCATCCGCGCGCGCCAGCCTACACGGCCGGCCGCGCGCGGCACGCGCGGCCGATCCAAGTAACACAGTGTTACAAGGCGGGAGAACCGCCCGGACTGCGGGCCGTCTCAGCAAGTGGCACCATGTTGCAAGGCGTACAGGGGTTACCGGGCGAGCCGCGAACTCGGACCCGTGGACGAGATCGAGCGGCTGCTCGCGAGCCCGGCGCTGTCGGATGCGACGCGGCGCGCCTACCGGACCGACCTCGAGCAGTTCGAGGGCTGGCTCTGCGGCCGGCGCCTTCGACTCGAGGACGTGGACGCGCGCGTGCTGAGCGACTACGCGGCCGACCTGGGGCGCCGGCAGCCGAAGCTCGCGCCCGCGACGATCGGACGGAAGCTGACCGCCGTGCGCTCGCTCCTGCGCTCTGCCCTTGGCCCCGCCCGCGTTCCCGACGTCGCCCTGGCACCGAGGCGCCCCCGCCGCCTCCCGGTGGCCCCGAAGCCGGCGGAGGTGAACTCCCTCATCGCCGGGCTCGAGCGGGACGGGCCGCTCGGCCTGCGCGACCGTGCGCTCGTCGAGCTCGTCTACTCGGCCGGCCTGCGCAGCGCCGAGGCCGTCGGGCTCGACCTCGAGGACGTCGACTTCGAACAGGAGCTCCTCCACGTGCGCGGCAAGGGGGGCAAGGAGCGGACCGTGCCGCTCGGGGAGGAAGCCGCTTACCGGCTCTCGCGCTATCTCCGCGACGCCCGCCCCCAGCTCGCGCGAGGCGCCGAGAACGCACTCTTCCTCTCCGCGCGCGGCCGACGGCTCGACACGAGCACGCTCCGCCGCCTGACGCCGCACCCGCACCGGCTCCGGCATGCCTTCGCGACTCACCTCCTCGAGGGCGGCGCGGACCTGCGCGTGATCCAGGAGCTCCTCGGCCACAGCTCGCTCTCGACCACCCAGATCTACAGCCACGTCGACGGCCGCCGGCTACGGCGCGTCTACGACCGCGCGCACCCGCGCTCCTGAGCAAGGCCCGGACGCCGCGGCATTTCGAGGGCCCTCTGTGGACGAGTCGTTCCACGATCGCCCCACCTGAAGTGCCAGGCACTACCAGTGGAGGAAGAGGCACGGATTCGTCACACCCGAAGTGCCAGGCACTACCAGTGGACAGACTGGCGCGCAATCGTCACACCTGACGTGCCAGGCACTGGCTGTGGAAGACGGCGGCGCTGGCACGTCTACGATCGGCCATCCGCGCTCGTACCGGATCCGTCGCGCTGGTCGCCGCCTTCGTGCCGCTCATCCTGATCGGGAACGGCGTCCACGTCCTCGCGCACCCATGGTTCGCCCACGCCGAGATCGGGCGCCTCCGGCCCGACCCCTACGGGATGGCCCGCGGCGACCGGGACCGGCTGGCCGACGTCGCCCTCGATTCGATCGTCCCCTTCGGCGGCGGCGAGCGGGTGCTTCGCGCGGCACGGCTGCCGGACGGCGGCCCCGCCTTCGACCGCAAGGAGCGCCGCCACCTGCGCAGCGTCCGCGGCTACCTCCTCGGGTTGTACGCGATCGACGCGGCCGGCCTGCTCGCCGTCGCCGGGCTCCTGCTCATCCGCCGCACCCGCCCGATCGCGCGTGACGGGCTCACGACCGGCGCCCTCCTCACGCTCGCCGTCGCCGGCTTCGTCGGCGTCTACGTCGCCGTCAGCCCGATCAGCTTCCTCGGAGGCTTCCACCGCTTCTTCTTCTCCGGCGACAGCTGGCGCTTCGCCGACACCGAGACCCTGCGGCGGCTCTTCCCGGACGCGTTCTGGCGCGACACCGCCCTCGCGCTCGGCGCGCTGGTGGCGCTCCAGGCCGCCGTCCTGATCGCGGCGAGGCTCATGTGGCGCAGGCAGGCAACACGGGAGCGACCGCGAAGAGCAGCGCGTGCGAGATCCCGATCTCGATAGCTTCCTCGCGGTTCTTGCCACCCGCCGCGCCCCGCGCACGGTCGAGGCCTACAGGCGCGACCTCCTCCACCTCCAGAGCCGGATCGGCAAGCCGGTCTCCTCCGCGAGCACCGACGAGCTACGCACGTACCTGGCCGAGCTCCGTGCCGAGGGTCTCGCTCCGGCGACGATCTCGCGACGGATCTCGGCGGCACGTTCGTTCTTCGCGCACCACGTGCTCCTGGGCGAGCGCGATGACAACCCGGCCGCCGAGGTCGAGTCCCCGCGCAGGCGGCCGAAGCTCCCGCGGACGCTCTCGCCCCGCGAAGCCGAGCGGCTGATCGAGGCGGCGGCCGGCACATCGCCGCGGGCGCTGCGCGACGGCCTCCTCGTCGAGCTCCTCTACGGTGCCGGGCTCCGCGTCAGCGAGGCCGTGGGGCTCGAGCGCGCAGGCATCGACCTCGAGGAGCGCCTCGTCCGTTGCGTCGGCAAGGGAGGGAAGGAGCGTGTCGTCCCGATCGGCCGCTCGGCCGCCGAAGCGGCGCGCCGCTACCTCGCCCGCGGGCGACCGTACCTCGACCGCCGGCACCGGCCCGAGCTTCTCCTGAACGCGAAGGGAGGACCGCTCACACGAGCCGGCGCGTTCCTCATCCTCCGGCAGCTCGCCGCGCGGGCCGGGCTCGAGCCCGGGCGCGTCCACCCCCATCTTCTCCGCCACTCGTTCGCGACGCACCTGCTCGAGGGCGGTGCCGACCTGCGCTCGGTGCAGGAGATGCTCGGGCACGCCGACCTGGCTACGACGGAGATCTACACCCACGTCACGGACCGCCGGCGGCGCGAGGCGTACTTCCAGGCCCATCCGCACGCCCGTCGCGGGCCGGCGGAGGTTTCGGGCCGGAACCCCGTGCAACAAGAGTGACGTGCACGTCGATCTCCACATCGTCACGTTGATGGTCCTGACGACCGGAGCAGGCTGGCTGATGGCCGAGGCCGGCATCTTCAAGAACCTGCTCGAGCGCCGGAACCACCCTCGCATCTGCCCCTCCTGCGGGCGGAGCACCGACACCTGCAGCTGCAGCTAGCAGGAGCGCGAGGCATCTCGCTAGCGCGAACGCCGCTTCAGGCCCGAGGCCACCTTCGCGGCGGTCTCCTGCAGGTCTCGTTCTTGCCGGTCGTCTCCGGCCAGGCCCTCCAGCAGCGCGATCGTGTCGCGGTGCGGCGAGCCGTTCTTCAGGCAGATGATCGCGAGCCGGCGGACCGCCTGGTTGTCGTCGGCGGTCGCGAGCCGATGGAGCCCGGAGCGCAGCGAGTTCACCGAGCCGGGCGCCTCGCGCGAGAGGAGCTCGAGCGAGATCAGCGCCGAGCCTCGACAGGCCGGGCTCTCGTCGTCGAGCCCGCGGGAGAGGAGCTCGACCTTCTGGCGGAACCTGAACTGGCCGACGGCGCGGTAGGCGACGGCCCGCTCACGGTAGTCGGGGCTCCGCGCGCAGCCTTCGACCTCGTCGTCCCACTGCCGCCGCAGGTCTGCAAGCTCGCGTTCCTTCCCCTCCTGTGCGAGGGCGTCGGCCTGGGCCGCTGCCTCGGCGAGGGTCAGGGCGACGCCTGGTCGCCGTTCAGAGACCGTGGCGCTGGCCCGACGTAGCGGGCCGAGGGCCGGAAGAGCCGGCCGGTCCGCTTCTGCTCGAGGATGTGCGCCGACCATCCCGCGACGCGCGAGCACGCGAACATCGCCGGCGCGATCGGCGGCGGGATCTCGGCGATGTCGAGCACGATCGCCGAGTAGTACTCGACGTTCGTTCGCAGAGGACGCTCCGGGTGGCGTCGCTCGAGCTCCGCGAGGGCGGCGGCCTCGAGCCGTTCTGCGATCTCGATCTGCGGCGCGCCGAGCTCCCGCGCGGTCTCCTTGAGGATCCGCGAGCGCGGGTCTTCCGCACGGTAGACGCGGTGACCGAACCCCATGATCCGCCTGCCCGCATCGAGCGTGTCCTTCACCCACTTCTCGGGATCGCCCGTCTCCGCGACCTCTTCTAGCATCGGCTTGACGTACGCGGGGGCACCGCCGTGCAGGGGCCCCGAGAGCGCGCCGACCGCGGACGAGAGCGCCGCGCCGCAGTCGGCGCCCGTCGAGGCGACCACACGCGCGGCGAACGTCGACGCATTCAGGCCGTGCTCGGCCGTGCAGATCCAGTAGGTGTCGATCGCCCTCGAGTGTCGCGGGTCGGCCTCGCCGCGCCAGCGGAGCAGGAACTTCTCGGCCGCGGTCTTTCCCCCGGCGACGAGATCGTCGGGCACGGTGCTCGTGTGCCCCTCGGCGATCCGCGCAGACCGCGCGACGATCGCCATCATCTGCGCGGAGAGGCGGCCGAGATCCTCGCGAGCCTGCGGGTCGGAGATCTCGTTCAGCTTGCCGAGCTTCCACTCGCCGGAGAGGTGCGCGGTCTGAGCCTGGAGGTCGGCGGGAGCGTCGCCGGTCAGGCAGGCCGGCTCGTACGGGTCCGGCTCGGGCATGGCGGAGTCGAGGTCGTTGTCGACGAGGAGACCCCACACGCGCTCGTACGGGTAGTGACCGACCAGCTCCTCGATGTCGACCCCGCGGTAGCGGAGTTGACCGCCGTCGCGGTCGGGCTCGGCGATCTCGGTCTCGACCGCGACGACCCCTTCGAGCCCCGGCTTGAACTCGTCCACGGCTGGAATCTATCGGGACCGAGGCCGTGGGCACCTGGGGTAGAGTCAGGTTCCGTGCCCCACCGCGTGACCCTGATCCCCGGCGACGGTACGGGGCCGGAGCTGACCGAGGCCACGCGCCGCGTGCTCGAGGCGACCGGCGTCGAATTCGACTGGGACGTCCAGCACGCCGGCACCGACGTGATGGAGGCGAACGACGGCAACCCATTGCCGCAGGCGACGCTCGACTCGATCCGCGCCAACGGGATCGCGCTGAAGGGCCCGATCACGACCCCGGTGGGGGGCGGCTTCCGCTCCGTGAACGTCGGCCTGCGCAAGCTGCTCGACCTGTACGCGCAGGTCAGGCCGTGCAAGAGCTACCCGGGCGTGCGCTCGCGCTACCAGGACGTGGATCTGATCATCGTCCGGGAGAACACGGAGGACCTCTACGCGGGCATCGAGTTCGAGGAGGGGACTCCGGACGCCCTCGAGCTGATCGACTGGATCGAGACACATTCCGAGTCCAGGCTCCGGCATGACTCCGGGCTGTCCGTGAAACCGATCTCCGTCACCGGCACGCGCCGGATCTTCGAGTTCGCGTTCGACTACGCGCGCCGCAACGGCAGACAGCAGATCACGGCCGTGCACAAGGCGAACATCATGAAATTCTCCGACGGGCTCTGGCTCAGGGTTGCGCGCGAGGTCGCCGCTGAGAACCCGGACATCGAGTTCAACGACCGGATCGTGGACAACATGTGCATGCAGCTCGTCCAGCGGCCGGAGGAGTACGACCTGCTCGTGCTGCCGAATCTCTACGGCGACGTCCTCTCCGACCTCTGCGCCGGGATGATCGGCGGGCTCGGCGTCGCCCCGGGGGCGAACTTCGGCGAGCACGCCGCCGTGTTCGAGCCGACGCACGGTTCCGCGCCCAAGTACACCGGTATGAACAGGGTCAATCCGACGGCAGAGATGCTCTCGGGGATGCTGATGCTCCGCCACCTCGGCGAGACCGAGGCGGCCGACCGGCTGGAGGCGGCGATCGCGGACGTGATCCGCGAGGGTCGGAGCGTGACGTACGACATGAAGCCGACCCGCGACGACCCGACCGCGGTCGGGACGAGCGAGGTCGCCGACGCGATCATCGAGGCGCTTGCCGCCGTGAGCGGCAAGCGTTAGGAGGAGACGTGAGAAGAAAGCTCACCGTTGTCGGTGCCGGCAACGTAGGCGCGACCTGCGCCCTGGAGCTGGCCCGGCGCGACTACGCCGACGTCGTGCTCGTGGACATCATCCCGAGCTTCCCGCAGGGCAAGGCGCTGGACATGAACCAGGCCGGGTCGGTGCTGGGCTTCGAGCCGAACATCACCGGCACCAACGGTTACGACGAGACCGAGGGCTCCGACGTGGTCGTGATCACCGCCGGCAGGCCGCGCTCGCCCGGGATGAGCCGCGACGACCTGGTGGCGACGAACGAGGCGATCGTCGGCACGGTCACGCGCGAAGTGGTGAAGCGCTCCCGCGACTGCATCATCGTCGTCGTCTCGAATCCGCTCGACGCGATGTGCCACGTGGCAAAGGCGGTCTCCCGCTTCAAGAAGAACCGGGTGGTCGGGATGGCGGGGATCCTCGACACGGCCCGGTTCTCGGCGTTCATCGCCTGGGAGGTCGGCTGCTCGGTCAAGGACGTGACCGCGATGGTGCTGGGTGGTCACGGCGACCAGATGGTCCCCGTCGTCTCGGCGACGACCGCCGGCGGCGTGCCGATCGAGCAGCTGATCCCGCGCGCACGCATCAACAAGCTGGTCGAGCGGACCCGCACCGGGGGCGGCGAGATCGTCAACCTGCTGGGCACGTCGGCCTGGTACGCGCCCGGCGCGGCCGCGGCGCAGATGGTGGACGCGATCGTGCTCGACGAGAAGCGCGTCCTGCCCTGCACGGCGTACCTGGAGGGCGAGTACGGCGTCAAGGGCCTGTACATGGGCGTGCCGGTGAAGCTCGGCACCGGCGGGATCGAGGAGATCGTCAAGCTCAAGCTCTCCGACACGGAGAAGAAGGCCTTCAAGCAGTCGGCGGCCGCGGTGCGCGACGTCGTCGGCGTCCTGAAGAAGAAGTAGCGGTGGACCTCGGTCTCTCCGGCCGGACGGCGATCGTCTGCGGCGCGTCCTCCGGAATGGGGCTCGCGATCGCGGAGGCGCTCGCGGCCGAGGGGACGAACGTGGCGATGTTCGCGCGACGGCGCGACGTGCTGGAACGGGAGGCCGAGCGGCTCGGCGCGCTCGCGGTCCGGGGCGACGTGACCGTCCCGCCCGACCTCGCCCGGCTTGTCGAGACCACCGTGGGCGCCTTCGGCGGAGTCGACATCCTCGTCAACAACGGCGGCGGCCCGCCCGCTGCGCCCGCGGCCGGGCTCGGCGACGACGCGATCGAGGAGGCGGTGGAGCTGCTCCTTCTCTCCGCGATCCGGCTGACGAACCTGTGCCTTCCCTTCCTGGAAGCGAGCGGCCGGGGCCGGATCGTCAACGTCGAGTCGAGCTCCGTCCGCGCACCGATCGACGACCTCGCCCTCTCGAACGCGATCCGGCCGGGCGTCGTCGGCTGGATGAAGACGCTCGCCCGCGAGGTCGGCCCGAAGGGGATCACGGTGAACACGATCGCCCCGGGCAGCATCGACACCGAGCGTCACCGATCGCTGGGCCGGGACCCGGCGGGGATCCCGCTCGGCCGCCTCGGCGAGCCGGCCGAGGTCGCGGCGGTCGCCTGCTTCCTGGCGTCCGAGCGCGCGTCCTATCTCACCGGAGCGGTCGTGCCCGTCGACGGCGGGCTCACGCGCAACCTCCTCTAGAAGCGCGGGGGAAACCATGTTTCCCCCGCGAGCCCCCTTCTTGAGCGCGGGGGAAACCATGTTTCCCCCGCGAGCCCCCTTCTTCCTCTGGTCGCATGACCGTTCGTTCTCGGCCTCCCGCCGGGCACAGCCCGGCTCCGGCCGCTACGGGCTGCGCCTCCAACACCGGAGAAGAAGCGCGGGGGAAACCATGTTTCCCCCGCGAGCCCCCTTCTTCCGCTGGTCGCATGACCGTTCGTTCTCGGCCTCCCGCCGGGCACAGCCGGCTCCGGCCGCGGCCGACTGCGCCTCGGCGGGCGTGGAAACCGCTAGATAGAGGCGTGCGCTTTCTTCGCGCCCTCACTCCCGGCCGGCTGCTCGGGGCCGGGCTCGGCCTGCTGCTCGCCACCGCGGCGATCCTGTGGGTCGTCCCCTCGGACGAGTACCTCTTCCTCCCCGACCGGGCGCGTCCCGTCGCACCTCTCGTCTCCGTCCAGGGCGGCAAGAACCCGGTGGGCAAGGGCGGGATCTACTACGACGCGGTGATCGTCCGGCGGGCGAAGCTGTTCGAGCAGCTGTTCCATTTCGTGCATTCCGGCGAGACGCTCGTTCCGGCGTCGGCGGTGAACCCGCCCGGAGCGAGCGACAGCCAGACCCGCACGGAGGACCTGCGCGAGATGGCCCGCTCGCAGGACATCGCCGCCGCGGTCGCGCTGCGGTACCTCGGCTACGACGTCACGCTACACGCCACCGGAGCGCTGGTCACGGAGGTCGTCCCCGGCGCGCCGGCGGCCCGCGCCGGAATCCAGCCGACCGAGGTGATCGTCGCCGTGGACGGCAAGCCGGTGCGGGCGAAGAGCGATCTGACGCGGCTGCTCGCGCCTCGTCACCCCGGGGACACCGTCAGTCTGACGGTCCGCTCCGCGAAGACGCTGCGGACGCTGCGGGTGAGGATGGCGGCCGACCCGACCGATCCGAAGCGCGCCGTTGTCGGCGTCTTCGTCGCGCAGGCCACCGACTTCAAGCTGCCCGTCTCGGTGCACATCGACACCGGGTCGATCGGAGGGCCGTCCGCCGGGCTTGCCTTCGCGCTGGACGTGCTCGAGGAGCTCGGCCACCGCGTCTCGCGCGGCTACAGGGTCGCGGCCACCGGCGAGCTGGAGGCGGACGGCAAGCTCGTGCCGATCGGCGGGGTCAAGCAGAAGGCGATCGGCGTGCGCCGGGCGGGGGTGGACGTCTTCCTTGTGCCTGCTGGGGATAACGCAAAAGAGGCCCGCAAGTACGCAGGCCCCGTCCGGGTGATTCCTGTGGAGAGTTTTCGACAGGCGTTGCGCGCTCTGGCAACATTGCCCCCGAAGCGGTGAAAACGCTGCAAATCGGCGGTTTTGAATCGTCCGCAAAGAGCAGGTTTTTCGCAGCCGACCCCCTTGCGCCGTGCCCTCACCGTCCTAAGATCGCTGCCTGGCAACCGTTATCCGGGGGAAACCGCGAGAGGGGTACCTATGGGCAAGCGCATCGACGTGAGCTGCGAGGACTGCTACTTCCACAAGGCAGGACTCTGCGCGCTGGTCCTCGAGTCGCCTTGCCCCACCTTCCGCAACGCCGATCGCGGCGTGCTCGTCAAGCCGCTGCAGCCGCAGCTGGTTCCCCGGCCGGTGAGCGCATTCGCACAAGCGGTGGCGGCCGCATAGGATCTGGGCCGTGAGCGCCCCTGAGCCGCCGGGCCCGGGCACCCCGGAGCCGCAACCACCTTCGCAGCAGGCCGCCGCCGGGCAACCGCAGGCGCCTCTGCCGCGGACGAAGCAGCCCTCGGACTGGCAGCCGGCCCTCTACCTGAAGATCGGCCTCCTCCTCCTGGCGATCGGCTACTCGATCGCCTTCGTGGTCGAGAACAGCAAGCAGATCAAGATCCACTTCGTCTTCGCGACCGCGAAGGTGCACCTGATCTGGGAGATCCTGCTGCTGCTGGCGGTCGGGCTCGTCGGGGGCGTGCTGATCTCGCAGCTATACCGTCACCGGCGCGCCTCGAAGCTCGCGAAGAAGGGCCGCAAGCCGCGCGACTCCGGCTCGAACGTCCGCAACTGACACGTAGCTGTAGGCGAGCCGCGCGGATTCGGTGCCGCCTCGACCGGGCGGGAAGAAGTCGCCGCCCTTGACGAACGTCACTCCGTGCGCCGCTGCAGCCCCGAGCAGGGCGGCCGCATCGGTGCCGGCGGGGAGGTCGAGCCAGGTGAAGTAACCGCCCTGCGGCCGGCTCCATGCCGCCCCGGCGGGAAGCTCGGCCTCGAAGGCGGCGAGCATCGCGTCGCGGCGCTCGCGCAGGAGGCCGGCGACGCGCTCGACGTTCGGCTCCAGCCGGCCACGGGCGAGAAACTCGAGCACGGTCGCCTGCGGAAGAAGGGCCGGCGTCAGGTAGGTCTGGACGGCGAGTGCCTCCAGGCGGCCGATCAGGTCGGAGGCGCCGACCAGGTAGCCGACCCGGAGCCCGGGCGCGACGATCTTCGAGAACGAGAAGGAGTAGACGACCCCCTCGCCCCCGGCCAGCTCGAAGATGGTGGGGAGGCGATCGCCCTCGAAGCGGACGAGGGAGTACGGGTCGTCCTCCAGCACGAGCAGCTGCCCGGAGCGCGCCTGCTCGGCGACGACGCGACGGCGCTCGAGCGACAGCGTGCGGCCGGTCGGGTTCTGGAAGGTCGGAATCGTGTAGAGGAACGCGGCCGGCCGGTCGAGCCGGTCCGGATCGAGGCCGTCGTCGTCGACCGGGACGGGACACGGCTCGCCGTGGTGGCGGGCGATGATGTGGAGAGCGCGGTCGTAGGTCGGCGCCTCGACCAGCACGCGCGACCTCTTCTCGAGCAGGAGCGCCGCGAGCAGGGACAGTCCCTGGAGCGAGCCGTTCGTGAGCAGCACCTGGGACGGCTCCACTCGGTGGTGCTCTGCGACCCACTCGCGGAGTGGCGCGTACCCGGCGACGGGGCCGTAGTTGAGGATCGTCGCCCCGTCACGCTCGAGCGCGGCCCGGGCGCAGTCGGCAAGCTCCTCGACGGGAAGGAACTCGGGCGCCGGCACGCCGCGGGCGAACGAGATCGTCGCCATCCGGCAAGTCTAGATGCCGGTTCGGGACCCAGCGGTTCGATGCTCCGCATCGGGCGCAGCGGCAACGCACGCGCCGCGCCGATCCTCGCCTCCGGCCGGTGCCGGGCCCTCGCCCGGCTGTCGCGAGCACACCCCCACCCTTGGGTGGGGGTGAGCCCCTGTCCCTCGCCGGCGACGATACCGGCCTCGGGCATACGTGTCCGTGCCGATTGTGCGTCGAGAGGAGCGGGGGTCTCGCCGGTCGTCGGCCGCGGGCCGGCTCAGCCGGCGACGACCGCGGCCGCGATCTGCGCGGCTTCCGTCGGCGACGTGCCGACCCGCACGCCGCTGGCCTCGAGAGCTTCCTTCTTCGCCGCTGCCGTCCCGGACGAGCCGGTGATGATCGCGCCCGCGTGGCCCATCGTCTTCCCCGGCGGTGCGCTGAACCCGGCGATGTACGCGACCACCGGCTTCGACATCTCGGCGGCGATGTACTGCGCCGCCTTCTCCTCCTCGTCGCCGCCGATCTCGCCGACCATGACGACGACCTCGGTCTCATCGTCCCCCTCGAACTTCGCCAGCACGTCGATGAAGGACGAGCCGACGACCGGGTCGCCGCCGATCCCGACGATCGTCGAGTTGCCGAGCCCGAGCCCGGTCAGCTCGTGACCGATCTGGTACGTCAGCGTCCCCGACCGGGAGACGAGCCCGATCGAGCCCTCGCTGAAGATCTCCGCGGGGATGATCCCGACGTTCGCCTTGCCCGGGGAGAGGGCGCCCGGACAGTTCGGGCCGAGCATGGTCACTCCCCGCGGGCGGATGTAGTTGTAGACGCGGAGCATCTCGTGCGCGGGCAGCCCCTCGGCGACGCAGACCACCGTGCCGATCCCGGCGTCGACCGCTTCGTAGATCGCGTCGGACGCGAACCGCGCGGGCACGAAGACCATCGCCGTGTTCGCGCCCGTCTCGGCGACCGCGCCCGCGACCGTGTCGAAGACGGGCACGCCCTCGACGTCCTGGCCGCCCTTGCCCGGAGTGACGCCGGCGACCAGCCGGGTCCCGTACGCGCGGTTGCGCAGCCCGTGGAACGAGCCCTCGCGCCCGGTCAGCCCCTGGACGACGAGCCTCGTGTCGCGGTCGACGATGATCGCCACTAGCTCTTCGCACCCCTGAGCACGATTCGGTCCAGCGTGATCCAGCCGTCCTCGATCCGATCCCCCGCCAGTTGACGGACCCGCGCGGCCGCCTCGCCGGCGCAGCCTGCCCGATCGAGCCACGGCTCGAGCTCGACCCGATGCGCGAAGACGCGAACGTCCTCGACGCGGAGCCCAGCCTCCTCGAACATCCTCCGCCACTCCTCCTCCGAATGACAGCGGACGTGCGACGGGTCGCGGATGCGCTCGGCTTCCTCGAGCGCCTCGCCGCCGTAGCGGTTGTCGACGACGAGCACGCTCCGGCGCGCGACCCGTGCCATCTCCTGTACCGCGAGCGGAGCGTCGCCGAAGTGGTGCGCGGCGATCCGGCAGGCGACGACGTCGAAGCTGCGGTCGGCGAAGGGAAGCTCCTCGCCCCGGCAGACGACATCCGGCTGCATCCCCGGCGCCGCGTCGGTGGTCACGACGTTCAGCCCGGCCTCGCGGAGCCGCCGCGCGACATGGCCCCCACCGGTGGCGACGTCGAGCGCGGTCGCCGCGCCGGCCGCCCACTCGACGATCAGGTCGAGGTCGGGCCCTTGACTGTGGGCTGCGCTCTCACGGTACGCCTGGGCCCGTGAAGACCAGATGTCTTCTCCGGTCAAATGGCCGAAGGTGACGTCTTGGGCGTCACGACATCGCCTCGCACCAAGGCCGACAGCTTCGCTGTCGCCTTTGTACTCAGCTTCGTCTCTCATCTGGCCAGCTCCACGGCCCGCGTGGCAGCAGCCAGCATCGTCGGCTCCACGTGCAGGTTCGGCGGCGCCGCCTCGGCCAGCAGCCGGCGCGCCTCCTCCGCGTTCGTGCCGTCCAGCCGGACGACGATCGGGTGGCCGATCTGGAGCTGCCCGAGCGCCTGGAGGATGCCCCGAGCGACCTCGTCGCAGCGGGTGATCCCGCCGAAGACGTTGAAGAAGATCGCCTTCACCTGCGGGTCGCCGGTGATGATCTCGAGCGCGTCGACCACCCCCTGCGCGTCGCCGCCGCCGCCGAGGTCGCAGAAGTTCGCCGCCCGCCCCCCGACCAGCGCGATCACGTCCAGCGTGGACATGACGAGGCCCGCGCCGTTGCCGAGCACGCCGATGTCCCCGTCCAGCTTCACGTACGTGACGCCGCGCTCGCGCGCGGCGCGCTCCTCCGGCGGGTATGCCTCCGGGTCGCGCATCTCCGCGACCTCGCGGTGCTTGAAGAGCGCGTTGTCGTCGACCGTGAGCTTCGCGTCGAGCGCCTTCACCTCGCCCGCGGGCGTGACGATCAACGGGTTGATCTCGCAGAGCATCGCATCGAAGCCGACGAACGCCTCGTACAGGCTCCCGACGATCCCGGCGATCTGCTTCTGCTCGTCCTGATCCTCCACGCCTGCGCCGTAGATCAGCGCCCGCGCCTGCCACGGCTGGAAGCCCTCGAACGGGTCGACGTGCAGCCGGACCAGCGCCTCCGGCGAGGACGCCGCCACCTCCTCGATGTCCACGCCGCCCTGCGTCGTGAACATGAACAGCGGCTGCTTCGCGCCCCGGTCGAAGGTGACCGACAGGTAGTACTCCTTCGCGATCTCCGAGGCCCTCTCGATCCACAGCTTGCGGACGAGGTGGCCGCGGATGTCGAGGCCGAGGATGTCGCGTGCGCGAGCCTCCGACTCGTCCGGGCCTTCGGCGAGCTTGACTCCGCCTGCCTTGCCCCGCCCGCCCGTCAGCACCTGCGCCTTGACGACGACCGGGCCCCCGAGCTCCTCGGCCGCCGCCCGCGCCTCCTCGGGCGTGGTCGCAAGGCGGCCCTCCGACACGGGGATCCCGACGCGGCGAAAGAGCTCCTTGCCCTGGTACTCGTAGAGGTCCAAGCCGCAGGCGAGCCTAGATGATCGCCCGGAACGTCGTCGACCGATCGTCTGCCGTCAACTCGGAACCCGTCGATCAGTCGACGAGCGCCCGGAACCGCGGGTGATCGGCGATCGCGGCGAGGTCCCCGTCGAGGGCCGCGCTCGCGCGCAGGCCCGGATCGAGCTCGAGCGCGCGGCCGAAGTGCCCGAGCGCCTCCCCGGTCTGGCCGGCGAGCGACTCGAAGCAGGCGAGGTCGTAGAGCAGCACCGCGCTCTCGCCGCGGGCCTCGAGAGCGGCGTGCAGGACGGCGGCACCTTCCGCGTATCGGCCGGGCGCGTGGAAGGCCGTCGCCCGGCGAAGGGCGTCCCAGACCAGGTGGATCCCCAGCAACCGCCGCAGCTCGGCGATCGGTGTCTCGTGATCCTCGACCCGCAGCTCGCACGTCCGGTCGATCCGCTCGCGCGACTCCGCGGCCGCGCCGGCGCGCTCGACGACGATCGCCGCCGACTGCTGCCCGCGCGAGTCGCCGCCCGCCGCCTGCCCCGCCTCGAGCGCGGAGACGAGGCGCTCGGCGAGCGAGCCGGAGGTCTCGAGAAACGCACGCTCCATCTCTGTGACCACCGCCTCGCCGGCGAGGATGTTCCCCTGGACGGCATAGCCCTCCCCGGTCCGGTGCCCTGCCCACGCGAGGCACTCGGCGCCCGTGTGGGAGGTTGCCCGGCCGTCCGCCGCGACCACGCCGAGTTGACGCGACTCGCGTGCCCCGTCGCTTCCCAGCGCACGCTCGATCGCCTCCGCCGGGCCGAGGCCCTGCTCGAGCAGGGCGAGGATCTCGGGCCCGTAGGCCGCGACGCCGGCCGCCTGGGTCGCCACCGCCCCCACCTCCGCCTTCGCCCACGGTACGACCGAGCCGACGGCGAAGTAGCGCGACTGCACCGCGCACCCGACCTCACCGGCGGTCGGGTCGGCCGCGCAGATCGAGAAGGTCCCGCGTACGTTCGAGCGCACGCGGCCAGCCTAGCCACGACCGGTACGCTCGGGAACGTGGAAGCGATCGTCGTCGAGGGGCTCGAGAAGCGGTACAAGGACGTGCACGCGCTCGCCGGGATCTCCTTCTCCGTGCGGGCGGGCGAGGTGTTCGCGCTCCTCGGGCCGAACGGCGCCGGGAAGTCGACGACCGTGCGGATCCTCAGCACGCTCACCCGGCCGGACGCCGGGCGCGCGGAGATCGCCGGCCACGACGTCCGGCGCGAGCCCGGCGCGGTCCGGCGGACGATCGGCTACGTGCCGCAGGACTCGGGCGTCGACCAGTACGGCACCGGCCGCGAGAACCTGATGCTTCAGGGACGCGTCCAGGGCCTGGGCGGCACCGAGCTCCGCGCGCGCGTCGGCCGCCTGCTCGAGCTGGTCGGGATCGCAGACGCTGCCGACCGCATCGTGCGGACCTACTCGGGCGGCATGCGCCGCCGCCTCGACATCGCGCTCGGCCTCGTCCACCGGCCGCAGGTGCTGTTCCTCGACGAGCCGACGACCGGCCTCGACCCCGAGGCCCGCGTCCAGATGTGGGAGGAGGTCGGCCGGCTCGCGCACGAGGAGAAGCTGACGATCCTGCTCACCACGCACTACCTCGAGGAGGCGGACCGGCTGGCCGACCGGCTGGCGATCGTCAGCCGGGGGCAGATCGCGGTCGAGGGAACGCCGATCGGGCTGAAGGCGGCGCTGAGCGGCGACGCCGTCCAGCTCGAGCTCTCGGACGGCCGGATCGACGATGCCCGCGCGGTCGTCGAGCGCCTCGGCGCCACCACCGAGACCGTGATCGACGAGCGGACCCTCGTCTCGCGGGTCGAGAACGGCGGCCGCGCGCTTCCGGGGATCCTGTCCGCGCTCGATCAGGAGGGGATCGGCGTCGCGTCGGTGACGGTCTCGCGACCGTCCCTCGACGACGTCTACCTCCACCACACGGGCCGCGACTTCGCCGCCGAGGACCGGGGCGATGCCTAGCGCGGCGGGACCCATGGTTCCCCCACGTCCCCCCTTCGAGGAAGGGGGACGCCTGTGAGAGTCTGGGTTCACACGTGGTTCATGGTCGTCCGCCAGGCGCGGAACCTGATGCGCGAGCCGATCTGGATCGTCCTCCTGCTCGTCCAGCCTCTTGTCTGGCTGATCCTCTACGGCCAGCTGTTCAAGAACGTCCCCCGCCTCGGCGGCTTCGGGACGACCTCGTACGTGACGTTCCTGGCGCCGGCGATCGTGGTCATGAACGCGTTCTTCGGGGCGACGTGGAGCGGCATGGGGATGATCAACGACCTCGATCACAAGGTGATCGAGCGGTTCCTGGCCACGCCCGCGAGCCGGTTCGCGCTCGTGCTCTCCCAGATCGTCCGCTCGGCGATCACGGCCGCGATCCAGGCCCTGATCATCCTCGTCGTCGCTCTGGTGCTCGGGGTGCGCGTGCACACCGGCGCCCTCGGCTGGCTCGTCGTGATCCTCGCCGGGATCCTCGTCAACAGTGCATTCGCGGGCGTCTCGCAGGGGATCGCGCTGCTGACACGCCGGGAGGCGACGATGATCGCGGTCGCGAACTTCATCGGGCTGCCGCTGCTCTTCATCTCGACCACGCTGCTCGCCCGCGCGCAGATGCCCCACTGGATGCGGGTCGCGACCCACTTCAACCCGATGGACTGGGGCGTCCGCGCCGCCCGCGAGGTCGTCCTTCCGGGCACCTCCTGGGGAACCGTCGGGCTCTACCTGCTCCTCCTGCTCGGACTGTCGGCACTCACGGCGGCGTTCGCGACCTGGTGCTTCCGGGCTTACGCGCGCACCTTGTAGGGCATACACTGGCGCAGTCCCAGCCCGCCAAAGGAGGCACCAGATGGCCGAGGAGCGCAAGCTCTCAGACGACGAGATCCTGACCACCGGCACCGGCGCGTCGCGCTCCCGCATGGAGACGGCCGACGCGGACGGAGACGACACCGACGGTACCGACTCTGACGACTCCGATTCGGACGCCGACACCGAGGATCCCAGCTAGGAACCGAACGGGCGGCGCACTCGCCCGCTGCGTCGAGCCGGTCGACGCGGCGGTGTTCGCCGCGGAGTACTGGGAGCAGCAGCCGCTCGCCGTGCCGCGGTCGGAGCCGGGTCGTTTCGACGACCTCCTCTCGGTCGGCGACGTCGAGCGGCTGGTCTGCTCGGGCGGTCTTCGGGCTCCGGCGGTCCGGCTCGTCCGTGAGGGCGGGTCGATCGCCGGGTCCGACTACACGTCGACGGTCGGCTGGCGGCCCCAACCCTTCACGGGCACGGCCGATCCCGACCGCGTGGCAACCGCCTTCGAGGCGGGGGCGACGATCGTGCTCCAGGCGCTGCACCACAACTGGCTCCCGCTCGCGCGGTTCTGCCGCTCGCTCGAGGCCGACCTCGGGCATCCCGCGCAGGCGAACTCCTACTACACCCCGCGCCGCTCGCAGGGCTTCGCCGTGCACCACGACACGCACGACGTCTTCGTTCTCCAGGTCGCCGGCGAGAAGCATTGGCGCGTCTACGACCCCGTCTTCGAGCTGCCGCTCAAGCGCCAGCGCTGGTCGCGCTCGCTCGGCCAGCCGGGCCGCACAGTGCTGGAGCTGACGCTGCACGAGGGCGACACGCTGTACCTGCCGCGCGGCTGGCTGCACGAGGCGCTCACCTCGGAGACCGACTCCCTGCACGTCACGATCGGGGTCAACCTGCACACCTGGGTGGATGCGCTACGGGCCGCGCTCGACGACTGCGAGTCGGACGTCGAGTTCCGCCGCTCGGTGCCCCCCGACGGCGAGGAGACCGCGGGCCTGCTCGAGCGGCTCGCGGACAAGCTCCACCCCGAGGACGTTGCCCGTCGCGCGCGGGCCAGGCTCGTCGACAGCCGGCGGCCGGTCCTCGACGGTCAGCTCGCGGAGGTGCGCGCGCTCGACGGGCTGACCGCGAAGACCCCGCTCGAGCGCCGGGCGACCGTGATCGCCGACCTCGAGGGCACTACGCTCTCGTTCGAGGGCAAGCACGTCGCCTTTCCGGAGCATGCAGCGCAGGAGCTCGGAGCCGTATTCGCCGCCGGCGGGCCGTTCACCGCCGCGGACCTCCCCGGCGCACTCGACGAGGAGAGCCGTCTCGTGCTCGTCAGGCGGCTGATTCGCGAAGGATTCTTGCGGCGTAGCGCTGCGGTTGGATGAGCGTCTCCGCGCTGCACGTCAGATAGCAGAGCGGAACGGGTGTCCCGGCGACCTCGACGTCGAAGCGCCGGCTGCCGGCGCGGAAGGAGACGACCGTGCCCTCGCCGCCCACGAGCTTCACGTCGCGCAGACCACGAAGACCGGTTGCCTCCCGCACGGCCCGCTCGGCGGCCTGCTCCGCAAACGTGTACGCCGCACGGCCCCGATAGTGACCGAGCTCGATCCGTCCGGCGAGGTACTCGTCCAGGACGGTTCCGGCGTCGGCCGGCGCCACGCGTCCGAAGTACAGACCCTCCGGCAGGACGACGACATTGCCCGCGAAGCGGTCGCCGCCGACGTGGGACGACTGCCAGACCCAGCCCTCGTCGGCCTCTTCCTGGAGCGCCCGGTACACCGGTCGACCGTACCGCGCGCAGCAGCGGTCGTGCTTGCCGTGCGTGCAGACGAGCAGGAGGGGATGCTCGAGCGGCGGGCCCGGCGCCGTCAGGTCGAGGTCTTCCAGATCGTCGTAGCGGTCGACCTCGGCGTGGAAGAGCGAGCCGTCATGCTCGGACGAGCTGCCCCAGAAGACCGCCAGCGCCGGATGACCACGGAGGTGAGGGCGCCGGACGAACAGGAGCTTCGTGTTGGGGCGGGCTCGGCGTTGCCCGGTGAGCGCACGCCGAACCTCGTCGCTCAGGCCGCTGCCCGCGAGCGCGTCGTGGGCCCAGAGGCCGCGGTACTCGATCACGATCCAGTGGTCGACGCGGCTGGCGGTGGCGGCCAGGGGCTCGGCGTTGTCCAGCGAGACCTCGGCGCAGAACTCGGCCCTACGCGCCGGTGGCATCCGCCTCCGGGGCGAGAACGCAGATCACCTGGCCCGTGGCGACCGGCTCGCCCGCGGTCACCGAGAGGTCGGAGACGACACCGTCCCGCACCGCGTGCACCTCGTTCTCCATCTTCATCGCCTCGACGATGCAGATCACCTGCCCGGCCGCGACCGGGTCTCCCTCCGCGACCGGAACCGAGAGCACGGTGCCCTGCATCGGGCTGATCACGAAGTCCCTGCCGCCTGCGCCGTGACCGTGGACGGACGCTCGCTCCCGACGGCGTGCGGCGAGCTCGGCCCACGGTGGCTCCGGAACCAGCAGCCTGACGTCGAACCGGCGCCCGTCGAGCTCGACCGCCGTCAGCCGCTCCCTGAGCCTGCCGTCCGGCGCGGCCGGTAGGGTTGTTGTCGCATGAGACAACTGCTCTGCTTCCTGTGCAAGCTCCTCGGACTCGACAACCCCGTGACACGTCGCTCCCTCGATGAAGCAGCGGTGGCGGAGGAGCGCGCGGTGGAAGCCGAGCAGGGTCCTCACCCCGCCGATCTCGTACTCGCCGAGCGCACGGAGCATTCGCCGCCGCGCGTGGTCGCGGTCGACCCCGTGCACGATCAGCTTGGCGATCATCGGGTCGTAGAGCGCCGAGACCTCGCTGCCGTCCTCCACGCCCGAATCGACCCGTACGCCCGGCCCTCCCGGTTCCCGGTAGCCCGCGATCCTCCCGGGCGCCGGTCTGAAGCCGGCGGATGCGTCTTCGGCGTTGATCCGGCACTCGATCGCGTGCCCGGTCAGCCGGACGTCCTCCTGGCGCAGCCATAGCGGCTCTCCGGCCGCGATCAGCACCTGCTCCCGGACGAGGTCGATGCCGGTGACCATCTCCGTGACGGTGTGCTCGACCTGGATCCGCGTGTTCATCTCCATGAAGTAGTAGGAGCCGTCCCGGGCGAGCAGGCCTTCGACCGTTCCGGCGGAGCGGTACCCGACCGCACGTGCCGCCTCGACGGCGATCGTCCCGATCCGCTCACGGAGCGCTGCGTCGACGGCGGGCGACGGCGTCTCCTCGACGAGCTTCTGGTGACGGCGCTGGATCGTGCAGTCCCGCTCCCCGAGGTGGATGACGCCGCCGTGGGCGTCGGCCAGGACCTGAACCTCGACATGCCGCGGATCCTCGAGGTAGCGCTCGACATACACCGCTGGATCCGAGAAGTAGGCCTCGCCCTCTCGCCGGGCGGCGTCGAGAGCTCGCTCGACGTCGTCGCCCTCACGGACGACGCGAAAGCCCTTGCCACCGCCGCCCGCGGACGCCTTCAGGGCCAGAGGCCAGCCCAGCTCGGCGCCGAGGCTGCGCACCTCTCCGGCAGAGTCGACCGCAGCGGTGGTTCCCGGAATGATCGGGACGCCCGCGGCGCGCATCCGCTCGCGCGCCTCGGTCTTCGAGCCCATCGCCTCGATCGCGCCGGGCGGTGGGCCGATCCAGGTCCGGCCGGCCGCCTCGACGGCGCGAGCGAAGGCCGCGTTCTCGGCCAGGAATCCGTATCCGGGATGAACCGCGTCGGCCTCGGCCCGGGTGGCGGCCTCGACGATCCTCGCCTGGTCGAGGTAGCTCTCGGCCGGCGGGCCGGGCCCGATCAGCCACGCCTCGTCGGCCGCGCGCACGTGGAGCGCGGAGCGGTCGGCCTCGGAATAGACGGCGACGGACGCGATTCCGAGCTCGCGCAGGGTGCGGAAGATGCGGACGGCGATCTCACCCCGGTTTGCGACGAGGACTTTCGAGAAGAGGCCCATGGGGACGTATTCTCCCCGGAGATGGGCCTTGCCGATCAGCTGACCGTCGCGCGCATCGTCGCCGCGCCCTTCGTGATCGGCCTCTACGTCTGGAACTTCGAGGGGCATGCGTACTGGGCGACCGCCATCTTCGTCGCCGCGATGGCGACCGATCAGGTGGACGGCTGGCTCGCCCGGCGGCAAGGGCGGACGACGCCGCTCGGCTCCCTGCTCGACCCGGTCGCCGACAAGGTGCTCGTGCTCGCGACCCTGATCACCCTCGTCGACGGCGGGATCTTCGCCGGGTGGATGGTCGCCGCGATCGTCGCCCGCGAGCTCCTGATCTCCGGGTTGCGCCTCGCCGCGGTCGAGCGCGGAGTCGTCCTCCGGGCCCGCGATCTCGGGAAGCTGAAGACCTGGTCCCAGGCGGTCGCCGCCGCGCTCGGCGGGTTCGCAGCCGCCGGCGCGTGGGGGCAGTCGATCGCCTGGTGGAGCCTGCTGGTCGCGCTCGTGCTGACCTGGGTCTCGGGTCTCGACTACGCCCGCCTGGCGCCGACCGTGCTCCGGGGCAGATCCTCCTCAGCGGGAGAGCTCGCTCACGGGCTCTCACCCCAGATCGGCTCCTCCGGGGCGACGGCGTCCCGGATCCCCGCTTCCCACCAGAGGTGACTCGGCCGCTCGGGTCGGTCTAGCAGGGCCAGCGCGCGCAGAAGCGCCTCGAGCTCGTCCGGCGCCGGCGCAGGCGTGAACTCGACGGTCACCGGTCCAGGCTAAAGGAACACGGCGCCGCGGACGAAACAGAAGGGCGGATGAGCAGTCGCGTCCTCGCTTGCGCTGCCTCGATCCTGGTGCTCGCCGGGGCGGCGTCTGCGAGGCCGTCCACGGCGTCCTGGGCGCAGCGGCAGATCAAGATCGTCACCGCCCGCGGCCTGATGGGCGGCAACCCGGCCGACTTCAGGCCGGACGACCCGCTCACCGCCGGCGCCCTGGCCGATCTCGTCACGGGGCTGACCGGCAGGGAGACGCCGGCTGTCGCCGCCTCGCCGGCGCCGGTGACGATGGCGCAGCTCGACGCCCAGCTCGTCCGGGCGCTCGGCCTGCTCCCGGCGGCGCGCCAGTTCTCTGCGGGGGTCCGCGCGGCGGGCCTCGCCCCGACGAGGTATTTCGGCACCGAGACGGTCGCGCGGCTGATCGGCCTGCGCTTCAACCACCCGGCCGGCCAGGACTCGCTCGAGGTCGGCCCCGACGGCGTCGCGACCCGCGCGGAGACCGCGTATTCCGCAGCTCGCATCCTCGGCTTCGCCGGCGGCGAGGGCGAGCTCGCCCGGAGCTTCGCCGCCACCTTCCGGCTTCAGCCGCTCGCCGGCCTCGCACGCGACGTGCTCCAGACCGCGATCTCGCTGGTCGGCTACCCCTACGTCTGGGGCGGAACGAGCGAGCTCCCGCAGGATCCGTTCGGCAAGGGGACCCCCGTGCCGGGCGGCTTCGACTGCTCCGGGTTCGTCTGGCGGGTCTACAAGCTCCAGGCGTATCCGGGCGCCGACTCGCTGCCGGCGACGCTCCAGGGCCGCACGACCTACGCGATGAGCCGCGAGGTGCCGCGCATCAAGCGGATCCCGCTCGCGCAGCTCCAGCCGGGCGACCTCGTGTTCTTCGGCGCCCACGGGCCACGCTCGAAACCGGCCGAGATCGACCACATGGGTGTCTACCTCGGCGGCGGCTGGTTCGTCCACTCGTCCGACGAGGGCGTCGACCTCTCCGCGCTCACGGCCGGCTGGTACGCAGATCGGTTCGCGTGGGCCCGCCGTCCGATCGCCGAAGCCGGCCTCGGCTGACCGTCCGCGCCCACGAGCAGGCGCCCACGTGCCCGGAGCCCACCGGGGACGAATCGTTCCCCAGCCGTCACACCTCGAGTGCCAGGCACTACCGGTGGAAGAACCGGCTCCGAATCGTCACACCCCGAGTGCCAGGCACCACCGGTGGAAGAACCGGCTCCGAATCGTCACACCCCGAGTGCCAGGCACTACCGGTGGAAGAACCGTTTTCGAATCGTCACACCTGGAGTGCCAGGAGGTCGTTTCACAATGCGAGGTGGCGCCAGCAGACAACCGCGCAGCCAAGGGTGAGGAAAGCGAGGTAGAGATCGTCGCGACGTTCCCAGCGGGTCGCGAGCCGGCGCATGTAAGACAACCAGGCGAAGGTGCGCTCGATTACGCTTCGCTCACGGGCGAGCGAGTCGCGCTTTCTCCCCTCGCCGTGTTTGTTTCGGATCGGGATCCGCGGCTCGTAACCGCGGGCGATGATTCCGGCGCGGACCGCGCGCGAGTCGTAGCCGCGGTCAGCGAGCACCAGCCGTCCCTCCCCGTGCACGCCACCGCCGGCGGCGTCGACCAGCGGCAGCAGCTGCCCGTAGTCGTTGACGTTCGCAGCGGTCAGCGCGACCGCGAGCGGCACGCCCTGCCCATCGACGATCACATGCCGCTTGCTCGCTCTACGGCCGCGATCCACCGGGCTTCGCCCAGTCTGCGCCCCCCCTTTTTCGCCGGTGCGATGCTCGAATCGACGAGCAGCCGTGCCTCATCCAACCCGCCGATACGCTCGAGCTCGAGTCGCAGCGACACCAACAACCCAGACCAGACGCCCGCTCGCTGCCACTCCTCGAGCCGCCGCCAACACGTCACCCCCGACACACCGAGCTCGGCCGGTACCGCCCGCCACGGCAACCCCGAAAACAACACCCACAAGATCCCTTCCAAGCAACACCGGTCATCAACCCGCAACCGGCCCGGATACCGAAACCGCCGCTCCACACGCGGCAACAGCGGCGCTACCCGCTCCCACAGCCCATCCGAGACCCGCCACGGCTCCCACACCATCCACCTCCCAGTCTCGCCATCACCGATGACGGACCGGTTCGCCGCAACCCGACGGGTTGCTCATTCAGAAACGACCTCCAGGCACTCGCGGTGGAAAACCCGGCTGGCGGGTGCGAGCCCGTGCCTCGCGCGACGTCAGTCGATCAGCTTGCGCGTCATCGCGTAGATCGCGATCCGCCAGACGACGACGCCGAAGAGGACGATCGCACCGACCCGCGCGAGGTCCGTCCACCCGTCGAACCCGAACGCGGCGTCGCGCACGAGCTGGACGCAGTGGTGGAGAGGATTCGCCTCGCCGAGCACCTGCGCCCACTTCGGCAGCCGGTCGAGCGGGAAGAAGGTGCCGGCGACGAGAAAGAGCGGGGTCAGCACCGCGCTGACCACGTAGTTGAAGTTCTCGATCGACTTTGCGAAGCCCGCGACCGCGATCCCGAAGCACGCCCAGCCGAAGCCGGAGATGAACGCGACCAGCGGCACGACGAGCATGCCCCACGCGGGATCGAGCCCGAAGGCGATCGCGACCAGCATCGGCACGCATCCGTAGATGCCGGCGCGGGAGGCCATCCAGAGCGCCTCGGCCGTGACCAGCTCCTCGGTGTCCACCGGCGCGGCCAGGATCGCGTCGTAGGTGCGCTGGAACTGGTACTTGACGAAGGTCCCGAACATCGCCGGGAACGCACTGGAGAAAAGGACGGCGGTCGCGACCGTGCCCGTGCCCACGAACTGGACGTAGTCGTAGCCTCCGACCTTGCTGACCAGCGAGCCGAAGCCGAAGCCGAAGGCGAGCAGGTAGATGGTCGGCTCGACCGTCGACGAGAACGTGGCCGAGCGCCAGTACGACGAGTAGTTGATCACCTCCCGGACGAGGACGCCGGTCAAGGCCGGACGCTCGAGCCGCCCGAGCCGGGCGACACGTTGAGCAGCGGCGACGGCCATCAGTCGATCTGCTCCCCGGTCAGCAGGACGAACACGTCCTCGAGGTTCGCAGGCCGCCGGTCCCCCTCGGGCGCGCGCCCGTCGGGCCCGTCGACGCCGAGGACCGCGACGCTCGTCCCCGTCCGCCGAGTACGGAGCCCCTGCGCCCGCGCCTCGACCTCGACCTCGGCGAGCCTCGCCGGCGGCCCGTAGACCTCGACCGCCTCACGCCCCGCGTGCGTCGCGATCAGCTCGGCCGGCGGCCCGGCCGCTACCGCCCGCCCGTGGGACATGATCAGAACCCGGTCGGCAAGCCGCTGAGCCTCCTCGATGTAGTGCGTCGACATCAGGATCGTCGTGCCCTCGCCGCGCAGCAGGTCGATGAGCGCCCACAGCTCCTGCCGGACCTGGGGGTCCAGACCGACGGTCGGCTCGTCGAGGAGCAGGAGCCGGGGGCGGTGCACAAGCGCGCGCGCGATCAGGAGCCGCCGGCGCATGCCGCCGGACAGCTTGTCCACGCGCGAATCGCGCCGCTCGACGAGGTTGGCGATCCGAAGCGCCCGATCGATCGCGGCCCGGCGGTCGTGGCGGCGGATCCGGTACAGGTGCGCGAACACGCGCAGGTTCTGCTCCACGGTGAGCGTCACGTCGAGGTTGTCGAGCTGCGGCGCCACGCCGCACTCGGCGCGGGCCTGCTTCGACTCGCCGGGCAACCGGTAGCCGAGCACCTCGAGCTCGCCCTCGTCGGCGATCGCCTGCGCGGTGAGCAGCCGCATCGTGGTCGACTTGCCCGCGCCGTTCGGCCCGAGCAGGCCGACGCAGGTTCCCTGCTGGACGTCCAGATCGAGGCCGTTCACAGCCGTGATCGGCCCGTACCGCTTGACCGCCCCGCGCAGCCGGATCGCGAGCCCGCCGTCCACGCCGCTCAGCATGCCAGCATTGCCGAGGCTGGCAGTCCGCCGACCGGGCGGGGCGGCGAAGCGGCGAGCGAAAGGAGGGGCGCGCGGGGGAACCATGGGTTCCCCCGAGCTCTAGCCTCGATTCCGCACGAAGCTCGCGGGAGGGTTGGCTTGTAGCTGTTGTCTGTTCTGGAAAGGAGTTCGCGTTTCCGTTTCGGTGTTCGTGGCCACCGAGGCGAGGGCATCGCGTCGGCGGGGGCCGGTGGTTCGGGCGCTGGTGCGCATGCCGCGGCCGGTGTGGCGGGGTGGCTCGGTTTCTGGGGAGCGTGCTCGGGCGGTCAGCCGGGTGCGAGCGCGGTGACGCGTGCGAAGGCGGCAGTGAGGTCGTCGCGCCACGGCCATGCGGCCGGCAGGTGCAGCGCTCGGCGGCGGCCGGAGCGGGTGAGGCGGCCGGCGACGTGGAGGAGGCGGTGGCGGAGCCGTTTGGGTTTCGCGAGCGCGAGCTCGCCGGCGAGCACGAGCAGGCGCAGCCAGGCGAGCAGGTCCTGGGCGAGCAGCGCGAGCTCGAACCAGGCCCGGTTGGGCTCGAGCGCCTGGAAGGGCAGGCGGCCGAGGCCGAGCTCTTGGGATTCCTGGATCCGGTCCTCGACGCGCGCGTGCAGGCGGTGGCGGCGCTCGAGCTCGGCGATGTCCTCACCGGTCTGGTCGGTGAGGAAGCACTGGTAGCGGTGTCCGCCGGCGTCGGTGAAGCGCAGCTGCGCGCCCGGGTGCGGCCGTTCCTTGCGCACGATCAGCCGCGTTCCTTCCGGCCAGGCGCTCAGATCGACCTGCGCCGTCAGCTCGGCGACCCAGGCTCCCTCGCGTGCCTCCTCGCCGCCGTCGAGCGCCGGCAGCCAGCGCTTCTTCGACACCGCCAACGCGGCCTGCCCGACGCGCTCATCGACGTAGTAGCCGAGCGAGAAGCGGATCCGGCGCTCCCGCAGCGCCTGCGCGAAGGCGTGTGTGGCGCCGGCCGCGTCAGCGCGTGCGAGCAGTGGCACCGGTTCGTCGTCTTCGCGATCGGCGACCTCGGCCGGCAGCTGCGCCAGCGCCTGCTCGAGCACCGTGATGTGGTCCGCGGCGGTGTTCGAGCCGGCATTGCCAGGACGCAGCAGGCCCGCCAGGTGCTCACCCGTCTCGTCGAGGAAGCAGTGCAGCGGGTGGAAGCCGAAGCCGCCCTTGCGGTGCGGCGCCCCACCCTCCTTCTCGGTGCGGCACTCCAACAGCTGCGCGTCGAAATCGAGCGTGACCGTCTCCGGGCGCGCCCCCAGCGACCAGGCCCGCTCGCGGGCACTGCGGCGTGCGACCCGGATCGACGCCAGCTCGTCCTCGCCGAGCGCGTACAACAGCCGCGTCGCGGTCGAGTGCGACGCGACACCGCCGAACAAGTCTGGCTGCTCGGCAAGCGCGCCGAGATCCGAGACGCAGTCGCCGCCGTCGATCAGCATCGTCGCCAGATCAACCACCACCCGCCCCGGGTCGTGCAGCGGGCGCCGCTTGAACACGCCCCCGAGCCCGGACGAGAGCTCCCGCTCGACCCCCAGCCGGGCCGCCAGCTCGACCACCAGCGCCAAGCCAGAACGCGACACGAGGCCCTCCTGATCAGCAGCGATTTGAAGCGATCCGAGCCGGCTGCCAGACTTCACTCTCAAGGTGCGTCCTCCTCGTGCGGGATGTAGGTCGAGACAACCCACATCCTCCCTGCACAGGAGGACGTTTCCTTGCCCGCCACCAACGCCAGACGTGCGGAATCGAGGCTAGAGCGGGATGTTTCCGTGCTTGCGAGGCGGGCGCCGCTCGCGCTTCGTCAGCGACGTCTCGAGGGCGTCGATCAGCACCGGCCGTGTCCGCCGCGGCTCGATCACGTCGTCCAGGTAGCCGCGCTCGGCGGCGGTATAGGGATTCGCGAAGCGCTCTCTGTAGTCCGCGATCAGCTCCGCCCGGCGCCCCGCCGGATCCGCTGCCTCCTCCAGCTCACGCCGGAAGACGATGTTGACCGCGCCCTCCGGCCCCATGACGGCGACCTCGGCCGTCGGCCACGCGAAGTTGAAGTCGGCGCGGATGTGCTTCGAGCTCATCACGTCGTACGCCCCGCCGTACGCCTTGCGCGTGATCACGGTCAGCTTCGGCACGGTCGCCTCCGCGTAGGCGTACAGGAGCTTTGCCCCGTGCCGGATGATCCCGCCCCACTCCTGCGCGGTTCCCGGCAGGAACCCGGGCACGTCGACGAAGGTGACGATCGGGACGTTGAACGCGTCGCAGGTGCGCACGAACCGGCCCGCCTTCACCGACGCGTCGATGTCGAGCACGCCGGCGAGCGAGCGCGGCTGGTTTCCGACGACGCCGACCGGCCGCCCGCCGAGCCGGGCGAAGCCGCAGACGATGTTCTCCGCCCAGCGCTCGTGCACCTCGAGGAAGTCGCCGTCGTCCACGACGTGCCGGATCGCCGCCTTGATGTCGTACGGCCTGGTCGGCTCGTCGGGCACGAGCACGTCCAGGTCCGGCGCCTCGCGGTCGCGGGGATCGGAGGGCTCCGCGAACGGAGGCTGCTCCAGGTTGTTCTGCGGGAGAAACGAGAGGAGGTAGCGCGCGTCCTCCAGGCAGGCCGCCTCGTCGACGGCCGTGAAGTGCGCGACCCCGGACTTCGCCGCGTGCGTCGCCGCGCCTCCGAGCTCCTCGAACGTCACCTCCTCGCCGGTCACCGTCTTCACCACGTCGGGGCCGGTGATGAACATGTACGACGAGCCTTCGACCATGAACACGAAGTCGGTGATCGCAGGCGAGTAGACGGCGCCGCCGGCGCAGGGCCCCATCACCAGCGAGATCTGCGGCACGACCCCGGAGCACTGGACGTTGCGCCAGAAGATCTCGGCGTACCCGGCCAGCGAGACGACGCCCTCCTGGATGCGGGCGCCGCCCGAGTCGTTGATCCCGATCACCGGGCAGCCGAGCTTCGCCGCCAGGTCCATCACCTTGCAGATCTTCTCGGCGAAGACCTCGCTCAGCGAGCCGCCGAAGATCGTGAAGTCCTGCGAGAAGACGAACACCTTGCGACCGAAGATCGTCCCGTGGCCGGTGACGACCGCGTCGCCCCACGGCCGCCTGTCTCGCATCCCGAACTCGACCTCCCGGTGACGCACGTAACGGTCGATCTCCACGAACGAGCCCGGGTCGAGCAGGTGCAGGGCGCGCTCGCGCGCGAGCAGCCGGCCCTCCGCGCGCCGCCGCGCCACCGCCTGCTCGTTTCCCTGGTGAAGCGCGTCGTCACGGAGCTTCTCCAGGCGCTCGATCTTCCCGGCAGTGGTCTCGTCGGACACCTGAGGAGCCTAACCTCGCTGCTAGGTTCGCCGCGTGTGGCGCCGCCTGCCCCCCGCGCTCCGGCTGCGCGACTTCGCCTTCCTCTGGTCGGCGATCCTGTCGATGCGGTTCGCCGAGAGCATGCTGGCGGTCGCGGTCGGGTGGCAGGTGTACGCGATCCGGAAGAACCCGCTCGACCTGGGCCTGATCGGGCTTGCCGAGTTCGTCCCGCTGCCGCTGCTCGCGCTTCCCGCCGGCCAGCTCGCCGACCGGCTGGCGCGCCGGCTGATCGGCGCGGTCGCGCTCGCGCTGAACGCCGCCGTCGCCGCCCTGCTGCTCGTCGTCACCATTCACGGCGCGGACGTCGTGTGGCCGTATTTCGCGCTCGCGGCCGCCAACGGCGTCGCCAGCGCGATCGGCTGGCCCGCGTTCGCCGCGCTGACGCCCGAGCTCGTCCCGGCGGAGATTCTCCCCGGCGCGATGGCGTTGCGATCGGTCGCCGGCCAGTCCGCGGTGATCGCCGGGCCGGCGGCCGGCGGCATCCTGTTCTCGGTGCGACCGGAGTCGGTGTACGTGACCGCGGCCGCGCTGTTCGCGGTCGCCCTGGTGGCCGTCCTCGGACTGCGACCGGCGGCCTCGGCACGGCCTGGGGAGGAGCAGCCGCCCGGCCTCGCCGGGCTCGCCGCGGGCGTGCGCTTCGTCCTCCGGACGCGCATGCTGCTCGGCCTGATCGCGCTCGACCTGTTCGCGGTGCTCTTCGGCGGCGCGATCGCCCTCGCACCCGTCTTCGCGCGGACGATCCTCCACGTCGGCCCGACCGGGCTCGGGGTACTGCGCAGCGCACCTGCCGCCGGCGCGCTGGCCGCGGCTGTGCTCCTGACCCGGCGCCCGCTCCGCTATCGCGCCGGGCCGACCATGCTCACCGTGGTCGGGCTCTTCGGCGGCTGCATGGTCGTCTTCGGCGTCTCGCGCTGGTTCCCGCTCTCGATCGCGGCGCTCGCCGTCGGCGGCTTCGTCGACATGGTCAGCGTCAACATCCGCTCGACCACGGTCGGGCTGATCACGCCGAACGAGCTGCGCGGCAGGGTGAACGCCGTCGAGATGGTCTTCGTCTCCGCCTCGAACGAGCTCGGCGCGTTCGAGTCGGGCGCGGTCGCCGCGCTCGTCGGGACGGTGACGGCGGTGGTCGCGGGCGGGATCGCGACGGTCGCGATCGCGCTCTCCTGGACGAGACTCTTTCCGTCGCTCACGCGGATCGGCCGTCTGGAGGACCTTCGGCCGGAGCCGATCGCTACCCTCGCACAGTGAGACGCAGGCTCGACGGAGGCGACCAGGAGCGGACGTGCCGGCTTTGCCGGCACGGGAGCGGAGCGTGAGCGTCGACCGCTCGACGATCCATCCGTACGAGGACGGCGAGCCCGGGCCGTTCTTCTACTCGCGGTACGACCATCCGACCGGCGCCGAGGCGGAGAAGGCGCTCGGCACGCTCGAGGGCGGGCACGCCCTGCTGTACGCCTCCGGGGCCGCGGCGACGGCCGCGGCCGTCCTCTGGCTGGGCCCGGGGAAGACGATCGCCCTTGCGGCCGGCTGCTACTTCGGGACGTCGGCGCTCTTCCGGGAGCTCGAGCCGTGGGGCGTGCGCTTCGTCGAGTTCGACCAGACCGGGCCGCCGCCGGCCGACGCCGACCTCGTCTGGCTGGAGGCGCCGTCGAACCCCTTCCTGACGTTTCCGGACCTGGCGGCGGCTGCGGCCCACCCGGCGCGGGTGCTCGTCGACGCGACCGCCTCCACACCGGTCCTGCTCCGGCCGATCGAGCACGGCGCCGACGTCGTCCTGCACAGCGCGACGAAGTACCTCGGCGGCCACCACGACGTCCTGCTGGGCGCGCTCGTCTTCCGCGCCGAGGACGACGCGGCCCGCGCGAAGGACCTGCGCGGCCTGACCGGCCCGATCGCCGCGCCGGACTCGGCGGCGCTGATGCTGCGCGGGCTGGAGACGCTGCGCGTGCGGGTCGAGCGCCAGTCCGCGGCGGCGCTCGAGCTGGCGCGACGGCTCGCAACGCACCCGGCCGTCGAGGCCGTCCGCTACCCGGGGCTCGGCGACCCCCGAGCCGCCCGCTGGATGGAGGGCGGCTTCGGCGGCCTGCTCTCGTTCGACGTTCGCGGCGACGCGCGCAGGGTCGAGACCTCGGTGCGGGTGATCGTGAACGCGACCTCGCTCGGCGGGACGCGCTCGACGATGGAGTCCCGCCACCGCTGGGAAGGCGACCGGGTGCCGAAGAGCCTGCTCCGCCTCTCGGTCGGCCTCGAGGACGTGGACGAGCTCTGGGCCGACCTCGAGCAGGCGCTCGGTCGAGCGTAGGACGCGCCCCGGGTCGCTTGGCGGCCGCTGAGCAGAGCGCGGACGCCGGCAAGCGGGCCGAGGTGGCGGAGCTTGTCCGGGTTGATCACGGAGCGCACCGGTCTGCACGAGCCCGTCGGCGCTGTCGAGCCCCATCACGTTCGTCAGAAGCCCCGCCGGGTCGAAGAACATCGCGCCGGGCTGCCCGTTGATCTCCGCCCGGCGCATCGTCACGCCGAGCTCGCGCCCCTGGAGGCCGACGCCGGCCATCAACCGGCAGACCCGGTCGCGGCCGACGACCGGCCGGCGCCACGACGGCACCCTACCGCCGCCGTCGCCGAAGACGACCGCGTCGGCCGCGAGCAGCTCGACCAGCCCATCGAGGTCGCCGTCGCCCGCCGCCCGGAAGAACCGGTCGGCGAGCTCGTCCCGCTGCTGGCGCGACGCCTCGAACCGGGGCTTGTGCTCTGCCACGTGCCGGCGGGCCCGGGTGGCGAGCTGCCGGCAGCTGTCCTCGCTCCTGCCGACGATCGCGGCGATCTCGCGATAGCAGTAGTCGAACACGTCGTGGAGCAGGAAGACGGCCCGCTCCGCGGGCGTGAGCCGCTCGAGCAACAGCAGGAATGCCATCGACAGCGAGTCCGCCTCCTCGGCGTGCCTGGCCGCGTCGGGAGAGCTCTCGTCGGTGAGCAGCGGCTCCGGCAGCCACTCGCCGACGTAGCTCTCCCTGCGCATGCGGGCCGACCGCAGCTGGTCGATCGCGAACCGGGTTGCGACCGCGGACAGGTACGCCTTCGGCGAGTCGATCCGCTCGACACGCTCGCCGACGGCGTGCTGGTAGCGGAGAAACGCCTCCTGCACGACGTCCTCGGCCTCGGCGACGCTGCCCAGCATCCGGTAGGCGATCGAGAACAGGAGCGGGCGCAGGTCCGTGTAGGCCTCCGCCACCTCGCGGGCCCGGGGCGCGCCCACTAGGCGGCCCACCTTCCGTCCGACGCCGCCAACCCGCCGCGGAAGCCGTCTCGCCAGCTCGCCCAGCGCGGCTCCCAGCCGAGCTCCCGCCTCGCCTTCGCGTTCGAGGAGCCGCGGATCCGGGTCATCAGCGAGACGCCGACCTCGCCGACGACCAGCCGCGCCACCCAGACGGGCACGCGCCGCGGCGGTCTCGCCCCCACGCTCTCCGCCAGGTACGGGAGCCAGTCGGACACCGGGGCCGGGTCGTCGTCGACGATGTCGTACACGCCCGCACGGCCGCGCTCGACCGCGGCGACGGTCGCATCCGCCGCGTCGTCGACGTGGATCCACGACCAGACGCCGCCGCCGTCCCCGACGAGCGGAAGCTTGCGGGCGCGCACGAGCTCGACCAGGGCGTCCGAGGCGCCGGGGCCGTAGAAGCTCCCGTAGCGAAGGACGACGCCGCCGAGCGGCGCCGCCTCCACCGCCTGCTCCAGGTACCGGATCGCCGCGAGCGACCGCTCCTGGCCGGCAGGCGGGCTCGGGTCGAGCGGGTCCTCCTCGGATGCTGCCGGCCCGCCCTGCCTCGCGTTCGTCCAGCCCGTGTAGCTCTGGGCGACGAACCGGCCGACGCCGACGGCCTCGGCAGCCGCGACCAGGTGGTCGGTGCCCCGGGTCCGCAGCTCGTTCGTGACCGCGAACGTCTCGTCGAAGTGCTTGAGGTCGGAGAGCCCGGCCAGCGCCGTCATCTGGTGGACGATCGCCTCCGGCTCGGCCCGGGCAACCGCCTCCCCCACCGAGCCGGCGTCCAGGCCGTCCATCAGCTCGGGCTCGGCGCCGAGCGCGCGAAGCAGGTCGAGCTTCCCGGGCGTCCGGGTGGTCGCCACCACCTCGTGGCCACGCTCGACCAGCCGCACGACGAGCGGCCGGCCGATCGCCCCCGCGGCCCCTGCAACGAACACACGCATCGTCTTGCTCCTTTCCTCGTTGGTCAAATCCGAGACGAGGAAGGACGGCCTGCTGTGACACGTTCTCGCCGACCGGTCGGCTGCGGCGGGCCGCGTCCCGGCCAACCAAGCCGGAGGTGGGACTCGAACCCACGGCGTCTGGTTTACAAAACCAGTGCTCTACCAGCTGAGCTACTCCGGCGCTCCACCCATGGTACGCGGCCCGGGCGCGGGACCGTCTCGACGGTGCCGGCACCGTCGAGAGCCGCGGGGACGGTGTGGATCAGTGCAGGACTTCGCGCGAGCGCTGGTGCTGCAGGATCTTCCGCTTGACGCGCTGGAGGGCGTTGTCGATCGCCTTCGTGTCGCACTCGAGCACCTCGGCCATCTCCTCGTACGAGGAGCCCTCGAGATACATCCGGAGCGCATCCGCCTCCAGCGGCGACAGGCCGGTGCCGAGGCAGAAGACGAGGCTCTTCAGCTCGTCGGTCGAGATCACCGCGACCGACGGGTCGTGCACGTGCGAGCCGGGGAGCGCGTCGCCGAGGGTGCAGTCGGAGTCGGAATCCTGGCCCGCCGGCGTCTGGCTGAACGAGACGTAGGTGTTCAGCGGCGCGTGCTTGAACCGGGTTGCCGACTTGATCGCGGTGATGATCTGCCGGGTCACGCACAGCTCCGCGAACGAGCGGAACGAGGTCTCCTTGTCGGCGCGGAAGTCGCGCATCGCCTTGCAGAGGCCGATCAACCCTTCCTGGACGAGGTCCTCGGGCTCGCCGCCGGCGATGAAGTACGAGCTCGCCTTCATGCGGACGAAGCCCGTGTAGCGCTGGATGAGCGCCTCGCGGGCACGCTCGTCGCCGCCGCGCACGCGCATCACGAGCTGGAGATCCTCCAGCTCACGTTGAGACTTCTGCTGCGTCCGGACTGCTGTAGCAGAGCGAGCGGGCATGACGGTCTCCTGGATTCCGGGGCTCCCGAGGACCAGCCTCGGCAAAGCCTCACCCTCAAGTTGAGGAGGAACTTAGCACGGTCCCAACAAGAATACAACTCTTTTTGCAAACTTTCGGTTCGCTAGTCTCTCATTCCACGGCGCAGCCGCTCGAGCTTCGCCCGGGTCTCCTCGTCGATACGCTCGCCGAGCCGCAGCGGGACGCGCTCCTCGTGCCTCGTCGAGCCGAGGTCGCCGAGGAAGGTCTTCGAGGAGAGCTTGCGTACCTCCTGACCGGAGGTGCCGCGGACGGCGACGTCGGAGGAGACGAGGCAGACGGTCTCGCGGCTGCGGTGCTCGGCCGCGAGGCGCTCGAGCAGCGTGTCCGCGTGCGGGGCGTAGCGCACCGAGAGCGGGCCGCGCTCGGCGTCCTCTCCCACGCCGTCGAAGACGACGATCCCGCGAGCGCCGGCCTGGGCGACGAAGCTGGCGAGCCGGTCGACGAGCTGCCGGACGTCGGCATAGTCGCCTGCGTGCAGCAGGTTGTAGCCGTCGAACAGATAGAGGGTCGGATCAGCCACGCTCCCGCTCCGTGGCGGCGGCCCGACCGCTCCCCGGCGAGCGTCCGCGTCCCGAATCGACGGCTTCTACCGGGTCCGACCCGGCGTCCCGCCGCCTCCGGGCCTCGTAGAGCAGGACCGCCGCTGCGACCGAGACGTTCAGGGACTCGACCCGGCCCGAGAGCGGGATCGCGACCGTCCCGTCGCACGCGCGCCGGACGAGCGGGCGGAGGCCCTTCCCTTCTGCTCCGAACACGAGCGCGAGCCCGCCGCCGAGGTCGGCCTCGTCCATGGGCGCCCCCGCCGGGTCGGCCGCCCAGACCCACAGCCGCGGCCCCTTCACCTCGTTCAGGTAGCGGGCGAGGTTCGCGACGACCGCGATCGGCAGATGCTCGACGGCGCCGGCGGACGAGCGCGCGACCGCCGGGGTCACGCGCGCGGAGTTGTGCGCGGGCAGGACGACGCCGGTCGCCCCCGCCCCCTCCGCCGAGCGGATCACGGCGCCGAGATTGCGCGGGTCGGTGACCTGGTCGAGGCAGACGAGAAGGGGCTCGCCGGCTGCCAGCTCGTACGCGTCGGCATACCGGAACGGCTCGACCCGGGCGACCACGCCCTGGTGCTCGCGCGTCCCCGCGATCTCCGTCAGCGTCCTCTCGGGGACGACCTTCGGCCTCCGCTCCCAACCCTGCCGTGCTGCACGCTCGCTGGCGAGCAGCTCGAGCACCTCGCGCCTGCCGCGGAGCGCCTCGCGGACGGCGCGCCGGCCGTAGACGAGCTCGGCGGTCACGGCCTCGGCCAGACGACGGTTCCGCCGGCGTAGTCCGTCGCGGCCCAGCGGGCCGCCTCGATCGCCTCGCGCGCCGCATCCGCGGACGCCCAGTCCTTCGCCGCCCTGGCCTTCTCGCGCTGCCGGCGCAACGCCTCGACCCCGGCCGGAGGCTCGAGCTCGGTGTCGATCCCGAACAGCTCGAGCCCGCGGGCCAGCAGTCCGCGCGCGCCGCGAGAGGCCCAGTCGTGCAGGACGGCGAGCGCCTCCGGCGTGTTGAAGTCGGCCTCCAGAGCCTGCTCGAGCCGCCCCCACTCGTCCTGCTCGGCGCGCTCCGGAAGCGCCAGCGCCTCGCGAAACCCGGCGAGCTGCGTCCGAGCCCGCTCCAGCGCCTCGTCGTCGAAGTCGAGCGGCTTGCGCCAGTGCGCGCTCATCAGGAACAGCAGCAGCACCTCACGGCCCCAGACGTCGAGCACGTTCCGGAGCGTGACGACGTTCCCCAGCGACTTCGACATCTTCTCCGCGGACAGCTCGAGCATCCCGTTGTGGATCCAGAGCTTCGCGAAGGGATACCCACGCGAGCGCGACTGCGCGAGCTCGTTCTCGTGGTGCGGGAAGCGCAGGTCGAGCCCACCGCCGTGGATCTCGAACTCGGCGCCGAGGTGCTTCTCGGCCATCGCCGAGCACTCGATGTGCCAGCCGGGCCGGCCGGGCCCCCAGGGCGACTCCCAGGCTGCGTCCTCGAACGGCTTCTGCGCCTTCCAGAGGGCGAAGTCGCGGGGGTCCTCCTTCCGGTCGCTCGGCTCCTGCGCGACCATGTCCTCGAGCTTCGCGCCCGAGAGCCGTCCGTAGTCCGGGTACCTCGCGACGCGGAAGTAGACATCGCCTTCGGCGGCGTAGGCGAGACCCTGGTCGACGAGCGCCTGGATGAAGGCGACGATCTCCGGGATCGTCTCGCTCGCCTTCGGCTCGACGTCGGGGCGGCCCAGGCCGAGGTCGTCGGTGTCCCGGAGGAACCAGCCGCTCGCCTCGGCGGCCAGCTCCCGGCTCCCCGTGCCGAGCTTCGTCGCCTCCTCGTAGATGTGGTCGTCGACGTCGGTGATGTTGTGGACGAGCACGACCTCGTAGCCGCGCGTGCGCAGCCAGCGGCGCAGCCACAGCGCGAGCACGAACGGCCGCGAGTTCCCGACGTGGATGCGCCGGTAGACGGTCGAGCCGCAGACATACATACGGATCGGCCCGGGCGGCGGCGGCAAGTCCTCGAGCCGGCGGGTGAGCGTGCTGTACAGGCGCATCCGTTCCATCTTCGCAGCAGCCCCCACCCGAGGGTGGGGATTCCTGCCCGCCCCCCTCGGAGGCGACGATACCGGGCGCCGCCGCACGTGTCTGTGCCGATTCCGCGCCGACTGTCCCCACGGCCGGCGACGCGCTCGCCGCACGTGTCTGTGCCGATTCCGCGCCGGCTCTCCCCACGGCCGGCGAGGCGCGGCCGCCGTCACGCCCCCGGGTGGACGCGCGCCCGCCGTCCGAGCCTCCGCGCCCGGCGGAGGCGCGGCCGTCTAGGTCGGGATCGGGAGCGGGGCGTGCCGCGCCTCGGTGCGGCCCGCGTCGAACGCCCCGTCGAGCGTGGCCCGGATGGGCCTTAACGGACACGGCCGGAGGGGGCAAGATGGGAGCGTGGCCGGAAGGACGTCACTCGCGGCCTGCCTCGCCGCCGCGGTCGCGACGGCGGCGGGCTCCGCGTCGGGCGGAGGGCAGCGCGGGACGGTCGCCCGGGTGGTCGACGGCGACACGATCGCGCTCGTCGGCGGCGCCCGCGTCCGCTTCGTCCAGATCGACACGCCCGAGCTCGGTTCCGGCGAGTGCTACTCCGGGGCCGCGGCTCGGCTCCTCACTCGGATGCTGCCGACCGGCTCCACGGTCTCGCTCGAGGCCGATCCCCGGCTCGACCGGGTCGACGCCTACGGGCGTCTTCTCCGCTACGTCTGGTACCGCGGCAGGAACCTGAACGAGCAGCTCGTCCGCGCCGGGGCTGCGACCGTCTGGCTCTACCGCGGCGACCGTGGCAAGTATGCGGCGCGGCTCCTCGCCCTCGCCCGGGCCGCGCGGGCCGCCCGCCGCGGCCTCTGGGGCGCGTGCCCGCGGGCCGTCTGGAACCCGTACGGCCCGGCGACGACCGGGCAGAGCGGCGCACCGGCGAAGAGCAAGACTGGCCGTTGCGATCCCTCCTACCCGGGCGTGTGCATCCCGCCCCCGCCGCCGGACCTCGACTGCAAGGACATTCCCGACCGCCACTTCCGCGTGCTGCCGCCCGACCCGCACCATCTCGACGGCGACCACGACGGCTGGGGCTGCGACGGGTAGGACGCGTCTCACACGGGGGCGGGAGCCGGCGCCGAGGCTCCGAGCCGCCTGCCCGAGCCGTCGAGAGCCGCCACCGAGAGGTATCCGCCGGCGGCCGGCACCGTGATCGCCGTCTCGAAGCCGATCGCCGGGGTCGTTGCGAGCACTCCGAGCCCGTCCGCACTCGGACCTGCCCGCACCTGCCAGGCAGCGACCTCCGTCGCGCCGTTCCAGCTCGCGTCCACGGTCATCGTCGTGTCGCCGTTCCGGGTCACTGCGAGCGACGGCTCGCCGGTCGGGCGACCGACCCACGGCAGGCGAAAGGCGCGGTAGCTGACGCTGCCGTCGCCGAACCGGGCGTCGAAGCGGAGCCGCCCGTCGCGGCCGAACTCGCTGAACGAGCCGTCGGTTCCCCAGCCGACGAACACGCCGCCGTCGGGGAGTTGCTGAACGTTTCCCATCGCCCAGCCCGCCCGGGCCTCGGCGGGCCTGTACTCGCGCACGAGGTGGGCGCGCTTCCTCTTCGCGTCGAGCCCGATCCGGATGCCGCGCGAGGCGACGTCCGGGCCCGCCTCGGCACCGGCGTTGTCGAAGATGGTCAACGTGCCGTCGGGCTGCCGCCGGACGTCGTGCTGGAAACTGAAGGCTGCGGCAGGCTCGATCGCGAAGTCGCTCCTCTTTCCGCCCAGGCGCCACAGCACCGCGCCGGTGCGGCGGTCGACCTTGTAGACGGCGGACGTGTGACGCGCCGAGATCAGGAGATGGCCGTCTCGGTCGACGGCGACCGAGTTGAGATGGAAGTAGTCGACGTTTCCGGCCGGGGTGACGCCGGTTCGGTAGGACTCGCGAAGGCCGACGTGGTCGAGACTGCGCCACTCGAACAGCACGCGTCCGGTGGCGACGTCGACCTCCTGGACGATCCCCTCGACCAGCCGGCCGGTGCGCGCGCCGCCGACGGACGTGAGGTCGGCCTTCAGCTCCTGGTAGATCGTGATCAGCGCCGTCCCCCTCGGCGTGAGCAGGAACTCGTGCAGGTCGCCGTGCCGGCCGCGACCCGCCCTCACCCGCGCGATCCGGTGATAGGTCGGGTCGAAGACGACGAACTCGCCGCCGTAGGCGCCGAGCACCGTGCCCTCGTACCACGTCAGCACGTGTTTCCCGTGGAAGCCCTGCACGGTCACGCCCATCGCGGTCTTCGTGTCGAAGGGGAGGAACCACACCGGCTCGCCGCCGTCGTCGACGATCAGCGGGCCCGAGTGGCCCTCGCCGGCCGGCGTCGCGGTGGCGGCGGACGACGACGCAGTGATGTCGAACGGGGCGAGGAGGACGTAGCCCGGCGCCGTGCCCTCGGCGGGTGTCGAGATCGTGATCGGCGGCGGTCTCAGATCGGGCCGGCTCACGTAGCCGGTGCTCGGGGCCGGCTCGCGGCGCGCGGCCGGACGGCGCGCGACGCCCGCGGACACGTCGGGAGCGAGCATGCCCGCGATCGCCGCGCCGCCGAGCGCCACGAGCCTCCGTCTCGTCAGCCTGACGCCGTCGACCTCCATCCCTCGTGCCAATCCAACCAGGCGGGCACGACCTGCGCCGGCACAAGGGGCACGCGATCCCCCTAAGCTCCGATGCGCATGGACGCCGGCCCGGTCGAGATTCGCGTCCTCGGCTGCCTGATCGAGAAGCAGCGGACGACTCCCGACGCCTATCCCCTGTCGGTGAACGCGCTCCGGCTCGCCTGCAACCAGGCCACGAGCCGCGAGCCGGTCGTCGACTACGACGAGGGAACGGTTCGCGAGGCGCTGCAGCAGCTCTCGTACCGCGGTTGGGTGCGGCTCGCGAGCGGGCCGGGCAGCCGCGCGGCGAAGTACCGCCACCTGCTCGACGCGGCGCTCTCGCTCGACGACGCGGAGCTGTCCCTGCTCGCGGTGCTCATGCTCCGCGGGCCGCAGACCGCCGCCGAGCTGGCCCAGCGCACGGAGCGTCTCCATCGCTTCGCCGCGGACGAGGTCGAGGAGACGCTGGAGCGGCTCGCCGCACGCGAGCTGGTCTCCCGCACCCCGCGCCGCCCGGGCGAGCGCGGCGAGCGGTACGCGCATCTCCTGGGAGGCGAGGCGCCGGAGCCGACACCCGGCGCGGAGCCCGAGCCGACGCTCGAGGCCCGGGTCGCCCGGCTCGAGGAGCAGGTGGCACGCCTTCGAGAGGCGGTCGAGGGAGAGCGCTAGGCCGCGGCGGGCAGGTCGTCGAGCTCGCCGTCGAAAGCCTCGGCGTCCTCCTCGACCACGTCCGTGACGGCGCGCTCGATCTCGCGCTCCGACTTCCCGTCGCGCACGAGCTGCTCGATCAGCATCAGATACTGCGGGTTCATGCTTCGACGGTAGCGACCCGGCGGCGGCTGCGAGGAACCGTTCCGGTAACCAGGTGGCGAACGCTAGGCTTCGCCCGCCATGTGCTTCGAGCCCGACTCGCTGCCGCCGGTCGCGCCCGTGTCCGGCGCCGCGGTCGAGCACGAGGATCTCGTGCTCGAGGCGGCGGACGGGAACCGCTTCGCGGCGTTCGCCGCCACCCCCGACCGGCCGGGCAGCGCCGGCGTCGTCGTCCTCCCGGACGTGCGTGGCCTGTACCGCTTCTACGAGGAGCTCGCGCTGCGGCTCGCCGAGCGCGGGATCACGGCGGTCGCGATCGACTACTTCGGCCGGACCGCCGGCGTCGGCAAGCGCGGCGACGACTTTCCGTACGCGGAGCACCGCGCGCAGACGACCTGGCCCGGCCTCGACGCCGACGTCGCCGCCGCGGTCGCCTGGCTCCGGGAAAGCGCCGCGAGCGCGGTCTTCACCGTCGGATTCTGCTTCGGCGGGCGGTGCTCGTGGCTCGCCGCGGCGGAGGGGCACGGGCTCGCCGGGGCCGCCGGCTTCTACGGCAACCCCGCCGACCAGGAGAGCTGGGCGGGGCCGACGAGCCGGGCGGCGGAGATGTCCGCCCCGATCCTCGCCCTCCAGGCCGGCGACGACCGGAACATCGGCCCCGACGCGAACGCCGCGTTCGGCGCCGCGCTGACCGCCGCCGGAGTCGAGCACGAGCTCGTCACCTACGAGGGCGCACCGCACTCGTTCTTCGACCGCCGGTTCGAGGAATACGCGCGCGACTCGGAGGACGCCTGGAACCGCGTCCTCGCGTTCGTCGAGCGCCACTCCTGAGAGGAGCCCGCCGGGCCGGGCAGAATGGCGAGGCCGTGGGTCCTCGCCTCGTCGCGTGTGCCGCCGTCCTCGCCCTCTGCCTCGCCGTCCCCGCCGGGGGTGCCGAGCCGGCCCGGGACGGATCCGCGTACGCCGGCCTCGGCACCTGGGTGGACATCTGGGACACGGCGATCTGGAGCGCGCCCGAGGCGGCGGTCGCCGAGATGCGGGCACGCGGAGTGCAGACGCTCTATCTCGAGACCTCGAACTACTCGCGCACCGCCGACCTCGTCCGGCCGGTCGTGCTCGGCCGCTTCGTCGAGGCGGCGCACGCGGCCGGGATCCGCGTCGTCGCCTGGTACCTCCCCTCGTTCGCGAACGTCGCCCGTGACCTGCGCCGCTCGCTGGCCGCGATTCGCTTCCGCTCCGCGGACGGAGACGCATTCGACTCGTTCGCGCTGGACATCGAGGCCGGCGTCGTCGCGCCGGTCGCGAGGCGGACCTCGCGGGTCGTGAGGCTGGCCGGCAGGCTGCGTACGGCCGCCGGCGACATGTACACCCTCGGCGCGATCATCCCCGCGCCGCGGGGCATGGACCTGAAGCCGGCCTACTGGCCGGGCTTTCCCTACGCCGAGCTCGCCGGCACGTTCGACGTCTTCCTGCCGATGGGCTACTTCACCTACAGGTTCACGACCGCGGCCGCCAGCCGCGCCTACACGCTGAAGAACGTGGAGCTGCTACGGGAGCGCACGGGTGATCCGGCGCTCGCCGTTCACGCTGTCGGCGGCCTCGCCGGCGCGGCGACGACGGCACAGGTGCGGTCTTTCGCGACGGCCGCGCTCGAGGCCGGCGCGGCGGGGGCGAGCCTGTACGACTACGCGACCACGAAGCCGGCTCAGTGGAGGGCGCTCATGCCGCTGGCCCGGGCGCGAGGCTGAGCGAGACGACCTCGTCCACGAGGTCGAGCCCTTCCGGCCGGTGCGTGATCAGCAGAACCGTCCGGCCTGCCGCAGCCGCGAGGGCGTCGGCCACGAGCGCCTGCGCCGTCTCCGGGTCGAGGTGCGCGGTCGGCTCGTCGAGCACGAGCACCGGCGCGTCCGCGAGCAACGCGCGCGCGATCGTGACGCGCTGGCGCTGACCGCCCGACAGCTCGCGCCCCTCCTCGCCGACGAGCGTGTCGAGCCCGTCGGGAAGCGCCCTGACCCAGTCCCAGGCGCGGGCCCTGCGGAGCGCGTCCATCACCTCCTGGTCGGTCGCCTCCGGCCGGGCGAGCCGGACGTTCTCGCCGATGCTGGTCGAGAAGAGATGAGCGTCCTGGGCCGCGACCGCGACCGTGCGGCGGACGTCCTCCTGCCGGTACTCGCGCAGGTCGTGGCCGTCGAGCGTGATCCTCCCGGCGGCGGGGTCGAGGAAGCGGAGCAGGAGATTGGCGACCGTCGTCTTGCCGGCGCCGCTCGGGCCGACGAGCGCGACCGTCCGGCCGGGCTCGAGCCGGAGGTCGAAGCCGTCGAGCCCCGGCGCATAGGGAACGCCGACGTGCTCCAGCACGACCAGGGGCGTGCCGCGCGGAGGCGCGAGCGGATGGTCCGGGTCGCGCACCGGGGGCTCGCGGTCTGTGAGGCCGAAGAGCCGCTCGCCGGCCGCGACCGTCGCGCCCAGCTCGCGGGCGGCCTGGACGAGCGGCCCGGCCGCCTCGAACGCCGCCACGGCGAGGAGCGCGAGCGCGGCGACGAGGACGCGGGAGAGGCTGCCGTCCCGGTGGGCGGCGACGGCGAGCGCGAGCACGGCCAGGAGGGTGAGCCCGGAGACGACGGTCGTCGCGGCCTCACCCAGGCCCGCGACCGCCGCGTCGCGGCGGGCAAGGCGGGCAAGCTCGGCGTCCGCACGGCGCACGCGCGCGAGCGCGTCCTGCTCGCGCCCGTACACGGCGAGCTCGGGCGCGCTGCGGAGCAGCTCGACGAGCTCGGCGGTCAACTCGCCCCGCGCGGCGGCTTGCCGGCCGCCGGACGGGCGGCCGAGCCGCACCGCCGCCAGTGGGACGGCGACTCCGCCGGCAAGCAACCCGACGGCGAGCGCGACTCCGGCGGCAGGCAGGATCGCGGCCGAGACCCCGACGAGCAGGGCGCCTGAGGCGAGTGCGACGAGCGGCGGGCCCAGCCCGCGCAGGAACAGGTTCTGGAGCGCGTCCACATCGGAGACCATCCGGCTGAGCAGGTCGCCGCTCCGGAAGGTGGCAAGGCCTCCCGGGGCGAGCGGCTCGATCCGTTCGTAGAAACGGACGCGCAGCCGGACGAGCGTCCTCAGCGCCAGGTCGTGGGAGGCGAGGCGCTCGAGGTAGCGGACGAGCGGCCGTCCGATTCCGAAGAAGCGGACGGCGACGATCGCGACCCCGAGCGACAGGATCTCCGGCCGCTCCCCCGCGCGCGAGATCAGATAGCCCGCGGTTCCCATCAGACCGGCGCCGAAGCAGATCGTCGCGGTGCCGAGCATTGCCGAGAGCCCGATGCGGCCCCGCGGCATCGCGGCGAGCGAGAGGAGCCGGCGCAGCGTGCTCACGCGACTGCATCCTCGAGCGTGCGGCCGGCATGGAGGCGGACCACACGGTCGGCACGCGCGGCGAGCTCGGGCCGGTGGGCGATCAGCAGAACGGTTCGCTCCTCGCTCAGCCGCTCGACCGCTTCGCCGACGATCGAGGCGCTTGCCACATCGAGGTTCGCGGTCGGCTCGTCGAGGATCACGAGAGGGGCATCGCGCAGGAACGCGCGCGCGAGAGCGATTCGCTGGATCTCGCCCGACGACAGCGGCCGGCCACCCTCCCCGACCGGCGTCTCCAGAGGCGCGATCGTGTCGGCGCCGGCGAGCCGGGCGGCCTCCGCCGTCTCCGCGTCCGCCGCCTCCGGCCGGCCGAGACGGATGTTGTCGGCGATCGAGCCGCGGACGAGCGTGGGGCGCTGAGGCACCCAGGCCGCGAGCCGCCGCCAGGCCGAGGCGTCCACCTCGGCGAGATCGGCGTTCCCCACCAGCAGCCGGCCCGACGTCGGCTCGGCCAGGCGAAGGAGGAGCGCCGCCACGGTGCTCTTGCCGCTGCCGGTCTCGCCCACGAGCGCCACGGTCTCGCCCGGCCGAAGCTCGAGGTCGAGCCCGCGAAGCACCTCGCCGGCCCGAGCCGGGTAGGAGAACGACACGCGCTCGAGCCGCACGGTCTCCGTTGCGGGGCTCGGCGGTACCAGCGCCCGCGCCCCCACCACACGCCGCGCCGGCTCCGCGGTCAGCTCGAGGATCCGCCGGAGCACGGCCGTCCCGTCGGCGCCGGCGTGGTAGCGGGCGCCGAGCGTCCGCAGCGGAAGGTAGAGCTCCGGTACGAGGACCAGCACCGTCAAGCCCGACTGCAGGCCCATCTTCCCGTCGACCAGCCGGACGCCGACGGTGACCGCGACCAGCGCGACGCCGATCGTCGCCGCCAGCTCGAGCGCGGCACCCGAGAGAAAGGTCGCGCGCAGCGTCGTCATCGTCGTGCGCCGGAACCGGTCGCCGACCGCCTCGATCGAGCCCGCCTGGGCAGGGCCACGGTTGAACGCACGCAGGGTCGGCAGGCCGCGGATCACGTCCAGGAAGTGTCGGGAGAGGAGCGCGAGGGCCTCGTACCGCTCGCGCGTCCGCCTCTCCGTGTGCCGGCCGATCAGCCACATGAAGACCGGGACGAGCGGGAGCGTGACGAGCATCAACCCGGCCGACTCGAGGTCGACGACGGCGACCCACGCGAGCACGACCGGCGGGACGAGGAGGCCGAGGGCGAGCTGCGGCAGGTAGCGGCCGAACGTCGCCTCGAGCGCGTCCGCTCCCTGGACCGCGGCGGCGGCGACCTCGCCGCTCTCGGCTCCGTCGAGCCCGGCCGGGGCCCTCGTCAGCCGCGACTCGGCAAGGGCGAGCCGGAGCTCCGAGAGGACGCGCACGGAGGCGACGCGCCCGCACGCCTCGAACCCCCAGGCGAGCGCCGCCCGGCCACAGACGATCGCTCCGAGGGCGGCGAGCGCCCACGCGAGCTCGCCGGGCCGAGCGCCGTGGAACGAGCGCGCGACCACGCGCGCGAGCAGGGTCGCCTGGAGCAGGACGAGGGCCGCCGCCACGAGCCCGAGGGCGGCGTCGACGGCGAGCAGCCTCCGGACGCCGCGGACGCGGCGAAGCAGGTCCGGGTCGAGGACGCGCACGGAAACACCTGTTACTTGCCCCGGAAGGCGCTTGATCAGCGCTCGAAGCGCTCGTGACACAGTGTTACTTGCATCTCAGGCGCGGTGTCGAACTGCTCGCGGCCGACACGGCCGCGGAACACCCGGTACGTCCACCACTGGTAGAAGAGCACCCCGGGCAGGCCGAGCAGGGCGGCGACGGTCATCACGACCAGCGTGTAGTGACTCGAGGAGGCGCTGTAGACGGTCAGGCTCCAGGCATCCTTCGTCGAGGAGACGAGCACGTCGGGATAGAGCTGGACGAAGTAGGACAGGAAGAAGAACACGATCGTCGCCGTCATCGCGACGAACGCCCACGAGTCCTTCGCACGGTGGGCGAGCATCGCCGCGGCCGCGGCGAGGACGACCGACGCGGTCGACGTCCAGTCGGGGATGATTCCGCGCTTCACGCCCCACTCGGTCGCGAGCACGAATGCCAGCACCGCGACGGTCGTCGCGCCGGCGAGCGCGATCGACAGCCGCGCGGCCCGCTCGCGCACCTCGCCGCTCGTCCGGAACGCGAGGAAGGCGGCACCCTGCGCAAGGCAGAGGAGCAGCGTGCAGACCCCGCCGAGCAGCGCGTAGGGATGGACGAGGTCGATGAAGCTTCCCGTGAACTCCATGTCGCCGTCGACCGGGATGCCCCGGAAGACCCCGGCGAACGCGACGCCGAAGAGCAGCGCGGGCAGCGCGCTGCCGAGCACGATCGTCCACGTCCAGGCTCGCTGCCAGCGCTCGCCGTCGTGGCGGGTGCGGTACTTGAACGCGACCGCCCGGGCGGCCAGCGCGATCACGATCAAAAGCAGCGGCAGGAAGTACGCGGAGAAGAGCGTCGCATACCAGTCGGGGAACGCCGCGAAGGTCCCCGCTCCGGCGACGATCAGCCAGACCTCGTTGCCGTCCCAGACCGGCAGGATCGTGTTCAGCGCCACCTTGCGGTCGGTCTCGTCGCGGGAGACGAACGGGGTCAGCATCCCGACGCCGAAGTCGAAGCCTTCGAGGACGAAGTAGCCGATCCAGAAGAAGGCGAGAGCAGCGAACCAGAACGTGGGCAGGTCGAGGTGGGTGATCACGTCAGTAGCTCAGCGCCGGGATCGGCTCGGCGCGCTCCTCGTCGGTGCGCTCGCTCTCGGGCAGCCGGCGCGCGTAGCGGTAGATCAGCCAGCCGTCTGCCGCCATCAGCACCGCGTACGCGGCGAGGTAGGCTCCCAGCCCGAGGGCGACCGTCCAGGTCGCGACCGACGGCGAGACCGCGTCGCGGGTCAGCTGGAGGCCGTAGACCACCCAGGGCTGGCGGCCCATCTCGGTCATGACCCAGCCTGCCGCGTTCGCGAGCACGGGCAGCCCGATCGACGCCACCGCGACGCGGTGGAAGCGGGTGCTCGTCTCGAGCTTGTCGCGCCAGGTCAGCCAGACGGCCGCCAGCGCAACGGCCAGCATCAGCGCCCAGGTGTAGACCATCCCCCGGAACGACCAGTACATGACCCACACGACAGGGACGTAGTCGCCCGGCCCCCACTTCTGCGCGTACGCCTGCTGGAGATCGTTGATCCCCTGGACGCTCCCGTTCCACGAGTTGGTGGCCAGGACGCCGAAGACGTGCGGGATCCGCAGGTCGACGTTCGTCTTCCCCGGGTTGGACACCGGGTCTCCGACCGCGAACAACGACAGGCCCGGGCCCTTCTCCGTGTTGAAGATCGCCTCGGCGGTCGCGACCTTCATCGGCTGGCGACGGAGCATCTCGCGCATGAACGAGTCGCCGACCAGGAAGACGAAGAGGACGGAGAGCAGCGCGACCACGGACGAGAGCCGCGCCGCCTTCCCGAAGGCGGCGACGTCGTGGCCGCGGCGCAGGTGCCAGCACGCGATCCCGAGCATCAGGAAGCCGCCGGTCACGAACGAGGCGAGCAGGGTGTGCAGGAACGCATAGACGGCGGTGGTGTTCAGGAGGACGGCCGCGACGTCGGTCAGGTGCGGCCGGTGCGTGGCCGGATCGAGCCGGTAGCCGACCGGGTGCTGCATCCACGCGTTCGCGACCAGGATGAAGTAGGCGGAGATGGTCACGCCGACGGCCGTCAGCCAGATCGTCAGGAGATGGATCCTCGGGCTGAGCCTGCTCCAGCCGAAGATCCAGAGTCCGAGGAAGGTCGACTCGAGGAAGAAGGCGAAGACCCCCTCCATCGCCAGCGGCGCGCCGAAGACGTCGCCGACGAACCGCGAGTAGCTCGACCAGTTCATCCCGAACTGGAACTCCTGCACGAGCCCGGTGGCGACCCCGATCGCGAAGTTGATCAGGAAGATCGTCCCGAAGAAGCGGGTGAGGCGCAGCCAGTCCTCGTTGCCGGTCCGGCGCCAGGCGGTCTGCATGATCGCGAGCAGCCAGGCGAGCCCGATCGTCAGCGGGACGAAGAAGAAGTGGAAGACGGTCAGAAGGCCGAACTGGACGCGCGCGAGGCTCAGCCCGGTGTCGGCCAGAAGCGCGATCACGGCGCGATTCTCGCAGAGGAGGCGGCTGCTCGACGTCTGGAGGACGGCCCCGGGCGACGCTCCCGCGGGCGGTCAGCGAGGTGCGGCCGCCTCGAATCTCGCAGCGGCCGGCGGCCGCCCGAACGGCAGCCCGGCCTCCGGCGGCGGCCGCAACAGCGCCGCCCGTGGTATCAGCATGCCGGCGACGCGTGCGAAGACGTTCTCCCCGTAGCTCTCGGTGAAGTCGACCGCGCCGTTCAGCTCGATCACGGTGTAGCCGCCGCCCGCGGTCGGGAGCAGGTCGACGCCGACGAGGTCGGCGGAGAAGGCGGCCGCGGCGGCGCGGGCCAGCGCGCCGGCCTCGGGAGAGGGCTCCACGGGCCTGCGCGTGCCGCCGAGCGAGATGTTCGTGCGCCACTCGCCGGCGGCAGCGACCCGCTGGATCGCGCCGACGACCTCGCCCCCGGCGACCACGAGCCGCAGGTCGACCCCGTCGTTGGGAACGTACTCCTGGACGAGCACCCCCTGGCGGCGAAACCAGCGACGGCGCGCCAGCCCCCGCAGGCACGTGCGCAGCTCCGCCTCGTCCGGGCAGCGCTCGACGTCGCGACCCCAGCTGCCGAAACGCGGCTTGACGACATACGGCCCGGCGAAGGAAGGGGTGGCGTCCGGTTCGCCGAGGAGCGCCGTCCTCGGATGCGGCAGACCGGACCGGCGCAGACGGAACGCGGTCTGCAGCTTGTCGTGACATCCGAGCAGCGCGCGGGTGCCGTTCAGCACGGGCCGCCCCTCCCGCTCGAGCCGGCGAAGCTCCCAGAACGCATCGCCGACACCGTCGAGGTGCCGGCTGACGTCGGCCCGGCCGAGCAGCACCGCGCCCTCGAGCCGGCCGAGCATCCGCGCCGCCCGCAGCTGCGCCCCGCTCAGCCACCACGCCGGCAGGCCGGCGGCGCGGAACGCGGTGGCAAGCAACCGATTCGTCACGCTGCTCCGATCCGCGACGATCACGATTCCGGCCATGGCAGGGCAATCGTCGTCCCTGGAGATGAGAAACGGCTGAGCAACATGTCACAGTTCGCTCACGATCGAAAACCGCTGATCCGCCCCGTACGAGGCCGTCGTGCCGGGCGCGCGCACCGGCAGTTGGACGGCCGACCCTGGAAATGGGCACCTTTTTCCGGTTAGGCTGGGTCACCTCACATGGCGGCCGAGGAATCCGGACAGACACGGCAGGTGCACCGGCTGGAGCGACTGCTCGAGGCAGGGCGGCTGCTGCTGGCCGAGCTCGACCTGGAAGCCGTGCTCGAGCACGTGCTCGACGCGGCCGTCGAGCTGACCGGTGCCCGCTACGCCGCGCTCGGCGTGCTGAACCGGGAACGCACCGGGTTGGAGCGGTTCCTCACCCGCGGAATCAGCGAGGAGGAGAGCCGGCGAATCGGCGAGCTTCCCCGCGGGCGCGGCGTGCTCGGCGTGCTGATCACAGATCCCCGCCCGCTGCGGCTGCGTAACGTCGGCTCGCACCCGCACTCGTACGGGTTCCCGCTCGGGCATCCGCCCATGGAGAGCTTCCTCGGCGTGCCGATCGTGATCCGGGGCGAGCCGTGGGGGAACCTCTACCTGAGCGAGGCCGCCGACGGCGCCTTCGGCGACGAGGACGAGCGCGCCGCGTGCGTGCTCGCCGACTGGGCGGCGATCGCGATCGCGAACGCGCGCGTACATACGCGCGTGCAGGAACGGCGGGACGAGCTCGAGCAGGCGGTCGCGCAGCTGGAGGCGACGACCGAGATCGCCAGCGCCCTCGCCGGCGAGACCGACCTCGGCCGGATCCTCGAGCTGATCGTCAAGCGGGCGCGCGCGCTCACCTCCGCCCGCGGCGCGGTCGTCATGCTCGCCCAGGGCGACCAGCTCACCCTCGCCGCCGCCGCCGGCGACGTCGGCACCGCCGCGATCGGCGACCGGTTCCAGGCCGCGCAGACCGTCGGCGGATACGTGCTCTCGAGCGGCCAGCCGGAACGCCTGACGGACGGCGCCTCGCGGCTCCAGTTCGCGCTCGCCGACGCGGTCGGCGCCAGCACCGGGCTGTTCGTGCCGATGCTCTTCCAGGGCCGCGGTGTCGGCGTGCTCGAGGTGTTCGACCGGCTCGCCGACGGCCCGGAGTTCTCCGCCGCCGACGAACGGCTGCTGCAGGCCTTCGCGACCAGCGCCGCCGCCGCGGTCGCGACCGCGCAGACGGTGGCGACCGAGACGCTGCAGCGGAGCGTCGAGGCTCAGGAGGCGGAGCGGGCACGCTGGGCGCGCGAGCTGCACGACGAGACCTTGCAACAGCTGGCGGCCACGAAGATGTGGCTCGCCGACCTCCATCGCCGCACCGATTCCGCCGAGCGCGACCAGGCAATCGATGCCGCCGTCGAGCTGGTCCAGCAGACGATCGTCGGCCTTCGGCACATGATCACCGACCTGCGCCCGGCGCAGCTGGACGAGTTCGGCCTCGCCGCCGCGCTGGAGGCGCTCACCGAACGGGCCCGCATCCTCGCCGGCGGCGCGGTCGCGGTCACCGCCGCCGTCGACCTCACCTACGAGACGGTGCGCGCGGGCGAGCGCCTGCCGGCGCCGGTGGAGACCGCGGTCTACCGGGTCGCGCAGGAGGCGTTGACGAACACGCTCAAGCACGCAGACGCACGCAGCGTGCACATCCAGGTCTCCGAGCTGGACGGTGCTGTCGAGCTCGTCGTCGCCGACGACGGTACAGGCTTCGACCCGGGCGCGCGCACCGGCGGCTTCGGCCTGCTCGGGATGGGCGAGCGGATCGCGCTCGCCGGCGGCACGCTGACGGTCGACAGCGCACCCGGACGGGGAACGAGGGTCGTGGCCAACATCCCCTCCGGCCACCCTACGCTGCAGGCTGTCGCAGGCCGCTGAATACTTCCAGTCGATCGCGACGAGCGGCGACTCCAGCAGAACGGACGAGCCACCACTAGCCGGGCGATCGGGTTGTTCGTGTCACCGGCTGAGGCTTCGGTCGCTCCACCACCCTGATCGCCGCGTAGGCGGCGGGGAATCCGCTGCGCCAGCTGGGATAGCGCGGTGTCCAGGCGAGCTCGCGCTTGGCCTTCGCGTTCGAGGCGCCCCGCGCCTCGGTGGACATCACGGTCACGGCCTCGCCTGCGAGCAGCCGCGCGAGCCAGGTGGGGAAGCGCCGCGGCGGCTTCGCGCCGATCGCCTGGGCGAGCACCGGCAGCCACTCCCGCACCGCGGCGGGCTCGTCGTCGACGATGTTGTAGATCGCCGGGCCGTCATGTTCCAGAGCGAGAACGGTTGCGGCGGCAGCGTCGTCGAGGTGGATCCACGACCAGATCCCGCCGCCGTCGCCGACGATCGGAAACTGCCGCTTCCGAACGGGCTCGATCACGCCGTCGTTGGCGGCGCCGTAGAAGGCGCCGTAGCGCAAAGCGATCCCGCCGAAGTCGGTGACCGCCTGCTCGAGATAGGTCATGGCGGCGGCGCTGCGGTCGAAGTTCTTCGGCGGCGTGGGGTCGAGCGGATCCTCCTCGGTCTTGATGGGTCCGCCCTCGCGGGCGTACCGGGAGAATGCGGCAACGCTTTGCGCGACGAATCGGTGCACGCCGGACTCGCGCGCGGCGGCCAGCAGCACGTCGGTGCCCTTCGTTCGCAGCTCGCTGGTCTTGGCCGTCACCTTGTCCATGTTGCGGCTGAACTTCACCTTCGCCAGCGCGGTCGCCTCGTGCACGATCGCCTCGGGCTCCGCCTCGAGCACGGCCGCGCGCACCGCGCGTGCGTCGAGCAGATCGACCATGACCGGCTCTGCGCCGAGCGTGCGCAGCACCTCTGCGCTCGCCGGCGAGTTGTGGGTACCGACCACTTCGTGGCCTGCGTCGATCAGCCGGGGAACGATCCGGCTGCCGATCGCGCCGCTGGCTCCGGTGACGAATACACGCATCTTGTCCCCCTTTCGTTCTTCTGGTCACTCCCGCGGATGTCGCGGGTCACGTGAGGACCACGAACGAGAGGTACGGAGGGGGACACGCTCTCGGTTGGGCGCCAAGGGCTACGCGGTGGCGTCCGAGACGCGCCGCTGCAGGAAGCGGCGCTCGGGCTCGCTGTCGGCGAGGCGCAGGGCGCGCTCGTACTCGACCCGAGCCTCGTCGGTCCGGCCGAGGCGGCGGAGCAGGTCGGCACGTGTCGAGTGGTAGTACTGGTAGCCGTCGAGGTCGAGCCGGTCGACGAGGGCGAGCCCCGGTTCGGCCCCTTCCGCCTCGGCGACGGCGATCGCCCGGTTCAGCTCCACGACCGGTGAGCCGGTCAGCCGGACGAGCTCGCCGTAGAGTGCGGCGATCTGCGGCCAGTCGTGCGGCTCGTCCATGTGCAGCGAAGCGATCGCCGCCTGGACGACGTACGGCCCGCCACCCTGGAGCGCGAGGGCGCGGTCGAGCGCCTCCCGTCCACGCGCGATCTTCGCGGCGTCCCAGCGCGAGCGGTCCTGGTCTGCGAGCAGCACGAGCTCGCCGCCGTCGAACCGGGCCGCGCGGCGCGCGTCGTCGAGCAGCATCAGCGCCTGGAGGCCGTGCACCTCGGGCTCGTCCGGCATCAGCCCGGCCAGCGCCGCGCCGAGCCGGAGCGCCTCCGCCGCCAGGTCGGCACGGCCGCCGTAGCCCTCGTTGAAGATCAGGTAGACGACCGCCAGCACCGCTCTCAGCCGCTCCGGGAGCAGGTGGTCGGCGGGAACGCGGAAAGGGATGCCCGCATCCCTGATCTTGCGTTTCGCCCGCGAGAGCCGCCGCTTCATCGTCTCCTCGGGAACAAGGAACGCGCGGCCGATCTCCTCCGTGGTCAGCCCGCCGAGCGCCCGCAAGGTCAGCGCGACCTGCGCCTCCAGGCCGAGCGCGGGATGGCAGCAGGTGAAGATCAGCTCCAGCCGCTCGTCAGGAAACGTCTTCTCCTCCATCTCGTCCTCCACCGCCTCGGGCACCTCGAGCAGGCGGGTCTTCTCGGCGAGCACACGGTCGCGGCGCAGACGGTCGATCGCGCGGTTGCGGGCCGTGACCGTCAGCCACGCGCCCGGATTCGGCGGCGTGCCGTCGCGAGGCCAGCGCTCGGCGGCGGCCGCGAACGCCTCCTGGGCGGCTTCCTCGGCGAGGTCGAAATCGCCGAGGAAGCCGACCAGGCTGGCGAGGACGCGGCCCCACTCGTCGCGGAAGACCTGCTCGAGCAGCGCCTACCTCTCCACCAGCGGCCGCACCTCGACCGCGCCGCCCATCCGCGCGGCCGGGATCCGTGCCGCAAGCTCGAGCGCCACATCGAGATCGTCCGCCTCGACCAGGAAATAGCCGCCCAGATGCTCCTTCGCCTCGACGAACGGGCCGTCCGTGAGCAGCGTCTCGCCATCCTCGATCCGCACCGTGGTCGCCGTCTCGACCGGCTGCAGCTGATTGCTCCCGACGACGCCAGGCGACTGCCCGATCGCGAGGTACTCCTCCACGATCGCCTGCTGCTCAACTGCAGGCAACCGCTCGAACTCCTCCCTGTACTCCGGCGTCGAGTAGATCTGGAGCAGGTACTTCATGTCGTCCTCCTTCCAGTATGCCCCCTTCCCCTACGACGAACGAACCATGCGCACGGGGACAACCCAGAGCCCCGGCGACCCTGAGCGGCGGGCCCTCCTCGCCGAGATCGTCGCCACCCTGATCGCCGAGCCCCGGGTCCCGCCCACCGGGCCCGCCCGATGCCGGCGACGACGCGGCCGCGCCGGCGTGACGGCGCGAGCGTCTGAGTTGGCAGAGAGCGCGCCCGCGGTCCGCGTGCAGGAGGGCAAGACGCTGACCGACGGCCCCTCGAGCGTCGGCTCGGCGGGCTCTGAGGCCGGCTGTCCCCTCGGGCGCCGCCCGTTCGTCGCCTGGACGAAACCAACGTCCATGGAGGAACAGATGAGAGTGAAGACCGCTACCAGCTCGGAGTGGAGGCGCTGGCTCGTGCTCGCGGTGGCCGTTGCCGCGCAGTTCATGGTCATCGTCGACGTCGCCGTCGTGAACGTCGCCCTGCCGGCGATCAAGCACGACCTTCATTTCTCCCAGGAGAGCCTGCAGTGGGTGATCACCGCCTACTCGATCCTGTTCGGGGGGACGCTGCTCCTGGGCGGCCGGCTTGCCGACCTGCTCGGACGAAGGCGGCTGTTCATGGCGGGCGTGGCGGTGTTCACGCTCGGCTCGCTGCTTTCCGGGCTCGCCTGGTCGGAAGGGACGCTGATCGTCACCCGGGCGCTGCAGGGCCTCGGCGGCGCGCTGCTCGCCCCGGCCGCGCTCTCGATCGTCGTCACCACCTTCCGCGAGGGGCGCGAGCGGAACATCGCGCTCGGCGTGTGGGGCGCTGCCTCCGGCAGCGGCGGCGCCGTCGGCGTGCTGCTCGGCGGCGTCCTCACCTCGTACCTGAGCTGGTCCTGGATCTTCTTCGTCAACCTGCCGGTCGGCGCGGCCGTCCTCGCCGTCAGCCCGTGGCTTCTGAGCGAGAGTCGGGCCCCGCTCGCGCACCGGCACTTCGACGTCTCCGGCGCCGCCTCGATCACGGCCGGCCTGATGGTGCTGGTCTACGCGATCACCCGGACGAGCGAGCACGGCTGGAGCGACGGCGTGACGGTCGGGCTGCTCGCGACCGCCGCTGCGTTGATCGCAGCGTTCGTCGGGATCGAGGCCCGCTCGCCGGCGCCGCTGCTGCCGCTGCGGATCTTCCGCCTGCGCACGCTCTCTGCTGCGAACGCGGCCATGCTGACGGTCGGGGCGACTGCGTTCGCGCAGTTCTTCCTGATCACGCTCTACCTGCAGGAGGTCCTGCACTACTCGGCGATCAAGACCGGCGTCGCCTTCATCACGATCACGGTCACGATCGTCGTCGTCTCGAACCTCGGCCAGGCGTTGACCACCCGGCTGGGCGCACGCCCGGTGCTGAGCGCCGGCCTGCTGCTCACCGCGGCCGGCGGGGCGCTCTACACCCAGATGCCCGCCGGCGGGCACTACTTCTGGAACGTGTTCCCCGGGCTGATCCTCAGCGGGATCGGGCTCGCGCTCTCGTTCGTGCCGGTGACGATCGCCGGCCTCACCGGTGTCCAGCCCGCCGCCGCGGGCGTCGCCTCCGGGCTGATCAACACCAGCCGGCAGATCGGCGGCTCCATCGGGCTGGCCGCCGTGACCACGATCGCCGCCACCACGACCAGCCACTACGCGCACAACCACGCGGTGCCCGCCTTCAGCGGCCCGGCACTCACGCACGGATTCCAGGTCGCCTTCTACACGCTGGTCGGCCTCGCGCTCGCGGGAGCAGCGATCGCCGCCGCCTTCGTCGAGTCCAAGCCGAAGGCAGCTCCGAGGGCGAAGCCGGTCGAGGCCGAGATCGCGCTCGAGGAGGCAGCGTGATCGCGGCGATCACCCCGAGGGTCGCGTCGACGAGCGCTCGGCGCCACGCCGGGACCCGACTGCCCCGTTCCGCCGTGCCCGGTCGTCGTACAGGCGATGAGCTCCACGCGCGCCCGGTCGAAAGGAGGGGACGATGACCACGACGACGATCAGCCGGCGGACCGAGCTCGCGCACCGCGCGAGCGGCGGAATCGACGTCTACCTGTTCTGGAACGAGCCCACGAGCCGCGTCACCGTCGGCGTCCTCGACGCACGAGCCGACGACGCCTTCGAGTTCGAGGTGGACGGACGGCACGCGCTCGACGCCTTCAACCATCCCTACGCCTACGCCGCCCGGACCGACACGGCAGGCCTCGGGGCTCCGACTGACGGCCTCGCCACCTCGCACGACGGGGGCGGCGACTCGAAGGAAGTAACCATCAATCCGTGGAGGACCAATCATGCACGCACGGATCGATAGCCCGGCAGTCGCCGTTCCCGGCGCCTGAAGTCTCTGCAGGGGATCGCCAGCGCGATCAAGCAGGCCGACATCCCCGAGACGACGCTGGATCTCGTCGAGCTGCGCGCGAGCCAGCTCAACGGCTGCGGCGTCTGCGTCGACATTCACTCCCGCGAGCTGAAGCATGCGGGCGAATCCGAGGAGCGCATCAACTGAGGTCGGTTAACCAATCACCTCGAGCTCACCGCCGAGGGAGATGAATAGAGACTCAGCGTCGTCTGGGAAGGGCTTGCCGAGGGCAGGATGATCACGCCACTCCGTGAGCGCCTGAAAGAGGTGTTGCTTGCCGTCACGGTCGAGGTCTACCGGCCACCTCGACCCAACGTTCTCGAAGTAGAGAACGACACGGAGCGAGCCGGGCGCGCGTTGCAGGAACTTCAGGATCTCGTTCCGGGTCGCCCACGAGATCGCGACGTCCTCGCCTCCGACGCGCACGAGCAGTTGAGCACGGCGCAGTTCTTCCCCCGCCACCACACGCAGCCTAGCCGCAGGCAGTGCTGTTGACCTCGCAAGCGCCGTCTGCTGACAGCCTCAGGTCGAAGGCTCCGTCTTCGCGCCCTTGACATCCTGGACACGGCGAGCCGAACCCTTGGGCGCCAAGGAAGCCGGCTGCCCGTCGAATTCCTTGCTGTCGGCCTCCGAGCAGCCGGTCGGTCGAACGCGGTGCTCGACGAGGCGGCAATCGACCCGCGTCTGCCTTACTCCCCGCGTTCAGTCAGTCCGCCATCTCACCGTCGTCCTATCCCTCGCACAGCCCCATCGTCGAGGCGCCCGCGTGCAGCACGAGCACGGCGGTGAGCGGCAATGCGAGTAGCGTCATCTGGTCTCCGAGCAGGGAGACGCTCTGGCCGGTCCAGAAGCGCCGGAGCTCGAGGTTCTCGCGCCGAAGCTGTCGGGATCATCGCCGGGCGGCGCCGGTCAGTTGCTTCGGCGGCTGCGCTTCATGATTGCGAAGCCGATCCGCCAGACGACGAAGATGATGATTGCGATCCAGCCGAGGTGCAGCATGTCGCCTCCTTTCAGGTGGTTGTTGCGGGTGTCCAGGTGAACCGCCGCAGAGCGAGCGCGAGCCCGGCAGCGGCCCAGAGCGCGAGGACGGCGAGGTCGCTCCAGACGACGCCACTGCCTGCACCGGGCTGGTAAGCGCGGTGCAGGCCGTCAGCGAGGTGCTCGACCGGGAAGAGCTGGGCGAGGTCGTGTGATCGTGCTGACCACCTACGCCGATGACCAATCCCTGCTCGCCGCACTGCGCGCCGGCGCCCGAGGCTTCCTCACCAAGGACGCCGGCTCAGACGAGGTTCAACAGGCGATCCGGGCAGTTGCCCGCGGGGAGGCTGCGATCGACCCGGCCCTCCAGCACCACCTCGTCGACGTCGTCGCAGCCGGAACACCCCACCAGGAAGACGAGCCTGACCCCGCGCAGCTGCCCGACGGACTGACACCGCGCGAGGCCGAGGTCCTCGCCCTCGTCGCCGAAGGCATGACCAACGCGGAGATCGCCAGCCGGCTCTTCATCACCGAGGCGACCGTGAAGAGCCACATCAACCACCTCTTCACGAAAACAGGCGTCCGCGACCGAGCCCAAGCCGTCAACCTACGCCTACCGAAACGGGATCGCCTCCACCTAGACCCGCGACCGCTGCAAAGAGAGGCGGAACCCGCCCTTTCGGAAACAGATGCTGCAACGGGGGCGCTCCTCATGGCAGGCGCTGCGGACGAATCCGCGACTTTGTGTCAACAGCTCCTCGACCGAGCTGACGGCGGGCGCAGGAACCTGTCCGCTCCTCAGGCGAGAGGACTCTT